>OZ253506.1:0-2052916 GCA_965262265.1 Erythrobacter sp.
CGGACCTTGTCATCGACACCTCAGCAGGAACAGTAACAGGCGGCGAAGATGGCATTGATTTGAACCATAGCGGGACCGGCGATGTGACCGTGACCACCGCTGATGTGACGGGCGAGAACGGTATCGGCATTGCGACCTACACAAGCGGCACGCTTCTCTCGATCGACACAACTGCTGGAGATGTGACCGGTGGAAACGCTGGCATCAACGTTCTGAGCTTCGATGACGAAGTCTCGATTGTCACCGGCGATGTTACTGGCGAAAGCGGCGACGGTATTCGTGTGGTCGCTGGCGGAACCACGATCAGCGTCGATACCAGCGCTGGAGTGGTATCTGGCGGCGACCGTGGGATCGAGGCCTTTAACTACGGGGGCGCGCAAGTCCTCTCCGTCGTCACAGGTGATGTTACCGGCGAAAGCCGTGACGGCATCTATGCAAGCGATGTGACCGATGGAGCTGGCGAAGGCGGTGATATTCTCGTCGACAGTTCAGCTGGCACAGTTGCCGGCGGCACAGACGGCATTCGCGTCGTCAATGTGGCCACAGGTGATGTTGAGATCGTCACTGGAACGGTGACCGGTAACGTTGCCGGGATCAACGCGGCCAACCTCGATGAAGAGGGCGGTGATCTCACCATCGACAGCGCTGCTGGTGAGGTTCGTGGCAAACTTAGCGGGATTGTTGCGGCCAACCAGGGCATTGGTAGCGTGTCGATTATCGCTGCAAACGTGATCGGCAATGAGGGCCATGGCATTGATGCAAGCAATGCTGGCGAGAACCTGGTGATTGACACAAGCGCTGGCTCTGTGATGAGCACCGCGCAGGCTGCACCCTCCGTCCCTACTATGCCTGCCGCGCCCATGCCGGTTAACTCTGATCCTGCTCCCGCACCACAGTCGTTGGCAGCCGCTGCCGATGCGGTATCGAGCGAAGATGCGGACATGGTAGAGACACCAGCCCAAGTGTCGCAAGAAGCGGCTGCCCAAGCACAGGCATCGGCACAGGCACCAGCAATGATCGCCGGAGCGGTGGCAGCCACAGACAATGCTTCTGATGAGTACATCGCCACAGCGTCGCATATGGCAGGCTCGGACACGCCTTCTGATGCGCCAGCGACGTTGGCGACCAAGGCTCCGCAAGAGGTAGCGGGTGAAAGCGTGGCCGTTGGAGCCGTGCCTGCCGATGAGCCAGCCGCCTATGTGGCGGGTATTGTGGGCGCACAGCCTGAAACTGCGGGATCGGCGGCCAAGACCGCTGGCAATATCGGGCACAGCAACAACGCGGCCAATGCGGCAGAGCAAGTTGTGCCAGACATGGCGAGCGCGGCAGCGCCAGCGGATGTGAGCACTTCGGCAATTGGTGCAGCAGATGATGCTGCGGATGATGCGGGCGCAGTGGAGGTTGCAAGCGCAACCGACGCGCCAGCACCTGCTGCATCGCCGGATACAGCGCCCACCCAAATTGCGGATGGTTCTGCAAATGCCGGGCTCAGCTCGGCAACCGATTTTGCTTCAAGAGATGTTCTGATCACAGATGGGGTTGGCACTTCAGACGCTGGATCAATCGAAGCGGTAAGCGAGCCTGGCGCAGAGCTAAGCCCGGAGGCAAACCCAGAACCGAACCTTGCACCAGCACAGCTTGCCGCTGCCGCTTCAACCGACGGTGAAAATGCCGTCAATGGAGAAACGCGTGGCGGCAATGGCATCAATGCGGTGAACCTTGGGACAGGCTTTACCTCGATCGTCACAGCCGATGTCACCAGCAATGCCGGCATGGGCATCTATGCGGTCAATATGGGCACTCACCTTACTGTTGATACGGATCTGGGGGCGGTTGCTGGCGCGCAAGATGGCATTGTTGCAGCGAATATGGGCAGCGGGGTTCTTAGCCTGATAACCGCAGATGTGAGCAGCGATGAAGGCTCTGGCATCTATGCCATGGGCGAAGGCACTGATCTTGTCGTCGACACTGCAGCTGGCTCTGTCACTGGCGCTGTTCGCGGCATTGGAGCCTTCAACCAGGGAAGCGGAGAGACGCGCATCACAACCGGCGATGTCACAGGCCTCGCCAATGATGGTGTCGCTGTGCAAGGCCAAGGCACCAGCATTGCGGTCGATACTCTTTCCGGATCGGTTCAAGCGGCGCGGACCGGCATCACCGCCGATCAGCGCGGCAGCGGCGCTCTAACAATCGCAACCGGCTCTGTGTCCGGCACGATGGGCGATGGTGTCTATGCTGTCTCTTCGAATGGAGAGATCGCCATCGACACTGCCGCTGGATCCATCACGGGCGGCGATGATGGTGTCCACACGGTGAATGGCGGAGTAGGCGCCTTGGCGATTGTGACGGCTGATGTGCAGGGCTTTGGCGATGCTGGGATTAAAGCGATCGGTTCTGCTGGCGCGCTCTCAATCGACAGCTCGGCCGGCACTGTGATCGGCAACAATGCCGGCATCATCGCCGATCAACAAAGCGCCGACATGCTCTTTCTCACCGTCGATGAGGTGATGGGCGCAATTGGTATTGACGCGCAGGCAGCCGCTGGTTCCACAGCGATCACGCTGGCGCAAACCGCCAATGTCATCGGGACCACTGGTGCCGGTGTTGAAGCCACATCAAGTGGCGGTGACATTGCTGTCCAAGGATCATCCGGAACGATCAGCGGTGCAACAGACGGTGTGCTCGCCCGGTCTGAAGGCGGCGATATCAGCGTCGATAGCCTTGACCTTGTTGCGGGTGGCACAGGCCAGGCGCTCAACCTCGGCTCTGGCGGAGGCGATATAGCCATCACCGCAATCGATCAGATCATGGCGCAAAGCGGCTCCGCCATCGTCGCGAATGCCGCAGGTGGTGACATTGAGGTGTCTGGCAATGGCGACATTGTGGGCGGCGCCTCTGGTATCGTTGCCAGCACCGCGGGTGGGGGAGAAATCGATATCGATCTTGCCGGAACCACTTTTGGCGCAATCGATGGTGTGGTTGTGTCAACCGATGGGGAAGACGTCGATCTCACCAACAGTGGCATGCTATCAGGTGGCCGTTTTGCTGTCTTCGCTAGCAGCCAAGGCACGGGCGATATTGATCTGCGCAATGATGGCACGATCGCCTCAGCAATCAGCTTTGCGGGCGGAGAGGATGCGTTCGACAACCGAGACACATTTGTTGCCAGCGGCACCAGCGACTTTGGTGAGGGCCGAGATGAGTTGCTGAATTTTGGCACGATCAGCGTCAACGGAACCGCCGATTTTGTTCGGTTGGAAGAGCTGCGCAGCAGCGGACTGATTACCCTGGCCAATGGAGTTGCGGGAGGAGCCCTCTCTACATCCGGCGACTTTATCGGCGATGCTGGTAGCATTGTGCTGGATGTAGACTTCGCTAACAACGCGGCGGACACTTTTGTAGTGGCCGGCGCGGCCTCTGGCACCACCAATCTGGTTGTCAACCCGGTCGATTTGGGCGCCACATTCTCTGGAGATCTGGTGCTTGTTGACGCGGGCGCGGGGACCGATGCACAGGCCTTTGCGATCTCCTCTCAATCTATGGAAGTGTCAGCCTTCCTGTCTTTCGAGTTGGTTTTCGATGCAGCCACAAACGACTTCCTGTTTGGTTTGGGACTGGAGCCACGTGCGTTCGAAGCATCGAAACTGGGCGAAGGGATGCAGTCTCTCTGGTATCGCAGCACCGATGCGTGGAGCGATCACCGCGCTGAGGTTCGTGCAAGCCAAGAATATGCGCATGGGGCATGGGGAGTGGTTTACGGCGCTGAAGCCAACCGTGACGAAGCGCTCGCTGATCCCACCGGCATTGCCACTGGAGATGCAGTGCTCGACTATTCGCAAGACTTTTATGGTTTCCAAGGCGGTGTTGAGAGACCGCTTGGTGACAATACGATCCTTGGAATTACGGGCGGCTACCTCAGTTCGACGTTGGGCCTTGTCCAGAGCGGTGTGAACGCTCAGTTCGATGTCGTGAATATCGGCGCATCTGTTTCCTTTGATGCGGACGGCTTCTTCGGTGAAGCGTTGATCAAGTATGATGACATTTCGGGCGATGTAACCGACAGTGCAGCAACCGGATTCAACGGCGAGCTTGATGGTTCAGCGTTCGGTGGACGGGTGGAGTTTGGTTACCGCGCAACCAGCGGCCGTTTCTATGCTGAGCCGCGGGTCAGTATGGACTTTCAGCTGTCTGATTTCGACGCGCTCGAAGTTGCTGGCCAGAGCTTCCGATTTGCCGATTTTGATGGGCTTCGAGGAGCAGCGGGTATTCGCCTTGGTGCGGATGCCGATATTGGCGAGAAGTCGATCCTCGGCGTCTATCTTGATGCGAGCATCCTTCATGAATTCGAAGGTGATGGGCGCACGACATTCTCATCTGCGCTGGATGCCATTTCTTTTGATAATGAACCTGTCGATACCTATGGCCGTATCGAAGCCGGGGTTACTATCGAAGGTGAAGGCCCCGTTTCCGGCTTCATTCAGGCCGAAACCGATGTGGCGTCTGATGCCAACGGTTTCGGTGGTCGGGCCGGAATTCGCATCAGGTTCTGATTGTGCTGCTTGATCCAAGCAAGAGCGAACACCGCATCCGCGAAAGCGCGTTTTTGGCAGGGGCCGGACAGAAGGATCTGGTCTCTGTCATCATCCCGGCTTTCAACCGGCAATCATTGATCCTTGACGCAATGGATTCGCTTGCCCGACAGAGCTACAGGCCTATCCAGATCATTGTTGTTGATGATGGTTCCTCCGACGAGACGTCGAGAGTGGCAAGAGATTGGGCAATAGAGCACCCGCAGATATGGGTGAGCGTGCTGGTGCAATCCAACAAGGGTGTTAGCGGGGCCCGCAACACAGGATTGCGCCGCGCACTTGGCGAGTATGTGTATTTCCTGGACTCAGATGATGTTGTTCTACCGCGCGCTTTGCCTTTGATGGTGAACGCGCTCGAACTCAATCCTGGTGCGCCATTTGCATTGGGGTGCGTCGATAACACGGATATGGCCGGCGATCCGATACCGGAGGACTATTCCGGTCTGACCCACATGCGAGGGGGTGATTTGCTGCGCAATCACTGGCTCCTGTTTACCGCATTGTATCGCCGTGAAGCGCTGCGCAAAGCTGGCCCATTCAACGAGAGCCTGAAAATGGGAGAAGACACCGAACTGAACTGGCGCGTTCTGCTGAGAAACGGTGAAGGCGTGCGCTGCAATGCGATTCTTGGGCACCGCAGGCATCATGAGCATGGGCATCTGTACCTTGACAGCGATCATGCTGAATGGATGCTTCGAAGCCTAGAGATGCACGAGGCTTTGGCGCGTTGGCTTTCCGAGAACCCCCAATATAGGGGCACCGTGATTGCTCGCGGTCTTCTGGCGATCCATAACTATTACCAGAGGCTAGGGCAGGACCAAGGCGACCCTTTGTGGAACCGTGTTCATCGTCTTTTTGATGATCTCTCACCCGATACCCCGCGGGCAAACACCGTTTTCAGATTCTTTGTAAGCACCAGAAGCCGCCGCAAAACCTATCGGCTGCTCTATCGGATTTACCGTTCTCCGGTTAATGCAAGAAGGCGGCTGCGAATTTTTCTGGCGGGGCGTGGCGTAGATGTCTCCAAAGCAAAGCAATTGCTCGGTCGGGGAAGAGAATCTGGCGGCACTTGATCGGATTGAAGCTACTGATGATGATCGAAACCGGGCAGCTTTGGCGTTGGCTTTCTGCCAATCAGCGGCGCGAGGCCGTGTTGGTCCTTATCCTTGCGGTTTTTGCTGGCGCGGGCGAGTTTGTAACGATTGGGGCGTTGGTGCCCCTCTTGGCTGGCATTCTCTCGCAAGCTGGAGAGGCGCCATCGTCTGGCCCGTCGGCTTATCTGACTGGATTGACCGAAGAGACCGGTCTGATCCCTCTCGCCATGGGGATTGCTGCGGTTGCAGGCCTTGCTGCGATTTTTCGCTGGGTGATGATCTGGCGGACCGAGAAATTTTGTGCGCAGTTGGGCTCAGATCTAGTCGCTGCAATCTATCGCAATGTGATGATGGAGAGCATTTCTCAGTTTGAAGCGCGGAACAGTTCGGAGGTCCTCTCCTCAGCCAACAAGGTCCAATCGCTGATCTACGGTTTTGTTCGTCCAATCTTGGTGGCGACGACAGCAGCAATCATTGCGTCGAGCCTTGCTGCTTTGCTGTTTGTCATCACCCCGCTGCTGACGGTTTCGGTCCTTGCAGTTTTGGCTGTGTCTTACTTCTGTGTCACGCGGCTAACGCTTCCGCATATTCGTGTGCTTGCGAAAGACATTTCTGAAGGCTGGAGCAAACGCACCGCTTTCTTGCGTGAAAGCATGGAGGGCAAACGCGAAATTATGCTGACCGGCCGGTTCGGCTTTTTTGAACGATTGGTCGCCGAAGCAGATACAAAACTGCGGACCGCCGAAGCGCGAAACCACATTCTTGCTCAAACGCCTCGAGCATTCTTTCAGCCAGCGATGGTTGTTGTCCTAGTGCTTGCGCTGGTGATCACAGTCTGGGTTGGCGGAGATGTGATCGCGGTGCTTCCGCTGATGGCTGCCATTGCCTTTGTCATGCAAAGAATGTTGCCGACAGTGCAGTCGATTTGGTCGGCCAGCGTTGAAGCATCGGGCAACCGCCAATTGGTAAGGGACGTGCTGCAGCTTGCGGATCCACCCACAGGTCAGGCCGTGACGCCCAAACTGCATCAACCGGCTGGCTTGTCTCAGCATCTGCATCTGGACGCAGTTTCCTTCGGATATAATCGTAACGAACCAACGCTCAGAGGTATTGATCTAACGGTGAATGCAGGAGAATGGGTTGGCATTTGCGGGGCGTCGGGATCGGGAAAAAGCACTCTTCTGGACCTAATCGTGGGTTTTCGGCTGCCGAGCGATGGCACAATCTGCGTTGATGGCGAGCCGCTTGTCGCAGATCGTCTGCAATCGTGGCAGGCCGCCATCGGTCTGGTGCGAGAGGGCGGCTTCCTGCTTGATGCGACACTTCGAGAGAACATCTGTTTTGGCGAGGCGCCCAAGGATCAATGCAGTGATCGTCTTGCGCAAGCAGCGCAATTGGCTGGCCTTGAGGAGATTGTGGCCGGCCGAGCGCAAGGCCTCGATTTGGAGGTCGGTGAAGGTGGTTTGGCCTTGTCAAATGGACAACGGCAAAGGGTGGTTCTCGCAAGGGCCTTGTATCGCAAGCCATCTGTTCTGCTGCTGGACGAGGCGACGAGCGCGATGGACGCTGAGTTGGAGGCCCGGGTGCTCTCCTCCGTAGCGCATGCGATGCCCGGCCTGACTGTCATCCTCGTATCGCACCGGATTCAATCATTCGAAAATTGCGGCCAGCTTTACGAAATGGATGGCCAGTCTCTGCGTCGAGTGCAGAAGTCAGTCGAAGCACGCCGCGCGGGGTAAGCGATCTTAGGCAGTGGTGTTTCGCTGAGCTCTTACAGATTCAAAATGGTCACAAGGATCGCAAATGCTCGATAATGTCGGCTTCGCTGACGACATCGGCATACTTGGCGTTCATATCGAACAGATTGGCTTCATGAGGGGCTTCGTGACGGTCGCCCACGGCCTCGCGCACCACTGTTGTTATGAAGCCATGCGAAACCGCGTCCACGCATGATGCGCGCACGCAGCCGCTGGTTGTAAGGCCTGTCAATATGACATGATCCACGCCAAGGCTGGTCAGAGTTGATGCAAGCGAGGTTCCGAAAAAGGCGCTGGGATATTGCTTGGAAATGACAAGCTCAGCGGCCTTGGGTTCTAGACCCTTGGGCCATGCGCCCATCGGGCTGCCTTGCAAGAAAAATCGAAGCGGCCTTGCCTTTTCAAAGAACCGCCCCCCATCCATCGCGGACGGATGGTAGATCACATTGGTCAGCACGACAGGGATGCTCGCCGCGTGGGCTGCTTCCCTGACCCGAAGCGCGCTTTTCAGCGTCTCTTCCACTCCAGCATACAGATCGCATTCTGGATCAAAATACCCCTCGACAAAATCGATCAAGATCAGCGCGGGTCGTTTGCCAAAACCCGCTTTTTGCCCATAAGCCTGCGCGTAATTGTCATCGAGATTGGTCATGATTTTGTCTGTCGCCGACCAATCGGTTGCAGGCAAGAGGCTTTCTACGCCTCGCCGTTTTGTGTTCGCGCATCGGTTAGGCGGTTTAACGACAAATGCCAAAGATTGTTCGACAAAAGCGTCACATCCGGGATGCCCCTCTCCTCGATCCGGTGTATGGACTGTAGGCAGGGAATAGAATTTTCAGGTAAAACAGGGGCCAAATGCTGAACTGGATCAAGTCGCATCCAATCATTTCCGGTATTGCGGTTTTGCTTGTGGTGCTGGTGGGATGGGGCGCGCTCAGCTCTGGCGAGCGGGACTATGAATATGTCACGCAAGACGTGTCTGAAGGTGAAGTCACGCGGGTCGTTTCGGCCAGCGGGACATTAAGGGCGCTCAATACGATCAATGTCGGTGCGGAAGTGTCGGGTCAGATCACAGCGGTCTATGTCGACTTCAATTCGCCTGTCCAGGCCGGACAATTGCTCGCCCGGATTGATGATACCCGGCCGCGGGCACGCGTTACTCAGGCGCGCGCGCAAGTTGATCTTGCCCGTGCCAGCCTTGCTCAAGCGCAGGCCTCGATTGCTCGATCACAGACTGATGTAGAGGTGCAAACGCGCGAATTTGCCCGCCGATCAGAACTTGCGGAAAAAGGCTTTGTGTCAACCGCTGGCCTCGATCAGGCTGAGAATGCTCTGGTTGCAGCTAGGGCCAATCTCAGCACCGCACAGGCTCAAGCGCAAAGCGCAAGGGCGCAGATAGCGCAAAGCGCGGCTGAACTTGAATCCGCACGGCTTGACCTATCTCGCACACGCATTGTTGCACCAACAAGCGGCGTTGTGATCGACAAGTTGGTGGAACCGGGAACGACAGTCGCTGCCAATTTCCAGACCCCCAACCTATTTACCATCGCTGCCGACACCAGTCGGATGCAGGTCGAGGCTTCAGTGGATGAGGCGGATATTGGCCAGGTCGAGCAGGGTCAGCCGGTTCGCTTTACCGTCGATTCCTACCCTGATGTCGAGTTTGAAGCGACGGTTCAACAGATCCGGCAATCCGCCACTCAATCGGGCAATGCGGTAAGCTATCTTGTCATCTTGGATGTCGACAACAGCGAAGGGCGTCTGCTCACGGGCATGACGGCCAATGTGGATATCATCACGGGCCAGAAGAGTGGCGTATTGCGGGTACCGATCGCGGCGACCCGCTTCCTCCCGCGAGAAGAAGATCGCGAAGCTGATGCCGATTCTTCTACCGAAGATCGCGAGACGAAGCAGGTCTATGTCTGGGTGCCCGGAGAGGACCCGTATCTCCCCGCGCGGCAAGCTGTAGAAGTGGGATTGCAAGGCGAAGACTTTGTTGAAATCACTGGAGGGCTAGAAGCTTCACAATCTGTAATTGTGCGCTCTGCTACTATCAGCGGAGACGGCAGTGGAGGCGGAGAAAGCGCTGGTGAAACTTCATAATGGAGACAGCCACCACGCCCTTGGTTGAAACGCGCGACCTCTTGAAGACGTACAATCTGGGCGGCGAGACCATTCATGCAGTGAACGGCGTGTCGCTGACCATCGAACGCGGCGAATATGTCGCCATTATGGGCACGAGCGGCTCTGGCAAATCTACCTTCATGAACATGGTCGGTTGTCTGGATGTGCCAACTGGCGGCCAGGTCTTGATAGATGGGACGCCTACAGAGGCGATGTCGAGCGATGATTTAGCGCGGCTTCGCAATCAGAAAATCGGATTTGTGTTCCAGCAGTTCAATCTGCTTGCCCGCACTTCCTCTGTCGACAATGTAGCGGTCCCTTTGATCTATGCCGGGGTGGACACCGCGACACGGCGCGAACGGGCAAAGGCGAAATTGATCGACATGGGGCTGGGCGAGCGCCTGCTCAACACGCCAGCAAAGCTATCGGGAGGCCAGCAACAGCGGGTTGCCATTGCGCGGGCCTTGGTGACAGAGCCGCTAATGCTGCTTGCTGATGAGCCGACGGGAGCGCTCGACACCCGCACCAGCGCTGAGATTATGGCTATATTTGAAGAACTTAATTCTGATGGTATAACAGTGATTGTGGTGACGCATGAAGATGAGATCGCCGAACATGCAAAGCGCCGGATAGAGTTTCGCGATGGCAAGGTGATTGAGGACCGTCTCGTCGAAGGGCGCACGATTGCCCAATTTGAGACCGCAACTGAAAATCTCACAGGTGCGATATGAGCGGTTCTGCGCAAGGCAGATCCGGGCGATTCCTTGCCAGCTGGGGCGTCAACATTTCGATCGCGATCACCGCATTGCGCACCAATTTGATGCGGTCGATCTTGACTATGCTGGGCGTGTTGATCGGCGTGTTCGCGGTGACTTTGGCGGTTGCGGTTGGCAATGGCGCTCAACAATCGGTGATGAGTTCGATCAACAGTTTTGGCTCGAACATGGCGATTGTTGTTCCGCAGCCCGACAATGAAGGGTCACGCCGCTCGTTTGACCGCGGGAGGCTTACCCAAAGGGATTTGCGGGCCATTGAGCGCGAGGTCCCCGGTATTCGAGCAATGGCCCCGCAATTGCGATCTACGCTCGATGTCGTGTCAGCAGGCACAAGTGCTACTACCAACGCGGTCGGCACGACGCCGGGCTATGGCCTTATCACCAACCATCCCGTCCAACGTGGACGCAACATTACAGATGCCGATGTGAGATCGGCCGCTCGCGTCATTGTGTTGGGCACAACAGTCTCGGAAACTCTGTTTGGTGAGTTTGATCCGGTTGGTGAAGCAGTGCGCGTTGATGGCGTACCTTTTCAGGTGATCGGCCTGCTTGAGGAAAAGGGATCGACCTTTGGCGATGACAATGACGACACTCTGATCATCCCTATTTCGACCATGCGGCAACGTTTCGTAGGGGACACTTTGCCGGGTCCCGATGATATTCAACTGGCTTTTGTGGGGTTTGAAGAGGGGGCTTCGCTGCCAGAGGCCAAAATAAACATCACTCGCGTCCTGCAAGACCGCTACCGCGTGCGTGACGGCGAGATCAACCCCTTCACCGTTCGCACTACGCAAGAGTTTATGGAGGAAAGCCAGTTTATCACCGGCATCCTGCAAGCGGTTTTGGTCGCGATTGCCTCGATTTCCTTGTTGGTGGGCGGGATTGGCATAATGAACATTATGCTGGTGAGCGTCACCGAGCGCACCCGCGAGATTGGGCTGCGCATGGCTTTGGGTGCGCGCGGCAGCGATATCCGCAATCAGTTCCTCGTCGAAGCGGCGGTGCTGTGTTTGTTGGGCGGAGCGGTTGGTCTGGCGCTTGCTTGGATTAGCGGAGCTGCTTTGACAGCCTATGCAGAATTCCCGGTTCCCATAGGCCTTGGTGTTGCTTTTGGCGCTTTGGCCTTCTCAGCCTGTCTGGGCCTCGTTTTTGGCAGCTATCCCGCAATCAGAGCCTCGCGTCTTTCCCCTATCGAAGCGTTGCGGACAGAGTGATCGGGTGGTGCAGCGAAGATGAGGGCTCTCTGACGAACTGAGCAAAGGAAGCTTGCGCGCGCTTATCTTTGGTTTTGCCGAGGGACCAGTCTCCCGTTCAACCTTCCTCGGAACGCGTTTTTGTGCCATAGCCGACCCAGCATCCTTGGGGGGACGCAATGAGTAGAAGCGTAGGGGGCAGCGCACCGGGCGTTTGCCAGTCAATTGGTGTGTGTAATGCGCGGCGGACGATCGCGATGGCCAGCAGCGTCTTGGCGCTGGCTGCGGGGCTCCAAGCACACGAAACTAAAGCTCAGTCGCGAACGCCAATCATAGAAGCTGCCCAATCGCAGCATGTGGGTTTGGACCGCTCTTACCCGGCCCACCAAGCACACCAGGTCAATCGCCTTGAACGCCCGGCCAGTCCGGTGGTCATACGAAAAGTCGATGTGCCAACTTCGCGTGCCCTCCCGCAGGGTGAGGCAATCACCCAAACACGAACGATAGCAAACCCTGTTTCCACCTCGGGTATCAGTGTACAGGCCAGCGCACGTTTTGATGGGACGGAGATCGATTTTCGACCGTCATCAACCGGTGATGAGATTGCCGTGTTGCGAGACGCGGCAATCATAGACTGGCGCACTTTTTCTGGCGGATCGCCGGGTGCGGACATAACATTCCTCGGCGAAGACCAGAGCCTCTCCTTTGTCTCCGACCTGTCGGACTATACCGTGCTTAATCGTATCTACACGCTCGGTTTTGACAGCGCAGTTAGGCTGGATGGCACGATCACTTCGCGCGTCGCGGGAGGCGAGATCGGCGGTAATGTGTGGTTCTACAGCCCGGGTGGCCTAATCGTCGGGCCGGAAGCTGTCGTAAATGTGGGCAGCCTGTTGCTGAGTACGAATGCGCCCAGCCTTGACGATTTCGACGCGGGCAACAGCTCTGTCGCACTGGCTGGGATTGCAGGAAGCGACGTCAGCGTCACGGTGGAAGAGGGTGCGCAAGTTTTCGGGCATGGCAATGACGCCTACATTGCTCTTGTTGCACCGCGAGTTGAACAGCGCGGTTCGATCGCTGCGGATGGATCTATCAACTATACCGCAGCAGAGGCAGCGACGCTTTCGATTGGCCAGGGCCTGTTCGACATCTCGGTCGATATCGGCACAAGTGACGCCAACGGCATCGTGCATGGCAGCAATGCGGTAAGTGCAGGCCTCAGCGGGCTTGGCGGTGGCCCTGATATTGCCTTTGTCGCCATTCCAAAAAACACCGCGATCAGCATGTTGGTTGGTGGAAGGGTTGGCCATGCTTCAGCGACAAGCGCCAGCATTCGCGAAGGCATAATCACGCTTTCCACTGGATCGTCCTCCGATGGCAACATCACCCTGCAGAACGCGCAATTTGCTGGGCCTACCAATCTGCAAACAGGTGGCTCGGCAGAGCTTGCCGCAGGGCCGGGTGAAACACTGGTGTTTGATACGGGCCTCAACATGGATGTGGCGGGCGATATCGACATCACTATCGAGGATGACGGGCAAATCCTCGTGACCGGTGCGACATTCCTGCGCGCCACCGACAACATCTTCATAACCCATACGGGCAACACGGCCGGCAATGTCTCTCTCGACACCAGCACCAGCTTCACCGCCAATGCCGTGGGCGGTGATCTTGTCATCAGTGATGGCACTATCATCAATGCGGGCAGCACCGTTGATCTTGATGCGGCTGGCAACATTGCGTTTGATACAATAGCGGCGGGCAGCAATTTTCTCGCCAATGCAGGCGGTGACATAACCTTTGCTGATGCCTCAACCACCAATGGCAATTTAACATTCGTGGCGGCAGGAGACTTGATTGGTATATCTGCGCAGACCGCAGATGCGGCGACCAATGTGGGCGGCAATGATGCGCTTTTGCTTCAGGCCGGCGGCCTTCTCTCGATTGATAACGCATTCGCCCAAGACAGTCTGCAGCTTATCGGTGGCAGCGTGGATGCGAGGATTGTTGAATCTGAATTCAGCACGATCACGGTGACCGCCGGCACCAGCGCCCAAATCGACACGCTGTTGACGTCGTCGAACAGCGCCACAGTCAACGCCAACTCCATTACGTTGGGCGGCGCGAATATCGATATTAGCCTTACGCTCAACGCGGCCAATGGCAGCGTGGACATTCTCGGCGATGTGGTGACAGGCAGCGCCGTCGATCTTGACGCAACGCAAGACATCACCGTCACCAACATTGCGGCTGGCAGCACCGTCCAGGCGAATGCAGGCGGCAACATCACCTTTAATGATATCAGCACCACCAACAATAATGTTACCCTGATCGCGCAAGGCGATCTGACCGGCAATTCTGCGCTGACTGCAGATGCCAACACGGCTGTTGGCGGAAACGACGCCCTGCTGCTTCAAGCGGGCGGGGCGCTTTCGATCAACACCGCCCGCGGGCAAGACAGCGTGCGGGTGATCGCCGCTACGGTGGATGCAGGGTCCCTCGCTTCGGATTTCAGCACTGTTTCGGTCTCGGCGACCAACGAAGCCATGGTCAGCAGCCTCTTTTCTGGAGGCAATTCTGTGTCGATTACAGGCACGGATATTTTGCTCGACAGCGTCGATGCTGACGTTGGCCTTACGCTCAACGCAACCAATGGCAGTGTCACCCTCACTGGGGACATCACAGTCGGGAACTTTGTCGATCTGGACGCAACGCAGGATATCACCTTTGGCACTATCGCTGCGGGCAGTACCTTTGCTGCCAATGCTGGGCGAAACATTGCCTTTACTGAGGTGACAACAACCGACAGCAATGTCTCTTTGGTCGCAACCGGCGACATTCGCGGAACGCTGGCAGCGACAGCTGATGTAACCACGAATGTGGGCGGCAATGATGCGTTGCTGTTGCAAGCGGGCGGAGCGCTCGTCATTGAGACCGCGCGCGGTCAAGACAGCGTCCGGCTGATCGGCGGAACCGTTGATGCAGGCGATGTCGCAAGCGATTTCAGCACAATAGTGGTTTCTGCCGCGACAACGGCCAATGTCGCCAGCCTCTTCACCGACAACAACAGTGCAAGCGTCACCGGCACAAGCGTCATGGTCGGCGATGTTGATGTCGATTTTGGCCTTACGCTCAATGCCACTAATGGCAGCTTGAACCTGACGGGTGATGTTGCTGCTGGCAGTTTTGTCGATCTGGACGCGACCGATGATATCACCTTTGGCACTATCACAGCTGGCAGCACCTTTGCCGCCAATGCAGGCGGCGATATCACCTTTACCGATGCAAGCACGAACGACAGCAACTTGTCGCTTGTCGCAGGCGGCGATCTAACCGGCAATTCGGCGCAAACCGCAGATGCGAACACCGCCGTGGGCGGCAACGATGCGCTTCTGCTTCAGGCTGCGGGGACGCTTTCGATTGGCAATGCGCGCGGTCAGGACAGCGTGCAGTTGATTGGCGGGAATGTAGTGTCAGGGACCGTCGCCTCTGACTTGAGCACAATCACTGTCACCGCTGCCACCACCGCCGATATTGGAAGCCTTGCAACCGGTGCTTCCAGCGCGACGATAATCGCGAACCAAATCGAACTTGACGGCGGCGATATAGCGAGCAGCCTGCGGCTCGATGCGCGTAATGGCAGCATCGTGATCCTGGGCGACGTCACTGCAGGGCTCGCTGTCGATCTTGATGCCACGCAAGACATCGGCTTCACCAACATCGCCGCGGGCGGCACGTTTACCGCAAACGCAGCCCGAGACATCACGTTCGACGAGGCGACTACTACGAACAGCAATGTTTCCTTTGTGGCGGGAGGCAACATCTCCGGCACGTTGGCGAGCACCGCTGATGCGACGACCAATGCAGGGGGCAACGACGCGCTGCTGCTTCAAGCTGGCGGCGATCTCTCCATCGACGAAGCGCGCGGGCAGGATAGCACGCAACTGATTGGCGCGAATGTAAATGCAGGTACCGTTTCTTCCGATTTGAGCTCCGTCACGGTCACGGCCACACAAAATGCGATGTTGGACACCGCAAACTCTGCCTCGGCAACCACGATCACCGGATCAAACGTCACGCTCAACAACGCTAACGCCTCGGGCTTGAGGCTCAACGCCACCAATGGCAGCATCTTTGGCACTGGCATCATTGTCTCAGACAGGTTTGTAGATCTAGACGCGACGGCCGATGTGACCTTCGGCGAGATCACTGCAGGCAGCACCTTCACGCTCAATGTGGCAGGTGACCTGACCTTTGATGGAGTCGAGACCACCAATGGCAATGTCAGTCTCACTGCCGCAGGCGATATCAAAGGCGGCTTCGCTCGGACGGCTGATGCAGCGACCAATGCAGGGGGCAACGACTCCCTTTCCATCTCTGCAGGCGGCACGCTGACGATTGCCGAAGCGCGTGCTCAAGACGCCGCTCAGATTTCTGGCGTGAATGTCGATGCAGGTTTGGTTTCCTCTGATTTGGGCGCAGTAACTGTTTCCGCCACACAAAATGCGGTAGTCGACACCGCTAACTCTGCCGCAACGACCACAATCACAGGGTCGAGCGTTACCCTCAACAACGCCGATGCTTCGGGCCTAAGGGTTAACGCCACCAATGGCAGCATCTTTGGGACGGGCATCATTGTCTCAGACCGTTTTGTTGATCTTGATGCGACCGAAAACATTGCGTTTGGCACACTCACCGCCGCAAGCGCCTTCACGCTGAATGTTTCGGGTAACATCACCTTTGACGCTGCCAGCACGACAAATGGCAATATCGCTTTCACCGCAGGGGGGGACATCACAGGCGGTGATGTGATGACAGCCGATGCGGCGACCAATGCAGGCGGAAATGACGCTTTGTCGTTGAGCGCTGGAGGCACTCTTACCATCGCCAATGCAAGCGCACAGGATACGCTGCGATTGAGTGGTCAAAACATCGCCGCCGGCACGCTCACATCGGAATTTTCGACCATCACTGTCACCGCGTCGCAGGATGCGAGTGTCGATGCGGCCTTTTCTCCAACGAGTGTAACGATCCGCGGCAATTCCGTGGGGCTTAACAGCGGTACCATCATCGGAAACTTGATCGTCGATGCACAAGCGGGAGACGCACGAATTGTGGTTTTGGGCGATGACGTCTTGAGCGTGGGCGGCACTGCCGACATTGACGCTGCGGGCAACCTTTTGATCAGCCACACTGGCAACGTCAATGCGCTCGAAACGCTCGATGTGGGTGGGGCTTTAAGAATTGACACCGGCGGCGATGTTGTCGCTGGATCCGGCACTGTTCTGTCATCTGATCAAAGTGTCGCCATCAATTCTGGCGGATCGATTGCGCTTGATCTTGTGAGGGACGCGGGCACGTCAACACAGATCAGCGGCGATGCAGGCATAACCATTGCGCGGATTGAAGGCTCCGCGCTTTCGCTTGGCGCCGCGAATGGCACTGTGACAATCACGCAGGACGCCGATATTACTGGTCTTGTGACAGCCAATGGCCAATCGATTGCGATCAACACGGCGGGTGACTTAACACTCGATGCAACTGCTACCGCCGGAGGGATCGATGCAATCACCGCTGGCACGCTCTCAGTTCAATCAGCCAACGCTACCGGCGATGTTTCGCTGATCAGCACTGCGGGAAGCGTTATAGCTCAGGGCGTCTCGGGCAGCACTGTGGCTATCACGGCGGGGGGCGAAGTGACTCTCGATGGTGCGGTTTCCGCAGCAGCAAATCTCATTCTCGATGCAGAGGGGCTTATCGCCATCAATGCAGATGCGACCGGCACCGATATCAGCTTGGAAGCTTCTGATTTGATGATCGCGAACGGCGCTTCGCTGGGAGATGAGACCACCACTCAGAACATCGCCATCTTCGCAGAATCAGAAGCTCTGATTGGCGGAGCGGGCGGAAACTCCGGCGTCTTCGAAATTGACAATGCTGAGTTTGGTCGGATCCACTCGGGCGGTGATTTGTCTATCGCAGTGACATCATTCAGCACTGGGGGTGGCGCGCTGCTCACTATTGCGGAGCTTGATGTGCTGGCGGGCAATGGCACAGCTGGCTCGGGACAAAATTTCGGGCAGAGCGGAGAGCTTTCGTTCCAGGCTGATGGCGATATCCTGTTCGCTGGGGACGCCATGATTGCAGGCGCCACTCTTGATAGTCTGGTCAGCGTTGATGCACTGAACCTTATCCGGATCGACAGCGCGGCGGGCGGTCTCCATGTGCTCGATGATGCGGGCGAGATCACCGGGACACTTGATCTGGTCGCGACTGACCTGATCGCTGCCACCGACGCAGCGTTCGCTGATATCCAAGGGATGGACATCGTCGATATCGACGCGCGCTTGGCTGACAATGATGGGGTGGACCGGCCAGATGGCGTGATCCGGGCTGACGCACTGGTGATCGACACGACTGCGAGCCAGGTCTTTATCCAGAACACCGCCAGCAGCACCGCCAACGATGATCGCAGAGGCATCACCGTCAACTCACTCACAATCAGTGACAGCGGAGGCACCATTCAGCCGATTGTGATCAACGGAGTGGTGAACGGGCAGGTGGGTCTTGCGGCGATTGGTGCAACGACGGTGACAAGCACCACAGCTGCAAACTCGACAATCAATGGTTGCCAGATTTCCAATCCGGCAGCTTGCCTTGCAGCCGGTGTGACCGCACCACCGCCACCGCCACCGCCACCGCCACCGCCACCGCCACCGCCACCGCCACCGCCACCGCCACCGCCACCGCCACCGCCACCGCCACCACCGCCGCCGCCACCGCCACCGCCACCGCCACCGCCACCACCGCCGCCGCCGCCGCCGCCGCCGCCGCCGCCGCCGACAGGCGGAGGGCCGTCACCGTCTCCATCCCCCACCCCACCACCGAGTCCAACCGATCCAGACGTGTCGGACACCATCGCTGAACCCATTGGCGAGACACGCGATCTGATTGAGGAAGTGATCGATGAGGTGGTTGCTCAGGACAGCGTGCAAACAACGCGCGCCGATCTTGATGCGCTCGATTCGAGCATTTTCAGCATCGCGCCTGACCCAAATTCGAGCGAGGTCTTCCTGATCGATGACCCCGTGACAGGGGCGGGCAATGAAGACCTATGGGCCGGCGAAGAATGCGAAGAGGATGGCTGCGCTTAGCGCTTAGCCTGCGGGCCCGCTCTTCTTGATCAACGCCGCGCGTTCGCATTGGCACACCACTTCATCGCGCTGGTTGATACAGCGATGGAGGAAGGTGATGATCCCGGCATTGGGGCGGGACTTGGACTCTTTCAGCCCAATCACTTCGCTGGTGGAGCGCAAAGTATCACCAATCGCCACGGGCTTTGGCATAACCAGCTTATCATAGCCCAAATTGGCGACCAGCGTGCCGAGCGTCGTGTCCCCTACCGACAGCCCCACCATCAGCGAGAAGGTGAAGGTGCCGTTCACCAATATCTGCCCAAACTCGCTCGCCTTGGCCGCCTCAATATCGAGGTGCAGCGGCTGCGGATTGTGCGTCATGGTAGTGAAGAGCAGATTGTCCGTTTCGGTCACTGTGCGGCGAATATCGTGCTCAATGGTCTCACCGATTTGCCATTCGTCGAAGAATTTTCCAGGCATACTTTCCCCTTAAGTCTCTGATTTGCCCACCCCGCTGCGACCCAAGCCTACTTTCACGGGGCCAGCAAGCTGGCAAGTCTCGCTCCCCTCCCGCTTGCGGGAGGGGTTGGGGGTGGGCCTAATCCAAAGGCTCAACCACGCAAAGCACCGCTTCGACCTGCACTTGCCCGCCTTCGGAGGCCTCAAGCCCGGTGATGGTGCCATCAAAGGGCGCAAGGAGAGCATGCTCCATCTTCATCGCTTCCAAGACCATCAGACGTTGGCCTGCGGTGACAGCGTCGCCCTCGGCCACATCCACAGCGATGACCTTGCCCGGCATGGGCGCGAGGATGGCTCCGTCGGCGGCGGAGGCGGTGCCGCCAGCATCGTTCCTAGCGAGATTGATAATGTGGGTGAGACCTATGTCGCGAACAAGAAGGCCATCGTCGACCATTTCCAGCCAGTGGTAGTCTTTGCTCGGTGCCGCTTCAAATTGTTCGATTCCGCGAGTGAGCTGCACTTTCAGATCGCGCTGCGAGGCATTGAGCCTAAACCCTGAGGGAGCAATCCAAGGGCCAAGCTTTGCAACGTCTTCATCGCTTGCCAAATCTGGATCATGGACGCGCCCTGCTTTTACGTAAAAGTCAGCGGCTGCACCCAAAGCGGAGGCAGATGGAAGATCATCTGGGACGATTGAATCCGCTTGATCCGCAATTAGCCCAGTTGTCATGGTACCGTTTGCGAATGTGGCGTTAGCGAGAAGATTGGCGATGAAACGGGCATTGGTTTTCACAGGCCAACACAGAACGGCTTCGGCTTCGATCTTCAACGCTTCAATGGCGGCTTCGCGAGTATCACGGTGAATAATCAGCTTGGCTATCATGGGGTCATAGAATGGCGAGATCTCCGTGCCCTCTTCGACTCCGGTGTCAACACGGACCGGATGGCGTCGGCTTCCCGGACTGAGATAAAAATGCGTGAGAGGCCCTGTACTCGGCAAAAACCCCTTGGCCGGGTCCTCCGCATAAAGCCGCGCTTCGATTGCCCAGCCATTGATCGACAGCTCTTCCTGTTTCATCGGGATCGGCTCACCCGAAGCTACCCTTAGCTGCCATTCCACCAAATCCACGCCGGTGATCTCTTCGGTGACGGGGTGTTCGACCTGGAGCCTTGTGTTCATCTCCATAAAGAAGATGCGGTCGGCGCGCAGGCCTTCTGAGGCGTCGGCGATGAATTCGATGGTACCCGCGCCTTCGTAATCGACCGCTTTGGCGGCGCGCACGGCGGCGGCGCAGATTTCCTCGCGGGTGGCCTCGTCCATGCCGGGGGCGGGGGCTTCCTCGATCACCTTTTGGTGGCGGCGCTGGAGCGAGCAGTCGCGCTCGAACAGGTGGACGACATTGCCATGAGAGTCCCCAAACACCTGCACCTCGATATGGCGCGGGGAGGTGATCCACTTTTCCAGCAGCACTTCATCGTTGCCGAAGCTTGCCTTGGCTTCGCGCTGGCAGCTTTCGAGGCTCGCGGCGAAATCAGCAGGGTCATCAACCTTGCGCATCCCCTTACCACCGCCGCCTGCGACTGCCTTGATCAGCACGGGGTAGCCGATGGCCTCGGCCTCTTTGGTGAGCCGCTCGACCGACTGGTCTTCGCCCAAATAGCCCGGCGTGACAGGCACACCGGCGGCGATCATCCGCTCCTTGGCGGCGTCTTTGAGGCCCATGGCGCGGATGCTCTCAGGCTTGGGCCCAACCCAGATCAGCCCAGCATCGATCACCGCCTGCGCAAAATCCGCATTCTCCGAGAGGAAGCCGTAGCCCGGGTGGATCGCCTCCGCTCCCGTCTCCTTGGCAGCCGCGATGATCTTCTCGCCGACCAGATAGCTCTCAGCGGCGGGCGAGGGGCCAATATGCACCGCTTCGTCCGCGCTGCGGGTGTGAAGCGCTTTGGCATCGGCATCGGAATACACCGCGACCGTTGCCACACCCATCGCGCGAGCGGTCCGCATGATCCGGCAAGCAATCTCGCCCCGATTGGCTATGAGGAGTTTTTGGATCATGAAACAGCGTTCTCAACTATCAGATAAATAACATAAAGCGCCCCGACGGTTAGGAATGGCAGGGCAATCATTCTGACAAACATCGATTGGAGCTGGATAGTCCTCTTGTTCCAGAGATGGATGTTGTGCTCCATCGTGCCGGTTTGCGGTTCAATTGGCTCGCTCTCAGATTTGAGATCCACATTTTGCCAAGTTTCGACCAAGCCCAACTCTCGCTTCTCAAAGTAGCTTAAAGCGAGTTTCGAGATTTCTTCGAAGGTGAAAGCTGCAATCTCGCCACCTTGTAATGCGCGGTAATGTCGAGATAAATCACCTTCCTGCTTCTCAACCATGTAGCCGTTCTTGTATTCGGCGGCTTGCAAAAAACTCCCATCGTCTCTTTCAAGAATAAAGAAGCTGCAATAAGGTCTCTTTAGTTCGGTCAACAGCTCCTCAATTTGGCGCCCATTTGACACTGTGGTTTTCGGTTTGGTTTCAAGTTGCAAATTCACGATCACATCCTGAAGACGCCAAATTGAGGTCGCTCGGGGATCGGAGCCTCCAGCGTTGCGGCAAAGGCCAACCCCAATACATCGCGGGTTTGCACCGGGTCGATCACGCCGTCATCCCACAGCCGCGCGGTGGCGTAATAGGGGTTGCCTTCGTCTTCGTATTTCTGTCGGATCGGGGCTTTGAAGGCCTCGGCCTCTTCCTCGCTCCAAGTGTCCGCATCTCGGTGGACGGTGGCAAGGACGCTTGCGGCTTGCTCTCCGCCCATCACACTGATCCGCGCATTGGGCCAGGTGAAGAGGAAGCGCGGGGAGTAGGCTCTGCCCGCCATGCCGTAATTGCCCGCGCCAAAGCTCCCGCCGATAACCACGGTGATCTTGGGCACACTCGCGGTGGCAACGGCGGTGACGAGCTTTGCGCCGTGTTTGGCGATACCCTCCGCCTCATACTTGCCGCCGACCATAAAGCCGCTGATATTCTGGAGGAACAAGAGCGGGATGCGCCGCTGACAGGCAAGCTCGATAAAGTGCGCGCCTTTCTGAGCGCTCTCGGAGAACAGCACGCCGTTGTTCGCGATAATCCCGACAGGCATCCCCCAGATATGCGCAAAGCCGCAGACCAGCGTGTTGCCGTAATGCGCTTTGAACTCGTGGAACTCGCTGCCATCGACCAGCCGTGCAATCACCTCTTTCACATCATACGGCGCGCGCACATCGTCCGGGATGATGGCGTAGAGATCGTCCGCGTCGAATTTGGGCGGGCGCGGGTCTTTGAGGGCGACGTCCGCTGCCGCTCCGGTGTTTGCGCCAAGCTGAGAGACAATATCGCGCACGATGGTGAGCGCGTGTTCGTCATTCTCGGCCAAGTGATCGACGACGCCTGATTTCTTGGCATGCAGGTCTCCGCCGCCCAGATCCTCGGCGCTGATTTCCTCACCCGTCGCTGCCTTCACCAGAGGAGGGCCCGCAAGGAAGATCGTACCCTGATTGCGGACGATCACGGTCTCGTCGGACATCGCAGGGACGTAAGCGCCGCCCGCGGTGCAGCTTCCCATCACGCAAGCGATCTGCGGAATGCCAAGCGCTGACATATTGGCTTGATTGAAGAAGATGCGCCCGAAGTGATCGCGATCCGGGAAAACCTCAGCCTGGTGTGGCAGGTTCGCCCCGCCGCTATCGACCAAGTAGATGCACGGCAGGCGGTTCTCCATCGCGATTTCCTGCGCGCGAAGGTGCTTCTTCACCGTCATCGGATAGTAAGTGCCGCCCTTAACCGTCGCGTCATTGCACACGATCATCACCTGACGGCCCGACACGCGCCCGATGCCGCAAATGATAGAAGCGGCGTTGATATCCCCTTCATAGAGACCGTTCGCGGCAAGTTGGCCAATCTCAAGGAAGGGTGACCCCGGATCGAGCAGCCGCTCAACCCGCTCCCGCGGAAGCAGCTTGCCGCGGGAGACATGGCGTTCGCGCGAACGCTCCGGCCCGCCGAGCGAGGCGTCGGCTACGGCCGCGCGAAGGTCGGTCGCAAGCGCCTTGTTGTGCTCCGCGCGCGCCTTGGCTTGCGGGTCTTCTCGGTCAAGCTTGGATGTGAGAACGGGGGCTGTCATGCGGCTTTCTCTCCTGACTTTCGCCAATGCTCCCATGCGGCGAAAAAGACAAATGCTGCGAACGCGCTTTGCAAGATTAGTGAGAAAAAGAAGTCCTCAAAACCGATCGCATAGGTGTAGCCATTGACCGCAATATTCGAAGCCATGATCGTTACCCCCAACACCACGCCCCAACGCTCGCGCAGCCAGATCAGCACCGCTGCCAGCGGATCGAGGAAGGTGAGGCTTGTCCAATAGGCATTCCAAGGCAGCGGGCGGAAATCATAGGGGAGCCAGCCGCCATGCAGAATGTCGAGTGTGTGGGTGATGGTCCCGACCACAAAACCCAACGTCCAGATGATTTTGGCGATGGTTGGCATCAGGTGCTGGGCTAGGTTCCGGGCACATCGCCGGGCTCAAGCCCCTTGACGATGATTGCCTCAGCCATGCTTCCGGCATCGCGGAATTTGCCGATTTCCTTATATTCGGGCGAGGTGAGCCATGCGAAGAGCTTGGGCTTGTCGGGAAACTCAATCAGGACGCTGCGGGTCGCGGTCCATTCGCCGCCGACGACCTGCGGCTCTTCATCAACGCTGAGGAGTTTGCCTTCGAACTTGTCGAAGATCTCCATAAAGCGCGCTTCATATTTGTCGTATTCAGAGCGGTCATGAATCGTCATGCGGGAGATCATGTAGACACTCATTTGCGTGCTTCCTCCCGACCCATCACTGTTGGCAGTGGCTCTGTGCGCAAGCCGCGTTTCCCTCGTCTCGCATACTTACTCTGATATTCTCGCCGTTGTTTCGAAATCTCATAGAGCACAATGCCAGAAGATGTACCAAGGTTGAGGCTCTCAATCATGCCGAACATGGGAATTGCTACGCAGGCATCGCTTCTTTCGACCGCCCGCTCACTTATTCCGCGTGTCTCATTGCCAAACCATACGGCGAGTTTGGTGTGCTCGGTGAAGTCACCTTCATGGAGCCAGACGTTGTTCTGGCCCTTCACATGAGGCGACGTTACCACCGAGTGAAAATTATTCTTCTCAAGATGGTCCAAGCACTCGTCAGTGCTATCGAAGCGCTTCACGAAGCTCCATTTCACTGCAGAGACGGAGGTGCCGGAAAGGGACTTCTTTTCGCGCATGTCCTGCCAATCGTCCGGGAGCTTCTTATGCGGATCAACTACGTAGACTTTCTCAACGCCTAGGGCGTTTACGTTTCGGATTACTGTGCCGATGTTCACGATGTCCTTCGGGTCCTCAATCACTGCGATCAAGTTCTTGCAGATGAATGGCTTGATTGCATCGGCCCGAGCACGGACCGATGGCTTAGACTTTTTCGGCTCTTCCTCTCCAGCAACTACTGGCATGATCCTTATCCTCCAGCCCCAATGAGCTCACGCCCGATCAGCATCCGGCGGATCTCGTTCGTGCCCGCGCCGATATCCAGCAGCTTTGCGTCGCGCATATAGCGCTCCACCGGCCAATCGAGCGTGTAGCCTGCGCCGCCCAAAGCCTGCACGCTTTCGGCAGCGACTTTGAAGGCGCTTTCACTGGAATAAAGGATCACACCCGCCGCATCGAAGCGGGTGGTTTGGTCGGCATCGCAGGCCTTGGCGACAGCATAGGTGTAGGCCCGCGCGGTTTGCAGCGCGACATACATGTCGGCAACTTTGGCTTGCATCAGCTGGAAACTGCCGATGGGTTTGCCGAACTGCTTGCGCTCGCGAAGATAAGGAATGACCGTGTCGAGACATGCTTGCATGATTCCGAGTTGGAGGCCGGCAAGCACCACCCGCTCATAATCCAGCCCGCTCATCAACACACCGACGCCGCCATTGACCGGGCCCATGATGCGGTCTTCTGGAATGTGGCAATCATCAAACACCAGCTCGGCCGTGGGCGATCCACGCATGCCGACTTTCTCGATCTTCTGGCCGATGGAGAAACCGTCATCGCCTTTCTCGATCAAGAATGCTGTGATCCCGCGCGATCCGGCGTTCCCATCGGTCTTGGCGTAGACCACCAGCGTGTCAGCATAGGTCGCGTTTGTGATCCAGAACTTGGTGCCGTTGAGGACATAGCCGCCCTGAACTGCATCGGCCTTCAGCTTCATGGAGACAACGTCAGAGCCCGCGCTTGCCTCTGACATGGCTAGGCTGCCGACATGCTCGCCTGAAATCAGACCGGGAAGGTACTTTGCCTTTTGCTCCTCATTGCCCCAGCGCCGGATCTGGTTGATGCATAAATTCGAGTGCGCGCCATAAGAAAGGCCCAAGGAGGCGGAAGCACGGCTTACTTCTTCGACAGCGATAACGTGCTCAAGATAGCCGAGACCCAGACCACCATCGGCTTCGTCAACGGTGATGCCGTGGAGGCCAAGCTCCCCCATTTGAGCCCATAGTTCAGCTTGCGGAAAATAGTCTTCGCGGTCGATCTTTTCAGCGAGGGGCGCAATTTGCTCATCGGCAAACCGAGCGACGCTCTCACGGATCATCTCGGCGCTTTCTCCGAGTTGAAAGTCAAAATCAGGTGTGGCGCGCATGGGGGTTCCTCTCAGCTGTCGAAATCCCCATAATGCATTCATGAGCTTTGGTATAATCAAAAAGTTGCACGAAAGATCATGGCGCGCACAATTGGCTGGTAAGGCAGGTATCGCTTGTCCATCCCCTCTTCTGGTGCGTTTCGAAGAAGCGCCGAGCCGATGAGCGGGCAACGGATTTGGGACGTCTCGCAGCGCATCCATCCCGGGATGCCCATGTGGCCGGGTGAGCCGAAGCTTCGTGTCGCGCAACATGCGACGATCAGCGACGAGTGCCCCGTGAATGTCGGCTCAATCGCAATGCCACTACACACTGGTACGCATGCCGATGCGCCGTTTCATTATGCGAATGAGGGGGAGGACAGTGCGGCCAGTGCGATCGATGCCTATGTTGGGCCTTGCGTCGTGATCGATGCTAGGGGCGCAAGTTCGCGGGTTGAGATGGATGATTGCGATTGGAAGGCTATCAAAGGCCACACTCGCGTTCTTCTGCGGACCTATTCGTCCTTCCCGCACGATAGATGGGTGGCAAGTTTCAAGGCAATCGCGCCCGATGTGGTTTGCCGTCTTGCGCAGATGCAGGTGCGGTTGATTGGTGTCGATGCGCCTTCGCTTGACCCACAGACTTCCAAAACCATGGATGCTCACCATCAGGTGCTCGCCGCCGATATGCGCATTCTGGAAGGCCTTGTGCTCGATGATGTGCCAGCCGGAGAATACGAATTGATTGCATTGCCGCTCAAGATCGCCGGAGCCGATGCGAGCCCGGTGCGTGCAATTTTGCGAGAACTGGCATGAGCAGCGACCTCCTAAACAAGGCGATTGAGCTGGATCAAGCCGATCCGCTTGCGCATTTTCGTGAACGCTTTCAGATCCGAGAAGGGTTGATCTATCTCGATGGCAACTCTCTTGGCTGCCTTCCCAAAGCGACCATGGGCAGGCTGCGCGAGGCAGTTGAACAGGAATGGGGCGAAGGGCTCATCGCCTCTTGGAACGATGCCGATTGGGTGGAGGCACCGGGCCGAATTGGTGACAAGATCGCAAGGTTGATCGGTGCGGATCGGGGGGAGGTGATTGCCACCGACTCCACCTCTGTGAACATCTTTAAGGCACTGACCGCAGCGCTTTCACTAAGGCCTGATCGCACACGAATTTTAACCGAGACGACCAACTTTCCCACTGATGCTTACATGATGCAAGGCGTCGAGCAGTTCGCGAAGGGAAGAGTGCACTCGGATGCTGTTGCGCCGCATGCGGTGCTGGATGCGGTTGATGAGAACACCGCGGCCGTGTTGTTGACCCATGTCCACTACCGAACCGCCAAGATGCGCGATCTTGCTGCCACCACTCGCGCGATACAAGCCAAAGGGGCGATGGTCATCTGGGATCTGAGCCATAGCACCGGTGCGCTAGAGATTGATCTCAATGGTGCCGGGGCCGATTTTGCGGTGGGTTGCGGGTACAAGTTCTTGAACGGTGGACCGGGTGCGCCTGCATTCCTCTATGTCGCAAGACGCAATCAAAATGCGCAGTCGATCTTGTCAGGGTGGTTTGGTCATGCCCAACCTTTTGCTTTTGTAGAGCAGTATGAGCCGGGTGCCGGCATCGATCGTTTCCTGTGTGGCACGCCTTACATTCTGGGTTTGTCGGCGCTCGAGGTTGGCGTTGATCTGGTGCTTGAGGCGGATCCCCAATTGGTCCGAGAGAAGTCCTTGACCCTGGGCGAGTTGCTGATCGAGGCCATGAAGCCTCTGTCTGACGAGTTTGGGTTTCAATGCTGTAGTCCCGCGGACGGCCATGAAAGAGGCAGCCACATCTCATTTCAGCACGGTCAGGCCTATCCCATGGTGCAGGCTCTGCGCCAACGGGGTGTCGTCGCCGATTATCGTACACCAGAAGTCATCCGATTTGGACTCACGCCTTTTTACACGCGGTATGCGGATATCTTGAATGCAGTCGAGCACCTGGCCTTGGTATGCCGCAACCGAGAATGGGATCGCGATGCGTTCAAGACGATTGCCAAGGTTACATAGCAAACCATGTCTGCAAGGTAATGGTGACTCGATTGCTGCTGAGAGCAAAGGGTTGGTGGTTAATGAATTTCCAGACTTGCTTCCCAGCGCCGATGCCACCAGAGGCTTTGTCCGTCAAACGCTGGCTCAGGCTTGCAAGATCTGACGCTCACTCCCCAGAAGAAGAATGGCATAACCATGGCTGACACACTTTCCGAGCAGCTAGCAGCTGCCCCTGTTGTACCCCTTATTGGTGAAAATGATGCGCAGCGCGCTGTCGATACCTCCAAAGCTCTTGCTGCTGGCGGTCTTAGCGTGATCGAAGTCGTCATGCGCAGCGATGATGCACAGAAAGGTATGGAAGCGATCCTTGACCAGACCGATGGCATGATCGTGGGAGCTGGGACTGTCCTCACCTTGGATCAGGCAAAATCTGTGCGCGACAGCGGGGCCGAGTTCATCGTGTCGCCAGGATTGGTCGATGAGATTGCGCTCTATTGCTTGGAAGAGGAAATTCCCTTCTTCCCGGGTACGATGACCGCTGGAGAGGTTCAGCGTGCCTATGCTCTTGGACTTCGCGAAGTGAAGTTTTTCCCAGCCAGCCTTGCGGGCGGTGTGCCGATGCTGAAAGCGTTCAGTTCCGTATTTCGCGAAATGCGCTTCATGCCAACGGGCGGGGTTTCGGCGAGTAATCTGGCCGAGTTTCTGGCGCTGCCGAGTGTGATCGCCTGCGGTGGCAGTTGGCTCACGCCTAAGCCGGCTGTCGAATCGGGAGACTATGCAGCCATCACCAAACTGGCCAGCGAAGCGGTTCAGATAGCCCGATCCGCGCGTTGATAGCGGTGTTAATCGCGATTCGTTTTCCAATCGCAAATGCATATATCCGCGTCGCCGTAACGTAATGTTTGTTGCGGTTGCAATTCGGCTTTGACCGCGCGCGCGCTCGTGGCAGAGTGCGCCTCAAATGACAGACCAGCTGGGAGAGCAGACCGATGAATCTTGAGTTTTCGCCCGAGGAAGTAGCGTTCCGCGAAGAGGTGCGCGCTTTTATTGCAGAAAATTATCCAAAGCATCTGGGCGACACGGGCCTTCGCGAAGATCTGGAGCGAGAAGACTTCGTCGCGTGGCACAAAGTTCTGGGTGAGAAAGGCTGGTCGGTTCCAGCATGGCCGGTTGAGTATGGTGGCACAGGCTGGAGCCCAACTCAGCGTTACATCTGGTCAGAGGAAAACGCGCGGGTGAACGCACTGATGCCGCTACC
Source organism: Erythrobacter sp. (assembly GCA_965262265.1). Taxonomy (GTDB): domain Bacteria; phylum Pseudomonadota; class Alphaproteobacteria; order Sphingomonadales; family Sphingomonadaceae; genus Erythrobacter. Next base: position 29,084 of record OZ253506.1, read on the forward strand.
CTTTGGTGTCTCGATGGTCGGCCCGGTGATCTACACATTCGGCAATGAGGAACAAAAGGCGCAGCATCTGCCCGGTATCCGCGATGGCAGCGTATGGTGGTGTCAGGGTTATTCAGAGCCGGGAGCGGGCTCTGACTTGGCCTCTCTCAAGACAACAGCTGTTCGCGATGGCGATCACTACGTCATCAACGGTCAGAAAACATGGACCACTCTAGCGCAACATGCGGATTGGGGCTTTTTCCTGTGCCGCACCGATCCCGATGCCGCCAAACCGCAGCAAGGTATTAGCTTCATCCTCGTTGATATGAACACGCCGGGTGTTGAAGTGCGCCCGATCAAGCTGATCGATGGCGGGTATGAGGTCAACGAGACGTGGCTCACTGATGTGCGTGTGCCGGTTGAAAACCTTGTGGGTGTGGAGAACCAAGGCTGGACCTATGCCAAGTTCCTGCTCGCGCATGAGCGCAGCGGTATTGCAGGCGTCGCACGGTCTAAACGTGGCGTAGAGAAACTGCGCGAGATCGCTGGAAATGAAACGCTCGATGGCGAGCCGCTGATGAGCGATTTCGACTTCGCGCGCAAAGTGAGCCAGCTCGAAATTGATCTCAACGCACTTGAAATCACCGAATTGCGCACTTTGGCGGGTGAGCAGGCGGGCAAAGGGCCGGGCCCAGAAAGCTCTATCCTCAAGATCAAAGGCACTGAAATCCAGCAGCGTCTCACCGAGCTAACTCTGGAGGCGGTTGGCAGCTATGGCACGCCGCTTTACGGCTCAATCGCCGATGCTGGGTCAAACCAATATGCGATTGGTCCTGAATATGCTCAGCACGCCGCATCGACCTATTTCAACATGCGCAAAACCTCGATCTATGGCGGATCGAACGAAATTCAGCGCAACATCATCACGAAAATGATCCTCGGGCTCTAAGCCCCAAGAGGACACCGGAGGGAAGACAAGTGGATTTCAACTTCACTGAAGAACAGGACATGGTGCGCGACGGCCTCACGCGTATGGTCCGCGAACAATATGACTGGGACACGCGCCGCGGCGTGATCGCAAGCGAAGCGGGTTGGCGGCCTGAAATCTGGTCGCAACTTGCTGAGCTTGGCATTCTCGGCATGCCGTTTAGCGAGGAAGATGGCGGCTTTGGCGGCGGCGCGATTGATGCGATGGTCGTTATGGAGGAGTTTGGCAAAGGCCTTGTGGTCGAGCCCTTTGTGCCCACTGTGGTTTGCGCAGGCGGATTCTTGAAGCACGCTGGCACCGCCGCTCAAAAAGAGGAGCATATTGGCGGGATCGTGGATGGCAGCCGTATCTATGCCTTCGCTTATGCTGAGCCGCGCGGCCGTTATGACTATGCCGACCTTCAGACTACCGCCAAAAAGGACGGCGATGGCTTTGTCCTCAACGGTCACAAAGCTGTGGTGATCGGCGCGCCTTGGGCAAGCCATTTGGTTGTCACCGCCCGCACTTCTGGTGAGCGTCGCGATAAACACGGCGTATCGGTCTTTGTGATCGACAAATCCGCCGATGGCGTTGTGACCCGCGACTACCCCACTGTCGATGGCCGGCACGCATCAGAGGTCTATTTTGAGAATGTCTCTGTGCCCGCTGACGCCTTGATCGGTGAAGAAGGCGGCGCGCTGCCTCTTATTGAACTTGTCACCGACGAAGCGATCGCAGCGCAATGTGCAGAAGCCTGTGGGGCGATGAAAGTCGCGCATGCGATGACGCTCGATTATTCCAAGCAGCGTAAACAGTTTGGCGTTCCCATCGGATCGTTCCAGGTGCTTCAGCACCGGATGGTTGATATGTACACCGAGTATGAAAGCTCGGTCTCGATGACCTATCTCGCGACGCTGAAACTTGACGCTGAAGAGCGTGAGCGCAAGCTGGCGGTCTCGGCCGCAAAGGTCCGAGTGGGTCAGGCGGCGACGCATATCGGGCAAGAAGCGATTCAGATCCATGGCGGCATGGGCATGACTGATGAGCTGGCGATCGGAAGCTACTTCAAACGGCTGACGATTTTTGACAGCGAATTTGGCAATGTCGACCATCATATGAAAAGGCACGTCGCCCTTTCAAAGTGAGCAGTAGGGACCGGCTTGGCACTATGCTGAGCCGGTCAGCCTCTCCTGCCAATAGCTGGTGTAAAAGACACCATGGGGATCGCGTTGCGCACGCAGAGCCATAAAGTCGTCAAAACGCGGTAAGTTGGCTTGGTAATGCGCTGCCCATTCCGGGAAGTCGTATCGCGGGATGAATTTCCCCCAATGCAACCGGAAGGGAATATCATTGTCGCGCAGCACTTCCCAATATTGCTCTAGGAACCCTTCATCCTCATTGGGCACGCCCTTATTGGCACGGTACCAATAGACGTCGATCCGTACGCATCCGTCCTTATACTCATCTGAGCCATCGCTGAACCCCGGATGCATCCATCCGGTGCTTGGCGGGCCACCATAAATCTCGGTCGAAAAATACCCGGTGGCGGCATAACCATCTTCATCAAACATCTGCTGATAGAGGTTCATCACCTCTTGCGAACGTCCAATCGGAACCCAGATTTCCGTAAACTCAGTGCCCAGCAAAGCATCACTAACCGTGTTGTCCATGCATAAGGATCGCCAATACCAGTCGTTGAAGGTTGTCTCTTTGCCCGGCTTAGTGATCGGATTGAAAATCGGCAGCAACTTGGGGAAGGCTAGCCGCACCAGTCCATTTACAAAGCCAAGCGCCGACCCGAGCGCGCCCATCACGATGCCTGTCAGACAGCCAAGCAGGAATGTGAACAACCGCGTCAAGCCACCTGTGCTGCTATTGCGCAGCACAAACCCAAGATTTTCGAGATAGGCGCATACGCGTTTCCAGATCAGTCCAATGATACGCAGCGGGTTGGTGTTGCCAAACAAAGCGAAGACGATTGACCCAAGGAACATTTGCGTTTGCCCACCATAGTTGGGCGGGAACTGCTCGTAGGGGACGAGCCCCTCATCAGAGGCAGGAACCCGCTCCGCTTCCCATGTCTGGATCCGCTCTACGCCTGCTTGCGGCCACCAAACGATCCGAGTGTAAGGGGTGTCTTTCAGATAGTCAGCAAGGCTCGGTTGATCGTCGGTTCCCGGCCCGAAGAAATCCATCGGCGCGCTGGGACCGTTCATCGAGGTGGTGATTTCGGTTCCTCTGACGTTGTACATCGGAAGAAGCTGGAGGCGAATTTTGGTGACGATGCCCAGCAAGCCCATGGAAGTTCCGATAGCGTCGAAATGCTCGTGTCCCACTTCGATCCACTCAGCGTTCCCCATGCCATCGACGATGCGATACGCGATGGCGTTGTCCCAGGCGTAACGCGTCGATCCTCCGGCAGAGCCGGTCGCCGTAAAACCGGCGAGTGTCTGATGGGTGATCCCACCCAAAGTGTTGACAGCCCATCCTTTCTTGAAAATTTGGTGAAGAAAGCTGTTTTCTAATGTCGAAATGCCGAACGGATCGTCTGGGTCCCAGCCAAGATTGATGCCGGGTTCACCCTCGACGATCCCATTCGCTTCATCGACCCAATCGACAGCGCGCATCTTGTCAAAAGCGAGGTTCACTTCGCCCGGCGGTGGCGACTGCTGGAGAGTGCGGTTGGGTATCGAGGCCTGAGCAGGATCGGTGTAGATGCTCCAAGCTACCGAATGGGTCGATCCGCGTGCCCGCACTTGTTTGCCCGAAGCGCGCGCGTATTGAACAAGTGCAATGACTTCCGCTTCGTCAGAGGGATGGAAGAAGCCATCAGGAGCTGTGGGTATAGGTGGTATCATCATACTTTGTGCGCCCCTCTTTAACGAAGTTGTATCATGACAAGTCTTTGCGAGCCGATAAAGGGGCGACATCCAGTAAGAAGGGAAAAAGCCGTGTTGCGTGATTTTTTCGATCAGATGATGAAAAGTCACGCGATTGGCGGTTGCATATCTCACGCAAGCTTGTGACAAAGAGTCAGCGGGAACGTGCAATTCAGAGTCGAGAGCCAAAGGCCGCGACTTGACGGGACTATACAAGCTTTGAAGCGAAACGGCGGTTAATCCCAAGGTCAACCGCCGCTAGCGGGTTCGACCAGTTGCAAGTCATGCAAGACTTGCACATGGCCGAAAAAAGCGCAAAGTTGGGACATCTCGTGGGGGGCTAGAGATGGCATTTTTAGAGCCGAAATGGGGGAGTCTTAATCCCTTGAGCCGGATCAGCGCCGGGGCATTTCGCATTTTGGCGGTGCTTAGCGTGATCGCGGTGTATCCGGCATCAACAGCAATTGGGAATGGCAATTTTGAAGGGGTGGCCAGCTGCGCGGGTTCGACCTGCCATGGACGCGCTGAAGGCAACGGAGCGGTTGTTCGCCAAGATGAGATTGCCACTTGGCAAGAGCCTTCATCTGCCAGCGGCGCGCATTCGCGAGCCTATGCGGTGCTCGCCGGGCGCCGCGGTCAACAAATCGCGGACAGTCTTGGCTTGGGGCCTGCGACCCAGGCAGCCGATTGCCTTGGCTGCCATGCGACATTTGCTCCAACGGCAAAGCGCGGTCCTCGTTTCCAACTCTCCGATGGTGTGGGCTGTGAGAGCTGCCACGGTCCAGCTGAGGGCTGGTTGGCAAGCCACTATGCCCGGCCCGCTACACACGCTTCGAATGTCGCTGATGGCTTAACCCCACTCGAAAACCCGCAAGCGCGCGCCAATGTCTGTCTCGATTGCCATTATGGCTCTGACAAGCCGGGCCAGTTCGTGACCCATGAAATGATGGCGGCAGGTCATCCGCGCGTTTCGTTTGAGCTCGATCTTTTTAGCGCATTGCAGCAGCATCACGACATCGATGACGATTATATGCGCCGTAAAGAGCGGCCGGATTCGGTGCGTTTCTGGGCTGTTGGGCAAGCAGAGTCAGTGCGCCGTGCAACCAGCCTGTTCGCACAGCCAAGGTTTGGAATGGAAGGTGCGTTTCCGCAATTCTATTTCTTTGATTGCCATTCTTGCCACCGGCAAATTCAAGATTCGGATGCTCGCAGGCTGACTTTCGAAACCAATCCTGGGCGTCCAATTGCGTTCGGCAACCCGCCCTTCAATGATGAGAATATCATTATGTTGTCGGCTGTTGCAGGCGCATTGGTTCCTGGACAAGCCGATGCGTTCCGTGCGGCAAGTCGCGATTTCCACCGCGCCATGGCTGGTGGTAACGCGCGCCAGGCAGCGCAAAATATGTCTCAACGTGCGCGCGCGCTCTCTAATGCGCTTAGCCAGCGGGCTTATACCGATGTTGATGCGTTCCGCGTAATTGAGATTATAGGTGGCAGAGTCACCCGTCCAAGGTTCACGGACTATTCGGGCGCTGTGCAATCTGTCATGGCGATTGATACGTTGCTAAATGGTCTTGTGACCAATGGCCGCGTCACACCTGGTGCCGCTGCGGGCATCCGTGCAAATATCAATCGCGCATATGCAGCCGTCGAAGAGCCTAATGCGTTCAAGCCAGCGGATTTCCGCACCGCCCTTGCATCCGCGACAACAGCCATTCGTAGGTTGCGTTAACAGTGGCCGGGGGGTGGAAATTCCTGTTTGGAGCGCCGTTATTGGCGCTGGCCGCTTGTGGTGGTGGCGATTCTTCGGCTCCTTCTGGCGGTGGTAGCAGCACAACGCCGCCTCCGACACCACCGCAGCCTCCGGCTTCAGGGCAATTCTTTGACTTCGTCCCAGCAGTCAGCCTTAGCACGGCTGACGTTCAGCAAGTTATCGCGCAAGCCGCTGCCCAGGCAAATGCGCAAGGGGATGCTGCCACGATCGCAGTGGTTGACCGAGTGGGAAATGTGCTGGCAGTTTTTCAGATGCCAGGCGCGCCAGCAGAGGCGTCGATCCCAGAAGCGCCCAATGGCGCCAACAACGACATTCAGGGATTGGATGTGCCCGCCGTAGCAGCTGCAATCGCGAAGGCTGTAAGCGGGGCGTATTTGTCGAGCAATGGCAATGCCTTTTCGTCGCGCACAGCCAATCAAATTGTCCAGCAGCACTTTCCGCCAGCGCCCACCACCGTGGGCCTCGAAAGCGGTCCTTTGTTCGGGGTGCAGTTCAGCCAGCTTCCGTGTTCAGACCTTTCGGCGCGCGCGGAAGATGGCATGATCGGTCCGCAGCGTTCGCCACTTGGACTCTCGGCGGATGCGGGTGGACTCCCGCTTTATAAGAATGGCATTTTAGTCGGCGGAATCGGGACGCTCGCCGACGGTGTTTATGGCTTTGATCCGAACACGCTTGATGTCGATATTGATGCTGATGAATCGATCGCGCTCGCGGGCACAGTTGGTTTTGAAGCGCCTGAGGAGATTCGTGCTAATCGGATCGCTGCTGATGGGACGTCATTGCGGTTCGTGGATGCCACCTACAACTCGCTCTCCAATGTCGCGGGCGCGAGTTTCGCGGGCACAGAGGGCAGCTTGGTCGCGGTCCCCGGTTACACCGATGGAACCATCCGTGCAGGCACAGCCTTTGGGACCGAGGCATCGGGTATCCGTCAATCGACGCCCGCCGAGTTCGCTATCGAGGATGCATTTGTCCTTTCGGATGGAGGGGGCGGCAACCGCTTCCCCGTGCGAGGTGGTACCGACGGTGCGGATATCGCAGCGCCCATAACCCAGTCCGAAGCGGCGGCCATTCTTGAAGAGGCCTTCACGATCATGGCGCGGGCGAGAGCGCAGATCCGCAGGCCCCTTGATAGCCGGGCGCAGGTCACGATAAGCCTTGTGGACACCAGAGGGCGCATTCTTGGTATTGTGCGTTCTCCCGATGCGCCCGTATTTGGGATCGATGTGTCGCTGCAAAAAGCACGCACGGCGAATTTTTTCTCCGGTGCATTTGCCGCTGATGATCTTGGCAATGCGAACGGTGAAGCACCCCTGTTTGTGGGCCGGGTGCGTGACTTCCTCAATGATCCGACAGCGTTGACTGGCACTTTCGCTTTCGCAGACCGGTCGGGCGGAAACTTGTCGCGACCGCTTTTCCCTGATGGCCAAGTGAACACCCCGCACGGCCCGCTCTCTCGCCCGATTGAATCGTTCAATCCTTTCTCAACCGGTCTGCAATCGGCGTTGGTGCTGGGTAATCTCGCGCGCCATGTCGGGTTTGTGAGCGGACAAATCCCCGATGACACGGACCGCAGCTGCACGACATTGCCTGATATCGCTGGCGCTGGAACGCGCCTTGATAACGGTATCCAGATCTTCCCCGGTTCTGTTCCGGTCTATCGCGGTGGTGAGCTGATTGGTGGGCTTGGCGTCTCAGGCGATGGCATCGACCAGGATGATATGATCAGCTTTCTTGGCGTTCACAACGCAGGGGCGCGAACCGGCACGATCAACAACGCACCGCGAGAGATACGGGCGGATCGAATTGTAGTGCAAATTGGCGGGATCACGTCGCGACTGCGGTATGTGAACTGCCCGTTCGCGCCGTTCCTCGATGATCCATCACAAAATGTGTGTGAGGGGCTGTAGAAATGGCCTTTTCTCTCATCCCATTGATTGTCCTCTCCTCGCCAGCTGTGACTGATGAGCATCAGGATCAGCTTGACGCTTCGCCACCCGCAGCCGAAGAGACCGCGCAATCTGAGCAACCTCAACAGAACCAGAGCGTTGAGCCAGACGGTCTAAACACATCGGCGCGCACGGATGCAGAGCCGATTGATGCCCAAATCATCGAAGGGCGCGAAAGGCCAGGCTTTAACTCGCCGCTGCCGGAGGCGATCGAGCAAGAAAACGAAGGGGCGATCCGAGCACCTCCTCCCCAGGCCTTTGACCCCGATCAAGTGCCGATCCCGGATCGCTGGCGTCTGATTGAATCGCTTGGCGTGGTTGAGGAAGACATCTTCGACCCATACAACCAGAACACTTATAAGGGCGATCGCCCGATCAACCCAGATAAGGTTCCATGGTTGCCAATCACCGGAGACGACTGGTTCTTTGTCGTCAACGCGATCAGTGACACCGTCTATGAACCGCGCACTTTCCCGATCCCTGTCGGCATTCAGACGACTGAAGATCCAGACCGGCTCGATGTGTTCGGAAATGACTTTTCGACCGTCCTGTCGCAGACCTTTATCGTCGGCGCGGCGCTGCTCAAAGGGAGCACAGCCTATAAGCCGCCCAGCGTCGAGTATCGGCTGACGCTGGCTTACAACGTCAACTATGTCGATGTGCCTGAACGTCGCGTTCTGTTTGTGGAGCCATCGCGTAATAGTGAACGGCTGGATCAGTTCCTCGGCGTGCAAGAAGCCTTCATCGATTACCACTTCACCGAATATGATAATGACCGGTTCGACTTTATCTCGATCCGGGCGGGCATTCAGCCGTTTCAGGCAGACTTCCGCGGGTTCCTGTTCAACGATCAGCAGCTTGGCGTGCGTCTTTTTGGTAACCGCGATAACAACCGCTTCCAGTTTAATTTGGCGGCTTTCTGGCGGCTTGAGAAGGATACAAACAGTGGCCTTAACTCGGTAGTGCAAAGCCCGCGCGATGATTTTGTCTTTATAGCCAATGTCTATCGCCAAGACTTCCTGATCCCGGCGCTGACCAGCCAGCTAACCTTCGCCTATAACCGCAACCGCGAGGGCGACGATGTCGAGATTGATGACAATGGCTTTCCGGTGCGCCCGGCACTGCTCGGCGATTTGCGCGGGCGCGACTACGATGTTTTCTACTTGGGTTACAACGCTGATGGTAGGATTGGCCGTATCAATGTGACGGCCAGCGCCTATTGGGCGCTTGGGGAAGATCGCAACAACTTCTTCACCGGCGAACCGGCTGATATCAACGCGCAGTTTGCCGCCTTTGAGCTGAGCTATGACCGCGACTGGATGCGTTTCCGCCTTTCTGGCGCTTATCAAAGCGGCGATAGCGATCCGTTTGACGATGAAGAAACGGGGTTTGACGCGATATTCGAAAACCCCGTCTTTGCTGGGGCTGACACGTCATATTGGATCCGACAGACCATCCCCTTTGCAGGCGGCGGTCGTGCAGTATCGGTCAATGGTCGCAACGGCATTTTGAACAATCTGCGCTCATCCAAAGAGCAGGGGCAGTCGAACTTCAATAATCCTGGACTTTGGTTGATCGGTGTCGGCGCGGATTTTGATATCACCCCAGAATTTCGCCTGACGGCCAACGCCAACCATTTGTGGTTTGAGGACACGACGACGCTTGAGAATCTGAGGATCGAGGGCTCAATCCCTGATGACATTGGCTATGATCTCTCGCTGTCCGCGATCTGGAGACCCAACGCGAACCAGAACATCGTTTTCCGCCTTTCAGGGGCGACGCTCCTTTCGGGTGACGGGTTCGACGATCTCTTCGACAATCTTGGCAATGAGGGCAATTTCTACTCGGTCCTCGCAAATGTGACGCTGACATATTGATGGCACAAAAACTCTCTTCTTCTGCTCGCTTTGCACCTCAGGCCTTGCTCGCTTTTGCGGCTCTGGTTTTGGGCCTTTCTGTCTTTCAGTCGGAGACGCAAGCCGCTGATAAAGAGACGCCTACCTATCGCGATTACTCGCTTGTTACGGCGCCGCCAGCGCCCGCGCGCCAATCGCAAGCTGAGATGGATGCGAAGTCAGAAGGTTGCTACACCTGCCACCTGCAGACCGACGCGCCAACAATGCACACAACGCCTGCTGTGCGGCTTGGCTGCACCGATTGCCACGGCGGCAATGCCAGCGTGCGCGGCAATTCTGAGCTGCCGCAGGATCACCCGGATTACATCGCTGCACGCGACAGCGCGCATGTTCTGCCCAAATATCCTGACAGCTGGCACTTCCCTTCCTCAGCCAATCCGGAGCGATCCTACGCGCTGCTCAATCAGGAATCGCCAGAGTTCATCAAGTTTGTAAACCCCTCCGACTACCGTGTTGCGCGCGAGGCGTGTGGCTCATGCCATATCCAGTCAATCGAAGCGGCGGAGCGTTCGTTGATGGCATCAGGTGCGATGCTATGGGGCGGGGCGACCTATAATAACGGCATCCTGCCGTTCAAAAACTACATCCTAGGCGAAGCTTACACCCGCAGCGGAGACCCCGCGACAGTGGCTGGGATTGGCAATGTTGTGGCATCTCCGGGGGATGGCGAAGGCGGCGGTCTTTCGCCCGAGCAAGAGGCACGCGGAGTCCTTGCTGAGCTGTATCCGCTGCCGACATGGCATGTGATCCCGCCGGCAGACGTGTTCCGCGTGTTTGAGCGGGGTGGTCGCACCATCCTTTCGCAATTCCCGGAAATTGGCCTGCCCAACCCCACCGGCATCATCCAGCGGCTAGAAGAACCAGGACGGCCTGACCTTAAGCAGTCGAACCGAGGTCCCGGCACGGGTTTGCGCGTCGCGATCCCGGCTCTTAACATCCACAAGACCCGGCTCAACGATCCCTTCACATGGTTCATGGGCACCAATGATCAGCCGGGCGATTACCGCCATTCGGGCTGCGCGAGTTGCCATGTTATCTACGCCAATGATCGCGAACCGCGCCATTCGCTCATCTACGCGCAATATGGCCGTGATGGACAGACGATTACGGTCGATCCAACGATCAACAGCCAAATGGAAGAAGGTCATGGTGATTACGGCCAATCAGACCGCGCTTTGAACAGCGGAATGGCGGATGGATTGGCGCCGCAAGTGCTGGGCCACGGGGGGCTTCGCCAGCCGGGCGAATCCTATGAAGACAGCAATGGCGATGGCCATGGTGAGACGCCAGAGCGGGAGCGCGGCCACCCGCTACAGCACGTCTTCACCCGCAGTATTCCCACATCGCAATGCATGACCTGCCACATGCACCAACCCAACATCTTCCTGAACTCCTATCTCGGGTACACGATGTGGGATTATGAGAGCGATGCACCGATGATGTGGTCGGGGCCGGAGAATACCACGCCGCGCCCGCACGGTATGTCGGATGAGGATTATGAGGCGTTCTACCGCGAACAGCGTTTCCCAACGGCCGAAGAGGTCCGCGCAATCCTTGACCGCAACCCCGAAGGCGCAGCGGCGCGCGGCATGTGGGCGGACATGGACTTCCTGCGCAACGTCTATGATCTAAACCCCTATCTCGAAGACACGCAATTTGCCGATTATCACGGCCATGGCTGGAATTTCCGCGGGGTGTTCAGGCGGGACCGCGATGGCAATCTGCTTGATGCCGATGGCGAGATCTTGCGGCCCGGCAATCCTGATACTGACACGCCCGAAGAGGCAGCTCGCCACGATGATCGCTGGCGCCAACGTTGGCGGCGCGACGGTGAAGAGCAGTTCGTCGAACCCGGCACCAATCCCGGCGAAGCGGTGCACATGATGAGCATCCACGCCGAGGTCGGCATGCAGTGTGTTGATTGCCACTATGAGCAAGACACGCATGGCAACGGCCTTATCTATGGCGAGGTCGCCAATGCGATTGAGATTGGGTGTAAGGATTGCCACGGGACCGCCGATGAATACCCGACCCTGCGCACCAGCGGCCCAGCCGCTCCGCCCGAAGGCCACAATCTTGCGCTGCTCCGCAACCCCGATGGCCAACGCCGATTTGAATGGACGGAGAACGAACAGGGCCGCCGCGTTCTGATCCAGCGTTCGCTCGTCGATCCAGAGCTTGAATGGGAAGTCAGTCTGGTTCGCGATAGTGTTGATCCGACCACGCCTGTATTCAATGGCAAAGCCGCACGCTCCAAATTGATGAGCCGATATGGCGCAGAAACCGGCCGTTTCGAGTTTGGCAGCGGCATCGAAGAAAGCGACCGTGCGCATCAGAATGAAGAAATGGCGTGCTTCACTTGCCACCTTTCATGGACAACATCATGCGGTGGCTGCCACCTGCCGATTGAGGCCAACTGGAAGACCAAATCACACCGCTATGAAGGCGGCTCGACGCGGAACTTTGCCAGCTACAATCCGCAAGTCGCGCGCGATCAGATGTTCCAGCTGGGCGTTCACCAGACGACCAAGGGCAACCAAACAGCGCCGGTGCGCTCAACCTCCGCGCTGGTGCTGAGTTCAACCAATATCAACCGCGAACGCATCTATGTGCAGCAGCCGCCGATAAGTGCGGTTGGCTTTTCCAGCCAAGCCTTTGCGCCGCACTTCCCGCACACGGTGCGGCTGACAGAGACAAAGACTTGCTCTGACTGTCACCTGTCTGAGGCTGAAGACAACAACGCAATCATGGCGCAACTGCTGCTGCTCGGCACAAATTATGTGAACTTCGTCGGCATGCACGCCTTCACTGGGTTGGAAGGCGGTCTGACCGCAATCCGCGTCACCGAATATGACGAGCCGCAAGCCGTCATCGGCTCTTATCTGCACCGCTATTCCTACCCCGATTATTGGCGGATGCATGTCGAAGACAACGAAATGGAGCTTAAGAACTGGGTGCGCGGTGAGGCCTTTGACGAAGACTTCTCTGGCGAGACCAAGCCGTTCGAAGAATTCGTCAACGTCCATGAGGGCACCAGCGACCGAGTGGGCTGCCTGCAATTGCGAGGCGAGTATCTGTTCGTTGCCGAAGGTTCGGGCGGTTTCCGTGCCTATGATGTCGCCTCTATCGCGAACAAAGGCGTGTCGGAGCGGATCATCACTGCACCGTTCTCGCCGCTTGGCCACGATACCCACGTCGACACCGAGTACGCGACCTGCATGGCGCTTGCCACAAACCAGCCGATTGCACCCGACCGCAACACCCCGCAAATGCGCGAGGCGAACCAAGAGCAACCCTTCCTGCCGATCTACAATTATGCGGTGATCAGCGATGCTGTTGAAGGGCTGGTGCTGGTCGATGTGAACACGCTGGCTGACGGTGAATTCCGCAACAACTTCTTTGAGCGTTTGGAGTTTGCAGACGGTTCCGACGCATGGAACCCGGATGGCGTCCTCAACGGCGCAAAACACATCCACCTTGCGGGAGAGGTCGCTTATGTGACCGCCGATCGCGGCTTGGTGGTGGTCGACCTTTCAGATCCGCAATCGCCGCAGGTCGCTGCCGTGCGAGAGCTGAACGGGGCAGAGGCCAGTGCGATCCAGTTCCGCTATCTCTGGGTCAGCGATGATGAAGGCGTGAAACTGTTCGACGTCACCAATTTGCGCGATCCGGTGGCGGTGCCAGAGGCGACCTATCCGATGGCGGATGCCCGCCGGATCTATGTCGCGCGCACCTATGCCTATGTCGCGGCGAAGGGTGAGGGATTGATGATCCTTGATGTGAAGAATCCGCGTGCGCCCAGATTGCATCAGCAAGTTACGCTGGATGGAACGCTCAACGATGCCGAAGATGTGATCGTCGCATCGACCAACGCATCTTTGTTCGCCTATGTCGCCGACGGGCGCAATGGGATGAAGGTGCTACAACTCACCAGCCCTTACAGCCAACGCAATTTCTACGGCTTCAGCCCTGCGCCGGTGCCCGAACTGATTGCCTATGCCGAAACGCCGACGCCCGCTATCGCGCTGTCCAAAGGTCTCGACCGGGACCGCGCGGTTGATGAGACAGGCGGGCAGATGGCGGTGTTTGGTCGCCTCGGTTCGCGGCCTTTCACCCGCGAGGAAATGGAGCGGCTCTTCATGACCCGCGCTGGCATTCCGTGGCGGGTGACCGATGAGGTCAATATGGACCGCTGGGTTGGCCGCTCAGCCGGACCATTGCGCCGCAATGCTGAGGCGGAACCTGAACCCGAAAGTCCGGAAGGCGACATTGAAGAGGAACGGCTGGGCGGCTGACGCAAACCAATTGCGCCGAAACCCATGCCGTCTCCTCATAATCAGCCTTAGGCCGCGAGTCGGAGCGTCACGGTGGGGTTTAGTTGATAAAACCCATCCGCAGGGAGGCCAAATGCCGAACAAAGTCTGTTGGAAAACACTCTTGCAAATTGCACTGGTGCGGCGCGAGGATACCACCATCTGCTGAAGTAGGAAAATCGGCCGCTAACAGGCTAGCGTATCAGCACCATCAAACAGCGAAGCCTGGACCCGACACCAAAAGGCCACAAGCAAAAGCGCCGCCTATTCTCGCTCAGCAAACAGGCCCTGCATCATCGGTTTGAGGTGCTCTTCATACCGCGCCAAAGTCTGCCACTGGCCAACCGGTTGGAAGTGCGACACGAACGATCCACCCTTCCACAAATGCAGGCTGTAAAACGGCGGTTCTGCCGCGACGATTGGCCGGTGATCGGCAACTTGCGTATCCATCGGCCTCAGATCGAGAGCAACCGCAGGCGCAACCGCGGGTGTCACGCTCAATGGCACTCCTTCAACCGCAGTGTGCAGCGGGCGGTGCAAATGCCCTGCAAGGATCGAGACGATCTGTGAATGCCCGGCAATGGTCTGATGGAAACGCTTGAACCATGCTTCTTTGGGTTTGGGGTCCATCCACTCAATGCCGGCCACCACCGGCGGATGGTGCATCACAATGACAGTCGGCGTGTTGGGGTGCGCTGTAAGTTCCTTTGCGAGCCACGCCGCGCGCACTTCACAAAAGGCACCGCCGTGGCGACCCGGCTCAAAACTGTCGACGCACAATATCCGCAAACCGTTATGTTCGATCGCAAATTGCGCAAAGCCATCGGCGACCGGGCATTCAGGGAAAGCGGCAAGCAATGCATCGCGGCTGTCATGATTGCCGGGGATGACATGCACGGGAAAGGCGCAATCCGTGACGAGATCGCGAATGCGCGCATAACATTCTGGCTGTCCACCATCGGTCAGATCACCTGAAAGGATCAACATATCAGGCTGAATGGGTTGCGATAGCAAGTGGCCCAGAACATTTCGAAAGCGGACGAAGTTGAACTCGTTTTCACCCGCCTCCGGTTCAAAGCCCACATGGGTATCTGTAATTTGCGCAATCAGAACCGCGTCGTCACCCAAACCTATTTCACCAATCGCCATATATTTATCTTCTAAGGCTACTCAGGATTGCTGCAACTGTTTGCGGTCCGCCATTTCCTGGCTGGTCGGGATGGTCCTCAGGCCGCCACGGCATGGTCGGCGTGTGATAGCCGTGGCACATCGCACAACTTGATGGGACAATCTCTTCGGTCTTCACGGCGGTCTCACCAAGGTGGCAGTCGCGGCAGCTTTCGAGATCGGGGATCAACAGATCGGTTGCCTCGCTTGATGTGTCAGCCGCGTGGCAGTCGGTGCATTCGGCGACATCTTCTCCATGCGCGGCATGCGGGAAGTAACCCTGCCAGATGAACCGATCAGGCAGATTAACAGGGATCAAATCGCGCCGCCCTTCATTGCTGGTCGGGATATGGCATTCACCGCAAACCCCGGTCCGCTCCAGCGCGCGGTTGATGGCGATATAGGCGCTCATCGGACGCCCAAAATTGGCGTTGTATGTGCCGCCGCGCGCAAATTGGCCGGGGCGTTTGCGACCCGTTACGACCGGACGGCGCGGACCGCGATTGACCCGCGACAAGTCGGCCATCAAATCGGCAACGCTGCCATGGCGCAGCGAAGTAAAGCCAGCACCGCTGCGTCCGGAGACCAGAGAGTGGCAGGCCTCGCACGAATCCTCCATCACAACGGGGGAGAAATCACCATAGTCAGACGGTTTGCCGCCATCTTCCGAGACCTTCACAATCAACCCCTCATCACTCCATTCGGAATGGCAATCGCTGCATTGCAAAGGCCCATCATACTGATCGAGGCTGATCGCCATCCGGGCGACGCCGCCTTGTTCGTTCATATGCATATCGTGCGGGAAGACGAGGCCGCTCATTTCGCGCACTGGGCTATCGAGCGAAACCCGCTCCGGCTTATCAGCGTAGTGCGCGGTGTAGAATTGTGGGCGGAACTGTGGGTGCTTCTCACCAAAATCGGCGGCATTGCCGAACGACACATCGGTTAGCCGCGCGTCGAGTTCATTATGGCAATCTGCGCAAAACTGCTCATTTGACGCTTCGAGTTCAACCGGGCCTTCGTGCTCTGAGTGGCAGGAAACACAGCCTAGCGGTCCTTCTTTGCCCAACGTTTCAGCGATGGACCATTGGATCGCGTCACCTTGGCTAAGCGGCGGCATCCCGGTCCTTTGGCGCGGCATTTCCGCGTGCTCAGCCAGCCCTTCATGACAGGTCATGCAGGTTTCATCCTGAACCGACACGAAGGGTGTGGTGTGGCAGGCTTCGCAATTGTTTTCGAGATCGTGGTGAGCAAGGCTCAACTCGCCAGAGCTCCACGCGGCATCGAACAGAACCTGACCTTCCATCAGGTTTTCTGGATCATTTTCCACCGGATCGCGGGTGAGGTGGGTGAAGATCGGCACTGATAAGAGCAGGATAAGGATCGCGAGAGAACCTGCCCAGGCCACAAGACGCTTGCTTGGCATGGCACTGGCAAGCGCGAACCCTTCTAGCGCATCGCCTGCGCCTTCGTCCTTTTCAACCTTCTTGATCGTGATTTGGACGGGACCGTCGCCGTCGCGAGAAATGGCGAGGCGGGAGGAACCCAGTTCAATCTCTGCCCCGACATTGGGGTCGATCTCGGAGTTCTTCTGCGTTTTCCCATCAACGCCAAAACCAAGCCCACCAATCGCTTCGGCTGCGAGCATCCCGCCGCCTGCGTCAGAGAGTTTGACGTGGTGCTGTTCCACCGCAAGGTCGGGCAGGTGGATGTCGTTTTCCGATGCGCGCCCGACTGTGAGCGATGCCTGTTCCACCGTGCGATCGCGCACGATCTCTCGCCCGGAAGATGTGTAATCGATGGTGCGGATCAGGAATGCCATGGCGCTTGCCCTCACCAATAATAGAACACGCTCACGACATGCGCGAGCAGTGCGGCGAGCAGAGCAATCGTCGCCGGGATATGAATGAACAGCCACACTTCGAGGAGCGCCCGAATGCGAAGGTGACGGCGGATTTGCGCCAATTGTTCAGCGCGTTTTGTTAGGAGTGTATGGACCCGTTCCTCCGGCGCATCGCTTCCGGCATAGCCGCCGGAGATGCGGCGCAGGGCCTTGTTGGTTTTGCAGCCCGGATAGGCTCCGGTGAGCCGTCCGAACATCCCGCCAGAAAACACATCCTGGCCGAGCGCTGCAATCACGAGGTCAGATTGCGCGCGGTCGAGGGGTTGGGCGGCGCTTTCCAATTGCCGGTCAAGCGCTGTCAACGCCTCCAGCATTTGCGCGCGTGTCATCTCATTGCGGTTGGAAGACAGCGAGGCAGGGAGAACCGCATAGGCGATTACGCCATAGATCCCGGTCGCGATCACAATGACCATCAGAAAGTAAGCGAGCCAGTGGACGTTCCAGGCGATTGCGTGAAAGCCCGTGTGCAGAGTGCCAACCACAATCACTGCAAGACCCAGATAGACATGAGCGGATGTCCACGCTTTCAAGCTCCATGCGCCCGTCGTGATCTTACGCTTGCGCACTCCCAGCAGAGAGAGCCAGACGATCAGAAGCACCCCGATTGTGCCGAGCGTATAACCGTACCAACTGCCGCCATTGGGCCGTGGGTCCTGATCGATCCAAGCGTAACCAAGCCCCGCGACAATACACAGGATCAGCGCCACCCAAAGGTAGCGAAAGCCCTTGTGCTTTAGAAAGCTGACATGGTCAGCGTTGCGCCGCTTTTCGTCCTGTTTAAAGCGGCTGTTGGTTTTGTTGCCGGGAACGCTGGCCATTATTCGACGTCCTCGGTCAGTTTGGTGAAAGTCAGGAATTTGTCAGGCGACACGCGGATGGCTGCGCCCGTTGGGCACGCGCGCACGCAAGCGGGGCCTCCATCAATGCCTGAGCACATATCGCATTTGATCGCCTGTTTGGGCTGTTCCGGATCACCCTTTTCCTTGCGCCACTTGTACGATGCCTCCCCCGGTCCCGGACCGGTACCAAAGAACAGCCACGAAAGCAGCGAAGGCTTCTTGGGCGGTTTCGGGTCCATCCGGATCACGCCGTAAGGGCAGTTGCGCTGGCAATTGCCGCAGCCAATGCAAGTGTCGTCGATCACCACTTCGCCATCGGGTCCGCGCTTGATCGCGTTGGGCGGGCAATCGGCCATGCAATGCGGGTGCTCGCAGTGACGGCAGGATGTGGGGACATGCAAATGCGCGTAAGTGCGCCCCGCCTCGCGGTCGAGCCGTGACAGTCCTTCATGAGCATCGGCACAGGCGCGCTCGCAATTATCGCAGCCAATGCACAGTTTCTCATCGATCAGCAGCACATCGGTCGCTTCGCCAAGCCCCTCATCAACGAGGAACTGCGCGGTCTCCGAATAGAGATCAACCGCGCCCGAAAATTCATCCTTGCGGCTTTCAATAAAGGCGTTGGTCTTGCGCCGCCCGTCCATTTCTTTGAGCGCTTTTTCGCGCAGAGCCGGATTGCGGTCGAGCAGGGCCGCAAATTCGTCGCCGGGCAGGCGGATGGCCTCCGCCTTAATCGCGGCTTTCACTGTCGCGGTGCGTTTTGAGCCATCAATCGCGGCCATCTCGCCCACGTAACTGCCTGCGGGAAGATAAGAGAGGAAGACCGGCTTATCGCCAATCTCTTTCTCAACGATCATCGACCCGCGCCGGATGATATAGACTTCCTGATCGTCCGCGCCCTCTTGGATCAAGACCTGTCCGGCCTTCACCTCCATCACCTCATGCGCGTCGACCAGCGGCTTGATGTCTTGCGGGGTGAGGCCCGATCCGAACATTTGCAGCAATTGCCGCTCCACCGCGATGCGGTTCACCGCTTCGGCGGCTTCGGGAGAGGTTGCGATCAGTTTCAGCGCGGCGTTCCTAGCGAGCTCAATTGCCACCACCGGTTCTGCTGCGCGAATGGTAGAGCCGCGGCGCCGCCCGGAAATCAGGCCGACCTCGCCAAAAATAGAGCCCTGCTCAATCGGCACCGTCACAGACGGATCATTGGGGTTGATCTCCACCGCAACGGAGCCTTGCGCGATGGTAAAGAGCGAAGAACCCGGCTCATTCCGGCGGAAGATCACATCGCCCGCATCATAGGAATGCACTGTGGAATCGAGCATCAATTCGCGCAATTGCAGCGAGGATAGCCCGCCAAACACCGCGACATTGCCGCCAAACACGTCGAGCCAATGTTCGACTGAGTGGTTTCCGGGAAGCGATGCAAATTTCTCTTGCAATATCGGTTCATCAGCAGGCTTTAGATCGCTGTTCCCATTAAGGAACTCGATCACGTCATAGCCCTGGTTCATGCAGTGTTTGATCAGCGGATAGCCCGCCAATGCGCCGATCACATGAATGCCCGGATTGGTCGTTTCAAAGGCGGGGGTGAGCTTGGGAAAGGCGCTGCGTTCCTCGCTCGTAAACTCGATCCCCATTCCTTCAACAAATTTGCGCGGCGGCTGCGAACCGGTGCGCGCGATTATGCGGTCGCACTTGATCGTTTCTTGCCCGTCGCGGGTCTCCAGCACCAATTCGCCGTCTTTGACCTCAGCAGGAGACGTCTCGCGACGTACGTCGATCCGCCCGTCTTTTTCCGCCTCTTCAAGCAACGACACGTTCGCGGCTTTCGCACGGGCGAAGCTATCACGGCGGTTCAAAATGGTGACAACATTGCGCTGCGCATCATCGGCAGCCAGACCCAGCGCGTTCTCAATCCCCGCATCGCCCGATCCGACGACGGTGATATGCTCATCGAAATACTCGCCCGGATCATCGAGTTGATATTGGATCATTGCGTGGTCAGAACCGGGGCAGCGCAGCATATTGGGATTGCCCTGCGTCCCGATGGCGATGACGATGGTTTCGGCCTGAACGCTTTGGCCATTTTTCAGGCCTATCGTGAAATTGCCCTTCGCGCCGTCGACTTTAACGACCTCTGCGTTGAACATGACGTTGACCTTATGGCCTGCGGTCTGTTCGTCCCAAATACCAAGGATTGTCTCACGCTTGCCCGCGTCAAAATCCATATCGGAGCGCAACACCAGATTGGAGGGCGTTGCCATGACATGCTTGCCCTTCTGGTATTTGAAGATTGTGTCCGACAGGTGATCGGTTTTTTCGAGCAGCACATGGCTCAAACCAAGCGCTGCGGCACGGCCAGCGGCGCTCATCCCGGCTGGGCCGGAGCCAACTATGGCGACTTTGTACAACTCCCCCAATCTATCCCCCCCCTTTTGGATAGATTTCACACCCCACCACCATAGAGAAAGTGTGTTTTAAGCCAAGAGAGAATTGCCGTTTTCTGCACCGCTTGCTAGTGAAAAAGACATGGGATCAGGTGCAAATAATTCGACAATGACTCAAACTGGGACTGAAACTGAGCGGGCGAGCGACGAAAAGTCAGGCTCCAAAGCAGGCTGGATTTTGTTGGGGGCGGCTGCTGTTCTGGCGGCAGGCTCAATCGGCGTTAACATCTATGACGGCGGCGGCTCTGAGGAAACCGAGGAGGTCGCAAATGGCGAGCCTTCGATGGCCGAGCTGCGCGAGGCCGCCGAAGCATCCGAGGGTGATGCGGGGCCCTGGGCAGAGCTGGGTTTTGCGCATTATGAACGCGGCGAGTTTGCCGAGTCGGCAGAAGCCTATGCGCGGGCGGTAGAGATTGACGGCAGCGAGGCGGCGCTTTGGTCCGCGCTTGGCGAAGCGCGCGCTTATGCGGCTGACGCTGCCGAGGCGGCGGCCGATCCGTTGCCACCCGAAGCGCTCGAAGCGTTCCAGAAAGCGCTCGAACTTGATCCCGATGAACCGCGCGCGCGATATTTTGTCGCGGTGAAGAAGGATCTGGACGGCGAACACGAAGGCGCGATTTCCGATTGGCTTGCTTTGCTGTCCGATACGCCGCCCGGCGCGCCTTGGGAGGAATCGCTGGTGCGCACGATCCGCCAGGTTGGCGCGATCCACGATATTGCGGTCGATGATCGGATAACCGCCATCAACGAAACCCGTGCTCCAGAAATCGCAATCCCCGGTTCTGGCGCAGCGGCGGGTGATGCGGCATCGGCCAGCGTGCGTGGACCCACGCAAGAACAGATCGCTGATGCCAGCCGGATGACACCGGGCGAGCAAGATCAAATGGTCGCCGGCATGGTCGCCAGCCTCGAAGAGCGCCTGCAAAACGAACCCGGAAATCTTGACGGTTGGGTAATGCTGATGCGCAGCCGCATGACTCTGGGCGAAACGGGTAAGGCCCGTGAGGCTTTGGCGAATGCGGTGGCTGCAAATCCTGAGAATGCGGACGAGCTGAGACGGCAAGCGGCGCAGTTGGGGATTGAGTAGGGCATTGGTCTTGTTTGACTTTAAGACCCGATGATCCCTTTTGCCTCTTTGCTTTTTAGAATTTTAGACTGCAGGCTTAACCGTTAGGAATTGAAAAGGCCTCGGCTTCTTTGCGCGCGATGCGTTCGCGATCAGCCTTTTCACGATCAGCCTTTATTCTTAGTGCCTGGTCAGCCAACCCGCGCCAAGTTTTTTCCGCACGCAGATTGCGCTCGCGGACATTGTTGAGAGTTGCTTCTTGCGCTTCACGTGCCGCCTCTTCCGCGCGCGCATTATAAAATTCGAATGACTGGCTCATAATTTCCCTTTTCAAAGAGGCGTTAGCTTATTCAAGATCTCCTCTCGCGCAGCAGGTCGCTAAGGCGCGCGAGAGGAGATGGGATGCGCGGATTAAGAGGCAGCGGTTAGATTGACCGCGCTTG
Source organism: Erythrobacter sp. (assembly GCA_965262265.1). Classification (GTDB taxonomy): domain Bacteria; phylum Pseudomonadota; class Alphaproteobacteria; order Sphingomonadales; family Sphingomonadaceae; genus Erythrobacter. The sequence goes on from OZ253506.1 coordinate 50,729, forward strand.
CCTTGCCATTGCGGCCAATCTCGACTTCGAAGTTTAGGCGTTGGCCCTTATCGAGTGTTTGCATGCCCGCGGCCTGCACGGCACTGATATGGACAAAGCTGTCCTCCGAACCGTCCTCAGGCTCGATGAATCCATAACCCTTGTCTGTGTTGAAGAACTTAACAGTTCCAGTCTTGCTCATGTTGGTTCCCTTCAAGAACGCATAAGGTTGCCGTCCCGCGACATGCGTAACGGTTGTGCATTGAATCGTTAAATGAAAGGAAGTCGTCGTCTGGTTTACGCCGGGGCCAATTAAGGCAAGCGGCGATCGTCAAAATCCGAAGTCCGTCGCAAATTTCGACGTCAGCGGTTGCGGATTATCAGACTCCGGGCGATTTGCCTAATCAATAATTGACCATCGAGCTAGCAACAAAACCGGGTTTCGTGGCAGGATTGAGCGCTGATGCTTTGCTTTCGATCAAAGCTCGCCCCCCGCCCAACAAAAAAGGGCGCCCCAACCGGGACGCCCCTTCTTCGCTGAATTGCGCTGATCCTTACACCACACCAAAGGCCAGCATCGCGTCGGCCACTTTCTTGAAGCCTGCGATATTGGCGCCCTTCACGTAGTCGACATAGCCGTCGCCTTGGTCGCCATATTCGGTGCATTTTTCGTGGATGCCCGCCATCAGTTCGGTGAGCATGTCGCCGAGCCGCTCTTGGTTCCAGCTGATCCGTTCTGAGTTCTGGCTCATCTCCAGACCCGACACCGCAACGCCGCCAGCATTGGCCGCTTTGCCGGGGCCATACATGATTTTGGCGTCGTGGAAGACCTTCACGCCCTCAAGAGTGGTCGGCATATTCGCGCCTTCGGAGACGCCTTTGCAGCCATTGCCGACGAGCGTTTTGGCTTCGTCTTCGTTGAGTTCGTTTTGTGTTGCGCAGGGTAGCGCGAGGTCAGCCGCGATGCCCCAAGGGCGCTGTCCCTCGTGATACTCCGCGCCGTTGAACTCATCGACATATTCGCTGATCCGGCCGCGCTTGACGGTCTTCAGATGCTTGACGAAGTCGATCTTCTCTTGGTCGATGCCGTCGGGATCGTGGATGAAGCCGCCGGAATCGGACAGGGTGAGAACCTTGCCGCCCAGCTGGGTGATCTTCTCCGCAGCGTGTGTTGCGACATTGCCCGATCCTGAGATGACAGCCGAGTGCCCCTCGACATCAGCGCCTTGGTGCTTGAGCATGTTTTGCAGGAAATAGACCGCGCCGTATCCGGTCGCCTCTGGCCGCATTTGCGAGCCGCCATATTCCTGACCCTTGCCGGTCAACACGCCTTCCCAGCGATTGGTAAGGCGCTTGTACTGGCCGAACATATAGCCAATCTCGCGTCCGCCAACGCCAATGTCGCCGGCAGGCACGTCGGTGTTGGGGCCGATATGGCGGTAGAGTTCTGACATGAAGCTTTGGCAGAACCGCATCACTTCCGCGTCAGACTTGCCGCGCGGGTTGAAGTTCGCGCCGCCTTTGCCGCCGCCCATAGGAAGGCCGGTGAGGGAGTTCTTGAAGGTCTGCTCAAAGGCGAGGAATTTCAGAACACTCTCAGTCACGCTTGGGTGGAAGCGGATGCCGCCTTTGTATGGGCCGATTGCATTGTTGTTCTGTACCCGCCAGCCGCGCTGCACGCGGATATTGTGATTGTCGTCTTCCCAGCACACGCGGAAAGAGACGATGCGGTCAGGTTCGGCGATCCGGCGCAGAATCTGCGCTTCGTGATACTCCACCTTATCCGCCATGAATTCGTAGATATCCTGCGCCACTTCGTGGACCGCCTGGATAAATTCGGTTTGCCCCGGATTGCGCTTTTTCACGCCTTCCATGAATGTTTCTAGATCGACGTGATCAGAGACTGCCATTGTCTAATTCCCCCCAATAAGAACAATGCGACCGATTTTTGGTTTTTGTTTGTGCAAACCTCTATTCCCGCAAAGATCGCCATGCGCAAGCGATGAGAGCAATCACTGCAAAGATTGTCGCATTACATCAAGCGCGCGCCGTCCGGGACATCGTGATCCGGGGCGCAAAGCACGATGGCTCCATTCGAATCGGCGAAGCCCAAGACCAGCACTTCCGACATAAAGGGGCCGATCTGGCGCGGGGGGAAGTTTACCACAGCCATCACGCCGCGCCCGACGAGACTTTCGGGCGCGTAGTGATCGGTGATTTGCGCTGAGCTTTTTTTGACCCCGACATCCTCGCCAAAATCGACTTGCAGCTTGATCGCGGGCTTGCGCGCTTCGGGGAATGGCTCGGCGGCGATCACGGTGCCTTTGCGGATATCGACCGCGAGAAAGTCGTCAAAACTGATTTCGGCCATTAGCTCTTTCCAATCATCAGTCGCTTATATACATTGCGAAGTGAAACCGACATCATCTGCGGGGAAATCTCAATGGCGAGTTTTATCTTGAACGGCGAACCGGTGGAGGTCGACGCTGACCCAGCCATGCCCATTCTTTGGGTCGTGCGTGAAAAGCTAGGAATGTCAGGCACCAAATTTGGCTGCGGGATCGCGCAATGCGGGGCTTGCACGGTGCATTTGGATGGCCAGCCTGTACGCAGCTGCTCCACCCCGGTGGCCCAAGCAGAGGGCCGTGCGCTGACCACTATTGAAGGTATCGCTGGGCCTGATGGAGAGCTGTCGGCGATCCAACAAGCATGGGTCTCTGAGCAAGTGCCGCAATGCGGATATTGCCAATCGGGCCAGATTATGAGCGCGACCGCCTTGTTGCGCAACAACCCAAACCCATCAGATGACGATATCGATGCTGCCATGTCGGGCAATATCTGCCGCTGCGGCACCTACACCCGCATCCGCCGCGCGATCAAAGTCGCCTCTGGTCAAGTTGAACCGCGTCAAGAGGAGGCATAGGCCATGAACGACATGACTCCCAAAAGCAGCGAAAAGAAAGAACGCTCTAGCCTGGGCAAATGGAGCCGCCGCGGCTTTATCGGCGCAGGCGTGCTGGCTGGTGGCGGTTTGCTGATCGGTATCGGCGTTCGCCCCGGCAACCCCATCGACAGCCTCGCTTCCAAAGTGGCGGGCGGCGAAGGCGAGCAGCTGATCAACAGCTGGGTCAAAATCGGCCTTGATAACGTCGTGACCGCCATCGTTCCGCATTGCGAGATGGGGCAGGGCGCGCATTCGGTGCTGGGTCAGATGCTTGCCGATGAGCTTGATGCGGATTGGGACAAGGTCCGCGTGATGCAGGCGCCTGCCGATGGCAGCTATGTGGTGACCGATACGGCACGCATGTTCATCGCCCCTTTCACCATGAACGCGGCCGATTGGATTGAGCCGACCTGGAACGGCCTGTTCACCCATATGGCGCGCGCGGCTGATGCCTTGATTACAGGCGGTTCCTCCTCGATCCGCACCACAGGCCAATTCTCGATGCGGATTGCGGGCGCTTCGGCGCGCAAGATGTTGGTCGGGGCCGCGGCGGACGCATGGAGCGTGCCCGCGGACGAGATCGTCACCCGCGACAGCACTTTGATCCACGAAGCCTCGGGCAATTCTGCGCCTTATGCTGATTTTGCGAGCGCTGCCGCCGAACAGCCAATGGATCAGACGCCGGTGCTCAAGACCAGCGATCAATTCCGCCTTATGGGCCGCAGCAAGGCGCGCACTGATATCCCAGCAAAGGTCAACGGAACGGCTGAGTTTGGCATTGACGCAGCGCCAGCGGAACTCGATCTGTCTTATGCCGCCGTGGTCCGTCCTCCGGTTCCGGGTACCGAAGCACTCAGCATGGATGCGAGCCGCGCTCAGGGCATGAGCGGCGTGTTGCAAATCCTAAATATGGGCAATTTCGTCGCGGTGGTGGCTGACAGCTATTGGCAGGCCCAGCAGGCGGTGAACACGATTGATATCGAGTGGAGCCAGTCGGAAAGCCCGGTCAAAACGATGGAAGACCAGTTCGCTGTCTTCGCCGCTGCGTTGGATGCAGCCGGAGAGACCGGCGGTGAAGAGGCGGCTGCCAAAGGCAACGCGGCAGATGCGCTGGCAAGCGCCGCGACCACCATCAACGCCGAATACAAGGCGCCTTATCTCGCACACGCTCCGATGGAGCCGCTCAATTGCACCGCGCATGTGGCTGATGGCAAATGCGATATCTGGACGAGCACACAGGTGCCTTTGATGGCGCGGTCTGAGGTTGCAAGCACGCTTGGGATTGGCGCCGACGACATCACCATTCACCATCCCTATTTGGGCGGCGCGTTTGGGCGGCGGCTTGGCTCTGAATATGTCGCGATGGCGGCCCGGGTGGCGCAGACCACGGGCTATCCAGTCAAAATGATCTGGAGCCGCGAGGAAGACACGCAAAAGGCGCTGTATCGATGCGCTGACACGGCAAGAATGCGCGCGGGACTGGATGAAAGCGGGACACTGACCGCCTTTGACCACGTCTTCACCCAGCGCCACGATCCGGCAGAGGCCTGCGTGCCCGCCATGTACGACATCGCCAACACCTCGATCCGTGTGGCAGAGGCAGAGCTGCATTTGCCGTTCCAAGCTTGGCGATCGGTTGACCATTCGCAGCAGGGCTTTTTCATTGAGAGCTTTATCGATGAAGCTGCGCATGCAGCAGGCACCGACCCGCTCGAATACCGTCTCGCGATGCTTGGCAATGCCCCGCGCCAGAAGGCTGTGCTCGAAAAAGTGGCTGAGATCAGCGGCTGGGGTGGCAGCGATTCAGGAGGGCGAGCCAAAGGCGTCGCCATAGTCGAAAGCTTTGGCACCATCGTTGCCGAAGTGGTTGAAGTCGACATGTCTTCTGGCAAGCCTGAAATGACCAATATCTGGGCGGTGTGCGATGCCGGATATGTCATGAACCCCGATGGTTTCCGCAACCAGATTGAGGGTGGGATTGTGTTCGGACTGACCGCTGCGATGTATGGCGAGTTGGAGCTGGAGGACGGCGCAATCGTCCAAAGCAACTTCCACGATTACAAGATGCTGCGAATGGGAGAGGTGCCCAATATCGAGGTCGCTTTGATCAATAGCGGCGATGTGCCTATTGGCGGCGCGGGGGAACCGGGCCTGCCGCCTGCCGCTCCCGCTCTCGCCAACGCGATCTTTGCCGCAAGCGGGCGGCGCCTGCGCGAATTGCCTATTGCCAAGCAATTCGCTTAAAGACCGCGCCTGATCGGGATTGAGGGGTACTGAAATGCATAAACAAGCGGCTCTTGTCGCCGGATTGCTCACAATCATGGTGACTGCCTGCGGCTCTTCTGAGCAACCCGAAGTGGTCGAGCAGATCGTTGTGCGCGAACGGGGCGCGCCCGAGGTTGCAGCCGTTGCGCCTCCCGGTGATGGCGCGGCAGGCTTGGTTGCGATGGGCCAAGAGGCATTTGCGCGTTGCTCGAGTTGCCATGTCGTCGAACCAGGCGCAGGATCAACTGCCGGGCCCAATCTTCACGGTGTGGTTGGCCGGGTCGCAGGGTCGCTGGACGGCTATCCCTATACCGAGGCGCTTGCTGCCTCCCAGATCACTTGGGACGAGGCGAGCCTTGATCGCTATCTCGCTGATCCATCCGGCACCGTGCCGGGCTCAGAGATGGAAGTCGGTACGGTCAGCGACGATGAGACCCGCAGCGCGATTATCGCTTATCTTGCGAGCTTGACCGAGTAAGCCGCCAGCGTGAGCCTGCTGCTCGACTTTCATCCCGTCTGCCTGTTTCTAAACGAAGCGCGATTGCGCGGTGAGCGCACGGTTCTGGTCACCGTATGCGCTGTCGAAGGCTCATCCATGCGCAACCCCGGCACGATCATGGGAGTCGCCGAAAATGGAGAATTTGCTGGCTCTTTGTCAGGGGGCTGTATCGAAAATGCGGTCGTCGCCGACGCATTGGAAGTGCTCAAGACGAGCGAGCCCAGAATTGTGCGTTATGGCGCGGGTTCGCCCTATCTGGATATTAAGCTGCCATGCGGAGGAGGGTTGGACGTCCATTTCTGCCCGCTTGATGACGAAGATTTTTCGGCAGCCTGCCTTGGCAGTTGGAGAGGACGAACACCGTTCTCGATTGAAGTGTCTCCAAACGGCGCGAGGCATAGGCCCGGTTGGCGGCCATCACGCTTCAACCCCGATCAGGGCACAGGCGCTTTTGGCTACTGGCCAGACCCGCAGATGCAAATTGTTGGTCATGGTGCTGGAGTGGAGGCGTTGGCGAAGCTTGGGCGCACTATGGGGTGTTGGACCAAAGTTTTGACGCCTGACCAACGCGTGTTGAACAGTCTTGAAAAACACCAGATCGGGGCGGATCGGCTGCAAAAGATCGACCAGACAAGCGCTCTCCAATCTGACCCTTGGACCGCCACCGTCTTCCTTTTCCATGATCACGATTGGGAAACCGAGCTGATGGCCCGTGCGCTTGCAATGCCGCATTTCTATATCGGCGCGATGGGAGGGCGGCGGGCGCATACCGCCCGCTGCGAGGCTTTGCGCGCGCGCGGTGTCAGCGAAGTGCAAATCGATAGCATTCGCGCACCTATTGGCCTGTTCCACTCCTCACGCGACCCTCAGACTTTGGCGCTGTCCACGCTGGCCGAGGTGATCCGCGCCTATGACGAGGCCGATTTTGAGGTGCGCAGTGGCTAGGATCCGGCTCGGCATTGCGATCCTCGCCGCTGGTCGGTCGCAGCGATTTGGCGAGATGGACAAGCTCACCGTCCCGATCCGCGGCACGATGATGGGCGAACATGTTGCATGGACCATTGGCGCGCGCGGTTTCGATTTGGCTTGCGTGATCTGCTCCAAAGACGCGCATCCGTGCGAACCGGGCTGGCGCGAATGCGGGTTTGAGCCTGTTGTCAATCACCGAGCCGCTGAAGGGATGGGAACGTCGGTTGCCTTGGCGGCTAAGCGTGCGATGGAGGAGCGTATCGACAAATTGCTGATCACGCTGGCGGATATGCCCAAGGTCCCCTGGACGCATTATTCAAAGCTCATTCTTGCGGTGGATGCCCCGGAGACCATCATCACCTCTGGCATTGGCGAAACCCCGATGCCGCCTGCGGTGTTTGGCAGAGATCATCTCCCAGCGCTGACCCAGCTTAGCGGCGACACAGGTGCTCGCAAACTGCTCGCACAAGGTGAGATCGCCCCATGCCCGCCCGAATGGCTAATCGACATCGACACACCCGAAGACCTGCAAAGATATGGACAGTAAGCATATAGACAGGGCCAAGCCGCTGACCCTAAACCATCGCCAAAGGGAGATTGAGACGTGAGCGAATTTGTGAAGCGCCCGGTTGGCGATCAAGACACGCGCTGCACCGAAGAACAATATAAAGCGATGTACGCGCATTCGATCTCGGATCCTGATGCGTTCTGGCTGGGTCAGGCGGAGAGGCTTGAATGGGCGAGCGCACCCGCACATGGCGGCGAATGGTCTTATGACCCTGTCGAAATTAAGTGGTTTGCCGATGGCGCGCTAAACCTGTGCCACAACGCGGTTGATCGGCATCTCAATGCGCGCGGGGATCAAACCGCGTTGATCTTCGAACCCGATGATCCCGCCACACCGTCACGAACGATCAGCTACGCGCAGCTCTTCGTCGAAGTGGTCGAGATGGCCAACGCTCTCAAAGCCATTGGCGTGACCAAAGGCGAACGGGTCACGATCTACATGCCCAATATCGTCGAAGGCGCGACCGCAATGCTCGCTTGCGCGAGGATTGGCGCAATCCATTCGGTGGTCTTTGGTGGCTTTTCCCCCGAAGCGCTCGCAGGCCGGATCACCGATTGCGAAAGCCGTTTTGTGGTGACCGCTGATGAAGGCCTGCGCGGGACCAAAAGCGTTCCATTGAAAGCCAATGTCGATGCCGCGCTCGAACGCGAAGGTGTGGCGGTCGAGGGTGTCTTGGTGGTGCAGCATACCGGGCTCGACGTGCCAATGGTCGAGGGTCGCGACCACTGGTTTCACGATGTGAAATCGGATGCTGATTGCCCATGCGAGGTTATGGCGGCGGAGGACCCGCTGTTCATCCTCTACACCTCGGGCTCAACCGGGAAGCCCAAAGGCGTCCTCCACACAACCGGCGGATACGGCGTGTGGACCGCAACCACCTTCAACTACATTTTCGACTATATGCCGGGCGAGATTTTCTGGTGCACCGCAGACATTGGCTGGGTCACCGGGCACTCTTATCTCGTATACGGCCCGCTGCTAAACGGCGCGACCAGCCTGATTTTCGAAGGCGTGCCCAACTATCCCGATTTTGGTCGGTTCTGGGATGTGGTGGCAAAGCACAAGGTCAATATCCTCTACACCGCGCCGACCGCGATACGCGCGCTAATGCGCGAAGGCGATGAGTTTGTGACGAGCCGTGATCGGTCTTCACTGCGTTTGCTGGGATCAGTGGGAGAGCCGATCAATCCCGAAGCCTGGCGCTGGTATTTTGACACAGTCGGCGAAGGGCGCTGCCCGATCATCGACACGTGGTGGCAGACAGAAACCGGTGGCTGCATGATCACCACACTGCCCGGCGCGCATGATATGAAGCCGGGCTCCGCTGGCCTTCCTATGTTCGGCATCCGTCCGCAGCTGGTTGATAATGAAGGCGCGGTGCTGGATGGTGCGACTGATGGCAATCTGTGCATCACCCATAGCTGGCCCGGCCAAGCGCGCAGCGTCTATGGCGATCACGAACGCTTCGTGCAGACCTATTTTTCGACCTATAAGGGCAAATATTTCACCGGCGATGGCTGCAAGCGCGATGCAGATGGCTATCATTGGATCACGGGCCGGGTTGATGATGTCATCAACGTCTCAGGCCACCGCATGGGCACAGCGGAAGTGGAAAGCGCGCTGGTGCTGCACGATCTGGTCGCAGAGGCTGCCGTTGTCGGCTACCCGCATGACATCAAAGGGCAAGGCATTTATTGCTATGTCACTTTGAACGCGGGCGAGGAGGGATCGGAAGATCTCTACAAAGAGCTGCGCGGCCATGTCCGCACGGAAATTGGGCCTGTGGCCACACCTGACCACATCCAGTTCACCGACGGCCTGCCCAAGACCCGTTCAGGAAAGATCATGCGGCGGATTTTGCGCAAGGTTGCGGAGAACGATTACGGCTCGCTTGGCGACACATCGACTTTGGCGGACCCGTCACTGGTCGACCGGCTGATTGAGGGGCGGCAAAACACGTAAGGCTGCTTAGCTATTCTAGCCCAAGCTCGGCCAAATTCATCGTCGCCGCGTTAAAGCTGGCCTCGGCCAGCCTCCCAGTCAGGTCAGCGCGGATCTGTCGGATGCGGGCGTCAGCCGCGCTTTCCTCGCGCAGGTTCACGAGGAAGAAATCGCCCGCGCCAAGAGAGAACCGGCGGCGTTCAGCGGCGACCATGATGCTGGCCTGTTCGACCTCGTCTTCGGCGAGTGTAGCCAAGCGCAGCGCAGCGTTGAGATTGGTGAGGATGTTGTCGAGCTCTACCTGAATCTGATCCGCAACACGGCGTTCGCGCAGCTCCATCTCGCGCAACTCAGCCTCTGCACGTTGCAACCGTCCGCGCGCCTCACGCCGTTGCAAAGGAACCGTGAATGTCACCCCGACCGTCGTGTCTGTCGAATCGAAAGTCGGCCCGCCATCACCTACCGCGCCAAAATCGCGGCTAAGTTCGACATTGAGGTCAAGCTGCGGCTGAAGATCATTCTGGCGTAGGGCAACCTTGTTCTGCGCCCGCTCTATCGCGAGGCGGAAGGTCTGCAATTCGGGCCGGTTCTCCAAGATATCGCTGCGCCGCATCGCCAAGAGCGACTGCATATCGGGTAACGCTGCCAGCGCCTCTTGATCGGGCAATTGCTCGCGCGTTGGCGTGATCAAACCACCATTGGTGTCGCGCAAGTAAAAGCTAAGCGAGTTGCTCGCTGTTTCAAAGTTGCGCTGCGCCTCTGCCAGCAAAGTTCGCCGGCGGATGACATTCTGTTCGTTCTCAACAAGCGCGATGCTGGCGGTGGCGCCTTCTCGAACTTGGCGAGAAATTCCAAACGACCGCGCATCGGCGATTTCCAGCAATTCTTCATAGACGCGGATCTCCGCCCCCGCCGCAACCCAGCGCCAATACGCTTTGAGCGCTTCGTGCTGGACGTTGAGCTGTACGAGCAGCACATCAAGCTCCGCCTGACCCGCCGCAAGCCGTGTGTCCTCCACGTCAAATCGGCGTTGGTCGATGCGGCGATTGCGGAGCAATGAGAGCAGGCCCCCGACCTTAAATTCGCCCGCCTGGTTGGTGTTGTAGATATTTTCGTAGATCGGGAAGCGCCCGTCGGACAGGCGGTATGTGCCATAGACCTGCGCGCCCAACGGGGCGATCGGTTGGCGCGCGCCGACCTGAGCGTATCCGCCTGAGAAAGTGCCGGTCACCCGGTCATAGGCCTCGCCTTCGAGGATGAGGTCAAACGCACCGTCAGCCGACAGTTGATCGCTGCGCGCCGCAGCCTCTCGCTCAAAGCTTTCAAGGATGCTGGGAAAAGTGAGGGCCGAGCTGCGAAGGACGTCATCTGGCGTTAGCGCGCCTTGAGTGATCGCCTTTTCGAGCGGGTCCTCAAGCGCTTCGATGTTTTGAGCGCGAAGCGTCATCGCAGGGGCGAGTGCCATAAGCGCCAATCCCAGACAGGCGGCGAACACACCCGCGACACGCATGGTTACGCACCCGAGCCCGTTGGTTGCCCGGTTGACTGTCTGCTGGATTGAGCAGTGGTGGCCTCACTGCCTCGTGGAACTTGCGGAGGGAAGTTGTTGAGTTGTCGCCAAAGCTCATAGCCCACCGGCACAGTTTCCAACAGGATCCACGACCTCACGACTGTTCCGAACCGGGCAAAGCGGTCCTCGGGCCATTTTTGTTCGGCATCCGGGTCTTCAGAAATCAGGACACGAAAACGGCCATCGGGCTGCGCGACCTGATCGACCGTTTCCACCACCGCAGGGAAAGTGCCGATGGCGACAGAGGGCCAACCACTAAACTGCACCGCTGGCCAGCCTTCAAATTCAACCCGTGCTTTCTCACCTGGCTGCACAAGCGCGACATCACGGCCATCGACGAAAATCTCGACAACCCGCTGATGCGTTTCAGGAACGAAGGTGGCGAGCACTTGGCCGGAGCTTACGAAAGTGGCGGCATCGCCTGCATTAATGCTTTGGATAAAGCCGTCGCGCGGCGCGGTGACAAGCTGTTCAGATTGCCGAGCGAGATTGGTTTCTGTTCGAGCGAGATTGGCCTGCGCTTCGGCAACGCGCCCGCGCATTTCCTCGACCCGGATCTGCGCTTGCTCAAACTCGCGGCGCGCGCTCAGTCCGGCGTCGAACAATTCCTGCATCCGGCGAAGGTCAATTTCTGCGGTGGCTTGCGCGTTGCGCGCGGCTTGCAGCTGGATTTCAACTTGGGCGCGCTCAGCTTCGAGCCGCTGGACGAGATTGGGATCAATATCCGCGATGCGCGCGATGGGATCGCCCATTTCGACCCGGTCGCCATCGTTGACGAACCATTCTTCGATCCTGCCAGAGACCAAAGCGTTGATCTCTTGCTGCCGTTCATTGGGGTTAAGCGTCGTGACAACGCCTTGGCCGCCGATCGTCTGGACCCATGGTACATAAATCAGAAAAGCAGTCGCCGCGACAATCGCCGCCAGAACCAATGCAAACACGGTGCGGAACACCACTGGCGTCTTGACGCTGGCAAGCGCTGTGAAATGCGCCATATCCTCTTTTGCCCGAGCCATCTCTACTCCCCTGCCGCGCTGGCGGTTTGGGTCTTCAGAAGACGCGGTCCAGATGGAGTTGGGGGCGGTTTCCCGTGCACTGCCAAGTTAAAGTCTTGGAAACTCTCAAAGAAGCGCTGGCGATCGTTTTCAAGATACAAAAACTTGTCAAAGCCAAGGTCCGTTCGGCGACCCGAAAAGTAAATAACGGTTGAATAAGATTGGATACGCAATTCACGGATCGTACGCGCCAGATTTTCTTCGTCGAGCAGATCAAACAACCGGCTCATAACCAGAACACGCGGTTGTTCGAGCAAAGCGTTCGCAAGCTTCAATTGCTGCAATTCCACTTGTGAGAGCGGATATCCGGTTGATGCGATGGGGGTGTCGAGCCCTTTGTCAAAGCTGGAGATCGTATCGATAAGCCCCACAGTCTCAAGCGCGCCCACCATTCGCTGGCTCGCTGTGTCTGGGCAAGAAAGACCGAGATATTCGCGCACCGTCATCCCGACAAAAGTGGGTCGGGATAGGACATGCACATCCTTGCGCAGATTGTAGGCCTCAATATCCTGGAGATCGATCCCGCCCAATGTGATGAAACCCGAATTTGGGCGTTCATGTTTTCTGAGCATATTGGTGAAGAGACGTTGGACTCCGTGGTCGCTTGCCGCGGCCATTACGATTGATCCGGTGGGGATTTCGAGGTCAAGCTGGGCTTTGTTGCCACGTGCGAGGCCCGCCGCACCCCGAAATACCAATGTGTGGTCATCATTGGTTAGTGGGGTTTCCCCGCTCGGTTCCTCCTGTTCGACGTCATAGAACAAGGTGATCTCTTCAATCGCTGCGCACAGGTCGTAGAAATAGGTGAGATAGGTGCCCAGTTGAGCCACGCCGAAAAAGGCGACCGAAAGGACGAGTTCGGCAGCGACAAGCTGCCCCAGAGTCAGTTGCCCTTGAATGACCAGCCACCCACCAAGCCCAAGCAAGGCCGCGCTTGCCCCGGCATACAAGACCAGAAATGCGAGCGCTTGTGAAAAATGCTGGCGGAAATGGCGTTTGCGCTCGTTCAAATAGGCGTGTGTGAATTCGTCGGTCCGGTCGAGCGCATAGTCCACGCGGCGCTGCGATTTGAAAAAGCCGTTTGAACCGCCGACCGTTTCCAACCAGTTCGCAGTGCTGTGCTTTGCATGCGACAGATCGATCCCGGTTCGCACGGCGCGCGCACCCCAAACGAGCCAAATTAACCAGATCAGCGCCGACATCACCAGCGTAAAGACCATGAACAGCGGATGGTACAGAGAGACCAGTACAAACCCCACTGCGACCTGCAAAACGACGGAAAAGCCTCCGATGAACAAGACCGGGAGCGCCTTTTGCACATTCACCACATCGAAATAGCGGTTGAACAGAGCTGAGGCCTTGTTGTCGCTGAAAAACGGGTCTTGCGCATAGACCGAGATAAGTGAGATCTCGGCCACCATACGCGCATAAAACCGCCGCGCGAACAGCTCCATCAGATGGATGCGCAAGGCATAAAGCAAACCGAAGATCAGCAGCAGTCCAAACAAGGTCAGCGAAAGCATCACCAGCGGGGCTGTCAAAGCCGTGTTCGCAACGGTATTCACCAGCATCTGCACCGAAATGGGTGTAGCGAGTGAAAGCAGGCTGATCCCCAAGCCATAAACGATCGCCAACCAGTAAAAGCTGCCTTCTGGCCGCAAGATTTCAAAGAATCGCCGAAAAAACGTGACGAGCGAAATCTTCGTTCCGTAGGATGGGGTCTCAAGTGCCATATGGGCTTTTGCGTCCAGTCGAAAACAACAAATGGTCTGTGTTCTGCTGAGCGCGTCGATCCCCATGCCGCGCCACCGCGTAAAATCGCATTCACGATACCTCACGCAAACGCACGGAAATCAGCGCGGTTCCGCGCATTCTGGCGAATTCGCGCATGCGACTGGACTTAGCGATACACTCGCCTAATGCTCCCCCGTGAAATGAGCGATCATTCCGGACATCTCCTTCTGATCGGCGGCGGCCATGCGCATGTCGCGGTTCTGGCGGACTGGATCAAACATGGTCTGCCGTGTGAACGGGCGACATTGCTTACACCGTCACGCCACCTTCGATATTCAGGAATGGTGCCGGGATGGATTGCAGGGCAATATCCGCAAGATATTGGCTTGGTGGATTTGCAGTCTTTGGCGCAGGCAGCCGGAGCGCAATTTGTGATGGATCGCTGCGTCTCCATCGATCCGCTCTCCAGCTCGGTCTTGACCTTGGAAAGCGGTGTCATCTCTTTCGATGTCGCATCAATCGATGTGGGCGGTGTGGGGCGGGCTGAACGCCTTTTGGGTGACGACCCACGCCTTATCGACGTGCGTCCGATTGATGGGTTTGTGGAGCGGATTGGAGAGCGATTGAATGCTACCGCCTCGACCTCGCCCCGCATCGCGGTAATCGGTGGAGGCGCGGGCGGGGTGGAACTTGCCTTTGCCCTGCGAAATACCTCCCATTTGCCGATCAAACCTGAGGTGACGCTGTTTGCCGGAGATGGGGGGCTGTTGCCTGTTTTCTCGTTGGCTGTGCGCCGGAAAGTTGCCGCCGCGCTCACCGCTCAAGAAATCGCGATCATCAATGACAATGCTCGGATTGAAGAGAGAGCGCTGATTGCTGCGGGGCGGACAATTGAGGCCGATCTTATCATCGCAGCTTTGGGCAGCGACGCACCGGAATGGCTTGGAGCAGGCGGTCTGGAGGTGGATGAGGCAGGGTTTGTATCCGTTGACCGCTATCAACGCTCCACCTCGCATGGGCATATCTTTGCAGCTGGCGACTGCGCCTCAAGGACAGACACCGCTGTGCCCCATTCCGGTGTTCACGCCGTGCATACAGGGCCGGTGCTGGCGGCCAACCTTCGCGCGGTGATGGAGGGCGAAGCGCCGTTTAAGGTCTATCGTCCGCGTCCAAGCTCGCTTTATTTGATCGCAACCGGTGATGGCGGTGCGATTGGCAGCTATGGGCCGACATCTTTTGAAGGACGCTGGGTCGGTCGCCTCAAACACTGGATCGACAATCGCTGGATTTCCAAATACGCACTACTTGCTCGCGAAAAGTAACCGCGCGGGCATAGCAGGCGAACGGGCTGCAAAAGGGATATTTGTGAAGAAACTGCTCATCATTCTGGCGCTCGTTGCGCTGATTGCCGCCTATTTCATATTTGATCTCGGATCGTATCTGACGTTGGAGGGGATCAAGCAGGTCGTCGACGACGCGCGCGGTTTCTATGCTGAAAACCCTGCTCTGGTGATCGGGGTGTTTTTCCTGATCTATGTCGCGGTGACCGCCGCCTCGCTCCCCGGCGCGGCGATCATGACGATTGCGGCGGGGGCATTGTTTGGGCTTGCGACCGGCACAATTGTTGTCTCCTTCGCCTCAACGCTCGGCGCGACATTGGCCTTCCTTGCCTCGCGCTATGTGCTGAGGGACAGCATCGAAGGTCGGTTTGGTGACCGGTTAAAGGCGATCAATGACGGGCTGGAGCGCGACGGGGCATTCTACCTCTTCACCATCCGGATGATCCCGCTGATCCCGTTCTTCGTGGTCAATCTTGTCATGGGGCTGACCCGGATCAAGACATGGACTTTCGCATGGGTGAGCCAGATCGGTATGCTGCTTGCGACCATGGTGTTCGTGAATGCGGGCACGCAGCTGGCGCAGATTGAGAGCACGTCGGGCCTCTTATCCCCCGCGCTTATCGGCAGTTTTGTCCTCCTCGCCATCGTCCCATGGATCGCCAAAGGGATCGTCGGCTTCATCCAGCGGCGCAAAGTCTATCGCGGCTTCACCCGTCCAAAGAGTTATGACCGCAATATGGTGGTGATCGGCGCAGGCGCGGCAGGACTGGTCTCTTCGTTGATCGCCTCCACTGTCAAAGCGAAGGTAACACTGGTCGAAGCGCATAAGATGGGCGGTGATTGCCTCAACACAGGCTGTGTCCCTTCCAAAGCGTTGATCAAAAGCGCCAAGGTCGCAAGCCAAATGCGCCATGCCGACAAGTACGGACTGGAGGCGCAGGAGCCGGTCGTGCCCTTCAAGCAGACCGTCGCTCGGGTGATGGAAGCGGTCAAAACCATCGAGCCGCATGACAGCGTTGAGCGCTATGAGAGCCTCGGCGTTGATTGTGTCGCGGGCTATGCGAAGATCGTCGATCCATGGACGGTCGAGATCGCGCGGCACGATGGCGAGACGCAGCGGCTTACCACCCGCTCGATAGTGATCGCAGCGGGCGCCGCGCCTTTCGTGCCGCCGATTGAGGGATTGGCACACAGCGGATACCTCACCTCTGACACGATGTGGGATGCCTTTGCTGAGATGGAGGCACCGCCTGCGCGCGTCGCGATCCTGGGCGGCGGACCGATTGGCTGCGAGATCGCGCAAAGCCTTTCGCGGCTTGGCTCTGCTGTTACGCAGATCGAGATGGCCGACCGGATCATGGGCCGCGAAGACCCCGAAGTCTCTGACTTGGCCAAGGCGGCGCTCGAAGAAGCGGGCGTCACCGTTCTAACCGGCCACAAGGCGGTCAGGGTCGCGTCGGGTGAGGTTATCGCAGAGCATGAGGGGGGCGAGGTCGCGGTGCCTTTCGACACGCTGATCGTTGCGGTAGGCAGGGCGGCGCGTCTTACGGGCTATGGATTGGAAGAGCTGGGCATCGACACCGCGAAAACCGTCAACACCGATGAATTTCTCGCCGCCAAATTCCCAAACATCTTCGCTTGCGGCGATGTCGCTGGGCCGTTTCAATTCACTCACACCGCGAGCCATCAGGCTTGGTTTGCCAGCGTCAACGCGCTGTTCGGCCAGTTCAAAAAGTTCAAAGCGGATTACTCGGTCATCCCCGCGGTCACCTTCACTGATCCTGAAATCGCGCGGGTTGGGATCAATGAGACCGAGGCAAAAGAGCAGGGCATCGAGTATGAGGTCACCCGCTATGATCTCGATGATCTCGACCGCGCGATTGCTGAGAATGAGGTGAAAGGCTTTGTCAAAGTGCTCACGCCGCCGGGCAAAGACAAAATCCTTGGCGCGACGATTGTTGGCTACAATGCGGGCGAGATGCTGGCGGAATACACGCTCGCGATGAAGCACAAGCTTGGGCTGAACAAGGTGCTCGGAACCATCCACCCCTATCCCACCATGGCCGAGGGCAACAAGTTTGCAGCCGGCGAGTGGAAGAAAGCGCGCAAGCCTGAAAAGCTGCTCTCCTATGTCGAGAAATACCACACTTGGATGCGCGGGTAAGGGCCTAAGGCGTGGAGCTGTTTGACCAGTTTCGCGGGGGTCTTGGGATCGCCGTCTTGCTGCTCATCGCATGGGCGCTGAGCGAGGACCGCAAAGGGCGGCCGAGCTGGCAATGGATCGCGGGTGCGCTCGCGATGCAGGGGGTGTTGGCCTTGGTGATCGTGCGGGTGCCGTTCATCTGGGACGTGATGCGCGCCGCCAACGACGGGGTGCGCACGATTGAGCAGGCGACGCTTGCGGGCTCCTCCTACATGTTCGGCTATCTCGGCGGAGCGCCGGTTCCTTTCGAACTGCAAGAGGGCGCGGATCCTCCACTGATCATTGCATTCCAGATCTTGCCGCTGGTGATCGTGTTCTCCGCGCTCGCGGCGCTCTTGTGGCATTGGGGCATCTTGCGCCTCGCGGTGAAAGGCCTGTCATGGGCGCTTCAACGCACGCTAAGGGTGAGCGGGGTTGTGGGTCTGTCGGGCGGAGCAAATCTGTTTCTGGGTGTCGTCGAAAGCCCCTTGGTGGTGCGCGCCTATTTTGCTCGGGTGAGCCGGGCAGAGCTGTTCCAGATTATGGTTTTGACGATGGCGAGCATCAGCGGCGCGGTGCTGGTGCTTTATGCGAGCACCTTGCAAGGCGTTTTGGGCGAGGGCGCGACGGGGCATTTGATCTCCGCTTCCTTGGTGTCGCTCCCCGCAGCATTGTTGGTCGCCAAGCTAATGGTGCCAGGAAGCGAAGAACCCAAGACTGAGGTGGCGGAGGATGACGAGCCGAGTCTATCCTACGCCTCCAGCATCGATGCCATCGTCAAAGGCACGATGGACGGGATGCAGCTGTTCCTCGCTGTGATCGCGGTGATTATCGTGGTTTTCGCGCTGGTGGCGCTGACCGATCAAATCTTGGCGCTGTTGCCGTTAGTTGGTGACGAGCCGCTGACCCTAAAGCGTATTTTCGGCTGGGTCTTTGCGCCGTTCATGTGGTTGCTCGGTGTGCCATGGGCAGAGGCACAGGCGGCTGGCAGTTTGATGGGCACCAAGGCGATCCTTAACGAGTATGTCGCTTTTCTGGAGCTGGCCGCTTTGGAAGACGGCACTTTGTCACCGCGCGGCACTTTGATCGTGACCTATGCTTTGTGCGGCTTTGCCAATCTGGCGAGCATAGGCCTGCTAGTTTCGACCATCGGCACGCTCTGCCCTGAGCGCCGTGCAGAGGCAGCGGGGTTGGGGATCAAGAGCTGGATTGCAGGCAATATCGCCAGCGCGATGACCGGCGCGTGGATTGGGCTCGTCACATGGTAGGCGAACGCAATGCTTGATGCGCGGCTGCGCCCGTTAATCGACCCGCCCCTGAACCGCGCCGGGCTGGTTCTGGCAAGGGCCGGTATCACCGCCAACATGCTCACCTCTTTGGGGCTCGCGATAGGGCTGGGCGGGGCGGTCGCGATAGGATTTGGCGAGGTTTGGCTGGGGCTCGCGCTTATCGTCGCCAACCGGGTGCTCGATGGGCTTGACGGAGCGGTCGCCCGCGCCACCGCGCCGACACCTTTGGGTGGCTATTTCGACATTGTTGCAGACTTCGCCTTTTACGTCGCCGTCCCCTTGGGCTTTGGCGTCATGGCGGCTGAGAACACTCTGCCCGCTCTGGTGCTGGTCGCAAGCTTCGTGCTCACTGGCGTGAGCTTCCTCGCCTTCGCTGTCATCGCGGCTGAGCGCGGGGTGGAGACGGAGGCGCATGGCAAGAAGAGCTTTTTCTACTCGACGGGTCTTGCCGAAGGGACAGAGACCATCGCGGTGTTCATCGCAATGTGTCTGTTCCCGCCGTGGTTCGGCGTGATCGCCTACGCCTATGCCGGGCTGTGCGTGCTCACCGTGTTTCAGCGCAGTGCGCTGGCAGCGACGACTTTTCGCTAGCGTTACCGTTGGCCAATCTGCTGTGCGACCAGTTCGCGCAGTTCCGCTATTCGCGCGGCATTGGCGCCAAGGTCGCTTTGGCCAACCCGGCTTACCGATCGGAAGTCGATTTCCTGCTCACCGATCCGCGCCACGACATCATCTTTAAAGCCAAACCAGAAGGTCTCAGCAACACCTTCCACTCGGCCTTCTTCTGCGTCTTGACGGATTTCGCTAAGCCCCATGCGGCCCATTGCCGCCGCCACAGCCGCCACGGCATCGGCCTTGCTCGCGCCCGCCAGTGGGAGCGGAGACAGTTCGGCATAAGTGTCATTGATGATCTGCGCGTGGCTCTTGATCGCGAGTTCCGGCGCAGCGCCTGCATACATTTCCAAGTCACCCAATGGCGTTTGGTAATCATTCAGCGCGTTGGCATCACTTTGTGAGCGCGCGGCCAAGGTTTCCGCAGAAAACTGTGGCGGGTTGGCGGTGTCGGTGGCGATATCGTGGATCGGATTGGCGCCCGCAGTGCCCGCGGCTGAACCCAGCATTCCCAGCGCGCCGACCGGGACCAAAATCCCAAGGCCGGCAATGCCCATCGCCAATTTGCTTCGCGGCTTTTTGATAAGAGCAATGATCAGCGACACAATCGCCGCAATGCCTAACGCACCTATCACGAATGGTCCCGCAGTGATGACAAGCAGTCCAAGCCCCACCTGCCAACTCCACATGCCGATCTTTGTGCCGAGCGCTGCGACCATAAAGAACAGCGGGACAAAGATGATGAGCGCCAGGACGAGCTTTGAATGCCAATGTATGTTTTTCATAGGCCATCGCTTTAGCGCGCCCGCTGTAAGAGGCAAATTTTTTGCACGATAACCCGGTTGCTTGATTGTGGCTTGCCGGTGATACGTAAGGTCGAGAAAGCTCTTCACTTTTTTCGGAAACCTCTCGCCAGCTTGCGCGTTACGGCTAGGAGGTCACTCGCCGTTTGGGATATACGCGTGCGATCGGCCCTGGCTTTTTTCAGCCAGGACAACCGGTTACGGCCCTGAACGTTTCCTTTGGGTCTGCCAATAAATGTAGAGGGAAGACATTCATTATGCGTAAGTTTGCTTTGAGCACCGTTGCACTGGCCAGCCTTGTCGCTGTTTCGGCCTGCGGTGAAAGCCCTGCTTCTCAAGAAGCTTCAACCGAAACTGAAACCGCTGAAGCCGAAGCACCTGAGCCTGCCGCTGAAGAAGCGCCAGCCGCTGACGTTGCCTTCGCTGATCTGACGGGCGATGCCGCCGCTGGCGAAACCGTCTTCGCACAGTGCCGCACATGTCACCTTCTCGAAGAAGGCAAGAACGGCGTTGGCCCATCGCTTTACAACATCATCGGCCGCGAAGCCGGTTCAATCGAAGGCTTCAATTACTCAGACGCCAATGCAAGCAGCGGCATCACTTGGACCGAAGACGTGATGTTCGAATATCTCGAAGCACCGCGTGATTACATTCCTGGCACTCGTATGGCGTTCCCTGGTCTGAAAGACGCACAAGACCGCGCCGATGTGATTGCCTATCTACAGACCAACGGCGAATAACAGGTTTCCATACCGCGAAAACCGAAGCGCCCTGCAGACCGACACTCTTCTCGGCCTGCAGGGCGTTTTACTTTTGCTTCCAACCGGACTGCGCTGACGAGGGATCATGAAGCGTATTTCATTCATCGCCGCCGCAATGCTGGCATGGTCAGGGTTGGCATTGTCAGGGTGTGATCGGCCAATCCCCGAACCGATTGAAGCGCCAGAAGCCATTCCCGCAGCGGATTTTGAAGAGCTTGAGGTAGAGCCCACGGGCAGGGTGATCGACATTTTCATGTATACGGTCGATCCCGACGATCCCGGCGAACTCCATGTGTTTAAACCACGCTTGGTCACGGCCAAAGTCGGCGACACAATCCGCTTTATTCCTACAGAAACCAGTCACCAGTCCTCCTCGATTGCGGCTATGCTGCCCGAAGGATCAAGAGGTTGGGAAGGGGAGATCAACGAAGAAGTCTCTTACGTTGTGCCTGCGCCCGGCATTTATGGCTTTCAATGCGTTCCCCACTACGCAGCCGGGATGGTGGGTGTTGTCATCGTTGAAGGCGAAGGCAAGCTTGATAATCTTGAACGCGCGCGAGATTCCGCTCATCCAGGGCTGGGTGTGCCCGAATTTGTCGAAATCTTTGCTGAGGCTCAGGCGCGCGGATTGCTCGAAGCTGAGCCGGCGCCCGCTTCCAGCCCTACGCCCTTTCTAAACCCTGAGTTATAGAGCCGCTTAAGCAGCGATTTTCCCGCGTGCCAATTCGCATTGAGACCAGATTTCGCTCAGCGCATCGATAAGCCGGGTTATGTCGCCATCATCGTGAACGGGCGAAGGGGTAAGCCGCAGCCGCTCTGTGCCGACCGGAACCGTCGGATAGTTGATCGGCTGCACATAAATCCCATGATTGTCCATGAGCCAATCGCTTATCATTTTGCACTTCTTCGCGTCCCCCACCATAACCGGGATGATGTGGCTGGGATTGGGTAAATGCGGGATGCCGACCATATCAAGCTGGCGGCGAACCTGCTCCACTCGGTGTTTTTGCAGGTCGCGTTCTTCGTTGCTCTGTTTCAGATGGCGAATGCTGGCCGCTGCGCCTGAAGCCACCGCAGGGGGAAGCGCGGTTGAAAAGATAAAGCCGCTGGCAAAGGTCCGCACGAAATCAACCAGGTCACGGCTGGCCGCAATATAGCCACCCATAACGCCAAAGGCCTTGCCCAGCGTTCCTTCGATCACGGTGATCCGGTCCATCAACCCTTCGCGTTCAGCAATGCCGCCGCCGCGCGGGCCGTAAAGGCCGACTGCGTGGACCTCATCGATATAGCTCATCGCGCCGTGTTTTTCGCACACGTCGAGAATCTCCGCGATAGGCGCGATGTCGCCATCCATCGAATAAACGCTTTCAAAAGCCACGAGCTTGGGCACATCGGAGCCGAATTCAGCAAGGTGCCGGTCAAGGTCTTCTGGATCGTTGTGCTTCCAGATTTTGTAGGGCGCGCGGCTGTGGCGGATGCCTTCGATCATGCTTGCATGATTAAGTGCGTCGGAGAACACCACGCAGCCGGGGATCTTGCTGGCCAGCGTTCCAAGCCCTGCCCAGTTCGAGACATAGCCACTGGTGAACAACAGCGCGCTCTCTTTGCCATGCAGGTCAGCGAGTTCAGCCTCGAGTTCGACGTGGTAGTGATTGGTGCCTGAGATGTTGCGCGTGCCGCCCGCACCTGCGCCGCATTCATCCAGCGTCGAATGCATGGCTTCCAAGACCTTGGGGTGCTGGCCCATGCCGAGATAATCGTTGGAGCACCACACGGTGACCGCTTGGGTTTCCTCCCCCACAAAGCGCGTTGCCTGCGGGAAATGCCCGCGGTGCCGTTTGATATCGGTGAAGACGCGGTAACGCCCCTCTTCGCGCACGCTTTCCAGCTGCTCAGCGAAAAAGCCTTCGAAATCCATCTTTGTGCCCTCTGTTTGCATCTCTACTCTACCCCCTCAGCGCGCACGGGCTCAACCCCGTATTCGCCGCTGTTTGAATTCATGTTTTTGGGCCCACGCGGCCTAGCGAAAGCCCATCCCCACAGCATTCCGTCGCGAAAGGGGAGGGCCAAAAATACGTGCTCCAACGCGCCGAGCAGGCACAAAGCGGTGAGAAGGCTTGCCCCCACCATCTCTGCGCTGGCTGGCGCCGCCGCAATTGCAAGGCTGGCAAACCAGCATGCCAGCGTCCCGACCGCTAGGATCGATCCGCCAAGCAACCATGTCATTCGGTTGCGACCGAAATAGCTTTTTAAATAGTCGAGATGCACCGGAAGCATCTCTGTGGTTGAATTTGGGACACCTGCGAACAGGTTTATTTTCGATAGAAGACGCAGGCCAAACAGCAGCACAAACACCGTCGCCCCGATCTGATTGGGCGCGTTCCAGCTGAGCGAGATCAGCATCATTGCGGTGAGCGCCAGGATCACTTCGTGGTGGATGATGGTGGCGCTTGCCTCCTTAAACCGGTCAAATCCGCGCAGACCCGGGGGACACGCCTCGCGCCGAGGGCCAGCGGCAGCACCCGTCAGAAAGCCAATTTCATGCCAACCCCACACCAGAAGAGCCCCGACAAAGCTCGCATAGACCGCGATTGTGGAGACCGACTGCGCAGAAATGAGGACCATGATCAGCCCGCCAATCCCCGCAGCGCCACCGAGCACCACATTGCGGCGGAACGAGGCGCGTTCATCCGCGCCATTGTTGACCGAGAACGCGATCAAGCCAGTGGCTAAAAACCAGATCGCCACAGTCACAATGAACGGGATAATATGGCCTTCCCAGCTTACCATGCAGGCTGGAGCCTGATCGATTGCGGCAGCGTGTTGGGCTTGGTCCGGTGGAAATACATCCGCGCAAAGTTCCAACCTGCACCCGCCATGCCGCTAATGCGCTTTGCAAAGCCACCAAGGCCGCCTTGCTCTTTTCCATCTTCGATCCGGTCGGCCGCGAGGCGCAGGCTCTCCATCCGGGCGCGGAAATTGGGATCGTCAATATCAAGCTCAACCGGATAGACCTGCCGCGCGATCTGGTTGGTGATCTTGAACACCTCGTAATCATACTCGGTCGGGTCGACGCCCAGCGCCTTATGGAACACGGGCCGCGCATGGTCGCGCACATACATGGTGGCATAGACCGAGAGCAGGAAGAACCGGATCCAAAGCTTGTTGCGCCCCGTGAGCAAGTCGGGGTCCGCGCGCATCAGCATTGCAAACGCCTCGCCATGGCGGAACTCATCATTGCACCATTCTTCGAACCAATCGAAGATTGGGTGGAACTTGTTTTCCGGGTGCTTTTCGAGATGCCGAAAGATCGTGATGTAGCGTGCATATCCAATCTTTTCGGAAAGATAGACCGCGTACCAAATGAATTTTGGCTGGAAGTAAGTGTACTTCTTTGTCTTGGTCAGAAAGCCCAGATCAACCCCGATCCCAGCGTCTTTAAGGCTTTCATTGATAAAGCCCGCATGGCGGCTTTCATCGCGCGCGAGCAGTTTGAACAGCTGTTTGACATCCGGGTTTTTGGTCCGCCGGGCAATCTCGGCATAGAGCACGCAGCCCGAAAATTCGGATGTCATCGAACTGACGAGGAAATCGGTGAACTCCTTGCGCAGTTCAGGCTCTAGCCCTTCGATGATGCCGGCAAAGTCATCCTTGTGACGGAAGTGGGTTTTGTTTGGGTCGCCCACCATATCGGCGATCAACTGATCCCATTCCTCGCGCACAAGGCTCACATCAATCGCGTCGAGCGCGTCGAAATCGGTCGTGTAAAAACGCGGAGTCAGCACGGTGTCCTGCGTCGCGAGCGCCATCGCCTCTTCGCTGGTCATCATCGTGCTGGGATCGGCCTTGATATCGGTATGCGCGTTCATTTGATCCTCCCAGCGTTGAAGCTGACTTCGTAAAGTTCGGCCAAGTCAAAATAGGCAGCCAGCCGCGTGAGCGCGCGTTTCACCGGCCCGGCGCGTGTTACTGTGGCGGTGCGCTCAAAAGTTTGCTTGCTGCCAAACGGGATCGATATCGGTGCGCCATGGACGCGCACCTTATCGCCCGGTTCCATCTCGACGCCCGCTGCCAACTCGACATGGGCATGGAAATGCTCTGAGCTTTGCTCGACCTCGATGGTGCAAGCGCAGTCGAACCGGCGCGGCTGGCGATCTGCCCGCGCGCCAGTGGTGGAGAAAGACACACTACCCATCAGCGCGCGCCCCCGCTCACATCCGCGGCCACGACGCGCGGCTCCAGCATATCGGCAAAGATCGCGTGGTTATCGATCCCGAAGGAGGACAGCTCAAGCGAGGCATCGGTGGTTGTGTCGCGGATGGTGAGGGTGCCGTTGTCCCACTCAATGAGCTCAAACGGAGTGGCGCGGCCAATCCCGTTGATCCGCCGTTTATGGACGAGGCTGCGCATGGTTGACCGCACAAAACCGCCCGTTCCTGGACCATAGCTGCCCACAACCTCTCCGCTGAATGCATCTTCGACCCGCACGGTGCCGTCGGCTTCGTCAAAAAAGGCGAGCGAGCGCGTCGCAACAGACATTGTGCCTGCCTCAGCGCGCGCGGCGTCTGGAACGGACTGGCGATCCAGATAGCCAAAGCTAACCGCCGATGTGAGCGCGATTACCGAGACGATCAGCGCACCCGCCATCATCAAGGGCACTTTGTGGACGGTAATTTCGTCCTCTTCATACTCGCGGACAATGACTGCAGGGATCACGCTGGCGCTCCTTCCAATTGCCCATCAAGCCCGCGGCTATCTTGAGCAGATTGAGCACCGCGTGCTTTGACATCAATCAATCCATGTTCGGCGCGCGTTTCGGCCAGAAGAGCCGCCACTCTTTCTGCCTCCGGCAACGCGCGCAGCATGGGTTGCGGACTGGTGATATGGAACGGGCGGACATGGGGCCACAACAACGCGTAACCCAGCAGGCGCTCTCCACCCAGCTCCAGCGCGATATCGCCGTGCCCATCCGGGCGCGGCTTAAGATTGGCCGATGTCACATGTTTCAATGGCACATTGATCCGGGTTTCAATCGCCATGCCGATCCGCATAATCATCCGGGTATCAGTGAGGATGTAGGCGGTGGTGCGCACGCTCCACCAGGCCAGCCCATACAGGATTGCGAGTGCAGCAAACGCCAGAACTGTGAGAACCACAGCGGTGGTGGTGTTGCCAGTGGCAACCGCAATCACGATCAGAACAGCGAAGTAAATCCCCACACTGCGCGTGTGAAAGGCGGTGCGAGCGAGGAGAGACACGTCGGGTCGTCCTTTCCACAAGACCTCTTCATCGCGCGCAGGCGTCCCCATTGGATCGCCATGTGCGGTTGGGCCAAATTCCTGTTCCGGATCGTGATTGTTAGTCATTGCTTGCATCCCACTGCATTAATGCTGAGCCCTTACATGAAGGGTTCTGCGCGTTCTGGCGTCGCGTACATGTACCCGCCGCCATAATAGGCTTGGATTTTGTCCTCTTCGAGCCGAGTGACCTGGCCGGGGGTGGCCAAAGCAGGCGTCGCATCGAATTGGTCCGAACGGATCGCGTCGATATCAACGAGCTCTGTCTGGTCATCGACGATCGGGGTGAACCCACCAAGCCAGCCTTTGCCCTGCACCGCTGCGACGCCCATGGGCGCGAGCACTTTTTTGCCTGAATTGGTCGTCACTTCGAGATAGCGGATTATGTGCTCTGCCTGGTCGACCCAGACATCGCTTACAGTGCCAGCCAGCTTCTTGTCCGCGCCATACACGGGCAGGCCCACTGGATCTTTATCGTTGGGTGCAATCTCAATCTCGTGGCTCGCACCGATCGGCACAATGCGCGGGCGGCCATCCATAGTAAGGTCTGGATAGTCCTGACGCTGCGCAAAGGCTGCCGGGCCAAGGCCATCCACCATCGGATCCCCGGTTGGCTCAAACGGAGCGCCGCGTCCGTTAAAGGTCTGACGCGCAGCAATATTCAGATCATCGCGCGGGAAATCCTCTGGCACATAGGTGCCGCGGCCATGCGGCAGGTGGAAAGTTTTCTTCTCCCCATCGGACAATGGCATTCCGCGCATGATCGAGCCTGTCTGTTCGTCTTCAACCGGATAGCCTTCGCGGCGGCTTTCGCGGTTCAGATAGAACACCAGGCCGACAAAGAAGATGAAGAACAAGATGATCGACAATTCGGCAACGTCGAACACGCCCGTGATATAGGCAGTCCCGATAAGGTGGGTGGCAGTCATGGTACTTTCCTCTCAGTTACAGGCGGCATTGGCGGATGCCTCCCAGGCTTGAGCGCGCCATCCCATCACGCGCGATCATGTCGGAAATTCGCGCAGGCCAAAGGCTTGGTCCGCGCCCTTTCCGGAAGTGGTTGAAGTTCTGCGAGCGCGTCCGACAAGCGGTCCGATCGCGGCGAGGCCTGCCAAAAGCAGCAGGATTTCTATGACATAGACAGAGGTGTAGCCGGTGGCGCGTGTGGCCACGGCTGCGGCAGGATCGCCGCTCATTGCATAAGCGGCAATCAGGTCGCGTAGGATACCGCCAAGCGCAATACCGGCGCCTGCGCATGTCGCTTGCACCGCGCCCCAAGCGCCCAAAGCCAGACCAGCGGTCTCGCTCTTCGCAAGGTTCATCGCCTCTATCAAAGTGCCGACTGAAAACAGCCCAAGACCAAGTCCGATCATCCCCGCGCCGGCATACAGCATGGTGGGCGAGGCAAAGGGCGATGCGAACACCACCAGCAAAAACGCGTTGAGGCCGAACACAAGCCCCAGACCCGCAATCCGCAAAGGATCGCCTCCGCCAGCAAGCATCCGGCCTGACCACATGAAAGCCTAGAAGTGCACCAAACGCCCAAGCACCGGTGAGTCCAGTGGTCGCTCCGACAGATAGGCCGAGAATTTCGCCGCCATATGGTTCAAGCAAAGCATCTTGCATCGCAAAGGCGGCAGCCCCAATGCCGATCGCGGTGAGAAGACGTGCATTGCGGCCATCGCGGACAAAGGCATTCCACAACTCGCCAAAGCTCGGCGCGTCGGGGTCAGCCTTCGTCCGGTCGGGTGCTCGCGCCTCTTGCTTCCACAAAGCGGTAAGGTTGAGAAGCATGGTGATCACCGCTGCGCCCTGAATAACTTGGACAAGCCGCGTGGGCGAAAACTCGATCAGCAATCCGCCAATGACGAAAGCTGACAGCATCATCCCGACCAGCAGCATGACATAAAGGAGCGCCACCGCGCGGGGGCGCTTGTCTTCGGGCGCAAGGTCTGTGGCAAGCGCAAGGCCGGCGGTCTGCGTAACGTGAAAACCCGTGCCTGTGAGCAGGAAAGCCACGGCTGCCGCGACCATGCCGATCGCAAAATTCTCAGGCCGCGAAAGGTGCAGCAGCGCAAATGGCATGATGGCAAGGCCGCCAAACTGCATCAAAGTGCCAAACCAGATATAGGGCACGCGCCGCCAGCCAAGGGCCGAGATATGCCGGTCCGACCGGTGCCCGATTAGCGCGCGAAACGGTGCGATGAGCAGCGGAACCGCGATCAGCAAGGCAACCACCCAGGTCGGCGTGCCAAGCTCCACCACCATCACCCGGTTAAGTGTGCCGGAAAGCAGCACCATCGCCATGCCCACGCTCACCTGGAACAGCGCCAAACGCAGCAAACGTCCCAGCGGCAGCTCATGGCTGGCCGCATCCGCAAAGGGCAGCAGGGCCATCGCGGCCTTGCTGATCTTCATCGGAGAGGACGTGTTTTGGTTCATCCGCGCCTCACCAATTCGAGCGCTTGGCTGGTGTAGAATCCACTGGAAACGCGGTGGGTGCGGCCAATCGTCCAATCGCGTAAGGCACCCAGCCTTGCGCGCAGCTCTGTCTCGGACACCGGAACGATCGCAGGTGAGCGGTCGCTTTTGGGGAAGAACTTGCCGACTGAATGCATCGCGCCAAGCAGCTTGGTGTGCGGTGCAAAGGTGAAAAGGATTGAGCGGGAGGCGCGCTGCTCCAGTTCCGCGACCGCATCCACAAGGTCTTCGGGCGCGTAGTGAATGAGCGAATCCATCGCCACCACATGTTCAAAATTGCCAAGCGTGGGGTCAAGCATATCGCCCGTGCGCCAGCGTATACGGCCATGTCCGATAAAGCCTGGAGCACGCTCACGCGCCACTTCGACCAATCCGCATGCAACATCAACGCCGGTGACATCTGCGCCGCGGCACGCGGCTTGCACAGCGAGTGCGCCGGTGCCGCATCCTGCATCAAGCACGCGTGTTCGCCGCAGATCGCGCGGTAGCCAGGCCAGCAGCGTGTCGCGCATTTCTTCGCGTCCTGCGCGCACAGTCGCGCGGATTCCACTGACTTTGGCGTCAGAGGTGAGGTCGATCCATGCCTGCTTAGCGGTGCTGTCGAAATACGCCTCAAGCGCCTCACGGCGCTCAATATAAGGCTCAGTGAAAGGTGTGTCAGAAGCGCGTGTTGCCATCATTCAAACCCCAAAAAGTCGAAGATATCGCGGTCTTTCATCGGCGCTGCCGTGGTCGGCTCCACGCCCGCCCACAGCATCGCTGCGAGCCGGAGATATTCGTCCTGCGCCTGGATCACATCTGGACTGTCATCCATTTCGAACAGGGTGCATTTCTTGAGACGTGAACGGCGGATCGCATCGACATCACGGAAATGCGCGAGCCGCTGCATGCCGATTTGATCGCAGAACCGATCAATTTCATCGGTTTCGCGGCTGCGATTGGCGACCACTCCTGCAAGGCGTACATCATAGTTTTTCGACTTTGCGCCAATGGCCGCAACAATTCGGTTCATCGCAAAGATGCTGTCAAAATCATTCGCGGCCACGACCAATGCACGCTCGGCATGTTGCAAAGGGGCGGCAAACCCGCCGCACACAACGTCGCCCAGCACATCAAAAATCACCACATCGGTGTCTTCGAGCAGATGGTGCTGTTTGAGCAGCTTGACCGTCTGCCCGACAACGTAACCGCCACAGCCTGTTCCCGCCGGAGGCCCGCCAGCCTCCACGCACATCACGCCGTTATAGCCTTCGAACATGTAATCATCGGGCCGCAGCTCTTCGCTATGGAACTCAACGGTTTCGAGCACATCGATGACAGTTGGCATCAGCTTTTTGGTGAGCGTGAAGGTGCTGTCATGTTTGGGATCGCAGCCGATCTGCAGGACCCTGTGACCCAGCTTTGAAAAGGCAGCGGAAAGGTTTGAAGAGGTTGTCGATTTGCCAATCCCACCCTTGCCATAGACGGCAAAGACCTTCGCGCCTTTGATCTGGTCGCGCGGGTCAAGCTGGACCTGGACCGATCCTTCACCATCGGGCTTTGAAAAACCGCTTTTTGGAGTGTGTAGGTTCATCGTTTCAAATCCCTCAAATCATTCAGCGACAAACACGCCTTCAAGGCGGTCTTCGAGTTCGTCATTGGCTTCTTGCAGCGCGGCGAGGGTTTCCTCGTCCGGTTTCCAAAGATTGCGGTCACACGCCTCAAGCAGCCTGCCTGCGACCCGTGCCGATGCCTTCGGATTGAGCTCGGCAAGCCGCGCGCGCATGTCCTCATCGAGCACAAAGGTCTCGGAAATTTGCTGGTAGACCCAAGGTTGAACCTCGCCCGTGGTCGCGGACCAGCCCAGCGTGTTGGTGACGTGCTGTTCTATGTTGCGCACGCCTTCAAAACCGTGGTCGAGCATCCCTTCGAACCATTTGGGGTTCAACGTGCGGGTACGGGTCTCAAGGTCGATCTGCTCGGCGAGGGTGCGCACCTTGGCGTTCCCGCGGGTCGCATCGAGGATGTAGACCGGTGCCTCTTCACCCTTGGCCCGCGCGATCGAACGGCTGACTCCGCCAAGCCCGTCAACATATTGGTCAAGATCGGTGATCCCAACCTCGATGCTTTCGAGGTTCTGATAGGTGAACTCTACCTCGGCCAAGGCGCTAGTCAGCAGTTCGCGCTGCTTAACGGGCGTGCCTTTGACGCCGTATGCAAAGCCCTTGTTAATCTCAAACGCGTTGGCGAGTTCATCAGGGTCGGCCCAGACGCCCCCATCGATCATCTGGTTGACCTGCGCGCCATAAGCGCCCTCTTGGTTGGAGAAGACGCGCAAGGCGGCGGTTTCGAGATCGATCCCGTGTGTCTCGGCATGGGCGAGCGAGTGTTTGCGCACGAAATTGGCGTGAAGCGGCTCGTCTGCGGTTGCCGCCAAATAGGCCGCTTCTGCCAGCATCCGTGTTTGCAGGGGCAGGAGGTCGCGGAAGATGCCCGACAGGGTCATCACAACATCAATACGCGGCCGGGCGAGCTCTTCGAGCGGGATCAACTCGGCACCGCAAAGGCGTCCATAAGAATCGCGCCGCGGCCGCGCACCCAAAAGCGTCATCGCTTGCGCGATTTGAACGCCTTCGGATTTCATATTGTCAGTTCCCCACAGCACCATGGCGATGCTTTCAGGGAAGCCAGAAACCGTATCAGCGTGGCGTGCGAGCAACCGCTCGGCCTGCTCTCTGCCTTGTTTGCAGGCATAGGCGCTGGGGATCAGGAACGGGTCAAACCCGTGAATGTTTCGGCCCGTGGGAAGGACATCGGGGTTGGCGACCACATCACCGCCGGGGGCCGGCTGGACATAGCCGCCATCAAGCGCATGGATCAGCGATCCGAGTTCATCCGAATTGTCGAGCCTGTCCGCGATCGCGCCGGTGTCGGCACCCTCAGGTGCAGCTTCGGCCATCGCCGCCAGCATGTCTGCGCGCTGGTCGCCTTGCGGGTTGCGGCCCAGCACATGGAGGCCGTGCGGGATCAGCGCTTCCTCGAGCTCATAAAGTTTAGCTGTAAGCTCAGCCGGGTCAGCGTATTCAATGTCGAGCGCATCGGCCTGATCTGCGATAATCTCCGCCAAGTCCGCGCGCTCAGCTGCATCATCGGCCATCCGCCAGCGCTCCACGCTCGCTTTCAGCTCCGTCAGGCCCTTGTACAGGCCAGCCTGCGCCAGCGGCGGGGTGAGATAGCTCACCAAAGTCGCGGCTGAACGCCGCTTTGCCAGCATCCCCTCGGATGGGTTGTTGGCAGCGTAGAGGTAGTAATTGGGTAGATCGCCAATCAGCCGCTCAGGCCAGCAATCGCCCGTCATCCCAGCCTGCTTGCCCGGCATAAATTCGAGCGCGCCGTGGGTGCCAAAATGCAGCACGGAATGCGCACCGAAATCTTCGCGGATATAGCGATAGAATGCACTGAAAGCATGCGTGGGCGCAAAATTGCCTTCGAACAGCAACCGCATCGGATCGCCTTCATATCCGAAAGCGGGCTGCACCCCGACAAAGACATTGCCGAAATGCGCGCCGAGCACTTGGATATGCGAGCCATCAGACTGCTGGCGACCCGGGGCAGGGCCCCATTGCGCCTCTATTTCCGCAAGGTGAACTTCGCGGCGGACATGCTCATCGGCAGGCACGCGGTGTGCGACATTGGCGTCGGCTCCGAAACGCTCTGCGTTGCCCTTGAGTAAAGCATCGCGCAGCGCATCCACGCTTTCGGGCACAACGACGGAGTAGCCCTCAGCCGCAAGCCGTTGGAGCGTCGCATAAAGCGATTCAAAAACCGCCAGAAACGCAGCGCTTCCCGTGGCGCCGGCATTGGGCGGGAAGTTGAAGATGACCACTGCAAGTTTGCGATCCGCGCGCGCTGAGCGGCGCAGCGCGATCATTTTGGCGACCCGTGCGGCCAATGCTCCGCTGCGTTCTGCATCTGCCACCATGGTGCGAACAGGGCCTTCGCTCGCATTGGAGCGCCCGCCAAACACACTGGGCGCAATCGCGCCGTCCAGCTCTGGCAGCGCGACCATCATCGTCGCTTCGAGCGGGAGCAATCCCTGGTCACGCCCGCGCCATTCTTCGATGCTTTGAAACTCAATTGCGTGGGCAGCGACATAAGGCACGTCGAGATCGCCCAGCACTTCGCGCGCGGCCTCAGCATCGTTGTAGGCAGGCCCACCGACCAGTGAGAACCCGGTGAGGTTCACCACGGCATCGACCATCACTTCGCCGCGGTGCTTGAAGAATTTCTCAATCGCAGGGCGCGCATCAAGGCCGCTGGCGAACACCGGCACGACCTTCATCCCCGCTGCCTCAAACGCGGCAATTGCGCCGTCATAATGGCCGCTATCATGGCCCAGCAGATAGGAGCGCAGCAGGATCAGTCCGACTGTGCCCTTCTCGCCGTGCCCATTGGCTTTGTTGTCCCGGGGGAGCGCCGAAAGCCGGTCTGAAATGCGCTGCCGCGCGCGCGGGTGATAGATACCAGTTTCGGGATATTCGAGCGGAGCTTCGGCTGAAGTTTCTCCGCGCCGCGCCTCGCGCTCTCCGGCGGCATAACGGTCAATCAGTGCGCGTGCCATCGCGGTCACATTCTCATCGGACCCTGCGAGCCAATATTGCAACGTCAGGAAATAGGCGCGAACGTCTTGGGCGGTGCCTGGTATATATTTGAGGATCTTGGGCAGCCGCCGCAGCATCTTCATTTGGCCTGCGCCTGAGCTGGCCGAGCCCGATTTCTTTGAACCGCGCAGCTTCTTAAGCAGCGCCAGCGGGCCTTTGGCCGGTGCATCCATGCGGTATCCGCCCATGCGGGTCAGTTTCACCACTTCGCCCGCGCTCATCAGGCACACCATTGCGTCGCAATCTTCGCGGCGCGCTTCAAGCGTGGGCAGGATTGCGCGGACATGATCGTCTAGGAACAGCATCGTGGCAATCACGATGTCGGCCTCTTCGATCGCAGCCTTCGCGAAGTCGAGCGATGCGCCGTCGCGGTCCCAGTCCGATGCAGCGTGAAGCGAAAGCGAAATGCCATCTTTCGCCAGCTCCGCATCAGCGCGCTCAACCGCGCCTTTTAGATGGTTGTCGAGCGTGACGATGGTGACGCGAACCGGGGCGTCACCGTGGGAAGGGGAGAGGCTCGCCCTACCGTGCATAATGCGCCTTTGCGTCATAGAGCGTTTCGAGATCGATTTGCGCGCGCCCTTGGTCTTGCGCGTATGCCTCGGTGTTGCGGCGCGCTTTGCCGCGAACGAAGAATGGAATTTTCTTCAGCTCGCGCTCTGCCTCATCGGTCCAAAGATTGGCGTCATTCGCTGGAGCAGGCGCGGGTTCTGCGGTGATCGTCTCGACCTTGATCGAAGGCTTCGGCTGGTGCGGTGAATGAGCCGCGTGATGCGATGCCCCCGCTTCATCGGAGAATTCAAAATCCTCGCGGAACATGGTGAGCAAGTGCTCTTCCAGCCCCATCACAAGCGGATGCACCCATGTGTCAAAGATCACATTCGCGCCCTCAAACCCCATCTGCGGGGAGTGGCGGGCGGGGAAATCCTGCACATGGACGGGGGCGGAGATCACTGCACAGGGCATGCCCAGCCGCTTGGCAATGTGCCGCTCCATCTGCGTGCCGAGCACCATTTCAGGCGCCGCTTCGATGATTGCTTCTTCTACTGCGAGATGATCGTCGGTGATCAGCGGTTCAACGCCGTACAGCTTTGCCGCCTCGCGCACATCGCGCGCAAATTCGCGGTTGTAGCAGCCAAGGCCGCAAACCTCGAAGCCAAGCTCATCCTGCGCAATGCGCGCAGCGGCGACAGCGTGGGTGGCGTCTCCGAAAATGAAGACGCGCTTGCCGGTGAGATACGTGGAATCCACGCTACGGCTCCACCAAGGGAGCCTGGATGATTGGTCGCCGAGGGCAGGCGTGGGATCTGCACCTGCCAACTCGGCGACCTCAGCAATGAACGCATTGGTAGCGCTCACGCCGATGGGGACGGTCCGCACAGCTGGTTGTTTGAACGTGCGTTCAAGCCAACGTGCGGCCTCATCTGCTATTTCGGGATAAAGGACGATGTTGAAGTCAGCCGCGCCAATGCGCGCAATGTCTGACGGGGTGGCATCAAGCGGGGCGACGAGATTGACCTCCACACCCAGCGCATCAAGGATTTTGCGGATCTCAACCAGATCATCGCGGTGGCGAAAGCCAAGCGCTGTGGGGCCGAGAATGTTGGCGCGCGCGGGCCGCTCTCCATTCTCATTGGCGCGCGGCTCTGGGACAATGTCTTTGTCTGCGAGATGCCGAACGATCTGGTAAAACGTCTCTGCCGCGCCCCAGTTCTCTTTGCGTTGATAGCTGGGCAGTTCCAGCGGGATCGCGGGGCAGGGCAGGTCCATTGCCTCGGTGAGGCCGCCCGGATCATCCTGGATCAACTCTGCCGTGCACGAAGCGCCGACGATCATTGCTTGCGGGTTGAAACGCTCTGCCGCCTCAATCGCGGCGTCTTGGAACAATTGTGCGGTATCCTTACCCAGATCGCGTGCTTCGAAAGTGGTGTAGGTGACCGGGGGACGCTTGCCGCGCCGCTCAATCATCGTGAAGAGCAGGTCCGCATAGGTATCACCCTGCGGGGCGTGGAGGACATAGTGCAGGCCCTCCATCGCAGTCGCGATCCGCATCGCGCCGACATGGGGCGGCCCTTCATAAGTCCAGACGGAGAGTTGCATCGCGCTACACCTCCAGCCTGTCACGCCGGCGCAGCGGCCGGGCAAAGAGTTCGGCGAGGTCGCCCGCTTGGTCAAACCCATGGATCGGCGAGAAGACAAGCTCAATCGCCCATTTGGTGCTGAAGCCCTCAGCCTCCAGCGGGTTCGCAAGACCAAGGCCGCACACGGTGAGATCGGGACGGTCTTCGCGTATCCGGTCAAGCTGCCGCTCGACATGCTGGCCTTCGCTGATGCGCGCGGATGGCGGGATAAGGTCAAGCTCTTGCGCACAGTGGGCGCGGTGGAGATAGGGTGTGCCAACCTCGACAGGGATCATGCCAAGCTCGGTCGAAAGGAACCGTGCGAGCGGCACTTCCAGTTGCGAATCTGGAAGGAAGCTGATGCGCTTGCCTTCAAGGTTGCCGCGCGCGTGTTCAATCGCGCGCTTGGCCCGCTCACGCCCCGGAGCGACCACGCGGTTGAAGTGCATCTCGTCAATATCGAACTCGGCGGCGGCGGCTTTTAGCCACCCGGTCGTACCTTCCGCGCCAAACGGGAACAAAGCGTCAATCCTCTGCGCCCCGCGATCCTCCAGCGCCATCGCGGTGTCCGCGAGGAAGGGCTGCGCGAGCAGATAGCGCGTGTTCGGCCCCGCAGGGGGCAGGTCGCGCGCATTCCTTGCAGGGAGCACGCCGACATTTTCAATGCCAAGCTCGGCAAACAGCCGCAGGAACTGGTCCTCGACAATATCGGGAAGCGCGCCGACGATCAGCAGTTGCTTTGGCGCATCAGCTGCCTGCGCGGGCATCTCTGGCACAAGCGCTGCAAGGCATGCATCTTCGCCTTGGGTAAAGGTCGTCTCAATTCCGCTGCCTGAATAATTGAGGATTCGCACATTCGGCATGTGCTGCGCACCGAGGCGTTCAGCGGCTTTGGCCAAATCGAGCTTGATCACTTCAGACGGGCACGAGCCGACCAGAAACAGCGTCTTGATATCAGGGCGGCGTTCAAGCAGCCTAGAGACCACCCGGTCGAGCTCATCTTGAGCATCGACCATGCCTGCCAGATCACGCTCTTCCATTATCGCTGTGGCAAAGCGCGGTTCGGCAAAGATCATCACGCCTGCGGCCGATTGCAGCAAATGCGCGCAGGTGCGTGATCCAACCACAAGGAAGAATGCATCTTGCATCTTACGGTGCAGCCAAACGATGCCGGTGAGACCGCAAAAGACTTCGCGCTGGCCGCGCTCGCGCAGAACTGGGCGTTCGGCCTCTGCTGCTTCGGGACTGTTACAGCCGGGTATCGTGGACCCTTTGAGACGAGTGGGCGCGTTCATGCAGGCACCGCCTTTGGCTCAAGCGAGCCTTGAAGGCGGGCCATGCGCAGCTTCCACAGGAACTGTCCCGCATTGATTACGTAGGCGGCGTAAGCCGCGAGCGCGACAAACAACCGCTGTTCGACACTGCCCAAAGCGCCAAACAACATCACCAGATAGGCAGTGTGCAATGCCAGGACCAGCATTGAAAACACGTCTTCCCAGAAGAATGCGGGCGCAAACAGCCAGCGCCCGAACACGACCTTCTCCCAGATCGATCCGGTCACCATGATGGTGTAGAGCACCAGCGTTTTGAGGACGATAGAGGCGTCTGCAGCAAACGCGCCTTCACCGGTTAGCAACACGCGAAGCACCAGCCCGAGACTGACGAGAAACACAGCAAATTGTACAGGTGCGAGGATGCCTTGGACCAGCGTCCAGCCAGACGCGTCTCTGCGCGCACGCTCTTCTGGTGTATAGAGCGCTTCGGATTTTCCTTCTCCCAGCTTGGCGCCGCTTTGGATCGCTTGCGGCCTTGCAGAGAAAGGTGCGTCTTTCCGACTCATCCTCATAATTTGCCTTTGCTGCTGACGCTTTGCCTACGCCTTTGTATATGTAGGTGTCAAATATATTGGACGTAAAAGAATATAGACAGTCTGATCGATCAGTTTTGGGACAGATTGCTTCTCGAAATGAAATCGTGTATTGCTGATGGCGCTGGCGGTGCAGGAGTCGGAATTCATCTGGCCTCGTCAGCCTCGACGCCCACTCTTTATCGGGTCCGCGCCATTCTCGGAGACTATCAGCCGGGGGACGGGAAGGGGTTTTATGTCAGCCTCCAAGGGCTCTGGCGTATTTGGTGCAGGTTCCGCTGCACTGCGCCGTGTTATGTCTGGAGGACTCGGCCCGAATGAGCCCACGCAAAGCGACGGAGACGCGATCGCGCCTGACAACACTTTAAACGCCATCATCGAAGGGGAGATTATTCCCAAATTGTTGATGGCGCATGCGGTTGAAACAGCGTCCAACAAACGTAAGAAAAAATCTGAAATCGCCTCAATAGACGCCCATCGTTTTGCCGCGCTCCCTTTGACGCATGAGGCTGCGGCCCTGTTGCAGGAGGTTGACGGATTTCTGGACAGTGGCGTCAGCGTGGAGGCGATCTATATCGATCTGCTCGCGCCTGCCGCGCGCCGATTGGGTGAAATGTGGTCCGCGGATGAATGCGATTTCACTGATGTGACCATGGGCCTTTGGCGCCTTCAAGAAGTAATGCGTGAGGTTGCGGACCGCTCTCCGGTTGCGGCGATTGCGCCAGCGCCCGATGCGCCGCGCGCTTTGTTTGCGCCTATGCCGGGTGATCAGCACAGCTTTGGCGCTCTGATGATCGATGAAGTGTTTGCGCGCGCCGGTTGGAACAGCCGAGCCATCGCACGCCCGTTGCGCAAGGAATTGCTCGACATTCTTTCTCGTGAAAGGATCGACATCCTAGGATTGACCCTCTCTCGGGATTGCCCTAGCTCGGCACTTGCAAATTTTGTAACAGCGGCGCGCAAAGTGTCCGTTAATCCAAACCTCTCAATTCTAGTGGGTGGTCACATGATCAACCAAAATCCAGCAATCGTTGCCGAAGTGGGAGCCGATGGGACCGGCGCCGACGCTCGTGCTGCACTTGATGTGGCAGAGCGATTGGTCCAGTCCGCACCGGTGCGTGCGCACATGCCAAGATAAGGTGGGTCTTAGATGCTGACCCGCAAACATTCTATCGAGGGCAAAAACCCATTCGGCAAAGCCGCCGAACTGTTCGACGCGCTTGACGCGGACGCTGCGATGAAGCTCGCTATGGTGGCTGGCGATGTCACCCTTGTTCTCGACGATACCGGTATGATTCTAGACACCGCCTTTGATCCCAAGGAGTTTCCGGGGTTTGAAGGGTGGGAGGGCACCAATTGGATAGATACGGTGACAGTCGAAAGCCGGCCCAAAGTCATGGAGATGTTGGCGGCAGCGCGGCGCGGGGAAGTCCAGCATTGGCGTCAGGTCAACCACCCAACGCGAGATGGCGATGTCGCGGTCCGCTATGCCATTCTCAGCGTCAATGGTGGTGAACACCGTATCGCCTTCGGACGTGACCTGCGCGAAGCGGGCAAGATGCAGCAGCGTCTGTTGCAAGTTCAGCAATCGCTAGAGCGTGACTATCTGAGGATGCGTCAGCTTGATGCGCGTTTCCGACTGCTGTTCGACCAATCGAGCGAGGCGGTGGTGATCCTGGAGGCCGCAACCTTGCGTATTCAGGAGGCGAACGCCCAGGCGCATTCCTTGCTCGGCGCGCGGCATGGCTCGTTACAAGGCAAGAAGTTGCCTGGCTTTGTGGAAAAATCATCGCGAGATAGCTTGCAAGCGTTAATGGGGGCAGCGCTCGCATCGGGGCATTCGACCCCGATCGATCTGGTTGTGTCGAAGGGATCACGACCAATCACGGCATCTGCAACCGGATTTGCGCAGGATCGCGGGCAGTTCGTGTTGCTGCGGTTGGCGCCTACCCATGATGGGGCTTTCGAAGCGCCATCACCGGTCGTCGACCTGGTTGATCAAATGCCCGATGGCTTCGTTGTTGCGGACTCAAATCTTGATATCGTAAGCGCGAATTCCGCTTTTGTTGAGATGGTTGAGGCAGCGAGCGTAAACCCACTGATCGGCGACAACCTGTCCAAGTGGCTTGGGCGTCCGGGTATCGATCTTGACCTGATTGAAGGGCAAATCGACCAGCACGGCTCAGCGCGAAATGTGAGCACAATCTTGCGCGTTCGCGATGAAGTGGAAGGAGAGCCGGTGGAATTGTCCGGCATCCGCACAGAGGGAGAAAACGCCCTTTATGCCTTTGTGATCCGCCCGATTGGTCGGCGTTTGCGCGATCTCCCACCCGGTTCGCACGACATGCCGCGCTCTGTCGAACAGCTCACCGACCTTGTGGGCCGGATGTCACTGAAAGAGATCGTCCGCGAAAGCACCGATTTGATTGAACGTCTGTGCATCGAAGCAGCCTTGCAATACACCTCTGACAACCGTGCCTCCGCGGCAGAAATCCTCGGTCTTTCGCGCCAGAGCCTCTATTCCAAGCTTCACCGTCACGGGCTTGGCAATCTTGACGGCGACTCAGAGTAACGCACCCGATCTTTTGCGCTCAGCCGCGCGGCTTTCTTCCATATTGACACTCCAAAACCGTCGCAATTTGAGCCGGTTTGCCGCGCCAAGACCGCTTTAGCGTCGATTTTGCGCGAATTGGCATCAATATGTGTCAATTTTGTTTGACGGTTATTAGTGTCAGGCATAGCTTCTCTCTATGGAGCGCTCCGCCGTCTCGACTCGCAACACACCGCTTCCGGCGCTGCGCGATATTGTCCAGCTTCTAAAACCCATCACATGGTTTCCGCCAATGTGGGCGTTTATGTGCGGCGCTGTGTCGTCTGGCGCGGGGCTGGAGGGGCGTTGGATGTTTGTGTTGGGCGGTGTCTTGCTGGCGGGTCCGCTCGTGTGCGGGACAAGCCAGGCTGTTAATGACTGGTTCGACCGGCATGTTGACGCCATCAACGAGCCGGACCGACCTATCCCGTCAGGCAGGATCGCGGGGCGTTGGGGTCTCAACATAGCGATGATAGCCACTGCGGTGTCAGCTGCGGTTGCCTGGGCGCTTGGCCCGCTGGTCTTTATTGCCGCGCTTGTGGGGCTGTTGCTGGCATGGGGATACAGTGCACCGCCCTTTCGTTTCAAGACGAGCGGATGGACGGGCCCTGCTGTCGTGGGGCTCACATATGAAGGGCTGAGCTGGTTCACCGGAGCTGCCGTGATGCTGGGCGCGATGCCCAGCTTTGAGGTGTTGGCCGTGCTGGTGCTTTATTCAATAGGCGCGCATGGGATCATGACATTGAATGATTTCAAGGCTGTCGAAGGGGACCGCGAAACCGGTCTCAGATCACTTCCAGTCATATTGGGTGTGGAACGCGCAGCGCTGTTTGCCTGTGCAGTGATGGCCTTGGCACAGGTTGGCGTTATCGCTTTGTTGGTGGCTTGGGGTCTGAGCATTTCAGCAATCCTAGTCACAGGCGTGCTGCTGCTTCAGGGCGCCGCCATGCCACGCTTGCTGAGCGATCCGAAGCGCTTTGCGCCATGGTATAACGGCGTCGGGGTCGCACTCTATGTGCTCGGTATGTTGGCGGCGGCATTGGGATTGGGGGGCTATATCTGATGGCCTTCTTATCGAGTTCGCGCGACCACAACACAGCTGGTTTCGGCTGGTTTGCGATCGCACGGATCGGCTTGGTTCAGGCATGCCTTGGGTCGTTTGTGATGCTGACATCGACCGTGCTCAACCGGCTGATGGTGGTAGAATACACGCTTGCTGCGGCCATTCCGGCGGGATTGGTTGCGTGGCATTATGCCGTTCAGCTCTCCCGGCCATTGTTCGGTCATGGCGCGGATAGCGGGCGCAGCCGCACACCTTGGATTATCGGCGGGATGACGGTTCTTGCTGGGGCGGCATTGCTGGCCACGCAGGCAACCTTGATGCTGACAAGCGCGCCCGTTCTGGGTTTCGCTCTTGCCATCCTTGCCTACACTTTGATCGGAGCAGGCGTCGGCGCGAGCGGCACGTCCGCTCTCGCATTGCTGGCGTCCAGCGTCGCGCCACAACGCCGCGCTGCTGCCGCTGCTCTGACTTGGATTATGATGATCGCCGGAATCGTTATCTCTGCGATCACCGTGGGTGAGCTGATCAAACCGTTCACCCCTGAGCGCCTCTTGGGTGTCGCAAGCGGCCTTGCACTCGTCGGTATAGCGCTGACGGTGCTCGCCACTTTCCGGCTGGAAACTGGGCGGCATGTCTTTGAGGAGACCGCCAAGAGCGAGCCCGTGCCCGATTTCCGCGCTGCAATCTCCGAGATATGGAACGAAGCGGCCGCGCGCCGCTTCACCATTTTCATATTCGTCTCGATGATCGCCTTCAGCATGCAAGACCTGATCCTAGAGCCCTTTGCTGGATTGGTGTTCGGGATGGAGCCAGGCGAATCCACCCAATTGGGCGGACAGCATCAAGGCGGCATTTTACTCGGTATGATCGTTGCGGGGTGTGGGGGAAGCGCCTTCGCGGGCCGCCTGCCATCCGATCTGCGCATTTGGATCGTTGCGGGGTGTCTTGCATCGGCGGTGGGCCTTGCGGGCCTCGCAGTCGCGGCTGTCACGGGGCCTGGCTGGCCAATTGGTATCAACGTTTTTGTGCTGGGGCTGGGCAATGGCGTGTTCGCTGTCGCCTCTATCGGAGCGATGATGGGGCTTGCCGGGGCTGGCGAGAAAACGCGCGAAGGTGTGCGCATGGGAGTTTGGGGCGCGAGCCAAGCCATAGCCTTCGGGCTTGGTGGGCTAATCGGGGCAATGGGCGTTGACATTGCCCGGCAAGTCCAAGGTGAGACCGGCGCTGCGTTTCAATTGATCTTTGCGATTGAGGCAGGGCTGTTCGTGCTTGCCGCAGCTCTTGCGGTGCGGGCGGCGGATAAGCGGGCAATGCCCGTGGGCAGGAAGAGGGAAGAAGAGGTGTACGCATGACCGAGACCATTTACGACGCTGTCGTTGTCGGTGGAGGACCGGCCGGTGCAACCGCGGCGAGCGAGCTGGCCTTGGCAGGCCATTCGGTGCTGCTGATGGAGCGCGGTGGGCGGATTAAGCCCTGCGGCGGCGCAGTGCCCCCGCGATTGCTCGAAGACTTCGACATCCCGCATTCCCTGCTGGTGGCCAAAGCGCGCTCTGCCCGCATGATCGCGCCTTCGGGTCGCGCAGTTGATATGCCGGTAGGGGAGATCGGCTATGTCGGCATGGTCGACCGCGAAGACTTCGACGAATGGCTGCGTGTGCGCGCCGTAGAGTGCGGGGCAGAGCGGTTGAGCGCGACCTTCGAAAAGATTGAGCGCGATGGCGATCCGCACCCGCTTGTCACCTTCCGGCGGGAGCGCGGCGGTCCGATTGATAAAGTCCGCGCGCGCTGCATCGTCGGCGCTGATGGAGCACGTTCTGCGGTGGCAAAACAATCGCTACCCAATGCGGAGCGGGTCAAATGCGTCTTTGCTTATCATGAGATTATCAAGTCGCCTGAGACGGTAAGAGGGGGCGCGAATGACAATTTCGACGCCGATCGCTGCGACGTGTTCTACCAAGGCAAACTTTCGCCCGATTTCTACGCTTGGGTCTTTCCGCATGGCGAAACTGCCAGCATTGGTGTGGGCAGCGCGAATAAGGGCTTCTCGCTAAGGGGCGCGGTGTCCGAAATGCGCGGGCAGTTGGACTTGACCCGTTGCGAGACGGTTCGGCGAGAGGGCGCGCCCATTCCCTTGAAGCCGCTGAAACGCTGGGACAACGGTCAAGATGTGATCGTCGCAGGTGACGCCGCTGGGATCGTTGCACCGGCTTCAGGTGAGGGCATCTATTACGCGATGGTCGGCGGGCAATTCAGCGCGCAGGCTGCGAGTGAATTCCTCAAGACCGGCGAGGCCAAAGCGCTCAAACGCGCCCGCTCCCGTTTTATGAAGGAGCACGGACGCGTCTTCTGGATCCTCGGTATCATGCAATACTTCTGGTACTCGTCAGACAAACGCCGCGAGCGCTTCGTCGATATGTGCGATGATGAAGATGTGCAGCAGCTCACCTGGCAGGCGTATATGAACAAGAAGCTCGTCCGCTCAAAGCCGATGGCGCATGTGAAGATCTTCCTCAAAGACACCGCGCATTTGCTGGGATTGAGACCAGAGGCAAGCCAATAGGAGGGATCTATGTTTGCATCTTTACCGGTTAGAAAGACCTGGATACTTCCATCCATCCTCGCGGCAATCGCCGCGACAATTGTGGCCGCGATGGGCACCGTGATGACGGATCTGGGCCCTTGGTATCAAAGCCTTGTCAAGCCCAGCTGGCACCCGGCAGACGGATTGTTCCCAATCGGCTGGACGCTAATCTTCGCCTTCAACACGGCGGCAATTGTCACCGCATGGCGTGCCGCGCCCAATGCGCGCGTTTCCGATGCGATGATCGCATTGTTCG
Organism: Erythrobacter sp.; assembly: GCA_965262265.1. GTDB lineage: Bacteria > Pseudomonadota > Alphaproteobacteria > Sphingomonadales > Sphingomonadaceae > Erythrobacter. The sequence goes on from OZ253506.1 coordinate 94,135, forward strand.
GATTGAACGCGGTGCTCAATATCGGTTGGAGCCTAATCTTTTTCCGCATGCAGCGCCCCGATTGGGCGTTCATCGAGGTGTCCGTGTTGTGGCTCTCGATCGCGGCACTGGTCGTCTATAGCGCGAAACACTCGAAACTCGCAGCGTTGTTGTTCGTGCCCTATCTGGTCTGGGTAAGTTTTGCCGGCGCGCTCAATTGGGCGGTGGTGGACTTGAACGGGCCGTTTGGGTGAGGTTTCAAGAGGCCGAGGTCAGGAAACCAGTCTGTGGACCCGCTTGAAAACCTTGCCCACCAATACGTCGCGCCTTTCTTTGCGACCGGCCATGCAGCCGATCTGGTTCTGGCAGTTCTCTTGGTGGAGGCCATCTGGCTGAGATTTGGCAAGGGTTGGCAGTTGGCGAAGATAGCGGGCTTGATCGGGCCGGCGGTGTTTATCGTTTTGGCGTTAAGGGCCGCGCTTGTCGGGGCGGGCTGGGAGTGGGTGGCGTTGCTACTCGCACTCTCGCTGCCACTGCATTTGATGGATTTGCGCGGACGACTAGCTTTAGAAGGTTGACCGGGCCCTGATAGAGAGCAGACTTGCTGCTCGCACCCAAGAATTGCCTTTGTCCAATGCATTGCTTTTCTCCAGTCTCTTCGATTCTGGAGCTGTCAGAAATCTGCATCAAACCTGCTTATCGAAATGCCATTCGATACTTTACAGGCACCCTCAACCACGCTATCGAATAGAAATTCGTTAAGCGATTGATGGAAGAGAACCCTGATATGAAACTCAAATTTGCGGCCCTTTGTGCATCCGTGGCGATTCTGAATGCCTGTGGAGGTGGTGGTGGAAGCGGAGGAGAAAGTGGAACTCCGCAACCTCCTGCTGCAACGCCTGCCCCAGCTCCAGCCCCGGCTCCGATTACCTACACGCCCTTTGCCGAGATCACTGATGATAGGGAGTTCAACGCCGCGTGTTCGGGGCTGCGAGATAACTCAAACCAATCGCTGGCAAGTCCGTTCAATGCAGATTTCACAATCGCTCTGGCTCAGCAAAATGAGACGTGGACGATCGCTGGAGAGACGCCGACGGGAGAGAGCTTCGACTCGAGCTTTGACGAGAACGACATCGTTGAGGAACTGCGCAACCGCTCAATCAGATATGCGGTGGATACCGACGTCTTCATTCCGCCCAATTCGACTATTCAGGATCTGTTTGCCATTTTCGTGCCTCAGACCGACGAGGTCCGCTCGCAATTTGTGCGTGTGGCAACGGGCACGATTTTCCCCACTGATGCGGATGTGCAAGAGAGCTTTCGCTGTGTCTTTGGTGTCGCAACGCAGGCTGCCGACAGTCTGCCAAGTTCAACCGTCACCTATAGTGCCAATGTCGATCTTGAAGGCGGCGCGCAAGGCGCATCGCAAGCGATCAACGGGCTTGGCATCTATAACCTCGATGCAAGCACCATTACGATAACTTTGGACCTGGCCAATGATCGGCTGGATTATGTGCTCTCGCTCAGAGGGCGCGAGCTGGTGCAAAACGTCGACACCGATGATTCGCTTGTGTTTACCCAAGCGACCTTTCCTCTCGCTGAGCTGAGCGGCTCCGCTGCAGTCTCTGAGGGAACTCAGGGCTTTAGCGGAACGGTGGTCGACGAAAGCGGCCAAGTGATCGGCGAAATCAATGGGGCCTTTTTCGGGCCGCAAGGGGCGGAGATCGGGATTGCAATTGAAGGACGCGATCAGAGGCAAGATGCCTCGTTCCTAACCTTCAATACTTCGGCAGCAGGGCCGCAGGACTCCAATTGATAAGGGTGAGGAGGCCGAGTTGCTCTTCTGCGCAACTTGGCCGCCCAAACCGAAACCGGCTGGGGTTAAGCCGCCTCTTCGATCAGCATTTCGACTTGGCTGATGAGCATCTCGGTCGAGGCAATCTCTTCGCCCTCTTTCAGCAAAGCATCAAACAGGTTCTGTCCGATCATGCCGTGGCCGGTTACATGAATTGCGATCAGATAGAGCATCTTCGGCGTCACCATGCGCGCCTTTTCAGCACCGATCATAGGGGCAATTGCGTTCGATACGAGCGTCACAGCAGCCTGCCCAGGACCGCGCATTTCGGTGAGGTTGTCGATCCTTCCCGAAGCAATGATCCAGGCGACTGTGTTGATGTTAAGATCAGTGTTACCAATCTCGACGAAACGCTCGATCAGATCGCGCAGCCAATGCGGATTTTCGGCGTGAATTTTCGCCTGCAATAGCTGCCATAGGTCCTTCATGATCGACGTTGCCACACGCTGCAGAATGGCAATTTTGATCTCTTCTATACCGCCAAAATGATGGTGGATATTGGATTGAGAGATGCCCGCCTCTTTTGCGATCGTCTGAAACTTTATGTCTCTCGACCCGGTCGAAACGAGAATTCTCTCTGCCGCTTCTAGAACTTCCTCGCGCGCCTGCTCAGGTGTTCGCCGCCGCCGCTTTGCTTTGGGTCTAAGATCATCTTTAACGTCCATTGCAGCAGACCCTATCACGCCATCGTAGAGCGCATCAACACGGCGGTTGACAGTTTGACGTTTGTGCGGGGGACACCCAAAGGACTGCCAGAGCATCCCCCGCAAAGGGCCATCACCATGGGGCGACGCGCAATGGCACCTTACCGCTCGGCCTTAGCGTCACGGTCAACGTCGGCACAGGATCGACGGAGTCTGGCGGACTGAACCGCACTTGCGATGTCAGTCGCACCAATATTGCGACCGCCTCCATCATAGACATCCGCATGCCGATACATATGCGAGGTCCAGCGCCGAAAGGGATCCACTGATACCGATGCATCTCTTTGCAATGACCTGGCAAAAACCTGTCGGGATCAAAGACCTCAGGATCGTCCCACAGCATATGGTGGCGGTGAAGCGGGTAGACACCGACGACCACAGCGTCACCCGGATCAAGATCAAGGTAGCCCAGCCGCGTGGGGTTGACCACGCGCCGAGGGATCAATGCGGCAGGGGGGTAAAGCCGCAAGACCTCCTTGATGAACCGCTCATGCTTATCGAGCCGCTTCAAAGCCTCACTGGTGAGGGGGCCGTGAGGCAAAATCTCGGCAGCCTCATTCGCCAGTTCCTCTTGCCAAAACTCTGATTTTGAAAGCACAACCAGAGCCCATGCGAGCAGAATGGCTGTGGTCTCGTGACCGGCGAAGATGAATGTGAGGATGTTATCAAGCAGCTCCTCACGGGAAAGCCCATCACCATGTTCGTCTTTTGCCTTGAGCAAGAGCCCTAAGAGATCGCTGCCTGGATCCTCTCGCTTTGATCGCTGCTCGATAATGGATGATGCAAGCGCGCGAGTTCGGTCGGCTGCTGCAAGAGCTTTTGCCATACCCGGATTGGTGATTGATTTCGGCAGCATTCCCGAAACAAGCGGGAGCAGGCTCACCTTGGTGACTTTGCCGCCACCTTCAACGATCGCATTTACATCTCTCTCGATCTCTTCAACAGAGACCATGCCGGCCTCATCGCTCAGCAGGGTTTGCGCGATGACTTCCACCGTTGCTCGCACGGTTTGAGGATAGACATCCACTTCGTCTCTATCGTTTGCAAGAAGCCTTTGCGCCAAGGCTAGCCCCACATTGTCAAAGGTCGGGATCAGCGCTTCGAGAGCCTTTGCGCGAAACGCGGGGGAAGCGGCCTTGCGTTGATTTCGCCACTTTCGTCCCTCGGCCAGAAGCAGGCCTTCCCCGATGATCGGTTGCATGCGGTCAAGCAAGATCTCAGAGCGACCAAAGTCCTCAGATTGCATCACCTCTTCGACCAATTCAGGGGACATGACGTGGACGATCTTTTTGCCCATGCTTTGGCTGTGTTTCATAGGCACATGGAAGTAATCCTCGGAATACATGGCGAGAGGATTGTCGATGATCTTTCCTACCATCTGCGCAAAGGAGGCTGTAGCGGGGGGAGCTTCGAGCGCGGGAGGCACTATTCTCTCAGCGGCAATGGCAGGCATGGGACTTCTCCTCTTGGGGGATTATTGGAGAGGGCTGGTTTCGGTGCGAATTGTGGGGGACGATTGGCCGTTGCCGCCATCCGATAATGGAGGGTCTGCGTCGGGCTGATCTTGTTCGACCGGTTCAATCAGCAAGTTCGAGCCGGTTTCCGCCAGCACTTCATTGAGCCGTTCGTCGGTGTTGATGACTGTCCCTGTGCCTGTGGGAGGGGGGCGGTTGCTTGGAACGAGCACAATCACCAGCGGGTTTGGTGAAAGGTCGTGCATCGCGCCCGACGCCAAATCGACCCCCAGCATAATGATGCCCAGCCCTGCAGCAGAGGCCAGAGCGGGTGCCGCGGCAAGAGCGGTTGACGCTGTTGATGCGGAAGCCACCGCGCTTGGAGAGATAAGTCCCAATGTGCTGATGCTAAGCGCCGTTCCCGTACCGAGCGTGATGGTGCTGATCGCTGCTGCGTAAGTGGCATAGGACACGACATAGGCACCAGTGGCCGCTACGGTGGCTCCTGTTGCGCTGGTAGAAGCGCCCGCTCCGATGGCACTTGTGACTTCGATGGTCGCGGGATGGTAGCCTTCGCGCTCAATCACGACAGTGAAGTTTGATTTTCGCGGCACCTTGAATGTGCAGGGAGTGGCTTCACAGCTGTAAAATTCGGGCTCAAACGTGGCTTCATCGTAGTTGCCAGAGCGTCGGAGCTGCCGCTCTTGACGTCTGGAATCCAACGTCATCAAATCGGTGCGAACCGAAGCACCTCCTGGGTCTGTTTGGACCACAAAATCCGTGTTGGTGCCGCGAACCACCGTAGCGCAGCCCTGCAAAGCAAACCCGCTCACGCCCAGCGCACCGCAGATAAGCGCTTTGCGCCACCGGCTGGAACGCCATGAAAACTCACTATCACCCATTGCGAATCTCCTATCGAATCACTGTTCGATAGGATTTAGAGCATTTATCGAAATAGTTTTCAATAGAAGATTTGAGAAAAGCATCCACTGACGCCTCAGACCCATCGTCAGGGCGCTTTTATCGGATTGGTGGTTGGGTGCGCAGGCTAGCTTTGCGGTTTCGAAATTTGTCTCGATCGCAGCACAAGATACACTGCGAACGCCAAAGCCACTCCTGGAAAGAAGGAGAGCGGCAATATCACCCAGCCGTGACGGATGCCGAATTGCTGGCGTTCATAAATCATCCAAACGATGAGAATTAGTGCACACATTATCACATCAGTCGAATAGCCAGATGCAAACGGATTGACGAAGCCTGCCGCAAATGCGCCGACCACATCGCCACTGGCCAGCAACGGCGGAAAGACAATTGCGAAAAAGAAAATGGTGAAAGCAAGGCCGAGGGCCAGAACACTCGCTTCAAATACTCTTTGGGCCATTACTCACACCTCGTAATCTCGTGGCGCCAGGCAGCCGCAACCAATTGCCGGCCGAAGCCCACCTTATCGAATGAAATTTCTATTGCTAGATGGTAAATTTGTCGGTGGCCATCAGATGCGAAGTGCGGAAAAATTGCCCACCCCCCGTTCTCTTCGCCGACCGTCCGCTTACACCTCTGGGCAGGGATATCATGTCGATGGGGCTGACGATCCAGGAGCAGGCCTGCATCATCCTACCAACAAAAAACCCGGCCACACATCGCTGTGGGCCGGGCTTTCTTGAACCTTTGGCGTTGACGCGCAGTGGGGGCGCCTAGCTCCCCACCGCTCTAAGCGTCACTGTGCGTTATCGGGGTGCGTAGTAATGCTCCTGCGCCCACAGATACCAATTGTCGACCACAGTGCCGGAAAGCAGGATGCCGATGCCGCCGGTCAGCGTTGTCAGCACCGCAAACCACCAGGCCCAGCGGTGGATCGATTCCATCGTGGCGTTAAAGCCCATCGTCCAGCGCCAGAACAAGGCGCCGCGTTCAGAGGCTGTGCCGCGATCGGTGATCTGCTCAATCTCCCGCTCACCGCCATAACGGCCCAGTGCAAGGATCGTGGCCCCATGCATGGCGAACAGCACCGCTGAGCCATAGAGGAACGCAATCGAAAGCGCATGGAACGGATTGTAGAACAGATTGCCGTGAACCAGCGAGAAATTATTGGTCCAGTCAAGGTGGCTGAAGATACCGTAAGGCACCGCCTCAGACCAGCTGCCGATCAGGGCAGGGCGGATAAAGCCGAGCACCAGGAACAACCAGATCGCGGAGGCAAAGGCCCACGGGATATGCATGCCCATACCCAGAGCTTTCGCCCGCATATAGGTCCGCGTCCACCAGCACAGCACCGAGATGGTAAGGAACGCGCCGGTCAGGATGAACCAGCCGCCCTCATTCAGAGGCACCATGAACTGAAAGCCGTATTCGGGACCCGGAGGATCAAGCGAGAGCCAGAACAGCTCGCGCATAAAGACCTGCGGGCTCCACCCGGCTTGCTCCCAGAAATTGAACCCGATGATCAGGAACGCTGCAAGACCAAAGGTGATCGAGATCATACCCAGCCAGCCCAGATAAAGCGGGCCAAACTGCGCCTGACCGATCTTGCCCATCCAGTAATTGTAGCCAGTGGAATCGATCCGATCCTCGCTGCCATCACTGAGCGGGACGCCCATCTCTGGCTCGGCCTTGACCTGGATCTGCGTGAAGATGTTTTGATAGGTAGCCATCTGCCTAAACTCCTGCTGACCAGATCGGGATAGCGCGCCACCAATCCCACCATTCAACCCAGCTGCCGGTCATCAGCGTGCCCGAAATCACGATGCAGATCGCACTCCAAAACGCTGCAGACAGCGCCAGGAACAGACCCACTCGGTGAATACCAAGCGTACCGACCGAATAGCCGATGAAATCGCGGAAATAGGTGTCTTCATATTCGGGCGAACGCACTTCTTGTTCGTTGCCCGGATTGACCGCCGACAGCACCAGGCCGCCATGCAGCGCCAGCGCAAGACAGTTCGTGAAGAAGAACGTGATCGCCAGCATATGGACCGGATTGTAATGGAAATTCACATAGGCATAGCCTGTGTTCGAAACCCAATCCAAATGCGTCCAAATGCCATAGGGAAACGCATTTCCCCAAGCGCCCATCCACAAGGGACGGATCACATTCAGCGTAACAAAAGCGAAGACCGCAACGCTAAAAGCGATGGGCACGTGATAGCTCATCCCCAATTTGCGTGAGATCTCTGCCTGCCTCATCACCCACGATCCGAATGCAACGACTGCGCAGGCCGTAATGACCTGGTGATAGCCGCCCTGGTTCAAAGGCATAAAGGCGAGCCCGGCTTCAATCGGCGGTGGTTGAATATCGATTAGCCAGGGGTTGAGTGTCGGACCCTGAAGCGCAGCGGCAAAGATCAGCGCGGTCCCTAAAAGGGCGCTGACTGCCACCAAAACTCCAAAGAACCCGACATAGAACGGGCCGACCCAAAAATCGAAAAGGTCGCCGCCGATCAATGTTCCACCGCGCATGCGGTATTTCCGCTCAAAACTAAGGAGCGCCATAGGTCCATCCTTCCCACCACAAGGGCAGGTCAATTAATCATGCGAAATCAATCTGTGGGAGGCAGGCAGGCGAACCTGCCCCCTCACATATTGTCGGCTTTATCAGCCAGCTGCAGCGATACCGCCGAGCCAGTTGTACTTCTCCGTGCTGAGCAGGATGAAGTGGATCGTAAACGCCAGAACAGCGAGGCCCACATGCAGGGCAACGAGAGTCCGGCGAACATCGAAATGATGCCAAATCTTGTACATTTTCAGTTCCTTATACTGATTGATGGAGTGCCATCACTGTCGCGCCAAAAGACGCGAAGTTCGGGCCAAACCAAAGCTCATCTGATCAGACGAACCAGGGCTTCCACCAATACATGAGGGCGTGCGCAACAAGCGCGATGCCGACATAAAGCGTGAAGGTACCCATGAACGCGCCATGGATTTCCTTTGCTTCATCATCGGTCAGATACGTCCCCACTGAGGGGCGATCACCATCTGCCATTTTCAATACTCCGTTTCGTTATTTTGGAGCGAGGGCGGAATTGCCCCCGGCGAGTATCCGCGCGTGATCCCCCACGTGGATTGCGGATATCCGGATGCGACGAATTCACGTCCGGACAAAACTGTTGGCCTCATCATCATGCGCTTGCTCCTTCGAGCACCGCTTCGGCGAGGAAATCTTCGGTGACTGTGCGGCTGCCAGCATTGCGCGCGCTGCGTTCGGCGGCATCGCGCAGGCGCTTGGCAGCGGAAATGCGGATCAGGACGGGTTGTGCTTCGACCAGCTCATCCAGCTTGGTTTTGGCGTCGGCATCCCATGTCAGTTCGGCTTCGTTGCGGACGGGTGTCGCATCGACTTTGTCCATATCGGTGCCCAACGGCAGGATGTGGAACAGCGCATCAAACAGCGCGTTGCACACCTCTTGCACCAGATAGGTCGCGCCCGAATAGCCCATAAACGGCGTGCCTGTGTGGCGGCGAATTGCAGCGCCAGGGAAACTGGCAGGGATGAATTTCCCGCGCGCGCCGACCTCGGCCATATACATGCGTTCGTTGTAGCTGCCGAACATCACGAGCGGCGGCGTGCAATGGATCGCTGCGCGCACTTCGTCATTCTTGGGTTTGACCCCTGCACAGCGCGAATAGGCCATCGCGCATGGAAGGCCCATATCCTCTTCGAGGAAGTGGCGGATGCCGCGCGCATAAGTGTCGTTGGCAACGATGCCGAAATTGGCGGTGGCAAAGAAATCTTGCGTGACCGAGCGCCACAAATCCCACAAAGGTTTGATCGTGGTGTGCTTCTCTCGCTCAATGAAGGGTTCAGGATCGAGCCCCAATTCCGCGCCCAGCGCGCGCAAAAACTTGGTGGTGGAGCTGAGGCCTACAGGCGCTTGGAAGTAAGGCCGCTCCAAAGTCTCGCAAAGATTACGACCAAATTCGCGGTACATGCAGACATTGGCATCCGACATGCCGAGCTGGCGGATGTCTGCGAGGTGGCATCCCAGCGGGAACACCACGCCGACTTCTGCGCCGATTCCTTCGATCAGGCGGCGGATTTCCGCCAGATCGCTGGGCATATTGAACATACCATAGGATGGGCCAATAATGTTGACGACGGGCTTCTCACCCTCTTTGCGCGCTTTGGGTTTGATTGCTTTTTTCGGACCAAACTCAGTCCACAACCAGGTGAGCGCGCGGTCGGCGCTTTCCCATTGATCCTCGTCAATCGTGCGCGGCAGGAAACGCTTGATATTGGTGCCCTCTGGCGTCACGCCGCCGCCGATCATTTCGGCGATGGATCCAGTAACCACCACGGCGGGAAGTTCTGGATCGAGCGTTTCCCAAGCGCGTTTCATCGCGCCTTCGGTGCCGGTCTTGCCGAGCTCCTCTTCGCCAAGGCCTGTCACCACAATGGGTAGTTCGTGCGGAGGCAGCGCGTCGGTGTAATGCAGCACGCTTGTCACCGGCAGGTTTTCACAACCCACGGGGCCATCGATAATGACCTGCAAGCCTTTGACCGCGGTAAAGACGTAAGTGGCGCCCCAATAGCCGCCTGCGCGATCATGATCGAGAACCAGCGTCATGTGCCCACCGCCTCGGCAGCTCGACGCGCCGCTTCGTTCAAGGCCGCATACTTCTTGCGGAATTTCGGGCGATCGACGGGTGTGTCTTCCCACACGCCGGTCGTGTGGCCATCGCCAACACCTTCGAAAAAGTCGCGCATAGTGTCGAACCGATCCTTGTTCGAAATGGCCGCGTTCACGACCTGCGCGAGACTGCCTGCGCCAGCTGGACCCATCAGCGGGCGGGCAGAGATGAGATTGGTGAAATAGAGGGCGGGGATCGCCTTGGCCTTGGCATGCTGAACCACGGGGGTGGTGCCTACTGCAAGATCGGGCCGGTATTCCTCAACTGCGGCGATGTCTTCTTCAAGGCTTGCGCGGAAGTTCACCCGCACGCCTTTGGCTTCAAGCCATTCGCGGTCCGCGTCGGACCACTTTGTGCGCGGGCAGGCGCTGCCGACATAAGGCACGTCCGCGCCGCTTTCGACAAGGAGCCGCGCGACCAAAAGTTCAGAACCTTCATAGCCTGACACCGTCACGCGGCCTTTGATCGGCATTTGCGAAAGCGCGCCCTTGCATGCGCCGATCATCGCGTTCTTGACGCCGTCAACCTTGTCCTGAGCGAGTCCCATCGCATCGCCGAGGCTGTCGAGCCATGCTGCCGTGCCATCAGCGCCCACGGGGGCAGAGCCGATAACCGGGCGTCCGGCGGCTTCAAATTCGCGGATGCTGGCGGTGTAGAAGGGGTGGATCGCGGCAGCAACCGAGCAATCGAGCGCGGCATAGAGCTCGCGCCATTCGCGGGTTGGAACCACTGGCCCTGCGGCAAGGCCAAGCGGTTCGAGCATCTGCCCGATCACCACGGGATCAGCCGGGAACATCTCACCCAACAACGCGACGCTTGGTTTGTCAGAACGTTCTTTGGGTGCCGCTACCGGTCCAGCGGCCACTTCCTCGCGCGCATATTGCAGCATCGCACCTGCTAGGACGTCCTTCGCCTCAGCATGGGTGGGGATACCGAAACCGGGCACATCAATGCCAATTATCCGAACACCGTTGATCTGCTTTTTGAGCAAGCGCAGCGGCACGCCGCTGGCGGTGGGAACGCAAAGATTGGTGACGACAATCGCATCGTAATTCTCTGGATCGGCGAGGTCTTCAACCGCTTCCTTGATATCCTCGAACAGCTTGCCGGTGACGAGCGTTTCAGAGGAGAAGGGCACATAGCCAACCGTTCGCCGTGCGCCATAGAAATGCGAGGTGAAAGTGAGACCGTAAACACAGCACGCGCTGCCCGAAAGCACCGTTGCCGTGCGCTTCATCCGCAGACCCACCCGGAGCGAGCCAAAGGCTGGGCACATAGATTGCGGTTGGTCATGCGGGCCCACCGGATAGTCGGCCGCATATTGATCGAGCACGTCCGACTTGCCCGCATCGCGGGCAGCCTGTCGCATCGTATCTGCGCTGGAGCAGGCACCACCCTCTGGCGCACCGTTGGCGGTCGCTGCCAGATCGAGCGTGTCGCGATCGCGTGTGTTCGAGGCAGGGGCGTCGGTCAGGTCAAACCTCGTCGTAGATCACTTCAAGTGACGGTTTCTCTTCAAAAACACCACCGCGCATATCGGCCTGGGTGGCTGGGATCAGTTCGACGTTCCCGCCCGTATCTTCGGGGGAAAACAGGTCGAGCAAGCCATCTTGGTCGAGTGGAGAGGGTTGGCGCGGCGGGGCCTCAGCGACATTGGTGGCAAGCTGTTCGAACAAGCCGCCCCATTCGCCGCCGGGCTTTCCGATAATCTGGTAATTGGCGCTTTTGCGCCGAATGTCTTCGTCTGCGGGGATCGCGGTCAGCACTGGGATATCGACCGCTTCGGCAAAGGCTTGCGCTTCACCGGTGCCGTCATCCTTATTGACGATCATGCCCGCTACACCGACATTGCCGCCCATCTTGCGAAAATATTCAACCGCGTGGCACACATTGTTGGCGACATAGAGCGATTGGAGGTCGTTTGATCCGACAACGATCACTTTCTGGCACATATCGCGCGCAATCGGCAGGCCAAACCCGCCGCACACCACGTCGCCGAGAAAGTCGAGCAGGACGTAGTCGAAGCCCCATTCATGAAAGCCGAGCTTTTCAAGCAGCTCAAAGCCGTGGATGATCCCACGACCGCCGCAGCCCCGGCCAACCTCTGGCCCGCCCAGCTCCATCGCGAAGACGCCGTCGCGCTGGAAGCAGACATCTTCGATGGTCACTTCTTCGCCAGCGAGCTTTTTCTTAGAGGAGGTTTCGATGATCGTCGGACAGCTCTTGCCGCCAAACAGCAGGCTGGTCGTGTCCGATTTGGGATCGCAACCGATCAGTAGGACGCGCTTGCCCTGTTGCGCCATCATGTAACTGAGATTGGAGAGCGCGAAACTTTTGCCCGAGCCGCCCTTGCCATAAATCGCGATAACCTGCGTCTCGCTTGTCACCTCACCCGTGTGCACGGGATCGGGCTCAACGTCCGCTTCGTCGCGCAAGGCCTCTGTCTGGATGTCCAACATCGTCATGCGCAATTGCTCCAATCGAGAACCATTTTGAGACAGTCAGGATCGTTGAATGCCTTGGGATAGGCGGTCTCAGCGCGCGCGGCTGGCGCTTGATCCGAGATGAGACTGTCGAGATTAAGCGCGCCGCTTTCAATCAAATCGCGGGTCGTGGCGAGATCTTCCGGCTGCCATTCCGCAGCGATCCGCAGGCGCGCTTCTTTCATGAAGGCAGGTGCGAAATCGAAAGCGATTTTGCCGGGATAGAAACCCGCCAAGGTTACCTCGCCACCCTTGGCAAGACGACCAATCAGCCTGTCACATATCGCCGCATCGCCGCTGACATCATAGATCGACTTGTAATCGCGCCTTTCATCCGCATCGGGATCGACAACTGAGTATCCGAAAGCGCCCCAGCGGCGATTGGGATTGGTCTCCCACACTATTGGAGCAGGCTGGCCGAGAGCCAGGGTGATGCGGGCGAGCAATCTGCCAAGCACGCCGTGCCCTATTATAAGGTCAGGCGCTTCGCCGCCCTTTATCGCGTGAAGCGCGGTCGCCGCGAGCGCGCACAACACCCCGTCGCGACCGAGCCTTTCTGGGATAGCCATCACTCTTGCAGAGGGAACAACGACATTGCGGGCGGTTCCGCCAAACAGGCCGCGTGCGCCTTCATAGCAATTGGCGCCGGGCACAAAGACCCATTCGCCAAGCCGCGATCGAGCGTTCTCTCCTGCCTCGACAATCCGGCCGACCGATTCGTAACCTGGGACCAGCGGATACCCCATGCCCGGAAAGGTGGGCATTTCGCCTGACCATAGGAGTTTTTCGGTGCCAGAGGAGACTCCGCTCCAGGCGACATCAACAAGAACATCGTCCACGCCGACCGGCAACAGCTCAAGCGACTGAAGCGCCAAGCGCTCAGGTCCCTCAAGGATCACGGCCAGTGTTTGCATTCTCGCCTCAGCTTCCCCTTTCGCGGTTCGTCGATCCCTAAACGACTCGCGAAGCGTCCAAAAATCTGGACGTTCTCAGGCGTGTGCTACGCCTTACAACCAAGAGTGTCAAACAAAGCGGACACTTTTCGTTCACTTTTGTGCAAGAATGAGACTGGCGTTGACCGGTTGCGCAGTTGCGATGGATCGAATGGAGGAAAATCCGGCCGCACGGCACATCTCAGTGATCTCAGCCGGACTGCGCGGCCTGCCAGAGCCCATCGCCCACAAATACATGCCAAAAAATGCCTCTCCCATTCCCTCTGCGCCCTTAACTTGAGCCATGGGTTCGGCGACCAGCAATTTCGCGCCCGGGGCAAGGTTTGTGTGGATATTGGAGAGTAGCTGTGCGGCGGGCTCGTCATCATGGTCGTGCAGGATGCGCACCAATGACACATAGTCATACCCTTGCGGAACAGCGTCTTCGAAGAAGTTTCCTGGATGCGCTGTTACGCGTGCCTCGCCAAAGCGTTCTGCAAGCATTTGTGCGCCTTGCTGGGCAACTTCGGGCAGGTCGAAGAGGCCAAGTTGCAGGCCGGGATGCGCATCACCCATTCTTGACAAAAATGCACCGTGACCGCCGCCGACATCAAGCAGCTTTGCACCGTCCGGAAAGCGGAAACTGGCGAGCACTTGATCGGCAACAAAATGCTGTGATGCGGCCATTAACTGCGAATAATCCGCTGTTTCCGCGCCGCGCTCTGCCGCACCATGCAGCGCGCCAGCATAAGACCAATAGCGCGAAAGCTCAGTTGGCTTCTTGCGGTCCGCGCGCAGCAGCGCCAACGGATCGTCAAGATCGCGATAAAGAAGATGATGGTGGCGGATCATCGCCTGCGCGCCCTTGTCCACCGCCAGCACCGCGCCCTGTTCGCCCAGCATCCAGCCATCTGGAACAGGCTCCTCACTAAGCATCAAGGCGCGGCCTGCTCGCAGCAATGTAAGCGCCGCTTCCTTGCTCAGCTCCAGCGCACTTGCGACTCTGTCTGCGCTGATGGGGCCCTTGCTCAAAATGTCGAACAGGCCGCTTTCGACATAGCATCTGAGGATTTGTGAATAAGAGAAGCCTGCGACCAAATCGAAAGCGCCGCTTGCACGGCTTCGCGCAATGCGATTGATCAGCGGCAGTTTGGCCGCCCAATGCTGAAATCGTGGATCGGCAAACACTGCATTGCGCCGCGCAACCCAGCGCACTTTCCAGGGCAGAGTGCCACTGTTGCTCATCCAGAATAACGTGATTTACATTTCATATGTCCAAGAGATTGGACAGATGCTATCGTAAGGTCAACGATAATGTCGGGACTCGGAGCGTCTTTGGGCGGTTCTGTCCGACGGGTGGAGGCGCCATGGACGGCAAAGTCGTCGTGATCGGAGCAGGGATGGGCGGGCTTAGCTGCGCGGCTCAGCTTGCTGCGCGCGGCTTCCAGGTCACCGTTGTTGAGAAAGAGGTGAGCGTTGGCGGTAAGGCTCGCCGCGTCGAGATCGACGGGCGCCAGGTCGATGCTGGCCCAACCGTCTTCACCATGCGCGATGTGTTTGATGGGATCTTCGAGGCTTGCGGAGAGCAGCTTGAGGATCATGTGAACATCCGCCGCGCAGATGTGATCGCGCGCCACGCATGGAGCGAAGACGAGCGGCTAGATCTGTTCGCCGACCCGTTGCGCAGCGAAGAGGCTGTCGGCGATTTTGCGGGGGCTGAAGCTGCCAAAGGCTACCGCGCCTTTCGCCATGAGACCCGGCGGATGTATAACATCCTCAACGAACCCATGATGCGCGGAGACAATGTCTCAACCCCGCTCCCGCTGCTCTGGCGCATTGGCCTTTGGCGTTTTGGCGATTTTTTCGCGATGCGCCCGCATCAATCCATGTGGAAGGCGCTTGGGCAGTTCTTTCCTGATCACCGGCTTCGCCAATTGTTCGGCCGCTATGCGACCTATTGCGGTTCCTCCCCTTTTGCTGCGCCAGCGACCCTGATGCTGATTGCACATGTCGAGGCTACGGGCGTTTGGCTTATCGAGGGCGGTATCCATGCTCTGGCAGAAGCTTTGCGCAAGGTCGCGGAGAAGAAAGGCGTGCGGTTCCGCACTGGAACTGCGGTTGCCGAGATCATGTGTGAACGCGGGCGGGGAGCGACGGGCGTCAGACTTACCAATGGCGAAGTTATCCAAGCAGACGCTGTGATCTGCAATGCGGACCCCAATGCCATTGCCGCGGGCAAATTCGGCGGCTTATCGAGCAAAGCTGTGCCGCCGCTCGCGCCCGCCAAACGCTCGCTTTCGGCGCTGGTGTGGTTCGCCCATGCGCAGACTACAGGTTTCGACCTCACCCATCACAACGTGTTCTTCTCGCCCGATTATGCGCGTGAATTTAGCCAGATCGCTGCCGGTGAATGGCCGAGTGACCCCACGGTCTATCTCTGCGCGCAAGATCGCGGCGGACACGATGGGGCGGGCGTTGGTGGGGCTCAGACGCTGAGAACGGGCCAGCGCGAACGCATTCAAATCATCGTCAACGCACCCGCCAATGGCGACACACACACCTATTCACCCGAGGAGAAAGAGCAATGCACCAAGGCCATGAGGAGCGCTCTGATACGCTGCGGGCTGAACCTGGAGGCGGACATGCCGCAGAGCCTCGCAACACCGCAAGATTGGGAGGCGCTGTTCCCGGCAACGGGCGGGGCTCTTTATGGGCGAGCGTCTCACGGCTCAGCCGCATCCTTCCTGCGCCAAGGCCCGCGAACGAGGATGCCGAGGCTTTATTGCGCTGGGGGCGCGACTCATCCCTCAGCCGGGGTCCCGATGGCCGCCTTGTCAGGGCTGCTGGCGGCGAAGAAGGTGTGCGCGGACCTCGCTTCGATGAGGAGATCGAGCCGGGTGGCTATTCCTGGTGGTATATCGACGCAATCAGCGAAGACGGGCGCCACGGGCTGACGCTGATCGTCTTTTTGGGGAGCGTCTTTTCTCCCTATTACAAGCGTTCAGGGCGCGGCGATCCGCTAGACCATTGCTCCGTTAATGTCGCGCTGTATGGCCCGCAACACCGTTGGGTGATGCACGAACGCCCACGCGGCGATCTTTCGCGCGATGCGAAGACGCTGACCATCGGATCGAGCCAAGTGCGCTGGGATGGCAATGCGCTGGAAGTGGATATTGAGGAGCGCGACACGCGATTGTTCAACCCCATCCACCGCCGGGTTTGCGGCAAGGTCCGGGTGATCCCCGAAGCGCTCAACCCTACTAGCTTTGCGCTCGATCCAGCGCAAAACCACATTTGGCACTGCATGGCCCCGCGCGCGCGGATCGAAGTGGAGATGGAAAGGCCGGACCTGTCTTGGTCTGGGCAAGGCTATTTCGATCACAATCGTGGGCGTGAGCCTTTGGAAAGCGGCTTTCGCACCTGGCATTGGTCGCGTGCGCATATGAAATCGGGCGCGGTGGTATGCTATGAAGGCGAGCGCGGCGATGGCTCTGTGTTTGCCAGCGCTATCCGTTTTGACCGCGAGGCAATCCCAGTTGAGGTTGACCTTCCCGCCATTGCGCCTCTGCCGCGCAGCAAGTGGCAAATCGACCGGCGCACGCGCTCCGAAATCGGTGTCGCTCAGGTAAAGCGGACATGGGAGGACACGCCGTTCTATTCGCGCGCGGAGCTGTTGTCCCGGCTCTATGGCGAAGATGTTGTTGCGGTGCAGGAAAGCTTGGATATGCGACGGTTTGCCTCTGGCGTGGTGCAGTTCATGCTGCCCTTTCGGATGCCCAGAAAGAGTGCTGGCAAAAGCGTTTTCTAGGCGTCCTTGCCCTCCTTGTTCGCAGCATCTTCGGCCGCACGCCGCTCCCGGCTTTCGCGCAGTTCACGTCGCATTTTCAGCCATTGCCAAAGACCAAAGCTGATCGCGATCCCATAGAAGAACGCCATTTCGATCAGGCCGGCATAATTGCCCATCTGGTCTCTCCTCAAGCCGGTGCGGCCAGATGGCTGGCAGCGTAATCGACGATCATTTCCGCAGCGCGTTCGGGCGCTTCCTCATGCGCAAGATGGCCCAAACCTGCCAACACCTCAAGCCGGGAGTCCGGCAGCCATCCATCTGCTTCCCGCGCCCAATCCAACGGGATCGCGGCATCTTTGTCCGAATGGACCAGCAGCACCGGATTGCTGATCTTAGCCATGCGGGTGCGAAGCGTGGGCAAGTCCCAATTGGCCATCATCGCAAGCGCGCCCTTAGTGTGGCGTGGATTACGCAAGAGCGCGGCATAGCAGGCCATGCCCTCTGCATCGATCTTGGAACCAGTGGAGCGGTACAGAAACCGTTCTGCCTCGCTGCCAAACCCAGCAGCGGCAGAGAAAATGCGGGGTACAAAGGGATTCACAAACAGCAGTTTGGCCAGCGCGGGGAAGATTTGCGCGGCGGGGCCTGGAAACGGGCGCAGCGCCGAATTCAGCCCGATGACCGGTCCGGCAAATCCGTGATCAAGTGCCAATTGCAGCGCGAGCGCAGCCCCTGCCGAATGACCGACGATACTATGGGGCGCGAATGTCGTGTTATCGAGCAGCCCTGCAATTGTCTTGGCCATTTCAGGCAACGACATGGCCTGTGGCGGGTGCCCCGTGGTGAAACCATGGCGCGGCAGGTCGCAGGCAAGCACATCAAAGCGCTCCGCCAGTATCGGCATCAAACCGCGCCACGAATGCACCGATGCCCCGGTGCCGTGGAGCAGCAGCAGCTTAGGATTGCCTGCATCCCCCATCCGCTGAATATGCCACCGCGCCCCTCCGGTTTGGACGAAGACGCTGGCCTCGCGGTGCGGCCAGATGCGCCCTTCGCGCTCCCATTGCAGCGCGCGGCTCATGCTGGGACCGGCTTAGGCTCAGCTGCGGAGATGGCCTTTTGGAGCGCTTTTGCATCGGCTCGTGGCAAAGCGAGATAACGACCTTGCATTGCGGCCGCGAGCGCGGCGCCTTCCTGTCCAGAACGTGCAGAAATGTCGATCACTAGGGCGTCAAATCCCTCACGTGCGATCGCTTTGGCGGCGGCTTCGGCGTCCTCTCCGGCCTGTCCACGCCCCGGTGACCCGTCAACTGCAATGTTGGCGCGGCCATCGGTCAGGATCACAAGGCTCGGCATTCGGCCTTTCGCACGCGCGGCGCGGGCAACCTCGCGCGCGGCATCAAGGCCCATCGCAAGCGGCGTGCCACCTCCGCCTGGAAGCTCTGCAAGCGCGCGCCGGGCCCTTGTCAGCGAGCGGGTGGGAGGCAAAAGCAGCTCTGCCGTCTCAGCGCGAAATGCGATCAGCGCCACCTCGCTGCGGGTGACGTAAGCTTGCGCCAGCATCAGCTCTACCGCGCCTTTGGCCTCAGCGAGCCGAGCTGCGGCGGCGGACCCGCTGGCGTCGACAGCGAAGATTGTGACCCGCGCTGCTTTTTCCTCGAAGCGGCGAACGCGCAAATCGTCTTTTCGCATGATGATTGGTGCTTCGTTATGCGCGCCTGCCTCGCGCCGCCGAACACCCTGCCACGGTACCGCTGCGCGCAACGTGTCAATCAGTGCCAGCCGCGCGCCGCCTCTTGGCATGCCGGGCCGTGCGCCAAGCGGTTTACCGCGCAGGCCCGCCTTCCGCTTTTGCCCAGTCCCGCTGGTACCTCGGCGCGGCACGTTGCCCTTCGTGAGCTGTTCGAGCAGGTCAGGTGGGATCGCAGCGGCAGCGGCAGCAACCATCAGCTCTTCGAGCGTTGGCGGCGTTTCGTCGGTGTCAGAGGGTGCATCGCTGCTGTCGGGTGGGTGAGGAGGCGGTTCGTCCTCTTGCGGTTCGGGTTCGCTCTGCGGAGGCAGCCGTGTCGCACGCGGGGCGAGAACAAGGCGTGCGACAGCCTCGAGGTCAGCCTCAATCGTGGCCTTTCGTCCATGCAGTGCGGCATGCGTACGAGCGGCTTCGCTCGCGGCGATAAGCGGGCGAATTGTGTGCACCCCCAGGGCCGCAGCGGTCGCAGCGAGGGCCTGCAGCGCGGTGTGGTCAAGTGCGGCCACATCGACCGATCCGACGGCCGCCAGCGCTTCACATTTCGCCACTCGAGAACCGCTAACATCGCACAGGAACGCCGCGCGTTCGGTGAGGGCAGTGGGCGGGGCATCCTCAGGCTCAATCCCGTCGTCAAGCAGGATCAGCGCCACCTGCCGGTCGTCCAGAGCCTGCGCGAGCCTTCCCGCTATGCCTTCGCTGAGGCGCTCTGCCATCGGCACAATCAGCGCGCCGCCTGCCGCTTGCGTGAGCAGCCCGCGTGACTCCACTGGTTTGCCGGTGGCGAGACTTGCGGCAATGTCGATCCCGCCGAGCAGCCGTTCATCATCGACATGGCCGGGGAGCTTGCGGGTGGGGATGGCGTCGCTCAGCGCAAGAGCCAAAGCATCGCGCGCTGGGGAGGAGCCGCGCAGCACAATCGCGCCGAATTGCAAGGGGTTCGCTGCGAAAAGCCGAGCCGCCAAGAGCGCCTGATCAATGGGATCAGGGGCGGTGTCAGGTCTCACCCGAACAGCTCATCAAGCGCGCGGGTTATGCGCGCGGTCGATCCCGTTTCATCGAGCACATCGCGGCGCAAACGGTGGCGCAAAGCAGACGGCGCTACCGCGACCAGATGTTCGCGTTTGACTTTGCGGGCGCCTTCCAAAGCCGCCAGAGCCCGTGCTGCGCGCATCAGGGTCAGCTCTCCGCGAAGGCCATCAGCGCCCACTGCAAGGCACAAATGCGCGGCATCGGTGAGCAATTCATCGGAGGGTTCGAGCTTCGCCAGCTTGGTTTTGCCACGCGCGATTTGTTTCAGGATCTTGGCGTCTTCCTCCGCCCACTCTGCTGCAAAGGCATCGGGATCGCGCTCATTCGCCGCAACCAGCCGCATGATCTCCACCCGTGTCTCAATCGCCTCAGGCGTTCGGACCTCCACCGACAGTCCGAACCGGTCGAGCAATTGAGGGCGCAGCTCGCCTTCTTCCGGGTTGCCTGATCCGATCAGCACGAATTTCGCCGGATGGCGGACTGACAGCCCCTCACGCTCAACCACGTTTTCGCCTGAGGCTGCGACATCGAGCAACAGGTCCACGAGGTGATCTTCGAGCAGGTTGATCTCGTCGATATAGAGGAACCCGCGATGCGCTTTGGCGAGCAGGCCGGGCTCAAATCCCTTTTCGCCGGATCGCAAAGCGCGCTCGAGATCGAGCGAGCCGATCACCCGGTCCTCGGTCGCGCCCAAAGGCAGATCGACAAAGGGCACCGCGCGTTTGCGCAAAGGCCCGCCGCCACAAATGTCTGGATATCGCTCAGCGTCTTCCTTTGACCCGCCATAGGGGCAATGTGCATGCGCTGTGATCGGCGGCAGCAAGCCCGCAAGCGCTCGCGCGGCGGTGCTCTTGCCTGTGCCGCGATCGCCAAACACCATGACCCCGCCAAGCGAGGGATCAACTGCGGCGATCAGCAGCGCCTGCTTCATCTCGTCCTGACCGACGATGGCGGAGAATGGGAACCGGGCCATAACAGGGCTCTTTTGGACTGTTCCAGACCATTCGACAAGCGCAAGTGACGCTTAGTGTGACAATTCAGCTTTACACTTGTCCAAAATCAAGACTTGCTGGTGCGCGTCAACAGCAGAACTGGCAGCAATCCAGCAGCCAGCAGGATCAGCGCGGGGATCGAAGCTTCGGCCAATCTTTCATCGCTCGCCAGCCGGTAGGTGCGGGTTGCTAGCGTCTCCAGATTGAAGGGACGCAGGATCAGCGTTGCGGGCAATTCGCGCACAGTGTCGATAAATACCAAAGCGGCAGCGGCGGCAAGGCTCGGGCTGAGCAGCGGGGCATAAATGCGGGTGAGAACGCGTGCGGGTTTTGCCCCGAGCGACCGGGCGGCAGCATCAAGCGATGGCGGGATTTTGGAGAGGCCTCCATCGACCGAATTGAACGCCACGGTTAGGAAACGCACCGACAAAGCGTAGATCAGGACAAGGCTCGTCCCGGTTAGGATGAGCCCGCCGGTGTAACCCAAGCTGTCGCGCGCGAACCGGCTGAGAGTCACGTCAAGCGCTCCCAACGGCGCAAGCAGGCCGACGGCGAGCAGCGCTCCGGGTAAAGCATAGCCCAAGGTCGAAACGCGGATCGCCCCCTTTGCAAGCCGCGAGTTTGACCGGGCCTTGGCAAAGGCGAGCAACAGCGCGGCCGCCACGCAGACCAAGGCAGTGCCAAGGCCCAACCACAGGCTCCCGCGCGCATAGTTCCATAGATCGCCCATCGCGCTGATCGCCGCATCGCTGAGCGCCATCGAGGTGAGGTGGAGCGCAGGGATCACAAATCCCAGCAGCACAGGCAGCGCGCAAGCGAGGCTCGCCAACACCTTGCCGCGCGGTGACAGCTCCACCAGCGGCCCTTCGTCCCGGCGCGCAGACAGGCCATCCTTGCTCGCTGTGTGTCCTCGTCTGCTGCGGGCTTCCATGGCAATCAGCGCGATCACGAATATCAGCATGAACGCGGCGAGTTTGAGCGCGGCCTGCTTGTCGCCCATTGATAGCCAGCTGCGAAAGATGCCGGTGCTGAAAGTTGGGATGGCGAAGTATTGCGCGACGCCAAAATCGGCGAGCACTTCCATGCAAACAAGCGCCAATCCCCCGGCGATTGCAGGTCGGGCGGCGGGCAGGGCGACGCGCCAGAACGCTTGTGCAGGTCTTGCGCCCAAAGAGCGCGCGGCGCGGAATTGCGATAAGCTTTGCGCGGCAAAGGCTCCGCGTGCGAGCAGATAGACATAAGGATACAGCACGATGCCCAGCACAAAGGCGCCGCCCCAAATCGAGCGGATTTGCGGGAACCAGTACTCGCCCACACCCAGCCCAGTGACCCCGCGCAGCCCCGATTGCACCGGCCCGGATGTATCGAGCAGGTCTGCATAGAGATAGGCCGCGATGTAAGCCGGTACAGCGAGCGGCAGGACCAGAGCCCATGCAAGCAGCCCGCGCCCCGGAAAGCGCGCCGCGCTTACCAGCCACGCACAGCCTGTGCCCACCACAGCCGCGAGGCCACCCGCCATCAACATCAACGCCAATGTGTTTACGACATACCGCCCCAGCACCGTACCCAGGAGGTGGGTAATGGCGGCGAAACCTCCCGCAGGGGCGGCGACAAGGATCGCCAGGATGGGCAAAACTGCAAGACCGGCTATCACCAGCGCGCCTGCGCTCCAGCCATCCCACGAAAGCCGCGCAAAGCCCGCGCGCGCACCCTTATTGGCAACGTCGCTGCTTGCGTCTGAAACGAGGGTTTGCGAAAGGCGGCTCATCACGGGCGTCTTAGAGGCGCCGGGCAGCAGCGCCAAGCAGGACAATCATGTGAGCCTTGAATTCAGTCATATTGCCCATGCTTACGCTGAAGTGGCGGCGCTGCATGACATATCCTTCACCGCACCCACCGGTCAGATCACTTGTCTGCTTGGATCCTCAGGATGTGGGAAGTCAACCTTGCTCAATCTGGCCGCTGGCCTTTTGCCAGTGCAGCAAGGCTGCATTTCAGTGGCTGGGGAAATCTTGGCAGAGCCTGGCGTGAACCCTGCCCCCGAAGACCGCCCGGTGGGTCTTGTGTTTCAGGACGGCGCCTTGTTTCCGCATATGAGCATCGCCAAGAATGTCGGCTTTGGGCTGCCTTCGGGCGAGCGCGGAATTGTTGGCGCTTGGCTGGAAAAGGTTGGGCTGGCCGGGCTGGGCGATCGTTATCCGCATGAACTTTCCGGCGGACAACAGCAGCGTGCTGCGCTGGCCCGCGCCATGGCGCCGGGGCCGGATGTGCTTTTGATGGATGAGCCCTTTGCCAGCGTCGATATCGTGCTGCGTCGTCGCCTCCGCCGCGACTGCCGGATGCTCCTTAAAGAACGCGGAACCACGACGGTGCTGGTCACCCATGACCCCGAAGAGGCGCTCGACATTGGCGATTGGATCGCGGTTATGGATGCAGGGCGGATCGTACAATTCGGCACGCCAGAGGATTTGCATGAGCGCCCTGTGGCGGCCTCCGTCGGCGCGATCTTTCGCGGCGCGCAGATCGTTTCAGCGGAGCGGGAAGGCGATTGGCTCAAAACTGCTTTCGGCATGTGGCCGGTTTCCTGTCTTGCGGGTAGCGCGCCTGATGCCAGCCGGCTGGAGCTGTTGATCTATGCCGAACGGGTCGCGTGTCTGCCCGATGCCAAGGGTCTGCAGGTGCGCGATATACATTCGCTTGGCAGCATCTCGCGCGCTTTGCTGGTCAACGAGGCTGGCGAGGAGATCACGGCGGAGACGACTGCGGTGGTGGACTCCGAATTGCGATACGCGCCGAGCCCGCAACAGGGCAGCGTGCTGGCCTTTGCTGCTGGCAACGCGACCGACTTGCCGGTCGATAAAAGCGAATAAAGCTTGCAATTGTCAATTTACTATTGCAACGCATTCGCAATTAAGGATTTGATGGAAAGATCATGAAACGCTTCATTCTCGCCGCTTGCGCCACACTTGCAATCACCGCCTGTTCTGGAGGGGAAGAAGATAGCGCTGGTGCGGTGGCCGATGCTGGGGAGGTGAACATCTATTCCTCGCGCCACTACGATACTGATCTCGCGCTTTACGACGACTTCACCGAGCAGACCGGTATCAAAGTCAACCGCATTGAAGCGGAAGCCGATGCGCTGATCGAACGCATCCAGAGCGAGGGTGAGTTTTCACCTGCAGACCTGCTTGTCACAGTCGATGCCGGAAGGCTGTGGCGCGCAGAAGAGGCAGGCGTGCTCTTCGCTGTCGAAAGCGAAGTTTTAGCCGAACGTGTTCCTGAACATTTGCGTCATCCCGATGGGCTTTGGTTTGGTCTTTCGACCCGAGCCCGTGTGATCATCTACAACCGCGAAGCAGGTGTGCCTGCGGGGCTTGAATATTATGCCGACCTTGCCGATCCGGCCTATCGCGGCGACATCTGCATCCGCTCTTCTTCGAACATCTACAACATCTCGCTCCTCTCCAGCATTATCGCGCATGAAGGTCCGCAAAAGGCGCAAGCCTGGGCCGAAGGCGTCGTCGCCAATTTCGGACGCGACCCGCAAGGCAATGACACAGCGCAAATCGAAAGCGTCGCCAGCGGTGAATGCCGGATCGCTGTGGTGAACTCCTATTATCTCGCGCGCTTTGCCGGGGGGGATGCCGATCAACGCGCGATCTTCGATGCAATTGGCGTGATCTTTCCCGATCAGAACGGCAACGGCACCCACATCAATCTGAGCGGCGCAGGCGTTACGGTGAACGCGCCCAACCGCGAAAACGCCATTGCCTTCCTCGAATATCTCACGAGCGAAAGCGCGCAACGCTACTTCGCTGATGGCAACAATGAATATCCTGTGGTGGAAGGGTTGGAGGCAAACTCAGCCGTTGAGGAATTGGGCAGCTTCACCGCTGACACTTTGAATGCCGCAGAAATCGGTCGCAACAGCCGTGAGGCGGTGGAGATTTTTGATCGGGCCGGTTGGAATTGATGGGGCTGAGGATCCCTTTGGCGCGAAGCCGTGCTTTTCCCCTCTATCACTAATCTACCTTGAAGCCGGGGGACGAAACGTCCATTTGCCTCGCCAAGATCGGGCGCGATTACGCCTGCCATCCCAGTTTATTCGAGGCCTAATGTGACTGACACGACCACCACGTCCCCAATCCCTCCGCGTGAAGTCTTTGCTGAAAGCGGCGCGGTTTCGGTTGAGACGATCACCCATATCCAGCAATGGAACGATGATCTGTTCAGCCTGAAGATGACGCGGCCTGCCAGTTTCCGGTTCCGTTCGGGCGAGTTTATTATGATCGGCCTGCCTAAAGAGGACGGCAAACCGCTGCTGCGCGCCTATTCCATGGCGAGCCCCAGCTATGATGAGGAATTGGAGTTCCTTTCGATCATCGTCCAGGACGGCCCGCTGACATCGAGGCTTCAGCACATCAATGTCGGCGACCCGATCTATCTCGGCAAAAAACCGACCGGCACGCTCGTCACTGACGCGCTGCTGCCGGGCAAGCGGCTGTTCATGCTCTCGACCGGCACGGGCCTCGCGCCGTTTATGAGCCTCGTGCGCGACCCCGAAGTGTACTCTATGTATGACGAGGTGATCGTGGTGCATTCGGTGCGCCGCGTCGCGGATCTTGCCTATCGCGAGCTGCTCGAAAACAAGCTTGAAGGCGATCCGCTGCTCGAAGACGAAGACCGCGCGCGCATGATCTATGTGCCTACCGTCACCCGCGAAGACTTCCACACGACCGACCGCATTCAAGTGCTGATCGACGATGGCCGTCTGTTCAAGGATTCCAAAGGCCCGCAGAAATTCGACCCCGAAAACGACCGGGTTATGCTGTGCGGATCGATGGCAATGATCAAGGATCACGCCGCCGATCTGGAAGCCCGCGGGTTTGAAGAAGGCGCCAACAACAAGCCCGGGCAGTTCGTGATTGAGCGGGCTTTTGTGGGCTAGTCGACTTACCAGTTTCGCACTTTACATTGCCGCCTCTCTCAGGTCATTTAGCGCCCGCAAATAGATCAATTCTGAGAGAGATCATCCGCCATGCTCACCACCGCCAACCGCACCGCTTACAATGAAGACCACGAAGCGTTCCGCGACACGGTTCGCAAGGTCTTTGCCGAGCATATGGAGCCGAATCTCGACCAACATGAGGAAGAGGGGATCGTCCCGCGTTCTGCATGGAAGGCGTTGGGTGATGCGGGTCTGTTGTGTCCGACTGTGGCGGAGGAAAATGGCGGGTTGGGCCTCGATTTTGGGTTCAACTGCGTGCTCGCTGAAGAGCTGTCCTATATGGGCTCGTCCGCTGGGTTCACCCTGCAAAACGACATCACCGTCAACTATTTCGAGCGCCTCGGCAGCCCGGAGCAAAAGGAAAAGTACATCCCCGGCATGATCTCGGGTGATTGCATCACCGCTATCGCGATGACTGAGCCGGGCGCTGGCAGCGACCTCCAAGGGATCAAAACCACCGCGAAAGAGGATGGCAACCACCTCGTCATCAACGGCTCGAAAACCTACATCACCAACGGCCAGAACGCCGATGTGGTGATCGTTGTCGCCAAGACCGATCCGAGCGCGGGCGCTAAGGGCACTAGCCTCATCCTCGTCGATGCCGACACGCCGGGCTTTGAACGCGGGCGCAACCTCGACAAGATCGGGCAGCATTCCGCCGACACATCCGAGCTGTTCTTCCAAGATGTGCGTGTGCCCAAGACCAACATTCTGGGCGGCGAAAATCGCGGCTTTATCCACCTGATGGAAGAGCTGCCGCAAGAGCGCCTCTCCATCGCAGTCAGCGCGCAAGGCGGGGCGCAGCGCGCGTTCGACGAAGCGGTCAAATTCACGAAAGAGCGCAAGGCGTTTGGCAGCACCGTATTCGAGTTTCAGAACACCAAGTTCACTCTCGCAGACCTCGCGGCCAAGCTGCAAGTGGGCTGGGCGCATCTCGATTGGGCGATCAAGCGGCACCTTGATGGCGAACTCACAACGGGCGAAGCGTCCGCCGCCAAGCTGTGGCACACAGAGATGCAATGGGAGATGGTCGACGCTGCGCTCCAGCTCCATGGCGGGGCGGGCTATATGAACGAATACGCAATCGCCCGCCTGTGGCGCGATGCGCGCGTCCAGCGCATCTATGGCGGCACCTCGGAAATCATGAAGGAAGTGGTGAGCCGCGAGATTTGAGCGCGCTTGCCTCATCCTTGGGGCCGATATTGACGATCGGCCTGATGGGCACAGGCATGATCGCTGCATCGGCAACTGGACGGCTGCGTGTCGGCCTTGGCCTTGCAATTGGGGTAGGCACCGCGCTTTTGGCGCTCGCGCAGTTGCTGGGATCACCCGTGCTGCCGAACCTGCTTGCACTCGCCATCGCAATTCTCATCGCCAGCGTCAGTTTCGCCGTGCGCGGCGCTCTGTTTGCTGCGAGTCAACCGGGAAGGGGCTGGGTGATCGCGCTGTTCGTGGTTGCGGGTGAGGCTGCCATCATCCTGACCGCACTCGCACAGCCGGGTGCTTTACCGGACTGGCTGCTCGCTCTGCTGCCCGCGCAATGGACGAGCATGGCGATCCAGAGCGCTGTCTCAGGCGCAGGCGTATTCGCCGCATGGCCAGCCTTGGTCGCGCTCGCAGGCACCGCTGCTGCGACGCAGCTTGTTGCCCAGCTATGGCCGGCGCGCTGGACCTATCTCATCATGTTTAGCACTTGGCTGAGCCTGTCAGCTTTGGTTTATTACCAATACTAGGCGGCGTGGACAAATTCCGTGTGGTCACGGCAAGTCGAGAAAGCACCATTTCGAGGAGTGAGGACGAAGGACGTGGAAATGGGGCTTTCTCGAATTGTCCCGAAGGGATTGGGCCAAAATCCGCCTTCACGGCGTTGCGAACGCTTGAAAGTGCGCTGCACTTCCTGCGCGTCCGCGCCTTGTGAGATGCGGATTTTGACTTAAACCGTGATCCACACGGAATTTGTCCACGCCGCCTAAGCCAAAAGGAGCGCACACCTCATGACCGACTCTCTCGATTTCACCGGTAAATGCGTTCTCGTTATCGGAGGATCGAGCGGGATTGGTAATGGCATTGCGCAAGGTTTCCGAGCGCGCGGCGGCGAGGTGCATGTTACCGGTACGCGGCCCGATGCGGGCGATTATCTGGAAGCCGAAGACAGCGATCTGCGCGGGCTAACCTATCATCAATTGAATGTCAGCGACCGTGATGCCGTAACCAATTTGCCCGATGCGATGCCGGAGCCGCATGTGATCGTCCAAAGCCAAGGCACGGTGCGCTACAAACGGCAGGAATTCGCGCGCGAGGGCTGGGACGATGTGATCGATGTGAATCTCAATTCTGTGATGGATGTGGCGCGCGCTTTCCACAGCGCTTTGGCTGATAGGGGCGGGGCGATGATCGTTGTCTCTTCAGTAGCAGGGTTCAAATCGACCATGGGCACGCCCGCTTACGCCGCTTCCAAACACGGTGCAGTCGGGTTGGTGAAGACTTTGGGTGAAGCTTGGGCGAGGGACGGTATCCGCGTCAACGGCATCGCGCCGGGGCTGGTCCCGACCAAGCTGACCGCGGTGACGACCGAACATCCCGAACGGCTCGAAGCGACCTTGCGCGCGATCCCGCTGGGCCGGACGGGGACGCCAGAAGATATGGCAGGCGCGGCCTTGTTTCTGGCATCGTCGCTATCGTCTTATATCACCGGGCAGACCTTGGTGGTGGATGGCGGGCTGACATTGTCGTGAGGGACGGGTTTGGCTTTCCTAGCACGGGCAATTGGTAGAGTATTGGTCCTCACCGCCAATTGGATTGTTGGGAAGAGCGAATTTGAAAAGTCACACTTTGCGTTTTGATGCTTTGGATAAGGCATTGAAAAACCGTGATCGTCTCGGAAAGTCACATTTTTCAAGGCTCGCATTGGCGGTCCAAAGACACAGGAGAGCGATGCCATGAAGTACACCCGTTTGGGCCCCTCGGGCCTGCAAGTCTCTCAGCTATGCCTTGGCTGCATGTCCTATGGCGACACCACCAAGGGCCGGCACGGCGATTGGCTGCTGGGAGAGGAAGACAGCCGCCCGTTCTTCAGGCAGGCGCTGGAGGCCGGGATCAACTTCTTCGACACCGCAAACGGCTACTCAGGGGGAACCTCCGAAGAGATCACCGGCAAGCTGCTGCGCGAAATGGCGAACCGGGATGAGATCGTGGTGGCGACCAAGGCCTTCATCCCATGGCGCAACGCGCCCAATGCGGGCGGGCTGTCGCGCAAAGCCCTCATGCAGGCGGTCGATGACAGCCTCGCGCGGCTTGGCATGGACTATGTCGACCTGTTCCAGATCCACCGCTGGGATCAGGCAACTCCTATCGAGGAGACGATGGAGGCGCTGCACGACATCGTGAAGGCGGGCAAAGCGCGCTATATCGGCGCTTCCTCCATGTACGCTTGGCAGTTTGCGAAGGCGCAGGAAGTGGCACGCTCGAACGGTTGGCCCCCGTTCATATCGATGCAGAATCAGCTGAATCTGCTATACCGCGAGGAAGAGCGTGAAATGCTCCCTCTATGCGAGGATCAGGGCGTGGGCGTGATCCCTTGGAGCCCACTTGCACGCGGGCGGCTAGCGCGGCCTGTGGGCGCGCAGACGGTGCGCAGCAAGACCGATGGCTATGGCAAGGTCATCTACCCAGAAGACGAGATCGACGATGCCATCGTGATCGCTCTGGAAGGGGTGGCGAAGGAACGCGGCGTCTCGATGGCCTCGCTTGCGCTGGCATGGCACTTCACCAGGCCGAGCGTTGCAGCTCCGATCATCGGGGCGACCAAAGCGGAGCACATCACGGCGGCGGTGGCGGCGCTCGAGATCACACTGTCAGCGGACGAGCTGGCGGCGTTGGAAAGCCCCTATCGGCCCAAAGCGCCCACCGGGCTCAGCATGGGGCTGCCGCCCATGGATCAGGTGACGCTGCGGTAGGAGGATAGCAAAAGGCCGCCCGGTGACAGGCGGCCTTTCCTAACTCGTTTATGAGGTGTTAGCCCCGTTTTGGCCATGGGCTCAGAAGTTGGCCGATACGCCTAGTGAGAACGATGTGCCCACTTCGAAAGTGTTGAGTTCAATGCGGTTGCCGTTGAACTCTTGGAATTCGAAGTTGTCACGACCGAAGATGTTGCGAACTTCAAAGCTGAATTCGAGCGGGATGCCCAAATCAAACTCTGAGCGGGCGACAAAATCGACGGTAAAGCCGGGGTCTTCCACGGCGTCGGGCTGAATGCCGATGCCGCGCAAGGTGGGCCGCTCGCTCGCATAGTTGAGAAGAATAGTGAACTGCTGAACCTTCTCCGTGTCCTCAATCCCGATCGAGAGGTTGGCGATGTGATCGGATTGACCAATCAACGATGCACCATCGTCAAAGATCGAACCAGCACAGGTGTTCACCGCGCCGGAGATCGGAGAGAAGACCGGGCAAGTGTCCGGGTTCACATCGGGATCGACGCTAAGGCTCGAATTCGAATAGGTGTAGTTTGCAAGGATCAACAGCTCTTTGGTCTCAAAGAAGCTGCCACCCAGATCGAACAGGTCAATCGCATACACGAGGTCGAGCTCTGCACCGAACAGCTCAGCCGACGGTGCGTTGGCATAGCTGACGATGAGAGTGCCCGGCGTGACCGTGTTGAATGGCTCGATCGGGCTCTCAATGTCCTTGTAGAAACCAGCCAGGCTGATCCGGTTGCGCCCACCCATGTAATGTTCTGCGCGGACTTCGAAGTTGGTCAGCTCAGAATCGATAAGGTTGGTGTTACCACGTAGCTGTCGGTTGGATTCCGGGTCAAAGTAGAGCTGTTCGATCAACTCGCGGAATTGTGGGCGAGCGATGGTCCGCGATGCGGCAAAACGCAGCTGGAGATCGTCGATTGGCTCCCAAGTGATGGTTGTGCTTGGAAGGAAGTAATCGTTGTTGATCTGCGTCGCAGGTACGTTGTCACCAAAGACAACCGGGTCGAAATTGGTCGGCACCAGTGTGACGTTCTGATCGGCGTCCTCGTAGCGAACACCGGCCTCAATGGTGATCCGGTCGGTTGGAACCCAGCGGCCAAGACCGTAGGCGCCATGGATTTCAAGCCCGGCGTCAAAACGCGGGAAGGTGCTGATCTGGTTAACATCGACATTGCCGACAGCCAGCACGTCGGGTGCGAACAAGCCGCCTGGCTGACGGAACCCAAAGGCTGCAATGAATTCAGACGAATTGAAAAGCACTTCGCCCGTATCAGGATCGAGCACATTGGTGCCAGAAACGGATGGGCTGAAGAGCAGGCTCGTCGATGTCCGATCCGTGTCGCTATACGCATAGCCTACAGTCAAAGACAGGTTGTCCAAGACGTCATAACCAAGGTCGATGCCGGCGGAGTAGTTCTCTTCCTGCAAATCGTCGAACTGCGAATTGACCGCGTTGCCCCCTTCGAGACGCTCCGCGGTATCCGAGATGAACTCGGTTCCACCGAACAGTTCGTCAGGGTCATTCAGACGAATGTAGTTTACCGTGGTGTTGTAGGGTGCCTCACGATCCGTACGAGCGTAACCGGCACGAAGGTCCAAGCTCAGGGCATCGAACTCAAACTCGCCAACAAGCTGGGTGTCGATGAGCTGGCGCTCAAATGTGGCTGTGCGTTGGTTGGCAAAATCGGTGACCGGATCATTGACCAAGTCCTGCGCCGTTTCGAGACGAGCAGTCTTCAACGTGTCGCGGATGTAGAGATTGGTCCAGCGGACGGTGTTCTCACCAAAGTCGAGGCCAAAGCTCAAAAGGCCGTTCACCAAAGCGCGTTCATCAGTGATGAACGTGTTCGAATTGAACAACACGGTGTCGAGAGTTTCGTTGCCTTCTTGGAATGCAACCGAGCGGTTGCGGAGTTTGTTGCTGACCCCAGCGGTGGCGATGATCCCTAGGAAGGTATCCTCACCCAGCTCAAGCGACGTTCCCGCAGAAATCGAACCAGAAAAGTTTGGACGCTGCGAATTGTCCTGCTGAAGCGTTACAAGGTTAGCTGGCAAAAGCTGTTGGGCCAGACGCTCTTCGTCGTCGGCCGAAATGTCCGTGAAAGCGGTGTTGCCAGAAAACAGCGGTTGAATGACGGTTGGCAAATCGCGGTTGCCATTGTCGAAACCGAAGAAATCGAGGTCGGACCCAAAAAAGGTCAGACCGTTTTCAAATGTTGTCTCGGTATCACCACTGGCTCCGATGCTGACCTTCAGGAAGTCATCAACCGGAATGGCTTTGGTGGTCAGGTTGATCACACCACCGCCAAATTCACCAGGATAGTTGGCTGAATAGGTCTTCTGGACCAATGATGAAGCGATCACATTGGTTGGGAAAATGTCGAGCGGAACAACCCGGCTAAGTGGCTCGGGGCTCGGCAGTGGCAAGCCGTTAAGCAAAGCGAGTGAGTAGCGGTCACCAAGGCCGCGAACGAACACGCGTCCATTGCCCACCAAAGAGAGGCCCGATGCACGGCCCAGAACGCCGGCAATATCGCCTTCGCCTGTCCGAGCAATGTCAGCTTCGGTGATGACCGTCAGGACTTGGGTCGAAGCGCGCTCTGGCGCGCGACGACGTCCGGTAACTATGATGCCTGCCCCACCGGGGACAGAGATATCTGGTTCTTGAACCTCGTCTTGTTCCTCAACATCCTGCACATCGTCCAACAATGCGTCATCCGAAGCGCCCGTATCTTGAGCGTGGAGGACCGATGGGAATGTGAGCGAAGTTGTGAAAAGCAGCAGCCCTGCCAGGCGCTTGCCTGTCGACATATTGAAAGCCCCCCTATGAATAGGCTTTAAGGGTTAAGCCCACAAACGGGCCATAAACTGATGAGGGGGAGGTGACCCAGCTTAAGGCCACCCCCTCCTGAAGGCTATTCCTGCTTAGGCACCAGGAAGCGAGGTGCAGTCGCCGTTGCTGCTGCCGAAGTCGAGCGTTGCCGAGTTACAGGTCCAACCGCCGAAGTCATCGGCGATGTTTGCTGTCACTGCGCCAACAAAACCGTTGTCAGCAAAGAAGCTTGAACGGACAGTCGCGTCAAAGGCGGTCGCTGCGTTCTCGTTGGCACCGTTAACAGCGCCGACCAATGTGAGCATGAAGGCGATGTCGTTGTTCGTACCAGCATTCACAACAGCTTCTGTTTCCGTGGCGAGACCGCCGAATGCGTCGGTGCCGCAGTTGGCAACCACAGAGTCGATGGTGAAGCGATCAACGTTGCCTTGCTCGTCGAGACGGAAGCAAGTGGTTGTGGTCCGCGTGATGCTCATCACACCGTTGTTGAGGCTGAGACCAACACTACCACGAGCGCGAACCGCTGTGTCACGACCATCACCTTGCAGGAAGGTGAAGTTGTTGAGCTGCAGGTTGGTGCGCGGCGCTGCGTTGAGCGGACGCGATGCGTTGGTGTCGGAGTCAAGCTCGATCATGTGGTCGCCCGTGGTGTCGCGCTGGGCAACAATCACAGTCTGCATGTTCACGCGAGCACCAGTGTCAACGTCAAGCGAGTCGTCCGACGCGCCGATGACAGCAAAGTTGCTGGCGTTGAAGTTGCCGCCGAAGAACTCGACACCGTCATCTGAGCTGTTGAACGATTGGACGTTGGCGATGGTCGTGCCGCTGCCAACGCCGCCGGTGGTGAGCGATTGCAGTTCGTTATCCGGTGCAAGCTCAAAGCCTGAGAAGCGGATTTGGTTGAAGGTGAACGAACCGGAGCTGTCTGTATCGTCTTGACCGCCAAACAGCGTAGTAACGTCGGTGCCTTCAAGCTCTTGCTGACAGTTCGGGTTGGTGACCGGCTGACCTTCGATGTTTACGCCGCCAGTCGCACAGTCAGAAACCTGCGCGCGACCAAGAAGAACAACACCGCCCCAGAGACCGTCTGCATCATCAAGCGGAGCACCATCGGTCTCTTCGCGGATGTTGTCAGTTGCGGTCCAGATGATCGGGCTTGTTGGCGTACCGTCAGCCAGGATCGTGTTGCCGCGTTGAACGACGAGGAACGCACGCTCTGCAGCTACAAGAAGAACACCCGGCTCGATTGAGAGCTCAACGCTGTTCTCGCCAGCCATGGCAACTGGGCCCAGGTCTTCACCGACGCTGACTTGACCGAAGATACGATAAGCGAGGCCATCAATCTGCGGAAGGTTATCGTCTTCGTCGAATACCTCTGGAAGCTGACAGATACGATATGAACCGGTCGGGCCCGAGATTACGCCGGTGTCGAGTAGCTGCACTGAGCTACGAATGCCGGGGCATGAAGCAGCCGCCTCAACGAGGTTGTCGTCGTCGGTGGTCGGCGGCGGTGCCGGGTTGGTCACAGAGTTGTCAGTGATGTTGACGTTCACATCACCAGAAGTGCCAGGCGAGACAATTTCGTCCGCGCCGCAGCCAGCAAGTGCTACAATGCTGGTGCCAAGAATGAGAGTGCGTTGAATGTTTTTCACAGCGTGCGGTCCCCTAAAAACCGAGAATCGATAGATGCGCGAATTGGCTCGCGATGGCTGCGCTAGGGATGCTGTGTGACAGAATTTTTGCGAGATGACGGTTTCTGCGTCAGCTTTGTCACATAACGTTTATGTGACAATATGACATGCGTAATATTACGTATTTGTAACAAAAGTAGAGGTTCGGATAATCACCAAACTATTGTAAAACGGTATAAAATATCCTAAATGTGAATAAAATATGACAACAAGTCAGTCATGTTGCAATTTGATGAAACATAGTGCATCATCCCTTTATCACATGGGAGATGACTTTATGACACACACATTGGCAACCGGAATCGCATTTGCCATCGCGCTTGCTGGAGCACCGCTCGCTGCGCAGAATCAGTCGGCACAATCAGGCGATGGGCAGCTCGCCGCTCAAACCTTGTCGGACGGGGAAAGCGTGCGCGCTATTGCGCAACTTCGCGCGGCTCTCGATCAGTCCCCCGGCGACCCGGCATTGCTTATTAATCTAGGCATTGCTTATGCGCAGTCGGGCAGTGATGCTGAGGCGCTTGAGGCTTTTGAGGCTGCTATGTCGAGCCGAGATGTCGTTGAACTCGAAACAGCTGAGGGTCGCGCTACCGATTCGCGCCGTCTCGCCCGCCGGGCCATTCGAATGCTTGAGCGCGGGGAGTTTCGGACTGGCGGTCAAGATTCAGCTCAGCTTAGCCTGCGCGACTAGCCACACAATCCAATTGCATCATTAAACGGCGCGCGGCACTGGCTCGGTCAGGGTCGCGCGTTTTCATTTGCCTTCTCAGCCCATGTTGATTGCCCTCGAAGGGGCGGGCGTTCCCGCTCGTTAATCCTGGGACTGTCACCTTTGTGTCATTTACGGTAGACAAGGGGACGGATCGGAGGATTTTGGATGATTCTCGCCCGCGCGAGTTTGTTGAGTGCAGTGGTATTGCTGGGATTGGTTTCATTCCCGGCACAAGCTGATGTGATGGTCGTCGACGCTGAAGGTGCCCGTTGGGTTGCTGGCGGCACGCCATCGGCTGCGCTGTCCACGACTGCAATCGACGCGCAAGCTCAGCCAGCCGTGGATATGAACGGGGTGATTATCTCACCAGCTATCATCGCGGATCCCGCTGTCCACGCCGCCGGGGTTCCCCCGCGTTATGCCGCCAAAATCCAGGAACTGTCGGAACGCTTTGATCTAAGTGCCAGCCTGCTCGAAGCGCTGGTATGGCAAGAAAGCCGCTGGCGCGAAAACGCGGTCTCGCCCGCCGGGGCACGCGGACTTGCTCAATTGATGCCCGGCACCGCTCGTTACCTTGGGGTCGACCCCGATGATCCCATGCAAAACCTTGAAGGCGGCGCGCGCTATCTGCGCGAACAGCTCGACCGGTTCGATGGCGACTTGGAAAAGGCGCTTGCCGCTTACAATGCTGGTCCCGGCCGCGTGATCCGTGCAGGCGGTATTCCCAATATTCGCGAGACACGGCACTACGTGGCCGCCATTATGGGGCGTCTTGCCAACCATTCTCGCCCTGGCGCACGATAAGCCGGCAGCACGAACACTTTTTCGTTTAGAGGAATATGGACTTTATAATGACATCGCGTTTTGATTTTCTGGCACGCTCTTGGGCACGCATCGCAGCGGCATTTGCACTGCTATTTATGCCCAGCACCGCCTTTGCTCAGCAAGCCACGAACCAGGGCGGTGACCCGATCACCAGCGCGCTTTTGTGGATGCAGGGCATTTTGCTCGGCCCGATTGCGACAGCGGTTGCCGTTATGGCGGTGGCTGGCGTCGGCTTTATGATGCTGACGGGTCGGATGAACTGGCGTTACGGCGCAACAGTGATCATCGGCGTCTTTATCATATTCGGCGCGCCGCGTCTGGTTGCCACAATCAGCGGGGCAGGGGCCGTTTAGGTAAAGCCATGACCGATCTTGCCCGCCATCCTGTGCACCGCACCCTGACCCGCCCACAAATGTTCATGGGCGTGACGATGAATTTCTTCATCATCAATATGATGGTGTCCACGATTGCCTTTCTGATTCTGTCGGATCTTTTTGCGAGCAGTTTGGCGATTCTTGCGTTTTTGTTGGTGCCGCTCATTATGCATGCGATCGGCTATTTCGCGAGCTTGCGCGAACCACGCATATTTGACCTGTGGGTGACGAAGGTTTCCAAATGCCCGCGGGTCCCGAATTTCAAGCGCTGGAGCTGCAACAGCTATGCGCCTTAATATTGACGCTGAGGCCTCTTAAGGAGGGCCCGATATGGCAAAATGGACCGGACCTGCAAGCTGGAGCGCGAAGGAATCGCGCGTTGGCGACCGTCTGCCTTATGAACGGCTGATCGATGAGAACACCGTGCTTTTGCGCGATGGATCGGTGATGAGCGCGATTCAGGTGCCAGGCCTGCTGTTTGAGACAGAGGCCACTGACGCTCTCAACGCCCATGCAGCGACGCGCGAAGTGGTTCTGCGATCCACGCTGGATGCGCGCTTCGTTCTATACCATCACGTCATCCGCCGCCGGGTTGAGGTCGAGTTGGATGCAGAGTTTCCGGACCCTCTTTCGCGCCATATCGACGCGCGCTGGAAAGAGCGATTGGCGGGCGGGTCCCTCTTCATCAACGATCAGTTTGTCACTCTGATCCGCCGCCCGGCGCGCGGCAAAACAGGCCTGCCAGAGCGGATAAGCAAGTTTTTTTCGCGTACCACTGCGAGCGAGCTTGAAGCTGATCCCAAGGACATTCGCAGCCTGAAAGCAGCGGTAAACGGTCTTACCGCGTCCCTGTCTGCCTATGGTGCGGCGGTGCTGGGCGACTATGATGCACCGGGCGGCGATGGCACCCATTCGGAGATGCTGGAGCTCCTCTCTGCGCTATACAATGGCGAGATGCGCCCTGTTCGGCGCCCTGCGGACGACACCGATATCGGTCAAATGCTGCCCTATCGTCGGTCCAGCTTTGGTCTTGACGCGATGGAGTTGCGCGGCAGCGGCCAGCCTGATTTCTCAGCGATGCTCGGCCTTAAAGACTATCCAGAGGCGACCTCACCGGGGCTGCTCGATCCGCTTTTGCGGCTGCCTTATGAAATGATCGTCACCGAAAGCTATGCTCCCAATGAACGGACGACAGCCAAGGAACGGATTGATCTTGCGCTGCGCCGCTCACGGTCCGTCGACGAAGAGGCTGCTGCTGAACGCGCCGACATGATGGCAGCGCGCGATGCTCTGGGCAATGGGGCGGTCGGATTTGGCGATCATCATCTCACTGTGCTTGTCCGCGAGCGCGCTCTGGACCGGCTCGATGATGCAACAGCGGCCTGTTCGGCGGCATTGGCTGACACCGGCGCTATTGCCGTGCGTGAAGACACCAATCTTGAGCCGTCTTTTTGGGCGCAGTTCCCCGGTAATGAAGACTATATCGTGCGCCGCGCGATGATTTCTTCTGCCAATATGGCGAGCTTTGGAAGCTTCCACGGCTTTGCGCTTGGCCAGGCAGGTGGCAACCATTGGGGCGATGCGGTCACCTTGTTGGAGACGACCAGCGCAACGCCGTTCTTCTTCAACTTCCACAATGGCGATCTGGGCAATTTCTCCATTATCGGCCCATCGGGCTCGGGTAAAACGGTGGTGATGAACTTCCTCGCTGCCCAAGCGCAAAAGTTCAAACCGCGCACCATCCTGTTCGATAAAGATCGCGGGGCAGAGTTGTTTATCCGCGGCATTGGCGGCACCTATGACCGGATCAATCCGGGCGAGCCGACCGGTTTCAACCCGCTTTCACTGCCGGACACACCATCGAACAAAGCGTTTTTGCGCGATTGGCTTGGCGTGCTGCTCGAAGCCGATGGGCCAGAGGAGTTTGCGACGATCAGCGCGGCGGTCGATGCGACCTATGCCAACGACCCGAGCCTTCGGCGCCTGCGCCACTTTAAGGAATTGCTTGCAGGCGCGCGCCGTCCTGAACCCGGCGATTTGGCTGACCGGCTAAGCGCATGGATTGGCAGCGCATCGGGTGATGGCGGTGAGCACGCTTGGCTGTTTGACAATGAAGTCGACGCGCTGGATCTCGATCAACGTGTGCTCGGCTTTGACATGACGCAGTTGCTCGAAAATCCGCGCCTGCGCACGCCGACCATGATGTATCTGTTCCACCGCATTGATGAGCGGTTGGATGGTGAGCCAACGATGATCCTCATTGATGAGGGCTGGAAGGCGCTCGACGATGAGGTGTTCGCCGCGCGCATTCGCGATTGGCTCAAGACCCTGCGGAAACGCAACGCGCTTGTCGGTTTTGCGACGCAGTCGGCGCGCGATGCCTTGGAAAGCCGCATTTCGACCGCACTTGTTGAGCAGACCGCGACCATGGTCTTCATGCCCAACAGCCGCGCTCGGCCAGAGGATTATTGCGACGGCTTCGGCCTGACCGATCACGAATTTGCCCTGATCCGGACCTTGCCGGCCCATTCACGCTGCTTCCTCGTGCGACAGCCCGATGCGAGCGTCGTGGTGCGGCTTGATTTGTCAGGCGCGCCTGAAGTCCTCACCATCCTATCGGGCCGTGAAGCGGCTGTGCGCCGGCTTGACTTGCTGCGCGAAGCGGTCGGCGATGATCCCAGCCAATGGTATCCTGCGCTCACCAACAAAGCGTGGCCTGATGGCGGCAGCGACGTCGATGAGGACGGTGTGCCCGTCTGGCAGGCGGCCGAATAATGACGACGAGCTGCGATCTTGCTGCACAGGATATGGGCACCGGCGTCGCCGCGGCCCTTACTGCGGTCGATTGCATCGCCAGCGAGGTGAGCGAGCAGGCGTTTAGCAGGCTGTTTGGTTCGGACGGCCAGCTTGGCATGGTGCTGACGATCCTGCTGACCCTCTATGTCGCATTCTTCGGCTTTAGCCTGATGCTTGGCCGGTCGAACCTATCGATCCGCGCGGCGATCCCTAAAATGATGACGATGGGTCTGGTGCTTACCTTTGCGACCAGTTTTGCAGCCTTTCAAGCGGTGTTTTACAACCTGATCGTGCTCGGCCCGAACTACATAGCGGGCGTGCTTACTGACTCTGAAGGCTCCGCCACCGCCAATTTTGCGGCCAAACTCGATGTGGTGTTTGTCGCCGTGCAACAGGCAAGCGGCGATGCAGTCGATATCAACACTTTCTCCCCGCCCGGCATGATGTGGCTGGGGGCAATGCTCCTTCTGATCGGCACGGTGGGTCTCTTGGTGACCGCCCGCATTGGTCTGGCGCTGCTGCTTGCAGTGGGGCCGATTTTTGTCGTGCTCGCGCTGTTTAACGGCACGCGCGGGCTGTTTGTCGGCTGGCTCAAAGGGCTGGTGATGTTGGCTGTTGCACCGCTTTTCGCTGTGGTTGGTGGGTCGATCATGCTTGAGATGGCGGTGCCCATCCTCGCGGCCCTCGTCGCGGTGCCCGGACAAATTGATCAGCAAGCCGCGATGGCGTTCTTCCTCGTGGGCTTTGTCCATTGTATGCTGATGCTGATGGTCTTGTTCGTCTCTGCCAAGATGGTGGGCGGCTGGCAGGTCTTTGGCCTTGCACGGCCCGATGTTGCCGACCAACGCGCGCCAGAGCAGGTCTATCAGCCAGGTGCCTCCATGCAGCCTGTCACAACCGTTGCGCCCGACCGTGCTTCGCAAACCGCCCCTGCGGCTGTTGCCGCTGCGGGCCAGCGCCGGGTTGATGTGGCAGTGCCCACGGTCCAGGCCGCCAATGACAGCGGCGCTGCTGCTGGCGGTTCGACCACCATTCGCGAAACCAAGGTTTACGCAACCTCTTCAGGCGGCGGTCAGGCTGGTTCATTAGGATCAGCGGCATCACGCACGCGCGGCATTGGCAACCGTTTCCGCTCTGCCGGAGCCAGCGCCGCGCCCAAGAAACCGGAGAAAACATGATGATCCGCGCCGACTCTTTTCGGCTGGCAATTGCAGGGCCCTTGATCGCCCTTTCGGTCGGCCTGGCGGCTCCGATTGCTGCTCAGTCTGAAGAGGCAGAGCCCGCCGCTGACCCACGCCTTGTGACAATGACCTTTGATGAAACGCAGGTCTACACCGTGCGCGGCAAAACCTTGGTGCAAACCACGATCAAGTTTGGCCCCGATGAGTCGATCCAGAACGTCGCGGTTGGCGACAGCGCTGCTTGGCAGATTCAGCCCAATCAGGCGCAATCGATCCTGTTCGTCAAACCGCTTGAGACCAATGCGCGCACCAATATGACGGTGGTCACCAGCCAGCGGACCTATCTGTTTGACCTTGTCGCGAGCCCGCGCAACCGCCCGCTTTATGTCCTTCAATTCCGCTACCCTGAACTCGAGGCTGCACAAGAAGAGGCCGAACGCCTCGCCGCTGAAGAGGCAGTCCGCGAAGCCGAAAGCTTGGGTGATCCTACTGCGATTGAGCTGGCGGCGGCCAATGATCCCTATGCCGTGACAGACCCTGCGCAGCTCAATTTTGCATGGGAAAGCGATGGCGACGCCAATCTTTTGCCTTCCCGTGTCTATGACAATGGACGCGCGCTGTTTTTGACTTGGCCACAGGACGTGCCGATCCCCGCAATTCTGGTCACAAATGAAAATGGCGACGAAGGTCCAGTGAACTTTACGCCGCGCGGGGACACCATTGTGCTCGACATAGTGCCGCGCCAGGTTATTCTGCGATCAGGCCGCGAAAGTGCTACGCTCACCAACACCAATCCCGGGCCCTCTTTGAGCTTGAGGGCGGCCAACAGGGAAGGTCGAGGATCATGACTGCCAGTGTTAAAACTCTCTATCGGGAGATGAAATAATGCGTCTTGCCATGCGTCTGCCGCCCAAAAAGGGCGACAATGGAATTGCTAATGACGGTGACCCACGCGATGAAGAATCCGCTGACGTCATTGATCTTGCCAGCCGCAACGGGTTTTCGCCGGTCGCTGAACGCAAATCGAAGAGCGAAGGGCTCGGGCTTGCTGCGGGTGTCGCACTTGTCGGTCTTCTTGGGGCCACAACCTTTTGGGCGATGAACGCAGCTCAGACACCGGCTGACACGCAAGCGGGCGCGCAGCCTCAACAGGCAGCGCCTCAGCCGGCGACGCCTGCGGTTGAGCCTACCCCGCAAACAGCAGAGGCGCCCAAGCCAGCGGTTGCGCCTGCTCGGCCTGATCCGGCGCCGGCTCCGGTGCTTGCCAACGCTCCCGGCACGTCGCGCGCACCGGTGACCAACCCTTATGCCAGCCCTGCAATGGTGTTTGATGCGAGCCGTGCCGCTGCGGCAGCCGCTGCGCCTCAGCCAATCACTGGCGCGGTTTCCGGCGAAGGCACTGCGGCAGCTGGTGAATCCGGCGCTTCAGGGTCTGCAGCAGCCTTTGCGTCACGAATTGGCGGTGTGGGCGGCGCGCCCGCTCAGGCCCGCGCTCTGGTCAACCCTGGCACCACGGTGACCGAGGGCACAATGATCCCCGCGGTTCTGGAAACGGCGATCAACACAGATAATCCCGGTTACGTTCGCGCTGTTGTGAGCCAGGATGTGCGCAGCTTCGATGGCTCGCGCGTGCTGGTCCCGCGCTCTTCGCGTCTTATTGGGCAATATCAGTCGGGTGTGCAACAAGGGCAAAAGCGTGCCTATGTCATCTGGACTCGCCTCATCCGTCCCGATGGTGCTTCGGTCAATATTGCTTCACCTGCGGTGGCTTTTGATGGAACGACCGGGCTAGAAGGAGAGGTGGACACCCATTTCTTCAGCCGCTTTGGTTCGGCCATGCTCTTATCGGTTGTCGGCGGCCTTGGTGCGTTAGCATCAGGCGGAGCATCGGTTGTTGTAGGCGGAGCAGGGCAAAGCGCAGCCAGCACCGCGCTCCAGCAAGATGGCCAGCGCAGCCCCACCATTCGCGTTCGCATGGGTGAGCCGATCCGGGTGTTCACCGCACGCGATCTCGATTTCAGTCAAGTAGGCGGATGATGGCGCTTACGCGTTTGCGGACCCATGACGGCTGATATCCATTCTCTTGCCACTGGCGCGGATAAGCCAAGCGATCGATCACAAGAAGAAACGCGTGCCCCCATCACCGGCGAGCGTAGCGTCTATCTTGATGCTTATCTTGCGCCGTTTAAACGCTGGTTGGACCGCGACACGGTAACCGAGATTATGGTTAATGAGCCCGGCGAAGTCTGGGTGGAAGACGCATCGGATCCCGGCATTAAGAAGATCGTCACGCCGGAGATTGATGATCGGCTCGTTCAGCGCTTGGCTGAGCAAGTTGCGCGGGTGAGCCATCAGGGCATCAACCGTGAACACCCCTTGCTTGGTGCGACTTTGCCAGATGGCGCGCGCATCCAGTTTTGTGGACCTCCCGCCAGTCGAAAGCATTGGGTGATGGCGATCCGTCGTCATCGTCGGCTTGATTTGCCGCTGGATGCCTATGACACTGGACCGCTTGCTGGTGAGGCGGTTATCGACCTGCCTGATCCCCAGTTTGAGCCAATCCAATATCTGCGAGAGGCAATCCGCCACCGCCGCACCGTGCTGATCTCCGGCGGCACCAGCACCGGCAAAACCACGTTTCTCAACGCGATGCTAGGCGAGATACCAAGGGCAGAGCGCGTCGTCTTGGTCGAAGATACGCCAGAACTGAAGTTTCCCGGAGAGAACTCTGTCGGCCTTGTCGCCGTTAAAGGTGAGTTGGGGGAGGCTAAGGTTACGCCCAACGAACTGCTGCAAGCAGCCCTGCGTTTGCGGCCTGACCGTATTGTTC
The DNA here is from genome assembly GCA_965262265.1 of Erythrobacter sp. Classification (GTDB taxonomy): domain Bacteria; phylum Pseudomonadota; class Alphaproteobacteria; order Sphingomonadales; family Sphingomonadaceae; genus Erythrobacter. The sequence goes on from OZ253506.1 coordinate 136,952, forward strand.
TGGGCGAATTGCGGGGGCAGGAAAGTGTATCCTTCTTGCGTGCGATCAACACCGGGCATCCCGGAAGCTTCTCCACTATTCACGCCAATTCGCTCAAAGGCGCGCTGGAGCAGCTGTCCTTAATGGTGATGCAAACCGGGATTGGCCTCACCCGCTCTGACACCATTGCTTATGCGGCAAGTGTGATTGATGTCATCGTGCAGTTGGGTCGCGACGCCAATGGCAAACGCGGTATCACTGCGATTGCGGACAGCAAATCCCTGGTGTGAGAGCGAAGCCCCATCTTCAGGTGGCGAAATTTGATATTTTTTGTCATTTGCCGCTTGATGATTGACACTCGGCTCGCTTGTGAACAGTGCTCATTCAAGCAATCCTCTACGGGCCAAGGAGCGTCGCAAAGCTACTATGAGCGATCCAACGGTGACCAAACCCGCAGCTGAAGCATCGGCGGCTAGCCCGCCATCTTTGCCGCATGTCGCCACTGCACCTGGCGGTGATGCCTATTTCAACCGCGAATTGTCATGGCTCGCCTTCAACGAACGGGTGTTAGCGGAGGCTTGCAATCCCAAATATCCGTTGCTTGAGCGGCTTCGCTTTCTTTCGATTTCAGGCAGCAATTTGGACGAGTTCATGATGATCCGCGTCGCTGGCCTTGTCGGGCAAGCGCAACGCGGAATCGACAAGCCAGCCATTGATGGTCGCACGCCGACACAGCAATTGTCTGCAATCAGGGAAAAACTGGCGGAGCTTTCAGACAGACAGCAGGATATCTGGCGCGATTTGCGCGGGCAGCTTGCCGATACAGATATCCATATCGCTGATGAACAGCGGATCAAATCCGAAGCGCATGAATGGTTGGAAGCCTTCTTTCTTGAAGAGATTCTGCCGGTCATCACCCCGCAAGCACTTGATCCTGCCCATCCTTTTCCATTCGTTCATAATGAAGGGATGGGCTTGCTGTTCACGCTGAAGCGCAACGCAGATGCTGATCAATTGATCGAAATGGTCCTTATTCCATCCGCGCTCCCCCGCTTTGTACGGGTTCCCAGCGACATTAGCGGGCCGGGTGAAGCGATTTTCATCTCGATTGCCAGCCTGATCCAACGCAACGCCAAGAAACTCTTCCCCGGGTTCACGATTCAAGGTGACGGCCTGTTTCGAGTGCTGCGCGACAGCGATATTGAGATTGAAGAAGAGGCCGAAGACCTTGTGCGGACCTTCCGCAGCGCAATTCAGCGGCGGCGGCGTGGGCAGGTCATCCAGTTAGAGCTTGAAGAAGATTTCGATCCGCAGGCCGAAGCCATCCTTATGGAGCAGTTGGGTGTGCATGAAGCTGCCGTCATTAAGACCGACGGCATGATCGGGATCGATGGATTGGCCGAGATAGTCTCCGAAGACAGGCCCGATCTCAAGTTTGATGCCTATTCTCCACGCTATCCAGAGCGCGTTCGCGAACATGATGGTGACCTGTTCTCTGCGATCAAAGAGAAAGATATCATCATCCATCACCCTTATGAGAGTTTTGAAGTCGTCGTGGACTTCATCAGGCAAGCTGCGGCGGACCCTGATGTGGTGGCGATCAAACAGACCCTGTACCGGGCCGGCTCGCAATCAGCGGTTATCAACGCGCTGATCGAAGCGGCAGAAGTGGGTATATCAGTCACCGCTGTTGTAGAGTTAAAGGCGCGCTTTGATGAGGAACAAAACCTCAAATGGGCAAGCAAATTGGAGCGCGCCGGTGTTCAAGTGATCTATGGTTTCACTGATTGGAAAACCCACGCCAAAGTCGCGATGGTCGTGCGCCGCGAGGAGGGCGGTTTTCGGACCTACTGCCACTTTGGAACCGGCAACTACCACCCCATCACCGCCAAGATTTACACCGATATGAGCTTCTTCACCGCGGATGCGAAACTGGGGCAAGACGCGGCTAAAATGATGAATTTCGTAACAGGATATGTTGAACCGACCGCGCTTGACCGCATATCCATTGCACCCATTGATCTGCGCGAAGAAATCTACAGATGCATTGATACAGAGATTGCAAATGCAGCCAAGAACAAGCCAGCGGCAATCTGGATGAAGTGCAACCAAATCACCGATTCTGGCATCATTGATCGTCTTTACGCGGCGAGCGATGCAGGGGTGTCTGTCGAATTGGTTGTGCGCGGTATCTGCTGTCTTCGCCCGGGCGTCCCCGGTTTGAGCGAGAATATTCGCGTGAAGTCTATCATAGGACGTTTTCTCGAACACAGCCGCATCTATGCCTTTGCCAATGGCGAAGCGATGCCAGGACCAAGCGCGAAAGTCTTTATCTCATCGGCTGACTTGATGGGCCGTAATCTTGATCGCCGGGTTGAATCGCTGATCCCGATCCTCAACCGCACAGTGCATGATCAGATCCTGCAACAGGTATTGCTCGCCAATATGCTTGATACTGAACAGAGTTGGTGGCTGCATGGCGATGGCAGTTACTCTCGGGTTGAAGCGCCGGGTGAGGCTGGCGGGAAACCGTTTAACTGCCACCGTTATTTTATGACGAACCCTTCGTTGTCGGGGCGGGGAGGGGCGCTTGAAGCGGGCGCGGTTCCCAAACTTTCGCTGCGGCGGGGCCGCGCTGGATGAGCTTTAAGCGCAAGCGAGCAGATCGCGACGGTACCTTTGCTGGCAGCACTCCCGAACGCGCGATAATCGATATCGGATCGAACACAGTTCGCCTCGTCGTGTACGGGGGAACGATGCGAGCACCAATAGTGCTGCTCAACGAGAAGGTCACAGCGCGGCTGGGGCGAGATATCGCGGCGCAAGGAAAGCTTGCTGATGAAGCGGTCGATCTCGCCATGCGAGGGCTCAAACGCTTTGCCTTGCTTCTGCAAGACCTAAAGGTTGAGGATGTGGATGTCGTTGCCACCGCTGCCGTGCGCGAAGCGAGCAACGGTTCCAAATTCGTCGCGCGGCTTGAGAAGCTTGGCCTTAGACCTCGCATCATATCGGGGGAAGAGGAGGCCTGCCTTAGCGCTTATGGAGTGGCCGGGGCGTTTCCGGGCGCGACTGGGATCGTGGCTGACCTTGGAGGCGGCAGTCTCGAGCTTGTGCAGATTGAAGACGGTGAGCCCGGCAGTCCTGTTTCGCTACCGCTAGGCACATTGCGGCTTCCCGAACACCGTGGCGATTCTCGCGCCGACATGCGCAAATCGCTTGAAAAAGCGTTGAAGAAGGGCGCGCCCAAGTTTGCCAGCGGGCAGCCTCTCTATTTGGTTGGCGGTACATTGCGTACCATGGCGGTCTACTCGATGGACAAGCAAGGCCATCCCCTTTCCGACCCTCACGGTTTCGAGATCGACCCCGAGCAGGCAAAAGTGCTGCTGCAGGATGCCTTGGCCAATGAAACTGTTGAAAGCTTGAAAGCGCACAGCCGCATATCGTCTATGCGCGCAGAAAAGCTGCCCGATACATCGGTTCTTGCTGAGGCCATGTTGTCGCGCATCGATCCCAGTAAGATTGTATTTTCGTCTTGGGGCTTGCGGGAAGGACTGCTTTTTGACCGCCTGGCCTCTCACGGAAAATCGCAGGATCCCTTGCTCGCGGGCGTTTCGGTCTTCGCGGCACAGCGCGGCGCTCCGCCGACATTGGCAACGCGGATCGCGGGCTGGACGGTAGACGCAGCTCCGCCGCGTAAGCACGGCAGCGAGAGGCTGCGTTTGGCCGCTACAATGCTTGCGCTCGCTTCGATGCAAATTGAGCCCAACATTCGCCTGCCTCAAGCGATTGATTGGGCATTGCACAAGCGCTGGATCGCTGTGACCGGGGCTGAGAGGGCTATGCTGGCCGCCGCAATTGCCGCGAATGGCAATGCGCTAGATCTCCCAGATGAGGTGCGTTCTCTAGCCAATTCAAAAGCGCTGGATGAGGCGATTTGTTGGGGCCTTGCGGTAAGGCTCGCCCGGCGCCTCGGCGCACGATCAAGACGATCTTTGCAAGTTAGCCGATTGCGGGTCGAAGGCGATCAACTGGCGCTGCGCCTTGCCCACAGCCATGAAGCTTTGTTCGGCATCTCAACCGAGAAAGATATAAAGCTGTTGGCAGATCGACTTGGTCTGGATTGGTCGGTTGATATCGTTCCTGATGAAGAGTTGCTCGCCGGATTGGATGACTGAAGCCTTCAAGTGCGGCTCTGCTTGCTCGAAAAGGGCGAAAAATCGGTATCGGTGTCGAACAGATCGACGCCCTCAGCCTTCTTAAGCCTACCCACCACCAGATAAGTGACTGGGGTCAAAGCAGCTTCCCATGCCACTTTAAGAGCCCAATTGGTGATCATTACGGTGATCACCAATTCAGTGCTCCAAATGCCATAGAAGGCGACAGGGTAGAATATAATGCTGTCTACGCCCTGCCCCACCACTGTTGATCCAATGGTTCGGGTCCACAAAGCCTTGCCCTTGGTCCAAACCTTCATTTTCGCCATGACATAGGAATTGACGAACTCACCGGCCCAAAACGCTGTGATTGAGGCAAGAACGATGCGCCAGGCACTGCCGAAAACAGAATTGTAGGTTTCCTGACAGATTTGTCCCGTGGGCACATCGTCGCCCGCGCGGGCGACTAGCGGGCCTTGCCCGTCAAATCCGCTCGCTGCGCATGACCAATCACCAAATGGCGGCAAGCTGACAACGACGTAGCTCATCAGGGCCATAAAGATCATGGCCGCAAATCCTGTCCAGATTACTCTTCGCGCCCGTGCAAAGCCGTAAATCTCTGTCAACACATCGCCGATGACATAGCCCAGCGGAAAGAACAGAATGCCAGCTCCGTAGACCAGAATTCCCTCCGGTGCGGGCCACCATCCTTCGGGCCAGAAGGGGACTGAGACGAAGGTCGTTTTGGCAGCACCGATAATGTTGGACAGCAAAAGGATCGCCACAAAGGCGGCCATCACGAATTCATAATAGCGGAACGTCACCGGTGCATGGCTGGTGGCCTGTATGCCATCGTTAGGATCGGTGTCGAATGCCGCGCCTGGGTCGTGGGGGATTTCAGAATGGTCTTGCGTGTTTTCCATCGCTGTCGCCCTAGCGTCATTTGAATGCGTGGCAAAGCGCGCTATTGGGCCAGTGGCGACACTAGTTGGAGTCGCTTGCGCGCCCTTAGCTCAGCTGGATAGAGCACGGGACTTCTAATCCTGAGGCCGCAGGTTCGACTCCTGCAGGGCGCGCCATTTTAACGCAAACTCCGGAGAGCGCTTCTTGCTTGGAGTTAGGGCAGTCTACCTCGTGCGCGGCCAGCTTGGCAATCGAGCGCTAGGCTACCCGCGCGCTACAGTTTCAAGCAGTTCTGAAGTGATAGGATAACCTGCATCTTTCATGATCGTCAGCATTGGCTTCTCGCCGCTGGTATCGATTTGGGGAATGATGGGCTTCACCGGGATGGATTCGGCTTGGGCTTTCGCTTCATCGAAACTCGCAAACAAAGCGAGCCGTTCGAGATTGCGCCTTGTCGGGAAGATCAGCTTGATCTCACCCTCGTCAGCCGCATCCAGCGCCCCTTGCGCGGTGGTCCAAAACAGCTTGGTGGTTTCGGAATTGTCGGCAGAGACCTCAACATTGCCAGTTCCCAGGTTGGCGAGGTAAAATCGGGTATCGTAGACGCGCGGAATGTTCTCATTCTTCGGGAACCACCGGGCAAACGGGGTGATCTGATCGAGATCCAATTCCCAATCAAACGCGGTCATCACCGGCTCAAGCGCTTTGACTTCGTCCAACATGGCCCGTGCCGACTGAGCTGCCTTACCGGTCAAGTCGCCTTTCAGTCCCAGCGCAAGCCCCGTTTCTTCAAGGGTCTCTCGAACCGCCGCGATCTGATGGGCTGCTTCATCCGGCGCGATTGTGCCGCCAGTCTGGGGCGAAATTTGTTCACCCAAAGCAAAGTCAGCGTCATCTACCCGGCCGCCAGGGAACACCGCCATCCCCCCAGCGAAAGCCATATTGCGTGATCGCACGGTCATCAAAATCTGCGGTGCGCCGCCATCCGGGCTGTCCCGGAAAATGATGATGGTTGCTGCTGGAATGCCCGAAGCTGAGTTGTTTGGTTGAGATGCGGAGGTGATGTTCATTGCGCCTGTGTGGCTGTCCCAGGCCGTCTTGCCAAGTGCTCAGCCCAAATGCGCGGTGAAATGTGTCGGATGATTTTACATTTCCAGCGATGGTTAATTCAGGGAAACCATGTAAGTGCCTGAAACATAGACGATAGCGCTTTTTGGCACGAGCAATGCATTAGCTGATGTGAAGAAAGTGGTCTTCAAATAGAGGTGGGTCCTTCCTGGTCTCTGGGTCTCACCTCCCCGTGCAAAAAGAAACCGCCCCGAATGTGCTTTCCGGGGCGGTTTTCTTTTGGCTTGAATCGCGGCAGATCACCCTTCCATTTTGGCGACGCCTTGATCATCCAACATTTGCTGCAATTCGCCCGCTTCGAACATTTCCATCATGATGTCGCTACCGCCGACAAATTCACCTTTGACGTACAATTGAGGGATTGTGGGCCAATCAGAATAGGTCTTGATCCCCTGGCGGATTTCCATGTCCTGAAGCACATCGACGCTCTCATATTGCACACTGCAATGATCGAGGATTGCCACTGCGCGGCTGGAAAAGCCGCATTGCGGAAACAGCGGAGTGCCCTTCATAAACAAGACAACGTCGTTTTCGCCGACAAGCGTTGAAATGCGGGTATCAGTTTCAGCCATGATGTGGGCCTCTGGTGGTTCGTTGATGGTGTTGGTGGTTGTTCGATAGCTACGTGGGGACCACTGTGGTGACTTGCAAGGCGTGCAGTTCGCCACCCATTTTTTCCCCAATCGCTGCATAGACCATTTTATGCTGTTGTACCCGGCTTTTGCCCGAGAAAGCAGAAGACGTCACAGTAACCGCCCAATGGTCATCGTCGCCTGCAAGATCGCGCAATTCGACCTGGGCTTCGGGTAACGCTGCAAGGATTGCTGCTTCGATATCTGGGCCAGACATTGGCATGGAATGGGCCTTTCGAGGCTTAGCTTTCGCTCATAAACTGGCGTTTGGCTTCTACAGCCATTTCATCCAATTTCGCGCGAATGTCGGCTTCTGAGATTTCGGTGCCGGCTGCGGTCAGGTCACCCAGCAGCTTGCGTATCACATCTTCGTCACCAGCCTCTTCGAAATCGGCCTGCACGACTGCCTTCTTGTAGGCGTCGGTTTCTTCGTCAGTGAGGTTCATCTCGCCTGCCGCCCATTCACCCAGCAACCGGTTGCGGCGAGCAGCGATCTTGAAGGCGGTTTCTTCGTCGAGCGCAAATTTGGCTTCTTCCGCACGCTGGCGGTCGTTGAAATCGGTCATGGGGGATCCCTTTGGTTGGTTTAGTCTGGAATAGTACTGAGATTTCCGGGCGGCAAGCTTTTGCGTGAAACCCCCTTCAGCCTCAATCCATAGTCACCACAAGCTTGCCGACAGCCTCCCGATTTTCGAGTTTTGAAATGGCATCGCCTGCGCGTTCAAGCGGGAAGGTTTCCGAGACGAGCGGGTCAATTTTGCCTTCCTGCATCAGCGCGAAGAGTTCCTTGACCTGCTCAACAAACTTTGCCGGTTCGCGCGCGGTGAAGGCGCCCCAGAAAACGCCGCAAATGTCGCAGGATTTGAGCAAGGTTAGATTGAGCGGCATTTTGGCGATACCAGCCGGGAATCCGACCACCAGGAAGCGGCCCTCCCACGCTATCGCGCGCAGAGCGGGCTCTGAGTATTGCCCCCCCACAATGTCATAAACGATGTTCGCGCCGGTCGGTCCGCAAGCCGCTTTAAAAGCGTTTGCGAGTTCTTTGGAGGCTGCTTTGTCCATCTCTTCTCGAGGATAGATCACCACTTCATCCGCGCCAGCCTGCTTTGCAACTTCACCTTTGGCTTCGCTGGAAACAGCGGCGATGACACGCGCGCCGTATGCTTTAGCCAGCTCTATCGCGGACAGGCCAACACCCCCCGCAGCGCCCAACACCAGCACAACATCGCCTTCTTTGATGTGCCCGCGATCCTTTAGACCGTGGATCGTGGTGCCGTATGTCATTAACAGCGATGCGGCTTTTTCAAACGGCACACCATCGGGGATGGGGAACATACGGGCAGCGGGCACAATCGCTTTTTCACGCAGGCCCCCATTGCCGATCCCTGCCATCACCCGGTCGCCCACTTTGTAGTTTTCGACGCCTTCGCCAACCGCTTCGACCACGCCTGCTAGCTCTCCGCCGGGCGAATAGGGCCTTTCCGGCTTGAACTGGTAGAGATCGCGGATCATCAAAGTGTCGGGATAGTTGATCGCGCAGGCCTTAACCGCGACAAGCACTTCGCCTTTGCCGGGAACTGGGGTGTCGATTTCATCGAGAGTAAGCGTTTCCGGGCCCCCGACTTCGTGCGTTTGGATGGCTTTCATAAAAGTGGTTACTCCCTCAGATTGTGGTTCCGTTCGAAAGCCAGCCTTGTGAAGCCGCGCGGCGGCTTTCGAACTCACCGATTTGTGTCTGGCGTTCGAGGGTTAGCGCCACTTCGTCAAGCCCGCCCATCAGGCAATGTTTGCGAAACGGGTCTATCTCGAAGGTGAAGCGGTCCTGAAACGGAGTGGTAACCGTCTGCGTTTCAAGGTCGATGTCGATATCGTGACCAGCCTCAGTCACTTCGATCAGCCGATCGACTGCTTCTTGCGGAAGGACGATCGGGAGGATGCCATTCTTCACGGCATTGCCAGAGAAGATGTCGGAATAGCTTGGCGCAATCACCGCCGTGATCCCAAGATCAAGTAATGCCCAAGCGGCGTGTTCCCTGCTGGACCCGCAGCCAAAATTGTCGCCTGCGATCAGGATCGGAGCACCCTTGTTCGCCGGATCATCAAAGACATTGCCTTCCACCGCGCGGATGGTTTCGAAAGCCCCTTCACCCAAGCCTTCACGGGTGATCGTTTTTAGCCATTTGGCGGGAATGATAATGTCAGTGTCGACATTCTTGGCGCCAAAGGGAATGGCGCGCCCTTGAACGCGCGAGACGGCCTTCATCGAGATTTTCCTCTAATCGGTTTCAGGAGGTTCACCCGAAGGTGGAGAAGATGCCTGATCGGGCCCAAGTGAGCTGTCCTTGGACCTTTCGCGAAACCTCTTGCCTGCATAGAGTAAAGCGGCCGCGATCGCGGCAGACCCGATAGTGGCGGCAGCTCCAAGCGCAGCATTGCGCGCATTGTTGGAGCTTGGCTTTTCGTCTTTGTCTGGGGGGGATTTTTCATCAGTCATGGCATTCTCTTGCGGTGCGATTGCAGTCTTTGCAAGCGGTGAGCGATCAAATGAACACATCTACGCCCAATTGTCCGGAAGGGCGGCGATGCATGACCTCACCGTCACCAAACCAGTGACGGCCATCGGGGAACCGGGCTTCGATGCCGTTTAGTTCCGTCGGTTCAAACACGCGCATGTTTACACCGGCTCCGTCTCCATCAAGATGTTCCGTTGTGTCCCAATAAACTGTGGTACCGCATCCTGGGCAAAAGTGCATCTCTACGGCGGGCTTCGAGTAGTCAGCGCGGCGATAGCTTTTGGTTGTGCCAAGAACACTCACTTCGCAGGCTTGGTAATAGCCCCAGACCCCGCCGGTCTTCGCACATAGAGAGCAATCGCAAAAGTTCACAAATGTGGGTTTGTGCGGGACCGTCACGCTAACGCTACCGCAATGGCATGTACCGGTCATGCCTAAAGCTCCCTTACATCACTAAGACGCCCTGCCACCGCGGCTGCTGCAGCCATTGCTGGTGAGACCAGATGGGTGCGTGCGCCGGGGCCTTGGCGGCCCACGAAATTGCGATTGCTGGTTGAGGCGCAGCGTTCGCCTGCTGGCACTTTGTCCGGGTTCATTCCGAGACAGGCTGAGCAGCCAGGCTCGCGCCATTCGAATCCGGCTTCCGTGAAGATCCGGTCCAACCCTTCTTCTTCGGCCTGAAGCTTCACCAAGCCAGATCCTGGTACGACAATCGCCCAGCGCACATTGTCGGCCTTTTTGCGGCCTTGCAGAACTTTGGCTGCTGCGCGCAAATCCTCAATACGGCTATTGGTGCAGCTGCCAATAAAGACGTTCTCAATTGGCACGTCTGTCATAGCTGTGCCGGCGGAAAGGCCCATGTAATCCAAACTCTTCGCTGCCGCGATCTGCTTGCTTTCATCTGCGTAACTTTCGGGCGCAGGAACTTTGCCGGTGATTGGCACCACATCTTCCGGGCTGGTTCCCCATGTGACCGTGGGTGCGATATCTGCCGCATCAATCTGAACGGACTTTTCAAAAACCGCATCTGGATCGGATTGCAGCGTCTTCCAATAAGCCAGCGCTTGATCCCAATCCGCGCCTTGTGGGGCCATCGGACGCCCCTTCACATAGGCAAATGTCTTGTCATCCGGAGCGATTAGACCAGCGCGTGCGCCTGCCTCAATGCTCATATTGCTGACCGTAAGGCGCTCTTCAATCGACATGTTCTCGAACACCGAACCGCGATATTCGATCACATAGCCCGTGCCGCCTGCCGCTCCAATGACGCCGATAATGTGGAGGATCACGTCTTTGGCGGTGACGCCGGGACCAAGTTCACCATCGACGCGCACCTCCATCGACTTTGAACGCAGGAGCAGCAATGTCTGTGTTGCCAGTACATGCTCCACCTCGCTTGTGCCGATTCCGAATGCAAGCGCGCCAAGCCCGCCATGGCTGGCCGTGTGCGAATCCCCGCAGACAATCGTCGTACCGGGCAGCGAGAATCCCTGTTCAGGGCCCACGACATGGACAATGCCCTGCTGCGCGTCGGCATCGCCAATATAACGGATCCCGAATTCGGGTGCGTTCTTTTCCAAAGCCGCAAGTTGCGCTGCGCTTTGCGGGTCGGTGATGGGGATTTTGCGTCCCGCCGCATCGCGCCTTGCGGTGGTGGGAAGATTGTGATCCGGCACCGCGAGTGTCAGTTCAGGCCGCCGCACGGGCCTCCCTGCAAGCCTAAGCGCCTCAAACGCTTGCGGGCTTGTCACTTCGTGGACAAGGTGCCGGTCGATGTACACAAGCGAGGTCCCATCCTCGCGGGTCTCGACCACGTGGTCGTCCCAGATCTTCTCATAAAGCGTGCGGGGTTTGCTGGCCATTCTGGTCTCTTTTAGTAGCGTCTGGGCCGATTAGCGGCAGCAAGGCCGCGCTGGCAAGATACTCATCCATTCTCCATCCATTAGTTATGGATTTCGAAAGCCATTTGCGCTAACTGACAAGAATGTCAGCAAGCCCTTTCAGCTTTCCCATCACCGTTGGTCCCGAAGACATCGATTTCATGGGCCATGTGAACAATGCGCGGTACCTCAATTGGGTGCAGGATGCAGTCCTGGCGCATTGGGAAAAGGTCGCTCCAGCTGAAGATGTTGCGAACAAGGCCTGGGTCGCGCTCAAGCATGAGATTACCTATCGTAAACCGGCATTTCTCGAAGATGATGTAATCGCGCAGACCGTACTTGAACGTTACAATGGCGCGCGCGCCTTCTACCGCACAGTGATCCGGCGCGGAGAAGACGTTTTGGCGGAGGTGCAGTCGAGCTGGTGCTGTATCGATGCGAAGACCTTGCGACCCGCACGTATCGGAGAGCATCTGCGTGAGTTCTTCTTTCCCGACGCCCAGTAAAGTGTCTGAGACGACTGCACCTCTATGCGATTGGGGTTCTCTCGCTTATAGGAAGCCGCATGACCACCTCGAGCGTATCTCCAGGTATGACACAATCAAACCTGTCTATCCCGGGTAAATCGGCACAAGGGGCCATTGGCCTTGGGCTTGGTGGCGTGATCGCTGGAAGTTGGCTGGGCATTCACGCCTATGCGATGTTTGTATTTGAGCTGTCATGGGCAAATCTTCCGCTTGCTATTGCCATGGCCGCTGTTCAGTGCTGGCTATCGGTGGGCGTGTTCATCGTATGTCATGACGCGATGCATGGAACGCTTGTGCCAAAACACCCCCGATTAGGGGCAGGAATCGCAAGCGTCCTGCTGTTTCTTTACGCCGGGTTCCAATGGCGCATTTTGCGCGACGCGCATCACACCCACCACCGACTTGCTGGGCATAAAGGCGATCCGGATTTTGATGAGGACCACCCGTCCGATTTCCTGAAATGGTACTGGACATTTTTTAGGCGGTATTTTGGCTGGCAGTCGCTCTTATTCGTGCACACAGTGGTGGGAATTTATTGGCTAGTGATCGGTATTCCCATGGTTCAGATCGTCTTGTTGTACGGGGCGCCTGCTCTCTTATCCTCGCTTCAGCTTTTCTATTTTGGCACATTTCGCCCGCACCATCACGCCGAAGGCAAGAGCTTTCCTGATGATCACAATGCGCGAACTGATGGTTTTGGTACATTGATGAGTCTCGCCACGTGTTTCCATTTCGGTTATCATCTTGAACATCACCGTCGGCCTGACGTGCCCTGGTGGGCTCTGCCAAAAGCGCGTGCAGCCGGCATTGGGACGGTGTCCATAGATCAGAACCGCCGGGACGAGGAGTACGCGCCATGACATGGTTAGAATGCATCGCCGTGACTTTTGCCGCTCTGATCGGGATGGAATTGTTCGCGTGGTATGCACACAAATACATCATGCATGGCTGGGGCTGGGGGTGGCATCGCGATCATCACGAGCCGCATGACAACACATTTGAAAAGAACGATTTGTTTGCCGTCGTTTTCGGCACAATAAATGCTGGTATGTACATTTTTGGAGCGCTTTATTGGGATGCGCTTTGGTGGGCTGCACTTGGAGTAAACCTCTACGGCGTGGTGTATGCCGTTGTTCACGATGGTCTCGTTCACCAGCGCTTTTTCCGATACGTTCCCAAGGGGGGCTATGCGAAACGTCTGGTGCAAGCACATAAGTTGCATCATGCGACAATCGGCAAGGAGGGCGGTGTCAGTTTCGGCTTCGTGTTCGCAGGAGATCCGGCGAAGCTCAAATCTGAGTTGAAGCGGCAAACCGATGCTGGCCTTGCCAAAGTCCGTGAGAGCGCACCGGCTGGAAAGTGATGCTGAAGAATGAGAGATGCAATCGACATCAAGGGGTTGTGGAACGGGAGCTACCGCTACTCAGCTTCTGAAGAGATTGGAGCGACACCGTTCAAGGCGAGACTGGCCTATAGCGACGGCGTGCTGAGCGGTGTTATCCTTGAGGTGCATCTACACAAAGACTCAGATATTCGTGCGAAGATCGAAGGCATTTTCGACGGAAAGCGTGTCCAGTTTACCAAGCAATATCTTGAGGCCGGGCTCGAATACCAAAGGGCCGTCGAGTATCAGGGCGAGGTAGACGAGGATGGTTGTATGATCACCGGAACGTGGAGCCTTCCCGATGATTCGGGCACTTTTGAAATGCGACGGGCTGAGTGACGCTCAATATCTCCGGCCAATGGGACGGTACCTTCGCGTATCCTGATGTGCCGGAAGCTGGACCAATCACGCCTTTTCTGGCCAATATTCAGGACATAGGTGGCTCCATAACGGGGACCACAATTGAGCCGCATGAATACCGGGAAGGCACGGCTCAAGCGACATTGGCGGGCAATCGGCATGGCAATTCTATACATTTTACGAAGACTTATCACGGTGCTGGATTCGAATATCGAGAGGCTGTGATCTATATCGGTACCCTGTGCGAGGAGGGAGACCTGATCACCGGTGAATGGAGCATCGAACATTGGCGGGGTCCGTTTGAAATGGTGCGTCACTCCTTAGCAGAACCGCTTGTCGATGACGCAGTCGAGGCGACTGCCTGGTAGACCACCGCGAAGTTATTCAGCGCGCGTCGCGATCCAGCCTCCGATCACAAACAGCACTGCAATCGAAATCCAGACCCACGGGAAACCGAGAGTGAAGTAGGTGAAGACAACGCCTGCTGCCAAAGTAGCGATCGCACCTAGCTTTGCACGGCGCGCAATCGCTCTGCGTTCTCGCCAGGCGGTGATCTGTGGACCCCAGCTGGGATGCTCAAGAATTCGTCGTTCCCATTCAGGGTTGCTGCGGCCAAAGCAAAAGGCAGCCAGAAGCATGAACGGAACAGTGGGCAAGAGCGGTAGAAAGGCCCCCAAAAGGCCAAGCCCCACACATATCAGTCCCGCGGCGAAGTAGAGCCACCGCATGCCCAGTTAAGTGGCAGCCAGCCGGGCAGCGTGCTCCTTCACCAGAGCGATCATGTTCGGAACGCCTTGCGTGCGGTTGCTAGAAAGCTGGCTCTTAAGGTCAAATGGCGCGAGCGCGCCGGTAACATCCATCGTTGCGACTTCGCTTGCTGTGCGGTCCTGCACCGCGGCGATAACCAGCGCGACTATGCCTTTGGTGATTGCTGCATTACTGTCTGCCAGGAAATGAAGCTTTTCGGTTTGCTCAGTTGGATAAACCCATACTGATGCAGAGCAGCCGCGGACGAGTGTGGCCTCGGTCTTGAGAGCGCTTGGCATTTCCTCCAATTCACGGCCCAACTCAATTAGCAGACGATACCGTTCGTCGCCTTCGAGAAACTCGTACTCTTCAAAGATATCATCAAGGCTTCGCATGCGCTGCCATGTAGGGTGGTGGTCGCGATTTGCCTAGCGCGGGAATGGACTTGCAGGATCTTTATAGTTCCACTCCACTGGCGATCGCTTCGAGCTTTTTTATTCGCTCTTTCATATCCGCCAATTCAATTCGGGCCGCGCCCAATCCTGCGCCGCTCTCAACTTCTGATCGAGAAGGGTTTCGGCCCACGCGCTCAAGCTCCTCGCGCTTAAATTCAAGCCAGCCTTGCCACGCGCGCAAACAGACATAGGCGATGATGCACATTCCAAAAAAGCATGTCGCAGCAATGACTATTGTAGGGGACATAAGCATCAGCTCTCCTCCTTCTCAGGTGCAGAAAGTTGGTTTTTAAGCGGTGTTTCGTTGGGACCGCGCAGCGCTTCTATCTCAGCGGCGATCCGTGCTCGTTCACGCGCATCCATGGTGTTTGCGTCGGTAGCGATCCGCTCAAGCACATGAAGACGTTCGCGCAATTGCTCCATCTCGCGGCGCGTTTCGGCAAGCTCGATACGAGTTTCAGCGTCTTCGCCGCGTCCAGCAAGACTTTCATTTCCGTCTTCGTCGGTGACGATACCAGCGCGGGCCTTCGCGACGCTGACAATGCCCCAGATTACTATTGCGACTATGGCTATGATGACCCAGCCCTGCATTACTTCTGTCCTTCTAAAGTCGTTCCGCCGCTGGCGGCCTTTGGCTCCCGGAGCGCCTCGATCTCGTCGGCAAGATCGATTGACCGATCGGTCGCGATACGCTCAAGCACACGCACGCGTTCTTCGAGATCTGAATTGGCTGCACGATCCACCGCTTCGCGGTTCTTGCTGGTTTTGCGTCCCCGCATAAAGAGATACACCCCACCTCCAGTAACACCGGCCACAACCGCTGCCATTTGCATGGCGCCAAAGATCAGCTGTGTGTCTGGTCCGAACATGATCAGGCGTTCCTCTTTTCTGCGTCGGCCGTCAAAGCGTTCTCGCGCAGCGCATCGATTTCGTCCGAAAGCAATTGCCCACGATCAGTGGCCAAGCGTTCCAGCACCGCAAGCCGATCCTCAATCACGTCAGTTCGATCATTGATTGCACTGTCTGTTTGTTTCGCTGGGCTGCCCTCTCGGGGTATCCCTGCCTTATCGCGCTTGTAGTCGAGAACTTTGCTCACAATCCCGTTGACCGTCAGGCCGATCACGGTCGTTAAGAGCAAAACGAAAGCGAAGATAAGGACGAGATCGGCGTCCATCAGGCGGTTCCTTCATCCTTGCGATGTTCCAGAGCCCGGTCGCGAAGGGCGTCGATCTCGCTGGTCAGCGCATAGCCACCATCCGTGACAATGCGTTCGACGTTGGCGAGCCGGTCCTTCACTGATCCCAACTCCGCGCGCAGCTCCGCGTTTTCTTGAGTTAACAGCGCGACGCGTTGCTTGGATTCGTGGTCGGTCGAAGGCTTGAGTGCTTGTCCCCAGGCCCCATCGAGCGGGTAGCCGTGCTGAATGCGAAGCTTGGTCGTGTGGATCCAGCCGAAGACGCCCGCAGCGCCAATCGCCAAACCGCCACCGATGATCCAGGGAAGGTGAGGGACAATTATAGCCGCAGCATCGACGCTCATGATTGGGGTTCCTTGTTGTTGAGGTTAAGGGGGATACCACTATCGGTCGGTTGAGCGGAGACGTCCGGCGAAGGCGTATCGCGAAGCGCTTCGATTTCTTCTGAAAGCGAGTAGCCTCGATCGGTCACGATCCTCTCAAGCACCACCATACGGTCTTGGACCTGATCTAGTTTGTCGTGCAGTTCCTTGTTTTCAGCGCGCAACTTGGCGTTTTCGGCACTGTCGGCCTTTTCGGTCTGACCGCCCCACTCATCTTCGAGCGCATAGCCGTGCTTGGCGCGGATCCAGTTGTTGATAAGCCAACCGGCGGTAGAGATCGCAATTATTGTGATCACGAAGAATGGGCCGCCCCAATCCATTACACTTGTTCCTTTTTCTCAATATTTAGGGGGACGCCGCTTCCGGTTTGCTCAACCTCACGGGTGTCGCGAAGAGCCTCGATCTGAGTGGCAACGTCATAGCCCCGGTCAGTCACGATCCGTTCGAGCACTTGGACGCGGTCTTCGAGGCGCTGAACTTGTGCCGCATATTGGGCTGCCTTTTCGGCGGTCGCATCTGCGGTGGTTGTGACCTGCATCGCAGCAACCTTTTCTTTGTGCTTGGCCCAAATGGCGACCATCGGAATGGTGCAGCCAAATATGATGGCAACGATTGGTATTAGCTCACCCGGCAAGTCTGCCTCCCCTTATAACTGTTGTGCGGCTCAGCGCAGTTTCTCGATTTCATCCGCTGTTCGTTTAGCTGGATCAGTCGCGATGGTTTCGAGCACCGCCAGGCGGTCTTTCATATGCTCCACCGTCTCAACCAATTCTGCGTTTTCAGCGCTCAGTTCAGCTTCGCGTTCGCTCTGACCGAACTTGATCTGAGCCATTTCGCGGCGATGTGAGAGGATGCTGTCGGTAATGCCCCATAAAGCCACCCCGGCAAACATCATTCCCAGCAAAATGAGAGCAATTACTCCACCTTCCACGTGACTTTACTCCCTGTCTCGCGAACCGTTCAGCGCAGCTGTTCGATCTCTGCGGTCAGGCGCGGATTGTTGCTGACGTAGTAGGTTTCAACATCGGCCAGACGCCGGTCGATATCGCGGAATTGCGCGCGGATTTCGCGAGCGGTGCGTTTTGGGCTTTGCCGCACGCGCTGCCAGTATTTCTGTTCCTGCTGGTCGACATAAAGGTGATCGGGCTTCTTGTTCAGCACAAAGCCGGCAATGATGTAGGCGGGTATTGAGAAGCCTTGTGTGATGAAGACAGAGACCACAGCAGCAATCCGGATTGCGGCAACGTTCACACCGGTATAGTCGGCGATCCCGGAGCAGATGCCCAACAGTTTCCCGTTCAGCTTGTCGCGGTAAAGGGTGGTGCGGGGACTGTTCATTGCTGGGCTCCTTTTTTCTCGGCGAGCAATTGTTCAAGCTCGCGCAGCTGCTGGTTGTCTTTTTCCTGATCGTCCTGAAGGCGGCGGACCGGATTGTAGGACGGGTCATCATGCGCAACGAGGCGCTCGACCGTGTCCATCCGCTCATCAAGGCGCTTGGCGAGGTTGTAGAGCTCTTCGAGCAGAACCTCGTCATCAGACGTGATCGTGGCTGAGGTTTTCCACTTGGTCACATAGTGAAGGATCATCCATGGCAGAGCGACAAAGATGATAAAGATGGCCATTACGGCTTCGAACGGCATGGCTTATTCTCCCTTGTCTGACGCCGGTTTCCCGAGCGCCTTTTTCATGGCTGCAAGTTCATCATCGATCGCGTCAGCTCCTTCGAGCGCCGCAATCTCGTCTGAAAGCGACGGCGGACCGTCTCCGCCAATCGCAATCGCATCGGCGCGCCCTTCAGCATAATCGACACGGCGTTCGAGCTGGTCAAACTTGGCCAAAGCCTCGTCGGTGCGCTCAGTGCTCATAAGCGAGCGCAGTTTAACACGGTTCTCAGCGCTTTCGAGGCGGGCGGCGATCTGTGTCTGGCGGCTGCGGGCTTCGCGAAGGCGGCTTTGCAGTTTCTGGATATCCGCTTCGTAAGCGCGAAGGGCATCGTCGAGCACTGCGATTTCAGTGCGCAATTGCTCACCCATACCGCTCGCTTTCTTCTTCTCAACCAGCGCCGCACGCGCCAGATCTTCGCGATCTTTCGACAGGGCAAGCTGCGCTTTGTCAGCCCAGTCCGCTTCAAGCTTGTCGAGCTTCACCACATGGCGATGCATCTCTTTTTGATCGGCAATCGTGCGCGCCGCGCTCGCTCGAACTTCAACCAGCGTTTCCTCCATTTCGAGGATAATCATGCGGATCATCTTCGATGGATCATCGGCATTATCGAGCAGGTCGTTGAAGTTGGCGGCGATAATATCGCGGGTGCGGCTGAAAATGCCCATAAAGGCTACTCCATCAAGAAACGGGTTGGTGCTGTTCGAGCGCGAATCTTCGCTTTCATCACCATCCTTAGCAGATTTGCCACTCCACGCTTGCACTGGCCAGTTTTGCGTAGGAGTGGGGCTGCGGCGCAGAGCTTCGATTTCTGCATCGAGACGCGAGATTGCGCCTTTGGCTTTGCCAAGCAGAGGGGATTGGGCCGAAGCGCCGCTCTCATCAGCAGAGCGCGTCGGGGAAAGCGCGTCGGGGTTGCCAGCGGTTGATTCTGGCACATCCCGATCTGGATTGGCGCGCTCCGGCCCAAAAGGAAGATCATCTCGCTTGGTCACGAAGTGCGCTTTCAGGCAAGTTCCACGAGGTAAGGCGTGTCGCCTGAAGGCTGCGCAAGCGTCGCATCATGTGCGGTCAAATTGACCTGCGAGGTGAGGGCGATCATCGCGGTCATGGCGACAACGCTGGCGAGCGCGGCCTGTCCCAATTTCGTTCCGAAGAAAGTGCGTGTGTACATGGTTGATCTCCGACAAAAGCTGTGTTGCAAACTGTTGTATCTTGTTTAGCAACCAGTGTGCCAAACCCGAAAAACCTGAGAATTTTGGGATTTTTCGATGACATTCCCATGACCACCTTGGTTTCTATTGCCAAACATTGGGAATTTTCACTATAGGTTGGTGCATGGAGCGTGAGAACCAGTTTATTGGGCAATCAGGGGCCTTTCTCGATGCGGTCGAGCGCGCCTCAAGGGCTGCACCGATGAGCCGCCCCGTCCTCGTGATCGGCGAGCGCGGCACCGGTAAGGAATTGATCGCCGAACGTCTCCACCGTCTCTCAAGCCGTTGGGACGAGCCACTTGTCACAATGAACTGCGCGGCGCTTCCTGAAACCCTGATTGAGGCGGAACTGTTCGGTCACGAGGCAGGAGCCTTCACCGGTGCTACCAAAGCGCGCGCGGGAAGGTTTGAAGAAGCCGACAAGGGCACGCTATTTCTCGATGAATTGGGCACTTTGTCGATGGGCGCGCAAGAACGGCTGTTGAGGGCCGTCGAATATGGCGAGGTGACGCGCATTGGATCTTCGCGGCCCATCCGTGTCGATGTGCGGATTGTGGCGGCGACCAATGATGATCTGCCTGCGCTCGCAGAATCAGGCGAGTTTCGCGCAGATCTTCTCGACCGGCTCAGCTTCGAGGTCATCACCCTGCCGCCCTTGCGTGTGCGCGAAGGCGACATTGGCGTTTTGGCGGAGTATTTCGCCCGGCGGATGGCAGCGGAGCTTGATTGGCACGCTTGGCCGGGATTTGCCGGGCATGTGATGGCGCAGCTCGATGACTATGCATGGCCCGGCAATGTGCGCGAACTTCGAAATGTGGTGGAACGCGCGGTCTATCGTTGGGACGATCCGGAAACGCCCATTTCGCATGTTCAGTTCGACCCGTTCGAAAGCCCATGGAAGCCGATTGCGCCATCGCATCGAAGATCTGAACCGAGCGCAGCCTCTGCAAACAAGACATCGGCAAGCGACACCTCGCCGACAGTTCCACCGGGGGTCGACTTTGAGGGTATTACCGATTTGCGCTCTGCTGTCGAAGCGCATGAACGCTCAATCGTAGAACATGCGCTGGGCAAGCATCGCTGGAACCAGCGCCAGACCGCCAAAGCTTTGGGCTTGAGCTATGACCAACTGCGCCATGCCATCAAGAAACATGGACTGATGGAAGAAACCGACTAGCTAGCGCCGGGGGTGGAGAAACCGCCGCCGAGCGCCGCAAGTCGCCGCGGCGAAGCTACGGTTCAACTTCTTGTTTACGTTACGATTGTATTGTCGTGTCTCTTGAGTTTTTTGAGGGACGCACTGTGAAATCTCCATTCACAAAAGCTTATGAGCATTGGGAGCGGGTTGTTTCGGCAGTTGGCACGATCGAAGGGCTGATCGCGATCGGCACGATCGTTTCTGCCGGGCTGGTAACCACCGTCACCTATTGGATGGCTCCGGAACAGTCGGAATCCGCAAAGGTGCTGGCCGCAGCTGAAGAAGCCGGCCAGCTTCAGACCGATGAAGATCGCTATGCCGAGGAACAGCATGCGCAAGAGATGGCCCAACATGGCTGGGGCAACTCGGGCGAGAATGGCGGCACCGTCTGGAGCAATGGGAGCAACTGATGGACGCGCTTAAAACGATGTTGATGGGCTGTGGAGCCCTTGCGATCTTCTCAGTGGTTGGTTGCGTTGGATTGGCTGGCGTTGGTACTTATGCGGTGAATCAGGCGGTTCAGCCTGGTGGTTCGCATTATGATGCTTTCGAAGCTGATGAGGCCAGCCGTCCAGATCGCTCAACTCGTCCTGCTCGCACTGAATTCGGTGAAGACCCTTTTTCTGATTACGAGCGCGAAGCCAGCGATGGCTGGAGCGACGAGGCTCGCTAAGGTTCGCGTCTGATGGGCAGCCTCCTTTGCGATTTGAAATCGATCATTGGCACTTTGCTGATGATCGGTTTCATGAGGGCTGCACCTGCCCGTGGGATCGGAGCGGTTGAAGCTATCCGGCGAAACCCCTAACCCCGCGATCACAGCGGATAAATTGGCTGCGTTTACATCACGCGGATTATGCCGCGCGTGCTTGCCTCTTCGTCTGACTGGAAACTGGAAGACACTCCCATCCCAATCGGGCGCCGGGCATCTTCCCGGTTGCGCCTTTCGATTCCCGCAAAGCTTCAAACACTGTGTGACAACCGACGTTGCATTCTTATCGACTTGTCACGGGGTGGGGCTGCAATTGCGCTGGAAAAGCCATTGCGCTTAGACGAAGGTGTGATCTTGCAAGTCGCTTCTATAGATCAGTTCGGAACCGTCGTCCGGCAACGCAAAAGCGAAAATGGCGGGGTGAACGGCATTCGGTTCGAGAATGAACTGACCGACAGTGAAGTCGTGAACTTAAGGCACTTTGCTGATGGAATTGAGGACATTGAGAAAACTAGGCTGCTAAGAGAGGCGCGTCAGTGGGTGACTGGATCGTTTTGAGGCACAATTGGCCATTTGCTCATTCTGGGTTTGCTTGGTCGGTTGACGATCTGATCATCGCGCGGTCGGCACGGCCCATGAATTGAAAGCAGGCGGGGCAGCCCATGCTTGCTTAGATCCACCAAAGATCAATTTCCTCCCTTGCCAAAGGCGAATGACACGCCTAACTGCCCCTCATCCCGACATTGTTGATACGTTGAAGGGCTGGCGCCGTAAGGGGCCGGTGCGAGGACGGTTATCAAACTCTATGATGTCACACTTAAAGAGTATGCAATCCTGCGATGACCGAAATTGCGCGTCTAACCGAACTGATCGAACCCGAAGCCAGCGCGCTTGGGTTTGAATTGGTGCGGGTTGCCATGATGCCTTCGGAAGCTGGTGATGGCGGCGAGGCGCTCCAGATCATGGCTGAAGATCCAGCGACCGGGCAGCTGGTGATTGAACAATGTGCTGAGCTGTCCCGCAGGGTATCGCAGATGATGGACGAGCGCGAAGAGGCTGGCGAAGTGCTAGTCGAAGGCGCCTACCACCTTGAGGTATCTTCCCCTGGCATTGATCGCCCGCTGACCCGCGAAAAAGACTTCACCAATTGGGCAGGGCACGAGGCGAAGATTTCGATGCGCAAAGGCTTTGATGGCCAACGCACGTATAAGGGCAAGCTTTCTGGCTTCACCGATGGTATGGTCCAGATAGAAGATGCCAAGTCAGGCGCAGCCAGTTTGCCGCGCGGTGACATTCACAGCGCAAAGCTTGTCCTGACAGACGCGCTCATCGCTGCTACGCAGCCGCTCGACACAAGCGGTGCTGATGATTTTGTAGAAGACACCCCAGAAGAAAAGGCAGACGACTGATGGCCAGTGCCATTTCAGCAAACAAAGCAGAATTGCTCGCAATTGCGAACTCCGTGGCTTCGGAGAAGATGATCGACAAAACCATCGTAATCGAAGCGATGGAAGAAGCGATCCAGAAAAGCGCGCGCAACCGCTATGGTGCGGAGAACGATATTCGCGCCAAGCTTGACCCCCAAACCGGCGATCTGACGCTTTGGCGGGTGGTTGAAGTGGTCGAGGAGGTCGAGGATTACTTCAAGCAGGTTGACCTGAAGCAGGGTCAGAAGCTTCAGGAAGGCGCTGCGGTTGGGGACTTCATCGTCGATCCGCTGCCGCCGGTTGATTTGGGCCGGATCGATGCGCAATCGGCCAAGCAGGTGATTTTCCAGAAGGTCCGCGATGCTGAGCGGGAACGCCAGTTCGAAGAGTTCAAGGACCGCGCAGGCGAGGTCATCACAGGCGTTATCAAGTCGGTTGAGTTTGGCCATGTAATCGTGAACCTTGGCCGCGCCGAAGGCGTCATCCGTCGTGATCAGCAGATCCCTCGCGAAGCAGCGCGTGTGGGCGAGCGTGTCCGGGCGCTCATCACCAAGGTTGAGCGCAACAACCGCGGTCCGCAGATATTCCTGTCACGCGGCGCGCCTGACTTTATGCGCAAGCTTTTCGCCCAGGAAGTGCCAGAGATTTACGACGGCATCATTGAGATCAAAGCCGCTGCCCGCGATCCGGGCAGCCGCGCCAAGATCGGCGTAATTTCGCACGATAGCTCGATCGACCCAGTCGGTGCATGCGTAGGCATGAAGGGCAGTCGCGTTCAGGCGGTTGTTCAGGAATTGCAGGGCGAAAAGATCGATATCATCCCCTGGTCTGAAGACACCGCCACTTTTGTTGTGAACGCGCTCCAACCTGCAACGGTTGCCCGCGTTGTTCTCGATGAAGAGGACGGCCGGATCGAAGTGGTCGTGCCTGACGATCAACTGAGCCTTGCGATTGGACGCCGGGGTCAGAATGTCCGTCTCGCAAGCCAGCTTACCGGCCACCAGATTGACATCATGACCGAGGAAGAAGCTTCGGAGAAGCGCTCCAAGGAGTTCGCTGAGCGTTCGAAAATGTTTGAAGAAGAGCTCGACGTTGATGAAACGCTCTCGCAGCTGCTCGTTGCCGAAGGCTTCGCCGAACTCGAAGAAGTCGCCTATGTTGAGCTGGCTGAGCTCGCAGCGATCGAAGGTTTTGATGAAGAGCTGGCCGAAGAGCTGCAAAGCCGCGCAATCGAAGCGATTGACCGCGCTGAGGAAGCCCATCGCACCGCTCGTCGCGAACTGGGTGTTGAAGATGCCATCGCGGAGATACCGCACCTGACCGAGGCCATGCTGGTTGTGCTTGGCAAGGCTGGGATCAAGACTTTGGATGACCTCGCCGACCTTGCAACTGATGAACTGATCGCGAAAAAGCGTGAGGCTCCCAAGCGCCGCAACAATGCTGATGGCCCGCCGATGCGGCGTCCACAGCGTGAGCAAGACAAAGGCGGCGTATTGGGCGAATTTGGCCTTTCTGAAGAACAAGGCAACGAGATCATCATGGCCGCCCGCGCGCATTGGTTTGAAGATGAGGAGCCTGCTGAGCCAGCTGCTCCCGCACAGGAGGCCGCCGATGCGGACTCCACCCAATGAGCGCGTAAACCCCGCCATCGCTGATAAATCTCCTCCCGCTGGTGCTTCCGGGAGCGAGCGTCGCTGCGTGTTGTTAGGTGAGAGCTTTCCGCGAGACACGCTGGTCAGGCTCGCTATTTCTCCTACTGGAGAGGTTCTGCCGGATACCGGAGCAAAGGCACCGGGGCGCGGCGCTTGGATCACGCCTGACCGCGCAGCTCTTGAAAGCGCGATTGCCGATGGCCAATTTATGCGTGGGATGATGCGAGCCTTTAAAGGCGGGCCAGACGGGGTTTCACTTTCCTACTCGGAAGAATTGCCGCAGCAGATCGAAGCGGCGCTCAAACGGTCGCTAACCGAGCGATTGGGACTAGAGCTGCGCGGGGGGAACATCGTTCTGGGGTCTGCGAGAATAGAAGAACACGCACGCACTGGGCGCATCGCGCTGCTTTTGCACGCGAGCGATGCCAGCGAAGATGGGCGCAAAAAGCTCGATCAGGCATGGCGTGTGGGGTTGGAAGAAGAAGGGTCTGGAAAACGCGGAACGGTCTTACCACTGGACCGCGATACACTGTCTGTGGCATTGGGCCGCGAAAATGTCGTCCATTTGGGCGTTTCGGGCCTGCATGGCGCACGCGGATCGAATGCGAGCGCGGCAGGCCGGGTGGGACAAGCGGCCATGCGCTTGTCGCGTTTCTTGGGGAGCGATCCTCCCTGAATAGCGGCCCTTGATAAGTGATTTTGGCGCGAGGCACTGAACTTTGCGCGGCGATATGAGATTTTGAAGGACGAACGAGCTAGAATGAGCGACGAAGAGAAAAAACCCGCACGCAAACCGCTAAGCCTGAAAGGTGCGCAGCCGGGCGAGGTCAAGCAGACCTTTAGCCATGGCCGGACCAACAAGGTGGCGGTTGAGGTGAAGCGGCGGCGCAAGCTCGTGAAACCGGGTGAGGCTCCTCCACCGCCTCCTCCCCCACCTCCTGCGCCCGAACCGGCTCCCGCGCCTGCGCCAGTGGCAAAGAAAGCCCCGGCGAAGAAACCGGCGGCTGCTGCAAAAGAGACCCCGCAAGAGCTGGCCGCGCGGCTTGCTCGTGAGGCAGAAGAAGCGCGTTTGGCGGCGTTGGAAGAAGCGCGCAAGCGTGATGACCAGAAAGCCAAGCAAGCTGCTGAAGACGAAAAGAAGCGCGCCGAGGACAACCGCAAGGCTGAAGAAGAGGCTGAGAAACGGGCTGCTGAAGAGGCAAAGGCTGCTGCTGCTGCTGAAGCCGCGGCCGCCGCGCCCACAGAAGCGGCTCCGGCGGAGACAGCCAGCCCGACACCGTCTGCGCGGAAGTTCACACCTGTTTCGCGTCCAGAGCCGAAACGCCCTGAAAAGAAAAAGAAAAAAGACGACAAAACAGTTTCACAAACTCCCGCTGGTGCAAAGGATAAGCGCCGTTCCGGAAAGCTTACTGTCACCAAGGCTCTGAACGAGGATGAAGGTCGCAGAGCGCGCAGTCTCGCCGCGCTGAAGCGTGCTCGTGAGAAAGAGCGCAGGATGCAAGGTGGCGGCGACAGCAAGCCGCGCGAAAAGCAGGTGCGTGATGTGATCGTACCTGAAGCCATCACCGTGGGCGAGCTTGCCAAACGGATGGGGGAAAAGGGCGCAGACCTCGTCAAGGAGCTGTTCAACCTCGACATGATGGTCACCGTCAACCAGACCATCGATCAGGATACAGCTGAACTCCTGGTTGAACAGTTCGGCCATAATATTGAGAAGGTGTCAGAAGCCGACGTCGACATTGTCACCGAAGAGGATGTCGATCCCGAAGAGACATTGAAAGAGCGCCCTCCCGTCGTCACGATCATGGGCCATGTCGATCACGGCAAAACCTCACTGCTAGACGCGCTGCGCGGCGCTAACGTCACCAAAGGCGAAGCGGGCGGGATCACGCAGCATATTGGCAGCTATCAGATCACGACCAAAGACAAGCAGAAGATCACATTCCTCGATACGCCCGGCCACGCCGCATTCTCAGAAATGCGCGCGCGCGGGGCGAATGTGACTGACATCGTCGTGCTTGTTGTTGCCGCTGATGATGGGATCATGCCGCAGACGATTGAGGCGATCAATCACACCAAAGCAGCCGGTGTCCCCATGATCGTTGCGATCAACAAAATGGATAAGCCAGAGGCGAACCCGGACAATGTCCGCAACCGCCTGCTGGAACACGAGATCATCGTCGAAAAGCTCTCTGGCGAAGTGCAGGATGTGGAGATCTCGGCAATCAAGAAAACTGGGCTTGATGATCTGTTGGAGGCGATCACCCTTCAGGCGGAACTGCTTGAGCTTAAGGCGCGTCCAGATCGCCATGCCGATGCGACCGTGATTGAAGCCCAGCTTGATAAAGGCCGCGGTCCGGTTGCGACCGTTCTGATCACCCGTGGCACTCTGAAGCGCGGTGACACCTTCGTCGCAGGCACGGAAAGCGGCCGTGTGCGCGCGATTGTCAACGATTCTGGCAAACAGATTAAAGAGGCTGGTCCATCGATGCCGGTTGAAGTGCTGGGCCTTGGCGGGGTTCCATCGGCGGGCGATCAGCTTACCGTGGTCGAGAACGAACAACGTGCGCGTGAAGTCGCGCAATATCGTCAAGAGAAAGCGACTGAGAAACGCACGGCGCTTGCCCCAACCAGCTTTGACACGATGTTCAACAACCTCGCCTCGAACGTTATCGAATGGCCGGTTGTGGTTAAAGCCGATGTGCAAGGCAGCGTCGAGGCAATCGTCAACGCGCTCCACAACATCTCCAATGATGAGATCAAAGTGCGCGTGCTCAACGCCGGTGCAGGCGCGATCACGGAGAGCGATGTCACGCTGGCTGCGGCCTCCAACGCGCCTATCATTGGCTTCAACGTGCGCCCCAATGCGAAGGCGCGCGAGCTTGTCAAACGCGATGGCGTGCGGATGATGTATTACGACGTGATCTACCACCTCACCGAAGAAGTCGCGAAGGAAATGGCGGGCGAGCTCGGTCCAGAGCGGATCGAGACGGTTGTTGGCCGCGCGGAGGTCAAAGAGGTCTTCAAATCCGGCAAAAAGGACAAGGCCGCTGGTTTGCTTGTCACCGAAGGCATCATTCGCCAAGGCCTGCACACTCGCCTTACCCGCGAGGATGTTATCGTTTCGGCAACCACCATCGCCTCGCTACGGCGCTTTAAGGACGACGTGGACGAGGTTCGCTCGGGCCTCGAATGCGGCGTGGTGCTGGCCGATACGAACGATGTTCAACCCGGTGACAGCCTCGAAATCTTCGAAGTCGAAGAACGCGAACGGACGCTGGAGGTTGGGTAAGAGGTCCTCTGGATGAGCAACGAGCAACACTACCCCGACGATGCAGGTGACAGCCCGCACACCTCTTTGCTCGGCTCTGAGTTTGTCTCGTTCGATGCGGACACGCAGACCGCCACCATGCACTTCACCGTACGCCGGGAGATGACCACCTGGCGCGGGGGAGTGCAGGGCGGGCTGGTTGCGGGCTATCTCGATGATGTGATGGGCTATGCCTATGTGGCGGCGACAGGGGGAGAGATGGCGCCGCTAAACCTTGAGCTGTCCATGAGCCTCATCCGCCTGATCCCGCAAGGTCCACTTATCGGCAAGGGGCGGGTGGTGAAATCGGGCCGCAAGGTTATCTTCCTTGAAGGTGAGCTCTATTCGGAAGAGGGCAAGCTTATGGCGCGCGCGACCTCGACAGCGCTGCCGACCCCGCGTCCATCTTCAGAAACGACCGGGATGCCAGAGGGGTGAGCCGCTATCTGGCGCTGCTTGGCAGCATAAATATCGGCGGCAACCGGGTGAAGATGGCCGATCTGAAAGCGGCGTTGGAGGCGGCAGGTTTCCAAGGCGTTGCAACAATTGCGGCAAGCGGGAATGTGATCCTAACCGATGATCGCCAACCCCCTGAGCTTGAAACAGAATTAGAAGCTATTCTTGCGCGCAAATTTGGTTTCAACTGTTGCGCCATGGTGCGCAGCGTTGATCAGGTTCGCTCTGCTGTTGATGACAATCCTTTCCACGGGGTCGGATCAGACAAGATGGTGCATTCGATCTTTTTGAGCGAGCAACCAGCCGAAGGCCAATTCGAGTTGTTTCAGGAAGAGCGCAAAAGCAAAGGCGATGAAACGCTCGCTTTGGGTGAGCGCGTACTCTATCTCAACTACGTGCATGGGGTGAGCAATTCGGATATTACAGGACGACTGCTTGAACGGCGGCTTGGCGTCAAGGGCACCGCGCGCAATATGAACTCGCTCAAGAACATCCTTGCAAAGATGGAGGCTTAGCCATGGCCCGCCGCCAAGACTTCACCGCAGAACAGGCCTCTGTGCGCGTGCTCAAGGTGAGCGAGCGCGTGCGCCATATCCTGTCCGAACTGCTCGCTCGCCAAGAGGTGCACGATGATGTGGTGAGCGCGGCCAATATCGCGGTCACTGAAGTGCGCATGACTCCAGACCTGCGCAACGCGACCGCTTATGTGAAACCGCTGCTTGGCGCAGAAGATGATGATGTGGTGCGCGCTTTGCGGCAAAACACCGCCTTCCTTCAGCGCGAAGTCGCCAAACGGCTGGGCCTGAAATTCGCGCCCAAGCTGAAGTTCCGCAAGGATGAGAGCTTTGCTGAAGCGGACCGAATTGAGGCTCTACTTCGTGACCCCAAGGTCGCGCGTGATCTTGATAGCGAGGATTAGACCCTAACGCCGTACCATGCGAGCGCGCAGCCGAATATCGACCTTGTTGCCAACGATCAACTGATAGCTGCGCATTCCATATTCGCGCCGGTCAATCTCCATTTCGCCAGTGAAGGTCACTGCGCGCCCTGTCGACTGGGCAGGATCGCTGTCGAATGTGACGCTTAGCGTTTCTGTTCGGGTAACGCCTCGAGCGGTCAATTCGCCGGTTACTGTTCCGCGTGTGGGAGAGGACAGATTGATGGATCGCCCCACAAACCGAATAGTGGGATGGCGCTCGACCCAAAAAAAACGCTCGCCCCGAAGACGGTTTAAGGTGGTGGTGTCTGGCGCCTCGATCGCGGTTGCGTCAAATGTCACATCGATCACGGCGCGATCGGGAGCATCTGGAACAATTCGCACCGTGCCTTCCATACGGGGGAAGCGCGCGGTTTTGCTTGAAAGGCCAAAGAATGGCACCCTCGCAGATACGTCGCTGTTGCTTGCATCGAGGCGGTAGTTGAGCGCAGTGGTGCTTTGTGCAGCGCCCGTCATTGGCAACGCGAACGCCAAGAATGAAATCACGATCAGCCGAAACAGGTTCTTCATAGCACCCTCCTTGTCATCACACCTGATTACGGCGTGAAAAGCGCGTTGGTTGCTGGTGAGTGCCTTTGGCACGGCAGAAGGTTCAATCTTTCCGACAGAACACAGGGATTAGCTCGGTAGAACATAGCTAACCGGAGCATCCGGCCCCATTGGGATGCCAAGATAGAACCACACAACGATCAGCGCTGTTCCCGATACAAGCAGCCAAGCCGAATATGGGATCATCATCGCGGTCAGGCTGCCAATGCCGAAATCAGGCTGCCATCTCTTGGCGAAGACCAAGATTAGCGGGAAATAGACCATGAGCGGCGTGATGATGTTGGTCGCACTGTCTCCCACCCTGTAGGCGGCTGTTGCGCCTTCCGGACTGATGCCCAGCAGCATCAACATCGGCACGAGAATAGGAGCAAGCAGCGCCCATTTCGCGCTTGCCGACCCCACGAACAGATTTAGCAGGCCTACAAAGAGCACCATCAATCCCAACACGATTGGAAGCGGGAGCCCGGTCGATTCAATCGCAGCTGCGCCATGGACAGCGGAAATCAATCCCAAGTTCGACCAGCTAAACATCGCGACAAAATGCGCGGCCGCAAAAGCAAGGACGAGGTAGTATCCCATGTCCTTCATGCTTTCCGCCATCATGTTCACCAGATCCTTGTGATCCTTGATCGTGCCTGCTGCGCGTCCAAAGGCCCAGCCGGTTAGCAGGAAGAGAACAAAGAACGCCGCGACCAGCGATTGGTAGAAAGGGCGCAACTGTGCATGAATAGAGCAGTCCGCTGCTGGCACGCCTTCGCAGGCGGCCTCGTCGATAAGCGGGGTCCCCGGCGCGAACACCATCACCGCCCACAAGCCCACCACGAACAAGGCGGCAAGGCCTGCTGCGCGCAAGCCCTTTCCGGATTGTGCTTCGTCGATTTCTGCCGGGTTGACCTCGGCCACCGCGCCTGCCGCAGCGCCGCCTGTCCACGGTCCAAGCCGCGGTTCGATGACCTTATCCGTAACATACCAGATTATCGGGAGGAACAGCAGTGTCATCGCAGAGATAAAGTACCAATTTCCCGCCAGATTGGCAGTCCAGGTTGGATCAAGCGCACTGGCACCCACGGCTTCTTCAGTGATCCCGAACAGCAATGCATCGAGCTGACCCGGAGAGATATTGGCCGAAAACCCTCCAGACACCCCAGCAAAGGCCGCGGCAATTCCAGCCATGGGATGACGACCGGCAGCCGCGAACAAAATGCCTGCAAGGGGGATCAGCACCACATAGCCTGCATCAGCCGCATGGTTCCCCAGCATGGCGACCAAAGCAACAACCGGTGTGAGTAGCGCTTTCGGAGCGTTCTTGACCGCGCTGGTCATGCCTGCGGCAAAGAACCCGGATCGCTCTGCAACACCTGCACCCAGCATCACCACCAAGACATAACCCAATGGGTGGAAATGGGTGAAAGTCTTCGGCATTTCGACCAGTAGCCGCTGAATGTTGTCAGGCGACAAGAGGCTAACCGCTGAGATTTTCTCAGGCCCTCCGGTTGCTTCATCAACGCTGGTGGGGTGCAATGCGGAGACGCCAAGAGCGGCGCAGATGATCGATATGATAACTAGCGCAATGATCAAATAGAAGAACAGAAAGACAGGGTCGGGAAGTCGGTTTCCGCTCCGCTCCACCCATCCAAGAAAACCCGTCATCCCCTGAGTTTTGGTCGCGTCTGCGGCCGATGCCATGTTTCAAACCCCGTTTTCTGTATGCTGTTGATGATGGCTAGCATCGCGCGATGCGGCTGTCACAAGGATTAATCAAAGGCGGCACTGGCGCGAGGGAACAGCAGCGTTTAGGCATCACCCGATGGCCAAGCTCTATTTCTATTACGCAAGCATGAATGCGGGTAAGTCGTCGTCAATGCTGCAGGCCGATTTCAATTATCGTGAGCGCGGAATGCGCACGATGCTCTGGACCGCGCAGCTTGACACGCGCAACAATGGCAAGGTTGCAAGCCGCATTGGGCTGAACGCGAACGCGCATCTCTATCAACCCACAACTGACCTGCGTGGCGCGATCGAGGTTGAGCATCGTAGCCAGCCTCTTGATTGCGTGCTGCTTGATGAGGCGCAGTTCTTGACTGAGTCACAGGTTTGGCAGCTCGCCAGTGTTGCAGATGAGCAATCCATTCCGGTGCTGTGCTATGGGCTTCGAACGGATTTTCAGGGTCAGCTCTTCCCCGGATCAGCCGCATTGCTCGGTATAGCTGATGCATTGGTTGAGTTGAAAGCGGTATGCCATTGCGGACGCAAGGCCACTATGAATTTGCGCGTGAACGAAGATGGCACTCCGGTTCGAGCTGGTGAACAGACCGAAATTGGCGGAAATGACCGCTATATTGCTCTGTGCCGCAAGCACTTCAGCGAGGCGCTGAATGCCTGAGCTGCGCCCTGTAGACTTGCTTACCACCCTTGAATTGGGTCCTGTCCGGCTGGAGCCTTTCGATGATAAGCATGTCGAAGGGCTACGAACCGCTTGCCAGGCGGATCAAGAGATTTGGAAAATCTATCCCATGAACTTCGCCGGCGACGGCTTTATGCCATCTTTGGCCGTGATGCGCGCCTCGCCTGATTTTGTCATGTTCGCCGTGATCGAAAGGGCGAGTGGCGAGGTTGTGGGCATGACCAGCTTCATTCGTCCGACAATGTATGGTGTCGTTGAGATTGGCGGCACCTACATCGATCCGCGCGTCCGAGGCGGGCCGTTCAACCGAGATATGAAAAAGGCAATGATTGAACACGCCTATTCTTGCGGCTTTGCGAAAGTTGAATTTCGGGTCGATACCCGAAACGCCCGATCCATGGCAGCCGTTTCAAAGCTGGGCGCAAAGCAAGAGGGTATCCTGCGCCAGAACATGGTTACGTGGACCGGATATCGCCGAGATACTGCAGTTTTTGGATTGCTCGAAAGCGAGTGGACTGGTTGAACAGCAGGTCAGACCCTATGTTGCCAGCATGTATGACAGTCTGATTGTCGCCGCCATATTGGTGCCCTGCGTTGTGACCGCAATCGTATTTCACGAAGTAGGACATGGATATGCCGCGAAGCTTTTGGGAGACAGCACCGCTAGCGAATTGGGGCGATTGACGCTCAACCCGATCAAACATGTCGACCCGATTGGCACTGTTCTGGTGCCTGGCGGGTTGTTGCTGCTTGGTGGACCACCTTTCGGTTGGGCAAAGCCAGTGCCGATTAATCGTCTTAGGCTTTCCAATCCGCGCTTTGGAATGATGGCTGTTGCCGCCGCTGGACCCGGGGTGAACTTTGTGCTGGCACTTGTCGGGGCTTTGTTGCTTGGCGCGCTGGGTGAAGGTGTTGCTGTCGGCGCGCTTGTAGGGCTTATGCCGATGATAACTGACGCTGGAGGTGCGGTTTTGCCCTTTGAGAACGCACTGTTCTATTTTGTACTGATCAACCTGTTTATCGGCCTATTCAATCTCCTACCGATCCCGCCCTTTGACGGTTCGCATATTGTTGGTGGGCTGTTGCCAAACAAACTTCGATTTCACTGGTATCGACTTCAGCGCTTGGGCATGCTGCTCATCCTTGGCGTTATTGCCTATAGCTGGATCTTCGGCACCGGTTGGCTGGCGGCAACTGTGCTTCCGGCGGTGGATGTCGTGATGACCGCTTTATTCGGCCTAGTCGGCTACAATCCGGGCATTTTTTGATTTGTAAGCCCGTCAGGCGGGTGTTCGAGCCCGGTCGAACCACTGCGAAACGCGCTTCTGCTCTTCATCGGTAAGATGAAGATAGAGCTTTGAGCGGCGTTTGAGCACGTCCTCTCCAGTTGTCGCAAACTCAAACCGCGCAAGATACTCAAGCTCCCGCGCATAGACATCGCCGCCCAAATGCTCGCCCAGATCATTCGTGCCTTGTGCATCGCCGATTACATCGCTCACGCGCGTGCCATAAGCTCGAGCTAAGCGCAGCACGGTCTCTGGGGCGAGCCATGGATAGACTTGTTCTTGCTCAGCCACGAATGCGTCGAACTTGGTCGGGTCAATATCACCGCCGGGCAGAGCCCTGTCAGCGGTCCATGAAGCGCCGCGCACTTTCAGCTTCTCAAGAGCGTGTTCTGCAAGCTTGCGATAGGTTGTAAGCTTACCACCAAAAATTGAGAGCAGGGCAGGGCCGTCTTCATCCAGTTCAAACTGATAGTCGCGCGTCACTGTAGAATTGCTCGCGGCGTTGTTTTCGTAGAGCGGTCGCACACCTGCATAGCTTGCCACAGCGCCTTTCGGGGTGAGCGCCGTGTTAAAGTATTCGTTCGCCGCATCGCAGATGTAAGTCGCTTCCTCCGGGCTGATATCAATGCCTGATGGGTCGCCCTCAAACGCCTGATCGGTTGTGCCCACCAGTGTGAAATCCCGCTCATAGGGGATCGCAAAGATGATCCGGTCATCCTTGTTCTGGAAGATATAGCAGTGATCGCCATCATAGAGCTTTGGGAAGATCAGGTGACTGCCCTTAACAAGGCGCAAGTTCGCGTGTGCCTCATCCGGCAGAGCCCGGCCCAGCACTTTGTCGACCCATGGGCCAGCGGCGTTGACCACCGTCTTGGCAGTGATGGTTTCTTCGCCTGAGGCGGCTTTGAGGTGCGCTGACCAGTGCTCACTGCTGCGCTCCAGACCAACACATTCCGTGCGGGTGCGGATGCTCGCACCGTTTACGGCTGCGTCCATGCAATTGAGAACCACAAGGCGGGAATCCTCGACCCAGCAATCGGAATATTCAAACCCGCGCGTCAAACGATCCTTAAGCACACTGCCATGCGGAGCATCGCGCAAGTTGAGGTCGCGTGTAGGCGGCAGAATTTTGCGGCCACCCAGATGGTCATACATAAACAGGCCAAGCCGCAGCATCCATTTGGGCCGCAATCCTTTGTCATGCGGCAGCACAAAACGCAGCGGCCAGATTATATGTGGAGCGATGGCGAGCAGGCGCTCACGCTCAATCAGGCTCTCGCGCACGAGCCTAAACTCGTAATGCTCAAGATAGCGGAGGCCGCCATGGACCAATTTTGTGGAGGCGGACGAGGTGTGACTCGCCAAGTCATCCTTTTCGACCAAGCACACTTTAAGCCCGCGTCCGGCGGCATCACGCGCAATCCCAGCGCCGTTGATCCCGCCACCAATGATCAAGAGGTCGAAATCTGGTTCCATAGTGGGCAAACCTATTGGCGAAGTCTCAGGGGTTTGGCCAGCCAGAACCCAGATAAATGACCAAAAATTCCAACGTTCGTACAAAGAAGTTGTAGAATCCCCAATCGCCTGATCCCAAATTATACATGCAATCCCAATTCAATTGAATTCTACGGCGGCAGCGAAGCTATTGCTTGAGGCCAGTCTCCTGAGCATCTAGCGCAACTCACATGAGCACTCTCAAGCCTCCACCCCATGGCTGGATCATCCTCGACAAGCCGCGCGGGCTGGGCTCGACGCAGGCCGTTGCGGCGGTGAAGCGCGTTCTGCGCGAGGGCGGGTATGCCAAGACCAAGGTCGGGCATGGCGGCACGCTCGATCCATTGGCGGAAGGCGTGCTGCCGATTGCTTTGGGCGAGGCAACCAAGCTGGCGGGCCGGATGCTCGATGCGAGCAAGATTTATGAGTTTACGGTGCAGTTTGGTGTGGAGACGGCTACTCTGGATACTGAGGGTGAGGTGGTCGAGCAATCGGACGTGCGGCCAACGCTCACCGATATTGAAGCTGTCTTGCTCCAGTTTACCGGGCCTATAGAGCAAGTGCCTCCTGCATATTCCGCGCTTAAGGTCGATGGGAAGCGCGCCTATGATCTTGCGCGGGCAGGGGAAGAAGTTGCGCTAAAGACGAGGGCGGTGATCATTCACACGCTTGCCATTTCCGGAGGAGCGGGCGGGGAAGAAATCACTCTCACCGCCCACGTTTCCAAAGGGACCTACATTCGCTCTCTTGCCCGCGACATCGCCCGCGCTCTTGGAACCTGCGGGCATGTTACCTATTTGCGCCGCGCGAAGGCGGGGCCATTCTCCGAAAGCCAAGCGATTTCGCTGGACAAGTTGAACGAAATCGCTAATGGCGCGCGATTATCTGACCTCCTCCTGCCGTTAGAGGCAGGGCTGGACGACATCCCGGCCCTTAACCTCACCCAGACAGACGCGCAGGCGGTCCGACAGGGCCGGGTCGTGTCTGAGCTGCCCCAAAGCGATGGGCTCTATTGTGCGATGCTGGACAATGTTCCGGTGGCGCTGGTGGAACTCAAGGCTGGTGCCACAAAAGTGGTCAGGGGCTTTAACCTACCCGATGTCGCTGAGTAGAAAGAGAACAACATGTCGGTAGCACCCGAAAAAAAAGCAGAAATTATCAAGGACAACGCGCAAGCCAATGGCGACACCGGTTCGCCAGAAGTGCAAGTCGCGATCCTGACTGAGCGTATCCGCAACCTCACAGAGCACTTCAAAGCCAACCACAAGGATAACCACTCACGTCGTGGCCTCCTGATGATGGTTAACAAGCGCCGCAATCTTCTTGCCTACCTCAAGAAGAAAGATGTGGAGCGTTATAACGCGCTGATCCAAAAACTGGGTCTTCGTAAGTAAGAGTTTGAGAAGCGGCCCCCAGCGGGCCGCTTCTTGCATATGGGCGCCTCATATCGCGCCCGACACTAGGGGCACGGGTCACAATTCGGTGGCCCAGCCTTGGGGCTTAGCAAACCACGCCCCAGACCGGACCGGGACGGCATACCCGGAACTAAGAGGCCCCGCACTGCAATGTGGCATGCGGGTTCAAAAGGAAAATCCATGTTCGACACGAAAACCGTATCGCTGGAGTGGGGCGGAAAAACCCTCACTCTGGAAACAGGCCGTATTGCCCGTCAGGCAGACGGTGCCGTTCTGGCAACCTATGGCGAAACCGTGGTGCTGTGCGCCGTGACCGCCGCAAAGTCAGTTAAGGAAGGCCAAGATTTCTTCCCGCTGACCGTACACTATCAAGAGAAATTCTCAGCCGCTGGCCGTATTCCGGGTGGCTTCCTCAAGCGCGAAGGCCGCGCAACCGACAAAGAGACGCTCACCTCGCGTCTAATCGACCGTCCAGTGCGCCCGCTGTTCCCAGAAGGGTTCTACAACGAAATCAACGTGATCTGTCAGGTCCTCTCCTATGACGGTGAGACCGAGCCAGACATCGTCGCCATGATCGCAGCTTCTGCCGCGCTCACCATCTCTGGCGTTCCATTCATGGGCCCAATCGGTGCCGCCCGCGTCGGCTACAGCAACGAAGGCGAATACGTCCTCAACCCGAAGGTTGACGAGGCGCTTGGCGAAGAAGGCAATCTCGACCTTGTCGTGGCTGCTACCCAAGACGCCGTGATGATGGTGGAATCGGAAGCCAAGGAACTGAGCGAAGAGGTCATGCTCGGCGCTGTGATGTTCGCTCACGAAGAGAGCCGCAAGGTCATCGGCGCGATCATCGATCTCGCTGAACAAGCCGCCAAAGACCCATGGGAACTTGATCCGGTCGAAGACAAAACCGAGAAAATGGCGAGGCTTCGCGACGCTATCGGTGCTGATCTGGAAGCGGCTTACAAGCTCACCAACAAATCTGAGCGCCAGGATGCCGTGAACGCTGCCCGTGAAAAAGCGCGCGAAGCTTTCGCTGACCTCGCCGAAAGCGATCCAGCGGAATATCTCGGCACGCTGAAGCTCGTCAAAAAGCTTGAAAGCGAAATCGTTCGCGGCTCAATCCTTAAGGACGGCACCCGTATTGATGGGCGCAGCCTCGACCAGGTCCGCCCGATTGAGGCGATGGTTGGTCTGCTCCCGCGCACACACGGTTCGGCGCTGTTCACCCGCGGTGAAACGCAGGCGATCTGCACCACCACGCTTGGCACCAAAGATTCCGAGCAAATGATCGATGGGCTCGAAGGCCTTAGCTACAGCAACTTCATGCTGCACTATAACTTCCCGCCCTATTCGGTCGGTGAAGTGGGCCGCTTTGGTTTTACCGGTCGCCGCGAAGTCGGCCACGGTAAGCTCGCCTTCCGCGCGCTTCGCCCGGTTCTTCCAACGGTTGAGGACTTCCCTTACACCATCCGCGTTCTTTCTGACATCACCGAGTCAAACGGTTCGTCTTCGATGGCCACCGTTTGCGGTGGCGCCTTGTCGATGATGGACGCAGGTGTTCCGCTGGCACGTCCGGTCTCCGGCATCGCAATGGGCCTTATCCTCGAAGGCGAGGACTTTGCGGTTCTCTCTGACATCCTTGGTGACGAAGATCACTTGGGCGACATGGACTTCAAAGTGGCCGGTTCTGAAGAGGGCATCACGTCGCTCCAGATGGACATCAAGGTCGCCGGCATCACCAAGGAAATCATGGAAAAAGCTCTCGAGCAGGCGAAAGCCGGCCGTGCGCACATCCTTGGCGAAATGGCAAAAGCGCTTACCGGCGCTCGCACCGAAGTCAGCAAGCACGCACCGCGCATCGAGACCATGCAGATCGACAAATCGAAGATCCGCGACGTTATCGGCACGGGCGGCAAGGTGATCCGTGAGATCGTCGCTGAAACCGGCGCGAAGGTCGATATCGACGATGAAGGCACGATCAAGATCAGCTCTTCCAACGCCGATGAAATCGAAGCCGCGAAGAAGTGGATCGAAGGCATCGTGGAAGAAGCCGAAGTCGGCAAAATC
Organism: Erythrobacter sp.; assembly: GCA_965262265.1. Taxonomy (GTDB): domain Bacteria; phylum Pseudomonadota; class Alphaproteobacteria; order Sphingomonadales; family Sphingomonadaceae; genus Erythrobacter. The sequence goes on from OZ253506.1 coordinate 175,032, forward strand.
TACTCCGGTAAGGTCGTCAACATCGTCGACTTTGGCGCATTCGTGAACTTCATGGGGGGCAAGGACGGTCTCGTCCATGTCTCCGAAATGAAGAACGAGCGGGTTGAGAAAGTCACCGATGTCGTCTCAGAAGGCCAAGAGGTGAAGGTCAAAGTCCTCGAGATCGACAATCGCGGCAAAGTACGCCTGTCGATGCGCGTGGTTGATCAGGAGACCGGCGAAGAGCTTGAAGACACCCGCCCACCACGTGAACCGCGCGGCGATCGCGAAGGCGGTCGTGGCGGCAAAGGCCGCGGCGGTGATCGTCGCGGCGGCCGTGGGCGTGGTCCCAGAGGCGATCGGGGTCGTGATGGCGGCGGTGACAATGGCGGCGACGATAAGGGCGGCGAAGGCCCCGCAGCAATGCCAGACTTTCTGAAGGACTAAACCTTCCAGAAGAGCAATATGAGAAGGCCCGCCGGAAGCGATTCCGGCGGGCTTTTTCGTTCGGTCGGCATAGCTTTGCGGGTCCAGCGCTCACCCGTGCAAGACATGCAAGTTGATGAAACCCAGCCGCCGGAGAGCTTTGCGAAAAGCGTGTTGGATTTGGGGGCCTGTAGGAAAGGCCTGTAGGAAAGCGGCGCTGCAACATCGCATTTTCCAGCCGATCCCAACTGAGCTTTCGACCACCAAGGATAAACCATTGCCATCTGCGCCGTGATCACTAACTAATGATACACCGTATCATTTGGAGAAGATCATGAACGCGCCCGCAATGCCTCTTGAAAAGCGCCTTCCCGTCACTGTTCTTTCCGGCTTCTTGGGTGCGGGCAAAACCACCTTGCTCAACCACATCCTTTCCAATCGCGAAGGCAAACGCGTCGCGGTGATCGTCAACGATATGTCTGAGGTGAATATCGACGCTGATCTGGTGCGCGGCGGTGAAGCGACCCTTTCGCGTTCTGAAGAGACGCTGGTTGAGATGAGCAATGGCTGCATCTGCTGCACCCTGCGTGACGATCTGCTCAAAGAGGTGCGCACGCTCGCGGAAGAAGGCCGGTTCGACTATCTGGTGATTGAAAGCACCGGCATTTCCGAACCGCTCCCGGTCGCCGCGACCTTCACCTTCCGCGACGAACATGGCGAGAGTCTGAGCGATGTTGCAGAGCTCGACACGATGGTAACAGTCGTTGACGCGATGAACCTGCTCGCGGATTACTCCAGCAGCGACCTGCTGTCCGCGCGCGGAGAAACAGCGGGCGAAGAAGATGACAGATCACTTGTTGGTCTGCTGGTTGAGCAGATCGAATTTGCCGATGTCGTTATCGTCAACAAAGCCAGCGAAGTCAGCCCTGAACAGCTCGCCATGGTCAAAAAGGTCGTCGCCTCGCTAAACGGCGATGCCAAGATCATCGAAGCCGATCACTCCAAGGTAGAACTCGACAATGTCATGGGCACAGGGCTGTATGATGAGGAGCAGTCCGAACAGCACCCGACATGGCTGAAAGAGCTTTACGACTTCGCCAGCCACCGGCCTGAAAGCGAAGAATACGGCGTGGAAAGCTTCGTTTACCGCGCCCGGCGCCCGTTTGATCCGGCGAAATTCTATAACTTTCTTGTAAGCGAAAATCTCGACAAGATCATCCGCGCGAAAGGGCATTTCTGGCTCGCCACGCGCCCCGATTTCCTCGGCGAGATGGCGATTGCCGGGCTGCAAAAGAGCGTCAGCCGGATGGGACGCTGGTGGGCCGCTGTGCCGAAGAACCGTTGGCCTGAAGATGGCACGTTTGAAGAGTTCGTGATGAAGCATTGGGACCAGACATGGGGCGACCGCCGTCAGGAAATGGTCTTTATCGGCATTGATATGGATCAGGAGAAGATATCGAAAGCGCTCGATGCCTGTCTGGTCCCATCGGACACTTTCACGCCGGACGATTGGGCTGAGATGGAAGATCCATTCCCGGCTTGGGGTGAACCGCAACCGGCATAAGGTGCGCTGCCGCCACTGGCCTGTGCTTCCTTATCAGTCTAAGCGGCTGCGATGCTCAAACGCGAACTCTTAGACACGGCCGAGATCGAAGGCGGCGAGACACTTGAACTCTTTTCGCATGGTCGCGATTTCATGATCGTGCTTGGCCGCAATGAGTTGATGAGCACGCGCATGCGCTTTTCTGAAGAGCAGCTTGCCGAAATGACACTAGACCGGCTTGATAACACCAATCCTCGCATCCTGATTGGCGGTTACGGCATGGGCTTCACATTGCGCGCGGCTTTGGCGCGTTTGGGGGAACAGTCACAAGCGGTTGTGGCGGAGATATCCGAAAAGATAATCGATTGGGCGCAGGGTCCAATGGTGGAGCTGACCGGAGATTGCCTTTCAGATCCGCGATTGGACCTGAAGATTTGCGATGTCGCGGCTCTGATAGACGACGCGAATGATGGGACCTGCGACAAATACGACGCGATCCTTCTGGATGTCGATAACGGTCCTGATGGCATGGTGCGCGCGGACAACAACCGCATCTATTCGAGCACAGGCCTTGGCAAAGCGCGCGATGCTTTAAAGGTCGGCGGGATCGTCTCGGTCTGGTCGGCCGCGCCCGATCACGGCTTTCGCCGCCGTATGAAAGAGGCAGGCTTCGATGTTGAAGAGCGCACGGTGCGCTCCCGCCCCAACAACAAAGGCGCGCATCACACAATTTGGTTTGGACGCAAGACGCGGTAGGGAAGGGTATCAGTCGCCCAGTTCCAGAATCACCAACCTAGCGAGCGAGGCGGTTTCCATCGCCAAATCCGCCCGTCGACAAGAAAGCTCCTCCCCATGACCGATTTTCTATCCTTTGGTGAGATCATGCTCCGGCTCAAGACGCCGGGTCACCACCGATTTTTCCAATCCCCCGAATTTGAGGCTACCTTTGGCGGGGGCGAAGCCAATGTCGCCGTCGCGCTTTCGAATTATGGGCTCGATGCAGGTTTTGTGACTGCGCTGCCCGACAACGATATTGGCGACAATGCCATCATGGAGCTGCGCAAGTTCGGCGTGGACACAGCCCATATCAGCCGTTCAGGCGACCGTGTGGGGATCTACTTTCTTGAGACGGGATCGAACCAGCGCCCCTCCAAGGTTATCTATGACCGCGCTCATTCCTCGATCTGCAATGCAGGTCTGGATGAGTTCGACTGGCCCACTATCTTTGCAGGCGCAAAGTGGCTTCACATCACCGGCATCACGCCCGCACTGAGCCAATCGTCCGCGGATTTGTCGATGGCCTGCGTCAAAGCTGCAAAGGAAGCAGGGCTGACAGTCTCATGCGATTTTAACTTCCGCGGCAAGCTGTGGAAGTATGGCAAGAGCGCGCCTGAAGTGATGCGCGAACTGGTTCAATATGTCGATGTCGGCATAGCCAATGAAGAGGACTGCCAAAAGTCGCTCGATATCAGTGTCGATGTGGATGTGGAAAGCGGCGAGCTGGATACGAAGAAGTATGAAGCGCTGGGGCAGAAGGTGCTCGACATCTATCCGAACATGCACACGATCGCGATCACCCTTCGCGAAAGTCTAAGCGCCGATCGAAACAATTGGTCGGCCTGTCTGCGCACGCGAGAGGACGGGTTCATGCTGAGTCGAAGAAGTATGAGCTGACCGACATTGTCGACCGGGTCGGCGGAGGGGACAGCTTCGCCTCCGCACTGATTTACGGCCTCACCGCCTATGAAGATCGCCAGCAAAGCCTCGAATTCGCAGTGGCGGCCAGCGCGCTCAAACACACGATCTCCGGCGATTTCAACCGCGTCACCGTGCCAGAGGTCGAAAAACTCATGAGCGGCGATGGATCAGGCAGAGTGCAAAGGTAGGCGTATCTATGCTGCCTCTCGAGGTGCAATTGGCTTAAGTCAGCACTCGTGATCATCGGCCTAGAAGTCGTAGATCAGCGTCACCCGCGACAAAGTGTCAGTCTCCACTGCGCCCAAAGGTGGGTTGGTGTCATGCTCAACCAGATAGGAAAGGCTCGCTGAAAGCCCACCGCCTAGCGCAGCGTTCAAACCTGTGAGGCTGGTATAGGTGCTGTTGCCTGATTGGATAAAGGCGGTGGCATCCTGCGTCAGCGTGAGGCTTTCCGAAATCTTCCAGTCGAAATCCAAACCGGCAAGACCTGCGATAGAACTGTCAGAGGAGCCATCGACAAAATCGGTTTGGCGAAAAGCGGGTCCAGCTTTCACTGAAAGCTGCATATCCTCTTCCTCAATCACCCGGTACCCAATGCCGCCAGATCCGGAATAGCGCGCTGAAAACCCTTGGAAAGTATCGCGCTCATACTGTGCAAGCCCATAGACGAACAGCCTGTCGGAAATGTTGTAGTTTGGTTCATAGGCGGCCAGAAACTGTTCTCGCGTCGTCACCCCATTGGTCCGCTGGAAGTCGGCTATGCCAGACAGCTTGTGCCGCCAATTGATGCCAACCCGTTCGAGCGTCAGTCCTGCGGTGACACCGGTGTTGGATGAGTTGCCGGTGCTACGAAATGCGCCCAATTGCCCTTGACCGCTCCAGTTTTCGAACAGGCCTGCATTGCGAATTTCCGCCTCCTCAGCAGCAACGGCTTCTGCCTCGGCAGCGGCAAGATCGGTCTCAAAAGAGGCAAGGATAGCATCGAGTTCTGACCCATCGTCCGGATTGGTCGTCCGCGCCAGATCGATGACGGTTCGAACCTTGTCTTCATCCCCTGTTGCAATCGCGGCATCGATCAATTCGCGCACAGGGTCGGGCAATTGGGCCGATGCTGCGGTGGGTAGTGCAAAGAAGGCGCCCGCAGCCAAGGCAGCGGTTGCAAGCTTAGTCTTGGGCAAATTCAACTCCCGGTGATGCGAGGCGCAAACAGATAGTCGCGCTTCACCAGCGGTAGCCCTTTCATCCGCAAGATGTCGTAAAAGGTTGTCGCGTGAAAATAGAAGTTTGGCTGGGAGAAGCTGAGCAGAAAGTCCTGCACTGTGAACTCCATCAGGCGTTTTCCGCCAAGAACGAAGAAGATGGTTTTGTCCGCGATTGCTTCGAGTTCCTCCGCTTCAACTTTATCCAATGCGGCCAATGCCTCGTCGATCATGGCGCGCATTGCGTTCCAGTCTTGGGGAATGTCGGTGAAATCGGGGCTGAACTCTTCCGTCGGGGCCAGGTCGAGTGCCAGCTTGCTGTGCACCCAGGCGGAACGGATATGGTAGGGCAGTGGCCACATATCGTCAGCCAGTTTTGCCTCCAACATTTCGCTGTGCTCGATACCCTGCTCCTCAACAAAAGCCTCCGCCTTGTCGATCATCTGTCGCAAGCCACCAAGGATTTGGCGATAGGTTGGGATGAGGGCTTCAGAAAGAGTGAGGGGCATCAGCGTGATCTCCAGATATCCGTTGCCTAGCCATAAGGCTGGTTTGGCACTGAACTACACGCATAATGTCTGTTCTGAAACAGGAGACTGGGGCGGTGCGCTACACGCCGCTGCAGTTTGCCACGCGGCCCGGTGGCAGGGTCTTGCCTGTGTTTGGATCGCCTATGTCGAAATTGACGACGCCGCCTGCCTCGATGAAGCCGCGATAGCCCTCTTCGCAAACAATGGGCCGAATGACCTTTGTGAGTTCGAACGGGCTGACATCGCTCGACACCCCATTGAGATCTCCCTGCATCACGAGCCGGAGCTGCTTGTCCTCTGCGTGGACCTCTACGACCTCAAACTCGCCTTGGGCCAAGGGCAGCATGGGTTCAACGACGGCGGCGATCAGCTTCGCCCGGTCTTCCACCGTGCCATCGAAATTGACGTCGCCCAAGTCGGGAACGGAGCCGCAGGCGCTCAAGGCGAGTGCAGCAGCAGGGATCAAAAGTCTCGTTTTCATATCCCAGAGTATATCCCTGAGTGCTGAAAACTCGGTTAAGGCCCAGAAGCCGTTCGCAATTGCAGAAGTGTCGCCTCAGCGCACCCGCGGGCCGCCAAACGGTAAAGGGGGCGGGGGTCTGCGTGCACCGCGTGGGAGTTGTGCTTGATAGGCCCGTCCGCAATGCTCGACGCAATAGGGAAAGCCCGGATTGACCGGCTTGCCGCAGAAATGGAAGTCCGGTTCACCCGGATGACCCATCGGCCAGCGACAAACCTTGTCAGACAAGTCGAGTAGGCTGGTTTTGTCAGCCATCTCAGGGCTTGGCTTGGCGGGCACAAGGCGGCGGGGCGGAGCAGGAGGGATAGGCGCTTGCTGATCCCCTGGGCCCTGCCGCAAGAAACCACCCGGCCCAACAGATACGATCTTTGGGAGGTCGGGTGTAGGGTTCGGCATTGGCTGAGAATTGCTATCAGCAGGCGTCGCAGGTTTTGGCGCAGCCGGTTCAGCCGCCTTTACCGGAGATTTCTGAGCAGGTTTCGCAGCAGGCTTACTTCCAACCGGTGCCGCGCTTTTCTTGTTCGCGGCTGGTTTCGGCGCTGCTTTCTTGGCGGTCTTCTTTTTGTCGCTCGCTTTGACCGGTGAAGGGCGTGACTTTAGGCCAAGCCGGTGGGCTTTGCCGATCACCGCATTGCGGCTGACCCCGCCAAGTTCCTCAGCGATCTGGCTTGCGGTGGAACCACCTTCCCACATCTTTTTGAGCGTTGCGATGCGCTCGTCAGTCCAACTCATAACGTTCCTGTTCCTTTTGGCCTAACTTTGAGGCCGATACTCAATCATTCCCACTTCGCCGAGCATTGAGCGCCGGCTGAAATTACTGCAACTCACATAGGCAGCTTGTCACAAACTACCATAGGCCGTAACGGCCAAACCATGCCAGATGAGCCCATCACAAATCCCGCTCCTCAAAAGCCCATGCCCGGAGCGAATTCCCGGTTTCCTGCGCGCGGCGTTCCCGTCATTACCGGCGTGAACCGTATCGGGCTGCTTGCGCTCTATATGAAGGAGGTGCGCAGGTTTCTCAAGGTCCAGACACAAACGATTTGGGCGCCTGCGGTGACGACCTTGCTCTTTCTCGTGATATTTACCGTCGCATTGGGGCGGGGCGGGCGCGAAGTGCTGGGCGTTGAGTTTGCAAGCTTCGTCGCGCCGGGGCTTATCGTGATGGGAATGATGCAAAACGCTTTTGCCAATTCCTCCTTCTCGCTTCTGGGTGGGAAGATCCAAGGGACCATAATTGATTATCTCATGCCGCCTCTGTCACCGGGCGAACTGATGGGCGGAATTGTTGGGGCGGCAGTCACACGGGCCATCATGGTGGGCGGCGCGGTAGCGCTTGCAATGCTGTTATGGCCGGGAGTTTCGCTCGGTGTTGAGCACGCTTGGGCGGTGGTCTGGTTCGGATTGATGGGAGCCACGATGCTCGCGCTTATCGGTCTTGCAACGTCCATATGGGCTGAGAAGTTCGATCATAATGCGGCGATCAGCAACTTCATTGTCGCACCGCTCTCTTTGCTATCGGGCACGTTCTACGTGATCGATAACCTTGCGCCCGCATTCCAAGCCGTGAGCCGCCTGAATCCGTTCTTCTATGTTATCTCAGGCTTCCGCTATGGCTTTTTGGGTGAGAGCGATATTGGCGGTAGCGGTGCGGTCATCGCAGCTGCGATTGGCATTGGCCTTTTCAATATCGTTATTGCGATCGTGGTCTATGCGCTGTTGCGCAAGGGCTGGAAGCTTAAGAGCTGAGCGCGCTTAATGAAGCCTCACAAATTGGCTCTAGTGGGTTAGCGATCGGCGCATCCGGTAGCGGCCATCTTTGAACTTTTCAAACAGCTGCGGAACTGTGGGATGATCAACAGGTCCGCCTTCTGTATCAGACACTAGGTTGCCTTGACTGACATAGGCAACATAGCTCGATTCCTCGTTCTCTGCGAGCAAGTGATAAAACGGCTGATCTCGGGGAGGTCTGATTTCTTGCGGAATGGATTCATACCATTCTTCGCTGTTCGCAAAGACAGGATCAATGTCGAAAACCACGCCGCGAAAGTCAAACAATCTGTGGCGAACCACCTCACCAATGCCAAATCGGCTGCGGGTCTGGCGCGGTGCGTTGATTGTGCGGCCCGCTTGGCTGGAGAAGAACTGAGAGCGATCCATGGCTTGAGAATATGGGCGTTCACTTGTGCAAAACAAGCCGCAAGCCCTCGTCGTGTCAGAGATATACACGCATTTTGCAGCGCCTGAGGTCTCAGAAGGGCCTTGGCAATCGCGCAGCGCTCAGCTAACCGGCGCGCTTTCAAGACCTGAGGCATTGACAAATGTCTTCGCGGAGAGATGCCGGAGTGGTCGAACGGGGCGGTCTCGAAAACCGTTGTGCTCTCACGAGTACCCAGGGTTCGAATCCCTGTCTCTCCGCCACCTACCTCCAGCATATCTGGGCATCGCTCCAGCCCGTTACGACGATCACTGGGATTTCAGTGAAGCCAAGTTGGCAGGCCGCGTCGTAGACAGCTTCGCCAGCAATGATCTCGCGTGCATCCGAAACGAGTAGCGGCAGAACAATTCCGAACTCGCTGATCGAAGCCTTCAGTTTGACGATGTGCTTCTGCGGGTGCTTGCGCGGATTTCGCTTGGACTTGGTGATCGCATCGACGGCCCGATATTCAACCGGGCCAATCTTCTGCTCGATCATGGTGAGGCTCATAGCATTACCAGTCGATCTTGCAGATTCGCTTGGAATGGATGTCATCTTGAATTCCTTTGTCGTGAACCACGCAAAGAAAGGGTCGATGGAGGTCGCCAGTCAGATGCTGGACAAACCATCACCGCCCCCGCTTTCGCGTGGTCGTTGAAGTTTGCCTCTCTGCATTCTGCTGCGGTGTCAGAGTATACCGAGTTGTGCTTCTGCTGCTCGGAGGAGGAGTTCAAAAACCTTGAACTCGTTTAAGCAGATACAGGGCTTCTTTGTGTCTGAAAAGAGGCGAGATTTTCCGTCAATCGGATCGGGATGCCATCGTCTTAACATAGTAGCGGTTATCGGCACATCCGGAATGGTGGTTTGACGATTGGCTTAACCATCGCCGATTACGGACCATTGTTTCGACGACTTTGCGCAGCACAGCGGCAACCGCTGACGAGCCGCTACCGGGAGCTTTCATTACATATGTGAATTCCGCGGCGATCGGGTTTCGATTTCCGAACGCGATAATATGATCGCCAGCGTGATCCGTTCTCACTGTTCTGGCTTCGAAGAACGGACACTCATTGGGCGAGAATAGATGACCTACATAGATCCCTCATCCGTCTGGAACGGCCCGCGCGAAGGACGCGCGCCTGAGAATTCGATCGACCTCATGGATGCTCTCGAATCCGTGACCGTGCGCAAGCGTGAGACGATGATGGACGCGGCAAAGAGTCTTAGCTCCATTGTAGCAGGCTTGGGCTTCAAGGTTGGCGCGTCACCTGATCTCGCTTCAGGCAGGAAGCTTGAGGACTCAAAAGGCGAATCGATAAACGGTGTGGCATTTGGCTGGAACGAGGCGGCCGAAAGGTGGTGGGAGCGCCGTCATATCGCATTGCACTCTCCCATCGCCTTGGCCTGCCGCGTCGAAAGCGAGCCGTTTTGGGTGAATGCAAATGGCGCAAGGGGAATCGGTCGGAACGACCTCTTACGTGAGATAAACTTTGGTAGCTTCTTTAGAGACCAAGAAGTGGCCTGTCGGTCGCTCATTCTGGTGCCGGTCTTTATGCCGTTTGGGATCATAGGCGTTGTCGGCTTCTTTCCGCTCGACTCCGAGCAATCAGAATTGTCCGGCGAATTTGAAGTTAAGGCGCCTCTCCTTGCTCAACTCGCACGGCGTTTCATGACGACGCAAAACAACCTGGAGCAAGAGCCTATATGGAGCCCTCGCAATTTCTCGATTTCAAGTCGTCAGGCCCAATGCTTGTACTGGGCATCAAGAGGCAAGACCGATTTCGAGATCGGACTGATAATGGGTGTCAGCCATGCAGCGGTGCGTTATCACATTAGCGCAATCGTCGACCGCCTCGATTGCGTGAATCGAGCACAAGCAATCTACAAAGCTGCCCAACTGGGCTTCATCGGAGGGCTGGGTTGATTGCATGAGGGATGTTCTAGGCAACATCTTTTTGCATCACATATACAATGGCCGGGTCGAGCTCAGCGAAAAACTCCCATCGTTGCAATAGGAATGATGTCCGCCGCAAGAATGCGGTGTCGATCTGATCTTGCTTGCGACGGTCAGCATAGGGAGCGGTATGAATACACAAACCAAGTCCGCGGCCCCGGCAAAGACATCTGATCGCACGCGCTGGTATACAGTCGTGATGCTAGGCCTGATCTATGCTTCGAGCCAAGTTGATCGGCAGATCATGGGTATCTTGCTTGAACCCATCAAGCTTGAGCTCGGCGCTTCGGATACTGCGATGGGCTTCTTGGTCGGTCTAACCTTCGCACTCTTTTACGCGACGCTGGGAATGCCGATTGCGATGATCGCAGACAGGCGAAATCGGCGCAACATTATCGCGCTTGCGGTTGCTGTTTGGAGCGCGATGACGGTCGCCTGCGGACTGGTCGCAAATTTCTGGCAAATGGCTCTTGCACGGATGGGCGTTGCAATTGGCGAATCCGGTTCGACGCCGCCGTCACATTCAATAATCTCGGACCTTTTCGCTCCCCATGAGCGGGCAACCGCCATGAGCATATTCACCGTTGGGGCCAATGTAGGCATCCTAATCGCTTTCCTTGGTGGCGGATGGATGGTTGACAACTGGGGGTGGCGGATTGCGTTTTTCGTCGTAGGTTTCCCTGGTTTGCTTCTGGCGCTGGTGTTTTATCTAACGGTCCGTGAACCGGAACGAAAAAGCCACGGCAATGATAGCGAACCGGTTACCGAGGATGCACCGCGCTTTCTGGAGGTCCTTGGCTATATGTTTCGCCATCCCGCATTGCGGCATGTGGTCATCGGAAAGTCGCTTGCTGCCTTTATCGGTTATGGCATGTTGCTATGGCTCCCGGCATTTCTGGTGCGCAGTCACGGTCTCTCGGCAACACAGGTAGGCTTCTTGCTTGCGATGATGATCGGAGTTGTTGGAGCGATTGGCACCTTACTGTCTGGCAGGATCGTTGATTTTCTGGCCCGCTATGGCGACCATTGGCGCGCACGCGCGGTGGCTATCAGCAAACTGCTTATCGTCCCGTTTTTTCTGATATTCCTGCTTGCAGACAACATTTATGTCGCATTCGCCGCCTATCTAGTTCCGGCATTGATAAGCGGCTTCTACCTCGCGCCCGCGTCTGCGCTCATCCAACAGTTGGTTAAGGTTCGGATGCGGGCTTTGGCGGTCGCGATCGCAATGTTCCTTGTCAACATGGTTGGCATGGGACTTGGACCGCAAGGTGTGGGTATTTTGAGCGATGTGTTGAGTTCATCGTTCGGAACAGATTCACTCAGATACGCGCTTGCGATCTTCACCTTAGTCAACGTTTGGTGCGCTTTGCATTTCTGGCTGGCTGGCCAAGCTTTGAAGAAGTCTGCCGCATGAACAGTCCACATCGCGGAGCGAACGCCTCTCAGGCTCGTTTTCCGCTATGATTTTGGCGGCAGCTTGCGTGCCGTAATTTTTGAGTTTGGAATACCACATGACCGGATCAAATTGGGAAACAGATGTCGTTATTGTTGGATGCGGCGTAGCTGGTATGACTGCCGGATTGTCGGCGATTGAAGGTGGTGCAAGGACGATCAACATTGAACGCTCTACCTTTGAAGAACGCGGCGGCAACTCTCGTTGGACTGATGCCAACCTGCTGATTGAAGCAGGGACCGATTCCTACGAACCATCAGAACTCTTTTGGAACGGTTTTCAGTTTGCGTCGAAGTTCCACCTCTTCCCCGAAATGGAGAAGGACGCTGCGCTTGATTATGATCAATGGTCGCCGGTCACAAAGACAGGGCCCTTTTGCGACCCAGAGCTCCTAGGGGCATTCGCCGAGAACATCCCGCCCACCTTGCGGTGGCTTTCGGAGCGGGGGGTGGGGATAACCACCAAGCCCACCTCGTTCCCATACCACATCCAAACCCCTGGCGTACCTCAGATCAGTGGCGGCGGGCTTGCTGTTATCGAAGCGCTGACGTCCCGGATCGAAGAGCATGGCGGTCGTTTCCTTTATGAGACCACAGCGACCGAACTGATCCTCAATGACAAGGGCGAAGTGTGCGGCCTGAAATGCACCGGCAAGAACAATGAGCCGATTACTATCCATGCCAAGGCCGTGATTCTCGCCAGCGGCGGGTTTCAGGGCAACACCGAGATGCTCGCCCAATATATCGGCCCTGAATCGAAATACCTGCGCCCCGTGGCGCCTGGTGGCTATTACAACAAGGGCGAAGGTCTGAAGATGGCGCTGGCTGTCAATGCCGCGCCTGCCGGTGATTGGAGCGATGTGCACCGTCAGATGGTTGATCCGCGCTCGCCTCATCACGAGGCGCTCACCCATATCTGGCAGATGGGCGTTGTCGTGAACCAGAATGGCGAGCGTTTCTTTGATGAGTTCGATAGCAATATCCTCAATTGGCACGAGGAGCCCGGCCGCGCGATCGTGAAGCAGCCAAGTGGTATCAGCTATATCATCTGCGATGATGAAGTCGGCTCGGGTGACTATCAGGGGTGGCGACGAGGCCTGCGCAATCCCGTCGACCCGATTGTCGCCGACACGCTGGAGGAGCTGGCACAAAAGCTGATGATCCCTCCGCAAACTCTGGTGAGGACAGTCGAGCAATTCAATACCGCTTGCACGCGCAGCGATGAGGTTGAGCTTGGTTATGTGAACTTCGAGGCGATGCCGTTTCCCTTCGATGGAATCTCAACCGAAGGGCTATCACCGCCCAAATCCAACGCTGCCAAGCGGGTCGAGAAGGGCCCTTTCTTCTGCTATCCAATGATCAGCTCTGTCTGCATGACCATTGGTGGCCTGCGGGTCACGCGTAACGCGCAGGTGATCAATCAGAGCGCTGAGATCATCCCAGGCCTTTACGCTGCGGGTGAGACTATTGGCATGTATTATGGCATGTATGTTGGCGGCACTTCTGTGCTGCGCGGGTTGACCTTTGGCAAGATTGCAGGAGAGCACGCAGCCTCTAACGTGAACTAGCGCCGCGGGCTTTTGAACGCACTTAAGCGCTCAATACATGTATTCACCGCCGTTCACATGCATCACCGTGCCAGTGGTGAAGCGACCGCTCTCGCCTGCCAGATACAGCGCTGCCTCAGCAATATCGTCGACATGGCCAGGGTGCTTAATAGCAAGGTTTTTCAAGACCTGCTCTACATCAACATGCGCGTATTGCTTCTCGTCGCGAACCGTCTGAATTGGCCCAACTGCGATGGTGTTGGCGGTCACTTCATGCACACCATATTCGCGCGCGATTGCTTTGGAGAGGCCGTGCATCGCCGCCTTAGCCGTCACATTGGCAGCACGTTCATGGAATTGCCCGAAGAAGCCATCATAGCCCGACATGTTGATGATCCGGCCCCATTTGCGTTCTCGCATACCGGGCAGCACCAACCGCGCGCCGTAGAAACATGAGCTTAGATTTGATTCCAGCACATTGCGCCACATTTCGGGCGTGATGTCCTCAAACTTCATGCGGTGGCGCACCCCCACATTGTTGACGAGTATGTCAACGGGACCAAACACCTCTTGCGTTTCCTCGACCATTGCAGCCCATGCGTCGGGGTCTGAGACGTCGGCCATGATGCCGTGCGCTTTACCGCCAGCATCGACAATCTCTTTGATCACCGCGTCCACCTTGTCTCGCGAGCGGGCACCATTGATGATGACGCTGGCCCCTTCCTTGGCGAACAGTTTGGCAACCGCTGCGCCAATGTTCTGACCAGAGCCGGTGACGATGGCAGTTCTTCCGATCAAACGATCCGACATGAAATTCTCCTAGGAAACATAGCGAGTTATAGGGTGGCTGCGGTAAGCGCTGCCTTCTTTTTCGAACGAAACAGAAGGGGGCCTACGCAACCAAAGACAAGGAAGCCGGAGAAGACGAGGAAAGCGGAATCATAACTACCCGTCGCATCGTAGACAAAGCCGGCGATCGGCGACGCCAATGCTGCGAAGGGGAGTTCGATCCAGCTCAACAAACCGACCGCTGTTCCCAGCGAACGGACGCCGAACGCCTCGGCCAACGAGAATGTTCGCATCGAGGAAAAGGCCGCGTATCCCAAGCCGTGTATCACGGCTGCAGCGCTGAACTGAAAGACGGATTCGGCATAGGCAAACGATGCCAGAGCGACAGCTTGGAGCAGCAGAGAAAACCACATGGTTACACGGGCACCTATGGCGTCGGCCATCACGCCGACAAGCGGCTTTCCGAAAATTGATGTTGTGGCAAGGACGGACAGTACCAAAGCCGCTTCAGTCTCGCTTAGTCCTGTCCCGAGCATGTGCCCAAACAGGTGCACCATAATCACGATGTAGACACAGATCATAGGACCGAAAGTCAGGCCAGCGGACCATAGCGCGCGCGATTGGAGCATCTCCTTCCAGCTTGGCGTCTGCTGGTCATCGGCTTCTTGCGCCTCAGAAATTTCGCTCCCGATCTCTTCTGTTGCTTCCGAGCCGTCAGGCCGCAGGCCCATGTCCTCAGGCTTGTCGCGCATGATGAAGCCTATGGTCGGCAGCAGAACCAGCGCGACAATCATTGCAAGCGCGTACATTGTTGTGCGCCAGCCATATTCTAGCACCATGGTGCTCAAGATTAGCGGCAAGGTGACGCCGGCGATCGAGGCTCCCATGACTGAGAAGCCCAGAGCGCGACCGCGGATCTTGTCGAACCATTGGGCGACAATTTTGCTGCGAACCATCGGTCCGGCCATCCCAGCTGCAAGTCCGTAGAGGATCCCTTTTGAAATGAAGAGGTGCCAAAGTTCGGTGGCGCTGGCCGTTCCGACATAGACCAGGGTCAGCAACACGGCGCCAACCAGCATTACTCGGCGGGGAGAATGCTTGTCGGCATATCTACCGATGAACGGGGCTGACAAAGCCGCGCACACGGTCCCTGCTGAAAAGGCCAGCGAAATTTGCCCACGGCTGCCCTCGGCCAGTTCATCCGCCAGATAGGGGAGCAGGATCCCGTTGGAGTATCCTGCAAGCCCGGTTGTAAAGAAGCCAATCAGGATTGCCGCTGCGACAATGTTCCAGCCGTAGAAATACCTAGCTTCTTTCACGTCCCGGCTCTCCATAGCTGAACATTTTGTCTGATCCGCATCGCCTGTGTGCTGGCAAGAATGCTGATGACCTTGAGAGGTGATCCTTACCCATACACGAAACAGGGCGGCAACCGTGTATGGTGCCGCCCTGCCTACTTCTGATCGGAGAAGAGAGCGATCAGAACTGTTTGCTAAGCCTCACTCCATAAGTGCGCGGGGCACCCACATTGCCAAGTGGAGAACCACCGCTCAGGAACGGCTGGTTGAAGGCGTAGGTGAAGAACTCCTCATCGAAGCAGTTCCCACAAAATACTGACACATCCCAGTTCTCAAACGCGCGAAGGCCAAGCGAGGCGTTGACGGTCGCATAGGCATCTTGCTGCTCCAGAGCCAATTGGTTGCCGGGGAGAAGTGGGTTGGCCAGACAGACATCGAACGAACCATCATTGCCTGCTGCATCCTCGCAGCCGCCCTCCGCCAAGAACATCTCACTATAGTAAGAGACATTGGCATTGGCATAGATATCGATCGTGTCCGAAACCGGAGCATCGAAGTTTACGCCAGCGACCATTGCAAGCTCTGGTGCCAATCCGCGTCTTTTGCCGGCCGGTAGACCAACCGAGTCATCGCCATATGTCGCATCAAGATAGGTGCCGCCTACATTGAAGCTGATGGTGTCAGTGGCTCTGAAATTGGCTTCCAGTTCGATACCCTTCGTAACCGAAGACCCTGCGTTGATGACTTCAAAGCCAAGGCCGTTGAAGACCGAGACCTGAAGGTCAGTGAAGTCAGAGTAGAAACCGGTCAAACTGAGCAGACTGCCCGGCGCAAAGCCCCAGCGAAGCCCGATCTCATAGGCGTCAACGAACTCTGGATCGAAGTCAGCGGTGTCGAGGGTGAGCGGAGCGAAAGTCCGCCCGTTCACAACATTGGTGCCGCGAGCGGTTGGCAGGCTAGGCTCACCATTGGCAGCTGTGCCCAGAAGGCTGAAACCACCCGACTTAAAGCCACGCGAATAGCTGCCGTAGACTTGGACTTCGGACACCGGACGCCACTGCAGGGCGACATTGTAGGTGAACTCGCTTTCAGCGCGGCTTAAGTCATAGTCGAATGCAGATTGCAGGCCCGCATCGATGATGAGGGTGCCGAACACCCTACCGGCGATCGTATCGAAATAGGCTTCGGGCGAAGCATAGTTGTTGCGATAGGCAACCGATTTCTCAATCCGGTTCCAACGCACCCCGCCAATCAGGTCGATTGTGTCGGTAAGGTGCGCGGTCAAGTGACCAAAAACGCCGTAGGAATCTTCGTTCTGAACGAATGTTTGATCCTGAATGTCGACGCTCGTGTCGCCCAGAGGAGCAGAGCCCGGTGCACCGCGGAAGAATGCCGCGAATGCATTGCCGATGCTCAGGTTCCGGTCTTGATCAATCTCTTCAGTGAAGTAGTTGACGCCTGCGACAAACTCCAAACTGTCGCTGATGTCTCCGCTTAGGAGAAATTCCTGAGAGAATGTGTCGAACTTTTGGACCACATCCAAGCGCCCCCCTACGTCTACAGGTCCGAAGTCCCAGTCGCCGTTGAGGTTATCACTGTCGATATGGCGATACCCGGTAATTGAACGCAGGTTCAACCCGTCACCGATTTCCCAATCGACATGGGCGGTGATGCCAAACTGGCGAAGATCCTGTTCCGCTTCCTGCCTCACCGAAACAAGTCGATCAAATGGGGCTGCTGCGCCCGGATTGGCAGGATCAGTGACATCCCAATACCAATAGCCAGTGCCCAGCGCCGGGTTTAGTGCAAACGCAGCGCCGAACACTGCGCTTTGACGACCATCAAGGTCGCGATTGTCGATGCGAGTCGAACGACCATAGTTTCCTGAGGTGCGCCAGCTGCTGTAGTCACTGATGATCCGCAGACTGAAAGTGTCTGACGGTTCAAGCTTCACCTGTGCGCGGATAGCATCGACCTGGGTGTCCGCAGTGGGATCGCCGGTAAAGGGATCCGAGAAGAAACCGTCTGTGCGGTCGATAAGACCTGAGACACGAAATGCTCCAGTATCGCCAAGCGCAAGGTTGACCACGCCTTCAACCATATAGCTGTCGAAATTGCCGTACTCGCCAGAGATATAGCCATTGGTGTCGCCCAAATCAGGCGCGGCAGTGCGCTGCACAATCGCACCTGCAGTCGTGTTCTTCCCGAACAGCGTACCCTGCGGGCCGCGCAGAATGTCTACACCTTCCATATCAAAGAAGGTTGTTAAAGCCGCGCCCGCGCGCGAACGAAACACCTCGTCGACATACATGCCAACCGCACCCTCAAAACCCGGGTTGCCGCCGCCAGTGCCGATACCGCGGATACGGACGGGTGAGTTTGACAATGGGCTGGAGAGATTGTTGCTGAAGACGCTGGGAACAGCTGTGTTCAGATCAATGACGTTGTTGATTTGCTGTGTCTCAAGCGCATCTGCACCCAGGGTTGAAATCGCCACTGGCACGTCAAGAAGGTCTTGCTCGCGCCGCTGGGCTGTAACGATGATTACGCTATCGGCTTCCTCAGCAAGCTCAGCGAGAGCTTCTTCACTTTGGGCAAAAGCTGGTGACGCAATTGCCACAGCAGACAGCGCTGTTGCGCCGTACAATAGGTATTTCATAGATCCTCCCTCATTTATTTCCTCACCCTCAGAAGGTGCAGTTCAGCTCCCGTGGGCCAAACAGCAGGAGCCGAAAATTTTATATGTAATGGCCGGAATCGCGTTTTTGCCGGCATGGTTGCGATTGGAACACAGTTCCCCGGTACTCCCCATGAAATTCAGATCGGTTTTTTGGCCTGCTCCAAGACTGGATCATCAAACCAGTCAGGATCGATCAGGCCATCGCTTCAAGCTCGGCGGGTTGAGGCGCTGGGATCATGCCAAGCGATTGCATGTCACGAAGGCACTTGTGTACGAATGCCTCGTCTAGGCTCGGGATTTGATCGCCCGTGCTGAAATGCGGGACAAGCGATCGAAAGTTGTCGCATTTGCGATCTTCGATCCCTCGTGCAGACGGGTGACTATAGGCGCCAAGAACGTTGAGCGCGGACATCTGCTTCTGCTCATCCGGCAGATTGTTAAGCAGCGTGGTGAAACGGTCCAACCAATCGCTGTGGCTGGCTATTCGGTTCAATTCGTAACCAGCGGATTCGATTGCATCGACAAAGCTGTCGAGCGAACAATTGTCATCCCAATTGTAGTTGCAGATGCTGAAGGTCCGCAGCTCTTCATGCACGATTTGCGAAGCGGCGATGACAGAGGCTGCGACAATGTCCGCAGGCAATCCTTCGTAATGGGCTGTCTGTTTTGCGCCCTCAGAATCGAGCGGGTAGAAGGAAACCGGAGCCTGTCCTGTCAGAACAACGCTTGTCAGCAGGCGCGTGAAGGTATCAGCGACATTGATCTGCCCCTTATAGGTCTGATGCGCGAGCATCATGCCGCCGCGCAGCACGTTCACAGGAAGGCCCAATTCTTCATTTGCCTTCAGGAACAGATGCTCGCCGGCCCATTTGCTTGTCGCATATCCCGCAGCATAACGATCAACCAGCTCAACTTGGGGCAGAAGCGTGGCATTTTCCGCGTCGGGGTTGCTGGGGTCCAGCAATCGAATGACGGCCTGGGTCGATACGAAATCAACCGGCTTCTTCCTTGACGTAATCGCCAAGCGGATGATCTCCGCCGTGCCTGCGACATTGGGGCCAAACAAGTGCTCGTATGCCAACCGGTGATTGACCAGAGCGCCGACATGCGAAATCCGGTCAACACGCTCGGCAAATTCGTTGAACTTCTCCTCGCCCAGTCCAAGCAATGGCTGAGAGGCATCGCCTGCCACCACTTCCAGATGCTTGGCTGCAAGGGCTGAGTAATGGCTGATCAGTTCGTCATCGCCGCCCTCGAATGCTGCATCGAGACGCGCTCTTGCATCTGCATCATCCTTGCCCCGCACAAGGCAGATCAGCTTGCCGCCCAGCGGCGCGAGCTTCTCCATCCATTGCAACGCAACGATGTGACCGAGGAAGCCATTTCCTCCTGTCAGCAAGACCGTTCGCGGCGGGTTATGATCGACTGATAAGCTTTTCGCCAGATCAAGCAGCTCATGATCAAGGAATTTGTTCAAGGTCAGATCGGCAGCGTCGGCGATTTTCGCGTCCTTGCCGTGCACCGATGCAAAACTCGGCATAGCGCCTGTTTCAGAGCTCATCGCCTTGTCGATTGCATCCGCCCATTTCTGCGGGCTTCCCGTCGGGCTGAGGAGCGCATCGGCGGGCAGCTCGACTTCGAAGATATCCTCAATGGCGAGCGCCAGCGAGATCGAACCCATAGAATCCCCACCAAGCTCAGCATAATTGTGGCCCGACACCAGATCGATATCCTGCCTGCCAAGATTGACCTCCAACAGCTTGCCCAGCTTCTCCAGCGTGGAAAGTGGCGAGTTGGGATCCTTCAGGGCTGCGATGTCTTCGTTTTGCTTGGCCTCATGCTCTTCATACATGGCCTCCAAACGCTGTGCATATTTTGCGTTCAGGGCAGGGCGCAGCCGCTTGCTAACCGATGAGAGCAGGCCGTTTTCCTGAGAGAATGGCTCGTCTTCGAGGATGAAGTCGCGGGGAACTTCAAAGCTCTTTAGATCCTGGCTCTTTGCAACCTTTTGCAGCTCATCGCGCAGGTGAGAGCGAACCTCAGCCTCGCTAGGATTTTCTCCCAATGCATAGGTGATCCCATCCTTATTGGGGACGATCACCGCCAGTAGGTATGATCGCAGCGAATTGCCGTAGATATAGCTCTGATGAATTGAGGCGCTGTTCTTTTCGAACGTTGCTCCCAATGGGCCTACAGCCACATATTCCGCCTGAGCCAGTTTGATAACGTCCTTGCGGCGATCAATTATGTAAATGTGGTCCGGCGCGCGCTCTTCAACGATGTCCCCGGTGCAGGAGAAGCCATCCTCGTCAAAAAGGCCCGCAGTCGCTTCGGGGTCCTTGTAATATTCTTGGATTGCCAAGGGAGCCTTGAAACAGAATTCACCGCGAGGGTAGGGCTTGTCGGTGGTGTAATAGTCCAGTTCTGGCACATCGCGCAGCCGGTATTCGGTCACCGGCGGACGGCAAACAACATTGTCTCTAATTAGCAGACCTGAACCGCTTTCGGTGTTGCCATAGGCTTCGGCCAGGAAGAGATCGAAGCAATCAACGATGAAGTCCTTCATATCATCGGTGGTGGGCGCCGATCCGACAATGCCTCCGCGAAGCCGATCGCCAAGGAAAGTGTACCGCATCTCTTCCTTGACTGCCTGTTCGATCTCAGCGCGTACATCATCTGATGACGAAGGTGACAAGCGGCGCGCGACTTCATTCTGGAACGAGGCGTAGATCAGATCAAAGATGCGCGGGAAGAAGGATATCCAGGTTGGCCGCGCAATCCGGATATCCTCGAACAAGGTCGACATGTCCGGCTTCAAAATGAAGTAAGCTGCGCCGCCTTTGTTCAACGCTCGCAAACACGATGAGCGTCCCATGCCGTGATTAAAAGGCGCAAAGACAATCGCAACGGCCGGGAGCATGTCCTCAGGCGGCATCCACATCAGTCTTGCGACCTTGTCTCGGAAGACTGCCCCCTTAGGCAGACCGGTCGACCCCGAACTGTGAAGGATCAGGGCCATCCGTTCGCCGCCATCGGGATGGGCGGGGAGTGCTTCCCAATCGTATTCGTTTCCGGCCACGATCAATTCTTCAATTGAAATCAAATGGGTGCTGCAATTGGCGTCATCGAGAATGGCCTGCGCCCGGTCGCGCGCCGCCTTCTCGGCAGTGACGCGGTCATCATAATCGAACAACACGATTGTCGGGATATTGCCATGCGCAACAGCATGGGTGGCTGCGGTTTCAATGTCGGCAGTTGTAGCTGCCAAGACCGCAGGATTGGTCTTGTCAAAGATCCCTCCCAAATCGCTGCCCGAAGTTTGGCTTTGCAGTGGGACGGCGACGGTGTGGGAAAAGACGGTGGCTATGTCGAGCGTTTGATAGTCATTGCTGGCAAAGCCCAGCATACAGATGATCTCGTCCTGCTTGACCTTAAAGTCAGGGTGCTTGCGCCAAGCCATTGCGATGGCGCGAGCGTTGGACAGCAGATCACCGTAAGTTACCGTCGCGAAGCTGTCTTTGTACGACCTCTCCGCTTCGCCGGTCTCGGGGTTCGCCGCGATCTCATAGGCGCGTTCACCAAGAGCTGGACGATCTGAATAGCCTGTCAGCAAGCCCTCAATGAGCTCTGCGTAAGTCCGAGTTTCATCAAGCGCTTGCTTGGTGACCTCGGCCTTTGGCAGCATTGCCTGCAGTTCTGGATCTTGCTCGACAATCTGTTTGAGCCGCGACGCATAGTCCTTCGCGGTTAGCCTCTTTTTCGCCATTTCCCCACCTCTCCCAAACTTGCCAAGCCCATTGACCAAACGACCGGTTGGCCCGACTCTTGGCCAAAGGGATAACACTCACTCGGTGAAGTGGGCCACCAAAGCCCAGTGTAATTGCATTTGCAATCACACTGGGCGTGGAGCGTTTGATTGTTGAGGAGACATCAGTTCGGCGAGCTCCAGCCGACAGGCTTTGTTCTCACTTGTTGAGGAATGCATTGACCCTGTCATGCATGTCGGGACCAACCCCTTCGTTCTCCATCACTTCCCACTGTAGCCCCATATCCATATGCTGGGCTTCGGTCGCCTCGAGCAGTCGCTTGTTGGCTGCATGAGAGAATTTCGAGTTTGCCGCGATCAGTTTTGCGTATTCATTGACGCTGGCTTCAAAATCCTCAGCCGGGTACACTTTTTCGCAAAGACCAATTCTTAGCGCCTCATCCGCGCGAACGGTTTCGGCGGAGAACATCATTCGCTTGGCGGCTGCAACACCTACCCTTCGCCGCAGTCGCTGGCTCATGCCCCAGATCGGTGTGAGCGCCCATTTGGCATGAGTGTCGCCGAACTTCGCATCATCCGAAGCTAGAATAAAGTCCGCTGCCAAAGCCACTTCCAATGCCCCAGTATAACAATGAGAATGCACCGCAGCGATCACGGGAACTGCTAGTTTCTCCATCATCCTGAGCGTTTCGCTGTGCCATCCTCTCGACGGCGTCTCTTCGCCCTCGGATATGTCGGCCAAGTCATGTCCGGCCGAAAAGCACTTACCAGCGCCCCGCAGCACCACGCAGGAGACCGTTTCGTCTTCTGCAATCGCTTCGACATGCGCGCGCAGCTCTTTGAACACGCCAACCGTCAGTGAATTCAGCTTCTCGGGCCGATTTATCGTGAGGGTTGCCACTCCGTCTTGGTCAGCGCGGATTACTAGCTGGTCTTGGCTCATTTGCTCTCTCCGGATACTCAAATTTTTGGTGGTCGCCGATCGCCGCGCCTTGTTTGGCGCAGGGCTTTGAAACAGAATTGGTTCGGGAGGTCTCGGTTTGTCTCTCCAACCGTAATCTTCATTACAAATGTGATCGATTAATGGCTGCGTTGACGTGAGCACCTTCCATCAGATTAGTCCGCGTCGGCTTGGTGCATGGTTTTGCGCACCAACCAACGAGGGAAAATCCGAATGGCGACCAAGAAAATAGCGATAGTAACAGGAGCCAACACCGGTTTGGGTTTCGAAACCTGTTTGGGATTAGCGAAACAGGGATACCATGTGGTTCTTGCCTGCCGCAGCGAGCAAAAGGCCAATGAGGCAGCATCGCGGATCAGCAAGAAGGTGCGAGGCGCGAGCACACAGTGCATACCGCTCGATTTGATCGATAGGCAGAGCATCCGCAATTTCGTAAAATCATTCGAGCAAACCCACGATCATCTTGATCTCTTGATCAATAACGCTGGCGTGATGGGCCCCCCGTACACGATCACGCCCAATGGGGTTGAGCTCCAGCTGGATGCCAATCACCTTGGCCACTTCCTGCTTACCTCTCTCTTGGTTGATCACCTCTACAAGGTCGAGGCTCCCCGGATCGTGAACGTATCCAGTTTGGCCGCGGTAATTCCGGGCGTGGATATCTGCTTCGACAATCTCAACTTTGAAGGGACCTATGACGAAGGGCCTGAGTTGATGGGCCTGACAGGAATGGGAGCATATGGCCAAAGCAAGCTCGCGAATTTGTTGTTCACTGCCGAGCTGACGACCCGGTTGAGCGCTGCAGGAAAGAATGTTCTCGCCGTTACAGCACATCCTGGCTTCTCTAATACTGATTTGTCGAGAAACCTGTCTTTCACTAAACGGTTGCTCTTACCAATAATGGCGAGGTTCATGGATGTGTCGACGCCTGCGGAAGGAGCGCAATCCTCGCTCCATGCCGCGCTCGCTCCTGATGTGAAGCCCGGTGAGTTCTTCGGGCCATCGGGCAAGGGCGGGAGAACCGGCCCGCCGGGCTTATGTCCGCTGCCTCCTCAAGCAAAGGACGCCGAACTGTGCGCGAAGTTCTGGCAGGTCTCAGAGGAATTGCTCGGAACCAAGTTCGATATATAGATGACCCCAACTGCAATCCGGGAGAATGGAAAATGAGCTTGGATCAAGATCAAGAGCTTGAAGATTTCAGGGTCGAAGTGGCTCGTTTTCTCGATGAGGCTCCAACCCCTGCAATTCGTGAAGCAGGGCGAAAAACCACCAGCGCATTTCCTTCTTTTGCCGAAGCTCAGGAATGGCTCGGCATTCTGAATAAGAAGGGGTGGGCAGCGCCCGCTTGGCCGGAAGAATATGGCGGGACAGGATGGTCCGTCGAGCAGCGCTACATTTTTGAGGAAGAACGCTGTAAAAGGGACCTCCCGCCGCTTTTGCCAAATGCGCTTAGGATGGTCGGCCCGCTGTTGATCGACTTGGGAACAGTAGAGCAGAAAGCGAAATACCTGCCGCGGATCCTGTCAGGCGAAGATTATTGGACACAAGGCTATTCAGAGCCCAATTCGGGCTCAGATCTCGCGTCACTCAAATGCAGCGCAGTCGCCGATGGCGATGACTACATCATCAATGGCAGCAAGATCTGGACGACGCTGGCGCACGAATCCAACCGGATGTTCATGCTGGTCCGAACCAGCAATGAGGGCAAGAAGCACGCTGGCATAACGTTTCTGTTGCTTGATCGAACGGATTATCCCGGCATGGAGATACGACCGATCGATGGTCTGGATGGATTCCCGGAATGCTGCGAAGTGTTCTTCGACAACGTCCGTGTTCCCCAATCTGGACGCGTCGGGGAGGAGAACAACGGCTGGAGCGTGGCCAAGCACCTGCTCATGTATGAACGCGGTGTTGGGGCAAACAGCCCGAGCTTGAAGCGCAAGCTGGAAAAGATCCGCGAATTGGCGAGCCTGCGACGCTCGGCCAGCGGCGGCGTTTTGGCGCAGGACTCAATGTTCCAACGCGAGCTGGGCGAGATTGAAGCTGATGTGGCGACGCTGGAGCATTTCGAACGGCTCTCGATCGGCGGTCACGAGATCTCGCTCGACCCTGCATTGCCGTCGATGGTGAAGATCATGCATTCAGAACTGGTCCAGCAAGTGACGCAATTGATGCGCAAGCTATCCGGCTTGAATGGGCTTGCGCTCGACAAAGATGCGCTTCGCGTGGGCTCTGAAAAGTCACTATCAGACGATGATCTGGATCTGGTTGCAATGCCATTTTACCTCAACAGTCGCGCAACCACGATCTATGCTGGCACAAATGAGATCCAACGTGATCTCATCGCCCGCACATTGCCAGCGGGATAGGACTTTCAATGGATTTTTCTTTGACTTCGGACCAAGTGATGTTGCGCGATAGCGTGACGCGTCTTTTGCAAATCAAATACAGTTTCGATGAGCGGCAGTCCATTGTCAGATCAGACGCGCCTTGGTCCGTCGAGATTTGGAAGGACTTTGAGGCGATGGGCTTGCTCGCGCTATCCGTTCCGAGCGACAAGGGCGGCCTTGGAGGCAATATTGCTGATATTGCGGCAGTTTCTGAGCTGCTTGGCGAATATCTCGTGGTTGAGCCTTTTATCTCCTCGAGCGTTCTTGCTGGCAGGATACTTGCCGCGGCAAACGTTGCCGCAGCGGACGCAATTCTCGAAACGCTTGTTGCTGGCAATAAAACCGCTGCCTTTGCACACGAAGAAGGGGCAGGAACACCCAAGGTTGAGGCAATTCAGCTGCAAGGGCGTGAGGCCGCAAATGGTCTTAGCCTGCATGGCGAGAAGGGCTTGGTGCTTGGCGGTGCCCAAGCCGATTTCATCCTGGTTTCGGCGAAATTGCAGGGCGAGAAGTCAGGTGAAGGAGCAATCGGGTTGGCGATTGTCGAGCCGAGCCAGGAAGGTGTGACCCTAACCCCTTTCAAGACTGTCGATGGCCGAACTGCCGCTCACATTGCTTTCGAAGGTGTAATGGTGTCGCAAGAGAATTTCCTCTCTCGCGATGCCACCAGATTGATCAATCAAGTGATCGCCGATGCAATGATCGCATTGTGCGCCGAAACGGTCGGGGCCCTGTCTGCTCTTTTCCAAACAACCTGCGAGTATGCATCGACACGCAAGCAATTCGGAAATGCGATCATTTCGTTCCAGGCCATCTCCCACCGCTTGGCCGATATGAAGATTGCTCAGGCGAAGGCCAAAGCGACACTGGCTTATACTATCGCGCTGGCAGCCGCCGGGAAAGCGGGCGAGCGCGACATCTCAATTCTCAAGGGACAGATCAGCAAGCTCGGCCTCTCCATCGGAGAGTCTGCAATCCAGATTCACGGCGGCGTTGGTATGACCGATGAATTGAACGTTGGGCATTATCACAAGCGGATTCTAGCCAACAGCACGCTGTTTGGAGATTGTGATTATCATCTGCGCAATGTCGGGCAAAAGGCGATCGAAACGTAAACCTCTGAAATGAATCCAGTCTAGTTTTGCGGTAACTGGAACATCTTCTGCTTAGATTGGTCGAATTCGATTTTTGCATCCCGCAGCTGCTGCAATTCAGTTTCGCTGCTATCCATAATGGAGTCGATCGTCTTGCGTATAGAGCGCACGATCGCATCTGCGGATGCTTCTATCCTCTCGATTTGCCCTCCGACAGAGATTGCGAATTGCGGGCTCCCTTCCAAAGGTGGCAAGGCTATTCCTATCCCACCTTTGCCCATTCTTGTTTGCCCCTTGGTAAAGGCAAAATGCTGCGTTCTAGTGCGCTCAACATTCGCGAGCGCATGCTTGGCCGAATTGCGCCAAAGGGCGATAGGCGCCTCGGCTTCCGTTCGCCGAGCGATCAACTCAATCTCGCTGTCCGGCAAGAATTGGAGCAGCGCCCAACCGGCTGCAGAACAAGCCAGCGGCCGCATAGACCCGGTCTGAACCTCTAACCTGAGTGGGCTTTCTGCACCTTGCGCGAAGATATACTGCGCGTAGATGCCAGCTCGCATTGCGAGCACCACGGATTCGCCGGTTTCTTCGCTCAACTTTTGGATAAGTTTGGGGAGTTTGCCGGCTTCGGGAAATCTTCGGCGTATCCAAGTACCCAGCAAGGCAACCCGCATGGAGGGCAAATAGGTTCGCGTTACTGGATCGAAGATCAAATACCCCATTTCGACGAGGGTTTTGACGAGAAACGTCACAGAGGGCTGAGGAAATCCTAGGTCTCTGGACAATTCCATCACGGTGGCGGGCGACTGCTTGGTCGCGAAATACTCGAGCAAAAGCAGAACGCGTTCTGCAGATTTGACCATCCTCTGCGCCATGATTTCCCCCACCAGTCGGCTGTGCGTTTCCCGCATCGAGCTCTGTTCTTGGGTGGCATATTACACATGCAATTCCCACTCTTTCAAGCGTAGGTGATCAAGCGGTGGCCGGCTGCGCCCTCTCGGGCATGCGCAGCGGGTTCCATTCAAACCGCTGGCTGACGAGCAGAAACATATGGCGGTAGGCCGGATGGAACCTACGCCTGGCAGTCAGCATGATCGACCAAGCCAGGGAGGCGACCGATCATGATTCCCCTGATCTAGGCCAGTCGACTTACGTATTTCTGCGAAAAGAGATCCCGGCTGATGATGTATTTCATGATCTCTGAAGACCCGGCCAAAATTCGGTTGATGCGTGCATCAGTGAACATTCGGCAGATCTCATATTCCTTCATGTAGCCGGCACCGCCGTGCAACTGCACGCCTTCATCCACCATGCGCCACTGAATCTCAGAGCTCTGCAATTTGGCCTTTGCAGCGGTGTTGGCATCAAGCTGACCCTTGTTGTGCAAATCAACGCAATGGTCGACATAGACTTCCATAATGTCGATTTCGGTTTCGAGCTCGGCCAGCTTGAACTGGGTGTTTTGCATCTCGCTCAGGGGCTTTCCGAAGACCTGGCGCTGCATCACATATTCGCGGGTGATATCAAGCGCATGCCGCGCAGCTGCGATATAGCCAACAGCGGCCATCAAACGCTCTTCTGCCAGCCCTTCCATCAAGTGGATAAAGCCCTTGCCCGGAGTGCCCAAGATGTTTTCCTTTGGCACTTTGACATCATTGAAGAACAGCTCAGCTGTATCCTGACCAGGCATGCCCATCTTTTCGAGGTTTCTCCCACGCTCAAAACCTTCCATGCCGCGCTCGAGGATGAGCAAGACCATCGAGTGAGGGTTCTCGTCCGCTTCATATTTTGCCGCGGCAATCACCACATCGGCGTTGATGCCGTTCGAGATGTAGGTTTTGGAGCCATTGAGAAGCAAATGGTCGCCCTTATCAACCGCAGTGGTTTTCATGCCTGAAAGGTCGCTGCCCGCGCCCGGTTCTGTCATGGCGACTGCGAGAATTGTCTCACCGGATACGCATTTGGGCAAAAAGCGCTCGCGCTGCTCTTCTGTTCCGATTTTGAAATAGGGACCGACCAGACGCGAATGCAGCGATGCAAAGAACTCGCCGCAATCCGCGCGTGCGGTTTCTTCGATAATGATCTGTTCAAAACGGAAATCCTCATCGCCCATCCCGCCATATTTCTCATCGGGCCACACCATCAGCATGCCTTGCTTTCCAGCTGCCTCGAATGCCGAGCGGTCAACGGCTCCTTCCTTGCGCCATTTGGGCATGTTGGGAGCAATTTCTGTTTCCAGAAAACGCCGGTAGGCTTCCCGGAACATGTGTTGTTCTTCGGTGAAATTGCGCATCAAACTCTCCAAAAATCGTTATCTAGTTCGCTCGTTCGCAAACCATTGGGGCAAGCTGAACGAGAGTGTGAAAGGTGTAGATCTCAAAGAACTGAGCAGCCGCGCAAGCGCAACATCCAATCGAAGATATTACATATGTGTGATTTGAGCGTGGATGCTGGCTCAACGCGAAAAAGAGCTGGATTAAGCTAT
The DNA here is from genome assembly GCA_965262265.1 of Erythrobacter sp. Lineage (GTDB taxonomy): Bacteria > Pseudomonadota > Alphaproteobacteria > Sphingomonadales > Sphingomonadaceae > Erythrobacter. The sequence continues at coordinate 203,540 of OZ253506.1, forward strand.
GGAGCGAGGGAAAAATCACCGTCCCCCCCCAAGGCACATCAGGAGCCTTGGCGCCACTGCGCATTTGGCGATAGGGTCAGGTGATTTTGGAAGAGGGCAATGCGATGACGACAATCCACAAGCGGACCTGCCATATCTGCGAAGCAAACTGCGGCGTATTGGTTGAGCTAGACGGTCGCAAAGTGATTTCGATCAAGGGCAATCCTGACAACCCGCTTAGCCGGGGGCATATCTGCCCGAAAGCGACGGCCATCGCGGACCTTCAGGATGACCCGGACCGACTTCGCAAACCGGTCAAACGCGTCGGCGATGGTTGGCAAGAGATTGAGTGGGATACCGCATACCGTGAAATTGCCGAGAAAGTGGTGGCGCTCGACAGTGAAGGCGCTCGCCAAAGCTTCTATTACGGCAACCCAAGCGCTCATGACTACGGTCTCTCGATGCAGGCCAATATTCTCCAGCGTGCGGTTGGCGTAAAACAGACCTTCTCGGCCTCGACGCTTGACCAGATACCGCATCACTACGCGCAGTATCAGCTCTACGGGCATGTCAGCCTGGCCGCTGTGCCGGATATTGACCGGACCATGTTTCTTGTGCTTGTCGGAGCCAACCCCTTGGCCTCGAACGGCAGCCTGTGGACGGTGCCGGATGTGAAGAAGCGGATCAAAGCGTTGCAAGAACGCGGCGGGAAGCTGCTCGTGGTGGACCCGCGGCAGACAGAGACCGCCAAGATTGCTGACAAATGGCTACCTGTAAGACCGGGCACTGACACAGCCCTTTTTCTCGGCATCCTTCAGTGCATTTTGACCAAGGACCACGTTCTGCGCGAGGGTTTGGCCGAGCTGGTTGATGACAGTTGGAGCAAGCTCAAACCGATGGTTGATGGCTTCGAGCTTGAACAGCTTTCCTCCTATTGCGGGATCGGAGTCGAGGAGATCCGGGAGATCGCCGCACAACTTACCAATGGTCAGCCAGCGGCCATCAATGCCCGCATGGGAGCCTCTGTTTGCGAGCATGGCGCATTGAACCTTTGGCTTGTAAATCTGATCAATCTGGCAAGCGGCAATCTTGATCGAGAGGGCGGGGCGATGTTTCCTCAGCCGCTGCTCGATTTTGTCGGGCACGCCGGGCGAGGCAGCATCAGGACGATTGAAACAGCGCGCGGGACTATGCCTAGCGTGATGAACTCCATTCCCATGGTTGCTTTTGCAGACGAGCTCATGAGGGATGATGACCAGCGCGTTCGAGGACTATTTGTTGTTGCTGGCAACCCTGTTCTTTCCGCACCCGATGGCAGACGGACGCAAGAGGGATTGGACAAGCTCGACCTGATGGTTGCGCTCGATATGCAAATCACTGAAACATCGCGACACGCGCACTACATCTTGCCTCCTTGTGGCCCCTTGGAGAAGGATCACTATACATTCTTCTTCGGCCCTCTCTCGATCCGTAACTTCGGTTCCTATTCGGCGCCCGCTTTTGAAATCGAGGAAGGGCAAAAGGCGGATTGGGAAATTGCCGGGGAACTCGCGGCTGCAATCCTGGAAGCGAAAGGCGAGCCGACCCCCAATCTTGAGACGCCCCGTGAGAAGCTGGATGCAATGCTGCAAGCTTCGCCAGCGGGTATGACGCTTGCGCAGGTCGAAGCACAAGAAGACGGAATTGATCTTGGCCCGTTGGAGCCCTGCCTTGCAGACAGGCTCGTGACAAAAAGCGGCAAGATCGAAGTTGCCTCGGACGCTCTTGCTGGAGGATTGCAGGCGTTTCTCAGAGGCGCTGGCGTCGAACCAGACAGAGGATCTGAGCCTCATCGGGCGCCGCCATGTCCGCTCGAACAACAGCTGGCTGCACAATTCCAAGCGGCTAGTGAAAGGCAAGGATCGCTGCACATTGATGATCCACCCCCAAGATGCCGAAGCGCGCGAGATCGAGGCTGGCGACATTGTGCGCGTCGCTAGCCGCGTCGGCTCGGTTGAGGTTCCGGTTGAGATCACCGATGACGTGATGACTGGCGTCGTTTCGCTCCCTCATGGCTGGGGCCACAATCGCGACGGCGTGAGCTGGAGGACTGCGGCCGAACACGCCGGAGTATCGATGAATGATCTGACCGATCCTGAGCGATACGACCGCCTGAGCGGCAATGCTGTGCTGAATGGAGTTCCCGTGACGGTCGAGGCGGTTTAGGCGAAAGCGGCCGAATTTCGGCCGCTCTTCGCCCGCAGTAGACCGTACGCCCGCGCTCCTCTCTGGAGGTGTTGCGTTTCACCATGCGAAGCGCTAGCCCAATTGCTAAGCCGCTTTGATCGCGTCCATGCTGACGGTGTAGAGGCGTTCTGCCATTTCATCATCATAGACCAGCGGATTGGGTGAGCGCATTGGCCAACCACCCGCTTTGTCTTCCTTGTTCGCATAAAGAACGCTGTTCTGGCTGAAATACGCGCCGCTGTGATTGGGCGCATCGTCATCGAGCAAGCAATGCAATTGTGTCTGAGCGCCTTCCTCATAGGACATGAGGCCAAGCATACCGCTGAACGGGCGCATCAGTACGTTTTGGACCCAAAGGGGCATTGTGTGCTTGGCGAGGTTGGAGCGGATCCAGCCTGGATGGGTTGAGAACACGCTCACACCGGTGCCCTCGAGCCGCTTTGCAAGATGGCGTGCATACATGACGACAGCCAGCTTGGACTGGTTGTAGGCCTCGGTCTTCTCGTAGTCGCGCTTTTCGAAATTGATGTCGTCAAAGTCGATCTTTGCTTCTTTTCCGGCCATACCGGCATGGGCGACACTTGAAACACACACCACGCGGCTAGGGGTAGATTGCTTGAGCCGGTCGAGCAGCAGCTCGGTGAGCAGAACGTGCCCGATATGGTTCACGCCCCATTGTGTTTCGAACCCATCCTCAGTCTTGCCTTCGGGAGTGTTCATGACTCCGGCATTGTTCACGAGGCCATCGAGCCGATCGAATTCTTCAAGGAAAGCAGCGGCAAAGTCTCTGACGGATTTCAGGCTGCCAAGGTCGAGCGCCATGACGCTGACTTCACCCTTCTCGTTTGAGAGGCTAGCGGTTGCTTCTTCGCCAGCACGAACCCTACGACATGCCGCAATAACATGGGCCCCTTGTCGGACAAGCTGCTGCGTGGTGGCAACGCCAGAACCCGAATTGGCACCCGTAACGATATAGACTTTCCCGCTCAGATCCTTCTCAAAGAGCTTGGGGTCACACATCAATGTCTTGGGCATCTCAGCTATTCCTTGTGTCTTGGCGCTCCAAGATGGAGGCTTGGTAGTGACTAGCAGTGCAAGGGTAATGACCATAAGTCAGTTAAAGGCGCATTGCAAGCGGTTGGGGATCATCTAGAGCGTCCTATTCATTGCCTCGAGCAGGCTTGGATATGTCCGTTGAAGACCGCTCCGATTAGCAATTTACCTAAAGCGATTGCGATCACATATGAGATGATTTGCACTGCACATGGCGCGAAAGCCCCACTGCACCTACGGGATGCGGCAGGACCGAAGGAGGGGCAGTTCAATCATGTCAAAAGTTGTCTTTCTGATCGGGCAAAGGGGGCTGCTCAGATTCTGATAGTTGCGGGCGGCCTGGGGTTGATGATCGATGGAGTGGCCGAACGCCGAGCCATTCCATAATTTGACGCACTCAAAGCTCTTGAGGAAGGGCAAGCCGAGCAAGCCATTTTTGAGATAGGCGAAAACCGCTTTGGGAGAGGATAGATGAGAATTGAAAATCTGAATGCCGTCATTACCGGCGGGGCATCCGGAATTGGTCTCGCCATAGCCGAAACGCTGGTGGCGCGCGGGTGCAAGGTTGTTATCGCCGACATTAACGGGGATGCAGCTCATGCCCAGAGCGACAGACTGGGCGACAATGTGCTTGCGCAGACATGCGATGTTCGCTCCGAGGCATCCGTTGCGGAGCTGGTCGACACATCTTGGGAACGCCTTGGGTCTGTCGACTTGGTGTTCGCCAATGCAGGCATTGGTCCCGGTGGTCCGTTGCTGGAAACTCCGCTGTCGCAATTGGATCTGATATACCAGATCAATGTGCGTGGATCGCTTGCGACCTTGGTGGGTTTTGCCAATCGGATGATTGCCGAAGGACGGCCCGGGCATTTGTGCGTAACTGGCTCTGAGCATTCGCTGGGTATGCCGCATGCTGGCATTGGACATTACACCGCCAGCAAGCACGCCGTACTTGGCTTCGCTGATGTACTACGTCACGAGTTACCCGAAACCATCAGATTGACTGTTCTCGCACCCGGCGTCGTATCAACTTCGCTTCACGACAGCAGCCAATTCGAAGAGCTGCCAAAAAGGAGTGAAGAGGAAGCGCAGTTTGCCGCCACCATCATTGGGCGCGGTATGGAACCTGCCAAAGTGGTCGAGAAACTGCTGCGCGGAATGGAAGACGGTGATTTTCTGGTACCAACCCATGCTTCAATCTTGCCGGCATCTCAACGCCGAGCAGAGGAGGTCGCAGAAACGCTACGCAAATTCAACGATCTGAGCGAGGAAGAGATCGCTCGCTATGATATGCCTAGGCTGATGCAGGAGGTCTTGGGAGGGACTTAACTCGCCTACAAAGCGATGTTCCTGTCCGCCAAGATCATATCCGCTCCCTTTTCGCCGATCATGATCGATGGTGCGTTGGTGTTGCCCGAGCTGATAACAGGCATCACTGATGCGTCGATCACTCGCAGTCCTTGCACACCGCGAACCTTTAGCTGAGGGTCGACAACAGACCGTTCGTCGCTGCCCATGCGGCAGGTGCCTGCTGGGTGATAGACGGTAGTGGCAGAGGCACGAACATAGTCCGCCAACGCTTTAGGATCGGTAACATCAGGCCCGGGTTCAAGCTCCTCAGACACAACGTTTGCAAGCGCAGGCTGCTTCATGATGTTGCGGATGTGATTTATACCGCCAACGATAGCCTCAACATCGCGCTCATCGCTCAAGTAATTCGGATGTGTCTCGCCGCGCTCACCTAGGTTGTTCGAAGTGATCAGCATGGTCCCGCGGCTAAAGGGGCGCGTCTGGATCGCGGATGCATTGATGCCGGGGAAGTGATCGATTTCGACCAGTCCATCCTCGGTTTGATGAATCGAGAAAGGCCTCATCGCAAGCTGCAAGTCTGAACGATTGAGCTGCGGATTTGACTTGAAGAAGCCGACGATCTGCGACGACGTTGTATTGAGAATTCCTCGCCCGGTGAGCATCCATTTGACTGCTTGCAGCGCCATGGCAAACTTGTTTGAAAGGATGCGGTTTCGGCTGAACTTCTTGTGTTTTGTGCGAAATTTCACATGGCCAAAGATGTGGTCTTGAAGGTTTTGTCCGACCTCTGGCGCATCGACAATGGTTTCGACGCCCACCGATTTGAGATGTTCAGGGTCGCCGATGCCGCTGTGTTGCAGGATGCAAGGAGAACCCAGTGCTCCTGCAGAAAGGATGATCTCGCGGCCCGATGCAATGGTTTCGATACCGGCTTCATCAGACTCGATTTCGACCGCAATGGCTCGGCCCTCTTCCATCACGATCCGGCGCGTAAGACATCCTGTGCGCACGGTCAGGTTGGGGCGGTCCATCACCGGGTGGAGGAAGGTTGCGGCGGTCGATTGGCGGCGGCCCTTATGGATCGTGCCCATAATATAGCCAACACCATCCTGGTGGCCGCTGTTTACATCGGCGTTGAACGGCATCCCGCTGTCTTTGGCCGCTTCGAGGAATTTTTTGGAGCTGGGATCAAGGTCATCGACCCAGCTGACTTTCATCTCGCCAGTGCGACCATGGTACTCATCTGACCCTTCACCGACAAGCGTTTCGGACTTCTTGAAATAGGGAAGAACGTCATCCCAACCCCAACCATCGCAGCCCATATCAGCCCAGCTGTCATAGTCTTCCTTTTGGCCTCGCACATACATCATCCCATTGACGGAACTGGAGCCACCAAGAGTCTTTCCCTGTACAAGCTTGATTGAACGATTTCCGAAGAATTCTGTGAGGCGGGTCGGGTTTAACCAGATGTACTTCGGGTTCGAGATTACCATTCCCATGCCCGCAGGCACTTTGATCCAAAAACTGTCGTCCTTGCCACCAGCCTCTAGCAGCAACACTCTATTTGCAGGATCGGCGGAAAGGCGATTGGCAAGCACGCATCCCGCAGAGCCAGCACCGATGATGATATAGTCGTAGTGAGGCGAGGTGCTCATAGATTGTCCCCGGTAGATGGGCTGTTTTGATTTTTGTTCCGAACGGTTATGATAATGACGGTGAGCATAGCTTGATCCAACAGCGTCGGCCGCTTCATCACATATATGTTTTTCGTTCTGAAGCTTGTTTGCTGAGAGGCAATCTCGCACAAAACGTGATCTATGAAAGTATAGCCAAGGCGACGGACAGTCTATGGCTCTGGGAATTGAGGGGAATGATGATGGCACAAGTCGATCAGATCGCAACAGTGAACATGTTCATCGGAGGCGAGACTCATGAGCCTGCATCCGGTGAGTATTTCGATGCGATCAACCCTGCGACAGGTAAGCTCGAGGCAAAGATCGCCAAAGGCAATGCCCAGGATGTCGATGCGGCGGTAACGAACGCAGCTCAGGCTCAGCGCGACTGGGCAGATATGAACCCGCATACGCGCGGCAAGATCCTGCGCAAAGTTGCCGAAGCGATCGAAGCCAACGCCGCGCTTCTTGCACGCTTAGAGACGCGCGACATGGGAATGCCCATGCAAGCTGCTCCGATGACGATCAACGGCGCGGCTGAGTACTTCGACTTCTACGGTTCGCTCGCTGCAACGGTTCATGGCGAGACGATCCCAGTGTCAACCGATCGTTTCGACTACACGCTCTACGATCCCTATGGCGTGGTTGGAATGATTTGCCCTTGGAACGCGCCTGTGAACCAGGCCGCACGGGGCGCTGCGCCTGCGCTCGCAGCGGGTAACGCTGTGGTTCTTAAGCCAAGCGAACACTCGTCGAGCGCGACCGTTGAGTTTTGCCGGATTGCGGTGGAAGCAGGGCTTCCCGCAGGCCTGATGAACTGCGTCACCGGTTATGGCGCAGAGGCGGGGGCCGCGCTTACCGCGCACCCCGGTATCGAGAAAATCGCCTTTACGGGTTCCGTTGGCACAGGCCGAGCAATTGGCAAGGCGGCCGCTGACAGGGTTGTACCTGTCACGCTGGAACTTGGCGGCAAATCGCCGGATATCGTGTTCGAAGATGCCAAGATGGAAGCTGCCGTGCCCAAGGTGCTGTTCGGCTTCATCCTCAATTCGGGTCAGATCTGCACCTCGGGCACGCGCGTGATCGTGCAGCGTTCGATCTATGAGAAGTTTGGGCAGATGCTCGCAGGCGCTGCCAAGCAGATCCCGATCGGTGTCGACAAACCCTTCCCAACATTGGGCCCGATCGCGAACCAGATGCAGTTCGACAAGGTCATGCACTATCTCGACAGTGCCGAGAAAGAGGGGGCTAAGCTGCTGACTGGCGGTAAGCGTGCATCGGGCGAGGGGCTTGACGATGGCCTCTATGTCGAGCCGACGATCTACGCCGATGTCACCGGCGATATGACCGTGGTGAAGGAAGAGATCTTTGGCCCTGTCGGCGTGCTGATCCCGTTCGACACCGAAGAAGAAGCCATCGCGATTGCCAATGATACTGACCTTGGCTTGGCGGCTGGCGTTTGGACGCAGGACGCGAGCCGTGCGCACCGTGTCGCGCGGCAATTGCAGGCTGGCACAGTCTATATCAACGATTGGCACGCGCAGGCTGTCGAAGTGCCGATGGGCGGTTACAAACGCAGCGGCATTGGCCGCGAACGTGGAATCCAGGCGATCAAGAGTTACATGCAGTCAAAGAGCATCACTCAGGCTCTGATCTGATGGAACTCCCTGAGCCGCCCGTCTGGGAAGGGCTGCTCACCGAGAGACTGGGCTGACTGCGTTGCGATCAGCCCAGCTCGCGAATATCGTCGCTCTCAGGAAGCGTGTTTACGTAATCAAGGAAGCGCTTCGCTGTGCTGTCGCCGAGTTCTTGGCCCAGAACGGTCAAGAACTTTGCTTGAACCTTCTCCGCCATGACGTCGTGCTTTTGCAAGAGGCTTTCGTTCATGTCGTAATATTGCTCGATCAACCCATTATCGGCGTCCGTTATCCTGACGGTCGCAATAAAGGCGTGCTTCACGTCCACCACTTTTATCGCAACCTTGTCGCGCAGCCGTGCAACGACAGGGTCAGCGATCACCTCTTGTGTGAATGTGCTGTCAGCAGCAGTATCGTATCCCGCCAAGGCCGATGCGGCCATTTGAGAATATGAGAACTTGCATTCAAGGCCCGTAGTCGGTGTGCCGATACTGGCGGTGCGCACGCCGATCTCAGCGGTTTCGACTTCAATCTTTTCAACCGTTTCAAGATCGATTTCGTGCTCATCTCGCAACAAACCGATCGCTTCGATCAAAGGGTGCGTGGCGTGGCAGGCGGCATGGACCTTGATGGCGTTCTTGAGGATCGCGAAATCACTCGCATCCGCGATCTCGACCTCGGCTGGGTCTTTGCCCATAAACAGGCACAAATAGCCTTTGTCCGCCTCGATCGCATCGGCAGGCGCGGTGAAGCCCGCGCCGGCAAGTCGGGCAGCCAAAGTGCCATTGTGCGCTGAATTGCCGGCATTGAACGGCTTGGCCATCGTGCCGAAAGTGCACTTGATGCCGCTCGCCTGCGTGGCAACAATGCCAAACGCCTGGCACATCTGATCTTCGCTTAGTCTGAGGATTCGGCCGCAGGCCGCTGCGACACCAAAGCACCCGACTGTACCGGTCGGATGAAACCCCTTGTCGTAGTGCTCAACTGTCAGCAGTGAACCAACCCGCGCAGCGACTTCGAAACCCGCAACCACTGCGGTTAGGAACTCTTTTCCGCTGACTTTGCGTTCGCTCGCCACAGCAAGCAGCGAACCGATCACTTGTCCGCCCGTATGCGCTGCCATGGCTGGAGGCAGGGTGTCATCGAAATCGATCGCGTGCGCTGATGCTGCGCGGATCATTGAGATTTTCGGAAGAAACCCGTCGCTGAGCCCAAAGGGCAGCAGGTCTTCGCCTTTGAGCGCTTTGCCAAATAGCTCTTGCCCAAGGATCTGGGTCAGTTCCTCGCGCGCTCCGCGCACGGTCAGGGCGATGTGGTCAAGGACCGCACTTGTCGCAGCGGCGCGCACATTTTCGGGGAAATCCTCATACCGATAACCCAAAGCGAGCTGAGCAATGGTTCGGGTTGCGGACATAGTGTCTGACTCAGAATTCGGCTGCTGCTCGATTTTGCTTTGTAACATCGGTGTCGTTCCTTCGGTTCGGAGTTTCAGCGACCTCGGTAAGTCGGGCGTTCTTTGTCCAGGAAAGTTCGGACGCCGACTTTTCCGTCTTCGCTTGAATAGAGTGTGCGGATCTCCGGGTAGAGTGATTTGGCCGCTGCTTTGTGACCAAAATCCTGAACCTCGCGCGCGGTACGCAGGGTGGCTTGCACGCCAAGGGGAGCATGTGCTGCGATGCGTTTCGCCATGGCGAGAGTATAATCGTGAAGCTCTCCAGGCGTGACGATGTCTTGCACCAATCCAATGCGCCGCGCTTCTTCTGCATCAAACATGTCGCCGGTCAGAAGGTAGCGCATGGCGTTTTGGTAACCGCTCGCGAGCTGCCAGCGCGTTGTTGCACCGCCAATCGGGAACAGCCCGCGCGACACTTCCAACTGCGCAAACTTGGCATCGTTTGCGGCAATGACAATGTCGGAGGCCAGACACATCTCAATCGCTACCGTGAGGGTGTATCCTTTGGCAGCAAGTATCACCGGCTTGCTTGGAAGGTCGGTCTGGATACCCCACGGATCGATGCCACCTGTGACGTGTATCGGGTCAGCACCTGGCGCCATGAGAGGTTCAGCGACTTCAGCCAATTCTAGGCCCCCACAAAAGTGATCGCCGTGAGCAAACAGCATGGCCACTCGCAGTTCGTCATCGCGCTCGAACTCGGTGAAAGCCTCGGACAACTCGCGGATCATCGTCATATTGAGCGCATTGCGCTTTTCTGGACGATTGAGGCCGATCAGGAACACATGTCCGTCCCGCTGTGTCGTGATCATATTGTCCATTTGAAATGCCTTTATACTGGACTATTGAATTCTCGCAGATCCTCGCGTGATCACCGTTTTGTGGCAAATCTTTGTTGTCCCTTCTCAAACCTCGTAAAGTTGAATGCTAGATTGAGGTTGAATCATCACAAATGTGATGGCAATCTGAAACAGCTATGCCCGTAAAGTCGGCCAATCGAACTCTTTTGCTCTTCGAGCTTTTTGCGACCAAGAAGCGCCCTCTGACGATCTCTGAGATCGCGTCGGCGATGGACATTCCTCAGTCCAGCACATCCGTGCTTGTCCAGTCTCTCCTGCAATTGGGCTATCTTGAGCAGTTGGGTGGTCCGCGAAGTTATTATCCTACATTTCGGATCGCGCTGCTTGGAACCTGGATGCGACGGTTGCACGAGGGTACGGGAGCGCTGCCGCGTATGGTCTCAAAATTGGCAGCTGAAACTGGCCAATCCGCAATTCTTGCTCAACGCAACGGCATCTTCGCGCAGTACATTTTCGCGCACATCGGGCCTGATCCGAACAGCCTTAATGTCGAGTCAGGCCTCAGGCGTCCCTTGGCCTGTTGCGCGGTCGGCTGGGCATTGTTGTCGGTTGAAAGCGACAACACAATCGGGAAAGTTGTGCGACGCACAGTTGCGGAACTCGAAGAGCCGCTTTGGCGAACTTCGGCGTCGCAGGCACCTGAAAAAGTCGCACAGTTCCGTAGCAAAGGTTACACTCTTTCCGAGGGCCAGACGACTGATGGGTCTGGCGCGCTAGCGATCCTGTTGAGGCCCGGAACTCCCGATCAATCTCCGATTGCACTCGGTGTCGGGGGTAAACTTGATGCGATCAAGCCAAACCAAGACCAAATCCTCGCGAATATGCGAGAAACCGCCGACGCCTATTCAAAGATCGATCTCGACCCAGCGATGCACATTAAGGCCGTCTAGACCTATTTGGGCTTCACCGGTTTGCCAAGGATCGCATCAGAAATGATCCGCTGCTGAATTTCTGAGCTGCCTTCAAAAATCTTTGTAAGCCGGGCATCACGCCAGCACCGTTCAACTGGATAGTGCGTTGTATATCCTGCGCCGCCCAGAATCTGCAGAGCCTCGCTCGTCACCCGCTCTGCCATTTCGGCAGCGTAGTATTTGATCATGGACGCTTCCTGATCGCAGCGGCGACCGGAATCGATTTCGGAGCAAACGTAATAGAGCAACTGGCGGGCGGCTTGAATCTCTGTGGCCATCGTTGCAATTTTAAACCGGATGGCTTGGAAATTGCTGATTGGCTGGCCGAACTGTTCGCGCTCCTGCGCATAATCGATCGCGACATTGAGTGCGGTTTGTGCAAGGCCGATCGAGCGGGCTCCGGTGTGAGCGCGCGCCACCTCCAGGCCTGAGGCAACCCCATAGAACCCTTTGCCAGCGTTCTTGGACTCGCGTTCGTGGATGGGCGAGCGGACTTTATCAAAAGCCAGTTCGTAGGTCTTCCAGCCAAAGTAGCCGATCTTGGGGATCGGGGATCCTGAAAGACCCTCCGGGAACGATCCGCGCTCCTTCTCCACCGGGATCATCGTCAATCCGGCATGGCGCGGTGCGTTTTCGTCGAATTCGGTGCGCGCGACAACTTGGATGAAGTCTGCGCGATCCGCGAAGGTGCACCAATATTTGTTGCCTGTGATGACCCACTCATCGCCTTCGCGCACGGCCTTGGTCGAGACATTAGCGACATCCGAGCCCGCATTTGGCTCTGACATGGCAAAGGCGCCCAGATACTTGCCTTGCGCCATCATCTCCATCCGCTCGCGGCGTTGCGCTTCGTCTTTGCCGGGTACCGACTTGTAGAAGCTGTTTCCGCGGGCAAGAATACTACCAACACTCATCCATGCCCCGGCGAGTTCCTCGGCCACCATACAGTATTCGAAGCTACCAAGCCCGAGACCGCCAAACTCTTCCGGGATGGTGATACCAAAGAAGCCAAGCTCACCCATCTTATCGATCAGGTCTTGCGGGATATCGCCTTTTTCCGGGTCGAGCTTGTTTGCGACAGGCAGGACTTCCTCTCGAGCAAATTCGCGCGCCATCTGCTGCATCATCTGGCGTTCTTCGGTCATGTAGCCGCTAGAATCGGTCATCTTTTCTTCCTCAGTTCGTCTGTTTGACCTGCTCAAGGATGGGCAGGATGTAGTCTTTGAAACGCTCGGGGTCTTCGCACATCGGGAAGTGTCCCATGCCTTCCATTTTGGTATGGGTAGAACCCTTGATGGCTTGGTGCGCTTCTTCGCCCTTTTCGTAAGAGCCCGAGAAGTCGTACTCGCCGTTCAGAATGTGCACTGCGCAGCGCGAAGTGTCGATTTCGCCAGCGACATCCATCAAGTCGAACTCATCGACATAGTAAAACAGATCACCGATAAAGACGGGCGGCCAACCTGCCATATAGGTTTGTATCGTCTCACGGCGATAAGCCTCTGGGGCTGTTGGTGCCGTCAGCGAGTGCATTAGGCGACCTTTGAATTCATTGGAGACTTGCGGGTGATAGAGGTGCTCGTGCACCCAGTCTGTCGTATCTCCATCGATCTTGAGAGCGCCTTCAAGGCTGATTGTCGCGCGAAACACGTCGGGGTTCTTGTGGGCAAGGTCCAGCGCCATAACTCCCCCGACAGAGCAGCCCATGAAGGCCGGGCGATCAAGGCCCAAGGCTTGGGAGAGTTTGACCGGGATTGAACGTAGGATTTCGCCCTTGAGACGGTATTGTTCGGTCCACCACTCCTTGCCCGTCGGCGGTACAGACTTGCCATGGAACGGAAGGTCATATGCGATCAGCCGGAAGTGATCAGTGATTTCCGGCATGTCGAAAAGGTGGCGCCACTGTGTGCCATGCGAGCCCGCCGTGTGCTGCAGCAGCAAGGGAATGCCTTGGCCAGCCTCTTCATAGTAAATGCGGTGGATGTGCCCGCCTAGTTCCAGGTGAACATAGCGGCCCACGGGGGCGCAATGCTCACCCACCGCGTATTTTGGCTCCATCGTCATCGGTGCGTTGGCGCGGCCCCCGCGCAGCACTTCGATCACGCGCATCATGGCCGCGTAATATTGCGTGAAGTGCTTGTGATCGCCCTCGTAGTCCAACACCTGGCCTATCGCTGGCCCAAGGTCGTTCAGAAAGCGGGGAGGATGATGCAGCAGGAGCGTGCCGAAGATCTCGGCGGTTCCCGTGATCGTGTGATTGTCACCATCGACGGGCTCGGCCTGCGGTTTCCCGTTCACCAAGCCCACAGCGAGTGTTGCATCGCCAATGTTGAGCGTCAGCGTTCCAGTCCAACCACGAGAGACAAGGCAGAACTCGCCATCACTGGCCAATGCGGCGGCAAGGCTCTCCGAGGTGAAATCCTGCCAGTTCATCGCATCACACTCCGAATAGATCCGCCAGATCGAGGGTGTTGGACATAAGGCGCACGGTTGCCGCATCGGCAAACTCGCCGTCAATCATCGCTGCGCCTTCGCCGCGCGCTTCTGCTTCGCGGTAAGCGGCTGTCATCTTGCGCGCCTTTTCGACAAATTTCTGGTCAGGCGTGAAGATTTCCAGCGCACTTTCGATTTGGGTCGGGTGAAGCGCCCATTTACCGACCATGCCGAGGCCGCGGGCTTGCAGGCAACTTTCTTTGTAGCCCTCGATGTTCTTGATCGCACCATAGGGCCCGTCAATTGCGTCAATTCCAGCAGCACGGGCAGCCATTGTGACCGCAAACTTGGCGTGGTGGAAAATGTCACCGGGATATTTGTAGGTGCCGTAAAGAACCGAAAGGTCGATGCCTTGGCTTGCGCTGTAATCACCCATGCCGAACACCATCGCTTCAAGGCGAGGGGTGGCGTTCGCGATCTCGACCACGTTTTGAAGGCCGAGGGTCTCCTCGATCAAGAGCTCAAGCCCGATCTTCTTTTTGAGGCCGAGCTTCGCTTCGAGTTGGGTCAGCATCTTGTCCACAAACAATACGTCGCTCGCGTCCATGGGCTTGGTCAACATGATCGTGTCGAGATTGTCAGCAGCGCCCTCGACCACTTCGATGATGTCACCGTGGCACCATTTGGTCGCGGTGTCGTTGATCCGGACGCAGCGAACGGTGTTGCCCCAATCAAGCCCGTTAAGGGCATCGACAACCGTTTGGCGTGATGCCTCTTTGGCATTGGGTGCGCACGCGTCCTCAAGATCGAGAAAAACGTGATCGGTATTTGAGGCAGCAGCCTTCTCGATCATCTTCTGATTGCTGGCTGGTACTGCCAATTGGCAACGACGAGCCCGGCGCGGTTGGCCGTGGCGATTGACCATCTGTGTCATTCGGTTTCTTTCTTTTCCTGGAGCGCCGGGACTTTTTCGACAAGGCGGGCGATTGCCGCTTCATCGAGTCCGGCTTCTTGCAAAATTGCGTGTGTGTCTTCGCCCAAATAGGGCCCCCGTCGGCGCACGCCGCCCGGAGTTGCGGTCATCTTGATCGGAACGCCGGCGATACGGGTCGTGCGGTCCACGCCCGGCTGCTCGACCTCGGCAATCATCTCGCGCGCGGCAAAATGCGGATCAGAGGCCATCTCGGCGATTTGCATGACAGGACCAAACGGAATTTTTCCGCCAAGCCTCTCCATCAACTCTGCTTTGGTGAATTTCGCTGTCGCCTCGCTCAAGAGCGGGATCAATTCCTGCTTGTTTTGGCCTCTCAGGGCATGGGTCACAAAACGCTCGTCCTCGCCCAATGGTCCAACCCCCAAAATCTCGCACAATTGTTTGAAGAAGTGGTCTTGCGGCGCGGCCATCGTCACGAACCCGTCCTTAACAGGGAACATGCCAAACGGGCTGAGAAATGGATGGTGGTTGCCTTCAGGGCCCGGGTTCAGTCCCTGGAAGTCATGTTGATACACCATGCGTTCGCAGATCGCGAGGATGGCATCGACCATTGAGACGTCGACGAATTGTCCTTCACCGGTTTCCCGAGCTTTGTGAACCGCGGCCAGGACGCCGAAAGCGAGGAACATTCCCGGGACAATGTCACCGACTCCCGGCCCAATCTTGGTTGGCGTCTTGGGGTCGGGACCGGTGATCGCCATGATCCCGCCCATTGCTTGCGCCACCACATCGAAGGCAGGCCATTTCGCGTAAGGCGATTCACCAGTGCGCGGATCGCCAAAGCCATTGAGACAGCCGTAAACAATCTTTGGATTGACTGCCTTTAGCGATTCATAGCCGATCCCGAGTTTGTCCATCACGCCGACACGGAAGTTCTCCGTGACTGCGTCGGCGTCTTTGACCAACTCCAGGAATGCCGCTTTGCCCTCATCGCTCTTCAGGTCGAGGACAATCGAGCGTTTGTTGCGATTGACACTCTGGAAGTATCCGCCGTGTGTCCTCTGAGTGTCTCCATCAGCGAAAGGCCCACCGGGTCGAGTCATATCTCCGCTCGGAGGCTCAATTTTGATCACCTGGGCTCCATGATCAGCGAGCATCATGGTGCCATATGGCCCCGCCAACATCTGAGTGAGATCAAGGATTTTGATCGAAGACAGAGCGCCAAAGCTCATGCTGCACCCCAATGCGATTTTCTTTTGATAAGCGCGGTACGCTTGATCTCAGCGACAATCTCATCGCGCTGGTTCACGCCCCAGTGCTGGAACGTGATGATGCCTGCATCCTCGCGGTCGCTCTCGCTTTTTTCGAGCACACGAGAATACGCGTAAAGTGTATCGCCATGGGTGACCATTTTCGTCAGACGAATATCGTCCAAGCCCATCTCTTCGAGTGCGTTCTCGATCGTGTCCTGCGAGGCAAGGCCAAGGATCAAAGAGAAATTCACCCCGCCATAGCAAATGATCCCGCCGAAAGGCGTCTTGCTGGCGATATTCTCATCAAAGTGACCCGCTGCTGTGTTCATCACCATGTTGGTGAAGTTCACGTTTTCCAGATTGGTCATCGTTTTCCCGCGCGCATGGCGGATGGTCTGTCCGACTTCGAAATCTTCGAAGTAGGTGTCAGGGCTCGTCAGATGTGCCTGATCGCGTGTTGGATTACTGACCAAGGGTACCCTCCCTCATTGCACGCGCCCCTGCGAAGTTTGACAGATTGGAACGCTTAAATTCGACGACGCATCGACCGTGTTGGTTGAAGCCCTTTGTGTGCCAACCAACAATGCCTTGCTTGCCCGGCTTGCTTTCGGACTCGCGCTTGTCGGTGACCTCGGAAACCGCAGTAAGAGTGTCGCCTGGATAGACAGGCTCATGATACTTGAGCGCAAACACACCCAAAAATGGTCCGGCGAGCCCCTCTGAGTTGTCTTCAACTGAAAGGCCAAGGATCGTGTTGAACACCAGTTGTGGATTGACGACCAGATCCGGATGGCCATGCGCCTTCGCGTATTCCCGGTTGAAATAGAGCGGGTTGTAGCTGAGCGTCAGGTGGGTGAACTGGATCGCGTCGGCCTCGGTGATTGTGCGGCCCCAGTGGTGACGGATTTCCTGCCCGACTTCAAACTCGTCAAACATCCGTCCGCGTGCGCGCCATTTGGCGGACGCCTTTATCTCGGCAAAATCAGTCATGCCTGTTTCTCCTTCGGAGCTACTTCATCCACGCGGTCCATCCACGCTTTAATGAACTTCGTCGACGCAAGCCCCGCCTCTCCTTCGTCGGCATCCAGCAAGGCATTGACCTGACCAATGACGGCCAGATCTGCATAGGAAATTTGCTCCCCGACCAGCCAGTCCCTACCGTCTAGCATGCCGTCCAAAGCCTCAAAGTGGCGTTGAACGTCGGCTACAATTTGCTCTCGTGGCTTGCGGCCAATGCCCTGTGCTTTGGTAAGCTGACCCACTCCTTCAAGGACAAGGGTTTTGACCTGCTCCCGGGGGACACCGGGCATCGTCTTGGCAAAATCATCCAGCTTCTTTTCAAGATTGTGTTCCCACGAAAGGCGCAAGGTCATTTCGTAGAAATAGAGGCTCTCATCCGCCCAATCCTCAATTGCATGGGCCAGCCCAGCATCGCGTTTGGATGAAGGCGTCAAAGATGGCTCAGGATAGACTGACTCTATGTGATGCAGAATATCTGTTGAATCCCAAACATTGGTCGTTCCATCAACGATGGCGGGGAACTTGCCGGTTGGACTCACATCAGCATAGTCGCCTTCTGGAACTTTTGCTCGCGCGACTTCCACGACTTCGTAATCAAGCCGTTTGAAGTGGAGCGCTCGGACAACCTTCTCTGTGAAAGGTGATGTCGCAAACTGATAAAGTCTGATCATTCCCGTCCGTCCTCAATCCTTTGAACCCTGCGAATTCTTAGCGTCAGAAAACCATGGCGAAAGCCCGCACGCCAATGCATCACCCATGTGATGGGCGACTGGAATGGCGCATCGTCCACCATGCCATGCCAGCTGCAAGAATCGCCACGCTCGAGAACCACATAAGGGCTTGTGCCAAGGATGCATCCCCGTGCTGCGGAGCAAAGAAGTCGCTCAACACACCAATGATCAATGGGCCCATACCCAGGCCAATTATGTTCGAACTCAAAATCACCATAGACGCAGCCAGTGCGCGCCGATCAGGCTCGGTGGTTGCCTGGATCAGAGCCAATGTCGGGGCATAGGTCCATTGAACAAAGAAGCCCGCGATCACCAAGAGAACTGCCGAACCGGTTGCTCCCCAGGAACCTGAAAAACCCGCGACATAAAAAGGCAAGGCGACCAAGGAACCGATGAGCGGAATACGCATTTGCCAGCTTGGGTCGCGCTTGACGAGCCGCGTCGCCAGGAAGCCGCCAGACAGGATGCCCGGCAATCCCCCGAAGAGAAACACCGCAATCGTGTAGAGAATGATTGCGTCACGCTCGAGGCCGAATGTCCGACCGAAAAACGGTGGAATCCAAGAGACGGCAGCATAGCCCAGTGCCACTCCAAGAGCATGGGTAAGAACCGCGCCGACGTAGGTCTTTCGGCTGAACAGCTCTTTTGCGGTCGACCAAAAAGGCAACGGCGGTTTCGAGGTCAGGTCCTCATCAGCGAATTGGCCGCGGACGGGTTCTTTGACAGTGAGCCAGAAAATCAGGCCCAGACAGAACACCCGGAGCTCCGACCACAAGGAATGCCATTCGCCAGCCATAGGCCTCAGCGACATTTCCGCCGACATAGACGCCAAGCACAGCGCCAACCGAAACTGCAGTCCCATAGATCGAAAGGGCTTTGGAAAGCTCCTTTTTCTCGAAATAGTCGGACAAGAGCGACTGGCTTGGCGGACCTGAACCGGCCTCACCCACGCCCACGCCCATGCGCGCAAGGAACAGCGAGATGTAACTTCCCGCCATTCCGCACAAAACAGTCATCATGCTCCATACGACAAGCGAGATCGAGAGAATGCCCACGCGGCTCTTGCGGTCGGCAAGACGCGCGATCGGGACACCCAGGCCGGTGTAGAAGAGCGCAAACGAGAGGCCGGTCAACAGGCCAAGCTGGTAGTCTTGGAGGCCGAACTCAGCCTTGATGTCGTCCTGTAAGATCGAGAGGATCTGACGATCCATGAAGCTGACAAGGTAAACCAGCCACACCATGAACAGAACGAAATAGGCCGCCCGCTTGGTTGGCAGTGTCGCTGAGGTGCGCGATACAGATGCCATATTCTCAATCCTGCTCCTGATTTGCGAACCCGGTTTAGGTGCGGGCTCATCTTTTTAGTGCGCACCTTGGCTCAACGAGAGCTCCACCAAAAGTTCAATCAGACTCGATCATATATGTGATTGTTCTGGCGTTTGTCTTGCACTCGATGCGCGGCGGCGTTTTGCATTGCGTCGGGCGATTACGCCTTGTCCTGGGGAGGACGATTGGAACGGGGTGAGCGCAAGTTCGCCCCGTTCTTCATTACCAAGACCGAAGTTGTGTTTCAGATATTGTGATCAGGACGCGATTGCTCCGCGCACTGCCAGGATAGCAGAGTCCTTGAATACACGTTCGTGCGATGTCCGGTTGATTAGACGCACAACGTCCTCGGGAAAATCTTCAGGATCAAGCTGACGCGAGGTGTCCAGAGTCGCAGCACCAATGAACTGAGAAATCAACGCCCAGACTAGTTTGTTGGCAACCGATTTCTCAATGCCAAGCGACATCGAAAGCGCTTCGACCGCAGGCAACATGATCTCGTTATTGCTCCGCTTAATTGCAGCCACAGTCTCGGCGGGCTCCTGACCCTCAATTTTGCTGGTCAACCTTGTCGCGAGTTCGAGGAACAGGGGGTCTTTCGTGCCCGATGCAAAAAACAATTCGACCAGGCCGCTTTCGTCAATGTGCGGGGCAAGGCCTGCGACAAACGCGTCTCGCCAATCGGCAAATTTTCGAGCGAAGAGTTCAACCATCAATGCATTGCGGGTGGGAAAGTAAAGATAAGTCGTGCCCTTGGCGAGTTTGGCCCGCTTGGCCAGCATGCTCATGGTGAAGGATTGATAGCCAACTTCAATCAGCAGCGCCTCGGCTGCCTTGAGAATGTCTTCCCT
The DNA here is from genome assembly GCA_965262265.1 of Erythrobacter sp. Classification (GTDB taxonomy): domain Bacteria; phylum Pseudomonadota; class Alphaproteobacteria; order Sphingomonadales; family Sphingomonadaceae; genus Erythrobacter. The sequence goes on from OZ253506.1 coordinate 223,188, forward strand.
TCGACCATCCCTCTGCTCATCGGTTCTCGCGCGGATGAAGCTCTTGGTTTGCGCGGCACTGGACGTCATCTTTTTCCCCTTGATTGAGGGCATAGGCGGGGAATCACGATAGGACAAATTGACTTTATTGACCAATGTTCATTTAAGTCTTAGCCTGAAAACAGAGCTAGAAAACGGTGTAAGAATGAATGTGACAGATGCAATCAGCGGCTTCCGTACTATTCGAGGATTTAAACCTGAACCGGTCGCTGAAGGACTGATCAGGGAGATCTTCGAGACAGCGAGATTGGCACCGTCCAACAGCAACACTCAGCCCTGGAGCGTGGCGGTTGCATCGGGCGAAGTGCGCGACGCAATTTCGAAGGAAATTCTCGACGCGGCCAAGGCCGGAATCCAACCCAACCCTGCGTGGCCGCCGGGCGGTGCGGGGCTGAAAGGTGCCTATAAGCAACGCCAGTATGACTGCGCCTGGAAGTACTATGATACGGTCGGGATCGAGCGTGAGGACAAGGCTGGCCGATTGCGCCAAACGCTCAAGAATTGGGAGTTCTTCGGTGCGCCGCATGCAGCGTTTTTCTCTATGCCCCAGACCATGCACCGCGCCAACGCAATCGATGTAGGGATATTCCTGCAAAGCGTCATGCTCTTGATGCATGAACGCGGCATCGGATGCTGCGCCCAAGGCGCCCTAGCGGCCTTTCCCGATATTGTGCGAAAGCATGTTCACATTCCCGAAGAAAACGCGATCCTTTGCGGGTTGTCGTTCGGTTACGAAGATGAAGATGCTGTGATCAACACTGCAAAGATGCCTCGCGAAGAGTTGGACAGCATCGCCACATTCCACGGATGAAAGGTCAGATATTATGAAGATCGGATACACATTGTTCGGAGTGAGCGACCTTGAGAAGTCCGCGAAAATCTATGAGCCTTTCATGCAAGCGCTCGGAGCTCAGCGGATTGTTGATGACGGACGCATAATCGGTTGGATGGGCGCCGCGGGTCAGATGCTTGGCATTTGTTATCCGGCAGATGGAAACCCTGCCACTCAAGGCAATGGCACTATGATCGCGCTTGACCAGGGCGACGAAGCAACGGTCGATGCGATGCTGGAGAAGGCAAAGGAATGCGGCTTCCAATCGGTCGAGGATGCGCACCGTAGCGACGCGTTTTATGGTGGCTATGCGCGCGATCTCGATAACAACAAGATTGCGATATATCACATGGCAGCGTCTGAATGAGCGACATGTTCGAGGCCGACTACGATTTCATTATCGTTGGCGCTGGTTCGGCTGGCTGCGTATTGGCGAACCGCTTGTCGGCGAACCCGGCTAACAAGGTTCTTTTGATTGAAGCAGGGCCACCCGACGACAATCGTTGGATCCATATTCCGGCCGGCCTATCGAGGCTCATCTACCCAAGCGAAGTCAACTGGGGGTATTGGACAGTCCCCCAAGAGCAGTTGGGCGGGCGCAAGATATACTGGCCGCGTGGGCGCACTTTGGGCGGGTCCAGCTCGATCAACGGCATGATCTACCTGCGTGGCCACCCTGAAGACTACAATGGCTGGGCTCAGCTTGGCAATCAGGGTTGGACATGGGACGATGTGCTCCCCTTCTTCAAGCGCGGAGAAAGCAACGAGCGCGGCGAAAGCGCGATGCACAGCCGCAAGGGCGAGCTTAGCGTTTCCAACAATCGGATGAGCGACAAAGCGGGCGAGCTTTTCATGCAGTCCGCCGCAGCCATCGGCACGCCGTATCGAGAAGACCTCAATGACGGTGTCCAGCACGGAGTGTCGCGCCCGCAGACCAACACCAAGGGCAAAAAACGGCATTCGAGCGCAGCGGCATTTCTAAAGCCGGTGATGAACAGGCCGAACCTAGCCGTGAGCACCAACGCAATGGTCGACAAGGTCCTCTTTGAGGGCAACCGCGCTGTTGGTGTCGCTGTGCGCAAGGACGGGCAGGTGGCCCATGTGAAGTGCTCCGGCGAAGTCATTCTATCGGGCGGTGTTATCAATTCCCCGCAACTCCTGATGCTTTCGGGCGTTGGGCCTGCTGGGCATTTGCAAGATCACGGCATCGAAATTGTGCAGGATATCCCCGGAGTGGGGGAGAACCTTCAGGACCACTTCTACTGCTACTACAATCCGCGCGTGAAAAAGGAGCTGTCGGGCAACCACAAGATTCAGGGCGCGGGCGTTGTTTGGGAAGCGCTCAAATACTTCACCGTCGGGGCTGGCTATCTCAATTTGAGCGCTGTCACTGCGACAGGCTTCCCTATTGTTGGCCCCGGAGCCACCCGTCCTGACGTCGAGATCAGCTTCCGCCCGATCAGTTTTGGCGCTGATGAGAATGGGGTGCTCAAGATCCACGACTTCCCCGGCATCAACGCCTCGTGCAGCCTGCTTCGCCCGCAAGCGCGCGGGACGATACGCCTCGCTTCGGCTGACCCAAGCGAGTATCCGCTGATCGACCCGCGCTATTGCGACAATGAGGCCGACCTCATCGTCATGCGAGAGGGGCTGCGCTGGATAAGACGCGTATTCGAGGCCTCGCCTATGGCCGACCACGTTGAGGAGGAGCTTGAGCCCGGCACCCAGTGCCAGAGCAATGCAGAATGGGAAGAATACATCCGCCGCACTTCGCAGACCGTCTATCACCCGGTCGGCACCTGTAAGATGGGCGTCGACGAGATGGCGGTAGTCGATCCCGAGCTACGCGTGCGCGGGGTCGAGGGACTGCGCGTGGTCGATGCCTCGGTCATGCCCGCGATTACTTCGTCCAACACCCATGCACCGACCGTGATGATCGCTGAAAAGGCTTCCGACATGATCCTTGGGAAGGCACCAGCCTAACCCAGATTTCTAGTTGAGGTATCGAGGAACTTTGGGCAGGCTCTCCCAGGTCGGCGGATCGTGCTCGATCACCACGGTCCCGCCTTCTGCTGCGACGCGTGACTCGAGCGCGGCCATGCTTTCGATAGTCTTGTCTCCATCCCAGTTAAACACGGGCACCAGCTGCTCATCGCGGGAAACCTGGAGGTGGTAGAGATCGCCTACCAGCCAATAGATACCTGCATTGGGCAGTTCGACGCGCAGCACCGAATGTCCAGGCGTGTGCCCGGGAGTGGGGACAATGGTGACGCTGCCATCGCCGAAAACGTCATACTCTCCTTCGAAGAATATGGCCTCCATCCCGCGCATCGGTTCGACCATTTCGGGAACGACAACTCCGCTCTCGATCCCTTCGGCGAACATCCAGTCATATTCGACCTGCTGAATGATGAGCTTGGAGGAAGTGACCTGATAGGCATTGCCAACATGATCGAAATGCGAATGCGATGGAGCAAAGTACTCGATATCATCGGCGCTCAATTCAAGGGCAGCGAGCTGTTCGGCAAAGGTGCGCGGGATAGTCATAGTGAGACCTTCCATCGTCTCGCCATTGTCCCCCGGAGCGATGGCGTCAGGCAGGCCCGCATCCCACAAAAGATCGCCTTCGGGATGACGGATCAGAAAGCATGGCACCGGCATCTCGCCCGCTTGCCCATCGAGATGTCCCGAGCGTGCGAACAACGTCAAGTCGGTCATCTCCAGATGTCCGCAAGACATAGCATATAGCTTGATATCAAGCGTTTCCGCGGTTTCAGCGGCGTCGCTGGCATTGCACCCGGCAAGGCTCGTCAGCGCTAAAAGGCCCACAATTGAACGCAGCATCTTGGTTCTCCTATCCCGCCAATCGCTCCCGCAAAGCGGTGCGTGCGGCCTTATATTCTGCGATAATCTGATCGCACAATTCGGCTGTTGCTTCCACGCGTTTGATCATCCCCACGCCGTGACCAGCGGATTTGATCTTTGAATAGCGCGCCTTGGCGGCCTGGTTTTCGACCTTCATGCCGGGTTTGACCGCCAATATCTCATTGGGATCGAGCCCTTCGGCGATCAGGCTGGGCGTGAGCCAATTTGCAGGAGCGCCGTCTAGCGCGGCGGAGAAGAACACATCCTTGGCCGAGCATTCGATCATCATGCGCTGCGTGTATTCGTCCGACAGGCATTCTTCGGTCGCGATAAAGCGTGTGCCCATATAAGCCATCTCCGCGCCCATGGCCTGTGCGGCCATGATATCCTTGCCGGTCGACAACGCTCCGGAAAGGATGATCGGCTTGTCAGTCACTTCGCGGATCTCGTTGATGAGAGCGAAGGGGTTGATCGTCCCGGTATGCCCGCCTGCGCCGGCACAGACCGCGATCAGCGCATCAGCGCCAGCGGCAACCGCTTTTTCTGCGTGGCGCGCCGAGGCGACGTCGTGAAACGCGACCCCACCATAATCGTGGATCTTGGCAAAAGCCTCAAGCGGTGCGCCTTTGGAGGTGAGCACGACCGGCACCTTGTGCTTGATGCACAGCTCCAGATCGCCTTCCATCCGCTGATTGGTCGGGTGGACGACCAAATTGACCGCATAGGGCGCGGGATTGTCCATCTCGCTCAGCCCCTCGTCAATCTCGACCAGCCAATTGGCAAAGATTTCGCGCGTGCGGGTCGAATGCGCGGGGAAGCTGCCCATGACCCCGCACGAGCATGCCGCCAGCGTCATAGCAGGGTTTGAAACAAGGAACATTGGCGCGACGATCAGCGGCACTTTCAGCCGCCCGCCAAATGTCAGATCAAGTGCCATGCGTCATGCTCCTTTGGAGATATATCGATCGTTGTCGCGTCCAACCGTCGGGCTGTCGGTGTGAATACGCATTGGCGAGGCCGCGAATTGGAAGGCAAAGCCCTTAACCAGATCACCGCTCGGGCTAGTGAGGAACGAGGGTCCCGCGCTTTTGCCCATCGCCTCGAACAGCTCGACGCCATTGCAACAGGGCATGGTGAAGCCTGAGCCTTGCGCGCCTTGGGCGATGTAGCTGCCACTTTCCGCCGCGCTGATACGCCCGGTATCGCCAATCGATGCGCGCAGGGCCTCGGCATCGTCGCTCGTGCCGGTCGACACTTGGGCGATCAAATCGCCCGCCTGAAAAATCGCCGCATCGCGCTGCGAGATGTCGAGATGCATGGCCCGTCCGGCAAGACGTGCTTCGCTGACCGCCGCAGCAATTGCGGCTGCACCGTAGAGGCAGATGATCTGGTCGGGGTAGTTAAGATTGCGGCCAGAGACGACCGGCTGACCGTCCTCATAACAAGTCATCGAGGCAAAGCCTGAACTTGCCTCAAGCGTTGATCCAAAGGTGGTGTGACCCGCGCCCGGACCATCAAGCCCCTGACCCGCGATCGATGCGAGAACGATATTGGGATTGGCCGCTGTGAGCGCCTCGAACGTCAAGCCCAGCCGATCGAGCACCCCCCGGCGGAAATTCTCGACGACGACATCTGTTTTTCTGGCCAGATCAAGGAATTGTTCGCGGCCTTCCTGGGTCTTTAAGTCGATGTCGAGACCGTGTTTGTTGCGATTGTTGAACTTGAACAGCGGGGAATCGCCTTTGGCTGCGCCGGCCCAGCTGCGGAAGGGATCGGGATAGGTAGCCGATTCCACTTTGAGCACGTCTGCGCCAAGGTCTGCGAGCACTGCCGAAACCCCTGCGCCCGCTGTGATGATCCCAAGGTCGAGCACCTGCACCCCACTCAAAGGCAGGACGTGGTCTTGAGGGAGCTTCTCGCTGGTCGGGCTCCCCTGTGCCTGCGCGGCGATACGGTGCGGCAGGCGCGGGACCTTTGCCGACTTTCCACCATTCGGCACCTCCTCAAGCAACTCTCGATGCATCACCAGGGGATCGCTGAAGAGGTCGCCAATGGTCTTGACCGATGCTCCTGGAACGCCTGCGGAAATGAAGGCCGCGTCGATCTCCTCCTTGCTGCGCACCAGAACCCATTCGCGGATCACGCCCATATATTCGTCGCGATGCGCGGCGCGACCTTTGAAGCTGGCAAAGCGCTCATCTTCCAACCGCTCGTCACCGATCATCGCGACCACGGCGGGCCAATCGCGCTCGGTGAAGAGGAAGACGCAATAGCCGTCCTTGCATGGCAGGCTGGGCCATTCGGCGAGCGCGCCCTCGCGGGTCACGGCCATGCCCATCGATCCGGCGGCGGCGGCTTTCCAATTGACCCAGCTCATAACCCGCAGCACGTCGATATCTGCGCGGTCCTGCTGACCGAAGCGGCGTTGGCCAGCGTGGAGCGCGGTGAGTGCACAAAAGGCGGCGAAGGCGACAGAATGGGCGGCGTAGTGGCCGGTTGGAACGAGCGGTTTGCGCTCGGGATCGCCCAAGAGGTCGGCCACGCCTGAGCCTGCGAAAAGCGTTGCTTCATTGTGACCGGGATCGCCGCTGATGACGACCAGCGAGGCGTTCTCGGGAAGCGTGAGGTCCAAAGCGGCGCTGCCCTGAGCTGCCACCACGATCACATGGCGCGCGCCATTTTTGGTTGCGATCGCAGCTTCGAGATCATCCGCCTGCGTCTCTTGCGCGATCTGGTAAAAGGGGTTCTCCCATTCGCCCGCCTGCTCAAGCGAAGTGACCTGAGCCCCCTCGCGCGCAGCCATCGCCGCGGCCAGTCGCGAGGCGCGGCGAGCCGGGTCCGAGGCGTTCGTGTCCGTGACCAAAACCAGATGCAGATGTGCCAGCAGCATCGCGTTTCTCTATTCTCCTGCCTCTTGATTCCCTCTAATGACCATAAGTCAGTTATAACTTAGGTTCAAGCATCTTGTGACTAATCTCGCTATTATCACGGTGCGCTGGCACGCGTGTTAGAGTGCGGCAAGAAACGCGCGGATCACAGCATTGAACTGATCGGGTAGTTCAGCATTGGGGGAATGACCCGCATCGAGATCAACAATGTCGAATTCAGGCCGGACCTTCTCCAGCCATTGCCGCACCTCCTGAAACGAGCGTTCCCTGACCCCATTAATCAGCAGGACTGGCGACGCGATCTTGTCGATCCGGGGGCGCACGCTGATATTGGCGAGCGCGCGTTCCATGAGATTGGCAAGCCCTTGCGGATCGATCCGGGCTGCGTCCTCCACGATCTCTTGCTTGAGCGCGCGGCTGACCCCGCGCATATGCATGGGGTGAAAAGGCAACGCCTCTAGCGCTTTGACACCGCCCTTGCGGATCGCTTCCAATGCCGGGCTCGTATCCTTGCGCAGGCTGCCATTGCTTGCTTCCAGTGCCGAGCGCGAATTGGTGAAGATCAGTGCGCCGACCCGCTCGGGAAATGCGAGCGAGTAATTGAGCGCGACAGCTCCGCCCAGCGAATGCCCGCAGACTGACCATCGCTCATAGCCCAGCGCCGAGCGGATCAAATCGAGCTCTCCCAGAAGCGTCTCAAGCTCGTAGAAAGAGAGATCAGCAGGGGCTGGCGAGCGCCCATGGCTGGGCAACTCGACCAATATCGGCCGCACAAAATTCGACAGATCAGCCAAATTGTCGCGCCATTGGGCGCGGCCTGAAAGAAAACCGTGGATCAGCAGCAAAGGCGGCAGATCGTCCTGCTCGCCCGCTTCGCAATAGAGCTGATGGTTGCCCCTAACTTGCTGCATCACGATCCTTCCCAAACGACGCCACCGGCTAATACTCTAGCCATAGCCGGGCCAAACCGCGATACAGCTTCCGCAAAATCATATATGGGATCACAGCAACAACACCGGAGTCTGCGCCAAGCATCTCGGTTTCATGTAATGAGAGACGAGCTCGCGTCAGACTGACAGCACCGCCACTCAGTTTCCTGTCTTTAGACAAGTCGGCTTCCAGTTTTGAAACCGGCAGGCGAAACCCATTCGAGCTACGGTTTTGCGATCTCGAGAATTTGCCCTTTGCTGGGTCAGCGGATCTTGATCCATCTTCGCTCAGTTGGAACGACGCCCACTTCTTGTGAAAGTTCGAAGTCAAAAAGCCATATTTTGCCCCCTAAACGCCACGAATTTGCAACCCCTTTGAAGCCGTTATGTCCCTCAGTTTACGTCAAACTGGTGCATGGAGGCACTCCTACAGGCAATTAAGACGACTGAGGTTCGGCTGACGCGTCTTTTTCCCAGCAAAGGTGCCGCAGTGAACAAGGGCTTGTTGTTGTGTGATCTCACCCAAAGTTGGTCGCCAACGGGTGGAGGTGGGATTTCGACCTATCTCAAAGAAAAGCGTAAGTTTATTCAGGAGCAGTCCGAACACAGGTTGCTTCAGATTGTGCCTGGCCCAAGCGATCGGATAACAGTCGAAGGCCGCACCATTCTCGCCGAAGTGGGCGCGGGACAAGTTTGGGGCAGCCCCAATTATCGCTGGATCAGCCGCAATGATGCCGTCTTTGACTTGTTGCGCGAATACCAACCCGATTTGATTGAGAGCTTGTGCCCCTGGGTCTTGCCTTGGATCGCAATCCGGCATCGCAGGCGCTATCCATCGACAGCTCTTGTTGCTGGCTATCGCACCGATTTTCCCAACGCGCAGATATACCGCGTGATGAAGGACCTGTCTGGCCATTATCCAGCAAGCTTCTTTCGCAGCGTGGGGTATTTTTATGCTTGGATGACTTATAATCGGTTTGATCGAGTCTACACGCTCAATCGTGATGCGGAACGGATGCTGCATTCGCTGGGACAAACGAACACTGGGCTCCTGGGTTTGGGCGTAAGCGTCGATGAATTTTCTCCAAGTCACCGCGATCCAGACTTTCGAAAGTCAGTGGGCCTGCCTGACACAAAGGGGCCGCTCTTGATCTATGCCGGGCGGATCGACAACGAGAAACGGGCCGACCTTCTTTTGGAAATGTTCAAAGCCCTTCCGCCGGATCTGGAAGCCACCATGGTCCTGATGGGTGATGGTAAGCTGCGAGAAAGTTTGCAGGTTGAAGCGAAAGGCTTGCCGGTTGCTTTTCCGGGATTTGAGACGGATCGGTCTGGACTGGCGCGCGCTTTGGCCTCCAGCGATATCTATGTATCCGGGATGGCTGATGAAACATTCGGGATTTCGGTCCTTGAAGCGCAAGCGTCAGGACTGCCAATTGTTGGTGTGGCGAGCGGCGCAATGCCCGATCGCGTGCCAGAAGCCACTGGAAAGTTGGGTCCCGTAGGCGACGCTGCGTCTATGGCTCAAAATGTGGTTGATGTTTGGCGCAGCGACATGACCGCTATGCGTCAGAACGCAGCAGCGCATGCCAATTCACACAACCGGTGGCATCAGACATTTGAGCAGTTACTTCATGTGGAATACGCTGCAGCACTAGAGGCTCGCGATGCTCGATGCTCTCGCTCTATGCGGACTTCAATCCGCCGCGCTTTGGACTTTACGTGAACAAACCGCTTCCGCCGCCATTTGCCGAAGAGACCTCTCATCGAGATGAGAAACCGGATGCCTTTGGTCATTTCTTGCGAGGCTTGCCTCGAAAGACGTTAGCGGTTGCCTTGGCCTTGCTTCCGATTGTCGCTTTGTTGAATCTGGGCGTGCTGGTCTGGTCTTTGGGCGGGATCGATCTGTCAGCCACAATAGTCGCGCCGGGCTATCTTGTGATCGCGTTTGCCCTTGTCTTTGTCCCTATTATCGCAAACTCGTTGCGTCTTGCGGTATGGGCGCGTTTTCTAGAGGTGGATTTGCCGCTTCTTGCCGCTCTTCGCGTGATGACGGGGACGGTTGTGGCAAACTCTGTCACGCCGACCACCGTGGGCGGTATGCCGCTTAAGATATTGTTTCTCATGGGCGAAGGGGTTGAAACCCGCAAAGCGGTGACGATGCTGTCGCTGCAAACAGCAGAGGACATGCTGGTCTTGTTCAGTTTGGTTGGCTTGTCTGCTTGGTTGAGCGGCTTTTTGTTAACCGACTTCTTGGCCGCCCATCCCGATTTGATGGGACGCATAGAGTTGCTGATCTCATCCGCTGCGTGGTTTGGGTTTGTTGCAGTTCTGGTGATTGTCGGATCGTGCCTTGCGATAGGGTTCGGCATGCTTGGTCCAAAGTTGCAAAAGCGCGCAAAGCATGCGCTTGACGTTCTGCGTCAGTCAATCTCGACAATTGCGAAGGACTGGATCGCTGTCGCTAGCCGCGGAAAGACCTATGCGCTGATAAATATCGGACTGGCTGTGGTGCAATGGACCGTCCGGTTTTCAATAGCGGGTCTGGTGATCGCTGCATTCGGAATTGATTGGCACCCGCAATTGTATTGGTTGCTGCAATATCTTGTCCAGGCGCTCAGCTCAGTGGTTCCCACTCCGGGAGCCGCAGGGGGCGCAGAGGCGGCTTTTCTGCTGCTGTTCTCACCCTTCGTTGAGCTCGACACATTGCTGCCTGCGATGAGCACTTGGCGCTTGCTTCACTTTTTCATCCCCTTGGGCGCCGCCGCCTTGGCGTTCTTCTTTCTTCGCCGCGCAAGATGGCGCCTGACCGGGCCTAACGTGCCTTTTGTGCAAGGGACCAGCGACAGTCGAGTTCCAGCCGAATAGGGCAAGAGGGGGGCAGTGATTAAACATCTCGCAACTGGTACTGCCTGCTCCGGTCTCGTCGCATGTCTCCCCGCTGTGGCATTCGCCGCGCCCTCGTTCTTTCCCGTTCTGACATGGCCGAAATGCGAAAGTGCCGACAGTGCCAGCGAAGCTATGCAGCTTTGGCGTTGTGGTGAGGGGTTCTTCCCAAAGGTTGATCCTCGCAAATGATCGATGCGCTGCCGATAGGTGCTGAAGACCACCTTCAGCAGGAGCAGGCAAAGCTTGTCACCACGCTTGGCCCCAATCGCGAGCCACCGGTTTCCTGGCCTGACTATGACAAGCATCAATTGGCACGAGACTTTCGATTTTGGCGCCATATGAGGGTCTTGCGCGCGCGCTCTATGCGGCGCCTTCATCGCGCTGCGTCGATCCTTTCGCTGGGTTTGGCGCGCAGGCCGTCAAAGACGTCCTATGGTGTGCCGATGCACCCGGATTGGGGCGATCGAACTTACGCCTATTGCCACTATGGCACTTATGGTCGCTATCTTGCTGACATTCTAATGGCGATCCAATGCCCGTTTGTCTTCCTCGATATCGGAGCAAACCAGGGGATCTTCACCTTGCTCGCTGCGCGTCAGCCAGCTTGCAAACTGGCTGTGGCGCTTGAGCCAGTTGCCGCCACATTTGATCGGCTAGAGGCCAATATTGCGTTAAACGGGGTTGAGGATCGCGTCGTCGCCCTAGAATACGCTTTGTCTGACCGATCTGGGGTTCGTATGTCGAAACGTCATCGCTGTCACAGCGGGGTGGCGACACTCGAAACTCAAAATGGCACGTCAGGACGCAGCGCTATCAACCAGCCAGTGGACTGTCGCAGGATTGCAGATATCATCCATACTTTGCCTGTAGGCATGCCGCTGTTTGTTAAGGTCGATGTGGCTGGACACGAAGCAACAGTCCTTGATGAACTGCTACAGTCAGCGTGTGCGGGTCAGATTATTGGGCTTTTCTACCAATACGACGAGGCAAGTTGCGACAGTGAGAGAATAGGCAGAGCTCTTTCGATCTCGAACTTTCAAGTCATTCGAAGGTTTGGATCTGCCGCGCGGTACGATGCCCTTGCCGTGCCCATTGCTCTTGGTGAGCCGTCAAGTCTGAAGGGAAGTTCATAAGAGCAACGTCATAAAGATATTGGATGATAAGACCGCTCATCGGTTTATGACGAAGGCGTTGAAGCGGAATGGTTTAAGAAAGGCCAGCACGACCCACGGCGTTCCGTGGCAAAAGGTCCGCAAAGACTGTGTTGGCTGATCAGAAGAAGCAAGAGGTGGGCCGGCGGTGGATTTACATTGAAGAGATTTCTCATCTGCAGGCTTTGCTCGGAAGCATAGTTTCACGGCCTACAATGGAGAAATCTATGACAATTGAAGCTGGATTGGCCCCGTACCGACAATACCCCCAGTAACTCAACATTCTTGCCGCCAGCCCCATCCGAGCGACTATGCTCCCCAATTGACATAAGCGGTTTTGACCGTCGAATAGAACTCCCGCGCCAATCCTCCTTGTTCGCGCGGGCCATAGGACGAGCCTTTCATACCGCCAAAGGGGACATGATAGTCGACGCCCGCTGTCGGCGCGTTGACCATGACCATGCCTGCCTGCGCTCTATGGCGATATTCAGTGGCGTATTTGAGGCTGCTTGTCATGATCCCTGAGGAAAGGCCAAATTCGGTGTCGTTGGCAACCGATAGAGCTTCCTCAAAGTCCTTGACCCGGATGACGCTTGCCACAGGACCGAACACTTCTTCGCGATTGATCCGCATTGCATTGTTGGTTTCAGAGAACAGAGCGGGCTGGAGGAAATAGCCATCGGTGTCGCAGCTTACCCTCACGCCGCCAGCCACAAGTTTGGCGCCTTCAGCCTGTGCGCTTTGGATGTAGGACAGATCCTTTTCGAGCTGCGCTGTGTCAACAACGGGTCCAATCTGGCTGTCAGCGGCAAGCGCTGGGCCCACTTTGAGCGCCCTTGTGCGTTCGGCCAGCGCCTCGACAAAGGCGTCATGAATGCCATCGGTAACAACCAAGCGGCTCGAGGCGGTGCAGCGTTGGCCGGTTGAGTAGAAGGCACCGTTTGCTGCGCACTCAACCGCGAGATCAACGTTGGCATCGTCGAGGACGACCAGCGGGTTTTTTCCGCCCATCTCAAGCTGGAACTTCTTGCCGGTGGCAATGGCGGTTTGTGCAACGCGCTGTCCGGTTCCCACCGATCCGGTAAAGCTCATTGCGGCAATCCCGGTATGTTCGCTCATGGATTGACCGATGACGGAGCCAGGCCCCATCAGCAGGTTGAAAGCGCCAGCGGGCACTCCCGCTTCGACCAATATCTCTGCCAAAGCGTGAGCGCTTCCCGGCACCAGTTCAGCAGGTTTCAGGATTACCGCATTGCCCCATGCAAGGGCAGGCGCGATCTTCCATGCGGGGATAGCGATGGGGAAGTTCCACGGGGTGATAAGACCGATCACGCCTAGGGGATGGCGGGTGACGCTGACTTCGATGCCGGGCCGCACGGAATCGACCAATTCGCCCGATTGGCGCAAGACCTCGCCAGCAAAGAACTTAAAGATTTGCCCCGCGCGCACGACCTCGCCTGTCGCCTCAGGAAGGATCTTGCCCTCTTCGCGCGCGAGCAATTCTCCCAATTCCGCTTTTCGCGAAAGGATGATGCTACCCGCACGGTCGAGCACGTCGCAGCGCGCCTGGAGACCCATCGCGGCCCACGCCGCCTGCCCATCTTTGGCCGCGGCAACCGCCAGATCGACCTGCGCCTCGCTGGCATCGGCATAGTCCGCGATGATGTCGGAGGTGTCAGAAGGGTTCACATTAGCGCGTGCATTGTCTCCGGCGAGCCATTCGCCGCCGATAAGATTGAGTTTTGTCATTGTGTGATCTCGAGAGTTAAACGCGAGCCCGCATCAGCAGCGAGACGCTTGTGGAGGTGATCGAACAGGGCCGTTGTACCAAATGTCCAAGGCGGAGCCCGTTCGCTGGTGGTTACTGTGTTTTGCAACGCGCCAAGTTTAGGCGAGCTGATGGAGACGACATCGCCGAGCTTGTGTGTGAAGCCTTCGCCCGGAGCGTCTCGGTCTTGCGTGGGGGCAAACAGTGTGCCCGTCATCAGCAAGAACCCATCCGGATATTGATGGTGCGCGCCAAAGGTTTGGCGCACTAGATCTTCAAGATCGCGGCTGATCTCACTCATTCGGCTTTCGCCCTCCAAGATGTAGCCGTCTTGGCCCTCGACACACAAAGCCACCTTGGCGTTGCGGATGTCATCGATTGAGAAATGCTCATCGAACAGGCGGATCAAGGGGCCAATGGCGCATGAGGCATTGTTGTCTTTGGCTTTGCCAAGCAGCAGCGCTGAGCGCCCCTCAATGTCGCGCAGATTCACATCATTGCCCAGCGTTGCGCCAAGGATTTTGCCCTGAGGAGAGACCGCGAGGACCACCTCTGGTTCAGGATTGTTCCAATTTGAGAATGAGGCGACCCCGACTTGATCGCCAAGGCCGACTGCCGACATCGCCTGGGATTTGGAAAAAACTTCGGCAAAAGGGCCAATCCCGACTTCAAGATATTGCGACCAAGCACCCTTGCCCACTAGCACGGTCTTGAGCGCCTCAGCCTCAACCGAGCCCGGCACAACTGCGCTCAGATCATCGCCGATCGCTTCATGGATGGATTGACGCAGTGAGGCTGCGAGGGCCTTGTCGCCGGCCGCTTTTTCCTCAATCACACGCTCAATCATGGAGCAAGCGAACGTTACGCCGCAAGCCTTGATCGGTTGAAGGTCAGCGGGCGCAAGCAGTCGCGGCCGAGCGGGGTCATGCGCGCCCATAGTGTTGGCCAGAAGCGCATCGACATCGCAGATCGGCTCTGCGCGCGCCACTTGTCCCAATGCCTTTTCGAGATCGGGAGACGCGAGCAAATGTGCGAGCGTCGGAGCACAACAGAACGCATCGAACACTTGTCCCTTGATGATCGCAATCGGCGTTGGGCCTGCGCAGAGGAGGGGTTTCGCGGCGGGCAATTGGACGCGCCCAACAAGAACCGCTTGGTCGAAATCCTCTGGGAGATATGCGCGAAAGTCAGTCATGGATCATGCCTTGTGGAGTACGGAAAATGGGCTCGCCTTGTCCCTTGGCGCCGAGGTTAATCGCAAACACAGCGCCTTCATCCGGGCGTTGCTGGAGCTGCGCTGCGCCGAAGGTGCAATGCGCGCTGGTGGCGAACAGGGTCGCGAAGCCCGCTCCCCCAAAGGCGACGCTGGTGATATTCTCAGCCGGCAGTTCAAAGGCCTTGTCGAAGGTGCCTTCGGGCAGGAAGCGGGAGACTTTATACCCGCCGAAATGGCCCACATAGAGCCGCCCGGAAGCATCGAAAGTCATGCCATCTGGCGCGCCATCATCTTTGCCAAAACGAATGAATGGCGCGGTTCGATCGAGCTTTTGGTCGATCGCCAATGGGGTACGGTAAATCGCTCTTTCGTTGGAATCGGTGAATACAGCCCATTGACTGTCCGGGGAAAAGGCTGGGCCATTGGTGCAGCCGAACTCGTCGCCCAGCTTGCGCACTCCGCTCTGGTCAAACAGGTAAAAACTGCCGTCTTGCCCTTTGCATTCTTTTTCCATTGTCCCCGCCCAAAAACGCCCGAGCGGATCAACCTTGCCATCGTTGAAGCGATTGTTGGGGAGGGCAGGCTCGATATCTTCGCTCTGCCAGATGATGCCAAACTGCGCATCAAGGAGGACAAAGCGGCGATGGGTTGTGGCGATGTATTGCCCACCTTGCGCAAGGCCAATCGAGGTCACTCCGTCGGGAAATGGCAAAACGCGCACGTCGCCGTCGCCGCCTTCGCTAACCAACAAGGACCCGCCCAGAATATCACACCAGATCAAGCGCGCATGGCGGTGATCCCATAGGGGACCTTCGCCAAGGGCAGCGCGGTATTGGCCAATTGTTTGGGGGAGGGGCTCAGTCACACTGCTACCAGTTGGTGAAGGAGCCATCGGGGCGATGACAGTGCGGGAGTTCGTCTTTGCGGAAAGGAAACTGCGCCAAAGCTTCCGGCTCGATCCTTGCGCTAATCCCGGCTTGTTTCGGGGGCAGGAGATAACCGTCCTCCCACACAATATCGCTAACAATCGCCTCGGCCATGGTTTCGCCTGGACGCCTTGGCAGCTCCATCACGCCCATGTTGGAAATGGCCAAATTGAAATGGAGCGAGGCGGCGGTTGAAATCGGGCCGACCGGATTGTGAACAGCGATGTCGATCCCGGCAGCTTCGGCCATAGCCGCGATTTTCAGCCCTTCCGTAATGCCGCCACAAATGCACAAATCGACCCGCGCAAAGTCGATCAGATTTTGCTCAAGCAGGGGTTTGAAATGCCATTTGTTGGGGAACTGCTCGCCCGCAGCGAGAGGCACGTGGACGTGGTTTCTGAGCTGCGAATATTGGTGCGGTTGGTCTGAACGCAGCGGATCTTCGATGAAGAAGGGGCGATAGGGCTCAACCCCGCGGCACAGCCGCATCGCCTCGGCAATTGTGAAACGCGTGTGTGCATCATAGGCAAGGTGGAGATCGGGGCCAACGGCCTCGCGCAGCGCTGCCCAAATATCGAAGGCCTCATCAATGCGCGAATTGGCATCAAACAGGCCATCTGGCCCATAGGCAGGTTCAAACCGAACGCATTTCCAGCCCTCATCCTTCGCCCGTTTGCCTGCCTCGACCACGCTATCGATATCGCTTGAATCGAGGTGGTTGTAGACCATCACCTTGTCGCGCGATCGGCCGCCGATCAGCTGATAGAGCGGCACGCCCAGCGCCTGCGCTTTGATATCCCAAAGGGCTATATCAATCGCAGAAATGGCAGCCGACAGCGCGTTGCCGGCTGGATAAAACCCGGTTCTTGCCATGCGCTGCCAAAGAATGTCTGTGTCGAACGGGCTTTCGCCAAGGACCAGCGGCGCAAGATGGTGAACAGCGCCCTCAACCGCGAGTTCGCGGGTGGTGAGCCCGCTTTCTCCCCAACCGGTGATCCCGCTATCGGTGCGCACCTCGACGAAGAGGAAGGTCCGCCATTCGGCGGCCTTGTGAACGATTACTTCGGTGATTTTCATGCCGCTTGCTCGCTGAGCGCGGCTTGCAACTCTGGCACATCGCGCCAGCGCCATGCGGGCTTCCAATCGAGCAGTTTGCGGGCGTGGTCATTGCTGACAGCGCCGCCAAATTCCGGGTGGTCTTCGGCCACACGCGTGCCGGGAAAACGTGTCTCCACAAGTTCGCGCGTGGGCCGGTCCATCACCGTGTCATCAGCCACAATCGCGCAAGAATGCGCGCCTTTGAGGGGCACGCTTAAAGCTTTGTCGACTGCGCTCAGCACGTCACGCGCATCGATATAGCCCCACAGATTAAATTCACGCGAGTGCACATCGCCCCAATAGCTGGGCAGGCGGTGATAGGTGTCGCGCTTGCGGTTGACGGGCTGATTGCCCCTTGCCCCCATATCGCCGAGCGCATCGGGATAGAGAATGTTGGACAAGCGCAGACCGATGATCGTCGCATCCTCGTGAATGTCGCAGAGCATCCCCGCAATATCCTCGCAAGCGATCTTGGACATGGCGTAGGCCGTTTGCGGTGCGAGCATCTCCTCGGTGACAGGAATGCTGGCGGGCGCATTGTTGGCAAAGGGATAGCCAAATACGGTCTCGCTCGATGCCCAAACGATCCGCTTTATCCCATGCGCGAGGGCCGCATTAAAGACGTTGAAGGTCGAAACAGTGTTGTTTGAAAAGCGATCCGCTGCCGCCTCGTGATTGTCATCGGGATGAGGGATAGCGCCGAAATGGAGTACCGCCTCGCACCCCTCAAGCGCTGCATAGGTCGCATTGTAATCGTTGAGCGAGATGACTTTTTCAGGGCAGGGGAGGAACCCGCAAGGGGTGACATCAAGGCTGAGGACATCATGCCCTTCGGCCACCAAATGCCCAGCAAGAACGCGGCCCATTGCGCCGCTCCCGCCTGTAAGAGCAAGTTTCATTCTAATTCTCCTGGGGAGGGGAGCAGTTGTAGTGAAAGTCCTTAAAATCAGCGTGTTTGCACCTTCCGGTGAGGTCTTGCGCGCTCATGCCGACGAAATTGCCTGTGAAATTTGCGCCTTCGCCTTTGCCCGCTTCATCGCAGAGGATTGACGCATCGAGAACCGGACCGATGGGGCGCTCTTGCCCACCCTCGGCCATGAGGAAAAATTGCTGGCCGGCTGCGTCGACTCTTACAGACAACCGGACGGGACCTTTGGGCAAGACCACGCGCTCCTCCCACATCGGAAACTCAAGCTGCTGGCTTTGGTCGCCTGCGCATGAACAAATGTCGGCCACACGGCCAAGAACGGGATCGTGCGAGACATAGAGGTAATGGAACTTGTGCGCGTTATAATAGGTGACGAGGCCTGCCCATTGCTGGAAGTCTTCGGGTTCAAAGTCCAAAGTGACACTCGCCTCATATGTCCATTCGGTTTGCCGCCGCGCCACCATGGAATGGGTAAAAGTTGAACCAACCGCCTCGCGCCCGATAAGACGCAGCCAGCCCGGGCGCGCTTCAAGGGTGAAAATCTCTTGCGGATGAGGGATGCGCAGCCACTGAAAATCAGGGTCGAGCTCGCCAGGCGAAAAGACATAGGATTTGTCGATCGCGTGGACCGCCTCGTCGCCCGCAAGGCCATTTTCATGGACGGGCACCGGGTCATGGTCGGCATCGGCCACTGGCGAGGTGTGGAACCAACCGTCGCGGTACCATAGCTCTTGCAGCGCTGTCTCGCGCCCCATCGGGCTGCGCCTTGTGTGTCCGGTCTTCTCTGGCCCGGCTTGCGGTACGCTCAAGGGTCGGCTGCACAGATAGGTTGCGAAGAAGCGGCCATCGGGCGTCTCGACAAGGCCGCCATGGCCCGATCGCTGGGTCAGGTTGCTGGGCGCATCTTTGGCGGTGATGAGCAAACCCTTGGGATCGGGCTCATAAGGACCCTGAAGGGACCGGCTGCGCGCAATGGTGAAGGCGTGCTCATACCCCGTGCCCCCTTCGGCGCAGATCATGAAGTAAAGACCGTCATGGGCAAAAATGTGCGGCCCCTCGGTCCCATCATGGGGGGAACCGGGAAAAACGTTTGTCGCCTCGCCGATCAGCTTTTTGTCAGCGTGATCGTATTCCTGCAGCATAATGCCGCCGAAGAAGGTCCGGTCCGGGCGGTGGTCCCACACCATATTCAGCAGATATTTGCGCCCGTCGGCATCATGGAACAGGCTGGGGTCAAAGCCAGAGCTGTTAAGATAAACCGGATCAGACCAAGGCCCCTCGATAGAGGCGGCAGTGGTGAGGTAGTTTGGCGTATCTTTGAAATTGCCATCGAAGCGCCGGACTACGGTGTAGGTCAGCCAAAACCGGTCATCTGCATAAGTAAGGCAAGGGGCCCAAATTCCGCAGCTATCGGGAACGCCCGTCATATCAAGCAGCCGCGCCTCATTAAGCGGGCTTGCCACATAGTTCCAGCTCGACAAATCTTCGCTGTGGTAGATCCGAACGCCCGGATACCATTCAAAGGTGGAGGTCGCGATGTAATAGCCGTCGGGCCCGCGACAAATCGCAGGGTCGGGATTGAACCCGCGGATAATCGGATTCTTCATGTTCTACCCCTCTCCATGTCTGCCATGTTAGCGCTATCATCGAGGGTAATCAAGAGGGGAGTATCGCATGATCGCAGCGGCGATCTAGGGCCGCCTACGTCTTGGGTGGCGACGTCAACGAGCCGCGGGTCACAACTTGATAGGGGAGGATAATGTCGCGCCCGGCGCTTTGCCCTCTTGGGTTAGAGCGCGAGTGATTGGCCACAATCGCAACCGCCTTCTCCGCCATTTCAGAAATCGGTTGGTGTACCGTCGTCAGCCCCGGCCACAAAGCGGCGGCAATCGGTTGATTGTCAAAGCCCACAATAGAAATGTCATCGGGAATGCGCAGACCGGCATGATGTGCGGCGGTGTATACGCCAATAGCCATGTCATCGTTACTGGCGAAGATCGCGGTCGGACGATTCTTGCGCGATAGGATCTTCTTCGCGAATTCTAGCGCGGGACCAGCGGCATAATCGCCGCTGCCCACCCACGCTTCTTGAATGCCAAGCCCGGACTCGTGCATCGCGTCGACAAAGCCGGCGTGCCGCTGACGTGCGGCCTCTTGGTTCTCAGGTCCCTTCACAAAACCTATGTGCTGATGCCCGTGCTTGATCAGGTGCTGCGTCATTTCGAACGCGGCCTGATATTCATCAATCCGGATCGAAGGGTAGCCTGGGATATACTGGCTGTTAGATACTCTTACGCAGGGGATATCAAGGTCCCTTGCGGCTTCTAGCACTCTGGGGTCCTCGCAAAATGGCGGCGGTAAGATCAGTCCGCGCATCTGCGGCTGACGGGCAAAGACGAGAACTTCGTCGGCCCAATCCTTTGGGTCAATGCTGCAGGATTCGACGATCACATGCAGTCCCGTGCGCCGTGCCGATGACAATGCACCCAGAAGGAACTCGCCGAGATACCCGCCTGAGGGATTGAGATAGGCAAGGCCGACAAAAGGCGCTTCCGCCGAGGCGAGGCTGCGGGCTGAAATATTGGGAGTGTACCCAATCTCCCTTATGGTATCTTCGACCTTCTTTCGGGTGTTGGGATGGACATTGGCCTTGCCATTGAGAACGCGCGAAACTGTCATCATGGAGACGCCGGCAACCTCAGCCACCGTCTCCATCTTGGGCAAGTTGTTTCCTCTAGCGCCTTGTTTGGCACGGGGATTCTTCGGCGTTGTCATAGCTCTTTCCTGCCCTGTCTATGTCATTGCCAGCCGCGCTTGGCAACGCGAAGCACGTTTGCTCTTGTGCAATTCGAAACATTTATGATAGCGCTATCATACATCGAACGAGAATGCTCGACGATTCTGAAATGGGAGTGGGAATGTACCTCGGGGTTGATGTGGGCACCTCGGCTGTGAAAGCCGTTGTCGCTGATGAAAACGGGCATATTGTTGCTCAGTCATCGGCGAGCCTCGATATTTCGCGCCCTAAGGAGCTTTGGTCGGAGCAAGAGCCCGGCGATTGGTGGGCTGCTGCCAACAAGGCGATAAGCGATCTTTCACCTCATGTTCGGCGCAGCGTTGCTGCAATTGGACTATCGGGGCAGATGCACGGCGCCACCTTGCTCGACGACAAAGGCCGCCCGTTGCGCCCGGCAATTCTGTGGAATGACGGTCGTTGTATTGATGAGTGCGCACAGCTGGAAGAGGCGCTTCCTCAATTGCCGCAGATCGCCGGGAACAGGGCAATGCCCGGCTTCACTGCTCCGAAACTTGCATGGCTGGCTAAGCACGAGCCTTTCATCTTCGATAGGGTCGCAAGTGTTATCCTGCCCAAGGATTACATTCGCTTAAGGATGACGGGCGAGCTTGCCTCGGACATGTCCGATTCTGCAGGAACGCTTTGGCTAGACGTTCAAAAGCGTGACTGGTCGGATGAGCTCTTGTCGGTGACTGGCATGCAAAGATCGCAGATGCCAAAGCTCTATGAGGGCAGCGAGGTGACCGGCACACTTCGCGCAGAAGTCGCTGAGGCTTGGGGGATGGCGTGCGTTCCAGTTGTTGCCGGAGGCGGTGACAATGCGGCCGGCGCGATTGGCGTTGGCGTGATTGGCGATGGCGATGCTTTTTTGTCGCTGGGGACCTCGGGCGTTCTGTTTGTCGCGAACAAGGGGTACCTTCCCAACCCGCAAGGCGGGGTCCACACATTCTGCCATGCGATCCCTGACAGATGGCATCAGATGTCCGTCATTCTGAGCGCGGCCAGCTGCATGGACTGGGCGGCAAAGCTTACAGGGGCAAAGGACACAGCCAGCCTGTTTGCGGCTGCTGAGGCAGCGGGTTCGGGGGCGGGTGGAGATGAGATATTCTTGCCCTACCTTTCGGGTGAGCGCACCCCGCACAACAATCCCAATGCGTCCGGCGTTCTGTTTGGCTTGAGGCATGACAGCGGCCAAGCGCAGATCGCTCGGGCAGTAATGGAAGGCGTTGCGTTTGCATTTTGTGACGGGCTTGATGCGCTTGCCGATGCAGGCACGAAGGTCGACCAGGTCACCGTGATCGGTGGGGGTGCTCGATCTAACCTTTGGGGTGAGATACTCGCCAGCTCCATGGGTATCCGGCTCGTCTATCGCACTGGCGGCGAGGTCGGGCCCGCCTATGGGGCGGCTCGCTTGGCTCAAATCGGCCACACTGGCGCTGAGCCCAGCGACGTCGCAACCGTGCCGCCAATTTCAAACATCATCGAGCCGCAACACAATCTGCAAGAGCAGCTTGCGCCAAAACGCGAGAAATTCCGTGGGCTCTATCCAAACCTTTCTAGCTTCTTCGGAGACTCCCAATGAACGCAACCTATTTCCAGGACATTGCGCCGATCCAATTTGAAGGCGCCGACTCTTCAAATCCCCTTGCATACCGATATTATGACAAGGATCGCGTGGTTCTGGGCAAAACTCTCGAGGAGCATCTTCGGTTCTCGGTCTGCTATTGGCATACCTTTTGTTGGGACGGTTTTGATGTTTTCGGGGCTGGCACTTTCAATCGCCCTTGGCATGCGAGTGGGCTGAACGATCAAGCTGCGGCAGATCACAAGCTTGACGAAGCCTTTGATTTCTTCAGCCGTCTTGGTTTGCCCTTCTTCTGCTTTCACGATGTCGATGTGATGGCGGCGGCTGAAACGGTCGATGAGCATGTTGCCAACCTTTCCGTCATGGTCGACAAGATCGGTGCGAAAATGGAGGAGACCGGTGTCGGCCTTTTGTGGGGCACGGCAAATCTGTTCAGCCATCCGCGCTATATGGCGGGCGGCGCGACCAATCCCGATCCCGAAGTTTTCAAATTCGCAGCCGTTCAAGTCCATCACGCCTTGAACGCGACCCATCAGCTTGGCGGTTCAAACTATGTGCTTTGGGGTGGCCGCGAAGGGTACGACACGCTTCTCAACACCAATCTCAAGCATGAGAAAGATCAGCTTGGCCGGTTTCTCAATCTCGTTGTTGAGCACAAGCATAAGATCGGGTTTGACGGCACGATCCTGATCGAGCCCAAGCCGCACGAACCAACCAAACATCAATACGACTTCGACGTCGACACAATTTACGGCTTCCTCAAGACATATGGCCTCGAGGACGAGGTGAAAGTCAATATCGAGGCAAACCACGCAACGCTTTCTGGGCATAGTTTCGAACACGAAATCGCAATGGCGGGTGACTTGGGCATCTTTGGTTCGATAGACATGAACCGCGGTGACCCACAGAATGGCTGGGATACGGACCAGTTTCCGTATGACCTGCGCGAGCTCACTTTGGCGATGTACTACATCCAAAAGGCAGGCGGCCTGAAGAATGGCGGGTTGAACTTCGATGCGAAGGTTCGTCGCCAAAGCATAGATCCGGTCGATCTGTTCCACGGGCATGTGGGGGCGATCGATCTCACCGCTCGTGCGTTCCTGGCGGCAGTCTCTTTGATTGAAAACGGCGAGCTGTCGAACTTTGTCGCTGATCGATATGCCGGGTGGAGCGAGCCAGAAGCGGCAAAGATGCTGAACGGCGATCTTAGTCTACAACAAATATCCGAACTGGCCGTCAGTGAGAAATGCAGCCCGACGCCGAGGTCGGGACGACAAGAATTCTTAGAAAATGTGATTAATAGGACGATTTGAAGACAATTGTGAGAGCGCGGCCCTTGACAAATCCGTATTTTGCAATCAGTGTTAGCGCTAACACAAATAAGAGCACCCAGTATGAGGTGCCAATCATTTGGGAGAGAGGGAAATGAAAGCCTATCGGTTTGGTGCGAGTATGGTAGCGGTATCATGCGCGCTATTGAGTATGCCTGCGGTCGCACAAGACACTCAGGATGCAGATGATTCTGACAATGTGATTGTGGTCACCGGAATCAGGGCTTCGCTTGATGAGGCGATCTCACTGAAACGCGATGAGGCTGGCGTCGTAGACGTGATTACGGCGGAAGATATTGGCGATTTCCCTGACACGAACCTTGCCGAGTCGCTGCAGCGTGTGACTGGCGTCTCGATTGATCGGCAGAACAATGAGGGCAACCAGGTGACTGTCCGTGGTTTGGGGCCCAGCTTCAACCTTGTGACGCTCAATGGACGTCAAATGCCTGTCGCATCTTCTCCTGAGCAAGAAACGGTCAGCTCGGCAACTCAGAGCCGTGCGTTCAATTTCGCTGAGATTGCCGCTGAATCGGTTGCTGGCGTCTATGTCTTCAAGACTGGTCGAGCGGATCTTCCGACGGGCGGCATTGGTGCGACGATTGACATAAGGACGGCGCGCCCGCTTGATCTCGACCCCGTCACTGTGAATTTGCGTGCTGCGGTCAATCACGACTTCGCCTCTGAAGGGCCCTCTAGCAGTTTTACCCCCGAATTCGGCGGATTGGCTTCGTTTACCTTCGCCGATAACCGGGTCGGTTTTCTCGTCAATGGCTCATACTCAAAGCGAGAGTTTAGAGAGAATGAAGAGCACACCGATGGTTGGTTCTTGATCACCCCCGATTCCAATGAGTTCGCCGCACTTGATGCAGCAGCCGGCGGCGGCAACACGCAATTCTATCGTCCCATCACCCACATCTCAGAGGTGTCGGACAATGAGCGTGAGCGGATCAACGCACAGTTCGTTCTGCAGGCTGAGCCGGTCGACGGTTTGGTCGCAACTGTCGACTACACGCTTTCCCGCTTCGAGAGACTCGAAAATCGTTTCCAGACTGGTGTATTTGGAGACACCGCTAACCACGGCATTCAAAGCTTGACCGTCGATAGCAATGGAACTTTCACCAACTATGCGTTCAGTGGTGCCGCAGATTTCCTCTTCTATGGTAACGAATTGCAGGTTGAGAACGATTCATTTGGTGCCAATCTGAGCTGGGACGTTACCGACAATCTGAACTTTGATTTCGACTTCCACACGTCTTCTTCAGAAAGTCAGCCTGATGGCGAATTGAACGACCTCTTGGGTCTTTATCAGGGTGCTCTGGGAGTGAACTTTGCCTTCGCCTATGGTGAGGGACCTTTTCAGGTTTCGATCGATGACAGCGGGGCAAACCGCGGAGAGGAGCCCTTTGGTGGCGGCGCATCGATCCCGGGAGTTGATAGCTTCCTTGATCCTGACGGTGTTTCACCGCTTGGAACGTTTGTTCGCAACATTTCTATCAACAACGATGTAGATCAGTTCCAGTTCAAAGGAACATGGGAGCCGGATAGCGGCATGCTTGGCTCGCTTGATTTCGGAGCGTCCTACATCGATTATCAGGTCAGCACATCGGGGGTCAGCTCTGGTTTTGTGTTCCAGGGATTGGGTGCTGACCCAACCTTCCCTGGCGGTGCGACAGTCACGCTTCCCTGTACGGCCTGCAGTGAGGGTTCTGGTTTCTTCATCCCGGGTGAGGGAAGCGGAATTCCCGGTGGTTTCCCAACCATCTTGCGTACACCTGATGCGCGGGCGCTGTTCGACACCTTCTTCTTCCAGCCCGGCGATATCGTCCCGCAGATCCAAAACTTCGATGTGCAGGAAGAGTCGTTGGCATTCTACGCAAACTTCAATTTTGAAGGTGAGGTTGCTGGAATGGATGCGAGGGCATCGGTTGGTGTTCGATACGAAACGACCGACGTGACCGGTACAGCTTTCCAGAACCTGCCCGTCGCATTGCAAACCACCAGCTTGACCGAGCAGGTTGTCATCAATTCACCTGACATTGTCCCGTTCACGCTGGAGGGCAACTATGACGAGTTCCTGCCGGCAATCGATCTTCAGATTAGTCCACGCGATGATATGGTTGTAAGGGCGTCTTACGGTCGAACCTTGGCTCGTCCTGATCTCAACGCTCTAAGGCCGTCACTGTTGATCGCAGAGGTTGATCCATTTGGTCCATTCAATGCGTTCCAGGGCAATCCGAACTTGCAGCCATTCTTGGCCGACAATTTCGATCTTGCGTTTGAATGGTACTTCTCCCGCAGCAGCCTGTTTGCGGTCAACTACTTCTACAAGAACGTGAGCAACTTCATCGGCACGCAGACAATCACTGCTCCTCTGCCCAATGTGAACGGCGATCCACTGACCGACCCAAGTGCGCGTTTTGTGCCTGCGGCGGCCGGAACATCAGGCAGTGGCCCTGTAACAGGAAACGCTGGAGATCCGGTTGCTCAGTTCTCGATCAGTCAGCCGTTCAACGAAGACGAAAGCGCGACGATCAATGGTCTTGAAGTTGCACTGCAACATGTCTTCGACTTTGGTGTAGGCGTCCAGCTCAACTACACCTTTGTCGATAGCGATGCGGAATTCGATCCGAATTCAATCACTCAACAGGTCAACTTGCTTGGCTTGTCGGATTCAGCGAACATCGTCGCGTTCTACGAGACGGACACATTCCAAATCAGGATCGCTGGCAACTGGCGTGATGAATTCCTGTTCTCGACCAACCAGCTTCGCGTTCCCGGTGAACCCGTGTTCTTCGACGAGTATTTCCAGGTCGACGCGAGCGCGAGCTACAACGTGACTGACCAGTTCACGGTGTTTGCCGACGTGATCAACATCTTTGGCGAAGACCAACGCCAACGTGGTCGGTTCGAGAACCAGTTCCTGTTCCAGAACGATCAGGAGCCGCGTGTAACCTTTGGCGTTCGCGCCAGCTTCTAAGCGATTGCGCAACTCTCCCGCGCAGCGCACATTGGGCCGCCATCTCGTAGGGATGGCGGCCCTTGTTCTTCAGGAAGGCGGAACTCCATGTTCGATGATCTAAAGGAACAATTCGAGATAGACGGCTTCGTCCATCTACCGGGATTCTTTGCTGCAAGCCTTATGGAGGAGGTCGCCAAGGCCTGCCTTGGTCACTTCGGAAGTGATCCGGATTGGCAGCACAACGATGAGTTCATCGACAAATCCAAGGCCGAGATTGTGCCTTGGTTCCCCCAGAGAGAGGCGCCGACCAATGTCGCTGCCCTGTTTGATCAGGTCGACGGCTTTCCTAACTTCGCCGAGATCACCGAAGCTCTGATTGGTGAGGGATGGAAAAACCTCTACTCAATGGCGATGTTTTCCAAGCAGGGAACCGTGGGGCAAGCGTGGCATCAGGATTGCCCGCCCGAGCTTGCACCGCATCACAATCTAAACCGGCTCATTTATCCGGTGGCGATTGATCCCAAAATTGGCGGCGAGGTGGTTGTCGTCCCAGGATCGCACAAATTTGGCGAGGTGCCGGTTGGAGAACCCAATGGCGAGCTTGATGGGCAAATTGTGCTGCGCCCGGGGAGCGGGGACCTGCTGCTCTTGCATGGTCATTGTTGGCACAAAGTCATGCCGGTGCACGGCGGAGATCGTTTTTCGCTGAACCATCGGGCCGCCCCAAAGGGCACGCAAGACGACATCACAGACGTCTGCGTCTATCGCAATATGCGTTACCGGTTCTCGACGTCCGAAGTGGTTGAGGAACGGGCAGCCTAGCGCGGCTCCTCAATCAAATCGCTTTGCGGACGGCATCCATAAGCTCTTGGATCGCAATGCTATCTTCGAGCGAAACGACGTCTGACTGACGCTTTCCAGCTGCAATGTCCTGCTGTGCTGCAATCGCTTCGAAGGCAAAACCTTGGTGCGCCCTTTCATCCTCGAAGTGCTCGACACATGTATCGAGTTCGAACAGCATCGCCTCTTTCGCTCGCCAGAAATCGGGGATCGCGATGTAGCCATCTGTGCCGATCAGATAGGCCCAGTTTTGCAGCTTGCAGCGAAAGGATGAGCCCAAGGTCGCTGTGTGGTCAGCATACTCAAACACGGCCGAGAAGTCGTCGTCGACCCCAGATGGCGCCTTGCGGCCAGTGACATGGATAGAGTTGGGCATCGACTTGTGCATCAACCAGGTGAGCGCGATTGGATAGACACCCATGTCGAGCAAGCATCCACCCGCCAATTCAGGGTTGTACATCCGGCTCATGGGATCGAACTTTTGCGGGTAGCCAAAGTCTGCTTTAACATGGCGAAGTTCGCCAATTTTCCCGTCTGCGATCCATTGCTGGGCTTGGCGGATTGCCGGGAGAAACCAGGTCCACATCGCTTCCATGAGATAGCGATCTGTCTCTTGCTGGACGCGCACCAATTCGCGGCTTTCTTGCGGCGTTACAGTTAGCGGTTTCTCACAAACGACGTGCTTGCCTGCGCGCATTGCGTCAGACGCGTTGGCTAGATGCTCAGAATGCGGCGTGCCGATATAGACTATGTCGATGTCAGGATCAGCCAAGAGCCCAGCATAATCGCCATAGGACTTTGCAAACCCAAATTCCTTGGCAAACGCGTCAGCGCGCGCCCCATCTCGCGATGCCACAGCGGTGGGCTCGGCGCCTGGCACATGTGGCAAATCGCGGGCAAACTGCCGGCAGATGCTTCCTGTTGCTAAGAGACCCCAGCGCATTATGTGTTCTCCAAATCGGTGCCGACCAGTTCATCTTCGAGCTGTTCAAGCGATTTGCCTTTGGTCTCTGGCAACAACCACCAGAAAAAGATCAGGAATATAAGGCCAAACGCAGCGTAAATCCCGAAAACCATGGCGCTGCCCAAGCCGTTGAGCATAACGGGGAAGAGCTGTTGCACGCCCCAGCTGACAACCGCGTTGACGAAGCCGATTGCGCCCATAGCGACGCCGCGCACTGCATTGGGGTAGATCTCTGGCAACATCACCCACATCACCGGACCTAACGAGAAAGCGAAGCTTGCGACAAACCCGAGAATACCGACAAGGATCAATGTGGCATTAAGCGAAGTCGCGTTCTGCAAGATCAGAGATTCATGCTTGCGATAGATCGCCTCTCCGATCGCCTCGCTTGCGGCTTTTTTGAAGGCGAGATCGCTTTGGAAGTTCTGACCGGCGATTGATTGCAGCCCTGTCAGTGCAACTGCATCCTCATCTCCTTGTTCGGAAATCTGGCTAACTTCTTCGGCCTCCAGTGCGTATGTCGCCTGATTAAATCCGTATGAGATCGTGGCCATGCTAAAGGTCACACCGACCATACCGATCAGCAATAGCGGCCGCCGGCCTAAGCGATCAATGAGGATCATTGCAATGATTGTCACCACGACATTGGTGACACCGATCATCGCTGCTTGCGCAAAAGCGGCGTCCCTCCCGACGCCCGACTGCTCAAATATCGAAGGTGCATAGAAGTATACTGCGTTTATGCCTGTGATCTGTTGTGCCGTCGCGAGAATGGCACCAACCAACAGGACGAAGCGCAGTCGCGGTCTTGTAAGAGCCGCGATGCGTTGGCCGACGGGTTTGGCAGCGACGCTTGCAGTTTCCATGACCTCGCGCATGAGGTTTTCGACCGCTTCAAGCGGTGCGACGCGGGCAAAGACTTCGCGCGCTCGGCTGTCTTGTCCGTTCAGCGCCAGCCAGCGCGGGCTTTCCGGCACAGCGGTCAACGCAAGCAGCCATAAGATCGCTGGAATGGCCTCAACTCCAAGCATGAACCGCCAAGGGTGCTGATCAATCCCTAGGTCCTTGACCCATCCAAGGTCGGACTGGCTGATTTGCAGAATGAAGTAGTTTGCGAAGTACGCGATCGCAAAACCGATAACGATGTTGAACTGGTTGAAGGACACCAGCTGACCGCGCCTCTTCGCTGGGGCAATTTCTGAAATGTAAATCGGAGCAAGACCAAGCGAACCAAACGCAAATCCGCCGATAGCGCGTGCAATCACCAAGGTTTCAAAGCTGGTGGCAAGGGCAGACCAAACGGCCGAAATGGCGTAAAGCGCGCCGAGCAGCAGAAGGATCCGTTTGCGACCGAACATGTCTGCCACTGTGCTGACCAAGAGCGCGGCGGCAATTCCGGCGAAAGAGGGCGCGGACACAACCGCACCGATTTGGAGGTCACTCAACCCAAATTCGGGCGTGATGAAGCCAATAACACCTGAAATCACCACTGCATCAAAGCCAAACAGGAAACCTCCTACGGCAACGATTGCAGCCCAGAAATAGGGTGTTTTTCCTGATCCTCCAGCAGTGATGATCGTCTCTCCCTTGAGTTGTGCATGGCCGCTTATGCGGCTCGCATTACATTGCTTGGCTGCTGCGCCACGCGCTTATTTTATCATTCCATCGTTCAGCTATTTCAGGGCTGGATTGAAGGCGCGAGTCCCCCCAATAGCCCGACGCATAGGGCGCGCCCCACATAGGCTGCGAATCCCAGTCTGCGTTGATGTATGCGACCGCTTGGATCACATCGCTGTTCTGATCGAGATAGTCGAGAAACGGGGCATACCATGTGCGCCAGATTTCATCCGGTGACATGGTGCGCAGGTCCTCACCGGAATCGCCATCCCATATCGCACCGATGTTTCGCCTGGTGCCTTCATCAAGATCAAATCCTTGGGGCGACAATTCAGCGACAAAGACCAGCTTGCCGCGTGCGCGTGCAAACTCGACCAATTCGTCAGTCAGTTCGCGGTGGCTTTTGGGCGTGAAGTTGTCTGACTTTGCCGCGTCAGGGATCTCATCCGCGAGCAAGAACCAGCTTGTGCCGACCCAATCGACATATTCATCGCCCGGGTACCAAGCGGCAATGTCCTCGTGCCCTTGATCGATCACATCATCAATCGGAGAGGCTGACCCCTGCCAGACGAATTGCACGTTCGAGACGCCTTTGGCACGTATGCGTTCAACGATATGGCGCCAAGCTGAGATGTAGGCTTGTTGGTTTGCGTAAGGACCATTCCAGGACCCGTCGAACTCATATCCGATCCGAAGCAGGGTAGTCTTGCCGGTCAATTCAATGAAGGCAGCAAGATGGTCTATCTCGGCGTCAAACTTTCCCTCTGCGATCCGCGCAAAATCACCCGGGTTTGGCTCTTCGGTCATGGATAGCCCGATAGCTAGAAACTCGCCGCCAGCTTCCTCGGCTGTTTTCCTCGCGCTTACAGGTCCGGCACCCCAACCGGCTTCACTGGCAACAGGCTGAAGTTCCGAATCCACCCCTAATCCGCCGTAATTCGCCTCCGGATTGAGCAGGCTGAAGAAGCCCAGATAAGCAGTTCCGCCATTGGCATCGATGCAGCATTGGCTTTCATTGTATCCGCGGATTGCACCAAGGTCCTGACCAATAAAATACAAACGTGGCTCGGATTCCGCCACCGTGTGCTCGCAAGCTGATAGGCTTGAAGTGACGAGGATTAAGCTTCCAATCACTCCGACTATCGATAGATGCTTTTTGCGGTCGAACATGCTTGTTGCATTCCTTCATCCCAGTATGTTAGCGCTACCATGAATTCTCAGGCAAGCACAACACCCAATGTTATTTTAGGTGTTGGCAATGCGCTAAACAGGGTGGGAAATGCAGACTGCAACAATCGAAAGCGAGGGGTATCGGTTGGAATGCGATCCGAGCAATGGTGGTGTATTAAGTTCGCTTACTTGGTTCGATTGTGATGTGCTTCGTTCGTCCGTCGGCGGTTGCGAAGATCCGCTCCAGTCAGCAATGTTCCCACTTGTGCCGTTCTCAAACCGGTTAAGCGAAGACGTTGTCGTGAATGGCGGGTCGATCAGCTTACCGCGATACCTTCAAGATAGTGAGCTCGCGATCCACGGTTTCGGATGGCAGAAGGAGTGGCTGGTTGAAGAACTTACAGAACGCACTCTTCGGATTGCTCTGATAGATTCAGAATCTCCATGGCCGAGTGCGTACCGGGCGGAACAAGACCTTAGCGTCGGTAAAGATGGGCTCGTCGCGAAACTTTCGCTTACAAATATCGGCACGGAACCGCTTCCGGCTGGCATCGGCTTTCATCCCTACTTTCCCCGCCAAGACTGCCTCATGAGCATGGGTCTGGATAGCAAATGGGAACAAGACGAACTGGGCCTCCCTTCCCAAGAAGTCTGTTCGGGTTGGAAGCCGCAGGACCACGTTGCTGTCGCGGGCCAAAGGCTTGATCACAGCTTTTCTGGGTGGAACGGCGTAGCCCAACTTAGATGGCCAGCACGAAATTTGGCGGTGGAAGTCGTGGCCGATCACACTCTTCGCGAATTGGTCATCTACAGTCCGAAAGAAGACTTCTTTTGCCTTGAACCAGTTAGCCATCTGACCAACGCGATGTTTGCAACTGAGGAAACGAAGCGCCGGGGTTGGCGCGTTCTCGATCCGGGCTGTGCAATGACCGGAACTATGAAGCTCAAGGCAAGGAGGCTTGCATGAAATTTTTCGTCGACACCGCTGAGATTGACGACATCAAGGATCTTGCAAGCACGGGTCTGCTTGATGGGGTGACGACCAATCCTTCGCTGATCCACAAGTCGGGCCGCGACTTTATGGAAGTGACCAAGGAAATTTGCGGGATCGTCGATGGTCCGGTGAGCGCAGAGGTCGTCGCGCTTGATCACGCAACCATGATGAAAGAGGCAGAGGTTCTGCGCAAGATCGCGGATAATGTCTGCATCAAGGTGCCGCTGACAGTTGACGGTCTTAAGACCTGCAAGGCGCTCACGGGTGATGGCACGATGGTCAATGTGACCTTGTGCTTTTCAGCCAATCAGGCGCTGCTTGCGGCCAAAGCAGGAGCGAGCTTCATCTCACCCTTTGTGGGACGCCACGATGATAACGGTTTTGACGGGATGGACCTGATCTCCGACATCCGCCTGATCTACGACAATTACGATTTCGACACAGAGATCCTTGTCGCCAGTATCCGCCACACCACCCATGTGCTCGAAAGCGCGAAGATCGGCGCCGACGTCATCACCGCTCCGCCCAAGGTCATCCTTGGCCTGTTCAAACACGTGCTCACCGATAAGGGGATCGAGGCGTTTCTCGCGGATTGGGAAAAAACGGGGCAGAGCATCGCCTGATCTCCCCCATTGATTTTGGTGCATTTGATTTGCAAGCCACGCGGCTGAAACTGGCTTAATCCTTGGTCGGTCTGCACTGGCTGTTTCTCTGCGAGGGTCGCGTGAAACTGGCTGTCTATGGCTAGGCAAAGGAAGTGGATGTTTAAAACCGACATGCCACTGCTTCCGATACACCGAGATGAACTCTAAGTTCACGGCTTGCAGTATCGCTGAAGTTCACGACACGAAGACGCCCTTGATGTGCGTAGCAATTGTGCTCAGGACATTGTCGATCAATGGAAGGTTGGGGGCGATTTGAGCGCGATGGGAAAACTGACGGGCATAAATGTGGTTGATCTGACCCAGTTCCTGCCGGGTCCGATGATGACGGTTATGATGGCCGATCAGGGCGCAAGAGTTATCAAGATCGAACCAGAGACTGGCGATCCGGCTCGTGAACAGGCTCCGTTTGAGGCGGGCCAATCGGTATGGTTCGCCAATCTCAATCGCGGCAAACAAAGCCTCGCTCTCGATCTGAAAAGCGAAGAAGGGCGCACCAGATTGGCCGCTCTGTGCCGTGAGGCCGATGTGTTTGTCGAAGGGTTCCGGCCAGGTGTTATGAAGAGGCTCGGCTTCGATTATGAAAGCGTGAAAGCACTGAAGCCAAATATCATTTATTGCTCAATCTCCGCGTTCGGACAGGAAGGCGCTCTCGCGCATCATCCCGCGCACGATATGGCGGTACAGGCGCTGGCTGGGTTTCTCAGCGTGAATGATGGTCCCGATGGAACGCCGGTCGTGCCGGGCGCTGCCAGCGCAGATATGGCGGCAGGTTTGACCGCGCTATCAGCAACCTTGATGGCGCTTGTTGGGCGTGACCGCACGGGTGAGGGCGCCTATATCGATTGTGCCATGTTCGACAGTCTGATGCCTTGGTGCGCGCACACGGCGGGCAGCGCCATTGCAGGTGGCGAAAGCCCGGTTTCTTCGCGCCAAAGGTCGCTTGGTGGAGCGGCCTTTTATCAGATCTATGAGACCGCCGATGGTAAGCATATTGCGCTGGGGGGGAGAGAGATAAAGTTCGCCCGCAACTTGCTCACCGCCTTGGACCGCGTGGATTTGATCGCGCACGCAGAGCTTGAGGCAGGCGAGCAGGGCGAATTGATCCGGTTCTTGCGGCAGACTTTTGCTGGCCGTACCCGCGCTGAATGGATTGCGTGGTTTGCGGATAAGGATGTGGCTTTTTCGCCCGTTCTCAATTTCCGCGAAGCGCTTGATGAACCGCACATCACTGAACGTGGTATATTGGTCGAGGCAGCGAATGGTGCACATCATATCGCACCACCCATCCGCTTTGTTGGGGAAAACTGGGAGCCGGGACCAGTGCCGGAATTGGGCGGAAACAAGGCCTAGCTCGCTCGACATTCTGGCTGACAGATATCTGTCCTTTTCTTAAAGGTCATCGCATAGCGCTGGGGCTCGCCACGCCGTTGCATCCACAGGCTGACGCGGGCGCTGAGTTTCATCGACGCCCTGTTTAGCTTACGCTGCTAGCCAGTCCAAGACTGTCAGGGCACCGGAGCTTTCGGGGTTCTGGGGAGGTCGCAAGTTAGGGCGCAGAGCAATGCTATTTCTACTCAAAGCGCTAACCGGGAATGTGCTGGACGTATCGTTCAACGCCAGCCGCGATCACCGTGTGCGGATCGTGGAACGGCCCGGCGACACCTTGACCGATGACCATTTGGCGCGTCTCAAATCGCAATGCCAAGATATCGTACGAGCATGTTTGTCGGGTGAGGAACTCGACTATGGCTTGTTCTCTAACGACGATACGGCCTGGTCGCACAGCGTCATAACAATCGTCACCCGCCGCAGTGATGGCACGCCCGTCGCGTTCAACGCAATGCCGATGCTGGACGTGAAACTTGGCGGGACCGATGAACAGGTATTGCATCTCGGCCTTGTGATGGTCGACCCAGAAGAGCGCAGCGGGGGCCTGTCTTGGATCCTTTATGGCCTTACATGCTTTGCGCTGTTCTTACGCGGGAGAATGCGCCCTCTTTGGGTGAGCAGCGTCACCCAGGTTCCGGCTGTTGTTGGCATGGTGGCTGAGACCTTCAGCTCGGTCCACCCGGCCCAATCCGACAACCCACAAAGCTTCACCCATCGCCATCTTGCGCATCAGATCATGGCCATGCATCGCGGGGCTTTCGGCGTTGGCGAGGATGCGGGCTTTGATCTGAATCGCCAAGTGATCACAGATGCCTACACCGGCGGATCAGACAATTTGAAGAAGAGCTTTGAGGTCGCAACCAAGCATCGCAAGGCCCGCTACAATACCTTTTGTGAGACCGAACTGGACTACGTGCGCGGCGATGATGTCTTGCAGATTGGAGCAATCGATCTGGCAGCAGGGCAAAGGTTCTTGTCCCGCAGTGTACCCAAAGCAGCGCTTCCCCAACTTGGCGTTCAGGCTCTCGTCGTTTTGACAGGCGCGTTGCTTGCGCCGGTTGTTCAGTGGCTTGATGCCGCCGCTCCATTCGGACGTTTGAGGGCCCGATCATGACTGAGTTTGACTATGCCGAAATGACCACCCGCAATCGCGGTTTTGTTTCTGAGGAAGAGCAGCAAAATTTGCGCCAATCGGCCGTTTTTGTCCCCGGAGTTGGCGGGATGGGCGGCGCGGCCTTTATGGCTTTGGTGCGCGCAGGCGTAGGCCGGTTTATCATCGCCGATATTGATGTGTTTGAGGTGTCAAACCTGAACCGACAATTGTTTTGCCGCAAGGACACTATCGATCAACCGAAGGCGGCATCTGCAGCGCGGTTGGCCCGCGAGATCAATCCTGAGATTGATCTGGAAGTGTTGGGTGCCGAATGGACTGATCAGCTCGATACGATCCTTCCGAAAGTCGATGTGGTTATCAACGGGATGGATGATGCAGCCGCAGGCGCGCATCTCTACCGGATGTGCAAGCAGCACAACCGGACCCTGATCGACGCCTATGCTTCGCCCCTGCCTTCAGTCACAGTCGTAAAGCCGCAAGATCCAAGGCTGGAAGAGCGGCTTGGCTTTCCAACACTAGGCACTGACTGGAAGGACATCACTGAAGAAATGGGCGTGGAGTGCCTCATGAAAGAGATCGAGTATGTGCTTGTCCACTCCAACAGCCACAAATATGTCGATCTTGATGTGGCAGCCGAGGTAGCAGCCGGTACCCGTTCGCGCTTTTCATTCTCAACCATGGTCACGATGTCGGGCACGCTAATGGCTGAAGAGGCCATTCGCATATTGCTTGGGCGTGATGGGGGCACGGATTATCGCGGCTATTTCTTCAACGCGCATGCGATGAAGGTTGAGCGGCCATTGCCCGCACCGATTGCCTTTCTAAAAGCAATTTTGGTTCGCAAGTTTATGAAGCGTCTTATGGGATGACGGGCTTCGCCGCTCTTCTGACAGCGATCGCCTTGCTCGCGGCCATAGTGGCGCGGCGTGGGATTGTTCGCCTTGGCGCAAGGTCGGGTGTTGGTGAACATCTTCAGCGATTGCTGACGCTCATTGCGCTTTTGCTTGCGTTGCGCCTGCTGCTGTTTGTCTGGCCAGTAGGCTTCGTTGTGTCCTTGGTGATGGTGGTGGCAGCTTGGCTGCCATTGGCGACTTTGCGACTAAGCGAAGAACTGGTCCGACGTCACGCACCGCGACCGCTTAAGTTACTCGCCTTAAGCGGAGCGGTGGGCTTTTCCGTTCTGGCAATCACATTTGGTCTTATTTGGGCCCGTGAAGCCATCCTTGCTTTGGCAGTTTACCAAAGCGTGACCATTGGCGGCGTCCTGTTCCACCTTTTTGCCCAGCGGGGCACGGTGCCCGCGGCAGAGCGCGCAGCTGGTGACGTGCTAGCGCTTGCATTTATTGTAACTGTGCCTTTGCTTGCGACAGACTTTCAATGGCTTTTCCCTGATCTCCCTTTTCGCGGCGGACCCTTTGCTGCGCTGGTCTTCGTGTTGGCCTGTTCACATTTGATCGGCGGGTCTACCCGGCCTTTATCGTTGATCACAGATTGCGCGGTGGCGTTGGGAGCGGGAGCAATAGCCGCTGTGAGCGCGCATTTGTTAAAGGCTCCACCTGATTTATCGTTCGCCATTGCCGCATGCGCCACTGCGTCTGCGGCCCTGCTGCTACTGATCGAGCGGTTCTCTGCCGCGCGCAAACCGGAAAGCGACCTTCTCAGCGAAATCGCTAAAGCCGATTCAAGCATTGCGGGTATCTTGTCATCGCATCCTCTACTTTCCTCCGCCACCCGGATCGACGCGCGAATGGTCCCTGATTTGCCCGATGATACGGTTGAGACATTGGGCAGGCATCGAGTTCTTTTCATTGATACCTTGCAAACAGAGGGCGCGCCCGATGCAGCGGCTCGTGAATTGTTGGGCCGGTATTCTGCAACCCACTTGCTGCGCGTTTCGCGAGATCCTGTCCAATTCCTTGCCCTGAGCGGCGGAGCGCTTGCAGGATCTCAATTGAGCAGAGATTTAGAGATTGTTGGCCGCCTGCTGGATGATGCCGAATGAAACGCGAACAATTTTGGAAGCTTATTGAGGCTGCGAGCGCTTCTCCGAGTGTCCACAATGTGCAACCAGCGCGTTGGCATATTGACGGCCACGAGTTGACCTTGCTGGAAGATCCATCGCGCCGGCTGACGATTGGTGATCCAACCGGGAATGATGCCGGGCTCAGTCTGGGGGCTGTTGCTGAGGGCATGGTAATCGCCGCCTCGGATCATGGGTTGCATGCAAGCATCGAACGCTGCGAAGGGCGCCTTGGCCGGTTCACCAAAGTGGCGCGTGTGAGATTTGAACAAGGGGGCGAGCGCGACTCGCTTGCGGGCGTCCTTTCGACAAGGGCGTCTTACAGGGCCGCATTCGCTCCAGTCGAAGAAGGCGACAAAGCAAAAGCGCGCTCCCTAAGCGCGGGTGATTGCACAGTGGTTTTCGACCCTGCGGACATCGTGGCGCTTGCAAAACAATATGACCAAGCAAGCTATGCATTCATGCGGCAAGACGGGTTTCGGGCGGAACTGTTGGGCTGGATGCGACTTAAGCGCAGCCATGCCAATTGGTCGCGCGATGGCTTGAATGCCGAAGCGATGAAACTGTCCGCATTCGAAGCGATGGGCGCAGGCGCAGTGCTGGGCTGGTTGTTCAGACCATTGGCAACCTTGGGTCTTGCACCTGCTCTATTGAGTGAAGCGAAGTCGTTCGCAAACGCCGCTGCCGTGGTTCTCTTCCACCGACCAAAGGACGAAGATCCATTTGAAAGCGGTAGAAGGTTTCACCGGCTTTGGCTGGAAATTGACGCTGCGGGCTTTGGCGCAAGCGTTCTGGCGGCAGTCGCGGATCATAAGCCCACGGCCGATGCAATTGCAGACCAACACGGCATTCCAAGCGATCACAGGCTGGTCAGCGCGTTTCGGATCGGTCGGCGCGAAGGCAGTGCCTTCGATCCTGCCCGCCTTCCAGTGGAAGAACTGCTGGTTAGCGACGATTAAAGAAGCTTGAGAAATTCGATGAGGGCAGCGTGTTCTCCGGTCGACAACTCGCTGCCATATTCGTGCCCGCCATTGCCCAAGCCCGGCTGAGTGGTTTCAACCCATTGCGGCGTGGAAAAAGGCTCGTAATCAGAAGGATAGCTCCCGTCTTCGCTTAAGCGCACTCCGATGGTTCGCCAATCCAGCGCGTGGCCACCAATCTGAAACCGGGGCAACCTTTTCGTGGGATCGAGCAGGGCAGCAAGGCTTTGAACCGATCCGTTATGAAGAAAGGGTGGCGACGCCCATAGTCCGGCCAGCGGGGGCGCCGCATAGCCATCACCGATGCGCACATCGATCAGGTCTGCGTATTTCGTTTGGCCTACTGCATCAGCCAGCGATTTATCGAAAGCATCTGAGCGCAGCGGGTCGGTGCCGACATCACCGATCCAATTCGGATAGGTTGCCAAGGAGGGAATGCCGCCTTGCTCCCACACGAAGCTGCCATGGCAAGAGGCGCATCCTGCCTCGTAAAGAGCATAGCCCTCGCGCGCTTCGCCTTCGTCGACAGGCCCGGGAAATGGCAGCGGCTTGTATTGCGCAAGCCATGCAAAAATCGCTTCGGCTTCGCCTTGGTGCGAGCGCGCTTCTTCGGGGTGGATCCCCATGCTGGGCACCGTAAAGAAGCTTGTAATGGTCGCCAGAGCTGCTGCGTCGGGCGTGCCAGAAGGAACTGCATAGGCGCCGTCTGTAAGCAGTCGGTTGCGTCTGTCTCTCAGCGCGAGTTCAGGGATGGAAACAAAGCCGCGATCCTGTCCGCCGGCTCCCAACAGAGGCGTACCAAGCTGATGTTTCAATGCAGCAACCCCGTTTGTTGCGCCGGGCAGGCCATTGGGAAACGACAAAGGTCTTTCGCTTCCTTCGAGTTCGGCAAGCCTTTGCCGAGCAAGCGGAAGAACGATCCACTGAAGACTAAGCCTTTCATTCCAAGCTAAATTGGGAAACAGAGCGTCCACTGTTTCCAGCAATTTCGGATCATTGACGTGCCGCCGCAACGCGACAAAGATCGCCTGTGTGTAGGATTCCAGATCAAGGGAGGTGTTTGGCATACCAATGGCGGCCACCGCCGGGTCAGGGTTTCCACCGCTATCATATGCAATACCCGCATGGCACGAAGCGCAACCCAAATTGGCCACTTCGACCCTGGCGCCGCCTATCGGAGCAATGGTTCCATGCGTCATGCCCAGAGGTTTGGCGCCGTATTGGAGCCCGAATGAGTCCGGCACGCCTTCCACGTCACGCGGAAAGAGAAAACCGAAGCGACGCAGCTCATCACGCAGTGCTGATTGACTTGCAGGCAGGTTTGGATCGCGAAGTTGGGCATCCAAGACCAGCGCCGCCGCCGTCAGCTTCCAAGGAATCGCATTGGTCTCAAGCGCATCCATAGAAACGCCTCCGAAACCCGACCCGACAAAGGCGGCTGCGCCAATGTCCTCTTTGGATGCGCTCTCATCAATTTCAGGTATGGCTTTGGACAGAACACGCGTGTTGGCCCCGATAAAGGCAAATGCTGCTAGCCCTATCATCAAAACCAAAAGAGCGATCCCGGCGACGCGCAATGGTCTTCGCCGCAAAGACCGCTCTTTCAAATCGGTAACTGTCTCCATGTCGGCGTTGGTACGCGAGGAGAACTTCGAGGTCTATGTGCAAGTCCGCACGAAGCTCGCCGACAGCTCCGGGTCACTGGATCAAAAGCGGTAGCCGACCTCAACTCCAACCAAACGACGCGCACCCGGTGAAATGAACGATCCGCCGAATTCAATGGCTGGGATCACTTCGTTCAAATATTCGCGGTTGAGCACATTTTCCGCAAAGACAGTTGCGGTGAAATCTCCCACTTCCACCCCAGCGCGCAGGTTCAGCACGCCAAAGGCGTCGCGTTCGGCCACACTGTAATCGGCATCTCCGACGAATGCCGGCAAAGCGAGTGCAGAGCCGGGCAACAAACCAGAGAACAGTGTCGGTGCTGTCTGGTCTTGGAAGGAATGGAACCAAGTTGGTCCGGTGATGCGATAATCTGCGCGCATGACCAAATTGACATTGTCGTTGATCGGGGTGTCGATCTCTGTTCCCAAATTGATTGTGTAATCAGCGGTGTAGGGGCTTTCATTCCCCACGGTTGAGGGTCGTGACGAATTAGCAATGATCTCAGATTCGGTGACGTTGACAGAGCCGAAAAAGGTCCAGCCTTCGACAATCTCTGCCGTCGTGTTGAGCTCGATCCCGTAGACCTCAACTTCGTCAATATTGGAGACCACACGCAACAGCCCGAAAGCTCCGACGAAAAATTCGAAGAACTGCATGTCTTCAATGTCGGTGTAATAACCAGCTAGATCGAAAGTGATGGCGCCATCCGCCAACTGGCCCTTTAGCCCGACCTCGAAAGCCGAAGACACTTCCTTGTCATATTGGTCTTCGATGGTCACATCCGCGCCGATGAACTGGACAAAGTTCGCATCGATAATTGCGGCTGAACCCTGATTGTTGAACCCGCCTGATTTGAACCCAATGCCCCAGTTTGCGTAGAGGTTGAGATCAGGTGTTGGCTGGTAGCTTAGGCTGATCTTAGGCTGCAATTGCCTAAAGGTTTCTTGGACCGGCGATAGGGCGCCAAAGGCCAAGCCAGGGTTGATCGGGCCGCCTGTAAAGGGATCAAGCGCGTCGGCTGGGACCAGCGATTCCGATGACCGATCCTCAATGTCATAGCGTAAGGCAAGTCCGGCTGTCAGATCGCCAAAATCGTATTCTGCATTTCCGAACACCGCATAAACGTTGGTGTCGAAACTGTCATTGAGCAGAAGCGAAGTGGGGTTCGCGCTGCCAGGCGCGTTGAATAGGTCGAGGCTAACGCCCGCTCCCGTGTCGCCGCCTATGCTCACCCCTGTTTCGCGATCGATGTTCAAGAAGTATGCGCCAATCTGCCAACTGAGCGCATCGCCCCCGCTTGATGCCAAGCGAATTTCGGCGCTGATATCGGATTGCTCGCGGATTTGCAGCTGTGTGCCATCGCATGTGGTTGGGCTGTATGCACCAAAGGTGGAGCCATTGGCGGGTGCGAAGATGAAGGGGACGGGTATTTCACCGATGAAACCGGGTTGGTTGACGGGGAAGCCCGTAAGCTGAGCCGTGGAGGCAAAGCAGCTGTCCACGACGTTGCTAACAGCGGGGTCAACCGCGCTGATAAAACGTGCGAAGTCTGCAGACGTACCATCCGCGGTCAAAAGCTGATCGACATCTGAGTAAAGCGCCCATGCTGTCAGTCGCACATCGCCGAAATCATGATCAATCTTGGCGGAGATATCGAAACTGTTTGGCTCTTGCTCGTTCGTCGGGCGGATATTGCCATAATAGCGGAAGGGATGGTCATTCACATCTTCGAAGAAGGCCGGGTTGGTGCCCCCGAAGGCAGGAATGTGGAACGATGAGTTGAAGTTGATCGATGCGCCGCTCAATTCGGAGTATCGCGCCTTGATATCGAGCTCAGTGGCATCGCCAAGCTCTGCCATAATGCGTCCATCAACCGACCAGACTTCCTGATCGTCGACCACGTCACGTCCAAGGAATTCGTTGGTGAAAAAGCCATCAGTGGTCCGGTAATAACCAGACAGGACAAAGCCGAGATTGTCGGTCAAAGGACCTGAAAGATAGCCAGTTGTCTCGACAGTCGTCTCGTTCGCGTATGACGCCCGAACAGCGCCTTCCAAAATGTTCGCCGGGCGTTGCCGTTTGGAGCACAATCGCACCAGCCGCGGCATTTCGGCCGTAAAGCGCGCCTTGTGGACCTTTGAGGATTTCCACCTGCCTAAGTGTACCCTGGTTCTGGTTCAGCTGCGCGGTGTTGGTTTTGAGGATACCGTCAACAACAAGCGCAACAGAGCTTTCCGCATCGCGCGCACCGTTAATGCCACGAATGTTGATCTGGGTGTCACCGGCCTCGGCTGTCCCAGTAACGATTGTCACGCCTGGCGTTAGCTGTGCGAAGTCACCAGCATTCTGCGCACCTGTTTTTTCAAGAGCATCAGCCGTTAAAACCGAAACCGAAGCCGGCACATCCTGCAGCCTCTCGTTTTGGCGCCGCGCTGTGACGATAATCGCATTATCGTCTTCGGCTCCCACCTCATCGTCGGTGGCGTTGCTCTGCGCAGAGACGGGAGCGGCTATGACAAAAGCCGCAAACGATACGGTGCTCAGCAGTTGAACGTGACGCATTTGGATCATTCCCCTTGGATCGCCAAGCGCAGCGGCCGGCGAGTGTGATTGTCTTACCAAAGGGGTCTGCCGGTCTCTGACGCAAAACCAGCGTGGATCCCGCCACCCCTGACATGACGAATGTTGACTTCGCCTTGCATGACACGCTTCTTATTGTATACAATTATCCGAAGTCAAGCTTTCACCGCAACCCTGTCACTTTACCTAAGGCCACCGACATGACCAAAGCGTCAGACCGAGCATATGCGCTGATCAGAGGTATGATTCTCTCGGGCGAACTGTCCGCTGGCGATCCACTGGGGGAAGAGGCTCTGGCGGAAAGGTGCGGGGTTTCGCGCACTCCAATAAGGGAGGCGTTGAAGCAGCTGGAAACCGATCTCTTGATTCGCCGCACCGATTCGCAAAGGAGCTTTGTTGCTGATTGGTCGCTGGATGATGTTGGGGATGCATTCGACCTGCGCGCTATGCTGGAAGGCTATGCCGCGAGAAGAGCGGCTGAGAGGATGAGCGCCGAAACATTGGCAAAGCTGAGGGCTTGCAATGATGCGATTGCAGTCGCGATTGCTAGGCCAAGGCCTGATGTGGCGACGTTTCTTGACCGGAATCGCGAATTCCATGCCTTAATTCTGGAGGCGGCCGGTTCGCGGCGTCTAGAAAACCTGCTGACAGCTCTCATTGAGCAGCCAGTGGTGTGGCGCACGGCGCAGCATTACGATCCAGAGGCTTTCCAGAGTTCGCATAGTGAGCATGCTGACCTCTTGTCCGCTTTCGAGCGCCGCGACGGTGCATGGGCCCAAAGCATTATGGCGGGCCACATTCATCGAGCTTTTCATGCTTATTGTGATGCCCATCATGGAATGAGCAAACTTGAAAAGGGTGCGGCGTAGTGGCTGATTTGTATACATTACGGGAAAAGCTGGGCCGAGTGGAAATGGTTGAAGTCAGCCCGCGTGATGGCTTGCAGAATGAGAAGCTGCAGATCAGCACGGCAGATAAAGTGGGCCTGATTGAGCGCGCAATTGCCTCTGGTGCAAGGCGGGTTGAGGTTACCAGCTTCGTCAATCCCAAAGCCGTCCCGCAAATGGCGGAT
Source organism: Erythrobacter sp. (assembly GCA_965262265.1). GTDB lineage: Bacteria > Pseudomonadota > Alphaproteobacteria > Sphingomonadales > Sphingomonadaceae > Erythrobacter. Next base: position 266,459 of record OZ253506.1, read on the forward strand.
GCGGATGCGGTCTGCGCCGCTCTGCCGATGCGTCGAAGATGTTACCTATATCGGGTTAGTGATGAACCAAAGAGGGGCTGATCGCGCCATTGCCACCGGCCGTATCGATCAGCTTGGCGCGGTCTGTGTCGCTACCGATCGATTTGCGATGGCCAACCAAGGTCAAACTTCAGAGGGTTCGGTGGATGCTGCGATAGCGATCATCAACACGGCTAAGCAGGCTGGCAAAACCGGTCAGGCAACGATTGCGGCAAGCTTTGGCTGTCCATTCGAAGGCGAAGTGGATGAGGCAAGGGTTGTTGCCATGGCGCGGGCGCTTGCAGAGGCGGAGCCGGTTGAAATCGCTCTTGCCGATACAATCGGCGTAGGCAATCCAGCGCATGTTGCGCGGTTGGTTTCAAGTGTGAAAGAGGCCATTGGCGATATCCCGGTGCGCGCCCATTTTCACAACACAAGGGGCACCGGGCTTGCCAATGTGTGGGCCGCTATCGGTGCGGGTGCATCGACGATTGATGCATCAATCGGCGGCCTGGGTGGATGCCCGTTTGCGCCAGGAGCCGCCGGCAATGTCGCGACCGAAGACGTTGTTTACATGTTGGATCGGGCCGGAATGGAAACCGGTCTTGATCTAGCGGGTTTGATTGAAACCAACCATTGGCTCGCATCGCTTATGCAAAAGGAACTGCCTGCAATGGTTGCAAAATCCGGGGGCTTCCCCACTCAAAAGACACGAGAAGAGGAATATTCCTGATGCAATATCGGTTGGGTGTGGATGTTGGTGGGACATTCACGGATCTGCTCCTGTTTGACAACGCATCAGGGGCTTTTTGGCGGCACAAGACGCCATCTACACCGCATGACAGCTCGGAAGGCATTTTGAATGGCGTGAGAGCCATCACTCAAGAAGCCGGTGTGGAACCCAGCGATATCGAGTTCTTCCTCCATGGCACGACGGTTGCAACCAATGCGGTGCTCCAGAACAAAGGCGCGCGTGTGGGCCTGCTCGTGACCGAAGGCTACCGCGACATTATGCAGATCGCGCGTAGCTATGTACCCGGTGGGCTCGCCGCATGGATTGTTTGGCCAAAGCCACAACCCTTGGCAGCACTGGAAGACACGTTGACTGTGCCCGGGCGAATTGGCGCCGATGGCAAAGAGGTTCGCGAACTTGATGAAGGCGCTGCAGTCGCCGCTTTAGAGAAGCTGAAGTCGCAGGGTATCGAGGCACTCACCGTCAGTTTCATCAACGCCTATGTTAACGGTGACCATGAGCGCCGGATCGGAGAACTGGCGAAAGACATTTTGGGCGATGTCCCAATCTCGCTGAGCCACGAGGTTCTTCCTGAGATGCAGGAATATGAGCGCACTCTATCGACTGTCGCCAACGCGGCTGTGCGCCCGGTTGTGGGCAATTACATCTCAAACCTGCGCGAAAAGCTGAAAGATGCAGGCGTTAAGGGCAAACTGTCGCTGCTGCGCTCCGATGGCGGGCTGATGAGCAGTCAGAAAGCCGAAGAGCACCCGGTTAACATCCTTATGTCCGGGCCAGCAGGAGGGGTGACCGGAGCGCTTTGGGTGGCCAAAAATGCCGGGCTGTCCAACATCCTCACCCTCGATGTGGGCGGGACATCAACAGATGTGGCGCTTATCGAAAATCTTGAGCCACGCCGGGTAAGAACCACCGAAGTTGGGCATTTGTCGGTGCGCGCCTCAGCCTTGGACGTAAAGACCGTGGGCGCGGGCGGCGGCTCGATCGCGCATGTGCCTGAACTTACTGGGGCATTGCGAGTTGGGCCAGAAAGCGCGGGTGCCGTCCCGGGCCCGGTGGCGTATTCCAAAGGCGGCGAACTGCCCACAGTGACCGACGCGAACGTGGTGCTTGGCTATCTGCCGGAAGACTTGCTGGGCGGCGCGTTCAAACTTGATCGAGACGGCGCGAAAAAGGCCGTGCAGACAATCGCCGATGCCTTGGGGGTAGGCCTTATGGATGCGGCGCGCGGGATCATCGATATCGTAAATGAGAACATGTTTGGCGCCTTACGGATGATCTCGGTTCAGCAGGGCTATGACCCGCGCGAATTTGCGGTGATGGGCTTTGGCGGAGCCGGGCCGTTGCATGTCAACGCCGTAGCCAAGTTGATGGGCAGCTGGCCCGCAGTCAGCCCAGTCTCGCCCGGTGTTCTGTGCGCTCTGGGCGACGCGACCACACGGATGCGGACGGAAACTGCCCGCAGTTTCAGCCGGCTTGCCAAACAAACAGAGGTGGAAGAGCTTGTTGCTTTGCTCGATGAAATGTCGGCCCAAACCCGTGCTGAACTTGAGGCAGATGGCGTGCCGCCGGCAAGCATCACAAGCCAGTTTGAAGTCGATGTGCGCTATGCGGGCCAAGCGTTTGAGGTGCCGCTATCGATCGATCAAGACACACTCAATTCCGGGGGGATTGAGGGTATTCTCGCCCGTTTTGACGAGGAACATCGCCGCCTGTTCACCTTCAACATGGACACGCCGCATGAGATTGTGAACCTGCGCGCTGTGGCGCTCGGCGAAGCTCTGGAACTGGACGCAGCCGAACTGCCCAAGGGCGATGGCGACCCGTCCGCTGCGAAAATCCGTGATCACACTTTGTGGATGGATGGCAAAGAGCAAGCGGCGGCAATTTATGATCGCAGCCGACTGCGTCAGGGCGATACGATCGCAGGGCCTGCGATCATCACCGAAATGGACTCCACCACCTTAATCGAGAGCGACTGCGTCGCGACCATCGACGCTGTCGGCAACATCCTCATCAATCCGGCCTAAGGAGACGATCAATGCCAGCAACAATCGTCCAGTCGAACCAAACCCCCTTCAACACCGTCGAGATTGATCCGGTCACGCTCGATATTATTGAGAACGCTTTGCGCAATGCCCGCATTGAGATGGACGCGACGCTTGTGCGGACCGCGATGTCTCCCGGTATTCGTGAACAAGGCGACGCCTTTCCGCTCATCGCCGCACCCACGGGTGAGATGATTGTGGGGCAGTTCGGCAGTTACATCGGACCGTTCCTCGAAGGGTTTGATGGGACAGTTGAAGAAGGCGATATGATCTTCTTGTCCGATCCCTATTCGGTTGGTGGGGCTATCAGCCATTCCAATGATTGGCTCGTGCTGTTGCCTGTATTCAAGGATGGCCGCTTGGTGGCTTATACATCGATGTTTGGTCACCAGTCAGACATCGGCGGTATGGTTCCCGGATCGATGCCCATTCACGCAACGTCGATCTTTCAAGAAGGCGTGCGCATTCCGCCCGTCAAGATTTGGAAGAACGGTGAATACAACGAAGATCTGATGAAGCTGGTGATGCATCAGACGCGCAAACCCGATTGGTGTCAGGCCGATCTGAATGCTTTGATCGCATCGTGCCGCGTGGCTTCGAACCGCGTGATCGAGATGTGCGAGCGGTTTGGCGATGATGTTTATTATTCCGCCACGAAAGAGCTGCTTGCGCGCAACCACCGCGCTATGAAGGCTTTGATCGGACAAGCTATTCCCGAGACGAAAGCGAGCTTCGAAGATTACATTTGCGATGATGGCAAGGGCTATGGCCCCTACAAGATCAAATGCACGATGTGGCGTGAGGGCGACAAGGTCATCCTCGATTTCGACGGCACCGATCCGCAATCAGCTGCCTCAATCAATTTCTACCTCAACGAGAACATGTTCAAGATGTTCTTCGGTATCTACATGATCATGGTCTTTGACCCGCAGATCCTGTTCAATGATGGCTTTTACGATCTGATCGAAGTGCGCATTCCCGAAGGATCTCTGCTCAAACCAAAGTTTCCGGCAGCACTTTCTGGACGCACCCATGCGTTGGGCAGGATATTCGACATTCTCGGCGGCTTGCTGGGGCAGGGCACGCCTGAATTTTTGAACGCAGCCGGGTTTTCTTCTTCTCCGCACCTGTTTTATTCCGGTTGGGACAACAGGGAAGGGAATGAGCGTGACTGGTTCCAGCTGTTCCAGATCGGCTTTGGCGGCATTCCGGGCAGACCACTTGGAGATGGGCCTGATGGGCATTCCTTGTGGCCCGGCTTCACCAATGTGCCCAATGAGTTTCTCGAACGATACTTCCCGCTGCGCATTGAGCGTTACGAAACCGCAAAGGACTCAGGTGGCGCAGGCCTGCATCGTGGAGGCAATGGCATTCATATGACCTATCGCTTCCTTGCCGATGGCGCGATTGCGATCCATGATGACCGTTGGTTCGTGCCCCCATGGGGCGTGAACGGCGGCCATCCAGGCAAGCGCGCGACCAAAGTTCTCGAGCGCGCCGATGGCACCCAAGAGATCGTCGGCAACAAAGTCGAAGATGTCGAGGTGAAAGAGGGCGATCAGCTACACTTTATAACTTGGGGCGGCGGAGGCTGGGGCGATCCGCTGGAGCGCGATCCGGAACTGGTCGCTCTTGAAGTGCGACAAGGCCTCGTTACTGTTGATGGCGCACGTGAATATGGCGTGGTCGTTGATTCAAATCATTCGGTCGATGAAAGCGCGACAGCCAGTTTGCGTGACGAGATGAAGAGTAATCGCGGCGAGCTTTCTTTGTTCGATTACGGGCCGGGAATAGAGAACCTGCGCGATACCTGCCTGGAAGAAACAGGGCTTGAACCGCCAATCCAGCCTCTGTGGCATGCAGAGATCGCAGCAGAGGCCGCAGAATGACCGAGGTAGCGAACACCGGGGCGCTTGCCGGATTGCGCGTGGTGGAAATGGGACAGCTTCTTGCCGGACCATTTTGTGGCCAGCTGCTCGGCGATATGGGCGCGGATGTCATCAAGATCGAACCGCCCGGTAAAGGCGATCCGATGCGCGAATGGGGCCTGGGGGCTGAGAAAGTTCAATGGGAGGTTATCGCTCGCAACAAACGCTCTGTGACCTGTAATTTGCGGATTGAAGAAGGCCAGGAGATCGCGCGCGCCTTGATCGCAAAGGCCGATATTCTGATTGAGAACTTTAAGCCGGGCACATTGGAAAAATGGGGCATGTCGCCCCAAGCGCTTCATACTCTCAACCCCGGCCTGATCATTGCGCGCATGTCGGGCTATGGTCAGACAGGCCCATATTCTACTCGCGCGGGCTTTGGCGGCATCGGTGAAGCCATGGGCGGATGGCGATACATCGTTGGCGAACCAGACAGACCGCCATCTCGGATGGGCGTGTCAATCGGTGACACGTTATGCGCGACCTATGGCACGATGGGCGTATTGGCCGCTTTGCATCACCGCGAAAAGACGGGCGAGGGGCAAGTGATTGACACCGCCCTTTATGAATCGGTGCTGCAAGTCATGGAAGGTCTTGTGCCCGAATATGATTATAACGGCTTCACCCGGGAGCGTTCGGGTTCGATCCTGCCCGGTATCGCGCCCAGCAATGTCTATTCCTGTAAAGATGGTCCGTTTATGATCGGGGCCAATAATGATGCGATCTTTGCGCGTTTGGCCGAAGCAATGGGCAACCCCGATCTTGCAAAGTCCGACAAATACGCAACCCATCTGGCGCGCGGTGCGAACCAGGGCGAGCTTGATGATCTCATCAACGAATGGACTGCTACGCTCACCATCGATGAAGTCGATCAACTTATGATCAAGCATTCGATCCCCGCAGGCCGGGTGTACACCGCCAAAGACATGCTGGAAGATCCGCATTTCCAAGCGCGTGAGGCGATCATCGAAGTGGAAACACAAGGTCGCGGAAAGCTCAAAATGCAGAACGCTTTCCCACGCTTTTCAAAAACCGCCTCCACAATACGCAGGACAGCACCGACTGAGCCGGGCCAACACAATGCTGAAGTGTTTGGTGAGCTGCTGGATTGGGATGCTGCACAGGTCGAACAGTCCAAGGCGGACGGCGCGATCTAGGGTCCGAGTTCCACAAGGAGATTGATAACTTCATCACGTTCGATCCAGTGTCCCTGGATGCAGAGGGGGTTGCTGCTGAACTTAATGCTAATCTCCCGGCGGAATCGGACCTTCCGGTAGCGTGGTTCCAGTTTGATAGAGATGTGTTCCCACGCGTTTCGGAGCATAACATCAATGCCATTGCCTTGTATGAGAAAGGGCCTGTGCAGGCGCGAGTGGCTTACAACTGGCGAAGTGAGTTTCAGTTGACGCCAAGGGATGTGATCTTCCCATTTGCATCGATCTACCAGCCCGCAACGGGCCAGCTTGACGCTTGGTTGTTCTTTGATGTCACCGACAATATCACAGTGGGTGTTCAGGGGGTAAACCTGACAGATGATGTCACGGAGACCACGCAGACTGTGAATGAAGATGGTCTTCAGGCCCCGCGTAACTTCTTCCGTAATGATAGACGTTACACGGTGGTATTGCGCGCTAATTTCTAGCTCTCTCCGGGGAGAACCCCATTTCCAACTCTCCCCAGAATTTGCCCGACCGGTTACTGATCGGTCGGGCATTTGTTTTTCTGTGACGCAGCGGAGCCATCATGACACTTGAGACGATCGATATTGTGATCATTGCGGGCTACGCGATTGCCTTGTTCGGTATTGCGCTCTTCGTGAGCCGGGAACCCGCCGGCCATGCCAAGAACACGGAAGATTACTTCCTCGCAGGCCGCGCTTTGCCATGGTGGGCCATTGGCGCCTCACTGATTGCTTCTAACATTTCAGCTGAGCAGATTATCGGACAATCCGGCCAAGGTTTCGCCGTCGGTATCGCGATCGCTGCCTATGAATGGCAGGCGGCTATCGTTCTGCTGATCGTCGCCAAGTACTTTCTGCCGATCTTTCTCAAACGAAAAATCTACACCATGCCGCAATTCTTGCAGCAGCGTTATGGCGACGGTGTGAAGAACCTGATGAGCGTCTTTTGGGTGGCTCTTTACACTGCGGTCAATCTCACAACGGTTCTGTGGCTGGGCGGCCTCGCGGTGCAGTCACTCACGGGTTGGGGGATCATGTATTGCATGATGGCGCTTGCTGGCTTTGCTGCGCTCTATTCGCTTTATGGGGGGCTGAAAGCGGTCGCGCTCACGGACATTATTCAAGTCGTGATCCTGGTCCTAGGTGGTTTGGCCATCACGTGGTTTGCCTTGGACGCACTGCCAGCCGATGGAGCTTTGGGCGGCTTTGGTTATCTGATGCAAGAGATGCCGGGCCATTTTGAGATGATCCTGAGCGATGATCACCCTGCCTATGGCGACCTGCCGGGTATCTGGACGCTCTTAGGAGGGCTGTGGGTGCTCCACTTCAGCTATTGGGGGTTTAACCAGTACATCATCCAAAGAGCGCTTGGCGCTGAAAACCTCGGCGAAGCGCAAAAGGGGCTTGCTTTTGCGGCCTTCCTCAAAATCTTGGTGCCCTTCATCGTGGTCATACCGGGGATCGCGGCGGTGATCCTCGCGCAGCAAGGTATGCTCAATGGTGAAGCGTTGGCTGAACGGTCTGACCGAACCTATGGCGAGCTAATGGGCTTTGCGCCGGCTGGCCTTCGCGGTCTTGTGTTTGCAGCTTTGATCGCCGCCGTTGTGTCGTCGCTCGCATCCATGATGAATTCGATCTCGACCATTTTTACAATGGACCTGTATCGCAGCGCGCAGCCTAACAAGCCAGAGCAGCATTATGTGACCGTGGGCCGCGTCGCTGCTTTTACCGCAATGGCGATTGCTCTGGTGCTCGCGAGGCCTTTCATTGGCGGGTTTGAGAGCGGGTTCCAGACGGTTCAGGAATACACCGGGTTTATCGCACCGGGCGTCGTTGTGGTGTTCGTGCTGGGCTTTTTCGACAAGAAGGCCAATGCGACGGGTGCTTTTGCCGCGCTTACAGGCTCAGTGATACTAAACATTGCGCTCAAGTTCGGCCTGCCAGATGTGCCTTTCATCATTCGGATATGGATCGTCTTCCTGGTAGCGCTAGTCGCAGGTTTCGGCTTCTCACGCGTCTCGGATGCACCAGATGCGGAGCAGGTGGTCGAGCTCAAGGACATCGCCTTTGCGACCAGCACTTTGTTCAACACGCTGGCGGCGATCACGGTCGCGATCCTTGTGGGGCTGTATGTCTGGCTGTGGTGAGTGAGCTTAGCGTAATTCCGCGCTTTTCGCCCGGTCACCCGGTCTGAAGATCAGCGTTTGAGGGCTGGTGCCAGCGCCGACATTCACCCGATTTGTTTGGCGCGTCCAGATATCCGTTAACAGGGCAGAGCGGACCAAGAGCTCGCTGCCAGGACCCGGTGACGGGGCCTCCTGAAACACCAGAAGATATCCTCCTTCAACTTCGCTGCCGAGCAAAGTCATAGCGATTTCTGACCCGTCCACATCTATTGAAAAGTTAAGGCTAACATAAATCTCAAAGGCCAACCGGCTAGCCCCATCTTCGATAATATCGGCGCTTGGGGCTCCCAGGCGGCGCAGAGCATGCTCAGCGTCATGCAGCGGCACGCGGTGGACCACTTCGATCATGCCGCTGCGCGCATTGTGCTCAACCGTGCTGACGGTCACTTTCTGCTGATGCGCGGCTGCGGGAACAGCGATCATCAACGCGAACAGGGCGAGCAAAAACCGCATTATTGCGAGCCCTCACCACCCGCATCTTCCGAAGTCTCCTCTTCCTCAGCGGTCAGCACCTCCGCCATCAAATCGCGGCCTGTGCGCGATGTCGGGGCGGACCGTTTGAACGCCTCGACCCGGCTTTCGATAATCCGGCGCGGATAGTGGTTGTTGTTCACATCCGCATCGGCAGTTTCCCAATCGGGGTCGATCACAACCTCTTGCAGCTCTTTATCACGCGGGAAGACCAGCAGCTTCGCAACGTTGCGGGCGTCACGCCGCCAAATTTCTGCCGGGATCATCACCCGGTCGCTCGTCCCGTCGGTGAAGCGCAGATCGAGGATGATTGGCATCACCAGCCCACCGACATTGGAGAAGTTGAGGACGTAGTAATTGTTGTCCTCCTCAACCGCGCGGTCGAACACTTGCCGTTCCCAATCGTCGAGCCCTTCGAGAAACCGCTCATAGGTGCGCGTATCGCGCGGGGTGACGGTGAAGCGGTCATTCTCGTCATAGAAATCGGTGACGCCCGGATTCTCCAGCACCCAGATCGGCAAGCCCTCTTCGCGGTTGAGCCTTACGCCCACCGGTTCGGGATTATCCGCCAATTCCTGACGGCGGCGTGACAGATCAATGTCAGGGTTCTCGGTGTCGAGCCTTAGCCGGTGAATGCTGTCCAGCGAGATATCGACATGGTCGGTGGTGTAGAACCAACCGCGCCAAAACCAGTCGAGATCGGTGCCAGAGGCTTCCTCCATCGTGCGGAAGAAATCGGCTGGCGTTGGGCGCTTAAACCGCCAGCGTCGCGAATATTCTCGCAGGGCAAAATCAAACCGCTCGCGTCCCAGAATCGTATCGCGCAGAATATGGAACGCGGCCGATGGCTTGCCATAGGCGTTGGGTCCGATGTTCAGCACGCTGTCCGACTGAGTCATGATCGGCACCTGTTGGCTGGACGTCATATAAGGGATCAGATCGCGCGGCAGGCTGCGGGTCCACGGCATGTCAGGATCCCACTCATAACCCGCAACACTGTCGAGGAAGGAATTGATCCCCTCATCCATCCAGGTCCATTGCCGTTCATCCGAATTGACCACCATCGGGAAGTAGATGTGGCCAATTTCGTGAATGATCACGCCAACCAAGTAGACCTTTTCGGAAAGCGAATAGGTGCGGCTGCCGTCCTCGTTCAACGTCGTGCGCGGCCCGTTAAACGTGATCATCGGATATTCCATCCCTCCGACCGGTCCGTTGACGCTTTGCGCGGTTGGGTAGGGGTAATCAAATGCGTAGCGCGAATAGACCTCCATCGTGTGGACCACGGCGGCGGTTGAGTATTTGCGCCACAGCTCGCCTCCTTCCTTGGGCCAGAAAGACATCGCCATTACGACCTCTTGCTCGGCGCCGGGCTGGCGGTGCCCTTGCGCATCCCAGATGAATTTGCGGCTTGTCGCCCACGCGAAATCCCGGACATTCCGCGCGGTGAAACGCCAAGACTTGCTGCCTGTGGGGTTGGAGCTTTCGTTCGCCGCTGCCTCTTCCGGCGTCACAATAAACATCGGCTCATCAGCGTTCCGCGCGCGGGCGAGCCGCTGGCGCTGTGTCGCGGTGAGGACAGCAGTCGGGTTGGCAAGAACGCCGGTGGAAGAGACGATGTGATCATTGGGCACATTCATCGTCACGTCGTAATTGCCGAATTCCAATGTGAATTCGCCGCGACCCAGAAACTCCTTGTTGTGCCAGCCTTCATAGTCCGAATAGGCGACCAGCCGCGGGAACCACTGCGCGAACATGAAGATGTCATTGCCGCCCTCGCGCGGATCATCCGGGAAGTGCTCATATCCCCCGCGCGCATAGATAACGTTCTCTTCGACAATGTTGTAGCTCCAAGCGATGTTGAAGCTCACCGATTGGCCGGGGCGCAGAGGGGTGGGCAGGTCAATCCGCATCAACGTGCCTACAATCGTGTGATCGAGCGCTCGGCCGTTTGAAGCGGTGACAGAGGTGATGTCATAGCCATAGGAATTGTCGGCCATCGCCTGTTGGCGTCGCAATTCCTCGAGAGATAGCCGGGCAGGACGATTGCCGTTGGCCGCTGACCATGCAGGCCCCCTGCGGCCCGGCCCTGCAAACACATCGGTCAGCTCCGACATGGAGTCTTCGCGGAAGCGGTTCTGGTCCAGCTGCATCCAGATATAACGCAGCGTGTCGGGCGAATTGTTCTGATATCGGATATTGCCCGTGGCAGTCAGCCGCCGACCGTCTTCATCCAGCGTCGCGTTGATCCGGTAATCGGCCTGTTGCTGCCAATATTGGTGCCCCGGCTCACCGCTCGCGGTGCGGTAGACATTGGCATCAGGCAGGACCTCATCAAGTTGCCGAAATTTGTCTTCGAAATCGCCGCGGGTCTGCTGAATGCCCTGAGCGGAGAGGGGAGCGGATAGGAGCAGGCTGAGCAACAGGGCAAAAAGACGCAAGGCGGTGTCCTTTGATAACGGCAAAGTTGAATGGACCATGGCGGCTTCTGTAGACGCCAGCATTTATCGCGGTAAAGTCTCAAGTCGATAAGATCGCGCGAAAGGAACAGACATGCGGTTCGTACTCATCACCGCGGCTATGGCCCTTGGTCTGGCTGGGGCTGCGGCTCTCAGCCCCGCAGTGGCTCAAGAGACGCGCCCGGTTGAAGAACAGATCGGCGCAGGCGGCAGGCCCGTGGGCGCAAATTGGTCACGCAGCCCGGTTTATGGAGCGAACGGGATGGCGGCCACCGCGCATCCACTGGCAACACAGATCGCCCTTCAAGTGCTGCGCGATGGTGGCAGCGCGGTGGACGCAGCGATTGCTGCCAACGCTGCTTTGGGTCTGATGGAGCCGACCGGCAATGGGATTGGCGGGGATCTGTTCGCGATTATCTATGACCCAGCAACCGGCGAACTTCATGGGATCAACGGATCGGGGCGCAGCCCGCGCGAGCAAACACTGGATGATCTGCTTGAGAAGTTGGATGGTGCGGACGCGCTCCCTCCGGTTGGCCCGCTGCCAGTTACGATTCCGGGCACAGTGGATGCGTGGTTTGCGATGCACGAGCGCTTTGGCCGGCTTCCCATGAGCGAGGTGCTTGCGCCTACCGTTTCCTATGCGCGCCAAGGCCATCCGGTTGCCCCGGTGATTGCAATGTATCTTGATCGCTCGCTGCGCGCCTACACGCGGCGGCTTGAAAGCTTCGAGTTTGAATTCGACAATGCCCGCGCCACCTATTTTGCCGATGGCACCGCTCCCCAGGCCGGCGAAATCTTCCGCAATCCTGATCTCGCCAACACGCTGGAGATGATCGGACGTGACGGGCGCGATGCGTTTTACGAAGGCGCTTTGGCTCAGGTGATGGTCGATTACCTCCAACAGCAGGGCTCTGCTTACACGATGGAGGACTTCGCCGCCCACCGCAGTGAGTGGGTTGATGTCGCCTGTGCAGAGTATCGCGACGGGTTTGAGCTGTGCGAGCTGCCGCCCAACTCACAAGGCTTTGCCGCGCTGCAAATGGTCAACATCTTACGCAATGTCGATCTGCGCCAGTGGGAGCGCGGCAGCGCCGAAGTCCTTCACTATATCACTGAGGCAAAACGGCTCGCCTATGCCGATGTTGCGCGGTTCTACGCTGATCCTGATTTTGCAGCGCTCCCTGAGGAATTACTCACGCCCGAATACGGCGCGGAGCGTTTCGCGCTGATTGATCCGGCACGCGCAACCCCCGAATTTGCTCCAGGGGAGCCTGAGGCAGAGCCGAAGCTCGAAGGGGAAGGTGATACTACCTATCTCACCGTGACAGACAGCAACGGCATGATGGTGAGCCTGATCCAGTCCAATTATCGCGGCATGGGCGGCGGGTTGGTGCCTGATGGGTTAGGCTTTATGTTTCAGGATCGCGGAGAGCTCTTCAGCCTCGATCCCGATCATCCCAATGCTTACGAGCCGGGCAAGCGCCCCTTCCACACGATCATTCCTGCCTTCGTGAAGAGGGATGGGCAGCCGTTTATGACGCTAGGACTGATGGGCGGAGGGATGCAGCCACAGGGCCATGTGCAAGTGCTGATCAATATGGTCGATTTTGGCATGAACATTCAGGAGGCAGGCGATGCTGCGCGGATCAACCACGATGGTGGCCCGCAGCCGACCGAAGGTTTGAACGGTCCCTTCGCCGACCCGCTGGGCACGCTCAATGTCGAACCGGGCATCCCTGAGGCTACGATCGAGCGGCTGCGCGAGATGGGTCACCAGGTTCGCGTTGTCTCCAACGGCATCATGTTTGGCGGCTATCAAGCGATCATGCGCGATGCGGAAACCGGTGTCTATGCAGGCGCGACCGAGATGCGCAAAGACGGGCAGGCGAGCGGATATTAAGCAGTCTTCAGAACTGCGCCTACGAACCGACTGTAAGATGGCGGCTCTTGACCACTAACCATTTAGGGCCAATTCGGCACACCGCTCCCCGGCGTGTAGGGCGCACCTAGGGCCGCAAGCTCGTCCTCCAAAACCTCAACCCGCAACTCTGCATCGCGCAGCTGGCGCAGAACCTCGGCAAAGTCCGTCTTGGCGATCTCCAGGGCGGTCTGGTCAGAGCCTGTGGTGGGGGACTGGTGTGACCAACCCCAACCCCGGACTTGGCCCACGCGCGCGGCGATGGAGAAGGGCACCGGTTCATTGCGGCTGCTCACCGAACGATCACCAAACATGGCGACATCGGTCTGATCAAGAATGCTCTCAATCTGCTGAATAGTCGTGTGCTGCGCATCATTGGGCTGTGTTAAAGCTTCGACCGCGACTTTGAGATGCGCCACCCTGTTACGCAGTTCTCGCGAAGCTGCGCCAGCGCCGGAAACAGCGCGCGAAAGCTCCGCCGTCTCTTGTTGGAACGCCAGCACCGCAGCCCGGTCCTCTGCAATCTCAGGGCTGTTTTCGAGCGGCTTGACCGTGAAGCTTTGCGGGCTGGCCAGAGGCGTAACCACGCCATTGATCCGTTTACCCATGGTCACGGTGTAGGTACCAGGCAGGACCATCGGTCCCATTGGCGCGCTGCCAAACAGGCTGGGTTCAGGCCGGGTAACTTGTGCAGGGTCGGGCGCTTCGTAGCGGAGATCCCATGCGACCCGGTGCAGGCCAGCGGAATGCGGCCCGGTCATCCGCCGCACCACATTGCCATCGGCATCAGTGATCGTGAAGATGATGGCGGGCGCGTCCTCGCGGTCCTCTGCGCGAAGGGTTTCCCACGATGGGTAGGGCGTATCCCCCCCTTCGGCTTCAATCTCGCGCTCGGCAGAGCGGCGCGCTTCGGCTTGGCTCTCCAGCCCGTCGCGCAGAGTGTAAGTGAACACCGCACCAAAAGGCGGGTTGTCCGCCTGCCAGAAATTGTCGCCGTTAAAGGCCTGCGCCCCGCCTGTGCCGCCCCACAAATCGCCCTCGACATAGAGCCACGGGTCCCGGACATTGAACAAAGTGGCTTCTGCATCGGCCACAGCCGCAGCATTGGTGCGCAAGGGCGAATAATCGTCGAGCACATAAATGCCGCGCCCAAAAGTGCCGACCACCAGATCATTCTCGCGCCGCTGAATCTCGATATCGCGCACGTCGATAGTGGGGAAATTGGCGCGCAATTGCTTCCAGTTCGCCCCGCCATTTTGCGAATAGAACAGGCCGAATTCCGTGCCGACAAACAGCAGGTTGGGATCCACATGATCTTCGGCAATTGTGTGGACAGAACCCCAATCGGGTAAGTCGCCTGCAATCGAGGTCCAGGTGCGTCCACGATCAGAAGTGCGGTAGATATAGGGCGTGTGATCGCCGCGCTTGTGGTTGTCGAAGGCCGCATAGGCAACATCTGCATTGTGATTGGAGGTGATGATATCCTCCACCAAAGTCATATCAGGCACGCCGCGAACGCTGGTGAGGCGGCGCCAATCCGCACCGTTGTTTTCGGTGACAGAGATCACCCCATCATCAGTGCCGACATAGATCAAGCCTTGCACGAGAGGGCTTTCGCTGAGCGCAATTGCAGCGCCATAGATCGAAGTGGAATCGTTCTTTGCAATCGCATCGACGCTCCACACCCGGCCCATGACTTCCAAGGAATTGCGGTCAATCTGGCGGGTGAGATCAGGGCTGATTTTCTCCCAAGAGTTTCCGCGATCGTTCGATGCGAAGAGATATTCTGCCGCGTAGTAAATTCGGTCTGGATTGTGCGGGCTGATCAAAAGCGGCGTGTTCCAGTTCCACTTATAGGCGGTCTCATCCGGCTCTGGCTGAGGGGTCAAGAACACCCGTTCCTGCGTGCGTCTGTCATAGCGCGCAAGGCCGCCATATTGGTACTGGGTGTAGATGATATTGGGGTCGCGCGGGTCGATTTGCGGTTTGTAGCCATCGCCGCCCAATATGATGTGCCAGTCTGAATTGGCGATGCCGTGGACCACGGTGGTGCGCGATGGACCGCACAGCGAATTGTTGTCCTGCGTGCCCCCGCACACATTGTAGAAGGGCGAGGCGTTGTCGGGCTGAATGCGGTAGAACTGGACGACTGGCAGATTGTCGTAATGACGCCAAAGATTGCCACCATCCCAGCTTTCGTAAATGCCGCCATCGCCGCCAATGATCAGGTGGTTGGTGTTGTTTTCATCGATCCAGAGCGCATGATCATCAACATGGCGATGCGCGGCGCTGAGATCGGTGAAGGTCTGGCCGCCATCGGTTGAGCGTTTGGAGAATGTGTCGAGCGAGTAGAGCACATCCTCATTCTGCGGATCGACCAGAATCTCGTTGTAATATTGCGGGCTAGTCGTCATGTGGCTGGAGCGTTTGGTCCAGTTCTGGCCGAAATCGGTCGAGCGGAAAACGCCCTGTTCGTCGGGCTGCCCTTCGATGATGGCGTAAAGCATGTCCGGGTTAGACGGTGCCATGGCAAGGCCAATGCGGCCCATATCATCGCGCGGCATTCCTGCTGTTACTTCGCTCCAGGTTTCGCCGCCATCCACCGTGCGGTGAATGCCCGAGCCCGGCCCGCCATTGATCAGCACCCAGACATGGCGGCGGCGCTGATAGGAAGAGGCAACGATCAGGTCAAAATTGTCAGGGTGGACGACGAATTCATTGATGCCGGTGTGTTCGTCAATTTCGATGATCAGCTCCCATGACTCCCCGCCATCAGTTGTTTTGTAGAGTCCTCGATCCCCGCCTTCCGACCAAAGAGGGCCTTGCGCCGCGACCAGAACGGTGTCGGCGTCTTCGGGATGAATCCAGATCTGGCTGATATGGCCCGAATCTTTTAGGCCCATATTGGTCCAGCTGTTGCCGCCGTCAGTGCTCTTGTAGACCCCGTCACCAAATGCGACTGAGCGCTGCGCGTTGTTCTCTCCGGTGCCTACCCAGATCACTTTTTCATCGGATGGCGCAATTTCAACAACGCCGATGGAGTATGATCCTTCGCGGTCGAAAATGGGCCTCCAAGTGACGCCTGCATTCTCCGTAACCCACAAACCACCCGATGCTGTGGCGACGATATAATGGTGGTGACCGCCAGAAAAGAACGCGAAGTCAGATATGCGCCCCGATGGATAAGCAGGGCCGATCAAGCGCAAGGGCAGGGAGGAAAGCGCGCTGTCGTCTTCGCTATCTGATTGGGCGGAGGCAGGCGAGGTGATCCCCAAACCGATCATCAATGCTGACAAGATAACTGCCAACTTGGCTTTGCTCAGAAGTCTCATACCGTCTCGCCGCCCCGCGCTGATGTCCGTGATGGGAGTTATTCTTAACCAAGAACACAAACTACGCAATTGGATAAGAATTGTTATGGCGGCCTATTCAGAAATGTCCCTGCCAAGGTCAGCGCAAAATTCCTGTGTCCACGACTGAACATTGTCATCGCGAATCGTGGTGATCATCGCCTGATATCGGCTCCTGCGCTCTTCTAAAGGCATGTCGAGCGCGGTCAGGATTGCTGAGGAAAGATCGTCAGGACTGTGCGGATTGACCAAGACCGCTCCGTTTCCGTCGCACTCCAATTGCTGGGCCGCGCCTGCAAAACGCGACAGGATCAGAACGCCGGGATCATCGGGATCTTGCGCGGCCACATATTCCTTGGCCACCAGATTCATCCCATCGCGCAAGGGCGTAACAAGTCCGATCTTTGAGGCGTTGAAGAAGCCGTACAATTCAGCATGTGAATAGCCGCGGTTCACATAACGGATGGGCACCAAGTCCACTTCGCTTCGTGCACCGTTGATCTGCCCCGTTTTTTGCTCAAGCAGCGCGCGGATTTGCTGATAGCTTTCCACATCCTCGCGGCTGGGCGGGGCGACCTGAATATAGACGAGATCGCGCACGCGCTCAGGGTGCTGGTCAAAGAACCGCCCGATCCCGTCGATCCTCTCAGGCAGGCCCTTGGAATAGTCGAGCCTGTCCACCCCGATCATTGCGGTCCTGCGGCGGGTGGAGTTCACCAGACGGTCTGCCGCTTCACTTGCTTCGCCCGTCTTTCCCTGCGCCTGAAAATGGTCCCAATCGATGCCGATTGGATAGGCCTTGGCGCGCACGGACCTCCCCTCAAACCGGATGATCCCGGTCTCTTCATCGACATCCGCGCCCAGCTCTTTTCGGCAATAATGCAGGAAGCTTTCGAGCCATTCATTGTTTTGGAACCCGATCAAATCGTAATCGAGCATGGTCTGGACCAGCCGCTCATGAAACGGCAGCGAGACGAACAGACGTGTGGGCGGCCATGGGATATGGAGGAAAAAGCCAATGCGGTTTTTGATCCCGCGCTCGCGCAGCCGGCTACCCAGCGGCAGCAAATGGTAATCATGCACCCAAACCAGATCGTCTTCCTCGATCAGCGGCTGAACGCTATCAGCAAACCTTTCATTGACCCGCTCATAACCTTTGCCCGTCTCACGTTCATATTCGGTGAGGTCGAGGCGGTAGTGGAATAAAGGCCACAAGGTCGAATTGGCATAGCCGTTGTAATATTCGTCAATATCGCGCTCTGACAGGTCGATGGTTGCGGTGGTGACGCCATCATTGCGCTGCATGTTGATATTGCCGGTGCGGTCTTCACTTTCCTGTCCCGACCATCCGAACCACACACCGCCGCGATCTTTCAGCGCAGAATTAAGCGCGCCAGCCAATCCCCCCTGCGCACCGGCGACCCCGCGCGCCTTTGGCACAGCCACACGGTTAGAGATGACAACTAGGCGTCCTATCGGACATCACTCCATAGCTTCGACAGCAGCCCGGCGCAGTTGATCACACCAACCAAGGAATAGGTCTGAGGGAAATTGCCCCACAGCTCGCCGGTCTCATAGTCTAAATCTTCGCTCAACATCCCTGAGCGCGTGGTGTGGCTTAGCATGGTTTCGAACAATGTGCGCGCCTCGGCATCGCGACCCGCCAGATGAAGCGCTTCGATCAACCAGAATGTACAGACATTAAAGGCGGTTTCAGGCGCACCGAAATCATCTTCGGCGGCATAGCGCAGCATATGATCACCGCGCCGCAGCTCTTTCTCAATCGCGGCAAAAGTCGACTTAAAGCGGGGGTTATCGGGTGAGAGAAACCGCAGTTCCACCATTTGAAGCAGGCTTGCATCGAGATAATCGCTTTCGAAGCTGGCGCCGTAATGGCCACCTTCTTCTCCGCTCTCCTTCCATGCCTTGGTCTCGATCGTTTCCGCAATTTTCTCGGCCCGCTCCCGCCACATTTGCGCCCGTTCCTCTTTGCCGATTTGCGCCGCAACATTGGCGAGCCGATCACACGCGGCCCAGCACATAACGGCGGAATAGGTGTGCACCTCTTGCCGCGTGCGGAACTCCCACAATCCGGCATCAGGCTGATCATGCATCGCCCAAGCCATTTCGCCCACTTCTTCTAGGCTTGCAAAATCATGATCGTCAGCAATGCGCAAAAGGCGCGTATCGAGAAAGCTCTGCGCGGTGGGCAGCACGATCTGGCCATAGCAATCGTGTTGCACTTGCTTATAAGCCGCGTTCCCGCGCCGCACCGGTCCCATACCGCGATACCCCGCAAGATGCGCCGCGGTGGTTTCGTCAAGCTCGCTTTCGCCCATCACTGAATAAAGCGGCTGGATCTGCCCGCCTTTCGCCGCATCAACGATGTTGCGCAGATAGGCGAGATATTTCTCCATCACATCGAGCGCGCCCAACCGGTTGAGCGCCTGCACGGTGTAATAGCTGTCCCTGATCCAGCAATATCGATAGTCCCAATTGCGCTCAGAATGCGCGGCTTCGGGGATCGATGTGGTGAGCGCCGCGACAATCGCGCCTGTTTCCTCATGCTGGCACAGTTTCAGAGTGATGGCGCAGCGGATGACCTCTTCTTGCCATTCAAACGGAATATGCAGGCCGCGCGTCCAATTTTTCCAGTACTTCGCAGTCTGAGCCTCCATCCGGCGCACTTCGGATCGAACATTGCCGACAAAGGGCTCATCCGGGCCAAGGAAAAAATGCTGGTCGCTTTCGATCCGGTAGGCCCGGTTTTCGAGCACATATCCCACCGGCGCATCGGTGGAAAGGCGCATGGCCTGCGCGCCGATCAGATAGCGGATGTGATTGGTGCCGTGAGTGGTGTCGGCCAGTTGCAGCCCATACCCCTTCATCGGCCGAAGCGCGACTTTAAGGCGCGGCGTGCCAGCGATCGGCCTCACAATCCGAGAGAAAGCGACCGGGCGGTACATCCTGCCAGAGCGTTCAAACCGGGGGCAGAAATCGTGGACTTCAACGGCAGAGCCGTCCTCAGCCTCAAGCCGCGTGACCAACATCGGCGTGTTGCGGACATAATGCTGCGAAGCGCTGACCTGCCCCTCCAGCTCAAACCGCCAAACGCCTGCATCTTGCGCCGCACCGTTGAGCAGAGAGCAGAACACCGGATCGCCATCCACACGCGGAACGCATCCCCAGACCAACGCGCCCGTAGTGTCGATCAGTCCTGAAACCTGGCAATTGCCGATGGGCCAAAGTTCAAGATTGGGTGATGAGAGATCAGGTGGGGTCAAAGTTAAGCTCCAGCCATAGATGGACATCGGCAACGCTTCGAAGCGCGAAGTCCGCAGATGATTCGCCTCTCTCTCCAACAAGAATGCCCGCTCCGCCAAGACGCTGGCAAGCGGCAAATCCATCTTCATCGGTGATGTCATCGCCGATGAAAAATGGGGTAGCGCCTGCAAAGGGCTGGCTCTCCCTTAGCGTATCGACAGCGCTGCCTTTGTCCCGCCCTTTTTCGACCAATTCGACGACGCATTTGCCGCGCTTGGTTGTAAGATCATGGCGCAGTGCGATCAGGCGCACATAATCATTGGCCTGCTCTTCAAATTCAGGTTTGCTGCGAAAATGCAGCGCGGCACCATGCGGTTTTTCTTCAACATCTAGCCCGTGCAATGCGGCGTATTCGCGCAATGTGATGCGGGCGTCGTCTGGGATCCCTTGCGCTCGCTTGCCAAGTGGTTCGCCATCGGCTGA
Source organism: Erythrobacter sp. (assembly GCA_965262265.1). GTDB lineage: Bacteria > Pseudomonadota > Alphaproteobacteria > Sphingomonadales > Sphingomonadaceae > Erythrobacter. The sequence goes on from OZ253506.1 coordinate 286,518, forward strand.
ACGAATGGCCGCACCGTGCGAACCCGCCACCGCCAGGGGGAGGGGGCCCAGATGCTTCTCAATATCCTCAATTGATCGGCCACTGACCAAAGCGAGCCGCCCCTCAAGGCGGCCTGAAAGTATGCGCAAAGCCGCGTTCAGTCCGGGCTTTACCTTGATAGCATCAGGCCCAGAGGCGATCTCAACCAACGTGCCATCAAAATCGAGAAACAGGGCAGCCGGGCCGCGGGTGAGCAGCTGGGCGAGCGGTTCTGGTTGGGGAAGCCTGTTTGTGTCCACACTTCAAAGCCATAGACTTGGGATGCGCGGCGTCAATCCATTGATCCATGCGGCCTAACGTATTGCAAGCGTTACCCGGTTGATGGCACCCTTTCGGGAATAACTGAGCCCCTCTGACCAGTTGCGCACGATTGCCAAGCCAACGCTGCCGCCGGTCTCAGGGTCAGGCCCTGGCGTTCTATCCGCTTCTGTTGGGTCGAAGACGGGGCCGGTGTCTTCCAATGTCACCTGCAATGCACCACTAACCTCACTGAGCAAGAGCTGCATCGAAATATCGCCCGATGCCCCGCCATGACGTAAACAATTGGATACTAGCTCTTCAATCACCACCATTGCCTTGACACGTGCTCTTTCATCAAGGCTAGTGTTCGCAAGTAATTCCCGGGCGAATTCTAGCGATCCTACAATCACAGGACCCGGATCGCATCCGTCCGCCAAATGCGCTGAAAATCGCTTCGTTGGGTTCATGCGCATGTGCTAGCACAGGTTTTGAGGGGGAGGACATATGAGAAACGCAAGCATTCTTATCGCGCTGGCGGCTTTGTTCGTGAGCACACCGGCTTTGGCTGACATTGGGCGTATCAAGAACGTGACCAGCGGTGTCGAAGTTATCCGCGATGGAAGAGCGATCACAGCGCGTCCTGGCTTTCGTTTGGAAGTGGGCGATGTAGTGCGAACCAGCCGGCGCGGGCGTGTGGGGATCACCATGTCGGACAATTCACGCTTTGCGCTTGGTCCCAACAGCCGGATCACCCTCACGGAATATGAATATGACCGCCGCAGTCAGAACGGAAGGTCGGTCACCGATGTGAACCGGGGACGGCTGGGTGTGACATCGGGCAACATCCGGCGCTCTGGCCGTGATCGCATGCGCATCAGGACACCGACTTCGACACTGGGCGTGCGCGGCACAACCTTTGTCGTCGAGGTGGCAGGATGACGCGCCGCCGATTGACGCTGGCTGCGTCTGTCGTTGCTGCCTCGACCTTGCTGGCCGGTTGCATTCCGGGAGACCGGGTTAGCCTTTTGACCCATTCAGATGGCGGTCCCGTCGGCGCGGTCGCGGTGCTTGATGAGAATGATCAGGACCTCGCCGTGCTTGATCAGGCGAACCAACAGGCCCGGCTTCGCGAGCGCGGGCCAAGGGTAAGCCAGCGCAGGAATGCGCGGCGTAGCGACGTGGAACTGATCGAGAGCTTGCCCCCCTCGGCTTCCACGCTTGTTCTGACTGATTTCCCTTCCATTCGCATCAGCGATGATGAAGCGCCACGGATTGAACTGACCGCCGCGCAGATCAACGATATCACGGCGCATCTCTCATCGCTCGACCAGCGCCCTGGCTACCAAGTCTTGGTAATCGGCTACACCGATTCAGATGGCGATGCGGAAAAGAATGATGAGATATCGCTCGCAAGGGCTGTCGCGGTGGCAACGGCGATGCGAGATCTCGGTGTCGAAATTGATCCTGCCAACCGCTCTGACGTTTATGGCGTGGGCGAAGCGCAGGCTCCCGGTGATGATCTGGTCGATCCGGCCTTTCGCAAAGTCGAAGTTATCGTTCGATAATCAGCTGCCTGCACCCAGATAACGCAACGCAAATATCGTTAAGTCATCGGTCGGATCATTGTCGCCCTCAAAGTCGCGGACCGTCTTGGCAAGATGGCTGGCGCGCTCTTCCGCAGTGGCTACGCGCTGGCTGTTCAGCGCATCGGTGACGCCTGCAGTGCCGAACAGTTCCTTCGATGAATTGGCCGCCTCTGTTGCGCCATCGGTGATAATCACAAGGGTGTCACCCGTGGTAAGGTCGATGGTCTCGGCGGTGTAGGGAAAGTCGATCACGCAAAGCGGAGGCCCGCCGCGCATCGCAAAGGTCTCGACCGACCCATCCGCGCGGGCGATCATCGGGTTTTCGTGCCCCGCATTGATCATCTGACATGCGCCTGTTGAACAATCGATTGTGCCGGCCAACATGGTAAGGCCCATTTCCTCATCCGCCTCATCCATCAGATCGAAATTGAGCGCCGCAATCGCCGTCTCCAGCCCATCGCCCGCGCGCGCCAGATTGCTTTTTGAAAGCGTCTTGGAAAGCGCCATGAACAGGGCCGCTGGCACGCCTTTGCCGGTCACATCGGCGACGAGGAACAGCAGCAAATCATCATTGATCTTGACCGCGTCGAAAAAGTCTCCGCCCACTGATTTGGCCGGTTCAAGGACTCCTGCGATCTCGGCGCGCACATCCAGACGCGACAGCGCTTTTGGACCCGGCACCATGCTCATCTGAATGCGGCGCGCGGCCTCCAATTCACCCTTTTGCTCGGAAGCCGCGATGCGCTCTTCAACCAGTTCATGCGCGAGCCGGCTGCGTTCCTTACGGGCAATTGCAAACCGGGTGATGGCAAGCGCGATTGCGGCGCAGATCGCTATTGTGAGCGGGCGAACCGGATCAAACAGCAGATTGGCCTGCGTGAACAACGCCCATGATATGAAAGGCAAGGAAACCGCCAGCGCGCCCGCAGTCCAAAATGGCCAATTGCGCAACACCATACCGCCTGCAAAGATCAATCCGATCAAGACTGCCGCCAGCAGCGCCTCAAGCACGATCATCGATAAGGGGCGCGAGAGCCATTCGTCTTCGATGATCGCATCGACCGCCTGAGCCTGCACAAACACACCGAAAATCTCGGAGTGTTGGGGTGTTGCGACGATATCGTAGGTGCCGGTTGCCCCCACGCCGAGCAGCACGACTTTGCCGGCGAATATGTCAGGAGAGGTTTCTCCGGTCAGGATTTCCCACGCTGGAATATCGGCTGCGGGCGGTACATCCCCCATACGAAACGCCATCACACCGCGATCATCTGTTGGGATCAGGCTATCTCCCAACCTCATCGCGTTTCCATCCCATTCCAGCTCGGTTTCGTCCGCCGCTATCCGGGCCAGTTCGAGCGCGAAGCCGGGCGCCTGTACTCCGCCCACATTTACCGCCAACGGAACCCCTCTCGTTAGGCTGTCATCGTCCAATATGCCGTCAACCATGGCATGGGACATCGCCACGCTATCGAGCGCGGGAATGCTGGCCAGCAATTTGTCGGGGCTGGAAACACCTTCGGGCGCGGTGCCATCTACCCTTTGGCCAAACGCCATGTCTGAAGGTTCGAGCACGCCGTCCTTAAATCCCGTGCGTGCCAACACGGTGGGCGATTGCGCCAATACTTGCGCGAAGACTTCATCCATACGCGGTAAGGCCAGAATTTCTTCGCGAGACTGGGCGCTCAACTCCTCTTCAAGATAGAGCGAGGCGAATTCTTCCGGGGCGAGGGGATCGGGCTGAGTGAAATATATATCGATCCCGATGGCTTTGGGATTACCCTTCGCAATCTCTTCAACCAGCCGGGCCATGACATAACGCGACCATGGCCAAGCTCCCAGCTCGTCCATCCCTTCATCATCAATCAGCACCACCGCTACATTATCGGTGGTGATTTCGCGCGGGGAGACGCGTTGCCAGCTGTCAAAAGTCAGGCGTTGCCCGACATCTGCGATAAGGACACTCAGCAAAACACCAAGCAAGCCGCCGATCAGCACCGCTCGAATGATTGGTGTACGCTTTTGCGAAGGTGTGATCGGATCAGAGCTCGACACAGAGCCCATCATACGAACACAAGACCTCCAGATCGCGGCCATTGCTTGTCAGTTCTTCATATCGGATGGTTTCGCGGTGCATGCGCTGGATGTCAGCGTCGCTATAGGTCGGCTCATGGTGAAACAATGCGAGCCTTTTGGCGCCCGCGCTGTGACACAGATCAACAGCGACGATGTTGGAGGAATGGCCCCAATCTTCTTTCATCGAAACGCTGTCAGCAAGTGAATACATCGTGTCAGCGATCACCAAATCCGCACCCGACATAAATTCGACCATGGCGCTTTCGGCATCCATATTGTCGATCTTGTATTCGGCATCGGTGGAGTAGATTGCGCTGACTCCGGCCGCATCGCGGAATCTATAGCCATAGCTCGCATGGCTGTGTTCCTGCTGAATCAACGAGACGGTGAGCTCCCCAATCTCGTATTCATTGCCGGGTTCGAGCGTGCGAAATTCGATATCGGCTTTCAACCAGTCAAACGGAACGGGAAAGGAGATTTCCTCCTGCTGGCGGCGTAGCGCCTCTTCAGCGTCTGAGTGGCCCGCATGGATGATGACTTTAGCCCCATCCACAAAGGCAGGGACGAAGAACGGGAACCCCATAATGTGGTCCCAATGAAGGTGAGACAGGAAGAAGTGCCACTCTTTGGGGCGGTTCCCCTCTGAAAGCCGGCGCAACGTATCGAGGCCAAATTCACGCAGGCCCGATCCCATATCGCAAACGACAAAGGCCCCGTGGCCAGCGTCGATCTCAACACAGCTGGTTGCGCCGCCATAGCCTTGGCCCACGGCGAATTCGAGTTCGTTCTGAGCGAAGGCGAGCGCTTCGGCTTTGTTTGCAAAAGTCTTGCCGCCAGCTTGGAAAAGCGCGTCTGCCACTTTGTCTGAGAATGTCGATGCCTGCGGGGCCACTGGCAGTGACCCTCGTGTCCCCCAAAACCGGATCTGCATACTTCCCCCCGAAGTTGACCCTAAAGCATGAACTAGTTCACTTGGCCGGTGCCTAGCGCTTCCTCTACCGTATCCGCAACGCGGAAGACCATATCATACCGGCTGATCGCAAGAATTTCGCGCATGGTTTCATTGGGGGCAGCCAGCACGATTGTGGTTCCAGAGGCCGCGCTTGCGCGCTGCGCCAGCGTCAATGCCCGCAGCCCGCGTGAAGACATATAGTCCACGCCGCCAAGATCAATCACCGCAACAGCAGGGCCCGCTTCGACCGCTTCAATAAGATGCTGCTTGAAATCATCGGCGGTGGATTCGTCAACTCGGCCGCTGGGCGATAGCACTGCAGCGCCCGCGCGCTCTTCGCTGTTCCAGTCCAGTGCCTTGCCCGTCATGCAATAGGCATAGCGCGCATTAACCTGATTGCCAAATGCAACCGGGCAGCTTTCATAGACGCCCAGTACGGGGCCAATTTCGGCAAGATGGTGCATGTTTGCTCCTGCATCTGTTCGCGACGATGACCGTTTGAACAGAAAAAAGTGAACGATTTCTGATTCTTGGATAGAAATCTGCGGCACGATCCGGGGCGAAAGCCGGGAATATGCGAAGTTTCGGGCGCTTATATGCTTAGGTTCAGGTTAACAAAGCGCCTGTCGCCTAACGGCAATGCTCCCTTGCGAAACGCCCCCAGAACCGCTTTTGTGCATGCGGGCGCTGTGAAAGCAGTCTGGGGGGACAGGAATGAGCGACTCATCTGAGAGCGGCAAAAGAAAACGCAGCGGCCTGATAGCGCGCGGCTGGCGTAGCATTCGCGAGGCGGGCACGATCCAACTTATCGCGACGGTTGTGCTGATGGCGCTGGCGGTCTTCATCGCGCGTTTCAGTTGGGTGTTACCGGGCGATGGCGACGAGCCAACCCCGCTCACCAACGCCGCCGAAGTCGCGCTATACGATATGCGATCATGGCTTTCGGCTGACCTTGTTGAGCAGGATGACCGGATCGTCCTGGTGGTGTTTGACGATCAGGCGCTTATCAATCTGGAAAAGCGTTCTCCCTTGCCGCGCGATGCTTTGGCAGAGGCCTTGCGCAACCTAGATCAGATGGGCGCAAAAGCCATCGGGATCGATATTCTGTTTGACCAACCACAAGCCGAAGATCTCGATCTGATCGAGACGTTGCGCGCGATGCAAACGCCCACATCGGTCGCCTATGCCAATGTCGCCACCAACGAAAACGACATCGGGTATGAACAACAGATTTTCCTCGATGATTTCATGGCGACACTCGAAGGGAGCAACGCAAAACCTGCCAGCATTCGGTTAGACGAAGAATATGGTGGGACGCGGATATGGCCCTCTATCGAGCAAGACCTGCCGCCCCTCTTGGGCCGCTCCATGCTTGGCGATGCAGGCGGACCGGTCGGCATTTTTGAAGGCTATACCGGCGCGATTGAATATCGACGTGCCCTTCGCGAAGGGCAGAATCTGGGCGAAGACCTGCCAGATGAACAGCGTGCTGATGTTGAAGAGCCTTTGTTTCAAACGCTCTCTATTGAGTTGTTTTTAAACCTTGATCCGGCGGTCGCTGAATTTGTGGCACAGCAAATCGAGGGCAAATACGTTCTCATCGGCGGCGATATTCTCGATTATGACCGGGTCGAAACGCCTTTCACATCGTGGACGGGATTTGAACCTTCCGGGCTTTCTGTCCATGGAGAGATCATCGCGCAAATGCTTGATGGGAAAGCGCTGCCGACGGTTCCGGTCTGGGCGCTTTGGGCGATGGCGGTCTTAGTTGTGGCGACCGCCGCATTTGCAGCTTTGCTGGAATGGCCCGCGCGAAAACTTGTGCCGCTCTTACTTGGCCTCGCTATCCTTTATGTCGGTATTCCGTTCGTCCTCCATTTTCAGGATGTAGACACTTACGGTCTGCCAGCGGTCGGCTGGCTGGTCGCATGGATTATAGCCTTCACCGCCGTCACCGCAGCAGCCCGGTCAGCCGGAGCGGCGCAGCGCAGTTTTGCGCAAGGGGCGCTGGGCAAATACATCCCTGCTGATATCGCCAAGCAGATCATCGATGAGCCTGAATTGCTATCCCTCGGCGGAGAAAACCGGGAGCTTTACGTGCTGTTCAGCGATCTTGAGGGCTTCACCAAGATGAGCCACGCCATCCCGCCGGAAATGGTTGCCAAACTGCTCAATCGCTATCTCGAAATGCTCAGCCAAGTGGTGCTCGATCATGGCGGGGTGATCGACAAGTTTGTCGGCGATGCTGTGGTTGCGTTTTGGGGCGCACCGATTGCGCGGCCCGATGATGCAGAGCGCGCGGCCAATGCGGGATACGCGATGTGGAAGGCGGGAGAAGACTTCCGGCAAGAGGTCGCGGCCATGGACCCAGACCTTCCCAAAATTGGGAAAACGCGCGTCGGGCTGCACTTTGGCGAAGCGGTTATCGGCAATTTTGGAGGTGACACGCGCATCCAATATACCGCCCTTGGAGACAGCATGAACACCGCTGCACGGCTGGAGGCGGCGAACAAGCCATTGCAGTCATCGGTGTCTGCAAGCCGAGAATTTATCGAAAAATCAAACCCTGACTGGTGGGTTCCGATGGGCAGAATTGTTCTGAGGGGTAGGGCACAACCCGTTGATATTTATCAACCAAAACCTGATTTCCCCCCTGAACACCGCGCTAAGCTTGAGGAGGCCGCTCAGCTTAGCGAAAGCAACCATGACGTAGCTATACAATTAGTCGACGAGGTTGCTGCTATGCATCCTGACGATACGGCGCTGCGTAATTATTGCGAGCGCATACGCAATTTGAATGAGGGGGGAGCTTATGTTCTCGGTTAAAATGAAAGCCCGCTTGGGCGCACTTACACTAGCAGGCGCAGCAGCGGCGTTTACGCCTGCGGTCGCCAGCGCCGGAGTGGTGGTGAAATCGTCTGGACCATCGTCCAGCACATATCCCGTTGGCCGTCAGGTCGCCGACAGCGCGACGATCACTCTGCGGTCGGGTGATCGGATCACGGTGCTTACCGACAGCGGTACGCGCGTTATGTCCGGTCCCGGTACATTCCGCGTCGGCGAAGGGGCAACGCGCACTCGAACGCGCTTTTCGAACCTTACCCGCCGCGGCTCTGCAACACGCGCTCGCACTGGAGCTGTCCGGGGCACAACGGGGCCTTCGCAGCGTCCCAATTTGTGGATGGTTGATGTGACTGCAGCGGGCACGCAGTGCATGGTCGATTTTGCGCGCGTGCGTTTGTGGCGACCCGATACGAGTGAGGCACAGACATACAGCATCGTCGATCAGGCATCGCAGGATTCGCTTGATGTCAGCTTTGTGGCTGAGGAAACCATTCGTGCGCTCGATCCTGCTGGATTGAGTTTGGCGCCGGGAGGAACCTACACAATCACCTCTCCCGTTTCTTCTGAAACAGGCGAAGCAAATCGGGCGGTGGTGACCTTTGTAGAGCTTGAGGGCGAGATGGAGACACCTGCGCAAATTGCATCGGCACTTCACGCAAATGGCTGCATGACGCAATTGGCGCTGCTTGCCGACACAGCCGAAACGGAAGCCGGCTCGCGCTAACTCCCGCCTCTATCGCCACCTTGAAATTTTGATCCGGGCGCGCACATCACACACATGAGCGCGCCCGCTTCTCATTCCTCTTACAAAACCCGCACCAAAGTCTGGTATGACGGAGCCTGCCCGCTTTGCCTGCGCGAGATTGCGATAATGCGGCGATTGGACAAGGCGGAGGCCATCATCTTCATCGATGTGTCTGGCGATGGCGATCCGAGCTGTTCGGTGGATCAAGCAGACCTGCTCGCCCGGTTCCATGCAGAAGAGGGTGGGAAGGTGCTTTCCGGTGCTGCTGCCTTTGCCGCCATGTGGCGGGCGATCCCGGTGCTGCGCCCGTTGGGTCTGATTGCGCGCAACCGATTGGTGCTGGCGTTGTTGGAACGTTTGTACGTGCAGTTCTTGAAAGTGCGCCCGCGTCTTCAAAAGCTCTTCGATTGAACTTCAAAAAATCCTTGCTGGCAAACGCGGTTTCCGCTCTGTTCGCAGGTGGATTGTTGCAACTTAGAAAGACGATTTGATGAGCAATTTTGGCGGGATGCAGAACGAGATTTACAATGCCGGTCTGCAGGGCATCCTTCCCGATTATCCCGTTGATTTTGCCACTTTAGAAGCGCGTGCACACGAAGCGCTTGGGCCGATGATGACCAATTATGTCGCTGGCGGCTGCGGTGACGAGCACACGCAAAACACCAATGCCAGCGCGTTTCACCATTGGGGTATGATCCCGCGTATGATGGTTGATTGTTCTGAGCGCGATCTGTCGATTGACCTGTTCGGTATGAAGCTGCCAACGCCATTGTTCATGGCCCCGATCGGCCTCAACGGCGAGGCAACGCAGGATCGCCATGGTGATATGGCGGCCGCCAAAGCCTCTGCAATGACTGGTGTCCCATTCTGCGTTTCCACTCTGTCAAACGATCCGATGGAGGATGTGTTTGCCGAGGCAGGCGAGACCCCGGCATTTTTCCAGCTTTACACTCCGCGGAATCGCGAGCTTGCTGAGAGCCTGATCAAGCGCGCTGAGGCTTCTGGGGCAAAGGCGATTGTTGTGACGCTGGACACTTGGCTCACCGGATGGCGTCCGCGCGATCTCAACGCCTCCAATTTTCCGCAACTGCGCGGCAAGGTGATGCAGAACTATTTCTCTGATCCCGTGTTCCGCTCCATGCTCGACAAGACGCCGGAGGATGACCCCAAGGCGGCAGTGTTCCTGTTTGCTGCGATCTTTGGCCAGGTGCTGACTTTTGATGATATTGCCTGGTTCAAATCGGTAACGGATCTGCCAATCGTGCTGAAAGGCATCTGCCATCCCGACGATGCAAAACGTGCGATCGATCAGGGGGCGGATGCGATTTACTGCTCGAACCACGGTGGTCGGCAGGCGAATGGGGGCATCGCGACGATCGATCTGCTTGGCGATGTGGTTGCCGCTAGCGGAGATGTGCCGGTTCTGTTTGACAGCGGCATTCGCTCAGGCACCGATGCCGTCAAGGCGTTGGCGATGGGAGCGGCGGCTGTGGGGGTCGGGCGGCCGTACACTTACGGGTTGGCGCTGGGCGGAGCGGAAGGAGCGGCGTGGGTTTTGCGTTCAATCCTTGCCGAAGCGGACCTTCTGATGGCGGTTAATGGCTATCCAACCTTAGCTGATGTGCGGACTGCCGGTGCTCAGCGTACGAAATGAACAATCAGCTAAAATATTAGCCTCCTCTGACTTTTCTATCTGTTCTCACAAGCGCGTATTGAGAGATTTTTTCCTCCCAATCGGTCAGATTCGACTCAGTTTTCCACAGTAAGAATGTTAGCTTCCTCGATTAACGAGACGCGAATCGGGGACGCGACCAATGGAAAGACCAACGATCATATCGTCGGGACCGGACTCAATGGGCCGGACCGTCTGTTTCGGTGATGAAAATTCGCGCCGTGCGCGCTATGGCCGCATCCGGCCAATGCCGGGCGAGAATGTGCGCAAGAGGTCATTTGTCAGCAGACTGGTCCGCTTGGTTTCAAACGGCTGAGACCCGTTACACAGCGGAGCGCGTTTGCTGCTGTTCCAGCAGAGAGCCGCACCCAATTCGTCGCAATTCTATTCGTTTAAATTGAAACTTTGTTTCGCACTCTGTATCTTCTGAGGATCACCATCCCCAGGAGAGAATCATGCTCGTCGGTGTTCCCAAAGAAATCAAAAACCATGAATACCGCGTCGGCCTGACGCCGGAGGCAGCGCGCGAATATGTAGCTGCGGGCCATTCGGTGATCATCGAAAGCGGGGCGGGCCTTGGCATCAGCAAAACTGATGAGGACTACCGCGCGATAGGCGCGACAATCCTCGACACGGCTGAGGAAATCTTTGCGCGGGCTGATATGGTGGTGAAGGTCAAAGAGCCGCAGTCGGGCGAATGGGTGCAGCTGCGCGAAGGGCAGATCCTGTTCACCTATCTCCATCTTGCGCCCGATCCTGAACAAGCGCGCGGCCTGATGGAAAGCGGAGTGTCTGCGGTTGCTTACGAAACCGTGACGGCGCCCGATGGTTCGTTGCCCCTGCTGGCACCGATGAGCGAGGTCGCGGGACGCCTCTCGATCGAGGCGAGCGCGCATTCGAGCCATAAAGTCCATGGCGGACGCGGCATCCTGATGGGCGGAGTGCCCGGAGTGCTCCCGGCCAAGGTCGTTGTGATCGGCGGCGGCGTGGTGGGCACGCAGGCTGCACGTATGGCCGTCGGGCTGGGCGCGAATGTCGAAATCCTCGACCGCTCGCTGCCTCGCATCCGTGAGCTCGATGATATGTTCCAAGGCCGCGCAACCACCCGCTATTCCAATGCTGGCACAATCGAACATGCGATAACAGAAGCGGATGTGGTTATCGGTGCGGTTCTGATTCCCGGTGCAAGTGCGCCAAAACTGGTCACCCGCGACATGCTTAGCTTGATGAAGCACCGCGCGGTGTTGGTTGACGTCGCGATTGATCAGGGCGGGTGTTTTGAGACTTCCAAACCAACGACCCACGCAGAGCCCACCTATCTGGTTGACGACATCATCCATTACTGCGTCGCCAATATGCCGGGGGCCGTTCCGCATACGTCGAGCTACGCATTGAACAATGCGACATTGCCTTTCGGTCTGGCGCTGGCGAACAAGGGGATAGCCGCGTGTGAAGACAATCCCCATCTCGCGCTTGGCCTCAATGTGCATCAGGGCAAGATTGTGAATTCTGCAGTATCGGAGAGCTTAGGCTTCTAGAAGTTGCATGAAACAGAACACTTGATGTGCGCGTTTCGAGTGCAAAATCCTTTCTCTAGGCCTATATACGCATCGCCGAGAGAGATTTGGTCAGGGCGCTCAACAGTCGGTTGAGTAGAAGGGGCCAAGCGTCTTTTTGGGTGATCCCAACCATGAAACATTTCGATCCCGCTCCATTGGTCCGGCAGGTAAATTACGACGCCGAAATTGAAAGCCACGTCACTCCGCAAAATGCGAGCGACAAGATTGCCTTTGCATTTGTGAAATTGTTGCGCTTTTTCGCCGACGCCTTTTTTGCAAAGCGCTATGGCCATCGCGCTGTGGTGCTGGAAACGGTCGCTGCCGTCCCCGGAATGGTGGGCGGACTGTGGCAACACCTAACCGCGCTTCGCAAATTGCGCGATGATGAAGGCTGGGTGCGCGTTCTGCTGGATGAAGCAGAAAATGAGCGGATGCATCTTATGACCTTTATCGAGATCGCGCAGCCCAATTGGTTTGAGCGCGGTCTGATCATCGCTGTGCAACTGATCTTCTACAACTTCTATTTTTGGCTTTACCTGTTCGCCCCGCGCACCGCTCACCGCGTGGTTGGCTACTTCGAAGAAGAAGCGGTAATCAGCTATACGGGCTACTTGGCAGAGGTCGATGCGGGGAGGGCTCAAAACGTTGCCGCCCCAAAAATCGCTATCGACTATTGGCAATTGCCATCCGATGCGCGGTTGCGCGATGTGATCATCGCTGTGCGCGCCGATGAGGCCGAACACCGCGACGTGAACCACGGCTTTGTCGATGCGCTTGATGATCGCCGCCACGGTGCAAAAGACCATCGGCGCAAACTGGGCGCAGACTGAAGACTTGCGCCTTCCGGCCCGCGCGCATAGCGATGGGGTAACCGGGAGGACATGCCATGAAGACCAGAGCCGCCGTCGCATTTGGCGCAAAGCAGCCCCTAGAGATTGTCGAGCTAGATCTCGAAGGGCCAAAAGCGGGCGAAGTGCTGGTTGAAATCATGGCCACCGGAATTTGCCACACCGATGCCTACACGCTTGATGGGTTCGACAGCGAAGGGATCTTCCCCAGCGTGCTTGGCCACGAAGGCGCTGGAATTGTGCGTGAAATTGGCGCTGGTGTTACTTCCGTTGCGCCCGATGACCATGTGATCCCACTCTACACGCCCGAATGCAGGCAGTGCAAAATGTGCCTGTCTGGCAAGACCAATCTGTGCAGCGCCATTCGGGAGACTCAGGGTAAGGGGGTGATGCCCGATGGCACTTCGCGGATGAGTTACAAGGGCGAAACCATCTACCACTATATGGGGTGTTCGACGTTCTCCAACTTCATCGTCCTTCCCGAAATCGCGGTCGCGAAAATTCGCACTGATGCCCCATTTGAGAGCGCTTGTTATGTCGGTTGCGGTGTCACGACAGGTGTGGGCGCTGTGACCAACACCGCCAAAGTGCAGCCGGGCGACAATGTGGTGGTGTTCGGGTTGGGCGGGATCGGCCTCAACGTCATACAAGGCGCAAAGATGGCGGGGGCGGACCGGATAGTCGGGGTCGACATCAACGCTTCCAAGCGTGAATGGGGCGAAAAGTTCGGCATGACTGACTTTGTGAACCCCAAAGAGACATCCGATGTGGTTGCGCATCTGGTTGAGTTGCTCGATGGCGGTGCGGATTACTCCTTCGACTGCACTGGCAACACCGATGTGATGCGGGATGCTTTGGAATGCTGTCACAAGGGCTGGGGAACCTCGATCATCATCGGCGTTGCCGAAGCGGGCAAGGAAATTGCGACCAGGCCGTTCCAGCTTGTGACCGGGCGCAATTGGCGCGGGACGGCGTTTGGTGGAGCGAAAGGCCGTACTGACGTGCCCAAAATCGTCGATTGGTACATGAACGGGAAAATCTCGATCGATCCGATGATCACGCATCAATTGACATTGGAAGAGATCAACAAAGGTTTTGACCTGATGCATGCCGGTGAGAGCATCCGATCCGTGGTGGTGTACTGATGGCTGACAATGCGCCCGCCAAGGTGAGCTTGGCTGACAAGTTTGCTCTCTTTTCAGAGCATTGGGCGCCGCGTCTTGCTGCGCGTTACAACGGCAATGAAGTTCGTCTGGCAAAGGTCCAAGGGGAGTTCCATTGGCACAGCCATCCTGACACTGACGAACTGTTCCTCGTCATCGAAGGCGAGCTCGACATGGAGTTTCGCGACCGCACAGAGCATATGGCTCCGGGTGATTTGATTGTGGTGCCACGGGGCACCGAACACCGTCCCTGCGCGCGCAAAGGGGAGGTCAAATTGCTGGTTATGGATGCAGATGGCACACCCAATACTGGCGATGAGGCGACAGCTTTTACCCCTATTGAGGTGTAATTAGACCCCGACCACCGTCTGTTCAATCGCGCCAAAGATTGAGTGGTTTTCCTTATCGCGCATTTCGATCTTCACTGTGTCTCCGGGGGCCATAAAGCGGGTGCTTGGCTCACCATTCGCGATCGTCTCAATCATCCGGATTTCGGCGATGCAGCTATAGCCAAGCCCGCCTTCGGACACAGGCTTACCCGGACCGCCATCGGCACCCTTGTTCGAGACCGTGCCCGAACCGATTATCGCGCCAGCTCCCAATGCGCGCGTCTTGGCTGCGTGTGCGACCAACTGCGCCATGGTGAAGGTCGCATCCACACCCGCTTCAGCGCGGCCAAACGGTTCGCCGTTATAGTCGACCATCAACGGCCGGTGGACGAGGCTATCCTTCCACGCATCACCCAATTCGTCAGGAGTGACAGCCACGGGAGTAAAGGCGCTGGAGGGTTTGGACTGGAAAAACCCAAAGCCTTTGGCGAGTTCTGGCGGGATCAGCCCGCGCAAGGACACATCGTTGACCAGCATGATCAGCTTTATGTGATCAGCCGCGTCCTCAGCGCTTACCCCCATTGGCACATCATCGGTGATCACCGCGACCTCGCCCTCCATATCGCAGCCCCATGCGACATCGCCAAGGGGGATGTCGGCGCGGGGAGGGAGGAAAGTGTCCGAACCACCTTGGTACATCAGCGGGTCAGAATAAAAGCTATCTGGTACTTCGGCTCCGCGCGCTTGGCGGACCAGTTCGACATGGTTGATATAGGCGCTGCCATCGGCCCATTGATACGCGCGCGGCAGCGGCGAATGCGCTTGGCGTTCGTGAAACCGCTCACATGGGACGGCTTCGTGCTCGACATCGCGCGCCAGAACCTCAAGCTCCGGCGCAATCCGGGCCCAATCGTCGAGCGCCGCTTGCATCGTTGGCGCGATATAGCCCGCAGCGCAGCACCGAGTTAGGTCTTTGGAAACCACCACCAGTTTCCCATCGCGGGTGCCGTTGTTCAGAGTTGCTAGTTTCATTGCAGGGCCTCTTACTCTGCGTTGTCTGGATTATCGGGTTGGCTGTCAGGATGCGCGCGCTGGAAGGCGGGGAGGGCCAAACACGCCGCCTCGATCCGAGTGATGCGCGGATGCAGCGTGAGATCATAGTGGAACCGGCGCGCATTGTAGACCTGCGGGATGAGGATGCATTCAAACATGCCGGGCGCATCGAACAGGAAGCTGCCAGTTCCCAATTGCTTCAGCCGCTTCTCCACCGGATCAAGCGTGCGTTTGAGCCAATGGCGGTACCAGTGGTCGATGACGCGTTGCGAGTGGCCGAGCGGGTCTTTGAGGTATTTGAGCACAGGCAGGTTGAGCGGTGCGTGCAGCTCTGTCGCGATCGCATAGGTCAGCTCGCGCGCGGTGTAGCGATCCTCGATATCTGCAGGAAGAAGCGGCGTATCAGGATAGGCTTCATCCAGCCATTCGATCATCGCCATGGACTGCGCGCGGTCGCGGCCATCGGCCTCCAGCATGGGCACAGAGGCAAAAGGGTTGCGGTTGGTATAGCCAGGTTCGCGCTGTGCGGATTGGAGCAAATTTACCGGATCTTGCTCGTAAGCGATGCCCTTCAGCTCAAGCGCGATGCGAAGCCGATAGCTTGTCGAACTGCGGTAATATCCGTGGAGTTTCATACCACTCATCAGAATGCCGCGATCCCTGTGACAGCGCGGCCAAGGATCAGCGCGTGAACGTCATGCGTGCCCTCATAGGTGTTCACCGTCTCAAGGTTCACCGCATGACGGATCACCTGATACTCTTCGCTGATGCCATTGCCGCCATGCATATCGCGAGAGGCGCGCGCGATGTCCAAAGCCTTGCCGACATTGTTGCGCTTGATCACGCTGATCATGTCGGGCGAAAAGCTTCCTCCATCCATCAACCGGCCCACGCGAAGGCTCGCTTGCAGGCCAAGAGCAATATCGGTGAGCATATCGGCGAGCTTTTTCTGATAGAGCTGCGTTGCGGCCAAGGGGCGCCCGAACTGCTGGCGATCCAGCCCATATTGCCGCGCGGCATGCATGCAAAACTCCGCCGCACCCATCGCGCCCCAACTGATGCCATAGCGTGCGCGATTAAGGCAGCCAAACGGACCCTTAAGGCCCTGCACGTTGGGCAGCAAGGCGTCAGCGGGCAGCTTCACCTCATCCATCACAATCATGCCGGTGGTCGAGGCGCGTAGCGAGATTTTGCCTTCAATCTTGGGTGCGGACAGGCCCTCCATCCCTTTTTCGAGGATGAAACCGCGAATGCCGCCACCATGCTCTTCGCTCTTGGCCCAGACCACGAAGACATCGGCAAAAGGTGAGTTGGAAATCCACGTTTTGCTGCCGGAGATGACGTATCCATCGCCGTCTTTTTTGGCGTGGGTCTTCATGCCAGCCGGGTCGCTGCCAGCGTCTGGCTCGGTCAGGCCAAAGCAACCGATAAGCTCACCGCTCGCGAGGCCGTGGAGGTATTTCTGGCGCTGTTCTTCGGAGCCGTAGGCATAGATCGGATGCATGACGAGGCTCGACTGCACACTCGCCATGGAGCGATAGCCGCTGTCCACACGCTCAATCTCGCGCGCGATCAGACCGTATGCGACGTAAGAGGCATCCGCGCCGCCATATTCTTCAGGGATCGTCGCGCCGAGCAATCCTGCTTGGCCCATCAAGGAAAACAGTTCGGGCGCGCTTACTTCGTTGCGAAATGCTTCAATCACGCGCGGTTGCAGCTCCGATTGCGCGAAGCCATGCGCGGCATCGCGGATCATTCGCTCGTCTTCGGTCAGCTGACCATCAAGATCGAACGGGTCTTCCCAATTGAAAGGGACGATGCCTGCGCTGGCCAAGTCTGGGCTGGCGGGTGCGTGCACTGGTTGCTCCTGAAACTAATTTGCTTTGTCCGCTTTCGCAGGCTTAGCAGGTCGTCGCAAGAGTTGCTTCAGGGAATTGTCGCGCTGCCGTTTCTAAGCGCGCGTCAATCGCGCGCGGCGGCGCATTCTTCCAACACGTCATTCACCGCTTTGATCATATCAGAAGGCGGGCAGGGCTTGAGCAAAGTGGTCGCGCCGGGGAACTGTGCGTTCACCTCATCGGCATTGAGGCTGCCCGAATGGAAAATGATCGGTACATCTTCGTCGGCAAGCTTGCGCGCGAGCGGGAAGACACTGCCATCATCCAGCTTTACATCCAAAATAGCGAGGTCTGGCTTTTCAACCTGAAAAGCCAGCATGGCCGAAGAAATCCCGGCATGCGGGCCCTCTACCTTGAAACCAGCTTCTTCAACGGTGTCGCACAGGTCAAACGCGACGACCATCTCATCTTCGGCTACCAGGATTCTATGTGCGACTTTCTGCGCGATCTCGTGGGCCACGACTCACTCCCCAAAACAAGTACTGATCCCACGGTAAGGAGTGTAACACAGATTTCACACGGGCGTTCCCGTTTTCTTATCCATTTTGGCCGAATTTTTCTGAAAAGGCAGTTTCTTCGCCGCTTGCGAGCAGTTTGGCTTGCTCCACCCATTGATCGCGGGTGATGCGCCCGGCAAAGCGACCAAGCGTTGAATCGACCCGTTCGATGTCCGCATCGCTCCACGCAGCAATCTGTTCGAAGCGGGTGACACCTTGTTCTGCGAGCACGGCGACAAGTTTGGGTCCAACGCCTTTGATCTTGCGCAGATCGTCTGGTTCGCCAGCCACCGCAGGTGCTGGTGCTGGTGCTGGTGCTGGTGCTGGTGCTGGTGCTGGTGCTGGTGCAGGTGCGGGCTCGGCTTTGGGTGCGGGTGTTGGAGCCGGAGCGGGAACAGGCTCGGCTTTGGACGCTGAGACCGGTTCTGCGACTTTAGCGGCAGGCGCAGCGTCGATCAGCGCCTGATTGCGCGCGGCGGGCGACGCGCCTTCGTCCAGGACATCCTTGCCGCTGTTCTGATCTCGAATCACGGTTGCCGTGCGGTTGGCGCGCATCAGCATCCACACCGCGAGGCCCAGAAGGATAATCCCAAGAATTACCAGAATTGTCGCAAGAGTGTTCTGATCCATGCCTAATCACCTGTTTGAAAAAGAAAACGCGCGAAGCGTCGTAGCAGCTTCGCGCGTTCTTTCTCAATCCGTTTCTGGTTGGATATCTGCAGCCTTAACCGGCCGCCATCCTTAGCGGCGATCAACCCCCACCGCGTGCAGCGGGTTGCATGCTGCCTGCCAGTGCGTTGAGTTCTAGGAACTCCTGCCGCCAGAAATTGCTTTGACGCCCGGCAAGTTCGCCGACCTCTTGATGGGTGAAGCCCATCATAAGCTCATCTCCGCGCAGAAGTTGGCCATAGGCGGCGACCGAGGCAGCGAACGCGAAGTCGCCACGGGGGCTGCGCGCTTCCATCAATTCATCGCTCATCACGACGGTATCGATCAGGCGCGATGTGTCGCCATCAGGCAGTTTGAAGCGCAGCTTGACATGAGCAGCCTCCGCCGAGCGGCGCAACGCTTCGCCTGACGGTTGGTCTTCATACCGGCGCGGCGCAATCCAGCCTTGGGTGCCTGCGGGCACGACTTCGTAGATCGCGGTGACCTGATGGCCAGCGCCAATATCGCCCGCATCAACCGCATCATTGTCAAAGTCTTCCTCGCGAAGTGCGCGGTTTTCATAGCCTACAAGCCGGTACTGGCTGATGACAGCGGGGTTGAACTCGACCTGGATCTTCACGTCCTTGGCGATGGTGAAGAGGGTGGAGCCCATCTCCTCAACCAGCACTTTGCGCGCCTCTAAGGCGCTGTCGATATAGGCGTAATTGCCGTTCCCGTGATTGGCGATTTGCTCCATCAAGGCTTCATTGTAATTGCCTTGACCAAAGCCAAGCGTCGTAAGCGTGATGCCCCGGTCGCGGTTTTGCTCGATCATCTCGACCAGCGCATCGCGGTCAGACACGCCGACATTGAAGTCGCCATCGGTGGCAAGGATCACGCGGTTGACGCCGCCTTCGATGAAATTGTCCTCGGCGATGTTGTAGGCGAGCTGAATGCCCGCTCCGCCAGCGGTCGATCCCCCGGCACGAAGGTTTTCCAGAGCGCGGCGGATGGCGCGGATGTCGCTGGTGGGTTCCAGCACGAGGCCGGCTGCGCCAGCATAGACGACGATCGAAACCTTGTCGTTCTCTCCCAACTCCCCAGCAAGGCCCGACAACGCCGTCTTGACCAGCGGAAGCTTGTTGGGAGAGTTCATTGAACCCGACACATCCATCAAGAACACAAGGTTTGCCGCTGGTCGCTCATCGCGCTCAATGTCGTATCCGCGAAGGCCGATGCGCATCAAATAGGTGTTGTCGTTCCAAGGTGTACGCGCGACATCGGTGTTGACGCTGAAAGGCACGTCGCGGCTTGATGGCGCGTCGTAATCATAGCGGAAGTAGTTGATCATCTCCTCGGTTCGCACGGCGGCTTGTGGGGGCAATTGCCCTTGGGAGAGGAACCGGCGCGCATTGGCATAGGCACCCGTATCCACATCAACGCTGAAGGTGCTGACTGGCTCTGCGCTGGTGAGCTTTACCGGAGAGACCTCCTCCCCGTCATACTGCTCGCGCCCCGGATCGGTTGGGACGACGACGGGCGGGACAGAGACGACACGGCGCGGCGCATAGGCCGATTCTGAATTACCACGAACCGCGCCTGACCTAAGCTGAGCCCCGGTCACCACAACCGCGTCTGATTGCACTGAAGGCGACGCAGGAGGCGGGGGAGGGGGCGGCGGCGGTGGAGGCGGGGGCGCGACGGCTATATCACCGGGAGCCTCTCCCGTGCTCGCCACATTGCCCGCTTGCTGCGCGCAGCCGGCAATCGCCAGACTAAGCAACACAATTCCACCAATTTTGAGATTAGCCCGCTTAACGTCACGCATGTGCAGTCCCCACAAATTACCCGCAAGAATGGGTCGGCCAGCACGCGTTAATCGCGACTGAATAGAGGCTTCAGCGAGCTGACATGACTCATTGCAGGTGTGAATAGATTGCGGATTTATAAAGATTTATTGTCAGGCTTCGCTTCCGCTTGCGCTGGCACCACATTCTTGCGGAACAGCACCTTGTCTTCTTCGCCAAAGCCGCGATGCCAGATCACCCACATATAGACCGCAAGGATCGCCGGGCCGCCGATCACAATTTCGACCCATTCGGGCAGGAACGTAAAGGCGTATCCCACTACCACAGCGGGCGCGGCGGCATAAACCAATGCCCAGCGCCAGTTTGAAACAGGCGCCTTGAGCAAGGTTTTGAGCACCGTTGCCTTGATCAGCGAAGACAGTGCCAAAGCAACAAACAGCGCCAACGCGGCGCCTGCCGCCTGAAAGCCCTCATCCAGCTTCCAATGCTTGGCCAGAAAGATAAATCCGATCGTCAAAGCTGCCTGCAAGGCGATGACACCCACTGAGATCGCCAGATTGCGTTTGCGCGCGATATAGACCAGCACCCCTTCAGCGATCACAGCCATCGAAGCGATGACCTCTGCCGCCAGCAAAATGGCGAGCGCACCGGTGCCGCCAACAATGTCTGGCCCGCCAAGGCCCATCACGGCCTCTCCGGGGATCACCAGCATCAGCGCGATCCCGAATTGCAGGGCGATGATCCAGAACCCTACTTGCCTCACCTGAGCGGCGATCGCTGCCATATTTCCGGTCTTGAGGTTCTTGGTGATGACGGGGGCGAGGATCGGCTCAAATGAGGATTTGAGCTTTTGCGGCAGGCTGACCACTTCTTTTGCAAACCAGTAAATGCCAACGGTCGCAGCCGAGGTCGCCTGACCGAGCAAGAACACATCGAGCAGCCGTGTGCCGCGCTCAATCACATCAGCGCCAACCAAAGGCAGCGCGCGCGATGTCATTTCCGCAAGATAGTTGCGGGCGGGGGCGCCAGCCGCTGGGCAGGCCATAGGTTTTGAGGAAGGAGTACAGCGCGGTGAAGAACGCAGCATAAATGGAGGCCAGAAAGGCCAAGAGCGATGCCTCCCGAAGACAAGACGGGCACGAAGAACAAGGCCGCAACGAGGATCGATTTGGTCCACGGCTCCACCATAGCGCGCGCGCGCACGGTTGTCTCGATATCGTATTTATAAGCCTGGGCAGCGAGCAGGATTTCAGTGAGCGCAAAGGCAGGGATTGCGGCGATCATCCACATATCGAAATCGCTGTTGGTCCCACTGGGAAAGATCAGAACGGGGAACAGCAAGAGCAGCCCACAGGCCGCAGCGGAAAACACCAGGGAGGCCAGCATCCCGTCAAACACAAGGTTTACGCGGCGCTGCCCATCTTCCTCAGCGCCTTCGGTCAGCCGCTGCGCCAGACCGCGCTTTTCCCCGAGCGCGCAGACCAGCGCGAGAATCTCAATAATCACAAAGGCGGCGGCAAACCGGCCCATTTCGTCAACACCGTAAAGCCGGAAACCGACAAACAGGAAGGGTATGCCCCCGAGCAAGCGCAGGACAAAGCCCAATGTGTTGGTGCGCCCGCCTTTGGCAAGCGTTGCCATATCATCGCCGCCTTTATCCGGGCGGGGCGCGTGGGTGGGGGCCTCGCTCGCCATTCAGGCGCTCGTCTGCTCGGCTTTCAAGGGACGGGCAAGCAAGTCAGCCACCACATCGCGGGGGGGATCGCCCTTAAGGATCGCGTTCACGCCAAGGACAATGGGCATGGCGATGTCGCGCTCCTTGGCCAATTGCGCCAACACCGGTGCCGTGTGCGCGCCTTCTGCCACGGTGGTGCGGTCCGCCATCAGTTCGTCTGCGTGCGCGCCTTCGCCTAGCGCCTTGCCCAAAGAGAAATTGCGGCTGGAGGTCGATGAACAGGTCAGCACCAGATCGCCCAGACCGCATAGGCCGTTTAAGGTCTCTGCACGCCCTCCCATCGCGGTTCCAAAACGCAGCATTTCGGCGAAGCCGCGCGCTATCAGCGCTGCTCGCGCGTTTTGGCCAAGGCCAAGTCCCTCGACCACGCCGCAAGCAATGGCGAGGACATTCTTGATTGAACCGCCAATTTCAGCGCCGGTCACATCGTCTGTGTAATAGGGTCGGAAAGCGGGGCGCGCGATGGCGGGGGACAGCCGATCCCACTGTTCGCGACCACCTTCACAGGCGAGCGTGACAGCGGTGGGCAGACCGGCGGCAACTTCATGCGCGAAGGTGGGGCCGGAAAGGACAGCGATTTCGCTGTCCGACACTGAGGCGCGCGCAGCGTCGTTCATCAGCCGTCCGGTGCCCGCTTCGATACCCTTGGAGCAGAGCACTAAATCGCGCGGAGAGCGGTTGAGACCGCTGAGCACTTTGCCCAACACTTGTGCTGGCGTGACGACCAGAGCCGTGTCAATTTCAGCAAATGTGCCAAGATCATTTGTCGCGCGGATGGATGGGGAAAGGGTGGCGGATGGCAGGAATTGCGGGTTGCGATGCTTGGTGTTGATCGCCTCTGCCACCTCTGCCTCATAGGCCCAGATTAACACGTCGCGTCCATCTGAGCTGAGCATTTGAGCGAGCGCCGTTCCCCATGCGCCTGCACCGATAACGCCAATGGTGGTCTTGGAAGTCATGCCTTAACTCCCGCTCCGCGCACGGCCTCTGCCTCAGGGTCAAGCGGCCAACGCGGGCGCGCTTTGATGTCGAGCGGATCACCTGCAAAATCTGGCTTCATGGCCAAATGCTCGCATCCCGCCCAAGCGATCATCGCGGCGTTATCGGTGCACAGCCTTAGCGGCGGAGCGGTGAAGCGCATTGCGTGTTTTGTCGCGAGTTTCTCCAAGGCGGCGCGCACGGCTTGGTTCGCTGCCACGCCGCCTGCCACGACAAGGGCGGGAGGCGTTTCGATGGCTGAGACCGCGCGCTCCAACCTGTCAGTGAGGCAATCAATGGCAGCGGCTTGGAAGGATGCAGCGACATCAGCAGGGGCATATTCGCCGCTTTCATAAGCGCGCAAAACCGCACTTTTTAGGCCAGCAAAGCTGAAGTGTGGTTCTCTTGATCCCGTCATTGGTCGGGGTAAAGGCACAGCGCTCGCATCACCCTCCAGCGCCAACCGCTCGACCGCTGGGCCTCCGGGATAGCCTAGCCCAAGGACCTTCGCGGTTTTATCAAAGGCCTCTCCCAAAGCGTCATCAATCGTGGTGGCAAGCCGGCGATATTGGCCCACGCCATCAACGCTCAGGATCTGGCAATGCCCGCCAGAGACCAGCAGCAAAAGATAGGGGAAGCCCAACTCATCATCCGCCAGCCGCGGCGAAAGCGCATGGCCTTCAAGATGGTTGATAGCGAGCAGGGGCTTGCCCGAGGCCATAGCCAAAGCCTTCCCGCTCACTAGACCCACCATCACCCCGCCGATCAGTCCGGGGCCTGCCGTGGCGGCGATCGCGTCGACCTCATTTAGACCAAGCCCCGCATCCGACAGCACCGCGTCGAGCATTGGGGCGAGCCGCTCTGCATGGGCGCGTGCGGCAATTTCGGGGACGACACCGCCATAAGGCGCGTGCTCTTCCTCTTGGCTCGCGATCCGCTCAGCCAGGATGCAGCGATCACCCGTCACCAGCGCAACCGCGGTCTCATCGCAGCTCGACTCGATACCCAAAACAATGCGCGGTTTCGAAACCATCCCGCTTCCATCTAGGGTTTGTAGCGTTTAGAGCAAGCGCGCCTATGAGTGATACACCGAAATCTGAACAGACTGTCTCAGTCCAAAATCCGGCCCAAGATCCGTTTGGGCACGCGCAATTCTCCGCTCGCCATGGCGCAGGCGGTGGAGACACGTCAGCGCCTGTGCGACGCGCATGGTTGGCAAGAGGACGAGGTTGAACTCGTCCCCGTGGTCGCAAGCGGAGACAAAGTGCTTGACCGGCCTCTTGCGGAAATTGGCGGCAAGGCGCTGTGGACAAAGGAACTGGATGCCTGGCTGGGTGAAGGGCGCATCGATGCCGCTGTCCATTCGGCAAAGGATGTTGAGACAATCCGCCCTGATGCGTTTCACTTTGCCGCTATTCTGCCGCGCGCAGACCGGCGCGATGCACTGGTGGGCGCGGAAAGCATCGCCGTCATCCCGCAAGGCGCGACCGTGGGCACCTCTGCCCCGCGCCGCGCCTCGCAGCTGTTGAACCTGCGCCCTGACTGCACAGTCGTGACGTTCAGAGGCAATGTCGCAACCCGGCTCGGCAAGCTTGAGGCTGGAGAGGCCGATGTGACGTTCCTTGCCGCAGCGGGTCTCGAACGCCTCGGCCAAAGCGAAGTGGGCGTGCCGCTTGAAACGGGGGACTGGATTCCGGCGGCAGCGCAAGGGGTGATTGCTCTCGAATGCCGCGCGGATGATGCTGAGACCACAGCGGCGCTGGCAGCGATTGACGATGGTTGGACGCGCGATGAGCTTGAAGCGGAACGCGCGCTGCTCGCGGCATTGGGTGGCACCTGCCACTCACCGGTCGCGGTTCTGTGCGAGCCCGATGGTGCGTCTTTGGCAATGCGCGCCGCTCTTTTCAGCCCCGATGGCAGCGAACGAGTGGACGGCGTAGCCAACTTTGCACCCGGCGATCATGCGGCGGTGAAGGCGCTTGCCGCCGATCTGCTCACTCGCGCAGGCCCAGCGATCACTGACCAATTCACCGGAACATAAGGTGCGCGTATGGCGGGTTTTGTCCTGACAGTGCGCCCCGAACCGGGCCTTTCCGCAACGATGGAGGCGGGCAAGGCGCTGGGACTGAATATGATCGGCTACCCGCTGTTTGAGATCCGGCCGCGCGCATGGGAGTGTCCGGACCCCGCGGAAATTGACGCGCTGTTGATCGGCAGCGCCAATGCGATCCGCCATGGGGGCAAGTCGCTAGCGGAGTTCAAAGACAAACCCATTTACGCCGTCGGCGAAACCACCGCGCAAACTGCGCGCGATGCCGGGTTCACTGTGGCTGCCACGGGTGCGGGTGGGCTGCAAAAACTGCTCGACAAAATCTCTGCCCCAGCACGCCTTTTGCGCATTGCAGGGGCAGATCACGTGCCGCTCACCCCACCTCAGGGGGTTAATATCCACAAGGTGATCGCTTACAAAAGCGTGCCGCTGGAACTGCCCGAACCGCTGCGGCCGCTCCATGATCTTGGCCTCACCGTGGTTTTGCATTCCGCAGCGGCAGCCGAGCAATTTGCGTGCGAAAGCAGACGCTTGGGGTTGGAGCGCGGCCGGATAAGCCTCGCCGTGATCGGCCCGCGTGTGGCCGAAGTGGTTGGAAAGGGCTGGGCGGCACTCCATATTGCCCCGCAGCCCAATGATAATGCGCTTCTGGAAATGGTTTCGGACGTGTGCAAGTAAGCTATGATACATCTCGCGCCGCGTAAGACGGTTGGTGGGTCGCTCAATTTGGAAAACCGATGGAATCAAAGTTTGGCAGCCGGAGAAAGCCGACCTCGAATAAGGGGTTCATGGCGGCTGCACTCACCTCGTTTATCGCAGGCGGCGCGTTGATTGGCTATGTCGTTTGGTACAACACCGCCGATGATGAAACCGCCTCTGTCGCAGCCGCGCAAACCGCGCCTGCTTTGCCCGATGCGCCGACGGTCACTGGTGACCCTTCGCAATCGCCGGGCACAATCGAGGCTTCTCCCAGCCCACTTGCTGATGCAGTCGCGGCGTTGGAGGAAGGCGACACCGAAGGCGCGGCAGAAGCCGTGGAACGGGTGGTTGACCAGCAAGGCGGTATCGATCAGCGTTTGGCAGCGGCAGAACAACGGCTCGCGCGGCTTGATCTGCAAGCCCAGGCAGCGGCGGGCAATGCGGCGCGGGCAGAGGGTCTGTTGATTGCCTTTGCGACCCGCAGAGCGGTCGAACGCGGTGCAGAGCTTGGGTATTTGGCGGACCAGCTAAGACTGCGGTTCTCCGATCAATGGCCCAACGCTGTGAGCACGATTATCAGCTTTTCGCGCGATCCGATCAGGATTGACAATCTCACCGAAAGGCTGCGCGGCCTCGGCCCAGAACTGGTCCAACGCGATGAGGGCATGAGCTGGGCACGGGTGCAGCGCGAGCTGGGTGAGTTGTTCGTGGTGCGCCGCGAAAGCACACCATCGCCTCAGCCCGAAAGGCGGCTGGAACGCGCGCGCATCGCACTTGAGCAGGGGCGCTATCAAAACGCGATTGATGAGATCAGCGCGATGCCCGGCGCAGCGCAGGCCGAAAGCTGGATCGCAGATGCTGAGCGGTTTCGCGCTGCGATGGACGCGTTGGAGATCATCGAGACCGCAGCGGTGCTTGACCAAAGCGGTTTGCGTGACGGCGTGGGCAACGTGGTGCGCCAGCCGAGCCCGCTTGAGCAGCCAGACGAAGAGTAGGTGCTCTAAGCCCTTAAAAGCTCTGGTAGATCACCCGATACGCCGCGTGCTTCATCCATGAAGAAGGTTTTGAGCGCGGGCGTGCGCTGCACCGCTCCCATCCCCAGCCTCCGCACCGCGCTTGCCGTCTTGCCCGGAACGCCGAACAGCCGTGTCAATCCGTCAGTGGCAAGCGCGACCATAAAGCTATCAAGCCCGCGCCACGTCTCATAGCGTTTGAGCAATTGCGCATCGCCCGGATCAAGACCGATGCGCGCGCCATCGCGGAGCACCTCTACCAAAGCGCCAACATCGCGGATACCGAGGTTTAGACCCTGTCCTGCAATCGGGTGGATGCCATGCGCCGCATCGCCCACGAGTGCGAGCCGTTCTCCGGTGATTTTTGCGGTGTGGTGGAACCCGAGAGGCCAGCTTGAGCGAAAGCCGACGCTGGTCACGTCGCCAAGGATATCGCCCATCCGCTTTTGCACCTCGGCCATGAACGCCCGGTCGCCCAGCTTGGTGACAGCGCGCCCGTCTTCTTCGGAGACTGTCCAAACCAGCGAAGACCGATGCGTCCCGTCTGCATCATCATTGAGAGGCAACAATGCAAAGGGACCGGCAGGATAGAAGATTTCCCACGCGACATTGTCGTGCGGCTTGGTGTGGGTGAGGCCCGCTATCACCGCGCGGTGTTTGTAATCCCATTTGGCGATGCTGATCCCGGCGCCATCGCGGGTGGGTGATTGCCGCCCTTCAGCAGCGATCATCAATCGGCCTTTCAGCTTACGGCCATCCTCCAGCACCGCGGCCACGCCAAACTCGCTGCGCTGGCGCTCTGCGATTTCGGCTTTTGAGACCCAATTGATAAGCGGTTCATCCGCCGCCGCCTCAAACAAAGCCAGCCGCAGCCGCCGGTTGGGAAACATCCGGCCCAGCGTTCCCTCATGCGCATCGGGCGTGAAATCAAGTCTACCGGGGCGATTCTGATCGGTCACCGCGATGCTCGCAATATCGCAGGCAAACGGCTCCAGCCCCTCAGCGATGCCAATATTGGTGAACAGGTGCCAACTCGCTGTAGAGATAGCGGTGGCGCGGTCATCAAAGCCTTCTTTGGTGAGCTCCACCGGGTCTGCTCGGTCGACGACATGGCTGGTCAGCCCTTGCTTTGCCGCCGCCAGCGCCAACGTCATCCCCACCAAACCTCCGCCAAGGATCAGCAGATCGCAGGTCTTGGTATCAGCGTTTTTGGTCGCAGCATTCGCCATGTGCAGTCACACCCTTCAAGCAATCTTTGCGGATGCCCATATGGCCCGCTAGGACGCTCCTACTTTGACCGAGCAATAAGAGGCAAGCCGTGTTCGCTGCATTCCGTTTTGCGCCTGATGCACCTGTTGCGCGGTGGCGCGTGCTCTTGGCGGCGGCGTTTGCGCTCTTTGCGGCAAGTGTCGCCAGCGCGCAGGAGGCGGAAGCTCCCGCCGCGATCCCCATCGAAGCCCGCTATGGCGATGAAAATATCGCTGTGAAGCTCACCGCCGATGGCGCGCCGGTTGCGGGTGAGGAATGGATGCTGGCGCTGCGCTTCATGCCGAGCGGTGAGGAATGGCACGGCTATTGGTCCAATCCCGGCGATGCAGGGTTGGGCATGCAATTGGCGCTCGACCTGCCCGAAGGCTTCACGCTCGGCGAAGCGCTTTATCCTGTGCCGGAGACGCTCGTTCAGGAACTGCCGACCGGCTCTTTGATGAACCATATCTTCAAGGGGCCTTACACCGTGCTTTTGCCGGTGCAGGTGGCGCAGGATGCGGTTATAGAGGGGCTGCCTCAGGTCACCGGCCATGTCGAATATCTCGCTTGCACCGACGTGGTTTGCGTGCCGCAGGACGCGGTGCTGAGCGCAGGGCAGGGCGGGGATTTCTCCCGCTGGCGGGCAGAGGTTGCGCCGCTACTTGATGCGGGGGCGCGCTTTAGCCTTACTGTGGACGGCGATCTTTCGCTTGCAATTCCGATCCCCGCTTCCGTCGTGCTGCCTGAACCGCACGTCTTCATGGATCAAAAGAATCTGTCCGCACCATCGGCGTTTCAGAGTTTCCGGCGGGTTGGGGACACGCTTGTCGCGGAGTTGGATGCGTCTGATTGGCAGGAATTGGGGCCGGTCGCCATGCAAGGCATCCTCGCCTTTGGAGACGGGTCCGGCGTGCGCTTTGTCGCCACTGCCGGAGACGTGCCCCCCGGCGGCGAACCCATCATCACCATGAACAGCGCAGCGGGCGTCACCCCGCCGCTCTGGTCGCTCATCTTGGGCGCGTTGGTGGGCGGGCTCATCCTCAACATCATGCCCTGCGTTTTCCCGATCCTGAGCCTCAAAGCCATCGCGCTGGTGCGCGCAGGCGGCAGCGAGTCGGAGGCCAAGGTCGAAGGCGTCGCTTACACCGCTGGCGTCGTGCTCGCCTGTGTGGCGCTGGGCGGTATCATGCTCGCCCTTCGCGCAGCTGGAGAGCAGGTAGGCTGGGCATTCCAATTGCAGAGCCCCGGCGTGGTGGTCGCGCTGCTGGTGCTCGCCGCTGTCATCACCGCCAATTTTGCAGGGCTGTTTGAGCTGCCGAGCATCGACACCGGCTCTGGCCCGCGCAAGGGAGCGGCGGGGGCGTTTTCGACCGGGCTGTTGGCGGCAGTCGCTGCGACCCCATGCACCGGCCCGTTTATGGCTGCCGCTTTGGGAGCCGCTTTGCTGCTTCCCACACCGCAAGCGCTGCTGCTGTTTGCGATGCTGGGGCTGGGGCTGGCCTTGCCCTTCCTACTGCTCGGTTTCATCCCCGCCTTGCGCAAAGCTTTGCCCAAGCCGGGCGCGTGGATGGAGACGTTTCGCAATGTAATGGCGATCCCGATGGGGCTGACCACGCTGGCACTGATCTGGCTGACGGTGCAGCTGGGTGGGCGCGGTTTTGCTTTGTTCGCCGTGGTGATGCTGTTTGGCATCTTGCTCGCTTTAGTGGTGGTCGGGCGGCTGCAAAAGGCGGGCAAGATGGCATGGCCCGCCTTTGGGCTAGTCGCCGCGCCCTTCTTGATCTTCGGGGCCTTCGCGCTTCCCTATGGCTATGAGCCTGGCGGAGACCGCGTGGTTGCGCAAAGTCTCCACTCCCCGCAAAGCTTCAACCGAGAGGCTCTCGCAGAGGCGCGCGCCTCTGGTCAGCCAGTTTTCCTATGGTTCACCGCCGATTGGTGCGTCACCTGTAAAGTCAATGAGAGTGTCGCGATTGAGCGCAAGGCGGTTCGCGATGCTTTCGAGGAAGCGGGCGTTGTCACTATGGTCGGCGATTGGACCGTGCGCGACGAAGAGATCACGATGTTCCTGACCGAACAAGGCGCAGCGGGCGTGCCGCTTTACCTGTGGTATGATGCGGGCGCTGAGGGCGAACAACTGCCGCAGGTCCTCACGCAAGATATGCTAATCGAGCGCGCCTCACGGGGCCGGTGATGGAGCGGGAGAAGCGGCGTCAGATCCTTCATTCGCTTCACTTTCCTTGCTGTCATCAGTGACCATAATTTCGCTGGGATCAAACGGTTCGCCCGCACGGCAGCTTTCGATCAACAACGGCAGCAAAGGGCTGGGATTGAGCGTCACCATGCCTGCGCCCGGCACCGTTGCGGTTTGCTCTTCGGGGCCGAGCAATGGCTCCCATTCGGTGGCCACCGCATCAACCCCGCCGCGCCACATGAACCGCCCGCCAATCTCGGTTGCGTCAACGGGGACCCGACCCGCCTTTTCGTTGCCCACGATCGCGAGCAAAGCTCCCGCGCCCTCATCCGCGGGGGAAAGGCGGGTGATCTGGAGCGTGGGAAGCTCTCCAACGGCATTCACGCATTCAAGCGCCAACAAAGCCTCTTCGCCCGGAATGCCATAGATGATCCGCGCAGGCTCTTGCGGCGAAGGCGCCCAAACCGCGCCTTCGCTGTCAGGCGAGGGCAGCGGCTCAGAGGCGAAAGTGGGAGCAGCCTCAGGCATATCCCGCCGCATATCCGCATCGGTTGGCGGCGGCTTGCAGGCGGCGAGCGGGGCGAGAATAATGGCAAACGCGACGGTTCTCACGGCTTCCCGCCCATCCGCCGAGCTCTTGTTTTGCCATAGCGAGTCTTCCTCGTCCCCGGCTTGCCCTCGTTTGATCGGCCAACGCGGGGCGCCTTCTTGTCCTCATCGGGCAGGCCAAGCTCGTCATTCTCCAGTCGGCGGATTTCATCGCGCAGGCGTCCAGCCTCCTCAAACTCAAGGTTCGCAGCGGCATCGCGCATGCGTTTCTCCAAGTCTTCGATGTAGCTG
Source organism: Erythrobacter sp. (assembly GCA_965262265.1). Taxonomy (GTDB): domain Bacteria; phylum Pseudomonadota; class Alphaproteobacteria; order Sphingomonadales; family Sphingomonadaceae; genus Erythrobacter. Next base: position 317,227 of record OZ253506.1, read on the forward strand.
CGAAGATTGTGGCCAACCATATTGTTGACCTCCTCATCACCGGTATCGACTGTCACTCCGTCTTGCGACGCAGTGTGCGCGACAATGTCAGCAATGTCGCGCTTGATCGTTTTGGGGGTGATGCCGTGCTCTTTGTTGAAGGCTTGCTGCTTTTCGCGGCGGCGGTCGGTTTCCGCCATCGCGCGTTCCATAGAGCCGGTGATGCGGTCGGCATAAAGGATCACGCGGCCTTCCACATTGCGCGCGGCGCGGCCAATGGTCTGGACGAGTGAGGTCTCTGAACGCAGGAAGCCTTCCTTGTCAGCATCCAGAATGCAGACGAGGCCGCATTCGGGGATGTCCAGACCCTCGCGCAGCAGGTTGATCCCCACCAGCACGTCATAAACGCCCATGCGAAGATCGCGGATCAGCTCGATGCGTTCGAGCGTCTCAACATCGGAGTGCATATAGCGCACTCGAACACCGGCCTCATGCATAAACTCGGTAAGGTCTTCGGCCATCCGCTTGGTGAGCGTGGTGACGAGCGTCCGGTAACCCTTTTGCGCGACCTTTTTGCATTCCTCGATGCAGTCCTGCACCTGATCTTCAACCGGGCGGATATCGACGGGCGGGTCGATCAATCCTGTGGGTCGGATGACTTGCTCGGCAAAAACGCCGCCCGTCTGTTCCATTTCCCAAGGGCCGGGCGTGGCGGAGACCGCAAAGGTTTGCGGGCGCATCGCGTCCCACTCGTTGAAGCGAAGCGGGCGGTTGTCGATGCAGCTCGGCAGGCGGAAGCCATATTCGGCGAGCGTCAATTTGCGCCGATGGTCACCGCGCGCCATCGCGCCGATTTGCGGCACAGTCTGGTGGCTCTCATCGACGAAGAGCAGTGCATTCTCAGGCAGATATTCGAACAAGGTCGGCGGTGGTTCACCCGGTAAGCGCCCGGTGAGGAAGCGCGAATAATTCTCGATCCCCGCGCAGCTTCCTGTCGCCTGGATCATCTCTAGGTCGAACTGCGTGCGCTGTTCGAGCCGCTGATGTTCGAGCAATTTTCCTTCTGCTTCAAGCTCTTCGAGGCGATGTTTAAGCTCAAACTTGATCGCCTCCATGGCCTGTTTCATCGTTGGCCCGGGGGTGACATAGTGCGAATTGGCATAGACCCGCACCTTGTCGAGGCCCGCTCCTTTTTTGCCCGTGAGCGGATCAAATTCGGCAATCTCTTCAATCTCATCGCCGAAGAAGCTGATGCGCCATGCCATGTCCTCATAATGCGAGGGGAATAGCTCAAGATTGTCCCCGCGCACCCGGAAATTGCCACGCGCAAAGGCAGCGTCATTGCGCTTGTATTGGAGGGCAACAAGCTTGCGGATCAGCTCGCGCTGGTCGACGCTTTCGTCTTTCTTGATGTCGAAGATCATCGCCGAATAGGTCTCAACCGAGCCGATACCGTAGAGGCATGAGACTGAGGCGACGATAATCACATCGTCGCGTTCAAGCAGCGAGCGGGTGGCCGAATGGCGCATCCGGTCAATCGCCTCGTTCACGCTAGACTCTTTTTCGATATAGGTGTCGGAGCGCGGGACATAGGCTTCGGGTTGGTAATAATCGTAATAGCTGACGAAATATTCGACCGCGTTTTCGGGAAAGAAACTTTTGAACTCGCCATATAATTGCGCAGCGAGGATCTTGTTGGGGGCAAGGATGAGGGCAGGGCGTTGCAAAGTTTCGATCACCTTGGCCATGGTGAAGGTCTTGCCAGAGCCCGTGACGCCCAGCAGCGTCTGCGTTTTCTCATGCTCCTCAGCGCCCTGTACCAGCTCAGCAATCGCGGTGGGTTGGTCGCCTGCTGGCTCATAATCAGAAACGAGTTTGAACGCCTTGCCCCCTTCGATTTTGTCGGGGCGGTCGGGACGGTGCGGGGTGAAATCCTCGCCGGTCTCAGGCTCTTCAAGGCCGCGTCTGATGATGAGTTCGGACATGTTAAACCTATGGGGTCATGGAGCGCGCTTGTGAAGTGGCAACGGCCAGCCTAAGAGTGAGGAAACACAAGGTCGCGCTGTCTCATTCTTCCAAGGAGAAATCCATGCGTGCTCCAATCACTGCTGCAGTGGCTATGGCTGCCGGTGTTTTTGCTGTTCTTGCCGTTCCACCTGACCTTTCCGCCCAGCAGATTGACGACCAAATGCGGCCTATGGCGGGCGAGTATCGTTCCAACTTGTCGCTCATATCGGTCGACATGCCAGACGCGCCGCCGCAAGTGGCAGACATGATGCAGCAAATCATGTCGCGTGAGTTCACCTTTTGCTTAACAGAGCAGGATGTTGAGGAGGGCTTTCGCGAAGCGCTGAACCGGTCGCAGCAGGGCGATTGCAGCTACCAGCGGTTCCGCGCAGTGGACGGTGTGATCGATGCGCAGATGACCTGCGAGGGGCCTGCAGGCGAAGATGTTACTATGACGCTTGAAGGAACCGGCTCTCCCACTTCGGCGGATTTCACCATGACGATGTCGGGCAATCTCGGCATGGGACCGGGCAGCATGGTCATGCGGGTTCAGCAGGACCGGATAGGGTCCTGTTCTTGATGAAATCGGCAGATGTGTTGCGCAGTTGCAGCTTGTGAAGCCTCGCCAGCGCGTTTAGCGTCGGATGCGGACGATCAGGAGGGATCACAATGAAGTTTTCGACCACCGCCACCTGTGTGGCGCTTTCATCCGCGCTCATCTTGGCCGCATGCGGAGGCGGGGCGGTTGACGCTGATGCTGATGGCGACGGCGAAGTGACCGCCGAGGAGGCACAAGCTGCCGCAGCTCAGGTGAGCGATGAAGTTAAGCCGCAAGCGGGCAAGTATCGCGCGACAATGAATTTTGTGAACGCAGAGCTTCCCGGCGCTCCACCGGAAATGGTCGAGATGATGGGCAGCGCCATGCAGAACCAGGAAACCGAGTTTTGCCTCACACAGGAAGAGGCTGAAAAAGGCTTTGGCGAGGCGATGCGCGAAAGTCAGGATGACAGCTGTTCAATCTCTCAGCTCACTTTGAATGGCGGTTCAATGGACATGGCGATGACCTGCACCGAGGAAGGTATGGGCGAGGTCAATATCGCTCTTACCGGCACCGTCACGCCGACCAGTTCGGACCTGACCATGGTCACAGAAGGCACCTTTGGTCCGATGGGTGAAGGCAAGGTTGAAATGAACGTTAAGCAGGAACGTATCGGGGATTGCGACGGCGAGGAGTAAAAACCTCGTCACATGTTTGAAACACGCATTTGGGGCGGTGAAGGCAAGGCCTTTGCTGCCCTTTTGCGTAGAGACCCTTGGTAATGCGACATTTTCTGTATCAACGCACATGAATTTCAACGCAGAGCGTTCTTCATCTATGATTCACATGCAGGCTCTATTATGACATTTCTATGTCAGAACGCGCCTCCCTTCTTGATCGCACCAGAACCGTTCTCAGCGAATCCGAGTTTGCTCGCCGCATCGCGCTTGCTCGGGAGGATTATCCCGAGCAGGAAGCGGGAAAGCCTGACCTGATGCAATTTGCAGGTGAGGTGGAGTTTCTTCTTGAACCTGTGCGCCGCCCGTTTCGTAAGCTTGAAGTTGCGCAGACCAAAAACCCGCAGACCATTATCCTCTTGCCTGGCTTTGCGACGGGACCCAACCGGATGCGTTATATGGCGCAGCGGCTGGAAGAGGCAGGCCATCGGACAAAGCGATGGGGAATGGGCCGCAATTGGGGCGTGGCGAAAGAGGCGATGGACCAGCTTGAATTGCGGCTGATCGATGTCTGCGAAGAAGCGCAAGAGCCGGTCGCCCTTGTCGGGTGGAGCCTGGGCGGGCTGTATGCGCGCGAGATTGCGAAACGCCATCCTGGCCTGGTGAGCAAAGTTATCACGATGGGTTCGCCCTTTTCCGGTTCGCCGCGCGCGAACAATGTCTGGCGCGCTTATCAGGCGATCACTGGGCACCGGGTCGATCAGGCCCCAATTGAAGCTGACCTGTCTGCCAAGCCACCGGTTGAGACTATCGCTTTGTGGAGCCCAGCAGACGGCGCAATCGCCCCTCGCAGCGCGGCGGGGCTTCCCGGCGAACGCGACCGCGCTATTGCTTTGCGTTGTGGCCATTCGGGCTTCACCTACACTTCGGAATCGATCCTGACCGTGCTCGGCGAATTGGAGCGCAAACCGCATTGATCGACCGTGGCCAAAAGGCCTGAAAACAACCGCTTTCCTTTTGGGCCGTGTTAGTTAGACTGTCGTCCCGCATCAGAAGCGGGGAATAATGGACAGCGCATCCGACAATTTCGATGAAATGTACGATGCTTCTGGGGCTGTCCGGAGCGCCTACACAGATTATTGCGGCTGGTATTCCGAACAGGAGCCCGCGCTTCTCAAACGCAAAAATTCCGAGGCTGATGAAAGCTTCCGCCGCACCGGGATTACCTTCAACGTTTATGGAGAAGATGAGGCAGAGGAACGCCTCATCCCGTTCGATATGGTCCCCCGGATCATCACCGCAAACGAGTGGCGCAAGCTGTCGCGCGGGATCGAGCAACGCGTAAGAGCGCTCAACGCTTTCCTCTATGATCTTTATCACCGGCAGGAGATCGTGCGCGCAGGCCGCCTTCCCAAACGCCTTTTGAAAGACAATGATGCGTGGCTGCCGCATATGGTCGGGATGACCCCTCCGGGCGGTATTTACACTCATATTGTCGGGATTGATCTGGTGCGCACCGGGCCAGATGAGTTCTACGTGCTCGAAGACAATGCTCGCACGCCCTCGGGGGTCTCCTATATGCTGGAGAACCGCGAGACCATGATGGCGATGTTCCCCGATTTGTTCAGCCGTGTTGGGGTGGAGAGCGTCTCTAACTATCCACGCCGCTTGGCCCGAAGCCTTGCCGCCTGCGCACCGCCCAAGTTCGACGGGGCCGGTGGGAGAAAACCAACAGTCGCTGTGCTGACGCCCGGCATCTACAACTCAGCCTATTTTGAGCATGCTTTTCTTGCCGACCAGATGGGCGCGGAGCTGGTCGAAGGCAGCGATCTGCGCGTTGTCGATGGCAGAGTGCAGATGCGCACAACGCGCGGATACAAACCGATCGACGTGCTCTATCGCCGCGTGGACGACGATTACCTTGATCCACTGACCTTTGAGCCCGACAGTGTGCTGGGTGTCCCCGGTATTATGGATGTTTATCGCGCAGGTGGGATCACTATTGCCAACGCGCCGGGTACGGGCGTTTCGGATGACAAAGCAATCTATTCCTTCATGCCGGAGATCGTCGAGTTTTACACCGGTGAAAAACCACTGCTTCCCAATGTTGAGACATGGCGCTGCGCTGATCCTGAAAGCTTGGCCTATGTGCTCGATAATCTGGAAGAGCTTGTGGTCAAAGAGGTCCACGGCTCTGGTGGCTATGGCATGTTGATCGGGCCGACTGCGACCAAGAAAGACATTCGCGAGTTTCGCAAAAAGCTGGAAGCGCGCCCGGAAAACTACATTGCGCAGCCCACCTTGTCGCTGTCCACCTGCCCGATCTTCACCCGCAAAGGCTTTGCGCCGCGCCATGTCGATTTGCGGCCCTATGTGCTTGTTTCTCCCAATGGGGTTGAGATCACACCGGGCGGGTTAACCCGCGTGGCGCTTAAGCAAGGATCCCTCGTGGTCAATTCCTCGCAAGGCGGCGGCACTAAAGACACTTGGGTCTTGAAGGATTAGGGGGTCTTGAAAGAGCGATGTTAGGCCGGACCGCCAACGGATTGTTCTGGATGTTTCGCTATCTTGAGCGGGCGGAGAACAACGCTCGGCTGCTTGATGCCGGGCTGCGCATGGCGCTCACCCGTGATGTGCAGACGGCGGAGGAAGAATGGCGTTCGGTTGTCTCTACCTTGGGACTCAAGTCTGGATTTGAGGCCAAGCATGACTCTTACGAAGGCCAATTGGTCTGGAATTATGTCCTGCGCGACACCGCAAATCCCGCCAATGTTCGCGCAATGCTTAGCGCGATCCGGAACAATGCGCGCCTTGCCCGGACCAACATCTCAAGCGAAGCTTGGGAAGCGGTCAACGAAAACTGGATGAAGCTTGATAAGCAACTTTCGCGGCCCGTCAGCCAATCAGGGCTTGGCGATGTGCTGGTGCGGCTGCGGCGGATGGGGACGCAGGTTTACGGCGCGCTTGATGGGTCGATGCTGCGCAATGAAGGGTACCACTTTGCCCGCGCTGGCGCCTATGTTGAGCGCGCAGAGAGCACTGCACGCATCTTAGATATGAAGTATTATCTGCTGCTGCCTTCTATCTCCTATGTCGGGTCGAGCCTTGATACTGGACAGTGGGAGCAGATGTTGCGATCCGTTGCCGGCGCAGGCGCCTATACGTGGTTGAATGCAGGACAGATCAGCGCGCGCGGGATTGTCGAGTTCTTGGTCCTTGATGAGCGGTTCCCTCGTAGCCTTGCATTTTGCCGATCGGCCTTGCGCGACAATTTAGACGCATTGGCGCGCATGCACGGGCAGGATGGCGATTGCCATGTTCTAATGCGCGAGGCGGATATGCACATCACCGATATGACGGTTGAGACAATCTTTGAGCAAGGCTTGCACGAATTTCTGACCGATTTCATGGCGCGCAACGCGGCAATCGCTCAGGCGATTGGCGAAGATTATCGGTTCCTATCGTGAGGCTGCCCAGATGAAGATATCAGCATGAGACTCTCGATCCGCCACACCACGCGCTATTCGTTCAAAGAGCCGGTTATTCACGCGCTCCAGCGCTTGCGTCTCACGCCAAAGGAAACGCAAGGTCAGCAAATCCTGAGCTGGGACATGCTTTATGAAAACGCCCATCCGGAACTCGAGTATGACGACCAGAACTACAACACCGTCACTCTGATCGCGGTGGAGCCGGATGCCAGCGAGGTGACGGTGACATGCAGCGGGATGGTCGAGACGCAGGACAATTCGGGCGTCATCGGCAATCACGCTGGCCATTTGCCGCTATGGAGCTTTCTGGGGCAGACACCGCTGACCAAGCCCGGTCCCAAATTGCGTGCTTTGGTGCGCGACATGCCAGACTTTCCCAAAGGACCAGAGGAAGGGGCAAAGCTCGATTTCCTTCATGCGCTTTCTGCCTGTATCCGCGATGGTGTGCGGTATCAGACCGGCATGACAGGCGTTTCCACCACCGCTGAGGAGGCGGTGACAGAAGGCCAGGGCGTGTGTCAGGACCACGCGCATATCTTTATCGGCGCGGCGCGCGCGGCGGATATCCCTGCGCGCTATGTCTCGGGCTATCTGATGATGAATGATCGGATCGAGCAGGAGGCTACCCATGCTTGGGCAGAGGCGCATATTGATGGGCTTGGCTGGGTGGGGTTCGATATCTCCAACGGGATCAGCCCGGATCCGCGCTATGTCAGGGTTGCCACGGGCCGCGATTACCGCGATGCGGCGCCAGTAACAGGGATCAGCTTTGGCTCCACCGAACAGATCCTGACCGTTGATGTCGCAGTGGAACAACAGAAAGAACAAAAATCCCAATGACCTATTGCGTTGGCATGGTGCTCGATAAAGGGCTTGTCCTGATGAGCGACACTCGCACCAATTCGGGCGTCGACAACATATCTGTGTTCCGAAAGATGTTCTCCTGGCAGGTGCCCGGTGAACGGATGATCGCGGTGATGACTGCCGGCAATCTGGCAACCACGCAGGCGGTGATCAGCAAGCTTGAAGAGCGCACTAAAGAGCCCGATGAACGCGACAACACCCTGATAAAGGGCAAGACGATGTTCACCGTCGCTACCGAGATTGGTCGGCTGTTGCGCGCCACAATCGAAGAGGCACAGTCCGCCAATGGCGCGAGTGGGAAGGGGCGCTTCACTGCCTCAATCATCGTCGCCGGACAGATCGCGGGCATGGAGCCGCGCTTGTTCATGATCTATCCCGAGGGCAATTTTATCGAAGCCAGCTGGGATACTCCGTTCTTTCAGATTGGTGAGACAAAATATGGGCGGCCCATTCTGATCCGCGGCTATGATCGCGATATGAGTTTTGAAGATGCGGTGAAGCTGCTGATGGTTTCGTTCGATTCTACTTTGAAGGCCAACCTGTCAGTGGGCTTGCCGTTGGATCTGTTGGTGATCGGCAAAGATGATTTTGCCGCAACCCATACGCACCGCGTAACGCAGGACGACCCATATTTTGCGGAGATATCGGCGAATTGGGGCGATGCGCTTCGGTCTGCATTCCAGTCGCTGCCTGGCTATACGTTCGGCTCTGAGTGAGTCTTGCGATTCGCGCCCGGATCGATGTGTGTTTCGGCTTGCTTACTCCGGCTAAGTTACAGCGGATCGACAAGTTTCAAGTTCAAATTGGACCTGAGTTTTCGCGTGAATCCTGAGGGTTGGTGCTTAGGTAAACCAAACATTGCTCCAGAATGGGGTTAGTCCTGCGTGAGTTTCCAGCGGCGTGCGCGCACCACGCTAACCATGTCACGCAAAGCCTCACTCCACTTCATTGATTCCAACAGCCGTCATAGGGCTGAATTGGCGCGCGTCGGGTTCACACTCGGCCACCATTCAGAAGTCTATGGCGACCTGTCGGAATTGTCGGTCCACCCCCCACGCGAAGGGATCATCATCGCCCGCGACACGCCCGAAGAAGGCGGCGTTGCGATGATCCTTGAACGGCTCGGCAGGCTAGGCATTTGGCTGCCATTGATTGCTGTTGAGGCTGAGCCACGCCCAGGCCGGATTGTTGATGCGATCAAAGCGGGGGCACTGGATTATCTGTCCCTGCCGCTTGATCCAGATCGTTTCGAACGTTGCCTCACCCGGATCGCCAAAGAAGCCGAAGTGTTCGGTGCAGCGCGTCGCCGCATGATCGAAGCGCGTGATCGCATCTCAAGCCTTTCAGCACGCGAACGCGAAGTTCTCGAATGGCTCGCCGAAGGCAGCAGCAATAAGGTTATTGCGCGCGAGCTTGATATCAGCCCGCGCACCGTCGAAATCCACCGCGCCAATATGATGCACAAACTTGGTGCACGTCATGCGGCCGAAGCCGTCCGATTGAAGATTGAAGCCAAACTGGAGCCCAAGATCGAAATTTGATCGGCGGCTCTGTCCAAACTTGCCACTCCACTTCCTGGGTGCGTCTCTTTCCTCTGCGGCGTGCATAGGTACCCTCGCGGGCGATCCTAATACCCGATTTCGCCTGCTCTTGGCCCGGTATTCCAGCGAATGCCGGGCCACTTTTTTGTTTGGTTATCGAGTGCCGATATTGGTTGCATCTTTGCGCGTTTGGACAATCGGATCCATTCGTTCAGCGACAGAAGCCTGCCCCGGTTCCTTCAAGATGGAAGTGATCAGCATGGGCGCTGTTGTATTCGGGGCCAAGCACTGTGCCAAACCGTTTACAGGCGCTGGAATGGACCACCCTTAAGAATTCTCGCTCTGCCGCTGTGCCACCATCCCAGTCGTCGATCAAAGTGATGCGTTGGCCATTTTCAAGAACAAAGCCAGAGACATCGATGGCCTCCGCTCGCGCATGGGCGGAGCGTTGATCGGAGCCTGCGACATTGCGGCAGGCATAGCTGCCCATGGTTTCTATCCGAGCAAGCGGGCTGCCCAAGATCTGGCGAGCCGCGCGGTCAACACCGAAGCGCGCCCAATTGCCAAACTCATTGGCGACGCGGCACTGCAAGGGGCCAATATTGCTAATCCCAAACTCGGAACTGTCACCGCTTAAGGCGGACAATTGGACTGTGCCCAACTTGTTGCATCCCGGGGCGGCATAGGTATCGGGCAAGGCGTCAAAGCGCGCGCCAGCAGCGCTCAGGTCGCTTAAACATGCTGCATCTTCAGACCGTGTGGCGACGCTTTGTGGAGCAGAGGCAACGCGGCGCGGCGCGGGACGGGCATACCCTGTACTTTGGCCGCTCGCACCGCTGACAGAGGCGCTGCCCGCGCCGCTGCTTCCGCCATTGGCTGCAGGGATCACAGACCCACAACCCGCCAATGCCAAAGCAGCAATTGCCGGAGCGATTTTCGGGGCGATGGCCCGTAGAGATACCCAGTCATTCATACTTAAGGGTCTCTACGGCGACGCGGTTAACGCAGCCGGAAAGATTAGCGTTAACGTGGGTTTACCACGATGATACGTGATCTTTCTTAGGCAAGCTGACTAAGTAAGCCACCAATTCGCCGACTGGGTGGAGCGGGGATTAGGGCAAGACGTCTTCTACTTGCTCCCAAAGCTCAATCTTCACGCCATTTGGGTCAAGGATCCACGCAAACCGGCCATAGCCTTCATCCACCATATCAAGCACATCAACGCCTTTGGCTTTCAGCACTTCGACGAATCCCGCAAGGTCATGGACACGCAGATTGATCATGAACCCGCCCACGCCGGGTTTGATATATTCATCATCGCCAAACTGACTGATGAGCGAATAGGGGTTCTCCATAGGCTCCATCGCCCAATTGAGCTGCGGCCCATATTCACCGTCTATGCCCAGCATATCGCGGTACCACGCGCGCGTCGCTTCTTTGTCTTTTGCAACGTAAAAGACGCCGCCCAATCCTGTCACTCTGGGTCCGTTGGCCTCGTTCATTTTTGCCTCCCATTGCTGCGCCTCGTATGATGACGCAAGCGGGGCAGCAAAGGAAGCTCAAAACCGCGTTGTGAACTCGATCAGCGAAGGCGGCAGATTGTCGAGCAGCGCAATCTCGATCACTTTATCGAATCCGGTTACAACCATTAGGCCAACGATCAAAAGCGCGATGCCGAAGAGCGGCTTTCCGTATTGCGCCAGCACTCCCAGGGTCTTGCGCCTTTCGCCCAAGGCTTTGCGCGATCCATAGGCGAAACCGAGCACTGACGTAGCGACGCCAAGGCCAAAAATCAGGAAGATGAGGAAACTGCCGACCAGGTTCTCTCCCTGGCTCGCCGCAGCAATAGCGACACCCAGAGTGGGGCCGACACACGGCGCCCACACGATGCCCAGAAGCAGGCCAATCGCGAATTGGCCGTGCCAGCCATCACCGCTTACGCGTTCGAGCCGCTGATTGCCGAAATTGGCGATGGGCGCGGCGGCTGCGGTGAGCGCCGCCTGCGCTTGCGGCACCAGCAGCACCGCGCCCGCAACCACCAGCAGGCCACCGGCGAACAGCCGCACCAGCCGCTCATCGATGCCCAGTGAATAGCCAAACGCGATCACTGTGAAGCCGAACAGTGTAAAGCTCGTCACCAGCCCGCCTGCCAGCGCCAAGGGGCCAAAACGGCTCTTGCTCAGCGCGGATGCGACCAGGATCGGCACCAGCGGCAAGACACAGGGGTTGAGGATCGTGACCAACCCCGCAAGGAAGGACAGCAGCGCGCTACCGAACATGATGGATTTGCCTGATCGTATGTGTGCGTTGTGCGAATGCCAGGGCGCTTAGAGCGCGCCCAGCACCACACCGCGCAGCCGTGTCCGGTTGGTCTCCGCGATAGAGCGAGCGACTTCGCGGTTGCCTTTGAACACAAGCACGGTCGACTGGCGCGGGATCCGATGTTCGCGCAGGAAGGCGCGGTTTTCATCGAAGTTCACCTTCACAAACAGCACGTCACTGCTTTGCCGTTCGGTGCGCAATTCCTCGAGAATGGGAGCCTGCGCGCGGCATGTGGGGCACCAATCGGCATAGACATCGACCACGATCGTCTTGCCGCGTTGCTGCGCCATGGTGAAGTCGGCGGCGTTGTAGGTCTGCCAGCCATTGGCCGAGCTTTGCGCGCTCAATTGCATCGCGCCCACGATCAGCGCGCCGATGGCAGCGATGAGGATGAAGAGGCGGGTCATGTCGTGTCACTCCATAGCTAAAAGGACGCAATTCGCGCCGGTTTCAGGAAGGAGTTCGCGGGCGAGGGCCGGGCGGTTACAGCCTATGTTCATTTTTCTTTGCCGGTGCCCCCAAGCCACTTTCGTCCCATGCCGTTTAGGGGGCCATGACCTGAGACATGGCCTGAGACTGGGCCCGAGACATGGACCGCATGTTACACGGTCCTGAGCAACAAAACCCTTGGGGCGAAAAGGTGCGAAAATGAGCATGACCCGCCCAGTGTAACGCGGCGCGGGGGAGTAGGAAAACGCCTAGAACAACTTGCCCTGCTTGCCGGTGTCCTCACGCTTCGCTTTCTTGACCGCGCTGGCATCGACCCAAGGTATATCGGGCCGCTTGTTCTGGAACAATTCGGCGAGGGTTAGGATTTGCAGGCGCGGGTGCTTGCGACCGGTGTATTCGTTCTCCCAAACGCCGACCGCAGCCGCATCGCGCTCCATCGCGCGGGTTGGGTTCTGCGCGGTCAGGAACACGCCGAGTTTCGCACCCTCGCGCTCCATCGCTTGCGCGAGGCGGCCAATGTCTTTGACGCCAGTGCCGCCACCCTTAACGTCGACGATGGCCTTCTCGGTCTTCTTGCCATCGGGCTTGAACCAGATGATCCCATCTATCCCGCCATCCACGCCTTTGCGCCCGCCCTTCCACGGCACAGCATCGACGACGCTGAGCGCCCAGAGTTCAAACTGATGCTTGTCGCGCGCGGCGAGGTCTTGTGCGGAGGCAAGCGATTGCGGTCGTCCTTTAACCTCGAATTCGAGATTGGGGAACGCATCTTTCATCCGCTTTTCGATGAGGCCGACAGCAAGGTGGGTTACGTCAATGCCAAGCCATTGGCGGTCCAGCTTCTGCGCTGCGTGAACCGCTGTGCCGCAGCCGCAGAACGGATCGAGCACCACGTCGCCCTCGTTGGAGGAAGCGGCGATGATGCGTTCGAGTAGAGCGAGGGGTTTTTGGGTGGGGTAGCCGAGGCGTTCTTGGGCTTGAGAGTTAAGGGGTCGAATGTCGTCCCAAAGCGATGCCACGGGTGCGCCAGACATTTCATCGAGAAAGCGGCGTACTTGAATACGCCCGTCTTTCTTCTTCGGAAACTCCAGACGCCCCTCGGCATCAAGTTGTTCCATGCGTTCGCGAGACACCGCCCAACCGTTGGGGTGCGGCTGATACCCCTTGTACTCGTAGTGCAGATTGGGGCGAACACCCGGATTACGGAGGTTGTCGAGGCGATAAACTCTCCCATCCTTAGTTTTGTGCCTGTACTTCGATTGAAGATAAGCTTCGTCGTACGGTCGAAACTGCTTCTCAAATGGGCGCGCAGAGGTCTTCTGATAGAAAAAATCGTGTCAGTCACATCCGGAAATGACCGCGAAGTGTTGCCTCGGGAAGTAGTTCTCTTCCAGACAATTTCGTTAACAAAGTTTCCCGCCCCAAAAACCCCATCCAGCAGCAGCTTAAGGTAATGGCTCGCAGTCGGGTCGCAGTGCAGATACAGCGACTCTGTATCTCTAAGCACCCGGTGCAATTCAATGAGCCGCACCGCCATCATGGCGAGATAGGCCATCATGTCGTTCTCGCCCAGAAACTCACGCATCGCCCGCAGCAGTGTGAAGGCGTCGTTGTTCCCGCTGCGCATCATCTCGTCAAAGGCGGCCTCGGCGGTTCGTTCCAGTGCCAGGTGTCCTCGAACGCTTCGATCTGCGCGTCCGAGTCCTGCCCCTCAGGCGACTTGAAAAGGATATTGTAATTGGCGTTCGAATTGAACGGCGGGTCGAGATAGATGAGGTCCACGCTTTCATCCGCGATATGCTCGCGCAGAACATGCAGATTGTCGCCGAAGTAGAGCGTGTTGGTCATACCTCACCCGTGACGCAGCGCAGCGCCGATAGCAAGAACTGGCTATCGAATGCGGTGGAATGTATTCAATTGACCTTATGAAATCGACCCAATAGCTTCGTAAATATAAGTGGGGCAATTTGCTGTATGACTGAGCAAAAGAAGAGCGCTTGGGAAACGATCTTGCAAAGCGGCGGGGTCGCCGTGACAGCAATCAGCGTGTTTGGTGTCGCAATTACGGGCTATCTTACGTTTGTTGGTGGGGGGCAGACCAGCGAGGCGGATATCTCGAAGGCGCAGATTGAGGCGACAACCGAACAGATCGACATCGCAAGCGACGAACGTATCGAAATCTGCGATCAGTTTTTCGAGTTTCTGGGCGATGAGACGATGAACAGTCAACTCGGGGAGGAGGCGAAGGCGGCTGTCGATCGAATGGTAGTGCAAAATTCAGAAAAATGCACTATATCAGATGATGCGAGTGGCGATGCTCTGACTGATGGAACGTCAGACGGTGCTTCGGCAATCGACTTAGGAGCAGGTAATGATTGAACTTTTTGTTGTCTCGGTTGTCGGCGTGTTGCTTGGCGTATCCATGTTGTGGATGTCGAGCCAACAGAAGGCCGAGCGTATCGCAGTGCTTGAGCGTGAGAACGAGTCTCTGCGCCACGCTCACCGATTTGACAACTAACCAGCCCTAAGCCGCGTCCTTCTTCCGCTTCGCTTTCTTGCGCTCATGCGGGCAGAGCAGGGTTTTGCGCAGGCGGATGCTTTGCGGGGTTACCTCGACCATTTCATCATCGTCGATATAGGCGATGGCTTGTTCAAGGCTCATCCGGCGAGGCGGGGTTAGGCGGATGGAGTCATCCTTGCCTGAGGAGCGGATATTGGTGAGCTGCTTGGATTTGAGCGGGTTCACTTCCAGATCATCAGGCTTGGCATTCTCGCCCAGCACCATGCCTTCATAGACCTTCATCTGCGGGCCGATGAACAATTCGCCGCGTTCTTCAAGCGCGTTGAGGGCATAGGCGACGCTCTCGCCGTCGGAATTGGAGATGAGGACGCCGTTGATGCGGCCTTCAATGGGGCCTTTGTACGGGCCGTATTTCTCGAACAGGCGGTTCATGATGCCGGTGCCGCGCGTGTCAGACAGAAACTCGCCGTGATAGCCGATGAGGCCGCGAGAGGGGGCGGAGAAGGTGATGCGGGTCTTGCCTTGGCCCGATGGCTTCATCTCGGTGAGATCGGCTTTGCGGCGCTGCATCTTCTCAACGACGGTGCCCGAATGTTCGTCATCGACGTCAATGACGACGGTTTCGTAAGGTTCTTGGCGTTCGCCATCCTCTTCGCGCAGCAGCACTTTAGGGCGGGAGATGCCGAGTTCAAAGCCTTCACGCCGCATCGTCTCGATCAACACGCCAAGCTGGAGTTCGCCGCGCCCCGCGACTTCGAAAGCGTCCTTGTCCTCGCTTTCAGTGATGCGGATGGCGACGTTGGTCTCGGCCTCGCGCAACAGGCGGTCGCGGATCATGCGGCTGGTGACCTTGTCGCCCTCGCGCCCGGCGAGCGGGCTGTCATTGACGGCAAAGCGCATGGCGAGCGTGGGCGGGTCGATGGGTTGGGCTTCGATCGGCTCTGTCACAGAAGGATCGCAGATCGTGTTGGCAACCGTGGCTTTCTCCAGCCCCGCCAGCGCGATGATGTCGCCCGCTTGTGCGCTGTCCACCGGCACCCGCTCCAGCCCGCGGAAGCTGAGTAGCTTGGTCGCTCGGCCTACTTCGACGACATTGCCATCGCGGTCAATCGCGTGGATCGGATCGTTGACGTTGAGCGTGCCCGATTGGACGCGGCCGGTCAGAACACGGCCCATGAAATTGTCGCGGTCGAGCAGGGTGGCGAGGAATGAGAACTTGCCCTCAGTATCAAGGCCGGGTGGGGGCACATGCTCGGTGATCAGCCTGAAGAGCGGCTGCAGATCGCCGTCGCGCGCGGTCTCATCATCGCTGGCATAGCCATCGCGCCCCGAGGCCCAAAGCGAGGGGAAGTCGAGCTGTTCGTCGGTTGCATCGAGGCTGGCGAACAGGTCAAACACTTCGTCGAGCACTTCTTGCGGGCGCCCGTCCGGGCGGTCGATCTTGTTGACGACAACGATCGGACGCAAACCCAGCGCGAGCGCCTTGCCAGTCACAAACTTGGTCTGCGGCATCGCGCCCTCTGCGCTGTCGACCAGCAGGATGACCCCGTCGACCATGCTGAGGATCCGTTCCACCTCAGCGCCGAAATCAGCGTGGCCGGGCGTGTCGACGATGTTGATCCGCGTGACTTCACCGTCGGGGCCTTCCCATTCCACGCTGGTGCATTTCGCGAGGATCGTGATGCCGCGCTCTTTTTCCAAATCACCCGAATCCATCGCGCGTTCTTCGACCCGCTGATTTTCGCGAAACGTGCCGGATTGGCGGAAAAGCTGATCGACCAGAGTGGTTTTGCCGTGATCAACGTGGGCAATAATAGCGACATTGCGCAAAGAAGAGGGCGCTTTGGACATGTGTCTGAATACTCATCAGGGCCGGTCTCATAAGCAATTGAAACCGGTGGTGGGGCGTTTTGCAGGTGCGAGCGCGGGGCGCGAGCGTTGACAGCGATGAGCCGGCAATATGCCAAGAGACGCTACGGCAAGCTGATACAAGCCTGAGACGTGCTGCATTGCACCAATCCATCCACTTCGCCGCGCCGCCTAGCGCAGCAATGTTGAAGCGGCAAGTGGCGATCGGGTTCGCTGCTCATTCTCCCCACGATTCCAGTGTGACTCCGTTGCAACAATGTTACTCTCTCCCGCGCAAAACCGGGCGTTAGCCGCTTGTCGGCTATGCAACACTGGCCTATCACAATTGGCAATCGGGATCGTTGTGGATGCATCTGGGGATGCCATATCAAGTCCAGACGATGGCCGATGGATTTGAGGAGAGGACATCCCATGCGTTCCACTTTTTCCGGCTCTGCCGGGTCGTATCGTTTTGCTCTGCTGACAGGCGTAGCCGCCTTCGCAGTGACCGCCCCTACCGCCGCTTTTGCTCAGGATGCTGAAGACGGCACCACGCTAGAAGCACCAGAAGCGGGCAACCAGATCATCGTGACCGCTTCAAAGCGTGAAACGACGCTCCAAGAAACCCCGATCTCTGTCTCGGTAACCAGCGGTGAAACGCTCGAACAAGCGCAAATTCGCGACGTTCTCGACCTCCAGACAGTGACCCCATCGCTGAGCGTGAGCCAGAACCAGAGTTCCTCTAACACGACTTTCATCATCCGCGGCTTTGGTAACGGCGCCAACAACTTCGGGATTGAGCCTTCCGTGGGTGTTTTCATCGACGGCGTGTTCCGTTCGCGCACCGCAGGCGCGCTGAACGACCTTCCCAATGTGCAGCGCATCGAGGTGTTGAACGGGCCGCAATCGACCCTGTTTGGTAAGAACGCTTCTGCCGGTGTTATCTCGGTCGTCACACGCCCGCCGCAATTCGAGTTCGGTGGCAACGTCGAAGCGGTTTACGGCAATTTCAACACCGTCTTCCTGAAAGGCGACATCACCGGCCCGATCAGCGATACGCTCGCTTTCTCGATCGATGGCAGCTATCAGCGCCGCGACGGTTACGGTGAGATCGTCAATCTCGACACCGACATCAACGACCGCAATCGCTTCAGCACGCGCGGTCAATTGCTGTTCGAACCCAACAATGATCTGAGCGTCCGCCTGATCGCGGATTACTCTGAATTTGACGAAGTGTGCTGCGAAGTCGGCAACCTTGTTGTTGGTCAAACCACAACTGATGCCATCACGGCGGTTGGTGGACAGTTTGCAGGCGATCCCTTCGATGATGAATCGTTCCTCAACATCGCCCCTGTTAACGAAGCCACGAATTACGGTTTCTCCGGCCAGATTGACTATCAGCTTGGCGCAATCTCACTGACTTCGATCACGGCGTATCGCGAGCTTGAAAACTTCTTCAATCAGGACATCGACTTCACCAGCGCCGACCTGTCGAACGAGACCCGCAATCAGGATGTCACCACATTCACGCAGGAATTCCGGATCTCCTCGGACTTCGATGGTCCGATTAACTTCCTGCTTGGCGGTTTCTACTTCGATGAGAGCATTGTCCAAGACAGCCAGTTGACGATTGGTCAGGATTTCCGTGGCTTTGCCAGCTTTATCGCAGCCGGTCTGGGCGCAGGTGTGCCCGGTGGCTCACAAATTCCGGGCATTGATGCAGCGACGCAGATCTTCCTGGGTGATCAGGGCCTGCAAGACGCGGAAGCAGGGCTAAACGCGATCTTCCCTGGCGCTTTCCCGGCGGGCAGCATTCTTGCCCCAGGCCTGCTGAGCACAGAACGCTTCACTCTTGATAATGAAGCTTTCTCAATCTTTGGTACGGTTGATTTCGAGCCCGTTGATGGCCTCGTCTTCACGGTTGGGTTCAACTACACCGATGACAGCAAAGATTTCAGCACAGCCATCACTCCGGGTGATCCGCTGGCTAACATCAACGTGGTGGATTCTTTCATCACCTTGTCCTCAGTGCTTGATCCAAACCTTCCAGTTATCACGAGCCGTGATCAGTTCTTGGCGCTACCACAGGCAGTGCAAGATGGTCTTGCCGCCGCAGCAACCAGTGCGGCAAACCCATTCCTTGGTCTGACTGGTTTACAGTTCCAGACCGGGTTCCTCGATCTGCCTAACGCGGTTGAGCCAGGACAGACCAATGATGATGACTTCACCTATTTGCTGCGCGCGTCGTATCAGATTTCAAACGAGGTCAACATCTACGCAAGCTACGCAACAGGCTTCAAAGCAAGCTCTGTGAACCTGTCGCGTGACAGCCGCCCTGCGGTCGGCGACTTCACCCCGGGGCCTGTCAACTCGACCTTCCTCGCACCCGATTCCGCGATAACAAATGCGGGGCTGAATACGCCGAACCTCAGCAACGGAACGCGTCTGGCGAACCCAGAGCAGGCCGAAGTTTATGAGATCGGTATCAAAGGCCAGTGGGAAGGTTTTGGCTTTAACCTCGCCGTGTTTGACCAGACGATTGAAGACTTCCAAAGCTTCGTCTTTGGCGGCTTGGGCTTCACGCTCCAGAACGCCGGTCAACAATCGGTTCGTGGTTTCGAATTTGACGCCACCGCGGTTCCTACAGACGGCTTGATCCTGACTTTTGCAATGACGCATCTGGATCCGGTGTTTGATAGCTTCCCCGGAAGCATCCTTGGTGATCTGTCAGGCGCGCGTCCGGGCGGCATCCCGAGCTTTGCGATCTCAACCTCGGCAACCTACACGCATGAATGGGACAGCGGCACCCAGCTGATCACGCGGGTGGATTACCAGCATGAGAGCAATGAGGATCTCAACAACGGTCTGCCGACGTTCAACGTGGCCTTGGGCGAAACACAGATCTTCCGCCGCGAAGTGAACAATGTGAACGCGTCTACGACCTTGGTGTTGAACAATGGTCTTGAGATCGGGGCGTTTGCGCGCAATCTGTTCGATGATCGCAACATCACCACGGTGTTTGACGGTGTGGCGCAGGCCGGAACCGTTGCGGGTTATCCAAACCAGCCGCGCACCTATGGCGGCGTTGTGCGCTTCCGTTTCTGATTAAGCTCATATCAAAACTCATCAAAGGGCCTCGCCAGCAATGGCGGGGCCTTTTTCTTTTGGACACTCGGTCACCGCGCTCCAATGCTTGCGTCCTTGGGTGAGATTGTGCAGTTTGACCGCGAGGTCAGGGCGCGCTTTTGAGGAAGCGCATCGAGGAGTTGTCTTGGCGCAATCGGGGGATTTTCATGAAAGTTGATATTGGCCGCGTGTTTTCGACCGCTTGGGCCACGATAAAGGAACGGTTCTGGCTGCTGGTCGGAATGGTCGTTGTCTATTTCGCCATTCAAGCGATCTTTGGCATGGTGTTTGGCGGCGTCATTGGCGGTGCGGTCTTCGCCATGGGAGCGGGCGCAAGTGGGCTCGACAGTCCTGAGATGCTGCTTGGCGGCTTAGGGATCGGGATGATCGTGCTCTTATTCATCTTTTATCTCGCCATATTCGTGCTGATGTTCGCGCAGCAATGTTCGATGTCTGCGCTCGCCACGCCATTACAGCGATTGCAGTTCGGTGACGCGTTTGGAGTGGGCTTCAAGGGAGGGATGACCTTTCTTGGTATCATCTTCTTTTTGATCCTTGGATATATTGCCTTTGTGGTGGTCGCGGCGCTGCTCGGCGTGGTGCTCTCCTTTATGGGAGACGCGGCTCCGCTCATTGTCGCCATTCTGTTCTTCCCCGCGCTGGTCTATCTTGGGTTGCGGTTCGCGGTGCTGGTGCCGGTGGTTGCGGTTGATAAAGTGTTCAACCCGATCAAGGCGTTACAGCGTTCATGGCAGATCACTGGGGGCAATGTGCTTGCTATTCTGGTGGTTTACATCGCTGTCTCAGTGGTGGCGCTGGCGTTGCTGGGCATCCCGTTCCTGATGATGGCGGGCTCTTTTGCGGCTCTGGAAAGCGGTGACGCCGCAGGAGCCATGGGCGCTCTGGGCGCAGTGTTTGGCATCTTCCTGCTCTTCATTCCGCTCACGATCATCTACTCGATCGTCACCGTGACAGTCACCGCGTGTCTCCATGCAGAGTTGAGCGATACCGGGACGCAGAACCTCGAAGAGACGTTTGGCTAGTTCGGCTAGGGGCTCTAAAGCTCTCGCAATGCCTGGGCGGGTTTGGCTCTCAAGAGAGGGAGCGAACCGCCCAGCGCGAAGGCGAGGACCATCACAAGGCCAAGGCCGAGCACGCTGAGGACAATGCCCCAATCGGGCAGCCAGTCAAACTCAAAGAGTTGGGTGATGATCACCCAGGCGAGCGAGGAACCCAGCGCCAGCGCCACGAGCGCCAAGGCAGAGGCAATAAGGCCGTATTCCGCAAGCTGAAGGCCAAGGATTTGCCTTCGGCTCGCGCCCAGCACGCGCAGCACAACCGTGTCATAGGTGCGTGCCGCACGTGCAGCCGCAATCGCGCCCATCAGCACAGCTAGCCCTGCGAGCACTGCAACAGCCGCCGCCGCCAAAGTTGCAAGACCCACCTGTTCCAGCAGCGTGCGCGCCTGAACCAGCACTTCGCCCACTTCGACAACAGAGCTTGAAGGGAAGGCCTGCACCATCTCGCGCAGCAAAACCGCGCGCGCTTCCCCATCTACCTCATCAGGCAAGTCAATCGTCGCGGCGAGCTTGTGCGGAGCATCGGCGATCGCGTTGCGGGAAAAGACCATGGTGAAGTTGAACCCCATACTCTCCCAATCAATCTCGCGTAGATTGGCGATGCGCACGTTTCGCTCGGTGCCAAGAATGCCGATGGTCAGCATGTCGCCGACTTCCAATCCCGCCGCGTCGGCGAACTGTTTGTCGATAGAGACCAGCCCTTCGCCGCTATGCGAGGCATCCCACCATTCGCCTTCAACCACGCGGCTGCCCGATGGGGCGGTGTCGGAATAGGTGATACCGCGTTCGCCGCGCAAAGCCCAAGCGCCGTCGGGGATTTCCTCTAGGTCGGCGGTGCGCTGCATGTTTCCTTCACTGCCGTATGCGAGGACGGCGCCGCGCAGTGTCGGAACAGAACGGATTTCCGCTTCCGGGAAGTCGGCTTGCACAATCTGGTAAAACTGCTCTTCGCCCTCGGTCGGCACGTCGATGACGAAATAGTCGGGCGCCTCTTGCGGCACGCGGCTTTGAATGTTGCCGTCAATCGCGCTCTGGATCGCGGCGAGCAGGACAAAGGAAGCAAGGCCAAATCCCAGTGCCGTCACCAAGGCAGAAGTTGGCGCACCGGGGCGATGGATATTGGCCAGTGCGGATCGCAGAAGCGGATTAGAGGGGCGCGGCAAGCTGCGTGCGGCATATTGCAGTCCCAGTCCAAGCGCGGCGAGAACGATTAGCGCCCCGCCAGCGCCCAGCAAAAAGCCGCCAGACAAGGCGGGCTGCGCGGTGGTGAGGATGGCGAGCGCACAAATCGCGGCAAGGCCGATGCCAGTGGCAATCAAAGCGCGTTTGTCACGCGACAGTGGGACAATCCGGCTGCGCATCAGCGCCATGGCGGGGAAGCTCCTCGCGCGCAGCAAAGGCGCGGCGGCAAAGGCAAAGGCAACCAACAGACCATATGTCCCCGCAAGGATCAGCGGCGCAGGCTCGATCACAAACCCACTCTCCACCGGCAGCAGACCTTCCAAGGCGGCGCCGAGGATCGGCGTGACCAGGACGCCAGTGGCAAGCCCCAACAGGCTCCCCACAACAGCTGCAACCGCAATTTGGAGGGCATAGATGCGCACGATGTCACGCGAGGATGCGCCCAGCACCTTAAGCGTCGCAATGCTGGCGCGGCGTTGGTCGAGATAAGAAGAGACACCGCCCGCAATCCCGATCCCCGCAATCACCAGAGCCGCAAGGCCCACAAGCGTCAAAAAGTCGCTCATCTGGTTCACAAACCGGTCGGCTCCGGGAGAGGCGCGGTCGCGGGTGCGAAAGTCGAAGCCGGCATTGGGGAAGGCTTCGGTGAGCGCTTCTTCAGCGGCTTCGGGATCTGCCGAGCCATCGTCAAAGGCAACGCGGTACTTGCTTTGATAGAGCGAGCCGGGCTGGATCAGGCCCGCTTGTTCTGGCACGTCCTTGGAGACCAGAACTGTCGGACCAAGTTGAAAGCCTTCGGATAATCGATCTGGCTCGTTTTCAATCACCCCAGCGGCGGTGAGCGCCAGCGTGCCCATGCGGAAGGTGTCGCCAATCTCGATATCGAGCCGGTCAAGCGCGCCTTGTGCGAGATAGGCCTCGGTCCCGGTTGGGCCGGTGCGCTCTTGGCCATCGGTGGTGGTGAAGGTGCCAAAAAGCGGCCATTTTTCATCGACCGCTTTTAGCTCAACCGGAGCGGCCGCCTCGTCGGTGTTGGCCATAGCCTGCATTCGGTAGCCGCCCGACACTTCGCCGTAATCACTTAGCGCTGCCAATTCGTCTTCATTAAGGTCGCGTGTCCAGACCTCCACCTCGATATCGCCGCCCAGCAATTCTTGCCCCGATGATTGCAGTTCCCGCTCAATCGAGGCGGTCAGCGTGCCGATGGCGGCCAATGCAGCGGTGCCTAGGAAGATGCAGACAACCAGCAAGCGCAGTCCACGAAAGCGTGCATTGAGGTCGCGCTTGGCGATCTGCCACGCGCCGCTCCAGCCAAGACTAGCGCTGCTCATTCCGCCGCTTCCTTGGTCGGTTGCGTGGTGCGGTTATCCGACACGATCACGCCGTCGGCCATGGTGAGCACCCGCTCGCATTGTTCAGCGAGGTTGCGATCATGGGTGATGATCAGCAGGGTCGCGCCCGTTTCCGCGCGGCGGTTGAACAATAGCTCCACGATTTCCTCGCCGGTGCCAACATCGAGGTTTCCGGTCGGCTCGTCGGCAAAGATCAGGCTCGGGCGCGGCGCGATGGCTCGCGCGATTGCGACACGCTGTTGTTCACCCCCTGAAAGCTGGGTGGGGTAGTGTTCGGTCCTGTGGCCAAGGCCAACCGCTTCCAGCTCGCTTTTCGCCCGCGCAGAAGCATCGAGCGCACCAGCCAATTCCATGGGCGTGGCGACATTCTCAGTTGCGGTCATGGTCGGGAGCAGGTGGAAGGCTTGCAGGACAATCCCAATCCGGCCCCGGCGCGCAGCCGCAAGACCATCTTCATCAAGCTTGGCGAAATCCGCACCGGCGACTGTCAATTCACCACCGGTTGCACGCTCCAGCCCTGAAAGCACTGCCATCAATGAGCTTTTGCCTGAACCCGAAGGACCTAGCAGCGCGACAACCTCGCCTTGTGCGATATCAAGATCAATGCCGCGTAGGATGTCAACCGGCGCGTCTTGGCTACCGAGGGTCAACGTCAGGTTGCGCGCTGAGATCGCAAGATTGGAGGGAGGAGCGGAAGAGGGGGTTGTAGGATTTGTCACGGCCACCAGATGGGCTAGGGATGGGTTTCAAACAAGTACGAATGTGAAAGGTTCGCAGATGAGTATCGGACTCTGGCAGAAACGCGCAATGGCGGCACTTGGTTTCCCGGCGTTTCTGGCGCTCTCAGCCTGCGGGGCTCAGGCACCTGTTGAAGAGGCGGAAACCGGCGAGATTTCCGAAGGCGAATTGGCGATACCAGTAATGGGTGAAGAGGTCTCTATCGTCGCTTTTGGAGACAGCTTGTTTGCCGGATACAACCTTGCTGAGGAGGAGGGATATCCTGAACGCTTGGAGGCGGCCTTGCGCGGGAAAGGGGTGAACGCCAAGGTCGTGGATGCCGGGGTTTCGGGTGACACATCGGCAGCGGGACGCGACCGGCTCGCCTTTGTGCTCGATGCGCTGGAGACGAAACCGGATTTGCTTATGCTTGAGCTGGGCGGGAATGATCTTTTGCGCGGGCTTTCGCCTGCAGAGACGCGCGCCAATTTCGAAGCGATGTTGGCTACTCTGCGCGAGCGCGAGATCCCGGTGCTGCTGATGGGTATGCGCGCGCCTGCCAATTACGGCCCCGAATATCAGGCTGAATTTGACGCGATGTATGGCGAACTTGCCAGCGAGTACGATACGGGCCTAGTCCCTTTCTGGCTTGAGGATATCTACCAGGACCCCAGCCTATTCCAGAATGACCGCATACACCCGACCGCTGAAGGGATTGAGGCCCTGGTGGCCTCTACTTTGGAGGATGTTTCCGGCGCTTTGCCTGAAACCAGCGCCGCCAGCTAAAGCCGCTGAAGCTGGCCGTCAGCAACGCGCCAAACCGCCGCTTCGGCTTCGATCTCGGCAAAGGGGGCAAGCTCAGTCCCCGTTAGCCAAACCTGAGCTTTGCCGGTGCGCAGGCGGGCAAAAAGCTCCTTACGCCGAACCGGATCAAGATGCGCCGCAACTTCATCAAGCAGCAACACGCTGGGCCTGCCCGATGCGGCAAGCACGCCGTGGGCTAGTGTGATGGCGATCAACATCGCCTTTTGCTCACCGGTTGAACATGATGCAGCAGGTTGTCCTGTTCCGTCCATCACAACCTCCAACTCATCACGGTTCGGCCCCGTCAGCGTGCGCCCAGCTGCGGCATCGCGCGGGCGGGTGCGGGCAAATTCTGCGAGCAATTCAGCCGCATCTGTGGGGCCGCCGGGGCGATATGCAAGGATGGGCCGAGCAAAGGGTTCAGGGGGAAGGGCGGATAGCTCATCTGCGAGCATTGCGATCAGGCGCGACCGGGTCTGCGCAACCGTGCTGCCATGCTGCGCGGCCTGCGCTTCGATTGCGTCAAGCCAGCGCGCATCGCCGCGCTCCTCTAGCAAACGATTGCGTTCGCGCAGGGCGGTTTCAAAGCTGCTCACCGCTTTTACGTGGCCCGGCTCAATCGCCAGCGCCATACGGTCCATGAAACGCCGCCTTGCGCCTGCGCTGTCAGTGAACAGCCCGTCCATAGCCGGGGTGAGCCACGCAACAGCGTGCCATTCGGACAGGGCGCTGGCGGGGGCGTCCGCGCCGTTGATCCTTACGAGCCGGCGGGTGGGGCGATCGGCTTCGGTGTAGGTGCCGATGCGGGCAGAAACCTGACCTTGTTCGATCAGGCTCGCTCCAATGGCAAAGGCGCCGGGTGCGGCCTCGGCTTTCGCATTCAAAGCAAGGTCACCCAAAGAGGCCCTGCGCAATCCGCGACCCGGGCTGAGCAGCGATATCGCCTCGAGCACATTGGTCTTGCCCGCGCCGTTCTCTCCCACCAGCAAATTGAAATGCGCGGTGTCGGCAAGCTCGCTCGCGGGGTGGTTGCGAAAGTTCAGCAGGGAGATTTTTGCAAGCGCCATAGTCACTCAAGCGCGTAGCACGCGGGCCGCCAAAGGCCAGAATGCCGAATGTGAAAACTGCGTGAAACTCCCAAATCCCAAGAGATGGTGAAAATTCCCAACCTTTCGGTTTAGTGAACAAGCTGTAAAATCGTGTATCATCCGAAAACCGCAGAATTCTGGGGTTTTTTAAGTTTGGCACGCCTCCTGCAGAGTATTTGGCATCCAAGGGACACACCCAGGGAAACCAACAAATACTCGAACAGGAGACTTAAAATGACCGTTTCAAACTTCTCAGACCGTTTCGCAGCCGCTGCTTTCTCGCTCGTCGTTTCAGCTGCCATGTTCGCTTACGCCATCGTTCCTGCCAGCCCCACGCTCGCTTGATCGAACAACCAAACGCACTCTCAAATGGAGACCAACATCATGTTTAACTCAGACACCGCCAACCGCCTCTTCGCCGCCGCATTCTCGGTCGTGATTTCGGCAAGCGTCTTTGCCTACGCAATCATCCCCGGCAGCCCGGCGATTGCTTGATCCATCAACCAACCAACAAGAAAGACCAACACAATGTATTCGTTTTTTGAACTGTCCGGCACCGCATCAGCCCGCATCAGCGCCGCTATCGGTTCGCTGATTATCACAGCGGTGATGATGGCCACGGCGATCATTCCCGCAAGCCCTAATGCCTCTTTGACTATGGGAGTTTTGATATGAGCAACTTGACCCCAAGAGGATCGGGCGGTCTACGTCTTGATAAGCCCAATGGCAAAATCTTCGGCGTGTGTTCCGGCCTTGCCAATTGGTCGGGTGTTGATCCGCTGATCTGGCGTCTGGGATTTGTCGCTGCGACCCTGTTCGGTGTCGGCATGACCATTCCGATCTATCTGATCATGGCGTTGATTATCGACTAACCCCGCGTGGCACCACAAAGCTGATCCCGGTTTTAGGGCCAGCCACGCCTAATAGATTTGGAACAACCGGGAGGGGCCATTTGGCCCCTCTTTTTTCGCTTATTGCAGGAGCCACAATTTCTGCATTGGTAGAGCCCACTACATCGCGGAAATACCGCCATCCAGTTTCAGCTCAGCGCCCGTCATAAACCGGCTTTCATCGCTGGCGAGATAGACCACGGCGTTGGCGATATCATTGGGTTCCCCCACGAATTTGAGCGGGATTTGGCGCGCGAGCTTGTCCAACAGCACTTCCTTATCAAGCTGGTGCGCCTTGGCTGTGCCATCAAGGATCGGCGTGTCGACAAAGGTCGGATGGACCGAATTGCAGCGGATCTGCATGTTCTTCTTCGCACAGTGCAGCGCAATTGACTTGGACAGCATCCACACGCTCGCCTTTGAGGCGTTGTAAGCGGGCATCGTGTCGCTCGCGATCAGCCCAGCAATGCTGGAGATGTTGACGATGGAGCCGGGCGCGTGCTCGCGCATCAGTGGCAAAGCTTTCTGGCAGCCGTGGAAGATCGAATCCACATTGATGGCAAAACAGCGCTGCCAATCGCCAAAATCGCATTCTTCGATATTGCCCGGAACCCCGATCCCCGCATTGTTGACGAGCACGTTGAGCCCGCCCATCTGTTCGCGTGCAGCGTCAACAGCGGCTTCCCAATCTGCGGGATCGGTCACATCGTGGGCGATGCTGAACGCGGTGCCAGCGCCCATTTCGGCGTTGACGATCTCAGCGGTTTCCGCGGCGCCTTCGCCATTGATGTCGGTCGCGAGCACGCGCGCGCCTTCTTGCGCAAGCCTGATGCAGTGGGCGCGGCCCAATCCTTGTGCGCCGCCCGTTACAAGAGCGAGTTTGCCTTCACAGCGTTTTGTCATGAACTTTATTCTCCCAAATATTCTGGTGTGAGCAGCATCGCAATGCGCACGTCGACGGCGTGGCCTTGCTTGCGCCACTCGGCCACAAAGTTGCTCAATTCACTGAGCTTGACGCGGTGAATGTTGATGTTCTCGCTCTCAGTACCACCGCCTTTGCTCACCTTGCTGAGTTCGGTCGCGCGCAGGAGTGTGAAGCATTCAGAGACCATACCGGGAGAAGAATAAAACTCACCCAAAACTTCCATTGTGCCGGCTTGATAGCCCGTTTCTTCCTCCAGCTCGCGTGCGGCAGCATCAATGGCGAGCTCGTCTTCTGAGCCTTCATCATCACCAACCAGCCCAGCTGGGATTTCGAGGCAAAACCGCCCGAGCGGGACGCGATATTGGCTGACAAGGATGACGTGGCGCGCGCCGTCCGCGTCTTTATCAAGCGCGATGATAGCGGCGGCTCTGATCCCGCGCGAACGGCCCACATATTCCCAACGCCCACGCGTTTTGGCGGTTATGAATCGGCCTTCCCATTGCACTTCTTCGGGCTTGTCCGCGTCAGAATCGCGGATCATGTCTGCGTCGTCCATGGGGGAGGGCTTAGACCTCGATCAGCCGGTCGGGAAGCTCGTTTTCATCTTCCTCACCGCGCGGGAAGTGCTGGGAAAGAACAAAGCCAACATCGCGCACCCCAGCCGCCATCCCTTCAGCGACGCGCCCCTGTTTGATCTCTTTGAGCATGTCGACCATCGCTTCTCCCCAAATCTCTGCGTCAACCTTCTCCGCAATCGGCCGGTCAGCGACGATTTCCGCGCGGTGTTCGGACATGGAGAGGTAGATGAGAATGCCGGTGCGGCCATGGGTGCGTTGTTCTGCGCCAACTTTGAAATGCTTGATCGCCTGCGCGTGACAGCGAGTGGTTTTAACCGGCGCGGGGATGAGTAAGAAGCGCAAGGGATCCCACTGCAGCGCTCCCCAACTGATCGCAAAGGCAATAAGGCCAAGCCCGATAGTCATGCTGGCAAGCTCACCCGTTGTCCATTCATGACTCCACCCGCCAATCAAGGCGTCCCACAGATTGAGGAAAGGTTCGGGAAAAGCAGCAAAGGCGCTCATCGCGGTGAAGGCCAACGCGGCTGCCCAAACCATCACGACATCCGAATAGCCATCTGAGCGATCCGCAAGAACAGTGAGGATTTCGCCTGAAGTGGTAAGTTCCGCTTCGCCCACCGCGTCAGAGACGATCTTATGCTGTTTCTCATTCAAATAGGCCATCGCTCACCATCCCCCTGAGGCGCCGCCGCCTCCGAATGAGCCGCCACCTCCAGAGAAGCCGCCGCCAAAACCGCCGCCTCCGCCGCCCCAGCTGCTGCCACCTCCGCCAGAGGCTGCGCCGCGCACGACTGCGCTGCCAATCTCCCACAGGATGATATCGCGCGCGGTGCGGCCCCAGCCATCATCATCGTCATCCCAATCGTCATCGTCATCATCGCGGCGTTTGCCCCATGGCCCTTTCTTGCGCCTGCGATATTTGCGGCGGCGCCTGCCACCTCTGATGATCGGCAGCACAAAGAAGAAGAACATGAATGCCAGCCAGATCAGCGTCCCGACCGGGAAACCGCCATCGCTGCTGCGGCTTTCTGCGGCGTTCTGGGCAATGCGTGCGGCCTCATCAGGTGGCAATTCCAATTGCTGAATGATGGCATCAGCCCCTGCGACAATGCCTCCGGGATAATCGTCATCGCGAAAGCGCGGTACGATCTGGTTTTGGATTATGAGTGCGGACAGCGCATCGGTAACATAGCCTTCGAGGCCGTAACCCACCTCTATCCGAACGCGCCGTTCTTCCACCGCGACGAGCAATATGATCCCATCATCGCGCTCAGCATTGCCGATGCCCCACTCCCTGCCGAGCTGATAGGTGAAGGTCTGCTCGTCATAGCCTTGCAGATCAGGGACGGTGACAATCACAAACTGCCGCTGGGACTGGGTCTCCAGCGCTTCGAGCCTGGCGGTCAGCTCCGCTTCGACATCGGCTGGAATGATATCCGCATTGTCGACCACCCGCCCGGTAAGCTCCGGGAATGTCTGCGCGGAAGCCGGCGCAGCAATCAGAGCGAAGAACGCCGCGAAAAGGAGAGCGAGGCGTCTCACGCGGCTTCTCTCAGCTCATAAGGGGTTATCTCTTCGATCAATTTTTCAACGCCTGCCACAACCCCAAGGTCATAATTTTCTGAGCTGAACGCGGGAACAATGGTTTCCTGAATAATCAGAGCGGCTTCCTCATCTTTAATGGAAGCTTCGAGCCCGTAGCCGACTTCAATTCTGACTTGCCTTTCGTTCGGGGCCACCAGCATCAAGACACCATCATTTCTTTCTGAACTGCCGATACCCCATTCACGTGCCAGGGTTAGCGAATAATCTGCAATACTGTAGCCTTTAAGGTCCGGGGTTGTGGCGACGACAAGTTGTGCGCCGGTTGTTTCTTCGAGCTGTTCGAGCTTTCCTGAAAGCGTGGCTTCTACACCGTCTGACAGCAAATCTGCCGCATCCACCACTCGCCCAGTCAATTCCAGATCAGCGAGCCCATCGGCTGATCCATCGGAAACGGGTTCAGTAGCGCACCCCATCAAAAGGAGCGCCGCCAAACCGGTGATGGTGAGCTTTGCCGCCAAGATCAGTCGGAAGTCAGGTCAAGCTCAGGCGCGACCTCTGCACCTTCGCTCACGGCCGAATAAGGCTCCAGCGGTTCAGCGCCATGGATGATGTTTGCGCCGATCGTATCCGGGAAGGTGCGGATGGTTGTGTTGTAGCCGCGGACCGCTTCATTGTAGTCACGGATGGCAACAGCAATGCGGTTCTCCGTACCTTCAAGCTGGCTTTGCAGCGCCAGATAGTTCTGGTTCGACTGGATTTGCGGATAGGCCTCGAAACTGGCGAGCAGCCGCCCAATCCCTGCACCCAACTGGCTTTGTGCGGCGGCGAATTCTTCCATAGCTTCGGCATCGCCCAGATCATCGGCGCTGATATTGATGCCGGTCGCCCGCGCGCGCGCTTCGGTCACTTCGGTCAGGATAGCGCGCTCGTTCTCGGCAGCGCCCTGCGCCACTTCGACAAGGTTGGGGATCAGGTTTGCGCGGCGTTGAAATTGCGCTTCAACATCGGCCCATTTTGCTTTTGCCTCTTCCTCGGCAGCCGGGACCGAGTTGATGCCGCAAGCGGCCAGAGTGAGTGAAGTGGCGGCGATAACAGCACCGCGCCCAAGATTGCGCAAATTCATATGTGTCCCTCCAAAGGCGTATCGGCGTGCGCAGGGCGCATCCGATCTGTAAACTCCTGTATTGTGGATATAGCACACCATTGCGCGCTTTCAAGGCAGCGGCTACTTGGCTTGCCGTCTCAAATCTGCAAAACAGCCTCCGCTCGGGATCAAAATCAGGGGATCAAAATGCTCACCGAATTCAAGGAATTCATTGCCAAAGGCAATGTCATGGAACTGGCCGTCGCGGTAATTATCGCGGGCGCTTTTGCCGTCATTGTTGCCTCGCTTACCGACGATATGATTATGCCGATCGTAGGAATGATCTTCGGCGATGTTGATTTTAGCAATCAGTACACGGTGCTGTCAGGCGCTGAGCTGGTTGAGCCGGGTATGAGCCTTGAAGCCGCGCGCGAAGCGGGCGCCAATGTGCTGGCATGGGGGTCTTTCGTGACCTCGATCATAAATTTCGTCATCCTTGCCTTCATCATCTTCATGCTGGTGCGTTATGCCACCAAGGTTCAGCAACGGTTTGAAAAGCCGGCTGAGGAAGAGGCACCGGCAGGCCCAACTGAGATCGAACTGCTCACCGAAATCCGGGATGCACTCAAGAAATAAGCAAGGCCCTAGCTGTTGTAGGCAGCCTGTCTTTCTGAACCATTCAAAGCTGTGGCGCGCGTCATTCGAGATCGAACGGCGCGCGCCGCTTGCATAGGGGCCTTTACCAAGGTTCTTGCTATGCCTTTGTGAGCCATGAATCCGCGATAGTCCGCTTATCGAACTCAAGGCGCCGCGGAACTTATGCTTCAAAGCTCAAACGACTCAAAAGTCATGCGTGCCCATCGACGTTTGCAGATGTTTGATCTGGAAAACTCCGATGATCCGGACTTCAAGATCGCGTTTGCCATTCTGCACCGATCAGCCGAGCGTGTGGGCGAAGCATACACCAAGAGATATCTTGAGATCACGCGCTCGGTTCCCGATCAGGAAAAGCGCGCCGCCTTCGTCCGATCAATCACCTCGGCCTTCCGGGCACGATATGAAGTGCCAATTGGCGTTGATTGGGTCGTCAGGGGTGAGGAGATAGCAACTGGTCTTCACAAACGGGGCGGCAATCCGACAGAGCACCTTGCCGCGTTAAGCGAAGCGCAAACCGAAGAAATTGTCGTTGTTTTCGAAGGTATAGACGATCCTTCTGAAGCAATCCGTATTGCCGCGAAAATGTCTCGCTTGCAGGCTCTTGATGCAGAAATTTTGCTGACGACCGTCAAGCACCGGCAAACGCGCAAACACTTTGAATGGGTTGAGCGAGAGGCTGAAAACTTTCATGGATTCCTCGGCAAAATGGTCAGTGACACCGCGCAAAAGAGCGAGGAAAGCAGGCGCGAAGCGGCTGATGCTCGCCGCCGAACCGAAGAGCTTGCTGAGCTTTCCGACACGGTTTCAAAAGCGTCGCAAGCAACAGCGGACGCAATGGGCGAGGCTGCATCGCAGGCCAGACAATTGCGCAAAACGCTTGATCAGATCGTGCTGGATTTGACTGGGGCGTCTCAATCGATAAGCGGCGCGATTGCTGTTGGAGATAGAGCCGTTGGTGCGGTGGACGCCTTAAGCAACAAGAGTGCATCGATCCAATCCATCGCGACCTTAATCGAAGATATTGCTGACCGCAGCGGAATTCTGGCTTTGAACGCCTCAATCGAAGCCGCCCGGGCGGGTGAGGCCGGAGCAAGCTTTGGCGTGGTCGCAGCCGAGATGAAAGCCCTGTCCGAACAGACAACGGCTGCAACGAGAGACATATTCGCGCATGTCGAAGCGATCCGGTCTGCGCGAACTGAGGCTCTCACCGCGAACAAATCCATGCTTGAGACCTTCCGAGGTGTCAGCACAATGGCCGAAGCGGTCCGCGAAGATATGAGCGCAAAGTCCAAAGTCGTCACACAGATCGTTGACCGAGTGGATCAAACCGCCAAGCACGCAAACCAATCGCGCACCACAATCGCAGCCATGACAGAGCTCGCTAGCGGATTGGCAGAACGCGTGACAAAAGCGGGTGCAACATTGGATGAACTGGCCGATCAGATTGGACGCGTTCAAGTGGGCACTGATGGGTTTTTGCGTGATCTTTCGATTAGGATCGATCCAGAAAGACCAAGCGCGACGAAGACACCCCCTGATCAAGTAAGCCTCCCTTGAAGGCCGCACGCATTGGGGGCATGCCCTCTCTATTGACCCTCGTTGAAAGGCTGTTCACTTCCAATTTAGCAATAGAACACTATATGTGGTGATGTCGGGCAACCGACTATGGCGATAAATTGCTGCGTGCAATAGGCACAACGGACCCGGGGGCAGTACCCGGCGGCTCCACCATAAACCTCTGTTATCAGGGTTTTCTGACGGGGCCGAACTAGGATCGACGTGGGCTGAAAAGCGTAGTTTTTGCTCGGGCTGAAAACCCCGTAAAACTGTTCATTTTTATAAGTGCAAACGACAACGAAGCACTCGCAATCGCTGCGTAATCTGACGGCCTAGCGGCCTGATCTTACAAAGCCTATGCGCGGTTGGACCCACCGGGCAACAGAAGCGGATTCCGGGGGCCCGGGGGGGCCTAGCAACAGAACCCCCCACCCAGCCTTTGCCGAAATGGTGCACCCTTCAGGTTTGAACAACGCTTTTCCCCTAGCAGAGCACAGTGCTGGATTACTCACTCACAAAGTCATCTTCGATGACAAAACGAAACGGCAAGATAATGTCTTGTTCTTTGGGCTTACCGTCTTCATCGAGCAGGACAGGTGCAGGTCCCCCTGCCGCCAAGGCTCTGCATCCCAGGGCATCAAGCTCGGCATTGCCGCTGCTTGTGTGAACGCTGCAATCGCGCGTCTGGCCGTCCGTTCCAATGACAAACCGGATGGCGAGGCTTCCTTCAATCCCTTCAGCGATAAGCCTGTAGCCATAGTATGACTGCGCTCTTTGGCCAATTCGGGCGCTCCAAATGGATGCAGCTGGGCGCCACCTCTCTTCTTCAAGATAGACCGGTTCGGTTGCGACGGGCGTGGCGTCCTGCGCAGAACCGGCCGCTTGCAGCACGGCGAGCGGCGCCAGCGCAAAGCTCAAATTGCCCATCGTTTAGGCGTGATCAGCGTTCGATGTGGGAGAGCCGGCAAGCTGCGCCTTCAGCTCTGCCAATTCCTTTTTCGCGCGCAGTGAGTCAAGAATAGCAGCGCCCGCCAGGAACACAGCCCCCGTTGCCGCCAAGAACAACAATTGACCAAAGGTCCCTGGATATTGCTCAAGATACGCCGCGCCGCGCGAGGTTGCTCCAAGAGCCAGCGCATAGATGATCACGAACGCTTCAATGCGATTCTTGATCACGAACAACCGTCCGATTTTGCGCAAACTCGAAAAGCCCAAAACGACCACTCCAAAAGTTAATCCTTGTATCAGCAAGCCGCGTGCCAAGCGCGCATTTGTGCCGATGGGATTGGTTAATGTGACTGAGAGTGTAAGCTCAACCGACGTGGAAGCGCAAACGCGTTAACCCAATTCTTTGAGGTTCAACGCGGTGAGCAGTGCTGATCTTGCGGCGACCACGCTTTGGATTAACGCGTCGCTGCCCAAATCTGCCGGGTCGATCTGTTCCGGCCAGGTCTCAGCAATCACACGCTCCAGCACATCCGCCTTCGCCTCATCAAGCAGAAAGCGCGGGTCCACCGTCGCGGGGTCGCAAACCACACGCAGGCGCAAACAGGCAGGACCGCCGCCATTGGCCATGGATTGGCGGACATCAACGGGGATGACTTCGCGAATAGGCCCATTGGAAGCCATCATTGCCTCACAATAAGACCACACGCTGGCGCTTTCGCGGCATTCTTCGGGCACGATCAAAGCCATGGTCCCGTCCGGAAGTGTCAGCAATTGCGCGTTAAACAGATAGGTCCGAATTGCCTCGGCAAGAGAGACTTGGTCGCTTGGCACTTCAACCACTTCGAGTGCGGGGAAAGCCGCCCGGATCGCTTCGTAAGCGCTTGTCTGATCAGCAAAGGCCTCTGCATGGGTGAACAGCACACGCTCATTGACCACGGATACGACATCATTGTGGAACGCGCCTGCTTCGATGGCAGCTGAGTTTTGTTCGACAAACACACACTTCGCTGGATCAAGCTTGTGCTTGCGAGCAACGATGCGGCTGGCTTGTTCGTGCTGGCGCGCGGGGAATTTGCCGCCGGTCCTGCCATAGACAAACAATTCGACGCCTCGGCTGCCATGGCCTTCGCAAAAGCGCCCATGATTGGCCGCGCCTTCATCCCCAAACGTGGGCGGAACAGGGCCATGGACCACGAAGTGATCGGTGTCGCCAAAAGCTATGTCCAATTGCCGCTTTGTGTCGGGCCATTCCTGAGCGCGGTGAAGCATAGTGACAAGGTTTGCTGGCGATAAATGGCATCTTCCATCGGCCGTATCGGGAGCAGGCGAGACGGTCGCGGCGTTCGCGGTCCACATGCTTGATGCTGACCACGGCGCTGCGCGCAAGGCCGCCGCCTCACTGCCATCATAAGCCAAAACTTCTTCGAGCAGCGCGTTGGGGCGGGGCAGGGGAAGTAGAAATCCTTGCACGCCCAGCCGCGCGAGATTGCCGCGCATCTTGGCCACACCCTGAAGCGCCGCTGCGCGAGGATAAGACGGATCGCCTTTGTGACTGGCGCTCGCAATATTGCCGAGGCTAAGCCCTGCATAATTGTGCGACGGGCCAACGATCCCGTCAAAATTGATTTCTGTAAGGCTCATCGCGCAACGCTCCATACGGTGTCACCTTGGCTGACATCGAGCGCATCGGCCGCCGCTGCATCAATCGCGATACTACCATCATCGCCAAGCCTGCGCGCACCGTAACAGGCGCGGAACGTGTCCAGCTGACCGGTGGCAAGGATTGCGCGTTCGCCCTCTTGCAAATCGCCATCGGCCAAGACCGCGCTCACCGAGTTCTTGACGCTCAAAACATCATCAGTGCGCGCGACCATGCTGGGGCCGGCATCGAAGATGTCGACATAGCCATCATAGCGAAAGCCTTCATTTTCTAGCATTCTCATCGCGGCGCGGCCGGTGGGATGGGGGGACCCGATCACCTTGCGCGCGTCCTCGCTCAGCATGGCGATGTAAACGGGGTGTTTCGGCATCAAATCAGCGATGAACTGGTTGCCATTAATCGCGTTGAAATAGTCCGCTTCTTGAAAGTTCATGCCGAAAAAGCGCCCCGCCACGCCATCCCAGAACGGCGAATCCCCGCGTTCATCAATGATCCCGCGTAATTCGGCAAGAATGCGGTCGGCAAAGCGCGCGCGGTGCATCGCGACAAACATGTAGCGCGAACGGGCAAGCAGCAGGCCAAGCCCGCCAGCGCGCTCATTGGGATGAAGGAATAGACCGCCAACTTCGCTTGACCCTTCAAGGTCGGTGACAAGGCTGAGCAGCTCCGCGCGCACCGTCCGGTCAAGCTCTTGGCTGTATTGGGTGAGCGTGTTGAGGCGGTAGGAATAAAACGGCCATTGCTGTCCCACCATCGTCATCAACTGGCAGGTGCCAACGACTTTGCCTGTGGCGAGATTTTCCAGCACCAGCACGAATTGCTCTTCGGTCAATTCATCTTCAGTGTTGGCGAAGGCTTCGGCCGCCAGTTCAAGCTTTGCCGAAAGCGCCTTTCGGTCGGGCGGGAGATTGGTGAATCCACCTCCGGTTAGCTTCGCCATTTCATACAGATGTTCAAGATCAGAGAGGCGCGCAGCGCGCAGGCGAAAGCTCAAGTGGTGGCTCCTTTGGCCCGATGGACCTCATCGCTTGGGTGGATGAAAATCCTCATGCCCCAAAACGCGGGGTTGGCCAAGGGGAGGCGTGGAAACCGTTGCAATCGCGTGCGGCTTTGGCCATAGCGCGCGGCGTTCCTCGGGCGTTTTCGCTCGCAGGCGTCCTCCTCCCCGGGACCCGAGAAATTTTCGATCCAATGAGGACAGACATGACCACTATGACCACCCGTGCAGGCGTTTCGATTGATGAGCGGCTGGCGAGCTTCCTTGAGAGCGAAGTGCTGGCCCCGCTTGGCCGGGATGCAGAGGCATTCTGGCAGGGGTTTGCGGCGCTCTTGGCCGATTTTGCGCCACGCAACGCCGCTTTGCTGGGAAAACGCGAGGACCTGCAAGCCAAGATTGATGCTTGGCATATTGAACGCCGCGGGAAGCCGCATGATGCTGGTGAGTATGAGGCGTTTCTGCGCGAGATTGGCTATCTGGTCGAAGAACCAGCTGACTTTACGATTGGCACTGAGAATGTCGATGCAGAGATTGCGACCATGGCCGGCCCGCAGCTGGTGGTGCCGATCCTCAATGCGCGCTTCCTGCTGAACGCTGCCAATGCGCGTTGGGGGAGCCTTTACGATGCGTTCTACGGCACAGATGCGCTTGATGCGCCAGCGGCAAAGCCGGGTGGTTACGACAAGGCTCGTGGGGACGCTGTGATCGCGCGCGGTCGCAATTTCTTGGACCAAGCGCTGCCGTTGGCAGATGGAAGTTGGGCCGACCTCGATATTGATTCCATCCGCGCTAACGGCATCGCGATCGCCGATGAGCGGCAATATGTCGGCGAGACCAAAAAAGGGCGAATGTTTGTCAGCAATGGCCTGCACATCGAAGTCGTCTTCGACCGCTCGACACCTGTTGGCGCAGGGGACAAAGCAGGCATTGCCGATATCAACATCGAAGCCGCGTTGACGACGATCGCGGATTGCGAAGACTCGGTTGCGGCGGTCGATGCAGAGGACAAGCTGCTCGCCTACACCAACTGGCTCGGCATCATTCGCGGCGATTTGCAGGAGAGCTTTGAGAAGGGCGGCAAGACGCTGACCCGCACGCTCAACGGCGACAAGACATACAAGGACGGATCAGGCACCGAGCACAGCCTTTCTGGCCGCAGCCTGATGTTTGTGCGCAATGTCGGCCATTTGATGACCAACCCGGCGATCCGTCTGCCCGATGGCTCTGAGATTCCTGAGGGCATCATGGACGCCGTGTTCACCAGCGCCATCAGCACCTTGGATGTCGAAGGCTACGCAAAATACGGCAACTCCAAACACGCGTCGATCTACATCGTAAAGCCCAAGATGCATGGGCCCGAGGAATGCGCATTCACAAACGATCTCTTTGATGCCGTTGAAGACCTGCTGGGGCTACCGCGCCATACGATCAAGGTTGGCGTGATGGATGAAGAGCGCCGCACCTCTGCCAATCTCGCCGCTTGTATCCACGCTGTGCGTGACCGGATTGTTTTCATCAACACTGGTTTTCTTGATCGCACGGGCGATGAGATCCACACCTCGATGCAAGCCGGTCCAATGATGCGCAAAGGCGCGATGAAGGGGTCGGACTGGCTCGGTTCGTACGAAGCACGCAATGTCGCCATCGGTCTGAAACATGGCCTTTCGGGCAAGGCGCAGATCGGCAAAGGCATGTGGGCCGCGCCGGATCTGATGGGGCAGATGATGGTCGAAAAGATCGGACATCTGCGCGCTGGTGCGAACACCGCATGGGTGCCATCACCGACCGCCGCGACGCTGCACGCGCTGCATTATCATTCAGAGAATGTGTTCGATATCCAAAAGGAACTCCCCGAGCCTGCCGGGCTAAATGCGCTTTTGTCCATCCCGCTCGCCACTGACACCAACTGGCCAGAGGATGAACTGCGCGATGAGCTCGACAACAATTGCCAAGGTTTGCTCGGCTATGTTGTTCGCTGGGTCGATGCGGGCATAGGCTGTTCCAAGGTTCCTGACATCAACGATGTCGGCCTGATGGAGGACCGCGCGACCCTGCGCATTTCCTCGCAACACATCGCCAATTGGCTGCTCCACGGCATTGTAAGCGAAGATCAGGTGATGGATTCGCTCACCCGCATGGCGGCCAAGGTTGACGCGCAGAATGCGGGCGATCCGTCTTATGTGCCGCTTACCGGCAATGAGGACGGCCCAGCTTTCGCGGCAGCGCGCGACCTGATCTTTAAAGGTGTCGAGCAGCCGAGCGGTTACACCGAGCCGCTGCTGCATCAATGGAGGCAGACGAAGAAGGCGGGCTAGTTTCCGGGCGGGGTGACATTCACGCTGCGGTACAGCGGCGTGGCTCCGGTCAAATGTGCCTCCACAAAGTCCGCGGTCAGATCGATCAATGTGGTGCCCTCCACGGTGCTCGTGAAGGTGCCAGTGTTGCCGAAGCCATGCCCGCCGCCCTCGATTGAGTAAAAGGCGAAAGGAACCGCAACCAGCTGTGCCCGGTTGGTAAGGTCAACCGCGTCTTGAAATGCGACGGTTGGGTCGTTGGTGCCATGGATCACAAAAAACGGCGCTTCGCCCACCTCCAAGTCGCTGTCTCGCAGCAAATTGCCCCAAAAATCCACCACCACTTTTGGTTCGGGTCGCTCAATCCCGAATTGATTCAGGCCGTAGGCAACTTGAAGCACCGTAAATGCACCTGCGGACGATCCCCAATACCCGATCCGATCCGTATCTACGCAATAGGTATCTTCGTTCGATTCAAGAAAATTGAGGGCGGAGACCGTGTCTTCAAAAGCCGATGCGATTGCGTCGATGCGAGGATCATTGCCGCCGTCAATCGCCGCATCGACGAGATCATCTCGCACTTCTGCAAAAGCGGGCGACGGGACGGGATTGTCGCCTTGCAGCCGATACTGGATCGACACAAAGTTTATCCCGCGCGAGGTCATAACATCCGCCATTCTTTGCACGTTCGAACCGACCTTGTTTCCGCTTGTGAACCCCCCACCATGAACGAACAGAACCGTGGGGCGATTGGCGTCACATTCTGCAGTGGGCTGATAGATATCGAGAAAAAGCTCGATTGAGCCGTCCGTCGTTTGTGCCGTTGAATACATGATATCGGACAGCACGGTTTGCTGATCCATTCCCGACGGAGGAGGGGATGGCGTTGGTGCAGGCGAAGGTGAAGGTGACGGTGACGGATTTGGAGAAGGCGAGGGATCAGGGGACGGCGGAGACGCTATCGAGCTGTCTCCAACTGACGTCCCGTCGCCTCCACAGGCGCTAAGAGTTAAAGTCGAAAGCCCTCCTGCAATAAGACAGGCACGCTTGATCAATGGACACATAGGTGGTTTGTATCGCCTTTGCTTGGTGGACAAAGGTGTAACGCGGGATCAGGCGTTTCCCTTTGAGATGCCCAACACTTTTTTGGCGGATTATTGTTCAGGCTCGATATCGTCCCAGTCGATGTCGAGATCGCCAAGCTCAATGTCGAAGCCCATCGCTTCCTCCTCATAGGCTTGCACAGCTTCGACGCCTTCTTCGGCGAGCAGTTTGAGCTTCTCAAGATCGCGCGTCACAGCTTCGCTCATCACGGCTATTTCGCCTGCAATCTCTGAATCTGATAGCGCGTCATCGAACGTCGCGACGGTCTTTAGGGTCACACGGCAAGACCCCTCGTCTAAGGGTTCAATCGTGTGGGTCTCTTGCGAATGGACCAGCGCAAACATCTGCGGTTCCATCGCGCACTCAAGAGTATGTCTTGCGCCTTCGACGCGTTCTGTTACGCGGAAGTTGAAGCGCAGATCGTCCATCTCTTCGATCACACCGATGAACGCATTGTCTTGACCGTCTACCGGTTTCAGCTCGCCCCCTTGCTGGCGGAACTGTGACTGCGGATTGGCAAGGTCCACCCGAGCGAAGACTTCGTTCGCTGGCTTGTTGATTTCCACCTCCGCTTCAAATGTGACGGGGTTTTCAATCAGACGGTTTTTCTTGTTGAAGCCAAACATGCACGGTCTCCTACCGAGGATCTGTCGGAGAGAGCTCTACGGCGAAACCCCTAAGAATCGGTATTCATTGCGCGAGCCAATGCCACAAACTCTGCAACGCTAACCGTCTCTGCACGCCGGGTGACGTCAATGCCCAATGATTCGAGCGTTTCCACAGCCCCCGTTACACCCTTCAAACTTTGCCGAAGCATCTTGCGGCGTTGTCCAAACGCGGCTTCGGTCAGGCGTTCAAGGGTCCGTCCCGAGACGCCTTCCGGAGCCTTGCGGGGAGTCACATGGACGATGGCGCTCATCACTTTGGGGGGAGGGGTGAAGGCGCTGCGGTGGACCTTCATCGCCAGATTCGCCTCGGCGCGCCATTGAGCAAGCACCGCCAAGCGGCCATAAGCAGAGCCGCCGTGGCTAGCCACGATCCGTTCTGCGACCTCGCGCTGGAACATCAGCGTTAGCGATCGCCACTGGGGCAGCCAATCCAAGCTGCCAAGCCACTTCACAAACAAAGCGGTGCCGACGTTGTAGGGCAGGTTCGAAAGCACGTGGAAGGATTCTCCGTGCATGATTTCGCCATGGTCAAGCTTCAACGCATCGCCCTGTATGATGGTGAGCTGTTCGGGAAACGCTTCGCCAAGTTCTTCCAAAGCGGGAAGGCAGCGTTGGTCCATCTCTATCGCGGTGACGCGCGCGCCTGCTCGCAGCAAGGCGCGGGTCAGTCCGCCCGGTCCGGGACCAATTTCGAGCACACTGGCACCATTGAGGTCTCCCGGTATCGCAGCGATGCGGTCCAGCAATTGCTCATCAAGCAGGAAGTTTTGCCCCAGCGCTTTCGAAGCGGATAGTCCATGTTTCGCAATCGTTTCGCGGATCGGGGGGAGGTCAGCCATTGGCCGCCGCTCGGGCCTTTACGCAATCCCCCGCCATCCTGATCGCGGCCACCATCGCGCCTGCATCGGCTTTACCTGTGCCCGCAATATCGAAAGCGGTGCCATGATCGGGCGAGGTGCGGATGATGGGCAAGCCTAGCGTGACATTGACGCCTTGATCAAACTCCAGCGCCTTGATCGGGATCAACGCCTGATCGTGATACATGCACAGCGCCGCGTCATAGGAAGGACGCAACAAGGGGGTGAACAAAGCATCGCCGGGGACAGGACCGGTCACATCGAGTCCGTCCTCGCGCAGGGTCGCGATGGCGGGCTCGATTATCCGCGCTTCCTCATTGCCAAATTGACCACCTTCACCGGAATGCGGGTTCAGGCCAGAAATGGCGAGGCGAGGGCGTTCCAATCCAAAGTCGCGTTTCAAGGCGGTGGCAACGATGCGGGCCTTGTGCGTGATCAGCTCTGTCGACAAAAGCTGCGGCACATCAGCAAGCGCCACGTGGACCGTAAGCGGCACCGTACGAAGGCTTGGCCCTGCCAACATCATGACTGCATCTTCTGGCGCCATG
This sequence comes from Erythrobacter sp., assembly GCA_965262265.1. GTDB lineage: Bacteria > Pseudomonadota > Alphaproteobacteria > Sphingomonadales > Sphingomonadaceae > Erythrobacter. Next base: position 359,122 of record OZ253506.1, read on the forward strand.
GCGCAGACTTCAGCTAGGAATTCGGTTTGCCCCGGATACTCAAAGCCCACTTTGCCAAGCTGTGCCTTGCTGACAGGAGCGGTCACAAGCGCTGATGCTTCGCCCAGCAGCACCGCTCGCACTGCCTCGGCCAACGATCCAAGCGCCAAGGCGGCGCCTTCATCGCTTGGGCTTCCAGGGGTGTAAGGCGCGTCGATCCCCGCCATAACTGGCAGACCAGCGTGAAACGCCATCGCTGCCTCGCTGACCTGCGCGATGGGAACAATCGAAAAGCTGTCGCCACGCTGTTCGGCGGCTCGGCGCAGCACTTCAAACCCACCCATCACGAAGAAGGGGTGGGCATGCCCTTGTAGACGCACATAGGCTTCAAGGATGACCTCAGGCCCAATCCCCGCTGGATCGCCAAGCGACAGGGCTAGCGGGATTTGGTCCAAGGCGCGCTTCTGTTCGGCTCAGTTGTAAAGGATATAGGCGTCGTTGCGCAGATCGCGAAGGTAGCGTTGAGCGCGCTTTTCGATCCGCTCTTCCTCAATCGAGTTCATCACCGATTGGAAGGTCGGCGCGCCTGCATCTTGCGGATCATCGCGGCCGCACAGCATCAGCACACGCACGCCATCTTGCGGGCTGCCGAAAGGCGGCGTGGTTTGCCCGACCTGCATGCTGAGCAGAATGTTTTGAAGCTGTTCGGGCAATTGCCGAGCTTGGATTTGATCGTTGGCGACAACATTCGCGCCCAACACATCACGCGCGCGGTCAGCATCCGAGCAACCGCGTAGTGTTTGCACAAAGGCGGCCAGCTCTTCGATTTTCGCATTGGCCTCAGCCTCTGTCAGTCCTGCTGGTAGATCAATTGAGATCTGGCGCAGGCTCAGCACTGCATCGCGCGGATCCGCGGTCAGGACTTGTTGCCGATCGATCAAATAGATGATTGTGAAGCCGCCTGGGATTTCGATAGGGCCCACGAGTTGACCGGGCTGCATCTGCTGCACGGCTTGCGCCATCGCCGGGGGCAAGGTGCCCAATCGCAGAAAGCCTGTGTCGCCGCCGACAACCGCAGTCGAAGCTTCGGAGAACTGGCGCGCATAGGCGACAAAGCTGCCGCCTGCCTGCAATTGCTCCATGATCTGCGCCATGTTCTGCTGAACCTGAGCGCTGTTTTCGCTGGTGGCGTTCATGTATATCTCACCAAGGCGGTACTCTACCGTGCCGCGCGACGCTTCTAGCCGGGCGAGCACGTCGGTCACCTCTTCAGCTGAGACATTGATAAATGGGGTAATGTTGCGCCGCAGAAGGTTTTCCCAAGCCAACTCGCCTTCGATCTGGCGCTTCAACGCGCTGGGCGATGATCCGATTGACGATAGATACTCGTCCATCCGCTCTGGGTTTTGGCCAAAGTTCTGTGCGGCAAGCTGCTGGTAGGTTTGCTCTACGCGGGCGGGCTGAACTGGGATTTCTTGCGCCTCTGCGGCTTGGATCTTGAGTGTTTCATCAATCAGATTGCGCAGCACTTGCACCCGAAGCCGTTGCAGTTCTTCCGGTGAAACCTCTGCTTCTGCTGCATTGGTGACCAGAGAAACCCGCTGATCGATATCAGTGCCAGTGATGACGTAGCCGTTAACAACGGCGGTTGCGCTGCGCTCATTGGGGTTATCGACCCCGAAAATGGTGAAGTCTTCTGGGAGGCCAAATGGGTTGTTGGCGGTAGGTACACCAGCGGTCTGTGCCACTGAAGCAGTTCCCGCAAGAGCAACCAGTCCAGCTGCAACACATGATACAAAAGTCTTCGAAAATACGTTCAAAGTCACGTTTTCAATCCCGAATTGCCAATATCGTTTTGCTAGGCACTGCCCCTTCTAGCGCCCAAAAAACGGCAATTGCACGAGGCAATCTGCGCGTTTCTCACCCCGATTGGCCTAATTCGGCTTAACACAGGCTGAGTGTCTCTGGCGCGCCTCTTAACCGGTTTTATGGGCTGTGCCAACGCGAGAGACTGCTTAAACAGGGGAGAGAACGGGGCGGCGTCTAACGGAAGCCCAGATTGCGCAGCGCGAAGAAGAACTGGAAGGAGTTACCGCGTTCCGCATCGCCCGCGCTTGTGAAATCGCGCCGCCAAGTAGCACCAAATTCAATGCAATCGTCGCTATAGGCTACGCCCAGCCGGGTGCGGATCGGCTCAAACCCATCAGGCGCAAATATTGGGTCCTCTTCTGCCCCGGTCAGGTTCACGACACCCGATCCAAACACCGACCAATGCCGTCCGATGGTGAAGCGTCCGGCTAGCCGGATTTCCTCCCGGTCTTGCAAATCCTCAACCGTCTGAATGTTTCGGTTAAGTCGCAGATAACCGACTTCGACATAATTGCGCTGCGACCCTACGGTGGCGTCAATCTCGTTCCTTCGCACCGCTAGATTGTCTTTGTCGATACGGAAACGGTGCGTGAAGCTTACAGTGTTGCGAAACCTGACTTCTGTTCGTCCAACAAAGTCTGACACTCTTTCAGAAAGCCCGGTGCCATCAGGAAAAATCTCGCGCTGCGCGGAGAAACGATAGGACTGGCCAATCGTGGTATTGACGCGCCATCCTGGCTTGGTCAGTTCCCAATCAATACCCCACGTAACGCGCGTGCCGTCCTCAACTCGATCATAGCCGGGAAAACGGTTGAGAGCGAAGAGGTTCGAATCCTCCAGATCGATCGCACGGGCATCCTCATTCGGCACCGCCAGATTGCGGATCGGAGGGCTGGCAACAATCTGGATGCGGGGTTTCAAGACCTGCGTCCCACCAAATGCTTCGCCAACAAACGGCCATTCCACGTCAACAGCAGCGGTTGCAATGCCACGCGCTGTCCACCCTTCATTGCCACGATACACTTCGGTTAGCGTCGCCAGTGTGTTCTGGGTGTTGTAGACGTCACCTCTAACAAGCCCGGTCAATGTGACGACCTGTCCCAAACCAGTCAGCCGCCGCATGTCCCAACGTGCGCCCGCAAAAGCGCGCTGCGTGTCCTGACCGTCATTGCGGATCAGGCTGAGGGTGTTGGCCTGCAATTGAACCTGACCGCCAAGCACCGGATCAGAAAGATTGCGGCGGTAATCGAAAGCAGGGATTGCAACCGGAATCTGCCCCTGCTGGGCGTTGATCCGCAGGGTCTGCGTCGCCCAGCCAGCGAGGCTCAAATACGAATTGTCGTCGATCCGTTCCAGGTTGATGGTGGAGCGCAGCCGGTCATCGCGGCTGAGGTCGTACCGACGTAAAAATGTGCGATCGCTCGCCACGCGAATAGAGCCCGTTAGGCTCCACTCAGGGGAAAACAGGAATTTACCATTGGCGAAAATATGGCCGCGCGGGTCGCTTGACGTGGTGGGGGTGGCACCAAAATTGGAAACGCGGCGGCTGGATGTCGCATAGCCAGTGATCTGATAAGCGCCTTTTTCAGTAAGCTCGCGCCATTGCGCGCGCACCAGTGGCGCTACTTCGGTGAACACTGAGGCCCCAACCGTCAGATCTTTGTTGTCTGCAAGGCGCAGATAATAGTCTGCAGAAAGTTCAAGCCCATTGACCTGATCAATGCGAATATCGGGGACCAAAAACCCGCTTTCGGCTCTGCCATCGGTGCGAATAGTGAGACCTGGCAGAGGAAGAATGCGAGCGCCGAACAATTCCAGCATCGCGCCGTCAAAACTGACCCGCGCTTCATCGGGATCAAAAGTGACTTCATCGGCAGTGATCCGCCAGCTTGGGTCTTGCGCGCAACCCTCCTGCGTAGTGACAGGGCAAGCGCTGTATGCTGCGTTCGTGAGGATGACATTGCCATCTTCATCGCGCTGTGCCGAGCGCGCAGCCAGCCTGCCACCTTGCCGCAGCGCAAGAAGCAAATCTTCCATCGCGCCCGCATCGAATTGCTCGGTCAGCGAGGCACTCTCCGTAAACACCTGGTTGCCAAGGTCATCAACCAGCCGAACACCGCCGCGAGCCATGATTTGACCTGATTGCCGATCCCATTCGACTTCATCAGCGCGCACAGAATTGCCGTTGCTGCGCAAAATGACGTTGCCGCGCGCCACTACACGCTGGTTCTGATCGTCATACACGACCTGATCGGCTTCAAATTCGATCTTCTCGTCAGCAGCGATCACGGGTGCAGCGCTCTGCTCAATTACGGCTTCAGGTGTCTCCGATTGTGTCTCATCGCTCTGGTTGTCCTGCGCTGCAGCGGGAATACTATAAGACAGCGCGATCAGCAGCGCAGCGCTCAGCCCGACGGGCCGCGCGATGCCATGCGCAATCGGGCTGGTCATGCAGCGCAGTGGATTGGGGCAAACTACGTGTTTGCCGACCCCAGAAACTCCCGTCATGGCTTGCCTATTGCACCGCTCGCGCCTAATCGCAATCGCCATTGCCATGGGGCCGTAACCGTCTGCGTTAAGCCGTGCACAACTCCGGACCCAGCCGCCCGTTTTGCGGGCACATCACAGGCCGACCAATTTCGGAGCAAGCATGGACATCGAATTCACTTCCAACCCACCTGCCAACACCCGCTTGACCGCGCGGATTGTTAATCAGGGCGATTCCCTGACCGATATGGACGCTGCCTTGATCGATGGTGCGCCTGCGTCGCGGTTTAAGGGTAGCGCTGGTCAGGTGTTTGAGGGCTTTGCGATGGATGGCGGAGCCTTGAGGCGCTTGGCTGTTGCAGGCGCGGGCGAAATTGATGCGAAGAACAGACGGCTTAATGTAGAGCGCGCCGGTGCTGCCCTTGCTGCGAAGTATCTTCGTTCTGGTGAGAGCGAGATGGTGGTTGATCTGGGAGCGGCGAGCCTCTCCGGAGAAGAGGCTGCAGCGGCGCTATTGGGGCTGAGGCTTCGTGGTTGGAGCTATGACAAATACCGTACCAAACTTGCCGCTGAGAAACAGGTAAGCCTCGCCAAAGTTTTTGTGATCGGCGCGCCTGAAGGAACACAGGCCGCCTGGGAAAAAGCCTTTGCTTTGGCGCAAGGCGTCGAGTTCACGCGCAAGCTTGTGACCGAACCGGCCAATATTCTGTACCCTGAGAGTTTTGTGGCGCTTTGCGAAGAGGCTTTCGCAGGCACCGACGCGAAACTCAGCGTGTTGGATGAAGACCAGATGGCAGAGCTTGGCATGGGCGCTCTGTTAGGCGTTGGACAGGGCTCAGTGCGCCCATCCCGCATACTTGCGATTGAATGGAACGGCGGCAAGCCGGGCGAAAAGCCAACCTGTTTTGTCGGCAAAGGCGTGACCTTCGACACTGGCGGTATCTCGCTAAAGCCTCCGGGCGGCATGGAAGATATGAAGTGGGATATGGGCGGCGCGGGCGCGGTTGCGGGCGGCATGCTCGCGCTTGTTCTGCGCAAGGCCAAAGCCAACATCGTTGCGGTGATGGGTCTGGTTGAGAACATGCCAGACGGCAACGCACAGCGCCCCGGCGATGTCGTGACCACCATGAGCGGCCAGACTGTTGAGGTCATCAACACCGATGCCGAAGGTCGTTTGGTGCTGTGCGACGCGCTGCATTGGGCACAAGAAACCTACAATCCGGCTCGGATCGTCGATTTTGCTACGCTAACCGGCGCGATGATCATTGCGCTTGGCCATGAACATGGCGGCGTGTTCGCCAATGACGATGATCTTGCAGAGCAATTGCTAGCAGCAGGATCATCAAGCGGGGACAAGTTGTGGCGACTGCCGATTGGCCCTGCTTATGACAAACTGATCGACTCCCCGATTGCCGATATCAAGAATGTTGGCCCGCGCCCCGCTGGTTCCATCACGGCTGCGCAGTTCCTCCATCGTTTCATCAAAAATGGCACCCCTTGGGCGCATTGCGATATTGCGGGGATGGTGTGGGCGGACAAGCCCGGACACAGTTGGGACAAAGGGGCCACTGGATACGGTGCGCGCCTGATTGACCAGTTCATCGCGGACAATGCAGAGTAATCCTTTATGCCCAAAATGCGGAAGAAATCTGATCTTCCGTCAAAGATTTGCGCTGCTTGCGGCTTGCCTTTCACATGGCGCAAGAAGTGGGAGAGGGATTGGGACAACGTGAAATATTGTTCCGACCGGTGTAAGCGGACCCGAAAGTCTGCCCCATGAAAGTGGACTTCTGGCAGCTTTCGCGCGACCCAGTTGAAAAGGTTGTCGCTTTGATCGCCAAACGCGTTCTTGATTCTGGTGAACGCTTGTTAGTGGTTAGCAAGGCTGCGGAGCAAAGAGAGGCTATTTCGCGGGCGCTCTGGAAGGCTGAGCCAGAGAGCTTTTTTGCGAATGGGGAAGTATCCGCCCCCGGAGCGGACCGCCAACCTGTTCTGCTGGCTGGTGACTTGCAATCCGCGAACGCCGCAAACCATGTCATCTTTGCCGATGGCGAATACCGGGCGCCTGACGGTTTTGACCGCGCGTTCTTGTTGTTCGACGATGATACGCTGCAGGCAGCGCGTGAAGTTTGGCGCTCGCTTGACGGGGCAGAAGGGTTGGAGCGATCGTTTTTTCGACAAGATGGTGGTAAATGGACTAAAGTGGCTTGAGAAGGGGACACTCCATGCTGGTTTCACGAATCACCTTGACCGCCGTATTCCTTTCTCTTGCCGCTTGCGGTTCTGAGACGTCGGGCACATTCGAAACAGAGGACGGCGAAAGCGGTGAATACTCGATCGACAACTCGACCGGAGAAACGGTCGTTAGCGTCGAGACTGATGAAGGGCAGGCGACCTTGCGTTCAGGTGCCGATGTCGAAGTCGATCTGCCCGGCGGCTTCACCATCATCGACGGCGCAGAAGTCGTGAACAATATGGTGTTTGATAATGCCGGCGATAAGGGTGCGCTTATCAGTTTCATCTCTGACAAGAGCCCTGAGGAAATCGCTGAGTTTTACCGTGCACAGGCCGAAGCAGCCGGTGTCGAAATTCAGATCGAAACCAGCATCAATGGCGGAAAAATGCTCGGCGGTGAAAGCGCGGATGGCACCACGTTTTCGGTCACCGCATATCCGCAAGGCGAAGGCGATGAAAGACAGATCACGGGGCAATTGACCATCAGTTCAGGCTCTGAATGAGCAAAGGCTTGAACTCGGCACCTAGCAAGGGTATCGGCCCGCGCAATTTCAATCCGAAATCACCCCCCGGCGCACAGCTGTGCGCTTTATCTCAAGGAAATCACCATGGCGGTTACCCGCACTTTTTCGATCATCAAACCTGATGCCACCAAGCGCAACCTGACCGGAGCTGTCACCGCAATGCTGGAAGGCGCCGGACTGCGCGTTGTAGCCTCCAAGCGCATTCACATGACCCGCGATCAGGCCGAAGGCTTTTACGCGGTCCACAAAGAGCGCCCCTTTTTCGGCGAGCTTGTCGAGTTCATGATGAGCGAGCCCGTGGTGGTTCAAGTTCTCGAAGGCGAAGACGCTGTGAAACGCAACCGCGACATCATGGGTGCAACCAACCCTGCAGAAGCAGCCGAAGGCACCATCCGCAAAGAGCACGCTTTGTCTATCGGCGAAAACACCGTCCATGGCTCTGACAGCGAAGAGAACGCGAAGATTGAAATCGACTTCTTCTTCTCAGCAGATGAGATCGTTGGCTGATTGATCAGGATTGCGCTGAAAAGCGCTCCAATTGTTCCGCATGCGCGCGGTGATGGCCGGTTTCTTGACCCGCCATCGCCGCGCGCATTGCGTTTAAGGCGGGCGTTGAAAGCGTGAGTCCCAATTCCTGATAAGCGCGCCTGATTTCCGGCTCCCAATCGGTGTTCAACGCATCGAAGGAGAGGCGTGTGACTGTTCCGCTCCAACTCTTCAACGCGTCCGCAACGCGTTCTTCACGCAGGGCGATTTTGTGTTCCCACCGCGCCTCGATTTTCGCAAGATCGCATGAGTCCGACTGGATCGCCATCTGATTGGCGGCGAGAGAGACTGCACTGCGCAGCACGGCATCAGTGTTGCGTTCGGTCAGCACAACTCGGGCGCCGGGAAATGTGTCTAGAAGAGTGCCCAGATCTTCTGAGAATTGCGGCGCCTTCATAACTCTTGGCTTGTTGATGCAGTTGCGAAGCACCGCATCCGTCGTGAGCATCTTGGAAAGCTCGTTGTAAACTGGTGTGGGGTCGCGCGCTTCGCTGAAGGCTGAATAGCTTGGAATATGCCATTGCGATTCGTAGATGGAGTGGTTGAGCGCCATCGCCAGCCATGCCAGTTCCTCTTCAACCGCGCCGCTTTTCATCGGATGGATCGATTGTAACCAAGGGTTGAGCCATTCCAGCATCATCAAGTCCAAAGAGCCCTTCATCTTCCGAACAGCCAGGTTGCCGGGAGCAGGCCTCCATGCGTCGCAATAACGGGTGTGTGTATGCGCCGGATCAGCGGCGAAAAGCTTGTGCACTCGCGTGGTGCCGCTTCGCATATGCCCAATGATCAGGATCGGCTGTTCCATCAACTCGACATCGCGAGGGAAAGGGTTGTTGTTCCAATAATCACCCAAGGCCATCCTGTTGCGAAGCACGCGGACCAATTGACCATAGGCCATCGCGCGGCCCAAAGCGTTCAGATCGGCTTCCAGCTGGACGGCTTCGATCAGCCTCTCTAGCCGGAGGCGAAAATCGGCGATGGATTGTGGGGACCGGCCTCCATTCTCTGCTGCCTTTGCACTGTCGCCATAGGGTTTCGATGCCACGGCCCACAGCGCCTCTGGCTCCAAATCTGGCTCTGGCAACCAGCCTTTTGCCCAAGCCTTGGTTAGAAAGTCATTCGCCCTTTGCGCCCATATACCGCGCGCCAGCGGATGGTCGCGCACCTCTTTGGCCATTAGAACTGGTCTGCCGCATCGAGCAGTTTGGTAAGCCGGGTAGGCGCGACGCTGCGCCATGATCGATGCAACCAATCGCCGACATGATCCCAATCAAGGTCAGGCCGATTAAGGATCACTCCCACCCATCCGCTCGCCCCGTAAAAGGCGGGCTTGAAATAGATATCGGGTTGCGACTCAATCAGATCCATCAGTTCATCCATCCCGCTGGTTTTTGCGAGCAACGCGATGTGAGGGCTGCCGTGGTGGCGGTCGCTGAAATACGCGAAAAACTTGCCTGATTTCTCGCTCCCAACGCGGAAACCCGGCGAGCCATGGCTTTCCCGCTCGCGCGCCTCAGGCAAAGCGAGGGCGAGTGTGCGTAGCCTTTCGAGCAGATGATCGGGATTGTTTGCGCGCGACACATAATCCCGCACCGCGCGCGGATAAAGCTGGTGCTCTGCAATCTTGACCCGGTCGGCGAGCGTTTCGGGCGTGTCTTCCGGCGCAATCGCAACTTCCACCTGCGCCAGCACCTCTCCTGCGTCCAGTTCCGGTGTCACCACATGCACGCTCGCGCCCGCATGGCTATCGCCCGCTTCGATCGCGCGCTTGTGTGTCTCGAGGCCCTTATATTTGGGTAAAAGCGAGGGATGGATGTTGAGGATGCGGCCTTCCCACCGCTCTACAAAGGCGTCGGACAGGATGCGCATATAGCCTGCCAGCACCAGATATTCCGCGCCTGCCTCCATTGCGGCGGCCTCCATTGCGGCGTCTTGTCTTTCGCGCGAATGGCCTTTGTGCGAATGGACAAAGGTAGGAATGCCTTCGAGCCGCGCGAGATCGAGCCCGCCTGCATCCACGACATTGCTGGCGACTAGGCAGACTTCGAACGGTGCATCCGGCAACCGGCTGGCATAAAGGATCGCGGCCATATTGGTGCCGCTGCCAGAGATGAAGATCGCGATTTTGGCTTTGCTCGGCTCAGCCAAGATGGACTGCCTCCCAATCGGAAAGCGCGGACCATGTGCCTTGCGACCCGCGCACCGTGCAACCTCGCACTGTCGGATCATCGCCAGCTGCGATAGCGCCGATTGTCAGCGTTTCCTCGCCCGCTTCAATCAAACGTTGGCGCACAATATCGGCATTGTCAGGCTTCACCGCCAGAACCATTCCCACGCCGCAATTGAATGTGCGCGCCATCTCCGCCGGTTCAATCGTACCTTGCGCTTGCAAGAATGCCATAAGGCGGGGCTGTGCCCAAAGATCGGCGTCGATATGGGCATGTGTGCCCTTAGGGAGAATGCGCGGAACATTTTCAAGCAGTCCGCCCCCGGTGATATGAGCAAGCCCGTTCACCAACCCTTCGCAGATCAGTGGCAACAGGCTGGCGACATAGATGCGGGTTGGCTCAATAAGAGCATCAATAAGCAGGCGTTCCTGATCAAACAGGGCGGGGCGGTCGAGCTTCCAGTCTTTGTCCGCAGCCAGCCTACGCACCAGCGAATAGCCGTTCGAATGGACGCCAGAGCTAGCAAGGCCAATCAAGACATCGCCGGGTGCCACTTTGTCTCCGGTCAGTTGTTCCCCGCGCTCCACTGCGCCGACGCAAAAACCCGCAAGGTCATAGTCGCCTTCGGCATACATGCCTGGCATTTCCGCCGTCTCACCGCCGATTAGAGCGCAGCCAGCCAGCTTGCAGCCGTCCGCTATGCCAGCGACCACGCGCTCAGCGATGCCATTTTCCAGCTTTCCGGTGGCGAAATAGTCGAGAAAAAAGAGCGGTTCAGCCCCTTGGACGATCAGATCATTGACGCACATGGCAACAAGATCGATGCCCACACTGTCATGACGGTCAAATTCAATGGCGAGCTTTAGTTTCGTGCCAACGCCATCATTGGCCGCGACCAGCAAAGGATCGGTGTAGCCGGCTGCTTTGGGATCGAAAAACCCGCCAAACCCCCCAAGCTCGCTGGTCGCTCCGGGGCGTGCTGTGGCCTTTGCCAAGGGCGCAATCGCATTAACAAGGCTGTTGCCCGCTTCGATTGATACGCCAGCATCGGCGTAGGTGTAAGGTGAATTCTTGCCGTCCATACACACGGCTTTACCCATTCGCTCTTGGAATTCCACGTCGGTTTGGGCAAAGACCGCAAAGATTTCCCCATGAGCATCACTTTGCCCCTTTCTGGCCCGCCTGAGATTGCCCCTGAACGATCATTTCGAAGCGCGCGCGTGCCTGCGCGCGCGCGCTGGGCATTCGCCGTCTTGGTCGCGTTAGCGCTGTTAGGCGGTGGCTATGCTCTGGTCTTGGCGCAGGTCTCCGGTGACAGAGGCATCGCGCCTACCGCGTCGAGCGCCGACATTGAGATCTCAGGTATTGAAGTCGATGTGACCGCCGATAGCGCTTTGGAAGCGCGCGATGAGGCGTGGCGTGAAGCCCAGCGTAAGGCATGGCGCGAAGCGGGTGGTCCTGCGGTTTCTGACGGGCAATTGGCGGGAATGGTGTCAGCAGTCGTGATTGAGCGCGAGCGGGTTGGCCCAAAGCGCTATGTCGCAACGCTTGGGGTGGTGTTTGATCGGCAGCGCGCGGGGCGTTTTCTGGGCGGCCGTAGCCAGGCGCGAGCATCGGCGCCTATGCTTCTTATCCCAGTCACTATCAGCGGTGGTGCTTACACGAGTTTCGAGGTCCGCAATCCGTGGCAGCGGGCTTGGGCCGAGTTTAACCCGGGCACCAGCCGGATCGATTATGTGAGGCCAACTGGGGCCGGAGGAGATTCGTTGCTGCTGAACTTTGGTCAATCGGGAAGGCGAAGCCGCGCTTGGTGGCGCAGCACCCTCGATCAATATGGCGCGGCTGATGCGCTCGTGTCGATAGTCCGGCTAGAGCATCAGTTCCCAGGCGGGCCGATAAACGGGACATTCACGGCACGCTATGGCCCAGACAGCAAGGTGCTTGACCGCTTCACCTTGGAAGCCACAGGGCCAAATCAGCTTGATTCAATGCTCGATCAAGCTGTCGTTCAGATGGATGAGATTTTTGAGCAAGCGCTGGTTGAGGGCAAGCTGCAGCCTGACCCAACTTTGCGGGTTGCAGGTGGGAGCGCAGACCCAGCCATAGCTCGGCTGATCCAGATTGGACGTCAAATTCAGGCGCGCGAACAAGCTGCCGCAGCTGCAGCTAGCGGGGCATCAAGCAGCAGTGCAGCCGCCAGTGAAACTGCGCCGGCGCCGCAACCCACGCAGGCTCCGGTTGTCGTGCGTAGTTTTGCGGTCCAGTTTGCCACCCCAGATGCGTTGGCCTTTGACGCAACATTGTCCACGATGCGCCAAGTGCCCGGTGTTCGCGGAGTGGCTGTCACAAGCACTGCAATGGGCGGGACATCGGTGATGAGTGTCAGTTTTGGCGGCGATATCACTGATCTTGCGGCGGCATTGCGTGCGCGTGGATTCTCAGTCAATCAAGGCGCAAACGCGCTCGCCATCAGCCGTTAAACAGGCAGTCGCGATGGCCCGATCTCCGCGCCTCCACACCCAGATCGCTTTGCCTTTGGTTCAGGCTGGTACTGGGGCTGCTCGCCGCATTGTAGTGGGAGAAGCAAACGCAGGCGTGATCAATGCGCTCCAGTCACCGGATAGCTGGCCATATGGCACCGCTGTCCTGTCTGGCCCTGCGCGTTCAGGCAAATCGCTGATAGGGCGCTGGGCTGAGGGGCGCGGGATCGAGGTGCTCGATGGCGTTGATGCAATGGAAGAAGCCGAGGTCTTTCACTACTGGAACGCGGTGCAAAAAGGCGGCTCACGCCCCAGCCAGCCTCTGTTGCTGATCGCCGACAGAACGCCATGGGAGATCGCCTTGCCTGATCTCAAATCGCGGCTTGGCGGGTCGTTGCATCTGGCAATTGGGGACCCGGATGACGCAATGGCGGCGCTCTTGATTGAAGCTCATGCGGAGGCGCGCGGGCTGACTTTAGCAGAGGGAGCAGCGGATTATCTAGTGCCCCGCCTGCGCCGCAGCTTTGCTGGGATCGAGACGCTGATTGCGACGATTGATCGCATTAGCCTTGAACGCCAAACGCCCGCCACCATGTCTGTTTGGAGAGCGGCACTCGAAGCTTTGCATGGGCCCGAACAACAAAAACTGCTCTAGGTGATGTGCCGCAACATTTGCATTTGAGCGCGTTTGGTGGGAGAATCCGGACATGTTTGAGAAGCTCACAAGCTATCTGGACTCGATCAGGGCACGCGATCCGGCGCCCCGGTCACGCTGGGAAATCCTTCTCTATCCGGGGGTTCTGGCGGTGGGCCTGCACCGTGTTGCGCACTGGCTGTTTGAGGCGAAGCTCTATTTCCTGGCCCGTTTTGTAAACCATTTCAGCCGGTTGCTGACCGCCATCGATATCCATCCGGGCGCCCGGATCGGCAAGAACTTCTTCATCGATCACGGCTTTACGGTGATTGGAGAGACTGCGGAAATTGGCGATAATGTGACGATCTATCAATGTGTCACATTGGGCGGCACCAATCCCACCAATGGCGTGGGCGGCAAGCGCCACCCCACTTTGGAAGACAATGTGATCATCGGTTCGGGTGCGCAGGTTATCGGGCCCATCACTGTCGGCGCGCGAGGACGTATCGGTGCAAATGCTGTGGTGACAGAGGATGTGCCTGCTGGCGCCACGATGGTGGGTATGAAAGCGCGTTCAACGCTGATGCCCGCAGAAGAGTGGATCAAGGACTTCATCCCCTATGGTACTCCATGCGAGGATGCTGAGGGGAACAAGGTTGATTGCATTGAAAAGCTAGAAGGCGAACTTGCCGCTTTGCGCGCCGAAATTGCCGAAATACGGTCTGGTCAGCAGCCAGCGGAGCCGATCCAAGCCTCGCTCGATCTGCCGCAAAAGAGCGGAACTGACGACTGATGGCTGGAGGCAGCGGGGCTGGAAACACCGGCCAGATTGTCGCATTTCCCGGAGCCAACCATGTAGGACAGGTTGGCTTTGACCGCGAAGAATTGCAGCGCATTCTCGATTTGTATGGCCGGATGGTGGCCGCAGGCGAATGGCGTGACTATGCGATGAGCTTTGATCGGCAGGCTGCGACCTTCGCCGCTTTCCGCCGCACCGCAGAGCGTCCCCAAGCCCGAGTCGAAAAGCGGCCTAGCCTCCGCAACAAGCAGGGCATGTACACTCTGTTTGGCGAACACGGCCAAGTGCTTAAACGCGGATCAGAGCTTGCCAATGTCTTAGCGCCCATGGAGCGACGATTGGTGAAAGCTGTGGAGGATTAGGCAAGTCCTAGGCAAGTCCTAGGCAAGTCCCGCCCGCTGCTTGCGAATGAGCAGCGCAATTAGCCCCACCCCCACAACAAAGTCGAAACCCGCGCATAAAGGCGGATACCATTCAGCCACACCGGTATGCGGGCCAAGCGCTGCGTCATAGACACCGTGAAGCGCAATCGCGATGCCAATTGCTGGCAACCATCGCAGCATGGTGACTTGCGTGAGTCCCGCCGCTACCACGGCAAACACAGTCTCGAAGATTATTTCATTCAGCGTCCCGCTGACCAACTGCGCGCCGACATATATCGCAAGCATCGCGTTCAGCGCGAGAAAGCCCTGCTGAGCAAGCGCTTTGGCGGGCAGCCTTGCAAAAAGAGCGAGCAACAGTCCCCCACTGCCCGCTCCGATTGCGAAGGCTAGCCAATAATCCATCGGCGGCGTATCTTCACCCGCGCGCGCTTGATGGGCCGGTGCCAGTGACCTTCTGCATCGCTGCGAGGATTGCACCAGACTGCTCGGAGCCGCTTTGCGGGGCTTTGAGGTTGGTGAAAGAGCTGATGTCGTCCCAACGCTCTGCAAAGCCTTCGACGGTCCGCTCGCCATCGGGCAGCCACACAGCGTCGTTCATCACGGTCCATGAAGAGTGGTAACCGCCAGCGCCTGCGCCGATGATGGCGTTGGTGGGTGCGTCTTCGCTGACGAGGTAAAGCGCGGCCGGAACCACGTTCACCGGATCAAACAGTTTGAAGGCTTCTTCGGGGAACAGGTCTTCGGTCATTCGGGTGCCCGCGACCGGGGACAGGGTGTTAACGCGGATATTGTACTTTCCGCCTTCAAGCTGAAGCGTCTTCGTTAGACCAGCAAGGCCGAGTTTGGCAGCGCCATAATTCGCTTGGCCAAAGTTCCCGAAAAGGCCAGTTGATGATGCTGTCATCAGAATGCGGCCATAGGCTTGCTCGCGGAAGGTTTCCCAGCACGCTTTGGTGACGAAGGCTGAACCGGTAAGGTGAACCTTAAGCACAAACTCAAAATCGTCTGGCGTCATCTTCGCAAAGCTTTTGTCGCGCAAGACGCCTGCATTGTTGATGAGGATGTCGATCCGGCCCCACTTCTCCTTGATGTCGGCGACCATCTTCTCCATCTGTTCGTATTCGGTGACAGAGCCGCCGTTCGAAACGGCTTCGCCGCCCATCGCCTCAATCTCTTCAACAACCTTTAGTGCCATGTCAGAATGGCCCGTGCCATCGCGCGCGCCGCCCAGATCGTTGACGACAACCTTTGCGCCGCGGCGAGCCAGTTCGAGGGCATATTCGCGGCCCAAGCCGCCGCCTGCTCCGGTGACGATCGCGACCTTGTCTTTGAAATCGATGCTCATGGATTGTGATCCTTTCCGTCCAATGTTCTGATTGATCGGCCCGCTTTACGGGCACGTAAACTGAAATCCCGGCGCTGCGTGGCATTTTCTCTGCTGCGTTGCAACAGGGGTTTCCCCAAGCCAGCGATGCCGTAAGGGCAAAAGCTGCGTTAAAGCGCTTCCAAGGCGGGAATGAGGCGATCTAGCGAATCGATCACCGCATCTGCCCCCAATTCATGCGGAGGTTTGTCGCAATATCCGTAAGCCGCTGCGATGATCGGAACGCTAGCGCCGCGCGCCGCGACAACGTCGTAGGTGCTGTCGCCGACAAAGGCGAAACGCCCGCCTCCGCACACTCTTCGCGCTTCGATGACAGGATCGGGATGCGGTTTGGAGATGTACTTGCCATCTTCGCCTTTGCCCATGGAATCGCCACCGATCACCGTTTCAAACGGCGCGATGAAATCAAGCTGGGTGAGGATCGAGCGGGCAAACTCTTCAAACTTGTTGGTGACAACGCAGACTTTGACCCCGCTCTCTCTAAGCTGCGCCACAACTTCGCGCGCATGGGGGTAGGGGGCGGAGTGCACCGCATTGTTCTCCGCATAATAGGCAAGCATCGCCTTGTAGAGCGCTTTAAATTCGTCAACCGGGAGCCCCCCTTGCGCATCCACAGCCTGTGAAAGCATGATCTTGGCCCCGCCGCCGATCAGATCCTTGGACGAACCCACCGGTACCGGCTTGAACCCGCCCAATTCCAGGGCATGGTTCACAGCCGCGCCAAGGTCGCGAAATGTGTCTAGCAAGGTGCCATCAAGATCGAAGCCGACCGCGTCAAAAGGGAAATCAGTCATGCATTTGCGGGTGGCAGGGCCGACACAAAACCGCAAGCATTTGCTGGCAAGCGCTGGGACGATTAAGGAGACCCAATGACCGACTTCGCCGCCATCATCCTTGCCGCGGGCAAAGGCACCCGCATGAAAAGCGACCTGCACAAGGTGCTCCACCCCATCGCCGGCAAGCCGATGCTGCTACACCTGCTTGATAGCTTCGGTGAGTTGGAGCCTGAAAAGATGGTCGTGGTGGTCGGCGACCGGCGCGAACAAGTCGATACTGCGTTGGAGGGGCGCGGAGTTCTGACCGCTCTGCAAGACCCACAGCATGGCACAGCCCATGCGGCGTTGCAGGCGCGCGAGGCTTTAAGCGCCTTTTCAGGCAATATCCTTGTCACCTTTGGCGATGTGCCGATGGTGCGCGCGGAAACGGTGCGCAAGCTGCTCAGCGCGTTGGAGGGCGGGGCGAAGGTCGCGGTTCTCGGTTTCCGCCCTGACGATGCGCTCGCTTATGGCCGGATCATCGCGGAAGATGACGGGACGGTCCGCAAAATGGTCGAGTTTAAGGATGCGAGCACGGAAGAGCGCTCGGTAAATCTTTGCAATTCAGGCCTGATCGTTGCGCATTCGGACGATATGTGGCCGCTGCTCGATGCGGTCGACAACAACAATGCGCAGGGTGAGTATTATCTCCCCGATGTCGCAACCGGCGCAATCGCGCGCGGCGATAAAGTAGTGGTGGTTGAATGCGAGGCGGATGAGGTTGCAGGGATAAACAGCCGCGCAGAACTCGCTGAGGCCGAACAAAGATGGCAAGCTGCACGGCGTTTGCAGGCGATGGCCGATGGCGCGACATTGAAGGCGCCCGATACGGTCTTTTTCAGCCACGACACCGAGCTGGGCCGCGATGTGACGGTCGACCCGCATGTCGTCTTCGGCCTCGGTGTGAGCGTGGCGGACGGCGTCCATATCAAGGCCTATACCCATTTAGAGGGCGCATCGCTCGGCCAAGGCGCACAGGTCGGCCCATTTGCCCGCCTTCGACCCGGAGCGGTGATGGAAGAGGGCAGCTTTGTCGGCAACTTCGTTGAGATGAAGAAGGCGACGCTCGGACCCGGAGCCAAAGCCAGCCATCTCTCTTATATCGGTGATGCGACAGTCGGCGCGAACGCCAATATCGGCGCGGGCACGATCACCTGCAATTATGATGGCTATTTCAAGTATCAGACCGTGATCGGAGAGCGCGCTTTCATAGGCTCCAAT
Organism: Erythrobacter sp.; assembly: GCA_965262265.1. Lineage (GTDB taxonomy): Bacteria > Pseudomonadota > Alphaproteobacteria > Sphingomonadales > Sphingomonadaceae > Erythrobacter. The sequence continues at coordinate 376,646 of OZ253506.1, forward strand.
TCTGCTCTGATCGCGCCTGTTACGATTGGTGACGACGCCATCGTCGCTGCAGGCTCCGCCGTCAGCCGCGATGTGGGTGCGGGCGATCTGCGCATGGTCCGCGCTGAGCAATTCGTAAAGCAAGGCTGGGCGGATCGTTTTCACGACACGATGAAAAAGAAGAAGGCGGCGAAGAAGGAAAAGTGAGAATGACCCCAATTCTGTTCACTGCCACCACGCGGCCTGATGAGGCCCTTCAGTTCTATACCGAAGTGATGGGTTTTGATCTAACAGATGACAGTCCGTTCTCACTGGAGTTCGACGCGGCAGGGACGATGCTGCGTGTCCAGAAAGTGCAGGAACTTGATCCGCACCCCTTCACCGCTGTTGGCTGGCGCGTCAGTGATATCATGACGCAGTGCGACCGACTGGTTGCACAAGGCGCTGAGTTCGTTCGCTACGAGTTTATAGAGCAGGACGAGCGCGGTATTTGGACTACCCCTGATGGGGCTAAAGTGTGTTGGTTCAAAGACCCGGATGGCAACACGCTATCACTAACTGAGTGGCCGGATTGAACGAAGAACCGCTTAACTGCTGGCTCTGCGGGCGCCCGTTTGAGACGCTAATCCAGTGGCATCACCCGGTGCCCAAATCGAAGAAGGGGCGGGCGACGGTTCCTGTCCATCCAATCTGCCACAAGGCGATCCACACCAACTTCACCAATGCCGAACTGGCGCGGATTGGCGACGATGTGGGCGCCATCCGCGCGCATCCCGCTTTGGTTAAATTTGTGAAATGGATCGCGAACAAGCCGCCTGATTTCCACGCGCCGACGCGTAAGTGAGTTCGATGGTCTGGCGGCTCAATGGCTAAGTTTAGATCACCCCCGGGCGGGACAGGTTAGGGGGCGCACGGGGGTGATCTTCTTCGGTGCGGTCTAGAGATGCCCTGGGAAGGCAGGATAAAGGCACCGAAGGGTCTTGAGTGGATCAAGCGTTCTCCAGCGTTCCTTCTCGCACCGCATAGTCACGTTCCCATGCTTCGAATTCGCTGCGGCTTAGAAGGTACCGTTCACGCGCTTCGTGAAAGCTGATCGCACGGTCATGGACTGCGCGGACCACATCCGCTTTGCGCGCTGCGGACCAGTGCACACGATGTGTTTTGGGAAGGCCATAACGCTTGATCGCGTCGGCGATCGAAATGTTGCCGGGGTATGCCATTTTCGTCTCCTTCGTATCCCTGTTGAGACGAATTTTGGCTTTGAGACTTAACCAGACCCTGCTGAACATGGTTAATTATGGGTTGAGGATACCCTACGTGGCGCAGCTGCGATGAGTGGAGTGCGAAATGTCGGGAATTTTGACATTCTACCGATAGGTCAATGAAAACGGGCGGCTTTCCAATCGAAGCCGCCCGCTCATTTAGGGTTCAACCCGCTTTGATTCCGCGGCTGATCAGTCCATCAATTGCTGCATCAGATAGACATATTGCAGCGCTTGGATCTTGGCGCGTTGTTCGTTGTCGACGCCGCCTGAATGGCCGCCCACTGTGTCCTCAAAATAGTAATAAGGATGGCCTTGCTCCTTGAACCGCGCGGCACCTTTGCGGCCATGGGCAGGATGCGTGCGATCATCGGCGGTAGAGGCCCATAGGAACGGCGTGGGGTACTCTGTATCCTCGCGGATCAGCTGATAGGGCGAATAGCCATCAATCCATGCGCGTTGTTCGGGGATGCGCGGATCGCCATATTCACCAATCCAAGACGCGCCCCGACCAATCAGGTGATACCGCACCATGTCGAACAAGGGGACCTGTACGATTGCGGCATTGTAGAGGTCAGGGCGCTGCGTGATGGCGGTGCCGACCAGCAACCCGCCTTGCGAGCCGCCTTGCACGCCAAGATGGTCTGACGATGTGTAGCCGCGCTCGATCAGATCCTCGCTGATGGCGATGAAATCGTCCCAAGTGCGCTGCTTGTTTTCGCGAATGGCGCTTTGGTGCCAGCCGGGTCCGAACTCACCACCACCGCGCAGATTGGCGAGCACATAGGCCCCGCCATTCTCCAGCCACAGCTTGCCCGTGATCGAGAGATAGGAGGGCAGCAGGGAGCTTTGGAAGCCCCCATAGCCATACAGCAAAGTGGGCGTTTCGCCGTTCATCTCCATCCCTTCAGGCTTGACGATGAAGTAGGGGATCGCTGTCCCATCCTTACTGGTGGCCTGATGCTGCTCGACCTCAAGCCCAGAACTGTCGAAGCGGGCTGGCGCGGTCTTGAGCACTTCGGGATCGCCTGACCCATCGGTGTAGTAGAGCGTGGTCGGATTGAGGAAGTCGGTGACAGTGAACATGATCTGCTCACTCTCATTCGAGCTTGCTGCGATGCCCACGGTTGCGTTGTCTGGCAGCGCGACTTCCTCGCTGACCCAAGCGCCATCTTCAAAGTTGAACTTCAACACTTTGCCGACGACATTGTCGAGCAAGCCAACATAGAGCGCGCCGGCAGTGATGGCACCGCCGCGTTTGGTTTGCCGCTCTGCCGGGGCCCAGACGAGCGTCTTCGCCGCGCCATTGGGATCGGCTTTCCACTCTTCAAGATTGACCGCGATCAGGCTGTCCGCGGGGAAGGTCTGCCCCTGCGTTTCCCAATCGACATCGGTTGTCATCAGCAGATGCCCATCGACAATGCCATAAGGTGCGGCCTTTTTGGGGATGTCGAGCGGCGTCCATTCATCCTCGATCGAGACGAAGTATTCGCGTTCGTGAAAGCTGACACTGCGAAAGCCTGTCATTGCGTGCACTTCACCCGACGCATCGCGCAGCAGGCTGGCGCCTGCCCAAACATCGGTGACCTCACCTGCGAACACTTCGGGGGCTTGCGCGATCTCACTTCCGCGGCGCCATACTCTGCTGGTGCGCGGGTATTCGCTTTCTGTCAGGGTCCCTTCGCCAAAGTCGCGGCTGACCAGCAGTGTGTCTTCATCGATCCATTGCACCCCGCCTTGGCTCTTTTCAGGCAGCACGAAGCCATCATCAACGAAGCTCTTAGTGGTGGTGTTGAACTCCCGCATGATGGTTGCATCTTCGCCGCCGTCGGACAGCGCGATCATGCACATCTCCATATTGGTGGGCAGGCATGTTGAGCCCTTATAGACCCACTCCATCCCATCCACCCCAGCCAGAGCATCTATGTCGAGCACGGTCTCCCATTCAGGGCTGCCAGTGCGGTAGCTCTCCAAGGTTGTGCGGCGCAGCAGACCCTTTGGATTGTCCTTATCCTGCCAGAAGTTGTAGAGCCCATCAGGGCGGAAGCTCACAAATGGAATGCGGTCTTCGCTATCGAGGATGGCGAGCGCTTCGGCTTTGAGCGCTTCGAACCGGGGATCAGCTTCAAGCACACCCAAGGTGCGTTCATTCTCAGCCTCGACCCAGGCGAGCGCTTCGTCAGAGCGGGCCTCTTCAAGCCAGATATAGGGGTCTTCTTCAGGGCCGGGGATGGGGGCTTCGGCGTGCCCGTCGGCGGTGGCGGGTGTGGTGGCTGAGATCGTCATGAGCGCGGCGATGGCTCCGGTGATTGCAAGTGTGGAAGCAAGTCTCAAATGTCCTCTCCTGCTGAGGGTTAGGAGGACCGGCACCCTGACGCGGATCGCCCAGCTTGTGAAGAGGGCTTGTACCCAGCCTTGACCGCCAGCGCACAGGCGCTTCTATGCGCGCCGTCGCCCAATCGCCTTATCGCTCTCATAGAACGCGCGGTCCATTGCCGTCCCTTTAGACTTTGGGCACTCGGTAGGAAAGCGCGTCTAGCGCGCAGCGGACGCGGTTTCGGCCCCCAGATATTGCGCATAAAATTCGATATAGTCCGGCGGCAGAACCATCGTTTCAAACGCACTGCCAAATCCAAGCACAAAGCACACGCCGACTGCGGGGCCGATTGCAAGAGCAGGCACGTGCCAACGCCTCTCGCCCCTGAAGTGCAAAGCTGCGACCAGATGGCTGACCAATGCTGCAACTGCAAGCACATAGTATGGCGCGAAGTAATAGCGGATCGGGTCCAACTGCAAAGTGCCCGCAGCCCAGTAATAATTGGTGTCCAACCCAATCCCCAACCGGGTGACGAGAGCCGCGGCCGTATGCGCGACAATGAAGTAAGCAAGGTAGCAAGCGCTGATAAACTGCACCCAGTGCCAAAACCCTTTGCCTTTGCGTCTGCGGATTATGGTCAGCAGCTTGATCCCAAGAGCCACTTGCGCAGCAAAAGCGAGGACCAGCGCAACTTCCACCAAAGGCCATTGATACACCATCCGCGCCCAGCCAAGCGCCTTGGTGTGCGCCTCGATCCCACCGATCGATACAAAGTGGGTTGCGAAATGCACGCCGACGAAAATCAGCAGGAACCATGCGATGTTGCGATGCGCTTCGCGCGCTTGCCTTGAGGTGATTGCCATGCCATCTCTCCTTAATCGGATATCTTTTATCCGGATAAAGAATATCCGATTAAGGAGTCAAGCATGCAAATCAGCAAAGGCGTGGAATGGTGCACCCATATTTGCACGATCCTGCCGCTTGTCCCCGACGGCAAGGGGCTGAGCGCGGAAGGATTAGCCGACTTTTTCGAAGTGCCCTCCGCCTATTTGGCTAAGCAAATGCAGTTGATGCGCCGCGCAGGGCTTGTCGAAAGCGTGAGGGGGAAGGGGGGCGGCTACCGTTTGGCGCGCGGTGTCGATGACATCACCTTGCTCGACATTGTCCAAGCCATCGAAGGACCAATGCCCGCCTTTCGCTGCACCGAAATCCGCCAAAACGGTCCTTGCGCCTTGAAGCGTTCAGACTGCAAGCGCCCTTGCGAGGTGGCGTCAGCCTTTGCGGGAGCGGAGAAGGTCTACCGCGAGGCTCTGCGGGCCAAAACGCTGGCAATGGTGATGCAAGAGGCCGCGGCAAATTCGACGCCGCAGCACATGGTGGAGATTGCTGCGTGGGTGCAGCGGCAGGTCGGTCGCCCTTAAGTGCAAACGCGCAGAGGTTGTTTACGCCGATCTCAACCCTGTTTGTGCAGACCGACAGCGCAAAGGGTCCATCTATGGTTGACAATATCAGCATTCAGGCGACCTGGGATATGGTATGCCGATCCAAGCTTGTAATGGAGATGGACATTGAAGGCCATGTCCTTTGGGCGAATGAGAACTTTCTCGAACAGATGGGATATTCGCTCGACGAAGTCGTTGGACAACCCCATCGCATGTTCTGCTCAAATGAGTTTGCCGAGAGCAAGGAATATGCTGAATTTTGGGTCCAATTGATCAGCGATCGTTGGCTTGAAGGCACCTATATGCGGCGCAACCGTGAGGGCGAAGATATCTATCTTCATGGCACATACAATGTAGCGAGAGACGAAGAGGGAACGCAGGACAAAATCGTAAAGATTGCCAGCAATGCGACCGAACAGGTTTTGCTGCAGCAGCAGGTGAAGCGGCAATTGCTGGAAAGCGAAAATCTGCGCGCGACCTTAACTGAAGAGCGGCAGGCTCTGGAGAAACTGATCGCCAAAGTGGGCGGGGTGGTGCGATCCATCGATGAAATCGCTGACCAAACCCACGTCTTAGCCTTAAACGCAACGATCGAGGCTGCTAAAGCGGGCGTGCATGGGCGCGGATTTGAGGTTGTTGCAAGCGAAGTGAAAAAGCTCGCTGATGATACGCGCGATGCAACGCAATTCGCGAGCGGCCTAATCGCGGCTCGGGAAGCGAGTGCCGCTTAGCGCGCAGAATTGGCGATGAAAGCCAGTTAGATTTGGTTGGAAGAAGGTGCCCGGATCAACACGATCGGGCAATGACCTTATGCTTCGACATGCTCCGCAAGCACCGTCAGACCGGTATCGCCGACCTCAGCAAATCCGCCCTTAACATTGATCAGTTCAGGCTCTCCGCCCGCCGTTTTGTAAACCTGCACCGCGCCATCGCGGATCGTGCTCATAAACGGCGCGTGGCCTTCGAGTACGCCGAACTCACCTTCTGAGCCGGGAACCACAACCATGTGGACTTCCTCAGAGCGAACCTGTTTAGCAGGGGTCACGAGTTCAAAGTGGAGTGCCATCGTTCAGTTTCCTTGCAAAGCCGCGTCAAATGCGCCCGTGGCTTTCTCAAACTTGTCGCGGCAGCCTTTATTGCAGAACCCCACGACTTTGCCCTTGTAACGCGTCAGGCTGTCAGCTGACACCGGATCGCCCGACCAAGGACAATGTGTGTTCACGCAGTCCTTGATATCGAGCGCCTCCGGCACAGCCGCTTACGCTTCCTCAGCCAGTTTGGCGGCTTTCTCAACCGCCATGTCGATGCCGCCGACCATGTAGAACGCGGCTTCCGGAAGGTGATCGTATTCGCCGTCGACAACCGCCTTGAACGACTTCACCGTGTCCTCAAGCTGCACGAACAGCCCCGGAATGTTGGTGAAGACTTCTGCGACGTGGAAGGGTTGCGAGAGGAACTTCTGGATCTTGCGAGCGCGCGCAACGGTGAGCTTATCTTCTTCGGAAAGCTCGTCCATGCCGAGGATGGCGATGATGTCTTGCAGCGACTTGTACTTTTGCAGCGTTTCCTGAACGCGGCGCGCCGTGTCGTAATGCTCTTGGCCGACAACGCCTGGTTCGAGAACGCGGCTGGTTGAATCTAGCGGGTCAACAGCGGGGTAGATGCCCAGTTCCGAGATCGCGCGAGACAAAGTCGTGGTCGCGTCCAAGTGAGCAAACGAAGTCGCCGGGGCCGGGTCGGTCAAGTCATCGGCAGGCACGTAGATGGCCTGCACTGAGGTGATCGAACCCTTGGTGGTCGAGGTGATGCGCTCTTGCAGGTTGCCCATATCGGTCGACAGGGTTGGCTGATAGCCCACCGCCGAAGGGATACGGCCAAGCAGCGCGGACACTTCCGAACCGGCTTGGGTAAAGCGGAAAATGTTGTCGACGAAGAACAGCACGTCCTGACCTTCCTGATCGCGGAAATACTCCGCCATGGTGAGGCCTGACAGAGCCACACGAGCACGCGCGCCGGGAGGCTCGTTCATCTGGCCGAAGACAAGCGCCACTTTGGAACCCTCGCTGGTGGCAACGCCGTTTTCGTCTTTGGCGATAACCTTCGCATCAAGGAATTCGTGGTAGAGATCGTTGCCTTCACGCGTGCGCTCACCCACACCGGCGAAGACGGACACGCCGCCATGGCCCTTTGCGATGTTGTTGATGAGTTCCTGGATCAGCACGGTCTTGCCCACGCCAGCGCCGCCGAACAGGCCGATCTTACCGCCCTTCGCGTAAGGGGCGAGCAGGTCGATCACCTTGATGCCGGTCACAAGGATCGCAGCATCGGTGGACTGGTCGACAAAGGCGGGAGCCTCTGCGTGGATCGGCATGGCTTGATCAGCGCCGATCGGGCCAAGCTCATCAATCGGCTCACCCACAACATTCATGATCCGGCCGAGCGTCTTAGGGCCGACAGGCACAGAGATCTGTGCGCCGGTGTTCACGACTTCCTGACCGCGCACAAGGCCGTCTGTGCCGTCCATCGCGATGGTGCGAACGGTGTTTTCGCCAAGGTGCTGCGCGACCTCAAGGACGAGAGTGTTGTCGCCATTCTTGGTCTCAAGCGCTGCGAGAATTGCGGGCAGTTCGCCTTCGAACTGCACGTCAACGACAGCGCCGATGACCTGGGCAATGGTGCCGTTGGTGGTCTGGTTCAATACGGGTGCGGTGGCCATTTTCTGTGTCCTTAGCCTGGATTACAGCGCTTCTGCGCCAGCAATAATCTCGATGAGTTCGGTGGTGATCGCGGCCTGACGGCTGCGGTTGTATTGGATGGTCAGCTTGTTGATGAGGTCGCCTGCGTTGCGCGTTGCGTTGTCCATCGCGGTCATCGAAGCGCCTTGCTCGGATGCCTCACGCTCAAGCAGCGCGCCAAACACTTGCGTCTTCACGTAGCGCGGCAGCAAAGCTTCGAGGATTTCCTCTTCGCCCGGCTCATATTCGACCACTGCGCCGCCATCCTCGCTCACCTCAGGCGAGGGGACCGGGATCAGCTGGTTGACCGTTGGGTCTTGCGCCAGAGCCGATTTGAAGGTCGGGAAGATCAGATGCGCGATGTCAAACTTGCCGTCATCGAACATACCGATCAACTCAGCGGCAATCGCGTCGGCCTCTTCAAAGCCCGGCGTTTTGACGGTTGAAGTGTCGTAACCGCTGGTGATCTGGCTCGCATAATCGCGCTTCAAGGGCGCGCGGCCTTTCTTGCCGACGAGGTAAAACTCGACCGTTTTGCCTGCCGCTTTCAGCTCTTCAGCTTTGGCCTTCGCGGCTTTGACGAGGTTTGAGTTCAAACCACCACATAGGCCTTTATCGGTGTTGACCACCACGAGCAGATGGCGCTGATCCGACCCGGTGCCGGCAAGCAGTTTCGGCGCGCCGTCACCCGACACTTTGCCAGCGAGTGAGGCCATAACCGCGCCCAAACGCGTCGCATAGGGACGGCCAGCTTCCGCCGCAGCCTGAGCCCGGCGCAGCTTCGCCGCCGCGACCATCTGCTTGGCCTTGGTGATCTTTTGAGTCGATTTAACCGACCCGATCCGATCTTTCAGTTCCTTTAGTGAGGGCACTTGGCGTTACCTCTTATGCGAACTGCTTGGCAAACGCTTCGAGCGCTGCGACGGTGCGGTCTTTCACATCGCCTTCGAACTTTTTGCTCTCGCGGATATCGGTGAGGATGTCGCTATGCTCGGAGCGGATGAAGGCGAGCATTTGCTCTTCATATTCGCCCACGCGCGCGACATCGACATCGTCGATATAGCCGTTGGTGCCCGCAAAGATCGACACAGTCTGCTCTTCGAACGGCATTGGCGAGAACTGAGCTTGCTTGAGCAGCTCGGTCAGGCGCGCGCCGCGATTGAGGAGCTTTTGCGTTGCCGCATCAAGGTCCGAACCGAACTGCGCGAAGGCTGCCATTTCGCGATATTGTGCAAGGTCGAGCTTCATCGAGCCCGAAACCTTCTTCATCGCTTTGGTCTGAGCGGCACCGCCCACCCGGCTCACCGACAGACCCACGTTAATCGCGGGGCGGATGCCTTGGTAGAACAGGTCGGTTTCAAGGAAGATCTGACCGTCGGTGATCGAGATCACATTGGTCGGAATATAAGCCGACACGTCGCCCGCCTGCGTCTCAATGATCGGCAGGGCAGTAAGCGAGCCATGGCCTTCGCTTTCGCTCATCTTAGCAGCACGCTCAAGCAAGCGTGAGTGGAGATAGAACACGTCGCCCGGATAGGCTTCACGGCCAGGAGGACGACGAAGCAAGAGCGACATCTGACGATAGGCGACCGCTTGCTTGGAAAGGTCATCATACACGATCACAGCGTGCATGCCGTTATCCCGGAAGAACTCACCCATCGCGCAGCCGGTGTAAGGCGCGAGGTACTGAAGCGGTGCAGGCTCGGAAGCGGTCGCAGCGATAACGATGGAGTATTCCATCGCGCCGTTCTCTTCGAGTTGCTTCACGATCTGTGCAACCGTCGAACGCTTCTGGCCGACGGCCACGTACACGCAGTAGAGCTTCTTCTTTTCATCATCCGAAGCGTTGACGCCTTTTTGGTTGATGAATGTGTCGATTGCGACAGCGGTCTTGCCGGTTTGACGGTCACCGATGATCAGCTCGCGCTGACCACGGCCCACAGGCACAAGCGCGTCAATTGCTTTGAGGCCTGACTGCACTGGCTCGCTCACCGATTCGCGCGGGATGATGCCGGGGGCTTTGACTTCGACGCGGCGACGCTCGGTTGCCTCGATCGGGCCTTTGCCGTCGATCGGGTTGCCAAGCGCGTCAACCACGCGTCCCAGCAATCCCTTGCCAACCGGAACGTCCACAATCGTCTCGGTCCGCTTAACCGTATCGCCTTCTTTAATCTCAGCGTCAGAGCCAAAGATCACGACGCCGACATTGTCGCTTTCAAGGTTGAGAGCCATGCCTTGCACACCATTGGCGAACTCAACCATTTCCCCTGCCTGCACTTGGTCGAGGCCGTGGATACGGGCGATCCCGTCACCCACACTCAGCACAGAGCCAACTTCGCTGACCTGTGCTTCGGTGCCGAAATTGGCGATCTGGTCTTTGATGACCTTGGAGATTTCTGCGGCGCGAATTTCCATGTTTCTTTAGTCCTTTAAGCCTTCATGGCCTGAGATAACGTGCCCAAACGGGTGCGGATCGAAGCGTCAATACGCTCTGATCCAATGGTGACGACAAGACCGCCCAAAAGATCAGGATCTACATCGGCTGTCAGCATGACAGTGCGACCCTGGCGGGCAGTGAGTTTATTCTTGAGCGTTGCAATTTGCTCGTCAGAGAGCGGATGCGCGCTGGTGACGGTGGCGGTGACCTCACCGCGCTGCGCTGCCGCGATGGCTTTAAACGCAGCGATCATTTCGGGCAGCTTTGACAGCCTGCGATTGCCTGCGAGCACACCGAGGAAGCTGCTGGTCAGCTCCGACAGCCCAAGGTGACCTGCAACCGCGCTGACGGCTTGAGCCTGCTCATCGCGCGACAATTGCGGATTGGTGGTCGCGGCCCGAAGATCGTCAGATTGGCCAATCGCTGCGCCGAGCTTTTCAAGATCGGATTCAACAGCTGTGACCGATCCGCCTTCGCTGGCAAGATCAAACAGGGCTGAGGCATAACGCCCAGCTAGGCTAGCCTTAATACCGGCGGAAATATCCACGCGTCTGGTGTCCTCTTGGAGGCATGAGAAAACAGTGCACTTTCAAACAGGGTGCGGTGCACGGGGGCTCCGGCCTTGGGAAAGCTGGCGCGCGCCTAGCAACAGAATCACACGAGTGCAAGCGGGGTGCGCGATCCTGCTTTTGCTTGCCAACAATGCAATCGTGTGACATGCCTTTTACCACACGGTAAGCGAAATGGGGATTTTGAATTATGCAGCTTACACCAATGGCCCCGCAATGCGGTGTGGAAGTGTCTGGAATCGCGCTCGCTTCGTGCAGCGATGGCGAGATGCAAGAGATCAAGCAAGCGATCTATGAACACGGCGTCGCGGTGTTTCGCGACCAAGACTTCTCACCCGAAGATCACATCAAATTTGGCCGGCGCTGGGGCGGGATTGATGTGAACAACTACTTCCCGCTACAAGAAGATTATGGCGAAATCGCCGTGGTCAAGAAAGAACCTGACCAGCAGACCAATATTGGCGGTGCATGGCACACCGACCATTCCTATGACCAAATCCCGGCGATGGGTTCGGTGCTGGTCGCGCGCGAACTGCCTCCCAAAGGCGGCGACACGATGTGGGCGCATATGGGCGCTGCCTATGATGCGCTGTCCGATGAACTTAAGACGAAGATTGAAGGACTGGAGGCGTTTCACACTGCCGACCATGTTTACAAGGCCGATGGCCTCTATGCGCAAACCGATATGGGCCAGTCGCTTCGCGGTCAGGATTTGAAAACTGGTGCGGTGCACCCAGTGGTGATCCGTCACCCACAGACCGGTCGCAAGCTGCTCTATGTGAACAACGCTTTCACAATCAACTTTGTGGGTCAGACGCGCGAGGAGAGCCTGCCGCTGCTGCAAGAGCTAACCGCAGCCGCACTCACCGATGACAATCAGTGCCGCCTCGAATGGAGGCCAGGCACCGTAGCCATCTGGGACAACCGCACAAGCTGGCATAACGCGATGAACGATTACGCAGGCCACCGCCGCGAAATGCACCGGATTACTTTGTCGGGTGAGGCGTTGGCGGCGTGATTCAATTGCTCTCGCAATTGTAGATTAATCGTTCATTGGGTTGTTCAGGCAGCATTGATAGGACAGATTCTTGCATGTCCGCGAGCCGCTGCGAAGCGTTGGCAGCCCCACACGAAGGCGGTTGATAACTCATCCTAGCATCGCGGGCCTTTTGCCATTCGGTTTTCGGCAAAAGATACCGCTCATTGCGGAACTCGCCTGATGCCAGATCAACTGTGGCAACTCGGACCATGTAATCCTCTTGCGGGACGAAAACCCGCGACCACGTACCATTGCGCATTTGATACTGCGTGTCTTCGTGACAACCCTCGGCTTTCCATTCAAATTCAACATAGCGCGGCGGAGAAGTCGTCACGCGGCTTCGGTCCGTGTCGAGGGTGCAGCTGAATGAGCCCGGCTGTAAGCCGGAGACGCCTTCATCGCCTCCTAATAGCGCGCTTGCATCGGCTTCTTCATTCATTCGATCTTCAACATCGTCCCGGCTGGGCCTTTCAATCCATGTATAGGCCGCGCCAAGCGCTGCAAGACCACCGATCGCGCCGAACGCGATCGCACGATTTTTGCCGCCTTGCGTTCCTGCAGCCTGATAGGCGAGGGCACCGCCACCGGCTGCGAGCAACAAAAGAACTGCGGCGAGCGCCATCATATTTTCGCGCTCTTCGGTGATTTCCGCCTCAATGCGGTCGCGTTTCTGCTGCTCTAAGGCCTCAAGCGCTCGTTCTTCCTCTTCAGCAATTGCCCGCGCGTTCTCTTCGCGCTCCGCCTCTTCTTCCTCAATTTCTGCAAGGCTTCGGCAGGGAAGGTCGCTGGTCTGAGGGCTTACATCGTTGTTTCGAAGAAAAGCGAGGGTTCCAGAGTTGGCGATCGCGAAGAGGAACTCACCTTCACTTGCTGTTGAATTGGCTCCAAATGTGTTGACGCCTACAATCCGACCGCAATCATCAAGCAATGGTCCCCCTGAATTGCCTCTTGCGATAGGGGCGTTGTGCAGGACATGCTCTACCCCTCGCACTGCTCGCTGCTGTGAGACTTGACCGCGTGAGATCGTCGGCTCAAGACCCGGACCCACGACATCATCGACAACACCGGGAAATCCGACGGCGACGACATTGGCGCTTTCCGACGTGAAGTTGGAAACGAATGTAAGAACAGGGAGGCGCAGTCCGTCCGGCACTTCAATCAATGCCAAATCCCGATTGCGGCTGTAATTCACTATCCTTGCGATTTTCGGCTCGTCGCCTCTGGGCGGTATGATCCCGACAAACACGTTGCGATAGCGCGCTGCGTCTTCGACCACATGCGCATTTGTGACAAATTTATCAGCCGCCACCGCGAAACCTGTTCCAAAGCCTTGAAATCGCATGTTCCGGTTCTGATCGACCGAGAAAATGACCACCCGCACCACGCCGCGCGACGCTGCGTCAATGTCCGCCTCGCTGGCGCTTGCTTGCGCGGGCACAAGCGCCAAAAAAGCGATCACAAATATACACAGCCGATGAAACATTCTGCCCCCCGAAAGACCCGCTTTAATTGCGTAACCGATCGCGCCATCAAAAAGATGTATCTCCGGTCAAACCCGAGGGATACCGAAGAGTTGAGTCTAGTAAAGTCAAATAATCGGCGGAATTTACTCTGAAGACCCACCCACAACCCCATCGCTCTTCGTCTCACAGGTGTAGACGAGGCGTTCGTTCGGGCGGTCGGGGAGGAGCGCCAGAAGAGTAGTTTGTTGTTCGCCCAATTGCCGCGCAGCGTCAGTCACACCGCAAGCAGGCGGATCGTAGTCGCGCCGTGCCTCGCGCGCTGCCTCCATCGCCGCACGGCGTAGGAGATAGCGATCAGTGCGGAAGGTGCGCGTTTCGGGATCGTAAGTGTTGACCGAGACTGCCGCTTCGGTGTCGGGCACAAAGACGCGGGTCCATGCGCCGCTGACCATGCCATATTGCGTACGCTCATTGACGCAGCCATCGGCCTGCCATTCAAACTCAACATCGTCAGAGCGCGCGCCGGTGATGCGGCTGCGTTCGGGAACCAATGTGCAGATAAGCGTTCCATCGCTCGCAAGATCGCCGCTCGGATCATTTCCTGTGCCTGAATCGGCTCCACTTTCGTCCAGGATCGCTGCGACCCGGTCTTCAAGTTCGCCAAAGCCGGGCCGGGTGATCCACACAAGGATCGCGGCGATAAAAGCGGCCCCAGCAAGCCCTGCAAAGATGATCGCCCGGTTTCTAAGCTCAGGATTGTCCGCCAGACCTTTGCGCAATTGCGCCGCTGCGTAGCCCGCACCAATCGCCACCAAAAGCAGCACCATCGCTATGGCCATCGCGTTGTCGCGGGCTTCCATAATCTCAATCTGAGCGCGCAGCCGCGCCTCGGCACGAGCTTCGCGAAGCTCCTCTTCGCGCGCTTCCAGTCTTTCTTGAGCCTCCGCACGCTGCGCATCGAAACGGGCGCGCTCTGCTGCGTTCAACTCATCAATTGAGGTGCAGGGGAGGGCGTTGACCGCCGGCTCCATCCCATTTTCGCGCAGGAACGGGAGAAGTTCGCGCAAAGACACCGCGAAGTAGAACTCCGCATCCGATCCATCCGAATCTGCGCCGAAGGAATTGACTCCCAGCACGCGGCCACAACCGTCGAGCAGCGGCCCGCCCGAATTGCCCCGCGCAATCGGCGCCGTGTGCAGGATCGTGTCAAACTGGCGCGAAGGCCGCTCACCTGAAAGGAATCCGCGGCTTTTGACCGGAGGCTGCGCGCGGAAGATGTCGCTGATCTCCAGCCCCTGAGCCAGATCGACATTCATCGGATAGCCGACCGCAGAGACTTCCCCCATATCGCCTGATACTCCGCCCGCCAGCGTGAGGGCGGGCAGCCGCAGCGCTCCATCATTGATCTCAAGCAAAGCGAGATCGTTGCGCGGGCTGACAGAAACCGGCGTCGCAAATGCACCCGCATCGCCTTCGCTTGGCACGATAGCGATCCGCAAAGTGTCATCGAGCAAAGCCTCGCGGATCACATGCGCGTTGGTAACGATGCGGTTGCGCGAGACCGCAAAGCCGCTGCCATGCGAGATTGGCACGACCTCTTCCCCGCTCGCATCGATCAAAACAACGCGCACGACCCCACGCGCGGCAGCATCAACATCAGCCGCATCTGCGAATGCGGGGCTGGGCGAAAGCGCAAACAGCGCCGCGAGGAGTGAAATTATGCGAAGCATCGACTTTGGTCTCTATCGCGCACGGGCTGAATAACAAGTCAACGCATCTCAATTGTGGCGAACAACGAACCGTCGCGTCATTTCGACATTGAGCGCAAGCTTCGGGATGCCTGCCCGACAAAGATCGACCATTGCAAAATCACACCTAAGAAAAGGAACCAATGCAATGACCTATCGAGTATGCGGGCTTGACCCAGCCAACTTCGCCGACCAGTTTTCCATGGATGATGCGGCGCTCCTAAAGCAAAGATCGCGCCGGGAGATTGCTGGAACGAGCGGCATCTTCCCATGCCGGGTCAGTCTGATGGATGCGCATGCGGGTGAACAGGTTCTGCTGACCCATCACACCAATCACGCGGTCGAAACGCCCTATCGCAACGCTTATGCGATCTATATCCGCACCAACGCAAACAAAGCGGCAGAGTATATCGATGAAATGCCACCGATCCTGCGCGCTAGGCCGATTGCCCTGCGTGGATATTGTGCGCAGGGCATGCTTGTTCGCGCCGCTTTGTCTTTGTCTGATGACGTCGATCAGGTTGCGCGCGCGCTTTTGAATGATCCTGCGGTCGCCTATATTGATGCGCATAATGCGATGCATGGCTGTTTCGCTGCGCGGATCGAACGATATGGTGAGGCGCTATGATTTCTGATTCCGAAGCTTGGGAAGCGATATCGCGCAAGGATCGCCGGTTCGATGGCACTTTTGTAACCGGGGTGCACTCAACCGGGATCTATTGCAGACCAAGCTGCCCGGCGCGCCTTCCCCTGCGCAAGAATGTGAAATTTTATGCCACGCCTGCCGATGCAGAGGCTGCGGGGCTGCGGGCCTGTAAACGCTGCTCTCCCAACACCCAAAGCGCAGAAGAAGCCTGTGTCCTGGCCGCAATCGCAGCCATCCGGGCGAGGGTCTTAGGCGGGGCGGGGGCCATGACGCTGGATGAGCTGTCGGAACTCACCGGATATTCCGCCACGCATTTTCAGCGGCTTTTCAAGCGTACGGTGGGGTTGTCTCCGGCCGCCTTTGCGCGCGCCCTTCGAGAACGGCAGGCGCGCGACGCGTTAGAGGGCGGAGCAAGCGTGACCGCAGCGCTCTATGAGGCGGGCTATTCTGCGCCCTCGCGCTTTTATGACACTGTGAAAGGACGTTTGGGGATGCAAGCAAGCGATTGGCGCGACGGAGGAATGGGCAAACGCATCTGCTGGAGCATCATTCCGACCACGCTTGGCGAAATGCTGGTTGCCGCGACTGAAACAGGCGTGTGCTGTCTTTCCTTCAATGAAAGCGAAGATCATTTGCGCGCGCGCTTTCCAAAGGCAGAATTGGTAGAGGCCGATGAGGCGTTCCGATCCTTGTTTGAGCAGGTGGTCGCCGCGGTTGAAGAGCCCTCTGCCGACAACTCGCACATACCGCTCGATGTCAAAGGCACCGTGTTTCAACAGCGCTGCTGGCAGGCCTTGCGCGAGATACCGGCTGGCGAAACGCGGTCCTATGGCGAGCAGGCCGCGATGCTAGGCAACCCTAAGGCGAGCCGCGCCGTAGGCAGCGCAAACGGCGCAAATAACATCGCGGTCTTGATCCCATGCCACCGCGTGGTTCCTGCCGGTGGCGGTGTGGGCGGCTATGCGTATGGGCCGGAGATAAAGGCGGAGTTGCTGAAGCGCGAGGGGGCGATCAAGCGCCAGCTTTTCGACGATTAAGCGGGGTAAGCAGGTGGCGCCATTACAAAAGATCTCGCTGACTAGTGAGGCACAAACTTAGCTGATGCGATGACTGGTCCGGTTGGACTTGCCATTTGGGAGCCCCCTTGCGGTTCAAGCGAGACAGCCAGTGTTGTATCGCATGGCATCTCTAGCGACTGATCTAACCAGATATAATGAGCGTGTGAGTGGATCAATCCGAGAGACATGGGAGGCTCTCCAGGCTTGATAATCCATAGTTGGAGGCTCTCTTGAGGCTGCTCTTCGAGCATGCTTGTTCGGATCTCTGCCGCTGGCCATGGAACCTTGAGCAGCCGGACATTGCTCCTTAGTTTGCCAGAGGCGATCAGTTCAGCCTCATGAGATACGAAGGGGCGGGTTGGATCGAACGCCCCTGACAAGACCGCCAGCACTGCCGCGACTGCAAAGCCAGTCGCAAAGCCGCTCGACCATTTGCGCTGAAGTGGAAAAAGCAAGAGCCGCATTCCCTGCACAATCCGCTCTGAAAGGCGCGCGCGCGGGGGTGCCAGAGGGGGCCAGATTTCAGCTTCGATGCGTGACCAAAGGTGGGGCGTTGGTGCAACTTGGCTCTCTGTGCCAAAGGTAAGCGTCAATAGCTTCGAGAGCTCGCTCTCCCATCGCTCAATCACTTCATTCACATCAGAACGATGCAGTAGGCGATCTTGGAAATCCCGCCGTTGTTGCAGCGACAAGTTGCCGATCAGATATTCGACGGTGGTGAGTTCGAAGTCATTTTGCATGTCCACAAACCATACATGCGAAAAAGAGCAAGCGGATGCATGTGGATAGCCCTTAGGTGCATATTTCGCACTTAAGCCTAAGCTATTCGTCTAAGCGGCTTTGTCCATCATTTGCACCAAGAAGACGCAACCTGTCGGAGTTGTTATGTCCTCATGTTTGGTTCCAGCCGGTGCCATTTGGGTGTCACCGCAGGTTAGAACTCTCTCTCCGATATGCACTGTACCAGAAAGTATAACCATCCGCTCTTCTGCACGATGCTGATGCGCCGTGATCACTGCGCCTGCATCGCAACGCACCAAATGCGCACTTCCAGCCCAAAGTGACTTAATTTCGACCTTCGGCTTCAGGCGGCGCCACTTCCCTTCATCGAACAGTTCGGTCTTGATCATGGGGTGGCCGCCAACCTCTTGTTCAAGCGCGCTTTCCACGCCATCCCACAAGTCTTCTGGGACAGGTGCAGCTTCCTTCGAAAGCGCCAAAGGTGAGAGCAATTGCTCGGCCGCGCTAAGCTCAGCATCAAGCGCAGCGTCCTTTAACCGCTGTTGCTCGATCGCCCTGCGTTCGTCCTTGCTTATGGCCCCAATAGCAAATTTAAGGGCGCGTTCTTCTGGTCTCATTTGCTGAGACACTCCTTTAGCTCAATTATCCCGCGCCTTATCCAGCTTTTCACAGTACCAATTGGCGCTGATAATTGCTCGGCTAGCTCGCTATGGGTCAAACCATAGACATACATGTAAATTATCGCTTTGCCACGCGGTTCAGGAAGCTTGGCAAGACATTTGAGTAACCGCGGGTCCGAAGGCTCAATATCGTAGCTGCCAAGGTCAATGTCCTCAATCGGCACCATTGGACCTCGGCGGTCGATAAGATCTAAAGCGGCGTTCCGAGCGATTTGGCCAATCCAAGCTGCCCCGCCGCCTTTGTCAGGGCGGTACGAGCCAGCGTAGCGCCAGACTTTTATGAATGCTTGTTGCGCTGCGTCTTCGGCAAGCGCTTGATCGCGCAGAATCCGCAGCGTTGTCATAAGAACGCGGCCGGCTGTCAAATCGTAGAGTTTTCGAAAGTCGGCTTGATTTCCTTCGGCGACAGATTGAAGCAGCGCCCCAATCTCGTCCAGCTCTGGATCTGTTTGTTCAGCCTCGTCGTCGCCAACCCCAGGCCCAGTTTCCTCGGCCTCCCTTGGAGATTCCATTAACTTTTGCGCTCCTGTCATAGCCGCACACATACTACTGGCTCTCCAGGTGAAATGGATGCAAGGATGACTAATGCGATCTTGATCAAGGACACCCTAAAGTCACTCCTGTGCAAGTCCCGCAAACGCATGGCCACCAGCTCCCTACTCTGATCCTCGTTACCGGTAGCAGCAGATTGTTGTCCTGATCCCCTAGCAATCTAAGCCAAAAGACAACGAAAATTCGCAGTCTCGCCTGTGTGACTGCGTGCTTTTTTTCCCATTGCGAAACCGATGCCAACAAGAGGCCGGTATACCTTACGAGTGACAAACTTGCGCGGTCTTTTTCGCGCATCAACTTTTCCGACACTCGCAAGAAGACGCCCACTCGAATCCTGAAGTGGGTGAGGGGAATGACTATGAACCGACTAATCTTACCTGTTATGGCCCTAGGCGTCTGCGTTGCGGCGGTGCCTTTGGCGTTTCAATTTTCAGCAGAGCAAGTGGCGGCTGCGGATCACCTTGATCCACCAGCTCGCACCAATCCCGCAGTAGATAGCTCACCTGATATACCTGCAGATATTGCCGATATCTTCGCGTTTCACGACGATGACAACGTTACGTTCATTCTGACCTTTGCCGGGCCACTGCCCACCGACAGGCCGGCCACATATGATCCCGACGTGATTTATCGCATCAATGTTTCGAATTCGGAACCTCGGACCACAACCGATCTCCCGATCGAAATTCAGTTTGGTCCGGACGTTTCAAGTCCGACACTTTTTGGTGTTCGGGTCCGCGGCCTTCCGGGTGTGGATGGCGATTTGATTGGCCCGGTTGAGACTACTCTTGAACAGGATGGCGTCCGTGTCGTTGCAGGATTGTTTGACGATCCGTTTTTCTTCGACTCGCAAGGGTTTGGGGAGACTGTCGATATGGGAACGCTCAGATTCAGAAATGATCGGGATTTCTTCGCCGCTCAGAACCTGACCGCGGTAGCGATCGAGATTCCACGGGATCGAATCGAGAATGGCAACAATCTGATCGATGTCTGGTCAGAATCACTCCGGGACGGGGGACAATTGCAATGAAACGCATTACAAAAAAACTGGCTCTGAGCAGCTGTGTCCTTACCTTGACTGTGGCTCTCGCGGCTTGCGGCGACGATGAAATCATTATTCCTGAACCGAGGCCGACGATGCCTCCCCGAATGGATACCACTTTCGATGTGAGTCCCTGCCTCAGTCAACAAATCCCAGGCACGGGCTTCACTGTGGCAGAGGCGATCCTTCCCGACACTTTGACAATCAACCTTGCCGCGGCTTCTGGTTTTCCCAATGGGCGTCGGCTTGAAGACCCAGTCGTTGATGTGACTCTCGGGGTCATCTTCCTTGATCTTGCCACCCATTCGCCTGCTTTGTTTGCAGGGCTTCCGCTCAATCCAGGCGGCAATGATGTCGAGCTGCGCACTGAATTTCCGTTTCTAGCACCGCCTCAGGGGGACTTGGTTAACAACACCCAGATTGGGACGGAATTCACATTTAATGAGATGCGTGAATTTGTTCGGGTCGATCGGATGGGGATGCCCGCTGTCGCAACCGCATTGATCGGTTCTGATCGCCGCAATGACTACAACGACGCTGATCCAATCAACGATGCAAACGGAGATTTCGTTGATGATCTGGCCGGGACATTGACTGCCCTAACCAACGCGTTGGCTGATGATCTGGTTGCCCTTGATCTGACGCCATGCGCAACTCCGGTCACCTAACCAGTTGTAGTCATTAGACTTGGGCAGGGAGAATGGAATTGCCACCCCTTAGCCACCCGCTTCTCCCTGCCCGTTCTTTTTGGATTGAATTCATGTCTGCCAAACTGATCAAGCCCTTCGCTGCGCTTGCGATTGCCTGTGCGATTTTCGCAGGGGTCGTGTTTCTCGCTTCGAACCGAGACCCCCAAGCAGCTGATCCCCAAGCGTCTCTGTTAGATACTGAGCTGACAAAGACATTTGGCCCGGCGGACTACGCCGCTGCATTGCTGGCGGCAGACCAAGATCTAGACCTGTTCATGCACAGACTGGAACAGGCGCCGGATGAGTGGCTCAATCACTCAACTCTGGCCATGGGCCACCTGATCAGAGCTCAGCTCACCGGTTCATTTGATGAATTGGTCTTGGCCGAAGATGCGATTGAACAAAGTGTGGAACTGGCACCAGAAGGCTCGCCCCCTGCTGTGAGTGCCAGCACAATCAATCTCAGTCTTCACAGATACCAAACTGCTTCGCAATTTATCGATCGCTACGATGGTTTCGCTGTCAAGATCGACAAAGCTGAAGAAGCTGAAATGCAGGGTCAGCGCGGTGAGATTGCATTCTATTCCGGCGACTACAGTTCAGCTTTAACCCATTTTTCGAGGGCGTTTGCAGACAGTCCAACGCCAAACAACATATTCAGATTGGCGAACTGGCAGAAGTACTGCGGTGAATTCGACGAAGCGATCTCGTTATATGTTGCCGGCGCCCAGGATCAGCGTTTTGCCACACCGCAAATGCTCGCAGCGTACCACTTGCAGATCGGCGCGCTTGAGCTTCAGCGGGGAAATTGGGAGCTGGCCGCAAAATTCTTCCGAAAAGCCGATGAGCTGTTTCCAGGCCATTGGCTTGCACGGGCCCACGTCGCACAGATGCTTGCTGTCGAAGGCAGTCTATCGGAAGCCGAAGCGATCTATCTGGACATTATAAGAGAGCACGAGAATCCCGACGTTATGATCGCGCTGGCGGACCTTCGCGAGTTTCGCGGCGACAATGCCTCCGCCGACGCAATCCGCGCGCGCGCATCGAAGCTTTTCGAACAGCGGCTCCAAGCGTTTCCCGAAGCCTATTATGATCATGCTTTAGACCTTGCGCTTTCCAATGGGGACAACAAACGCGCCCTCCAACTCGCGCAGGCGAACTTCGATGCGCGTCCTTTTGGCGATGCCCAAATGGCCTTGGCCAGAGCACACTCAGCCAATGGAGATCCTGAGCGTGCCTTGGAATTGCTGATGGAGGTGAAGCGATCAGGTTGGAACGCGGTTGAGTTAAATCTCGATATAGCGGAGGCCTATCGGCTCTCTGGCAACAGCGCCTCTGCTGACATGTTTGAGCATTTGGCGCTCCAAATGAACCCACGCGCTCTTGATCCGAAGGCACAATTGCTCGCATTTGGAAGCCACTGAACAATCCTTTGGCGGCGGTCTTATCTGACCCCCATCGAGGCCGTCGCCATCCGCTATTTTGGGAGAATGAGACGAAATGAGCCGTAGTGTCACAAGAGCTGCGTTGTGCTTTTGCATATCTGCATCGGTTCCGACCATTGCTCAGGCGCACAGCCCAAAAACGGGTGAGGTGGCACATGGAGCAATTGGGCAGCTAGACGCCCCGATCGAGGAGTCCGCGGATGGGGACGATGCAATCATTGTCTATGGTCGCGCCCTCGATCAGATCGGTATCGCGGCCACCGGATCGCAGGGCACGGTTGGTTATCAAGACTTTGACGGGGTTCCCATCTCGCGAATTGGAGAGCTCGTTGAGAATGTGCCTGGCATCATCGCGACGCAGCATTCAGGCACCGGCAAAGCAAACCAGTATTTCTTGCGCGGCTTCAACCTTGATCACGGTACTGACCTTGCAGGCTTTGTTGATGGCGTTCCGATCAATATGCGTAGCCACGGGCATGGTCAGGGATATCTCGACTTCAACTTTCTGATTCCTGAGATTGTTGAGCGGATCGATTTTCGCAAAGGGCCCTACTTCAACGATGTTGGAGACTTTACCGCTGCTGGGACGATAGGTTTTCAGACCCTCGATGAGATCGACCCCTTTGTGCAAGTCGAGGTTGGTGAGTTCGGTTTTGTTCGCGGAGTATCGGCGGGAAGTCTCGAACTGGGCCAGGGTGATCTGCTGCTTGCCGTTGACGGACAGGTTTACGACGGCCCTTGGGTTTTGGATGAAGACCTCGAAAGGATCGCTGGGCTCGCCAAATACAGTTTTGGATCGGGAAACAGTTCCTTCGACGTTCAAGTAAATGGCTACAGCGCGAGTTGGACATCGACCGACCAAATTGCTGAACGTGCCGTGCTGTCGGGAGCAATCGATCGCTTCGGCTTTATTGACGATGATCTGGGCGGCGAAACAACGCGGCTTGGAGCGGTGGTTAACGGTCAGATCGGGTCGACCCGATTCAATGCTTTCGCGACTCTTTATGACTTTCGTCTGGTCTCGAATTTCACCTACTTCCTAGAAGATCCAGTGAATGGCGATGAGTTCATACAAACCGATGAGCGGTATGTGTTCGGCGGATCGCTGTCTCACTCATTTCCCATCGGGCAGGCTAGCGCAACCCTTGGAGCCGATGCTCGCCATGATGCTATCCAAGAAGTTGGCCTGTTCCGCAGTGTGGATGCGATTGCTCGTGAGGCGATCAGACGCGATTCGATCGACCAGACTTCGCTCGGGGCATTTGCTGAAGTGACTGTTCCGCTCGCGCCGGGTTTTCGAGCGACTGGCGGCGCACGGTTTGACTATATGACCTTTGATGTCGAAGCCTTGCGCTCTCCCAATTCGGGAGATGACGACGCAGACATCTTCACGCCGACCTTGGGCTTGGCATGGCAGCCCGTCGATAAGTTCGAATTGTATGCCAATTACGGCCAGTCTTTCCATTCAAACGACGTGCGCGGCGCGACAATCGCAATAGATCCCGCAACAGCGGAGCCTGCGCAACGCGTTCCGGTCTTCTCCCGAGCCGAAGGGGCTGAATTCGGGGCGCGATTAGAAGCGGATCGGATCTCCGCTTCAGTCGTCGGTTTTTGGTTGGAACTGGACTCTGAGCTTGTGTTCGTGGGTGACGGCGGCGCGACCGAGCCCAACGATGGTTCAAGGCGATATGGCATCGAGGCCAACGCATTCTGGCGACCAACCGATTGGATCGCGATCGACGCCGCATATAGCTACACCGACGCGCGCTTTGTTGGCGTGGACAGCGGCGCACGTGAGATTCCAGGAGCAGTTCCCGAGGTAATCTCGGCCGGAGTGAGCGCCCGCCTGACAGACTCATTCACGTTCAATACCCAGCTAAGGCATTTTGGCAGTGCACCTTTGATCGAAGACAATTCTGCCCAATCTGATCCCACAACCCTCGTAAATGTTGCCGGATCTTATGGTTTTGGGCCAGTCACACTTGGGATTGAGCTATTCAATCTGTTCGACGTTCGGGATGCCGACATCACCTACTTCTACGAATCGCGCCTCGCTAGAGAGCCCGCAGAGGGTGTCGCTGATCGTCACTTCCACCCAGTGGAACCGTTTCAAATTCGGGGCAGTCTCAAGGTCAATTTCTAATCGCGCCAGAGTTCAAAGACTGGCTGTTTTTAAGGTAGGAAAGGAAAATATCATGGACAAATTGGCATCAAGCCGCCGCGAGGCACTTCGGAATTCTGGCGTTCTGTCTGCGACCGCATTTGCCGTGCTCGCAGGTGCACCAATGGCCGCTGCATCAGCAAGAGACACTGTCAGCGCTGCAGATGTAAGCACTTTGAACGTAGCTTTGTCGCTCGAGCATGAAGGAATAGCAGCGTATCAAATAGGTGCTGAGAGCGGGCTTTTGTCGGGTGCTGCTTTGAACGCTGCGGTGCTCTTTCAAGGGCACCACAAGGGGCACCGCGATGAGCTTTCAAGAGTGATCCGCGAGCTTGGTGGCACGCCGGTCGGGCCAAAGACTGCCGAAGAGTACTTTGAAGAACTGGACATTGCCAACGCGGTCAAAGGGCCGAACGACGTTCTTCTGCTCGCACAACGGCTAGAGCTCGGCGCTGCCTCAGCCTATCTCGGAATCATCCCAAGCCTTGAAGGTGGTGAGATGAAACATTTGGCCGCACGCATCGCTGCGGATGAGAGTTCCCATTATGCAATTCTCAGCACGGTGCTTGGCCAATCGCTTGCAACCCAGCCCTTCATTTACGGCTAGGGATAGAGAGATGGAGCGTTACAACCGTGGCCTTGAAACGGTGGAGCAAGCTGAGGCAAGACCAAGGGCATTTGGCCCGGGCAAATCAAGTCGATGGTACTTACGATTTGTTTCGGGCGCCCTTGGTCTTGTCGTTTGCGCTGGCGGCACTGGCTTGCTCTATGCCAATGATGAAATCAAAGGGGACCCAGATCTTGGTGCCAGGGCGTATCGCACAAGCTGCGCGGGATGCCATTCAATCGAAAGAAACCGCATAGGCCCTCGTCATGCGGGCGTAGTAGGGCGCCGGGCAGCGACGCAGCCTGGCTACACTTACTCATCGGCGCTCCAAGAAAGCAGAATCAGGTGGACACCGCGTCAACTCGATCGCTGGCTTACCAACCCGCGAGACCTTGTACCGGGCACGAGAATGGCGACGCGCATTTCCAGTGCAAAGCGGCGACAGGACATCATCGCCTATCTAGAAACTCAATAACTTTGCCCTGAGGCCTGCTTTCCGATCTGAGCGGCAGAAAGCGATCACTCCCATGCACACTGATCCAGACGAACCTTTGGCGTTTTGTCCTAACTGTGGCTTCAGCCTGACGCGAAGTCGAAAGGTGGAGTACGGAAACATTGCCATTGATGGTCGTGGAAAGATCTTTTTGGACGACATTCGCGTTCCAATGGCAAAAACACAGTATCTTTTGGTCGAGGCTTTAGTCTTAGCCAAAGGGCGCGGAGTAACCCGATCGACGCTCGCCTCAATCATTGGGCGCGACATCTTTGACCAATCGGTGACGAAATACGTGCAGCGTGCAAGACAGAGTTTTCGGTCAGTCAAACCGTGCTTCAACCAACTGCAAGCGGTCCAGGGTTTCGAAGCTTACCGATGGCAATTCTTTGCTTCGAGTTCGAGCGATCTGCACTCATCAAACGATCCGGCGAGTTTGCTGTAGAGTCTCAATCGATCGAGGTCTGCGCTGGCGATAAAATTTGAAGCATGACTGGCCGCTTTGGCGAGCAACCAAGTTTAAGGCTGACCTTCGTCTAATGTTCTATGCCGAGCTGCCCGGAAACGAAAAGCGTTCGCATCCCAGGATCGGCGGCGATGGCATGCGAGTAGTTGGAGAATGGCGGTGCGATTGTCTTGGGATTGATTTGGGTGAGCGGCACGACACGGCCATCCTTCAGTCGCCGCAGCCTGACAAGAAGCTTACGGGGAGGGGCGTTGATTTGCGGTTTATCTATGTCCGCAACAGGTCGCAACCGGACCGGCGGCTTTCCCGCAGCGTTCGTTTTAAGTCGGCCTCACGCGTTCTTGATCGTCATTCCGCCATCGACGGGGATCACTGCTCCGTTGAGATAACTCGCGGCGGGGAGCACCAGCGATAAGGTCATATGCGCAACTTCTTCGGGGTGGCCGTAGCGGCGCAGGGGCACGCGGCGTTTGGCGTAGATTTCCTTGTGCTCTTCGGGAATGCGCGCGGTGATGCCTGTGCGGATCGGGCCGGGACAGATGCAATTCACTGTGATCCCGTCGCGCCCCAAATCGACCGCGAGCCCGCGGGTAAGGCCGATTACCCCGTGCTTGGCAGTGACATAGGGTGAATTGCCGGGCGTCGCGCCAAGCCCTTCTGTAGAGGCGATGTTGACAATGCGCGGATGCTCGCTTGTGCGCAAGTGAGGCAGGGCCGCGCGGATGATCCGCTGATGCGCTGTCAAAAGCCCTTCGATGCTGGTGTCGAACGCATCGGGATAAGGTTCATCCTCAATCCCGTGATGGATGCTAAAGCCTGCATTGTTGATGACGATATCGAGCCCGCCAAATTCTTCGGCAATCTCGGTAACGCGCGTCTCGATCTGATGCTTATCAAGCACATCGAGCGTCCATGCTTTGGCGCTTCCCGGATAGCCTGCCGCTTCGATCTCTTGGACTACCGCGTCGCATTTCGCCTGGTCGAGATCAGTCACTGCAACATGCGCGCCTTCCGAAGCAAAGAGGTGCGCGGTCGCCCGCCCCATCCCGCTGGCGGCCCCGGTGATAAGTGCCTTTTGGCCCGCGATGGAGCGGCTCAAGGGTTTGTAGGGTTGCATGTGTTCTCCTCCCAGATGGTTCAGGACTTGCGCCAGACCGATACGTGACGCTCGCTCGTCCTCGAGAACGGCGTGCGCTCCCAATCCTCCCATCGCTCGGCCAGTTCCATACCGGCAAGCTGCGCCATGAGGTCAAGCTCTGAGGGCCAGGCATAGCGAAATGGGATGGAGCGTCGCACGATCTCACCGCCGCGCACCCAGAGATGATGCGAGGTCATGGCCTGCGTGGCAGTATCGACCTCGTCGATCCCCCAATGGTCTGCGTTCGCATCAAAGGCGCGCAAGCTTTCGCCAAGGGGCAGCTTCTGAATAGGCGGAACAAAGGTCTCGATGACGAAACATCCGCCTGCCTCCAGATGACGGGCAGCGTTGCGGAAACACGCGGTCTGCTGGTCTTGCGAAGTTAGGTTGCAGATCGTGTTGAAGACGAGGACAACGAGCCCGAAGCGCCCTTCGATAGTCGCGCTCGCCATGTCGCCGATGACCACCGGAATGTCGGCGCCGCCGGGCTTGCGTCGCATCTGCTCGACCATTGCCGGTGATAGCTCGATCCCTGAAACAGCTAGCCCGCTTTCAGCCAGTGGGAGGGCAACCCGGCCTGTTCCAATCGCCAGTTCCAGCACCGGCGCGCCATCCGCCAGAGTAGTTAGGAAATCGACGCACTCGCTGAGGTAACCCTCATCTGTATGTTCGGCATCATAGGCTCGTGCGACATCCTCGTCGAAATGATTGCGCATCGTCTGATGCTTCAATCCAGCTTTGGCGGGAAGCCAGGCTCGGCCTTAGCCATAGCGTTTTGATACGCGTCGCGAGCGCCGATGCGTTTCAGATAGGCCTGCAGGTTGGGCATGTGGTCGATTGTCATATCGTTGAATGCGCGTGCCGTGGTCAGCGAGAAGCCAAGCATGATGTCCGCCGTCGTCAACGCAGAGCCGCCGAAATAATCAGCTTCGCCCAAACGCTGTTCGATATGCGCCCAGGCATTGGTGATCCGCTTGGCGAGCGGCGGCGGCATCTCTGCGCCAACAGCGGCAACCGCGATGCTCATCATGCCATTGGTCATCAAGGTCGCGTTGGCGAAGTGATACCAATAGAGGTGCTCAGGAAAGTCTGGATTGTCGGCACGCGGGACCAAAGGCGTGTCGGGCGCGTATTTGCCCACGATGTAGTCAATGATAGCGCCGCTTTCGCCCAAGACCAGATCGCCATCGGTGATGACCGGGGCGATTTGCATTGGGTGTAGGGCCTTCAACTCAGGCGGGGCCAACCGCGTTTCGGGATCGCGGTTGTAGAGTTTGAGATCATACTCAATCCCCAATTCCTCACACAGCCAAACAATGCGTTCAGATTGTGAAATGCGAAGGTGGTGGATCGTCAGCATTGCGGGAATCTCCATTCAAAGTTTGCCACCTCATGCGCTGGAAGCGGCAGGGATGTCGAGAATAAATGACATGCTTAGCCTCCCGCGTCTTGAACTGAGAACCATTCGCATTAATTGAAGGGAATGGCACAAAGCTTTTACGACCTCACCGTCACAGATGCGCGGCAAATCTCTCCCTCCATGCACCAGATCACTTTGGGTGGGGAGGCCTTGGCAGGCTTTCCCCAAGGCCAAGCGGGCGGCTATTTCAAGCTGATCCTTGAGCCGGGCACCGATGGCAAAAAGGCCTTGATGCGAACCTACACGATCAGGCGTCAACGAGAGCGTGAGATCGATGTGCAATTTGCGCTTCATGGAGGGCACGCGGCAGGACCAGCAACGCAGTGGGCGCTGGATGCGAAACCGGGCGATGCCATGACCATTCGGGGCCCCGGCCCTGCCAAGCCTTCACCGGGCGCATGCGATTTTTACCTTATTGCGGGTGATATGGCGGCGCTTCCCGCGATC
Organism: Erythrobacter sp.; assembly: GCA_965262265.1. Classification (GTDB taxonomy): domain Bacteria; phylum Pseudomonadota; class Alphaproteobacteria; order Sphingomonadales; family Sphingomonadaceae; genus Erythrobacter. The sequence continues at coordinate 405,222 of OZ253506.1, forward strand.
AGCGCCAATCTTGAGGCGATGGACCGCGAGGCGAAAGGCGTTGCGGTGCTTGAGATTCAGCATGAAGGCGATGCGATGATGATTGATGCGCCCGATGGTGTTGAGCTGCGCTGGATCGTCAATCCCGAACCGGGAATGCACCCTGACCTGTTGGTCGACGTCTTGCGCGCGGTTGATCGCCCGCTGGGCAGTATCGCAGGATGGGCTGCGGCGGAGTTCGAAGCGATGAAGAAACTGCGGAGCTTCCTGCGCGATGAGGTGGGTATCGGCAACGCCAATCTCTACACATCAAGTTATTGGAAGCTTGGCCTTACCGAAACCGAGCACAAAGTCGTCAAACGCGAAGATGCTGAAGAGCAGTCGGTTCCCATCGGCTGATCATTCTGTAGCACGCGCCCAACCGGGTTTAGCGGGCTCCAAACTGTCCAAAAAGGCGTCCGCGCTCTCCAGGTAGTCGCGCTTTTTCTCATCCCCCATCCGGTCCCAGCTGGAATAGATGCGGCCAATGCGGTGGTTGCTTGACAGCGTGTCGCGGTGGCGGTCCATAAAGTGCCAATAGAGCGGACCAAAGGGGCATGCGCCTTCGCCGGATTTCTTCGACGGTGAATAGGCGCAATCGCGGCAATAATCGCTCATCTTGTTGATGTAATTCCCGGATGCCGCATAGGGCTTGGTCGCAAGCTTTCCGCCATCGGCGTAAAGGATCATGCCCGAGACATTGGGTAACTCCACCCACTCATAGGCATCGGCATAAACAGCCAAATACCAGTCCTGCACCTCTTGCGGGTCGATCCCTGCGATAAGGCAGAAATTGCCTAGCACCATCAGGCGCTGGATGTGGTGCGCATGGGCATTTTCATGGGTGGAACGAATGCAATCGGCGAGGCAGCGCATTCCGGTTTCGCCGGTCCAGAAAAACTCGGGCAGCGGGCGATGAGCGCCCATTTCGTTGTCGGTCTTAAGGCCGGGCATAAACAGCCAGTAAAACCCGCGCACATATTCGCGCCAGCCGATGATCTGGCGGATGAACCCCTCGACTGAATTGAGCGGAGCTTTGCCGTCTTTGTAGGACTGCTCAGCGCGCTCGCACAGTTTCAGCGGGTCAAGCAGACCAAGATTGATGCTGGTCGAGAGCATCGAGTGATAGAGATCGTCCGACCCGTGGACCATCGCGTCCTGATAGGGGCCAAACTTCTCAATTCGCTCCGCAAAGAACGCATCGGCGGCCTTCTCGGCCTGCGCGGCGGTGACGGGCCACTCAAACTTTGCAAGGCTGCCAAAGTGATCTCCAAACCGGTTATCGACCAGCTCGATCACCTCAGATGTGATGGTATCGGGCGCGAATTTGGGCCGCTTGGGGATGAACATATCGCCATTTAAGCTCTCACGGTTATCCGCATCATAGTTCCACTTATCGCCCTCCGGTTTGCCGTCGTCTCCCATCAACAGGCCGGTCTTCTTGCGCATCTCGCGATAGAACAGCTCCATCGTGAGCTGTTTGCGACCCTCGGCCCAATCGCGAAACTCGCTATGCGAGCAAAGGAAGCGGTCATCGGGGAGGATTTCGACGTCGCAGGCGAACTTGTCGGGCCATTCCTCTATCGCTTGCTGCACCCGCCATTCGCCCGGTTCCACCACGCGGATTATGTCGGGGGAGTGCCGTTCAATCGCACGCGCCACTTCGCCTGTGAAGCTGCCCGAATTGCCCTCATCATCGAGTTTTACATAATCGACCGTCCACCCCGCCTCGCGCAGCTCTTGGGCAAAGTGGCGCATAGCGGAAAAGATCAGCGCGATCTTCTGCTTGTGGTGCTTAACGTAAGTCGCCTCATCCCAGACTTCCATCATCAGGATGACGGTGTCCTTCCTTCGTTTGCGCGCGCAAAGATGCAAGGGTACCGGTGAGTTGATCGCCGAGGATCGGCACAAGAGTTTTCGCAGTCATGGCTCAACTACGCTTGAGCGGGCGATTTAGACGAAGCTGTAGGGATCAATGTCGATCCCCACCCGTACGCCCGGCGCAAACTCCACTCCGCCGATCCATTCGCGCAGGGTGGCTTGCAGGTTCGCGCTGCGACGCGCGTTGACGAGGAAACGGTAGCGGTAGCGGTTTCTGAGCAAAGCCATGGGGGCAGGGGCGGGGCCAAGGATGTAGAGGTCGTCTTTATGCGGGCGGGTGTCGCCAAGCCTGTTCGACGCCTCGCGCGCCTCACGTTCGTCTTCGCTCGACAGGATGATCGCGGCCCAGCGGCCAAAGGGCGGGGCGCCCGCATCGCGGCGCGCTTCGGTTTCGGCAGCATAGAAGGCGTCGCGGTCGCCGTCTGCCAGAGCGGCGATGACATGCGCTTCGGGATGGCGGGTTTGGAGGAGCACTTCGCCCGGTTTCGCCCCGCGCCCCGCGCGTCCAGCGACCTGCGCGATTTGCTGATAGGTGCGCTCTGCCGCGCGCAAATCCCCGCCTTCAAGGCCCAAATCAGCGTCAACCACACCCACCAAGGTCAGCTCGGGAAAGTGAAAGCCTTTGGTGACCAGCTGCGTGCCGACGATGACGTCAATCGCTTTGGCTTCGGCCTGCGCGATGAAATCGGCGGCGCGGTCGGGAGAGCCGAGCGTGTCGGAAGTGGCCACCGCGATGCGCGCTTCGGGAAAGAGGTCGCGCACCTCATCGGCGATCCGCTCGACGCCGGGGCCGCAGGCGACAAGGCAATCGCTCTCGCCGCATTCGGGGCAGGCATCAGGCACCGCCCCCTCAAACCCGCAATGGTGGCACGCGAGCCGCGAAGACAGGCGATGCTCGACCAACCATGCGCTGCAATTGGGGCATTGGAAGCGGTGCCCGCAATTGCGGCACAAGGTCAGCGGCGCATAGCCGCGGCGGTTGAGGAACAGCAGCGATTGCTCGCCTGCTTCCAGACGCGCCTCAAGCCCGGCGATCAACGGTCCAGATAGCCAGCGGCCATTGGCAGGCTTTTCAACCGTAAGGTCGACAAGCTTGATATTGGGCAGTTCCGCGCCGCCAAAGCGGCTCGGCAGGACGAGCTTTGTGTAGGTGCCCGAATTGGCCATATGCAGGCTTTCAAGGGCGGGTGTGGCGCTGGCCAGCACGACGGGAATGCCCTCATACCGGGCGCGCATCACTGAGACATCGCGCGCGTTATAGCGCACCCCGTCATCTTGCTTAAAACTGATTTCATGCGCTTCATCGACGACGATCAGGCCCAGATCGGCATAGGGCAGGAACAAGGCCGAGCGCGCGCCAACCACGACCTGCGCGGACCCTTCTGAAATCGCCCGCCACGCCCGGCGCCGTTCGGTTGATTTGAGCGAGGAGTGCCATTGGACGGGCGCCGCGCCGAACCGATCCTCGAACCGGGTGAGGAAAGTTCTCAGTGAGCGCGATTTCCGGCAGCAGCACCAGCACTTGCCGCCCCATCCGCACCGCCTCGGCGATGGGTTCGAAATAGGTCTCTGTCTTGCCCGAACCTGTCACCCCGTCGAGCAGAAAGGGCTCGAAGCCACGCGCCTCCACCGCTTTGACCAGATGCTTGGCGACGCTCAGCTGATCGGGGGAGAGCGCGGGTTGGTGGTGGTCGGGATCAGCAGGCGGGTAGGGGCGGTCGATGGCCACCGTCACCGGCTCAATCACCCCTTGATTCACAAGGCCGCGCAAGACCCCTTCGGAAACCCCTGCAATCGCTGACAATTCGCGGATCGTCGCCTGCTCGCCTTCAAGCGCTTCGATGGCCGCCGCGCGCTGGGGGGTCATGCGTTCCGGCGCTCCTCCACTCAGCCGGTATTCGGTCGTTGTGCTCGGTCCGCCCAGAGCGCCGCCAGAGGACAGAACCATGCGAGCAACACTGGCGAGAGGTGCGCAATAATAGTCGGCGGTCCACTCGATCAGGCGGCGCAGAGCCTGCGACAGCGGTGGCACCGGCACCACTTCGCGGATGGATCGCAGCTTGCTGGCGTCGATTTCGGCGCCCGGCAAACGCCCTTCATCCCACACGATCCCAGTGACCGTACGCGGCCCCAAAGGCGCGACCACGACGCTGCCGGGCTGGATAACTTGGCCCTCGGCAAGCTTGTAATCGAGCGCGCCAAGTGCTGCATTGAGGACAAGAAGACGGACGCGTTCCATGGGCCTTGCCCTTATGGGTTGGTTGGGGGGCTGTTCGCAAGGTGAGGGGAGAGAAAATGAACGCCAATAACGGTCAAATGGCAACGCGCAGGCACATTTTGAAAGCAGGGGCAGGCGGCACAGTTCTGCTCGCACTGCCAAACTGTGCTGGTGTTCCCGGTTTCAGTCTGGTGGACGCAGTGCGGCGTTTGCTGCTCATATCCAGCGAGAACGCCTTTGCCCGGCTGACGGCTGATGGCGGGTTTTGGGATACGGAGATCACCCGGCTAGGGGTGGACCGCGTGCTGGGCCTGTCTGGCAATTCGGTGGCGGGATTGCTGACATCGGCGGTTTTCAAATCGCGGCTGGAAGATGCCTTTGCCGATGTCGCGATTGCCGGGTCAGAGCGCGCCGCGCCTTTGGTCGTGGAGGCGGTGCGCAATGTCGGCATCAGCAACGCCGCCGCGATCATAAGCGGCGGGCCGAGCGCTGCGACGCGCTTTCTGAGGGGTGAGTTGGGCAATGGCCTGATAGAAGCGATGGTGCCCGAATTGGGTCAGGCGATCTCGATTGCCTCTGACCCGGTGGTTGGCCAATTGCTTGGCTCGCTCTCCGGTGTGAATGTTGGCGGCGTGGCAAGCCGGATGGCAGGCAGCGTCAATGAAGCGATCTGGCAAGAGATCGGGATTGAGGAACAGGCCATCCGAGCTGATCCCAATGCAACCGGCGATCCCTTGCTGATCGGCGTGCTTGGCGTGGGAAGAGCGCTCTAGGAAGCTCTAGAATCGCGCGGTCACCCCGACATTGGCGATATGCTGAGAGAGGTTCTCGCCATCGCGAAAGACCGTTTGATTGAGATAGCCGGGTGTTGCTGAAACCCCATCGGCAATGGGAAAAGACACACCGACAAAATTGCGCAAAACCGTCAATCCATCGCCGTTAAACTGTACATCATTAAGACCAATAAAGGGCTCAGAATAGACGATCAGATTGTTGCGCGACGTGATCGGGGCGGTCAGCTGCACCAGATTGCGATACCGCCAACCGGTCGCATCACTTTCCTCAAAAATGCGCTGCTCGAGCCGGCTGCGCGATGTGATCGCCAGCCCGCCATCGGTCTTGATCAAAGTGAGGTTAAGTTCCTGATAAATCCGGTGTTCGTTCACTTCGACAGGGCCAACTGGATCGGTCAGGATATAGGCATAGCCGCCGCCCAGATTGACGCGATCATTAATCCGGTATCCGACAAAACCGCGCAGCAGCAATTGCCCCAATCGATCCGCATCATCTGTAAAGCGTTCTTGCGCCTCGCCGCGCGCGTACCATTCCCCTTCATTGTCAAGATCGACAAAGATGAATTGCCCGCCCCAGATATTGAAGTCTTCCTCGGCGGCGGCAGGGGTGGCGAAAAGACCCGCCAGCAAAGCGGCAAGAATCGAAAAACAACGCATGAAGAGTTCCCAGTGCTCTGTGCCGAGCGCAGGTCTTTGCCTGCGCCCATTATCAGTAGAATCACCTAGCGCCTTTGAGGTTCCCTAAAATTTGCGATTAAGTATCAGTTGCGGCACATGATTGATCTGATCTGCACCGCTTGGCTGCGGAGTGAAGATCAACAGATAGCTCGCGCCGACTGACAGCCTTTGTGATATCGAGTGCGTTACGATTGCCCGCCCGCGCCATTGATCGCGCGCCGGATTGAGGGTGCGATTGCGAGTCTGGATCAAGTTAAAATACTCGCCATCAATGCTCGCACGCCATGATGGTGCGATTGGATGCGTGTAGCGGATGCGCTGGCGAAACCTCAGCTCCATCCGGTCAGCCCCATCAAAAAAGCGCTGCTCTACCCTTGTGCGCGCCGCGAAGCGGCCAATCGTAAGCGTCGCCTGCTGGTGCGGGCGCAGCTCCGTCTCCCCGCCTTCAGCCTCAAACACGCCAAAGCCGCCGCCCAGCCGCAGACCATCTGAGACTTCCTGCTCTAAAGTAAAACGCAAAGTCTGCTGTTCATCGCCGCGCTGAGCCTCGCGCCAGCGAGCCGATCCATCCAACGTCAGCCGCGTGTCCCCATCCAAATCGCTTTGCGCAACGGCATAGACCCACAATTGCACATCTTCTTCTTGAGCAATGGCCGCAGACGGTTGCCAAGCGGCGCAAGCGCAGGCAATCACAATCGCAATTTTGACAGCCCCTTTGCACATGGGCTTTCAGCTAAAGCCTTGCTGCGTGCTTGGCCATCATATTTCCGCTGAGGGAGAGAAGCGACATGAAATTTTTCGTCGACACCGCTGAGATTGACGACATCAAGGATCTTGCAAGCACGGGTCTGCTTGATGGGGTGACGACCAATCCTTCGCTGATCCACAAGTCGGGCCGCGACTTTATGGAAGTGACCAAGGAAATTTGCGGGATCGTCGATGGTCCGGTGAGCGCAGAGGTCGTCGCGCTTGATCACGCAACCATGATGAAAGAGGCAGAGGTTCTGCGCAAGATCGCGGATAATGTCTGCATCAAGGTGCCGCTGACGGTTGATGGTCTTAAGACCTGCAAGGCGCTCACGGGTGATGGCACGATGGTCAATGTGACCTTGTGCTTTTCAGCCAATCAGGCGCTGCTTGCGGCCAAAGCAGGAGCGAGCTTCATCTCACCCTTTGTGGGACGCCACGATGATAACGGTTTTGACGGGATGGACCTGATCTCCGACATCCGCCTGATCTACGACAATTACGATTTCGACACAGAGATCCTTGTCGCCAGTATCCGCCACACCACCCATGTGCTCGAAAGCGCGAAGATCGGCGCCGACGTCATCACCGCTCCGCCCAAGGTCATCCTTGGCCTGTTCAAACACGTGCTCACCGATAAGGGGATCGAGGCGTTTCTCGCGGATTGGGAAAAGACTGGTCAAACTATCGGGTAGTAGGCGCGCAGATTAGTCTCTATCTGCCACCCGAATGGCTGAAGAATCCCCTCTCGACACGTTCAAACAGGCGTTGACCGGCGCTGCCCGTGCAATTGCGCGTGATGAGGAGGTTGAGGTTGCGTGGAGCGCGGATGTTCCCGGATCTTCTGGCAATCGTTTTCGTGTACCACTGCCGGGCCGCGATCTGCCATCGGAACAAGTGACTGAGGCGCGCGGCTTTGCCGACAGTTTCGCGCTCAAATTGCGCCATCACAATGCTGGGCTGCACGCAGTGGGCGCTCCGCCGGAGCCAGTGGCGCGGGCGTGTTATGACGCGATTGAGCAGGTCCGTTATGAGGCATTGGGCGCGAACCGATTTGGCGGGATCAAGTCCAACCTAGATGCAGCGACTGAATTGCGCACCGCGAGCGATGCGATTGTGCGCGCGCAAAACTCCTCTGAAGTGCCTTTGCAAACCGCGCTCGCGCTGATGCTCCGCGAAAAGCTGACCGGAGAGCCGATCCCGGCCAAAGCTGAAACCGGACTCAGCCTGGTTCGCGATTTCATCGAAGAGAATGTGGGGGATGATTTTGCCGCTCTCGGCGAAAATCTCGGCGATCAGGAGGCGTTTCAAAAACTCGCGCTCGATATGCTGCGAGAACTTGATCTGACACGACCCACCGAAGCGCCCGACGAAACCGATCAGGACGATTCTGAAGAGGATGAGGGCGAGGACGAGGATCAGGCAGGCGACGAACAGCAGGAAGGCGAAGCCGACCCGCAAAGCGCTGAGGCCGCCGGTGAGATGGCTGAAGGCGAGGGCGAGGCTGACGGCGATAGCGAGCTCTCCGCCGAAGAAGATATGCAAGACGGCGAACCGGGCGAGGATGGCGATGCCTCCAACGCGCCCGTTCGCCCCAACCGTCCGCAAGCCGAAATCCCCGAGGGGCTCGACTACAAGGCCTTTACCGAGCGTTTCGACGAGGAAATCGACGCACCCGAATTGTGCGATGCCGAAGAATTGGACCGCCTGCGTGCCTATCTCGACAGCCAGCTGACCGGATTGCAGGGCGTGGTGACACGGCTCGCCAACCGCTTGCAACGTCGGTTGATGGCGCAGCAGAACCGCAGCTGGGACTTCGACCAAGAGGAAGGCGTGTTGGACGCCGCGCGCCTCTCCCGCGTGATCGTCTCTCCCGGCACGGCTCTGTCTTACAAGGTGGAGCGCGATGTTGAGTTCAAGGACACGATTGTCACGCTCCTCATCGACAATTCGGGTTCCATGCGCGGGCGGCCGATCTCCATCGCCGCGATCAGCGCCGATATCCTTGCGCGCACTTTGGAGCGCTGCGGGGTCAAGACCGAGATCCTTGGCTTCACCACCCGCGCGTGGAAGGGCGGGCAGAGCCGCGAAGCGTGGCTCGCTGATGGCAAGCCCCAAGGTCCGGGACGCCTCAACGATCTGCGCCACATCATCTACAAACAGGCCGACGAGCCATGGCGCCGCGCGCGCCGCAATCTCGGCCTGATGATGCGCGAGGGACTGCTGAAAGAGAATATCGATGGCGAAGCGCTGCTCTGGGCGCATTCGCGCCTGATCTACCGCCCCGAAGAACGCCGCATTCTGATGGTGATCTCCGACGGAGCTCCGGTGGATGACAGCACCTTGAGCGTGAACTCAGCAGGATACCTCGAAGCGCACCTTCGCGGTGTGATTGATTGGATTGAGAAGGTGTCGCCTGTGCAGTTGGTGGCGATTGGCATCGGGCACGACGTGACGCGGTACTATCGTCGCGCGGTGACGATTATGGATGTCGAACAACTCGGCGGCACGATCATGGAGCAGTTGGCGGAATTGTTCGAAGATGAGAAAGGCAAGGGCCGGCGGTGAGGGAAGCAGCTCTCTCGATCCGCAAACTTGGGCCTGAAGATGCGGGTCTGGTCCAATCGGCTGCAGACTTGTTCGATGATCCGCCGATTAAGGAGCAGACGAAGGCTTTCCTTGAGAGCGGACGCGACCACATCTGGATTGCCTATATTGGCCTTGATCCTGCCGGGTTCGTAACGGCAACCACTCTCCTTCACCCGGACAAGGCGCCACACATCTTTGTCAACGAGTTGGGGGTTGACGAAGACTTTCGTCGGCGCGGGATAGCCACACGGCTGATGGCTGAGGTTGTTTCATTCGCGCGTCATTGCGGCCTGACCCCGCTTTGGCTTGCTGCCGAAGGCGACGACGACCTCGCAAACAGCTTTTACCGCAGCCTTCCAGAACCCACTGAACGTCGTTCGGTTGTATATGAATGGGAAGAATAGATGAACGTAACCGAAGCCGTCACCAGCCGCCGCTCTGTTCGCGATGTTCACTCGACAAGCCGGTCGATCTCGACACCATCCGCCGGGTACTCGACACCGCGCGCTGGGCGGCTTCGGGTTGCAATTATCAGCCTTGGGAAGCCGCCGTTGTGACCGGGCAATCGCTCAAAGACCTTGCAGGCCAAGATCACCACCACCCCACCGCAAGAGGCGGAGTATGACTGGACCGCGCCGGGGCAAGAGGATGCATATAAGCAGCGCCTCAACGCCGTGTCCAAAGGCATGTTCGGCTCCATGGGCATCGCGCGCGATGATGGCGAGGGGCGGATGAAGGCGATGGCGCGCAACGCCACCAGCTTTGACGCGCCCGCGGTGCTGTTCTGCTATTTCCCGCGGCTGATGAAAGAGGCGCAGTGGTCCGATTGCGGCATGTGGCTGCAAACGGTCGCGCTGTTGCTGCGCGAGGAAGGGCTCGACAGCTGCTTTCAGGAGTTCATGGCGCTCTATGCCAATGTGATCCGCGATCATCTTGGGCTCGACCATGATCGCTATATGCTGTTTTGTGGCATGGCGATTGGCTATCGCGATCCCGATGCGCCGCTCAACAATTTTGAGCGGGAGCGGGTGCCTTTGGACGAGCATGTGAGCTTTCACGGCTTCGACTAAGGGGCGCGGAAATGCCAACCGGGCTGCGTGTGAGAGCCTTCCTACCCATTATCTAGTCGCTCCAACGGGGGACAGATACAAGATTCTGTCCAATACGTACTATTGGCCTCCCATTACCCTCGATAGAACCCCAATGTGCAATGGGGGTGCACAAGGCCCCCAGCCATGGGATTTCGATCCTGTGTGAGGAACATACCATTGGGTTAGGGGGGACTACCTGTGGGCCGAATTACTGCAGCGATTTCAGCAGCCTTTGTGGTGTCAGCTGTGTGTCTGACATCCGCTTCCGCGCAAAACAGGGCACCGCTTACACGGGACAGTTTCCCGATAGGTGATGCAGAGGGGATTCTGTGTCAGGTGCAGGATCGCAGCACGTCCAATCCAGCCAAACGCTCGATTTTTGATCGCCGTTGGGCGGTGGTGTGCCGCGACAACCCGCAACCCATTGCTGAAGTCTTCGCGTTTGAGAACTTCGACAGCACCGCCCGCGACGCGTTGCGTTCAATGCGCCGCTTTGCGGTGTCCTGCGCCAGCGTTGGCGGCGGTTCGACAGGGCCTTTTGGCGGATCGAGCCAGCAGAACTGCACCGTCGAAGACAGCGATCTGCGATGGAGCCAGATCACCGCGCAATCGGGCAATCTGACCTATTATGCTGAAGGCTTCGCTGCCTATGATGATGCAACCGTTTTGGCACTTCGCTCAGTTCTTGATAACCAGATTGCATCAGGAACGATTGATGTTGCCTCCACCTCTGTGTCCGATCCGCTTTCTTTCGCGCGCGTGCAGGCAGAGACGCTGAAGCCGCAGCAGGCCTTGGCCGAGGGATACAGGCGCAACCTGGCGGGTGAATATGCAGAAGCCGCGGCGTATTTTGAAACGCTCCAGCAGCGGCTGGAAAGCAATGAAGACCAGTCGATCAATCCGGGTGAGTTCTTCGTCAACCGCGCTTTGCAAAAAAGCAATCTGGGTGAATTCAGCATTGCCAACCGACTGTTTGAACAGGCGCGCGAGACCGGAGGCGATGATCCGATCACGGCGCGACTCTTGCGCAATTTTGAGGCGATCCATCTTCTCAATCAGGGCTTTGACGAGGCCGCGATTGATCGGCTGACTCAAGACCTGCCGGGTTCTGCGATGGGGATGAGCGAGGCGGGTGCTGCGCTTTCGATCACACAGCCCATCGCTCAGCGGCTCAACCGTGAACAGGCGAGCGGGTTTCTGTTTGGCGTGATCGACGAACTGAGCCTGACGGCAGAGGAACGCGCAAGGATCATCGATGCGCAGGCGCTACAAATTCGCGGCACCGCCAAGAGGTTGAACGGCGACATTGTTGGCGCGCGCGAGGATCTGGTGAACGCTTACACGCAGGCGATTGAAGTGCGCGATGGCAGGGTTACCTCGATCACGCGGCTGCGCAGTCAGGTACTTTCCGATCTGGCGCTCATCGCGGAGCGGCGCGGCAACACAGGCGATGCCGAGGCGTATCTGCGCAACGGGCTCGCGCTGGTGCAGGCGCAATATCCAGAAAGGCGCGCGGTGAGCGCTTTGGAAGCACGCCTCGCATCGTTTTTGCTCCGCCAAGACCGTGAGGATGAGGCGATGGCGCTCTACAACAAAGTCGTCACCCGCGCGCTTGGAAAACGCAATGCAATCACAGGCTTCGCCAATCAATTGAACCCATATTATGAAGTGTTGGCCAGCCGCGTTGCCAGCGATGCGGCATCCGCCGACGCTTTCTTTAAGGCTTCTCAGGTCCTGATCCGTCCTGGGGTTGCTGAGACCCAAGCGGTGCTCGCAAGGCAGCTTAGCGCCAATTCGGATGAGGCCGCGCGCCTTTTCCGCCAGTCGATTGATTTGGGGCGTGAGATTGAACGCGCGCGCATCCGGTTTGAGGCGCTAGGCAACGCTCAAGAGACCGCCGCAACGCGCCGCGCTCAGGAGGAATTGTCGACAGAGATCGCCGCGCTTGAACGCGCACAGATCAGCACGCAGGTTCAGCTTAACGCCTTTCCGCAATACCGGGTGGTTGCACCAAGCTCGCTTGAGTTGGCCGAGTTTCGCGAGGTCTTGCGCCCCGGCGAAGCCTATGCGCGCATCGCGATCGTCAGCGATGATATCTATGTCTTTTACGCCGACCAGACGAACGCAAAGGCCTACAAAGCCGATATCACCAAGGACGAGCTTGAACAGCAGGTCGATATCATTCGTGAGACCATCTCGCTTTTCGATGGCGGCCAATATGTAACCTTCCCCTTCGACATTGCGTCGGCACGCGGGCTTTACACTTCGCTGTTTGCGCCAATTGCTGACGAGATTGCCGCAGCACAGCATCTGATCTTTGAACCCGATGGCGCGATGCTGCGTTTGCCGGTCGACCTGTTGGTTGCTGATGATGCTTCAGTTGAGCTCTATCAAAGCCGGGTTGCGCAAGGCGGAGACGAGTATGATTTTCGCGGTGTGAACTGGGTGGGCAAAGGTCGTATGGTCTCCACCGCTGTTTCTGCGGAGGCCTTTGTTCAATCGCGCCGGACCGAATTGTCCGCGGGGTCCAGACAATATCTGGGACTGGGCGAGAACGCTTCGGTGGGCGAGGCGTTTCCTGCCTCCTTCACCAGCAATGCGGGGCAGGACGTGCTCGACTGCTATTGGCCGGTGAATCAGTGGAACGATCCGATCAGTTCAGCTGAACTTGTAACGGCATCGGGCCTGATTGGCGCGGACCGTTCGCAGGTTATAACCGGCAGCGCATTCACCGATGAAAGCATCAAGAACAAGGGCGATCTCAATGAGTATCGCGTTCTGCATTTTGCCACGCATGGCTTAGTCACGCCGCCGAATCCGAATTGCCCTGCCAAGCCGGCTCTGGTCACATCGTTTGGTGGCGGTGGTTCGGATGGACTGCTGAGCTTTGAAGAGATTTTTGAACTGAACATTGATGCGGATCTGGTGATCTTGTCCGCCTGTGACACGGCAGGTGCGGCCAGCGTAGAGGCGACCCGCGCAGCGGGCCTTTCAACCGGTGGAGGCTCTGAACTCGAAGGTCTCGTGCGGGCCTTTATCGGAGCGGGAGGGCGCGCAGTCATGGCCAGCCATTGGCCGGCACCCGATGATTTTGATGCGACCGAGCGGTTGATGTCCGAAATGTTCAGGCGCGGCGAAAGCGAGCTGATCGGCAATGCGCTGGGCCAGTCGCGCGAAATGCTGATGAATGAGCTGGATACTTCGCACCCGTATTACTGGGCGGGTTTCGCGGTGATCGGAGATGCATCGCGTCCGCTCCTGTCATCGGCCAGCGCCCGCAATGGCGCTGCCGTACCGCAGACCGCCAGCCTTTCCTCCGCGCAAATCGCCGCACAATAATGGATATGACGATGAAGCGCTTTATCCCGACACCAAACAAAGCTGCCGCGCTCAAAGCAGTGGGTCTTTCCGCACTCGCAGCCAGCCTTGCGCTGCCAAGCGCTGGCCTTGCTCAACAGACCGCGCCCACCCGTGAAGAGCTGAACCGCCAAGGCATCGAGGCAGAGCTGCGCGGTGACCGCAACGCCGTCTCTGTCGCAGATGAAATTGAGCGCGCGCCTTGCCCGCTTGCTGCGGAGCAGTTTGCTGATCTCACTTTCACCTTCATCCGGGCCAATTTTGAGGGGCTGGGAGAGGTCGACGCATCGCTGCTTGATGCCAGTTGGGCGGATTATGTCGGGCAGGAGATACCGGTTGCGACCATTTGCGAAATCCGCGACCGTGCAGCGACGGCCTTGCGTGCCAAGGGTTATCTTGCTGCCGTACAGGTGCCGGTGCAGACGATCGGGGAAGGCGCGGTGCAGTTCGATGTCCTGCTCGCCCGGATCCGTCAGGTTCAGGTGCGCGGCGATGCGGGTGCATCAGCAGGTGCGCTTCAGAACTATCTCAACAAATTGCAAAGCGAAAAGGCGTTCAACACCAAAGAGGCGGAGCGTTATCTGCTTCTGGCCCGCGATATTCCCGGCCTTGATGTGCGCCTGACATTGCAGCCATTGCCAGCCGAGCAAGGCGGACGGCCGGGCGATGTGGTCGGTGTGTTTGACGTGGTTAGTCAGCCGGTTGTGGTCGATGCCAATATCCAGAATTACGGCTCTCAACAAATCGGGCGGGGCGGGGCCTTGGCACGCGTTCGGGTCAACGGTCTCACTGGGCTGGGCGATGAGACCATGCTATCGGCCTACACCGATCTAGAATTTGAAGAGCAGTTCGTAGTCTCTGGCCACCACGAATTTCGCGTTGGCGCTGAGGGGCTGACCTTTGGTGTTGCGGGAACTTATGCGCTGACCCAGCCGGACATTGTCGGCGCTAATCTGTTTGAGACACAGACCTTTATCGGTTCTGCCTATGCCCGCTATCCGATCATCCGTTCACAGGCGCAGAACCTTGCGCTTAGCGTGGGCGGCGATCTGATTGATCAAAGCGTCGAGTTCAGCGGGCTTGATTTCACCGAGGACAATCTGCGGGTAGGGTTTGTCCGCCTAGACCTTGCAGGTTCGGATGAGGACAGCATCAATGGGCGCGGTGGGTATTCGGCGGTGGAGCCAAAGACTGCCTATTATGCCTCACTCGAAGTGCGCCAAGGTCTCGACATTCTAGGAGCCAGCCCATCATGCGGCGTGGGCTTCGTCAATTGCCTTACGCCGGGCCTGATCCCGCCCAGCCGCCTGGACGCAGACCCGACCGGCTTTCTTATCCGTGGTGAGACTTCTGCAACCTATCGCCCGGTGCCAGAGTTTGGGCTGACCGGACGCACGCGGTTCCAATATTCGGACGATGCCTTGCTGGGATATGAGCAATATTCGGGCGGCAACTTCACCATCGGGCGCGGCTATGATCCCGGTGCGATTATCGGTGATCGCGGATTTGGCGTTCAGTTGGAGGCTTTCTACGGATCGCTGATCCCGCAAAGCCCCGATGGATTTGCATTCCAGCCCTTTGTGTTTTTCGACCTTGCCCAAGTGACCGTAAACAATGTGGGCGGCGACACGTCAGACCGGCTCGCATCCACAGGAGGCGGCGTTCGCGCCACTATCGGGCGGCAGGCCTCGCTCGATTTTGCGGTGGCGGTTCCACTTGAACGCACAAATTTTGCCACAAGCCGCGGCGACGTGCGCGCTTTGCTGTCTTTGACAGTGCAGATTGAACCCTGGTTCCAATGAGCCGGCGGGAGAGAACAATGACAACGACAAACACTCTCACACCAAGCCGCAAATTGCGCGTACGCTGGCTTAAAGGCGGTTCTGCCATTGCGGCAGCAGCGGCGCTGGCAGCTATGGCTGCCTCGCCCGCTCATGCGCAATCGCGCCCGACTTTGTCAGGCACAGGCGCGGAAATCATGATGCAGCGTGGGTTTGATCAATCGCTGTTGAACGTAGGCGCGACGAACAATGCAGCGCGCGGCAATGTGCCAGTTGTTCGCCCAAATCCGCAAACAAATGCGCCGCCTCTCGCCAACAGCCAGATCAACACGGTAGCGCGCCCTGCGACCACTCCTGTGAGCATTGCGCCTGCGCCCAACGTGCCCACCATCCGGATTAACCAGTCGCAGCCCCATGTGCGTGCCACCGTTCCTTCTGGGCCGTCTTCTGAGACGATCAGGACCATTCCTGGTGTGAACGTTCGCGCTGAGGCCACCTTTGATGATGTTGACGTAGCATTCAGGCCTGGTGTCGGTTCTGATGTCGTTGAACTCTTCGCCAGTGCAGCGATTATCGATTGGCGCACTTTCGATGCGGGCACAGGCAGCGGCGATGTGACATTCCTGGCAAGTGGCGACAATCTAAACTTCACCTCAGACCTTGGCAGCTACACGGTGCTCAACCGGATCACCACACCGGGTGTCGACACCGCTATCCGCATCGATGGCAATGTGACTTCGAACGTCTTTAGTAGCTCCATAACCGGCGGAGACATCTGGTTCTACAGCCCCGGCGGGATTGTCATTGGCAGCTCAGCGCGCTTCGACATTGGCAGCCTGCTTCTCAGCACCAGTGAGATTGATCCCAACGACGTGATCGACGGCAGCTTTGCGGTCGAATTCCTCGGAACCCCGGTCAATAGCTCTGCGATAACCATCGAAAGCGGCGCTTTTATCCAAGCGGATAATGCGTTTAGCAACAGCACCTATGTCGCGATGGTCGCGCCTCAGATCAATCAGAACGGCGTCGTTCTTGCCAATGGCTCGGTCGCCTATGTCGCCGCTGAAGAAGCGCGGATGACGATCCAGAACAACCTGTTTGATATCTCGGTTGGTGTCGGCACTGAGGTCACTGATGCGGTAACACACACTGGGCGTACATCTGGCGACAGCTCGACTGGCCAATTGGATGAGCAGGCGATTTACTTCGTCGCAGTTCCGAAGAACGAAGCGGTCACGATGCTGGTCTCGGGTGAAGTGGGATACGCTTCTGCTTCGGCTGCCACGATTGAGAATGGCAATCTCATCCTGACGACCGGCGCGAGGGTGGAGCGCAGAGAGCGCACCATCCAAGTTCGCAATTCGAACGGTACCTTTAGAGACGAACAGATTTCAGAGAACTTCATCGACACAACTGTCGATGGTGGGCCTGCGGGCAATATCATCCTGGACGGGGTAAACCTTAGGACTTCGGCCGAGATCTTTGCTGAAGGCGATGCGACACTTCGGGCGACGGGCGTGGGCAACCCGACGTCAATATCGACCAGCGGGACAGGCGACACCGACCTGACCGTGCGCGCGGGCAATTCGATTTCTCTCGAGGTTTCCGGTGATTCAGAGATGTTCATCGCAGGCGATCTCAATCTGATTGCAGGCGACGGTGTCGGCAATGGTGGCGATATCTCGATCGATGTGAACGCTACTGGATCGACAGTCGCTTCGACCGCAGGTTTCGTCTTCGTAACGGGCAATCTGACAGCCGATACCAGCGCGTTTGGTCTTGAGGATTCGCTCAATGTCGCGAACAATGGCGGCACGGGCATCGGCGGAGACGCTGTTGCTGGGAACATCGATTTCCAGCTTTCGGATGGCGGTTTCCTTGATATTGGCGGAAACCTCAATCTGATCACGACCGCATCGGGCGGCTTGGGCACGCAGCAAAATGGTTCGGCGACCGCCGGATCAGTAACATTCGGATTGGGCGAAGCTTCGTTGAGCATCGCCGGCGCCTTCAACATTGATGCCGATGCTCCAAGCGTTGGCAATGGCACCAGCACAATTGCCTCGGCGCAGGGCAGCGACTCCATTTCAGGAGACGTGACAATTTCACTGACCGGAGGATCGCTCGATATCGGGTCTTTGGTCGTGGACAACAGGGCTACGGCATCGGGCGGTTCAGACATGACAATCGCCCAGTCGAACGATGCGACTGCTGGTGATTTCACTCTGGACGTGACAGGCGGGTTTCATTTCATCAATTCGCTCACCCTCTTCGCCAACTCGAATGCGGCTCAGTCCTTCGACAGCGCAGGAAACACGATCACGGGGATCGCAAACCGCAGCAATGTGACCATCAACGTTGCCAATTCTGACACCGGTCTCGAATTCTCTGATGACGTTTTCATTTCTACATCAGGTTCTGGCGGATCAGCCACAGAAACCGCCAATAGCGTCAATATCTCAGTCGAAAACACCGGGTTTGGCACCGGATCAGGGCTGATAATTGGCGGGGACTTGAGCGTCGGAGCCGGGATCTCTGGTCAAGGCAGCGGGCCTACACAGCGCGGCGGTGATATCGCGATCAGCGTTGACAATGGTCAGTTCATCACCGGTGGGCTTGGCCTGTCTGCCAATTCCTTCAGCGGCAGCTTTGTGACAGGCCCGGACACCTCATCCAGTTATATTGGCGGTGATATCTCACTCACATCGACCAATGATGGTTTTTTGACTGTCACGGGTTTCACTGACATCACAACCGAAGGAACCGGCGCTGCCAATCAGAACAGCACGGCCCTCGGTTTGGGACAAGGCGGTACTGTTACAATTCTTGCCGATGGCGGATCGATCAGTTTTGGCAATTCGGTCGACATAGCCGCGAACGGGTTTGCGTTCAGCGGTACCAATGCAGACGGAGTTGGCGCGACAGGAATGGGCGGCACTGTCCGCATCACTGTGCAGCAAGATGGCGGATCGCTGACATTTGCCGATTTGGATGCAGGCACCAATGGCGATGTGCTGTTTGACGGCGAGGTGTTCGACACCAATTTTCAAGGCGAAGGCAGCACAGGCATCGGTGGCCTCACGGAATTCAATGTTCTGGGCGGCTTACTCACGGCGAATGACATCAACGTCTCGTCAGACGGCATAGGTGGTCCCGGCGGTGATGCGCCGAATGGCGAGATTGATCCGGTCACCGGATTTGAACGTTCCGGTGATGGGGGCGCTGGCAGCGGCGGCAACGTTGTTTTCAACCTCAATGGCGGGGATGCGACGCTCAACAATCTCAGTGTGACTGCCAACGGTTCTGGCGGCTTTGGCGGGCAGGGACAACCTGCGGGCAGCCGCTTCGGATTTGGCGTGGACATCAGCGCAGGTGACGGCGGTTCGGCTGAGGGCGGGGCAGCGACGTTTAACGCGATTGCGGGCACCTTAACTGTTACAGACACGCTGTCTGTCGAAGCCACAAGTGGTGGCGGCTTTGGCGGATTTGCCCAAGGTTCCGATGGCGGTGATGGCGGCTCGGCCATGGGCGGCGAAGCGACCTTTAACCTGGACGGAACCGCAACGATAAACGCGCCTACTGTGGTGGTTTCTACCCAAGCGTTTGGCGGCGATGGTGGCGATTCCTTTGGCTTTGATGTCAACACGCCCGATTTGGGAGGCGGCGTCGGCGGCGACGCGACCGGTGGGACGGCCCTGTTCAACGATACGGCGGGCCAGCTTAACTTTACCACACTCACCGTGAACGCCAGCGGAGAAGGCGGTGATGGCGGCACGTCGGGTTTCAGCGGAAACGCCGAAGAGGATGGCGGCGATGGCGGCACGGGCACGGGTGGCTCAGCGCTGATTTCGCTCAATCAGGACAGCTCAGATCCGCGCTCCTTCAGCGCCATCGCACAGGGTCTGGGCGGCACTGGCGGCCGCGGCAATGTCGGGGGGGCAGGCGGCGATGGCGTTGGAGGCATCGCTGAAGTCGCGGTCAACAATGTCAATGTGAGCTTCAACCAACTGACCATTGATGCCAGTGCCATCGGGGCGAATGCCGGTGTTAACGCGGGCAGTTCCATCACCAATGGTGCGGATGGCGGCAGCAGCCAAGGCGGCACGGCGCGGCTGGCGGTGAACGGCGTCAACGGCAATTTCACAGCCCAAGGCCAGATTAACATCCTTGCAGGCGCTCAAGGCGGTGTCGGAGGAGCTGGAACCGTGTCTGTCAACGATGCCGAAATTGGCGGCAATGGCGGTGCGGGCGGCTCGGGAACGGGTGGATCGGCGACGGTCGAAGTGTCCGATGGCGCCTCGATCGTTTTTGATGCCGATTTCATCACCTTCAACGCGGACAGCTTTGGCGGCACAGGCGGCGCGGGCGGAGACAACACCGCTTTTGCGCAAGCCGGCAATGGTGGCGATGGCGGTGCAGGCACCGGCGGCACGGTGGGTGTCGTGGCGAGTACGGGCGCGACGCTGGATGTGTTCAGCGCCTCTGTTCCCTTCACCCTTTCCAGCACCGGATTTGGTGGGCGTGGCGGCGATGCAGGCGTTGGCGCCACCAATGGAGTGGGCGGCAATGGCGGTGTCGGCACGGGCGGTTCGCCTTTGGTCCGCGCGATTGGTGGGACGATCAACATTCCCGACCTAGAAATGATCGCGCTTGGTCAAGGCGCCTCTGCCGGAAACAATACACCCAACGTATTTCACGAATGCTGGAACCTTCACATCACAAGCGGGCGCCGGTTTTGGCGGCACTCCGATTATCGAGGCGCTCGAAGGCAGCCCTGGTATCATCAATCTGGGCACTGTCTCGATCACTGCAAATGGTGCCACTAGCAACAACGGAGTAGGCGGGTTGGGAAGCGGCGGTCAGGTTCTGATCCGCGATGCTTCGACCAGTCCAACCGGTCTTATCGATATTAGCGGTGGTCTGACGATCGACGCTAACGGCGATGCCGGGACATCCACTGGGCGCGTGACGATAACCTCGGACAGCGGAGCGATTTCGGTCGGCGGGGGGCTCGCAATTGGAACGCGCGGCGACATCAACTTTACGATGTTCAATGACGGACAATTGACCGTCGGCGGCACCGCCACTTTGGGGGCGTCAGGCAATATCGGAATTCGTCACGCAAATCAGCCGATGGGCTTGCCCTCGGTTGATGTGGAGGGATCCTTCATTGCCACCGCGCCAACCGGCGCCTTCATAGCCTCCGACAATGGCGATATTGACGCCAATGGCCCGGTCTCGATCACGGCTGAAAGCATCAGTTACGACAACATCACCAGCCCGGGTATCGTCACGCTCAACGCAACCAATGGCTCCATTACGGGCGCGAGCGACGGCACGATCACGGCTTCGAGCGGGGTGGTCGATGCGATCAACCTTGATGCGACGCAGGACATCACCTTTGGCACTTTGTTTGCCACCAATGGCAGCATCGATATCGATGCAGGCGGAGACATCACCGGAGTGCGCACCGATTCTGAGGAATCGCAGGCAATCAGCGCGCCGGGCACAATCACAATAGACGCCATCGATATGGCGCGCGCGGCCAATGGCGGGGCCACCATAAGCGGCGGCGTTGTCGATATAGGCTCGCTCAACGCGACCTTCCTCGTCGATGTGACTTCGACAACCGGCGATCTGGCGATTGATGATCTTGATGGGACAACCTCTGTAGACCTTATATCAGCAGGGGCGATCACTTTGGGAACCGCCGATATAGGCGGGATCAACGCGGATGCGACCGGTGACTTTACCGTCGACTCGCTCACCACCAGCCAGACCACCGCGGTCGACTTTATTTCGTCTGGCGGCACCGCCACCTATACGAACATAGATTCGGCGCGCGGGATTGATATCAGCGCTGTCCGCATCGATGGCCGTGATGTTGTTGCGGTTGGCCAGATCGATCTGGAAGCAGAAAGCATCGATATTGGCACTGCGACATCGACCCAAGGGTTTCTGAATATTACCTCGACAGTGGGTGATGTCTCCACTGGCGACCTCGCCTCGACCAATTTCGGCGTGAACGTCGACTCAGCTGGGCCCGCTGGGCTTGGCAATATCACTGCAAATGGCAATATCGACATTGATGCGGTGAACGATCTGACGATGGGCAATGCGACCGCAGGCGGCGCGCTGCTGTTCAATATCGGGGGTAACCTTGGCGCGAACACTTTGGTTTCCAATTCCGGCTCTGCCGGCGCAGTCTTTACGATTGGCGGCGATGCCAATATTCTAAGCCTCTCCTCGACGGGGACCTTTGTCTTGAACATCGATGGGGCGCTGACAGGCGGCGATTTCAGAGCCGTCGGCGCGTTCAGCATCCTCGACATTGATGCAGGCTCTATCGATGTGGATCTGGTGGAATCGGTCAATCAAAACGTCGCGGTCTCTGCCCTGACTGGCGATGCGATTATCGGCACCGCGTTATCGAGCAGTAACACCACAATCACAGGTGCGAATGTCACACTGAACAGCGGCACAATTGGCCGTGACCTCACGCTTAATGCGACCAATGGAAGCATCAATGGAACCGGCGTCATCACGGTTGATGGTTCGATTGATTTGGATGCGACGCAAGACATCGGGTTTGGATCGCTGACGTCGAGCAGCTTTTTCTCGGTCGATGCGGGCGGCGATGTGAGTTTCACAGCAGCCTCTGCCCAAGGGAACCTGATCATCGATGCGGGCGGCAGTGTCACCGGTGGTTCGGCTGACAGCGTGCTGGATACCTTTGCACAGGACAATGTTCAGATCACAGCGGGCGGCGATATCACACTCGACAGCGCGAGCGCGATTAATGAGATCAATCTCGACGGCGCCAATGTCGATGTTGGCACATTGGACGGCCAACGGATTGTCATCGCAGCGACCAATTTGGCGAGCGTTGGCAATGCGATCAGCGGCAGTATCGCCGATATCGATGCGGGCACGGTCACTATCGATAGCGCCGATATCGGCACGAATCTGTTCGTCACGTCCACGGTTGGAGACATCACAGGAAGCGGCACTATCACCGTCGGCAGCACCGCCACTTTGGATTCTGCGGCGAACATCGCCATTGGTGATCTAGAGGCGACCGAGATTTCACTCATGGCCGGCGAAAACGTGAGCTTTGATGGGCTTACGTCTCCGAACACCATTCGGGTAATCGCAACGAACGGCACGATAGGCGCCACAACACCGGGCCTTGGCGATATTGACAGCGGAGGTGCAGTTGAGCTGACCGCTCAGACGATTGATGTTGGTGACGTAATATCGACCGCCTCCATCACCGCTGAAGCAACCGCTGGCGATGCGGTCTTTGGCGACCTGAATGCAGGCACATTCATCGATATCACAGCCGCGGGCAGTCCAATTGCGCAAAGCGTCACCAGTGCCGGCGACACGACACTAACAGGCGCATCGGTGACGCTGAATGGCGGCGATGTGGGCGGGAATCTGTCTGTCAACGCGACGGCTGGCGACATCAATGTTGGCCCAGACGGCACGCAGCAATTGCTGGTGGGTGGCAGCGCCACCTTCAACGCGACCGGGGATATGCTTGTCACCCACACGAACAACACGACCGGAGCGATTTCGGTCGATGTGGGGCAAGGTATCTCGATCGATGTCGGCGGCTCGTTTACCTCGCAGAGTGGAGCTATTCTCGACAGCGTGATCCAGACAGTGATCAGCGCGGATGGCGATATCGAAGCCGATGATCTGCGTTCGGTCGAAGCAATCCTGCTGCAAGCGGCGGGCAATGTCACGCTCAACAATGCGAGCGCTACAGGGCCGCAGAACGTTAGCAATCTCAGCGGGATCGTCATTGATGCCGGTGTCACGTTCGACCCGACATTGGGCGCGGTGTTCGATCCCAATGCCAATGCCACGATCACCGGCACGGTCACCTCTTATCGCGATATCGACATCACGGCGGGCGGCAATGCGGTCTTTGCGAGCGGCTCCAACACAATTGCAGACAATTCGCTGATCGTGAACACCGGCGATGATATCATCGTCGAAGCGGGCGCGATGCTGTCCTCCGCGAGCAACCCAACTGACCCGATTGATCCCGCCGACCCATTTGGCGATGGCCCTAACCTTATCCTAAACGCCGGCGGTGAGACGAACATCTTCTCAACCCCGCTGACGCCTATCTCCTCTGTGGTCATAGACGGCACGCTCAACGCCAATAGCGCAGCGATTATCCTTGAAGGCAACGCCATCGAAGCGCTCGACAGCAGCCTGTTCGCAGGCTCGATCAGCGCAGATGTACGCGATGCGCCGCCAAGCCCGGTTGATATGAGCGATCCGCCTTTGGTGCAGAGCGATGATGATGGCCTGCTGAGCGGCCTTTGCCTTGAGGGCAATGTATGCCTCGGCAATATGCAGGCGACGAACCGGATCGAGATCGGCCAGAACTCGAACAACAATGTGATCCAGCTCTTCATTGAGCAGGCAGAAGTCAGCGCCACCGACATCCTCATCACCACGCGCGAAAACATCGTGATGGGCACCAGCGGCATCAACACGGTGCTCAATGCGACTGGCACATTCAGCGCAACCAGCCTGACCGGCGATGTGAATCTGCGCGAAGCCGAGATTTCCGCTGACTTGATCTTTATCGAAGCGCTTGGCTCTTTGATCGGCTCGGGCTCTCTTGTGAGTGGGACCGACATTGGCATCACAGTTGGCCAAGACATTGACCTTGCTGGCTTGAACGCGGCTGGTCGCTTCGACACCGTCGAAAACATTCAGAACGCTATCAGCGACACCTATTTTGCGCCGGGCAATTTCTCTGTCGGCCGGTTAGAGATCGGGGTCGGTGATCTTGATGTTGATGCTGCGGGCGACATCTTAATGGGTCGGATCGTCGTCAACGGCGGTGCGATCATTCTTGACGCGCTGGGCGATACGAGAGTGGAGCGGGCGCAAGATGCCTCTTCGATCACTCTGGTGGGCAACAATGTGGTCTATGCCGATCTGGTTGCGGCAGACTTCGTCGATATTGAAGCGATTGCTGGCGATGTCTCGTTTGATTTCGACATTGAGTTCGGTGACATTGATGCCGGTTCAGACATCAGTGTTGTGGCTGCCGGTAGAGTTGAAACCGGAAGCCTGACATCAGGGGGCATAATCACGCTTGATGGCGGGGGCGATGTCACTTTTGCCGGTCTTGACGCGGTCAGTGATGTGACTGTTGATTCAGGCGGGTTTGTGCTGGGTTTTGGCGATATCGTCAGCGGTGCCAATGTCCTTGTCCAAGGCGCTGATATCTCGATCAGCGATGTGATGGCGGACGGCACAGCGTCGATTGATGGCGCATCGATCCGGCTTGGCGATGCCGTGGCCAATCAAATCGATTTGACGAGCGCCAGCGATATCTTCTTCAACCTGCTGCAATCGCCCAATGCGATTTCGCTGATGGCGGC
The DNA here is from genome assembly GCA_965262265.1 of Erythrobacter sp. GTDB lineage: Bacteria > Pseudomonadota > Alphaproteobacteria > Sphingomonadales > Sphingomonadaceae > Erythrobacter. Next base: position 429,792 of record OZ253506.1, read on the forward strand.
CAATGGGACGATCGGCGCCAATCTCAGCCCGTTCTTCAACTCGAACTCCGAAATGGGCAACATTGTCAGCGATGGCGATGTGACGATTGATGCGCAGACTATCGATATCGACGATGTCGCCGCGCTTGGCTCAGTCACCGCCAATGCAACGGCGGGCGATGCGAACTTTGGGGTGGTCAATGCGACGACCGACATCACCATCACCGCGACCGGCACGCCCACAGTCGTCAACGCGATCAGCGGCGGCAACACCTCGATCACCGGCGCCTCGGTCACCTTCGATAATGGCATGGTTGGCGGCAATCTGACGCTGAATGCGACCTCCGGCAATGTGACCGGCGACGGCACTGTCACCGTTGGCGGAGCGATTGATATTGATGCCTCGCTTGATGTGATCTTCGGCAGTCTGGATGCAGCTGGCGGCAGCTTCATGGTGAATGCTGGCCGGAACATCAGCTTTGTCAGTCTAAGCAGCACCGATGCGATCACCATTAATGCGGTGAGTATGCTTGATCTGGGCACGATCTCGGCGATGGGCGCGATATCGCTGAGAGCCGGTGAGGTCGATTATGGCAATCTTACAGCGACAGGGGATGTCACGGTTACCTCGACAGCCGATGACGTTTTTGGAGGTTCTCTGATCTCCGGAGGCAATGTGTTGCTTACATCGGCGGACCAATTCGACATCAATCCGATCGAAGCAACTGGCTCTGTGACGATTGATGCCACGGGCCGGATTGAGATGGGCGATGTCGATGCAGGTGGTTTGATCAACATCATCGCAAGCGGATCGATCGCTGCAGGCGACCTGACCAGCAGCAACGGCGCAATCACGGTTGAGAGCACCGGCAGCCTGGTGCGGACACGCGATGTTGCTGCGGCCACAGACATCACCCTTATAGGGCAGGCGATTGATGCGGGAATGCTCGATGCAGGCGGTTTGGTCGAGACGACCGCGAGCGACGGCGCGCTCACGACAGCGGCGATCAATGCGGGCGGAGCGGTAACTTTGAGCGCGGCCAATGGCGCGATCACCGCAGGCGATATCGATACGACTGGCGACGTCACCGCCAATGCAGGCGCAGGCGATGCGACGCTCGGCGTGGTCGATGCAGGCGGCAGCGTTGATGTTCAGGCGCTCGGCACGGCGAGCCTTGCTGGGTTGTCAAGCGGGATGGATGCCTCTGTCATCGCCGGCGGTGTCGCGATTGGCGGCGGAACTGTTGGGGGTGACCTAACCCTAGAGGCCACTGACGATGATCTTGATGCGACCGGCATGTTTGATGTCGGCGGCGCGATTGCTTTGACCGCTTCCGGCGATGTTGAGATCGGCTCTCTTGAAGCACAAGGCGGCGATTTTGATGTGAGCGCGGGTGGGGCGATTGACTTTAACAGCGCCGCGGCAAGCGGAGCGCTCGACTTCGCCGCAGGCACTGCGATCAATGGCGGCGCCATTACGAGTGCGGATACAATCGATCTGGTCAGCAGCAGCGGCCCCATTACCACCGGCGTGTTGGCCTCGAATGGTGCGGTCGCGGTAGATTCAGCCGGTGACTTTACCACTGACGATGTCACGCAAATGGGCGGAGATCTTGTCATCGATGCGGCTGGAAACGTTACATTTGCCAGCGCCACTGGATCGGACAGTGCCTCAATCACTGCGGGCGCGATGGGCGGCATTAATGGCGCCAATCTGCAGACCGAAGGTGCAGCCACTCTCAACGCAGGAACGGGTGGTATCAGTCTAGGCGGTTTGGAAGCGGTTGAAGCGGACCTGATCGCCGATGGCGGCGCGATATCGATAGACAATGCCACTGTCAGCGGCTTGCTTGCGGCTGAAGGTGGTTCAATTGATATCGAATCGGGCACCGCCTTGATCGTCGATGTCACGGCGACATCGGGCGCGGTCTCAGTGATCGCTGATGGAGATCTTGAGGTTCAATCGGCCACTTCGAACGAGAGTGTGACGCTCACCAGCCGGAACGGTGCGGCCGACATCGCCCAAGCTTCGGGGGATAGCGTTAACCTTGCCGCAGCGGGTAATCTCCAGATCACAGACACTGTCGATGCAGGGTCTGACCTTTCAATCACCTCTGGCGGATTGCTTTCGATTAGCGGAACTGCGGTGGGCGAGACGATAGAGGTTGAAGCTGTCGATGTGGCCATCACGCCAGATGGCGCTCTGGGGGATGCAACCCGAACCGCATCGATAGAGTTCACCGCCTTTGGTGAGATCAAACTTGGCGGAAGCGAAACCGATAATGAAGGCGGAACTGGTGCCTTCCTTGAAGTGGACAATGACGAATTTGGCCGCATTCATTCTGGCGGTGATCTCACCTTTACTTCGCGGTCAGCGACCAGCGGGCTTGAGGGCCTAATCACCGTTGAAACGCTCGATGTGACGGCAGGCGATGGATCGGCGGCGGATGGTCAGAATATTGGTCAAACCGGCTCTTTGGTGCTCAACGCTGAAGGCGATATCGAAATCCTTGGCAATCTGAACGTTGCGAATGCGACGCTCGACACCGGTTTGATCGCCGACGCCTTCAACCTTGTTCGGCTCGACACGGCGAATGGCGGCATCTTCTTGCTCGACGCGAATGATGGGCTTGCAGGTGGGATCGAAATCCTTGCAACCGACTTTATCGCTGCAACCGATCAGGCCTTTGCCGATATTGACGGGCTGAGCGTTGCAGACATCGACGCGCGCCTTGGCGAAAGTGATGGGGTAGACCGGCCTGACGGCGTGATCCGGGCTGACTCCTTGGTCATTGAAACCACCGCCAGCCAGGTGTTCATCCAGAACACGGCTACCGGCACAGACTTTGATGATCGCCGCGGTTTCGATGTCAATTCGCTCTTTATCAGCAGCGGAGCGGGCACGGGTTCGGTCCAGCCGATTGTGATCAATGGCGTCGTGGCGGGCGTGACCGGCATTGATGCGATCGCGCTCGTTGATATTGGCAGCGCTCCTGATCCAGCGTCCACAATCAATGGCTGTGTCATTGCCGACCCTGCTTCATGCGCTCCTGTCACTGTGACACCAAGCCCATCACCGACACCTTCACCGGGCCAGACCCCCGGCGGTGAAAGTGGTGAGGGAGGCGCGTCGGAAACCGAGATACGCGATCTGATCGAAGATGGTCTTGCACCTGTCGACATACTGCAATCCGGCTCCATCGAAGCGGGGCTGATCAACCTCAACCCCAACGCGCAGTTTGAAGATGATCCGCTGATCGATGACCCGGTGACGGGCGCGGGCAACGAGGATTTGTGGGTGGTTGATGAGGAAGAGGAAGGCGAAGTGGAACCGGCTGAATAGGCCGGGTTTCCCCTATGCGCTCTTGACCAGCCGCCTGCCGCATGTGCATGGCGCTGCGCGAAATGACTGAAGCAACCCCGGCCACAATTGACCTTAAACTCTTTAACTCGCTCACCCGCGAGATTGAACCGTTCGCCCCCGTCCATGACGGCGAAGCGCGGGTCTATTCATGCGGGCCAACGGTCTACAATTACCAGCATATCGGCAATATGCGCGCCTATGTGTTTGCCGATACGTTGGGCCGCACGCTTCAGCACAAAGGCTATAAGCTCACCCATGTCATCAACATCACCGATGTCGGGCATCTTACGTCCGATGCCGATGAGGGCGAGGACAAGATGGAAAAGATGGCAGCGACCCAAGGCAAATCGGCTTGGGACATCGCGGCGTTCTATCAGGCGGATTTTGAGTCTGATCTCGCCCGCCTGAACATCCAGAAAAAGCAGCATCCGCGCGCCACCGAATATGTCGAAGAGATGATCGAGTGGGGCAAACAGATGGCGGATAAGCACTGCTATGAGCTGGAAAGCGGCCTCTATTTCGACATCTCCACCGTTGCGGATTACGGGAAACTCGCCCGCGCCGTCACCGAAGAAGGGGAAGGCCGGATCGAGAAGCTGGAGGGCAAGCGCAATGCGGGCGACTTTGCCATCTGGCGCAAGACCCCGGCGGGCGAAACGCGGCAAATGGAGTGGGACAGCCCATGGGGCAAGGGCGCGCCAGGTTGGCATTTGGAATGCTCGGTCATGGGTGAGAAGCTGCTGGGCTTCCCCTTCGATATTCACACTGGCGGGATTGACCACCGCGAAATCCACCACCCCAATGAGATCGCGCAGAACCAGGCGTTTTCGTGCTGCGGCGGGCAAGGCCTCAACGAAGCGCGCAATTCAGGCGCCAATATCTGGATGCACAACAATTTCCTTGTTGAACGTTCAGGTAAGATGTCGAAGAGCTCTGGTGAGTTCCTGCGGCTGCAATTGCTCGTCGATAAAGGCTTCCACCCGCTCGCGTACCGGATGATGTGCCTGCAAGCGCATTATCGGTCTGAGCTCGAATTCAGTTGGGAAGGGCTGGAAGCAGCGCTCACCCGGCTTAAGCGGATGGTCATGCAGGTCGAGCGGCTTAAAGACGCCGAAAGCCAGCCAACCGCCGAGCACCCCAAATTCGCAGCGCCTCTCGCCAAATTTGACGAAGCGATATCGGATGATCTCAACACGGCCATTGCTCTGACCGCGCTGGAAGATGCGCTCGCGACGAAAAAGGTCGATGCGGGGATTAAGCGCGCGGTTGTTGAACATATGGACGCGGTGCTGGGCCTTGGCCTGTTCGATTTGACGCGCGAGGCGCTGCGCATTCGTCCGGTATCCGCTGAGATCTCGGAAAGCGAGATTGAAGACGCGCTCGCCCGCCGGAAGGCTGCGCGGGCTGAGAAGGACTTTGCTACATCAGACGCCATCCGGGATGAGCTCGTCGCCAAAGGCGTGGAGGTGATGGACGGCGACCCGCTGGGCTGGGACTGGAAGCTGTCTTGACGGTTGCGTAGCGACTGCTACGTTTGTTGTATGTTGCAACTTATCCTCTGGCTTATCCTCGCAGCCATCCACGCTATGCCAGCCATTGCGTTCTTCCGTCCGGCAACGCTGACAACTCTCTATGGGATAGCGGCCGACAGCCCTCTTTTCTTGCTGATGCAGCACCGCGCCGCCCTCTTCTTCGCCGTCTTCGCTGCCTGTTTGTGGGCGGCTTTTGTGCCTGAAGGCAGGCGGCTTGCCGTAATGGTTGTCGGGATCAGCATGCTGAGTTTTCTAGTGCTGTATTGGATGGCGGGCAGCCCCGAGCCGCTCAAACGCATTGCACTTGTAGACCTTGCCGGTTTGCCTGTGCTCGCAGGGGTGGCGTGGTTGGCTTTCCGCGCGTAACAGTGTCTGCATGACAAAACTCGCCATCTCTGGCCTTATCCGTCCGCTGCTCGAACCCCAGCTTCCCGATGATGTGGAGGTTCGCTGGTTCCTCAGCCATGAAGAAGCCATCGAAGCGGTGAAGGGCGCGGAGATCGGCTGGTTCGATATGAACGAGAAAGAGGCGATGGTGAAAGCGCTCCACGCCGCAACCGACCTCAAATGGCTCAACTCGATCTATGCGGGCCTCGATTTTTTGCCGATGGATGTGCTGATCGAACGCGGGATCACGGTGACGAATGGCGTGGGTATCAACGCGATCACCATCGCTGAATACACGGTGATGGGAATGCTCAATATCGCCAAAGGCTACCGCGATGTGATGCGCGCACAAGAACGGCGCGAATGGTTGATGGACAGTCCGGGCAAACGCGAACTTGCAGGGTCCAATGCGCTGCTGCTGGGCTTTGGCGCGATTGGCAAACTCATCAAACCCCGGCTCGAAGCTTTCGATGTGGATGTCACCGTGGTTCGTCGCTCGCCAGCAGAGGGAGTGCTTGCTCCGGACGAATGGCGCGGCAAACTGGGCAATTTTGATTGGGTGATCTTGGCCGTTCCCTCCACTCCTGAAACCGAGAATATGATCGGCGCTGATGAACTCGCTGCGATGAAGAAGGATGCCGTTCTTGTGAACATCGCGCGCGGCGAAGTGGTCGACCAGCCGGCATTGGTCGAAGCTTTAGAGAAAAAGGCGATTGGCGGCGCGTTTCTGGATGTAACAACGCCAGAACCGCTGCCCGAAGATCACCCTTTATGGGGCCTCGATAACGCGCATATCTCGATGCATTTGTCGGGCCGTGCGCAGGACAAAATGTTTGTCCGCTCCGCGACGCGCTTCCTTGAGAACCTTGCCAATTACCGCGCTGGAAAGCCGGTCGCGCCAATCTTTGATCCCAAGTTGGGCTACTAGGCGCGCGAATTTCTTCATCGCGCTTGGATTCTGACGGAATCCTGCAATACTTGCAATTCACGGTCAGCCATCACGGCTCGGCTTAGTCGGCTTTGCGCAACGGTTTAAGGGTGCAGTCTCTGATTTGAGACGCCTTTGCGCGGATTTGACGGTCACATCAGGCGCGGCATGCTCCGCGCGTATTGGGGGGAATACGAATATGAGCGATACCAAAAAAGCGTCCGACGTCTTCATCGAATGTCTGGAGGCTGAAGGGTGCGAATACATCTTTGGTGTGCCGGGGGAAGAGAATCTTGATTTCCTCGATTCGCTGGGCCGTTCGGAAAAGATCAAGCTGATCCTGACCCGTCACGAACAAGGCGCCGGCTTTATGGCCGCGACCTATGGCCGCCACACGGGCAAAACCGGCGTGTGCGTCGCGACTTTGGGGCCGGGCGCGACCAACTTTGTGACCAGCGCCGCCTATGCGCAGCTTGGCGGGATGCCGGTGCTGATGATCACCGGGCAAAAGCCGATCAAAAAGTCAAAGCAGGGCCGTTTCCAGATCGTTGACATCGTATCGCTGATGGAGCCGGTCACGAAGTACTCGATCCAGATCGCTGCAGGAGACAACATCCCCAGCCGCGTGCGCGAAGCCTATCGCCTCGCCGAAGAGGAAAAGCCGGGCGCGACCCTGATTGAGCTTCCCGAAGACATCGCCGAAGAGCCGACCGAAGACTGGAAGCCGCTTCCCAAGAGCGTGGCACGGCGGCCCTCTGCTGAGACCAAGGCGGTGCGCGCTGCGGTCAAAGCGATTGAAGCGGCGAAGAACCCGGTGCTGGTTATCGGCGCAGGCGCAAACCGCAAACTGTGCGGTCGCATGCTCGAACAATTTGTTGAGAAGACGGGTATTCCGTTCCTCACGACGCAAATGGGCAAAGGCGTGATCGATGAACGTCACCCCAAATTCCTAGGCTGTGCGGCTCTGTCTGCCGGGGACTTCGTGCACCGCGCGGTCGAAGCATCCGACTGCATCATCAATGTCGGCCATGATGTGATTGAAAAGCCGCCCTTCTTCATGAAGGATAACGGCGTCACGGTTATCCACGTCTCGACCAAGACCGCTGAAGTCGACCCTGTCTATTTCCCGCAGATCGAGGTGATCGGCGATATCGCCAACGCCATTTGGCAGATCAAGGAAGACCTTGTTCCCAACCGCAGCTGGAATTTTGATCAATTGCTCGCCTACCATCAGGCGGAGCTGGATCACACGAACGGATTGGCCGCGGACACACGCTTCCCGATCTTCCCGCCGCATCTGGTGCAACAAGTGCGCGATTGTATGCCGCATGACGGCATCATCTGCCTTGATAACGGCGTCTATAAGATCTGGTTTGCGCGCGGCTACACCGCTTATCTGCCCAACACCGTGCTGCTCGATAACGCGCTGGCGACCATGGGCGCTGGCCTACCGAGCGCGATGATGAGCGCAATGCTCTATCCCGATCGCAAGGTCATGGCGATCTGCGGCGATGGCGGCTTTATGATGAACAGTCAGGAGTTGGAGACTGCGGTGCGCCTCGGACTCAATCTGACCGTTCTGATCCTGCGCGATGATGCTTATGGGATGATCCGCTGGAAGCAGGCGAATATGGGCTTTGAGGATTTCGGTCTAACCTATGGCAACCCCGATTTCGTCAAATATGTCGAGAGCTATGGGGGCCACGGGCACCGCGTTGAATCCTCTGAGCATCTGACCGAAGTGCTCGCGCATTGCCGCGATACGCCGGGCGTGCATCTGATTGATTGCCCGGTCGACTACACGGAAAACGATCAGATCTTGAATATCGACATCAAGAAACTGAGCGCTGAACTGTAAGCGGGAGAGACCTCTTGACCATGCACCAAGTCGTCAACCCGTTTGACCTGTCCACCATCGGCGAGGTTCCCACCAGCGATTGGGAAACCGTCGATGGCTACCTCGCCAAAGCGCACGCTCTGGCGCGCGACCGCTCGCAGTGGAAGAAGCCGCATGAGCGCGCGGCGATCCTCCACCGAGCCATGGAAATCATGAAAGAGCGACGCGATCACCTCGCCTTTCAAATCGCTGATGAAGGCGGCAAACCGCTGATTGATGCGCGGGTCGAAGTGGACCGGGCGATCAACGGCATGGAGCTGTGCATTCACGAGATCGGCGCGCTGCGCGGCACCGAAATCCCGATGGGGCTGACCCCGGCGGGTGATGGCCGGACCGCTTGGACCACGCGCGAGCCAATTGGGGTTGTGGTGGCGGTCTCTGCCTTCAACCACCCGCTCAATCTCATCGTCCATCAGGTTGCACCGGCAGTCGCCACGGGCTGTCCGGTGATCGTCAAACCGGCGAGCGACACGCCTTTGTCCTGCTTTGAGTTTATCGATATTCTGCACGAGGCGGGCCTGCCGCAGGATTGGGCGAGGGCGGTGCAGGCGCCGCGCGATGTCTCCAATGCTTTGGTGACCGACCCGCGCGTCGCTTTCTTCAGCTTTATCGGTTCGGCGGGCGTTGGCTGGTCGCTGCGCTCTACTCTTGCACCCGGCGCGCGCTGCGCTTTGGAGCATGGCGGGGTGGCCCCGGTGATCGTCGATTCCAGCGCCAATCTGGACACCGCCATCCCCAGCCTTACCAAAGGCGGGTTCTACCATTCAGGCCAAGTCTGCGTGTCGGTGCAGCGCATCTTTGCGCACAGCTCCATCGCGCTCGACCTGTCCTCGCAATTGGCTGATGCGGCGAGCAAGCTGACCGTTGGCAATGCTATCCACGAGACGACCGAATGCGGCCCGCTGATCCGCCCCAAAGAGGTCGACCGCGTTGCCGAATGGGTCGAGGAAGCACGCAGCGGCGGTGCAGAGGTGCTGACCGGGGGCGAGAAGCTTTCTGACACCACCTATGCGCCAACCGTGCTCCTCAACCCGCCAGCCGATGCCACGATCTCTCGCAACGAGGTGTTTGGCCCGGCGGTCTGTGTCTATGCCTATGACGATGCGGATGCGGCGATTGCGCAGGCCAATTCGCTCGACGTCGCGTTTCAGGCTGCGATTTACAGCAATGATCTTGCCGCGACCATGCACGCCTATCGCGGCCTCGATGCGTCGGCAGTGATGGTCAACGACCACTCCGCCTTCCGCACCGATTGGATGCCCTTTGCCGGGCTTCGCACGTCAGGCCACGGCGTGGGCGGTATCCCCTATACCTGCCACGAGATGACGATTGAGAAGATGATCGTGATCAATGCGTGATGTTGGGGCGGACCCAGTCGGGTCCGCCAACTCTTTCTAGCTTTCTTCCAGCAGCAACAGCACGCACGTCACCACCATCCGTTCATCCGCGCCAAAGCGGTGGTCGACCTCTTTGACGGTGGCATCGGCGACCAATTGGCCTGGGATAGTGAATTCGTGTTCGGGTAGGTTGGCGATGAATTCTTCGCCGACAGCCACATCCTCAGCGCCCTGAAAATCGAGCATGATCTCATGCCGCGTTCCGGCAAAAGTGACCGAGGTCCAGGCTGTCTCTTCATGGGTGAGCAGGTCTGCGCGGCCCTCTGCCAGCATCAATACCGCCTCTCGAACTCGGTCTGACGTGGTGCGGCGCGGGCGGTACCGGCGCGCGACCTGTGGTTTTGCGGGCGCTTCCACGGGGTCGGCAGACTTGGTTTCCAACTTGCCAAAGGCATATGCGTTGGTGTGGGCAAAGCCCAAGGAAGCATCATACAGCATGAGAGAACCCTTTCGTTTGGAGCGCGGCACCGGCGGCGGCAGAGGCTTGCGCTGCGAGTGCGTTGGTTTCAAATTCGTCCATCCAGCGCAGAGTGCGCGCCTCGGTTTTGGCGCGCGGCGTGCGGCCCATTCTGAGGTCAAGCACGAAGCGCGGATCATGCGCGGCAAGCCGCCCGAACTTGGTGGCTGGCATATCGTGGCGGCGCAGGAATTGTTCGACTTTTCGTAGCAGCATTGGCGATCCCTCCATGCGGTTTGGTCAATCAGACCGAGCGCTGGCGATCGAATAGTGATGCGCCGAATCGCCCGATGTTCACTAAATGTTCCATCCAATTTCCTAGGGAATTATACCATTGAAACACGTATCGACAGCATCTTGTGTCAACGACTCCAAATGCTTGGAGGTCGGTGATATGGCGTGGGGATGCTCGAATCTTCACCTTGGCGTAAGCGGCTCGCAGCCATAATGCTCTTCTTGGCTGCAGCTTTGGTCGATGCTCTTTTTTGGTTTCGGCATCGGCGCGATAATCTCGCATTATGCGGCGGATCTCACGGTATCAGACATTCAAACTTTGCCTTGGGGTGGCTTGATAAGCGTCTTGCTTGTTATCGTTGGCGGTTACTTAGCTTTTTGGCCCAGCAAGAAGCCGACAAAGGAAACCTTGGAGGACCAGTTTTCGTTACTGTGGGTAAGCGCAGACAACTTTATTAACCGCGTCCGCTATCAAAGAAACTTAGGTTGGCATGAGAGGAGAGGTAGCTTCAATCGCGCCGAAGACACGCGCGACATTGCAAGAGATGGAATTTCTCTACTCATGCAATTTGAACAGGCGGGTATCCCGGCACCGAAATTCAATGAAATTCAAATGGCCGAACAAATTGCAATTGGCTGCGAGGCATATCTCGCACAACTTGCGCCCTTCATGCGAGATGGTCATACTGCCCAGGTTTTAACCATGGCGGACGCTACAGTGAACAGGGCAGAACAAGAAGCCCGATCATTTGACCCGCAAGGTTGGCTCAGTCGAGATGACTGATAAGCAGATAAAGTTCCAACATAGCCGCCTCCTAGTGGTTGTCGCAAACTAGACTTTTCGAGCCGATCTATAATAGGCTTCGGCTGTCATGCGCACGGCTTCAAGAGTTTTACTGCACCTACTTTCTTTCGCAGGCGCGGCGCTAGTGGCTTGGTCCCACCATCTACCCAAACGAAGCAAAGAGATTGATCGATGACGTCAGCGACACCAGCAATGGAGTGAAACTGGCGGCGTCGGTATTAGCAGTCTTGGTTTATGGCTTGCTTGTTTGGATGAGTGAGACCACGCAAACACCACTACAGTCACGCCTCGCCAAACTAGGCATTCGCCCTATGATTGGCCAATTCGAGCAGCTGAGGCAAAGGGTGGGTGGTGTTCAAAGCGAAGGCGATTATACAGGGAATCGTAAAAGACCACAGAAGCCTCCTTGCTGAAGTGGAGGCTTGGCTCGAAAGAAATATGGGCCAATCTGCGGTTTCGAAATTCACAGATGACACGCGGACACTAACCGTTATCGCTGGCAAGGGTGTGACCGAGCTTGACCAAAAGAAGCATCGCCTTCGACAGGCGATCCAGCGTTCATGTGGCAATCTGCAATATATGATAAACAATGCATCGTTCGCAGACGAAGAAATTTTACCGAGAAAATGGGTGTTTTTTAGAGATGTCGAGCCATTCGAGTTCAAAGTTTGACCGCCTCTTAGCGGCTATGACAGGCCCTAGCGCGCAAATCCCAACATCAACTCCGAAAGCATCGTCTCAGGACGGTTCCGACGATTGTGACGAAACTCAAACTCGCCCAGATACTTCGAAAGATGCTTCTGACTAACGTGTATGTGGGTGCCATTGATTGAGCGCTTTAGCTGCGCCCAAAAGCCCTCAACAGCGTTCACGGTCGCGCCGCTCTTGGCGACATACTCACCCTTCGAGTGATTGACCGTCTTATGCCAATAGCTGTTCCACATGGCTATCTCGCGGTAGCCGTGCAGTTCATCAGTGTGGACCTCAGTGTGCGGCTTCACATGCTCTAGGATATGCGGGACTAGCGAGGTGGTCTTGCGATCAGCAACAACCCGCGTGGTGATGTTGCCGCCCTTTTCCTGCATACCCATCACCACGGTTTTGCCTTTGCCGCCAAAACCGCCCCTGTCGTAGCCGCCGATAAACGTTTCATCGACCTCCACCTTTTTGAACGGCCCGCCCATAGGCTCGTCACCATCCACCAGCGCCATGTATTTGCGGATTTCATGGCACATGCGCCAAGCCGTTTTGTAGGTCACGCCGATTTGGCGCTCCACTTCTTTGGCGCTCACACCGTTCCGTTTCGAGCAAAACAGGAACATGACATAAAACCAATCGCGCAGGCTTGTGCGCGTCCGGTGAAAGGGCGTGCCAGCGGTGGGGTAAATCTGGTGGCCCGCAATGCTCGCAACCGTATGAGCGCCGCTTGGCGATCCGATAGAACTTCGCTTCCTTGCCGCAATGCTCGCACTCGTGACGCTCACCAAAGCGGGTCAGCTTGAGATGCTCTAGGCAGCTATCCTCAGTTGGGAAGCGGTCTTGGAATTGGCGAAGAGTAGGTTGCTTGCTCATGCATATTGTGTAGCAGAAACCCTTACGTGTCGCAAAGGGATAATCCCCATTTTCCTACTTGTCTAGGAAAAATCCTTCATGTAGGAGAAAATTTAGGAAACGAGGAAGGAAATGGACAATGGAAAGACCGGAAGGGACCGCGCGGAAGGCTGCTCGAGCTGGCGCAGGAGAGGCGGGCTAGCCTGGCAAGCCTGTCGGAATTGCTGGGTCGTAATGCAAGCTATCTCCAGCAATTTATCAAGAAAGGTTCGCCCAAGAAGCTGGAGGAGGGGGATCGAAAGACCCTCGCGGCAATTCTTTGGAATCGATGAAGCGGAGCTGCGCGAACCCGCTGACGGGTCGCAGGAAAAATCCTATACTCGCTTGGTTAGTGCGCGCGATTCAGGCCCGCAAAGCGATTGGGTGGAGGTAGAAAGGCTCAATATCGGCGCTTCTGCAGGACCCGGCGCGATGCCCGGCGCAGAGGGCGCCTTCGACACCTTCCAGCTTCTCAAAGCGCTGGCTGACAGAACAGGGCCTTGAAACCGGAGTGCTCTCCATGATCCGGGTCGAGGGCGATTCAATGGAGCCCCTGCTCAACAGCGGCGATGAAATCCTGATCGACCGATCCCCGCGCGCCTTTCGCGATGGGGTGCATGTCGTTAGGCTGGGCGACACGCTGATGGTGAAACGCGTCGCACAGGCAGGGGCAGGGCGGTTCAGCCTGCTTAGCCAAAATCTCGCCTATCCCCCGGTGGATGTGAGCGGAGAGGGAAATGGAAGTGATTGGCCGGGTTGTGTGGAAAGGGGGGCGGATATAGATGTCATCCATGACCAAAACACCCCCGATGAAAGCCGCTATCATTCCGGTGACGCCCTTGCAGCAGAACTGCTCGCTGATCTGGTGCACCGCCACAGGCAAAGCCGCGCTCACCGATCCGGGCGGCGATCTGCACAAGCTCAAGGACGGCATCGCCAAAGCGGGTGTGACCCTCGAAAAGATCCTCATTACCCACGGCCATCTCGACCATTGCGGCCAGGCGGGGATGTTGGCGGAGGAGCTGGGGGTCCCCATCGAAGGCCCGCACAAAGATGATCTTTTCTGGATTGAGCAGCTCGATAGCGACGGTGCGCGTTATGGGATGGAGGCGAAGAGCTTTACGCCGGATCGTTGGCTGGAGCAGGGCGACACCGTGACCGTGGGGGACCTAACTCTCGATGTGATCCATTGCCCCGGCCACACGCCCGGCCATGTCGTTTTCGTCCACGGCCCGAGCAAATTTGCGATTGTGGGCGATGTGCTTTTCCAAGGTTCAATCGGCCGCACGGACTTTCCGCGTGGCAATCATCAGGACTTGATCGATAGCATCACAAAGCGCCTCTGGCCGCTGGGCGAAGACATCACCTTCATCCCCGGCCACGGCCCGACAAGCACGTTCGGCCAAGAGCGTAAGACCAATGCGTTTGTGTCGGATTATGCGTTGTCTTGATGGCGAAGCCGCATCCGCGCCTTCGTCCTCGCTAGACGTCCTTCCCCCGGATCAAGTCCGGGGTTCGGACCCGCTACGGGCGCCCGGTCGGGCTTGCGAACTCTGAAGAGTTCGCCTTGGCGTGTACAGTATGCCCTAAACCACTCCTCCCGCAATCAGCGCGGCGTAAATTCCCAGCCCGATAAGCGAGAGCATCGATACAATCGTACCGAACATCCGTCCCTTCGCCAGGCCTGCGCCATCCATGCCAAAGCCGTGTGCGATCCGGGCGAGGATGAACAGGCCCGCGACATAAGGCAGCCAGAAACCGCCTTTGCCTGCGAGTTCAATCAAACCGATCAGGATCAGCACAAAGGGCGCGTTTTCGACGAAATTGGCCTGCGCGCGCATCCGGCGCACCAGCGGCTCGCTGTCTTCATCGCCGACGAAAATCTTCTCTTGTGTGCGCACTTGACCGATACGGACCATAAGCCAGATATTGAGAATTGCAGCTGCGCCAGCGGTGGCCAGAGTTATAGGCAGCACACTTGTCATCTAGGTTCCCCTCTCCAAAAAACACTCGCGCTCTCACTGAAGCGCTCTCTCACCGCTTGCAACCTCAAAAAAACCCGCTATAGCGCGCCGCTTCCGCCACAATCGGCACGGACGTTTACGTAAAGGCTTGACCTTGTGCGGATAGCGGCCTTGCCCTAAGGGCAACCACAAGACCGTCCCAAGGGCAATCGCAAGAGAGCCTTTCACGGCGTCAGTTGAAACAACCCCGCGCGCGAAACTTTTCGCGCGAACATAAGTTTATTTGAGGAATGGTGCTGCCATGGCTGTCCCAAAGAGAAAAGTATCGCCCCACCGCCGCGGCATTCGCCGTTCGCATGACGCGTTGAAAGCGGCGGCGTTTCAGGAATGCTCAAACTGCGGTGAGCTTAAGCGCCCGCACACAATGTGTTCGCATTGCGGCTATTACAATGGCCGCCTGGTGCTCGCGCCCAAGGGCCTCTAAGCCTAGACATTTGAAGAAGGAAGCTGCTGCATGACACTCCCGCGTATCGCTGTTGATGCGATGGGCGGTGATGAAGGCGTGCGCGTCATGGTTGAAGGCGCGGCAATTGCTCGTCGCACCCATGAAGACTTCCAGTTCCTGCTGGTCGGTGACCAGCCAAAGATTGAAGCAGCCTTAGAGGCCCATCCGGGCATGCGCGGCGCGTCCGAAATTCTCCATTGCGACGATGTGATCAGCGGCGATGAACAACCGTCCAAAGCGATCCGCCGCGCCAAGACCACAAGCATGGGCCTTGCTGTCAACGCGGTGAAAGCGGGCGATGCGGGGGCAGCGGTTTCGGCCGGCAACACCGGCGCATTGATGGCGATGAGCAAACTCGCGCTTCGCACTATGCCGGGCATCGATAGGCCGGCTTTGGCCGCTCTGATGCCGACGCTAGAGGCGCATGATGTGGTAATGCTCGACCTTGGCGCTAACACCGAAGCAAATGCCCGAAATCTCGTTCAATATGCGGTGATGGGCGCGGCCTATGCGCGTATTGTCAACGGCTTTGATCGGCCCAAAGTGCGTCTGTTGAATATCGGCACCGAAGAGATCAAAGGCACCGACGCGCTGCGCGATGCCGCAGCGCGCCTGACCGATGCAACCAAAATTGAAGATGGCGGTTTGGCGCTTGAGTTTGATGGTTTTGTTGAATCAGACAAGATCAATCGCGGCGAAACCCATGTCGTTGTGACCGATGGATTTTCTGGCAATATCGCATTGAAAGCCATCGAAGGTTCGGCCCGGTTTGTTACCGATCTTTTGAAGCAAGCCTTTACCAGCTCGCTGCGTTCCAAGATCGGTTTTCTGGTCTCGCGCCCGGCGACCGAGCTGCTGCGCCATCATCTTGATCCCAATAACCACAATGGCGCGGTTTTCCTTGGCCTCAACGGGGTGGTGGTGAAGAGCCATGGTAGCGCGACCGCAAAGGGCGTTGCGCAAGCGGTGACAGTGGCAGCGCGCTTGCTTGAGAACAAGCTGACTGAGCGTATCACACAGGATTTGAGCGAGCTGGATGGAGAAGCCCTAAAATCCAATGGCCATTTAAATGGCACTGAAACCGACAGCGGATCACAACAGGGTTCACCACCCAAGAGCGGGGCAGCGGCGTGATCGGATCGCGGCTGGTGGGATCGGGTTCGGCTTTGCCAACGCGCATCGTCACAAATGCCGAACTCGCTGAGCAGATCGATACCTCGGATGAGTGGATTGTCGAGCGCACTGGTATCCGTCAAAGGCACATTGCAGGCGAGGATGAAACAACCGCAACGCTCGCAACACAGGCTGCGCGGCGCGCGCTGGCTGATGCGGGGCTGTCACCGGCTGATATTGATCTGATCGTGTTGGCAACGGCAACGCCTGACAACACCTTTCCTGCCACCGCGACCAAGGTCCAACATGCGCTCGGCTGCAATGGGGGGGTGGCATTTGATGTGGCGGCGGTGTGTTCCGGCTTTCTCTACGCGCTGACGACCGCCGATTCGCTGTTGAAAACTGGCACCGCTCGCCGCGCTCTTGTGATCGGAGCGGAGACTTTCAGCCGCATTCTTGATTGGGAAGACCGCACCACTTGCGTGTTGTTCGGCGACGGGGCTGGGGCCGTTGTGCTCGAGGCGGCGAGCGTTTCAGGCGAAGCGGATGTGAGCAATACCGGCGTGTTGGCAAGCCGCCTCCACGCCGATGGCGCGCAGCACGATCTGCTTTACGTTGATGGCGGGCCGTCGACCACAAAGACGGTGGGCCATTTGCGCATGAAGGGACGCGAAGTGTTCCGCCATGCAGTGGTGAACCTTTCCAGCGTGCTCAATGAAGTGATTGAAGATGCTGGTGTTTCGGTCGAAGATATCGACTGGATTGTCCCACACCAGGCCAATGCGCGAATCCTTGACGCGACTGCGAGAAAGCTTGGAATACCGGCAGAAAAGGTGATCGTCACGGTCGACAAACATGCCAACACTTCAGCGGCTTCAGTGCCGCTCGCCTTTGATACTGCGCGGCGCGATGGCCGGATAAAGCAGGGTGATCTTGTCATGTTTGAGGCCATGGGCGGCGGGTTCACTTGGGGTGCCAGCCTCGTGAGGCTTTGATCCACTTTTACCGAATGGTATATTTCGAGTTTACAAAATTGCGCGCGAACATTGCAGTTTTTGCAGATTTTTCTTAAGCTAAAACCATCAGTTGGGTCGCGTTGGAAACAGGAGATTGCTGCATGATGCGTTCGGTGGGCACGCTGACCCGGGCCGATTTGGCAGAGACGATTAACCGTAAGATGGGTTTTAGCCGCGCGGAATCGCTCGACTTGGTTGAGGCGATCCTCGACAAGATGACCGACGCGCTTGAAAAAGGCGAGAACGTCAAAATCTCTGGCTTTGGTAGCTTCGTTCTGCGCGACAAAAACGAACGTGTCGGCCGTAACCCCAAAACCGGCGTTGAAGTGCCAATCACACCGCGCCGCGTGCTGACCTTTAGAGCAAGCCAATTGCTCAAAGAGCGGATCGCCAAAGGCTGATCTCGCGCATGGTCGATTTCAACGACGGCAAGGAACGCAGCGCATTTCGCACAATTGGTGAGGTAAGCGACGCGCTTGGTATCAAAGCGCATGTGCTTCGGTACTGGGAACAGCAGTTTTCGCTCCTCAAGCCGTTGAAGCGCAGCGGCGGGCGCCGGTTGTATCGTCCAAGCGACATCGACATGGTTCAAGAGATTGATCGGCTGGTCAATCAAGAAGGCTACACCCTGAAAGGTGCAGAAGCCGTCCTGCGATCAAGCGCCGGTTCCGGTGCAGACCGGCGACGAGAGGATCGCCGCGTTGGCGATCGGCGTGCCGGTGAGGATCTGGCCTTGCCGGCTTCCTCACCCTCTGCTGCACCAGCGCCAAGCGCTGAGGCGGTGGCCGCAAAAGCAGAGGCTGTGGCAAAACTCAAAGACATCAGAGCGCGGCTCGCACGCGCAATCGACGCCTAAACCAGGGTGTTGGCAGTTTTGCGCGGTCTATTCCGCCACCATCAGCTCCGCCTCGCCCAGATCAACGCTGACTAGGCGCGAAACGCCTTTCTCGGCCATTGTCACGCCGAACAGACGATGCATGCGGCTCATCGTGACAGCGTTGTGGGTGACGATCAGATAACGCGTTCTCGTGGTGCGAACCATTGAATCGAGCAGATCGCAGAACCGTTCCACATTGGCATCATCGAGAGGCGCATCGACCTCATCAAGCACGCAGATCGGCGCTGGATTGGTGAGAAACAGGGCAAAGATCAACGCGGTTGCGGTTAGCGCTTGCTCTCCGCCTGACAGCAGCGACAAAGATTGCAGGCGCTTGCCGGGCGGCTGCGCATAAATCTCAAGTCCGGCCTCGAGCGGATCATCGCTGTCTACCAATGCGAGATGCGCCTGCCCTCCTTGGAAAAGCCGGGTGAAGAGCACACGGAAATGACCGTCCACTTCCTCAAAAGCTGCACGCAGCCGTTCGCGCCCTTCGCGATTGAGATTGCCGATCGAGTTACGCAGGCGGTTCACGGCCTCGGTGAGTTCCGCCTGTTCGCTGGCACTGGCGCCGTGCTCTTCTTCAATCCGCGCAAGTTCTTCGGCGGCGACAAGGTTTACAGGGCCAATGCGTTCGCGGCTGGCGGTAAGGCGGTCCATCTCCTCCGATTCCTCAGAGGCTGGCTTTACGTCATCCTCTGCAAAATCGAAGCGTTCGCCCAGCAGCGGTGGAGGGCATTGGAAACGCTCGCCTGAAATGCGCGCCATTTCCGC
This sequence comes from Erythrobacter sp., assembly GCA_965262265.1. Lineage (GTDB taxonomy): Bacteria > Pseudomonadota > Alphaproteobacteria > Sphingomonadales > Sphingomonadaceae > Erythrobacter. The sequence continues at coordinate 448,611 of OZ253506.1, forward strand.
CTGCCGCGATTCCTCGTTCTCCGCCCTCGCAGCAAGGGTCGCGCGGCCTTCGCGCGCCACCGCAAGCGCCTCTTGCGCTTCGGCCAGTGTGCGGTCCGCAGTCTTGCACGCATCTTCAGCCAGCTCCATCGCCGACTGGGCGGCTTCTAGCTCCTGTGTGAGCCGCGTGCGCACCGCATCGCCTTGCTCGATCTCGGCGATCAGCGAAGCGGGCTTGGCGGCGATCACAGCGCGCTCTTCCTCGATTTCTTCAAGACGCCGGGCGGCTTCGGCAACACGCGCAGCCGCTTCGCCGGATCGCGCTTTCCAGCTAGATTGGTCGGCCTGCTGCGCAGCGAGCCTTTCGCGCGACACCGCCAACCCTTGGTCATGGGCAGCGAGTGCAGCTAGGGCGGATTGCACTGCAGTTTTCGCCGCTTCATGCTTGGCTTGTGCGGCCTCCAATGCGGCCCGCCCCGCGTCGGGAGAAGGCAGCGCGGTGCGCGCCTCTTGTGCCGCCAGCAGCTCAGTCTTGGCCGATGCGAGCTGCTCGTCCAGATCCTGGGACGATGCGGCAAGTTCTTCCAGCCGGGCTGCGACCCGTTCTTTTGCCGCTTCGACCTGATCCAAGCTGCGCAAAGCGCCGCGCTCCGCTTCGATAGCCCCTTGCAGCGCGCGTTCCTGCGCGATCAGCCCGGTTTGCAAGCCCGACAGCTCCTCCCGCGCGGCTCGCTCGTCTGCTTCGGCCTTCTGAGCGTTGCCGCGCAGGGTCGGGAGCTGCGTTTCAAGCTCGGATAGCCGGTTCGCCGCTTCGAGCAGAGCGGCCTCTGCAGAGCCTTCGCCGCGCGCAACAAACCCGTCCCAACGGCGCAAATGGCCCGCGCGTGTGACCAGCCATTCTCCAGGCCCAAGCGCGCGGCGATCATCATCTTCGGTGCAATGCACCAGAGCGAGGCGCGCGCGCAATTCCTCGGGGCAATCGGTGATATGCGAGAGTAGGCTGTCGGCTACCTCCGCCGGAGCGGCGCTCCCGGTCCAGAAACGGCCATCGCTCACCGCGTCAGGCGAGCCAATCGGCGACTTCGCGTCGCGGCCCAGCACGGCGGCGATGGCGCGCTCGTACCCTTTTTCTACACGCACCGTGTCGAGCGCGGCGGGCAGGCCCTCGCGGGTTTTGGCGCGCTTGGCGCGGGCATCGCGGTCGCGGGTGAGCGCTGTGTATTCGCGCTCAATTCCCGCAAGCTCGGCCTTTGCTGTGGCGAGCGCGGCGGATGCTTCATCGCGCGCGGCTTGCAAATCGGCTTTGCGCGCTTGATCGGCTTCGAGCTTGGCGCGCAATGCGGCCACTTCGCCCGCCGCTTCATCCACGGCTTCATGCGCGGCGATAACATCAGCTTCAAGGTCGCCTGATCCAGCGAGTTCAGCGCGGCTCGCGGCAATCCGTTCCGCCTCACGCGTTAGGCGGGCAAGTCGGTTCTCGGTCTGCTCAATCGCGGCCTCGGCGACCCGCCATTCGGCCTCAACTCCGGCGTGATCAGCGGTTGCCTTGGCAAGGGACAGTTCAGCGGAGCGGCTGGCGCGTTCAGTGTTTTCCGAAGCATCGGCGAGCGCTGGGCGAGCCGCTTCGGCGTCGCTCACGCCCTTTTGCGAAGCGACCACATCGCGTTCCAGCTTCGCCAAGGCTTCTGCCGCATCGCTTGTCATCCGGTCGGCGGCAACTCGGTCCTCTTCAAGCCGGGTGCGCTGTCGATCAAGATCAGCAAGCCGGGTTTCTGCCGCCTCCAGCTTCTCCGACAAAGCCGCCATGCGGTGGCCATGCGCGCTTGAATCATCGCGCCGGTCTGCCAGTTCTTCACGCGCCTCGGCAAGCTTTGCGGCGGCCTCAGCCTGCACCTTCTGCGCTTCGTCGGTACGAACCTTGGCCTCGGCCACCCGCGATTCCGCACCCTCCGCTGCTGCACGCGCTTCCTTCGCGGCATAGGCCGCATCGCGCCAACGGGCGAAGACGACGCGCGCTTCGGCGTGTTGGATCTGCTCGGTGAGCTTGGTGTAGCGTTCGGCCTGCTTGGCCTGACGGCGCAAGGACGCCATTTGCGAATCGAGACCCGCCATCAGATCTTCGAGCCGTTCGAGGTTTTTCTCGGTTGAGCGCAGCTTGCTCTCGGCATCCTTGCGGCGGACGTGAAGCCCCGCGATACCGGCGGCCTCTTCCAGCATCATCCGGCGTTCGGCGGGCTTGGCGGCGATCACCTGCGCGATCTTGCCCTGGCTCACCAAAGCAGGGGAATGCGCACCGGTCGCCGCATCGGCAAAGGTCAGAGCCACGTCTTTCGCCCGCACATCGCGGCCATTGACGCGGTAGGCGCTGCCTGCTCCGCGCTCGATCCGGCGGGTGACAACCAATTCCTCATCCGCATCGTCAGAGGCGTGCAGGACCACTTCGGCAAAGGCGCGTTGCGGGCGGGTGTCGGTACCCGCGAAGATCACATCTTCCATCCCGCCCGAGCGCATCGATTTGGGTGAGTTTTCCCCCATCACCCAGCGGATCGCCTCAAGCAGGTTCGATTTGCCGCAGCCATTGGGGCCAACGACCCCGGTCAGGCCCGGTTCAATGCGCAGTTCAGCCGGCTCTACAAAGCTCTTGAATCCAGAGAGTTTGAGGCGGCTGATCTGCATGGGCGGTGGGTGTTGCTCCGTTTACTCAGCTTTGCGAGCGCCAGCGCGTTGGAGCGCGGGTTCCACGTCAGTCCAGCTGATCCCTTCGATACGGTTGCCGTTCAAAAGGAAGGTGGGCGTGCCGGTGATGTTGGCGGCTTGAGAGGCGGCGGTGACGCTTTCGACCATGGCCTCCATCTTCTCCGCATCGCCTAAGCAGGCGCGCGCTTCATTGGCTGAAACGCCGCGCGCAGAGACAAAGTCGATAAGGCCGGTCGCATCGCCCAGAGCCACAAAGCGCGTTTCGATCGGCTGATTGGCGGCGGCTTGGATGGCCGCTTCGTTCGGACCCCACCCGGCGCGGATTTCATTAAGGTTGCTCCACACCTCATCAGAGATCGGCTGAAAGCGCTCTTTCGGGCCGCATTGGGCAAGGCCAGCGATCACCACGTCAAAGGGATTGAGAAACACTTCGCGCTGTTCAAAGCTGACGACGCCGGTTGCGACATATTCCTTGATGCCCGGCTTCCCAGTCGCTGCGAAATTCGCACAAGCAGGGCAGGTGTGAGAGGCGTATTCGACCAGCTTCACCGGCGCCTCGGGATTGCCCAGGATATAACCGCCCGCATCGCTGACAGTGACAGTCTCAGTCCAGTTCGTGCCCTCTGGCGCTTCGATTGCGGGGATCACATCGCCCGACGCATCATCGCCAGCTTCGCCGCCGCAAGCGGCCAGCGCGAGTGCGAGCGGAGCAGTGAGTGCGACAGACATTGAAAAACGTTTCATGGAAGCAAGAATCCTCGTGTCGAAGGGATAAGACTATACGCAGCGCCGGAGCGAGCGGAAGCGGATTGGCCCAAGCGCTTGTGCAAAAATGTGTCGATTATGTGAAAATGCGTAGGGATATCCGCTCAAAAGGCGCTTTCCTGTTCCGTATCAGGACGAAACCGCTCTTCCAGCACCGGATAGAGCGAGCTCCAAGAATGGACACCGTCGAGCAATTCGCCGTCCAGCGCAAAGCTGGGCGTGCCGGTGTAAGCGAACTCGTCGGCATTGGATTGGCCGTTTTGAACGAGAGTGCGGGCCAGCGCATCATCGGACAGGCAGCGGGTGATATCCGCGCGCGATGTGCCGCGTTCGGCCAGCATATCATCCAAGTCCAGCGCTGCCGCCATGCTGATGCGCGCTGTGCGGTTGCCGCTTGCCCAACTGGCGCGCTGTGATTGGGGCGCGTCCATGGCCTTTTGCATCCAGTCGGTTTGGCGGGCGAGAAACATGCGGTGGCGGTCCTTGAACCGGTCAGCCGGGCCGCAGGCGACCAGCATCGAAATCGTAAGGTCAACCGGATTGCGGATCACAGAGCGGATCTCGACGGTCATATGGCCGGGGGCAAGCACAGCCAGATCGAGCGCGCCGCCGCCTTCGCGTTCAAAGCTGGCGCAATGGCCGCAAGTGTAGCTGATGAACTCAATCAGGCTCGCTTCGGCTTGCGGGTTGCCGATAATGTGCCCGCGCTCTGTCCGTTCAACATTGGCATGCCACGCGCCGCCGCCGGTTCCTGCAAAGGAACTGCGCGGATTGGCGAGTTGGTTGCCGTCCTCTTCTGGCGTTGATTGCGCCATACCAGTGGCAGGAATAGCCAGCGCTGCCAGAGCCGAAAGGCAGGCCTTAAAAGCAATGTTCACGATTGATCCTTTGTGTCCTTATCCCCCAAAGAGCGCGCCAGCGATTCTAGCACGGTGCGCAGTTCAGGATCGCCAATATCCCGCAGACTGTCGCCCAGCTCCATCGGGATGGGTTTGAGCGAAGGCGGGGCCTTGGGTTTTTGATTAGGCCCGCCATTGCCTTGGGGCGGCTTAACCGCGCCTTGCCGGATTTTTGCGCGCGCCACGGCGTTGTAGCCAAAAAAGCGGTTCACCCGCTCGATAATTTCCGGGATCACTTGCTGGATCAGTGGAGCATGCGCTGGGGCGACAACGAGCTGCAAAATGCCTTCAGACTTTTCTCCGGGTGGAAAACGGATCGCCTCTGGTGAGCAGATGCGCGAATGGGTGGGGCCGACAATCTCGGGCCAGCGGGTGACGACAGAGCTCTGCACAAAGCCAAAACGGCGAAACGCGGTGCGGCCGATTTGCGGCATCAGATCGCCCACCGCCTTTGCCGCGCCGCCGCGTGGGCGCGTATACGGTTTGGCGGCTTTCTTGCGCTCCTGGCCCGGTTTTGTTGCGGGCTTGTTGGCAGGTTTGTCGGTGTCGCTTCCCATTTCGCTTACGCTCATGCCATAGGGCGCGGGTGACCGCCAGTATCTCTGATCCGCTGCTCCACTGGTACGATGCCCATGCACGTGTGCTGCCTTGGCGCAACCCGCCCGCTGCTCCGCTGCCCGATGATCCGTCATGGCCCTATCGCGTGTGGCTTTCAGAGGTGATGCTGCAACAAACGACCGTGGCGGCGGTGAAGCCCTATTTCGCAAAGTTCACACAGCGCTGGCCAACGGTTTTTGATCTGGCGCAGGCGAGCGAGGATGAGGTGATGGCCGCGTGGGCAGGGCTGGGATATTACTCACGCGCACGCAACCTGGTGAAATGCGCTCGGCAAGTGGCGGAGCGCGGGGGCTTCCCTGACACAGAAGACGGCCTGCGCGAGCTTCCGGGGATTGGCGCTTATGCCGCCGCTGCAATTGCCGCAATCGCATTCGGCGGGCGCGCGGTGGTGGTCGATGCCAATGTTGAGCGGGTGACAGCGCGGCTGTTTGCGATTGAGGAGCCGCTACCCGGCGCGCGAAAGGCGATCCGGGCGCGCGCTGAAGAGATCACGCCTGAATTGCGCTCGGGTGATTTTGCGCAGGCCATGATGGATCTTGGCTCGCAAATCTGCACCAGCAAAGCACCGCGATGCCTATTATGCCCGCTTTCGGGACCCTGCGAGGGGCGCAAAACTGGGGAGCCAGAGCGCCTGCCCGTGAAACCGCCCAAGAAGGCAAAGCCTGAACGCACCGGCACCGCATATTGGATTGAGCGGGATCGCAAAGTCTGGCTGGTCACGCGCTCCGCCGCCGGAATGCTGGGCGGAATGCGCGCGCTTCCCGATGATGGCTGGAGCGCCCGCATGGATGGGTCGGACGAAGCTCCGATCACTGGCGATAAGGAAGAGCTGGGCGCGGTCCGCCATACTTTCACCCATGCGCATTTGACGCTCAAAGTCCTCCGCATCATTGCGCAGGAGGAGCCAAGCGGAGAGGGCGAGTGGTGGCCGGTCGAAGAATTAGAAAATGCCGGGCTGCCAACCCTGTTTGCAAAGGCCGCGCAGCTGGCTTTGGTCTAGGCAATAGGGATCAGATGATCCCTCCGCCGAGCGATAGCCTGACGCCAGCAACCAACAGCACGATCAGGCAGAAATTGCGTCCGCCATTGCTCGAAGACAAGGCGCCGAACACGATGCCGATCACAATCAGGGGTAACGCTACCCAGTTTGCCCAACCCAGCAGAGGGATTTGGGCGGGGATGACGATGACAAGGCTGATAATGCCGAAAAGATAAGCAAGTAGATTTCCCATGTGTGTTATATGGGTAGGACACCGCTCGGTTTCAAGCCCAAAAAATTGCTCCGGGAACCAGTCCTCAATTACCACGCAATTGACGGTTCAGATTTGCTCGCTCACAAGGCGAGCAAACGAGTCCCGCCGGAGAGAGAAGAACTGATGGCTTACCGCAATTTCGAACACCCTAATCTTTCACGCCGCGCTTTGTTTCGCGGCGGCGCCTATGCCGCGGCTGGCGCGGCGATGGCGAGCTTGCCCTTTGGCCGCGAATTGCTGGCCCATGATGTGTCGGAAGCCTGGCCGAATGTCGCGGCGATGGCGGACAAATTCGTCTCCGAACGAAAAGTCGCCAATCTGTTCCTCACCTTTGGCTGGAATCAAGAGGATCACGCGCATACCGTGGGCGGTGGGACGCTGAGCCTGACGAGCGACCGCGAGGTTGATGAAAACACGCTTTACCGCATCTATTCGATGTCAAAGCCGATCACCGGCATGGCGATTATGATGCTGATTGATGAGGGCAAGCTTGGCCTTGATCAGCCGCTCTACGATGTGCTCCCGGCCTATCGCGATATGCAGGTTCTCGTCGATCCGGAAGGTCCGCTCGAAAACACCGTTCCTGCTGCAAGCCCGATCACAATGCGCCAATTGCTGACCCATACGGCAGGCATTGGCTATGGCATCGTCTCCAAGGGGCCGCTGCTCGACGCTTACAATGAAAACGGCATTGTCGGTGGCCGCGTGAGCCGCATGACCATTCCCGGCTTTCCCCCCGTGACACCTGCGCCGGGTCTTGAGGTGTGGGCAGACCGGCTCGCAACCCTGCCGCTGATGTATCAGCCGGGCAGCAAGTGGAGCTATTCCAACTCGATCGATCTGCTGGGCCGCGTTATCGAGGTTGCCTCTGGCATGGAGTTCGAAGCGTTTTTGAAAGCGCGGCTGTTTGAACCTCTGGGTATGGACAGCACTTGGATGACTGTGCCGGAAAGCGAGAAAGGCCGCTTCACCGACAATTACGGCGTGCTTTTGGGCAATTCACTGCCCATCGATCCGGCGGCGACATCCATTTATCTTGATGAGCCGAAAGTGCCATCGGGTGGAGGCGGTTTGGTCTCCAGCCCTAAAGACTATGACCGGTTCCTGCGGATGCTCCTGGGCTACGGTAAGCTTGGCAATGAGCGTGTGATGAGCGAACTTGCAGTGCGCGTGGGCGTGTCAAACCTGCTGCCGGCCACCGCCGATATGGCGGGCACGTGGATGGAGGGACAAGGCCACGGCGCTGGCGGGCGTTCGCACAATGGAAGCTTTGGCTGGGGCGGGGCTGCTGGCACTTTGGGTGCGGTGGATTACAATCTGGGTCTGCGCACCGCGCTCTGGACCCAGTATATGCCAAGCGATGCCTATCCGATCCGGGATGAATATATGGCTGCGATTGAAGCCGATCTAACCGCCATGCGAGAGCGCCGCGCCGCGTAATGTCAGCGCAAAAGATCGCCTTTGCTGGTTCGCCTTTGGACCGAGCTGACAACATTCGGGCCGATAAAGACGCGCTTGGCGCGTTGATGAATTGGAAGGCCCGGTTTCTGCTGCTCGATGAAATGATGCCGCAGATGGATGATGCGGGCAGGCTTGCTTGGGGAACTCTGGCCGATGCGCCTGAGGATGCCGAGCTGGTGTTTCTTGGGATTGACCGGAGTGAAGGTGGCGAGAAGGCTTGTTTCGCCGCTGTGCCTGCCACCGGCGATGCCGCCCCGCGCATGGCCAACCCGCGCCTATGGTCGCTGATGGCGACGTTGCAGCCGGGTGATTTGGCGCTCTATGGCGGCGCGCGCAGCCTGATTGATTGGCACGCGCGCCATCAACATTGCGCCCAATGCGGCGCGCCAACCAAGATCGCGAAAGGCGGTTGGCAGCGCTCTTGCGACAATTGCGGCGCGCAGCATTTTCCGCGCACCGATCCTGTCACGATAATGCTCGCCGAATATGACGGCAGGCTGATGCTGGGCCGCGGGAAGGGTTGGCCGGAAGGACGCTTTTCCGCGCTTGCAGGCTTTGTCGAACCGGGCGAAACCATCGAAGAGGCGGTTGCGCGTGAAGTGTTTGAGGAATCGGGCGTGCGCGTGCGCGATGTCGAATATGTCGCAAGCCAACCTTGGCCGTTTCCCAGCCAGTTGATGATCGCCTGCCATTCCTATGCGGATGATGATGCACTGACGATCGATGAGACCGAGATGGCTGAGATCAACTGGTACACACGCGAAGAGGTTGCAAGCGCGCTAAAGGGCGAGGGGCCATTCCATGCGCCGCCGCCGCACGCCATTGCGCATAATCTGATGGCCTGGTGGCTGGAGAAGACGACATGAACGCTCCTGATAAACTCACAATCGACATTTACTCAGACGTGGTTTGCCCATGGTGCGCGATTGGATACGGGCAGCTGACCAAGGCTCTGGGCGAACTCGACGGCGAGATCGAAGCCGAAGTGCGCTGGCGCCCGTTTGAGCTTAACCCCGACATGTCCGAGAACGGCGAGCCGATGGAAGCGCATCTGCAGCGCAAATATGGCCGCTCTGCCGAAGAAGGCGCCAAGGTGCGCGGGCAGATGAAAGAGATCGCTGAAAGCGCTGGTGTTTCGCTCTCCTTCGAAGGCGAAGGTGAAGCTCCCATGCAGATGATGTGGAACACGCGCGATTGCCACAAACTGTTGGGCTTTGCGCTCGAACAAGCAGGGCCTGACGTGCAAACGCAGCTGAAACTTGCTTTGTTCAAGGCGCATTTCAACCACCGGCAAAGCCTTGCTGACCGTGACGCGCTGCTCGATATTGCTGCCGAGGTAGGCTTGCACCGCGAAGCCGCTAAGGCCGCGCTCGATGATGCAGACTTGGAAGCTCGCGTAATCGCTGAAGAACGCCAAGCATGGGACCACAACATTACCGGCGTGCCAGCAATGATCGTCAACAACGCCTTCATGATCCCCGGAGCGCAGGCGCCCGAGACCTATGTCAATGCGCTGCGCCGGGTGGCTGAGAAGACCCGCGCCAAAGCGGCTAATGCCTGAGTTTGCGCCCAAGACCGCCGTCATCACCGGGGGCGCGAGCGGGATCGGGTTGGCGCTTGCCAAACGTCTTGAGGGGCAAGGCGTCAAGGTTCTGGTTGCAGACATTGCCGGGCCGAAACTCGATGCAGCTGGCACTCTCCAAGGCATCACCGCGCATCCTTGCGACGTGTCAGACCTCGCCCAAGTCGAAGCGCTCGCCGAAGCTGCAGCGGACACTTTCGAGACAATCGACCTTGTGCTCAACAATGCGGGCCAAGGCGGGGTGCGGGGGCCTTTGTGGGAGGTTGACCCACAGGCTGCCCGCGCGCATTTCGATGTCAATTTCTGGGGGGTGTGGCATGGCTGCCGCGCCTTCGCACCGCGCCTTGCCGCGCAAGAGACGCCGTCTGCCATATACAACACCGGAAGCGAGAACAGCTGGTTTTGCGCGGTCCCGCAAACTGCCGCCTATATTGCTGCAAAACACGCGGTGCTCGGCATGACGGAAAGCTTGCGCGGAGACTTACCGCCGCACGTCAAAGCAGGCCTTATAATTCCTGGCTGGGTTTTCACCCCGCTTGGCCCGGAACGCTTTATGCAATTCGGCATGGAGGTTGAGGATTACGTCGACACCATCCTTCCGCAAATCCTTTTGCGCCGCCGGTTCGTAGTTAGTCATGGATACAATGAAGTGCGCATCGCTGAGCGGATGGATGAACTGGCGCGAAGCTATGCGAAATACGCTCTGCCTGCGGACGAAGACGCCAAACATGATGTGCAATTGGTCATGGCTGAGCTAACGAAGGCTGCAAAAGAGCAAGAGTAACAGGTCGGTAGCAGGGGAGCCCATGAAAAGCATTATCGTCGTCGCCATTGTGGCCGCCATCGCCTGTGCGTTTGGCTGGTTCGTGGGTTCCAACTCGGTAGAGTTTGCGGGCTTTTCGGCATTTTTCTTGTGCGTGGTGCTGGCAATGGCGATCAACTGGATCGCCTTTGTGCCAGCGGCGGCGGCCAAATCGGATAAGTTCTACGATACGATCGGCGCGGTCACCTACACGACCGTCACGCTGTTTGCTTGCTGGGCGGCGTATAGCGCGCTCGGTTCGCTCGACATCCGCGCTATGGTGATCGCTGCAATGGTGATCATATGGTGCATTAGGCTGGGCAGTTTCCTTTATCGGCGAATCCATGCAGCGGGCGGAACGGATAGCCGGTTTGAAAAGATCAAGGTCAGCCCCACCCGATTTCTGGTCGCATGGACATTGCAAGGGCTCTGGGTGGTGTTGACCGCCTCTGCCGCGCTCGCAGCGATCACGTCGAACAACCCGCAGCCCCTTGGCGTTTTCTTTTGGGTCGGCGCAGCGGTCTGGCTGCTCGGCATCACTTTTGAAGCGGTGGCTGACAACCAAAAGAGCGCGTTCAAAAACGACCCTGCCAATATGGGCAAGTTTATCGACGTCGGCCTGTGGCGCTGGTCGCGCCACCCGAATTATTTTGGCGAGATCACGCTGTGGACCGGCATCCTCATCATGGCCATTCCGGTCTTGTCGGGCCTGTCATGGCTGGTGGTGATCTCGCCGATCTTTGTCACATTGCTGCTGACCAAGATTAGTGGGGTGAACCTCCAAAACGCGCAAGCAAAGGAGCGCTGGGGCGATGATCCAGCTTATCAGGCCTATCGCGCAAACACGCCCGCCTTGATCCCGCGCCCTCCCAAGGGTTAAAGAGGCATCGGGGATCACGTCGCAACCAATGCAGGAGCTTGCCTGATGACCCGAACTGCCTCTTTCAAATTGATCGCCGCCACCCCTTTGATCGCTCTGCTTGCTGCGTGTGGGGGAGGGGCTGAGGACGCGCCTGCCGCAGCGGAGGCTCCCGCTGGCGACGCGCCGCCGGAAATCGCAGAGCGGCAGGACAATTACGAAGCGATTGGCGATGCGTTCAAGGTTATCCGCGAACAGCTCGAAACCGACGCGCCCGATATGGCCGCCATCACTGAGGCGGCTGGCGATATCAACGCGCGGCTTCAGCGCGTGCCTGACCTCTTCCCTGAGGGCACCAGTATGGAAGCGGGTTACGACACCGAAGCGCTCGCCGTGATCTGGGAAGACCCCGATGGCTTTGCCGAGGCGACGCAAAACGCGATTGCCGCCAGCGAAGAGATGATGGCTGCCGCCGCGTCAGGCGATCCGGCTGCGGTGGGTGAGAAGGTAGGCAATCTGGGCCTTAATGGCTGCAAAGCGTGCCACGACAAATACCGCGTCGATGACGAGTGATCCGGCGGGAGGCGAGGCGGGGCCTGAGCGTGGCGACGAGGCGGTCGCGCCGGCCGTAGCCGAACCGGGTCCGCCTGCGCCGGTCCGCACCCACCCAGTGCGCATCTGGGACTTGCCGGTCCGGGTGTTCCATTGGTCGCTCGTCCTGCTGCTGCCCGCCATGTATCTCACCGCCGACAATTCGCAGTGGGGCTGGCATATGCGGCTGGGTCATGTGCTGCTGGCGCTGCTGATTTTTCGGGTGATCTGGGGCTTTATCGGGACCGAGACCGCGCGCTTTTCCCGCTTTGTGACAGGGCCAGCGGGTGTGGTCGGCTATCTGCGCGGCGATTATGATGAGAAACGCGCAATCGGCCACAGCCCCTTGGGCGCGCTGGCGGTACTGGGCTTGCTTGGCTTCACCTTTGCGCAGGTCGTGATGGGCCTGTTTGCAGGAGACCCCTTTGACGGGGCGACCGGGCCCCTGAACCCGCTGGTGGGTGTGGGCACCGCCGACACGCTGACCGACACGCATGAATGGTTTTACTACGTGGTCTTCGGAATGATCTTGCTGCACATCACCGCGATCTCTCTCTACGCCGGGCTAAGGATGCAAAACCTCGTCGGCCCGATGGTGGTTGGCAAAGGCGAGAAGGCGGAGGGAGTTAAGGGCAACTCCGAGGCGTCTTTGGGGCGGTTTTTGGTTGCGTTTGGTTTGGCGGTTGGGACTGCGGTTTGGGTTTATGCGGGGGCGCCGGGGTTGGCTTTAGTTTAGTGCTTACGATCGGCCCACAACTGGAATGCAAGCCGCACATACATCAAAAAGAAAGCACCAGATCCCAACACCACTGCCCAATGAGCAAGACCTTCCGGCATCTGTGAAACGCTGATCCCGAAGATGCTCCCAGAGACTAGCAAACAGAACAGGACGAAATCCAAACCCAAAACTTTGCGGGCGTGCTGCATACCCTCTTCTTTCGTGCGAGGAGGCGTGTGGTCGGGACGATCCTTTACAAGTCGGCGGGGGGCGAATGAAACCCAGAGAAAATAACCAACCACAGCTAGCACGAAAACGGTGGTCGAAACCCAACGAGCGGTCTCGTCGAGTTCCAATGCAATGTCTATTGCTGCCAACAAAATGAATCCCGGCAAAAGGATTGAAAGCATACTTTTCAACCCGGTTGCCTTTTTCCAGTCTGCAAGCAGTTGCTGATATTCTTCGTGAGTGACGAGCTTCCCGCCGCTCTTGGCTGATGGATAATAAAGGTATCCGCCTTCAACAGGTTCGAATTGAAGTTCGAATGTACGGACCGTATCGACCATCGCTCAAATCAACCCCAACCGCTCCAACTTCGCCGCCATTTTCCCCGGCAGCGCATCGCCGATATCCTCGCCTTCATCGAGGTCGCGCGGGGGCTCTCCCTTGAGATAGCGCCAGCCTTGGTGGGCGCGTTTGGGGCGAGGGTCTACTCTGACGAGTTTGGGCTCCAGCTCGATCAGCCAGCGCCCGCTTTCCTCTTGGCTAAACCCAAGGATTTCAGAGCGCGCCACGATGCTGTGCTGATGGATCCAATAGAGCGATCCGCCGATGCATTGCTCCCACTTGGTCGGGCGGTATTTGGTCGTGAGATAGGGCGCGCGCGTGTTTCCCCGGTACCAGCTTTCGATGTCGGCATAGCTCTGCGCGCCGTAAGCGATCTTGGTCAGGTGAAGGGGCATCGTTGGGTGGTACGATACCAACGCACGATGGCAAGGGTGAGGCAAATATTGATGTGGATGCCCATTTGCTCCATAAACACAAAAGGCCACGATCAAGCGGGGTAAGAGCTTGATCGTGGCCCTTGGTCATGGGGGTCTTTAGAAGAAAGATCCAACCCATTCGATCGCATCAGAGATGGCCTCACCTACGGCAGCAACCGCATCTTCGATGGCTTCGCCAACCTTGTAGCCGTCGGCCTTGCCGTCGTCATACGCGTCTTCTGGTCCAGCGCCGTCTACGAAGCCGATTTCTTCCATCGACAGTTCTACGATATTGTGGTTCATGATTTGCTCCTAATATGTGTTTTACTTGCCGTCGGTGAAGGCGTCGATAAGACCGCTAACAAAACCGACTAAGTATTCTACAGCGACAGTCGCATCAGCTTCGATGTTTACACCTACATCGACGCTGACATCGTTACCGCCGTCACTTCCGCCTTTTCCTTTTTTTGCTCCATCTACAAGAGCGATTTCAGCTGTATTAAGTTCAAGAATCATTGGATGCTCCATATGTCTTTGGCTTGATTGCCAAGGACGGTATGAATTCTTGGTAAAGCGGAAACTATAGGTGTGTTGATCTAGAACTGGGCGGCTAGGCGCATTGGGTTAGTGTGAACAGGCTAAACATCGCGCGCCAGACGCGACGATCGCGAGCGCTGCTAATTTGCAAAAAATTAATTATTTTCAGATATTTAGAGGTGACCCGAAGGCTAAAGCGGCGCCAATCCGCTCACAACTGCGAGGCCGAGAAACGCGAAAAATCCCATCGAATCGGTGATCATCGTCACAAACACCGATGATGCCAGCGCGGGGTCTTGGCCAATCCGTTCGAACGCGACCGGGACCAGCACGCCCGCCAGCCCCGCAACCGCAATGTTGATCACCATCGCCGCGGCGATGACGAGGCCCATCTCCACGCTAAAGATAAGCCCCGCCGCAATCCCAATCAGCACCGCGACCGTCACCCCGTTGAGCAGCGCAACGCGCAATTCGCGCCAAACGATCTTCCAAGTGTTCGCGCGGGTGAGCTGGTTGGTCGCAATCGCGCGCACCGCCACCGCCATAGTCTGCGTTCCGGCATTCCCGCCAATGCTCGCGACAATCGGCATCAGCACAGCAAGCGCCACCAAAGCCTCAATCGCCGCCCCGAAGAGCGCGATAATCACACTCGCGACGACGGCGGTGCCGAGGTTCGCGACCAGCCAGCGCACGCGGCTCGAATACGCCTCGCGGATAGGCTCGTTGATGTCGCCATCGCCTGCGCCAGAGAGCAGCAGCGCATCCTCGCCCGCTTCTTCGGAGATGATGTGCACCACATCGTCGACCGTCATCTGCCCGACAAGCCGCCCGGCATCATCCACCACAGCCGCAGAGATCAGCCCGTATTTCTGGAACATCAGCGCGACCTCTTCCTGATCGAGCTCCGCCGGGATCAGCGTTTGGTCGCGCTTCATGACATCGGTGAGCTTAACCGAGCGGGGGGCGGTCAGGATCCAGTTCAGCGCGCAGGTGCCTACCGGATGGTACGCGGCGTCGATCACGAAAACCTCAAAGAAATCGTGGGTTAAGTCGCCCTCTTCGCGCAGATAATCGATCAGATCGCCAACGGTCAGATGTTCGGGCACCGCCATAAAATGGCGGTTCATCAGCCGCCCGGCGGTCTCCTCCGGATAGGCCAGTGCGCTCTCAACCGCCGCCTGCGTCTCTGGCTCCAGCTCATCGATGATCGCTTGGCGGTCGTCTTCGTCCAAATCCTCAAGCAGCTGGACCGCATCATCGGTTTCCAGCTCTTCGGCGATGGTCGCGACATCGGCAGGGGCCAGCGCCTCCATCATCAGTTCGCGCACGTGATCGTTCAATTCCGCGACCACATCCGCGCTCATCAAATCGGTGATCGCGGCGGCGAGCTGTGCGCGCTCATCCTCGTCAAACAGCTCGATCAAATCGGCAATATCGGCGGGGTGGAGCGGTTCGACCAGTTCATACACGGCCGCCTTATCGCCCACATCCAAAGCCGCCTCGACCGAGGCAACATAGTCCCGCTTCAGCCGGTTTTCCTCATCGTGGCGTTCATCATCGACGCGGTCATCGGGGCGCACTTCGTCGTCGCTCACATCGGCGATGGCATCGTCTTGGAGGGCAACAGGATCGACCATAGAGGCGGTTTACGCTGCATCGCATCAAAAGCAAGCGGGTGACATGCGTGATTGTGCTGCTATTGCACCTGCAAACATATCAGGAGCAAAACACATGGCCGACACACTCACATTCACGCTCGACACTGGCGATGGAGAAGGCAAAGACGTTGTTATCAAACTGCGTCCGGACCTCGCCCCCGGCCATGTTGAGCGGATCACCGAACTGGCGAGCGAAGGCTTTTACGATGGCGTCGTGTTCCACCGCGTGATCGCAGGCTTTATGGCGCAAGGCGGTGACCCGACCGGCACCGGCATGGGCGGATCGGACAAGCCTGACCTGAAAGCCGAGTTTAACGCAGAGCCGCACACCGAAGGCACCTGCTCCATGGCGCGCAGCCAAATGCCCGACAGCGCCAATTCGCAATTCTTCATCTGCTTTGAAGACGCAGAATTCCTTGACGGCCAATACACCGTCTGGGGCCAAGTGCAGAGCGGTATGGAACACGTCCACGCCTTGCCCAAAGGCGAGCCACCCGCGCAGCCGGGCAAGATTGTGAAGGCGAGTGTTGGTTGAGGAGCTTTCCAAGTCCGGCAAGGACGGGCCGCCAAAGCGCGGCCCCGACTACCTTGTACCCTATGCCTGCTTCGACTGCAGGAAATCTTGGAAGAGACCTTCCTCGAAGTATCCAGCGGGTTGCGTGGCGAAGTGCCCAGAGTGCAGAGGTGTATTGCACTGGATGGGCCGGAAATTTCGGACGCCTGCGCGCGCTGACTTACGGGAATGGAAGAAAGTCGAAAAGCTGCGGTTAGCAGGCTATCACTTTGGTAGCTGGAGCTTGAGAGGGACCCAGCATCATAAATACCAGAGCGAACCTTTTCCGAATGATCTTCGCGAAGTCGACGCATGGATCAAGCGGAACCCGCGCCACATCAAGCGAGAAAAGAAATTTTGGCCAAGTTCGTCAAACTTCCCAACTCTCCTTTGAAGCTAAGGGCAGGGCGGGTCTTCATCTCGTCCTTACTCCTCCTCACCCTATCCGCCTGCACCACCTTTCCAGACATTTCCCAGTCACGCTCCCCCTGCCGCAGCGAACCCGGCGGGTGGTGCTCTTTTGTGCGGGAGGCGGCTGTAGAGGCCTATCCCTACGCTATTTCGGCCACCAACGCCTACACGGGTGACGATGATCTCTACCAAGACCTCGGCCCCGCGCTCGAACCGGTGGAGCGCCTGCCGATTGCCGAGGAGGATGCGGATAAGGGCTTTGGGTATGAGCTGTTCTTGCAATACGAACGCGGCTCTTCGCCCGAAGACACCATGCGCCAACCCATCGCGCGCATCCTCGCCTTTCGCGGGACCGATTTCGACGGGTTCACCGACATATTCTACGGCACGCTTCGCAACGATCAGATAGAGATCGCGGTCGCAACTTTCGCGTCGGAGCAAGCACGCTTTGACGATGATATTCCTTGGATCGTGGTGGGGCACTCGCTTGGCGGGGCGCTCGCCACGGAGGTCTCCATTGCCAACCCTGAAGTGCGCGCTTACATGTTCAACACCTCGCCCTTTTACGGCGGGGAGGACATGACCAACGATATGCGCCGCACCGTCTTTAACGAGCGCGGAGAGGTGCTGCGGCGCTTTGCCCGCTTTGACGAAGCGCCCGCAGCTGACGTGTTCACGCTCAATTGCGGGCCGCAATCGGGACAGTTCACCAAGCACCGCATCCGCCCGCTCGCCGATTGCCTGATCTGGATTGCTGCCTATGCGGATGAAGGGGCGGGGCAGGTGATCGCGGCGCATGGAAAGGCTGAGATGCCGATCCGCAAGCCGATGGTGGAATGCGGGCCTGCGGATAAGATGCATCCGGGAACGGGGTTCCGGCAAATGGTCCCCTGCGTGCATCAGGCACGTCCACCCAAGGACGATTGAACTCAGCCCGGCTTGGCGCTAGACGCGCTCCACCCATGAAACCACAAACTCCTCCCAAGACCTATAGGGTCAAAAGCTTCGGCTGCCAGATGAACGTCTATGATGGCGAGCGTATGGGGGAGATGCTGGCGGAAAAGGGCATCACGCCTGCACCAGAGGGGGAAGAGGCCGATCTGGTGGTGCTCAACACCTGCCACATCCGCGAAAAGGCGGCGGAAAAGGTCTATTCGGATATTGGCCGGTTGAAGCGCGAGGATGGCTCCAAACCCATGATCGCGGTCGCCGGATGCGTCGCGCAGGCAGAGGGTGAGGAGATCATGGCGAGGGCGCCCAGCGTCTCCATGGTGGTCGGCCCGCAAGCCTATCACCGGCTGCCCGACATGCTAGATAAAGCGGTAAAGGGTGAGCGCGCGACCGACACCGATATGCCTGCAATTGCGAAGTTTGGGGCGCTTCCGGCTCGCAAACGCAAATCGCCCACCGCATTTCTCACCGTGCAAGAAGGGTGCGACAAATTCTGCACCTATTGCGTGGTTCCCTATACGCGCGGCGCAGAAATCTCGCGACCCTACGGCGATTTGCTGGGCGAGGCTCGTAAGCTTATCGAAGCCGGGGCGCGTGAAATCACCTTGCTCGGGCAGAACGTCAACGCTTGGGCCGGTGAGGATGCGGCGGGGCGCGCCCTTGGGCTGGCGGGCCTGATCCGCGCGCTTGATGCGCTCGATGGGTTGGAGCGCATTCGCTACACGACCTCGCATCCCAACGACATGGAAGACGATCTGATCGCCGCGCATGGCGAGGTTGCCAAGCTGATGCCCTATCTCCATCTGCCGGTGCAATCGGGCAATGACCGAGTGCTGAAAGCGATGAACCGCGCGCATACGGCGGAGAGCTATCTGCGCTTGCTTGAACGGTTCCGCGAAGCGCGGCCCGATATCGCGCTGTCTGGCGACTTCATCGTCGGCTTTCCCGGCGAGACCGAAGACGAGTTTGAAGACACGTTGAGCCTGGTGGATGAGGTCCGCTATTCACAGGCGTTCTCCTTCAAATATTCCCCGCGCCCCGGCACACCCGCTGCGACGATGGACAACCAGATCCCCCGCGACGTGATGGATGATCGCCTTCAGCGCCTCCAAGCGCGCCTCAACCGCGACCAGCGCGCCTTTAACGAGGCGCAGGTCGGCAAGGTCTGCGACATTCTGGTCGAGCGCAAAGGCAAGCTTCCCGGCCAGTGGCTCGGCAAATCGCCCTGGCTCACCAGCGTGTGGTTTGAGGGTAGCAGCGCGATCGGCGAGATGGCGCAGGTTGAACTCGCCGAAGCGGGGCCAAATTCAGTGCGCGGCTTACTCCTCTAACTGGTTCGACCTTTGCGGGAATTGTGAAGCGTGTGTGACTTTCCACCACCGCGCCGCCACCCGTGACTTGCCAAGCGACAGGGGAGGCCTAACCTTGCGACTCGGAACTGCAACCCCACGCGAAAAAGGATCCCATGGGCCGCAAACCGACAGCAAAACCCACTGGTGCAATCGACCCAGCGGTCGTGCCGCAAGCCATCAACTCCAACGAAGTCAGGCGCGCCAAGGCTGAACTCAGCTTTGAAAACCAATCCTTGCTCGGCGCTTTGTTTGGACAGTTCGATGCCAACCTTGTGCAGGTGGAGAACCGGCTAGGCGTCTACATCCATGCGCGCGGCGACCAGATCCTGATCGAAGGGGCGGAGGACAGTGTGGCGCGCGCTCGCGATACGCTGAACACCATGTATGACAGGCTGGCCAAGGGGCAGGATTTGGATGCGGGCGCAATCGAATCTCTCATAGCCATGTCGAACGAACCCACACTTGAAGGGATCATTTCAGGCGAGAAGGAAGAGCCGCCCATTATGATCCGCACGCGGCGCAAGACGATTGTGCCGCGCTCTGCAACGCAGATCACCTATATGCGCAGCCTAGCGCGCGATGATATCGTTTTTGCGCTCGGCCCGGCGGGGACAGGCAAGACCTATATCGCGGTGGCTCAAGCCGTGTCGCAGCTGATCAATGGCAGCGTCCAGCGTCTTATCCTCTCGCGCCCGGCGGTGGAGGCGGGGGAGAAGCTCGGCTTTCTGCCCGGCGATATGAAAGATAAGGTCGATCCCTATCTGAGGCCGCTTTATGACGCGCTCAACGATTGTATGCCGCCTGAGCAAGTCGAGCGGCGGATTGCGAGTGGGGAGATCGAGATCGCGCCGATTGCGTTTATGCGCGGGCGCACGCTCGCTGATGCTTTTGTGATCCTCGACGAAGCGCAAAACACCACGCGTGAACAGATGAAGATGTTCCTCACCCGCTTTGGCCAGAACAGCCGCATGGTGGTCTGCGGAGACCCTCGCCAAGTCGACATTCCCGGCGGCGACCGCATGAGCGGCCTTGCGGACGCGGTCGACAAGCTGGAGGGCGTCGAAGGCTTCGGCACGATAAGGTTCACCGCCGCCGATGTGGTGAGGCATCCGATTGTTGGCCGGATCGTCGAGGCGTATGAAGGGTAGGGCGGGGCCCCTTGTAGAGCCCGCTTCTGGAATGGAGGATCTATTGCGTTAGTTTCTGCAAGTGGGGGTGATTGGAGACATTTATGACGTATTCACCCATCCAACCACATCGCAGGGGTAGCCAGTCCTCGTCGACGGATTGCTTAATCTTCTTGCGTGCCGGCAGAAGCCGTTGGACTTTCCAGGTCACGAAACGGAGTTGAATCCGGTTGCGGAAAAGCTTGTGGGACGCGCGGTCCAATCCCAGCGTTGAAGTGTTGGTAGGTGGCGCCCTTGAAACATTCGACAATCCGGCGATCGCGGCGCGAAGAGGGGATGAAAAGGAAGTAGTTATGGCTGAAGCCCTTTTCGAACAGCATCTCGCGCGCACCGCAGCCCTCAATCATCTGGATAAATTGCCAGCTATCGAAAGGTGCTGGCTCACCAGTGCCCTCAATGCGGCCGCGACCACCGCGCGCGCCATCGGGAAACCCGAGCACAAGGAATTTCGGTGAGTCATTGGGTAACGGCACAGGGTTGCCGTCTTCATCTTCGAGGGCGAGCTTGGCAAACAGGTCAAGCTTGTCCTGCCGGATGCGGTCGCGGCACCAACTAACTCCATCACGAAAGCGCACCATGTTGATCGACTTGCGGCGGTTGACCGTTTCCCAAATCGGCCCGTCTTCGTTCTCACGACCGGTTTCGGCCTCATAGGTATAGCCGATGACCATGCGGCGGGAAGAAAGCATCTCGCTTGTCAGCAAGTTGATCGGCAGCCACGGGTCACTGCGATCGGCGCGGAACACATCCTGCACCAGGTCGAATGATAGCGTGATGTCCCCCGTCGGCTCGACAAGCCGCCAACTATCCCGACCCATTTCGTAGCGTTGACCATCGAGCTCGATGAAGCTGACAGAAATGCTTCGCTGCAGCCGGTTGCGCTCCTCATGAAGGAACTGCCAATCCATCGGCATCGAGCGGTCTTCTGCGAGACGCCGCATGGACAGCGCGGCGCCTTCGGTGCGCAACACGCATTCGTAGCGCGAGCTGTAGCCATAGTCGCGGCTACTGAAATAAAGCGCCGTAGCCTGCCAATCACCGAGCGACTTGCGCGCAAAGATGTTGCCCGCTCGGTCTTCCTCGCGGAATGGACTCTGGGCTGAAGCGGATGCCCCCCCAAATGCCGCTAAGAGCGCGACCATCAAGTAAACCTTGAACTTGCTACATAGATTACAAATCACCGGCTAACGTTCCACTTCAATTGACGCCGCATTCTATATGTCTCAGCTGATTAACGATTGCTGGATTGATCCGACCCACTCGAACGGCAGCTTTTGGGTCGTAAGCCGAACGTCTGCTTTCGGCTCTTGTGTCCCACTTTCCTACCGGTTCCAATATGCTCTAATGGAGCTGGCATGCGCTCTGTTTTTCTCTTGCCAAACCGCCTTCACCGCCTCCGAGTTGGAGGGGCGCACTTTTCTTCCCCAGGACCGTGTAACATGCGGTCCATGTCTTGGCTAAGTATCTGTAATCACCTGAATGCTGTGTTGGAGGTCTGATGGAGCTTGAAATCGCCTTTAACGATGCTTGGCCAGAGAGCGCAGGTGCAATTGAGATCGCCGAAAAGGCGGGCGAAGCAGCGGCGCAGGTCGCGCCGGAGCTGGCGAACCCGCGTCTCTTGGTCAGCGTGCTGTTCACCTCGGATGAGGAAGTTCACACGCTCAACCGTGAATGGCGGGACAGGGACAAACCCACCAACGTGCTGAGCTTCCCGATGCTGGAGCGCGACGGGCTGCTGGTGCTAGCGGAAGAGGGCCCTCCGGTGATGCTAGGTGACATCGCGCTTGCGGCAGAGACTTGCGTTCGTGAAGCGGCGGAGAAAGGCATTTACCTTGAACAGCATATCATCCATCTGATCGTACACGGCCTGCTCCATCTGGCGGGCTATGACCATGTCCATTCGGATGAAGAAGCGGAAGCGATGGAGGCTTTGGAAACAGAAGCTCTTGCATTTTTGGGCCTTCCAGACCCATATGGTGAACCACCCAATTGGGGCAGCGACCAGACAGGAGTCGAAAAGTAAAGGGCCATGCCCGAGACACAATCCACCGCAGGAGACGCGGAGAGTAGCAGCGGGCTGTTGGCCCGCTTTCGCAAATTGATCGGGGTCGATGCCGGTGATCGCTCGCTTCGCGCACAGCTCGAAGAGGCGATTGACGAGCATGAAGGCGAGAACGGCGATCCCGAAGAGCCCGAAAACGGCAATGGCAATGGCGACCTGTCGCCGGTTGAGCGGCAAATGCTGCGCAACTTGCTCCACTTCTCAGAGCATGACGCCGATGACGTGGCTGTCCCGCGCGGAGAGATCGTAGCGGTCGACGCAGCGCTCAGTTGGGATGAACTGGTGGCTGCGTTCAGCGAACATGGCCACTCGCGCATGCCGGTCTACCGTGAGACATTGGACGATGTGGTCGGCATGATCCACATCAAGGACGTGTTCACCTATCTCGCAAATGGCAAACAGCCCCCGCGTGACTGGACGGTGCTGATGCGCCAGCCGCTCTACGTGCCGCAAACGCGCGGGGCGCTCGACGTGCTGGCTGATATGCGGCTGAGGCGGGTTCATCTGGCGGTGGTGCTCGATGAGTTTTCAGGCACAGATGGCCTGATCACGATTGAGGATCTGGTCGAAGAGATCGTCGGTGAAATCGAGGATGAGCATGACGAAACCCCCGAAGAATTGATCGTGCCAATTGGCGAGGGGATGTGGGATTGCGACGCGCGCGCTGAACTGGAAGATGTCGCTGAGGTCGTTGATCCAAGACTTGCCGAGGTAGAAGAGGCGGTGGACACTTTGGGCGGGCTGGCCTTCGTGCTGGCCGAGGCTGTGCCTCCGGTCGGCGCGATGCTCGATCACCCAAGTGGTTGGCGGATTGAGGTCACGGGCGGGGATGAGACGCATGTGAAGCGCCTGCGGCTCCACGCGCCTGATCCGATTGCAGATGCGAGTGACTTGCAGTAATCGCACCTCAATGCAGATTCTGCACAAAAACCTTCGCATTTTTGCATCTGCCCTCTGGCGCCTCACGTAGCTCCTGGAATAGAGGAGCAAGCCCATGCCATCACGTCGTCTTCCCCCTTTGCGTGCGCTCGAAGCGTTCATGCGCACGGTCCGGTTAGGCTCTGCCCGAGCGGCGGCAGAGGAGATTGGTCTGAGCCCATCCGCGCTTTCGCGCAGGATCACCAATCTGGAAGAATTCGTGGGCAAGAAGCTGTTCACCCGCGCGCGCCAATCCATGCAACTGACCGATGAAGGCCAGGCATTCTACGAGGCGGTGAATCCGCATATGGAAGCGTTGGCCAGAGCAGTGGAGAGCCAGTCAGACAACATCGCGCTGCTCCGGTTGCGGTTGGGAGTTCTTCCCATGTTTGGCAGCCAGCGTCTGTTCCCAAGGCTTGGCGAGCTGCGCAAACGTCACCCGCTACTCCATATCGACATCGACACAGCGCCGCATCTTGAAGACCGTGTGGGTGACACCCTGGATGCGGCGATCATCCTATCGCGCGGACCTGCATCGGGGCTTCATGCGGTGCGGCTCGACCACAATCTGGTCCATGCGATCTGCTCGAAGGATGTGGCCTTTGCAGTTGGGGACGAGGTCAATGCAGAGGCGCTCGCCAAGCAAACCTTTCTGCTCCACAATGAGCTGCCTGAAAGCTTTGCGGCTTGGAAAAAAGCCAATGATCTTGAGGAGATGGAGCCCGCTGCTATCGACCATTACGATTCAGGCCAGCTGATGCTCGAAGCGGCAGCGCAAGGCCTTGGCATTGCGATCATGCATGATGATCACCTGCGGCGTGCGGCGGATAACAGGCTGACGAACCTGCCGGGCGCAGAAGTGCAAAGCCCGTATAGCTATTGGTTTGTGTGCAAACCCACCGCGCTTGAAACGCGGCCCGTGCGGCTGTTCCATGATTGGCTTGTGCGCGCCGGGCTTTGAACGGGGCCTTCTAAAGCCGGGCGTTGACCCTGATCAGACTGAGGCGTCGACGGGCACCTTTTGGGGTTTTTCCGCGGCATATCGCACCGGAGGCACATCATGGGCAAAGTCACGCAGCGGCTTTCCCAGCGCCTCGCACAGCGCTTCTTCGATCCGGCGGCGCGCTTCCAAACTGATGGCTTTACGACCACGAAAATCTTCGGGGCTGAAAGGTTCAAGAAAGTGCACACGGAGGCGGAAATTGCCTTTGCGCGCCAATACGCGTTTCGAGTTGTTCAGCCCGCCTTCGTCACCGATCCAGCCAATCCATTCGGCCACCGATCCATAATCGAGCAGCACAGGTTGAACGAGCACCCCTGGGGGTGGTGGCTCGAGCACGGAAAGCATGCTTGTTTTGAACGGAAGCAGGGATTGACCATCGGTCGTGGTCCCTTCAGGAAAGACAGTGACTGACCAATTGTCTGCCAATGCCTCTTTTAAAGCGTTGATCTGCTGAGCCACGCCCATGCGGTGTTCGCGCTTTACAAAAACCGTGCGGTTCAAGGATGCGAGCCATCCAACTATCGGAGCTTTGGCCAATTCTGCCTTGGCAACAAATGCGGTGCCGCAAGCCCCAGCCATGGACAGGATGTCGATCCAGGAAACATGGTTGGCAACATAAAAAACATCACGCTTCAAATGAGTGCCGACCACTTCGACTTTGGCGCCCGAAATGCGAGCTGCGTAGCGCAGAAACAGCATCGGAAAGGGCGAACCATAGGCAAAGATGCGAAAGGCGTAGTGCAGGGGCACAAACACGATCATCAACGCCAACAGCATCAGGGCGCGGCGAATGATGCGGGTCCATCCCCGGATGGAAATGGGTGTGGTTTCACCGCGCGCCGCAGCGACGCGTAGGTCCCAGGCCCTATCGATGCTTGCTGCTTCGGTCCCGGTATCGCCCATATGGTATCAGTCCTCTCGTGAGAGTCTGACACCATACAGTTCCATGCGGTGGTCGACCAGACGATAGCCGAGTTTCTCCGCTATCTGTTTTTGCAGCGCCTCTACTTCGGGATCGACGAACTCTACCACTTTGCCGGTTTCTACGTCGATCAGATGATCGTGATGCGCCTCTGGCACGGGTTCATAGCGCGACCGGCCATCGCCAAAATCGTGGCGATCAAGAATGCCCGCCTCTTCGAACAGCCGCACCGTGCGATAAACGGTCGCGATTGAGATTTTGGGATCAACCGCAGAAGCCCGTTGATGCAAGAGTTCCACGTCAGGGTGGTCATCGCTTTCCGAAAGAACTTTGGCGATCACGCGGCGTTGTTCGGTGATGCGCAGACCTTTTTCCGCGCACAGTTGTTCAAGATCAATTCTCTGGTTCAAGCGACAGCATCCTGTTTTGCATATGTTGCCCGATCCGGCTTGCCCCAATGGGGGGAGCAACAGGGGTGACTGGGCGCCTCTTAGCTAGGTGATACGAAATGCTCAAGCTTGCAGCAAAACGCGCGCCATGAAGGTTTCTCCATAGCGCGCGCCAGAATTGTGCCTGCAATGCTTGTCTTACTTCGACTTGCGCCGGCCGCGCCCTGTCCCGGGCTTGCGACCAAGGCCGATTTTCTTTGCCAGATCACGGCGTTTTTCGGCGTAGTTGGGCGCAACCATGGGATAATCGGATGGAAGGTTCCAACGCGCGCGATATTCTTCCGGCGTCATGTCGTAATTGGTGCGAAGATACCGTTTGAGCATTTTCAGCTTTTTGCCATCTTCAAGGCACACAATGTAATCAGGTTTCACTGATGCACGGATGGATACGGCCGGTTCCGGACGCTCTTCTGCCGGTTCGGGATCCTGACCGAGGCCCGACAGAGCATCGTAGACATTGGTGATAAGATCAGGGACAGCATTTACCGCCACATCATTGTTGCTGACATGTGCGGCGACGATGTCGCTGGTGAGCGTGATGAGAGTCTCTTTCATCTCGATTTCCACGTCCTGCATTTGCATAGAGTTCCTCGTATTCTTTTGTTGTTCGGATTTTTCCGATTTATTGGGCATGGCGCAGAACACAGAGTTTGGCAAGCTTACATGAATCTTATTCGCACGAAATTGGTGCTATCGAGATTACAAACTGTTTATACCTGAAAACTAAATTATCCGGCCGAAAGTAATGGCATCAACTTGGTCGCCATTGGTCAGCCGGTAATAGTTTGGCCGGTGTCCAATCGGTTTAAAGCCCAACTTATGATACAAGTGTATCGCGGGATTGCCTTCGCGCATTTCGAGAAAGACCCGGGCTACGCCTCTACTTTTCGCGTCTTTAAGCAATTGATCGATAAGGCCGATGCCAAGGCCCTTGCGACGGAATTCAGGTCGCACTGCGATCAACAGCAGCTCCTCTTCATCGGCTGCATGCCGGGTCAGCACGAAGCCAGCAGAGTTGTCACTTAGGCCCGCTTTGGTTTCACCCTCTAGCCGTCGGCCTTCGCCATCCACCACCAGAGCATGGGTTGTCGGCATGGCCAATGCGTCGCTGACCTGACGCCGGTTCCATGCTTCGCCGAAAGCAGGATCAAACGCGGTCTCCATCACCGCCATGATCCGCGAGACAAGATGCGGGCAAGGGGTCATGACACGGAAGTCTGGGTATTGGCAGAGGGCCGATTGCTTTGCGGCTTCGCATCAGGGGGGCGGCCATAGATCGGGGCGACATTGCTACTGAGCAAAGACGGCGGCAGGGTTAGGACATAGGACGCGTCCGGAAGGCACTCGAAGGGTTGAAAAACCTCATCAAACATGAGCGCGGCCAGTTCATTCGCACGATTTCCCGCAATCCCGCAGTTTGGAGGATGGTTGATCGCTTCTTCAGGTTTTAACGATTCAAAAGCACCTTCTGGACGGCCTTGATCATCGAAAGACTGGACAAACCATTCGCCATGACCGCCATTCATGCACACTGTGATTTGAAGGGCATCTTTGGGCAATCCAGCATCGGTGCGGGCGATTGCCGCCACGAGCGCCAGAGTCGGGTATCCCGACACTTGCGCGCCCCAAGCAACACCCAAAGCGCGCGCGGCAGCGATGCCGATCCTCACACCGGTAAAGCTGCCAGGCCCGAGTGAAACGAGGATCCGATCAGCTCTTCCTTTGTTCGGAAGCGCACCGATCATGGGGACCAGCGCTTCAGCATGCCCGCGGCCCAACACGCGGTGATCACTTGCCACTAACGCCTCATTCTCAAACAAGGCGACTGAGCAAGCTTCGCTGGCTGTTTCGATGGCAAGGACCCGCATGGGCTCGCCGATGCCTCAGTCAAGGCTGCGGGGCAAGTCTGAGGCGTGAAATTACGCGGCGCGCACTTCCATGACTTCGGGGACATAGTGCTTCAGCAAGCTTTCAATCCCATGCTTTAGCGTCGCTGTGCTGGAAGGGCAGCCTGCACAGGCGCCTTGCAAAGTCAGATAGACGATGCCTTCTGAAAATCCTCGATAGGCGATATCCCCGCCATCCCCTGCGACAGCAGGACGCACGCGGGTTTCCAACAATTCGTGGATGGAGGCGATGATTTCGGCATCTTCCTCGCGGTCTTCGACCACCATCTCAGCAACCTCAGCGGGGACGGCGATCCCATCCGCACTACCGCCGACAAACAAAGGGGCTTCGGAGACGAAATGGTCGAGCAGGATTGTGACCACTTGAGACTTGAGCGCGCCCCAATCCGCTCCCGGAGCGGCTGTGACAGTCACAAAGTCCCAGCCATAAAACACATTCACAACTTCGCCCGTGTCGAAGATCGCCTGAGCCAGCGGGCTGGCCTCAGCCGCTTCATAGGAGACAAATTCGCGCGTCCCGCTCGCCATGACTGTGCGTCCCGGCAGGAATTTGAGGCTGGATGGGTTGGGCGTTGTTTCGGTTTCGATAAACATGACGCTAGAGATAGGATGCCCTTTGCCCGCGAGCAAGAGAGCGCGCGTAGAGATTGTTTGCCCGCATTCACTGGTCCTTCATGGCTTGGCGCACTATACTCGGCAGCATGAACATGTTTTTCCGGGCGGCTTTTGCCCTTTGCTTCGCCGCTGCTCCCGCTGCCATTGCGCCTCCCGCCATTGCCCAAGACGCGCAGACGGGCCCTCAAGTCCCTGCGCCCACCGCCTTGCAAGGCGAAGAGGAAACGCCGTGGCTGTATGAAGGCAGCAACGTTCCGGTTGATCGTGAATGGCTGTTTGGCGAGATGGAGAACGGGCTTCGCTACGCCGTCCGCCGTAACGGAGTGCCGCCCAATCAAGTTTCCATCCGTGTGCGTGTTGATGCGGGGTCTTTGCACGAGGAAGACAGCGAGCAAGGCTTTGCGCACTTGCTCGAACATTTGCTCTTTCGCGAAAGCAAATATCTTGGGCCGGCCGAGGCCATCGCCGCGTGGCAACGTCTGGGAGCGACTTTTGGCGCCGATGCCAATGCCGAGACGAGCCCAACCCACACCGCCTATAAGCTCGACATACCCGATATCGGCCCGGACAAGCTGACCGAGAGTTTTCGGCTGCTGTCTGGCATGATCCGCGAACCGGTTTTGAGCGATACCAATGTCGCAGCTGAGCTGCCGATTGTGCTGGCTGAAAAACGCGAGCGCGGCGGGGCGGCTGAACGCGTTAGCGAGATCACACGGCGCACCTTCTTTGCCGGGCAAAGGCTCGCGACCCGTAGCCCTATTGGTACGGTTGAGACGTTGGAGGCGGCCAATGGCGCGAGCGTCCAGGCCTTTTATGACCGCTGGTATCGCCCGGAAAACACGGTGATCGTGGTGGCCGGGGACGCTGATCCGATAGTGCTGGCTGGGCTTGTGGAACAATGGTTCGGCGATTGGGAAGGGACCGGCGAAGCTGGAACAGCGCCCGACTTTGGCGATCCTGTCGCTGAAACGGGCGCGCCGATTGCGGGTGGAACAGCCCTTCCGATCGGGGAACTGGGCGTGGCGATTGAGCCCGACCTTCCGCGCAGCCTGACCTATGCGATCATGCGTCCGTGGAGGCAGGTGCAGGACACCATCGTCTACAATGAAGGCCTGTTGCTCGATGCCTTGGCCCAAGCGATCATCAACCGACGGTTGGAGACGCGCGCGCGGGGGGGAGGATCGTACCTTTATTCCACCGTCAGGCAGGACGATATCTCCCGCTCAACCGACGCAACATTCGTAACCGTTGCCCCGCTTTCTGACGACTGGGAAGCGGCCTTGGCCGATGTGCGCGGCGTGATCGCAGACGCTGTTGCCAACCCACCAACGCA
Organism: Erythrobacter sp.; assembly: GCA_965262265.1. GTDB lineage: Bacteria > Pseudomonadota > Alphaproteobacteria > Sphingomonadales > Sphingomonadaceae > Erythrobacter. The sequence goes on from OZ253506.1 coordinate 477,676, forward strand.
GGAAGAAATCGATCGCGAAGCAGCAGAGTTCGAAGTCGCCTTTGTGAATTCGGTTGAGCAAGCACCGGTGCAATCGGGCAGGGACCTTGCTGACAATCTGATCAACGCCGTCGACATTCGTGAGACAGTCGCCGCGCCTCAAGTGGTGCTCGATGTGTTTCGTGGGATGCGCGCACGGCTGAACCCACAAGACGTCCACGAGCGAACGCGCGCTTTGTTTGAAGGCAGCGTGATGCGATCAGTCTATGTCACGCCTGGCCTAGGCGAGGCGGATGAGGGCGCGCTGCAACTGGCCCTCGCGAGCGAAGCTGCTGTCGATGACAGCGCGCGGCTGGCAGCACAGTCATTTTCTTTCGACGAACTGCCGCCAGTGGGCGCGCCGGGCACAATCGCTGAACAAAAGCCGCTTGGTATTCTTGGCTCCGCGGTTGATCCCGGAGTGGAACAGATCAACTTTGCCAATGGTGTGCGTGCTTTGTTGTGGTCCAATGATGCAGAGCCGGGCCGTGTCACCGTGCGGGTCCGCTTTGGCGCCGGCTACCGCGCCTTTGACGAAGGCAACGCCGTCTATGCACCGATTGGCCGCATGGCTCTTGTGGGATCGGGGTTAGGAGAGCTTGGTCAAAACGAGCTTGACCGGATCGCCACGGGCCGAAAGCTTGGCTTTGACTTTGACATCAGCGATGCGGTCTTCACCTTCACCGCGCAAACCCGCAGCTCTGACACGGCAGACCAGCTCTATCTGTTTGCCGCAAAGCTTGGCATGCCGCGTTGGGATGAAGACCCTGTCATTCGCGCAAGGGCCGCAGCAGAGCTTGCCTACAACACATATTCGACCAGCCCGAGTGCGGTGATCAACCGCGATCTGGAATTTCTTTCAACCGACAGCGATCCGCGTTTTGCGACACCCACGCCGGAAATGCTGCAAGGCGTGACGCCCGAAGGTTTTCGTGAAGTTTGGGAGCCGCTGCTTGGCCAAGGACCGGTTGAGGTTCTGGTCTTTGGCGAGTTTGATCGCGAAGAAGTGATCGAACAATTGCGCGTGACCTTTGGCGCACTGCCGGAGCGTACGCCAATCGCGCCGGATGTGGCGGCTCGGGTGCCCAACTTTCCTCAGCCCAGCGCAGAGCCAACCGTGCTAACCCATCGCGGTGATGACAATCAGGCAGCTGCGGTGATCGCTTGGCCAAGCGGTGGCGGTATTGGCAGTGTCCGGGAATCGCGTCAGCTTGAAATCCTCACGCAGATTTTCAACAATCGGGTGCTGGATGCTTTGCGCGAACAGGCCGGTGCCAGCTATTCCCCGCAGGTCTTTTCCAGCTGGCCAACCGATATCAATGGTGGTGGCAGGATCATCGCTTTGGCGCAGTTTGAACCGGAATTTGTACCAATCTTCTTTGCAGAGGCCGATCGCATATCGCGCGATCTGGCGACCAATCCGCCGACCTTGGACGAAATCAACCGGGTGACCGAACCGCTTGCGCAACGGGTTAGACGTGCATCGACCGGCAACCAGTTCTGGCTGTTTAATCTGGAAGGGGCGAGCTTTGACCCTCAACGCGTCAATCTGCTGAGATCTTTGTTGGTGGATTATTCGCAAACCACGCCGGAGATAATGCAGTTTTTGGCGGACCGTTACTTTGCGCGGCGCTCTCCGCTGAAATTGGCGGTCATCCCTGAGGGGCAAGAACTCGCAGAAGCGCCCGAAGGCCCTGTGAATGATGCGGTCGATAACTCCGCTGCTGCGGTCCGCCCGGCGCCAGTGATAACGGGGCGTTGATCCGCTGATCGAGTGCAGCGATATCAGTGCGCTGCGAAATATTGTTGTGGCACAGCAGCATTCGGCTTTACAGGTGTAACCAACGCGCCTAGGCGGCGCGCCGCAATTGATTGAAAAGAGATTTGACGTGGCCCAGAACTGGAACCCTGCAAGCTGGAAAGAATTCGAAGCGCGCCATCTTCCGCAATACGAAGATGCCACCGAACTTGCGCAGGCAGAAGAGACGCTGGCTGCATATCCGCCGCTGGTCTTTGCAGGTGAGGCGCGCGCGCTCAAGGCCGACCTTGCCGATGTTGCCAATGGCAAGGCGTTTCTGCTGCAAGGCGGCGATTGTGCGGAGAGCTTTGCCGAATTTCACCCCAACAATATCCGCGACACATTCCGCGTGATCTTGCAGATGGCGGTGGTGCTGACTTTCGCATCAAAGCACCCGGTCGTGAAAGTGGGGCGCATGGCGGGCCAGTTTGCAAAGCCCCGCTCTGCGCCAACCGAGACCAAAGATGGCCTCACATTGCCCAGCTATTTTGGTGACAATATTAACGGGATTGAGTTCACGCCTGAACAGCGCCGCAATGATCCCATGCGGATGGTTCGCGCTTATTCGCAGGCGGCATCGACGCTCAATCTGCTGCGCGCTTTTGCTGGTGGTGGATACGCCAATTTGCGGCAAGTCCATCAGTGGACGCTCGACTTTATGGGACGCACGCCATGGGCAGACAAATTCTCCGAGACGGCTGACCGGATCGGCGAAGCGCTGGATTTTATGGAAGCGTGCGGGATTGATCCGGCCACCGTGCCGCAATTGCAGGGCACCAGCTTCTACACCAGCCACGAAGGGTTGCTCCTGCCCTATGAACAAGCGCTCACCCGACAAGATTCGCTGACAGGTGATTGGTTTGCAACATCGGCGCATATGCTGTGGATTGGTGATCGCACCCGTTTCCCTGGCAGCGCCCATATCGAGTTCGCGCGCGGCATCGGCAACCCGCTGGGCATGAAATGCGGCCCTTCGCTTGAGCCCGATGCGTTGTTGCAACTGCTCGATCAGCTCAATCCAGACCGCGAAGCAGGCCGCATCACTCTCATCAGCCGGTTTGGTCACAACAAGGTCGAAGAAGGACTGCCAAGGCTGATCCGCGCGGTAGAGCGTGAAGGGCATCCTGTGGTTTGGAGCTGCGACCCGATGCATGGCAATGTCATCAAATCGGATAGTGGGTTTAAGACGCGGCCCTTTGATCGCATCTTGACCGAAGTGAAGAGCTTCTTCGCTGTCCATCGCGCAGAAGGTTCGCATCCGGGCGGCATCCATATCGAAATGACCGGCCAAGATGTGACTGAATGCACGGGCGGAGCGGTCGAGATAACTGATGAGGCCTTGGGCGATCGCTATCGCACCCATTGCGACCCCCGGCTTAATGCGGAGCAATCGCTCGAACTGGCTTTCTTGCTGGCAGAGATGCTCAACAGCGAGTTTGATCAGCAAGCACAGGCCGACGCGGCCTAAGCTTGAATAGGCCTTAACACCCGCAATCAATAAAGAATTGAGCGCGGTTAGGTAGTTATCCGAGGGCGAAGAACGCGGCGTCGCAAAGGGTTGGTGGTTTATCTCCAACCAACGATGCTGAACCTTCAGAAGATTGCCAATAGCGCCGCCAGTTTGCCGGTCGAGCCTGCTGAGCAGATCGTCGATCAGCAGCCCATTGCTATGGGTGCGGCAATTGGCTCTGACACGCTGTTTATTGCGTGTGTCGTGCTTGCCGTTCTGGCCCTAGCTGCATTTGCGAACGTCATTATTGCGCGCGCCGAAGCCCGCAGCGCCGCGCGGCTGGCGCGATCTCGCGCGATGGGTATGCGCGAAATCTTGGACACCATGCGAATGGCGGAAACGATCGCAGGAATTGGTGTTTGGCAATACGATCCTAAGACCAAGGTTCAGCAATGGTCACAGGGCCTCAAAACTCTGTTCGGTCTGCGCAGCGATGACGAGTTCGTCGAAGGCGATGCCGAGACACTTCTGCTGGCAAACAACATCGATCTGGTTGGGCGGATCAATGAACATGCGATCGAACGCGATCCTTTTTCGGTTACGTTTAAGATGGTAGGTTATGACGGTCTAAAGCGAGCTATTCAGGTGGATGCCTGCAATCTGTTGGACGGGTCAGGCGCGATTGACCGGGTTGTTGCGGTGGTGCGCGACATAACCGAACAGATTGAACGCGAACGTGAGCTCGAACACTCACGGGCTGAGGCTGAAGATCAAGCGCAGAGGGCACGCAAACTTGCCGAGACCGATGCGTTGACAGGACTTGCCAATCGCCGGCGGGTTATGGCCGAATTGGACAATTGTGTAATGAAGGCGCGGCTTTCGCAATTGCCCTTGGTCGTTGCAATCTTTGACATCGATCACTTCAAGAAGGTCAATGACACGTATGGCCACCCGGAGGGCGATAAAGTGCTCAAAAGGATCGCTCAAATCGCAAGTGAGCAAGCGCGCGGCAACGATTTGATTGGCCGCGTAGGCGGGGAGGAATTCGTATGGATCATCCCTGGTGGATCAGACGGGATGGCGCGGATAATGACCGAACGTTTGCGCCATGCCATCGCCATGGGCAGCGCAATTGACGGATTGCCCGGCGTCACTGTGAGCATTGGCTTTACCACTCTTCAAGCTGGTGACACGTCCCTTTCGATCTTCGCCCGCGCCGACAGCGCTTTGTATGATGCCAAGTTTGCGGGCCGAAATCAGGTCAAGATGGCAGCGTAATCCCTCCCGCTGCAACAGGATCATCCTGCGACAATGCGTCGCGTCGCCTCAGTCGCATCTGCCTTTCTTTTGTCACCCAATTGCGCCATTGAATTGACCGACGACGAAGGACGGAGCGGTCAGGTTTGCCCAAACCCAGCGTAGACGAACATGGTGGTAGGACCCAAGATTCCGATTTGGCGGAGCGGTTCACGGCCACCCGCGCTCTCACCGAAGCTCTTGTTGAACCTTTGTGCGATGCGGATGCGACCATCCAATCGATGGAAGATGCAAGCCCCGCAAAATGGCACCTCGCGCACACGACATGGTTCTGGGAGACGTTTCTGCTGCGCGATTATATGCCGCAATATCGGCTCTTCAATGCCGAATGGCCGTTTCTTTTCAATTCCTATTACGAGGCCGAAGGTGAGCGGATCGGGCGGTTCTCGCGCGGGATGCTGTCGCGGCCCACGCTAAGCGAAATTTTGGAGTGGCGCGCGCATGTGACACAGTCCATGCAGCCGCTTTTGGACGATCCCGGTCACGCCGATCTTATCGCGCTCGGCATCGCGCATGAGCAGCAGCACATCGAACTGTTGCTGACGGATATCAAACACGCGCTTTTCCAGAACCCGCTTGGCCCTTCCATGTGGCAGGTGGAGGCCGGCGAATGTGCACCTGCCGCTGATCCTGGCTGGCACAGACATCCCGGCGGCGTTGCGCTGGTGGGGCACGAGGCAAAAGGCTTTGCCTTTGATAATGAAGGGCCACGCCACCGCGTCTTGCTGGAGCCCTTTGCACTGTCTGATCGGTTGGTGACCAATGCCGAGTGGGCTCAATTTGTGGCGGACGGTGCCTATTCGACGCCGTCTTTGTGGCTTTCAGATGGGCTGGCTTGGATTCGTGAGCATGCGATCACTGCTCCCCTTTATTGGCGGGATGATAAACACTTCACGCACGCCGGATGGCAGCCCCGCAATCCCGACGCGCCGGTGTGTCATATCTCATATTATGAAGCGGATGCCTTTGCGACATGGGCCGGTGCGCGTCTGCCGACAGAGTTCGAATGGGAAGCCATTGCGCGCGGCCAGGCTGATGAAAATACTCCAGCGGCGCATGACCCTTTTGGCGGCAATCAGTTGGACAGTGCCGCACCGCCGCTCCCTGTGGGGGGAAGTGATCTATTCGGCGATTGCTGGCAATTCACCCGCTCTGCTTATCTTCCCTATCCTCGCTTTCAGCCCGCCTCAGGCGCGGTTGGAGAGTACAATGGCAAGTTCATGAGCGGGCAGTTCGTGTTGAAAGGCGCGAGCTGCGCCACCGTGAGAGGCCATTCGCGCGCGTCTTATCGCAATTTCTTCTACCCCCATCAGCGCTGGCAATTCACCGGGTTGCGGCTCGCAAAGGATATCTGATGAGCACCGGCCAAGGTCTAAAATTGGTTGATCGCGACGAAAGCGGGGTCGACAACAAGTTTCGCGAAGATGTCGTGTTGGGTCTTTCGCAGGAGCCCAAAGCGATCCCTGCGCGATGGCTTTATGACGATGCGGGATCTCAGCTGTTTGAGGATATCACGCAGCTACCCGAATATTACCCGACGCGGGCCGAGACAGAGATTTTGCGCGATCAGGCGGAAAGTTTCGCTGCTTTGATTGGCAAAGGGCGGGCGGTGGTCGAGTTTGGCTCTGGCTCGTCGGTGAAGACGCCCTTATTGCTGTCTGCCATCGATCCGTCTGCCTATGTGCCGCTCGATATTTCTGGCGACTTTCTGCGCGCGGCGGCGGCTGATTTGGCGCAGAAATTTCCCGGCCTGCCTGTCTATCCGGTCGAGGCCGACTTTATGCGCGAGGTCGAATTGCCCGGAGAGATCGCGCAATGGCCCAAACTCGGCTTTTTCCCCGGCTCCACCATCGGGAACATGGTCGCGCGGACTGCTGTCGACCTTCTGCGGAATATGCGTGAGACTTTGGGTGTGGGCGCGCAGCTGCTGATCGGGATGGACCTTATCAAGGATGAAGAGGTGCTGGTCGCGGCCTATGATGATGCGGCGGGGGTGACGGCTGAGTTCAACTACAACCTCATCCGCCGGATCAACCGCGAGCTTGGCGGCACTATTCCGGTGGATGCGTTGAACCATGAAGCGCGCTGGAACGATGAGAATGCGCGGGTTGAGATGCATTTGGTCGCGCAGCAAGAGCTTAGCTTCGAGGTTGATGGCCAGCCGTTCTCGCTCGCTAAGGGTGAGAGCATCCACACTGAAAACAGCCATAAGTTTAACCGGCGAACCTCGAACATGTTGTTGCTCGCCGGCGGATGGGAGCCACAGGCGCGCTGGCTCGACAGGGAGGGACGGTTCTCTCTGATCTTAGCCGAAGCGCGCCCGACGCGGTCCGCACCTTAGAAACCCAATGATCGGTCAGGCGTTGGGCGAACATGAAAAGACATCACAGCGATTTCCTCATCATCGGCGCCGGTATGGCCGGGTTGGCCTGCGCGACCCTTTTGGCAGAGGCCGGGCGCGATGTCCGAGTGCTTGACAAAGGGCGCGGGCCGGGCGGACGAATGGCCGCGCGCAGAGCGGAAATCGCAGGTGAGACAGTCGGCTTTGATCACGGCGCGCAATTCTTCACCGCACGCGATGCGGGTTTTCAGGCCGAAGTGGCTCGGTGGCAGATGGATGGTGTGGTGGCCGCTTGGCCTGCCGCTGGCCATCAGGCATGGGTTGGCACGCCCGGTATGAACGCGCCCATTCGCGCAATGGCGGATCGGTTGGACGTGCATTGGGCGACCCGCGCGCTTGACCTGTCAAGGCAGGATCACCTTTGGGCGGCACAGACCGGTGAAGAAACCTTCACGGCCAAAACCGTCCTCGTCGCTGTCCCGGCGGAACAGGCGAGTGAGTTGTTAGAAGCCGCCGCGCCTAAGCTAGCCGCTATAGCGGCCGCTGTGCGCTCTGAACCGTGCTGGGCGGTGATGGCGGGCTTTGCAGATCCGCTCAACCTTGCCAGCGACACGTTGAGCGCGCCAGACGCTGCGCCTAACACTCCAATCGCATGGGCCGCGCGCAACTCTGCCAAGCCGGGACGCACTGGCGCAGAGAATTGGGTGATCCACGCATCGCCTGCGCGCAGCCGTGAGATTATTGATTTGCCGAAGGAAGAGGCCGCAAACGTTCTGCTTTCCGAATTCTTCGTTCAAGCAGGATTGGATCCGGTAAAGACCGTTCATCTGGTCGCCCATCGCTGGCTCTACGCCATGCCCTCAGCGATCGCTGGAGAGCCAGCGCGCTTTGAAAGCGATGCGCGAATTGGCATCGCTGGCGATTACCTTCATTCTCCGCGTGTCGAGGGAGCATGGCTCTCTGGCCACGCATTGGCGCAGAAAGTGCTGATAGCAGAAGAATCCTCATAAGGGTTAGTGGACGAAAGGGCTTCGCAGCCGCACTTTCCCCCAACCATATGGGGAGAATACAGATGCAAAGCCTTTTTGATCTCACTGGCAAAACCGCGGTCGTTACCGGGGCAGGCAGAGGCATCGGCGAAGGGATTGCAACTCTTCTTGCCGAGGCGGGCGCGAATGTGGTCTGCGCAGCGCGTTCTGCCGATCAGATCGAAGCGACCGCCGAAGCGATCAACGATGCTCCCAACCAATCGCGCTCGGTGACCCAGCCAACTGATGTGTCGAGCCGCGATGCGATGATCGCATTGGCTGAGCGCGCGGTTGATGAGTTCGGCAGGCTCGATATCTGGGTCAACAATGCAGGCGGCTCGCTGGTCTCCGCGCCCCTTGCTGAACTTGACCCTGCGGAATGGGACAAGACGCTCGCGGTGAACCTTTCGAGCGTTTTCTACAGCGTGCAGGCCGCCGTCCCGCACCTGGGAGAGGGCAGCGCGATGGTGAACATTTCTTCGCTCGCTGGACTGGAGCCGTTTCCGGGCAGCGCGCATTACTCGGCAGCCAAAGCAGGGGTGAACATGCTCACCAAAACGCTGTCTATGGAGCTGGGGCCAAAGACGCGGGTGAACACGATCATGCCTGGATTCGTGCCGACCGATACGGTGAAGAAGGCGCTCAATATGTCGGATGAGGATTTCGGCCCGCTGCTCGAACAGTTGCAATTGCCCGCCGGAAGGCTGGGGACGCCGCGCGATATTGCCGGGCTGGTGCTGTATCTGGTCTCACCTGCCTCTGAATGGATCACCGGTCAAAGCATCGCGATGGCGGGCAAGCCTTAGGGCTTGAGTTCGAGCGCAAGAGCGGCTCTAGGCGGCTCGAAATGTCTGAACCCTCCTACACTCAGCTTCACGAAGAGGCCTGCGCGCGCGGGGAGATGGGCTATATCGATCCTGAGACGGGATATTGGGTCTTCAGCAAGCTCGCGCATGAAAAACGCGGCAAATGCTGCGGCTCAGCCTGCCGCCACTGCCCGTTCGATCATGTGAATGTGAAGTAAGGTGGCTCGGCAACTAGGCTAAGAAATTATGGCTGGGGTGGCAGGGATCGAACCTGCGAATGGCGATACCAAAAACCGCTGCCTTACCACTTGGCTACACCCCAGTGTGAGAGGGGCGATATAACGCGGGTTTTTCAGATGTGAAGGGGCGGAGATGCGAAATTCGCGCGAAAACCGCCCCTTCCACCAAAATCAAAACGTAAAATCGAGATTTTTGCCTTCAAAATCAGCGGCTGAATGGCGTTCGACCAGTTGTTGATCCTCATCGCCCCAAACCTTGTTGACGAGTCTGCCGCGCTGCACGCCGGGTCGAGCTGCGATCTCACGCGCCCAACGGCCCACATTTTTGTACTCATCGATCGATAGGAAGCGCTTGGCTTCGTTGTAGATCGTGCCGGCGACAAAGGGTGCGAGCCATGGGAAGTTCGCCATGTCTGCGATGGTGTATTCATCGCCTGCAAGGAAGCGTGTTTCACCAAGACGCTTATCTGCGACGTCAAAAATCCGCTTGGTCTCCATCGCATAGCGATTGATCGGGTATTCGTACTTTTCCGGCGCATAGGCATAGAAATGGCCAAACCCGCCGCCGATGAACGGACCGGTGCCGACCTGCCAGAACACCCAGCTAAGCACTTCTGCGCGCGCGGCGGGATCGGTGGGGAGGAACTCGCCGAACTTTTCAGCAAGGTGGACGAGGATCGCGCCGCTTTCGAACACGCGGAAATCTCTGTCTCCGCTCGCATCGATCAGCGCGGGGATTTTCGAATTTGGGTTGATCCCAACAAACCCGCTGGTGAATTGCTGCCCATCGCCGATATTGACGGTGTAGGCGTCATATTCTGCGCCAGAGTGGCCGAGCTCAAGCAATTCTTCGAGCATGATCGTCACTTTAACCCCATTGGGCGTGGCGAGCGAGTGGAGCTGAAACGGGTTTTGCCCACGCGGAAGGTCCTTATCTTCGCGCGCGCCGGATGTTGGTCGGTTGATGCTTGCGAAGCGGCCACCGCTTTCGGTGTTGGTCCAAATTTCGGGCGGGGTATAGGTTGGGTCGGCCATGATGTGTGCTCCTTCGTGGATGGAGTTTGCAGGTTGAGGCTCGCCGAGCGAAGTGGCGCTTTGATGACAAACATGCAACGTCGATGCGCAAAGCTTTGTCTGTCAGGCAAGAAAGCGATGCTTGTCGGCGGGGGCTTTGCAGGGATGCTTGGATCGCTTGGAGTAGGGCGCAATTGCGGCTACAGCGCGGATCATGAGCGAGAACACGCACCCTTTTTTCGACATGCACACCCAAGGCTTTGTCCGTGTGGCAACCGCGACGCCATGTCACCGCACGGGCGATGTTGCGTATAATGTGAAAGGCATCTTGTCCGAAGCGCGCAAGGCGCATGAGCGCAATGTCGATCTGGTCGTCTATCCGGAGCTGTGCATCTCGTCCTACGCGATTGACGATCTGCACCTCCAAAACGCGATGCTTGATGCGAGCGAAGCGGCGCTTACCGAAATCGCGCAAGCCAGCGCCGAACTGACCCCCGTGCTGGTGGTGGGCGCTCCTCTGCGGCGCAACGCCAAGATCTACAATTGTGCAATTGTCATTGCGGGCGGCGATATTCTGGGTGTGATCCCCAAAAGCTATCTGCCCAATTACCGCGAGTTTTATGAAAAGCGCTATTTCGCGCATGGCCGCAATTGTCAGGATTTGTGGATCGGGGTGAGTGGCGAGGAAGTGCCGTTTGGCACTGACCTTGTCTTTTCCGCCTCCAACATTTCCGGTTTCACATTCGGCGTTGAGATTTGCGAGGATTTCTGGGCACCCAATCCGCCGGGCACTCTCGCCGCGCTCGCAGGCGCTCTTATCCTGTGCAATCTCTCCGCCTCGCCGATCACCATCGGCCGCGCGGATGATCGCCATCTGCACTGCCGTTCGATGAGCGCGCGCTCGATCTGCGCTTATGTCTATTCGGCGAGCGGGCATGGGGAGAGCACCACTGACCTTGCTTGGGACGGGCAGGGTGTGATTTACGAGATGGGCGGGTTGCTCGCCGAAAGCGCGCGCTTTGATCTCGACCCGGAACTGTGCGTCGTGGACATCGACACTGACCGGATCGCGGGCGAGCGGATGCGCAACCAGACCTTTGCCGACAGCGCTGAGGCGCATGACCGGCCTGAGGATAGCTACCGCCGCGTCGTGTTTGAGCATGCGGCGATGGAGGGCGATATTGGCCTCATCCGTCCGGTGCGCCGTTTCCCCTTCGTGCCCAACAACCAGAAAACCCTCGATGAGGATTGTTACGAGGCGTTCAATATTCAGGTTGATGCCTTGATGCGGCGGATTGAGGCGACCAAGGCCAAGTCGCTCATCATCGGTATATCCGGCGGTCTCGACAGCACCCATGCTCTGATCGTGGCGAGCAAAGCGTGCGACCGGCTCGGCCTGCCACGCAGCACGATACGCGGCTACACCATGCCCGGCTTTGGCACGTCGGATGGCACCAAATCGAACGCTTGGAAGCTGATGGAAGCCTTTGGCATCAGTGCTGAAGAGATCGACATAAAGCCGGTCGCGCAAAAGATGCTCGAAGATATGGGCCACCCCTTTGCCAGCGGTGAGCCGGTCTATGATGTGACTTTTGAAAATGTCCAAGCGGGCCTACGCACCGATTATCTGTTCCGCCTTGCAGGACAGCATTCTGGCTTTGTCGTGGGGACCGGCGATTTGTCAGAGCTGGCGCTCGGCTGGTGCACCTATGGCGTGGGCGATCACATGAGCCATTACGGTGTCAATTCGGGCGTGCCCAAGACGCTGATCCGCTATCTCATCCGTTGGACGGTGGAGACCGAGCAGTTCAGCGAACAATGCGGCGACATCCTGATGAGTGTCTACGACACCGTGATCTCACCCGAACTGGTGCCCGCAGGTGAAGATGGCGCGATCCAGGACACAGAGGCGCATATCGGGCCGTATGAATTGAATGATTTCTTTCTCCACCACACGATCCGTTACGGCCAGCGCCCCGGCAAGATCGCCTTTCTTGCTTGGCATGCCTGGAAGGATGCGAGCGCGGGGCAATGGCCAGCGGGTTTCCCTGAGGAGCGCAAGAACGAATACGACCTTGCGGCCATAGCGCAGTGGCTGGAGAAATTCTTGAAGCGTTTCTTCGGCTTCTCTCAGTTCAAGCGCAGCGCGATCCCCAACGGTCCTAAAGTCTCCTCACAAGGCGCGCTTAGCCCGCGTGGAGACTGGCGCGCACCGAGCGATGCAGTGGCTGATGTGTGGCTGGAGGAGCTGAAAGCGAGCCTGCCTGAGATCTGACGCACAAAAGGCCGGAGCGCTTGGATGCGCCCCGGCCTTTAGCGTGTGTCGATCCTCAAGCAGCTAAAGCGGCCACTTTCTCATGCGCGGCGGCGATTTTGGCTTCGCCGTCCTGGCCCATGATCCCGTCGGCGGCGATGATCTCAACATCATTGATGCCAAGGAAGCCGAGGAAGAAGGTGAGCCAGTTAGACATGAAATCCATGTCTGACCCAATCGGCGTTCCGCCTGAGGCTGCGGTGATATAGGCCTTTTTCCCTTCGAGCAGACCCACGGGGCCGTTTTCGGTGTATTTGAATGTGGTGCCAGCGCGCGCGACCAGATCGGCCCATGCTTTAAGGCTAGCGGGCGCACCGAAATTGTAGACTGGCGTGCTGATCACGATGGTGTCGGCGGCTTGCAGCTCAGCGATCAAAGTGTCGGCGATTGCGGCGAGTTCGGTTTGCTCGGCGGTGCGATCTTCGGCCGGGGTGCCATTGGCCGCGAACCGCTCTGCGCTTACAAAAGGCAGATCGTTTGCGGCGACATCACGCTTGGTGATGGTCGCGCCCGACTTGGCAGCCAAGCCGTCAGCCAGCTTCGCGCCAAGAGCGGTGGACACGCTGGCATCGCTTTGGATGCTGGCGGTGATGTGAAGAATGTTGGTCATGGGAAATCTCCTAAAGTCTTGAAAGAAAGGGGTGGGGCCGACCCAGGGGGAGGGGGATACGGGTCAGCCCCGAGGGGAAAGGGGAAGCGTCAAGCGGCGTCCACTAGCACCACTTCGCTGTCTTCGAGGGCGGTGATGGTCACCTCGGCGAGCTGCGTAATCGCCACACCGTCACGGGCACTGGCCCGAACGCCGTCTTCGCCGTCCTCGACGCGGACCTTGCCAGTGGCAGGCACAAGATAGAGGTGCCTTTCAGCGGCAGACGGGGTGTAGGTCACGCTTTCGCCTGCTTTGATCGTTGCGCCCAGAACGCGGGCATCGGTGCGAATAGGCAGCGCGTCGTCTTCGTTGTCGTTACCGCTTGCCAGCGGGACGAAGGCTCCAGCGCGGTCGCCCTTTGGGAAGGCACGCGCACCCCAGCTTGGCTCACCGCCGCGTTCATCGGGGATGATCCAGATTTGGAAGATTTGCGTGTCTTCCTCCTCGCGGTTGTATTCCGAGTGGCGAATGCCGGTCCCAGCGCTCATCACCTGAACATCGCCCGCTTCTGTGCGGCCCTCATTGCCCATGCTGTCGCGGTGGGTGATGGCGCCTTTGCGGACATATGTGATGATCTCCATGTCCTCATGCGGGTGGGTCGGGAAGCCGGTGCCGGGTGCAATCGTGTCATCGTTCCACACCCGAAGGCTGCCCCAATTGACCCGCGCTGGATCGTGGTAGCCGCCAAAAGCGAAGTGGTGATGCGCATCCAGCCAACCGTGATTGGCAGCGCCAAGTGATCCAAAGGGACGAAGTTCAATGATGGGTTTGGTCATGGTCATTCTCCTTTTGGAGAGCTCTTGTCCGGCAAGAGCCTTGCTCCGTTGGATGTGGAGATAGGTGAATCCATGGCATCGGATAAGTGCGATAAAACTTGCAATAATGTTCAAATTATCTGAACATATGGCCATGAAACTCGGTGATCCGTCTCTTGATCAATTGCGCATCTTCCTGGCTGTGGTGGAACAGGGCAGCTTCGGCGGTGCAGCGCGGCAGATGGGAAGGGCGGTTTCGGCGATCAGCTATGGGATCACTCAGTTAGAGCTACAGCTGGCCGTATCCTTGTTTGACCGCGAGGGATCTCGCAAACCGGTTTTGACCGAGGCGGGCAAAGGACTGCTAGCCGAAGCGCGTCTGGTGGCCGATGGAGTCGATGCTCTGCTTGCGAAAACCCAGAGCCTTCATGCCGGATTGGAAAGCGATCTGGGACTTGTGGTCGACGTTATGGTGCCGGGTGATGTCACTGCACAGGTGCTTGGTCACTTTCGCAAGACCTTCCCCACCGTTGCGCTGAATCTGCGGATCGAAGGGTTGGGGGCTGTCGCAACGTGCCTGATCGAAGAAGAGGCGCAATTGGCGATTGGCGGCCCAGTCGTCAGCGAAGACGCATCGATGGATCGGCAGGCAATCGGAAGCATTGAACTGATCCCTGTTGCGGCGCCGCGCCACCCTCTTGCTGCATCCAATGTGGAGCCGGGGGAAAGCCGTAAGCATTTGCAACTGGTTCTCTCAGACCGATCCACCCGAACCGAGGGCCGCGAATTTTCGGTGCTCAGTCCGCTCACATGGCGCTTGGGCGATCTGGGGGCTAAGCACTCGCTGCTCAAAGAGGGGCTGGGCTGGGGCAATATGCCGCGCGAGATGGTGGCGGATGATCTGAAAGCGGGGCGGCTGGTTGAACTCGACCTTCCGGAAAAGCCGGGCGCAAGCTACACGCTCTCAGCCCTGTGGCGCCGTGATACCAAGCTGGGCCCGGCAACGAGCTGGCTTATCGACGCGTTTCGCAGCGCACTCACTTTATGATTGAGGCTGCTTGGGTTCGCGCAACCAGGCAATAGCGTCGGCCTTGGCATCAAAAAATTCGCATTCCAATGCGTCGCTGACCCGACGAAATTGCTGTTTCACCAGCATGGATGAATAGACAATCGCCATTCGGTCAACGCCCAACTGGGCAGAAACCTCCTGAGATGTTTCCATCATCTCGGCAACCTCACGCTGTTGCACAGCGAAATCGCGCAGATCGCCCAGCACACGAAACCCTTTGCGGTCATCGCGAAAAGGCTTGGAGCTTTCTAAAAGAGCGCTGAAGAGTTCGCCAATTTTTTGCTGGTCGAACAGGCCCACGACTGTCCAATGAATCTCACGCGGATTGTCTTCACGCGTCACGGTAAAAGAGGGAGCAAGCCTTTGCATTGGACCGCGTTACCTTTCTTGGGTGAGTTTAACGCTAATGTGTACCTATGTAGGCGGTGGGTTTCCTGGATATGTTCCCGGCGTCTGTTGTCTTGAAACTCAACTGCGCAGCCATTTTCTTGCTGCCGCCACATCGTCGAAATATTCAACCACGACTCCTTCGCTCAGACGGCGATACTGCATTTTCACAAGCGCCGATGCCTTCACTATGCCGACTTTGCGGAGCCCGAATTTGCAAGCGGTAAGCAAGTGATTGCGAATTGCGTCGCCGGTCGCACGATCTTGAGGCACAAAACCTTCGAAGTCGACAGATGCATGGATCGGCTTGCGCGCCTTGACAAGCGGCAGGCAGGCCGCGTCGACTGCGTCAAAATAGGTCTGGATGGATTGCGCACTCCAGAACCCGCTAACCTTCGAATGCACCTCGCAATGCTCCTCGAAGAACTCAATCTCATGAAAGGGGGCCAGTCTGTCCATATGAAACCGGTACGCCCGAAAGCTTAACAAGACGTGTTTTGGTTAACTTGGAGTGTCAGACCTCTCCGAATTTCACCGTAGGATCGCCCGATTTCCACGGGGCGAATTTGGGCATTACATGGGCGAATAGGTCTGAGGCCAGATGCGCTTCGAGCCAAGGGTGCAAATGCGGCAGGTCCTGTGTGTCGAACCACGCGCGTTTGTGATTGGCGAATTGGCGGATAAAGGGGAACAGAGCGATATCAGCAAGGCTGCGCATGGGTCCGCTCATCTGGCCGTGTTCAGCCAGCCGCGCGTCCCATTGCTGAAGGATCGCAAGCCCTTCTGCCTGATGGTCGACTTCGCCGTGGTCGGCCTCGAGCTCGTATCGGTTGGGATATTTGTAGCGGTCCAAATGATGTTTGAAGGGACCATCGGCCTGTGCGATCAGCGCGGCGTCATCTCCAGCCAGCCAGCTTTCCGGGTCGGCCTGCGCCAATGCCCAGCGCATCACGGCGATGCTTTCATCGATCACCGCGCCGTCTTCGAGGATCAGCACCGGCACGGTCGCCTTCGGAGAGGCCTCCGCAAGTTCGGGCGGTTTGTCAGCCAGTTTGACCTCGCGCAGTTCCACCGTGATCCCCGCGACCCACAAAGCCATGCGCGCCCGCATGGCATAGGGACAGCGGCGGAAGGAATAGAGGATGGGGAGGGTGCTCATGTATCTTTGTCGAGGCTGTCTGCCAGCGCATCGGTGAGCGTCCCGTCGGCATAGTTGGCCTCCCACCCGCCATCCGGCACACTTGCAGCGTCATCGTCCCCGTACTCATCGGAGCCGCGCTCGACCACCGCGCCCACATGCGCTGCGCCGCGTTTCTTGGCGAGCTGTTGCTGCCTTTGCCGCTCGGCATAGCGCGCGCGCTGCTCTTCATTGCGCTCTCCGATGCAATGCGGGCAGGAAATGCCGGGGACGTAATCGGGCGATTGCATTTCCTCCGCCGAAAGCGGCATCCGGCAGGCAAAGCATTGTCCGTAGGAACCCAGCTCCAACCCGTGCTTCACCGAAACACGTTGGTCAAAGACGAAGCATTCGCCCTCATACAGGCTCTCTTCTTCGGGCACATTTTCGAGATATTTGAGGATGCCACCTTTGAGGTGGAAGACGTCCTCGATCCCCTCTTGGCGCAGGAAACTGGTCGATTTCTCACAGCGAATGCCGCCTGTGCAGAACATCGCGACCTTCTTCTTGCCGGTGAGCAGTTCTTCGCGGTGTTCGCGAAACCATGCGGGGAAGTCGCGAAAGCTCGGCGTTTTGGGATCAACCGCGCCTTCGAATGTGCCGATCGCGACCTCATAATCGTTCCGCGTGTCGATCACGAGCGTGTCGGGATCAGAGATCAACGCGTTCCAGTCCTGCGGATCGACATAGCGGCCCACCGATTGGCGCGGGTCAATGCCGGGTTCGCCCATCGTCACAATCTCACGCTTCAGCCGCACTTTCATGCGGTTGAAGGGCATTTCCTCGGCATGGGAGAACTTAACTTCAGTCGGCGCGCAATCGGGTAGGCTGCGGATGTGATCGAGCACGGCAGCAATCGCATTTTCGCTCCCTGCAATGGTGCCGTTGATCCCCTCAGCGGCGAGCAGGATCGTGCCCTTGACGCCCACCTCTTCGCATAGGGCAAGCAGCGGGTCTTTGAGGGATGCGTGATCCTCGAACCGCGTGAAACGGTAGAGCGCGGCGACTTGGATGGGGGCGATGCTTTTCGGCATTAGCCTTGTTCACACGCAATGTCCGCCACGGAAAGACTGTCGCCTCGGCGCTCAAGTTTGATCGATCCGCCGACTTGGCAGTTGTCTATGTTAGACTTCGCTACGTTTAGCCTGTGAGTTCTACCATCGTTGGTTTCAGCCCAGATGGCCGGACCCATGCGTCCGTCGCTTCCAAAGCCTGTTAGAACGGCTTGCTCGTAAACTGGTTCGAACTGTTGAGCGGTCCACTGAGCATGGATCCACCACACGACTATCGACGCAAGAAGAATCATAGCGACATAAAACGGCAGCATTTGCTTGAGCTTCGTGCCCCTAGAGGTGTTGAAAAGCTCGCCCATCGCTCAAACCCGCATCACCCAGCCGTGTTTGTCTTCGACCGAGCCCTTTTGCACGCCGACCAGCTTCTCGCGCATTTTCATTGCCATTTGGCCGATGCCGCCGGTGCCGATGGTGAACTCGCCCTCGGGTGAGGCGACTGTGCCGACCGGAGTCACCACCGCCGCGGTGCCGCAGGCGAGGGTTTCGAGCAGCTCTCCGCTTTCCGCCTCTTCGCGCCATTGGTCTATCGAATAGGGTTCCTCGCGAACCTCCAGTCGCTCTTCGCGCAGCATCGCGATCAGACTGTCGCGGGTGATGCCGGGCAGGATCGTTCCGGTGAGCGGCGGGGTGATGACGCTGCCATCCTTGCGCACGAAGAACAGGTTCATGCCGCCCAGTTCCTCGATCCACTTTTTCTCGACCGCATCAAGGAAGACGACTTGGTCGCACCCGTGTTCGATAGCCTCGGCTTGGGGGACCAGCGAGGCGGCGTAATTGCCACCGGTTTTTGCAGCGCCGGTGCCACCGGGGGCAGCGCGAACGTAATCCTGGCTGACCCAAATTTTTACCGGGTTGACCCCGTTCTTGAAGTAATTGCCCGAGGATACGAGGATCACGACAAACTTGTATTGCTTGGCCGGGCGCACACCGAGAAACGCTTCGGAGGCGAACATGAAGGGGCGAATATAGAGCGATCCGCCCTCGACATCGGGCATCCAATTGGCGTCGGTCTCAACCGCCAGCTTCACCGCATCGAGGAACAATGCCTCAGGGATTTCCGGCATCGCCATGCGCCGCGCGCTGGCGTTGAAACGGCGGGCGTTTTCTTCGGGGCGAAACAGCGCAAGGCCGCCATCGGCATGGGCAAAGGCCTTCATCCCTTCAAAGATTTCCTGCGCATAATGCAGCACGCTCGCCGCCGGATCGAGCGCGATGGCTTCGCGCGGGCCGATTTGGGCAGAGTGCCAGCCGCCTTTTGCTTCGTCATAGTCAATCGTGACCATGTGATCGGTGAAGACGGTGCCAAAACCGGGATCAGCAATCGCGGCCTTGCGGACATTGTCATGCGTTGGAGCAGGGTGGGGGATGCGCGTGAAGTTCATGGGATGGCGGATAATGTGGCGCGAACCCAAGGGCAAGCGAAACACAAACCTCCAAATGAAAAGGGCCAAACCTCGCCCGTAGGAGGTTTGACCCTTTCATGGTCAGCGGCGGTAAGCGCCGCTCACGAAGTCTTACTCGATAGGGAAATTTTACCGAATATACCTCGCGCGGAAACTTGCCGACCTCTCTACTGAACCATGAGACATCGGATCACCTCCTTTCGCGCTTGTAAGCCAAGACCCTGCCGTATCACCGGGGGCCGAGAGCCGCGTTCGCCGCTGGCCTCGGGTACTGTTTTGAATCAGTTGATTCGCTCACACAAGTCTTGAAAAAACTTTTTCCCACGTCATAATAGAAAGCTATCGCAAAGTGCAATTTGGAAGAGCGCTTAGGGGTTTCCCTCGGCGCTTTTTCCGTTTTTGAGCCCTTGTTGAGCACTTGTGGGCAGGCTGAGGACAAGCCTGTGGATATTAACGTATAGAATCGGGAAAAAGACGCTCAGCGACAGTCTTCGATCACGCGGCTTATCTCGACCCATGCGGGCAAATAGAGCGTGCGTTCGCCCTCTACGCCAATGGCAATACGCCCCTTGGTGATCGCCATCGCGTCGAGGAATGGATCGTTTGCAGCCAGCTCCGTGATGAAGAGCGCATCGCCCCTTGAGTGGGGCCGCAACTCGAACGTGGCGAGAGACCGTTTCAGTACTGATCTCCATCGTCCGGGCGCCGGTAAGCGGGCCCAATGTATGTCGCCCAAGACCGATAACTTGTCTCCTCACATCACAGGCGAAGATAAAGTCGTAGTCCGTTTCGCGACCAAAGGCGGCGGTCAAATCGTGCGCTCGTCAGAGTATTCCCACGTCCCCGGTGTCTGCGGCGCGTCGAGATAATTGTCGTATTGTCGCTCCTGCACGGGAGGCGGCGGTGCGGGTGTTGGAGTTGGCGCTGGTGTCGCCACAGGCGCAGGCGCAGGGGTGGGCGCAGGCGGCTGAGCGTTCGGAACGCATGCGGCGAGGGTCAGGCCTAGCCCAAAGGTGAGCGCAACAGCCCCGGCGGTATGAAGGTAGATTGCTTTCATAGAATCCCAATGCGCGCTAACGCCTGACAGGTCTATGACTAAGCCGCCCAAATCCCAAAAAAACCGCGCCGATCAGCTGTTGGTAGAGCGAGGCCTTGCTGAAAGCCGCACGCGCGCGCAGGCGCTGATCATGGCGGGCGTGGTGTTTGCCGGTGAGGCCAAAATCGCAAAGCCGGGGCAACAATTGGCGCAGGGCGCTGCGCTGGAAGTGCGGGGGCGCGATCACCCCTGGGTCAGCCGGGGAGGGATTAAGCTTGCCCATGCGATTGAGCATTTCGGGCTGGACGCAGCTGGCAAGGTTGCGATGGATATTGGCAGCTCCACGGGCGGTTTTACCGACGTTCTGCTGGCGGGCGGGGCGAAGCATGTCTTCGCGGTTGACAGCGGGACCAACCAATTGGCCTGGAAGCTGCGGCAAGATGAGCGGGTGACAGTTCTCGAACAGACCAGCGCGCGGATCTTAACCCGCGATCACATCACACGCGGCTGCAACCTTGTGGTGTGCGATGCGAGCTTTATCGGGCTTGCTAAAGTGTTGGAACGCCCTCTGGAACTGGCTGAACAACACTGCCAGCTGGTCGCGCTGATCAAGCCGCAATTCGAAGTCGAAAAACACGAAGTCGGCAAAGGCGGCGTGGTGCGCGATGCAGCTCTGCACCAACGCGTTTGCGACGAAGTTCGTGAATGGTTAGAGCAGCTTGGTTGGCATATTGAAGGCATTGTCGAGAGCCCGATAACCGGCCCCCAAGGCAATATTGAATTCTTGGTTTCGGCCCTTCGGACCTAACTCAACTCCATGCTGCCAATCTTGGTATCCAAATCTATCGGAATGGATGACAGCACCTCAACTCCGCTCGGCTTTTCATAGGCCCATTTTTTGCCGTGTTCTTCGACCAGAGCGGCGTGCTGCCTGTCTCTTTCGCGCAATAGCTCTGCAATCTCATCACGGTACAACGCGACCATCGCGGTGACAAAGCGGTTCACGCAGTCATCCTGGGGTGTGTTGTCGACATTGAAGTGGTCGAGATGTGCGATCATCGTGTCAGCGGGGTAGAGAAATTCATTGGTGACAAAGCGGTTCACCGTGAACCAGCTGCGCGGAATGCCCATCGTGTCAATCGAAAGGGCGATCAGATGGGTGACATGCGCCTTTGCATCTTCACCTTGAGGGGGCCAGACCTTGGGCTCTAACCCCTCGGGCAATTGCGTGCGGTGAAGGAAAAGGTGAAAATGTCCGTGTTCATCGGGATCGCGGTCGCCGGGGGCGTGGACGTGGTAGTACCAGCGCGATTTGCAGAATTTGTCGCGCGCATCCTTATCTGGATAATGGGTCCAGAACTTCGCGCCCTCTTCAGGAACGACGCGCAGCATGAGCGGCTTTTGTTCCTGTGCCATCTGAGTGATGGTCTCAATTACGGTGTTCGCGGCTTCAATAGGTGTCATGCTGGCAGGTTCTAGCGCTCAAAATACAAAGTTACAGGCCAGAAATCCGATCTCATTGATCGGGGAGTCTTTGGACCTGCGGTAGATACAAAACGACCGATGGCAACCTAAGCTGCCATCGGCCGGAATGGTACGCTTTTGCGTCGCCCGAAGGCTTAGCTTGCGGCGCAGCAGCCAGCGGCGCAGCAACCAGCGGCGCAGCAACCAGCGGCACAGCAACCAGCGGCGCAGCAGCCAGCAGCGCAGCAACCAGCGGCGCAGCAGCCAGCGGCGCAGCAACCTTCAGCGGCGCAGCAGCCAGCAGCGCAATCACCAGCCGCGCAGCAGCCAGCGGCGCAATCAGCAACTGCAGTTGCGTCTGCGTCGGTTGCGCCTTCGTCAGCAGGAGCCGAGCAAGCAGCGGTTGCGAGCGCGAGACCACCAGAAACGGCGAGCATCGATGCAAAGTTGGTCTTTTTCATGTAACTTCATTCCCCTAATCAGATCCTGCCCACACAGCACGAACCCGGTTGATAGAGTGAGGCGCACTTATCACTTCCCACCGAGTTGCGCCCCGAATCACGGCAAGAATGTGGCGACGCTAACACAATCTTTGCAAAGCGCACATGGCCTTATCATTTTCTTTCGAAAATAGTTCGCGTTGTGGAGCCGGTGTTCTGTCTAAAAGTGTGTCGGAACATTGCAGCATGAGGTCCCGTGATTTGCTCGCACCCCGCGCTGGTGTATCGCACCTTTGGAAAGGCCAATTGGTCGAATCGCAAACGGATTTAACGATAGGGCGACGGCGTGCAGCAAGTGCGCGCTCAATCAGGAGAGATGATGAACTTTCTCGCTTCAAAGGCTCAATTACGCGCCAGTTTTATGCGGTGGGCGCTGTTCTTGGTCCCGTTGATCGTGCTTTTGGGTTTCAGTGCAGGGCAGCTTGGTGGTCCTAACACTGTCTGGTTTCAAAGCCTCACCAAACCTTCGATATTCCCGCCGCCCGCGGCATTCGGGATCGTCTGGACGATCCTGTATGTTGTGATCGGCCTGTCACTGGCGCTTATCGCCAGCGCTTGGGGAGCGCGGGGACGATTGCTCGCGCTTGGTTTGTTCGCGGTGCATTTTATCGGCAATCTTGCCTGGACCCCGGTGTTCTTCGGCGCACAGAATATGCAGTTGGGGCTTTATGTCCTGATCTATGTCACCGTCAGTCTGTTGTTCGTGATCGCTGTTTTCTGGAAAATCCGGCGAGTTGCTGCGCTGATGTTGCTGCCCTATCTTGCATGGGTGGCCTTTGCGAGCGTGCTCAACTACCAGTTCATCGTCGAAAACCCTGATGGCGGCGCGATTGAAGAAAGCGGCGCTGCGGTCGAGGTTACCCTCTAGACATCTGGAAACCACAGGACCACATAGCGCATATGCAAAGCGAAAATCCGATCATCGCCGACTTCGTCAAAATCGCCAACAGCGCCGCCGGGACCATGGCGGGCATGACGCGAGAAGCGCGCGAAAATGCGCGTGAAAAGATGCGAGAAGCGATGGGCGGCATGGATTTTGTCAGCCGCGAAGAGTTTGAAACGGTGAAGGCCATGGCCCAAAAGGCGCGCGAACAGGCTGATGCGCTCGAAGCCAAAGTGGCCGATCTGGAAGCCAAGCTCTCAGGCAAGTAAGCACAGCGCGCGCCGATGGATATTCGTGCGCGCGCCATCCTAATCGCCTCTCGTCCACACGGGGAAACAGCCGCAATCGCCCGGCTTTTGACCGAGCAATATGGCCTTGTGGCTGGCTATGTAGCGGGTGGGAGAGGGCGCCAACTGCGCCCAGTCATGATACCCGGCAATGCGGTGGCGCTGGAATTGCGCGCGAAATCCGACAGCCAATTGCCCTTTGCCCGAATTGAGCTTGAGATCAGCCGCGCGCCTTGGATGACAGAGCCGCTTCCCGCCGCCGCTATTCAGTGGGCCTGCGCGCTCACCGCAAGCGTTCTGCCTGAGCGCAGCCCCTATCCCAATCTTTACAGCGGCCTTGATGGGCTTCTCACCGCTATTTGCCATGCGCCTTCGGCCAAAGGCTGGCTGGCCGCGATGGTGGGATATGAGGCGATGCTGTTGAGTGAGCTTGGCTATGGTGGGGCCAAACCTGATCTTTCTGACGATTTCGCCGCGCAGTTTGAGGCTTTTCGCGGGCTCCACCGTCCCATACGCGACCACCTGCTTGATGCGCGCGCCCGCGATGTTATGGCGGCGCGCGTGGCGCTTGGCGAAAGGCTTGCGCGTATAGCGCAATAGAAGACTTGCGCGGATAACGGAGTAAATTCCCCCAATGAAGATTGCTGTTCTACCGGGCGACGGTATTGGCCCAGAGGTGACGCGCGAAGCGGTGAAAGTGCTTGAAGCGCTCAGCCTGCCCGGCCTGACCCTGTTTGAAGGCGATGTCGGCGGCATCGCGTATAAACGCCATGGTCATCCCTTGCCCCAAGAAACGCTGACCATTGCCGGGGAAGTCGACGCGGTGTTGTTTGGCGCGGTGGGTGATCCGACATGCGACGGGTTGGAACGGCATCTGCGCCCGGAACAGGCGATCCTTGGTCTGCGGAAGAATTTGGGCTTGTTCGCCAATCTGCGCCCCGCCAAGGTTTTTACCGGACTGGAGCATCTCTCGCCGCTCAAACCTGAGATCGCCGCCAGCATGGATATGATGATCGTGCGCGAACTGACGGGCGATGTCTATTTCGGCAACAAAGGGGAGCGCGTCGCCGCTGATGGCAGCCGCGAAGGCTGGGATATGATGAACTACAGCGAAAGCGAAGTGCGCCGCATCGCACAGATCGCTTTCCGCACCGCGCGCGCAGGCGATGACAAATGCCGTGTGTGCAGCGTGGACAAGGCCAACGTGCTGGAGACCAGTCAGGTCTGGCGCGACACCGTCAACGCGGCCGCTGGCGCGCATCCCGATATTGAGCTTTCCCATATGTATGTCGACAACGCCGCGATGCAGATCATCGCCAATCCGGCACAATTCGGTGTAATCCTGACCGGCAATTTATTCGGCGATATCCTGTCTGATCTGGCGAGCGCGGCGGTTGGCTCCATCGGCCTTTTGGCAAGCGCTTCGGTCGGAGAGCGCGAAACCGCTTATGGCATTTTCGGCCTTTACGAACCGATCCATGGCAGCGCGCCCGATATTGCGGGCGAGGGCAAAGCGAACCCGATGGCGACGATCCTTTCCAGCGCGATGATGCTGCGTCTCTCGTTCGGCATGGAAGAGCACGCTGCACGGATCGAAGCCGCTGTTGAGCGCGCCTTGGCAGACGGCATTCGCGGCGGTGATCTTGGTGGATCGCATGGCACACAGGCGATTGGGGAGGCGGTGCGCGAGCGCCTTTGATCCCACACGCAAACTATGCCGCTTCAGCTTGCCATCATCCTTCCAACGCTGAATGAGCGGGGCAATCTCGCGCCTTTGGTTGATCGGATTGTGGATGCGCTGGGCGAAGATGGCTGGGAAGTTCTCATCGTCGATGATGACAGCGCGGATGGCACCGCAGACGAAGCACGCGCGCTCGCTTTGTCTGACAGCCGCGTCCGCGTGATCCAACGGATTGGCAGGCGCGGTTTGGCGAGCGCCGCGATAGAGGGGTTTTGCGCAACCGCCGCGCCCTATGCAGCGGTGATGGATGCCGATCATCAGCACGATCCTGCGCTGCTGCTGGAGATGCTAGCCGCGCTAAAGGCCGATGAAGCCGATATCTGCGTCGGATCGCGTTTTGCACAAGGCGCGAGCACGGATGAATGGGCCGATCCTGATCGTGAGCGGCTTTCAGGCATTGCCAATGCAGTCGCACGGCGGATCACTGGCGCGCAGTTGACCGATCCGATGAGTGGATATTTCATGCTGCCCACGGCGCGCGCGCGCGCTTTGGTGCCGCGTCTGTCCGGCATTGGGTTCAAGATCTTGCTCGACCTGCTCGCAACCTCGCCATCGCCGCTGCGGGTGAAGGAGTTTCCCTTGAACTTTGGCGCGCGGCGGGAAGGGACCAGCAAGCTTGACCGGGCGATCCTCTTCGATTTTCTTGCCGGGCTTTTTGACAAGACACTGGGCCGGTTGATCCCCACACGTTTTGCCCTGTTCGGAACGGTCGGCGCGCTGGGCGTGGTGGTTCATATGGCGGTTTTGGGAGCGCTTCTGTTTGGGTTTGGGGAAGGCTTTGCCTTGGCGCAGGCGATTGCGGTGCTGGCCGCGATGAGCTTCAATTTCTGGCTCAACAATTGGCTGACCTATCGTGATCAAAGGCTGAAAGGCTGGGCAAATGTACTGCGCGGCTGGGCGGGGTTCTGCCTCACTTGCTCTGTCGGTGCCTTTGCCAATTTCGCAGTCGCGACCTTGCTGGCAGGGCAGGGTGTGTTTTGGGCGCTAGCGGCTTTGGTGGGCATTCTGATCGGTTCGGTGTGGAATTTCGCTCTATCCAGCCGGTTCGTCTGGGGACGATTTTAGCGCCACCCATTTAACCATGTCCAATCGGCAAAGGCGTTGGGACCATCGAGCGGCGCGCCTGAGATGATGGGAAAGAACAGCGCGAACATGGCAGCGCTCGCTGACAGCGTGCCATAGGCGATCCATGTCCGGCCAGCTTTACGCAGGTCGCTGAGGGTTAGCGCAAGCCCGCCCAGCAAGAACACGCTGGGCATAAAATAGTGATAATAGAATTGCACAGGCTTGGGGGCGATCAGCCACAGGCCAAGGCTGACCCCATATCCCACCACCACGGCAATCTTGGCCCAGTCGCCTCTAAGCAGGCCCATCACAAGGCACCATGCCATCGCTGGGATGCCCAGCAACATCGTGATCGGATTGCCAATCAACAGCACCCCGCGCTGTGCCCCGTCAACGAATTCATAAAGATACCAAATGCCGCGCGTGTTCAGCACCCATTGCGACCACGTGCTTTGGTAGCGATGCGGGTCTTTCACAGATTGCTGCAGTTCAAGGATGTGATTGTGCAGGCCAATCAGGCCATGCTCCACCAAGGGAGAAGGCTGGCTTTGTGATCCCAGCGAATATCCCGGTAGGAATGTCAGCGCATAGACCGCAAGCGGCAGCGCGCCCAGCCATATGGCTGCCTCAACCAAGCTCACGCCGGGCACAGGAATGCCTCGCGCGCTTGTGAACAGGCGTCTGCGCCCCGCCGAAAGCCGTGCTGCAAAAAAGGTGAGGCCAAACGCCATCGCCATCGGCACCGCGTTCCATTTTGATGCCAAAGCGCAGCCAATCGCAATCCCGGTCGCGATCAGCCGCCAGCGCCCGCGTTCAGGCTCGCGAATAGCGGCGGCAAACTGCCATGCGGCTAGCGTGAGAAAGGCCACCATAAAGATATCGAGCATCGCAATGCGCGCGTGAATGTAGAGCGGAAAGCCCGTCACCAGCAGCACGCCAAACGCAATCGTCGCAAACCGATCATAGCTGGCATGCCAAAGCGCGCGCATCGAAGCGAACAGTGCGATTGTTCCCGCCAAAAGAGGCATGATCCGCCATCCCAAGGCGCTGTCTCCGAAAATCGAGATGCCCAACGCCAGCAATTGTTTGCCCAGCATGGGATGCTCTGGATTGAGATATTCGCCGCCTTCGCCGTTCGACCAGCTGATCAGTTCACGCGCGGCGGGAAGATAGTGGATCTCATCAAAGTGCGGGACCGTGGGAATGGTCAACCAGACGCCGGCAATCAGCGCAAACGCTGCCGCAATCGCGATGCACAAGACCATGGGATCGCGCCGCTCCTGCGCGAGAGCCAAGTGGCTCTGTGCTGGCGGATCGTCGATCGGGGAGGTGTCGGGAGAGCTGGCCTCAAGCATCGGGCACCAGCGATTAGTGCGGTGCCCGATGCGAGACAAGAGGGTTGAAAGTGGCCGATCAGGCTGGGGCCGGTGCAGTTGGTGATTGTGGCTGAGCATTCGCCGCTTCATTTTCCAGCCAGAACAGGCGCGCGCACATGGCAAGCAAGCCGATGCTCGCCGTGGTGGCAACCACCATGGCCCAAGGGATCACATTCATTCCAGCAGCACGCGCTCGTGGCAGGATGAAGAAGAACGCGATCAGCACGCTCATCACCAGATCCCACCAGACCTGAAGCCCTGTCATATTGGCCGAATGGTTGGTGAAGAACATTATAATGCCTTCCGACCATATTTGCACCGCAGTGTAGCCAAAGAACAGCGCACAGACGATGGCGGCGGCGATGGCATTGCCCTTTGCTGGCTTGGCCGCGAGAACATAGACGCCTACTGAGAGCGATGCAGCGTAGACGAGAAAGAACAGGATTTGCAGATAGTCCATGGCGAATCTCCGTAATATGTAGCGATTGCTACAACAGCCTTTAACGAAATGTAGCGTCTGCTACAATAGCAAAGTGATCATGCCCGAAAACAAGACCCATATGTCGAAGGAAACGCTGCTGCCAAAACTCGCCGCGCATGTCTTGGAACATGGTCTGGGGGGTGCAAGCTTGCGTCCCTTGGCCAAGGCGGCGGAGACGTCTGATAGGATGCTGATCTACCATTTCGGCAACAAAGAATCGCTGATCGCCGATTTGCTAGAGTATATTGCGGGGCTGTATTCGGCAGGGCTCGATGCGATGATGGGGGATGAGCGGCCGACAAGCCGACAAGACGTCGTCGCCCGTATTCTTGCCCAAGGACGCAATCCGATGATGGAGCCATTCTTGGTCTTGTGGTGGGAGATTGTCGCAGGGGCCGCGCGCGGCAATCCGGCGCATAAGGCGGCGGCCGAGGCGATGATGGACAGGCTGCTGGATTGGTTGGAGACCCAAATGCCCTTTGATGACCCTGATCCCAAAGGCGGGGCGCGCTATCTTATGACTTTGATCGAAGGCTCTTTGATGCTCGACGTGGTGGACCATGCTGAGACCGCGCGTATCGGAATCAATGCGGGCCTGCTTGCGAGCGACCTCTCTCGCGACTAAGCGCATTGCCAAGATGAAGAAGACCACCGGAATGGACCGCGCCACGACGCGCAAATGGCGCCCCGCCACGCAGGCCGTGCGCGGTGGCACATGGCGCAGCGAACATGGTGAGACGAGCGAGGCGATGTTCCTCACCTCAGGCTACACCTATGATGACGCGCAGACGGTCGCAGACCGATTTGCGGGCGACGCGCAAGGCATGACCTATTCGCGCCTCCAGAATCCGACCGTGGCGATGCTGGAGGAACGGATCGCGCTGATGGAAGGCGCAGACGCCTGCCGCGCACAAGCGAGTGGCATGGCGGCGATGACTGCCTCGCTTTTGTGTCAGCTTTCCGCCGGAGACCACTGCGTGGCTGCGCGCGCCGCGTTCGGTTCTTGCCGCTGGCTGGTCGATAATCTGCTCCCGCGCTTTGGGATCGAGACGACAGTGATCGACAGCGCTGACAATGCAGCTTGGGAAGCCGCGATCCGGCCCAACACCAAGGTGTTCTTTTTCGAAAGCCCGGCCAATCCCACTCTTGATATCGTCGATCTCAAATTCGTCTGCGATCTCGCCAAAGCGCACGGGATCACAACCGTCGTTGACAACGCCTTTGCCTCGCCCGCCTTGCAGCGCCCGATGGAGTTTGGCGCGGATGTCGTAGCCTACAGCGCGACCAAGCTGATGGACGGGCAGGGCAGGGTGCTTGCCGGCGCCATCTGCGGCGGCGAGGAGTGGATCAACGAGGTGCTCCTCCCCTTCCAACGCAACACCGGCCCGAACCTGTCACCCTTTAACGCATGGGTGGTCCATAAAGGGCTCGAGACGCTTTCGATGCGCGCGCATCATCAGAGCCGCAGCGCGATTGCCTTGGGCGAGTTTCTTGAGCCGCGCATTCTCAAAGCGGGAGGCGCTATGCGCCATCCGGGCCTGCCGAGCCACCCGCAGCACAACCTTGCCACCGCTCAAATGGAGGCAACAGGGCCGATCTTTGCCTTCGATGTGGGCACCCGCGAAAAAGCGTTTGCGCTGCTCGATGCGCTTGAGCTGATCGACATCTCCAACAATATCGGCGACGCGCGCACCCTGCTGTGCCACCCCGCAAGCACCACGCATGCGGCTATGGGCGAAGAGGGCAGGGCAGCGATGGGCGTTACCGATGGCCTGCTGCGGATCAATGTGGGCTTGGAAGATATCGCTGATCTCACCGAGGATATGGACCGAGCGATGGCGGTGGCAGGGATTTAAGGCTGCGCATTGAAAGCGGACCTTCGGTTTGCAATCCGCCGTCAGATGCCTCCTCTAGCAAGCAAGAATTTTGTCCCAGCCCCTAATATTGGTATCCCTTGTGGAACAACATTTTATGGCACTTCCGCTTTGCTAACGGTTTAGGTCTGGCAGTTTTGCAAAGTCAGGAGCTTCAACGTAGATCCTGTCTGACTGCAGCGCCTGCCCACGCATGAAATTGTGCATTGCCTCGCCGACTTCAGGTGAAGTCATGAAAAGGTTGTGGCCGGCATTCTCAACGATAATTTGCTGAACATTGCTCAAGCCTGCTGTTGCCTCTGCATGGCCTTCTGGATAGGTGCGCCCGTCGAGTGTGCCAGTGAGCATCAGTACCGGGGTATCTCCGAACGGCCCGTCGCGGAAATTCGACCCAAGATCGACTTCTACCAGTTCACTCAATATCTGTGGCATTGGGAAGTTTAGGTATTGTCCCACTGGCGAAGTGTGGGCTTGTTGTTCAAATGCGTTCAGGCGCGCGGATGTGATACCCGATGCGCGGTCCATGATGGTCGACATCGCAGAAAGAGTGATAGGCTCATCTGGTGTCCAGAACCGCTGCAGGATCATTGTGACAAGGCTCGTATCGCCTTCATCAATTTGCCGATACATCATCAACATGACCGACGCGAACTGCGGATCAGCGATCAAGCCGCCCGCAAATTGCTGCAAATGGCGCTTTTGAAGCAAAAGCTCATAGCTTTCCCCTTCGCGGGTCGGCACGGTCACGGTCATAGGAGCCGCATCCAGCTTCGCATGTACGCGGTTCATCAGGCCAATAATGTCGGGATAGAGCCTGGCAGCTTCAGGCTGCGCATTAACCGCCTCCTGCAGTCGCTCAAAATAGCCAAGTGTTCGCACTGGTAGCTTGACCGTTTGATCAAGTCCTTCGGTTGCAGCCATGATCACTCGGTCTAGTTCTTCTGGAATTTCGGCGAGCGCGGCAAGCGCCAGATGGCTGCCATAAGATATCGACCAAAGTGAAATCTTGTCAGCGCCAAGGTGTCTGCGCAAATCGGAAAGATCGCGTGCGCTCTCTGCTGTGGTGAAGGCACGTAGGTCCACCCCTTGCTGATTCCAGATGGCGGCACATTCTCGGGTCGCGTCACGGTAGCGTTCAGCGTGTTCTGCATCGCTTAGCAGCTCCATATCGCCTATCTCAGCGCTCGATATGCATAGCTCCGGCTTTTGCGACTCTCCCGTGCCGCGTTGATCGAATGCTATCACATCGCCATGTTGGCGCATGGCCATAAACAGGGGGAAACGCGGGCCTCTCGCGGTGCCAATGCCAGAGCCGCCTGGGCCGCCAGAGAGGTACACAATCGGATTGCCCGGATTTTCGGTCGTGGCCGGGAAACGCACATAAGCAAGTTCGGTCATGCCGCTGGCTGGATCGCGGCGGTTCATCGGTACGCTCAAGGTACCTCGAAAGGCCTCTACACTCTCGCCGGCGCGGGTTTCAAACGTGATGGGCTGTTCATTTGTGGCCATGTCTGAATGGCTCTCCGCCTGTGCCGGAGTAGCCAGACCGAGCGCCAAGGCGGTGAGTAAAGGTAGCTTTCTCATGTTTCTGTCTCTTCTAAACTGTAGAATCATGCTCCCAATTTGATCGTGCCCTTGGGTTTGCGAAGAGAGAATTCTGTTAGCGGAGCGTTCTGCTCGGTTAACGGGGGGACTTCCCGATGATCGGTGGCTATAGGGATTCCAGTGCTACGCCTTGCTATCCTCCTGTTCTCGTTCCTTGTGCTGCCAGCAAGCGCCCTGGCCCAGAATTATCAGAGTTTGATCGACCATCCGGTTAGGGTCTGTGAGACCGCTACAGAGGCAAACGACCCGCCGGACTTTGCACAAGGCAAGTGCCAGGACGCTTTGTTCTACCAAGCAGATCCGCAAGGCCGAATGCTTTGGATTGAGCTTGAGTTTGAGGCTCGCCCCGATCTGCTCCAAATGGACGAGCCACTTGGCCTATTTCTCAGCGCAAAAGCCTCCACGCAGGCTGTTCTGAATGGCGTCGCAATCGGCAGCAATGGAAAGCCGGGCGCTTCCAACCTTCGCGAAGAGGCAGGAGATATGGATGCGGTGTTCTTCGTGCCAGAGGGAACCCTAAAGACTGGCCGAAACAGGCTTCTTTTGCGGATGTCCTCCATGAACGGCGAGATAACCCTCAACTCACCGATCCATAACCTCGTTCTCGCGCCCTATCGCGATCCGCGTCAACCAGGGCCCGCAACCTGGTTTGCGCTGATCACATTTGGCCTGTTTGTCGCTTCTTTCGTCTATTTCGGGGTGAGATCTATTCGCGGCAATGAACGAGAGGGCTCTGCCCTGATCGCTCTCTTGTCGCTCATGGCAGCGTTGCAGCTTGCGGTTGAGGCAACGCGACAGATCATGCCCTATCCTTATCCATTGCATGACTTGAGACTGTCGCTGATCCTAACTTTCGCCATTGGCCTTGGCCTGAGTTTTGCCGGATATGTGCTGCACGTTCTGTTCGAGCCTCATCGAAAACGTCGAGTGCTTGCACTGGGCGCATTGCTCGCAGTCATGATTCTGATCAGCGGGTTTGTGCGCGGCTTTGATATGAAGACGGTCTTTGTCTTTGTTGCTGCTTCATTGTCTGTAACTTTGGGCGGCGTCATCGCATATCTGCAAGGCAATCGAAGCGGTGGCTGGTTTGCATTGGCTGGAATATCGCTTGCGGCGTCTATCCTATTGCTTGGTGGTTTTTTTCTCGACACAGCACTTTTTTTGCTTGTCGCAACCGGACTGCTTTGGCTGCTTTTCAAACAAGCACATCGCGAAGATGACGGCGGGCCACCGCGACCTGAGACGGAAGAACTGAAAAAGATAGAGTTAAGCAGCAACGGCCACGTCGAATATGTCAATTCAAGCGACATCATCCGCTTTTGTGGGGCAGGTGATTATGTCGAAGTCTTTTTGAGTGGAGGCCGCAGCGCCTTGCACAGTGCGAGCCTCGCTTCTTTAGAGCAAGACCTTTCCAATAGTTTTGTCCGTGTTCATCGCTCGCACATTGTCAATCGGGAGCGTGTCAAAAGCTTGACCCGTGACAGCGCGGGAACTGGCCAGTTACAAATGGCGGATGGTTCGCACGTCCCGGTAAGTCGGCGCAACCTGGCCAGAGTGCGAAGCGTGTTGCGGGAAGGCTGAGATGTCCGACCATGATTGAATGCAAAGCCGATTGGACGAGGCCGCAACCCAAAAGCGCCCAAAGCGGACGATCTGAGAGCAGCCCAGCCTAGACCCAAATGCTGGCTGAGGTGAAATACGGGCTGCCATTCAGTGCGGAAAACCAAAAACCGGGGCAATCCGCCATTGCGGACCACCCCGGTTTCTAAGCACATCCAACCCGTCGATGGACGCCGCGAAGCGTGAGCTTTTTGACGTTGGTCTCTCGGGGTCGTTTGAAACGACTATCAGAGCCATGGCAGCCGCCATTTTAGCCGCTGATTTACAAATTGTTACAAGTAACTTCCTAACAAATATTACATGGAGCGGTGCTAATTCGACCTTAACCATAGACGCGCGCCCGCTTCCATTGCGCGCAGCATTTGTACCCCCCCAGTTGAGCCCCCTATTGTGCGATGCAGCGCAGCGGCCTATGGCGCGCGGGACCTTTCAGCTGGATAGCGCACACCAATCGCGTCCCGCTACCACCGACAGCTTAGGAAAAGCATTGCTTATGCAACAAGACCGCTCTTTCGCGGCTACATTCAAACGTGACTGGCTTGCTCAGCCGCGCGCCGATATTCTTGCAGGTATCGTAGTGGCGCTGGCGCTGATTCCGGAAGCCATCGGGTTTGCGCTTATTGCAGGCGTTGATCCAAGCGTGGGTCTTTACGCAAGCGTTGCGATTGCGATGGTGATTGCGCTGACGGGTGGGCGTCCAGGAATGATCTCAGCAGCGACAGCTGCCGTTGCCGTGGTGGTGATACCGCTGGTGGACGAACATGGGGTTGAGTACCTGTTTGCGGCGACCATCTTGATGGGGATTTTTCAAGGGATCGCAGCGCTTTTGCGGCTCGACCTGCTGATGCAGTTTGTCAGCCGAAGCGTCATCACCGGCTTTGTGAATGCGCTGGCGATCCTTATCTTCATGGCGCAAATCCCGCAGCTTTGGCCGGGCAATGAAGGGGTTGGCCCATGGACCTGGGCGATGGTTTTGGCAGGCCTCGCGATCATTTACGGGTTCCCGCGCATCACCAAAGCGGTGCCAAGCCCGCTGGTGGCGATCGTGCTGTTGACCGCAGCGACGGTCTATTGGGGCCTGCCGGTCAACAATGTCGCGGGCGAGGGAACATTGCCCGATGGCCTGCCGACATTCGCTCTGCCCGACGTGCCGCTGACATGGGAGACCTTCCAGATCATCGCGCCTTATTCGGCGACCATGGCTGCTGTGGGCCTGCTTGAAAGCCTGCTCACCGCGCAGATTGTCGATGATATGACCCACACGGACAGCAACAAACAGCGCGAAAGCGGGGGCCAAGGCATCGCCAATATCGTTGCCGCTTGCTTTGGCGGAATGGGCGGCTGCGCGATGATCGGGCAATCGGTTATCAACGTTGCCTCTGGCGGGCGAGGGCGCTTGTCGACTTTCACCGCGGGCGCGTTCTTGCTGTTCCTCCTTACCGTGCTTGGGCCTTATGTCGGGCAAGTACCAATGCCCGCTTTGGTCGCGGTAATGGTGATGGTGAGCATCGGGACGTTCAGTTGGAATTCGATCCCCAATCTGCGCCGCCATCCCCCGTCCAGCTCCGTCGTGATGGTCGCGACTGTTATCGTCGTTGTGTGGACGCATGACTTGGCTCTCGGAGTGCTGATTGGCGTGCTGCTTTCGGGCATCTTCTTCGCCAATAAGGTTCGCAACCTCTTCACCGTTCAGCGCGTGCGCCGCCCGCACAGCGCGGTCTATGTGGTCACCGGTGAGATTTTCTTCGCAAGCGTTGACAAGTTCGTCGATCAACTCGGCCCGGAAAGCCAATATGAAGACGCAGCGCACAATGTCGTGATTGATGTCTCTCAGGCGCATTTCTGGGACATCTCCGCCATCGGAGCGCTGGAAAAGGTGATTGAGCGGATGCGCCGAAATGGCCGGCATACGCGGGTCGTGGGCCTGAATGCGGCAAGCGCTGATTTGTTTGACAAGTTTGCTCTTGAAGACCGCACCGGCGTCGAGCTGGGTCTGGCGCCGATGGGAGTGGATTAGGCCAAGAGCGAAAGTGGCCGCGATGCAGAAACGACCGAATTGGTCTAGCCGAGAATAGAAGGCGATGACGCCTCTTGGTGGTTGGAAGGGGACGTTCCGGTCACTCTTCCAAGCGAGGCAAGAGAAAGCTAGCCTCATTCGGTGCCTCAAGTCTCTTCCAAATGTTCGCATTGGGCGATTGCGTGCATCGATCCTAACCTGATGATACTAAACGCGGCCCGCATTAAATTGGACGCCTAGCTTGTGGTCATTGGCGCAGTTGATAGATTGCCCCGAGACGAGTGGGGCATGGTTTGAACCAGATCACATCGCTTTATGTTCACAAAGTGCTCTCCCACGTTGGTGGAGGCGTTGAAACGCGCGACCTGCTAGCGAGCATGGGTGTTCCGGCCGATGGGACAATAGACCCCAAGCTGATGGTGGCAGCCGATCAGTTCTACGATTTCTTCGCAACCCTCGCGCAGCGCGATCCCGATGGCTTGACCTTGCCGCTGCGTATAGGCGCTACGATGAAGAGCGATGAATACGGCGCCTTCGGTCTTGCTTGGAAATCTGCACCTGACCTGCGCGGTTCCTTTGTGAGATCGACGCGATATGGCCATGTGCTTGGCAACGCAGAAACATACAGCCTTGAACACGGCAACGATGGCTGGTTCTTCAGCTTGGACAAGTCGGGGAATGCCGAGACCGGTATGCTTCTTTCAAACGAAGCCAGCATGTCCTCGGTAATGACAATTTGCCAAGAGGTCGCCTCCCAGCCCTTTCAACAGCTTGCTGTCTTCTTCAAACACAGCGCTCGCGGTGATGCGGCGGTTTATGAGAAGCACTTTAACTGTCCGGTTCATTTCAACTCCGGGCGCGACGCCTTGCTTGTCAGCGAGGCAAGCCTGGATGTGGCGAACAGACTGGGCGATGAAACGATTGCCCAGTTCTTTGACCAACATCTTGAGGCAGAGCTTGCAAAGCAAGCTGCGCCAGAAAGCCTTGATAAGCGGGTGCGATTAGCGGTCGCCAAAATGCTAAGCGAAGGGGTACCAACGCTTTCATCCGTCGCAGGGTCGCTTGGGATGAGCGCGCGCACCTTGCAGCGGAGGCTTTCCGATCAGGACAAATCCTTTCAAAGCCTCGTGGATCAGGCACGTAGAGAACTCTCCCAACAGCTACTGCGCGAAACGAGCTACAGCCTTGCAGAAGTCGCCTTTCTCACAGGCTTTGCCGAACAAAGCGGTTTTACCAGAGCGTTCAAACGTTGGGCGGGTGAGACGCCGCGCTCATTCCGATTAGGCGCAGCACCAAGCCAATGACGCCATCTGCAAAAAGCTTGTCGTGCTGGGGCAAGAGACGCTGAGGCTTCTCACCTAATCAATGCTTGTCTCCAACAAACAGGAACAAGCACATGACCACTCAAAACAACAATGCACCAATCACCTTGGTAATCGGTGGAACCGGCAAGACCGGTAAAAGAGTTGCAGATCGCCTGATCCAAAAGGGTCAGGGCATCCGCATTGGCTCTCGTTCTTCTCTTCCTTCATTCGACTGGAACAACGAGGCAGGCTGGGATGCGGCGCTGGAAGGCGTCTCTAACATCTACATCACATACTCACCGGATCTGGCCATGCCAGGCGCCAAAGATGCGATCAGCGCTTTGGTCTGGCGAGCCAAATTGAGCGGCGTCAAACGCCTCGTCCTCCTCTCCGGTCGCGGCGAACAGGAAGCGCAAGACTGCGAGCAGATCGTGGCGCAAAGCGGTCTTGAATGGACGGTTGTGCGCGCCAGCTGGTTCAGCCAGAATTTCTCTGAAGGTGCCTTCATCGACATGGTCCTTGGCGGAGCGATCACTCTGCCAGCAGGCGACACGCCAGAACCCTTTGTAGACGTCGATGACATTGCCGATGTCGCGGTCGCGGCCCTCAGCGAAGAGGGGCACAATGGAGAGATTTACGAAGTCACCGGTCCACGCTTGATGACCATGGTCGATATTGCAGCAGACCTTTCTGCTGCGACCGGACGCGAGATCGCTTTTGTCGATGTCCCGCATGATGCTTTCATCGAAGAGCTCACCAAATCTGGCGCACCGAAAGACGTTGTGTGGATGCTCGACTACCTGTTTTCGACCGTGCTCGATGGCCGCAACGCTCATCTGACGGACGGTGTGACACGCGCGCTTGGCCGTGCTCCCAAGGACTTTGCAGACTACGCCCGTGAGGTTGCAGCAACTGGCGCATGGAGGGTAGCGGCATGAAGCACCTTGGCACACGAACAGCCTTGGCCGTTTCAGGAGCCATCCTGATTGGTATCGGAAGTTGGATAATGGCCGCGCCGACAATCTTCCTTGCTACAAGCGAGGTGATTGTCGAGCACGACGCTGGTCTCATGTCCGAAGTGACAGCGCCGAGCGGCCTGCTAGTCATAACCGGCGTCTTTATGATCCTCAGTGCGATCAAAGCAAAATTGACCAGTTTGGGCCTTGTTGCAGGTGCGGTGGTCTATGGCAGCTATGGCTTCAGCCGACTGGTCAGCCAGTATCTACACGGCACGCCGTCGGATCAGCTCGTCATCGTTATGTGGTTCGAGCTTGCTGTTGCCGTGGCGATGCTCGCGCTCAATTTCAGAATCCAAGCTGAAGACCCAATGCGGCCTGTGCACCCCTTCAATCAGGAGATGACCCAATGACTTATGATTGGCCCCTCTATTTCTGCCTCTTTCTTGCGCTTTGGAGCGCTGTTGTTGGAGGCAACTTCTCCGCATTTTCAGAGTTTATCATGTCTGCTCTTAAAAAGACTGAGCCAGTTGGTGGCATCGAAGCGATGCAGCACATCAACCGCGATGTGATCAAATCGCAGTTCGTTGCTGGCATCCTTTCAATCGCCGTCTTCTCGGTGCTTTTTGCCGGCTACAGCCTGTTTGTGTTCGACGGCGCCGCGCTGGTGACACTTGTCATCGCCGCTATCGTCTATGTCTCCAGCGTCTTTCTCATGACAATGTTTGGCAATGTGCCGATGAACAACGCGCTCGCTCAATTGGATCACAGCAGTCTCGATGCCAGGATATACTGGGAAAAATATGTTCGGAATTGGACGCTGCTCAATCACGCGCGGTCCATCGGCAGCATCCTTACCTCAGGGATCTATGTGGTTGCCGCGATCACTCTTATCACCAGTGGACAAGTGTGATCATCAAATACGGATGTTTGGCGCATTCACAATTCTGGAAATCTTAGGTCGGGGCAGTGCGGTTCTTGCTGCCCCGACTAAGGCTGAGGCAGCATAAGTTGTAGCCGCTTTTCGCGCAGGGAGAGGCAGGCACATTGAGCGCCCTATGATGACGCAATTGCAAAGTTCGAGCGGCCATTAACGCCACCGCGAACCAGTACATTGTTACGCGATTAGCCTTCCCGTGCGTCGAGGATCGCTTCGATTTCGTCCATAACGGCATCCATGCGGTCGATTACAGCGTCGTAGGGTTCGCGCGAACTCATGTCCAAGCCGGCGTCCCTCAGGATTTCCATCGGATAATCCGATCCGCCCGCTCTCAAGAAGCTGAGATAGGTCTCGCGGGCCTGTTCTTCATCCTGTTCGAGCTGGTCGACGAAATAGGCTGCTCCGGCAATGGAGGTCGCATACTGATAGACATAGAAGTTGTAGTAGAAATGCGGGATGTAAGCCCACTCAATGTGGTCGCGCTCCGCGATGTTCATGACGCCCGCGTCATGCCCGTGATAGCGTTTCAGGATGTCGCCATAGATCTGGGTCATACGTGAACCGGTCAGCGCTTCGCCCCGCTCGACGGCTTCGTGGATTGCAAGCTCGAACTCCGAGAACATGACTTGGCGATAGAATGTGCCGCGCATTTGTTCGAGCGCATAACCGAGGTAATACAGCCTCTCGTCCTCGCTCGAAGCCTGTTCGAGCATATGCTCTTGAAGCAATAATTCCTTGGCGATGGCGGCAATCTCGGTTGTGAAGATCGAGAAGTCGGCAAGCTCGTAGGGCTGGCTCTCGTTTGTCAGCACCTGATGCATCGCGTGGCCCCATTCATGGGCATAGGTCGATGCGCTGTTATAATCGTCCTGATGGTTTAAAAGGATGAGCGGGTGCACATCGTAGGCACCGCCGGACATATAGGCGCCCGAACGCTTGCCCGGCTGCGGGTACACATGCATCCAGCGTTGCTGTGAAGCTTCCGCAAACCTGGCAGTGAACTCCTCTCCCAGCGGCTGCATCGAAGCAAGGACATGCTCGCGCGTTTCGTCAATCGGGAAAGTCAGATCTGTTTCGACCAGAGCGGGATAGATGTCATGATATCCAAGATCCTCGATCTCGAGCATGCGCCCGCGGAGCTCGAAATAGCGGTGAAGCACGTCGATCCGTTCATTCGTGACTTCAACAAGCGTGCGATAGACTCCTTCGGGAATGTTGTCGCCCGATAGGAAGTATTGCAGCGTATTGTCGTATCCGCGCGCTCTTGCGTTTCCGACGTTGCCTTGGACTTCGCCGTTGAGCGTCGCGCCAAGTGTGCTTTCGTATTTTTTCCAAGTGCCCCAAAAAGCATCGAATACGGCGATCCGGTCGGCGCGGTTCGGGGCCTGGCGATAGAGGCCGTAGCCGGCATTGTTGATGACCGCCTCGGTCCCGTCGCTAAGAGTAATGGTCGGCCACTCTATCTCGGCATTGGAGAGTAAATCGCGCGCGCTTTGAGAAGCACCGATAGCGCCGCTCATCAGCGTGAGCACTTGTTCGGTTTCTGGCGAGAGGACATGTTCCGACTGGCGCAGAACATTGCGCAGGAAAAACGCGTGCGGTTCAAGGCCCGGCTCTTCGGCAATAAAGACCATCAGCCGTTCTTCGCCGATTGCCGCGATTTCGGGCACCAGAAAAGCACTCGCTGCGCCTGCTTCTCGGCCCAACGCGCCAAGGCGACCAAGCATTTCCTGACCTGCAGGGTCAGCAAGGTTGGCGTTGTAGGAATTGGAAGCGTAGGTTCCGAGGCGCGAGATTTCCTTGATGTATGCAGTGCGCAACTCAAGCGCTTCGAGTAAGGTTTCAGAGCTTTCGCCCAGACGCCCCTCATATGGCGCGAGCCCGCCGACATTGGAACGCAGGCGAGTAAATTCGGCCTCCCACGCATCCTTGGTCGGGTAGAAATCGGTAAGGTCCCAGATGTGACGCTCGTCAACTGCCTCAGCCGTTTGTGCGCTCGGTTGCTCCTGTGCAACGGCGGGCACTGCAGCCATGCTCAGGCTCAGGGCGCTGGCAACGCGAAGAAGCGCGCTGGTGTTGCGAGTGAACGGGCGGGCAATCGGCTTTAGCATGGTATCAGTCCCCTGATAAATTCACTGCGACCGCTTCGGCGGCTCATGTTTTCCAGACAATCCTTGTTGGTCGAACGAATGACTAGCCTCGGCCAATGGCGTTGAAAAGCGGGGCGATAGCGGAATGTCTGCAATTCGAGTGATGATCCGTGCGGTTTTTTGCTCTTGTTTGTCAAAACAACCCGACCAGCGGATCAGCCGAGTATCCGGCCTTCAAGCTTGATCGCTTTCCAGCGCATCGCCAATGCCTGTCTTTGCCGCTCTAATCCGGTATTGTCCTTGCGGAATTGGGGCTTGGGCCGCAGCGCCAATGTATAACCTGACAGGTCCGATAAGAGCGCCTTTAGCGCGCCCATCAGGTGGCGGTGTTTGAACGCCGGTTTTTGGCGGCAATAGCCAAGATAGACAACCAGCTGTCCGGTTTGCGTGTCCGCATCAAAGCGCCGCTCATTCTCCGCATCGCTAAGATCTTCGGCGAGCGCTCCATCGACATAGGGAGCAATCTCATCGAGCAATTCGCGCGGCTGGGGCTTTGCACCAAATCGCTTAAACAGCGCTTCAGATAGGCTCAGCTCTGCCTGCGGGGCTTCGCCGTGTTCGGCCACAAGTTCATAACTGGATGCGTCAAAATCATGAGGGTCAGAGGTGATCGTCCAATCATCCGCGCCAAAGAAAGCGGCGGTGCCCTCACTTGCTGATTGGCACTCACGCCGCGGGATGAGTGCGTTCTGGTCGGCTTTGGGATCAAAGAACTGGTCGATGGAGATGGTACCGTCCCCGCCAACCACGATTGCCATGTACCAGTGAATGTCAGATTTCGCCTCGACCAGCGATCCCTCTTCGCATGAGATGAAGCAGTCAAAGCCCTCGTCATTGCCGCCCGCGAACATAACCGGCTGGCCCAACTGAGCGCTAAGCGATGCGCACATGCGCAGAGCGTATTCGTCGAACAGGTTTACGTCGCCGCCTTCTTGCTTGATCCGATCGCGGATGGCTTTGGCCTGCGCTTTGATCTTTGCGGACATAGGCGGTTTTGCGCCATGGAGATGAAGCGGTTCGAAGAAGGTTATCGACGCGTTCTCAGTGGGCCCTTCGAGATACCACGCATTCGCATCTTTCTGCTTGAACAGCCGCCAGGCGGGCAGCCACTTAGTCGACTGAAGCTTTGCCACATCAGGCGCTTCGCGAAACGCGTAAAACTCTACATCACAGCCCATGCACGCACACCTTGGTTCCCGATTGGGCGTTCGACACTAGTAAGGCCCGACCGCGAAGCCAAGATTGCTTGCCAAACGGGTTTACGCGTGCAACCCAACGCGCAATCAAAGGGAGAGAGAACACATGGCCAACCGCGTCGAGCTAATCTTCGATTTCGTCAGTCCCAACGCCTATCTGATCTGGTGGCCGCTGCGCGACTTGGTGAAACGCACCGGTGCCGAGCTTGACATCACCCCGGTATTCCTTGGCGGGATGCATAAACTGACCGGCAACGCTCCGCCGATGATCCGCAACAAGGATGTGAAAGGCAAAGTCGAATATGACATGCTGGAAATGCAGCGCTTTATCGAAAGGCACCAACTGACCAAGTACAAGCTTCACCCGCAATTTCCGTTCAATTCGATCACCTTGCAGCGTATGTGCTTTGCAGCCGATCAGGATGGGCGCGCGGTGCAATTCGTAGAGGCGATGCTGCCCGCGATCTGGGAAGAGGGTGTGGATGTGCTCAATCCTGAGACGCTGGGCGCTGCTGTCAGCGCGGCGGGCTTTGATGCGAAAGATCTGTTCGCGCGCACTCAGACCGACGAGGTCAAGCAAGGTCTTGTCGCGAACACCGATCATGCGGTTGAGCGCGGCGCGTTTGGGATACCGACGATGTATGTCGGGCCCAAAGGCGGCGAGACCGAGATGTTCTTCGGCAAGGAG
Source organism: Erythrobacter sp. (assembly GCA_965262265.1). GTDB lineage: Bacteria > Pseudomonadota > Alphaproteobacteria > Sphingomonadales > Sphingomonadaceae > Erythrobacter. The sequence continues at coordinate 519,697 of OZ253506.1, forward strand.
CGCCTTGGGCAGATAGAGGACGAGCTCGCCAAAGGATGAGCGGCTTTCCAGCGCATCCCGACGCGGTATCCGCCAAGTGGCTGAGCGCAGTGCTGGCGGGCAGCGAGTATGCCAGTTTGGGCCGGGTTACTCGCATCGCTTGGGAGCCTATCGGCACCGGGCAAGTCGGTGACAGCGTCCGCTTTACCCTTGGGTTCGCCGGAGGCGAGAGCCGCACGCTCGCCGCCAAATTTCCCGCCGCCGATGAACGCAGCAGAGCCACCGCAGCGATGTTGGGCCTTTATGCCAAAGAGGTGAATTTCTACCGCCACATCGCGCCCTTACTGCCTGTGCGCACGCCTATCACCCACTGCGCTGAGATAAGCGAAAATGGCGGCGATTTTATCCTGCTGTTTGAGGATCTTGGCCCGGCGCGCGGCGGCAACCAGATCAAAGGCTGTTCTATCGAAGACGCGCGGGCTGCAATCATACAGGCGGCTGCCTTGCATGCAGGCTCATGGGAAAACCCCGAAGCGCTGGATGCCGAATGGCTGCGCACGCCCGAAGCGGTAACCCAGCAAATCAACGCCCTTTACCCGCAAGCACAAGCAACCTTCAAAGAACGCTACTCAACCACGCTTGAGCCGGAGTTTATGGAGCTGTGCGATGCGGTTGCGGCCCTCGGAGACTTGAGCGCTATCCGGCTCTCCCAGCCGCAATGCCTGGTCCACGGTGATTTCCGGCTCGACAATATGCTGTTCGAGATCAAGGGCGGGGCAGAGCCTATCGCCGTGCTCGATTGGCAGACTGTGGTTGCGGGACGCGCGATGACCGATATCGGCTATTTCATGGGCACCGGCATCGGCGATGCGTTGCGGCGTGAGCATGAGGATGAACTGCTGGAACTCTATTGCGAGGAGATGAGCCGTCGCGGCGTTCCCTTGACCCGCGAAGACATCTGGCGCGAATACCGCCTCGGGGCGCTGCATGGTCTTACCACGGCCGTTTTCAGCGCCGCCTTTGTTGAGCGGACAGAGCGGGGCGATGCGAATTTCCTCTCCATGGCGCGGGGCGCATGCGCGCTGGCGCTCGACCACAATTCGCTCGGCGCGATTGAAGAAGGGGCTTAAAGAGATGCTGACCAAAGCGGACGATTTTCCCATTCATCAGACACCTGAACCGATCGCGTTTTCAGGAACGGACCGCAATTTCTACGATCGTTACTTCTTCAACGGTTATGCCCCTGATGGCGGAGGCTTTTTTGCGCTCGCATTTGGTGTTTACCCACATCTGGACGTGGCTGATGCGCATTTCAGTTTCGTCCGCGAAGGGCGGCAATATTGTCTCCACGCCACAACGCAGCTCAAGTCAGAGCGGATGGCGATGCGCGTCGGGCCGATTGCGATCCATATTGATGAACCCTTGCAAAAACTGCGGGTCACAATTGACGAGACTGATGGGATAGCGGGCGAGTTCACCTTTGACGCGCGCGCCTTTCCCATTGAAGAACCGCGCTTCATCCACCGCATTGGCCCGCGCGCTTTCATGGACTACACGCGGATGACGCAGAACGGGCGGTACGCGGGTTGGATATCGCTGGATGGTGACCGGCGAGAGATGGCACCGGGTACGCTGGGTACGCGCGACCGATCCTGGGGTGTCCGGCCTGTCGGCGCGCGCGATGCGCAGGAGATACCGGGGCACCCGGTTCCTTCATTTTTCTGGCAATGGACACCGCTCAACATCGAAGGCGGGTCGCTGTTCTTCCATATCAACGCCGACACGGCAGGCGATGCGTGGAACACACGCGCGGTTTGGGCGCCAGACGGCGCGGCGCAAGGGGAGCTGGCTGAAGGCGAGGGGGTTCTCACGTGCGAATTGGAATCCGGGTCGCGGTGGCCGCGTGAGGCGCGGTTGGAGCTGGAAGTGCCCGGCGCGCCCAAATCGCTCTCACTTACTTCGAAAAGCCGCTTCCAGATGAAGGGCCTTGGCTACACCCATCCCATTTGGGGTCACGGCGTCTATCACGGCGGCGATAGGGTTGAGCGAGAGGCATTCGATCTGGCGACGCTTGACCCTGCGCAGCTCGACAACCGGCATGTCCAAATAATCTGCGAGGTGACGGGTGATGCCGAAGGTATTGGCGTCTTCGAACAACTGATTATCGGGCCCTATGCGCCCTTGGGCCTGGCTGACTTTTAGCCCGGTCTCACCGATCGCTAGAGAGCTTGAGATGCCACAGCTCTTTATCCCGGCGCGTTGGGCGTTGGCCTTTGCTGATAAGGCTGGTACGCGGCAGTTGCGCGGCCCATTTTTGCGGGATCGTGTTCAGTAAATGCGTGCGCAGGCGCACCCACATCAGGCTGAAGAATATGAGCGCAGTGCCTGCTAGTAAAAGCCCCACTGACTGACCCCAATCACCTGATGCAAGTTCCTCAAAGATTGTAACCGTTGGGATCAGGCATCCTACCAACAATGACCTTCGATCCAACAGCAGCGAGATGATTGCAGCAACAAAGATCATCGCCATCACATAAGGGGCATCGCTGAGTGAAAGACCGGTAAAGACTAGGTCACCATCGACCACTGACTCGCCGGTCAGAAGGGCGAATAATGTTCTTGAGAGCAGAATACCAGCGCAGCAATGCAACCAAAATGCGACTTGAGACCGTTCGGTTTCGCGGCGGATATCGGTCAAGTCCCACCAGGCCGCCGCGGCGAGAGTACCAAGCGAGACCGCAAGGCTTATCGCCGCAAGATAAGCAGCGCTGTCAACTTCTTGAAACAGCAGCACCATGTAGCCTGTGATCACCATTGCGGGGATCGGCGGAAAGCGGAACGTTTTCCAATGGATCCAGCACAGCACAAGATGCGGGAGCACCAAAACCGCGATGAAGGTTTTGCTCAAATCTTGCGCATCGACCTGCACTACTTGAAAAATGATGCCAAAGAGCGCCATCACACTGACAAAACTATAGAAGCCAAACGCGCTTGTCATAACCATCGCGCAGGCGGGCGACGCACGAAAATTGATGCGTTGGCTTGTGAGGAAGATGCCGAGAGGCACGCCGACTGCCAGAAAGGGCGCCACAATGCTGAGCGCGTCCCAACCAAATTGGTGGCCTTGATACATCACCACCATGAAACCACCGACTGCCAAACTGACCATCGCCGCGCCAATCGCGATCACAAGGTCGGCATAACCGCCAAAAAGTTGAAATTTTTCAGAAGTGGCCTGCGTCGCGCCGTCCATTTCAGCCTGAAAATTGCGCAGTGCGATCGCCTGATCCTCGCCGATCACGCCAGCTTCAGCCGCCGCATCAAGATCAATTTCCACCCGCATCTTTAGGCACTTACCTCGGTAGGGATTAATCAAGCGATAACGTGCCGATCTGATCTTACTGTTCCACCGCCGTTGTCAAACTGATCCGGGTGAACCCCGCACATTGTGCCAAGCGGACACAATGCGCGGGGGTTCGTCTATGTGATCAGATGTCGATTTCGGCACCCACTCCGAAAATGCGCAAAACGTCGTCATTGGCATTGTTAGCCCTGACCAGCATCGAGACTGATAAGCCCATTTGATAATCGTTGTTGAACGAGCGTTCGTAGCTCATGTTCTCATCCACATCATCGTCGGCGAAAACACGCTCTCGATTGCCATCCCACATATGGATGCGCCTGATCGCGATCTTCTGAAAATTGGCGGTGGCCTGTCGAACCATGACTTTGCGCACTCTTGCGCCAGGCGTCACGATTGTCGGCAGGGCGTAGTGCAGCCAGAACTCGCCGGATTTGTCGAAGTCTTTGCTGCCATGGTCATAAAAGACGACCCGGCCTTCAAAACCAATGCGAAGAAAAGCGGCCGCGGCAAACCCGCCAATATTAACGATGTCTCCGTCGAACTTACTGAACGCCTTGTTGATCTCGCTCTTAGTGTTCACGCGGGGTGCATTTATGCGCTCGAGTAATCCCGCATTACCATGTGTCCATATTTGTTGAATAGCCATTTCATGTCTCCATAAATCAAAATTGTTATTTACAGCGACTCCGTGCACTCAATAATATGATTCGATTTATGATGTGCAATACGCATGTATATATTTGCCGTTTCAGTACAATTTTGTATATTCTCGTCATGAATTCGATTTGGTATGGGAGTTTATTTCCGCTAAATTTGTATTATTGTGACATGATTGATTTGTATATTTTCGCCATATGAAGTCTATTCTATATTTTTGGCATGCGGCTTGATCGGCTTCCGGCGCAAGCCCGGGAACTCAGCTGGGATTAATCGCGTTGAGGCTCTTGTAGGCGAGAGGGGAATCGCTAGGTTGAGATTCGTATGAAAGAGCTGTTCCAACACGCTGCCGTCACCGAAGGGATCACCGTTAGGGTGGCCGTTAACTTCCTGCCCGAACAATCGCATCCAGAGGCGGGCAAATGGTTTTGGGTGTACCATATCCGCATTGAAAACGGCTCCCACGAGGCCATCCAATTGCGCACGCGGCATTGGCGGATCACCGATGCGCGCGGTATGGTGAACCATGTCGATGGCGAAGGCGTGGTGGGCGAACAGCCCAAGCTTTCACCGGGCGAAAGCCACGATTACGTATCAGGCTGCCCGCTGACGACACCGCATGGTTCAATGGAAGGGTTTTACACTTTCCTCAAAGCCGATGGGTCACCTTTGGAGGTGCGCATCCCCTTCTTCCCACTGGCCGCGCCTGAGACGGCGGACGGGAAAAGCTCGGCCTGATCGAAGGGGCAGGACGGCTTGCCCGGCTGAGATCTGCAGCTCTTATGAAGTATCAGTCCAACGAGGCTTGGCTGGCGTCCATTTATTTTTGACGGATTTCCCATCGCTCCTTCGCGAAAGCTAACATTCGGCTTTCGACCCAGTAATTCACACACGTTGTAGCGTTTAAGCAAGCGACGCAGCGATCAAGTGATCCATAAGCGCTCGTACCCGCATAGGGATGTGCGACTGCTTTGGGACAACTACGGAAACTGGCGATTGCTCTTTCCAGTAGTCTTGCAGGATTGGAATTACCGCTCTTGTATCGAAAGCATCTCCAAATCCGGCCTTAGCCATGTAAGCGATACCTACTCCGCGCTCACAGGCGGCACGAATGGCGCTGCCCGAGTTTGCCTGGAAACGCCCGTGGACTTCTACATCACGGTTTCGCCCGTCTTGAGTAAAGGTCCAGAAGTTGCTGAATGTGCGGATACACTCATGCTCGCTGAGATCAGTAGGGCGTAGTGGTTCGCCACAACGGGCAAGGTAAGAAGGGCTCGCGCCAGCGGCCCTTTGCCGCTTGACCAATTGCACCGCTGTCAGGGACTTGCTCTCCACCGTCCCTGCTCGGATCGCAAGATCATATCCCTGCCTGATGATGTCGACCGGGTGTGGATCGAAATCAACGTCCAACTCAATCGCGGGATGCGTCATTGAAAACTCGGCAAGCGCCGGGGCGACGACCTGATCGGCAAAGCTGCCCGTCACACTCGCCACTCTAATCCGGCCTGCAATCCGGCTTGATTGACTGCGAGCCTGGTCCAGCGCCTCTTCAATTCGATCGAAAGCGAGTCGGAATTCGGATTGCAGCGCACTTCCTGCTGGGGTGAGTTGAACGCTGCGGGTGGTCCTTGAAAACAGCTCAATTCCAATCTGTTCTTCGAGCGATTTGATCGCCCGGCTAACATGTGGGGTGGACACGCCGAGGGCGCGAGCGGCTTTGGTAAATGACCCGGCCTGTGCGACCGCGAGAAATTCGTGGAGGTATCGATAGTCCATCATTATTGCATATATGAAATAGTGAATTGTGCATTTTCTGGCTTATTAATACTCGAAAAGTCAACAATATGGCAACCAGAAATCAACTGGAGCCACACCATGTCTATAACCTTGTTTGATCCCATTCGTATCGGATCGCGCGACCTCGATAACCGCGTGATCATGGCCCCGCTCACCCGTGGGCGGGCCGATCGAGATCGCGTGCCTCAAGACTTTGTCGCCGAATACTACGCCCAGCGTGCAAGCGTCGGCCTTATTGTTTCCGAGGCCACAGCGGTTTCGCAAGAAGGTGCCGGCTGGCTCAATGCCCCTGGCATCTACTCACAAGCCCAGAAAGACTCCTGGGCAAACGTCACAAGCGCGGCCAACAGTGCGGGCGCACCGATGTTTATGCAGATCTGGCATATGGGTCGCCAAGTGCACCCGGCCTATCTGGGTGACGAGCTCCCAGTCGCTCCGAGCGCCATCGCTGGCGAAGGCGCTCTTCCCGGACCCGACGGTGTCGAGCGCGAATTCGTCGTCCCTCGTGCACTCGAAACCGAAGAGGTCAGAGAGCGGGTCGATCAGTTCATCGCGGCGGCTCGCTCGGCGGTAGACGCCGGGTTCGCCGGGGTCGAGATCCACGCCGCTAACGGTTTCCTGATCGAACAATTCCTGCGCGACGGCGCCAACACACGCACCGACCGCTATGGCGGATCGATCGAGAACCGCGCCCGCTTCTTCCACGAGGTAGTAGAAGGCTGCGTTGCCGAGGTCGGTCCTGATGCTGTCGGCGTGCGTATCTCACCAACCGCCGTTCTGTGGGGCCTCGACGACAGCGATTTGGAAGCCACTTACAAATACGCAATCCAGGGCCTCAATCGCTTCTCGATTGCCTACCTGCACTTGCTTGAACCGCCTGCGAGCAGCGGACATGCGCTTGCTTCGGACTACCCCGCGATGGCACCCAAGATCCGCGATTGGTTCGACGGCACGCTTATTCTCAATGGTGGATATACACGAGAGAGCGCTCAAAAGGCTCTGCGTGAAGGCGCAGGCGACGCGGTCGCTTTTGGCAGCCCTTTGATTGCAAACCCCGATTTTGTCGCGCGGATGGCCAAGGGATTTCCTCTCGCCGAGGCCAATCCGGAACTTTTCTACACGAATGGCCGCGAAGGCTACCTCGACTATCCTGCGTTGACCTGACGCCCTGAGTAAACTCTTCCCTCACTTTCAAACCCAAGGAACACCCTCATGAAACTGGTATACATTCCGGGCGCGTGCTCGCTCGCCATCAACATCGCCCTTAGCCATGCCGAACAAGCGGTCGAATTGATCGCCTATGACCCCGCAACCAAGGCCACCGCAGACGGCCAGCAGCTCTCCGCGGTAACTGCGAAGCCCTATGTCCCCACTCTGCTGTTGGATGATGGGGAAGTGCTCAACGAAACCTCTGCGATCCTGATGTCGCTCGACGAAATGTTCCCTAACGCCGGATTGTTGCCGCAGGGTGCTCGCGCGCGCCGCGAGGCCCGTGAATGGCTGGTCTTCATTTCGACCGAGCTGCACAAGACCTTCGCTCCTCTGTTTGCGCCGACCACGCCGGCCGAACAAATAGAGGCATGCCGCACCCGTATCGCTGACCGCCTCGATTTTGTCGCCTCCGCGCTTGAGGGTCGCGAATTTCTTGTTGATGATACCTTTAGCGCGCCGGACATGTATCTGTTCGTGATGACTCTTTGGGCGAATGTTCAGTCGATTTCGCTCGATCACTGGCCAAGCCTCGCCGCGTTCCAAGAGCGCGCCCAAGCCCTCCCTGCGGTAATTGCTGCGATGCAGTCTGAGGGTCTGTTGGAAGTCGACGCAAAAGTCGCCTGACGTCTCTCCTAAGGAGTTCAAGCTATGCAAGACATGAAGAAACGCAAGCTCGGTCAGAGTCTAGCAGTCGCGCCAATTGGCCTTGGATGTATGGGTATGTCCGAATTCTATGGGCCCGCTGACAGGGAAACATCGCTGGCAACGCTTGGCCGCGCGGTCGACCTAGGCATCGACCTCTTCGACACTGCCGACATGTACGGTTCGGGCGCGAACGAGGAGCTGCTGGGTGAGTTCCTCAAGCAGAGCAAGGCCGATATACGGATCGCAACCAAATTCGGTCTCGTTCGAGACGCGTTCGACTACGCGCCAACCGACCACGCGGGGGTTAGCAACCACCCTGACTACGCCCGGCTGGCATGCGAAGCGTCGTTGAAACGGTTGGGAGTTGAATACATCGATCTCTACTACGTCCACCGGATCGAACCGGGGCGACCGATCGAGGAGGTGATGGAGACACTCGCAGATCTCGTGCAGGAAGGAAAGATTGGCGCGATCGGTCTTAGCGAAGTGTCGCCTGATACCTTGCGGCGCGCGCACAAGGTGCACCCAGTCGCCGCGGTGCAAAGCGAGTATTCCTTGTGGAGCCGTGATCCCGAAGAGGCGATCCTCGACACATGCGAGGAACTAGGCGTCGGATTTGTCGCCTACTCACCGCTCGGTCGCGGGTTCTTAACCGGCGCGCTTTCGCTGGATGATCTGGCCGCTGACGATTGGCGGCGCAGCAATCCGCGCTTTGAAGAAGCCGCAATCGAGCAGAACCGGCGCATTGGCGAGGTTGTGAACGGAATGGCTCAGAACAAAGGTTGCACCCCAGCGCAAATCCTTCTTGCCTGGGTGCTGTCCAAGCGCCCCTTCATCGTCCCGATCCCCGGCACCAAGCGGGTATCGTACCTCGAAGACAATGTGGGAGCCGCGTCGCTCGACCTCTCAGCCAGCGAGGTGGCTGCTATGGAGGCCGAGCTCGATGAATTGGCTGTGATCGGGGATCGCTATGCACCGCAAGGAATGGCTGTGCTCGACGGCTAACCCAATCTGATGATGAGGCTTTCGCGACGAACCTATAGGCGAAAGTGGTCAGTCTGCGACTTCTGGCTTGGGAGGCGATTGTGGTCGTCTCCCAAGCCAAGCTCACATATCATGAGTTAGCCCCAAAACAGGGTAAGCCATGTCAGCTTCCACCCTCAAAACGGTCATTTTTTAGCTGCGATGGGTGACTTGAAAACGAGCAAGCGGGCCAGATGGGTTAGAGTCACAACCCGGCTTTCGCCTGGACATCCTGCGTGCTTGAGGCTTGGTTATCGCAATCATCTTGCGGTGATCCCAATGCGCGACTAACTGCGCTTTTGTGAAACGCACGCATCTCCCTTTGAATGCCTTGCGCGTCTATGACGCGGCGGCTCGGCACCTTTCCTTCACACGCGCAGCTGATGAGCTTGCCGTGACCCCGGCGGCGGTTGGCCAGCAGATCAGAGCGCTTGAAGATCACCTCGGCGTTGTCCTGTTTCGCCGCACGTCCAAAGGGTTGGAGTTGACGCCAGAGGGCTGCGCGGGGCTCGATGCCCTTCGCGAAGGGTTCTTGCGGTTCGAGGAATCGGTGGCCGCGATGCAGGCGGGGCAAGCCTCAGATCGTTACACCATTGCCGCTCCGCGTGAATTCTACGCCGAATGGCTCGCCCCGCGTTTGGCCACCTTTCAGGCGGGCACGCCCGGAGTGGTCTATTCGATTATCGCCGATGAGCAGGCCGACTTTACCGAGGCCAATCTCGACCTTGCGATCCGCCTTGTCGATGGGCCGGGAGAGCTTGAAGGGGTGCAGCTTGCCGATGCCAAGCGGGTGACGGTTGAGCGCGCCCCGGACGCAGGCGGCGCGCGTGAGGCATGGATTGACTGGCCCGGAGCTGCACTTCCCGAAGACACAAGGCCCTGCATCAAGGCGGGCAGCCCGGGGCAGGCTCTGTCCTCGGCGCTGGCAGGGATGGGCAAGACCGTGCTGCCGCTGCCTCTCGTCGAAGGCGCGATTGAGCGTGGCGCGCTGGCCGTGCTCGATGGGCCGGTGGAGAGCCGCCGTTCCTATTGGCTGGTCGCGCCTGTTCCCCAGTGGCGCAGCAAGAAAGTCAAAGCGCTGGTCGCGTTCCTGACGTCTTGAGTTGCGCCGCGCCCCATCCGGAGCACGATATCCTCGCTGTCGCTGCGGGCCCCCGGTCGGGCTTGCACTCGGCTCTGCCTCGCGTATCAGCTGCCGCGATGATCCCGGTTACCCTACTCACCACAGCCCGCTTCACGCTGCGCCCGCTCCAGCGCTCCGATGCCGCTGCGCTGCTGCCCACGCTGAGTGACCCCGATCTGTGCCGGTACCTCTCGCATCCCCCGTTTGAGAGTGAAGAGCAGCTGTGGGACTGGCTCGCCGACCCCGCATGGCCGGGCCTCAGCTGGATCGCTGTAGATGCAGCCGATGACGTTGTGGGCCGCTTTGCCGCTGTGCCCAACCCCGATGCCGCAACCGATCAAGGCGGGGTGTTCGAAATCGGTTATATCGTGTGCAAGCACCGCCTGCGCGAAGGCATTGCGCGCGAATGCTCCAAGGCGCTGATCGAGCATCTGTGGCACCCCACACCCACGCGCCCCCAAGCGCGCAAGCTCACCGCCGAGGTGGACACCCGCAACGCCCCCTCCATCCACCTGATCGAGCAGCTCGGCTTCACCCGCGAGGCCACCTTGCGTGAGCACGATGCGACCCATATCGGCCTGTGCGATGTCCACTGGTACGGCTTGCTGCGGAGCGAGCGGACAAAAGGCTAGGGCGCCTCACCCGCACGCCCATCCTCGCCACCACCGCTACCCGAACCCTCATTCTCCGGGCCGATCCCATGCGCCCGCTCCCACTCCACCTGCTTGCGGATCGCGGCCACTTTGCGGTCGATGCTGTCGCGCACTTTCTGGATCGTCGCCGGGTCATTCGCCTGCCGCAACCGCTCCGCCTCCAGCTCCCCTCGGATACGCTCATAGATCGGATGGCCCGGCGCGATATGAGCCGCCGGGGCATAGCGATCCGCGAGCCGGTGCTTGAGGAAGAACATCACCAAAGCCTCATTGTGGAACCGCTCCGTCGCCACCACTTCCCCGCCGCGAATGATCTTGCGCTCTGACCCTTCGATTGCGCGCGCCAGCGCCGTGTCCTCCAGCCGCTCCACCCCCAGCTGAACCGCCCGGTCCCACGCCCGCGCAAACCCTTCTGCGCCGGGCCGATGCCGCAATTTGTAAAGCGCCTCCATCGATCGCCCGATATGCCGAGCCGCGCTGGTGACGATGCCGGTGGCGGCCAGATGCGCGACAAATTCGCGTTGAAGATCAGGCGTGATCGAGTTCGAGCGCGGCTGTTTGTGCCGATAGGGCTCAAAGGCGAGCAGCGGATCATCGGGCGAGGGCGGCTCAGCAAGATAGGCCACGCGCGACGTGGCTTGGCGCGGCGTCACGCGGGTCGGTACGGGAGGTTTGGGCATTTTTGTTCCTTGTCTTGCGCACCCGCATCCGCGGGCGCGTCCTCGGTGCTGTTCCCTCCGCTGGCGCTACGGGGCACCTGCGGGCGGGCGGTCGCCCTTGCGGGCCTACGGCCCGTCTTGGCGCAACCAGTCCCCCTCCCGCTTGCGGGGAGTCGAAGACGGCCCGTAGGGCCAGCGGCTAGGGGTGGGCGAGGCAAACGCGGTTGGCGCGCGAAGGGCGCAGCTAACCATGAGGAGGCCCACCCCGCTGCGACTAGGGAGCAAGCTCCCAAGTCTCACTGCCCCTCCCGCAAGCGAGAGGGGAGGTTTTTGTGCACCTGTGTGGAGTGCAGTGGCTCGGTCGGCGACCAGCCGACCGCAAGGCCGACCGGCCGCCGCCGCTTATGCGGCGTAGCCAAGCGGGCCGGATGGCCCGCGCCCGGCGCCTGAGGGCGTCAAAAAAAACGCGCCAAGCGGCTGGACGAGAGGGTGGTGAAGGGCGTTGATCGCGAGCCGCAGGCGAGCCAGCGCGCGACCGCGCGCCGGCCGGTAGGCCGTAGCCAAGCGGGCCGGATGGCCCGCGCCCGGCGCTTGAGGGCGCAAAACAAATGACTCCGGCGCAAAACAAGAAACTTCCTCCTCACTCCTCAACACGCGATCCCGCGAAGCGCGCGCTCCATCCGCTCGCGCTTGATCCACACGACGGGGTCTACCGGAGGGCGCGTGCCAATCCGCCCCGCCGCCACATGCGCCGCCCAAGCGGCTTGGTGCTCGCGGTCGGCAATATGGTCATCGGTCTGGCGATAGCCCAGCAGCGAGCGCTCAGGCGGGAGGCGTTTTGTCGGGTCGTAGGGGGTGGGGGGCATGGGTGGTCCTTTGGCGAGAGGGGGCAAGGACCGGGGGATATTGCAGATTATTGGCGAGTAGGAAAATCGTCCCTGCAGTTTCTGCGGTCGCCGATTATAAGGGCTATAATTGTCCTCTCAGCGATACGATTCTGATGAACCAGGGAATGGCTGTCGCTACAGGTCGCTGGATCGTGAGAAGTCAGATGCTGCGGACCTGGACGCTGACCGAGATTTTCTCACTCGTTTACACGCATCATCGGTAAGAAGCGAATGATCCTGTCACCACTTTCGACTGCCGCTTCTCCGACTAAGAGTTAGTAGTCTGGGTAGATTGGTTCAGATGCGGCGTGTACGCCCTTCCGCGGGTATTTTATCGCCTGTCGTGGGAAGAAAATCCCTTTCTCGACTAACTCAGCTATCTCGGTTTGGTCTTTTGTGAGAGTTCAGAGGCCACTTCCTCTGCTACCAATATACGCCTAGAGGCGGATAACGTGGCCGATTTCTGAGTACCTTCCTTTTGATAATCTACAGAGAGAAATCCGTGGTGCCGAGCTTTTCACTTTTTTGGGTTCGAGATCTGCATCGTTTCATGATGTCTCTCTCGCAAGCAAAAGTCGTTCTTATCCGTTTCGGCTCTGTAGACCAGTTTGCACGCCGGATCCGTATTGCAAGCTCTGCTGCCAAAGCCCCATCAAGAAACTCCCCGGGAATTCCATCGGCAATTGCCGCAATTTAGGCCCCGTCAGGTCTGATTGGAATCGTTCTAACAGGCGGTCAATCATAGTCGCAAACGGCGTGGGCCTATATGCGAAAATGATGCAAACTTCATTGTTTGTTGACTAGGTCACGAAGGATTTTGGAGGGATTCAACTGCGGAGATCGAGCGCATAAGACGCTCATACTCAAACGAGAACTGAAAATTCTGTTCTTGCGCATTTTACAACGATTCGCTCCGCTAGTTCGTCCGGAGCAATCTGCTCCGACCATGGGCGCACGAAATCCGTGAATACTCAACCTCCCAACGATTGTGGTCCGTTCCCTATTTGAAGCATTCCCAGTGCATGTCGTGAGCCCTCAGACCGATTGGGCCAACGTCAAAGAATTTTGCCTTTGCTAGCAAGACTTTATCGTGCCGTCGAAATCGAATGATTGGCCTGCGATATGTTTTGCGAAGATCATTGCCAAGAGCATTGAGTAGGCCCTGATTTGTTCTGGCGTGCAACATCCGGATGTGATCGCTTCTTAGGATCGAAATTGGCAAGCCAAACTTGGCTGTGCGGCTCATTTGTGTCTAGGAGATCGAATTGATTGTCCCATTCATCGTCGCTGTGGAAACTCATCATTTGATAATGGTGCCAAGACAGCTTCATCGATTCTCGAATTCGTCAAAATCAAACTCGACAGCTATCGAAAGCTTTGAGCGCCTCTCGAAGCCGCCATGTCTGCCTAGCGACGATGAGCTGAAGCTCGTTTTGTGCATCTTGCGACGACTTGACCAATCTCGCCTGGGAAAGTTAGCTCGTCGTGTGAGTAGCCGCGTGGCGCTCGGGGCCTCGAGAAAAGAGAAGTGCTCCGAATGCTAGATGTCAGATTCGGTGTCGCGCGCTTCAGCTTGAGGGCACAGTTCAGGTTCCTCAGATATTGAAGGGTGCACCCTGGCAACCCCAGAACGGCGAGTCAATGTTTCGATGTGTCTGTCTGACCAACTGCCATCAGACTCGAAGTTCGAAAGATCGTAGAAGACGTTATTTGCCGTCGTCTTCGCCTTTCAAGGACATTTGCTGGCTTGAGGTCTACTATGGAGCGCTAGCCTCGACGGTGTATTTCTTCTCAAGCGGACTTCGAGGATATCAGCAATAGAGCTCCGTTTCGAACTTCGCCTTGTCAGATGGCGATCTTGGTCGCATTTCGTCCTTAAGGCTGCAACTTGCCAAAGGCATGATGAACCATGGCGGATCGTCAAACGGAAAGACTGTGCTCCAGAATTCGAGTCAACGTTAGGATGGCAGATGGCGGACTGGTCTTGATCTCCCTAATCAAAGCGATTTGACCTGCGCCGGATCGACAGTCCTTGGGTGGAACTGTCGCAGCGTCTTTCTAGCCAAGCGCTCGCCAGCGGCGTCCTCGACCTCATGGACGATGCCAGCCGAAACCGCCCCCACCTCTTTCGCAAATCACAGTGTATGCCATAATGGAATGAGATAGCGTCCTTCCACTTCGTTCCGGCCCGTAACCACACCCTTGACCCAACCCCCGCTCCCCGCTAATGGCGCGCTCGTCTGAGGCGGCGACCCTTGCGTCTCCGCTCGAAAACATAGCTGAACATTGGCGGTTGCGTTTCACTCCGGCTGTTCTCCTGAAACACGTTCAGGATGACGAAGGGGCGAGGGCTACCGGCAAAGTAATCCGGTGGTTGTTGGCCTCGGGTGGAGCGTTTCAGGTTTGTGCTTTGATGCCGCCCATCGCGGTGTCTTGTCTCGCTGGATCCCGGCCTTTGCCGGGATGACGGTTTTGAAGCACTCTCCCGCATCCTTCATCTTGAGATTTGCGATCACCTCACCGGGTGATGGGCTTTTCCTCATCCGTTCATGCTGAGCTCGGGTGGCCTATGGCCGTCTTCGACTCCGAAGCATTGCCAGCTTGTTTTGTGGCGATGGCTTTTAAGAAGGACAGTCCTTCGGAGTCGTAGACGACCGAAGGTCACAGGCTCAGGACGAGCGGGGCAGGGTAAAGGCTTGGTGCCCACGGAAGCGGTCGCCAAAGAAGAGTAATTAGAATGCCAACGATCAACCAGCTGGTCCGCAAGGGCCGCACTCCGCAGAAGGCCAAGTCCAAGGTCCCTGCCATGGAGCAGAACCCGCAAAAGCGCGGTGTTTGCACGCGCGTCTATACGACGACGCCTAAGAAGCCGAACTCGGCCTTGCGTAAGGTGGCGAAGGTTCGCCTGACCAACCAGCGCGAGGTCATCTCCTACATTCCGGGCGAGGGCCACAATCTGCAAGAGCACTCGGTTGTGCTGATCCGCGGCGGCCGTGTGCGCGACCTTCCCGGCGTGCGCTACCACGTGCTGCGCGGTGTGCTCGACACGCAAGGGGTGAAGGACCGCAAGCAGAGCCGGTCTAAGTATGGGGCCAAGCGGCCTAAGTAATTTTGGTCCTGTGACGGGCCTCTTCCCCGCTCTTCCACCCATAAGGATGATTTCCGGGTGGAAGGGCGGGGGAGAGGGCCGGCACAGCAAGGGCGCTCACGGATGTGAGCGGCCACTCCGAAGGAGTTAAGAAATATGTCACGTCGTCGTAGGCCCGAAAAGCGGGTTATCCTGCCCGATCCCAAGTTTGGTGATCAGGTTTTGTCTAAGTTTATGAACAACTTGATGCTCGATGGTAAGAAATCGGTTGCAGAAGGTATTGTCTATTCGGCTCTGGATGTGGTTGAGGCGAAGGCCAAGGCTGATCCGGTGCAGCTGTTCCACGATGCGCTCAACAACGTGAAGCCGCAGGTTGAGGTTCGCTCTCGCCGGGTTGGCGGTGCGACCTATCAGGTTCCGGTTGAGGTTCGCCCTGAGCGCGCGCAGGCCCTCGCGATCCGCTGGTTGATCGGTGCGGCGCGCGGCCGTCCGGAAACCACGATGTCGGCGCGGCTTTCGGGTGAGCTGATGGATGCGGCGAACAACCGCGGTAACGCTGTGAAAAAGCGTGAGGATACGCACCGGATGGCCGATGCGAACCGCGCGTTCTCTCACTACCGTTGGTAATTGGGATTGTGGACAGCTCTTGGTGCACGTCTTGGGCTTGTCACAATCGTAACTATATGGGAGCGCAGCCGGCACTGGCGGCTCCCACACTCTCTTTAAGGAACTAAGCAATGGCCCGCGAATATCCGCTGGAGCGCTATCGCAATATCGGCATCATGGCGCATATCGATGCCGGTAAGACCACCACGACCGAGCGTATCCTCTATTACACCGGCAAATCCTACAAGATCGGCGAAGTGCATGATGGCGCGGCGACGATGGACTGGATGGAGCAGGAACAAGAGCGTGGAATTACAATCACTTCCGCGGCCACGACGTGCTTCTGGAACCCGGAAGATGAGAGCATGGACCCGATGTCGGATCCCAAGTCTCTGCGCGAAAATACGCCCAAGCACCGGATCAACATAATCGACACCCCCGGCCACGTTGACTTCACGATTGAAGTTGAACGTTCGCTCCGCGTTCTTGACGGCGCAGTCGCTTGTTTTGATGGCGTTGCAGGTGTTGAGCCGCAGTCTGAGACTGTTTGGCGGCAGGCTGATAAGTATTCTGTGCCGCGGATGTGCTTTATTAACAAGCTCGACCGCACCGGCGCAGACTTTAAGTATTGCGTTCAGTCGATCATTGATCGTCTGGGTGCGACGCCGGCTGTGCTCTACCTTCCCATCGGGATTGAATCGAACCTTACAGGTCTCGTCGATCTGGTGAACCAGCGCGCGATCACCTGGAAAAATGAAGATCTGGGCGCGGAATACGCCTTTGGTCCGATCCCTGACGATATGGCTGATGAAGCGGCTGAATATCGCGAGAAGCTGATCGAGCTTGCCGTTGAGCAGGACGATGATGTGATGGAGGCCTATCTCGAAGGCGAAGAGCCTGACGCGAAGACGCTCAAAGGCCTGATCCGCAAGGGCACGCTCAACCAGAGCTTCGTGCCCGTGCTGTGCGGCAGCGCGTTTAAGAACAAAGGCGTTCAGCCCCTTCTCGACGCGGTGATCGACTACATGCCATCGCCGCTCGATGTTGAGGCGATCAAGGGCGTCCTGCCTGACAGCGACGAAGAAGCAGCACGCCCGTCTTCGGATGACGAGCCGTTCTCTGCACTCGCGTTCAAAATCATGAACGATCCGTTTGTCGGCTCGCTCACCTTTACACGCATCTATTCCGGTCACCTTACCAAGGGCAGCGTGCTGAACTCCGTGAAGGACAAGAAGGAAAAGATCGGTCGGATGCTGCTTATGCATTCGAACGAGCGTGAGGACATTGATGAGGCGTTTGCTGGCGATATCGTCGCGATTGCGGGCCTGAAAGAGACCACCACCGGTGATACTCTTTGTGCGCCATCCGCTCCGATCATCCTTGAGCGGATGGAATTCCCTGATCCCGTGATCGAGCTTTCCGTTGAGCCAAAGACCAAGGCTGACCAAGAAAAGATGGGCGTTGCGCTCAACCGACTTGCAGCTGAGGATCCCAGCTTCCGCGTGACGACTGACCACGAAAGCGGCCAGACGATCATCAAGGGCATGGGCGAACTTCACCTCGATATTCTTGTCGATCGTATGAAGCGCGAGTTCAAAGTCGAAGCGAATGTCGGTGCGCCGCAAGTGGCCTATCGTGAATCGCTCGCCCGTGAAATCGAGCTGACCTACACTCACAAGAAACAGTCAGGTGGCTCGGGTCAGTTTGGTGAAGCAAAGGTCGTCGTCACTCCGGGTGAACGCGGCCAGGGCATCATCTTTGAAGACGAGATCAAGGGCGGTAACATTCCCAAGGAATACATTCCGTCCGTTGAAAAGGGCATGCGCGAACAGGCCGAAAGCGGCTATCTCGTAGGCTTCCCGATCATCGACTTCACCATCCGCCTGATCGACGGAAAGTATCACGATGTTGATTCCAGCACCGTGGCTTTCGAAATCTGCGGTCGCGGCGCGATGCGCGAGGCAGCAGATCGCGGCGGTATCAAGCTGCTTGAGCCGGTGATGAAGGTTGAAGTTGTGACGCCTGAGGAATATCTGGGCGACGTGATCGGCGACCTTAACAGCCGCCGTGGTCAGGTGCAGGGTCAAGACACTCGCGGCAACGCGATGTCGGTCGATGCGTTTGTCCCGCTTGCCAACATGTTCGGCTATGTGAACGAGCTGCGCTCTTTCACGCAGGGCCGTGCGCAATACACGATGCAGTTCTCTCACTATGAAGAAGTGCCCGCAGCCGTTGCGCAAGAGGTCAAGGAGAAGCTTGCTTAATATAGCAAGCAAGGCTAGGGGCGGCGCCTGATTCAGCGGGGCCGCCTTTTCTCCCGCGATGATTAAATTTTAGAAGAAGGTTATACGAGAAATGGCGAAGGAAAAATTTGAGCGTAATAAGCCGCACTGCAACATCGGCACTATTGGTCACGTCGACCATGGTAAGACCACGTTGACTGCGGCTATCACCAAGGTTCAAGGCGCTGCTGTTGACTTCGGCAACATCGATAAAGCTCCTGAAGAGCGCGAGCGCGGCATCACCATCTCGACCGCGCACGTTGAGTACGAAACCGATGCGCGCCACTACGCTCACGTCGATTGCCCTGGCCACGCTGACTATGTGAAGAACATGATCACCGGTGCTGCCCAAATGGATGGCGCGATCCTGGTTGTGAACGCGGCTGACGGCCCAATGCCTCAGACCCGTGAGCACATCCTGCTTGCACGTCAGGTTGGTGTGCCTGCTCTGGTTGTTTACATGAACAAGGTTGATCAGGTCGACGACGAAGAAATCCTCGAGCTGGTTGAACTTGAAGTTCGCGAGCTGCTTAGCGAGTACGGTTTCGACGGTGACGATATTCCGATCATCAAGGGTTCGGCTCTGGCTGCTCTTGAAGGCCGCGACGACGAAATCGGCGCGAACTCAGTCAAGGAACTGATGGCAGCTGTTGATGAGCACATCCCACAGCCCGATCGTCCAGTCGACAAAGACTTCCTGATGCCGATTGAGGATGTGTTCTCGATTTCTGGTCGCGGTACTGTTGTGACTGGCCGTGTTGAAACGGGTGTTGTCAATGTTGGTGACGAAGTTGAAATCATCGGCATCAAAGACACCACCAAGACGACCGTTACAGGCGTTGAAATGTTCCGCAAGCTGCTCGACAGCGGCGAAGCGGGCGACAATATCGGTGCTCTCATCCGCGGTGTTGGCCGTGAAGAAGTTGAGCGTGGTCAGGTTCTCGCAAAGCCCGGTTCGGTTACGCCGCACACAGAGTTCAGCGCAGAAGTTTACGTTCTGTCGAAAGACGAAGGTGGGCGTCACACGCCGTTCTTCGCCAACTATCGTCCGCAGTTCTATTTCCGTACGACTGACGTGACCGGCGAAGTGATCCTTCCTGAAGGCACCGAGATGGTTATGCCTGGCGACAACGTGACCATCGGCGTGAAGCTGATTGCACCGATCGCTATGGACGAAGGTCTGCGCTTCGCGATCCGCGAAGGTGGCCGCACCGTTGGCTCAGGCGTGGTTTCGAAAATCACCAAGTAAGCCTTTACACGGTTTGAAATTCGGGGGCCGGGCTCACATGAGCTTCGGCCCCCAATTTATGTGAGGTGTTTTTTGTTGAGTGCGGTCGACGCGGATGTGCCGACCGCACTCAACAATAAGCGTAAAATTGATGACAGTTTTGGGTTGCCAGAATCCAGGGGTCCCGATATACGCGCGCCAACTTCAACGGGGATTCGTTTCCGTTGCAACGAAATTAGGTAAGGCCGCCCGCAGATGGGAACTGAAGCGGGGCTGGCCTTTTGTTTTTGGGAGCCGTCAAAAGCTCCTTGGCTCTTTCGCATTGGTAATAGGTAATGGAAGCACAGAATATCCGTATTCGCCTTAAGGCGTTCGACCACCGCGTTCTCGATCAGGCCACTGGTGAGATTGCTGACACGGCGCGTCGCACGGGTGCTCTTATTCGTGGCCCCATTCCTATGCCAACGCGCATTGAGAAGTTCACCGTCAACCGCGGCCCGCATATCGACAAAAAGTCGCGCGAGCAGTTTGAGGTGCGCACTTACAAGCGGCTGCTCGATATCGTGCAGCCAAACGCTCAGACTGTCGACGCGCTGATGAAGCTCGATCTGGCCGCTGGCGTGAACGTGGAAATCAAGCTCGCTTGATCCGCGCGGCCTGAAAGGGCCGAAGACATAGAGATACCGCCGGTCTTTTGATCGGGCTGCGTCTCCCGTCTCGCACTTCTCTTTCCAGAGCGGTGCGTTCAGCCCGGACGGGGCTCGCAGCATAAACAATTTGGGTTGGCCAATTTTGGTTCACGCACCTTGGGGATGGTCTCTTGGGTGCCTCTGTAAGGAGTAAAGACGATGCGCACTGGCGTGATCGCGAAAAAGGTAGGGATGACCCGCCTCTTCCAAGAGGACGGACGGCACGTGCCCGTCACAGTTCTCGCGTTGGAAGATTGTCAGGTTGTCTCGCACCGCACCGCAGACAATGACGGATATTACGCCGTTCAGCTGGGTGCTGGCGAAGCAAAACAGAAAAACGTTGCGAAACCGCAGCGTGAACATTTCGGCAAAGCAGGCGTTGGCCTGAAGCGCCGCGTGGCAGAATTCCGCGTTGAAAGCGAAGAAGGTCTTGTGCCTGTCGGTTCGCTGATCAGCGCTGAGCACTTCCTTGCAGGCCAAAAGGTCGACATCACCGGCCACACGCAAGGTAAAGGCTTTGCAGGCGCGATGAAGCGCTGGGGTTTCGGCGGTCTTCGCGCCACCCACGGTGTTTCGATCTCTCACCGTTCGCACGGTTCGACGGGTAACCGTCAGGATCCAGGCCGCGTCTTCAAAGGCAAAAAGATGGCCGGTCACATGGGCGATCGCCAGCGCACTCAGATGAACCTTGAAGTGGTCCGCACCGATGCGGATCGCGGGCTTCTCTTCATCAAGGGCTCTGTTCCTGGTTCGAAGAATGGCTGGCTTCTGGTTCGCGACGCTGTGAAAGTGGCGATGCCTGATGATCTTCCATTCCCTGGCGCTGTCGTTGAGACGGCTGCTCCGGCCAATGAAGAGCCCGCAGCAGAAGCTCCGATGGCAGAGGTTGCGGCAGAAGCTGCAGCTGAGGCCTCCGCCGCAGACACACCTGCCGAAACTTCGGCGGAAACTCCAGCACCAGAAGCTGATGCTCCTGCGGCTGAAGACAAGAAGGAGGACTGATCCATGAAGGTGAAGGTCCAAAAAATCGACGGGAAGGCGTCCGGCGACATCGAGCTTAACGATGACGTGTTCGGCGTAGAGCCGCGCGCAGACATCTTGCACCGCGTTGTCACCTGGCAGCTTGAAAACCGTCGCGGCACCGCGCGTCCGACGCGTGAGCGTTCGGACGTTGCCCGTACCGGTAAGAAGTTCGGCAATCAAAAAGGTTCAGGCGGCGCACGTCACGGTGCTCGCTCTGCTCCGATCTTTATCGGTGGTGGTAAAGCCCACGGCGCTCGCAAGCGTGACTTCAACCAGTCGTTGAACAAGAAAGTTCGCGCGCTCGGCTTGAAAATGGCACTCAGCACCAAGGCGAAAGAGGGCCTAGTGGTCGTCGACAGTCTTGAGATGAAGGATGTCAAGACGCAGGTGCTTAAAGGTCACTTTGACAAGCACGGTTTCGCCGGCAAAGTCCTCGTGATTGATGGCGAAGCGGTCGATGCGGGCTTCAAGCAAGCTGCAGGGAACCTCAAAGGCGTGAACGTTATGCCCGCAGCGGGCGCAAATGTTTACGACATCCTCAACCACGACACGCTGGTCCTGACCAAGGACGCGGTCGCCAAGCTGGAGGCGCGCTTCAATGGCTAAGAAAGACGCAGTTGACGCGCGGCATTACGACGTGATCCTCGCCCCCCACATCACTGAGAAATCGACCATGGCGTCGGAAGCTAATGCAGTGGTGTTCAAAGTGGCGAATGACGCGACCAAGCCGCAGATCAAGGAAGCCGTCGAGGCGATCTATTCAACCAAGGTCGTTTCGGTGAACACCATCCTTACCAAGGGCAAGACGAAGCGCTGGCGGGGCAAACCCTATAAGCGTTCCGATTTCAAGAAAGCAGTGGTCCGGCTCGCCGAAGGCGAAATGGTCGATATCACTGAGAAGGTCGGCTGATGGCACTTAAGAATTACAAACCGACAAGCCCGGCGCGCCGTGGCCTTATTCTCGTCGACAAATCGGCACTGCACAAAGGCGGTCCGGTTAAGTCGCTCACTGAGGGTAAGCGCAAGACCGGTGGCCGCAACAACAAAGGCCACGTCACCTCGCGCGGCATTGCTGGCGGTCACAAGCAGAAATATCGCTTCATCGACTTCAAGCGTCGCAAATGGGATGTTCCTGCGACTGTCGAGCGGATCGAATACGACCCCAACCGCACCGCTTTCATCGCACTGCTCAAGTACGAAGATGGCGAGCTTGCATACATTTTGTGCCCGCAGCGTCTGGCTGTTGGTGACACTGTTGTTGCTGGTGAGAAGACTGATACGAAGCCGGGCAATGCCATGCTTCTTGGTCAGATGCCGGTTGGTACAATCTGCCACAATGTTGAGATGAAGCCGGGCAAGGGCGGTCAGATTGCTCGCTCAGCCGGTGCCTATGTTCAGCTCGTTGGTCGTGACCGCGGGATGGTGATTGTTCGTCTGAATTCAGGCGAGCAGCGTTACCTTCGCTCTGATTGCATGGGCACGGTTGGTGCGGTGTCGAACCCTGACAACCAAAACCAGAATTTCGGCAAAGCAGGCCGCACCCGCTGGAAGGGCCGTCGCCCTCTGACGCGTGGTGTTGCCAAAAACCCAGTCGATCACCCCCACGGCGGTGGTGAAGGCCGGACATCCGGTGGCCGTCACCCAGTGACGCCATGGGGCAAGCCGACCAAGGGTGCGCGCACCCGCAAGAACAAGCAGACGGACAAGATGATTATCCGTTCGCGTCACGCGAAGAAGAAGAGGTAAGCGACCATGGCACGTTCCGTCTGGAAAGGTCCGTTTGTCGAGCTCAGCCTTCTTAAGAAGGCCGAGGACGCGCAGGAAGCAAGCAGCACGAAGCCGATCAAAACCTGGTCGCGCCGCTCCACGATCCTGCCGCAATTCGTTGGGCTTACGTTCAACGTATACAACGGTCAGAAATTCATCCCCGTTGCTGTTTCGGAAGAAATGGTTGGTCACAAGCTTGGTGAATTTGCGCCGACGCGCAACTTCCCCGGTCACGCGGCTGACAAGAAGGGCAAACGATAATGGGTAAGGCAAAGTCTCCCCGCCGCGTTGCGGACAATGAGGCGCTGGCTGTCGGTACGCAAATTCGCGGCTCGGCACAAAAGCTGAACCTCGTTGCGCAACTGATCCGCGGCAAGAAGGCCGAAGAAGCGATGAACATCCTCGCTTTTTCGAAGAAGGCGATGGCGCGCGACGCCAGCAAAGTGCTCGCATCAGCGATTGCAAACGCCGAGAACAACCACGATCTCGACATTGACGCGCTTGTCGTTGCTGAGGCTTCGGTGGGCAAGTCGATCACGATGAAGCGCTTCCACACTCGTGGTCGCGGCAAGTCAACGCGGATCCTCAAACCATTCAGCAAGCTACGCATCGTCGTGCGTGAACAAGAAGAAGAAGAGGCGTAAGACATGGGTCAGAAGAGTAATCCGATCGGTCTGCGTCTTCAGATCAACCGCACATGGGACAGCCGTTGGTACGCCGAAGGGCGTGACTATGCGGGCCTTCTCAAAGAAGACATCGAGATCCGTAAATACATCACCAAGAACCTGCCTCAGGCGGCTATTTCAAAGGTGGTGATTGAGCGTCCGGCTAAACTGTGCCGGGTTTCGATCTACGCGGCTCGCCCCGGTGTGATCATCGGCAAGAAGGGCGCAGACATCGAAAAGCTGCGCTCGAAATTGTCGACCATGACCGAGAGCGAAGTGAAGCTGAACATCGTTGAGATCCGCAAGCCGGAGATCGATGCGAAGCTTGTTGCACAAGGCGTGGCCGACCAGCTCATCCGCCGTGTGGCTTTCCGCCGCGCAATGAAGCGGGCGGTGCAATCGGCGCTGCGTCTGGGTGCTGAAGGTATCAAGATCGTCTGCGGTGGGCGCCTTGGCGGTGCAGAAATCGCACGGGTTGAATGGTACCGCGAAGGCCGCGTGCCGCTCCACACTCTGCGTGCAAACATCGATTATGCCGAAACCGAAGCGCTCACCGCTTATGGGATCATTGGCATTAAGGTTTGGATCTTCAAAGGCGAAATTCTTGCCCATGATCCAACCGCGCAGGACCGTTTGATGATGGAAGCGCAGACTTCCGGCGTCCGGCCAGCTCGTTGAGGTAACTGAACAATGTTGCAACCGAAGAAAACCAAATATCGCAAGGCCTTTAAGGGCAAGATCAAAGGTGATGCCAAGGGCGGCACTACGCTGAACTTTGGTGCCTATGGCCTCAAAGCTCTTGAACCTGAGCGGATCACCGCGCGGCAAATTGAGGCGGCTCGCCGCGCAATCACTCGTGCGATGAGGCGTCAGGGGCGTCTATGGATCCGCGTCTTCCCCGATGTGCCAGTGTCAAAAAAGCCTGCCGAAGTCCGTCAGGGTAAAGGCAAGGGCTCTGTTGAATATTGGGCGGCGCGTGTGAAGCCGGGTCGTATCCTGTTTGAACTGGACGGTGTTGATGGTCAGCTTGCTGCGCTCGCGTTTGAACGCGCTGCGATGAAGCTGCCGATCAAGACCAAGGTTGTGGCCCGGATGGGCGACACCTCGCATCTTGGAGGGTCGAAATAATGGCTAACACCGAAGACCTGCGCGCAAAAACTGATGATCAGCTCACCGCTGACCTCACTGAGTTGAAGCGCGAGCAGTACAATCTGCGTTTTCAGGCGGCGACCAACCAGCTGGAAAAGCCTTCACGTATCAAGGAAGTGCGCCGGACGATCGCTCAGATTAAGACGCTTCAGAATGAACGCGCAGCGGCTGCTAAGGCGTAAGGAGTAGACAATGCCGAAACGTATTCTCATCGGAACTGTCACCTCCGACAAGACCGACAAAACCGTAACCGTTCTGGTTGAGCGCAAGGTGAAGCACCCGCTGTATGGGAAGATCATCCGCCGCTCGAAAAAGTATCACGCGCATGACGAAACCAACCAATACACATTGGGTGACGTCGTTCGCATTGAAGAAACAAAGCCGATCTCCAAAACCAAAACATGGGCCGTGAAAGACCGTGTCGTGGCTGGCGGAGTGCAGGCGATCGAAGCCGATCTGGATGTCGCAGAAGCGACCCCAACCGGCGCCGAGTAAGATTTAGACGCGCCTCCCTTATCTGGGGGGCAAAAATACGACGGAACTGCTGAGCCCCAGTCAAGTTTGGGTGTCCCAGCAAGCCAAGAGAAGGAACCGGATCCATGATCCAGATGCAATCCAATCTCGACGTCGCGGACAATAGCGGCGCTAAGCGCGTCCAGTGCATTAAAGTGCTGGGCGGGTCAAAGCGCCGTTTTGCCTCCGTTGGCGACGTGATCGTGGTCTCTGTGAAAGAGGCTCAGCCGCGCGCTAAGGTCAAGAAAGGCGACGTTCACCGCGCCGTGATCGTGCGCACCAAAAAGGACGTTCGCCGCCCCGATGGCAGCGTCATCCGCTTCGACAGCAACGCTGCTGTGCTGGTCAATAAGAGCGAGGAGCCCATCGGCACTCGTATCTTTGGCCCAGTGGTGCGCGAACTGCGCGGACGCGGCTTCATGAAAATCATTTCGCTCGCTCCGGAGGTGCTCTGATCATGGGTGCTGCAAAGATCAAAAAGGGTGACAGCGTGGTCGTCTTGTCCGGCAAGGATAAGGGCCGCACTGGCACTGTAGAAAAGGTAATGCCACGCGACGGCAAGATCGTTGTTGAAGGCATCAACATCGCGACCAGCCACCGCAAGCCGAGCCAGCAGAACCCGCAAGGCGGGATCGACCGGACACCGGCGCCGATGGATATCTCCAAGGTTGCGGTGGCTGATCCAAAAGATGGCAAGCCCACCCGCGTCCGTTTCGAAGAGAAAGACGGCAAGAAAGTGCGTGTGGCTGTAAAGAGTGGGGAGGCAATCGATGGCTGATTATTCACCACGTCTCAAGGCCAAGTTCGAAGACGAAATCGTCAAGGCGATGACCGAGAAGTTCGGCTACACCAACCGTCTTCAGGTGCCCAAGCTTGAAAAGATCACGCTCAATATGGGCGTGGGCGAAGCGAGCCAGGACAAAAAGAAGGTTACCACGGCGGCCGAAGAGATGGCGCTGATCGCGGGTCAAAAACCGGTCATCACCAAGGCGAAGAAATCCATCGCTCAGTTCAAGCTGCGCGAAGGCATGCCGATCGGTTGCAAGGTGACTTTGCGCCGGGATCGTATGTTCGAATTCCTCGATCGTCTCGTGACCGTGGCTATGCCGCGTATCCGTGACTTTCGCGGGTTGAACGCCAAGTCGTTCGATGGTCGTGGCAATTATGCGATGGGCCTCAAAGAGCAGATCGTTTTCCCTGAGATCAGCTACGACAAGATCGATAAGGTGCGCGGGATGGACATTATCATCACGACCACCGCCAAAACCGACGAAGAGGCACGCGAGCTCCTTCGCCTTTTCGGCTTCCCTTTCCAGGGCATGACCGGCGAACAGAAGGAAGCGGCATAAGGCCGCGCGCGTGAATCCGATGAAGACAACACAAGAGAAGAGAGCTTAAGTCCAATGGCGAAACTGAGTTCGATCAACAAAAACGAGCGCCGCAAGAAGCTCGTCAAGAAGTACGCAGCAAAGTACGAGAAGCTGAAAGCTATCGCTGATGACAAATCGCTTGATGAAAGCGAGCGTCTGATTGCGCGTCTCAAAATGGCAGAGATTCCCCGTAACGGGAACCCAACCCGCGTGCGCAATCGCTGCGCCACCACCGGCCGCCCGCGCGGCTATTATCGCAAGTTCGGCATCAACCGTATCGAACTGCGTGAACTCGGCAACCGGGGCATGATCCCGGGTTTGACCAAGTCGAGCTGGTGAGGATTTAGAGTATGGCTATGACCGATCCACTGGGTGATATGCTCACCCGCATCCGCAACGGCCAACGCGCGAAGATGGACAGTGTCCTTTCGCCTGCGTCAAAGTTGCGTGCGAACGTTCTCGAAGTGCTTCAGCGTGAAGGCTATATCCGTGGTTACACAGATGACGCTTCCGGCAAGCACCCGCAGCTTCGCATTGAGCTGAAATATTTCGAAGGCGAACCGGCGATCAAACACGTCGCGCGCGTCTCCAAGCCAGGCCGCCGCGTTTATTCGGGCTCGAAAGAGCTTCCGACTGTTCGCAACGGGCTAGGCATCACCATCGTCTCGACCCCGCGCGGCGTCCTCTCGGATGCGGAAGCACGCGAAAACAAGGTCGGTGGCGAAGTGCTCGCGGAGGTCTTCTGATGAGCCGCATTGGTAAAAAAGCTGTCGCGATCCCTGCTGGGGTTACCGCCAGCATCGACAATGGCACGCTCAGTGTGAAGGGGCCGAAAGGCACCCTTTCCATGGGCATGTCCGACCTGATCGATTACAAAATCGAAGAGGGTCAGATCGCCGTGAACCCAGCCAATGATAGCAAGCAGGCGCGCTCCTTCTGGGGTATGCAGCGCACGCTTGTGTCGAACCTGGTGGAAGGCGTGACCGAAGGCTTTTCCAAAACGCTTGAGATTTCAGGTGTTGGTTATCGTGCCAAAGCACAGGGCAAGACGCTGAAGCTGGAACTGGGTTTCAGCCATGATGTTGATCTTGCTGTGCCTGAAGGCATCGAAGTGAAAACGCCCGATCAGACCACCGTTGAGATTTCAGGCATCGACAAACAGGCAGTTGGTCAGTTCGCCGCAGAGATCCGCGAATGGCGCAAGCCGGAGCCTTATAAGGGCAAGGGCATCAAGTATCGCGGCGAGTATATCTTCCGCAAGGAAGGGAAGAAGAAGTAAGATGGCAAAACTTTCTCTCTTTGAACGCCGCCGCCGCCGGGTGCGCACCGCATTGCGGGCACGCTCCGGTGATAAGCCGCGCCTGTCAGTGCACCGCACTGGTCGCCACATCTACGCTCAGGTGATTGACGATGCGGCAGGCAAGACCGTTGCTGCCGCTTCGACGCTGGGCGCGAAAAGCTCGGGCGCAAACGTCGATGCCGCTGTGCAGGTTGGCAAAGACATTGCCGCTGCTGCCAAAAAGGCTGGCGTCACCACTGTCGTGTTTGATCGCGGCGGGTTCCTGTTTCATGGCCGCGTGAAGGCGCTGGCCGATGCCGCCCGTGAAGGCGGGCTGGAGTTCTAAGTATGGCTGACGAGAACAAACCAGAAGAAGCTGCCGCACCGGCAGAGGCAAACGCGGCTCCAGAAACCGCTGCTGCGCCAGCTGAGGCGGCGCCTGCAGCAGACGCTGCACCGGCCGAGGCTGCTGCTGCTCCCGCTGAGCAAGAGCAACAGCGCGGTCGCGGACGTGGTCGTGGTGGCCGTGATGGCGGCAATGATCGCGGCGGTCGTGGTCGCGGTCGCGGAGGCCGTGATGGCCGCAACAAGCGCGAGGAAGAAGATGATGGAATCATCGAAAAGCTCGTGCACATCAACCGCGTATCCAAGACGGTAAAGGGTGGTAAGCGTTTTGGCTTCGCAGCTCTCGTCGTTGTTGGCGATGGTCAGGGCCGCGTTGGCTTTGGCCACGGCAAGGCGCGCGAAGTGCCAGAGGCGATCACCAAGGCGACCGCCTCTGCGCGCAAGAAGATGATCCGCGTACCGCTCAAGGAAGGCCGCACGCTTCACCATGATGGCAATGGCCGCTTTGGTGCAGGTAAGGTGACGATCCGCACTGCGCCTCCGGGAACGGGCATCATCGCCGGTGGTCCGATGCGCGCCGTGTTCGAGAGCCTTGGTGTGGCTGACGTTGTGACCAAGTCGGTCGGCACCTCCAACCCTTACAACATGATCCGCGCCACTTTCGAAGCGCTGACCGATCAGACGTCTCCGAAGTCTGTTGCTCAGCGTCGTGGTAAGAAGGTTGCGGACCTTCTTGGTCGGAGTGGCAAGGTTAGCGAAGCCGAAGCGGAGGCCGAAGCCGCCGCGGTTGTGGAGTAATTCATTATGGCTACCATCAAGATTAAACAGATCGGTTCGCCGATCCGCCGCCCTGAAAGCCAGCGCAAGATCCTGATCGGTCTTGGGCTTAACAAGATGCACAAGATCGTGGAACGCACCGACACCCCAGAGGTGCGCGGCGCAGTCGCCAAGATCCCGCATCTGGTGGAGATCGTGGACTAACAGTCCGGCACAACCCCATTCAAAAGCCCGCCGCGCAATCTGCGCGAGCGGGCTTTTTTGTGCCTCCCCTTACGCTGCCGTTCCTATGGGCGCGCGGCTATCAGACTGCGATGTGTCGTCTCTATCCAAGGTCTGGGCGAGGGAGACTGCTAGTTGCCGAGGCGGTGGAATGAAGTCGGGCTGTCGATGGGGGCGGCCGACCATTTTATTCTTAGGGGGTATTATGTCTGTGTTTTCGAAGAAGTTTGGGTTTGCAGTCGCAGGGGCGGCGCTGTTGGCAGCGGGCGCCAGTGTGCCGACCGTTGCGCAAAGCAGCTATCAGCAGCAGGTCAATCGGCTGCTGAACCTCACACAGAATATCGCCAATTCGCGTGGCTTTTCGAGCTCGCATTCGCGGTATAACGGCTCGCTGCGCAACAACCAGCAAGAGACTGTGACGCTCAACCTCAATGCTGGCACCAGCTATATGATGGTCGCGCAATGCGACAATGACTGCTCAGACATCGATATGTGGCTGTATGATGAGAACGGCAATCTGATCGATTCCGATGTGCTGGTTGACGACACGCCGATCGTTGAGGTCACGCCTATCCGCAATGCGCGCTTTTCGCTTCGCACAAGGATGATCTCTTGCAGCGTTGAGCCGTGCTATTACGGGATCGGGGTTTACGCCCGATAATCAGAGCAAAAAGGACGTTTCAGTTTGGGCGGGGGCCGTGGGGGTGGCTCTCGCCCAATTGTCTTCTGAATTCACTTGCGCACCGCCACTTCCTTCGCTAATCGGCCCGCTTCCAACAGCGCGCAGCCCATGGTGGGCCGACTGAAAGCGAAAGCGAGTGCACATGAAACTTACCGACATCCGTGACAATGATGGCGCCCGTAAAGGACGCATCCGCAAGGGCCGTGGTATCGGCTCTGGCAAAGGCAAAACCGCAGCCCGCGGCCAGAAGGGGCAAAAGTCCCGTTCAGGTGTTGCGATCAAAGGCTTTGAAGGCGGTCAGATGCCGCTTCACATGCGCCTGCCAAAGCGCGGTTTTAACAACCCGTTCGGCAAGGACTTTGCTGAAGTGAACATCGGAATGGTCCAAAAGTGGGTCGATGCAAAGAAGATCGACGCGAAAAAGGACATCACTGAAGAGGTCCTGCGCGAAACTGGTTTGGCACGCGGCGGCAAAGACGGCGTGCGTTTGCTGGGCAAAGGTGAGATCACAGCCAAGGCAAAATTTGTTGTTGCTGGCGCGACCAAAGGCGCGATTGCAGCGGTTGAGAAAGCTGGCGGCAGTGTTGAAGTGACTGCCCCTGCCAAAGCCAGCGCAAAGGCTGATGCCGAGTAACTCGAGGCTTGTTGTCCCCGGGCAGATGGCACGGAGATGACAAAAAGTGATGCGCCGGGTTCGACAATCCGGCGTGCACTCCCTATTTAGCCCGAAGCGCTCAAACAGGGCGACGATATAATGATCCGGGATTGATCGATAACGATGGCTTCACGCGCCGATAACATCGCCAGCAATCTAAACCTTGGGAATTTTGCCCAGGCCACAGAACTGCGCCAGCGCATCTGGTTTACGATCGGCGCGCTGATCGTTTTTCGCTTTTTGAGCTTTGTGCCGCTGCCGGGGATCAACCCCCTGGCGCTTGATCTGCTTGCTGAGCAGACGCAGGGCACGATCATCGATCTGTTCAACACCTTCACTGGCGGCGCATTGGCGAATATGAGCCTCGTTGCGCTGGGCGTAATGCCATACATCACGGCATCAATCGTGGTGCAGATGGCGTCGGCGCTGCACCCCACGCTCGCCGCGTTGAAGAAAGAGGGCGCGACCGGGCGGCAAAAGCTCAACCAATACACCCGCTATGGCACGGTGTTCTTGTGCGCGATCCAGGGATATTTCCTCGCAACCGGGCTTGAGAGCTTTGCGAGTTCGCAAGGCATTGCCGCCGTGGTCAATCCGGGCATTCCGTTTCGCATTGGAGCAGTCATCAGCCTTGTTGGTGGCACCATGTTCCTGTTGTGGCTGGGCGAACAGATCACTTCGCGCGGGATTGGTAATGGAGTCTCGCTGATCATCATGGCGGGCATCGTCGCGGCATTCCCGACCTTTGCGATGAATATGTTCGAGGGCGGCCGCACAGGCTCGATCGCTCCGGGCATCATCATTGGCTTCATTGTGATGGTTGTTGTGCTCATCCTGCTCATCAGCTTTGTCGAGCGTGCGCAGCGCCGCCTGCTGATCCAGTATCCCAAACGCGCGACGCAGCGCGGCATGATGCAGGCGGACAATTCCTACCTCCCGCTAAAGCTCAATACTGCGGGTGTGATCCCGCCGATCTTTGCAAGCTCGCTGTTGTTGCTCCCACTCACGATCAGTTCCTTTGCGGGCCAATCGATCGACACGACGACCACTTGGGGCAGCACGATCCAAACGTTGAACCAGTATCTTGCGCATGGTCAGCCGATCTACATGGCGCTTTATGCGCTGGGCATTGTGTTCTTCTGTTTCTTCTACACCGCTGTCGTGTTCGACCCGGAAGAAAACGCAGAGAACCTTAAGAAAAACGGCGGCTTTATTCCAGGTGTTCGTCCCGGCAAGAAGACCGCGGATTATCTCGAATATGTTCTTACCCGCATCACGGTGGTTGGCGCGATCTATCTCACCGTGGTCTGCGTTGTGCCGGAATATATGATCGCGCAGACGGGTATTCCGCTGTTCCTTGGCGGGACCAGCCTCCTGATTGTGGTGAACGTTACGGTTGATACGATCAGCCAGGTTCAGTCGCATCTTTTGGCGCATCAATACGGCGATCTTATCAAGAAGGCTAAGTTGAAAGGCCGGATGCGATAACGCATCAGTCTTGTTACAAGGCTAGCTCACAAACAAAGCGCGCAACTGTCACGCTGGCGCGGTAATCGGGGATTTGTTTACGTGAACATCATTCTTCTTGGCCCTCCGGGAGCCGGCAAAGGAACCCAGAGCGCTGGATTGGTAGAACGCCACGCGATGAAGCAGCTTTCCACCGGCGATATGCTGCGTGGAGCGGTTAAGGCTCAGACCCCTGTTGGCCTTGCCGCAAAAGCAGTGATGGATCGCGGTGAGCTTGTCTCCGATGAAATCGTTGCTGATCTGATCGATGAAAACCTGGCCGCAATGGATGCAGAGCAGGGCGCGATCTTCGATGGCTATCCCCGTACTGAAGCGCAAGGGGCTGACCTTGACCGCATTCTCGCGAAACATGGCCGCAGCCTTGATCATGTGATTGAACTGGGCGTGGATGTTGATGCATTGGTTGAACGCATCACGGGCCGTTTCTCCTGTGCCAATTGCGGCGCTCTGTATCACGACACCGCCAATCCACCTTCGAAAGAGGGCGTGTGCGATACTTGCGGTTCTACCGAATTCAAACGCCGGCCCGACGACAACGAAGAAACAGTGCGCACGCGCATGGACGTCTATCGCAAGGAAACGGCCCCGATCCTCCCTGGCTATGAAGCGCGCGGGATCGTAACTCGGGTCGATGGCATGGCGGGTATCGATGAGGTCGCAAAAGCTGTCGACGCGGTCCTTGGCGGATAGTTGGCTTTCCTATAGCGTGATCGCGAAGAGGAAGGAGCACTCCCTTTGCGCAAATCAATACCTGCAATCCTTGCGCTGGCCGCGACCAGTTTCGCATCGCCCTTATCTGCCGAAGTTATCGCGGCTGATAACAGCAGCTTCATCACCCGCGCAGAGGCCGTCGTGGAGGCTGATACAAAAGCGGCCTGGCTCGCACTGATCAGCCCTGCTCGCTGGTGGTCGGGGGAGCACACTTGGTCGGCTGATGCCGCCAATTTGACTTTGGTCCCGCAGGCAGGCGGATGCTTTTGCGAACGGATCCCCGAGGTCGAAGACGCAGAACGGATCACGCTCGAAGGCAGTGTGGAACATATGCGCGTCATCCAAGCCTATCCCGAGGTCGCTTTGCGCATGAACGGGGCGCTTGGCCCGCTGCAAAGCGAACCGGTGACCGGTATCCTCACCATTGCGCTTAGCGAAGTGGAGGATGGCACAAAGATCGTGTTTGAATACAATGTGGGCGGGTCAATGCGTTATCCGGTCCCGGTGATTTCGGCTGCGGTAGACGGGGTGATGACGCTTCAATTGACGCGCCTTTCAGAGCTGTTGGGAGCGGTGCAATTGCCGTCTCCTGCTTCAGCGCCTCCCGCTCCTGAGCCACAGGGGGAAGACGAGGGCGATGGTGAAAACGCCACAGAGAGCGAAAACGACGACCCCGCCGATATCGAGCCCGAAACGGTGATTGATGAGGCGCCTGCTGGCCCTTCCGATGGGCCAAGTGTCGATGAGGCGTTTGGCGACCTATCCGGTTAGTCAGGACTGGTGCTCGCGCGCGGCGGGGCGTCAACGGATGCGCGCGCGCAACCTTAGCTGAAACCGCGGCGAGCCAGTCCCGTCATCGCCATTCATAAATCCATCAGGCTGGATCCGGACAAAGCGCAAGTTGGGGTCGGTGCCATCCCCGCTGTCTACGGGCTCATAGCTGTAATCGACCCCGTCTGTAGAGAACGAAAAGCAATCATTGGGATCGCTGAAGCCACCAAATGTACAGCCAAGATCGGTTAAAGGCGTGCCGTCGTCGAAATCGACCGGCCCGTTACCCGCGCCGCCAAAGTCAGCCAGCAGCAAATCGAGTTCATCAGGCAGTCGCTCTGTCACAATCACGCTGTCTTCATTGGGCGGCGCGTTGCCTGAATTGTTGACTGTGATGAGATAGGTGACGATGCCACCCGGCAATCCAAATGCACTGCCATTGGTGTTGCTGATCCCAGTGCGCACCTTTGTCACACCCACTTGCGCGCGCAAATTGGCATGAAAGCTGCGCGAAAACGCCATAATGGCTGCCGCTTCGGCGTCACCTGCTGCGATGTTGCGCTCATTGTCCTGATCGCGATCTTCATCGACGCGCAGATTGATAGTGGTGCCGTTGATCGAGCAATAGCGAAACCACCCGCCATCATTGTTGTTGCGTGTGATTTTCTTGGCGACAACGATGGGGTTCGTCGCTCCCACTACGCCGTGGGCTTGGCCAAAGCAGCCATTGTCCCACCCGCGTATATTGGGCGTGGTTGTGCGCGTGCTCCAATTGACCGCATTGCCGTTTATGTCTGGGAAAGACCCGTTCAGCCCGGTTTCAATCGCAACCCATCCTACGGTTTCGGCAGAGGGGAAGGGGCCGCTATTCGCTTGGCTGCGATCAAGCGCAAGTTGGAAACCGCTCGCCGAAAGGCTTTGAGCAATCGAGGTGATATGGGGACGCGATGACTGATCTGGAACATTTCGAGTTTCGCTATTGGCGGATTGTAATTGATGGAGAAGGATCGGCGTGCCGGCCAAAGGAGCGGAGAAGGCGACATTGCGCCAGCTGGCAACACCCCCGCTAAACCCTGTGCCGAATTGAACATTTGACAATGTCTCAAACCCAGCTTCGATCACGATCCCACCGGGTAGAACATGGCGGCCAGGTTCTACGGCTATATAGGGAACCACCATTTCAACATGCTCGCCATCCCAATTGTCAGGCTCAAGTATAACCTCGTCAAACCCGTCGGTGCCGATGTTGGTGACCTGTATCGAAGCCGAGTTGTTTCCGTTTTGCGAGGGCAAAAGAATGACAATCGGAGGCGTGTCGAAGGGCTGCTGAAAACTAACCCGGACCGTATTTTTGTTCTGGAATGTGTCGTGAGCAGTAAAAGTGCCCGCCTCAATTCGGCCCGCATACGCATCGGAAACAGGCAGCAAGAAACAAGCTGCGATAAACAATATCGCAGTCAAGATGCGCTGAGTGTTGCGCAGGAATGCCTCCAATGCGTCCCAATTCATCAGCACAGAATAGTCAAAAGTCCTTAATATCTGTTAGCAATTGTCAGAACGGGATGTGAAAAGATGTAAGCAGCCGGCGCGAATCTGCTCGATCTCTACAGTTTGTTCAAAGGCACAGCTGAAATTGGGTCAAGATGCTGGGTGAGGGTATGGATACGGCCTTCATATGAGTTCGCGTGGAGTTCAGTGCAGATCTATGGTTGACGGAGCGCCCGAATCACCGTAAGCGCGCCGCTCATTCGACACGTTCGAAACAAGTCCAGACGGTGCTGCCATCCAAAGTTGCGCCAACTGGACTTTTGCCGTTTGAAGGGGAAGGGTCGCACTCTTGTCCTCATCCGGATAACCGGGCGCGTCGTTGTTGAGCGTTGAGATGGGGGCACGCGGATCAGCCGTAATCCCCTGTGGAGCATGGAGAATTAAGTGGCTCGTATTGCCGGGGTAAACATCCCCACAAACAAGCGTGTGATCATCGCGCTGACCTATATTCACGGAATTGGCCGGACTACGGCTGTTCAGATCGCCGACAAGCTTGGCATCCCGCACACCGCGCGCGTGCAGGACCTTACTGATGAGGAGGTTCTGCGCATTCGTGAAACGATTGATGCCGATTATCAGGTAGAAGGCGACCTTCGCCGCGACACCGCGATGAACATCAAGCGTTTGATGGACCTGCGTTCGTATCGCGGCCTGCGCCATCGCAACCAGCTGCCCGTCCGCGGTCAGCGCACGCACACCAACGCCCGTACCCGCAAGGGTAAGGCCAAGCCGATCGCAGGCAAGAAGAAGTAAGCCGGGGTCACCCCAAGGCTTTTCCCTTCTTCCGCAAAACTAAGGAATATCAAACATGGCACGCGAACCCGGCAAAGTAAGGCGCCGCGACAGAAAAAACATCTCAAGCGGCGTTGCGCATATCAATGCCAGCTTTAACAACACCATGATCACCATCACCGATGCACAGGGCAACGCCATCAGCTGGTCAAGTGCTGGCATGATGGGCTTTAAGGGCAGCCGCAAGTCGACCCCTTATGCAGCCCAGGTCGCTGCGGATGATGCCGGCAAGAAGGCTGCCGAGCACGGTGTGCGCACTCTTGAGGTCGAAGTGAAAGGCCCCGGCTCCGGCCGTGAGAGCGCTCTGCGCGGTCTGGCTGCTGTTGGCTTCAACATCACGTCCATCCGCGACGTGACGCCCATCCCGCATAACGGTGTGCGTCCTTCAAAGCGTCGCCGCGTCTGATCCGTCTTTGGGGTGGATGCCGCTTGGCTCTCCACCGCTCACCGGGTCCGACACTGGTCACGCCAACCGACCGGGCCCGCTCTTAAATTTGAACCGCTTTAGGCAAGCGAATTAGGGGAAATCCATGTCCGTCAATATGAAGAACTGGCAGGAACTTAAGAAACCCAACGCTCTCGAAATCAAGGATGGCGGCGACAAGCAGCGCAAGACCACCTTCGTCGCTGAACCGCTCGAACGTGGGTTTGGCTTGACGCTCGGTAACGCTTTGCGCCGTGTGCTGCTATCTTCGCTCCAGGGCGCTGCGATCACCTCAATCAAGATTGAGAACGTGCTCCATGAGTTTTCATCGCTCGCGGGTGTGCGCGAAGACGTGACCGATATCGTGCTCAACGTGAAGCAGATCGCTCTCAAGATGGAAGGCGAGGGGCCAAAGCGCCTTCAGCTTTCGATGACTGGTCCTGCGACCGTGAAAGCGGGCGACATTGCTGTTACCGGCGATATCGAAGTGATGAACAAGGACCTTGTTCTGTGCCATTTGGATGAAGGCGCGACGCTCAATATGGAGCTGACCGCTGATGTGGGCAAAGGCTACGCGCCTGCAGTACAGAACCGTCCGGCAGATGCGCCTATTGGCCTGATCCCGGTGGATTCGCTCTATTCGCCGGTCCGTCAGGTCAGCTACAAGGTTGAAAATGCGCGCGTCGGCCAAGAGCTTGACTATGATAAGCTTTCGCTGACCGTTGAAACCGATGGCACTGTCACCCCGGAAGATGCGGTGGCCTACGCTGCGCGCATCCTGCAGGATCAATTGACTCTGTTCGTCCACTTCGAAGATGGCATCCCGCAGCCGCAATCGGCGATGATCGGCCAAGCCGCGACCCCGCAAGAGGACGATGCGAACCAGCTCAACCGCTACCTTCTTAAGAAGGTCGACGAGCTGGAACTTTCGGTCCGCAGCGCAAACTGCCTCAAAAACGACAACATCATCTATATCGGCGATCTGGTCCAAAAGACCGAAGCCGAGATGCTGCGCACACCAAACTTTGGCCGCAAGTCGCTCAATGAGATTAAGGAAGTGCTCTCCAGCATGGGCCTGCGTCTGGGCATGGACATCCCCGGTTGGCCGCCTGAGAACATCGAGGAAATGGCAAAGAAGCTTGAGCAAGAGCTGCTTGGCTAATCCAAGGCTATCGGCGGCGGGCCACCCAATACCGGGACAATCGCCGCCAGCACTGGGCTACCTCACACGGGCCCTTTTCGAACGAAGGAATGAAAATGCGTCACGGAATTTCACAGCGTAAACTCAGCCGCAAATCGGGCCACCGCACGGCTCTGTTCCGCAACATGTCGGCAGCGCTGATCAAGCACGAGCAGATCGTCACCACCTTGCCTAAGGCGAAGGAACTGCGTCCTTATGTCGAGAAGCTGGTGACGCTCGCCAAGCGCGGTGGTCTTTCGAACCGGCGTCTCGCAATGACCCGTTTGCAGGATGAAACGCAGCTTAAAAAGCTATTTGACGTTCTCGCCGAGCGTTACAGCGACCGGGATGGCGGCTATACGCGTATCATCAAAACCGGCCCGCGCGCCAGCGACAGCGCCGAAATGGCCGTCATCGAATTCGTCGACCGCGACGAAGATGCCAAGGGCCAAGATTCAGGCCCTGACCTCAGCGAGGTGGACGAATACGCCGACGCGTAAGTCTAGGTGTCGCTTACAGTGACTTAGAGAAGGGCCGGCGGAGCAATCCGCTGGCCCTTTTGATTGGCGCCCTTTTCTTTTGATGCGGGAAAGCTAGGAAAGGGGCATGAAGAAGCACACTCTTGCGATCGCCGCCCTCGCCCTTGCTGCGGGCTGCGCTGAAACTGAAAGCGCCGCTCAGCCTGTACGCAGCGATTTTGATAGCCGCTATGACCGCGCCTTGGCTGCGGGCTACAAAGCGCTGATGCTTTGCAGCGCGATTGCCAATGCGGAACTGAACGGGGCCGAGCGGACGCCTGAAAGCGTGCATGAGTGGGAGTTGAGCGGGATCCAAGCGCCACTTGATGCGATTATCCGCGATATGCCATATCAAATCGTCCGCGCCGATGCGGACCGGCTTCCGAACCTGATCAGAGAGGTAGCCGAAGCACGAGGCACCTCGGTCGAGAAGGCACTGGCGGATGTCGACCCCGCATTGCTGGAGGCTGACAATGGTCGTTTGCGCCACGTGCTTGTGGAGTGGGCGGAAGACATGCCGCCGCGTATCGCGCAGCATTCTAGCACCAATGGCTGCAACACTCTGCCGATTGGTTGGGATACTGAGCGGCTCGACCCTGCTCTTGATGTTCTGCCTGTGCCGCCTTTTGTAGAGCCGCTAACCGACTTTGGAACGCCCTCTGATCCAAGCCTTGCGCCGGCGGCCGACGCCTTTGACGGATCGACCTATGGCGAAGGGCGCACAACCGCTGTGCTGGTGATGCGTGGTGGCTCGCTCGTGTTTGAGGATTACGCCGATGGTTTTGGCCCCAGCACGCCCCAGCGCACGTGGTCGGTGGCCAAGAGTATCGCGGCGACCATGGTGGGCGTGTCAGTCCAGCGTGGAACTGTTAGCGTCGATCAGCCTTTACGCACGAGCCTGACCCCTGCGGCAGGCGACCCGCGCAATGCGGTTACGGTCGACCATCTTCTGCGAATGGCATCGGGCCGTTACTCGGACACGCCGGGCAACCGAACTGATCCGATCTATTGGGGCGGGGCCACCGTTGACGAACGCGCAGCCAATTGGCCTCTTATCCATCCCCCGGGCACTGTGTTCCGCTATGCCAACAATGATACGCTGATGGCGATCGAAGCGATTGAGGAGGATCTGGAGGAAAACCCTCCCTCCGACTTTTTTGCCAAGCTTGGCATGAACCACACGATTGCGGAGACCGATTGGCAGGGCAATTATGTACTATCTTCACAAGTGTGGTCGACCGCGCGCGATCTTGCCCGTTTGGGACAGCTCCATGCGCAAGACGGCGTGTGGAATGGTGAGCGGCTGCTGCCAGAGGGATGGGTGGACTATATCTCTGACCCCAGCGGGCCGCAGCGCTCTGAGACCAATTGGGGCTATGGCGCAGGCTGGTGGACGTTCCACCGCAATGATGGCTTGGGCTATGATGGCATCCCCGAAGACGCTTTTGCAGCGCAGGGCAATCGCGGCCAATATGTGGTGGTGGTGCCCTCTCGCAAAATCGTGATCGTGCGAAGAGGGGAGGATATGGTGGGCACACGGTTCGACATTGTCGCCTTTACCCGCGACGTGCTGGCGGCGCTGGACGGTGTAACCGTTGAGTATTCCGAGGCTGATCCTGTCGCTGCGGCCACTGCGCGCGAAGTGTTGAACTTGGACGTGAGAGACCAACTAGAGAAGTAAGTTGCGCCTTGTGTTCATATAAATTGGTATTTACCTGAACATCGCCTGCAAGGCTCGCTCAGAATCAACT
Organism: Erythrobacter sp.; assembly: GCA_965262265.1. Lineage (GTDB taxonomy): Bacteria > Pseudomonadota > Alphaproteobacteria > Sphingomonadales > Sphingomonadaceae > Erythrobacter. The sequence continues at coordinate 559,258 of OZ253506.1, forward strand.
CAGAATCGTTCATCTAAAAGGGTCCCACAGTGAACGGAAATGGTTCCGCTCCCTGCAAAACCCGAGGATGAACCCACATGACTGGACTCAAAAAGACACTCACCAAGGGCGCGCTCGGGACTGTCGCGGCTGGCGCGATGGCCCTGGCTACTGCCACCCCCGCTCAGGCAAATGACCGCTATGACCGCGACGGAGTAAGCGCAGGCGATGTGATCGCTGGCGCAGTGATTATTGGCGGGATTGCCGCGCTCGCTGGAGCTTTTGACAATGATGACCGGCGCGACCGCCGCTATCGCGACCGTGATTATCGCGGAGACCGCTACAACCATCGCGGCAATTACAATCGCGGCCATTTCCGCCGTGGCGGCGGGCGCAATGCAGTCGAGCGCTGTATCCGCCGGGCCGAGAGGCAAGCCCAACGCTTTGGTGGCTACCGCTATGCCAACGTGACACAGATCCGCGACGTTGATCGCACCCGCTACGGCTTCCGTGTGCGCGGCCGGATCCAGGTCGAAGGATTGCAAGGACGCGGATATGGCTATGGCAATCGCGGTTTCGATCGCGGCCGGTTCACCTGCTACGTCGAACGCGGCAGCCGCCCACAGATCGATTTCCGCGGCATTCGCGGCCTTTGATCCCACATCGATCCCTCTCGCGCCTTTGCGGGAGGGACACCACCACAAGTGACCCACCCGCGGGCCCGGACTGTCTTTCAGCCGGGCTCGCGGATTGCATATGCGCGTTGGCGTGCTGATTTGCGAAGCGGTTCAGCCCCGTGTAAGCCTGACGGCAATACAGATGCTGCAATCTGAGCGTTGGTGGGCGCTCGTCTTAACTTGTTCAAACAGGGAAAGGAGCTCAACATGGCTCACCAATCGCGTTTCGCCGCTTATGCAGGCTTGATCGCCGCCGTTTCGATGAGTGTTACGCCAGCGCAGGCCGCTGAGGTCGCACCGCAGGCAACGTTCGGTTACGCAACCTCCGTCCATGCTGCAATCGGCGGCAAAGATGGCGGCAATGCGCCCGCCAGCACCTATAACAGCGAGGCAGAAAGCTCGGATTACTGGCGCCGAGGCCGAGGCTGGCGCCGTGGCGGATGGCGCCGCCATCGCCGCGGGATTCGCGGAGGCGACATTCTGGCAGGGGCCATCATCATTGGCGGGATCGCCGCGATTGCAAGCGCTGCAAACAACAACCGCCGCCGCGATCGAGATGTCGTTATCGTGGACCGCGACAATCGCCGATACGATGACCGGCGCTATGATGATCGACGCGATGATCGTCGGCGCACGACCCGCACCACAGGCGGCTCTGGCATCGACAACGCTGTGGCGCAGTGCCGCAATGAGATTGAACGCGACGTCCGAATTGACGGCATCGATGGCGCAAGCCGCGTTGCGCAAGGCTGGGTTGTGACCGGCACCTTGTTCAACGGCTCAGGCTTCACCTGCCAGATTGACAACAATGGCCGCATCTCCAGTGTCGACTATGGCGGCTTTGCTGCGAGCGCGCCCTCATCAGGGGACGGCCAATGGTCCGATAGCCGCTATGAAGATGCGCGTGCTTCCTCGGCACCTCAGCAATATTCGCCGCCGCTCGCTTCAGTTGAAGCAGGAAATGAACCGCTTCCGGCCTATCCTGGCGGCCCGCTGCCGGGAGAAACTTTCTCGGAGTGATCTGAACGGTTTGCGCGGGTCAGCCGTGCAAGATTTTACCGATTTCTGCTGCGGCATGGATGCAATCGAGATCGCTCATGCGCGGCCCCATCACTTGCATGCCGCAGGGCAATTCAGCGCCTTCATAGTTCCCGCTGCCGATGGGGAGCACGGTTGAGGGCAGGTTGGGGAAGGTTGCAATCCCAGCCCATGCAAGGCCCACTGCGCCCGGTAGGTCTTGCCCGTTGATTCGGATGGTCGACTGGAACACTGGTCCGTCGTGATGCGGCACCGCCAAAACCGGTGCGGGCGGGGCGAGGACGAAGTCATATGTTTCGAACAGGCGTGCCCACTCAAATTCCTTCGCCGCCTGCGCATCAAGCAGGTTGAACCAATCGGTGGCGCTGGCCCTTTTGCCGTCTTTGGAGGGCGCACCGCGCGCCATCGCCACGCCCAGCATCCGCATGTAATCGGCCTGTTGGCTTTCGAGATCAGGCACCAGAGTGCTGGCGCGATCAATCGAAATGCCCGCCGCAAGCAGAGCTTCGATGGCGGCTTCTGTTGGCTCAGCCACGCTCGCATCTACCGGCGCACCCGGATATTCGGTAATCGCGAGAATACGGCTTTCGGAAAGCGGCTTGCGTCTACAGGTGAGCGGATATTGCGCGGCGATCCCCATCATCACCGCCAAATCTTCCGCATTGCGCGCAAGCGGTCCTGCGATGGAGAGCGCGCCATCATGTGCGGCGACAAAGCCCGGTCGCTTCGCCATTTGCGGGTGATCATGGCCTTGTTTTGAGACGAGGCCCCATGTCCCCTTATGCCCCCATATCCCGCAGAAATGCGCAGGCACGCGCACAGAGCCGCCAATATCGGTGCCAAATTCCGCTGCGACCATGCCGGAGGCGACCGCTGCCGCGCTTCCGCCCGAGGAGCCTCCGGGGGAGCGGTCCGCGTTGTGCGGGTTGGTGGTGCGGCCATAGACGGGGTTGAAGCTTTGCCAGTCGCTGAGGTCAATTGGCACATTGGTCTTGCCGAGGATCACTGCTCCGGCTGCCTTCATGCGCCGCACCAGATCGCTGTCGCGCGGGGCAATGTAATCGGTGAGATGTTCGTGCCCCCAGCAGCTTTGCAGGCCTGCAACATCAAAGCTTTCCTTGACTGTCATCGGCACGCCGAACAGCGGCTGATCGCCGGCTGGCCCTGACGTATCCATCGCCTTGGCGGTCTCACAAGCGCGCTCAAAATCGGGCACGGCAAGCGCGTCAATCTCCGCATCGAAATGCTCGATCCGGGTGATCGCGGCATCAACCGCCTCTGCCACCGAAAGTTCGCCAGCACGGATCGCTGCCGCGGTTTCAAGCGCGCCGGGTTTGTCGGTTAGTTGCGGATAGGCCATGTGTTTGCAGGTTCCCTCTTCTCGTTAGAGGCAACCTAACGCGTTAAAGCTGGCCAAGAAAGCGGTCTTCTGCCTCATAGTCGAAGAGGTTGTAGCCATAGCCCACCAACACTGGAAACAGCGCCTCCCATTCCTCCAGTGGCTGATTGCGCAGCCACTGGATCGCCTCGGATGGCTCATAAGGTTCAGAGCACGGATAGAGGCCGGTAGACTCAGCTTTTTCGCTGGAGAGAATGAATTGTTTGGGCAAAGACCAGGGTGTGCGTCCCACGGTGCCTTTGGGTGGACCCTCAAAGCCGTGAAAATCGACGGCGTGCTCCAGCCAATCAGCGATAGTCTGCCCGATTTCGCGCACACTCGGCGCATTTTCATCGGCGAGGTTGTAGGCTCCCGGCAGGTCGTTTTCGGCCGCCCAGACGGCAAATCGCCCGATCATTTCAACATCGGTTGTTTGAAACTGGCTGAGCCCATCGAAGGCCAGCGGAATGGCTTTGCGACCATCCAGCATCCGTTTCACAAACCACCATTCTCTTGGCTGGCGGCAATGCGGTCCGTAGATTGCACAGGGTCTCAGCAGAGTTGCGCGCTCGCTGAAAAGCTCGGTTGCCTTGGCTTCCATACGGACCTTACGGCTTGAGTAGGTCTCGGGGCCGGGCGCGATTAGCGGCTGGCCTTCGGTGATCGGTCCCTTGTGCTCGGGAAAGCCCAAAGTCGCCGCATCCTCAAACCCACGCCCTTGATCATCGGCATAGACGCTCGCGGTAGAGACGGTGATGTAGCGCCCGACCCGGTCGGGATCGTAGCGTGCCGAGTCCTCTTCGTCATAGGCGATGGTGTCAAACACGACATCGGCGGTCGGAGTGGGGTCTTCTCCCAACGTATAGGCGCGCCATTCACGGGCGAATTGCGACCACTTGGGACGAGAGCGGGCATAAATGCGCACATCCCATCCGGCCGCAAAAAATTCATGTGCAGCCGCAAACCCAATCTGGCCCGCTCCGATGATTGCTACTGAACGGGCCATTTCGCGTGTGTCCTCACATATGGATCGGCTTGCCCGTCACCGCCATGGCCGCTTCCTTGAAGGCTTCGGCGTGGGTGGGGTGGGCATGGCAGGTATAGGCGATGTCCTCGGATGTTGCACCAAACTCCATCGCTTGGGCTGCCTGTGCGATCATCGTGCCCGCCAGCGTGTTGACCATCCACACGCCGATAACCCGGTCGGTTTCAGCATCCGCAATAACCTTCACAAAACCATCGGTGTCGCGGTTCGCCTTGGCGCGGCTGTTGGCCATCATCGGGAACTTGCCGACTTTGATCGCCTTCTTGTCGCCGCCCGCGCGCTCAATCGCTTCTTCTTGCGTAAGGCCAACCCCTGCAAATTCGGGCGCGGTGTAGACAACACTGGGAATCACATCGTGGTTCACAATGCCGGTTTCGCCCGCAATGTTTTCAGCTACCGCGATGCCCTCATCCTCGGCCTTGTGCGCAAGCATCGGGCCTTTGACGACATCGCCGATCGCCCAGATGTTCTCGACCGCGGTGCGGAAATCGTGGTCGATCTCCACCTGCCCGCGATTGTTGACCTCCAAGGCCAGCGCGGTCAAGCGCCAGCCCTTCGGTGTTGGGCCGCCGACCGATGCGACCAGCACGTGGCTCGCTTCAAGGGTCTGCGCGTCCCCGCCGGCAGATTTCTCGATCGAGAGAGTGACTGTCTTGCCTTTGACCTCAGCGCCGGTGACCTTGTGGCCGAGCATCATTTCCATGCCCTGTTTCTTGAAGATCTTGCCCGCTTCCTTGCGCACTTCGCCGTCCATGCCGGGGAGCAATTGATCGAGGAATTCGACCACAGTGACCTTCGCGCCAAGGCGGCGCCACACGCTGCCAAGCTCCAGCCCGATCACACCGCCGCCGATCACGACGAGGTGCTCTGGCACTTCTTCGAGTTCGAGCGCGCCGGTGGAATCGACGATCCGCTTGGCCGCGTTGTCGACATCGACGCCGGGCAGGGGCGTGACGCTGGAGCCGGTGGCGATGACGATGTCTTTGGCGGTGACGCTTTGATCACCGACTTTCACGGTGTGCGCGTCTTCGAAAGAGCCGAGACCTTTCAGCCATGTCACCTTGTTCTTCTTGAACAGAAACTCGATCCCGCCGGTAAGCTCACCCACGGCCTTGGTCTTCTCAGCCATCATCGCGCCGAGATCGAGGGTGACCTCGCCGCCCAGACCCCAAGTGGCCATGTGGCCGCTCTTCGCGTGGTTGTAGAGTTCCGAACCGTGCAGCAGCGCTTTCGACGGGATGCAGCCGACATTGAGGCAGGTTCCACCCAAAGTCTCGCGGCTTTCAACACACGCGGTCTTCAGCCCCAACTGGGCGGCGCGGATAGCGGCGACATAGCCACCCGGGCCAGCGCCGATAACAAGGACGTCGTCGTAGGAATGGTCAGCCATTCATCGCTCCATATGTTCGCGCTCCTGCGGAAGCAGGAGCCCAGGGCATCAAAGCGCGATCATGTCCGATAGGTCTTTCCATTGCGGGTTATCCTTTTCGATCAATTCGAGCTTCAGCCCTTTTCCATTTCTTCATCCTCAATTCGCGTTGCCGCGCATCTTGAATGTCTTCGTGTCTTTCAAGCCAGACCAAAGTCTGACAATCGTGTTCTCTTGCAAATCCAGCCACCGTCCCATTGCGATGTTGGAGTCTTTTCAGAGAATGCCGTTGCGGTTCACCCACAGGCCTCCTGCTTCGAGGTGCAATCTGGTTAAAGATCAATCAGCATCCGGGTGGGATCTTCGATCGCTTCCTTGATGATTTTGAGTGCGGTCACCGCCTCGCGCCCGTCGATCAGGCGGTGGTCATAGCTGAGCGCGATATACATCATTGGGCGGATCACGACTTCACCGTTCACCGCAACCGGGCGATCTTCGATGCGGTGGAGGCCCAGAACGGCGGATTGGGGCGGGTTGATGATCGGGGTGCTCATGAGTGATCCGAACACGCCGCCATTGGAGATCGTGAAGGTGCCGCCCTGCATATCCGCCATGGTCAGCGTGCCTTCCTTGGCGCGCTTTCCGAAATCGGCGATGTCTTTCTCGATCCTGGCAAAGCCCTTATCCTGACAATCGCGGATGACGGGGACGACAAGGCCGTTGGGCGCCGACACCGCGACCGAGATGTCGACATAGTCGTGATAGACGATCTCTTCGCCTTGGATATAGGCGTTGACGCTGGGGACATCTTTGAGCGCAAGGCACGCGGCTTTGGCGAAAAAGCCCATGAAACCCAGACGGATATCGTGCTTCTTCGCAAACAGCTCTTTGTACTTTGTGCGCGCTTCGATGACGGCGCTCATGTCGACATCGTTGAAGGTGGTGAGCAGCGCCGCCTCTTCCTGCGCGCCTTTAAGACGGCGGGCGATGGTCTGACGCATGCGGGTCATCTTGACGCGCTCTTCGCGGCGCTCGCCAGGCAAGTCGGTGACGGTTCCGCCTGATTCCACACCGGTCGTTGCAGCAGGGGCCGGGGCAGGAGCGCCCTTCGCCTTGGCGGCTTCGAGCACATCTTCCTTGGTGATCCGTCCGCCTTTGCCGGTGCCTTTGATCGTGCTCGGGTCGACCCCGTGTTCAAGGACCGCGCGGCGCACGGCGGGGGAGAGTGTTTCCGATGCGCTCGGCGTGTCATCGCTCGCTGCGGGAGCGGGCGTGTCCGTCTTGGCAGCGGCAGGTTTGGCCGCCGGAGCGCCTTCGCCCGCTTCAATCACCGCGATAACCGCGCCGACTTCGACCGTGTCGCCCACCTCTGCACGGTGCTCTGACAGCACGCCCGCAACCGTGGAAGGCACATCGACAGCGACCTTGTCTGTCTCAAGACTGACGATGGGTTCATCCACCGCGACCGCATCGCCGGGCTGTTTTAGCCATTCGCCGATGCTTCCTTCGGTGACCGATTCCCCAAGCGCGGGGACAGTGATTTCAGTGGCCATGTATCTGTTCCTTAAGCCTGATCTGAATGAGAGTTACTTTGATATGCCCAGCGCATCGGCGACCAGCGCCGCTTGCTGCTCGGCGTGGCGTTTGGCGAGACCGGTGGCGGGTGAAGCGGCCGCATCGCGCCCGGCATAGCTGGGCCGCATACCGGTGTGGCCTGCTTTGGTAAGCGATTCTTCGATCTGGTTTTGAACGAAGAACCACGCGCCATTGTTCTTGGGCTCTTCCTGACACCAGATGACCTGTTCAAGATTGGTCATCCGTTCAAGCCGGATAGCCAAAGGATCGCCGGGGAAGGGGTAGAGCTGCTCAATCCGCACGATGGAGACATCTTTCAGCCCTTCTGCATCGCGCTTTTCAATGAGGTCATAGGCAACCTTGCCGCTGCACAGGACGAGGCGCTTGATTGCCTTATCCGCGTCGGTGTTCGTTTCCATGGCGGTGTCGGATTTGATCCGCTTGAATTGCCAATCGCCCTGAAACTCCTCGCGCGGGCTCTTGGCCATCGGATGGCGGAGCAGCGATTTGGGCGTCATGATCACCAGCGGCTTACGGAACGACCGCAGCATCTGACGGCGCAGAACGTGGAAGTAATTGGCCGGCGTGGTGATGTTGCAGACCTGGATGTTGTCGCTCGCACACAGTTGCAGGAACCGTTCGAGCCGCGCAGAGGAATGCTCTGGTCCCTGACCTTCATAGCCATGGGGAAGCAGCATAACGAGGCCATTGGCGCGCAGCCATTTGGCTTCACCTGCCGCGATATATTGGTCGATCATGATCTGCGCGCCATTGGCAAAGTCGCCAAATTGCGCTTCCCACAAGACCAGAGATTTTGGGTCAGCCATCGCAAACCCATATTCGAAGCCGAGCACACCATATTCGGACAGAGTGCTGTCATAGACCTCAAACTTGCCGTGGGGCAGAGTGGTGAGGGGGATGTATTTGTCCTCGGTCTTTTGATCGACCCACACGGCGTGGCGCTGTGAGAATGTGCCGCGTCCGCTGTCTTGCCCGGAAAGACGCACATTATAGCCTTCCATCACAAGGCTACCGAAAGCGAGCGCTTCGGCGGTGGCCCAGTCAAAGCCTTCGCCGGTTTCGAACATCTGGGATTTTGCTTTAAGAACGCGGCCCAAAGTGCGGTGAATATTGACGCTTTCAGGCACTTCGGTGAGCGTGCGCCCAAGCGCGTCGAAGGTCTTGGGCTCAATCGCGGTTTCGATATTGCGCCGCGCGGTTTCGTCATCGGCGGGCTTGCTAAGGCCACTCCAACGCCCGCCAAACCAGTCCGCTTCATTGGCGGAGTAGCTCTTGGCGGCTTCGAATTCCTCTTCGAGATGGGCGACGAACTCAGCTGCCACTTCCTCTCGGTGGCCTTCGCCGATCACGCCTTCATCGATCAGGCGCTGTTCGTAAACGCGGCTGACCTTGGGGTGTTTGCCGATCACATCATACATCAGAGGCTGCGTGAATTTGGGCTCATCGCCTTCATTGTGGCCAAAACGGCGGTAGCACCACATGTCGATCACCACATCGCGCCCGAACTTCTGCCGGTATTCAACCGCCAGCTTACACGCAAAGGTCACCGCTTCAGGATCATCGCCGTTTACGTGAAGGATCGGCGCCATCACGCCCTTCGCCACATCCGATGGGTAGGGCGAGGACCGCGCGAATTTGGGCGAGGTTGTAAAGCCGATTTGGTTGTTGATGATAAAGTGGATGCAGCCGCCCGTGTCGTATCCGGGCACGCCGGAGAGCGAGAGGCTTTCCCACACCACGCCTTGGCCCGCAAAGGCCGCATCGCCATGGATCAGAACGGGCAATACTTGCTGCTTTTCCTCAAGATCATCGCGGACCGCCTGCTGCGCGCGGCTTTTGCCGAGCACGACCGGGTTCACCGTTTCGAGGTGCGAGGGGTTGGGGGTCAGCGACATATGCACGCTGATCCCGTCAAATTCGCGGTCGGTGCTGGTGCCAAGGTGGTACTTCACATCGCCCGATCCGCCGACATCTTCGGGATTGGCGGTGCCGCCAGAAAATTCGTGGAAGATCACTTTGTACGGCTTGGCCATCACATTGGCGAGCACGTTCAAACGACCGCGATGCGCCATGCCATAGATGATTTCGCGAACGCCAGAAGAGCCACCATGCTTGATCACCGCTTCGAGCGCAGGGATCATCGATTCCCCGCCATCGAGGCCAAAACGCTTGGTCCCGACATATTTGCGGCCCAGAAACTCTTCATACTGCTCACCGCGCAGCACTGAGGCGAGGATCGCTTTCTTCCCCTCAGGGGTAAACTGGATCGTATCGCCTGGGCTTTCGAACTTGTCTTGCAAGAAGCGCCGCTCTTCCGTGTCGGCGATGTGCATGTATTCGAGGCCAACCGCGCCGCAATAGATCTCGCGAAGGCGGTTGTAGAGCGCCCCCACTGTGGTCCACTCCATGCCCAGCACGCCGCCGACATAGACCTCTTCGCTTTCCTTCCCATCGAGCTCATGGAAGGCCAGCGTCAGGTCCTCCGGATCGCCCTGTTTCTGGCTCAGTCCCAGCGGATCAAGCTGTGAGGCCAAGTGTCCGCGCACCCGGTATAGCCGCACCAAAGTCATCGCCTTGTTCGACAGGTCGGACGCGTATTCCAGCGCCTTTTCGTCAACCGGCTTACCGGCTTTCTTGGCCGCTTTTTCGACCGCAAGCTTCATCTGCGTCGGGTCCATCGCGCCGGTCAGATCGGCATCGGCACCGGCGACCTGATCGAGCCATTTCGGATTGCCCCAAGATGGGCCGGGTTGCGGGCCTTCCTGATCGATCATTTCAGGGACGAAGCTTTGGGTCTGTTTGTTCATGGTGTTTCTCGTTGGGGAGGAGAAGGGCGCCCCGCTTTGTGCGAACGGAGCGCCGATAGGTCAGGCCATCTCTTTCAGCCCGCTCGCGCTCATGCGAGCTCTTTCAGCATCGCATCGAGCGTCGTGCCGAGCTCGCTGGGCGAGGGTGAGACGCGGATACCCGCATCTTCCATCGCTGCGATTTTGTCTTCCGCACCGCCTTTGCCGCCTGACACAATTGCGCCAGCGTGGCCCATACGGCGGCCCGGAGGCGCTGTGCGGCCTGCGATAAAGCCGACCGTGGGCTTGGAGCGGCCCTTGGCAGCTTCTTGCTTGAGGAACTCAGCCGCCTCTTCTTCAGCCGACCCGCCGATCTCGCCGATCATGATCATCGACTTGGTTTCTGGGTCATCGAGGAACAGGTCGAGCACGTCGATAAAGTTGGTGCCGTTCACAGGGTCACCGCCGATGCCGACAGCCGTGGTCTGGCCAAGGCCAACCGCAGTCGTCTGGTGCACGGCTTCATAAGTAAGCGTGCCGGAGCGTGAGACGACGCCGACCGAACCCTTCTGGAAGATCGAGCCCGGCATAATGCCGATCTTGCACTCATCTGGCGTCAGAACGCCGGGGCAGTTCGGGCCGATCAGGCGCGATTTGGAGCCGGTGAGGGCAGCCTTGGCGCGCACCATGTCGAGCACGGGAATGCCTTCGGTGATGCAGATGATCAGCTCAACTTCCGCCTCAATCGCCTCGCAAATCGCGTCTGCTGCGAAGGGTGGGGGGACGTAGATGCAGCTAGCGGTTGCACCGGTCGCCGCCTTGGCTTCGCGCACGGTGTTGAACTGGGGGATGCCGATGTGCTCGGTCCCGCCTTTGCCGGGAGTAACGCCCTGCCACCATTTGCGAGCCGTAATCGAGGGCTTGCTGGGTGTGGAAGGTGCCGGTGTTGCCGGTCATCCCTTGGGTGATGACCTTGGTGTCTTTGTTAATGAGGATGGACATTTCAGTCTCCGATCAAGTTGAATTGCGGAAGGCAGAGTTGCGGTAGAGCAGCGCCGGGAAAAAACCTAAGGCGCCGACCACGAATGGAATAATTAAGATTACGCTGATTCCCGGATAGCCAGGATCGAATGTTCTCTCGAAGCCGTATTGGTCGAGGGCGATCCAAGCGGCTAGGAATGCCGTTGGTGCCAACAGAATAGTCGCAAGCCTCCAGTACCCTTTGAGGCCCAGCCAAAGCAGGACGCTAAAGTATCCAGCGAGGAAGATTGCGACGACTTCCATTACGCCAGCGAGCTATCCAGACCCTTACACGCCTCAAGCAGCTCTTCGACTGCGTCGGTTGAGACTTTGAGGTTGGCTTTCTCTTCGTCGCTGAGTTCGATTTCGACCACATCCTCGGTGCCGCCTGCGCCGATCACTGTGGGGACGCCGACATACAGCCCGTCGAGGCCGTATTTGCCTTCAACAAAGCTTGCGCATGGCAAGATGCGCTTTTGGTCGCCGAGATATGCTTCGGCCATCGCAATCGCGCTGGTGGCTGGGGCGTAGTAGGCCGAGCCATTGCCGAGGAGGCCAACGATCTCGCCGCCGCCTTTGCGGGTGCGGTCTACGATTTCGTCGATGCGGTCGCAGAGACGCCCTTGATCTTGGCGTAGTCGTCAACCGGAATGCCGTTCACCGTGGTGTAGCTCTTCACCGGAACCATCGTGTCGCCGTGGCCGCCAAGGACGAAGGCGTTGACGTCTTTGACGCTGCAATCGAACTCCCAGGCAAGGAAAGTCGCAAAGCGCGCGCTGTCGAGAACGCCCGCCATGCCGACAACCTTGTTGTGCGGAAGGCCAGAGAATTCACGCAGAGCCCAAACCATCGCGTCCAGCGGGTTGGTGATGCAGATGACAAAAGCATCGGGGCAGTTGTTCTTGATGCCTTCACCCACGGCCTTCATCACGGAAAGGTTGATGCCAAGGAGATCATCGCGGCTCATGCCCGGCTTACGCGGAACGCCAGCGGTCACGATCACCACGTCCGCGCCTGCGATATCGGCATAGTCGTTCGAACCGGTGATCTTCGCATCAAAACCCTCAACCGGGCCACACTGCGACAGGTCGAGCGCCTTACCCTGCGGCATGCCCTCGGCAATATCGAACAGGACGATGTCGCCCATTTCTTTCTTAGCAGCGAGGTGGGCGAGCGTGCCGCCAATCATGCCAGAGCCGATGAGCGCGATCTTCTTGCGGGCCATAAATGGGGTAATCCTTCCCGAATTTTCTGCGGGACAAGGGTAGATAAGTCAGGCGTCCACCCCGCTTTAGTCCCATAGGCCGGGTGCCCGTTCTGATGTGTGGGTTAAGCCTGCAAATGCGCTATTGCAACCGGGAAAGACCCTGATTAAGCAACTATCTTTGCAAACAGTTTGCAGTTGCAATAGGAGTACGCTGACACGCTGGCTGGGCCGGTTTGGAGGTTCAGTGATCGAAAGAGACAAGCGGCAAGATCGAACAGGAAAGCACCGCGACTGAGCGGCTGCCTCAGTTCCTCAGACCCATCACCTTGGGCGCATCTTCCTCACGCTCTTGGGCGAGCAGCATGGCCGCGAGGTAATCGGGGACCGCGCGGCTGAAATAGTATCCTTGGCCAAGGTTACAGCCCGCATCGCGCACGGCGTGGACCTGACCAATGGTCTCGAGGCCCTCCGCCACGATATCCATGCCGAGCTGATTGCCCATCTCGGCAACAGCGCGGATAATCGCCTCACTTTTCTTGCCGACATTCTCACCCGACACGAAAGAGCGATCGACCTTGATCTTGGAGAAGGGGAAGGTGTTGATATAGCCAAGCGAGGAATAGCCGGTTCCGAAGTCATCGAGCGCAAAGCGCACGCCTATCTCCGACAGTTCCTGGATAAAATCAGCGGTCGCGTGGTTGTCGTCGATAAACAGGCTTTCGGTCACTTCCAGTTCAAGCCGGTGCGGGTCGAGTCCGGCCTCGCGCAGAGCGTTCCTGATCCCAAGAGCCGCCCCCGGCGCGCGGATCTGCAAAGGCGACAGGTTCACAGCCACGGTTACGTCTTCGGGCCATGTCGCAGCAATCCGCGCAGCCTGCGCGGTGATCCAATTGCCCAGCGTGACAATAACCCCGGTTTCTTCGGCCACCGGGATAAATTCGTCGGGCCGCAATTCGCCTTTCTCCGGATGGAACCATCGCACCAGAGCTTCGAAGGTTTTGATATGACCGGTTTCCAGATCAACTATCGGCTGGAAGAAGATCGACAGCTCATCGCGCTGGATCGCGGCGCGCAATTCATCCTCGATCTCTCGTCTGCGCACCAGATCGCGGGTCATTGTGGAATTGAAGAAACAGGTCTGTCCGCGCCCGCCAACCTTCGCATGATACAAAGCAAGGTCGGCGCACTGCATCAAAGTGTCTGCGTCTTTGCCGTCTTCGGGAAGCAGGGCGACACCCAGCGATGCGCGCAGTTCGAGCCGCTCCCCATCAATCCGGAAGGGGCGCATCACTTCCATGTGAATCTCGCTCGCGATCCGTTCGGCTTCCTTGCGATTCTCAATCGGCGAGAAAATGATAAATTCATCACCGCCAAAGCGCGCGATCGTTCCAACTTCGGGCGACACCGCCATCAGCCGCTTGGCAACCTCGCTCAGCACGCGGTCTCCGACAGGGTGGCCAAGCAAGTCGTTGACTTCCTTGAACCGGTCAAGGTCGACCCAGATCAGCGCCAATTGCGTTTGATCCTCAAGCCCCATCATGGTTTCGACCATGGCATGATTGAGCCCGGCGCGGTTGGCGAGGCCAGTGACAACATCGGTGCGGGCGAGCACCTGCATTTTCTCTGCCAGCTTCGCATTGGTCTTTGCCGAGACGATGGAATCGCGCAAAGAGCTGTAGACATTCGATGTAATCGATATGGTTGATACCATATGCAGCATCGTTGCGATGCCCAGCCAAATTATCAGGCCTGATGAACTGAGCAGCATGGCAATGCTTACGGGCGCCAACACCAAGAGCAATTGGCCCAGCGCAATAACCGGTCGCCCAGCATTGCGCGATGCAATTGCGGTCCCATAGCCGACAGCCAGGACAATCAGCACCAGTTGAGCATTCGGATTAACACCCTGCACCATCGCCAAAGTCGCAGTCGCGCCCATGGCACCCGCGAAGGCGAATGCACCAATCTCGAACAGCACTTCAAGCGTGGCAGTCTGGCGGTGTTGAAACCGTTTGACAGATACAAGCAACAGCACACGAGCGATAGCAATCAAGCCAACGGTCCATGCTGCCATTTGCAAGGTGGGATTGCCGACTACAGTCGCCGTACCGATGCAAATGCAACTGCTGACCACAGCGCCAATCAGCAGGCTGGCAGGGTTGGAATACAGCGAAGCGACCAAGGTCTTGCGAACTTGGCGATCTACCGCATCCCGCTTCCTGCGGCCCAGAAATAGATTATTGATGCTAAAGATATGCCTCGCCCTAATGACCGGGGTCCGATCATTGGGGCAAATTGCTCAAAAAATGGTAAACTACAGGTTTAGGGCGGTCTTTGTCATACCCCCGACAGGTTTTGCAAAATCCTGCAAATCGCTTGGCTTTGTGACCTTAGGCTTTGGCCATAAACGCGTGAGGGTCTATGCCTTCTGTCTCATATGTCTTCAGAACCTGATTGTACACATGGGGCGGCGGCGTGTTTAGCGTCGCCCGGACTTCTTCCAGCGGCATCTCAAACAGTTTCTGAATAGGCATTTCGACAATGCGGGGGCATTGTTTGCCGTTGCTGCGTGCCTCCCGCAGAGCGCCGATAATAGGAGCGTTGGTCCTAATCTTTGCCCGCATCATCAGCGTTCCAGCCCATGCGAGCATCAAATGACCAGGGCTTGGGCGCTGATGATACATGTAGGCAAAGATGCATTGTTCGCCCAACAAATCGCGACCATAGCCGGTGACGATATGCAAGATATCGTGAAAATCACGCAGCCGATCAATGTACCAACTGACCCCATCATTCAACTGAATGCCGTTGGTCAAGCGGCTGCTTGATGCTTCGACCATCCCGGCTGCGGTTAGTCCTTCGCGCTCCATAAAGTCGCAATAAGCATGCGCGAAGCTGCCTTTCGGTGTGCGACGCAAAGCGTCATGGTCGTCCAAAAAGTCCGGGAGATAGGGCTCGTCTTGATAAATTTGACGACCGCGCGGCGTGGATAGAAACTTCGCCGCTTCATCATGCAGCGCACGCCAAGGCAAATTGTCAAAAACTGCAATGACCTGATCGGTCTGCTCTTTGTCTTTAATATAAATTCTGAAGTGATGCCACGCTTTGGCAACGTTAAATGCTGGACGCTGCCGATCGGGATGGATGATTGGCAGAACATCCACACCGTCAGGTGTGGTCCGCGCTATCGTGTTGCCACCGATAACGCCGCCTTCATCGCCCCCTTTGTCTTGCAAAAGAAAGGGCCCGCTAGCCGCAGGCTGAGTGGCGCTTTGCGGCGCGGGCGAGCGTAGATCAGCAGAAGAAGCCATGCCCAAATTATCGGGCATAGTTAAAAAAGTGTCAATTCCCCTCTATTCTTAGGTGATAGGCACCTGAATATTGCGGGTTTTACTGGTTAATGGGCGCCTTGTTTGTGCCCGATTATGTCATTTGCAATACGCCGGTCGAGCGTTCGGGTGATACCCAGCCACCAATCATAGGCCTGCCGGTCACCGGCAAAAAAGGCCTTCTCCGCCTGGATGCGCGCCTCATGCGCAGCTCCAAGTCCGTGTTTTGCGAAGTGACGCAGAGCCGCGCGCAGCATTTTATCATTGGCACGCGGGGCTTTGCCATGAAGATGATGGGGGGGCGCTGGCTGCTGGTTGTCGTTGGCCGCGCGTTGATGCGCGCGCATTGCCATCGCTTTTGCAATCGGCGAACACGCACAGGTCCGACCGGGAATTGATGTGGCAGCGAAATCAAGAATCATGCGAATGCGTGTCCAGTTTTGTCCCGCGAAATCTCTCAGCTGGCGCGCCCGGCGTTTTGCCGGGTACCTGACGATCGACCCGAATTGAGCGCCAGATAGGGGGCCAATGAGAGGGAACGCGGCCTTGTTGTTGTCTCATCATTAGGGGACAGCCCGCTAAGGCTTGATGATTAGCTACGGTTTAGAGGCCGTTAAGCACGTTTCCTGCAAGCGCAGACTCATCCGTTCTGGCGGCAATTCAAAATGCCAAAATTGGGTTTCGGATCTGGGCCTTGAATATTGCAATGGCGCGTTGGGCACCCAGAGTTCAGGCCCTAAGTTTAGGTCCTAGCGTTCTGGACGCTCGGCGCGTTCACGGCGCTCTTGTTCCAAAGCTTCACGCACGCTTTCATCTTTCCAGCGTCCCGCATTGGCGTATTCCTCACGCGCCTGACCCGATGTGGTCAGCGCGGGGTCTGCCAGCACCGGCTCAATAACCGGCTGAGACACGGCCCCGGCTGAGCGGCCAGAGACTCCACGTTCACCCGCCGGCCGAGCAAAATCGCGCGGTGCCTGTGCGCCGCCTGATCCGCTTGTTGTTCCCGGAGCGCTTGGCAATTCTGGCAAGCTCGCGGTTGTGTCTTCGACCGAGGATGGAGCCGCCGTGCGCCCGCTTACGCCCGGCTCAAAGCCCGAATAGCGCAAGGTGAACGCTTCTTTGCGGCCCGCGCTGCCACGCTGTTTGTAAAAGCGATGCGCACCGATTGTGCCGACATGTTCTAGGCTGGGCGCCCAATAGGGGCTGACCCAAAGCGTGTGATAATGGGTGGCATGGCCAACGGGCCGATAGACGCTGCCTGCCAAAGCTTCATCCGCGATCCGCTGCGCGCGCGACCAGCTCGCCCCTGCAGCCCGTCGGCGCAAGGAGCCATCACAGGTGAAAGAGAATTGGCATCCGGTGGAACGCTGCGATCCTTCGTAAACGACGCCGCATACGCTGCCGGGCCAAGATGGATGCGAAACGCGATTGAGGACAACCTGCGCCACCGCCCGCTGCCCCGCCTCGCTTTCACTTGCGGCTTCATACCAAATCGCTTGGGCAAGGCATTGCTGCGCGCGTTGCTGGTTAAGCCCGGAGCCCGCGAAGAACGGGTTTGCCGCAGGGCCGCTTTCGATAAGCGCGCCCAGCTCATGATCGGCCTCGCCTGCGCCGATCGCTGTCGCATCGGTGCTGGGCAGAGCGACCAGCGTTTGCGCATCGGAAGGCGGATCGGCGAGGAAGAAAAAGGCCGAACCAGGAAAGCTCATCCCTGGCCGCTCAAACGGCATTGCGGGGTTTTCAGCCAGTTGTTCAGCCAATCGGGCACCCACCATCTCCGCCTCGGTTGGCGCTGATCCAGGCAGAGCGCCAAAATCCCCCGGCGCCGCCATCGCTGGCACCGCAATCGCGGCAAGCAGCACAGCAATGCGTTTTGGGAAAGGTCGAGAGCGCCCGGAAGCATACGGATCGATGTAATCGGGCCTTTCAGGCGCTCGGCGCGTTGATCCGCGCTTCGCCTGAGCCGCAGTTTGCCTTTTCTCCTCGCTGCGGCGCTGCTCAAGATGCGCGCGGCTGCGATCGGGCAGGGCAATCACCTCAGGCGTGTGACCGCGGCGTGCTGCGATGCGATTGCCGATCTGGGCGATAAGGGTGCGAAAGGTGTTCATGGCGCGCTGACGCGCGTAGCGGGCGAGGGGGCCGGATACGAGCGGCTTGGCAGCACGCGTCCCGAAACCAGACACCGCCGTTCAAAACGTTAACTGGGCCCACCATCCGAAGCGAGTCAGACGCTTTGAATTGCTTGCACAAGTTTGGCCACGCCAGTATTCCCGGATGAAGGGGAAACGACGGGTCGGGACATCATGCAGGTCGCTACAGGCGCAAAACCGCGCCGCCTGAGCACATTTGGAGCGCTACCATGCGGTCTTGCCGCGCTGCTTGCTGGTTGCGGCATTGCACCGGGTGAGTTGAGCCTTGGCGAAAGCCCGCAAGACAACCACATGCCCACCTTTGTGAGCGTTAATCCATGTCTCGACGCGATGATCACTGAGGTTGCTGATCGGGATCAAATCCTCGCGCTTTCACACTACAGTGCGCATCCCTCATCAAGCTCTATCCCGGCAAAGACCGCCGCGAAGCACGCCTATACCGGGGGCACCGCTGAAGAGATCATCGCGCTAGGCCCTGACATCGTGCTCGCCAGCACTTTCATTGCGCCCGCGACTGAGACCGCGCTCACCCACGCAGGGATCACAGTCGAAAAATATGACAGCCCCAAAAGCTTTGAGGAAAGCCGCGAGCAGTTGGAACGCATCGCGCTGATTTCTCGCCAACCCTATTGGAGCGAGCAACTCTCGCGCAATCTTGAAGCGCCTGCGCCGCCATCGCCCAGCGGGATGAGCGCTTTGCTATGGCAGCCGGGGCAATTGGTGGCGGGAGAGGCGACCTTGGTGGCGGAAAACCTGGGTTGGGCAGGCTTTACCAATTACGCTGAAGAGCGCGGGTTGGAACAGGCTGCTTATTTGCCGCTTGAGACCATTCTGGCTGACCCGCCCGACGTGCTGTTGATCGCGGGCGAGGAACGCGGGCAGCGCCATCCTTTGCTCGCGAGCCTTGACAACACCTATGTCGCCGAGTTTTCGCCGCAGCTGATCTATTGCGGCGGGCCAACAATTGACCACGCGCGCGCGCGCCTGTTGGAAATTCGCGCTGAGGCGGAACGGTTCGTCCGGTGACGCGCGTCAATATCATCTTTGTCGTCTTGCTGGTGGTGCTCTTGCTTGCCTCTCTGTATTCTGGGCGCGTGTGGATCAATCCGTTCGCCGATATCGGCCCAGCTGAAGAGGCCGCCAATGCCGGACTGATCCTGATGGAGCTGCGCATACCGCGCGCGCTTCTCGCTGTGGTTTTGGGGGCTGGATTGGGAGCGGCGGGAGCGGCGATGCAAGGATATCTCCGCAATCCTCTTGCCGATCCCGGCCTGTTCGGCATTGCGCCGATGGCGGCATTGGGTGCGGTTGCGAGCTTCTGGATCGGGCTCACATGGGTGCTGCCCATCTTTGCCCTAATTGGAGCCGCGCTGGGCATGGCGCTGCTCGCCGCGATTGCCGGGCGCACGCCGTCGGGCGCGGGCAGGGGGATTGCGCTGTTCACGCTTGCCGGATTGATGGTGGCGAGCCTCGCCGGAACGCTCACCGCGCTGGCGATCACCATGGCGCCCAACGCCTTTGCCATGAGCCAGATTGTGCTGTGGCTCAACGGCGCGCTGACCGACCGGTCTTGGACCGAGTTCTGGATTGCTGCTCCGCTGACAGGCCTTGGGATCGTGATCCTCTCCATCGCCGCGCGCCGTTTGGATGCCTTGACCCTGGGAGAAGACACCGCGCGCAGCATGGGCGTCAATTCGCAATATCTGCTCTATCTGCTCGTTGCGGGCGTGGGGCTGACCGTGGGATCAGGCGTAGCGGTGGCCGGCATTGTCGGCTTTGTCGGGCTGATCGTCCCGCATCTGGTGCGCCCGCTTACCGACCAATTGCCATCATCGCTGCTGATTCCCAGCGCGCTGGCGGGAGCGTGTCTGGTGCTGGCCGCTGACAGTCTGGTCCGTATCCTCCCCTTCGTCACAGAGCTGCGGCTTGGCATTATGCTCTCGCTGATCGGTGCGCCGTTCTTCCTGTGGCTGCTGATCCGCATGCGAAGGGGGACGCTGTGAAGCTGGCTTGCGACACCCTAACCCTCACGCGCGGAGGTGACCGAGTGGTTGAGCGGGTGACCGCGCGGCTCGAAGCTGGCCACATCACCGCGATTGTCGGTCCCAATGGCGCGGGCAAAAGCACGCTTTTGATGGGGCTGGCGGGTTTGTTGGAGCCATCGCTTGGCCGGGTGGAATTGGGCACGCGCAACATCGCCGATATCTTGCCTGCAGAACGCGCGCAGCATGTCGGATACCTTGCGCAAAACGCCGATATCGCATGGGACGTCTCGGTCGAAACGCTGATCGCGCTGGGCCGCCACCCGCATGGCGATGCTGCGCAAGAGCCGGTGGAGGCGGCGATCCGCGTGCTGGAGCTGGAAAAGCTACGCCGCCAACCCGCAACCCGTCTTTCAGGCGGGGAACGCGCGCGGGCGCTGCTGGGCAGGGTGTTGGCGGGCGAGCCCAAATGGATCCTTGCCGATGAGCCTTTGGCCGCGCTTGACCTTGCGCATCAATTGAAGCTGATCGGGCATCTCAAAACCTGCGCCAGGGCAGGCGCAGGCGTGGTGATCGTGCTCCATGATCTGGCGCTTGCGATGAACCATGCGGACCGGGTGCTGGTGATGCGAAACGGCAAATTGCTGGCCCATGGCGCGCCGCGCAACGCGCTCGACACGGACACGATCACACGCGGTTGGGGGGTGAAGACCCGTTGGATTGGGGTGCCGGGTCAACGGGCTCTAGCAACCTTAGAGGCGGCGAAGGAAACCGAGTAGGGAACGAGGAAGCCGTCCCGGTTTGACCCCACAATGCCACCGCGGCTTTATGCCCATCGACCCGGCGCGGGGGTACTTCAGAGGACCACCGCATACCTCTTCGCGGGAGGAACCCGCATAAACCCATGGTGCGACCCAAAGGGCGTGGAACGGAAGACCTGCAAAGAGGGGTAGACCATGAGGGAAAGTGCGTAAGAACGGGACTTCAGTTTTTCTGTACCCCCGGTGTTGGGCAAGGTTTTGCGTGGCTTTTCAAAGGGGAAGGGGGCAAATTTTAATCGTTGCAAAGGCCGCAACTGTGCAAAAACTGGCGCTGATCTGAGCTGAAAATGGCTGGCTAACCGGGTTTAACGGCCCGTGAGTTTGCGCAATTTTTGCATAAGAGGCGAGAGGCGGCTTGCGCTGATAGGGCAGGGCGCGGATAGGTGTGGGATGGCAGTGGAGATCACATCGCGCGAAGAGCTTCAGGCGTGGCTAGAGGATAAGCCGCGCGAATGGGCGCAGGTGATTGCTTTGCGCGGCGCTTTGCGAGTGTTGCCGATGGTCGCCGATCCCGAGAATAGGGAGGTCACCAGCAAACGCCCTGAATTGACTTTTTCCTCCCTTCGGGCATTGGCCGTATCATCGGTTGCCGCCAAAGTTCCAACCGATGATACGGTCCGCGCCGCCGCCGCCGCCGCCGCCCGCGCCGCCGCCTACAACCCCGCCTACGCCGCCGCCGCCGCCGCCCGCGCCGCCGCCTACTACCCCGCCTCCGCCGCCGCCGCCGCCGCCGCCGCCCGCGCCGCCGCATGGGAACAGGTATCCGCCGATTGCACCGATCTGGAAAGCATGACTCCTGAGGCCTTGTTGTCTAAGCCGCTATGGAACACACGTCCGGATTGGTTCCAACACACATGGGGCCGAGCCTCGCAATGGCTCTCCCGCCCCGAGGACAATTTCGAGATTTGGCGCGAGTGGTATTATGGCCGCCTCGAAGGTCTCCCCCACGCCTTCGCCGATTTCGACGATGAAGCGGACGAAGCCTTCTACCGCTGGATCATCGAACAAACCGACGACTGGTGGAAACGCGAACCCCGCGAAGTAAACGCCGACATCCGCGACTTTGTCGATGGGCTGCGCAGGCCGAAGACTTCGCCGCCAACTGACGAAGAGCTTGAACAAAACCCGCGCGCTTTCACCTTCTCGCTCAATAGCGAAGGGTGCAGCGAACTAGATGAAGAATTGCTTCCGAATGGGCTGCAAGGCGACGCGGATGAGCGTGACAATCATGGCGAAATCCTGCGGCTCATCGACTTGGCGCTTGTCGCAACGGATGGGGATACCAACGCAAAGGCCATCGCCGAACCCACTCAATTGCTTAGAGAGGCTGTTGGTGAAACCGTCGATACCTTACGCCCCCGGCTGTTCGTTCTGCGCTCGCGCGAAGTGATCCGTTGGGTCGAAGACAGTAAGGGAGAGGATTTGCGAATTCCGGGCCTTTCAAAGGCTCAGAATGACGCGTTCACCCCACTGGTCGCAGCGCTTGAAATGATCGCGGAATTCAGCCCCAAGCTTGCCGAATTGTGGCATGGCAAGATGGGACAAACCGGGGCTCCGTTGACGCGCGAAATGCTTGACCTGATCGCGCAAGCCTTGCGCACATCGGGTCAGACAACCGAGCTTGCTCAGTCCATTATCGAAGCAAGCAACCGCCAAGTGGCACCCGACGCTGCGGAAGACGACCCGGCAAGGATCGCCGCGAGTGAGACGAGCCGCAATATCTACCGTAAAATGGGCGGGGCGCTTAAAAAGACGGGTGATGGTGCAAGAGCTATCGATAGCATTGGCAAGGTCGCAGATCGCGCCTTGAAAATGTGGGGTAGTCTCAAAGGCCGACTGCCGAGCGGCGATATTATTGAGCGGGTACTTCAGATGTTTGGAGGGAGTTGAAACCCGCCACCCATTCGCGCGTTGCAATCGCGGGGGTTCCGCTCCACAATATCAATCCAATGGGGACAGCTCGCCGCGTCCCTGACGAAGCCTCTTTCCTGTGCAACCCATGCTGGAACAGGTGCCCTATGAGACTGAGTGAGATAAGCATCCAAGATACTCGCGAAGGCTTTGGTTTTGTTCAATCTTTCCGCTGGATCGCTGCTTGGCTCATCATCGCCTTTGCCGGCGGCCTTGCATCTGCGCCGCTCCATGCTGAAAACGGCAATAGCAGTTCGCGGCCCAATCAGTCCGTTCTCACTCTCGTGTCGCAATCGTCGGGCGCTCAAGTCCCGGCGCGCGCGGGGTTGGACCCGCAATTTCGCTTCCGCGCCTCAAATTTCTACCCGCCTGCCGGGTTCTTTGAGCCGACCGCTGCGCAGTTTCGCCTGCTGCAACTCGCGCTTGAATCATGCACCCAGCCCGAATGCGGAGGTGCAGCGCCGCGATTGAGTGCGGATGATTTTGGCTTTGTTCCCATCGATCTTAACCGCGATGGCGTGGGCGGGCATGGCTTGCTGCTGCCCCGCAGAGGCGGCGATGCGTGCACGCCCGAAGGGTGCTTTTGGTTTGTCCTTTCGGGCAATGCGAACCGCTGGGGCTCCATCCAGAATGAGATCGGGTTTGGCAATTATCTTGCCGTGATGGGGGATTATGAAGGCTGGGCGCAATTGCGCATTGATCCCGCCAATGATGAGGCCGCCTTTTACTACCTCACCTTCCGCCGCGATCAGGGGCGCTATTACCGCGCCGATACGCCCATGATCCTTGACCGGATCAAGAGCGAAGTCGCGCAGGATGCAGCGGGATTTGATGCACTCGTCAATCAAGGCGCTGCGCCCATTTTGGATGGCCCGCCTGCCGGGCAAGGGCGCACGATCCGAGACAGTCGTGGCCGTGTGTTCCCGACGCTGGAGTATCTGCCCATCGTCACCAACTCGACAGGCGAGGTGCGCGGTGGACGGTTCCCGCTGCTGCTTGAGAGGCGCGTGGCGAGCGAGTTGCAGCAATCCGCAGGCGCGACCATTGACGGGGCGGTTCTTGCGCGGGATGGCGCATCTCCGATGTTAAGGGTCACGCGCGAAGATACGCAGATTGCGCGTTTCGTGATTGATCCGGAAGGACCCGCTACGATACCTGACATTTATCAATTGCGCATTTTCTATCGCAAAATCGGTGATGTTCAGATCACCGGTAAGTTTGAACCGATTTTTGCAAGCGGCACCGGCGGTCGCACCGGGGTGCTGCTATCGCCAGCTTTCGCGCCGCTCGATCCGTATGAATGGGCGGTTGCGACATACGACATTCTGGCCCCCAATTTTGAGCGGTTTGGTGAGCGCAATGACTCTTTGCGTGAAGTGACCGTGGCGCTTGGGCCAAGGTCTGGTGACGGCTCTGTTTACATTGAGAAAATCGAGTTCTGGGCCTTGCGCTACGATGCGAGTGACCCGCTGCTTACGCCAAACTTTCCCTGACCGGCACAAACCGCCCCCTTGCGCGTTGCATTTCCGGGGGCTCCTCTCCATCTCCAACACCCAGCCGGGGACACTTCACCGCGCCCCCGGCTACGCCTCTTTACATATGCGAACATTTCCGGAACAAAGCGCCGAATGAGTCTCACTAAGATACTAACGCATGAGCCTTCTCTATGCTGACCAAGATAAGCGTCCGTGGTGCCCGTGAGCACAATCTCAAAGGCGTCGATATTGATCTGCCGCGCGATGCGCTGATCGTTGTTACGGGCCTGTCAGGCTCGGGCAAATCCTCGCTCGCTTTCGACACAATCTATGCTGAGGGGCAGCGGCGCTATGTGGAATCGCTCAGCGCCTATGCGCGGCAATTCCTTGAGATGATGCAGAAGCCCGATGTTGAGCATATTGACGGGCTGAGCCCCGCCATCTCAATCGAGCAGAAGACGACCAGCCGCAATCCGCGCTCGACCGTTGCGACGGTGACCGAGATTTACGACTATATGCGGCTGTTATGGGCGCGGGTGGGCGTGCCATATTCGCCTGCGACCGGCAAACCGATCAGCGCGCAGAGTGTCTCCCAAATGGTCGACAGGGTGATGGAGCTGCCGGAGGGCACCCGCGCCTATCTGCTCGCGCCGGTGGTGCGCGGGCGCAAGGGTGAGTATCGCAAGGAGCTCGCTGAATGGCAAAAGGCAGGCTTCACCCGCGTGCGCATCGATGGCGAGCTGTATGGGATCGAAGACGCGCCTGCTCTCGACAAGAAGTTCAAGCACGACATTGAGGTGGTGGTTGATCGGATCGCGGTGAAAGATGGCTTGCAGACGCGGCTGGCGGACTCGTTTGAGACCGCTTTGAAACTGGCTGAGGGGCTCGCTTATGTCGACTTGGCCGATGGCGTGGTGCCGGGGCGCGAGGATGAGGATGCTTCAGGCGGGGCGATGAAGGGGGCGGGCATCCCCGCCAACCGCATCGTCTTTTCCGAGAAATTCGCCTGCCCCGTCTCCGGCTTCACGATCGAAGAGATTGAGCCGCGGCTGTTCTCGTTCAACTCGCCCCAAGGCGCGTGCCCGACCTGCGATGGGATTGGCGAAAAGCAACTGTTTGATGAGCAGCTTGTGGTCCCGAATGAAGGGCTGACGCTCAAACAGGGGGCGATTGCGCCTTGGGCGAAGTCCAACCCGCCATCGCCCTATTACATGCAGGTGCTGACCTCGCTCGCCAAAGCATACGACTTTGACGTCACGACGCCGTGGCGCGAGCTGGAGCCCGATCAGCGCATGATCATCCTTCACGGCACGGGCGGGATGCCGGTGCAGCTGACGTTTAAGGATGGGCGCAAAAGCTACACCGTGAACAAGCCGTTTGAGGGCGTGATCGGCAATCTCAACCGCCGCATGATGCAAACCGAAAGCGCGTGGATGCAAGAGGAACTGGGCAAGTTCCAGACCGCGCAGCCTTGCGAGACCTGCGGGGGTAAGCGCCTCAATGAAAAAGCGCTGGCGGTGAAAATCCCGTCCGCGAACGGCCCCACCGACATCGCTGAACCGACAGTGATGAGCGTCGCTGATGCGAAAGCGTGGTTCCTCGATCTCGACAAACATCTGACCGATCAACAGCGCCAGATCGCGCGCCCGATCCTCAAAGAGATCAATGAACGGCTGGGTTTCCTCGACAATGTTGGCCTCGACTACCTTAACCTTGATCGCACCTCCGGCACTCTGTCAGGCGGGGAGAGCCAGCGCATCCGGCTCGCCTCGCAGATCGGCAGCGGGCTTTCCGGGGTGCTCTACGTTCTCGATGAACCCTCCATCGGTCTCCACCAGCGCGACAATGACCGGCTGCTCGCCACGCTTCAACGGCTGCGCGACCTGGGCAACACGGTGATCGTCGTCGAGCATGACGAGGACGCCATTCGCACCGCCGACCACATCGTCGACCTTGGCCCGGGCGCAGGCGTGCGCGGGGGCGAAGTGGTGGCGCAGGGCACGCTCAAGCAGATCATGCGCTCGAAAAAGTCGCTCACCGCCGACTATCTCACCGGGCGGCGCGCAATCGCGGTGCCAGCTGAGCGCCGCAAAGGCAATGGGCACAAGCTGACGGTGAAGGGGGCGAGCGCCAACAACCTCCAGAATGTCACCGCTTCCATCCCGCTCGGCACCTTTACCTGCATCACCGGCGTCTCCGGCTCGGGCAAGTCGTCCTTCACCATCGACACGCTCTACGCCGCCGCTGCGCGCACGCTCAACGGAGCGCGCGTCATCGCGGGCAAGCACGACAGCGTCGAGGGCCTCGAATATTGCGACAAGGTGATCGAGATCGACCAATCGCCCATCGGCCGCACCCCGCGCTCCAACCCCGCGACCTACACCGGCGCCTTCACCCAGATCCGCGACTGGTTTGCGGGGCTGCCAGAAAGCCAAGCGCGCGGCTACAAACCCGGCCGCTTCTCCTTCAACGTCAAAGGCGGGCGCTGTGAGGCGTGCCAGGGCGATGGCGTGCGCAAGATCGAAATGCACTTCCTCCCCGATGTCTATGTGACGTGCGAGGAATGCGGCGGCAAACGCTACAACCGCGAGACGCTGGAGGTGAAGTTCAAAGGGCATAGCATTGCCGACGTGCTCGACATGACGATTGAGGATGCCGAGGAGTTTTTCAAAGCCGTGCCCCCGATCCGCGACAAGATGCGGATGCTGTGCGAGGTGGGGCTGGGCTATGTGAAGGTCGGCCAGCAAGCGACCACGCTGTCAGGCGGCGAAGCGCAGCGGGTGAAGCTCGCAAAAGAGCTCGCCAAACGCTCCACCGGGCAGACGCTCTATATCCTCGATGAGCCGACAACGGGCCTGCACTTTGAGGATGTGAGAAAACTCTTGGAAGTGCTCCACCGCCTCGTTGAACAAGGCAATTCCGTGGTGGTGATCGAGCACAATCTCGACGTGATCAAGACCGCGGACTGGATCGTAGACCTTGGGCCTGAGGGCGGCGTTCGCGGAGGCGAGATCGTGGCGGAGGGCGTGCCGGAAGAGGTGGCGAAGGTGGAGCGGAGCTTTACGGGGCGGTATCTGGCGCCGATGTTGGCGAAGGGTGGCGCGGCGAGGGAGGCTGCGGAGTAAATTGCGTTACAGTGAAGCGACCTCTGTACACCAACTGTCCACTAATTGACAGAGGCAATAACTAACGCAACTACTTACGGTGTGCTATGACTTGATCCAATTTAAGGATGAAAGTCTATGCAGATATCCGAAGCTCTTGGTCTTCAAAAAACGCAACCGCAACTTGACTTTGTCGACATTGAGTTGACGACCGATACGCCACTCTTTCTCGATCCAGCTGCCCTGTATGAAGGCTCTTCGCCGTTCGCTGAGGCTTGTTCAAAAGACTTGGAAGAGTTCTTTGACGCGGTGTTGCATGCGGCCATGACTGGAAATGACTCCTTGGGAATGGAACTTCTTCGCGGCTTGAGCGAGCCTGATGAGACGTTCTTGGGCTTTTCTCAAGGTTCCCCCAACGGACGCGGTGTGGGTGAGAAGCAGGCGAAGCAGATATTTGCCGCCATCAAACGTAGTAAGGCAACGAAATCTGGCCTTATCACCGATCTCAACGATGCATTAATGTTCATTCCGGGTGTGGGGCCAGACAAGGTATCCGACATAACAGTTAACATCGTACGGCGGCACCTCATTCAATACACTCAACAACAGATGGAACTGCATGGAATTCCCATTGAGAATGAGATGCCAACAGGTCTGCTTTGGGATTCCGTCAATGGCAGATGGACAGAGGGTTATGATCTTATACCCTTCGTGCAGCGGAAGAAGGTACTCTTAGTCCCAAAGCGCTATGTCAAATATGTCGCTGATTTTCGGAAGGCATCGCAGCGCTACTATGATGGTTTTGTTGCCAATTTCATTAGGCAAACCGAGTTGTCAATTATGGGACGGTTGGTTCGCTTTCGGGAAAAGAAGGACGGCAGTAAGACTCCTTGGGTGCCCAAGACCGAGATCGAGAAAGCGACGCCACGGAATAAAGAAAGCGTGGCAGAGTTCTCTGTTAAACATCCGGAAGTCTATGAGAAATTTAAGAGTGCTTTCTTCAAGCACAATCCAGAAAGTGTACACGCCATCATTAGGGCTCAAGGAGACAACTTCGACTATGGAAATTTCGTCAAAGAGATACTGATAGCGCTTGAAAATTGTCCTCCAGGGAAGAGGGCTTCAGCTGATTTCCAAAATCTGATTGTGGGTATACTACATTTCTTGTTCTACCCGACTTTGACTAACCCAGTGCTTGAGCAATCGGTAAATGACGGCAGAAAGCGGATTGATATCACTTTTGAGAATGAGGCGATGGGAGGGGTATTTGCGCGCTTGAGGCAAGACCCGTTCTTGATTGCCAGAGAGATCATGATTGAGTGTAAGAACTACACCCACGATCTAGAAAACCCAGAGTTTGATCAAATGATAGGACGATTTGATCCTCGTCGTGGACGTTTTGGGATAATCGTGTGCCGGACGGTCGAAGACAAGATGAAGACGCAGCTCCGGTGTTCTGACGCGTTTGCATCACAGCAAGGGGCGATCGCTGTCCTCTGTGACGAAGACATCTCCGTAGCGTTGCAGGCAGGACCGTTGGGGCGCGAGGTGCGTATAAATGAGATCATTCAGAGTCAGTTGCGAAATTACAGATTTGGTTGAGTGAATTTCTATGAATCTTTGTAGAAGGCCCCGCTGCGACTAGCGCTCGCCTCGCGGTTCGAGGAGTCTCGCTCCCCTCCCGCTTGCGGGAGGGGTTGGGGGTGGGCTTGGCTTGGTGGCTGTCTTCGACTCCGCCGGGGTGACGGAGCGCTGATATGCCGAGTGGCGCGCCACGCTGCCATCCCCAGCATCAACCCTCCCGCATCACCCACCAGTGCCACGCCACAAACAGCGGCATCGCCAGCTCTAAATACATGCCATAGACCATCGGGGGCAGGGGCTCGCCATATTGGGTGTAGGAGATCACGCGGCCAATGCCTCCGGCGAAGATGCCAGCGGCGACGAGGCGAAACGGTGTCTTGGTTGTCTCCAGCCGCGGGATCATCCACCACAGCATCAGCCCGAAGGCGACATAAATCGCGCTTTCAAACCGGAATTGGCTATCGATGGGGGCGGTGACCGCTTCGGCGGGCATGTAGCGTGCAGCGCCGTGGATGAAGTTTACCGAGCCAAAGCCGATGGGGATGAGACTGAGGATCGCCACCACAATCTGAAACGCGCGTCGCATTTGGGCTTCTCCAATTAAATTGCTTTTTGCAACTTATATGGAGAATGCCGCAAGTCAAGCGGGCGGTGGAGCGGCGTCTCCCAAACCCAAAATTACCCCCTCAACGCAACCCCAGCCTCGCAGTGCTTTACCCGCGAGCAGCAGGCTGCTTTTGCTTGACCGCGCTTGGGCTCGGGAGCAGTCTTGCGGGGAATCGTCCTTTGGGGGAGGCCGCGCATGGGTATTCTGGATCGTATTATCGATTTCTTCCGGCGGCTGTTCTCGCCGCCACCGCCACCGCCACCGCCACCCCCTCCGCCGCCTCCGCCCCCTCCAACTCCGGCGCCGACCCCTTCGCCTGCACCCAAGAAAACAGGGCCGGACAATTATCCCGGCGATGCCGCGTTCACTGAGATCCTGCAGAAGATCTATCACGGGAAGGATCGCCAAAGCGGGATCAGCCATGACAAGATCCTGCTCAGCGCTCATCACAGCAGCCGCGACGACAACACCTGGACCCGGGCTGAAATCGTCTCCCAATTGCTGACCCGCTATGCGCAAGGCGGGCCCGGTGGGAGGAGCTGCAAGGATTTCCTGTTCAACACCGAGTTCACTCAAGCGGCCTGCCTCGCCTCGCTCACCAACCCATCAGCCTATGACGATCCGAGCGGGTGGGCGAAGTGGCAGGGCAGCCATTCGGGCAAGTGGTATGGCGACGGGCAAACCGGTGATCCGGGGACTGACAACGCAACTTGGCATCCGCCGCGCAAGGAAGGGCGCCATCCGCCTGGCTCGGTCGCTCCTGATGGCTCGCCCTATGACTTCCAGCCGGTCGATTTCTTCGATCGCAATGGCAATGTCGCGCGGCGCGGGTGGAACCAGAGCCACAAGGATGTCGAATATCTGTGGGGCTGGGACCCCAAGGATGAAGGGCAGGCAAATGGCGAGATCGGCGCGCATCTCGGCTTTCGCCATGTCGAGGACGATGCCGAGGCGATCTTTTGGTTCACCTGCCGGGAGGTGTTCTTCGAGGCGATCAAGACCGAGGACACGGTCACGCGCCGCATCAGCGTGGGCCTGTGGGGCAGGGGGATGTGGGAGGTGAGCTGACCTGACCTTACCGGCGCGGCGCGCCGTCAGCCCCCACAATTCCCCGCAATCGCCTCTCCCGCAAAGGCCTTGGCCACGAACGCCTCCACATCGGGGATCGAGTTCAAGAGCCCCTCATCATGGCCTCCGCCGGGATAGACGCGCGCTTCGATGGTGGAGCCGGCGGCGCAGGCTCCGCTCACAAACGCTTGCTGCATCGGCAGCGGGGTGACGGTGTCGACTTCGCCCGATCCGACAAAGGCGGGCACGGGCAAAGCGAGCGTGGGGTAGGCGAGCGCTTCGAACACCAGCGGTTGGCGCGCGAGGCTCTCAGGCGTGTTGAGTTGGCGCGGGGTAAGCCCGGCCTCCATCACAGTCGGGATCAGCTCAAAAATGCACTGGTCATAGGCCTTGGACGCGGTCGCCCACACGTCTGGCGACACGCTGTCTTCGAAGCTGAAGCTGGGATCGAGCTGTTCGGCGAGGATCTGGAGGTAGAGCGTGAAGGCGACATTGGGGCTGGGCGTGTCTGGCGCCGCGCTGAGCACAAGCCGCTGGATTGCGGGCGGGAAGAACGGGACGCCGGTGGCAGTGATGGCGCGCAGGTCGAGCTCGGGCGCGTAGCTCGGCGCGTGGCCAGCCGTGGCAATGGCGGCAGCGGCGCCTTGTGATTGGCCGGTGACGACGACCGCCTCGGTGACGGGAAACCCGCTCGCTTGCACCGCGCGGATCGCATCGAGTGTGTTGTAAGCCATGGGCCGGGTGGCGAGATAGGGGTGGATGCCCGCGCTCCCCAAACCCTGATAATCGCTGGCGACAATCGCATAGCCTTTGGCCAGCCAGTTGGAGAGGTAGGTGAGGTCGCGCTCAGACCGGCCCGCGACA
The DNA here is from genome assembly GCA_965262265.1 of Erythrobacter sp. GTDB lineage: Bacteria > Pseudomonadota > Alphaproteobacteria > Sphingomonadales > Sphingomonadaceae > Erythrobacter. The sequence continues at coordinate 590,248 of OZ253506.1, forward strand.
GAGGGCGCGCAGCGATCCGCCACGCCCACTGTGCCGTGCGACCACGCGATAAGCGGCCATCCCCCGGCGGGCGCGGTCCCTTGGGGTAGGTAGATCGCGCCGCTCACTGTGTTGGGTGTGGTGCCATCAATGCCATCGGTTGAGGTGTAGGTGAAGGTTTGACCGCTTGCCGCGTTGGGGATGAGCGCCTCTGCGCCGATCGCCGTCTGGCTCAGCAGCACGCCGGGCACAGTTGGCGCGGCGGCCTCAGTGATTGCCGAGGTGCCAGCAGGTTCGCTCCCATCCGAATAGGCGGAACACCCGGCGAGAAACGCGCAGGCGGCGAGCGACATGTGTTTGAGCGTGATGTTTTTGAGCATGGGCATTGCTTCCGTGCTCAGCCGCGCCTTGTCAAGGATTGGGGTGTCAAGGATTGGGGGCACAAAGTCCGCCGGGCGCCCCTCGCGGCTTTACGCGTCCTTTAGAGAAATTGCGTAAACCGCCTCCCCGTTCAGGAGGGACGCATGGTTAAACCTTGGATGTTTTTGCTCGTTGCGGCGGCGTTTTGGGGGGTGTACACCCTCTTCACGATGGGAGGCTGGGATGAAGATGAGATGATGGAGGTCTGCCACTCCACCGCGACCAGCTATGGCATTCCGAGCAATATGCACAAGCGCACATGCCGCTGCGCCTGGGAGAACGCGGAAGGCTGGATCGAGGCCAATCCGGATGAGGAATACACCGAGGAGGTCCATCGGCGGATGATGACGCCTTGTGCAAACTCCTACCACGCCTCGCGCAGACCGATTGCCCCCCATGCGCGTTTCGGCGCGGAAAAGCGTTTTCATGATGAATGGGTGGCCGAGGCAAACGGCCGCGCCCCGCAGAGCAACGACTGGGGGCAATAAAACGAGGCTTATGGGTGTTTGCCCATGCGCCGGTCTGTGCGCTATGCCGCGATCTCTAGAATGGGATACGCGCGGTGAGTGCAAAAGAGGACGGGGCTGAGGAAAGGCAGGGAGAAGCCCGGACCCTTGAAGCGTCTAGCCCGGCTGCTGAATGGTAAACATGATCACGCCGTGGACCACCGTGCACGCGACAGCGCCTGCCAGCATGATCCGGCACACCAGCGCGCTCTTGCTGAAGAATAGCCAAACCATCATCGGCAGAGCGGCAAAGGCGAACAAATTGGCCAAAGCGAAGGCGGGAATGGTGGCAAGCGCCTGTTGCTGCGTCTCCGCAAGCTCAGGCGTGGCGAAGATGAATTGCGCAATCGTGCTCAGCACATTCACCCCGATAACCCCGCCGACAACAAAGCGCTTTTGCTGCCAGAACCAATCGTCAAAATCGGGCCAGTCGCGTGGGTGATCGGGAAAGGTCATGCTTGCGATAAGGTAATACCAGCCGATCGCAGCCAGAATGCCGAGCACCGTGCCCCCGTTAAACGGCATCACCTCGCGAAAGCCGAACATGTGGAGGAAAAAGGTCGACTGATCGACGATCACAAACAGGCCAAGCAGCGGGGTGAGCCACCCGATCCGCACGGCGGTCGCCTCATCAATCCCCGCCTTGCGCCGCGCGCGCAGCTTCAGCACCCGCGCAAAGCCCCGCAGCACCTCCGCCATGGCAAGACCCATAAGAAGAATGAACGCCTCAAAGAGGAAATTGAAGCCTTCCACTGATCACCCCTGTCTGGTTGGCTTTTGATTTGGTGCGAGGGTGATGAAGGAGGGGTTGGGGGATGGCAAGGGGTGGCGCGTTGGTGGGAGGCTGAGCCTGCGGTGGAGGAAACAGGCTCCGGTGAATGGAGCGCGTATGGCGGCGGAGCGCGAGGGATAGGCGATAGAGAGGCTTGCAAGGCGGCAAAGCCGCTCTAGGATGTAAGGGGTCAAGCGCCGGCGCATCCTCGCCCGGCGTGTTAGGGGGACAACACAATGCACCATCTCAAAGGCCTCAAACCTGCGCTCACCACCACGGCACTCGGAGCAGCCGCGCTGCTGCTGGGCGCGTGCGAAGGCATGATCGACAATGAGCAGATGTATCAGCAATTTGCCGAGACCTGTGAGAGCCAGTTCACTTCAGAAGGCGGTCCTGCCGAGTTGGCAAAGCCGTTTTGCGAATGCTCGGCTGACAAAGCGCGTGAACAGGAGCTTGGCCCGATGGACATGCTCGACCAAGAGAAGATGGAAGCGCTGGCGACGGAATGCGCCAACACGCTGATGCCCGAAGGCTCTGGCGGCTAACGAGCGCTTGCTGGCGGGTTTTGCTGGTAGGGCGTTCCCGCTTTCCCACTTGAGTGATGGCCTCAGGGCGGCCTGCTTCAGCGTGAGACGATATCGAGCCTTACGCGTGCATGGCCGCTGGCGATCATGCCAATGCGCTCCGCCGCGCCGCGTGACAGGTCGATCTCCCGCCCCCGGATGAAGGGGCCGCGATCATTGATGCGGACGGTGACAGAGCGGCCATTGCGCGGGTTGGTGACGCGCACACGGGTGCCAAAGGGTAGCGTTTTATGCGCGGCCGTCATGGCGTTCATATTGAAGCGTTCGCCATTGGCGGTCAGCCGTCCGTGGAAGCGGCGGCCGTAATAGGAGGCGACGCCGGTGCCCATTGAGCGGATGACGCGGCCTGAACGCGGCTCTGGCGGGGGCGGCGGTGGGAGTTCGATGGGAGGTTCAAAGCTGTCGAGGTCGACGGCATCGGGGGGGATGTTGAGATCGGCATTCTGGTAGGTCGTGCCGAGCGGCTCGACAACATCGCGGAACTGATCGGCAAAGGGTTGGGCTGGTGCTGGCGCGCTTGGTTCAACGGCCCCAACCGCCTCTGTAGCGGGTGCCTGTGTCTGCGCTGAGGACGCGCCAAGCGGGATAGCGGTGAGCGCAGCAAGCAGCGCGAGCGGTGCTGTGCTTTTGGCAGCGAGGCGCGCGGATGTTGAGGCACCAAGGAGTGCTGGTCTGTGATTGATCATGTGTCCCCTCCGATGCGCGACCTAAAGGGTGCAAAGGGAACTGGGCAAATGTATCGGATCGCTGTGGCGCTGATGGGGTGCGCTCTGCCGTGAAATGAGCCTCCTATAGGACAAAGCGAGGCTTGGGATCTATTTATAGGGCTCTGCCTGGCGATCTCGTCCCTTTTGAGACACCCAATCTGATCGGGCTTGGATGCACGGATTCGGAAGCGCGCGCACCTGGCCAAAGGGGGACCAAAGCAAATGGGGCCGGCATTGCTGCCGACCCCACTCTCACCAGCGCGTGGGCGCTGTGGTCTCGCGTTCTGTCCGGACAAGCCTTCCTTCCCGCTCTACCGCTTGCGCACTTGGCGCCCGGTGTCTGTTCCGCGTCCGGCTGTGGGTTCCGTTGATGGTCTTGCGACCGTCACCTTCACACACCGCCTTGTTTCGCGGTTCGTCACCGGCGCTCGCACCGGCATCCGACCGTGCTTCGTGACTGGCTCGCTTTGATCAGGCCGAAGCCCTCCCTAAGCTGGTCCTGCCCCTTGGCAAAGCCGAAGACCTCGATCCTATTGTTTGGCAATTCAAACAGTGTGATCTTGAACCCGAAAGCTCTTTCCTACACCTATCACCAAACAGTATCGTGGCCTTTAAACGAAATCGCCGCTTCACTCTTTCCTCAAACACGCAGGCTTGCATCCAACCGAGGTTTTTTGCATGCCTTCGCTCAGTAAGCGTGTGGACAGGCGGTCTCGTATCCACGAAATCATAAAACGCTTTCAAATCCAGTGCCTTGCGGCTCTTTCTTTCAAAGCCTTCGTGTTTCGAAGACAAGTTGAAACTGCGCCCGAATCGCGCTTTCGGCAAGGGCCCGGATGGCGACTTTTCCACTTTTGCAAAGATCGCCTGTGGAGAGCGGTGGACAACTCAACGGTTTATCGCAATGGACACTGCGAGCAGCAGATAGCGATCGTCCTAGGATAATCACGTAGTCGGAAACGGAAAGCAGCACGGCCTAAATATTGCGCATTTGTGACCATATCGAACCCGACTCGCCAAAAACACGAGTCGCAACTCGCCTACTGATCCCGCTGGGCAAGCAGTTTAAGTCTCAAGGCGTTCAGTTTGATGAATCCTTCAGCGTCTTGCTGATCATAAGCGCCGGCATCATCTTCGAAGGTCACATGCGTCTCTGAATAGAGCGAATGCGGCGATGTGCGGCCCACAACGCTCGCTAGGCCCTTGTAGAGCTTTAGTCTGACTGTCCCGGTGACCTTTTCCTGACTGAGATCAATCGCAGCCTGCAGCATTTCCCGCTCTGGCGCGAACCAGAAGCCATTGTAGATGAGTTCGGCATACTTCGGCATCAGCTCGTCTTTGAGGTGAGCCGCGCCTCGGTCGAGTGTGATCTGCTCAATCCCGCGATGCGCGCGCGCGTAAATCTCACCGCCGGGCGTTTCATACATGCCGCGCGATTTCATCCCGACAAAACGGTTCTCCACGAGATCGAGCCGCCCAATGCCGTGCTTGCGGCCCAAATCGTTGAGCGCGGTGAGCAAGGTGGCTGGGCTCATTGCTGAACCATTCAGCGAAACGCCATCGCCGCACTCAAAGCCAATTTCGATGTATTCGGGCGCGTCTGGTGCATCCTCGGGGTGATCTGTGCGCGAATAGACATAGTCCGGGGTCTCCTCCCACGGATCTTCGAGCACTTTGCCCTCAGAGGAGGTGTGCAGCAGGTTCGCATCAGTGGAGAAGGGCGCTTCGCCGCGCTTGTCTTTGGGCACAGCAATCTGATGCGCCTCCGCCCATTCGATCAAAGCGGTGCGGCTCGTTAAGTCCCATTCACGCCATGGGGCAATCACCTTGATGTTGGGATCAAGCGCATAGGCCGAAAGCTCAAAGCGAACTTGATCATTGCCTTTGCCGGTCGCCCCATGCGCAATCGCATCCGCACCTGTTGCGTGTGCGATTTCAACCAGACGCTTAGAAATCAGCGGGCGCGCAATGGAGGTTCCGAGCAGATAATCGCCTTCATACCGCGCATTGGCGCGCATCATGGGAAAGACGAAATCGCGCACAAATTCTTCGCGCAGGTCTTCGATGAAGATGTGTTCGTCAGGAATGCCCATCGCGCGCGCCTTTTCGCGGGCGGGTTCGATCTCTTCGCCTTGGCCGAGGTCCGCAGTGAATGTGACGACCTCAAGGCCGCGCTCCACGCTTAGCCATTTGGCGATGACGGATGTGTCGAGACCGCCGGAATAGGCAAGGACAACACGTTTAATCTCGGACATAATCGGCAGACTCCTGATGCGCTGCGCCCCATGCCGTCAAATCCACCTTATGGAAAGGGCTTGGGTGTTAAGAGAGCACAATTCGCTTGAAGTGAGCGGCGAAAGACCAAACATTTCAGGCTGACAAGGGAAAGGGACGCAGAATGTGGAGAAAGGCACGCGAGCTTGCGAGCATGGCGCCGCCAGAGCGCAATCGCTGGGTGGACTTTCTGCGGGCGCTTTCGATCATGGCTGTGGTGATTGGCCATTGGTTGATGGCTGGCCTTTATGTCGATGAGGCTGGCGCGTTGCAGCGCGGCGATCTCTTAGAAACCGAGAATTGGGTGCAATGGATCACTTGGGGTTTCCAAGTGATGCCGGTGTTTTTCCTTGTCGGCGGTTACTCGAACGGCGTCAGTTGGGATGCGACATTGCGCAAGGCTGAGCCGGGGCAGACCGGTGTCTACCGCGATTGGCTGGCGAGCCGGGTGCAGCGCCTTATTGCCCCGACATTCCCGGTTCTGCTGCTGTGGGCCGTGCTCGCGGTGGTAATGACGCAGGTTGGGCTCGACCGCGTGCAAATCCGCATGGCGACCGAGGCAGCTTTGATTCCGGTGTGGTTCCTCGCGGTCTATCTGATCGTCACAGCCTGCACCCCGCTCGCAAAGAAGGCGTGGGATCGGTTCGGCTGGCTGAGTTTTGCGGTCTACATCCCGCTGGCGATGGCAACCGATTGGCTGACTTTCTCGGTCGGTGTTGAATACATCAATTTCACAAACTTCCTCTGGGTGTTCCTTGCGATCCACCAATTGGGTTTTGCGTGGAGAGATGGGCGTTTTGATAACCGGTTGTTCGCATTTGCCACTTTTGCGATTGGCTTGGCGATCCTGATCTCCATCACTGTTTACGGCTTCTACCCTGTTTCGATGGTTTCAGCGCCGGGAGGCTTTTCCAATTCGCTGCCGCCCACACTGGCGCTTTTCGCGTTGGGCGTCACTCAGGTTGGCTTGGTGCTGGCATTGGAACCCTTAGGGCGCAAAATGCTCGACAATCTCACGATCTGGACCGCGACTGTGCTGATGAACGGTATGATTATGACGGTCTATCTGTGGCACCTCACCGCCTTTGTGCTGGTGATGGCGGTGCTGTGGGTCGGATTTGGCGGGTGGGGCCTCGACGCGGTCCCCGGCACCGCTGATTGGTGGACTTCGAGACCGCTATGGATCGGAATTTATGTCCTAGCGCTCTTGCCGATGATAGCGATCTTTGCGCGGCACGAACGCACCTTTACCGCGATCAGGGGAGGTCGCACCGTTCCTAAAGCGCGCGTGGTCCTGGGCGTATTCTTGATCTGCGCGGGACTTGCGGCGACCGCTGCTGTGACCATTGCCAGCCCTGACAGTTGGTCCGGCATTCGGCTGTCGGTGGTCGCGGCGCCGTTCATCGGCGCGGCGCTGCTTGGTTTCGGTCCAGCCTATATGCCATCGCGCAAGACCCGTGAGAATGAGCGCAACGCTTAGCTTCCCAGCAGCCGCTTTTCCTCCGCCTCAATATAGCCGCGTGTGAGCGGCAATGCATAGCGATCGCGGGTGTATTGGATCTGGAAATTGCACATGCCGCCATATTCGAACACGGTGGCAGCGCCAGCGAGATAGAAGGTCCACATGTTGAAGAAGCGCTGATCGTACATCTCGATGATCGCCTCGCGGTGCTTAATGCAATTGGCGTACCACGCGCGGATCGTCTTGCCGTAATGCACCCGCAACATCTCCACATCGCTGGCGATCAGACGGAATTTCTCACTCGCTGTCACGGTTTCGGAAAGCGCCGGAATATAGCCGCCGGGAAAGATGTATTTGCGAGTGAAGGCATCGGTCGTGCCCGGCGTTCCCATACGCCCAATCGTGTGGAGCAGCATAGTGCCCTGATCGGTGAGGAGGTTTGCGCAAGCTTCGAAAAAGGCTTCAAACTGCGGCTGGCCGACATGCTCAAACATGCCGACAGAGACGATGCGATCAAACTTTCGCCCGGCGGCGGCAAAGTCGCGGTAATCGACAAGCTCGATTGAGACCTTATCCGCGACACCTGCTGCTTCGACCCGTTGGCGTGCCAACGCTGCCTGTTCTTCGGATAGGGTGATCCCGGTGACAGAAACGTCGTAATGGCGCGCAAGGAAGATCGCCATTCCGCCCCATCCGCAGCCGATATCGAGCACGCTCTGTCCTGGCTCAAGCGCCAGTTTCGCGGCGATATGGGCGAGTTTCGCGGTCTGAGCCTCGCCCAAAGTCATGCCCTCTGATGGCCAGTAAGCACAGCTATACTGCCAATGTTCGTCATCAAGCATCAGCGCATAGAGATCGTTTCCGATATCGTAGTGATGTGCGACATTGTCCTTTGATCCGATCGCGTTGTTGACCTGTTCAAAGGCAAAGGTGGTCTTGTTTACTAAACGGCGCAGCAGCTTGGGTGGGCCAACATCGCCGCCTTTGTCCCAGCGATTGTTTGCCCGCAGCAGGGTGACAAGGGCCATGATATCACCCTCTTCGATAATCAGACGCCCGTCCATAAAGGCTTCAGCCGCCCCAAGCCGCGGATCCATGATGATGTCGCGCGGGACTTTGCTATCGGCGAGGCGGATAACGACATCGGGAAAGCCACCAGCTTGCTTGCCATAAGTGTGCGCAGCGCCATCAGCAAAGACGACGCCAAGCCGACCTTGCTTCACGCCTTTGGATAGGAATGTGTCGAGGAGTTTTTTGCTCATATCTGCGGTTCGCGGCTTTAGCTCAAAGTGTTACTTTATGAGCTTATTGTAATCCGAAAGGCCGAACAAAAGAATGCGTTGAGTTGTGCCTACTCCGCTGCCTCTTTGAGTTCCGGATCAAACCGCCATGTTGGCACTTCGCCTACCTCTCGCAACCGCGCGCTTTCATGCATCATATAGTCGCGCGTCATCGGTATAGCGTTGCGGTCCTTCACATATTGCAGCTGCCAATTGACCATACCGCCATTGCGGAAGCTTTGTTCAGCGCCTGCAAGGTAGAACAGCCACATACGGTAGAACACCTCGTCATACATCCGCGTGATTTCTTCGCGGTGCATGACGGTGCGGTTGTACCATTCTTCGAGAGTGTGGCTGTAATGGAAGCGCATGGCCTCCACATCCATTACCTCGAAACCGAACTTTTCGCTCTGCGTGACCAGTTCTGATAAAGCGGGGATATAGCCGCCCGGGAAGATGTATTTGCGCGTCCACGCGTCAGTGCGGCCCGGAGGCCCCGCACGCCCGCAGCAATGCGAGATCATCACCCCGTCATCTTTTAGCAGCTTGTTCGTATGCTCAAAAAACTGCGGGTAATGGATCGTGCCGACATGTTCGAGCAGGCCGACGCTGGATATGCGATCAAACTGCCCCTCCACATCGCGGTAATCGAGCAGCTCAAACTTCACCTTGTCAGCGACGCCCGCGGCTTCTGCGCGTTCATTGCAGAACTTGATCTGATCAGGGGCGAGCGCCACGCCTAGCACTTCAACGCCGTACATCTTGTTGAGATAAAGGCCAAAACCGCCCCAGCCGCAGCCAATATCCAGAACGCGCATCCCCTCAGCCTTGCCCGGTTGAAGATAGAGTTTGGAGGCAAGATGCGCCTTTTTGTCCATCTGCGCCTGTTCAAGACTGGTCTGTGTCGGATCATCCTCACGATAATATGCCATCGTGTATTGGCGATCCTCATCGAGGAAACGCTCATACAGTTCGCGCGTCAGATTATATGTATGCTCTGCATTGGCGCGCGCAGAGGAGCGAAGGTTGATGCCATCAATGCTTGACGCGACTTTCTCCAGAACCTTCTTGAAAATGCCTTGTTCTTGGATCGCGCTGTCACCAATCCGTTTGGTGTTGGCGGTGACAAATAATAGCAAGTCACGGATATCGTGAGGTTCTTCCACAACCAGCCAACCCCACATAAACGCCTCGCCTGCGCCCATCTGCGGATAGCGCGCAATATGATTGGCAGCCTTTTTGTTGGTCAGCTTTATTTGGAGCGGTGCCTCGCTCCCTTCGCCATATTTATAGGTCTTGCCGTCATGATCGGTCACGCTAAGCCGGCCTTCGCGAATGACACGCCCCAAGAATTTATCAAGCAACCACATATGTTAAGATCAGCCCCCGTTTGAAAAACGTGACCACTTGATGACGCGGAGTGTGTTAGACTGTCAATCATGCAGTTCGCAAAGGATGGGGAGGGATTGCCATGTCTGACAACAAAACAGTGCCAACCAGCAAAGAAGCAGAGGCCTTTATCGCGGCGGTGGAGCCCGCATCAAAGCGAGAAGATGCGCGAGTGCTCGATGCAATGTTCCAAAGAGTAACAGGGGAGGCTCCAAAGCCTTGGGGTTCCATTTTAGGCTATGGCCAATATCACTACAAATATGAAAGCGGGCGCGAAGGCGACGCGTTTAGGGCTGGTTTTGCGAGCAAGAAAGCCAAGCATTCGCTGCATCTGATGGGCGGTTATGTTGATGAGGCCGCTGGCAAAAAGAGAGAAGAACAGCTCAGCCGGTTGGGCAAGCACAAGACAGGCGCGAGCTGTATTTACATTAACAAGTTAGCGGATGTGGATTTGGAAGTGCTCGAAGAGATCATGCGCGATGATTGGGCCGCGATGAACCGTGTCTATCCGGGCTAGGGTTTAGATCCCCGCATACCACTGATAATCGCCGATATCCTCCCAAAAGCCGCCTTTGCCGTCATAGATATCGTCAAAGCTCGCAACGGCTTCAATCGCAGTGAGGTATTTGGCGTGCTTATAGCCGAGTTGACGCTCGATCCGCACCCGTAGCGGCGCGCCATTTTTTTCGGGCAAAGGTTCGCCATTTAGCTCGTGCGCGACGATCGTTTGCGGGTGATAGGCATCGACCATGTCGACGCTCTCATAATAATCGCGGCCATACAGAACATCGGCGCAGCGGAAGATGATGAAGTTCGCCTCTTCACGCAGCTTGGCGGCGTCGAGCAAAGTGGAGAGCTGCGGCCCGCTCCATTCGGCAATTGCGCTCCACCCCTCAACGCAATCATGGCGGGTGATTTGGGTGCGTTGGGGGAGGGCTTTGAGGTCGTTAAGGCTCAGGCTCAGCGGCGTCTCCACCAGACCGCGTACCTCAAGCCGCCAATCGGCAAAACCGTTGGCCGCCTGCGCGCGGTAGCCGGGCGTATCGATAGAGGTGGTCCCGTTGCCTCTAATATCGGGTGATCGCTCTTCGCGAGCATATTCAGGGGCGAGCGCCTGACGGCTGGCCAGAGTGCGATGCGCGGCGCGGTGCCAGTCCTCGGCCACATCGAACAGGTTGCCGGCAGTTTCGGTGTTGGCCATTTCGGTGCAGGCAGCGGCGGGCAGGGCGGCCATGCCAGCCAGTAGGCTGCGACGCTTGACATCAACCATTCTTGGTCTCCTCGCGCGGACCGCCTGTTATCATGCCGGCGATCTGTTTGATCGGTCCGGACACCAACACCATCACCAGATGCGCCACAACAAACCCGAACAATCCCCATGCGAACAGAAAGTGCAGGCTGCGCGCGCTTTGTCGGCCTCCTAACAGGTCAACTAGCCATGGCGCCGCAATTTCAAAGCCGGGGCTTATCGCCAGCCCTGTAAAGATCATCATCGGAAGAAAAATGCCGAGCACCAAGCCATAACTGATCCGCTGCAGGCTGTTGTATTTACGCTCGCTTCTGAAGTGCCCGCGCAGATGATCGCGGATGGATCGCAGCAAGGCTTTTGGCGACCAATCGTTCATCGAGGTGGTTAGATCGCGCCAGAAATGCCGGTTGCCAAGGCTCCACAGCCACATCACCAACAGGCTGATCGCGAATATCCAGGCAAAGGAATTGTGCCAATCGCGCGCTTCGGCAAGATCATAACGCTGCGGAATTGTCGCCCATGCAGGATAGCGCATGACACTTGTCCAGGCATCCGCCGGATCGAACCCATAATCGCCCCAATACAAAAATCGATGCGCGTTCGAGATATTGAGGCCCGACATAAACAGCACCACCACTGCAACAGCGTTGATCCAATGCCACAGCCGAGTGACCAGAGCATGGCGCTTCATTGCTTGGCTTTCTCGCGTGCAAGATAGATCACATCACGATCCTGTGAGAGCAAGAATTGCCCACTGTCGATGAACAGTGTTGATCCGCTGCGCAACGTGCCATTGGCGAGGAACAGCGCCGCTTCGACGATCTCATCCGCCCCAGTCTTGCGTTCTAGGAGGTTGAGCCGGTGGGAGACCTCCGTTTCACCCTCGCTCTGATCGTGGCTGGCAAGGATCGCTCCCGGCGCGATGCCATAGACCCGCGTATCGGCATCACCGCTTATCGCAAGCATGGGAATGGTGCTCGCCAAAGCGTGTTTGGACATCGTGTAGCTGAAGAAATCGGGGTTCGGGTTCTCTAGCTTCATATCCGTGACGCTGATTACGCAGCGCGGACCGCTCGCGCGCGCATTTGCCAAAAAGGCCTCGGCCATGCGGGCGGGGGAGAGTGCATTGACTTGCATCGCTTCCCTGTTCGTTGCTGGATCAATTTTGGTTGCATGGTCGTATTCAAAAACCGATGCCGAATTGACCAGACAGCGCCAGTCGGAAAGCCTGTCTGCAAGATTGGTAATCATTGCATGGGCGGCGGCATCATCGCTTAAGTCGCAGGCAATCGTCTCTGCGCTGGGCAGAGTGGCCGCCAAGGCCTCCGCCGCAGCGCCCGAACTGCGATAATGGATCAGGACGTGCCAACCTTTTGCCGCAAATCCTTTGACGATTTCGGCACCAATTCGTGTGGCGCCTCCGGTGACAAGGATTTGCGGTGCTTGCATAAAGCCCATCAAGCAGAATTTGGTGGCTTTGCCCAGCGCTGCTCTTATGGATCAGGGCAGATTTGGAAAGGAGCCCGTCCGATGGCCATGACCTGCGATCTTGTTGATGTGTTTTGCGACGGCCCTTTGAGCGGTAATCCGCTCGCAGTGGTGCATGGAGCGGGCGCCCTCTCAGCCGAGCAGATGCTGGCGCTAACCCAATGGCTTGGCTTTTCGGAGACCACTTTTCTCCTGCCGCCAACCGACCCTGCCGCGGACTACGCGGTGCGCATATTCTATCCCGGCGGGGAACTGCCCTTTGCAGGCCACCCGACCTTGGGATCGTGTTTTGCTTGGCTGGCTTCTGGCGAAGTTCCAGCGGATAGTGGCAAGATCATTCAGGAATGCGGCATCGGACTGGTTGAGGTGCAAGCAAACGGCGATCAGTTGGCCTTTAAAGCGCCTGACCTTATCAAGCATCAACCCCTGTCGGATGGCGAACGGGCTGAGGCTGTGCGGCTCACGGGTATTCATGAAAGCGCTCTGGTCGAAGCGGTGCATGTCGTAAATGGTCCGCAATGGCAGCTTCTGCGCTTGCGCTCTGCTGCGGATGTTCTGGCCGCAAATCCTGCATCCAAAGCGCCGCTTGGAACCGATATCGGCCTTGCTGGCCCGCATGAGCCGGGCGGGACGAGAGATTGGGAATTGCGCGCTTTCTTTGCCGATACGTTTGAAAGGTTTGTTGAAGACCCTGTGACCGGCAGCTTCAACGCTGGGGTCGCAATGCATCTGTTTGACGAAGGGCTTGCGCAAGGCTCTTACACGGCAGGCCAAGGTCAGAAAGTCGGCGCGAACGGCCTTGTTGAGTGTCGCCAAAGCGATGACGGCATTTGGATTGGCGGCGCGTGCCGCATGGTGAGCCAAAACGGCGCGCTGACAGCGTTTGAATAGCGCCGCCCGCCATCAATCGGCAGACGGCGCGTATACAAAGAGATTAGCGGCAGCGCACATCGCCGCGGTCGAGTTCCCGGCCAAGCACCGCGCCTAGCGCTCCACCTAGCAAGGTTCCAACCGTGCGGTCCCCGCGCGTGTCGATTGTCCTGCCAAGCAGCGCACCCACGCCCGCGCCAATCACAAGGCCCGTCGTTCCATTGTCGCGCTCGCAGTAATAGCGTCCATCACGACCCCGCCAAACGCGATCGCGTCCACGGATACGGCGCGGCTCGCGATAGCGGCCATACCGGTCATAGGCGCGGCGGTCGCGATAGCGGCGATCTCGGCGATAGTCGCGGTCATCGTCATCCCAATCATCGTCAAAATGGGAAACGGGGGCCACATCAAACTGGGCCCCATACGGCGCGACCATCATATCCGACGCCACTGGGTCTTGCAGAACGGCAGCGTGGGCTGGAGCGCTCAGTGCTGCGAGCGAACCAGAGGCGGCAATCAGTGCGATCATCTTCATAACTCATTCCTTTCCGACCCGTGAGAACCACAAGAGGTGAGCGGGTGATTGGAATATTGTTCAGAAATTTGATACTCTGGATGAACGGCTTGTTGGGAAAGTCATTAAGGAGCTGGGCCGCCACTTTTGCGCGCCGAAGCGTTTATCGGGGTTGCTTCCTATGCCAGTTTGGCCCGCGCGCGATCTCGCAATTTGGGGGCAAGGGCGCTCATATCGACCAATTCGCGCAATTCCGCTTCACTGGCCTTGCCCGCAACCAAAGCGGAAAAGACACGCGCGACGCTCCATTTCGCTTCGCCAAAATGGATGTGTTCAAGCTGATCGCCTGCTTCGCATTCGCCGGTCTCAACAACGCGGAAATACCATCCGCAGCGGGCGCTCTTGATGATCTTTGCGACCATACCCTGGGCGCCAAAACGGTGCTCGATCTTCCAGCAGGGTTGGCGCGGTTGGCTTACCTCCAGCAAAGCGGAGCCTAGCCGGAAGCGGTCGCCAATATGCACTTCAGTTTCAAGAAGCCCCATCACGGCAAGGTTTGACCCAAACGCGCCAGGTTGATCGAGTAGGTCGAGCGCTCCCAATTCCTCGCGCCAGAAATCATGGTGGTCCTGAGGGTAAAGGTGCACGGCCATCTCTGGCCCGCCATGGACACGCCGGTCGGCCTGTTCGTCGGGAGCCAAGCCTTCCTCGAGGATTTGCACACGGCCTTCGCGTGGATATTTGGCAATCGCACTAACTTCGACACCGTTAAAAGGGCGCGCTGTGCCGGTGCAAATTGCTGTGACTTCGAAGGAGTTCGTGTGGTTCACGTTTTTCTCACAGTAAGGTCTATCCAGTCACGCTGGGTGCCATCGGAGCCTTTGCCTGCATATATTTCTTCGTCCTCGATAGTGAAACCGGCCTCTTGATAGCGCGCACGCAGCCAGTCGGCGCTGGGGAAATTGTGCAACCGCCCAAGTAAATCGCGACCTTCGCCGTTGCCAAGCTTCAAGCTGGCAAAATGCCACCCCTGCGGCTTTAGAGCCGTGTGAATTCGGACAAGCACCTCAGGAAATAGCGCGCGTGGACAGTGCAACAAACACGCATGCGCCCAGACCGCATCGTAAAGATCGGTGGCGTCCAACTCATCAAAACGCATGACCCGCGCGCCCAGATCAAACCTCTCATTCGCCTTCTTGACCATCGCAGGGATGCCGTCGGTCGCCTCAACCGCGAATCCGCGTGCACGGATACGAGCGGAGTCTTGCCCACCGCCACAGCCGATTTCGAGTACGCTTCCTCCTGCAGCAAGGCGATCGAGAAAGGGATCAAGCTGGCGCGCATGGCTCTGCGCAAAGCTCATTGTGTAATGTGGGGCTCGCTTTGTGTAGTATTCGAAGGTGGCCGGATCGATCGAACGGCCAACAGCCCCATCGCTCCCTGCGCTACCGTTCACTGCGCCGCGTTCATCACATTGTATTCAACGACTTCGTCGCGCGACAGACAATATCGGGTGCTCGGATCATCTTCGCTGCTGACCGCCTGTTGTTGGTACATAACGTCAGTCAGCAGCTTTCGGCTAACCCCCATTCGGATCAGAAAATCGTTGTCTTCAGTCGCAAGCAAGGCGGAGGATTGTTCGATACTGGCGATCAGCTCCGTCGTCGCCTCGCTTCCATCGATCACGGCGTCATCGATGATCCAGCGATCGGCGGTGTGGGTGAACATGTGGACCATAAACACGCCGCCTTCATCGATAAAGCGCTGCGCGCCGCCCATGAAAACGAAGTTGCAGGCGGAAAAGCAGGTCCAACCATCGGGGATACGGGTAACGAGGCCATAGCTGCGGATGATCCGGCCCGCTTCGTTGCCGGCTCTTGCATTGCCGCCGCGAGAGCGAAACCAGACCTCTCCGATCATTGGGTCCGCGTCGATAGCGGCTCGCAGCCTGTCGGGCAGTCCGGCATCAATCCGGCCCTCTGCCAGCAGCACTTTAAAACTGCCGCGCTCAACCGCTGTCAGTTTCATCGCTTCAGAAGAGCCCCAATCGGGGCTCGCCGGGCAAGTTGGGTTATTGGGATCGCTATCAGCCGCGCCGGTCAAGAGCGCGAGGCATCCAAGCGCGCCGATCGCTTTTGCGGCGACCCACTTCCTCATGCGACGATCGTGTATCGCGGCGAGCCGGCAAGACGGCACATGCGCTTTTCGGCGCGGGTTTCTTCGCCTTCAACGATGATCACATCGGTCACCGTGATGCAGTCATTGTCGCCAGAGGAAGCTTCGCGCGCCGTCACAGTTGATGTGCCGCTGACCCCTTCGCGCGTGTCGGATGTCCAAGCCGCGCTGCGTCCCACCTCGGGGGCGACTTGATTGCCGTTCTCATCGGTTTTCATAGTCACGGTATCAGTTGCCTCAGCGGCCTTGGCTTGTTCCGCTTCATCCAGCTGGCAAGCAATTTCCGCGGACAGACGGTCTTCAAACTGCGCCACAGGCACAAACGAACCAAGTCCTGCGCGCCGTGCAGTGCGTCCGGCAGCGCCGCTTAGCAATCCGCCCAGAACCCCGCGCGCCGTATCACCGGTCGAGCCTTTTTCGCAGCCTTCCGCGCTTTGAGCCCCGCGCTGTGCATCGCGGCTCGTATTGCGCAGGATATCGCGAAATTGAGCCTGTGCAGGGAATGCAGCAAGCACCATGGCCGATGCCGCGCATCCCAAAGTGAGTGTTCGAAAGGTCTTTTTCATTTTTGGCCCCTTATCGCCCTTAAGCTTAATACAGCCCACCATCTCAGGACAATCCAATACCCGACGCAGAGCCGTGGAAATTGTAGAAATGCCCCAAATTGCTGCCAACTTCGCGATCGTATCTAGGGAAGATACGTGGCGTTAGGGGTAACAAATATGATTAAAGAACGTTGACCGCTTGGCTCACGGTTCAACCGCCGCTTGCTGCTTCACGATCCCGTTCGGCTCGGCTCTTTTTTTGGGCTGCTGTCTTCAATTGCCCGCAAGCCGCATCGATATCGCGCCCGCGCGGTGTTCGCACAGGTGCGCTGATGCCGCCTTCAAAAACGATATCGCTAAAAGCCTTGATCCGTTCAGGCGTTGAGCATTCATACTCCGCACCTGGCCAAGGGTTGAACGGAATCAGATTGACCTTGGCGGGAAGATCAAACTGCCTAAGCAGCCGCACAAGCTCATGCGCATCCTCATCTGAGTCATTCTTGTCTTTCAACATCACATATTCAAATGTGATCCGGCGAGCGTTGGAGGCTCCGGGGTAATCGGCGCATGCCTGAAGCAAGTCTTCGATCCCGTATTTCTTGTTGAGCGGGACGATCTCATCACGCACCGGCTTGGTCACGGCATGGAGGCTAACGGCAAGATTGACGCCGATTTCCTCACCGCAGCGCTCCATCATTGGAATCACACCGCTGGTGGAGAGGGTGATACGGCGCTTTGATAGGGCAAGACCATCGCCGTCCATCACAAGATTGAGCGCATCGCGCACATGGTCGAAATTATAGAGCGGCTCACCCATGCCCATCATCACGATATTGGTGAGCAGACGGCCATCAGCGGTGTAATGCGCGCCCGTTTCATCGCTCTCATCATCATCGAACGTGAAATCCATCTTGCCCTTGGGCCATTCACCCAAGGCATCGCGCGCGAGCATGACCTGCCCCACGATTTCTCCCGGCGTCAGATTGCGCACCAGACGCATCGTTCCCGTGTGGCAAAAGGTGCAATTGAGCGTGCAACCCACCTGGCTCGATACGCACAGGGTCCCACGGGTCTCATCCGGGATGAAAACCATTTCGAAATCGTGGCCATCATCGGTCTGGAGCAGCCATTTGCGCGTGCCGTCAGAGCTGTGCTGCGCTTCGACGATATTGGGCCGCCCGATCACAAAGCGCTGCGCGAGCCATGGGCGCATCGTCTTGGCGATGTCCGTCATCGCGTCAAAATCGGTGACGCCGCGATGGTAGAGCCAGTGGAACACCTGCTTTGAGCGCAGCTTCGCCTGGCGGGCATCTAGGCCAGCCTCTAAGAACAGCTCGTGGATGCGTGGTCGCGCAAGGCCGATCAGATCAACACGCCCGTCCTCGCGCGGCGTGATGTCACGCGCAACAGGGACCGGATCGCTTTGTCCGGGTATCGTCATTAGGTTCGTATCGGCCATGATTGGCGGCGCATATAGGGTGAGTTTACCGCTTTGGCCAGAAGCCAAGACTTTATGCGCAGCCCACCGTGGCGGCATCAATGGCGGTGGCCGCGCCTGAAAGGTCATAGCGGTCGTTGAACCGCCTCCCATCGCTGCCGCGCCCTGACACGCTCATACTTGAGGCTGAGCGCATGGCGGCTACCACAGCTGCATCCATCGCCGCGTCTTCGGCCCATGCGTTGCGGCCATTGGCGGCAAGGTCAAAATTGCGTTCGCCGATGCGTAGGCGCACAGCGGCGCCTTCGCTGACGCTGCGTGATAAACGGAAGTGGACTTGCCCGCGAATATTGGCACCTGGCCAGTTGGCAACACTGGCAAAGGGCGCGCTACCCGAAGGGCTGCGCGGCTGGGCAATCGCATAGCAACGCTGAGGGCTGTCATCACGAAACGCCGCCCAATTGGAATAGACGCCAAGGCTGTCTTTTGCAGATACGGGCAGAGCAACGGCGAACAAGGCGAGCGGGACGGCTTTTTTAATCATAATCAATCGCCATCACTTCCCACTCCTTCGCCCCGGCGGGAAGCTTTACTTTGCGCAGGTCACCAAGTGATGCACCCTTCAGCGCTCTCGCGATGGGAGAGGACCACCCGACTTTGCCCGCGCTTGCATCCTGTTCATCATCGCCCACGATGGTGATGGTCTTGCGCGCATCATCCTCATCGGCGAGCTCAACAGTCGCGCCGAAAGAAGACGCGATTGCGGTCCGGCTGCTGCGCGGGGTCTACCACTCGGCAGGCCTTCATCCTTCGCGCGAGGTAGCCGAGCTCACGGTCAATTTCTCGCATCCGTTTGCGGCCATAGAGATAATCTCCGTTCTCGCTGCGGTCCCCATTGCCCGCCGCCCAGCTGACGATCTCCACAATCTCTGGCCGTTCTTTGCCGAGCAGGTGATCATAGCGCGCTTTGAGCGCCGCCATGCCTTGCGGGGTTATTGGAGTACCGGACTGCGCCGCCATTGGCATGCCGCCTAGGGCATAAACGTGTCGATGGTGCGCGGAAGCCCGGCTTCTTGCGGGTACATGTGCGAATAGCTGACCGCATTGCCGAGCACGCGCATAATGTAATACCGCGTCTCAAAATTGGCTGGGATCTTCTCCACCCAGGTTACCCAATCGATTTCGCCTCGGCGCGGATCACCATTGAGGCGCAGCCACTGGTTCACTCGCCCTGGCCCCGCATTATAAGCGCCAACCGCAAGCGGATAGGCGCCGCCATAATAGTCCATCATACGTGCGAAATAGGCATCGCCCAAAGTGATGTTGTAGGACGGATCATCAAACAGGCCGGCTGACATGTATTGGAGGCCAAGAATCCCCGCCTGCTCGCGGGCGGTCCCCGGCATCAACTGCATCACGCCGCGCGCGCCGGCGTGGCTTTGCCGCGTACGATCAAACTCACTTTCCTGCCGGCTGATTGCGTGGACCATCGTCCAATCATTGACGCGCGGCGGAGTGGGATAGGTGGGAAAGCCCACACGCTCATATCCAGCAAAGCCATTGGCGCCCGCTTCCATACCGACAACCACTGCCATTTCGGGCATGCGCACTTCGGCTGCGAGGTCGTCGACCATCACCAGCTCTTCCGGCGTCTCTGCGCTGTTGCCGATCGCCTGGAAGAACCGACGTTCCGTGCGCCAGTCGCGGCGATTGCTGGCAAGCGTGCGGATCGCACGGGTGAGCGCGCTGTTCTCAAATTCCGCCCGCGTGTTGGCATCGATCGCCAGTTGCGGGATTTCGCCAAAGGTTGGCATGGGACGACCAAGAGCGCTGATCGACAACTGGCCGTAATAATAATGCGGATATTGCGCGCCCATCTCAAAATAGCGCTGCGCATCCGCTTCAAGACCGGCGCGCCGCGCAGCGCGGCCCGCCCAGTAAAAGCCCTTTGATCGGGTCAGGGGCGTGCGCGCAGCTAGGCCATATCGCTGAAACAGGGGTGCAGCGGCCGCGCCATCGCCCTGGCGCCACAGCGCATTGGTGCCGCCCTTCCACATGAGGTCGGTGTATTTGTCGCGCAGAGCAAAGGAGCCTTTTGATATGTCCGTGCCCGGCGCGAAGAGGTCGTCAATCCGGCTGGCAATGCGCACAGTGTTCGCTACATCGGCAGCGGTCGCCACCTCCAGCATCTCAGCAACCAGCGCTTCCGCCCTGAAGGCTGGAGCCTGTGCGGCGGGCCGATTGGCGAGCAGGCCGACCGCCGCGCTGGTTTGGCGTCGCGCGCGGTAATAGTTCACAAGATTGTAGATATAGCCTGCGTGACGCTGCGCCCCGTCGGGGACGGCGATACCGGCTGCCTGCGGGGTCGATCCCCGGACCAAAGCGATCCGCGCGAGAGCAAGCGGCCGGTCAGCCGGGCTGACATTGACGAGATGCCTTTCAGCGGCTTCCGCATTCTTCTGCCACAGCAATGCGTCCATGCGGGCTGAGTGATCTTCGGCCGTGAAGCTCGAGGCATACAAACCCAAAATGTAAGCTTCTGCGGCATCGCTCATCGATCCGCCGCGCCATGCCGCTTTTGCCCATTCTAACGCTTCTGGCCGCCGTGCGGTCGCTAACGACAGGGCGTAGCGTGCTCTGCCCTTGTTGGTGAGCGGTGGCAGCGCGTCAAAGAAGCTCAGTATTTCGGATTGCGATGGTGCCTCTTCGTCGAGCCTTTGCTCGGCCTTGCGGCGCAAGATCTCGCTTCGCGGAAATTCGGGATAGGCCAGCGCAAACCCCGCATAATCGGCAAAGCGATAGGTGCTGCGCCCATGCAGCAATTCCCACCGCGAAATGGCTGCGCCCATCTGGCTTGGCTGCTGCGCGACAAGGTTGCCGCGCTGGGCAGAGGTTTGAGCGGATGAGGCGCTGCTGAGTGCGGCAATGGATGCTGCTGCGACGAGCGCAGCGACGAAGGGTTTGGAAATCAATTTGCTTACCATGCTGGACATTGTGCCGATTGGCTCCTTATCAGGCGCTGAACGGTGGTCTTCGGCGAATGTATTGTGCGCTGCAAGGCCGGATTACTGCCTTATACAGGAATTTTTGCAATGTTTAGCGGCTCCATTCCCGCTTTGGCGACACCTTTCCGCGACGGATCGTTTGATGAAACGGCCTTCCGCAAACTTGTCGATTGGCAGATCGAAAACGGGAGCGCAGCGCTTGTTCCCTGCGGAACGACCGGCGAGGCATCAACGCTCTCTAACGCGGAGCACCACCGTGTGATTGAAGTGTGTATCGAGCAAGCCGCAGGGCGCGTTCCGGTGATCGCAGGATGCGGAAGCAACGACACAATGAACGCTGCGCTGCATATGAACTTTGCCAAGAAAGCAGGGGCTGCGGCAGGGCTGTGCGTTGCGCCCTATTACAATCGTCCCAGCCAAGCGGGCATAATCGCGCATTTCAGCTATTTGGCTGAAAGTTGCGATCTTCCCATCGTACTCTACAATGTACCCGCTCGCACTGTCACCGACATCGAAGACACGACGGTGGTCGAGTTGGTGCGCAAGTTCCCTCAGAAAATCATCGCGATCAAAGACGCTAGTGGAGACCTCTCGCGCGTTGCCGATCACCGGATGGGTATTGGGCGCGAGTTCTGCCAGCTATCTGGCAATGACGAATTGTGGCTGCCGCACAACGCCGCCGGGGGCAGGGGAGCGATCTCCGTCACGGCCAATGTTGCGCCGGCTCTTTGCGCTGAATTTCAGGAAGCGATCAACAACAACGAGCTAAAAAAGGCCCGCGAGCTCAACGACCGCCTATTCCCGTTGCATTATGCGATGTTCTCCGATGCTTCCCCCGCGCCGGTAAAGTACGCGCTGAGCCGCGTGCATGACTGGATCGAGCCCGCGGTGCGCCTGCCGATTGTCGAGGCCAGCGAGGCGTCGCGTAAGGCGGTGGATGACGCGCTAGAACATGCGGGGTTGGTTTGACAGCTGGACGTTCAGTCAGACCAACCTGAGGAGCTGTGCCCGCTTTCAGACCATACGGAGCCCGTGCCTCTGGAACGTGCTGATCTTCCGAACTCGTGGCTTTGGTTGACATATTTGGACAGTATGGCCGCCTCGATCCGGCGATGGGCATCTCTACCAACCCGCGTATCGATCGCGTCGTACACGTCGCGGCCATAAATCTGAATGACGTCGTCATCAGAAGCCACCATCGGGCGCTCCTGTAGCCGCGATAAGACATACTCCGTGGCCAATAATTCGGCTGCAGATTCCATTCGCGCAAGGTCGCCGGGAAGAACTTCTCCTGTGTCGCTCAGCCAGTCATAATTGAACTGCGCGACCATATCGACCGTGCTTCGCTTCTCACTGATGACTTCGATTTCTGCCCTAAAGTCAATCACATGATCACCGGCCAAGCTCACGGACATCACGATTGCTCCGTCATCATCCTGTCTGGTTGTGGAGGTAATTGGGGTCAACGGCGCTTCACCGCCATATTCTTCTTCCATTGCGAGGAAGGCCGTCTGCGCGGACATCTTCGAAACTCTGGATCTGATCGTATTCGCATCAAGATCAACCGGCATGGGGTCGACAAAGTCGGTGCGTTGTTCGCCGAAAGCGCCAGCAAAGGCGCTTGGAAAAGCGGCAACCGCCGCACCAGAGGCTGCGCCCGCGGCAAGCAGGGCCAGAGCGATCGTTTCAAATTTCATTGCTGCCCAATAGCTTGAGTGTCTTATAGAGCGGTTAAAGAGGGCGCATTGCTATTCTTGGGACATAGCTTATCTGCACCCCCACCATGGCCCGCCCCAAACCTGAAACCTTCGATAAGCAAAAGACCGTCGCGGAAAATCGCCGCGCGCGGTTTGATTATGCGATTGAGGATAAGTTTGAAGCCGGGCTCGCGCTGCAGGGCACTGAGGTAAAGGCTCTGCGGGCAGGGCAGGCGACGATTGCGGAAAGTTATGCTGAGGTACGCGATGGTGAGGCTTGGCTGATCAACTCCAACATTCCCGAATACAGCCATGGAAACCGTCTAAATCATGAGCCCAAAAGGCCGCGCAAACTGCTGCTGAATGGCCGGGAGATCAACAAGCTGTTTGGCGCAGTGGAGCGCAAGGGCATGACGCTGGTGCCGCTTTCGATTTACTTCAACAAGCATGGCCGAGCAAAGGTTGAGTTGGCGCTTGCAAAAGGCAAACAAGCGCATGACAAGCGCCAAAGCGTCAAGGAACGCGACTGGAAACGCGACAAAGCGCGCCTGATGCGCGATCGCGGCTGAGTGCTACAAATTGTTACCGAAACCTGATGCCGATGGCCGTGGGTTCACCCACTGGTCAGAAGTGAAAGACTACCCATATGGCCATTCATGGTTGCAAGGCCTCTCTTTCTCGCTTTCGAACGCACCGTGTGCTTGCATTTGCAGGCGGGCGGGCGCAGTGGCCAAGACTAGGCAATGGCGACCAATCACTCTTCTAACGCAGGTGGCAAGAACACTTGGGCTTCGGACTGGATCCGCAAGCACATGCCCAAGCGTGAAGAGATGGCGCGAAACAAGTATTTGGCTCCCATTGCGCATCGGTTCCTCTCGCCTGAACTGTGGCGGTTTACCCGGCGGTCTGTACCAAGAGGGGTGGCGCTTGGTTTGTTCGCGGCCTTCATCATTCCGGTGGGACAGATTTTTCTAGCGGCTTTTATGGCTTTGCCGGCGCGCGCAAATGTCCCCTTGGCCGCCTTGGTTACGTTCATCACGAACCCTTTTACTATCGCGTTCTGGGCGGTCGTCGCAAACCGGGTCGGCCAGTTCATCCTGCGTGTTGATGCCGCCACAGCTGGCGTTGCGAATGAGCAGCTTGAAAGCGGTGCATGGCAATGGGTGATCGACGCGTTTCAAGTTGCCGGGGTCACTGTCGTTGGCTTTTTTGTCCTTGCCGTTATCGCTTCCGCGGTCGGATATCTGCTTGCCAGCGCGGTTTGGCGGGTGATTATTGCACGCAGACGGGCAAAACGTCTCAAAGGCATGACAGACCGGCTCGACCAGAGGTTGAACGCAGACTAGTCTGTTTGTTCGATTGAAGCGCAAGACTGCGCGGCCATTGGCGAAGACCGACGTGAATACACTTATCGACATCTCCGAGAACGAAACCGCTGGGTTGCCGATTGTTGCGGCCATCGGCAGCGCTTTGTTGTTGAGCGCGGTGATAGTCTATCTCGTCACGGCCAGCATCGTGTTGAGCGCCGCATTTGCAAGCGGATTGGTCGTACTGCTCGCGGGAGTCTTTCTGTTTGAAAGGATGCAGAAGCAGGCGCCCGCCGCTCAGATTGCCGCCCCGGATTGGACGGTCACCGTGGCCGCGATCGAAGGTGAGGATGAGGCGGTCGCAATCACAGACAGGGCCAATCGCCTCGTTTGTGCCAACTCAGCCTTTATCGAAGCGTTCGGCGCAAGCAGCGCGCCGCCCTCTTTGCCCCTGGAGCGCGCTGAATTGGAAGCGGTGACCCGGCTGGCTCGTGAAGCATGGCGCGATGGGTCTGGTGAGTTGACTGAGATTTCTGGTGATAAAGAAGAATGGTCAGTGACCGTCAAACGATCGGGCAGAGGTGATGACCATCTGATCTGGCGTTTTGCTCGAATGGGCATGGAAACACCGGACATCGTGTCTGAGATCGATTTAACCGGCGTATTTGGTCAGATGCTGACCCGCGCTGGAATCGAAACGGCGGTTACAGGGCCCGACGGGGTTATTCGCAGCGTCAGCTCAGGTTTTGCAGAACGCGCTTGTGGTGATGCGTCGGCGACTATGGCTGGGCAGGACTTTGCCGGTTCATTGCGCGCTGATGATCGTGATCGAATATTCTTTGCGCGTGAAGGCCGGGCAGGGACGCCGCAGACATTGATTGATGTTCCGCTTTCCGAACCTTCGCAGGCTGGGATGCCTGCTGGGCCCAATGATGGTGTTTCGTTGATGCTGCTGGTGGATAGCGGCGTTGGCATTGGCAGCGGGTGGGATGGCACGTCGCAAGCCGGCGTCGCGCAATTGGAAGCGTTGTTGGCGCAATTGCCGCTGGGGCTTGCGATGACTGATCGCGATGGCCGGTTTCTGTTCGGAAATGATGCGTTTTTGCGCACGATTGGACGCAAGGACCGCGGGCTTCCCGCGTTCCCAACCGATCTTGTTGTCCGCGAGGATAAGGCAGCGCTTTCCGATGCGGTGCGCCGCCATGGGCGCGGGCCGGCAACCAGTGGTGACATGGCGATACGCTTGACCAGCCAACCCGAAGAGCCTGTCTCCATGGGCCTTGCCGGGGTGAGAGGATTGGGCGAGGCCGCAGTTCTGCTCAGCCTTGCCGATTCGTCCGAACAGACGCAATTGAAGCGCCAGGTTGCGCAGGCCACGAAAATGCAGGCCGTTGGCCAATTGGCGGGTGGTGTTGCGCATGATTTCAACAATGTGCTCACCGCGATAATCGGCACATGCGATTTGATGCTGTTGCGTCACACGCCCGGTGACAGCGACTATGACGATATCCAACAAATCAGAGCCAATTCGAACCGTGCAGCATCTTTGACACGGCAATTGCTCGCTTTTTCGCGGCAACAGACTTTGCGACCCGAGATTCTACAGATTCCCGATGTGGTGAGCGAAGTGAGCCCGCTCATCAAGCGGCTCTTGGGAGAGAAGATCAGCTTCAACGTTCAGCACGATCGCAATCTGGGCGCGGTGCGCGCCGATCCTCAGCAGCTTGAACAGGTGATCATGAACCTTGCCGTGAATGCCCGCGATGCCATCAATATGAGTGGTGCGACCGGGAACAGGGCAGGCGGCGGGAGTGTCGTGGGTAGTGACGGGCAGGGCCGCGTTTCGCTTCTCACCCGCAGCATCCCATCAAGCGAGGTGGTTAAGCTCGGCTCCGAGGTTCTCCCGGCCGCCGATTACACCGTGCTGATTATGCAGGATAATGGTGGAGGGATCCCCGATCACGTTCTGCCGAAACTGTTTGAGCCCTTCTTTACGACCAAAGAACTGGGCAAGGGTACCGGGCTTGGCCTGTCGACTGTCTATGGGATCGTCAAGCAATCAGGCGGCTTCATCTTTGCCGACAATCTGGCTGATTCTGGAGGCCGCACCGTTGGTGCGCGTTTCACCGTCTATCTTCCGGTCCACCATGGTGAGGCGCCCAAACGCAGCGAAGAACCAGAGGAAGAAGAAAGCTCTGAATGGTCAGTTGGCGGCAAGGTCTTGCTGGTTGAAGACGAAGACATGGTTCGCGCCGTTGCAGAGCGCGCCTTGTCGCGTGCGGGCTACACCATCACTGCTTGTGCTGATGGGGAAGAAGGGCTCGCGGCGATAACATCGGGCGGCGAGTTTGATATGGTCGTCAGCGACGTTGTAATGCCGGGCATGGACGGTCCAGCTATGGTGCGCGCCATCCGCCAATTGCGCCCGGATATCCCCGTCTTGTTCATGTCCGGCTATGCCGAGGAAAATCTTCGCAGCGAAATCGACATTCCTGATATGCACTTCATCCCCAAGCCTTTCAGTGTCGGCGCGATTGGAGACAAGGTGGGCGGGGTGATGCGCAAGGCAAAAGCTGCCCAAAGGGCGTAAATCTCAAGCGTCCAAAAAAACCTTTGTTCCACTCTTGTTCTTACGGAACAAATGCGGTACACGCATTCCTACAGGGGCAGCAAGGTTGCTGTTTCACGGTTCCAAACAAAGGGCCGGTTAAAACTTGATAACCGGCTCTAGGAAAGCAAAGGAGTGCATGCGATGGCTACGCAACTTAAGCTGGTAGAAAAGGAAAAAGACGTGGACCGTCAAAAGGCTCTCGACGCTGCCCTTCAACAGATTGACCGGGCATTTGGTAAAGGGTCAGCGATGAAGCTCGGCTCGAAAGAGGCGATGGAGGTTGAAGCGATCTCCACCGGTTCGCTTGGTCTGGATATCGCGCTTGGCATTGGCGGTTTGCCCAAGGGGCGCGTTATCGAGGTTTACGGTCCAGAAAGTTCAGGCAAGACGACGCTGGCGCTGCATGTGATTGCAGAGGCGCAGAAGAACGGCGGCACAGCTGCGTTTGTCGATGCGGAACACGCTTTGGATCCTGTCTATGCCAAAAAACTGGGCGTGGACATTGATGAACTGATCGTCTCGCAGCCAGACACGGGTGAACAGGCGTTAGAGATTACTGACACTCTCGTGCGCTCGAACGCGATTGATGTGTTGGTGGTCGATTCGGTCGCAGCGCTTGTTCCCCGCGCTGAAATCGAAGGTGAGATGGGCGATTCGCATGTCGGCCTTCAAGCGCGGCTTATGTCCCAAAGCCTGCGTAAACTGACCGGGTCGATCAACCGTTCGAAATGCATGGTGATCTTCATCAACCAACTTCGCATGAAAATCGGTGTGATGTACGGCAATCCTGAAACGACGACGGGCGGCAATGCGCTTAAGTTTTACGCGTCGGTTCGCCTCGACATTCGCCGCACTGGCCAGATCAAGGACCGCGATGAGGTGATTGGCAACTCGACCCGTGTGAAAGTGGTCAAGAACAAGGTTGCGCCCCCATTCAAGCAAGTTGAGTTTGATATCATGTATGGCCAGGGCATCTCGAAACGCGGTGAGATTCTCGATCTGGGGGTTAAGGCCGGCATCGTTGAGAAATCAGGCAGTTGGTATTCTTATGACAGCGTGCGCATTGGACAGGGCCGCGAAAATGCGAAGACCTATCTGATGGAAAATCCAGAGACTTGCGACAAATTGGAAGCCGCCATTCGCGGTAAAACCGATGAAGTCGCCGAGGAGATGATGACGGGGCCGGACGCGGAGTAACGTCACCACCTTCTCAAGCGGGCACACGCGCTAGGCCGCCAAGCTTCAATTGTCGTGCAGCGCGCCCGGAAAACCGGAATACCGGCATGAAGCCGTCCTTGCCTTCAAGGATTGCGCTTTGTGCCGGTTTTTCGTTTTTTTGATCTTGTGAAAGCCCCCTTGCTGAAGCTGCAACGCAAGCCTGTGGCTGGGTAAGTTTGCAACATTTGGTTCATCAAGATGCGGGTTTGGTTGCGCTTTGTCTTGTCGCGCTGGGCTGCATTGCCTAACTGGCCTCTCATGACTTCGACCAATGACATCCGGCGCTCCTTCCTCGACTTCTTCGGGAGGCAGGACCACGCGCAAATTCAAAGCGCACCGCTTGTACCTTACAATGATCCGACGCTCATGTTCGTCAATGCGGGGATGGTGCCGTTCAAGAATGTCTTTACCGGGCTTGAAACCCCTCCTGCTCCGCGCGCAACCTCGTCGCAGAAATGCGTGCGCGCTGGCGGCAAGCACAATGATCTCGACAATGTCGGCTACACAGCGCGCCACCACACCTTTTTTGAGATGCTCGGCAATTTCTCGTTTGGCGACTATTTCAAAGAGCAAGCCATTCTAAACGCTTGGACGCTGCTCTCTAAGGAATGGGGGCTTCCGGCAGAGAAACTGACAGCGACGATCTACCACACGGATGACGAAGCGTTCGATCTGTGGCGCAAGATATCGGGGCTCCCCGAAGACCGCATCATCCGCATCGCCACCAATGACAATTTTTGGTCGATGGGTGAGACGGGCCCGTGTGGACCGTGTTCTGAGGTTTTCTATGATCATGGGGACCATATCCCCGGAGGCCCTCCCGGCAGCCCTGATGAAGACGGCGACCGTTTCATTGAGATTTGGAACCTCGTCTTCATGCAATTTGATCAAGGCGCCGATGGGACCCGGCGCGATCTGCCCAGCCCTTCCATCGACACTGGCATGGGTCTCGAACGGGTTGCAGCGGTCATGCAGGGCGTGCACGACAATTACGACACCGACACTTTCAAAGCGCTGATCGCGGCGTCGGAAAGTCTGACCGGTGTGGCTGCACAGGGTGACAACACAGCATCGCACCGGGTGATCGCTGACCATTTGCGTTCAACCTCATTTCTGATGGCTGACGGCGTTCTCCCTTCTAATGAGGGCCGCGGATATGTGCTGCGCCGCATCATGCGCCGCGCGATGCGTCACGCGCATCTTCTTGGCGCGAATGAGCCTTTGATGCACCGTTTGGTGCCCTCGCTAGTCACAGAGATGGGGCAGGCCTATCCAGAATTGCAACGCGGTCAGGCTCTGATCGAAGAGGTGCTGCTGCGCGAGGAAACGCAGTTTCGCAGAACCCTCGATAAAGGTCTCAGGCTGCTCGATGAGGCCACCGGCGATATGCCAGATGGCGGAGAGCTGGGCGGAGAAACCGCGTTCAAGCTCTACGATACTTACGGCTTCCCCTATGATTTGACCGAAGACGCGCTGCGTTCGCGGGGTATCAGCGTGGATCGCGCTGGCTTTGATGCCGCTATGGATCGTCAGAAGGCAGCCGCGCGCGCCGCTTGGAAAGGGTCTGGTGAGGCGGCTTCGGGAGAAGTGTGGTTCGACATCGCTGAACGAGAGGGCGCGAGCGAGTTTACCGGATACGCCGCAACATCGGGAGAAGGAACCGTCGTGGCGATCGTCAAAGACGGTGCCGAAGTGCAATCCGCATCCGCTGGCGATGAAGCCGTTATCCTGACCAATCAAACACCTTTCTATGGCGAAAGTGGAGGACAAACCGGCGATACCGGGACGATCTCAAATCCTTCTGGGTTTGACGCCGAGGTTACCGACACCGGCAAGCCGCTTGGCCGGCTTCATACCCATCACGCCAGCATCAAGGCGGGCAAAGTGTCGGTCGGAGACAATGTCCAACTGGATGTGGACACAGTCCGCCGCGCGCAGATCCGCGCGAACCATTCGGCAACGCACCTCGTCCACGCCGCCTTGCGCAACCAGCTTGGCAACCATGTCACCCAAAAGGGATCGCTGGTCGCTGAGGATCGGCTGCGCTTTGATTTCTCGCATCCCAAGGCGCTGGAACCCGATGAAATTGCGGCGATTGAGGGTGAAGTGAACGCAGAGGTGCTCGCCAATGAACCGGTCGCAACGCGCTTGATGAGCCCTGATGATGCAGTTGAGGCCGGTGCTTTGGCGCTGTTTGGGGAAAAGTATGGCGATGAAGTGCGGGTTCTATCGATGGGCCGTGCTGGGACAAGCGGGCGCAATTATTCGGTTGAACTGTGCGGTGGCACGCATGTGAACGCGACCGGAGATATTGGTCTGTTCCGTATCGTGTCGGAGAGCGCGGTGTCCTCTGGGGTACGGCGTATCGAGGCGCTGACCGGAAATGCTGCACGGACGTGGCTGGTTGAACGCGAGGAGGCGTTGAAAGCGGCGGCCGGCGCCATCCGCGCGACGCCTGAAGAGGTGCCGGCGCGCATCACCGCCTTGCTTGATGAGCGCAAACGGCTCGAAAAAGAGCTTGCCGAGGCCAAGAAAGCGCTAGCCTTGGGCGGCAGTGCTGGTGGCGCGGATGCATCCTCCGCCGATGAAGAGGTGGACGGTGTCGCGTTTAGCGGTCAGGTCTTGGAAGGGCTCAACCCGAAAGAATTGCGGCCATTGCTTGATGAGACCAAAGCACGACTTGGCTCAGGCATTGCGACCATCGTCGCGGTCAATGACGGCAAAGCGAGCATTGCAGCCGCCGTTACCGACGATTTGACCGAGAGATACAGCGCGGTTGATCTGGTGCGTGCCGGGGTCGAGGCATTGGGCGGAAAAGGCGGCGGCGGGCGGCCCGATATGGCGCAAGGGGGCGGCCCGGATGGGACAAAGGCGCAAGACGCGATCGCGGCGGTAAAGGCGGTAGTGGCCAGCTAGGCTTCGGCCTCGAACTCGTTGCCGGCGACCGAACTGCGCAATTTGGGCTTTTCCTTAAGGCCGCCTTCGATTTCGAGCCTTTCGCGGTATTCGTCGCGCTTTTCATGTATCGAAGCAATAACCGGGCCCATCGCAACCCCGATATCAACCAGCACCGCCTCTGACAGTTGAAGCGAGCTTTCCAGATTTTCAGGCACGGCATGGCTTGCCCCTGACCGGTAGAGCGCCGCCGCGTGATCAGTGTCGCGTGCGCGCGCAACGATCAAGAGTTCCGGGTGCTCACGGCGAAGCTTGCTGACCAGACGTTGCGCCAAAATCGGTTCATCCATAGTGAGCACAATTGCGGGTGCTTTCTCGACACCAAGCCGTGAAAGAGCATCGCCGCGCGCAGCATCGCCGAATGTCGCCCGATATCCATCGCGCTTCGCGCTGTCGATCAGATCAGGGTTTGATTCGAGCATCACGTAAGCTTGGTCATGCGCGCTCATCATGTCGGCGATCAATCGCCCGACGCGTCCTCCGCCAATGATAATGGTGCGCGCTTCATCTTCGTCTTCTTCGGGCAGTTCAGGGGCGGCTTCTACACGCCGGGCAATCACCCGTCCCAACCGGGCAAGCACAGGGGTGATGGTGAGGCCAATAGCGGTGACGATCTGCCAGAACTGGGCGGTTTCAACGTCGATGACAAACGCGCTGGTGGCGGCAGCCAGTACGATCAATGTGGTTTCAGAAGGGCTGGCCATCAGCACGCCCGTTTCGGTGGCTGTCGATCGGCGCGCGCCCATCATGCGCAGCAGAATGCCTGTAACAATGGCTTTGAAGACGAGCACGCCAATGACAGCGGCGGTAATCTCACCCAGATTGCTCCAAATCTCGCGCAGGTCGATACTCATGCCGATCGTGATAAGGAACACGCCCAAGGCAAGGCCCTTGAACGGCTCCATAATGCTCTCGACCTCGCCGTGATATTCGGTTTCGGCGATGAGCAGCCCTGCGATGAGCGCGCCCACGATGGGCGATAGCCCTGTGGCCGCTGTGGCAAGGCTCGCACCAATCACCACTAGCAAGGATGCAGCAAGGAACAATTCAGGGCTCTTGGTGCGCGCCGCTTGGCTGAACAAGCGGGGGAGGGCAAATCTGCCAACCACCAACAGAACAAGGATGACAATGCCACCTTGGACAAGCGTTGTCGTAAGGCCGGTGACACCGTCTGCAGAAGCATTGGGGGCGAGCGCGCCAAGGATGAAGATGATCGGGACAATCATGATATCTTCGAACAGCAGCATCGATAATGCCGCGCGGCCAACGGGAGAGCGTGTGCCTGATATTGGCAACACGATTGCGGTTGAGGAGAAGGCCAGCGCAAATCCAAGAGCGAGCGCTGCGGTGGTGTCCATCCCGCTGAATTGGCCGAAGAACAGCGCCGAAACGCTGCCTATGATCAGCAATTCAAGGCTGCCGAGCCCAAACACCAGCTTTCGCAATTGCCACAAGCGGTTGAATGACAGCTCCAACCCAATGGCGAACAGCAGCAGGATAATCCCGAAATCGGCAAATGGGGTCAATCGTTCAGGGTCAGATATGGTGACATGTTTAAGCCATGGGATCTGCTCCACCAAAGTGCCCAATCCAAAGGGACCGACGGCGATACCGATAAGGATGAAACCAATGATCGGCGTGATGCGAAAGCGGGCGAAAACAGGGATAACGATGCCCGCCGCGCCTAGGATCACGAGCGCATCGCTCATCACCGGGGAAAGGGTCAGTTCGCCTGCCATGATAGGGGATTAGCGCTTCAAAGCTGCGATGTCAGCTTTTGCTAGGCCCTGTAACCACTTATTCGGCCAAGAACAGCGCTTCAACCGAGCCGCCATTTTTCTTTAGCCGCGCCTCAACCCGCTTTCTTCCTAGGTAGTAGGGGAGGGCTGGATGGTCTTGGCCGTGGGCTTGGAGCTCAGCGGCTTCAGCCGCGCTGAGAGAGCTTTCATCGGCAACATAATCGCAATAGCCTTCCACTTTCCACTGCGGGAATTGCATCGAGGTGATAGTGCCGAAATGCCTTCGGATAAGCCCGTGGGTGAATTCATGCGCGAGCACACCTCTAAGCGAGCGCTCATTGCCTATATCTCCCTCAAGACGGATCGTCCCGGTTCTTGGTTCTACCCGGTTCACAATGATCGCCGAGTTGATCGGGCGGGTGATTGCAAAGGCATCATGGGCAGTGTTGGCGAGATAGAGCCAGCGCCACCCTCCATCGGTGATGAAGATCGGGCGGGTCTCGCCTTCGACGGCAAGCGGGCTGGTTGCCACCCTGCGCAAAGCGTCCGAAGTGGCTGCGTTGAGCATCACCGGATCGAGCTCTTCAACCGACCATACCGTGCCAGCCTCGGTTTCAGTTTTATGCGGAAAGGCGAGCAGCTGCGGGGCAAACAGCGGAGAGGCTAACAGTAGCAACACCGCTGATGCGGTGAAGCCCCATATGCCTCCGCTCAGTTTCCAGATCAGGCCCAGCTTTGCATTTCCTTTTCAAGGTTTTGCACGATCGCTTCGAAAAACTGCTCTGTCGTCAGCCAGTTTTGCGACGGACCGATCAGCAGCGCCAAATCCTTGGTCATTTGGCCGTTCTCTACGGTTTCGATGCAGACCCGCTCAAGCGTTTCTGCGAATTTCACCACATCAGGGGTCTCATCAAACTTGCCCCGATACATCAAGCCGCGAGTCCATGCGAAGATCGAGGCGATGGGGTTGGTTGAGGTCGCCTTACCTTGTTCGTGCTGGCGATAGTGACGTGTTACGGTTCCGTGGGCGGCTTCCGCTTCTACTGTCTTGCCATCGGGGGTCATCAGCACGGATGTCATCAGGCCGAGCGAACCAAAGCCTTGCGCAACCGTGTCTGACTGCACATCGCCATCATAGTTCTTACAAGCCCACACGAACTTGCCCGACCATTTGAGGGCTGCTGCAACCATGTCGTCGATCAGGCGGTGTTCGTAGGTGATGCCGGCCTCAGCAAACTTGTCTTTGAATTCGGTTTCGAACACCTCTTCGAACAGGTCTTTGAAGCGGCCATCATAGGCTTTCATGATGGTGTTCTTGGTCGAGAGATAGACCGGCCATTTGCGATCGAGACCGTAATTCATCGAAGCGCGCGCGAAGGCGCGGATCGAATCGTCAAGGTTGTACATCGCCATCGCGATGCCCGAGCTTTCAAACTCAAACACTTCAAGATCGAGATTTGTGCCATCGTCACCTTCATAGACGAGGCGTAGCTTACCCGGCCCTGGAATCAGAGTGTCGGTCGCGCGGTATTGGTCACCAAAAGCGTGGCGGCCAACCACGATCGGGTTTGTCCAACCCGGCACAAGCCGAGGCACGTTGTCGATCACAATTGGTTCGCGGAAGACGACGCCGCCGAGGATGTTGCGTATGGTGCCGTTGGGCGAACGCCACATCTTTTTCAGGTCAAACTCTTCAACCCGCGCTTCGTCAGGCGTGATGGTCGCGCATTTGACGCCAACGCCATGTTCCTTGATCGCTTCAGCGGCGTCGATGGTGATCTGGTCATCGGTCTCATCGCGCTTTTCAATCGACAGATCGTAATACTTCAGGTCCACATCGAGATAGGGCAAGATCAGGCGTTCTCTGATCCATTGCCAAATGATCTTCGTCATCTCGTCGCCGTCGAGCTCGACAACCGGGTTTTTGACCTGAATTTTTTGCATGGCTAGCGCCTCATCCCTTTGGATTGTGTGTAAGCGTTAGGATGTCTGAATTGATCCCTATCAGGCGCTCTAGCAGAGGCAGGGCGAGGTGCAAGATGCAGCGCACATTGACTGATTGTGAACCGAGACATGGACCGCATGTTACACGGTCAAAGAGCAGATAACCCAGCATGATCGCAAGCGATAAAGCTTTGTTTTGTGGAGGAATGATTCAGCGCGATTAATATGCGCGCTCATACCCCAAAGGTGCAGCTGTAGGAAAGCGGTCCAGCTCTACCCCAAGTCAGTCCTTGCGGCCAATGCCAGGGAATTCTTCGATGGTGGGCGTAGGAAGAGTTGAACTTCCGACCCCTGCAATGTCAATACAGTGCTCTACCACTGAGCTATACGCCCACACACTCGAAAAACCGCACTGCCAGGGCGTTTAAATCGCGCCCTTCGGCAAAGCAGAGCGGCGCGTTAGCGAAGCCTTGGATCAAGTGCAAGCGATTCGCGCCCTGATCACTTCCTTTGGGCCCGTCAAAGTCTTGACCCGACCGGTATTCCAACGGGCCCAATCTTTCAGCGCCAATCTATTTTTCAGCGCCAATCTAAAGGCTGGCTTCCTTTGCCTCTTCAAACACGCGTTCGACTTCCAGTACCAGATCGCGCAGATGAAACGGTTTCGACAAAACCTTGGCGTGAGGTTGCTCACGGCTTGCGCGCAAAGAAACGGCGGCAAAGCCTGTGATAAACATCACCTTCGTGCGCGGCGAGACTTCTGCACAGCGCTGCGCCAATTCGATCCCGTCCATTTCCGGCATAACAATGTCGGACAGGAGCAGATCAAACTGCTCTTTTTCAAGCATCGGCACCGCCTCGGTTCCCCGATCAACGCTAGCGACCTCGTAACCGGCTTTGATAAGAGCGCGCTCAAGATAGGTGCGCATGGCATTGTCATCCTCTGCAAGGAGGATTCGCGGAGCGGTGTTGTTCGTCATGCTTCGTCCTATACCGGCTTTGCCTTAAGAAATCTTATCCCAAAACGCCGTTGGCCAGCTTTGAGACGCGCTTCGACGCTTTGTTACCAGATGCGATTAACGCATCACCGCAGATCACTAAGTGTTTGCCCCTATTCTTCGAACCAAAGCCGCGCGATTGAGGCTTTGACTCGTGTCGCCATAACAGGCAGCAGACCAATCTATGGCCTTGGGCAAGAACATCGAATCGCTGACGAGCGGAAGCCAAAAACGCGCGCGCGATTTGATCAGTGTGCGGGGCGGGGAGGTATCTGCTGATGCCGCGCGCTCTGCCGACCGCCCAGCCGCCTTTGTCCATATTGCACCAAAGTCGATGCCATTGCCGGTCTTGATCGCGGTGCCCCATGCAGGGCGCGCATATCCAACAGCATTGTTAGAGCAGATGCGCGATCCGGTGCTCAGCCAGTTGCGGCTCGAAGATCGCTATGTCGATAAGCTGGGCGTAGAGATTGCGCGGGCAACCGGTACGGGATTGCTGGTGGCGCATGCGCCGCGGGCGATGCTTGATCTCAACCGCAGCGAGGATGATGTCGATTGGGACATGATTGCCGCCAAGAGGCCGCCCACCCGCAGCCGCAACGGCAACAAGACGCTGTCCAATGCGCGCGCGCGCAGCGGTTTGGGTTTGGTGCCGCGCCGACTGCCCGGCTTTGGTGAGATCTGGCGCGAGCACTTGTCGCAAAATGAGTTGGATCGCCGAATTGCAAAGATCCATCAGCCTTATCATTCTTTTTTAGAACAAGAGCTTGCGCGGATCAAAGAGGCATGGGGGGCGGCCTTGTTGGTCGATCTTCATTCGATGCCGCCATTGCGCAAGACGGGCGGGCAGGACAACGCTCCGCAAATTGTATTGGGGGACCGATTTGGCGCTTCGTGCCATTCGGCTGTGATCGCGCGCGCCTTTCGATATCTTGAAGGTCAGGGGTGCAATGCCGCGCATAACCGGCCTTACTCCGGCGGGTATGTTCTTGATCGCCACGCAAAACCGCAGCGCGGCGTGCACTGTGTTCAGGTGGAGGTGTGCCGCTCTACCTATCTCGATGCAGCTTTGTCGCAGCCTACTGCTGCGCTGAAACCGCTTGGCGCAATGCTCGCGGGCCTGGTGCGTGAGTTGGGCGCGGAAGTCGCTGGGTTCGGCGCGGCGCGCAGTCTCCCGCAGGCAGCTGAGTAAGGCTGGCTGGCGCTCGGCAATCGTCTCAAATGCGGACGGAACCAGAACGCATAAAAAAAGCCACCTCGCGCTGTTAGGGGGGGGCACGAGGTGGCCAGGTTCAGGGAGGAAAACGCCCGCAGGCGCCAATCCGCAGGCGGGTCATGAGGGGTGTACCCGCCCGCAGTGCAAAAATAGGTAAGCAGGCCCCGCGGTTCAACCCGTAGGCGACCGGAAATACGTCGTTAATGGTTGTAATTTGCCAACCCGATTGCGGGGAGCCTCGATTGCCATATAGCCGGCGAAGCCTTGGGCAGCGCCCGGGGGCGTAGATTGGCCCCCGCACGCTGCAAAACTGGCCAATTAGTTGGCGGCGCCGTTTGCTTCGGGCATCGGCACTTTGCCTTGAGCGGTCTGCCGCTCAAACACAGCGCGCATCAGGTTCATTGAGAACAGATGTGCGTGGATCAGCATGCCCATGCCGTTCTTGTTGAGCATTTCTGCCGATTCAGCGGGCAGTTCGCGCAGCTTGTTCTCGTCAACCATGCGGAAACCGCGATAGACAAACGGCTTGTCAGGCATGTCGTTGCGGGTGATCGCAATCTCACCATCCATCAGGATATCGAGCTTCTTCAACTCTTCGAGAAAGGCGCGCGTGCGCTGGCCTGATTCCTCAAACTTTTTACAGAATTCAAGAACGCCATTGGTGTATTCGGTCGGCTTGTCGTCTTCGAACAGGGCCTGACCTTCTTTGCTTTTCGCGATCACGCCAGCTTGCGGATCAAAGCAAAGTGACATGTCGTCGCTGTCCTTGTTCAACTTTGCGAGGATGAAGGGATAGCGGCGAATATAGGCGGGGACATAGACGCCACCTTCCATCTTGCCGTTTTCCTCGATGAAGGTGTTCACACCCTCATTCAGGCCCATCAATGCGATCGGCAACGGATTTTCGCCAGCGGTAAAGACAATCGGATAATTGCGCTGCGCATCGACAAACTCGTCAACCGTCAGAGGGATGGCGTGTGTTTCTTTAAGGAAACTCGCATCATCGAAACTGGAGACTTTCCAGTCGCCGTGATCACGGCTGTTGAGAGGCAAAAGGTCTTTGTAAAACAGCGGAAGTTGCGGTTGAGGCGCGCTGGCCATGGAACGTCTCCGATAATAGGCGGATAAGAAACTGTGATTACTCGGCAAGTTGGACTGAGCCCAAGGGGCTTTCTGCCTCGCCGGATGGCGCGCTTTAGGCGTTGATCCGGGTCGGCGCAAGGCTGACCGGGCTCCGACAGTTTATTGCGCCGATTATGAGGGCACCAACTTGCCCGGATTGAGCAGACCCTGCGGATCCAGCGCGGCCTTCACCGCGCGCATCATCGATAGCGAAACGGGATCACCAAGCCGGCCCAGCTCTGCGACCTTCATTTGCCCGATCCCGTGTTCGGCGCTGATCGATCCGCCCCACTGTGTCACCAGATCATAGACCTCGGCGCTAATCTGCTTGCCTTCGCTCTCCTCCCATTCACCCGGCACCGCGCCATTGGGAGCAAGGACGTGGAAATGCACATTGCCATCGCCCAGATGGCCAAATGCTGCGACTTTCGTGCCGGGATGGGCGCTCTCGACGGCGGGGGCGGCAGCGAGCATAAATTCGGGCATCTGTTCTACCGGCACCGAGATATCATGCTGCATCGCCGGGCCAAGCGCGCGCTCAGCAGCAGAGATCGAATCGCGCAAGAGCCACAACTGATCGGCTTGCCGTTCATTGGCGGCGATCACTGCATCGCTCAGCAACCCATCCTCAGCTGCCGCGGCCAACGCCTGTTCCAGTTGCTCGCGCAAGGCTGTGTCATCGCCCTTTGTGCTGACGCATTCGATCAGCGCGTTCCATTCGTGGCTCTCTTGCAGCGGGGAGCGCGCATCGGGCAGGTGCGCAAGCACGCTCTGGAGGCAATGCGCGGGCACCACTTCGAAGCCTTCAAGCGTCTCGCCCAATGCGCTTTCTGCGCGGCGCAGGAGTGTGCGGGCAGCGGTGATCGATGGCAGGCCGACCCAAGCGGTTGCGCTGGCGCGTGGGGCGGGAAGCAGCCGCAAAGTGGCCGCTGTGACAATGCCCAGTGTCCCTTCTGAACCGATCAAAAGCTGCTTGAGATCAAACCCGCGATTGTCCTTCTTCAACGCGGTAAGGCCATCAAACACCTGCCCGTCAGCTAGCACTGCCTCAATCCCCAGAACTTGCGCGCGCATTGTCCCGTGGCGCAGCACCTGGGTGCCGCCAGCATTGGTCGATACCAGCCCGCCAATCGTCGCTGAGCCCTTTCCCCCTAGTGTCAGCGGGAACCGCATATCCGCGGCCTCAGCCGCTTCGTGCAAAGTCTGGAGGATCACACCCGCATCGCAGACGGTCTGTCCCGCATCCTTATCCAGCGATCGGATGGTGTTCATGCGCCGCAGCGACAAAAGGATCGCGGTGCCGCTTTCATCCGGGGTTGCGCCGCCTGCCATGCCGCTATTGCCGCCTTGCGGGACAACCGGCACGCCGTGTCTGGCGCACAGCTTTACCAGAGCCGCTACCTCAGCCGTTGAGGCAGGCGATGCCAGAGCCATCGCGCGCCCGGTGTAACGCCCACGCCAATCGGTCAGCCATGCCGACAAATCCTGCGGATCAGTGGAAAATCCTTTGGCCCCAAGCAGCCGCCGCGCATCTTCCAAAAATCCCGTATTCGTTTCAATCAACGTCGCCATTGTTGCGCCTATGCCACAGTTTGCCGGCCTTTTGCCGGTGTTCGCCGCTCCCATATGCGCGCAGTTAAGCCAACGTTCAATCGTCGATGCTAGCTGGTTGCGTCATCTTGAAGGGTCGGTCTTTTGCCCTTCTTGGATAAGGAGGAACCCCCGCGCATCATGCCGAGCTTGCTCGCCCTTGCTGCCCCCGTGGCGCTGATCCTGCCAGTGTTGGGTCATGCGGGAATGGCCATTCAACAAAGCGCGATGGATACGGGTCCCGACTTTGATGAGCCGCCTGAGGCGCCTTATTCAAGGGCTCTGCCAGATGAGACCCCAGTGGCGAACCCGCTCGATGCATTTCATCAGGGGCAAATGAACCGTCAGGTGCGCATTGAACAGCGCGTTATCGTAAGGATCTCGCCGCAGCGGCGCAGCAACCGTGCCAACCTGCTCGCGCGCTTGCCGCAAAATGGATTGAACACAAGGTTTGAAGAACGCGAGATGGAGCGCTGCGTGCCTGTGAACCGCATCTCTGGCGTCCAAACGGGCGCGGGCAACCGCTTGCTTTTGTTCCTCAGCGACAACCGCATCGTCACCGTTAATCTGGAGCGCGCCTGCCGAGCGCGTGACTTTTATTCAGGCTTTTATGTCGAACGCAGCGATGACGGGCAAATCTGCGTTGACCGCGACGAATTGCAATCGCGCAGCGGTGCAAAATGCGAAGTGGAACGTATGCGGCAACTTGTTGCGGTGACCGATTGAGTTCAATCGTAGGGCGAACGCCCGCCATTTCTTGACTTTTAGACGTATTTTCGCCAAGCGCGCTGCTTGCGAACGGGGCGGCGATGGTGCTGCATCCGCCAGCGCTTTTCCTGCAGGCATTTCCCTGCCCTTAAATCCGGACATCTTGAACCGCATGACTTTTGCCGATCTCGGCCTTTCTGACGAATTGCTCAAAGCCGTGGAAGACGCTGGCTACACTGAGCCGACCGCTATCCAAGCCGAAGCGATACCCGCTGTCCTGATGATGAAGGACCTTATCGGGATCGCGCAAACGGGGACCGGCAAAACCGCCAGCTTTGTGTTGCCCATGATCGACGTGATGGCTGCGGGGCGCAGGCGCGCTTTGATGCCGCGCTCATTGATCCTTGAGCCGACGCGTGAGCTTGCTGCGCAGGTTGCCGAGAATTTCGAGAAATACGGTGCGAACCACGATCTCAAAATGGCGCTGCTGATTGGCGGCGTGCAGATGGGCGATCAGCTGAAAGCGCTGGATGAAGGCGTTGATGTTCTGATCGCGACGCCGGGCCGTTTGATGGACCTGTTTGAGCGCGGCAAAATCCTATTGTCGGGCTGCGAGCTCTTGGTGATCGACGAAGCGGACCGGATGCTCGATATGGGCTTCATCCCCGATATCGAATTCATCTGCTCCAAGCTCCCCGAAACGCGGCAGACGATGCTGTTTTCAGCGACTATGCCAGCGCCGATTGAGAAGCTTGCAAAGACCTTCCTCTCCAATCCCAAGCGGATAGAGACAGCCCGCGCTGCGACCACAAACAAGGACATCACCGCGTTCAAAATTCCGGTGGAGACACGTAAGAAGCGCGAGACTTTGCGCTGGTTGCTCCAAAACGACCACGTCGAAACCGCAATCATCTTTGCCAACCGCAAAACCACCGTGCGCGAGCTTAACAAGAGCCTTCAGCGCCACGGCTTTGCCTCTGGCGAAATCCATGGCGATATGGACCAGAATTCGCGCCTGAAGGAACTCGACCGGTTCAAATCGGGCGATGTGAATATCTTGGTTGCCTCCGATGTGGCAGCGCGCGGCCTCGACATCAAAGGCGTTTCTCACGTCTTCAATTTTGATACGCCGTGGCATCCTGATGATTACGTCCACCGCATTGGCCGCACGGGCAGGGCCGGAGCCAAAGGCCGCGCCTTCACCTTCGTCGCGAAGGAAGACGCCGAAGCCATCGCCAATGTCGAAAAGCTGACCGGCTCCAAGATCAAGGTATTCGGCAAAGACGACGTGCGGGTTGAACTGGCCGAACCAGGCGAACAGTCCGAACAGCAGGGTGAGCACGAAGAGCGCGACGAGCGCCCCAAAAAGGCCCGCCACGAAAAGCGCACGCGCGATGATCATCGCGAAGAAAAACCGCGCCGTTCGCGTTCAAGACGCGACTATCAAGACGAGGATAGTGAGCCGATCCCCGCAGGCGAATGGAACGGACCAAAGCCCGGCTTTTTGGATGTGGGTGCGGGCTGAGCTGCCGGGGCTAAACGACTTTCCGCCCGAACCCGCGTGATCGTGGCGCTATTCCGGGCATAGCGGGCGCGTTTCGATCTTCAGATTGCGAAGCTTTTCGGCTTGGCTCTGCCTGTCGCTGGTTCGCAGACACTACCCAGCTTTCTATCTCTTGGTCCGAATGCCCCAAGAGCTGTGTCCCGATGATCAGATTTTCGCTCATTCCGCCAAGCTTCACCCACGGGCTGAACTCAGTTTTTGGGACGAAGGTAAGCCAACATGCTTTGCTGTTCATGGGTGGAACACGCAATTGAACGGAGGCGACATCGGCCCATTTGAGCAGTCCTGAATAGTACATACTCCGAACCTCAATCCCGCGCGGTGTTATCTTGGCTGCGGGCGTCCCGCCAAATGCCATGCTGATTGCGCGCAATCCGGCGAGCGAGCAGATCGCACTGAGTGCAAAGAGCACAGCAGCAACGCCGGTTTGGCCAAAGAAAATGGCCAGAAAGCCGATGAACCGTATTTGGCTCAGGTCATCATGCGTGATCGCGATCACGCCCAAAAACAGCCCCGCCATCAGGAACACGGACCCTACCGCAAAAGTGCGAACAATGCCGTATTTCAGTTCCAATGACCTACCCCCTATAACCTAGAATGGAAGTGGAGTAAGCCGATTGAGTAAAGATAAGACGAAGGTAAGCGGCTTTGGCGGCGCCTCAGGGCACCGCGATTGCATGCGCGATCATCTTGGAGCCTTCAAACACCGCGCGGTCTTCGACATTGATACCGTCTTCGACAAACACAAAGTCAAACACGCGGTCCTGATTTGTGTCTGAATGCAGCATCACCATGTACCTGTCGCCTGAGGCTGGGGCGGGGTTTATTGTGACCGCAACGTTTTGGTTCGTGCCGCCTTCGACAAAGGTGTAGCCCGCCACATAATCGCCATTGGGCGCGCCATTGATAAAGGGGTGCATCACCAGCCAGCCGTCGCCTTCGATATGGACTTCAGCAAAAGTGAAGGTGGTGCCATCGCCGCGGCGCAGAGCGCTTCGCTGCCCAGTTATGCGTTGTTCGGTGTAGGTGCTGGAGGTCTCGCTCTTGGTGAAACCATCGACAACAATCCAGTTTCTGTCGCCATTGCCGATCGTGATCGCGGGGCGTTCTGCCTCATCCTGAGCCAGCGCGGCTGACGCGCCAAAGATCAAGGCGAACGCTGCAAAACCGGTTCGCTTTTGCATATGTCATCTCCCTTGTGCGAGAGAATGCCACAAGCAAATACGTAGCGAAAGCCTAAGTGATTGCCGGGGCGCAGATGCAGAGCTAATGGGGCCGCCAATGTTTCCCAGCAAAACCGCCCCTGAACGCAGAGCCGACTTCGCCATCCATGCGATCAGCTTGACCGGTTTTTGCGCCGCGAGCGTGATGGCAGTGCGGGCGACTTTCGACAGCGGCGACATCAACCTATTCGCCGCTGCGCTGGTCTACGCTGCGGCGATACTCGCATCCATCTTGGTCTCATTCGCGTATCACTTGCTTCCCAAGCATGGATGGCGCGCCTCGCTCAGGCGGTGGGATCACGCGGCGATTTATACCGTGATCGCAGGGACATTCAGCCCGCTTTTGATCAAAGCTGGGACGCCAAGCGCACACCTGATTCTTGCTGCCGTCTGGACGCTCGCCTTAGCGGGCGTCTGGTTCAAACTGTCGGGCGATAACGGCGATTCGCGCTGGTCGCTGGTCTCCTATCTGGGGCTGGGGGCTTTTTGCTTCCTTGCGCTGCCTGATTTCTGGGCGG
The DNA here is from genome assembly GCA_965262265.1 of Erythrobacter sp. GTDB lineage: Bacteria > Pseudomonadota > Alphaproteobacteria > Sphingomonadales > Sphingomonadaceae > Erythrobacter. Next base: position 633,315 of record OZ253506.1, read on the forward strand.
AGCTGCCCCCGTCCACCACTTACGCTGTGGGCGCAGGAGCGTTGTCTTACACAATCGGCACCGCTTTTTATCGCCGCAAACTGATGCCCTATCGATATCCGATCTGGCACGCTTTTGGCGCAGTTGGCGGGTTCTTGTTTTTCGTAGCCGTCTGGGTCGCGGTGACTGGGTGAAAGCCTAACCCACCACCGTCACGAAACTATCAATCACGCGCTTTTCACCCGCATCCTCGAACTGGATGGTGAGCTTGTTGCCCTCTTGGTCGATCACGCAGCCGGTGCCGAACTTCTTGTGTTCGACCATGGCTCCGATGGCGATGTCTGAGCGGGCGGGGGAGGCGAAGCTGGCGGCGGAGCGGCCGGGTTCGGCAACACGCTGCTGGCGCGTTTCATAGCCGCTCTCAATCGCGCGCCGCCATCCGGGGCCGCGCGCTTCGGCCCGGTCTGGCCTTCGCTGTGCCACATGGGCAAACGGGTCCTCATTTTCAGACCAGTTCGCGCGCCAAAGCGACGCACCGCCGGTCATGGTGCTTTCTTGCTCAATATGTTCTTGCGGAAGCTCCTCGATAAAACGCGAGGGGATTGAGCTTGTCCATTGACCATAGATGCGTCGATTGGCCGCGTGGAAAATTTGGCAGAACCGGCGCGCGCGGGTGATTGCGACATAGGCTAGGCGGCGTTCTTCTTCGAGGCTCGCAAGGCCCCCTTCGTCGATTGCGCGCTGTGAAGGGAAGACGCCTTCCTCCCATCCGACGCAAAAGACATGGTCAAATTCGAGGCCCTTAGCCGCGTGGATCGTCATGATCGTCACGGTTTCTTCCTCGTCGCCGCGATCATTGTCCATGACGAGGGAGACGTGTTCGAGGAAATCGCCGAGCGTCTCGTATTCCTCCATCGCGCGCGCGAGTTCGGAGAGGTTTTCTGCGCGCCCTGCGCTTTCAGCAGAGCGGTCTGCGGCGAGCATGTCGTTATAGCCGCTTTCATCAAGAACAAGCCGCAAGAGGTCCGCCGGTGTCATCGCATCGGCTGCTTCGCGCCAAACCAAGAATTGCCGCAGCAATCCGCCAATCGTGTTCGCCGCGCGTTTGGGCAATTCATCGCTGTCAGCAAGTTGGAGGGAGGCAGCGGCCAGCGGAAGGTTCACGCGGCGCGCGTGCAGGTGCATTTTCTCCAGCGTCTTTGCGCCAAGCCCGCGTTTGGGCTGGTTATAAATGCGCTCAAACGCCAAATCATCTTGCGGCTGTGCGATCACACGAAGATAGGCGAGCGCGTCACGGATTTCGGCGCGTTCGTAAAAGCGAAAGCCCCCGATGATCCGGTAATTGACGCCGATCTGAATGAAGCGGTCTTCAAATTCGCGGGTTTGGTATTGCGCGCGCACAAGGATCGCGACTTGGTTGAGGGGGGCGCCTTCGGTTTCCAGCCGCTCAATCTCTTCGCCCACACGGCGGGCTTCTTCAGGTGCATCCCACACGCCGATGACGCGCACTTTGTCGCCGCCATTCGCCTCTGTCCAAAGTGTTTTGTCGTGCCGCTGCGAATTGGCGCGGATCAGGCCGGAGGCTGCCCCTAGAATGTGCGGAGTGGAGCGGTAGTTTTGTTCGAGCCGGACAACGGCTGTGCCTGGAAAATCCTTTTCAAACCGCAGGATATTGGCAACCTCTGCGCCGCGCCATGAATAGATTGACTGGTCGTCATCGCCCACCACACAGATATTCTTGCGGGTCTGAGCGAGCAGTCTAAGCCACAGATACTGAACGGCGTTGGTGTCCTGATATTCGTCCACCATCACATATTTGAAGCGCTCCTGATATTCGGCGAGCACATCAGCGTGCTTGCGAAAGATGTTGAGCATATGCAGCATCAAATCGCCGAAATCGCAGGCGTTAAGCGCTTTGAGTCGATCCTGGTAGAGCCGGTACATCGCCTCACCACGACCGTTGGCGAAGGCCTCATTCTCAGCCGGATCGAGATCACCGGGATTGAGCCCGCGGTTCTTCCACCGGTCAATCAGCCCAGCCAGCTGCCGTGCGGGCCAACGCTTTTCGTCGATATCGTTGTCGCTGATGAGCTGCTTGAGCAATCGCAACTGATCATCCGTGTCGATGATTGTGTAGTTTGATTGCAGTCCGACAAGCTCTGCATGACGCCGCAGCATTTTTGCGCAGACTGAGTGGAATGTGCCCAGCCACGGCATGCCTTCGCCCGGGTTGCCCAAATGCCCTTCGACCCGTTCGCGCATCTCGCGTGCGGCTTTGTTGGTGAAAGTCACGCATAGAATTTGGCTTGGCCAAGCGCGCCGCGTCGCGACCAAATGCGCCAGCCTTGCGGTCAGCGCCGCCGTCTTGCCTGTGCCCGCGCCAGCCAGCATCAAAACTGGGCCTTCAGTGGTCAGCACAGCTTCGCGCTGGGGCGGATTCAGCCGCGCGGCATAGGCCGGAACATCGCCTTCAGGCGGGCGAGAATCGGACGGAAGGGGCAGGTTCGGGCTCATAGTATTCGGAGAACAAGTAAAGAACAAATGTTGGAAAGGCAATCTTGCATATTTGCCAGCATAGCGCACCTGTCGGCGGCATATCCTCCCCGAAAATCACGGCCATTTTCGATCCAGCCCGTTTGCGCAACACCTCTCGCCAGGCCGTTTGCGGTGCGGGTTGCGGGGCTGGGAGAGGGGGTTCGCAGCGCGGCAATAGCGTGGCAATTGAGTGCTTGTCCGGGTCGCAGATCACAGGTCGTCGGGAAACGCTCCTCCGGATATGATGCGTTCGTTGCGCTTGGGAATGTTTGTATCCCAAGGAGAATGATCCAATGCGTAAGTCCCACCTCAAGATATTGGCCGTCGCTGGCGCGGCTGTGTGCTACGTCGCAGCGGCACCGGCGCTTGCCCAAGATGTGCAGGAGGCGATCCCCGAGACAGTACCCTCTCCGCAACTGACCCCTGATCAACAGGCTGAGGTGCTCACCTGGCCCGCAGACCAACAGGCATCATACCAGCTTTGGCCGGCTGAAACGCAAGGCTATTACTGGTCGTTGGCACCAGAGCGTCAGGCCTTGTTCTGGCGTCTTTCGGATGAAGACAAGATCGCGATTACAGCGATGACCGGGCCGGAGCGTGATGCGGCTTGGAACCAGATCGAGAACAGCTTTTCCGAACCTCCCAGCGAGCGATAATCGAGCAATTCGTTTAGCTCCCCCTGCGTCCGGGTGGTCACGCGGGATGCGTGCCGGTCGCCTCCGGCGCGCCTAAGTGGGAGAGGCTGGGGCAGGCTCGCGAAGAAGCAGCGTGAGCCTGCCCTTGCCGACCCTTCGCGTGGTCTCAACCTTGAGACCCTTCACCACAGGCTCTTCATCGAAGGCGGTTTCGAGCGCGATCCATGTGCCCTCATCGATCCAGCCCAGCCGCAGCAGCCGGTCGAGCGCAACTTCGCCTGCGCCGGTGCGATAGGGCGGGTCGAGAAGGATCAGATCAACCGGCTCGCGGGCGGCGCGAAGGGCGGTGGCAGATCCGGTCTCAATCTTGGCGCGCAACCCGGCATCCAGCGTTTGTACATTTGCGCCAAGAGCATCCAGAGCGGCCCGGTCCTGCTCGACAAAAAGACAATGCGCTGCCCCGCGTGAGAGCGCTTCCAATCCCAGCGCTCCCGAACCGGCGAACAGATCCGCCACACGCAAGTCATCAAAACTGCCAAGCCTGCTGGTGAGCATGGAAAACAGGGTTTCGCGCGTGCGGTCTGCGGTTGGCCGGGTGGTGTCGCCTTTGGGCGCTGTAAGCTTTCGCCCGCGCCATTCGCCCGAAATGATCCTCATTTTCGGCTCTTTTTGAGAGTGCTCATAAACCGGTCGAGATCGCCTTTGCGAATGCGCTGCGCCCTGCCGCGCGCCAGTTCACCCAGATTGAACGGTCCATAGGCGGTGCGGATCAGGCGGTTCACTTTCAGACCAAGATATTCGAGCACCCGGCGCACTTCGCGGTTCTTGCCTTCGGTGATCGTCATCTCGATCCATTGGTTCTTGCCAGCAGCGCTGCCGCTGCGTTCAAGATTGGCGTCAATCGAACCATAGCGCACGCCGTCAATCTCCACACCTTCGATCAGAGCTTCGAGCTGGTCCTGAACCACATCACCAAAGGCGCGAGCGCGATAGGTGCGCGGGATGCCGTTGGCAGGCAACTCCATTAGGCGTTTGAGCGCGCCATCATTGGTGAGCAGCAATAACCCTTCGGTGTTGAGATCGAGCCTGCCGATGGGCATCAGCCGCGGCGTATCCTTGGGCAAAGCGTTGGTGAGCGCGGAATAGATCGTCGCGCGGCCTGCCGGATCGCGTTCAGCGGTGATCAGCCCGGTGGGTTTGTGAAAGGCGAAAAGCTGGGTCGGCTCAGGCGCTGCGACGGGTTTTCCATCGACGCTCACCCCGCGAAGCGACGTGAGAAATGTTGCGGGTGTCTCGACCGGTTTGCCGTCAAGTGTAATGCGCCCATCACCGATCATCCGCTCAATCTCACGCCGACTCGCAACACCCGCACGTGCGAGCAATTTGGCGATGCGGTCGCCTTCGGGGCGGTCGTCTGATTTCTTCGGATTGGTGGGCATGAGGCCCCTTAGGCGCTTAGATGCTCCTGCACAATCGCGTCAAAGCGCGCTATCCCGCCTTCGAGCGTGCCGAGCGTCAGGTCTTTGACAGCGCCGGTCTCAAGCCCCTGCTGACCCAGCTCTGCTGCGCGGAAATCTTCGGAGGCGAAGACGCCGCCATCAAGCAGGTTCCAACTGCGCTCCCAATGATCGCGCGCTTTGTCGGTGGTGGGCTCTTCAGGGATGAGCATAAAGTCTTCGACCAGAGTGAGATTATGCGCCTTCGGCATCAGCACCATGATGTTCACATAATCGGGGCTGGGGACGATCACCGTGCCAGGCAGCAATTGGTATGCGAAAGTGACGACCCGGCGCATCGCTTCCATGTCGGTGAGGTCGATGTCTTCCATCTCCTCAAGCCGCCCGACAGCAGAGCGCAGATGCGGACCGACACTGTCGCCAGCGGTGACTCCATCCTTGAAGAAAGGCCCGATCGTGTCGGCATGCAGGCGCGTCACATGATAACTTTCGAGGAAGGCATCCATGATCAGCTTCCAATTGCCTTTCACCGTGTGCAGCTTGCGGCGGAACAGATGTGCATCGGGCACGCCGAAGGCGGTGAAATCTTCGCTGACGAGCTGAGCATCCCTGAAATCGACCTCCGCATTGGGGGAAAACCAGATGAGCCCGCCCGCTTCCAGGCTGGGCAATTCGACAAGGGCGTGTTCGTCTTTGTTGAGGTCAGGGAAAGTCTCCGGCCGGGGCAAGCCCATCAACGAGCCATCGAGCTTGTACGTCCAGGCATGGTAAGGGCAAACGAGCCGGGCTGCGCAATGCACTTCCTCTCCTTCGACCAGTCGCGTACCGCGATGGCGGCAGACATTGAGGAAAACATGCGCTTTGCCCTGTTTATCGCGGGTGATCAGTAGGGGCCGCCCGGTTGCATCATGCGGTACCGCCATGCCGGGCTCTGGCAGCAGGGCAGAAGGGGCGATGACCTGCGGCAGCCGCTCAAACAGCCCCGCTTTCTCACGCTCGAAATGCGCAGGGTCGGTATAGCGGCTTGCAGGAACATGCCCGATCTTGTCAGTTTCCCGCTGTTTCCCATCGCGGATCGCTGTCGCCAAGGCCAGCTGGCCCTGTGTAGCGCGCAAGCCGCCGCGCTCTGGCGTTAAATCTGTTGTTGGCGCGTTCATGACGGCTTCCCTATCCCTCTCATCCAAGGCTAGTGTGCCGCAAAACGGGATCAGGGAAAAGGGATAGCCAGCAAATATGGCCACCGCCGAAGCGACTGCAGAAACGAAGAAGCCGGGATGGGGTACGCTTTTGCGGTCCCTGCGCAGCCCCAAAAGCGGCTTTATGGTCCTGTTCGGCTTTGCGCAGGGCCTGCCGCCCGCTCTGTTCCTAGGCACACTCTATGCTTGGCTTTCTGAGGCTGAGGTTGATCTGGAGACGATGGGCGTCTTCTCGCTCGTTGGCCTTACCTATGCGTTCCAGTTTCTGTGGTCGCCGCTGCTGGACCGGGTTGATATTCCGGTGCTGAGATCGCTGGGCAAGCGCAAGCAATGGATGGTGCCGATGCAGTTGATTGTCGGCGCTGCGTTGGTGACGATGAGCACGCTCAACCCTGCCACGTCGCTCGGCTGGTTCAGCCTGCTCGCCGCAATCGGGGCCTTTGCCAGTGCGACGCAGGATATCGCGATCAACGCTTGGCGGATCGATGTCGCGGATGAGGTCGCGACGCTCGATATTCTTTCAACCATCACCCAGATGGGATTCCGGCTGGCGGCACTGGTGGGCGGCGCTTTCGGATTGATCTTGGCCGAGCATATTGGCTGGCCGCAAACCTATGTGATTATGGGCGGATTGATGCTGTTGATCGGCTTTGCCGGTCTGTTCGCACCCGACGTGCGCGTGTCCGATGCCACCACCGCCATGGCCGCCAATGAGGAAGAGATCGCACAGTTAAACGCGGTGGGCGAGGTGAATGAGAAAACCCGCAACCGCGCGCTCTTGGCGGTTGGTGTGTTGTGGGGCTGGGCGATAGTCACGGTCGTGGTGTTCATGGTGCGATCCATGACCTCTGTTCCCGAAGACCGCCCCGATGTGACCTTGTTCACGACCACTTACGGACCGCTGATCGTGATTGCGACCATTGTGCTGCCCGCCTTTGTCGCTGCCTGGGTCGCGAAGCAAAAGCGCGATGGCACCAATGTCATCACTGTCCCTATCGAAGCGGGCGCGCAGCAGGTCTCCAAATTCACCGATCAGCTTTATCGCGCTTTGGTGCTGCCTTTGGTGGAGTTTGTGGGCCGGATGGGGTGGTCGCTTGTGCTGATCCTTGCGCTGGTGTTGACCTATCGGATCACCGATTCCGTTTGGGGCGTGTTCGCCTATCCGTTTTATCTGGGAGAGCTGGGATATACCGGAGAGGATGTCGCCTTTGCCTCCAAAATCCTCGGTATTTTTGCAATCATTTTGGGGCTGGCTGTGGGTGGATGGCTGATCACCGTGTTTGGCCGGATGTTCATGCTGACCTTTGGCGCGGCCATCGCGGCGGCGACCAACCTTCTATATGCAGAGCTCGCGCAAGGCGGCGCGATGATGCAAGCGGCGAGCGACTTTATCGGCTTTACCTGGGCGGTTGAGACGCTGGCAGGCGCGGTTTCCTTCATCTTTTTCACCGCGGCCCCGCCATCTGAAGGCCTTGCCAAACTGGCTTTCACGATCTTTTGGGAGAACCTTGCCATTGGAATTGCGGGCGCGGCCTATATTGCGTGGCTCAGTTCAATTGTGGCGAAGAGATACGCTGCGGTGCAGTTCGCGCTCCTGTCCTCGCTCACTCTGCTGATCGGGACTTTGGGGCGCGGCGCTTTGGGCCAGATGATTGAGGATCGTGGCTATTACTTCGTCTTCATCTTCACCGCTTTGATCGGGATTATTGCGGTGGTGCTCTGCGCGCTCGAATGGATGCGTGAAAGCCGCAAGGGCGCGCATAGCGGCGTGGTCACCCCCGATGGCGCAGCGCCCGAACCGGCTGAATAAAACACACTGCATCCGTTCGTGCTGAGCCTGTCGAAGCACGCGCGCTAACGCGGTTCATCCTTCGACAGGCTCAGGACGAATGGGGAACGGCGAAGGTGTTAGGCGCGAAAAAACCCTACGTTGAAAAAGAGGTGCTCGCCGCCTTCTTTGTCGGCGTCTCCTCAGGCTTTCCCTATGCGATGATCGGGGCAACGCTAACGACGCGGCTGGCGCAAGATGGGATCGATGTGAAGACGGTGGCGGCCTTCACGCTCGCTTTCCTTGTCTACAATCTCAAAGTGTTCTGGGCATGGGTGGTGGACGGCGTGCGTCTGCCTGTTCTCGCGCGGCTGGGACAGCGGGTTTCGTGGATGGTCTTTGCCGGGCTGCTGGTGATGGCGGCGGTGGTGAACTTGGCTCTGGTCGAACCGTCAAGCAACCTCACCGCGACAATCATCGCCGCCGTGCTTGTGGGGGTGGCTGGGGCGACTTTCGACATTGTAATCGACGCCTACCGGATCGAGATATTGCGGCCAGACCAGATGGGCACGGGCGCGGGCATGAACCAATATGGCTGGCGCGTGGGCGCTGCCGGGGCAGGGGCCATCGCGCTGGTGGTCGCAGCGCGATATGGGTGGGAGGCGGCCTATATCGCCTGTGCTGGCACTGGCTCTGCCCGCCATGCTCACCGCGCTCATTATGGGCGAACCGGCTACGGCGACAGGTTGAAAATGCGCGGCGCGGGCTTGGCTGAGGTGTGGCAATCCATCACCGGGCCTTTTGCGGAGTTCTTTGAGCGGCACGGCGCGTTGTTGGTGCTCACCTTTATCCTCATCCACAAAATCGGAGACACGCTGGCGAACCTCACCTTTCGCCTGCTGTTCGATCATCTGGGCTACACCAATGATGAGATCGCGCTTTACGATGTCGGCGTTGGTTTCTGGGCGTACCTTATCGGGATATTCGTGGGCGGATTGATCTATGCGCGGATGGGGTTGAAGCGTTCGGTGCTGCTCGCTTTGGTGCTGATGGCGGTCTCCAATCTAAGCTTTGCGGGGCTGGCGGCGGCAGGCCATTCGAACCTCGGCATGGCAGCGGCAATCGGGTTTGAGAATTTTGCCAGCGGCTATGGCGGGGTAGTGGTGGTCGCCTATTTCTCGGCTTTGTGCGATTTGCGCTTCACTGCCGCGCAATACGCATTGATATCAGCGGGGGCGAGCATTGTTGGCAGGCTGCTCACCGGCACGACGGCAGGCGGGCTGATCGAAGGGATGGGCTATGTCAGCTTTTATGTGCTCACAACGGTTCTGGCGCTGCCGGGGATCGCGCTGTTTGCTTGGATGATGCGCGCAGGGCTGGTCGATGAGGCCTTGGGGAGTGCCGGGCGGGAACCGGACTAGTCCGGGATCTCATCATTCAGCCTAAGCGCTTCCCCCGCCAGGTAGAGCGAGCCTGCGATCAAAACCGGATAATCATCTGAGGGTATGCCGAGCAAAGCCTCTTCCAAATCCGCCGCCCCGCGTGCCTCAGGCCCAAAGGCTTCGGGCGGATGCGCATCATGGTTCGGCACCGGAACAATGGTGAGCGAGCGGATACGACCCTCAAAGGGCGTGGTGAACGCGCTGGGATCTTTAGCGGCGAGCATGCCGATGATGAGATGCACCGGTCCCTCAAGGGCCTCAGCGATGGCGGCACCAGCGCTCGCATTGTGGCCGCCATCGAGGATGACCTTTTGGTCGGAAACCAGTGCAGTGAGCGGGCCGGCAGCAAGCGTCTGCATGCGTGCGGGCCAGTGAGTGGCTCGGATTCCGGACGCAATCGCGTCCATAGAAGGAGGAGTTATGCGGTTCTGTGCGCGAAGCATAGTGACCGCCAAGCCAGCGTTGAAAAGCTGGTGATCGCCTCCCATCCTTGGGCGGGGAAACCAGTGGTCGAGCCGGTAATTCATCCAGTCCAAATAATAGAATTCGCTCGGCCCAGCCGGGTCGGATTGCCAGTGACGGTAAAACTCGAAATGGGGTGATCCAACCTTTTTAGCTATTTCTCGAATAGCCTCTCTCGCTTGATCTGGATACGATTCATCCATCGTCACCAAAGGCACACCCTTCTTCGCAATCCCCGCCTTCTCAAACGCGATCCTTGCCATGGGCTCTTTCGGCACGCCTTCCTCTGGCGCGAGCAAGAACCGCTCATGATCCAACCCCAGCGCAGCTATCCCGCAGGCCGCGAGCACTTCAGGCTCCAGCACATTGGTCGCATCGAACCGCCCACCAAGGCCCACTTCGACCACGCAAGCATCGGCGGGCTTGCGGCTGAAGGCGAGGAAGGCGGCGGCGATGGTAACTTCGAAAAAGCTCGGCCCCAAGTCCGCGCCCGCATCCAAGACCTCCTCCAAAAGCCCCGCCAGCGGGCCATCCTCGATCAGCTTACCCGCAAGCCTGATCCGCTCATTGTAGCGCACGAGATGGGGGGAGGTGGTGACGTGCACGCGCTTTCCATCCGCCTCCAACATCGCGCGAAGGAACGCGCAGGTAGACCCCTTCCCATTGGTCCCCGCGACATGGAACACGGGCGGCAATTTGCGATGCGGATTGCCGAGCCGCCCCATCAAAGCGCGGATCGTCTCCAACCCCAGCCGCCCTTGCGGAACGCTCAGTGAAGCAAGACGATCAAGCTGCGCCTGCACGCGCGGATCATCGGAACGGCCAAAATCCATCCGCCCGCACTCCTTGGCTTGGTCAGGCGGCGGCTTCAGCGGGCAGCATATAGTCAATCACATTGGCGAGCGTCGCTTTCAGCTCTTTCCTATGCACCACCATATCGACCATGCCATGCTTGTGGAGATATTCGGCGCGTTGGAAGCCCTCGGGCAATTGCTCGCGGATCGTGTCCTGGATCACACGCTGCCCGGCAAAACCGATAAGCGCGCCCGGCTCCGCAATATGGATATCGCCGAGCATGGCATAGCTTGCTGTGACCCCGCCTGTCGTTGGGTCAGTGAGGACCACAATGTAAGGCAACCCCGCCGCCTTCAGACGCCGCGTCATCACGGTTGCGCGCGGCATTTGCATGAGCGAGAGAATACCCTCCTGCATCCGCGCTCCGCCTGCCGCTGTCACCACGACATAGGGGCATTTGCGGCTGAGCGCGCGCTCTGCGCCCGCGCAAAACGCCATGCCGACCGCCATGCCCATCGACCCGCCCATAAAGGTGAAGTCCTGCACCCCAACGACCGCATCATGCCCGTCAATCGTGCCCGATCCGACCACGAAGGCGTCCGTGTGCGGGCCTTTTTCCCGCGCCGCTTTGAGCCGGTCGGTGTATTTCTTGGAATCCTTGAATTTGAGCGGGTCTTCGGTGACTTCGGGCGTTGGTAGAACGTCAAAGCCGGGATCAAGCAGCAGTTCCAGCCGCGCATCCGCCCCAATCCGCCCGTGATGCTCACATTTGTGGCAGACATGCCCGTTCGCCTCATATTCGGCGACGAACAGCATCTCCTGACAATTGGAGCATTTGATCCAGAGGTCTTTTTCTGTGCTCTTCTTCTCCGGACCAAAGCCCAGCGAATTGCGAACACGGTTGAACCAGCTTTCTTCAGGCACGCGCTTTCTCCCCTGGCCCTTCCTTCATGGCAGCCTTCATCGCTGCGGTGAGCTCTTGTAGCTTCGCAGGCGCCCCATCGCCAAATTCGCCGACCAGATCAACAAAGGCCGAGCCGACCACAACCCCGTCCGCCACACGCGCGATGGCAGCGGCTTGTTCGGGCGTGCGCACGCCAAATCCGACCGCCACGGGAAGGTCGGTCGCGGCCTTGAGCCTGCCAACCGCCTCTTCGATCGAAGCGGTGGCGGCCTGTTGCAGCCCTGTGATCCCGGCGACCGAGACGTAATAGAGGAAACCGCTCGCATTGGTGAGCACCGCTGGCAGGCGCTCGGCGCTCGTTGTGGGGGTGGCAAGAGGGATCCAGCTGACATCGTGCATGTCGAGCTCTTCGGCGAGCTCAGCGTTTTCCTCTGGCGGCATATCGACACAGATGACACCGTCGACCCCTGCGCGGTAACAGCGCTGCGCAAACCAGCCGACACCGCGCCGGATCATCGGATTGGCATAGCCCATCAGGATGAGCGGCACGTCAGGGTGGCGCTGCGCAAAGTCACCCGCGATCTGAAACACGTCCTCGGTGGTCGTGCCTTTTCCCAGCGAGCGCAGATTGGCGTTTTGGATGGCGGGGCCATCCGCCATCGGATCGGTGAACGGCATCCCCAGCTCAATGACATCCGCGCCGCCTTCGACGAGCGCGTCGAGGTTGGCAGCGGTGTCGCCATCGCCAGCAGTGATGAACGCGACGAAAGCGGCATGGGGTTTGGAAAAGGCGTTCTGGAGACGTAGTGTCATTCTTCGTTTGCTTTCGATGCTCCCAAGAGAAGGAAGCCAAGTGCTAAAATTCCAAAAAGGACCGTGAGAAACTCTAGGGTCTTGGCTTCAAATCCCCCCATGCAAATGAAGCGATCGATATTGAACATGCCAAGCTCGTTTCCCCAGTGCTTGCAATCAGTTCCAGCGTAAGCGGCAAGACCGGCGACGCAAAGGCAAACCAAAGCGGCTACAAACGGTGCCAACTTGTCCGATATCACATCTCCACCCCAAGCTTCTCCGCCACAGTGAAAATGTCCTTATCGCCGCGTCCGCATAGGTTCATGCAGATGATTGCGTCCTCGCGCATTTGCGGCGCGCGCTTGGCGACGGCTGCCAGCGCATGGCTCGGCTCCAGCGCCGGGATAATCCCCTCGGTGCGGCAGAGCAGTTGGAAGCCGTCCAACGCCTCATCATCGGTCACAGCGGTGTATTCGACGCGCCCGCTTTCTTTAAGCCATGCATGTTCCGGGCCGATGCCGGGATAGTCTAGGCCGGCGCTGATCGAGTGGCCCTCGGTGATCTGGCCGTCTTCGTCTTGCAGTAAGTAGGTCTTGTTGCCGTGGAGCACACCGGGTGCGCCGCCAAGAAGGCTGGCCGCGTGTTCGTCGCCATCAAGGCCATGCCCTGCCGCTTCCACGCCGAGCATTTTCACCTCGGTGTCATCCAAGAACGGGTGAAACAGGCCGAGCGCATTGGAGCCCCCGCCGATACACGCGATCAGCAAATCCGGCAGACGGCCCGTGCGAGCGAGCAATTGGGCGCGCGCTTCGGTGCCGATGACGCTTTGGAAATTGCGCACCAGCTCGGGGTAAGGGTGCGGGCCTGCGGCGGTGCCGATGATGTAGAAGGTGTCGTGCACATTCGCGACCCAATCGCGCAGCCCTTCATTCATCGCGTCCTTCAAGCGTCGCGCCGCCGCTGGTGACGGGGACGACTTCTGCGCCGAGCAGCTTCATGCGGAAGACGTTTGGTGACTGCCGCGCGACATCCTCTGCGCCCATATAGATTACGCAGGGCAGGCCAAAGCGCGCGCATACGGTCGCTGTCGCAACGCCGTGCTGACCAGCGCCGGTTTCGGCGATTATGCGGGTCTTGCCCATGCGCTTCGCAAGCAAAATCTGACCGATGCAATTGTTGATCTTATGCGCGCCAGTGTGGTTGAGTTCATCGCGCTTGAGCCAGATTTGCGCGCCCATGCCGGGCTCCGCATCTTTGCGCAGTTCTTCGGTCAGCCGCTCGGCATAATACAGAGGGGAGGGACGACCCACGTAGTGTTCGAGCAGGTCGTCAAACTCAGCCTGAAAAGCGGGGTCTTGCTGGGCAGCGCGATATTCACGCTCCAGATCAAGGATCAGCGGCATCAGCGTTTCAGCGACATAGCGCCCGCCAAATTCGCCAAAATGCCCGCGTTCATCGGGCTGGGTGCGGAAGGAGTTGGGGCCGGGGATTGGTGTGTTGTCTGTCATAGGGAAGAGGCCGCTTTGCAGAATGCCGCGATCTTGTCCACGTCCTTGATGCCCGGCGCGCTTTCCAGGCCTGAGGATGCATCGACCAAAGGTGCGCCGGTTTGTGCGATGGCATCTGCGACTGTTTCTGGTGTCAGCCCACCCGCTAGGCCCCATGCGATTGCATGTTCGTGGTTCTTCAGCAGGCTCCAATCAAAGCCGATGCCGTTGCCGCCGGGGATTGCGTTTACGGCCTGCGGCGGGGGGGCATCGAACAACATCCGGTCAACCACACTTTCATAGCGGCGCGATTTTTCGAGGGTTTCCGCGCTTCTTACACCGACCGCTTTCCAAACTTCGATCCCGGTCTTCTCGCGGACGAGGCCAATCCATTCCGGCGTCTCGCGCCCGTGGAATTGGATCACATCGGGCTTCACATCGCTGATGGCTTGTCCGGTGAGCTCAGGCGAAGCGTTGACGAGCAGCAGAACCGTCTTAACCCCCGAAGGTACACCGCGTCGCAGCCGCGCTGCATCGTCGAGTGAGACATGCCGCGCACTCTTTTCAAAGTGGACAAGCCCCACATGGCTCGCCCCGGCATCGGCCGCGGCTTGAATGGTTTCAGGCGTCGAAAGCCCGCAAATCTTGATCAGCATGGCGCCCGCTCTAGTCGCAGAAACGTTGAAGGTGAAGCCATCCCCCTTGCTCTTCGCGGGGTTTTCGCGGAGGCTGCGTCTTGAGATACGAACCGGGGGTAATCATGCATCTTAAAACCTTTGTCGCAGCGGCTTTTGCAATGTTGCTGGCAGCCTGCAATCCGATGGCGCAGCTTGATGGGGTTGAGGAAAAGGTGGAGCAGTTTCAGCAAACCTACAATTCAGGGGATGCAGAGGCGCTCTATGGGCTCACGTCAGACGAGTTTCGCAGCGTTACCACGCCAGAGGAAATGGAAGCTTTGGTCGCCTTGGTCACCGAGAAGATGGGCGGTGTGGAAAGCTCTGAGCGCACGGGTTTCAATATCGATGCGCAAACCGATGTGACGACCACGGTGGTGACCATGAACACCGCATTTGAAAGAGGCGAGGGGGTCGAGACCTTCACATTCCACGGCCAAGGCGGCGATATTCGCCTTGTGGGATGGAACGTGGAATCGGACAATTTCCTTGAGGATGCCGAGGCTCAAGGAGAGGGCGAAGTGGCGGAAACCGAAACTGCTGAACCCGCCGAGTAGTCTCACACTCTAAAGCGTCGCCTCAATCGCTCGCGCTGCCGCCTCCGGATCATCGGCGCGGCTGATCGGGCGGCCGATCACCAGCACGCTGGCCCCATCATCGCGCGCTTGGCGAGGGGTCACAGTGCGTTTTTGGTCGCCGGTGCCGGATCCTGCTGGACGAAGGCCAGGAACGACAAAAAACCCGTCTTTCCATTGTTTGCGTACCTCTTTTACCTCTTGGCCAGAGCACACGATCCCATCGAGGCCTGCTGTATGCGCAAGCTCAGCGAGCCGCATCACATGATCATGCGGAGTGCCGCTCACGCCAGTTGCGGACAGGTCGGTTTCATCAAGGCTTGTCAGCATGGTCACACCCACGACCTTGCATCCTTCAGCCGCCGCTGCCTTGGCATCCTCCATCATCGCGCGCCCGCCCGATGCGTGAACGGTGACGATCTTGGGCTCGTAAACATGGATCGCCTGCATCGCGCCCGCGACCGTGTTGGGAATGTCGTGAAACTTCAGATCGAGGAAGATTGGCAAACCCATATGCGCGATTTCGTGGACGCCGTGTGGCCCGTGCGCGCAGAAGAACTCCAGCCCAAGCTTGATCCCGCCAATATGCGCTTTCACTTTGTTGATGAGCGTCTTGGCAGGCTCAATCTGCGGGACATCCAGCGCGAGATAGACAGGGTTGCTCACGTGGCGTCACCTGTGGATGAGCTTGTGGAAGGCGCTAAACTGTCCGCAGGCTTTGCCGGTTTGTCCATGCTGCTTTCCACAGGCTTCTCCCCATTCCCCTGGGTGCTAGATCCTGCTGTGTCGGGCGATGGCCGGTGGGCAAGCGCACTTGATTTGATGGAGGCTTCAAGGCTGCGGATGCGGCGTCCTTGGCTCCATTTCACGCTGCGGTGATAGAGCCACATCGGGACAATCCCGAGCAAAAACGCAATGATAACCAGCACCGGAACCTTGGTTTCCAGCACAAGGTTTTCCCACAAGTTCACCTCAACTGGTTCCCAGTTGAAGATCGAGAATATGAGGATCGCAAAGAGCAGTGCGATCCAAAGTATGGTGCGGACGATTTGCACGTTCTGCGTGACCCCTTGGCGGTGTTTGACAAAGAACCTAGGGCTTTTCCCCGGCGTGTCTAGCTTTTGGCCCTAACCGAACACGCGCGCAAATATCGTATCGACATGTTTGAAGTGGTATTCGAGGTCGAATTTCTCCTCGAGTTCAGCATCGGAGAGTGCGGCTCTCACCTCCTCATCGCCTTTCAGCAAATCGAGCAGCGACAAAGTCCCGTTCGATTCCCAAACCTTCATCGCGTTGCGCTGAACCAGTCGATAAGCGTCCTCGCGGCTGACTCCAGCCTGCGTGAGCGCAAGAAGCACGCGCTGGGAATGAACAAGCCCACCCATTGCATCGAGATTGGCCTGCATCCGCTCTGGGTAAACGAGCAGTTTCTCCACCACGCCGGTCAGGCGCGCGAGCGCGAAATCGAGCGTGATAGTCGCATCCGGACCGATGAACCGCTCAACCGAGGAGTGCGAGATATCGCGCTCATGCCAAAGCGCGACATTCTCCAATGCAGGCATGGCATAGGCACGGATCATCCGGGCTTGACCGGTAAGGTTCTCGGTCAGGATAGGGTTGCGCTTATGCGGCATTGCCGAGGAACCCTTTTGCCCCTTGGAGAAGAACTCCTCTGCCTCGAGCACCTCAGTGCGCTGCAAATGACGGATTTCAACCGCAAGCCGCTCAATCGATCCAGCGATCACCGCCAATGTTGAAAAGTACATGGCGTGACGGTCGCGCGGGATCACTTGGGTGCTCACAGGTTCGGGAGAGAGGCCGAGCTTTTCAGCGACATAAGCCTCCACTTCAGGGTCAATATTGGCAAAGGTGCCGACCGCGCCAGAGATTGCACAGGTCGCGATTTCCGTGCGCGCGGCCACCAATCGATCACGGCAGCGGTCAAACTCGGCATAGGCCTGGGCAAGTTTTAGTCCGAACGTAACCGGCTCTGCGTGAATGCCGTGGCTGCGCCCGATTGTCGGGGTGAACTTATGCTCTTCAGCGCGCGCTTTGATCGCCAATAGCAGTGCGTCCAAATCTTCGAGCAAGATGTCGGTCGCTCGCGCCAATTGCACCGCGAGCGTTGTGTCGAGCACATCGGATGACGTCATGCCTTGGTGCATGAAGCGCGCCTCATCCCCGACCTGCTCCGCCACCCAGGTGAGGAAGGCGATGACGTCATGCTTGGTCACCGCCTCAATCGCGTCGATGGCCTCGACATCGATTTTCGGGTTCGTTGCCCACCAATCCCAAAGCGCTTTGCCAGCAGAGGCGGGCACCACACCCATCTCCCCCAGTTTCTGGGTCGCATGCGCCTCAATCTCGAACCAGATGCGGTATTTGGCTTCGGGTTCCCACAGGGCAGACATTGCGGGGCGGGCGTAACGGGGGACCATGGCTGGCGATCCTTGCTCAAAAGGGTTGCTGGATTTGTCTGAGCGCGCGGCTATGCTGCCTTGGCATCCTTGGCAAGAGCATGAGGGCAAAGACCGGGGCGATCGTCCCCGTCAATTTTTGTCTTTTGTAACCGCCAGTGGGGCTGGCCCGAAACGGTCGGTAGGAGGAAATCGAGATGCCCAACGCTAGCCCGACGGCGGCTGCGCCGCTTGCGCCTGCCCAGAAACTTCAGGAAGAACGCTATTCACCATTCGTCAGAGTGACGTTGAGGCGATGGTCGAAATGGTATCTCGATGGGACCGAGACCTTTTGGCCGTTCACAGACGTTGTGATCCGGTTCTTTGTTGCCATGTGGTTCTTGCGCTCCGGCCTTGTGAAAGCTGCGGATTGGGATGTCGCACTGCTGCTTGCAACCAATGAATATCCGGTGAGCTGGATGGATCCGGTGACGGCCGCAACGACGGGTCTGGCGATCGAATTGATCGGGCCGGTTTTGTTGATTGCGGGCTTTATGACGCGGCCCGCTGCGGTGGCTATGGCCGCGCTGACATTGGTGAGCCAAGCGGTCTATATCCCCACCACCACCAATCTGATCGTGAGTGCAATCCTGATATGGTATGCATTCCACGGGCCGGGTGCATTCTCTCTCGACCGCGTGCTCGCAGGCGGGATGAAATCGAGCGCACTGCCTCTTGCGCGCCCAACGATCCTTGCTTGGGAATGGTCGCGCGAAAACCTTGCTCCAATCGCGATGGCAATTTTTCGCTTCTGGATGGGCTTCACACTCCTCGCCTATGCGGAAGTGATTGAGCCGCCTGTTGAAGTGCTGACATGGTTGCCAACCACAATCTTTGCAGGCTTCCCCGATTGGCTGGCGCTGATCGTTGCGGCGTTTTTCTTCACCGGCTTTGGTGCGGTGATCGTGTCTTACGGCCTGTTTTTTCTGATCGCGGCCTTCATGATCGCTGGCGCGCATCCCAATGTGACCTTTTTCCCCTTCTTGTTCCTCGCCATCTACGAATCCAAAGGGGCTGGGGTTTTCTCAGTTGATCGCGCCATATTGGGATGGCTTGAACGCAACATTCTGTTTGATCGCAATTATGCCGATATCCCCGATCGCTGGCCGCATGTCGTGGTGGTTGGTGCCGGGTTTGGTGGACTTGCTGCCGTGGCCAAGCTCAAGCGGCTGCCGGTCAGAATTACTCTTATCGACAAGCGCAATTATCACCTGTTCCAACCGCTTCTCTACCAAATCGCAACCGCCACCTTGAACCCGGCCGATATCGCAACCCCGATCCGCAGCCTGTTCAAAGGAGATGGGAATGTGCGTGTGCTGAAAGGCGAGGTGACCGGGATTGACGCGGATGCAAAAGTGCTGACCTATGGCGAAGATCACCGCCTTGCCTATGACGAGTTGGTGTTGGCTACCGGCGCGACGCATTCCTACTTTGGCCGCGATGAATGGGGGCCTTTTGCACCTGGCCTTAAAACCATTGAGGATGGGGTTGCGGTGCGCGCTTCGATCCTCAACGCTTTTGAAGAGGCCGAAGCATCTGGCGATCCAGAGCGGATCAAGCGGCTGCTGACCTTTGTGATCGTGGGCGCGGGGCCGACAGGCGTAGAGCTTGCCGGGGCTATCGCCGAACTCGCCAGAGTTAGTGTAGAGCGAGAGTTTCGCACAATCGACCCGGCCAGCGCGCGGGTAATCCTTGTCCAATCAGGCCCGCGTATTTTGCCCGCTTTCCCAGAAGAACTATCCGCAGATGCGCAGGCCTCGCTCGAAAAACTGGGTGTCGAAATCCGCACAGGCGGGCGCGTGACCGAGATTGCAGATGCGCATGTTCGCATTGGAGATGACACACTGATCGGATCCGAAACTGTGCTTTGGGCCGCAGGTGTGGCGGCTTCTCCAGCGGGAAAATGGCTTGACGCGAAAACCGATAGGGCTGGGCGGGTTGAAGTGAACGATCGTCTGCGGGTGATCGGGCAGGATGGCGAGCCAATCCCGCATATCTTCGCCATTGGCGACACCGCCGACAGCAAAGCATGGGGCGGCAACCCTGTTCCCGGTCTTGCACCGGCAGCAAAGCAAGCGGGCGCCTATGTCAGCCGGGTCGTTGAAGCGGACTTGCTAGGCAAACAATGCCCCGGCGATTTCGTCTATAAGCACCAGGGAAGCCTTGCGACGATCGGGCGCAAATCGGCGGTTGCAGATTTTGGAGCCTTTAAGCTTTCAGGCGCGCCGGCATGGTGGTTGTGGGGCCTCGTCCATGTCGGTTTCCTAACCGGTGCGCGCAACCGCGTGACCGTGGTGGTAAACTGGGCCTGGAATTTCTTCGCGCAGCATTCCGGCGTTCGGTTAATCACTGAAAAGCAGGTCTAAATGAGCCCCTTGGCGCGCAAGCTTACATGACCTTCGCGCGCGATGATGACGTGATCGTGGACGGTGATGCCAAGCAGATGGCCTGCCTCAGCAATTCTTTGCGTGATCTGAATATCTGCACGGCTGGGTTCGGGGCTGCCGCTGGGATGGTTGTGGACAAGGATCAAGGCTGATGCCCCGACATCCATCGCTCGGCGGATGACTTCGCGCGGGTGGATTGAGGCTTCATCAATCGACCCGTCCCCGACATGGTGATCTTCGATCAACCGGTTTTTGGTATCGAGATACAGCACCCGCACCCGCTCCACCGTCAGATGCGCCATATCGGTGGTGAGATAGTCTATCAGCGCCTGCCACGATCCCAGCACCGGCTTAGTGCTCACTTCATGGCGGGCCATTCTGCGTGCGGCAATCGCAACGCTTTTGAGCGCCGCTGCACTGGTTTCGCCGACGCCTTTGACCCTTTTTAGCGCGGCCGGATCGGCATTGAGAACGGCTGCTAACGATCCAAACTGGGCAATCAGCGCTTTTGCAATAGGCTTGGTATCGCCTTGCTTGATCGCAGCGAAAAGGAGGTATTCGAGCACCTCGTAATCCGCCAGAGCCTCTGCCCCGCCTTTCAGTAGCCTTTCGCGCAACCTTGCGCGGTGTCCTGCGCCTGCATGTTTGCCGGAATCGGAAACGGGCCTGTCCGATGCCGCCGATGCGCTCGGTTCATCGCTGCCAAAATCGAATCTGTCGTCTGACTGTGGCAATCTGCGCCTCACCACTGAAATTGAAGGGGATCGCCTTCATTTGCCACATTGCCTTTGGCGGGCGTTCCGCGCAAGTGGTGAGGACGATGGCCGACGCTGATATCCCTGCTGATGAATTGGAGGCACCGGCTGCGGGTGGCGTTGCTGCAGGGTTCGGATGGTGGATTAAGCGAGGCCTGATTGCGCTTGCTCTTATCGCGATTCTCATTGTCGCGGCCTTGTGGCTCAGCCGCGAACGCATCGCTGGCAACATCATCGATGATGCGCTCAATGAAGCAGGGCTCGAAGCTGGTTACGAGATTGAGCAAATCGGCCCCAGTCAGCAGGTGATCCGCAATCTCGTGATCGGAGACCCGCGTTCGCCCGATGTGACCATTGATAGAGTAATAGTCGAAACCAATGTCTCGTTTGCCGGTGGCGGCATTGGGCAGATTACTCTGGAACGCCCGCGCGTCTTCGGCACCTTCGCTGATGGAGCTTTGAGCCTCGGCGCGCTGGATCCGTTCATATATGCCGAAAGCGATGAGCCAGAGGGTCTTCCTGAGTACGATATTCGCATCATTGATGGCCGCGCGCGAATAGACAGCGACTATGGCGTGATCGGCGTCAAACTTGATGGGGAAGGGCGGCTTGATGATGGGTTTGAAGGGACGCTCGCCGCGACCGCACCCGATGCCGGGATCGAGGGGTGCCGTGCGGCAACGGCGACGCTTTACGGCACCGTCTCAACTGAGGCTGGAGACACCAATTTTGAGGGGCCAGTAAGGCTCGCGCAGCTCGAATGTGCGGGGGCAATTGCAAGGTCGGCTGATTTTGGAACGACGCTGTCGCTGAATGAGGATTTTTCGTCGCTTAATGGCGTGGTTGTTCCAGACGCCAAGGGGATCGGCTATGCGGGGGCGACGATCGCGCAAGTGGGTGGCAACGCCCAGATTGTTTTGCCGCTCTCCGGCGAAAGGGCAGGCAATCTCAACCTGAGGCACGATTTGGATGCCGCTGGATTGGAGGCATTGGGCGCAAGTCTTCAGACGCTGAACCTGAATGGGGATCTGCGCGCCTCGAACAGTTTTGCCAGTCTGGATTGGGAACTCGATGCCCAGGGCGAGGGCGTTGATCTTGCATTTGATGAGGGTGGGGCGCTTGCCTCGGCACGGCAAAGCGCGGCGGGGACCCTTGCAGAGGGCTTGCTCGCAAAGCTTGAAAGCGGCCTCGCGCGCGCATTGACCGGCGGCACGTTGAGCGCAAACCCAACAATCCGCGTGAACGAAGACGCGACCAATATCATCGTCCCCGAAGCGCGGCTGCGAAGCGGAGCAGGCGACACGATCCTCGCGCTCAGCCGGGTGAGCTACACCAGCATCGGCAACCGGGTTGTCGGAAACATTCTGACCGGTGGGCCAGACCTGCCGCAAATCACCGGACGTATGGATCAGGTGTTGGGCGGCGATCTCACTTTGCGTCTGACGATGCAGGAATATTCCGCTGGCAGCGACCGCCTCTCGATACCGCGTATGAGGATCACGCAGACGCCGAGAGGGCGCATCAATTTTGACGGATTGGTGAAAGCCAGCGGCGCGCTTCCCGGAGGGGCGTTGAGTGGTCTCGAAGTTCCATTGGAAGGCAAATACGATCCGCGCGGCGGGCTCGCCGTGGGCACGAAATGCACACCGGTGAAGGTGCGCGCGCTTCGATACTTTAACCTCGCTCTGGACGCTCGCAGCGTGACGCTTTGTCCTGAAGCAGGCGGCGCTATCGCCCGCTACACTGACACTTTCACCCTCGCAGCGCAGACGCAGGCCTTAACGCTTTCCGGCACGATTGGCGGCTCGGTTACGCAGGTTAAGGCAGACAGTGCGATGCTGCGTTATCCCGGACCGATTGTGGTCGAAGGGCTCGAAGCCACCATAGGCTCACCCGGAAGCGCAGTTCGATTGTCAGCGGAAAGCCTGGACGGGTCACTTGGTGATACGATCGGAGGAACCTTTTCTGGCGGCAGTGCGCTGCTTGATGTGGTGGCCTTCGACCTCAACGACATTGCCGGCAATTGGTCGTTCGACAACAATGTCCTGAGCATCGGTGAGGGGCAATTTACACTCAGCGAGCGCATAGACCCCGAGATTGGCGGCCCTGCGCGTTTCTATCCGCTGCAATCACAAGGCGCGACATTTAGCCTCGAAGGCGGAAAGATAGATGCAGAGGCGTCTCTGTTTCATCCGGGCACCGGCACGCCCGTGACCAAAGTCGATATCGATCACGATCTGACTGCCCAAGCGGGCGAAGCGATCATCGATGTGCCGGGCCTCACCTTCACGCCCCGCTTTCAGCCCGAAGACCTCACCTATCTTGCCGAAGGTGTGATTTTGCTCGCCGATGGAACGATCACGGGAGACGGTCTGGTTAAATGGAACGCTGATCAAGCCTTGCCCACCTCTACCGGCACTTTCCGCACCGATGGCTTTGATTTTGCAGCGGCTTTTGGCCCTGTGAGAGGGGTGAAGGGTGAAATTGAGTTCAGCGACTTGATCAACCTAACGACGAAACCTTCGCAGGTCCTCACCATCGAATCGGTCAATCCGGGGATTGAGGCGCTTGAAGGGCGCATCGTCTATTCGCTGACCGATGCCCAGACCATCACGATTGAGGATGGGCGCTGGCCGTTTATGGGCGGCGAGCTGATCCTGCGCCCCACCACAGCAACTTATGGCAGTGAGGGCGGTCAGAATTATGTTTTTGAGCTGATCGCGCTGGATGCGGCCACCTTTGTCACCCAAATGGAGATGAGCAATATTGGCGCGACGGGCACATTTGATGGCACGATCCCCATTTTCTTTGATCCCAATGGCAATGGTTTTATTCGTGGCGGATTGTTGATTGCGCGACCTCCCGGCGGCAATGTCGCGTATGTTGGAGAGCTGACCTATGAAGATTTGGGCTTCATGGGCAATTATGCGTTCCAGACCTTGCGCTCGCTCGATTACAACCAGATGAGCATTGGCCTTAACGGTTCGCTCGCCGGTGAAATTCTCACCAATTTCCAGATTGACGGCATCCGGCAGGGCGAAGGGGCGAGCCAAAACTTCATCACCCGCGAAATCGCCAAACTGCCGATCCGTTTCAAGATCAATGTGCGTTCGGAAAACTTCTACACATTGGGGCGGATTGTGCGCGGTCTGTTCGATCCCACCGCCTTTGGCGATCCAGTTGAACAAGGCATATTGTCGATTGAAAACGGACAGATCATCCGGCGATCGCCTTTGGGCGTGGCACCGCCAGATCCTTCTCAAGACAGCCCAGCTGACGCGCCCCCAGAAGCACCTGAAGCGAACCTCCCATCCGAAATCCAAAGACGCGATGAACCCGCCGTTCAACCTCCAGAAAGCGACGATCTGCCATGAACCAGTTGAAATTGACCAAAATGCGCCCCGCTGCCACAGGCTTTAAGGAGCAAAGGCGGGGGAGCGTTATGCGGTTAAGAGCAGCAATCGCGACCGGTTCGTTGGCGGCGCTTGGCGGATGTATTAATGTCAGCGCACCCGAAGAACCAATCGTGATCGAACTGAATGTGAATATTGAAGCGCGCGTGCTTTATGAGCTGGCTGAAAGCGCCAACAACACGATTGACGAGAATGCGGATATTTTTTGATCCGCTGATGATTTGAAAATTTGCCCAAGAGGAACGGGAAAATGACTAAGATGCGCAACACGATTATGGCCGCCGCCGCTGCGATTGTAGCGGTGACAGGCTTTGTTGCTCCAGCCAATGCGCAGCGCGATCCTGCCTATGCCGCAGCGCGCGCAAATGGCAGCATTGGTGAACAAACCGATGGTTATTTGGGCATTGTTGGTGCTGCGACGCCTGAATTGCAGCGTCTTGTGGATGGCATCAACATCCGTCGCCGTGCAGTCTACACCCAAAAAGCGCAGGAAAACAGCGCCACGATTGAAGCCTATGCCACCACGGCTGGGTGTCAGGCGATTGCTCGCACTGTGCCGGGCGAAAAGTATCAGGCCCCCGATGGCAGCTGGCAAACCCGCACCAGCGCTGCGCCAGAACGCCTCCCGATTTGTCCGTAAGCGCAACCCCAAACGCCACCATCTGGTGAAACGGCGTGCGTAATCTTCTTGCCACCATTGACTCCCGATTCCGGCTCTTCTAGGGGGCAGGCGCCCTCGGCGGGCACCTTTGTGCTGCGTGTCTCGCTTACCCTCCAAGGAAGCTTGCATGAGCGATGAGAAACCCGCCCGAGAACCCATCGCTGAGGATGCGCGGATCGACGCGCTCGAGGCGCGGCTAGAAGCCGCACGCGAGCGTGAAGAAGAGCGCACCAAAGTGCAGGTGCAGGGGACCGATGCGAATTATCGCGCTGGAAACCGGGTGCTTGCAGATTTGCTTGGCGGGATTCTTGGTGGCAGCGTGATGGGATGGCTCTTTGATTGGGTCTTCGACACTCTGCCCTGGGGTCTGTTGGTTGGCCTGTTCTTCGGAATTGGCGTTGCCTTCAGAAACATAATTCGCAGCGCGAGCACGCCCCCCACGGACCCCAAATAGGTCCACACAAAAGCGGGTTCGCAAGGTTTTTTAGGGATAGAAGAGATCGTGGCAGGCGCAAACGACCCGGCAGGGGATGCCAAAGTCGATCCAATGAAGCAGTTCCAGATTGAGCCTTTGTTCGGCTCCGATGTCTGGGAAATCGCGGGCTTCAATATCGCATTCACCAATTCCGCCCTTTGGATGATGATCACCACGATTTTGCTCTGGGTGTTCGTTGCAGGCGGCATGAAGCGTGAACTGGTTCCTGGCCGCTGGCAGATGGCGG
Source organism: Erythrobacter sp. (assembly GCA_965262265.1). Taxonomy (GTDB): domain Bacteria; phylum Pseudomonadota; class Alphaproteobacteria; order Sphingomonadales; family Sphingomonadaceae; genus Erythrobacter. The sequence goes on from OZ253506.1 coordinate 658,410, forward strand.
TGGAGACCTTCACCGGCTTTATCGACGATATGCTGGAAGCCAATATCGGCAAAGAGGGGCGCAAATATGTGCCCTATGTCTTCAGCCTGTTCATGTTTATCCTGGTTGCCAACCTACTTGGCCTGATGCCCATTGGGCTAATTCCGGGTGTACACGCTTTCACCTTTACCAGCCACTTCACCGTCACCGGTGTTCTGGCGGTGATTAGCTTCTCAATCGTGCTAATCGTGGGTTTCTGGAAGCACGGGATCAAATTCTTCACGCTCTTCATCCCTCACGGAACGCCTGCGGCGATGGTTCCAGCGATCTTCCTGATTGAGCTGTTCTCTTTCCTCATCCGCCCGTTCAGCCTCGCCTTGCGCTTGTTCGTGGCGATGATGGCGGGGCACGTGCTTTTGAAAGTGCTTTCAAGCTTCGTTATCGATGGCGCGAATTACGGGATCGGCACGACCTTGATTGTCGCGCTGCCAAGCTTTGCTTTGATGGTTGCTATCAGCGCGCTCGAAATTCTCGTGGCTGGCATTCAGGCTTATGTCTTTGCTCTGCTCACTTCGCTCTACATCAACGATGCTGAGCACCTTCACTAAGTTTCTCACCACTTCATTCTAACACATTTGATTTTTAAGGAGTTTAATCATGGATCCAGAAGCAGCAAAGCTCGTTGGTGCAGGCCTCGCAGCAATCGGCGCCGGTGCGGCCGCCATCGGTGTGGGCAACGTCTTCGGCTCGTTCCTCGAAAGCGCTCTGCGCAATCCGGGTGCAGCTGACAGCCAACAAGGACGCTTGTTCATCGGCTTCGCCGCAGCAGAACTTCTCGGCCTGCTGGCGTTCGTTGTCGCGATGATCTTGATCTTCGTTGCCTAAGCCAAATCCTACAAATGTTGGAAATGGGCGGGTTTTTGACAATCCGCCCTCCCGCATGGGTTTGATCAACTAACTCTCCGGCGAAGGCCTGTTTCATGCCTCAGATAGCTCAGCTAGCCGATACCTATTCGAGCCAGATATTCTGGCTTCTGATATTCTTCGGCATCACATTCTTCCTGATCGGTCGGGGCATGGTCCCCAAGGTCATGGAAACTGTCGGTATGCGCGACAAGCAGATCTCAGACGATCTGGCTGCCGCTCAGGCCGCGCGTGATGCGGCGGATGCTCAGGAAGAGGCATGGCGTGAGCGGGAGAACGAAAACCGCGCCAAGGCGCAAGGTCTGATCGCAGAGGCGAAAGCCGATGCGGCGGCCAAGGCGGAGAAGAAGCTTTCTGCGGCGCAAAAGCGTCTCGACACCAAGCTTGCCAAGGCTGAGGAAGCAATCGAGGCTGCGCGGACAAGCGCAATGGCCGAGGTTGAAGATGTCGCCGCCGAAGCAACGCAGGACATTGTCGCGCGGCTTGCCGGTGCAAAAGTCGATAAGCGCACCGCGCGCTCGGCTGTGAAAAAGGCGCTCGCCCATGGCTAATATCGTCACCCTCACTATCGCCGAGGGGCCGTCGGCATTCGGGCTGGATTCCTATCAATGGGTTTCCATCGCGATGCTGATCCTCATAGGCGTGTTCATTTGGAAGAAGGTTCCCGGCATGATCACCGGCGGCCTCGATGCCAAGATCGACGAGATCAAGGCGCAATTGGATGAAGCCAAGGCTCTTCGTGCTGAAGCCGAGGCTCTGCGCGATGAATATGCGGGCAAGATCGCGAGCGCGGAGAAGGACGCCGAAGCGATGATGGAAGGCGCTCAGCGCGAAGCCGACGCGATCCTCGCTAAGGCCGAAGCCGACAGCGAGGCCATGGTTGCGCGCCGTAAGAAGATGGCGGAAGACAAGATCGCAGCCGCTGAACGCGAAGCGGTTGATGGAGTTCGCGCAAGCGCAGCCAATGCTGCAGCATCGGCAGCTCGGACAATCATTGCTGACAAACATGACGGTGCAGCGGACAAGACGCTCGCCGACGAAGTGATCGCCTCACTGTAAAGGGATCTACAGTTTGGAGGGGGGAAGGGCGGCCACGTGCCGCCTTTCTTTTTGGCGCTGCCCAGTAAGAGGCACCTAAGCGCCCGGTTCAAACACCACTTTGCCAATAAGTTCGCGGTTTGCCATCGCCTCAAAGCCCTCACGCCAACGTGACAAGGGCAAGGTGCGGTCAATGGCGGGGCTTATTCTGCCCGCCTCAGCCAGTTCAGCAATCGCAGCGCCAATTGCGCGGCCGCGTTCGGGAAAGCGCCGCGCATATTCGCCGGCGCGCAAGCCCACGATCGAGAAGCCCTTGATCAATGGAATGTTGGTGGCGATTTCTGCAATCCGTCCGCTGGTGAAACCGACCACGACCAGCTTGCCCCCGAATGCAACGCAGCGGGTCGATTCGTCGAAAACATCGCCTCCCACGGGATCAAACACGATGTCGCACAGCTGCCCACCCGTAATCTCACCAACCTGTTCGCGGAACCGCCCCTCTGCATGGATCACTGCGTCGGGTTGGTAGAGGGTCTTGAGCGGCCCGCACTTCGCCTCGACCCCGGTCGCTGCGATCACGCGTGCGCCCAAGGATTTCGCAAGGTCAATCGCGGCAAGACCCACGCCGCCGCTCGCCCCGTGGACCAGCACCCATTGGCCTTCTTTCAGGCCGTACAGCTCAACGAGCCCGGTATAGGCGGTCGAATAGGCGGCACCCATCGCAGCGCCTTGTGCGAAGGAGAAATCACGGGGCACGCGAGACAGGGTGTCTGCGGATAGGCTGATCGCCTCGGCGAAGGCTCCCGTTTTCTTGCCACCCATGACCCGTTCGCCGGGTTTGAAGCCGCTAGTCGCATCCGCCTCAATCACTTCGCCCGCGCATTCGAGCCCGCTGATAAAGGGGACGGGCGGTTTGAACTGATACTTCCCCTGCGTCATCAACAGATCGGGAAAGTTGAGTGAGGCAGCACGGACATGCACCAGCACCTCTCCAGCTGCTCGCGCGGGGTTTGCCGCTTCGACCAGCCTGACCCCCGACAGATCGCTGGAGAGCTGTTCAACTCTAAGGGCCTGCATGGCTCTTAGAAATTGTCTTTGGCAGCGCGCAATGCCGCGAACGTCTCATGCGGGGCGCTGCCGCCCCATTTGGCGATGATTGCGGGGTCATCGGCGCGCAGGAAGGGGTTGGTCTCCAGTTCGCGCTTAAGCACGGTCGGAACAGTCCATTCCCCGCGCTCACGCTTCGCATCGATCTCTGCGACATAATCCCGAAGCGCCGCATTGTCGGGATCGGCATGGAGCGCAAACTTCGCATTCGCCTGTGTGTATTCATGCGCGCAATAAAGCGTTGTCGCGGTGGGCATCCGGCGAATGCGATCAAGGCTGTTCCAAAATTGCTCAGGCTCACCTTCGAACATCCGCCCGCAACCCAGCGCGAACACGGCATCCCCGACAAAGGCGATGCCCTCTTCAACGATGTGGAAGGCAATGTGACCGTTGGTGTGGCCTGAAACGTCGATCACCTGCGCTGAGTGCTCGCCAAGGTTCACAACGTCGCCATGTTCCACCACACGGTCAATCTTGGAGAGCTTCTCGACCTCTTTGGGAGCCAGGACTCGCGCACCGGTTGCCTCAACTATCTCGGCATTGCCGCCTGCGTGATCTGGGTGCCAATGGGTGTTCCAGATATGGGTGATGGTCCAGCCCTTCGCTTCGGCTTGTTTGAGATACTCCTTCGCATCGGGAGTATCGATCGCCGCGGTTTCACCGCTAACCGAATTGTGGAGCAGAAATCCGTAATTGTCGGACAGGCAGGGGAATTGGTGAACGGTAAGCATGGGGCACCCATACCCTCCAATCATGACATAGAAAAGGCCCGCCTGCATTGCTGCAAGCGGGCCTGTGTCTAGCCTAATTGGCGTAGCGCTTATCCTTCGTCTTTGCCCTTCAGAGCCTCGCCGAGGATGTCGCCAAGCGATGCGCCTGAATCGGACGAACCAAACTGCTGCACGGCTTCCTTCTCTTCTGCGATCTGACGCGCTTTGATGGAGAAGTTTGGCTTTTTCGAACGGTCGAAACCGGTGACCATTGCATCGACCTTCGCGCCGACCTGGAAGCGGTCGGGACGCTGTTCGTCGCGGTCGCGGCCAAGGTCTGAACGCTTGATAAAGCCGGTTGCGCCATCGTCGCCAACCTGAACTTCGAGGCCGCCATCGCGCACTTCGAGAACGGTAACAGTGACGGTCTGGTTTTTGCGGAGCGTTCCGGCAGCCGCTGCGCCCGCTTCGGTAGGCGCGCCCTTTTCGAGCTGCTTCATGCCAAGGCTAATGCGTTCTTTCTCAACATCAACGTCGAGAACAACGGCTTTGACTTCTTCACCCTTGCGGTGGAGCGCCAGCGCGTCTTCACCAGAGATGCCCCAAGCGATGTCTGACATATGGACCATGCCATCGACATCACCGTCAAGCCCGATGAACAGACCGAACTCAGTCGCATTCTTGACTTCGCCGGTGACTTCTGCACCCACTGGGAATTTCTCTGCAAACTCATCCCATGGGTTACGCTGAGCCTGTTTGAGGCCAAGCGAGATACGGCGCTTGTCGCTGTCGACTTCGAGCACCATGACCTCAACTTCTTGGCTGGTGCTGACGATTTTGCCTGGGTGAACATTCTTTTTGGTCCAGCTCATTTCAGAGACGTGGACAAGACCTTCAATGCCCGGCTCCAGCTCAACAAAGGCACCATATTCGGTGATGTTGGTGACGTGGCCTGAAAGTCTCATATCGATCGGATATTTCGCAGCCACGCCATCCCAAGGATCGCTTTCAAGCTGCTTCATGCCGAGCGAAATTCGTTGCGTTTCCGCGTTGATGCGCACGATTTGAACCGTCACAGTGTCACCAATCGCGATAACTTCGCTTGGGTGGTTGACGCGCTTATAGCTCATGTCGGTTACGTGGAGCAGGCCATCAATGCCGCCAAGATCAACGAACGCACCATAATCGGTGATGTTCTTTACAACGCCTTCGATGACCTGACCTTCTGCAAGATCGTTGATCAGTTCGCTGCGCTGTTCGGCGCGGGTCTCTTCGAGAACAGCACGGCGCGAGACCACGATGTTGCCGCGGCGGCGATCCATCTTGAGGATTTGGAAGGGTTGGGGCACTTCCATCAGCGGAGCGACATCGCGCACCGGGCGGATATCGACCTGAGAGCCGGGCAGGAACGCCACGGCGCCGTCAAGGTCGACGGTGAAGCCACCTTTGACGCGGCCAAAGATGCGGCCTTCGACACGCTTGCCTTCGCCAAATTCGTTCTCGAGCTTGTCCCAGGCAGCTTCGCGGCGGGCGCGGTCGCGGCTGAGCATCGCTTCGCCGTCGGCGTTTTCGACGCGGTCAACATAGACTTCGACTTCCGAGCCAACGGTCAGGCCGTGGTCTTCATCGCCGCGTGAGAATTCTTTGAGATTAATGCGGCCTTCTGATTTTAGGCCCACATCGATGACGGCGTGTCCCGCTTCGATTGCGGTGACAGTGCCCATGACGACGCGGCCTTCAAAGCCGTCTTCGCCGGCGCCGCCGAGTTGTTCATTAAGCAGCGCTTCGAAATCGTCGCGCGTAGGGTTAGGTGCAGTTGCCATAGGTTTGGCGTTTCCTGTTTTCGTTTTGCTACCGGCCACCGGTTTTCCCGGGGTCTTAAACCGTCTCCAACGCACCATTGCTTTGGCTAACGGGGCAAGAGGCCGTGTGTCTCCGCGGAGCCGAATGCAAACCGCGAAGGTCCTTTCAACAAAGATGTTTCGAGAACGGGCGCGCGCCTAGCGGGGAACGCGCATAAATGCAAGGAATTTGCCGTTCGCGTCTCTGCGATAACCGTTTCCTAACCCCATGCCTTTATCCGTGACCATATCCATGGTGGATCAGGCAACTAAAGGCATAGGGGCAGATATGCGCGTTCTTTCAAAAACTTCGTTGGGTTCAGTTGCTGTTTCGATGGGGGCATTGCTCTTGTCGGCATGCGGTGGGCATGGTCCAAACACCTATCTGATGCCCAAAGACGCAGTGATGGAAAAACTCACAGGGGCAAGCAAGCATTTCACCCAAACACTGAGTGGCCGGACCGATGTTCGGGCTGTTTCATGGCGTGGGGACCGTTTGATGGTAAACTTAACGAGTTCCGGCGGACTAACCAAAATGTGCACCGCAACCGTTGAAGCGATTGATGAAGAGTGGACCCGTGTCACGCCCGCATGCGGAGATGAAAATGCGTCCGACGTGGGAGACGCAATGGAAGCCCAGATCAACCGCATGAAGGTTGATGAGTTTGTGATCGCAGTGCTCTACGACAGACCAATGAACGAAGAAGCCATCGCCAACCGCACAAGCGCGGTGGTCGTGGGCTCCATTGGTGATATTCAGCGCGAAACCCACAAGAGCATGCGAGAGGCCGCGGCATGCATCTGAACGCATGGATCGCAGCGGCGGTGGCTGGGGCAAGTCAACTGACAGCGGCAATTCCGACTGGTAAGCTGTTCGCGGTCTAAGAGCTGCGTCCGGTCAGGGCCTTCTCGACCGCTTCGACCACCGTTTCAAACGCGGCTTCACGGTCGAAGCTCGTCGTGTCGATAATGAGCGCATCGGGCGCGGCTTTTAAAGGCGCGTCCTTGCGGTTGATATCGCGTGCATCGCGGCGCACCACGTCTTTCTCAATCTCGGCGAGGGGGATTTCATCCTCGGTCCCGATGCCTTTCTCGATCATCTCCAGCCAGCGGCGGCGGGCGCGCGCTTGCACGCTGGCGGTGATGAACAGCTTCACATCGGCATCAGGCGCGATGACCGTGCCGATATCGCGCCCATCGAGCACCGCTCCGCCGGGCTGCTCGGCAAAGGCGCGCTGGCGTTCAAACAGGGCTTTGCGCACTTTGGGATGGACCGAGACGCGGCTTGCGAGCCCGCCCGTCTCTTCGCTGCGCAGGTTATCGTTTTCCAGCAGAGCATCGGGAAAGGCGCAGGCATCGAGCGCATCGCCCGGATCATCCGGATCGCCATCATTGATCGCCACCTGCCTGCCCACCGCACGATAGAGCAGCCCGGTGTCAAGATAGGCAATCCCCAAATGCTCAGCGAGCCGCCTTGCCAGCGTGCCTTTTCCGCTAGCAGTAGGGCCATCAACTGCGATGATCATGAGAAAATATCCTCAAGCCGTTTGGGTGTCAGCGCGCGGCGTTCCTTGGCGCTCCAGCGGCTGTGGAGGTAATACCAACCCGCGCTCGCAGACACGCAATTGAGTGCAAGGACGGACCAATCCATCTCGCCATCATTCCAGAACAGCACCGATCCGATCGCAAAGCCAAACAAGATCAACGCCGCAAATGCGCGCCGTTTGATGGCGGGCGAAAGGAAGGGGCGAAGGGAGAAAGAGCGGCTCACACCTTGGTTGTGGCGTCGCTCTTTCTGGCGCGCAAGGCCTTAACCAGCCCAAACACCGCAATCGCCGCCCAGAACCCCTCAAGCACAAGGCTAGGCCAATTGGTGTGGACCAGAAGGCTGATCGTGAGCAGCGCGGCTCCAGTGAGATTGGTGCCGTGGAGGATGTACGGGTTCGGCCTATCGACATAGGTGAGATAGGCGTATGCGCCGATAATGCAGGCGGTGCCGACGAAACCGACGAGTGAATAGATGTCGAGTGGGGTTGTCATGCCGATGCGCCGTCCAACAGGTCTACAAAGCTAGGAAAACTCGTCGCAATCGAATGTGCGGTGTCGTCTACGCTCACGCCATTCGCGCTCGCCAGCCCTGCTACCGCCATGCTCATCGCGATGCGGTGGTCCAGATGCGTTGCGATATGCGCGCCTTTTGGGGTGCCGGGTAAGGGCTCGCCGCCAGTGCCGTGGATGACGAGGCCATCCTCTTGTTCCTCAACCCGCGCGCCTGCAAGCGTCAAAGCCTCGGCCATCACGGCGATCCGGTCGCTTTCCTTCACGCGCAATTCTTCGAGACCAGTTGTGGTGGTCGTGCCCTCGGCCATAGCTGCCGCGACAAACAGCACGGGGAACTCATCGACCATGCTTGGGACGATGGCTGGGTCCACCTCAATCCCTTTAAGCGGCGCGTGGCGGACGCGCAGGTCTGCCACCGGCTCGCCGCCAACCTCGCGAGTGTTCAACTCTTCGATATCCGCTCCCATCTGGCGAAGAACGGTTACGATTCCCGCGCGAGTGGGGTTGAGACCGACATTTTCAATGATCAGATCGCCGCCCGGCACGATGCTGGCTGCGACAAGGAAAAAGGCGGCGGAAGAGGGATCTCCGGGCACTTCTACATCCATGGGTCGCAAATCCGCTTCGCCGTGGATGGAGATGACTTTTGCGCCATCCTCTTCGCCAATCTCAAGCTTTGCGCCGAAGCCGGTCAGCATCCGTTCGGTGTGATCGCGCGTCGGCACGGGTTCGATCACACTGGTGATGCCTGGCGTGTTGAGGCCAGCGAGCAAAACCGCGCTTTTTACCTGAGCGCTGGCCACCGGAAGGCGATAGGTGATCGGCATAGCGGGCAAAGCGCCGCGCAGCATGCAGGGCAGAGTGCCGCCGCCGGAGGCCTCGAATGCCGCTCCCATTTGACTTAGTGGATCGATCACTCGGTTCATCGGTCGGCCCGACAGGCTGGCATCGCCCACAAAGGTCGCGGTGAGGCCGTGGCTCGCCAAAAGCCCCATCATCAACCGCGTCGAAGTGCCCGAATTGCCCATGTCGAGCGCTTGTTGCGGTTCCAACAGGCTGCCAAGCCCCGCACCGTGAACGATCCATGTCCCATCATCCGACCGTTCAATTTGCGCGCCGAGCTGGCGCATCGCGGCGGCGGTTGCGAGCACGTCTTCGCCTTCCAACAGACCTGAGATGCGGCTCTCACCCACCGCCAATCCGGCGAACATCAGCGAGCGGTGACTGATTGATTTGTCTCCGGGGACGCGAATACGGCCCTTTAGCGGCGGAGCTTTGGTGAAGGTTTTGCTTGGCATGGCGCGGGGTCTTTGACAGCGCCTTGTCGCTATGGCAAGGCGCCGCGACTTTCGGACGGGTATGGCTTGAAATCCGCGATGCCGTGTCCCAGAAATCAAAGCTAACCCCGACACGCATCTCGTGCGATGAGAAATTGAGGAACTACCAATGCCTAAACCAGAATGGGGCACAAAACGCACTTGCCCCCAAACCGGTGAGCGCTTTTATGATCTGGGCAATGACAACCCGGTTACGAGCCCCAACGGTCACCAATGGTATCCAGAGCCTGTGCTCAAGTCCAAACAGCCGATCCCGATCGACGATCCCGAAGCCAAAAAGGCAACCGAAGCCGATGCTGATTTGGGCGGGGATCAGGATGATGAGCTTAAAGACATCGAAAACATCGATGACGAAGAGGATTCGCCTGACAACGACGTGGATCTGGGCGGCGACGATGATCTGGGCGTTGCAGCCGGCAAAGACGACGACGGCGACGACGATAGCTGATTAATCTTTGGTCGCGGGTGCAACGCCCGCTGCCCATAGAATTCCCTTGCGTTTGTGCGGGGGCGGACCTAAGGGGCTGCCTCCTTGCGAAAGCATGGAGCTGATCCTATTTGGGAACAGCATTATTCGTTGGTTCGGGGCCTTAGCTCAGCTGGGAGAGCGCAACACTGGCAGTGTTGAGGTCAGCGGTTCGATCCCGCTAGGCTCCACCATCGAAACACATACAAGACGGACGTCTATCGAAGATTTCCGCACGCTGGCCGACGAGGTTTCGTCCGCCGGCGTTTTTCGCGTTTAGTTTGAACCGCCACTGGTTCGAGGAGTTTGAAGACGATGTTTGACAATCTGTCTGACCGCTTGGGCGGCGTCTTTGATCGTCTCAAAGGTCGCGGCGCGCTCAAGGAGCAGGATGTCCGCGACGCCATGCGCGAAGTGCGTGTGGCATTGCTCGAAGCCGATGTTGCGCTGCCTGTCGCGCGGCGGTTTATCGATGCGGTGACCGAAAAGGCCGTTGGCGCGGAAGTGCTCAAATCGATCACTCCGGGCCAGCAAGTGGTCAAAATCGTCCACGATGAACTTGTGGCGATGTTGTCGGGCGATGAGGGCGAAGAGGTCTCCGAAGGCCTTATCCTCGAAGCCAAGCCTCCCGTGGTTATCATGATGGTCGGCCTGCAAGGTTCAGGTAAGACGACTACAACCGCAAAACTCGGAAAGCTGATCCGTGAGCGGCACGGCAAAAAGGCGATGATGGCCTCGCTCGACGTCAACCGTCCCGCGGCGCAAGAGCAATTGGCGGTGCTAGGCGGACAGGTTGAAGTGGCGACTCTGCCGATTGTTGCGGGCCAGCAGCCGGTTGATATCGCCCGTCGCGCAATGGAATCGGCGCGGCTCCAGAATTTCGACGTGCTGCTTCTCGACACCGCCGGTCGTCTCCATGTCGATGAAGCACTGATGGCGGAGATGAAGGCGGTTTCGGCTGTTTCTGCTCCCACCGAAGTGCTTCTTGTGGTCGACTCGCTAACGGGCCAAGATGCTGTGAATGTCGCGCAGAGCTTCTCTGGCGAGGTCCCACTTACCGGCGTAGTGCTCACGCGGATGGACGGCGATGCGCGCGGCGGTGCGGCGCTTTCGATGCGTGCGGTCACCGGCAAGCCGATCAAGTTCGCAGGCACGGGCGAAAAGCTCGACGCGATCGAACCTTTCCGCCCCGGCTCTGTCGCTGACCGCATTCTTGGCATGGGCGACGTCGTCAGCCTCGTCGAAAAGGCGGCGGCGACGATCAAGGAAGAAGAGGCCGAACAACTCGCGGCCAACTTTGAAAAGGGCAAATTCGACCTCAACGATCTGCGGATGCAGCTGAAGCAGATGCAGAATATGGGCGGCCTTGGAATGCTCGCTGGCATGATGCCGGGGATGAAAAAGGCCAAACAGGCGATGGCGGCGGCCAACATGGATGACAAAGTGCTTGTCCATATGGATGCGATCATTGGCTCGATGACTGCCAAGGAACGCGCGAACCCCAATCTGATGAACGCCAAGCGCAAGCGGCGCGTGGCAGCGGGCTCTGGCACCGATGTGCAGTCGGTGAACAAATTGCTCAAAATGCATCAGGAAATGAGCCGCGCAATGAAGCAGATCAAGAAGATGGGCGGCCTCAAAGGCCTCGCTGCGATGTTTGGCGGCGGCGGTGGACCCGGAGGCATGCCCGACCTTGGCGGCCCCGGTGGTCCTGCAGGCGGTTTGCCCGGATTGGGTGGCCCCGGCGGACCTATGGGTGGCGGTGGGCTCCCCCCGGGTCTTCCGGGTCTCGGCGGACCCAAGGGTAAGAAATAGAATTTACTAAGATACAGATATTTAGACTTGAAAGGTGACTGAATATGGCAATTGCACTTAGGCTTTCGCGAGGCGGCGCGAAGAAGCGTCCTTATTACCGCATCGTAGCGGCAGACAGCCGTAGCCCGCGCGACGGTAAGTATCTTGAGCAGATCGGTACATACAATCCGCTGCTTGCTAAGGATGATGAGAAGCGCGTGACGCTCAACGAAGACCGCGCCCGCTATTGGCTTGGTGTTGGTGCGCAGCCTTCGGACCGTGTCCTGCGCTTCCTCGATGCTGCTGGCATCCTTGAGCGTAAAGCCCGCAACAACCCGAATAAGGCTGAACCGGGCGAAAAAGCCAAGGAACGCGCTGAAGAAAAGGCTGAAAAGGCCAAGGAAGCCGAAGAAGCGGCCAAGGCCGCAGAAGCGGAAGCTGCAGCCGCAGCTGAAGAAGCGGCTGCTGAAGAAGCTCCGGCAGAAGAAGCGCCCGCTGAGGAAACTCCAGCAGAAGAAACCCCTGCAGAAGAAACACCTGCCGACGAAGAGAAGTCTGAGGGCTAACCACCAATGCCCGAACCCATCACCCTTGCTGCGATCACCGGCGCGCATGGGGTGGCGGGCGAGGTGCGGCTAAAACTGCTGGGGGAGGGCATTGAGGCCCTCCGTCAGCACAACAGTTTTAACACGGAAATCCCCGGCGGTACGCTTACGCTCAAGAAGATTCGTTCTGATAACAAGGGCGGAGCGATTGCACGCTTTGCTGAAGTGCATGGACGCAGCGAGGCGGAAAAGCTGCGCGGGACGGCATTGACTGTCCCGCGCGACGCGCTGCCTGAGCTTGCCGAGGGTGAATATTACCACGCTGACCTGATTGGCCTCACGGTTGAAACCGACGCTGGCAACGCCGTGGGCGAAGTCAGCGCAGTGCAGAATTTTGGCGCGACGGACATCCTTGAAATTGCGCTCGATCCTCCGCCTGCCAAGGGTTTAAAGAGCATCATGGTCCCGATGACCAAGCAGGCCGTGGTGGAGTGGGATCAGGCGCGGCTTGTGATTTCGCAGGATTTCGCCGACCAATAGCGCGATGCGCGCGCTCTATTCAGACAGCAAGCTGTGGCAACGCCTATCCGACCACGCAATTGGTCCGGAAATGGCTGACCTGTCTTTCGCCTCGCGATTGGCCCGTGAGAACCGCTGGTCGGCCGAGCACACGCGAGAAGTGATCGGGGAATACAAGCGCTTCTGCTATCTCGCTTGCACTGCAGGCCATGAAGTCACGCCGTCCGACGCCGTCGATCAGGTCTGGCACCTGCATCTCACCTACAGCCGCGATTATTGGCAGGTCTTCTGCCCCAATATCCTTCAAACAGACCTGCATCATGGGCCAACTGCTGGGGGTAGGGCAGAACGCGAGCGGTATTACGATCAATATGCGCAAACGCTGGCAGTGTATGAAGACACTTTCGGCGAACCGCCCCCGCCTGACATCTGGCCGGATGCAGGCCGCCGCTTTGGTAAAGATCCTTTAGGATTCCGCGTTAATCCATCCGATGTGATGGTGTTAGACCGACGATTTGCCATTTTCGGCGCAATGGGATGGATCGGTTTGGGCGTCGCGATTACGGTGATCATTGGAGGAATTTTCTGATGGAAATTTTTGGATCCTACACAGGCACTGATTTTCTGGCCTTCTATGTTGTGATGTTGGCGACTTGCGTGCTTGCCGGTATCTGGATCCCGGCGCATCTCCGACCCGCGGGGAGACGCGGTGAAGTGGACGATTTGGAGGAGGTCGCAGTCCTTACCGGCGGCGCAGATCGTTTGAACGTCGCGGTGCTGTCGTCGCTCTTTGCCAAGGGATTACTGGGAGAAGGCGAGAAGAAGAAGCTGCGGGTTGCGAGGAGTGAGGGCGCCGACGGCGATGCAGAGCGCGCAGTGCTCGCCAAGATGGGCGATTTCACCACATCCGAAGCGCAAAAATCCATCTCTGCCCAGGCCGAGCGCGTTGAGGCGCGGCTGATCCAGCGCGGACTGATGATGGACAGCTCAGAGCGTTTGCAGCTGCGGTTCCTCTCGATATTGCCTTACGCATTGCTGTTTCTCATTGGCCTCTATCGCCAACAGGCGGGCGAGGCGCAGGGCGAGCCGACGGGTTTTCTCGTCGTGCTGCTGATCGTCACCTTCGTGTGCGGCCTCATCCGCTTCTTTAGCGGGAACAAGCGCACCATTGCGGGCCAAGAAGTGGTCAGGACCATGGAAGACAATGGCAGCCGCCTGAAGCGTGCTCCGCAGGCCAATGAGGCAGGCTTCGCCGTTGCATTGTTTGGCACGGGGGTTTTGGTCGGCACCCCATGGGAACCGGTGCACGCTGCGCGCCAAGCGGCCTCCGGCGATGGCGGAGGCACTGGCGGAGACAGCGATGGCGGCGGCTCAGGCTGCGGAGGCGGATGCGGCGGTTGCGGGGGATGAGCGGTCGGCGTAAGCGGGGGGCATGAACACCCTCAACGTCGCCATCTGCCAAGCCGCTCCGATTCCTTTGGATTTCAATGGAGGGATTGAGAAAGCCGCTCGCCTTGCCCGTGAGGCGATTGATGCGGGGGCCCAGTTCGTGGCTTTTGGCGAGACGTTCTTGGGCGGCTATCCGCTGTGGCTGGATGAAGCGCCCGGGGCTGCATTGTGGGATCATCCGGGCACCCAAGCGTGTCACCAGATCATGCTCGATAACGCCATTGTGCCCGGTGACGAGCGGCTGCTGCCCTTGCAGGAATTGTGCGATGAGAGCGGCGCTTGCATCTCCATCGGCGCGCATGAACGGGTGCGTCAGAGCCTCTACAACAACCAATTGCTCTTCCGCCCCGGCCTAGAGCCGCTCGACCACCGCAAGCTCGTCCCAACGCATGGCGAGCGCCTGATCTGGATGCGCGGTGATGGTTCGACCTTGGGTGTGCACGAGGCGGAATGGGGCCGGGTGGGCAACCTCATATGCTGGGAACACTGGATGCCGCTTGCACGCGCCGCGATGCACAATTTGGGCGAGGCAGTGCATGTGGCCGCTTGGCCGACCGTGCGCGAGGAATATGCGCTTGCGTCCCGGCATTATGCGATGGAGGGGCGGTGCTTTGTGCTCGCCGCAGGGCTGGTGCAGCAACGCGATGACCTGTTCGATGGGTTGGAGCGGGTGGGTGGGTCCGTCGAAGCGAAAGAGCTGTTCGAGGCGATTGAAGGCGAGGCGCTCAATCGCGGTGGCTCGATGATTATCGCGCCTGATGCGCGGGTTTTGGCTGAGGCGGGTGAGGGCGAGGAGATTTTGCACGCTGAGCTCGACATTTCAGAGCGCGGGCAGGGTCTTACCAGCCTGGATACCGACGGCCACTACTCGCGGCCTGATGTGTTTGAGCTAAATGTGGATACGCGGGCTAAGGATGGGGTGAATTGGGATGGATAACCCGGTCGTATGGCTGGTCATCGCATGCTACTTGTTCGCGCCCGTCTTCGTGATGTTCCTATTCCGGAAGATGTGGGGCGCAACTCATCAGTGGATTGGAATAGTCATTGGCGGCCTACTGGCAGCAACGCCTTTGGCCATGATTCTAGTGAGTGGCGTTTCAAGGACTGGAAGCTGGGATCCTTGCGTTATGTGGAAGAGCGCTCCTGAGATTTGCATTATGAAGGCTTGGCCAGAGCTTTACGTTTTCACTGCGATTGCGTTTGCCTATGGCGCAGGCGCAGCGGGGGCGTTTGTTATGTTTTTACAGCGTAAGCAGCAAAGATGACCTTCGCTGCCACCATCCTCACGCATCAATCCCAAAAGCCCCTCTCCGTGCGGGGAGGGGTTGGGGAGGGGCGTTCTGTGCTTGAGGCGGGCGCTTCATCGCGAATGTCGTACACCCACCCCTCGATCCCCTCCCTCAAGGGAGGGGAGGTGTGAGTTTTCGTGCCACCATCCTCACACTCTATCCGGAGATGTTTCCGGGACCCCTCGGCGCGAGCCTCGCGGGCAAGGCGCTTAAGCGCGGCGATTGGTCTCTCGACACCGTCAACCCCCGCGATTTCACCACGGACAAGCATCGCACCGTTGATGACACGCCCGCAGGGGGCGGGGCGGGGATGGTGCTTAAGGCCGATGTGATGGCGCGCGCGCTGGATAGCGTGACCACTGGCGCACCCGTTCTCGCCATGACCCCGCGCGGCAAACCCATCACGCAGAGCCGCATTCGCGAATTCTCGGGCGGTCCCGGTGTCACCATTCTATGCGGCCGGTTTGAGGGCTTTGACGAGCGACTGTTCGAGGCTCGACCGCAAATCGAGGAGGTCTGCCTTGCCGACATCGTCCTCTCCGGCGGAGAGACAGCCGCGCTAACCATACTTGACGCTTGCATTCGGCTGCTTCCCGGCGTAATGGGCGCGGCTTCTAGTGGGACTGAGGAGTCGTTCGAGGACGGCCTGCTTGAGTACCCGCACTACACCCGACCTCAAGAATGGGAAGGGCGCACGATCCCCGAAGTGCTGCGATCGGGGGATCATGCGAAGATTGCGGCTTGGCGTAAAGCGAAGTCGGAAGAGATCACTCGGTTACGCAGGCCGGACCTTTGGGAACGCTATGAGAGCGTTCGGGACCAGTCTGCCTCTGGCGCGCGGCGAGAAAAAAAGGAACCGGACCAGTGAACCTGATCCAGCAAATCGAAGCCGAAGAAATCGGCAAGGTCGAAAAAGAGATCCCAGACTTCCGCGCAGGCGACACTGTTCGCGTGGGCGTGAAGGTTAAGGAAGGCACGCGGGAGCGTGTGCAGAACTTTGAAGGCGTGGTGATTGCTCGCTCAAACCGCAGCATCAACTCAAACTTCACCGTTCGCAAAATCAGTTTTGGTGAAGGTGTGGAGCGTGTGTTCCCACTTTACTCACCCATCGTCGACAGCATCACCGTTGTCCGCCGCGGCGTGGTGCGCCGTGCGAAGCTTTACTATCTGCGTGGTCGCACCGGTAAGCGTGCGCGTATCGCCGAGCGCCGGGACAATGCCCCGAAAAGCTAAGGCAGCTTTTACAACGAAATCACCGAAGGGCGGCCCTGTTGAGGGTCGCCCTTTTTCGTTGGCACTTGCAATGGCGACGAGTGGTTGCGAGGAAGGTGCATCCAATCAACAAGGCTCTGCTTCTTATGCGTCTTTCTCTTATCGCTGCTGCCGCTGCGCTCCTTTCCACCCCTGCAATCGCGGATGATCATGTGACTTCTGACACCACTTTGACCTTTGAACGCGTATATGCCTCGCCATCGCTGAATGGCCCATCGCCGCGCCAAGCCCGTTTCTCCCCCGATGGCCGCTATCTAACCCTGCTGCGCAACCGTGAGGACAATGCAGCGCGCTATGATCTGTGGGGCTTTGACCTTGAATCGCGCGAATGGCGGATGCTGGTTGACAGTGAGGCTATTGGGTCGGGCCGCGAGCTTTCCGAAGATGAAAAGATGCAGCGTGAACGCGCGCGGGTTGGAAACCTGTCTGGCATCATCTCCTACCAATGGGCGAGCGATGCGAGCGGAGTGCTGGTGCCAATCGATGGCGACCTCTATTTCGCGCGGCTTGATGGGAGCGTTCAGCGGCTGACCGATACCGAAGAAAGTGAGCTCAATCCGAAACTGTCCACGAGTGCAGGTTTTGTCTCCTTTGTGCGGGACCGCCAGCTATGGGTCGGCGCAGTAGGCGAAGAAGCCGCACCAATCACACCGCGCGAAGATGACACCATCCGTTGGGGCGAAGCAGAGTTTGTCGCGCAGGAAGAGATGGACCGGATCGAGGGCTATTGGTGGTCGCCTGATGACAGCCGCCTTGTCGTCCAGCGCACCGATGAAAGCCCCGTCGGCATCGTCACACGCGCGGCGATTGGCGCAACCGGCACCAGCGTCTTCGATCAACGCTATCCCGTGGCAGGCTCTGACAATGCGATTGTTGAGCTTTACGTGATGGACCCTGATGGCGGGAACCGTGTGAAGGTTGATCTTGGCGCGGACACCGACATTTATGTTGCCCGCGTCGATTGGGGCACTGACGGAATGATCTATGTCCAGCGCCAGAATCGCGAACAGACCGTGCTGGATATGCTCAAAGTCGATCCAGCAACAGGCGCGAGCGAAGTGTGGTTCACCGAAAATGCTGCGCGTGACGAGTATTGGATCAACTTGTCCAACAATTACCGCTTCCTCTCCGATGGCAGCCTGCTGTGGTGGTCGGAACGCGATGGATTCGGCAATTTTTACCGTTTCGATGGGAGCACCTGGCAGCAACTCACCAGCTTGACCGAGCCTGTGACTGCGCTTGTCGGTGTGAACGAGGCTGAGAACCAATTCTTCTACCGCGCGGTGGAAGACGTGCTGACTGAGCAGATATTTGGCGCCAGCCTATCGGGCGATGCCGGGCATCAGCGGATAAGCGATCCTGCTTTCACCAACTCGGCTAGTATGGCTGGCAACGGAGAAACGCTGCTTATCAGCCGTTCTGCGACCAACCAGCCAACCCAGAGCTATCTTGCCAACACACAGGGCGAGCGGATCACCTGGATTGAGGAGAACGCGCTGGATGCAGATCATCCTTATGCGCCGTTCCTCACGAGCCATGTGACGCCTGAATACGGAACGATTGAGGCTGAGGACGGGACCCCACTGCATTATATGATGCTAATGCCCGAGATGGAGCCGGGTAAGCAATATCCGGTGTTTTACTACCATTACTCAGGACCGGGCCCACAATTGGTCGACAAAGGTTGGGGCGGCGCGCTTGCACAGGCTGTCGTTGATCGCGGCTACATCTATTTCGTGCTCGACAATCGCGGCACTGCCAATCGAGGCGTGGATTTTGAGCAGCCATTGTACCGCGCAATGGGCGGGGTCGAAGTGCGCGACCAGAGGCTGGGAGCGGAGTTCCTTCAGACGCTCGATTTTGTCGATGCCGACAAGATTGCGATCTATGGCTGGTCATATGGCGGCTATATGACCCTCAAGCAATTGCAGGCCGATCCGGGGCTGTATGCGGCAGGTATTGCTGGCGCCCCGGTCACGCGCTGGGGGCTGTATGATACGCATTACACCGAACGGTTCATGGGTGACCCACGCGAAGTGCCAGAGGCCTATGAAACCGCTAGCGCCATTCCCGATGCAACAAATATCACCGATCCGCTCTTGCTGATCCACGGCATGTCTGATGACAATGTGGTGTTTGAGAACTCATCTGAGCTGATCAGTGTTCTGCAAGAGAACAACGTGCCGTTCGAGATGATGCTCTATCCCGGATACACGCACAGAGTCTCAGGCGAGCAGATCAGCCCGCACCTCTGGAACACAATGTTTCGTTTCCTTGAAAGCCATGGGGTGACGCCGCCGGAGTGAATCAGGCGAGCCACTCCAGCGCTTTTGCGGCGACCTCATCGGGCGCTTCGACTTGAGGGTAGTGCCCTACGTTCTCGATTAGGTGGTGCCTGGCATCGGGCACCACCTGGCGCCATTTGTCAAAGGCGTGTTTGCCTGAAACGGGATCCAGCGCGCCGTTGATCAGACCGATCTTGCCTTGCGCACCCACCAACGCAGCTTCCCAGCGTTTCTTATGGGTGACCCGGTCCCCAATATAGTGGAGCAGCTTATGCATGATCCGGTTGCCGCCTTTGTGACTGATCAAGCTCCAGTAATCGTCAAGCTCCGTCTCGCTGGGTTGCGTGTTTGGGCCAAACACCTCTGAAAAGCTCTTTCCAAAGCGCTTTCGGCTGCTCAGAATGCCAAGCAGAAAGCCAAAGCGAGACACCCCCAATGTTTGCATCGGACGCGGGCGGTGCTGGTCAGGGAAGATACCTCCGTTGAGAAACACCATTTGGCTAAGGCCCAGTGCTCCGGAGCCCTCTTGCTGTCTCGCCAAGAGTTCTTGTCCAACCGAAACGCCATAATCATGCACCAACGCATCAAACTCGGTGATTTGAAGATGGGCCAGAAAAGCTTCTTGAATATCTGCTTGTAGATGGATCGAGTATCCGTCCTTCGGCTTGTCTGAAATGCCAAACCCAAGCATATCGCATGCTATCAGGCGATGGTTTGCGCCAAGGGTGTTCCAGACAGGCACCCAGTCCCATGCGGATGTGGGATACCCATGAACCAGCAGAAGAGTCGGTGCGTTTTCGTCACCACCCAGCCAATAGGCAATCTTATGCTCCTCAAACTCAAAATACTTGGCGCTTCTACGCCACTCATGTGTATCGAGGCTCTGCGCATTCGCTTGTGTTGTCATTACGCATCTTTCTCCTTGCCAAGCGAGGCTAGTACCGTCAGCGAGGCGCGCAACAATACATAATCGGCAAAAATCTGAAGTTGGAGTGTGTGAATTGGGCTACCGTGTAGCAGTCGTCGGTGCGACCGGAAATGTCGGCCGTGAAGTGATGCAGATCTTGGCAGAGCGCGAATTTCCATGTGATGAGGTTGCTGCGGTTGCAAGCAGCCGGTCGCAAGGCACCGAAGTCGAATTTGGCGACACCGGCAAAATGCTCAAATGCAAGAACATTGAGCATTTCGACTGGTCCGGTTGGGACATTGCTCTGTTTGCAGCAGGATCAGGCCCGGCCAAGGAATACGCACCCAAGGCCGCGGCTGCGGGCTGCGTGGTGATCGACAATTCATCGCTTTATCGGATGGAGCCCGATGTTCCGTTGATCGTGCCCGAGGTGAACCCTGATGCCATCGATGGTTACAGCGCGCGCAATATCATCGCTAATCCAAATTGCTCTACGGCACAGCTTGTTGTGGCGCTAAAGCCGCTGCACGATGCCGCGACGATTAAGCGGGTGGTGGTCTCAACCTATCAGTCGGTCTCTGGTGCGGGCAAAGCGGGGATGGACGAATTGTTTGAACAATCCCGCGCGATTTTTGTGGGCGATCCGGTGGAACCAGCAAAGTTCACCAAGCAAATCGCCTTCAACGTCATCCCACATATCGACGTCTTCCTTGATGATGGTTCGACCAAGGAAGAATGGAAAATGATGGTTGAGACCAAGAAGATCCTCGACCCTAAGATCAAACTCAACGCCACCTGCGTGCGTGTGCCTGTGTTTGTTGGTCATTCCGAAGCGGTCAATATAGAGTTCGAGAGCGAGATTTCGGCAAGCCAGGCGCAAGAGATCCTGCGCGAGGCGCCGGGTGTCATGCTCATCGATAAGCGCGAAGATGAAGGCTACATCACTCCGGTTGAAAGCGCTGGCGATGGTGCGACTTACATCAGCCGCGTGCGCGAAGACCCGACGGTAGAGAACGGTTTGACCTTGTGGTGCGTCTCCGACAATCTGCGCAAGGGCGCAGCGCTGAACGCGGTCCAGATCGCCGAGTTACTTGGCCGGAGGCATTTGAAGAAGGGGTAGGTGCTTTGGCTTTTCCGTTCGACCGAGTTTTGGCGGCCTTCTTTGCGCTCACTGCTTTTCAAGCGGCAACAGCATGCGCGCAACCACCGGACCCGATCACGGATGAAGACAGGCAGGACCAAGTTGTCGAGGAGGGGCTTCAGCACTTTATCTTCATAGGTGGAGCAGAACTCTCAAATCACGAGAATCTGCTAGCGCGCGACGATATCTCTGGTGTGCAAGTAATCTACAACTGGCGCAGGCTGGAGCCGAGCCAAGGCGAGTATCAGTTTGAAAAAATTGAACGTGAACTTGCGCTCGCGCAGCAGCACGGCAAGCGTCTCTTCATTCAAATCCAAGATCGCTTCTTTCTGCCCGAAAGCCGTTATGTGCCAGATTACATCCTTGAAGAGCCCCGCTATGGCGGTGGGCTGGTGCGGCAGTCTGATAATGCGGGGGAAGGGGCTGAAAAGGGCTCTGGCTGGGTGGCAGCGCAATGGAATCCGGCTGTCCGTGAGCGTTTTCAGGCCTTGCTCAACGCTTTGGGAGAGCGCTTTGACGGGCGCATCTATGGTATCAACCTGCCCGAAACGGCGATTGAGGTTTTGGAGGGCGAGGGTGCCCCTGAGGGTTTTACATGTGACGCTTACTTCGAAGCGGAGATGGAAAACCTTCGCGTAGCAAGGTCCGCTTTTGAGCATTCATTGGTGGTCCAGTATGTCAATTTCTGGCCATGCGAATGGGACAATGACCGCCAGTATATGAGTCGCTTGTTTGAGTTGGGACGCACCGAAGGCATAGGCATGGGCGGTCCAGACATCATTCCCTACCGGCGTGCCCAAGAAAAGAACGCATATCAGTTCCTAAGGAGCGAAGGCGCCGACTTGCCCGTTGTGGCAATGGCGGTTCAAGGGCCGACGCTGACCTATACAAACCCTCAAACCAGTGAAAAGTTCACGCGTGAAGAATTCGAGAATTACGCTGTGACACAGCTCAATGTCGACATCATATTTTGGAGCCTGCGAACACCATGGGTAAGCGAGATTTAGGACCGATTTATTCGAAAAGAATTCTGTTTCTTGGCGTGCTGGCTTTGACACTAGGGGCCTGTGGCTCTGAACCATCTCCACCAGAAGAAGTGGTCGATGATGCAGCCCTAGAGGTGGTTTCACTTCAGCCAGACGGATTTCGGGCAGGTGCCGAAGGGTTCTTCTTTGCCGCTGGCAAGAATGAGAGCATTGCCGGTCTCACAAGTGTGGTGGGCGCACCGCTCGGCACTGATGCGATTGAGGAGTGCGGGGCTGGGGCAATGGAACTGACAGAGTTTACTGGCGGTTTGACGCTCAACTTTATCGATGGCACGCTAGTGGGTTGGAACCTGCGCGCGCCAATTGGTGATGAGGAGCTGGCACCGGTGCCCGTGACGGTTAGCGGCGATGTCAATGTTGGGATGCTGCGTGATCAGATTGAGACGATTGAAGGCTACACGCCCATACCCGACAGCACTTTGGGTGATGAATTCACCCTTGCCAATGATATCGGCGGGTTCATTGATGGCGAAGAAGTGGGCATGCTTTACGCCGGAACCCAATGCTTTTTTAGATAGTAGGAGCTCGTGCAGTGACACTGACCGCAGACCTGTTCTTCAGTTTTCGTTCGCCCTATTCCTATCTCGCGATTGGTCGATATCGCGAGATGGTGCGCGAGTTTGATCTCGATATCCATTTGCGCCCTGTTTGGCCGATTGCGATCCGCGATCCTGATATTTTGTTCACCGGCAACCCGGCGGCACCGCGCTATATCGTTATGGATTCGTTCCGCATCGCGCAGCAATTGGGCATTCCCTATGCTTGGCCGCGACCTGACCCGGTTGTGCAAGATCTCACCACGCGCGAGATCGCGAAGGACCAGCCGCATATCTACCGCATCGTGCGACTTGGACAGTCTGCGTCTCGCCGGGGCAAAGGGCTGGAGTTTGCTTATGAAGCCTCGAAACTGATCTTTGATGGGTCAGTTGAAGGGTGGAACGAGGGTAATCACTTGGCGGGCGCTGCTGAGCGTGCAGGGCTGGATTTAGCGGAGCTGGATGCCGAGGCCGTGAACGATGCAGAGGCTCTCGATGCAGAGGTCGCCGCAAACCAAGAAGCGCTTGAAAAGGCAGGCCATTGGGGCGTTCCAACCTTGGTGTTTGAAGGCGAGCCATTCTTCGGCCAAGACCGCATCACCACGGCTCAGTGGCGGATGGAGCAAAAGGGGCTGGCAAGACGGTAATGTTAGAGAGCTTTGCGAGCTTTGACGGCACGCGCCTGGCCATTCATCGCGCAGGCGAAGGTCGGCCCGTTGTGCTCCTTCATGGGCTGTTTTCCTCCGCCCATATGAACTGGATCAAGTGGGGACATGACGCGCTGCTGGCCGAGGCTGGATACGAAGCTATCATGCTGGATTTTCGCGTGCACGGCGACAGCGAAGCACCGCATGACCCAGCCGCCTATCCCGATGGCGTGTTGGTGCGCGATGCGGCGGCTTTGGTGGATCATCTGGGTCTGGCGCCCGGTGAATACGACCTAGTGGGTTTTTCGCTTGGCGCGCGCACTGCCATTCATGCGACCGCGAACGGATCGTTGACCCCGCGAAAGCTCGCTGTCTGCGGAATGGGCATTGAAGGTCTCGCCGAATGGGAGCGGCGGGCGGATCACTTTAAGCGGGTAATCGATGAATTTGACACGATAAAACCCGGCGATCCCGCCTATGTCGCGCGAACTTTCCTGAAATCGCAAGGGGTCGACAGGGTCGCGGCACGGTTGCTGCTGGACGCGATGGAAGAGTTCGACTTAGCCAGCCTCGCGAATATCACCATGCCCGCCGGAGTGATCTGCGGGGATGAAGATCAGGACAACGGTTCTGCACAAGACCTCGCAAAGCAGCTGCCCAACGCGGCCTATACCGAAGTGCCCGGAACCCACCTCAACAGCGTTATCAAGCCCGACTTGGGTGAAGCGATTGTGCGGTTTTTGAACGCCTCAACAGCCTGAAGGATCGTTGCTTATGGTCAATTGTCACAGTGTCAGCACCATGTCGGCTGCAGCAATCTTGGCGCTGTTGTGCGCATGCGCCCCGTCGGTCGAGGGCGATACGGCGAGAGAATGGACCGTCTATGAACCTTTGGGTGACTATGGCCAGCCTCCTGAAAGTCCGACCCTCTTCGTTGCAAACAAACGCGGCAACACCCTGTCCAAGATTGATTTGGAGACGGGTGAAGAGGTTCAGCGCCTTCCGAGCTGTATCAATCCTCACGAGCTTGCCACCTCGCCGGACGGCGGGCTTGTCGCTTTGGGCTGCTATGGTGGGACTACCGTCGATATCTTCCTAACAGCCGATCTGAGCCCGTTTGAAAGCATTGAACTCGGCGAGAATGCCCGGCCCCACGGCCTAGTCTGGCACGAAAGCGGCGCTATCTACGTGACCGCAGAGGGACGCCAGTCAATCTTCAAGATTGCGAGTGTGGGGACTTCAGACTTCCTTGGGGATGCCGGGCTGACCGAGTATCCGACGGGCAAACAAGGCAGTCATATGCTTGCAGTCGCGCCTGATGAAAGCGCGGCTTGGACCACTGATCTCGGTTCGCGAACCGTCACCCGGATTGACCTCGTCGGAGACGCGCCGCCGCTCTCGGTTGCGGTGGGCGAAGAACCAGAGGGCATCGCGCTCAGCCCTGACGGGGAAACCCTTTGGGTTTCCGCGCGAGGCTCGAACCAAGCTTTCGCGCTCGATCCTGTCACGATGGAAATTCGTTCAACGCTTGAAACAGGGCGCTTCCCCCTGCGCCTCGCAATCCGGCCTCAGGGTGATGTGGCGATAACCTCTGATTTGATGGATGGGAGCTTGACAGTGATCGATCTCAACCGGTCCGAGGTTGCTGGCACGATCGCTGTTTCATCCCCGGAAGAAGCGCAGAGCCGCTTTCAGGTAACTATCCTATGGTCAGACGACGGGTCTAAGATCTACGTAGCTGAAACTGGCAGCAACACCGTTGCCGAGGTCGATTTCCCAAGCGGTGACGTGCTGCGTCGATTGCCAACGGGTGAGGGCGGTGACGGGCTGGCTATATTACCCTAACGCATAGGGGTTAAGCTGCTTGCTTGAGGTTCCGCATAAAATCCTCAGTCGACCGTTCAAGGCTTCTGACATTTTCCGCCAAGGCCGCTGCGGCATGTTCCAATTCGCCTGACAAATCGCGCGCTGCGCTGGCTTTTTCTGATAGCATTTGAGTACGCTCGACCATGGCGTCTGCCTCCTCCGCCGCGTTACACGCATATTCGTCAATCGTGCTGGCTGAAAGGCGCTGATTATCGACATCTATGCTGATTGCGCGCGCTGCATTGTTGAGATCCGCGATGACATTGTTGATTGCACTGAAGCTTTTCTCCGCTTCGACGGTGCCTTTGCGCATACCCGTTAGGAAATCATCAATCTGTGAGGCAGCATGCGCGGCCTGGTTGGCGAGCACCTTTACCTCTTGAGCCACGATTGTGAAACCACGGCCCGATGGGCCGGCGGATGCCGCTTCAATAGCCGCGTTTAGGGAGAGCAGATCGGTGCGTTCTGCGATCCGTACGATCGTGTGTGTTGTTTCTCCAATTGTCTTGGAGCGCTCGGCCAGCGTGCCAATTGCAGAGCCGCCATTGCCGGTACGCGACTGCGCTTCTGCTGTGAGCCCGCTTTGCTCATTGACCCTGGCCGCGATGCTGGCGATGGAGACGGAGATTTCTGATACACCCTTGGCCACTATGCCGGCTGATCGGCTGGCAGACCGGGCTGAGTTGACCACATCATTTGCCTCTTGCCCTGCGGAGGCGGCCAGAGTTTTGAGGCTTCTTGCGCTTCTTTCGAGCATAGTCGCTGTTGCTGCAACCGCATGAGTGACATCGCTGATTGAACTCTCAAACTGGCTGGCGACTGTTTCATATTCTGCGCGCCTGACCTCAATGATTTCCTTGCGAACCCGGGCGTTTTTCTCCTGCTCTTTCGCGACTTCTCGAAGTGCAGACTCGAGCGAATCCTTAGTTTTTCTGAGTTGTTTCGCCTGTTCGTCACTGGTCGATCGCTGCCGCTCTAACGATGCGATGGTTTCGCAAAGCCATCCGCTGATCCAGCACAGCGCTGCTCCGATGCACAATGTTGCGACCCCATGGATGGCAACCTTCAAAACACTGACCTCGCCGAAGAACACCCATTCCGGCGCAAGTATGGCCAGTCCGGCGTGGTGCAGGATTATGACGCTACAAGAAATGACAATCGGCCATTTGTCGAGAAGCGGGATCAACATGGCGAGCGCGACAAAGAAGTAGAGATGCATGTCGATCTGCGAAGAAAGGCCCTGCATCACGAATACGAGAACTGCAGGTTGAACGCCCGCCGCGAGGCCTGTTGCAGCCCGCGCAGCTTGGTCGATGCGTTGTTTGTAAAGGCACAAGGTGGGGACTAAGTTTATTGCAATGCTTAGGGCTATTGCGATCGCGCCAACGCCGCTGCGGCTTAAGACCACGACAGATATTGCAGCCGTCAGCAGCCAAAGCGCCGGAACGATGATGAACATTCCGCGCTTTTGCAGTCCCATTGCCGTTGCGGCTTTCATGGATTTTCTCCGCTCGTGAGGGGCGCTGCTTTAACCGCGTCGCATCCCGGCGCGGATGCGTTGAGCAGGAGGATTTGATCCTCAATTAGGCTTTGCAGGAATGTCTTGTGATCGCCTTTTACAATTAGGCTGGCATCGAAGCTTCCCCTTGCAACAATCGAGTTGCCTTGCGCGCTTGCCTGTTGCGCCAACAAACCTTCCGCTTCGTTGGTAAGCGGGTAGAGAAGAACAAGACCATTGCTTGACGCGGGCAAGTAAAGAGCACATGCGATCGCAGCGAGGCTTATGCTGGCCCGCAGCGTTATCATCGCTGCGTCAAAATTGTTCCAAGGTGTTTGAACGCCCGATGCCATAGCGTTCGATATCTATGGTTTTGGTTAGCAGTCCCGTGATGTCGCTCCCCGCAGCACTACTAAGGAAATGCCCTGCTGATCCTTGGTCGCCATCACCTGAAAGGCGGTTCGTTGAATGCGCGCAGCTTGCGGCTGTGCAACCGGTCCCCTTCATCGCGCAGTCTTTGTACCGCTTCGAGCCCGATCTGGAGATGCGCTGCGATTGCCTCTTCGTAGAATTTGTTCGCCTGTCCGGGCAGCTTGATTTCACCGTGCAAAGGCTTGTCGGATACGCACAGCAACGTGCCATATGGAACCCGGAAGCGGTATCCTTGGGCGGCTATGGTTGCGCTTTCCATCTCCACCGCAATCGCGCGACTCTGGGAAAAGCGTTTGGCGCTGGAGGCGTAGTGCAATTCCCAATTTCGATCATCGGTTGTGACAACAGTGCCAGTGCGCATGCGCTGTTTGATGTTGGCCCCTTGGACGCCCGAAACCGCTTCTGCTGCCACCGCAAGCGCCTGTTGCACTTCGGCAATTGGGGGAATGGGAATCTCGGGCGGGAGGACATTATCGAGCACATGGTCATCGCGCAGGTAGGCATGAGCCAGAACAAAATCGCCGATCTTCTGGCTTGAACGCACCCCTCCGCAATGCCCGATCATCATCCAAGCATGCGGGCGCAAGACGGCCAGATGATCGCAGATTGTCTTAGCATTGGAGGGGCCAACCCCGATATTCACCAAAGTGATCCCGCGATTGTTTGCGCGTTTCAGGTGATAGGCAGGCATCTGGTGTTTACGCCATGCCGTGTCATTCAGCAGTTCTTGCGCGTTATCGGTGCATTCATCGATATCTAGCCCGGCTGCGCCGGTAAGCCCTGAATATCCGCCATCGCAAATCTGTTGTGCGCCCCAGTTCACAAACTCATCAACATAGCGATGATAGTTGGTGAACAAGATAAAATCCTGAAAGTCCTCTACCTTTGTGCCTGTGTAATGCGCCAGTCGTGCCAGCGAGTAATCGGTCCGCAGGCCATCGAAAAGCGACAAGGGCATATCGGCTTCATCATCAAACTCTATCCCGTCCGCCAACTCGTCGCCGATAAGGGAAAGGTCAGTCGAAGGGAAATGCTGCGCGATGTCCTGGGGGGCGATTCCCACCATCGCCGCGCCAGCTTCGCCGTCAAGCACATAGGGGAAAGGGATTTCCTGGCGTGATCGCGAGACGCTCACATCGATCTCATATTCGGCTGCGATCAGTTCGAGTTGTTCATTAAGATAGCGGGCGAACAGGTCAGGCCGGGTAATTGTGGTGGTGTAAGTCCCCTTCATTTCGAGCCTACCAAAGGCGCGGCTGCGGTCCTTTGGGTCTCCCACTCCCGAATAGTGCAAAGTCAGTTGCGGATAAGCATAGCTGCCATCGACACGCTTTCGCGCCGGAGGAACAGTGCCATCTTTCCCGAAGGCAATAACATCTTCGCGAAGCGTGGTGATCGCGTCGTTATAGTGGCTTTGCAATTGTTCAAGGATAGTGGGGACTGGTGTCATATAAGGGTCCATATTGTTCTTGTTATTGGTTGCAGATGCCTGTCGCATGTTCGCGCAACAGCTCTGTTACAAAAAGGGCGCGGCAGTCTTTCGACGCCGCGCCCTTTCTTATTCCTATGCGCGAAAATGCGGGAAAAATCAACCTTCGGCTGCTTCTTCGCCTTCGCTGTCAGCCGCAGAAGCTTCGTCGGTAGCCTCAGCTTGTGCGCCGTCTTCGAGCAGTTCCGCAGGGATTTCGCCGGGTTCAAGACCATCATTGTCGATCTTGGTATCGGCCGCCGCTTCTTCGATTTCGCGTTGCTCTTCTTCAAACAGCTGCGCGAGCACGTCTACGCCTTGCGACTGCAATTCGGCTTCATCGTCTGAACGCGCCACATTCGCTTTCACAATGACATGCACCTCAGGGTGAAGCGCGACAGTGACTTCATGCATGCCGATCGTTTTGATCGGCGCGCCCATGATCACTTGCTTCTTGTTCACATCGTGGCCTTGGTCGGTAAGACCAGCGACCATGTCGCGAACATTGACTGAGCCGTAGAGCTGGCCGGTGTTGGATGCAGCGCGGATCAGAACGACCTCAGCGCCAGCAACTTTTTCACCCATACCTTCGGCAATTGTGCGCTTTTCGGCGTTTTCTTTTTCGAGCCGTTCACGGTTCGCTTCGAAAACGGCCTTGTTCGCATCGTTCGCACGCAAAGCTTTCTTCTGCGGGAGCAGGAAGTTACGGGCATAGCCGTCCTTCACGCTCACAACATCGCCGATCGTGCCGAGTTTTTCGATCCGTTCAAGGAGAATGATATCCATGTCTTTTCTCCCTTACTTCACGATGTAGGGCAGCAGGCCGATATGGCGAGCGCGCTTGATGGCCTTGGCAAGTTCACGCTGCTTCTTGGCAGAAACGGCGGTGATGCGCGAAGGCACGATCTTACCACGTTCAGACATGAACCCTTGGAGCAGGCGCACATCTTTGTAATCGATTTTGGGGGCGTCATTGCCACTAAACGGGCAGGACTTGCGGCGGCGGAAAAACGGGCGGGCCATCAGTCGCGCTCCTCACGTTCGCTGCGACGCTTACGGTCGCGTTCATTCTTGCGCATCATTACACTTGGGCCATCTTCGTGTTCATCAACACGGATGGTCATGTAACGGATGACGTCTTCGTTGATGCGCGTTTGACGCTCAAGCTCAGCGACGACCGATCCCGGTGCATCGATGTTCAACATCACAAAGTGAGCTTTGCGGTTGCGCTCAATTTTGTAGGCGAGGGATTTCAGGCCCCAGGTCTCGGTCTTAGTGACCTTGCCTTCATTCGCTTCGACGATTTCGGTCGCCGTGGCCGCCAGCGTGTCCACCTGAGCTTGGCTCAGATCTTGACGCGCGAGGAAGATGTGCTCGTAAAGAGCCATACCTTGCGTTCCTTTTACTGCTGCCGATCGTTGGCTGATCCGTCCGGATGACGGGGCCCCTCCGGCTTTCTTGTCGCCACCATGAAGATGGAGGCTGCGCGCACATACCGATTGCAGGGCAAAAGGCAAGGGAGAATGCGCAATCGCGTTGATGCTCGGATGAGGCTTGTTCACTAAGTGCATACGCAGGGGGCAAAACTGAAAAACGTCGACCAAGAGAGGGGTTGGCTATAAACCATTGATTTATAGTTACTAAATGAGTGATCACCGCCTTCAGCGGCTCATTCAGTGTTGGAAAGCGGGGTAAGCGCCTGATCATCGTCTTGCGTATTGAATATGAGCACGGCAGGCATATCGAGACAAAGTGAAAATTCGAGATAGGGGACCGGTTCCATGCCTTCAGGCTTAGTTGCGCTGCTTGATGATGTCGCAGTTATCGCACGCACCGCCGCCGCATCGGTGGACGATATCGCAGCAGCAGCGGGCAGGGCTGGGTCAAAGACCGCGGGCGTTGTGATTGACGATGCGGCTGTGACGCCAAGCTATGTGACCGGCCTTTCGCCTGCGCGCGAGCTCCCGATCATATGGGCCATCACCAAGGGAAGCCTGTTCAACAAGCTCATTATCCTGCTGCCTATTGCGATGCTGCTCGATTACTTTGCGCCGTGGCTCATCATCTATCTGCTTATGATTGGCGGGGCGTTCCTGTGCTATGAGGGCGCGGAAAAGGTCATGGAGAAGCTGGGCGGCGAAAAGCACGGCAAGACGGTTGAGGATGAGATCACCGATCCTGTGGCTTTTGAAAAGCAGCGCATCGCGGGCGCGGTCCGGACCGACTTTATTCTGTCAGCAGAGATCATGGCCATCGTGCTGAATGAGCTCACGCAGAACGCGGTCATCGCGGATAGCCTTTGGCAAAAAGGAGCAGCGCTGGCGATTGTCGCGGTGGTCGTGACAGTGGTAGTGTACGGGACCGTCGCCATCATCGTGAAGCTTGACGATATCGGCCTTGCTATGACCAAGCGCGAAAGCGAGGCTTCACGCAAATTCGGGGAGGGGCTGGTTGCATTTGTGCCCAAATTGCTCACCGCACTTTCGGTAATCGGAACGGTCGCGATGCTTTGGGTCGGCGGCGGGATCATCATCCACGGCACGCACGAGATCGGCTTCCACCTGTTTTACGACATTGCGCATGGTGCGGAATATGCGGTGGCGGGCGCCACAGGCGCGCTTTCGGGAATAGCGGGTTGGTTTACCTATGCTGCCATTTCCGCGGTGCTGGGTCTGGCCTTGGGCTTCGTGATCGCAATCCTGCTGCACAAAGTGATCGGCTATGAAGGCGCGCATTAGGGGCGAATGTTGCCATGTCTCTGTCCGGTAATGAGTAGCCACAAGCGCTGAGTTTGTGTCTGTTTGTGGGGGTGGAAGCGGCCAAGACAACTGTCGTCTAAGAGTTATCTCGTCAAGGTTGGTAAGGAAGTGCTGGTAAAAATGCGTCCGGGTATAAAGAAGCGTATGTCGGTCAGCACACGTGAAGCCTTTGCATTCTTTGCACCGATCCTACTTCGTGTAGAGGTCTAAGGACCATTGAGTGATCCGACGATAGGCCGCCGCGCAACCGTTTCTGGTCGCCCCCTAAGCCGCGCGGGTGATGGAGCTTTCGGCGCTTGGCCCAATGCCCTGGGGCTGAAATCCAATCGATCAATAAGGAGTGTATGTACCGGGAAAAGCAATTGAGCGAGCAGAGCGAGGCAACAAGGCATTGCTGCGAGGTGGCGAGTGTAGGAACATGTACAATCTGCCGCCGAATGCTGATATTCAAGATCTCGAGAGCTCAAGCCTATTTCTTCTGATTACCCCAAACATCTTGAGATTGAACCGCTGTCTCTGCCTCGAGAAGTAATGCTTCGGGCGCTATCCCGCATCTTTCTGCTTGTTCGCTTGCGATCAGCAAAGCAATATCTTGCCTTTGCCAAATCAGAGCAAACATCAGGGCATCGATCTGTTTACCATAGGCCATGTCATAACGCAGACTAGTATCGATGCCGTATTCGATAAGCAGCTTGGCTATTCTGAGGTATTTTTCTTTGTCTGTGTTGCTACCGAAAACCGGATGCTGATCATTGTCTGCACCGGGTATGCACGAAAAAAGTGGGTTGATCATCGAGGACTCGACGCGAATTCTGGCACCACTCTCCAGCAGAAACCTCACCATTTCGACTTTGCCTTCTCGTGCCGCCCAGACGAGTGCATTTTCGTCTTCCATGCAATTGAGGGCGTTGATGTCGTAAACCTCTTCGATAAGGAAATTGACCACATCGACCGTTGAGTGGCCCGCTGCAAAATGCAGCCAGTGAGATCCTCCTGGCATAAACTGTTTGACGAGATCGCGATTCACCTCCGTAAATCCCTGGACTTTGGTGACATCGCCACCTTCGAGGAGATCCTCGAATAGCCAAAGCTTTTCTTTGTCCATCAACTTTGTCACCTATTTTGGGCCCGTCCACGGAACCTATGCAGTGTACGCAGAACTCTTGCACTGTCGCCATCTAATCTGTTTAGAGTACCAAGAAGACTCTCTGATCCCTCTCTCGTAACAAACGTCCGATTGTGGGTCGATTGCCGAATGTCCGCCTTTATACCTTTAAGCCGCCTGATCCTCGCTCACGGGTCTTGTTGATAGGTCGCTGCGGAGCAGTTTGCCGATGGGATCACGCGGCAATTGGTCTACGAATTCGATGTACCGGGGGCGCTTGTATCCGGCGATTTTGCCTTTGAAGCGCGCGGTGATCTCTTCGCGGGTTAGCTTTGCGCCGGGATTGAGCACAACGAAGGCCTTGACCGCCTCTCCCCATTGTTTGTCTGGCACTCCGCAGCAGCCTGCATCGGCGACTTCGGGCATTTCGGCGAAGACCGCATCGACTTCGGCCGGGTAGACGTTTTCTCCGCCCGTTTTAATCAGCTCTTTCGCGCGGCCAAGCAGATAGCCGAGACCGCGCTCGTCCATTATCCCAAGGTCGCCTGTGCGCAGCCATCCATGGCCAAGCGCTGCCTCGCTCGCTTCTTCATTGCGCCAATAGCCGAGCAAGACCGAAGGCCCGCGAAGACAAATCTCGCCTTCTTCGCCGAGGGGCAGGTGATTGCCTTCGGGATCAAGGATCGTCATTTCGACATGCGGCATAGTCCATCCGATGGAGCGCGGATGTTCAAGCATATCGGGATAGTCGATAAAGGTCGCAAAGCCGCAAACCTCCGTCTGGCCATACCCGCCCACGACGCGCGCATCCCAATCCTTCTCGATGAAATCATAGATCTGCGGACGCATTCCCGCGCCTCCGGTGTAATTGGTGAGTGGCATCACGCCGTCGCGGATGGGGTCCATTGCCTGCCAGGGAAAGCAGGTCGTAGGAAAAGCGCTGGTGGTGGTGCAGGCCTCGCGGTGGACGAGATCGAGAACCGCCGCGCTGTCATCATCGCGGCCCGCAAAGACGCTGCACCCCCCACAGGCGAGCATCGCGGCGATCTGCTGCATGCCGACGACGTGGAATAGCGGGTTGATCGACAGCAGCCTCTCTTCGCGCGTGAACCCGCGCCGCACTGCAAAACCCAGCGCCGAAGACGCCACCGCTGACCCTGATTGCAAGCACCCTTTAGGCTTTCCGGTCGTGCCGCTTGTGTACATCATGTAGAGCGGGCGATTGGGCGTCAGTGCTGGGATCGTTTGAGCATCTTTCGGCGCGTTGGCGATCGCCTCGAACGCGCCATGGGGATCGTGATGCTCGTCCACTTCGATCACTTCGCCCGCATCGGCCTCCACCAAAAGCGCGGCGAAGCGCGGATTGGCAAATGTCATAGCCGGCTCGGCGTTCCCGCAAATCCATGCGATTTCTCCGGGAGCAAGCCGCCAGTTGAGCAACACTGCAATCGCACCAATCCGCCCGCAGGCGAGCAACACGGTCAGATAAGGCGCGCCATCAGTGAGCAGGATAGCAACACGGTCTGAGGGGCCAACACCCCTGGCAAGCAACCAATGGGCAAGCGCATCAACCCGCGCGTTCAATTCGCCATATGTGAGGCGTTGCGTGCCATCGACGCAGGCTGGCCTGTGCGCATGCTGGGTTGCGCAAGCTTTGAACAAGGTGTCGAGCGAGAAATCACGGGCAAGCATGGAGCTAAGAGTAGCGGTGCTCGCCTACCTGCTCCATCAGCGATTTTGGGAAGGCTCTTCTAGATTGGCGCCGCACTTCCCGCATACCCGGTTGGGCCAAGGCACCACCAACATTCCACGAAAAAACAGGTTCTTTCCGCAATGCGGGCAGTTGAAGCCAAGCATGCGCGTGTTGGCAGCGATCAGGCCGACAATTGCCACCCCAAACGCTAGAGTGGAGTGACCGACAAACCGATCCACCACCAGAACAAACAGGATCGAAAGGGTGAGCGCCCCGGCCATAAACCACGCATGGCGGCGCGCGCGTTCATAGACGCTCACTCGAGCCGCTCGAACACAGCTTTTGCAAAGCTGCTGAGCGTGTCGTCGCGCGCGCCCATGATGACGATCCGATCTCCGGGCTGGGCAAGTTCAACAAGGCGATCCCCGCAAGCTTTGCGCTCGGCAATGTGTTCAGCGCTGCCGCCTTGGGAATTGATCAGATCGATGATCCGCTCAGTGCCTTCGGATCGGTCGACTGTACCACCAAAGTAAACGGGATCGCACATGATGGTGAGATCGCCGTCGCCAAGCTCACGCGCAAAGGTCTCCGCCAGTTCATCGCCCATCTGTTTGAGCGGCCCGTATCCATGCGGCTGGAAAAACGCCAAGACACGGCCTGGTGTTGCCTTGAGGGTGCGCAAAGTTGCGGCGCATTTTTCGGGATTGTGGCCGAAATCGTCGATGACGGTGATGTCTGTGCTGGTCGTTCCGACCACATCGAACCGCCGCGCGAGCCCGGCAAAGTTGCGCAGCGCATAGACCGCTTGGCCAACGTCAATACCGGCCGCGCCGACGGCTGCAATGGCTGCCAGAGCGTTGGAGAGGTTGTGCCGTCCCGGCATGGGTAGAATCAGCGGAAAGACTCTCCGATTGCGATTGTCCAAAACGGCTGCGCGAATGCCAAAGGGGCTTTCATCGATGGAATCGGGTTCGACATATATGTCCGCATCAGCCTGGGTCAGTGCAAAGCTAACCTTTTGCTTGGCCTTTCCCGCAAGGTTGCGGGCTTCATCATTGTCAAAGTTGATGACCGCGCAACCGGCTGTTTCGACATAGTTCCCGAAAAGAGCGCGCAACTCCTCGATCGATTTGTGGTCGAGGCTGACATTCAAAAGGACGCCGATTGTGGGGGTGTAGAGCGCGATGGAACCGTCGCTTTCATCGACCTCGCTCACAAAGATGCGCGGCGAGCCCACGCGCGCGCTGGCAAACGGATTGGCATCGCTTACGAAGTTCTTCATCACCGCGCCGTTCATCACGGTTGGATCATGGCCCGCTTCGGTCAGGATCCAGGCGATCATACCAGTGACCGTCGACTTGCCCGACGTCCCCCCAATCCCGATCGAGTATCCCGCTTCATTGAAAAAGGCGCTGAGCAGCTCAGCCCGCGTCATCCGCTTTAGCCCAAGCTCTTTCGCTTTGGCCGCGTCTGGCACCGTGTCCTCGACAGCGGCTGAGGCGATGAGCACTTGATCAGAAGATGTAATGCCGCTGCCATCCTGAGAGAAAAGCGCGAAGCCATTGTCTTCCAGCCAAGCGAACTTCTCTGGCGTGCGGCCCTGATCGCGCGACCGGTCAGAGCCGGCCACTTGATGCCCCAAACCTTGCGCAATTTGCGCAAGGGGAAGCATACCCGAACCGCCAATACCGCAGAAAAAGAAAGGGCGCTCCATCAGCGCCGCATTATCAGACCCAGTCATGGAAATTATGGTTATTGGCTTGCAACACAACTGACAAGCGCCATAGGCTGGCAATATGTCAAAAATCGCAATTTGTGCCCCGGCGACGCCCATTTCTCGCGAATCCGCAACAGCGTTGGAAGAGCTCGTGGCGGCAGAATTCCCACAGCATTCGGTGATGTTTCACGATCAATGCTTTGACCGGCAGGGGCATTTTGCAGGCGATGATTTGCGGCGGCTTACTGCGTTGCTCGAATGCGCGAATGATCCCGCATTTGATGCGGTGTGGTTTGCGCGCGGAGGCTATGGCTCCAATCGCATTGCTGAGGCGGCGGTGGCGCAAATGAATGCCAGCGCACGGGCAAAGACGTATGTGGGCTATTCCGATTGCGGGTATCTTATGGCGGCCTTGTATCGCGCCGGGATCGGTCAGTGCGCGCATGGTTCCATGGCGGGCGGCGCTCGATCCGAAGGTGGTAGAGAGGCGGTTCGCAGAGTTCTGCGTTGGCTTGGCGGCGACAATTCAGGGCTTGAACCCAGCCTTGATGGCACAACCCCCGCGGTCGCATTCAACCTCATCACCTTGGCGATGCTCGCCAAAACGCCGATCATGCCGGATCTTTCAGGGCATATCGTGATGGTCGAAGAGGTGAGCGAGCATATGTATTCGGTGGATCGCATCTTTTTCGCGCTCGCGGGCAGCCTCCCGCGGATCGCGGGCCTTAGACTCGGTGCGGTTAGCGATGTGCCGGAAAACTATGTCGAATTTGGGCAAAGCGAGGAGGAGATCGCTCGCTATTGGTGCGATCGTGCTGGCTTTCCCTATCTAGGGCGCGCCCGGATCGGCCATACAGCCGATAATCATGTGGTCCCCTTCGGACTTGCGGGTCCGGCTCGCTCTGGCTAGCGGGAGAGCGAATTTTGAACGTGTCGGGGCCACCCGCTCCCCCTATAAGGAAACAACAATGCGCGCTTTCGTTTTTCCCGGGCAAGGCAGCCAAAAAGTCGGCATGGGCAGCGAGTTAGCGGATGCGAGCGCAGCTGCGCGTGAAGTGTTTGAAGAGGTTGATGACGCGCTGGGCATGAAACTGTCAGCGATCATGCGCGGTGGGCCGGAAGATCAGCTGACCCTCACCGAAAACGCTCAGCCCGCGATTATGGCCAATGCGATTGCGACCTTGGGCTTGCTCGAAAGCGAATTTGGCGTTGTGCTGGCTGATATTGGCGATTGCGTCGCGGGCCATTCGCTGGGGGAATACACCGCCCTGTGCGCGGTTGGCGCGTTCGATCTGGCGACCACCGCACGGCTGCTGAAACTGCGCGGGCAAGCAATGCAGGCAGCGGTTCCGGTGGGTGAAGGCGCGATGGCGGCTTTGCTGGGCGCGGACATCGAAAAGGCAAGCGCGCTGGCTGCTGCAGCGGCAGAGGGGGAGGTGTGCGAAATTGCCAATGACAATGATCCAACGCAGGTAGTGATCTCTGGGCATAAAGGCGCGATTGAGCGCGCAGTGGCCTTGGTTAAAGAACACGGCATCAAAAGGGGCGTGCCGCTGCCAGTCTCCGCGCCCTTCCATTGTTCGCTTATGCAGCCTGCCGCAGACCGGATGGCAGAGGCGCTCGCGGATAAGCCGCCGGGCGATTTGGCCGTGCCGCTCTTTGCCAATGTGACGGCAGCCAAAGTCGCTTCGGGTGAAGAGGAACGCGGGCTGTTAGTCGAGCAGGTCACCGGCCGCGTTCGCTGGCGCGAAAGTGTGCTCGCCATGCGGGATGACGGGGTGGAGAGTTTTGTCGAATTGGGCGGCAAAGTGCTTGGTCCGATGATCGGGCGGATCGACAAAGAGGCACAGGTCACCAGCCTTATCACCATGGAAAGCATGGAAGAATTCGCCAAATCGCTCTGATAAGGTAGCGTTCAGCTTTGCAGGCGCAATCTCTGTGTATCACTCGGATATAGGAGAGGTCCGATGCTGAAATCTGCTTCATTTGCTTCGTTTGGACTGACAGCCGCGATGATCGGCGCTGTGGCTGTGGGTACAGTCGCTTTGGCTGCGCAATCGCCCGCAGACGCCACCACCGCTACCCAGGTGCAAGATCTCGGCGGCCTTGAAGGCTTTGCCGACGACAATGCGCTTGATGAATTCGCCGAAAAGATGGTTTCCCTTCAACAGGCGCAACGGCGCGATGTCGCATATGGGGGCGTTTCCGTTACAGCCGCAATAGCGCCGTCTCCGGTTGAGGAGGCAGCCGCTGATAGCGCTGGCCCCGCTGAAAGCGAAAGCATCACCAACACGCAGGAAGCGGGTGTTGATGAAGGCGGGATCGTCAAGAATGCGGGCGATTTCCTCGTTGTGCTCAGGCGCGGACGGCTGTTCACCGTGCGCACGGGCGATGGGTCTTTGTCTCCCGTCGACACAATCGACGCCTTCCCTCCCAAGAAGAAAAACCCCGGCGACACCTGGTATGACGAGATGCTCATCCGGGGCAATCAGGTCATCGTTATTGGCTATTCCTATGGCGCGTTCGGCACTGAACTCAATCGCTTCGATATCTCCGATACGGGCGAGCTGACCTATCGCGACACGCATTACATGCGTTCTGGCGATTATTATTCCTCGACCAATTATGCCTCGCGCCTGATCGGGGATGAGCTGATCCTTTACACGCCGGTTTATGCGAATTGGAATGACCTTGAAGGCTCGCTTCCTGCCATGCGCGATTTTGGCGATGATGAGGCAGAGGTGCTGGTGAAGCCCGAAGATTTCCTTGTGGCGCAGCCATACCGCTCTGGCCGCTTTCCAGTGAACATGCTGCACACGGTGACGCGCTGCGATCTGGCGGCCGAAGACCTCGAATGCAGCGCCACCGCGATTGCGGGCACATGGAGCCGCGCTTTCTATGTCTCGCGAGAAGCCGTCTACACTTGGACGGGTGAAGCGCGATATGGATGGGATGAGGATGCACGCCGCACGCCCGGCCAACTCTATCGCATACCGCTTGATGGATCGCGGCCCGGCGCCGTGCAGGTGGCAGGCGCGCCGGTCGATCAATTCTCCTTTGCGGAAGACGCAGGGGAGGGCGTGCTGCGGGTTCTGTTGCGCTCAGTTGGCAATGGCGAGGGCATGTGGGCGAGCGAATTTTCCGCTGGTGATGTGTCGCTCGCCACGGTTTCGTTCGACAGTTTCGGCAATGGTGCAGGAATGCTGGTGCGCGACCATTATCGTAAGTTGCCCGAGCCCGAAGGCTGGCGCTTTCACAACCGCTTTGTCGGCGACTACCTGCTCTATGCTGCTGGTGGCTATGGCTCAGAAGATGAAACGGCGCGTGTTTACGCTGTGCCGCTCGATGGCCGTCCAGTGCAGGAAATCGCGATGAGCCACGGCATCACTCGGTTCGATCGAATGGGCAGAGATGGGGTTGTGGTTGGCCCGTCGAGCGACGGCGCATTGGGCTTTTCGTCGCTATCACTGGGCAGTGAGGCGAAGCTTGAAGACACGTACATGCTTGCAGGCGCGACTGAAGGTGAGACCCGCAGCCAAGCATTCTTCTTCAAGCCTGATCGTGGCAGCGCCGATGGGCTTTCCGGCACACTCGGCCTTCCAGTCAGCCGCCGGCTGGAACGCAATGGGGCGGAGTTCCTCGGCAGCGGCTCTGCCATCGCATTCCTGCGCAGGGACAACCGCTCGCTCAAACCCGCAGGCGAACTCGCCGCTCGCACTGAGGATGCCAGCGATGATCGCTGCATCGCCTCTTGCGTCGATTGGTACGGCAATGCCCGCCCGATTTTCATGGGCGATCGCATCTTCGCACTGATGGGCTATGAGATCGTCGAGGGGAGCATGGACAATGGACGGATCCGCGAAGCGCGCAGGGTCAGCTTTGCACCGGGTTCCTGACGTCTTCGGTTGACCCCACGGCACCTCGCGCGCAACAGGGCTAGAGAGTTCTGATGTAAGATGAGGTTTTGATGTTCAGGTTGGATGGAATGAACGCGCTGGTGACGGGCGCTTCGGGTGGGATTGGTTCGGCGATTGCGATGGCGCTGGCAGGGCAGGGCGCGCGGGTCGCGTTATCGGGCTCCAACGGAGACAAACTGCGCGCTTTTCGCGAACAACTCATAAGCGAAGTTGGCTCTCCCGAACACGGCGATCACGTTGAAATCACCTGCAATCTGTCTGACAAAACACAGGTCGATGAACTGATCCCGGCGACGCTCGACACGTTGGGCGGGATCGACATTGTGGTGAACAATGCGGGCATCACGCGCGATGGTCTCGCCATGCGGATGAAGGATGAGGATTGGGATCAGGTGATCGCGGTCAACCTCGAAGCCGCCTTTCGCATCATGCGCGCGAGCGCTCGCCCGATGATGAAAGGGCGCTTTGGCCGGATAATCAACATCACCAGCGTTGTGGGCCACACCGGCAATCCGGGCCAGATGAACTATTGCGCGGCCAAGGCCGGGCTGACAGGCATGACCAAGAGCTTTGCGCAAGAAGTCGCCTCACGGGGCATCACCGCCAATTGCGTCGCGCCGGGCTTTATCCGCACCGCCATGACCACCGCTCTCGATGAAAAGCAAACCGAGACGATCAATGCGCGCATCCCGATGGGCAAGATGGGCGAGGGCAATGATATCGGCGCCGCCTGCGCTTATCTCGCCAGCCGAGAAGCGGGCTATATCACTGGTGAAACGATCCACGTGAACGGCGGCATGGCGATGGTGGGGTAAAGATGCGCCGGTTTTGGGGCCCTTATCCCCAACGCATTCCCCCCGCGTAGCACTCCAAACTTGCCCGTTGGCGCAGGCGCGCTAAGGTTTTGATGATCAACAGGCGCTGGTGGGGCGATTCCGGCCTAACAGAGCCATCTAAAACACGAAAGTGATAGGCAAAGTCCGATGAAGGCTACGATCGAACGCGCGACGCTTTTGCGTTGTCTCTCCCATGTTCAATCGGTGGTTGAGCGCCGCAACACCATTCCGATCCTCTCCAACGTCCTAATCGACGCTTCAGACGGGGGCAGCGTGAAGGTGATGGCAACCGACCTCGACCTTCAAGTGGTTGAGACGATGAGCGCCGCTTCGGTAGAGACGCCCGGCGCGATCACGGTTTCGGCACACCTGCTGTTCGATATCGCTCGCAAACTGCCCGAGGGCTCTCAGGTCAGCCTTGAAACCGCAGAAAATCGGATGGAGATCAAGGCGGGGCGCAGCCGGTTCAAATTGCCCACCTTGCCGCGTGATGATTTCCCGGTGATTGTCGAGGGCGATCTGCCGACCTCGTTCGAGGTGCCCGCTCGTACGCTCGCGCAGTTGATCGACGCCACGCGCTTTGCGATCTCGACCGAAGAAACGCGGTATTACCTCAACGGCATCTTCCTTCATGTAACCGATGAGGATGAGCCTGTTCTGAAAGCGGCGGCGACTGACGGCCACCGGCTTGCCCGTTTCACGCTTGCGCGGCCTGACGGTGCCGATGGCATGCCCGATGTCATTATCCCGCGCAAAGCGGTGGCAGAGCTGCGCAAGCTGCTTGAGGAGGCCTTGGACGGCGCTGTGCAAGTCGATTTGTCGGCGAGCAAGGTTCGCTTCACCCTGTCGGGCGAAGGCGGCGTGGTTCTGACCAGCAAGCTGATTGATGGGACATTCCCCGATTACAGCCGCGTGATCCCAACCGGGAATGATAAACTGCTCAAAGTCGATCCTTCGGAGTTCTTTACTGCGGTTGACCGTGTGGCCACCATCGCGACGGAGAAAACGCGCGCGGTGAAGATGGGGCTTGATACTGACAAGGTTACGCTGTCGGTGACATCGCCTGATAACGGCACGGCGGCAGAAGAGCTGATGGCCGGATACACCTCTGATGGCTTTGAGATTGGCTTTAACGCCAATTACTTGAAAGACATTCTCGGCCAGTTTGATGCTGAAGAGATTGAGCTTCACCTCGCTGATGCAGGCGCGCCGACATTAATCCGTGAGAGCGATTCCAGCCCCGCGCTTTATGTCCTGATGCCAATGCGGGTCTAGGCACGAACTGCCGATGGCCTGGCTCTTCGCTCTCACCGCGATAGCGGGCTTTGTGGTCCTGTGGCTGGCGGTTGGATACGCGGTCATAAAGTTTACAGCTTGGGGTGATCTCGAAGAGCACTGCCCGGACCGTCCCGCAGCCAAGATCAGCAATTCCCTGTATTTTCAAGGCGCTTACATCGGCAAAGGCGCGCTTGGGCCAAGCTATCGCGGTTGTTTGACTTTCGACGTGGGGCCGGAGGGCTTTCGGATACAGATTTGGAAGATCTTTGCGCCCTTCGCACAGCCCGTTTTCATCCCTTGGAACACGGTCGAGACCGACTTAGCGCGGGTTTTCGCTTTCACAACCTGCCGGATTAAAACCGGGCCGCAAAATGGCCTTTGGATCACCATGCCGCTTCACTCCGCGCGGTCACTGGCCGCTGGTAGCAATGGAGCCTTTGTTGTACCTGACGAGAAGCAATGAGGGGGTCAGCAGGGTGATATCGTCGAAAACCGGAAAAACATCGGCCCTTGGTCTTGTGGCATCGGGCGCGCTCGCTTTGGGTGGCCCTGCTATGGCGCAGGAAACCGCCGGCTTCGAACCCGCCTTTTCCGCTGATGATGATCTGGATTGCGCCATCTATATCGGCGCTTTGATGGCTGATCTGGAAGAAGAGATGACGCCGGATGATCAGGTTGGGTTGACCTCAGCCTTCACCTATTTTGTCGGCCGCTATGAAGCGCAGCGGGGCCTCGACATCACCCGTGCCTTTACAGAGCGTTATCCGATTTATTTGCAGAGCAACCCAGCAACGATTGCGCAGACATGTTCTGTCCGCATGCGCGCATTTGGGGTCCGGCTCAATGATGCGGGCAGAGCGCTTTCGCGATTGCAACCACCCTCAAGCCCGGCTTTGCAAGAAGATGAGGCGCCAGCGGATACGCTGCCAGAATAGACCGTGACAAGCAAAGCTGAACCCAAGGTTCGAATTTTCGGTACGGTCATCTCAACCTACACCCGCATTGTTGAGATTGTTTGCGAAGAAGCGAGCGTTACCCACGAAACAATAGCAACTCCTGCGAACGCGCCACACAACCGCCATCCCTTTGGCAAAGTGCCGGTAGTCGAGGTCGATGGGCTGGAACTGATCGAAAGCGTTGCCATCGCGAACTATCTCGACAACGCGCATAATGGCGGCGCCTTGCAGCCCGCCGATCCTGCCGAACGCGCGGTGATGGACAAATGGGTCGCTGTTGCAAACAATTACCTTTTCCCGCTGTTTGAAAACGGTCTTGTCATGCCGTGGATTATGCACCGCGTTGCCGGATGGCCGTTGGATCCGGAGAAGATAAACGCCGCGCTCCCCAATATCAGTCGCGCACTTGGCTTTTTGGAGGCAGAGTTGCAGCGCGATGATGGATGGGAAGCGCTTGGATTCACGCTTGCCGATGTGTTTCTCTATCCCATCGTGCGCTCGCTCCAGCTTACACCGCAAGGCGAAGTGGGCATCGCGCAATGCGACCGGATCGCCGCATGGCTTGAGGCATGCGAAAACCGCGCTTCCATTGCAGCAACAGTGTGGGAAACTGAGCCGTGATGGGTTAGGGCTGATGCCAAAGAGGAGAACCCAACGATGTCACTAGCCCAAGTCCATGTTCGCAAAGACGCACTGACCGATGCCGCACTGGTCGAGACCAGTTCAGCTCCGCTCGCTGAGGGAGCTGTGCGGCTGAAGGTTGAAAGCTTTTCAGTAACTGCGAACAACATCACCTATGCGGTGGTGGGCGACGGGTTTAAATATTGGGACTTCTTCCCCCCCAAAGCTGACAACCCTGAGGGCCTTGGTATCGTGCCGATGTGGGGGCATGCGGTGGTGACTGAGAGCAACCACGCGGATATCGCAGTGGGAGAGCGGGTCTATGGCTACTTGCCGATGGGCACGCAGCTTGACGTGGTTCCCGGCAATGTCACCGCGATGAGCTTTTCCGACATGACCGATTATCGCCAGCCGATGAGCCCGGTTTACAACAATTACACCCGGCTAGCAGCGGACCCCGAGCATGATCCAGCGCGCGAGAATGAGCGGATGATCTTTGGTCCCTTGTTCAAAACCGGCTTCATCATCGACTATTTTATGCGTTCTGAGACGTGGTTTGGTGCGGGGCAGGTGGTGATGACCAGCGCCTCATCCAAAACAGCGATGGGCCATGCAAGCTGCGTCAAACAGAACTCACCGGGTATCAA
This sequence comes from Erythrobacter sp., assembly GCA_965262265.1. Taxonomy (GTDB): domain Bacteria; phylum Pseudomonadota; class Alphaproteobacteria; order Sphingomonadales; family Sphingomonadaceae; genus Erythrobacter. Next base: position 702,096 of record OZ253506.1, read on the forward strand.
ACGGATCGGGCTGACATCGGCGGGCAATGTCGACTTTGTTAAGTCGACCGGTCTCTATGACGAGGTCGTCGCCTATGACGATGTCGCCTCCATCGCCAATGAGCCAACCGTGAGTGTCGATTTTGCCGGAAACGCAAAACTGCTCGCCAGCATCCACACCCATTTTGGCGACAACCTCAAATATTCATGCCTCGTCGGCGCGACCCATATTGAGGAACGCGGCGCAGGGCTGGGGGCAGGCGGCGATCTGCCGGGAGCCAAACCGATCCTGTTCTTCGCCCCCGATCATTTCGTCTCCTTCTTCAAAGAGCACGGCCCGGTCGAAGGTGGCAAAATGGCAGCGGCTGCATGGCAGAGTTTCCTTACCTCGGTGGAAGGCGCGATTGAGATTGAAGTGAAACCGGGCCTGGAAGCCGCGCGCACGACCTATCTCGAGATGGTGAGCGGGAGCGTTGACCCTGCAAAGGGGATCGTGATCGAGCCTTAGGGCTTCGACAATTTCTCCGAACCAATTTCATTTAGCGCTTCGATCCAGCTATCTTTGGTAGTCACCCGGCTGACGGGAAGGGAAGCCAGCTCTTGGTTTACGTGCGCGGCAAATCTTGGGTGCACCGAGTCACCAAATTGCCCCCACCATGCTCGTCCACCCGGAGTGGCCATTGTTCTTAGGAAAAGCGCTTCAGCAGTCGACCATTGCTCGAGTGCCGACCGTGAATAGGCGCTCACCAGGAAGCTGGATTGCGCACCCTCAACAGCTACAAAGATCATTAAACGAAAGCGGACCAATTCGGCTTCGTCCAAAAGAGCGGGGTCCCTCATCCCACGATCATACAGGTTGACCAACTCCTCGTCGGCGACCACCATTCGGCGAAAGCCGTCGAACCTGTCTTGCATTATCTGGAGCGTTGCAAGCTCACTGGCTCGGCTTGCTTGCCGCGATTGTATGCCGACAAAGATCAAAGACCCGACGATAGCGAAGGCGGCAATGGTCTGACCAACGAAATAGATCGCTTCGAGGGTCACTCCGCCGCTTCCGCCAATTCCGCGCGCTGCGGACCTCTGATCAAGCCGCCGGGGGTTTCGCCGGTCCATGTGCCTTCTTCGAAGGTCACCACGCCGCTTTTGATCGTGCAGGCATAGCCATCGGCCTTTTGCAGCAGGCGTTTGCCGCCGGCGGGCAGGTCAAAGGCGAGCCATGGGCGGCCCAGTTTTAGACGTTCCATATCGATCACGTTGATGTCGGCGAGGAAGCCGGGCGCGATCACGCCGCGATCTTCGAGGCCATAGAGCACTGCGGTGTCGCGGCATTGGCGTTTGATTGCGTTTTCTAGCGTGATCCGGTCGCCGCGCTTGCGATCACGCACCCAATGTTCGAGCATGAAGGTGGGAGAGGCCGCATCGCAGATAGTTCCGCAATGCGCGCCGCCATCGGAAAGCGAGTTTACCGTGTCATCGGCGTGTTGCAAGGGATGGAGAAAATCGAGATTGCCGTCCGCGTAATTCAGGATCGGCAAGTAGATAAAGCCGGTCGCATCCTCGCGGCACAGCATGTCATAAGCATATTCCTGCGGGTCCACGCCCGCCGCCTGAGCGCGCGCGTTCACACTGGCTGTTTCATCCGGTTCATAGTCGAAATCCGGGTCCATCTCATATTGCAATGCCCAGCCTTGGGTGATGACCATCACCACCCCGATTATGTCCATCGGTGCTTCGGAATAGTCGTTGGATTCTGACAAAAGCTGTTTTTTGAAATCGGGATCGAGCAGTTTGGCCTTTTGCTCTTCCCATGAAAGGTCCTTGATGGTGCTCCAGCTTGGGCGGAAGGCGAAGGGGTTCACCGTGCCCTGCCACGCCATGATGATGCCGTTGCCGCGCAATGCGATCTGAGCGACGATGTTCGCGCCATTGTCGTTTTCCGCGCGCATCGTGGCGATTTGCTCTTTGAGCGGCATTTCCTTGGCAATGCTCTCTAGCGCGGCAAAAGTGACGGGGATGCCAGCTTCTCGGCTGAGTTTGCCCATCCATTCAAATTCATTCCAATCGCGTTGAAGGTCGCTCGCCATTTCGAACACGGCATGCCCGCCTGCATCCTTGGCCCGGCCCATTGCTTTGCCGATAGCGACCAGCTCTTCCGGTGTCGCGGTTGTACCGGGGACGAGCTCTCCATCGACCGATTTGTGCAGCACTGTGCGCGATGTTGAGAAACCCAATGCGCCCGCGCGAACGCCTTCCTCGACGATTTGGGACATGGCCGCGATGTCTTCTTGTGTGGGGACAGCGCCGGGCTGTTCGCGGTCGCCCAGCACATAGGCGCGGACCGCACCGTGAGGCACATGGGTGCCGATATCGACAGTACGCGGCATCTTTTCGAGCGCGTCGAGATATTCAGGAAAGGTTTCCCAGTCCCACGTGATCCCTTCGGACAGGGCCGTGCCGGGAATGTCCTCGACCCCTTCCATCAGGCTAATGAGCCATTCGTGGCGGTCGGGCTTGGCCGGCGCAAATCCGACGCCGCAATTGCCCATCACAACCGTCGTGACACCGTGCCAGCTCGAGGGCGCCATCTCCTGGTCCCACGTTGCTTGGCCATCGTAATGTGTGTGGATGTCAACAAAGCCCGGCGCGACGACCTTGCCCGCCGCGTCAATCTCACGCGCGGCTTCGCCCGCAATATCGCCAACGGCTGCGATCAGGCCATCCTTTACGGCGACGTCGCCTGTGAAGCGTTCTGCTCCTGTGCCATCGACGATTGTGCCGCCCCTGATGATAAGGTCAAATTGCGCCATGTTCTCTCTCCCTTGATGGCGAGGATGTCGCAAAGTCCGCGACCTGACAAGCGGCAAAATGTCATTGAAGTGCTATGAAAACCGCTTAGCGAGGGCGGCCAAGGAGACTTTGAAATGATGATCAGACCCCTCGCTATCGCTTCGGCTGCGACGATGTTGGCCGCAGCCCCCGCACAGGCGCAGTTCGAAAGCGGGCCGTGGGAGATCAGAGCAGAAGGCGATCTTTCTGCGCTGCTCGATTGCCATGAGGAAGCCGGCCAAACGCTGATTTCAGCCCATCGCGGGGGGCCTTCGCCGGGTCTACCGGAGAACGGGATCGAAACGATGGATGCGGTGCTGACCGCCATCCCAGCGGTGATGGAGGTTGATGTCGCGCGCAGCCCTGATGGTGTGCACTATCTGATGCATGATCGCACGCTTGATCGCACCACAACGGGCAGCGGCGCGGTGACTGATGTGCCGTGGAGCGAAGTGTCGCAGCTCAATCTCGTTGATGAAGCGGGCTGGGTGACGCCGTACCGCGTGCCGACTTTGCGCGCCGCGCTTGAATGGGCGAAGGGTAAGACCGTGCTCCAGATCGATTTCAAGCGCACTGCTGACTACGCCGAAGTGATCGCGCTGATCCGCGAGACGGGGATGGAAGATAGCGTGATTCTGATCGCCTACAATCTGGGCTCGGCGAACCGTTTGCTCGAACTCGCGCCGGACATGCTGTTGTCGCTGTCCCTGAGCGATCTGGCGGATCTGACCGCGGCGCGCTTTGCAGGGGTTCCGGACGCAAACATTGTAGCCTTCACGGGCACGCGCATTCCGCGGCCTGACCTCTACTCAGAGCTTGATAGTGAGGATATTGAGGTGATCTTTGGGACGCTGGGTCGCCCGGATCGCTCGCTCGACGGCGTGTTTGCGCGGCTCGGCACCGATGAACGTTACGCTGAACTTGGCGAAAACGGGGTGGATATTATCGCAACGGATCGCCCTCGCGCTGCGGCAGAGGCGCTTGCTGTAGCGGAGCGATTGCCAGTGGAGGGGCGCTGCGGGGTATCGCGCCGTACGGGTGAATGAGGGGCAGGCTGGCGAGTAAAGCTCCGGGGTGATAGGCCCTGCAGCATGGAACGGACACCCAGTTGGAACCCGCCCGCCGATAGCGGCATCGCTATCCGCTTTGTCGAAACGCGTGGGCTTACTTTCGAAGTAGCTGAGTCCGGCGAGGGCGACCATCTGGCCCTCTGTCTCCACGGCTTTCCCGAACTGCATTATTCTTGGCGACACCAGATCCCCTTGCTCGCCAAAAAGGGCTACCGCGTCTGGGCGCCCAATCTGCGCGGCTATGGAGACACGGATCGGCCCGTGGGCGTGCGCCAATATGCGGTTGACCACCTTATACAGGATGTGGCTGATCTGATCGATGCAAGCGGGGCGAGCAAAGTCACGCTGATCGCGCATGATTGGGGTGCGATCATTGCCTGGTTGTTTGCAATCACCAAGCTGCGCCCGCTCGAGCGGCTCATCATCATGAATGTTCCGCATCCTCAGCCCGCGCGCCGCGAAATCCGCAAATGGCGGCAGATGAGAAAAAGCTGGTATATCTTCTTCTTCCAACTGCCTTGGCTGCCGGAGCTTATCCTAAAACGGCATGACGGGAAAGCTGCTGGGCGGCTGATCGCGGAGACCTCTTGCAACAAAGAGCGCTTTGGCCCCGATGTGCAGCGGGTCTACAGCGCAGCGGCGATGCGTCCGCGCGCGCGCACTGCGATGGTCAATTACTACAGAGCTTTGCTGCGCCACCGCGAGGTTGTTGATGGCGGTGACTTCACAGTTGATGTGCCGACGTTAATGGTGTGGGGCGAAGAGGATGTCGCGATTGACATCCACTGTACCCACGGAACCAAAGAATGGGTGCCTGAACTCACGCTCAAGACGCTTCCTGGAGTATCCCACTGGGTCCAGCAGGACGCGCCAGATCAAGTCAACGCGATTGTCGCAGACTGGCTGCCTGACGCGTAACAGCTAAGCTGCTGCCAGAGCCTCGCCCTCGGTTGCTGGCGCATCAAGAAACTCGCGCATTGCCACAACGCTTTCTTCCTTGTGCGAGAGCAGGAACAGATGCCCGCCGCCTTTCATCACCACCAATTCACTGTTGGGGATCAGCATTTCGAGGAATTTGCCGTTCACCAGCGGCACAATCGCGTCATCATCGCCCATCATAATCAGCGTTTCCTGCTTGAGCAGAAACGGCAGCGCAGGCGCGCTTGTCCAGCCAAGCATGGCGATCAACTGATACATATAACCGCGCGGGGAGGGCGGTTTTAGGCGCGACATATGCCCGCCTTTGCCGGTCGATCTGCCCAAGCCTTCTCCATAGAGCGTCTCGAAGTTTTTGAGCATGAATTCAGGATCAATATAGCGACGAGGATTGGCCATTTTGGTCAGCGCTTTGGGGCTGCCCGGCACCATAAGCATGCCCGCGCTGGTTGCGATCAACACGACCCGGCGAGCGCGGCCCGGATGCTGCATGGCAAAATGCTGCGCCATACCGCCGCCCCAACTGATGCCCATCACATCGACTTCGTCCACTCCCAACTTGTCGAGCAATTGGGACGCGGTCCAGCTCATGGTGAACGGGTTGTAGGGGACCAGCGGATCGGGCGATTCGCCCACACCGGGCATGTCGAACATGATAAAAGGCCGCTCTGTCAGCGTTTGTGCCAAGGGGGCTACGGCCTCGATATTTGCGCCGATCCCGTTGAAGAACAGAACAGGCAGATGCTCAGATGGCTGATTGAGCCGCCATGTAGCAGTCCGTAGCGTCCGTCCGCCCACTTCTTCCATGCTGACGACAGCGCCGTCCATCACATCGGTCACGATAAATCCGTCCTTTTGCAGCGCCGATCCCAAAAGCGCGGGGGGTGGGGGACACGGCTGGTAGATCCCTTACCAGCCGTGCCTCCCATAAACTGTAAACTCGTCTGTACGGCGGTGCCTGTATCAGACTTCTTCGATTACGTAGAGTCCCGGTGCGTTTTCGAGTGGGGGATAGGCCTTGCTGCCCACTTCTGCGGGAGCCGCAATCTTCTTGCCCGAGCGTTTCTGGATCCACTCCATCCAAAACGGCCACCAACTGCCTTTCACCTCTTCGGTGCCTTGGAGCCACTCATCGGCGGTCTCTGGCAGCTTGCCCTTCTTCTTCTGAACAAAGTACTTCGCTTTGGGGTTGGTCGGCGGGTTGAGGATCGCCTGCATGTGCCCCGATTGGCTGAGCACATATGTCACATCTTTGGAGCCGAACAGCTGGGTCGAACGATAAGTCGCCTTCCACGGTGTGATATGGTCGGTCACCCCGCCAAGGATGAAGAGGTCGGCGGTCACATTGGTGAGGTCTACTTTGTGATCGGCCATTTCGGTGTTGCCCGGTGTTGAGAAGGCGAGCTCTTCATAGAGCGTCAGGAAATCGCCCATCAGGCTGGCAGACAGGTTGGTCGCATCCGAGTTCCAATAGAGAACGTCAAACGCTGGCGGGTCCATGCCGAGCAGGTAATTGTTGATCACATAGTTCCAGATAAGATCGTTCGGCCGCAGCCATGCGAAGCCGCGAGCGAGATCATCCGCCTTGATAATACCCTTCTTGGTTGCGCGCTGGCGAGCGAGCTTCATACCGTTTTCTGACACCAGCGATCCGGCTTCGATATCGGTCTGTTTGGGATGAAGGACGCATACCATCAATGTCAGCGTGCCCAGAATGTCGCTCTTGGTTGCCGCGAGTTTTGATGCGAGGACCGATGCGGTTTGCCCACCAGAACATCCAGCTGAAACATTGACCTTCTTGGAGCCGGTGATCTCGGACACCACCGCCAGTGCCTCTTCGCACGAAGCGATATAGTCAGCCATATCCCAGCTGCCCTGCTCCTTGGAAGGGTTGCGCCAAGAGATCACAAAGGTTTGAAGACCGTTATCGACCTGCCATTTGATGATCGACTTCTCGGGTGAGAGGTCGTTGATATACATTTTATTGATCTGCGGCGGGATCGTCATTTGCGGGATTTCATGCACTTCGTCCGTGGTCGGCGCGTAGTGGATGAGCTCGTACATTTCGGTGCGGTGGACGACATTGCCTTTAGAGGTCGCAATGTTCTCACCGAGCTTAAACGGACGTTTGTCGACCTGGCTCACCATCCCCTTATTATGGACGATATCGTTGTAAGCGTTTTGCAGCCCCTTGATCAGCGAGAGACCGCCGGAATTGATAATCTGCTTTTGCGCGATTGGATTGCCAGCAAGCGTGTTGGTGGGCGCAAGGCTATCGATGATGATGTTAGAGATGAAATTGGCGCGGTTGCGCTCGAGTTCGTCTAACTCAAGCTCCTCGATCCAATTGGTAATGCCTTTCTGTACAGCGAGGTAATATTGCGCGCCGGCTCGAAAGAAAGGATTGAACTGCCATGCCGGATCTTGAAAGCGTTTGTCCTTGGGGTTGGGGGCGAGGTCGCTTTTACCGGTCATAATCTTGACCATGTCTTCGCCCACGGTCTGCGCGTGTTTCATGATGCGCTGTGGGTCTGATGCCGTTTCTCGCAGCAGCACTGCGACCGCACTCACAAAGTCTTCTCTAGCAACTCCAACAAGTGGCCCCAACGCACTGGTGGATTGCGCTGCCTCGTTTTCGAGCTTCACACCGCCGTCAGCCATCTGGATTTCCCCTTTTTGTATCCGTGATTTGAATGCTTTTGTTTTGACAACGTGATGGCCTGCATTTCTTTCCCTTGCAAGACACTCGGTTGCTTATCGCTGGATCATCGTCACCCACAGTTAACTCGAATTATCCATTCTTTCACCATTCTCGATCTATTGCCCAGTCTAGTCGAATTCGGAGATGAATAAGCGATGGCGGGCATTCTTTCCCGGCTTTCAGGGGGACTGGCGAACGAAAGCAACGAGCAGAGCGGCAGCTCTGACGCGGTTTCTGTGCGCCCGTTCGACCAGTCGAGCCGGGCAAAGCTGCTAGAGAGCCTTGAATATTCTGATCTTGGTTGGTTCTGGGCAAGCGATGCGGAAGGTCGCCTTGTCTATATCTCTGAGCCAGCTGCAAAGCGCATCGGTAAACTGGCTTCTGACGTCACTGGGCGGATGATCACCGATGTCTTTCAACCGGTTGAAGACAGCGAAGATAGCGGTCAGGAACGGCCACTGAAGTTTCAATTGGCCACGCGCAACTCAATCAAACCTGTCACGGTTCATCTTGATATGGGTGAAGGAAAGTCGTGGTGGGAAATCGCCGGGGTTCCGCAGAAAACCGACGATGGAACGTTTCTCGGCTATCATGGCATCGCTCGCGATGTTTCAGATACTTACGAAAGCAAGCGCGACGCTGAGATTATGTCGCGCTATGATTCGCTGACTGGCCTTTCCAACCGGCATCGGATGGCGCAACAGCTGGCATCGACATTGACCGCTTTTAAGGCTTCTAAGCGGTCCTGCGCGATAATGTTGATCGACCTTGACCGTTTTAAACAGGTCAATGACACGATGGGCCATCCCGCTGGTGATGAACTGCTCAAACAAGTCGCAGCGCGGTTGAAGCGCGTTCTGGGTGACAGCGTTGAGATCGGCCGTATTGGCGGTGACGAGTTTCAGGTCATCATGCCCGATGAGGAAGATCGCGGTGTTCTGGGCGATTATGCGAAGCGGATCATTCAAATGGTTTCGCAGCCTTACTCGATCAACGGAATGCGAGCCGTTATCGGAGCCTCTGTTGGCGTCGCTGTGGCACCGTTTGATGGGATCGATGATGAAGAGCTGACCAAAGCTGCCGACCTTGCCCTTTATGCGGCAAAAGGCGGGGGGCGCGGTCAGTTCCGCTTCTATTCCAGCGAGCTGCGCGACAAAGCGAGCTATCGCCACCAAATCGAATCTGACTTGCGCGATGCGATCAGCAAGGACGAGTTGGAATTGCATTTCCAGCCGATCGTGGATGCTAAGACACATCAAGTCGCCTGTGTTGAGGCGTTGATGCGCTGGAACCATCAAGAACGTGGCATGATCTCTCCTGCGGATTTTATTCCCGTTGCAGAAGAGGTTGGGTTGATCCGCGAAATGGGCGAATGGGCGCTCAACAAAGTTTGTACGACGATCAAGGAATGGCCGGGGGAGATTATTGGCGCGGTCAATGTCTCTGCCGTTCAGTTTGCAGCGGACGATTTTGTCGAGATTGTTCAACGTGCGCTTTCTAACTCTGGAATCGAACCCAAACGGATCGAACTGGAAATCACGGAAAGCGTCTTTGTCGGCGATATGGACAGGGCGCTGCAAATCTTCGCGCAACTCAAGGAATTAGGGGTGCGCCTTTCGCTCGATGACTTTGGCACAGGCTATTCCTCGCTTAGCTACCTGCGTGACGCGCCATTCGATAAGATCAAAATCGATCAGAGCTTTGTTCGAGGCTGCACCGCGCCTGACAACAAGAATGATGCGATAATCGCGGCCGTCGTTTCGCTGTCCCGCGCTCTTGGCATGGATACCGTGGGTGAGGGCGTTGAGAACAAGGATGAAATGAAGGCAGTCACCAACGAAGGCGTGACCCATCTTCAGGGAATGCTGTTCGCAAGGGCGTTGCCAGCTGAGGAGATCGAAAAGCGGCTTGAAAGCGGAGAGCTTGAGTTCAAGCCGCGCGGTCCAGAACGGTACAGGTCTGACAGGCGCACCGAATTCCGCAAAATCGGCCTCATTCATGGCGATGATCGCTACAACGTGTTTTTGCGCAACCTTTCGAAGACAGGGGCAAAGATCGAAGGCTTGCTTGATGTTCCAATCGGCACAGACATGGTCCTTGATCTTGGCGGTGGGCAATTGGCTGTCGCCACTGTCAGGCGTTCCGAGGGCTTTAGCCAAGGTGTCGAGTTTGAAACTCCGTTGATCAACGATGGCGCGGATGGGCTGTGTACCCGCCACCGTGTCTCACCTTATCAGATCGAAGCGGCTGGCCGTCCATTGCGGTCGCTCAATGACGAAGCGGTGGCTGCGATCACCGGTGGCCTTCGCACCAGCCCCAAGGCCTTTGTCGAGGTCGAAATCACACGATATTAGCTTGCATTTTCATCTGTTTGCTAGCCAACTGTTGTTGCCTTCATCCCCACAAATTTCTGCCAGTTAAGCGGAAATCTTAGCAAAAAAATAACCAACGCGGTTTACCCAAATACAGGACGCAATACGTCCGATTGTGGCAAAGTTCTTGAAAGGATGGCGCGGGTGCCCCTGAAGGGTTTCTTGTCGAAAAGTGGGCTAAAGCCGATCCGCAAAAGCGGTGGGGCAGCTGGTGCGCTTTCTGATGACGAGAGACTGGCCATGCTGGATGAGCTTGAAAGCTCCGGTCTGGGCTGGTTCTGGGCGAGCGATGCGGATGGCAACCTCACATATTTGAGCGGTGCGATCGCGGAACGTATTGATGTGCCTCTTAATGAGATTATCGGCCAACCCCTCTCCGCGGTCTTTGTGCCAACGGACCGCGATGGTCGCACCAAATCACTGCCTCTGATGCTGGGCGCGCGAAAGGCCTTTTCGGGCTTCTCTGTCTATGCTGAGAAACGCCCAGAAGGCGCAATTCTCCGCCTATCAGGGCAGCCCGTCTTTGATGGCAGCACATTCACGGGGTATCGCGGCACTGGCGCGGATATCACAGATGAATATTACCGTGAGGAAGAGACCGCCCGGCTTGCTAAGTTTGATTCGCTAACCGGTTTATCCAACCGGCACCGCATGAAGCAGTTGATCGAAAGCACACTGACCGCATTCAAAGCGGCCAAACGCAATTGTGCGATCATGATGCTGGACCTCGACAAATTTAAGCATGTTAACGACACGTTGGGCCATGCGGCGGGCGATGAACTGCTCAAACAAGTGGCGGACCGTCTGCGTCGCTCGGTTGAAGTGGAGTGCGAAATCGGCCGGCTGGGTGGTGATGAATTTCAGGTGATGATCCCTGATATTGATGACCGCGGCGAGCTGGGCGAAATCGCGATGAAGATCATTGCGATGCTGAAGCAGCCTTATTCGCTGGAAGAAGGACGCTGTGTAATCGGCTGTTCAGTTGGCATCGCCATCGCCCCGCATGACGGCGTGAACATGGATGAAGTTGTGCGTTCTGCCGACCTTGCCTTGTATGCCGCCAAGAATGGTGGACGTGGCCAATACCGCTTCTTTTCTGGTGAGTTGGAGAACGAGGCCCTGTTCCGCCGCCGGTTAGAAGAGAGCCTTGGCACCGCGGTGGAAGACAATCAGCTTTTCCTGAAATACGAGCCGATTGTTAACGCGGCTGACGAAACAGTGTGCGTTCTTGAAGCGCATATCTGCTGGAACCATGAACAACGCGGCGAAATCGACGAAGAAGAGTTTGCATCGATCCTTGAAGGGTCAAGCCAGATTGTTGAAGTCGGCAGTTGGGCGATTGGCGAAGCGTGCGGACAAGCCGCTAGCTGGCCGGATACAGTCAGAGTAGCGGTGAATGTGCCGGTGGCATTGTTCGCATATGACGGGTTTGTTGAGCGCGTATCAGAAGTTCTGTCGCAGACCGATCTGCCTGCGGGGCGCCTGGAATTGGAGATCAGTGAAGCGGTCTTTTTTGGTGATACCAACGCTGTTGACCGGACCCTTGCTCAACTCTTCAAGATGGGTGTTCGGTTGACGCTGGATGAATTTGGAAGCGGGTATTCCTCGCTCGCCTATCTGCGCCGGGCACCGTTTGATTGTATCAAGATCGATGAAGCGTTGATCGCCGAAGCGCAAGCACACGACAACGCTGACCTAGGCCTGATCCGCGCGATCGTTGCTTTGGCTGGAGCATTGGAGATGCAAACGGTTGCCAATGGCATCGAAAGCACCGCGCTGTTCAGCAAGCTTAAGCAGGCCGGTGTAAACTACATGCAAGGCCCGATCTATTCCGATCCGGTAAGCCACGAAACAGTTGAAACGGAGCTGATCGGCGATGCTTGGAAGATTGCCCCGGCTGGCGACCGATTGAAGCGCGCCAAACGGCGCACGGTGTTCCGTAAGATTCAGGTTATCCATGACGATCATTCGTATGAGGTCACATTGCGCAATCTCTCGCGCACCGGGGCCTTGATCGAAGGGCTGGCAGATGTCCCGAAAGGCACACAATTTGTGGTAGACCTTGGGGGAGGACAGCTGGCAGTTGCAACCGTGATCCGGACGAATGATGACACGCAGGGCCTCGAGTTTGAGCAACCTTTGGTAGATGACGGCGCAGGCGGCCTTTGCACGCGCAACCGGGTGAGCCCTTACGCTTTGGCCTCTGCCGGCGCACCGCTCGCGGCATTGTCTCCGGGTGATTATCACGCAATGCCAGGTGGGGGGCTAAACCAGAAGGGCAGCGTTCCGCAGTTTGGCTATTCCGCCAATGCACGGTTTGAGGCAGCCTGACCCGCCGTCCGGTCAGCCGCAAACGCAATTGTGGCTGTTGCATTTTTCTTAAATGACATGCGCGCATTGGGCAGCTAGATGCGCGCTTGCATGACTGACCTTTCCAAGATCCGCAATTTCAGCATTATCGCTCATATCGACCACGGCAAGTCCACGCTTGCGGACCGGCTGATCCAGTTCACAGGCGGTCTCACTGAGCGCGAGATGTCTGAGCAAGTCCTTGATAATATGGACATTGAGAAAGAGCGCGGGATCACAATCAAAGCGCAGACTGTACGTCTCAATTACACTGCGAAAGATGGCGAGACCTATCAGCTTAACCTGATGGACACGCCCGGCCATGTCGATTTCGCCTACGAAGTCTCCCGCAGCCTTGCCGCGTGCGAGGGCGCGCTGCTTGTTGTTGACGCAGCCCAAGGGGTGGAGGCGCAGACGCTTGCCAATGTCTATCAGTCTATTGAGCACGACCACGAAATCGTCCCTGTTATCAATAAAGTCGACCTACCTGCGGCGGAGCCAGAACGCGTCCAGCAGGAAATCGAAGATGTCATCGGACTTGACGCCTCGGAAGCGGTTATGTCGAGCGCCAAGACCGGTATTGGTATCGAGGATGTGCTCGAAGCGGTGGTCGCCAAAATCCCGCCTCCGCAAGGCGAGCGCGACAAGCCGTTGAAAGCCAGCCTCGTTGACAGCTGGTATGATCCCTATCTCGGCGTTGTCATCCTTGTGCGCGTCATCGAAGGCGCGCTGACGAAGGGGCTCAACATCAAATTCATGCAAGGGGGGACACAGCACCTTATCGATCGGGTTGGCTGCTTCACCCCGAAGCGGACTGATCTGCCTGAGCTCGGGCCAGGAGAGATCGGCTTCATCACTGCGCAAATCAAAGAGGTTGAACAGGCCCGAGTAGGTGACACGATCACGACGGTGAAGGGCGGGGCGGACGAAGCGCTTCCCGGCTATAAGGAAGTACAACCGGTCGTCTTCTGCGGCCTGTTCCCGGTCGACGCGGCTGACTTTGAAAAACTGCGTGAAAGTATCGCCAAATTGCGGCTGAACGATGCGAGCTTTTCCTTCGAGATGGAAAGCTCTGCCGCATTGGGGTTTGGTTTTCGCGCCGGTTTCTTGGGTCTTTTGCACCTTGAGATCATTCAGGAACGTCTCAGCCGCGAATACGATCTCGACCTCATTACCACCGCACCTTCGGTCGTCTATCGCTTGCAGCTCGGCAAGACCAAGAACGAAGAGGCCAAGGAGATCATGCTCCACAACCCGGCAGACTGGCCTGATGTCAATCGAATTGAGATGATCGAAGAGCCGTGGATCAAGGCGGTCATCTACACGCCCGATGAATATCTCGGCGCCATCCTCAAACTGTGCCAGGATCGCCGCGGCATCCAGACTGATCTGACCTACGTTGGCGGGCGGGCGCAGGTAACTTATGAGTTGCCATTGAATGAGGTGGTGTTTGATTTTTACGATAGGTTGAAGTCAATCTCGCGTGGCTACGCCTCCTTCGACTATGAGCAAATCGGCCTTCGCGAAGGCGATCTTGTGAAGATGAACATTCTCGTCAATGCCGAACCTGTTGATGCTTTGTCGCTGATCGTGCACCGCAATGTCGCCGAAGAGCGTGGCCGCGGCATGTGCGAGCGTCTGAAAGACCTAATCCCGCGCCACCTTTTCAAAATCCCTGTTCAGGCGGCCATTGGCGGCAAGATTATCGCCCGCGAGACGATAGCCGCAATGCGCAAAGACGTGACCGCAAAGTGCTATGGCGGGGATATTTCGCGCAAGAAAAAGCTCTTGGAAAAACAGAAGAAGGGCAAGGCGAAGATGCGCGAATATGGGAATGTCTCAATCCCTCAAGAGGCGTTTATTGCAGCGCTCCGTATGGGCGAAGAATAGCGCAAACACCCTATCATACTTGCGGGTAAGGTTAACAAAATTGCATCCATTCTTAAGACGCCGTATCGCTGCAATGTGCAGTGGGAGGTCTTATGAGGGTTTCAGTTCAAGTTTCAGCCGCCTTGGCAGTATGCGTTCTGGCAGGAATGGGCGCGGCGCAGGCGCAGTCAACATCTTCAATCGGTCGAACGCCAGAGCAGATTGACCAGCGCTGCCAGCAAGCCGTTACACGTTTGGCCGAGACGCGCGGTCGTGATCGAGAGGCAGAGGCGATAGCGCTCAGCTCTGAATGCGAGAATCTACGCCGATCGCGCATGTTCGACGTGCGCGACGATATGGCTGAAATCTCGCAAATGCTCCGTGATGAAGGCGTTGATTTTGAACGCTTCCTTGGCCCCAAACTCGCCGAATGCCGCAAATCCTCGCAAGCACAAGCGCTCGAAACTGACCCGGGAGAACGTGGGTTTGTGTCTTCCAGCGAATTTTATGAACGCTGCGAGGCGAATGCGCGGGTTTCAGCCTATTCTGAGGGGATTGTGGAACTCCAGCGGGTTCGCCGAGAGCGCTTCATCATCGAATCTCAAGAAGTTGCAGCAGAAGCGCAAAGGCGCGAGCAAGAACATGCCGACGCGTTGGCTGCGCATCAGGCCGCCATCGACCAAAACCGCCGCAATCATGAGGCCAACATGGCCGACTGGCGGCGCAGGGTAGAACTGTGCGAAAGCGGGAACACCGCCTATTGCGCATCTGAGTGAGCGGGACTTGAGCAATCAGAACGGCACTTTGATGGGGTAGATCAAGGCGTCGCGTTCTTGGTGGCGCAAAAGCAGGCTAACTTCACTTGGCGTTCACGTCGGCGCTGGCTATAGATTGGCGTATGAAAACACTTATCCGCTCTCGCCTAACCCGCGCCGCCCTGATCGGGGCGGCTGTGACCGCCACCGCCGCATGTTCGGGAGGCGCTGCGGATGAAGATGTGGCCTATGTCGCACGCGATGTGGAATCGCTTTATGGTGAGGCGCAAAGGCGGCTTGATCGAGGCAACACTCTGCTCGCAGCGGCACTGTTTGATGAGGTGGAGCGCCAGCACCCCTATTCGCCTTGGGCCCGGCGCGCGCAATTGATGAGCGCGTTCAGCTATTACATCGCGCGCGATTACAACAAAGCGATCCAGAACGCGCAGCGCTTTCTTTCGATCCATCCGGGCAACAAGGATGCGCCCTATGCCTATTATCTGATCGCGCTGAGCTATTACGAGCAGATATCGGACGTGAACCGCGATCAGTCGATCACCGAGCAAGCGCAATTGGCACTGCGCGAGGTCAACCGGCGCTTTCCGCAGACCGAATATGCAGCCGATGCTCGGTTGAAGCTTGACCTTGTGTCCGATCACCTTGCGGGCAAGGAAATGGAAATCGGCAGGTTTTACCAACGTTCAGGCCGTTGGCTCGCTGCGGCTTTGCGGTTCCGCAATGTCGTTGAGGATTTTGAGACGACCAGCCACACGCCAGAGGCGCTCTACCGTCTTACGGAAAGCTCCTTGGCTTTGGGAATCCGTGAAGAGGCGGTGAAGTATACAGCCGTGCTCGGAGCGAACTATCCGGGCACCGAATGGTATGAAAAGGCCTATGAACTGGTTGAAGATCATGCCGCTGGTGTGACCCCAAGCTGAGCTGTTGAAACCCTTCAAGAGCGCGTGACGCGCCTTTTCACATGAGCTAGACGGGTTGGATAATGCTCACCCGGCTATCCATCCGCAATATCGTCCTTATCGAAGCGCTTGATCTTGACTTCACGCGCGGGCTTGGCGTGCTGACGGGGGAGACGGGGGCTGGCAAATCGATCCTGCTCGATGCTTTGGGGTTGGTGCTGGGCGACCGGGCAGAAACTGCCCTAGTGCGTGCGGGCGAAGACAAGGCCAGCGTTACGGCAAGCTTTGAGTTTGCGAGCCTGCCATCGCTAATTGCCGACGCACTCGATGAAGCAGAGATAGAGATCGAGCAGGGGGAGCCCCTTCTGATCCGTCGTCAGGTCAAGGCCGATGGTGGCTCCAAGGCCTTTATCAACGACCAACCCACCAGCGCGCGCCTTCTGCGCGATCTTGCACCTGCTTTGGTAGAGCTGCACGGTCAGCATGATGATCGCGGGCTTGTGAACCCGCGCGGTCACCGCGCGCTGCTTGATCGCTATGCCGGTATTGACCTTGCCGCGCTGGAACGCCGCTGGGCGAGCTGGGCAAAGGCGGAGGCGCGTCTCTCCGAAGCCAAGCGCGATCAGGAGCAGGCCAAGCTCGATCAGGATCTGTTGATCGCGCATTTGGCCGAACTTACCGCGCTCGAACCGCAAGCTGGCGAAGAAGCGCGCCTCGCCGCCACGCGCGCCGACATGCAAAAGGGTGAAAGGCTGTCGAGCGATCTCGAAGACCTGCGCCATGTGTGGGAAGGTTCGGATTCGCCGCTCGCCTCGCTGCGTGTGGCCGCGCGCAAGCTCGATCGGATTGCTGAGGAACACCCGCTACTGGCCGAAGCTCTTGCGGCGCTCGATCGCGCGGTAATCGAAGCGGGTGAGGCGGAAGAGAAGCTGGAGGCGGCTGCCTTTGCGCTGGTGCACGATCCGCAGGCGCTCGATGCGGCAGAGACGCGCCTGTTCGAACTTCGCGCGCTCGCTCGCAAGCACCGCTGCGAGGTGGATGCGCTGCCCGATCTGATGCGGGAGATGCGGGGCAAGCTAGACTCTATCGAAGGGGGCGAGGCGCAATTGGACGCGCTTGAAGCCGCCGCCAAGGAAGCGCGTGCTACCTATATTGCAGCAGCTGAGAAGGCGCAGAAACAACGGATCGCCGCTGCCAAGAAGCTCGACAAAGCTGTCGCGGCCGAACTCGCACCATTGAAGCTCGATGCCGCGCGCTTCCTAACCGCTATTGGCAAGCTGCCCGAGGAGAAGTGGGGCGCGCATGGGATGGACAGCGCAGAATTTCTGATTGCCACCAATCCCGGCGCCGACTTTGCCCCACTTGCCAAGATCGCGTCAGGCGGAGAGCTTTCGCGATTTATCCTCGCGCTCAAAGTGGCGCTGGCGGAAAAAGGCGGGGCGGCGACCATCATCTTCGACGAGATTGACCGCGGCGTGGGCGGGGCGGTGGCCTCCGCTATCGGTGAGAGGCTCGCGCGGTTGGCGGCCGATGAGGGGCAATTGCTCGCAGTCACGCACTCCCCGCAAGTCGCAGCGCGCGGCCGGCAGCATTACCTCATCGCCAAGGCATCGAGCGGCACCGTAACTAAGACGAGTGTGTCGTTGCTCGATGAATCTGGACGTCAGGAAGAAATAGCAAGGATGCTTTCTGGTGCAGAGATTACCTCCGAAGCCCGCGCGCAAGCGGATCGTTTGTTGGAGGGGGTTTGATGGAAGTGTTCGGAGGGATATTGCTGTCGTTGATTGCGATTGTGCTGCTGGCAGGCGTTGGCCTGATGACAGTGGTCGCATTTGCGGCCATGGCGCTGTTGGGGCTCGTCACCGAGATGAGCTTTAAGCGGGTCTTTTTCATCTCATTTGCGCTTGGTCTTCTCGCTCCCATCATTCTCGGGCTGGGGGTTGCAGGCGCGGTGGCCGACGGTTCGCTGGAGCGTGATCTTCGCGACGAACTCGGCGATGTGATCCAGCTTCCTGATGACGTTGGCGAAGATTGGAGCGAGAAGCTGGACGAGCTGCGCGAGATTTCTCGCAGAGTTGATTCTGGCGAAATGACTGATGAAGAAGCCAAGCGGCGCGTCGAAGAAATCGTCAGCGACTTCGGCGATTTGCAGATCGACATCGACGTCAATGGAGACGGCGTCGTGATCGGTGACAGTGAAAACGGAGTTCCGCTTGAAGCGCCTGAGGCGGTTGAGCCGGTCGAAGAAAGGGAGCAATGACCAACCTCTCCGAAGCCGAAGCCGCCAATGAGTTGATGCGCCTCGCCAAGCAGATTGCGCATCATGACCAGCTCTATCATGCCGATGATGCGCCTGAGATTACTGATCAGGAATATGACGCACTCACGCGGCGCAATCGTGAGTTGGAAGAGGCGTTTCCGCATCTGGTCCGCGCCGATAGCCCCTCTAAAAAGGTCGGCCATGCGATAGAGGCTTCGCCGCTTTCGAAGGTGACTCACGAGGTTCGCATGATGAGCCTCGACAACGCGTTTAACTCCGATGATGTGCACGAATGGGCGGCGCGGTTGAAGCGTTTCCTTAGCCTTGCAGAAGATGCGCCGATGGCTTTTACGGCGGAAGACAAGATCGATGGTCTGTCCTGCTCGCTGCGCTATGAAAAAGGGGAGCTGGTCAGGGCAGCCACGCGCGGCGATGGCAATGTGGGTGAGGATGTGACGCCCAATGTGGCGCATATCTCTGACATCCCGCAACAGTTGCCGGACGGCGTGCCCGACATCTTCGAGGTGCGCGGTGAAGTCTATATGGAGCGCGCCGCCTTTGCCGCGCTCAACGAAAAGGCGGAAGCCGAAGACACAAAACGCTTTGCCAATCCGCGCAATGCGGCAGCGGGTTCGCTGCGGCAAAAGGATTCCAAAGTGACAGCCGCGCGGCCCTTGCGGTTTTGGGCGCATGGCTGGGGAGCGGCTTCGGATGTGCCGGGTGAAGCCCAAGCGCAAGTGGTCGAGCAACTGCGCCAATGGGGCTTTCCCATTTCACCGCTCTTCACCCGGGTCGACACAGTCGAGGCGCTGATCGCCCATTACGAACGCATCGCTGCGGCGCGGCCTGATCTCGACTATGAGATTGACGGGGTGGTCTACAAAGTCGACCGGCTCGATTGGCAGGGCAGGCTCGGCTCAGTTGGTAAGGCGCCGCGCTGGGCGATCGCGCATAAGTTTCCCGCTGAACGCGCGGAGACGACGCTTGAGGCGATCGACATACAGGTCGGGCGCACGGGCAAGTTGACGCCGGTGGGAAGGCTTGCTCCGGTGCTGGTGGGCGGTGTGACAGTCACCAACGTAACACTGCACAACCGCGATGAGATTGAGCGTCTTGGCGTCAGGCCCGGTGACCGCGTCGTGATCCAGCGCGCCGGCGATGTGATCCCGCAAGTGGTCGAGAACCTGACACGAGACGAGCCGCGTGAGCCTTTCCTCTTCCCCAATTGCTGCCCCGAATGCGGGAGTGAGGCGGTGGCCGAAGAGGGCGAGGTGGATGTGCGCTGCACCGGCGGCCTTATCTGCCCGGCACAGCGCACCGGGAGGCTCGAACATTTCGTCAGCCGCAAAGCGCTCGATATCGAGGGGTTCGGGACCAAGACTATCGCGGAATTCTTCAAGAAAGAATGGCTCGAAAGCCCCGCCGATATCTACCGCCTGAAAGATCGCCGCGCAGAAATTCTCGCGCTTGAAGGGTGGCAGGATAAGTCTGTCGATAATCTGTTGGCTGCTGTGGAGGAGAAGCGCGAGCCCGACGCCGCACGGCTGCTGTTTGGCCTTGGCATCCGGCATGTGGGCGAGGTGACGGCGCGCGATCTGCTCAAGCATGTCCACGAACTGCCCGCTCTGAGGACCATCGCGGAGAAGGCCCGCGCAGGCGATGAAGATGCGGCGAGCGAGCTCACCAATATTGACGGGATCGGGCCGAGCGTTGTCGGGGCTTTGGGCGATTTCTTCCACGAACCGCACAATGTCGCTGTGTGGGAGGACCTGCTGAACGAGGTTTCGCCGCCGCGCTTTGAGGTCGAAATTCTCGATTCTCCCGTAGCAGGCAAGACGGTGGTGTTCACCGGTAAACTCGAAACCATGTCGCGCGACGAAGCCAAAGCGCAGGCCGAGCGGCTTGGGGCAAAGGCAGCGGGCTCAGTTAGCGCGAAAACAGATCTGCTGGTCGCAGGGCCGGGGGCGGGGTCGAAACTCAAGAAGGCAGAGGCGCTGGGCATCGAGGTTGTCGATGAATCGGGCTGGGCCGATATTGTGGCGAAAGCCGGATGAAGCGGCCCAAAGCGAACGGTACTGGAATAGGCGCCGGGATCGCGCTCGGCGTCGCTTTTGGCGTGGTTTTCGACAATCTAGCGCTGGGCATATGCTTTGGAATTGTCTTCGGTGCCGCTTACGATGCCCGCCAAGCAGCCAACAGATCGGATGAAGAGAAGTAGATGGATCTCCTCCACGAACTCCACCCGCAGGCGGTGCGCATCGCGGACCTGCTGAATGCGCGCGATGAGAAGATTGCGGTCGCCGATGGCGCCACAGGCGGCCTGATCGCGGCGAGCCTTTTGACGGTGCCGGGCGCGCTCAGCTTCTATGTGGGTGGAGGGATCGTCTATTCGTTCAAGGCTCGCGATGTGCTGTTTGATCTGCCCAAAGAGGCGTATAGAGGCATGCGTTCGGTCACAGAGGAATACGCATTGCTGCAAGCGCGCGCGATCCGCGATCGGATGGAGGCTGAGTGGGGCATCGCTGAAAGCGGCTCTGCGGGATCGAGCAATCACCCGATGGGCGTCGCCTCCGGCCAAAGCATCTCGGCAGTGGTGGGACCAACCAACCAAACCACCCGTCTGGTAGAGACCCAAAGCGATGATCGGATTGCCAATATGGCGGTCTTCACCCGAAACGCGCTCGATCTGCTTGAGGACGCTCTCAAACAATGAAGTGGGGCGGGCGGCCCGTCTCGCGGCAAACCTTGGCGTGGATGGGAGTGGTCGCGGTGGTGATGCTAAGCGCGACGGTGATCGCGGTTCGGCTTGCAACTTTGCTTTCGGGTTCGATGGACGCAGGTGAGGGGAGTGCGGAAGCAGAACCCATCGATACGCGCCCCGTGCATCTCCAAAGGCTTGAAGCGGAGCTTGAACGCGCCGGTGCAAACCTCAACTCCAGGCTCGGAATAGCGGTGGTCGATATAGCGAGCGGAGAGGCTGTCGATTACCAAGGTGAGATGATGGTGCCGCAGCAAAGCGTAAGCAAGCTGTGGGTCGCGTTGACCGCGCTTGATCTGGTGGATCGCGGCGAGCTGGACCTCAACGAAACAGGCACTGTTCGCCGTGAGGACCTAACGCTGTTTCATCAGCCCATTCGAAAGCAGGTCCTCGCGCGTGGCAGCGTCACCACCACCTATGCCGATTTTATGAGCCGCGCTTTGGTCAGTTCGGACAACACCGCCAATGATATGCTTCTTCGGCGCGTTGGCGGGCCAGAAGCGGTTCGCGCTATGCTTGAGGATAAGGGGCTTACCGGTATCCGGTTTGGCCCCGGTGAAAGGATCATGCAGTCTGAGCTAGCCGGGCTGACATGGGACCCCTCTTTCTCGCTGGGCAAGGCTTTTTTCGAAGCGCGCAAGACCGTGCGTCATGATGTGCGGGAGAGGATCTTCGATGCCTATGTTGATGATCCAGTTGATGGTGCAACGACATTGGCCTTGGCCCGCGCATTGGCCCGCTTGGCGCGGGGCGAATTGCTTTCCCCTCAATCCACTCAAGTGCTTTTGACGTTGTTGCGCGATGCCAAGAGCGGACCGAACCGGTTGAAGGGCGGGGTGCCCGAAGACTGGCAGATTGCGCATAAGACGGGGACGGGCCAGGTGCTCGACATTGTTCCGCCGGGGGTGATTGGCGATCAGACCGGCTATAACGATATTGGCGTTTTGACGGCGCCTGATGGATCACAATATGCCGTCGCGGTGATGATCGCGCGCACCCGCGCTCCGGTCCCAGAGCGAATGGAGATGATGCACGCCGTGGTCGGTGCGGTGGTTCAGTATCACTTGGCCAAAGCTTCAGATCCTTGAGTCTTTTCCCACTGTTCAACTTTTTTTCGAACCTCCTGTCGAATCCACCTTGCCCGCTTCGTCTTAGTGTCAGAGCCTCGCCATGGCGGCGCGGCCAAGACGGAGGAAAGTGCAATGCAATACATGCTGATGATCCATGAAGATGAAAGCTATTATGCAGGCGAAGATGGCGCAGCCAAGATGGAGGCGACGGTCGCTGGTCACACCAAATTGATCGAAGAGCTTGCAGCGAGTGGTATGGAATGGTCGGGCAACCGCCTGCAACCTGGCGCCAATGCGACCACGATCAAATACACTGCCGGTGAAGGCGCGCTGCATGATGGCCCGTTCGCGGAGACCCATGAAGACCTTGGCGGATATTATATAGTCGACACGCCTGATCTTGACGCTGCCATCGAATGGGCGCGCAAGATCCCGGTGCCCGGCAACGGTGCGGTCGAAGTTCGCCCGGTCTGGCAACAGGAAGGGTGAGCGAACTCGCTGCCGCAATCGGAAATGCACGGCCAAAGGTGGTCGCCACCTTGGCCGTGCATTTGCGCGATCTTGATCTGGCGGAGGACGCGTTTGCGGAAGGGGCGGCGAAGTGCCTCTCGCTTACCGAACCACCTGACAACATCACGGCTTGGTTGACGGTGGCGGCAAAGCGCAAGGCGATCGATATGATCCGCAAGAAAGAAGCGGAAGCGCGCGCCTTTGAAAGCGCAACTCAGATATCCGATATGGCCGAGATCCTTGAACTTCCTGAACCCATCGCCGATGAACGCTTGCGGCTGATCTTCATTTGCTGCCATCCTGCCATTGCGCTGGAGGCGCGCGTGGCGCTCGCTCTAAAGGTTATCTGCGGGCTACCGGTTGCAGAGATCGCCCGCGTCTTCCTGACCAGCGAAAAGGCAATGTTCCAGCGCATCACCCGCGCCAAGACTAAGGTGCGTGATGCAGGTATCGCCTTTGAACTGCCTCCGCGAAAGGCATGGGGAGAGAGGCTTGATGCGGTGCTGCTCACCCTCGAACTGGCTTACACGGTCGCGTATCAGGACGCAGCAGGCGAACGCGATAGCGCGCTGGCAGGGGAGGTATCTCGGCTTGCAGAGATGGTTGCTCAATTGCTGCCTGATGAAGCTGAGGCTCTTGGCCTTGCCGCCTTGATCCTGCTTGCCCGCTCCCGCGAAAGCGCGCGGGTTGCAGGTGACGGCGCGATGATACCGCTTAGTGAGCAAAATGTCGCCAAGTGGGATTTCGACGCCATCGAGCAAGCGCGCATATGGCTGGATAGTGCGGCTGAGCTGCGCGCGCCGGGTCCATATCAGGTGATGGCAACTATCCAGCTTACCCATGCGCGGCGCGCCTTCGATGGCTCTGTAGATTGGGAAGTGATTGCCAAACTGTATGACGGTCTGCTGCTTATGCGCCCCGGACCGATGGTGGCGCTAAACCGCGCTGTGGCGGTTGGTAAGGCGCAAGGTGCTGAAAGCGGCCTTGCAGAACTCCATAAAATCGATGCGCAAAGACTTGAAAACGCGCGTCCATTTCACGCAGCGCGGGCGGCTTTGCTGGCGGATTTGGGACGGCGCGACCGGGCTGTCGAAGCCTATGATCGCGCCCTTTCGCTTGATCCTCCTTCGGCAGAACGGTTGTTTCTGGAGCGCAAACGCGCCGCGCTTGATTTCTAGTTTTCAGGCAGGTCGGGCACCCATTTCATCACGCCGCCGGGTAATGGGCTCCAACGCCCGACTTTCACGCCTGCTGCTGCAAGCATGTCGGATGTCCATTGGTTGCACGTGTTGCCAACGTGATAGGTGCCGCGCGCGGTGTAAAACACGTCATAACTGCCATATCCGGGCAGCACTTCGCGGGTTTCGCTGGCGACCAACTGGCTCTCTATCGCTGAGACCAAAGCGCGGTATTCTTCGGGCCTTAAGCGCAGCTCGCGGTAGTCTTGTGCGGGGGCAGGGCGGACATAGTGGGCAACATGCAAAACTGCCTCGCCGCCAGTCATCGCGTTAACGACAATGACCGGGTTCACATCTGTCCATGATGGCGTTTCAAGAAAGAACTGCCGTTCCCCCCAGCTGACTGCCACATGCGTGTAATCGCGAGTGGGTGCAGCGATGTCGCTAGCCGGGAATATGCTGCTCCAATCCATCTCACGCGTGACAATGGGCATGGCAATTTCGGTGTGGATGCCGTTCGACCCAATCAGAATGGTGATCGCTTCTGCATCAGTGACAGCGGGTTCCTGCCAGTCGGAATTGCGCGCGATCGATGAACCAATCCAAGCGCCTAAAAGAAACAGAACGACGATGGCGACAAGCGCGATCGAGCCCCACTTGCCAAGCTGCAGAAGCCTACCGCCCATGGCGCCGCCGCATCCACAAAATCGCCCAATCGCCGCGCACCAAGCGCGCGATCGGCCTGAAGCCTGAGCGCCTGTAGGTTCTGCGCACCTGCGCTTCTTGCTCTCCTGCAAGTAGTCCTGCCAGCAGCAAATTTCCGCCACCAGATGTTGCCTCGGCAAAGTCGGGTGAAAGCTCAACCAGCGGCCCTGCAAGAATATTGGCGATCAGCAGATCATAGGGCGCGCGCAATTGCAACAATTCGTGATCCATACCAGGCGCGATCACCAGCGCTGTGGCAGCAGCGCCTGTCCCCATTGGGACAGCGTTGAGTGCGGCGTTGTCAGCCACCACGCCTGCACAGATCGGATCAATGTCAGACAGCGTCAGTTTGCTTGCTGGCCACAATTTCTTTGCTGCAAAGCCCAACAGTCCAGTGCCCGTACCGATATCAGCGACATTGCGTGCGAGGGTCCCGCGCCGCTTCATCGTGTCGAGCATCTCTAGGCAGCCAGCGGTGGTTTCGTGCTGACCTGTTCCGAAAGCTTGGCTGGCAGGAATGGCGAAGTTCACCGCTCCATCGCGGGGCAGGAAATCGGGCGTATGAACGTAGAAACGCCCTGCCTCAATCGGCTGTGTGCCCTTCTGGCTAAGGGTGAGCCAGTCTTCGTCAGGCAGTTTCTCTATCTTGATTTCCGGGGCGTCGCTGGCGAAGAGCTGCTGCAAAGCGCGTTTTTGTGCAGCGGCGGGTTTCTTTGGATACCAGCCCTCAAGCACCCAATCGAGCGGCCTGTCCTCGCTGACTTCGCGGCCGGCAATCACAAGATCGAAGTCCCATTCCTCTATCTCATCATGGGCTAGCAAAGCCGCTTGCACCACTTTCTTGGGTGCAAAAATGCTCATTTTCCAGCTCGCAGGGGTCATTGGTCGCCTCCGGCTTCGCGTTCGAGCCGGGCGTTGAGATCGCGTTCTTTGCGGGCGGCGTATTCTTCACAAGTGGGGCCATTCTCGAATGTACCGGTGGCAGCCCGTTCAATCATCTGACTATGCGAGGGGTGAGGTGTGAGCAGGATATCGCAATCAATCGCGGCAAGTCGCGCGATCCCTGCGCGATATTGGGCGACATATTCCGGGTGATCGGAAAAGCGGTAATCATCGCGGCTTACCGGGGACATGCTGTCGGCATAGACGATAGAGGTGCATGCTCCTCCGCGACACACTTCCCAATGCCAACTTGTTGCACCCGGCGTATGGCCAGGGGTCGCGATGGGGGTAAAGGTAACTTCACCCACATGCATCGGTTCGCCATTGGCGGCGGTGATGACGAAGGGTGACGGCTCCATATCGCCATGCATTCCAAACTGTGGGTCTTCGGGGTGTTCTTTGCCTGTCCTGATAACCTGTGCGGCGGCAGGGAGTGCAGCAACCGGAGCCCGCGTTTGCCTTTGCATCCATGCAACACCGCCAACGTGATCGAAATGCTCATGGCTTGTGAGGATAAGCTCAATCGCGCTGGGGTCGGCACCGGATTGTTGGATGTTTGAATAGACAAGCTCGGCTCCGCCGCGCGTCCCGGTATCGATCAGCACATTGCCTTGGTTGGTCACCACCAGCAAAGCCGCGATCCCGCAGGTTCCGACATAGACTGTGCCGGGTGCGACAATGAACGGCGGCGCGGGCTTCTCCCAATCGTCCCATGGTTCGCACACCTCTGCCCATTCTTGCGGAGATGCAAGGACTGGAGGGAGCTCAATCTCAAGCTCCTCAGGTGGAACATATCGCAGCTCAATAGGTTCGGGTGCGGCATCTTGTACGGGTGCAGCGGATGCGAGAATTGCGGAGAGAAGTTTACCGAACAAAGCTGGCTCCATTGGCGTCGATCACTGCGCCGGTCATGGATGGTGGGGCATCGAGCGCGCAGAACGTAACGATCTTGGCGATTTCCTCTGGGGAGGCGACGCGGCCAAGCGGGATGTCGGCAAGCAAGCCTTCACCGCCACGGCTATCCAGATAGTCACCTGCCATCGAGGTGTCGGTGAAACCGGGGGTGACGGCAAAGCTCAAGATTCCCTCGCTTGCATAAGCACGCGCGATCGTCTTGTGCATCGCCACCATCCCACCTTTTGCTGCGGCATAATGCCAATGGGCTGGGGAATCGCCGCGATAGGCCGCTCTACTCGCGACATGGATTAGCCTGCCGCCAGAGCCTCGCTCCTGCCAATGGCGCACCGCAAACCGGCTCAATTGCGCAGCTGCCGTCAGATTGATGCGCAAAGTGTCATCCCATGCATCCAGCCATTCGATGTCAGAGCGCTCGATCCGGTTGGCCTCGAACAATCCCGCATTGTTTATCAGCGCATCTATTTCACCGCCGCTTCGGCTCACCGCTTCGTCCCATAGCGCTTGCACTGCCAACGGATCGCTGAAATCGGCGGCAATCCGATCATGATCGCCTGAGAGCGTCTGGTGGCCGATAACGGTAGCTCCGCGCGCAGCCAATTCATCGCGCACAGCGGCGCCGATCCCTCGGCTCGATCCAGTGAGGAGAATGCAACCCATGCGAACACCTATCCCGAAATTTGCAAGCAAAGTCGAGCATAGCTGTCACCTTTGATGCTTGCCTAGATTGCTGGGTGCGCTAAACAGCGATGGGGGCAACAACTCACATGGGATTTCAATGAGCCAAAGACCGCTTTCTCCGCACCTCCAGATATGGCGGTGGGGACCGCATATGCTGGTGTCCATCCTTCACCGCGCCACTGGCGATGGCATGGCCCTTGTCGGGCTTGGCGTGCTGGTTTGGTGGCTTGGCGCTTTGGCAAGCGGTGAAGCCGCTTATGAAAACTTTCTGTGGTTCGCGAAACATCCTGTTGGGATACTTGTGCTCGTCGGTCTGACATGGGCGTTCTTCACCCATATGATGAGCGGCTTGCGGCACTTTGTGCTCGATATTGGCGCAGGCTACGAATTGGACACGAACCGTTTGTGGTCAATCGCTTCACCCCTCATCGCCATTGCGCTCACTGGGGCGCTTTGGGCGTATCTGATGCTGGGTAGGGGGTAAGCGAAATGGGTAATGGAACTTCCATAGGCAAAGTGCGCGGGCTTGGCTCGTCGCATCACGGCGCGCATCACTGGTTGACAGCGCGCACCACTGCCATCGGCAATCTGGTTTTGATGAGCTGGCTTTTGGCGAGCTTTCTGCTGCTGTCCGACTTTGAATATGCAACCGTTTCAGCTTGGATTTCGCAGCCGCTCGCCGCTGTTCCGATGATCCTTCTGATTATCAGCGTGTTCTGGCACGCGCGGCTGGGTCTTCAGGTTCTGATTGAGGATTACATCCACGATGCGGGCACCAAGTTCGGCCTGCTCTCCGCTCTCAACCTTCTTGCATTTGGCGCGGGCGGCTTTGCCGTTTTCAGCGTCGCCAGTCTCGCCCTTACAGGAGCCGCCTAATGGCAACCGCACCCGCAAACGACGCCGGACCTTCGCTGAAAGGCGCCTATAAGATAATCGACCATGTGTATGATGTGGTTGTGGTTGGGGCAGGCGGATCAGGCCTTCGCGCCACCACTGGCGCGGCTGAAGCAGGCCTTCGCACCGCGAACATCTCCAAGGTCTTCCCCACCCGCTCGCACACTGTTGCAGCGCAAGGCGGGATCGCGGCATCGCTCGGCAACAACACGCCCGATCACTGGACCTGGCACATGTATGACACTGTGAAGGGGTCAGACTGGTTGGGCGATCAGGACGCGATTGAGTACCTTGTGCGCGAAGCACCTCAAGCGGTTTACGAGCTGGAACATGCTGGCGTACCCTTCAGTCGCAACGAAGATGGCACGATCTATCAGCGTCCCTTTGGCGGCCATATGCAGAATATGGGCGAGGGCCCTCCGGTGCAGCGCACTTGCGCTGCCGCAGACCGCACGGGCCACGCGATGCTCCACGCGCTCTATCAGCAGAGCCTGAAATATGACGCTGATTTCTTTATCGAGTATTTCGCGCTCGATCTGATTATGGCCGATGTGGACGGCCAACAGAAATGCGTTGGTGTGATGGCGATGTGCCTCGATGATGGCACGATCCACCGCTTCCGCGCGCAATCGGTTGTGCTGGCGACGGGCGGCTATGGCCGTTGCTATTACACCGCAACCTCTGCCCACACTTGCACAGGTGATGGCGGCGGCATGGTGCTGCGCGCCGGCCTTCCGCTGCAAGACATGGAGTTTGTGCAGTTCCACCCGACTGGCATTTACGGCGCGGGCGTGCTCATCACGGAAGGCGCGCGGGGCGAGGGCGGCTACCTCACCAACTCAGAAGGCGAGCGCTTTATGGAGCGCTATGCGCCAAGCGCGAAGGACTTGGCGAGCCGCGATGTCGTCAGCCGCTCCATGGCTCTCGAAATGCGCGAAGGGCGCGGCGTGGGCGCGGATGGCGATCACATCCACCTTCACCTCGACCATATCGATCCCAAGGTTCTTGCCGAGCGTCTGCCGGGCATCACCGAAAGCGGCAAGATCTTCGCAGGCGTTGATCTGACCCGCGAAGCTCTGCCCGTGACGCCCGACGGTGCATTACAATATGGGCGGCATTCCGTGTAACTATCACGGCGAAGTCGTCACTCTGGATGCGAGCGGCAATCCTGATGCGGTGGTGCCGGGCCTCTACGCCGTGGGCGAAGCCGCCTGTGTCTCGGTCCACGGGGCAAACCGCTTGGGCTCAAACTCGCTGATTGACCTTGTGGTGTTTGGCCGCGCCACCGGATTGCACCTCAAAGACAATCTTAAGGCGGGCGCTGCTCAGCCTGAATTGCCAACGGATAGTGCTGACTTCGCTCTCAGCCGTGTCGATCACTTCCGTTACGCGCAAGGTGGATCACCCACTGCTGCCATCCGTGCCGATATGCAGAAGGGCATGCAGAAACATTGCGCCGTCTTCCGCGATCAAGAGCTGATGGATGAGGGCGTCAACATCCTCGCCGAACAGAACAAGCGGATGGAGGATATCCACGTCACCGACCAATCGCTGATCTGGAACAGCGATCTGATTGAGACGCTGGAGCTCGACAATCTGATGGCGCAGGCCAATGTCACCATGGCATCAGCCGCCAACCGCAAAGAAAGCCGCGGCGCGCACGCGCATGAAGATTACCCCGATCGCAATGACAAAGAGTGGATGAAGCACACCATCGCGTGGTTCGATGGCTGGGGCGGACGCGGCAGCAATATCCGCATCGATTACCGCCCGGTCCACGAATACACGCTGACCGAGGATTCCAGCTATATCGAGCCGAAAGCGCGGGTTTATTGATCCCTTTAGATGCCGCTGGTAAGCTTCTGTTTTAGCGGAGAGATCATGAGAAACGGCCTATCATCGCTTCGGACCGTGGTGATTGCCGCGAGCTTGCTTACTTTGGCTTCCTGCGGGGCTGATGAACCAGTACCAGAATGCGATGAGCCGAGCGATGTAACAACAGGCTTTGTTACTGAACCTACAATCTATGCTGATGCGCCGGCGAAGCTCGAAATGCGTGGCGAAGTACTCGAACTTGCCCCGGAAGATGAGTACACCAAATTTGGCAAATGGGTCTACCACGGACAGGTTTCGATCAACGGCTTTGTCTTTGACCTTTTCATCGACGAGGAGCAAAAGGCCTACGCAATAGGGTGTCTGGGTGTTCAGGATGAGGTCCTAGTCTGGTACGAAGGGGTGCCCTGCGAAACCCCTCCGCCAGCTTAAGAAACTAGAGCACCTCTGTTATTGCTGAGAGCCAGATTAGGCATGGCGCCAAGGGCCCAATTGCAGGGCGCGGTTTTGGCGTCGCGCAAATGGCGAACGACCTTGCGCGCTATAGGAGCCAATAGAGATGCTGCGGGTCGCGATTATCGGTGGATATGGCAATTTCGGCGGCTATGTCGCGCGCAGCCTTGCGGGTGACGCGGGTATTCAACTGATCATTGCCGGGCGCAGCCGCGCGAAGGCTGAGAGCTTTGCGGCAACGCTTGATGCCGCGAACCGCGCCGAAGAGGGCACCTTTGACCTTGCTGGCCCTCCTGAAGCGCTCGGCTTGCTCACACCTGACCTCGTCATCAATATGGTGGGGCCTTACAACGAACAGGGCTATGCCGTCGCACAGGCCGCCATCGCCTGCGGCGCGCATTATTGCGACATCGCTGATGCGCGCGAATTTGTGGCGGGGATCAGCGCGCTTGACGAAAGCGCGCGCTCAGCCGGGGTCGCGGTGATATCGGGGGCAAGCTCGGTCCCGGCTCTCACCGCCGCCTATCTTGATGAGGCCGTCAAGGGCATGGCCGCAATCCACAGCGCCGATTATGGGATCAGCGGGGCAGAGCAAGCCAATCGCGGGGCGGGGACGGTGGCCGCCGTGCTCCGCTATGTCGGACAGCGCTTCACCGAATTGCGCGATGGTGAGATGCGCGCGGTCACAGGCTGGACTGGCACGCGCGCGGTGCGCATTCCGGGGCTTGGCATCCGCTGGTTCGGCAAAGGCGATGTGCCTGATTTGGCGCTGTTTAAGGCGCGCTATCCCGCGCTTAGAGATCACACCTTCTGGGCGGGGCATGAGATTGCGCTGCTGCATTTTGGTACGCGCTTTATGGGGATGCTTGCTTCCCTGCAGATCCTCCCGCGGCTTGACCGGTTTGCTGGCGCGCTGGCGAAGGTCTCCAAAGCTGTTCAACTGGATGGGTAAAGGGCGCAGCGGATTTTTCATGTTTATCAAGGGTGTGGATGCGAATGACAATCCATTGGAAACGTGCCACTGGATCATAGCGCGCCAAGGGCACGGTCCCTATATTCCGTGCTTTCCGGTGATCCTGATCGCCAAGCAGATGGCGGCAGGAAAGACGTTCACATCCGGCGCGCGGCCTTGTCTGGGCGAGATCAGCCTTGATGAATATCGCGGCGCGTTTGCAGGATTGGATATAGAGGTGATCGACCAATGACCAACCACACGCAGAAGTCGCTCCAAACCTACGCTCCCTACAGTTT
Organism: Erythrobacter sp.; assembly: GCA_965262265.1. GTDB lineage: Bacteria > Pseudomonadota > Alphaproteobacteria > Sphingomonadales > Sphingomonadaceae > Erythrobacter. The sequence continues at coordinate 733,320 of OZ253506.1, forward strand.
TCGCGACGATCCGGCGGTGCCTGATTTTGATGACAGCCGTTCGCTGTTTGTCTTCGACCACCACTGTGTGCTGTGCACCGGAGGTGTCGGTTTCATCATGAAGTATGACAAAAGGCGTGCGATTGCATTCACGTCGGCGCAGAAGGGGCTCGGCGAGGCGCTGTGCCGCCATTACGATATTGATTGGGATGAAAGCTATCTCTTCATCCGCAATGGCAGGCCCTACATTAAGAGCGCAGGATACTTTCAAGTCGCGCGTGCCATGGGCGGTCTCTGGCATATCCCGACCATCTTTCAGATCATCCCGCGTCCGATCCGGGATTGGGCGTACGATCTCGTCGCGCGCAATCGTTACAATTGGTTCGGCAAGACTGAGGAAGCCTGCGCCGTTCTAACCGAAGATCAAAGGGCTCGTCTGATTTAGGAACTTATCCCAAGGCCCTGTGATACATCTTGCGGCGCCGGAGCAAATATTGCATCGCGCCCATGAGGGTTAGATCATCGCCAGAGGTTTCTATGTTGGGAATGCTGGGCCGTTTTGAAGACCCCTTGGTTGAACAAACCTATGTGAGAAGCGAGCGAGAGGCCCGCGTGCCGGCCACGCGCTTTCTTGCCGCTGTCGGGATTGTGACGCTGATCTCGTATATCGGCTTTAACCCGTTGCACTTCCCGATTGAGGGTGTGCTCGAATACAATATGGCGGCCGGGCCCTTTGTCCTGTTGCTGGTCGGCCTGTTCGCGCTGACCTTCACCAAATTCTATATCGAGCATGCCTGGATTGATGTTGTGATCTTCACGATCATGGCGGTGGTGATGGTCCTGTTGATTGAGGCTTTGGGAGCGCAGGCAGAGATCACTGGCATCACCCGGTTCGGCATGGCGGTTATAAATCTTGGGATTTTGCTGGTCTTTGCCAGTGTCGGATTTGTCGCGACGTCACGCTACTATGTGGCGTGGGCTGCGCTCTTGCTTGTGCTTTACATCCTCTTCTTGTTGCAGGCCGACCGGACGCTCGTGAACAAGGTTTACACTTTCACCAACTTCACCACCTATTTCACGTTCGCTTGCTTTGTGAATCTCGACATTGATCGGCGTGCGCGTAAGACCTTTGCGGCGCGGCGCGCCTTGGAGGAAGAGCGCGCCAAAACCGAAGAAATGCTCCACAATGTGCTGCCCGCCGATGTTGCAGAGCGCTTGCGCCGCGATGAGGTGATCGCAGACAGTTTCTCCGATGTCTCGGTTGTGTTTGTCGATATTGTCGGCTTTTCCAAACTGGCGCGCAAATTGTCGCCGGGCCATCTGGTGAAGCTGCTCAACACGGTGTTCGGCTTTGCCGATGACTGCGCTCAGCAATATGGGGTTGAGAAGGTCAAGACGATTGGCGATGCCTACCTAGCGGTCGCAGGCGGCACTGCCTCGCATGGGAAAGATGCCGAGGCCGCAATGGGGTTTGCCAAATGCGTGCTGGAACAGGTGCGCCAATACGCCGATCAAACCAAGATTGATTTGCAAGTGCGCATCGGGATCCACACCGGGGCAGCGGTTGGCGGCGTGGTGGGCCAGCAGCGCATGATCTATGATTATTGGGGCGACACGCTCAACACGGCAGAGCGCATTCAAGGCGCTTCGCATCCGGGTGGTATCGCGGTTTCGGAAAGCACGTTTCTAGCCCTTTGCACCTCGGAAAGCTTTTCCGAGCCTGAACTCATCACTCTGAAAGGGATCGGAGAGACCAAAGTGTACCGTGTTATTCTGGATGACCCGGCCTTGGAGCCTTCGCTTACTGCTTGACGCAATAGCGCGCGGCGGGCAGCGTCTGGCAATGATGAAAAGGGCTGTATTCGCGCTTAGTCTATCGCTGTGTTTCCTTACGGGCGCTGCGGCTCAAGACAATCCCAACCAGCCTCCTGAACACAGCGGCGGTTTTCCCAATCTTGCAATTGGCCGAGATGCGGACGAGCGAGAGGCCAGTTTTGAGCAATCGCCGCAATTGGAGCGCAGCTTTACCGCCCGCGAACTGTTGGCGCAGCGCAGGCGGCTTGACGCCGCGCTGGGCGGCCTAGAGCCTCAAAGGCCGGGCGTGGTGGACGCTTATGTCGTCACGATTGCGCTCGACAGCGATCCGGTTTTTGCGCGCGAGGCACGGGCGGCAAAGGACGTGCTGGTCCGGCGGTACGACGCAGCGGGCCGGGATTTGTCACTTGCAGGGCCTGACGGGACGCAGGACGATTTGCCGCACGGTTCAATTGATAATCTGCTGATCTCGCTCGCTCGGATTGCCGAGGTGATGGACCCGCAAGAAGACGTGTTGGTGCTCTACACCACCAGCCATGGATTGCCGTTGGGGCTGGCCTATCACTATGGCGATAAGGGATATGGCATCCTGTCTCCGCAGACACTGGCTACGGCGTTGGAGGATTTGGGGATCGAGCGGCGCATCTTGATCCTCAGCGCGTGCTTCTCGGGCGTGTTCGTGCCCGAATTGTCGAATGAGGAGGGCGCAGTGCTGACAGCGGCAGCCGCGCAGCGCAGCTCGTTTGGGTGTCAGCCTGAAAACGATTGGACCTTTTACGGCGATGCGCTGATTAACCGCGCGATGCGTCAACCTGTCTCGTTGACCGAAGCCGCACGCGCGGCAGGGCGGACTGTGGCGGGCTGGGAGACCGATCAGCGCCTGCTTGCTTCGCTGCCCCAGACCGCGATTGGGGCGCGGGTTAGCGAATGGCTGCCTGAACTCGAGGCACGTATGCCCACCACCGCTTCGCAGCCTGTTGGAAGACCAGCGGTTGCGGAGTAGCCTTACTCAGGCTCCACCCGCCGCACGTCCAAGATAACCACCGGGTCCGCCAGCATTTGCCCTTGCATCCAGCCTTCACCCTTTTCCGGATCGACAGGGGCAGCGTGGATAGCCTCAACCACTTCCATGCCGTCTGTGACATAGCCAAAGGCGGCATAGCCGTTTTGCCAGACGGGATCATCGGATTCGGGTTTTGCATCAAGGCCGGTTTGATCGCCGACCATGATCGAGAAATCACCATTGGCGGTGCCGGGCTCTCCCATAGCCATTGAGATTGCGCCCTTTGTGTGGGTCAGGCCTGTCACATTGGTGGGCTCATGCGGGATGCCGGGCAAGATGCGGTCCGGGTCCCATTGCGTCCCCCCTTGGATCAGGCCATTGGGCTGTTCGCCCCACTCAATCGGCATCGCGCGGTAGAAGACGATGCCGTCAAACCGGTCCTCATCGGTATAGCGGAGGAAGTTCGCCGCTGTGATCGGCGCGCGCTCTGTCTCAAGAGCGATGGTGATGTCGCCCATCGTGGTTTCAAGAACGACCGAGACGGTTTCGAATTCCGGCTCTGAAAGTTCGAGTATTTCAGTGGGGAGCTCCGCCTGTTGTGCTTGGGGTGCGGGCATTCGCATATCCGCGATGATGATCTGATTGTCGCCCTCTACCGGAGCGGCCTGAGCGAGGGCGAGAAGCGTCGTTGCTGCAATCCATGTCATTCGCCGGAGAATATCGGCAGTTCGCCGAGGATCAAGCTGTTCAGGAAACCGTTCATGTGGCTGCAATGTTTACAGGCGTAGTCGCAAATGACTACAGGCGTAATCAAGGGGCTGCTTAATGGCAGCAGGAGGCAGACTTGACGAACACCAAAGACAGTAGTGACAGGCCCGAACGCATCAGCGAGGCAGAGCACGCCGTTATGGAAGTGCTTTGGGATCGCGGGACCGCTTCGGCGTCTGATGTGTGCGAAGAGATTTGCGAGCAGCGCGACTGGAGCCTTGCGACCGTCAAAACGCTGCTTTCGCGGCTCGTGCAGAAAAACGCGATCGAAACGCGGCCCGATGGAAGGCGCTTTCTCTACACCCCGCTGATTGGGCGTTCTGACTATGTGGGTGGGGAATCGCGCCGCTTGGTTGACCGGTTATTCGGTGGGAAAGCCGCGTCATTGGTGGCGCATCTGGCTGAGACTGAAGCGCTGAGCGAGGATGACCTAAGCGAGATTGAAGCTCTTTTGAAGGAGCTCAAACGATGACCCATTGGCTTCTTGAAACGCTGCTTTGGACAGCGATCCTTATTGCTGCGGTGCTGGTGCTTCGGCGACCCGTAGCAAAGTATTTCGGGCCGCAAGTGGCCTATGCCTTGTGGGCGATACCCATGCTGCGATTGCTGCTGCCCCCGATTGAGCTGCCCGCATGGATGCAGTTTCAGCCAGCACAAGCGCCCAAGGGCCCTTCAACAGAATTTGTGATCCTCGACCCCGCAACTGCGATAGCGACGACAAATCGACCAGCGGGAATTGAGGCGGCGGCGACCGGTGATGCTGGTCCGACTACCCCGGTGCTTGATCTTGGACCCATAATCGAGATTTGCATTGCGGTCTGGCTCATCGGCGCTGCCATTTTCTTAGGGCTGCGCTTTGCCGCCTATTTCAAACTGCGCGACGAATTGCTTGATGGCGCGCGAGAAATGGGCCGGGAAGGGCAGGTACGCCTCGTCGAAACGCCGGGCACAAATTCGCCCATCGCCTTTGGTGTGATTGATAAGGTTGTGGCTCTGCCGCCGGGCTTTCTCGCGCTGACAGACCGCACATCGCGCGATTTGGCGCTTGCGCATGAGCTTGCCCACCACAAGGGGCGCGACCTTTTGATCAACATCCTTGTGCAGCCCTTGTTCGCGCTACACTGGTGGAACCCGCTTGGCCGTTATGGCTGGCTGGCTTTGCGCCGTGATCAAGAAGCGGCATGTGACGCGCGTGTTGTCGCAGCCCAAGGTGATGAGGCGCGCGAGGCCTATGCCAACCTCATCGTCCGTTTTGCAACCGGACCCGACATTGCCCCCGCACATGCGCTCGCCGCCCCGATGGCGTGCCCGGTGCTGGGCGAGAAATCGGTGATCCAACGACTAAGGAACCTCAACATGTCTGATACACCCCGCACTCGCCGGATCGCTGGTCGTTTGATGCTGGGAGGGGCGATTGTTGCTCTGCCGCTTACCGCTACCATCAGTTATGCCGCGACGGAGGCTCCGCCAGCGCCGTCTGCGCCCATTGCTCCGGTTGCTGGCTTGGTCGCTCCGCCCGCACCTCCTGCCCCGCCTGCACCGCCAGCCCTTCTCGCGCAATCCGCTGTTGAGGTGATTGACCTTGATGATGAAGACACTGAAACGGAAGAGGTCGTTGTCATTGTTCGGACAGAGGATGACGAAGAGGGCGAGACCCACGAGACCCACACCCACCGCACGGTAAATCGCGTCGTTGTGCGCAACGGGGAGCGTCTTACCGAAGAAGAACGCGAGGAAATCGTGATTGAGCTGCGCGAAAGCTTGGCTGAGGCGCGCGAGTCTCTGGAGGATCTGCCAGAAATCATCGAAGAGGCAATTGCTGAGGCAGAAGCGGAGGGCCTGCGAGGTCGCACCGTGGTCCGCATGAGCTGCAACAATTCAGGCGACGAAGTGGTCAATGAATGGACCGACGAGAATGGCACACGCACGGTGATGATCTGCAAGACCCGCGTGATGGCGCAAGCGATCGAAGGCTTGCGCCAAGCGCGTGAACAAATTGCCAGCAGCCGCGATATGCCCAGCGAAACGCGGGAACGCGTGGTGCGTGAACTCGATCAGCAGATCGAAGAATGGCAAGCCTCTGCGCGGTAAGCGAGCAGACTTACCTATTCACCGGTTTGGCGCGATGCCCGGTCTGCCCTTGGGCGGGCCGGGTATTCACATCCGCGGGCTTGGCCTAGGCCTTTGAGAAAGCCGCGGCGCACCATGCCAGCGCTCACCGCCAAGCGAAATTCGCGCTCCTTGGCATTTGCGCCAGAGACCTCCCGCACAATCCCGCGAAAGGGAATGAAAGAGCCGACCACGCTGCGCGCGACGCGTCCCGTGCTGATCCCACCTTCTTCTTCTCGAGCAAGATCAAAGTCCGCCCCCAAGACCTGATCAATAGCGGCGATCTCAGCGACGAGATCGTTGCAAGCGGTCAAACCTTCGAATGCGTAAGGGTCTTGCGCCGCGACATTAAGCACTTCAGGAATATCATCGCTGTCTATGTTGAAGTCCTGCAATGGCGTGCGCGCGACATCCATTGCATCAGGATCATCGCGGCCAGCCTGTGCGAGTGCCGGCGCTGACACAAAGACCTGAGCACAAACCGCAAGGGCCAAAGCGCCTTTAACGCTGTTCGAAATAGCTGTTGCACACCGCATAATTCGCACTCTCCAATCCGCGCCTCAACGCGTCCATGCGCTGCCTGCTGGTTCCGTGGGTGAATTGTTCGGGATTGATCCTCTGGCCAGCCCGGCGCTGCAGCGTGTCATCACCGATTGAGGAGGCGGCCTGCAATCCCTCCTCCATATCGCCCGGTTCAATCCGGCTGCGGTTAAGGCCAGCCCACACCCCGGCATAACAATCGGCTTGCAACTCCATCCGCACTTGCAGCTGGTTGGCAGCGCGCGGATCGCGCTGCTGAAGCGAGCGCACTTGGGAGGCAAGGCCGGTTATGTTCTGGATGTGGTGCCCATATTCATGCGCGATGACGTAAAGGCGGGCAAAATCCCCGCCGGTGCCGCTCATCTGAGCAAGCTGATCATAGAATTGGGTGTCGATATAGATGGTCAAGTCAGCCGGACAGTAAAACGGTCCCGAAGCTGAGCTGGCGCTGCCACAGCCATTGGTGTTTACTCGGCCGCTCGGGAACAAGTTGAGTGTGGGCTGTTCAAACGGAACCCCCGCATTGCGAAACTGCACCTCCCACGTCTCGTTAAGGCTGGTGAGCGCTTGACAGGCTTCTCGCGCATAGGGGCCACTGGTGCAGACTTGTTGCTCGGAAAGCTCCCCTCCGGTTTGTTGCGGAGCGCTTTGCTGCTGGTCGATCCCTCCGATAACCGCGATGGTCTGCGCTGGGTCCACTCCGAATATCACCGCGCCAAGCAGCGCGATGATGATCGTCCCGCAGCCCACGCCGCCTGCGCGGCCCATCCGCCTGCCGCCAGCGCCTCCGCTGCTCGATCGAACCTTGATTTTAGACGTATCAAACGGATTGAGCCGCAATGATCTTCCCCTCCCAACAGTTTCCACCTGCACATGTTCGAATGCAGGGGTCCGCGCAATTCGCTGGACAACGGCATCGCACGCGGCAAAAACTGCGTAAGCACCAGTGGTGCCGGAGTTCACACCATTCCTCAAGGGGTAACAAGCGATATGGGCCACACTCTTTCCGGAAAGCGCGCGCTTGTCACCGGTTCGACTTCCGGCATCGGCCTGGCTGTGGCCAGGGCGCTCCACGCCGAAGGAGCAGATGTGATTCTCAACGGTTTCGGCGAGGCTGAAGAGATTGCAGCTTTGTGTGAAGAGATGGGCGCAGTGCATAGCGCGGCCAACCTTCTCGATGTTGCAGCGATTGAAGCGATGATGGCTGAGATTGGCGCGATCGACATACTCGTCAACAATGCCGGGATGCAGCATGTCTCTCCGGTTGAAGAGTTTCCGACGGACAAATGGGACGCAGTGATCGGGCTTAACCTGACCGCGCCGTTTCACACGACCCGGCTTGCCGTGCCTGCGATGAAAGAAAAAGGTTGGGGGCGGATCATCAACACCGCATCTGCCCACTCGCTCACAGCCTCACCGTTCAAAAGCGCCTACAATGCTAGCAAGCATGGGGTTGCGGGGTTCACCAAGACGATCGCGCTGGAGCTTGCACAAACCGGCGTCACCGCCAATTGCATCAGCCCGGGCTATGTTTGGACGCCTTTAATCGAAGGCCAGATCCCCGACACGATGAAAGCGCGCGGACTTAGCCGGGATGAGGTCATCAACGATGTACTTCTGGCGAAACAGCCGACCAAGAAATTCGTCCAACCAGAAGAGATTGGGGCGCTTGCCGTGTTCTTGTGCCGAGAGGAAGCGGGCAATGTAACCGGCGCAAACTGGAGTATTGATGGGGGCTGGACAGCTGAATAATTGGGGCGTCACGCAGACGGGGGAATTCGCATGACACGGATGGGTCGCACTGTCCTGATCGCTATCCTTTGCGTCTTCCTTGGCGCGTGTGCGACGCGTCCACTTGCCTTTGCGCCGCCCGCAGAACGCGAAGCGATTGCTGGCAACCTGATGCGCGATATCTCGATCTTGGCGAGCGACGAGTTTGGCGGGCGCCTGCCGGGTACCGAAGGCGAAACCCGCACCGTCGCGTTCCTGATCGATGAAATGAGCAAAGCGGGTCTGGTGTCAGGCACGAATGATCCGGGCAGCGCTTGGCGTGCGCCTGTCGAACTGGTCAGCACGACTCCACTCGATAGCAAAATCACCGTCCGAACAGCGAAAGGCGAAACCATCCTTTCCGAGGACCAGGGTTTCGCTTTTTCCAACAGCAGACGGGCTTTGATCGATGGCGTCGAAGTGGTGTTTGTCGGCAATGGCACGCAGCCTGTTTTTGAAGAGGATGTGGCGGGCAAGATCGTTGTGGTCCTCCAAGACAGGCTGAATACGGATGTGGGGGACCGGTTGTTTGCGGCCAATCCCGCCGCCGTGATCGGTGTGGTCCCCGATCAGAGGTTGCTGGGCTTTGTGCGCCAGCGCCTTGATCGAGAGCGGCTGACCCTGGCACGCGAAACAACCAACCGGCTCACAGCAATCGTCACACGCGAGGCTATGGCAGCTAGCCTGCCTGATGGCGCTTGGGAGGCCATGCTCTCCCGGGCAGAGGAGCCGGGCTTTGGTTCGGCGCCGGTCGAAGCGACGATTGCAATAGACGTGCGCACATCGCGCCGCGATTTCACCAGTTCCAATGTGCTTGGACTGTTGCCGGGCGCTGTGCCGGGATCAGGAGCAATTCTGTTGCTCGCCCATTGGGATCATTTGGGCGCATGCGGCGATGAGGGCGCCGAAGACCGCATCTGCAACGGTGCAATCGACAATGCGAGTGGGATCGCCTCGATGCTGGAGTTGGGGAGGCGCCTAGCCGCCAGTGGCCCGCATGATCGCGATATCTATCTGCTCGCCACCACAGCAGAGGAGCAGGGCCTGTTTGGCGCGCGGACCTTTGCGGAGACCCCGCCTGTTCCGTTGGACACCATCGTGGCCGCTTTCAACTTTGACACTGTCGCTGTCGCGCCCACTGGCACGCCTGTGGGGTTTGTAGGGGAAGGCCGCACGCCTTTGGACCCGGTGATCCTAGAAGTGCTCAAAGACGCAGACCGGCAATTGGGCAACCGCGATTATGCCGAAAGCTTTGTGCGAAGGCAGGATGGATGGGCGCTGCTGGATAAGGGTGTGCCCGCGGTGTTCCTATCGACGGCTTTCAGCTCAGAAATCGTCCTCGGCCCGTTTCTGGCAGGTGACTATCATCAACCCGGCGATGAGGCAGAACGGATAGAGCTGGGCGGCGCGATTGATGATCTGCTGCTGCATGAAGAACTGGTGCGGCGGATAGCGAGTACCGAGCTGTATCCAAGCTGACGGTAGATTATCAGCCACACAGCCTAGCGTCCATCGCCAAGCCAGCCTACAGGGACGTGCACGATTCGATCTTCGCAATGAAAGACTCCGTGCATATGGAAATCCCCCTCGGCCTGACCTTTGATGACGTTCTGCTCCGCCCGGCAGAGAGCAATGTGCTGCCGAGCATGGCGGATACCAAGACGCAGCTGACGCGTGAGATTGCGCTTAACATCCCCGTGCTTTCCTCTGCGATGGACACGGTTACGGAGGCCGATATGGCGATTGTCATGGCCCAGCTCGGCGGGATCGGCGTGCTTCATCGCAATCTCGACATCGAAGAGCAATGCACCGCTGTGCGCGCAGTCAAACGCTTTGAAAGCGGTATGGTCGTCAATCCGATCACCATTGGGCCGGATGCGGTGTTAGGCGATGCGCAAGCTTTGATGCAGAGTCATAAGATCAGCGGCATCCCTGTCACTGATCGCGCGGGCAAGCTGGTGGGCATTCTCACCAATCGCGATGTGCGCTTTGCTGAAAACCCGGCGCAACCCGTTCGCGAGCTGATGACGACCGAAGACCTTGCGACTGTTCCGCTAGGGACGAGCCAAGAAGATGCCCGGCGTCTGCTCCATCAGCGGCGGATTGAAAAGCTGCTGGTGGTAGACGACGACTATAAATGCATTGGCCTGATCACTGTCAAAGATATCGAAAAGGCAGTGAACTACCCTGACGCCACCAAAGACGCGGCGGGCCGGCTGCGCGTCGCGGCTGCAACAACGGTGGGCGATAAGGGCTTCGAACGAACCGAAGCCTTAGTCGATGCCGAAGTGGACGTGATCGTGATCGACACCGCGCATGGCCACAATATGGACGTTTCCAGAGCCGTAGAGCGGGCCAAGACGCTCTCCAACTCGGTTCAAGTGGTCGCGGGCAATGTTGCCACCGCTGAAGCCACGCGCGCGCTGATCGATGCGGGCGCGGATGCGGTGAAAGTGGGCATCGGTCCCGGTTCCATCTGCACCACCCGGGTAGTTGCTGGGGTCGGAGTGCCCCAGCTTACCGCTGTTATGGAAAGCGCTGAAGAAGCGGCCAAGTCAGGCGTGCCAGTGATTGCAGATGGCGGCCTTCGCACATCAGGCGATGCGGCCAAGGCTTTGGCAGCGGGCGCGTCTACAGTGATGGTTGGGTCTATGCTCGCAGGCACGGCCGAAAGCCCGGGCGAAGTCTTCCTCTACCAAGGGCGCAGCTACAAAGCGTATCGTGGAATGGGCAGCGTTGGCGCTATGGCACGCGGCAGCGCTGATCGCTACTTCCAGCAGGACGTTTCCGCGATGAAGCTGGTTCCTGAAGGTATTGAGGGACAGGTCCCCTTCAAAGGGCCTGCAGCGGATGTGATCCACCAGCTTGTCGGCGGGGTGAAAGCGGCAATGGGTTACACCGGCTCTTCAACGATTGCGGATCTTAAAGAGCGGGCGAAGTTTGTGCGCATCACCAATGCTGGCTTGTCCGAAAGCCATGTCCACGACGTCGCGATCACCCGCGAAGCGCCGAACTATCCGACGCGTTAGTAACAAGAGGGCTAAATGATGGATATTAGCGGCTGGATCCCATGGCTTTTGATCCTCTTTTTTGCACCCGAAAACGCACAGGATGATTATCAGGTCATCAAAGTGGAAATTGCGGCCGATGAAGAGGATTGCGAGGCAATCGGTGCCGATTACCTTGAGACCCAAAGGTCGGCAGACAACGGAGCGGACCAAAGCTACAAATTGCTGTGCACGCCTATGTCAGAGCTCGATTCCTTCCGCTCCTCTTACAACACCGCTGTTCAGCGTTGGATCGAAAAACAAGCCAACGCGCAACGGCCCGAATGACCCCAGCAGCCCGCATTCAAGCGTCCATTGAGCTGCTCGATCAGATCATTGACGCAGCCAAGAGCGAAGGCGCGCCCGCTGACCGGCTGATTACCGCTTATTTCAAACAGCGCCGCTATGCCGGGTCAAAAGACCGCCGCGCAGTGCGAGAGTTGGTGTACCGTGCGATCCGCGTTTGCTCCGAAATGCCCGAGAATGGCCGTGCAGCCATGCTGGCTTTGGGCGAGGACGATGCAGGCATTGTCGACCTGTTCGATGGGGAAGGGCATGGGCCACAGCCCATTGGTCAAGGTGAGAAAGCCGCACGGCGCGGCACCGCTCCTGCTTGGCTGACACAGGCGTTGGAAGCGTCTAGTATCTTTGCTGAGACCCAAGGCGCCATGCTGGGTCGCGCCGCACTCGATTGCCGGGTAAACGCGTTGAAGGCGCATCGCGATACACTCGAACTTCCTGAAGCTGGAGAACCTCTTGCGGCGCCCAACGCTCTTCGTTTTGATGCGGGCACTCAGGTCGAACAATGGGATGCCTACAAAGACGGCCTGATCGAAGTTCAGGACCACGGCAGCCAGCTCGCCTGCATGGCGATGAGTGTGCAGCCGGGTGAAAACATCATCGATCTGTGTGCAGGGGCGGGCGGCAAAACGCTTGCGCTTGCTGCTGCCATGCAGGGGCAAGGAGGGCTGGTCGCGTGCGACACCGATTTGCGCCGCTTGCGCCAGTTGGAGCCGCGAGCGGCGCGCGCCGGAATCTCCAATTTGCAAATCCGCTTGCTCAATCCCAATGCGGAGATGGACAAGCTTGCTGATTTGGCGGGCCGTGCTGACCTGGTGCTGGTGGATGCGCCGTGTTCTGGCACCGGCACTTGGCGGCGCAAGCCTGAGGCGAAATGGCGGCTGACCCCGGATAGGCTTCAGCGCTTTGCTGACCTGCAAGATCATGTGCTCGAAATAGCAGCGCAATGCGTAAAACCGGGCGGGCGGATAGGTTTTGTCACGTGCTCGCTGCTTGATGCGGAAGGCGATGACCGGGTTCAGGCTTTTCTCGCCCGCCACAAGGGCTGGAAGGCGCGGCCTATCTCGCTGCCGCTGGGTTCGAAGCACGGAGCTGGTATGAGGTTGAACCCCCACGATCACGGCACTGACGGCTTTTTTGTCGCCATGCTTGAGGCTCCGTGTTAACCGGGAACGCTATGGCTGAGACCACCTCTCTGCGCTCTGCTGACTTAAAGGAGCTTTTCATGCGTTTCGCACCCGCTGCTGTTGCCCTTTCGCTCTTCCTTGCGACAAATGCGAGCGTCTCCAGTGCCAGCGATAGGGATCCGGCTCCGCGCGCGCTTCAACTGATTGCTGAGGGGCGCGCGGCTCTGCAAGCAGGAGAGACACAGGCCGCGATTGACGCGTTTGAGGCGGCAATGGCGGTTGATCCGGGCTATACGCCGATCCTGATCGAACTGGCTGAGGCGGCGCGCCAAGATGGCCTTCAGGGCAAAGCAATCACCTATTACCGCGAAGCGATTGCCCGCGATCCCGGCAATCTGGCAGCGATTTCGGGTGAGGGTGAGGCTTTGGTGGAAAAGGGTGCGGTTGATAAGGCGCAGCGCAATCTTGCTCGGTTGCAGAGCCTGTGCGGCGACACGTGCCCTGAGACGCTCGCGCTGCAAAGCTCGATCGCGGCGGGACCACCGGCTAGGCTTGCGGCTGAAACGAGCGAGGCAAGCACTGCCAGCAACTAGATTAGCCCTCAGATGAGCCCCTTAGATTAGCGGCGCGAACTCATCGACCAACGCTTGATAGACATCGCGTTTGAACGGCACGATCAGTTCGGGCAGCTCAGACGGTGCAATCCAGCGATAGGCATTGAATTCTGCCGGGTCGTGCGCCTCTAGATTGATGGCTGCATCCTCGCCCAGAAACCGCCCGAGATACCAGTGCTGCTCCTGCCCGCGATATTTGCCCTTCCAGATTTTGCCTAGCAGTTCGGGCGGCAGATCATAGCGCATCACCTTTGATGCGGGCGCGATCACTTCGACCAGATCAGGCCCGATACCGGTTTCCTCTTCCAATTCGCGCAAGGCGGCGGTTTCAGGGTCTTCGCCGGGATCAATCCCGCCTTGCGGCATCTGCCAAAAGCCGTGCGCGCGAGGGTTTATGCGCTGCCCGACAAACACCTTGCCATCGGCATTGACGAGCATGAAGCCGGCACACGGGCGATAGGGAAGGTCGCTCATGCGGCGTGTCCTAGCATAAGTTTCATCGCGGCGATCATCCGTTCCAGATCGGCCTGCGCGCTCGGCACGGCGCCGCGCAGATTGGTGAAGGAGTGGGTCACGCCCTCCATCTCAAGAAAAACGAAATCACGCCCGCTATCTGCCAAGGCCTTGGCATAGTCGCGCCCTGAATCGCGGATGGGATCAAGGCTGGCGGTCACAAGCACGGTGGGCGGGGCGCTGGAATGGTCTCCAAGGATCGGAAAGCCGCGCGGATCATCACGGTCTGCACCATAGGCGGCGTCGAAGAACTCGATCGCTCCTTTGGTCAGCACGAACCCGTCGGCGAATTCTTCGATACTGGCAGAGCCCAACGCATTGCTGGCAAGCGGGAAGATCGGCACTTGCAGCAAGACGGGCGCATCAGCCGGGTTGGCTGCAAGCAATTGCCCCACGGCCAGCGCGGCGGTCCCGCCTGCGCTATCGCCGATGGTTATGATGCCGCTCGCCTCACGTCCCAACTCTGCTGGAGAGGAAGCAATCCAGCGTGTGGCCGCCTCGCAATCCTCGATCGCGGCAGGGAAGGGATGTTCGGGCGCAAGCCGGTAATCCACCGCCACCAAGGGCAGGTCCATCAGCGCGGCGATTTCAGTGCACAGATTGTGGTGCGTCTCCAGATCGCCAATCACAAAACCGCCGCCGTGGTAGAAGGTGATGACGGGACCGGCCTCGCGCGTTTCGCGCGCGTCATAAAGCCTGAGTGCAATGTCCCCCGCAGGCCCCGGACACGACACATCGCGGATCACCGCAAGATCGCGTGCGGGCCGGTCCGCCATGCCATGCAGCGCGACATAAGAGCCGCGCGCTTCCTCCAAAGTCATATCGGCAATCGCAGGCCCACCGGCCGCAGCCAGCGCATCAAGAAAGGCCTTCATATCGGGCCGGATAAAGGGCGCATCGGTCATGGTGTGGGTTTCTCCCGTCTCTGGTTTTGACGCAGCTATGCACCAAGGCTAATCGGTTGCAAATGGATAACCTGACGCACAGTCTTGTCGGCGCTGTCATGGGGCAGATGGGCCTTAAGAAAAAGACGGGTCTTGGCATGCCAGCGCTGGTCATCGGCGCGAACCTTCCTGATGTTGATGCGGCGTGTTTCTTTTGGCTTGAAGGGACCGAGCATCTGGGTTTCAGGCGCGGGATTACGCACGGCCCGCCTGCTTGGGTGCTGTTGCCTTTGGTGCTCGCGGCGCTGTTATGGGGTTTTGACCGCTGGCAAGCGAAGCGCGGTAAGCGGCCAGAGGCACGACTGCCGGTCGATTTCAAATGGCTTTATATCCTCAGTTTTCTGGGCTGCATCAGCCACCCAGCGCTCGATTGGCTGAACGTGTATGGCATCCGCCTGCTCGAACCCTTCTCATCGCATTGGTTCCACGGCGACACCTTGTTCATCATCGATGTGTGGCTGTGGGCCTTGCTCGGTTTCACGACATGGCTTTCGCTGAGGCTTGAAAAGCGGGGTGGAAATTGGAAGCGGCCTGCATGGGTCGGAATGACCCTTGCCACGTTGTACATTGCCATGAACGGCGCGATCACATGGTTTGACTACAATGTCGGCGGCAAATATCGAGAACCGTATCCGGCGGAATACATATCTTCGCCTGTGCCGCTCGCCTTTTGGGAGCGTGAACACATCGCGCGGTTGCAAAGCGGGCGCTGGATTTCGAGCAATTGGCAAGGTCCCGCTTTTGGCGCGGGCTATAACAATTCCCTCGGCATCCAATGCGAAATGCCCGACCTAACTGAGGCGCGGAAGACAAACCCGCAGCTCGATGCTTTTCTTTTCTGGTCGCGCGCACCGATGGCCAAAGCTAACAATGAAGGCAAAGTCGTGCTGTTCGATGCGCGCTTTTTCGATCCGCTCGCGCGGGATCGTTTCTCGATTGCTTTGCCCCATATCGAATGTGTGGAACTCAGGCCCGAATAGCGCGCTTGTGCTGGTATGATTGAACCACAGATTGTGTGGCTGCGGCGCGATTTGCGCATGGCCGATAACCCATCGCTTTTTGAGGCTGCCAAGCACGGGCCCGTGATCCCGGTCTTCATCCTTGATGACGAACGCGCCAGCACCCATCCCTATGGCGGCGCGTCGCGCTGGTGGCTGCATCATTCATTGAAGAGCCTTCAGCTTAGCTTCGCCGAACGGGGTTTAAAGATCGTTCTGCGCAAAGGCGATACAGTGGAAGAATTGCTCACAATCGCAAAAGAATCGGGCGCAAAGACAATCCATGCCAATCGCCATTTCGAACCATGGTGGCGGAACGCGGAAAAGGCGCTGGGCGAGCAGATTGAGCTCAAACGCCATGATGATGCCAACTTTCTCACCGCGATGGGATCGATCAAGACCGGCTCCGGTGGACAGTACAAGATATACACGCCGTTCAGCCGGGCAGTGCGCGCGCAGTTCCCTCCGCGCGACCTAGTGCCGGAGCCGGAGGTGTTGAACGCTCCTGATGCGTGGCCGCAAAGTGAGATGCTGGAGGATTGGAACCTGCTCCCAACGCGCCCCGATTGGGCAGGCGGTATGCGCGAATTCTGGCAAGTGGGCGAAGAGGCCGCGCACGAACAGCTCAATTGGTGGAGCGCGCATGTCGATGATTACGATGACAAGCGCAATTTCCCCTCGCTTGATAAGGTTTCGCGCCTGTCCCCACATCTCCAATTTGGTGAGATTACGCCGGTGCAAATCTGGCACCATTTCAACGGCAAATCCTCCAAAGGCTGGGAGATTTACGAAAGCGAGCTGATCTGGCGGGACTATGCGCAAAACACGGTCGCGCAATTCCCGCTCTATGCGCGCAGCAATTACCGCGAAGATTTCGACCAGATCGAATGGCGCGACCCCGAAACAGACGAACACGCCGCGCGTGATCTGAAAGCGTGGCAAAAGGGCGAGACCGGCTACCCCATCGTCGATGCGGGCATGCGCCAGCTCTGGAAAACTGGGTGGATGCACAACCGCGTGCGAATGATCACTGCAAGCTTTCTCATCAAGCATCTGCTGATCGATTGGCGCAAAGGCGAAGAGTGGTTTTGGGACACGCTTTGTGATGCCGATTACGCCTCCAACGCGACCAATTGGCAATGGACCGCTGGGACGGGCGTTGATTCCAACATGTTCGTGCGGATCATGGCGCCGCTCAGCCAGTCTGAGAAGTTCGATTGCGCAGGTTACATCCGCCAATATGTGCCTGAGCTTGCTGGCCTTGAAGAACCCTATATTCACGATCCCGAAGAGTTCGGACGGTTGCCAAAGGGCTATCCAGCAAAGATCATCGGCCACCGTGAAGCGCGCGAAAGGGCTCTTGCCGCTTACAAAGCCATGAAAGAAGATTGACGAGCCGGTACAAGCGGTTTGCTTGCAACGCTGCCACTAGACCGCCTAAAGAGGGGCTATGACGGATCAGGGGGTCAGAGGGGTGCATTTGTTGAGCTCCGGCGAGCGTTTCGATGCGCGGCCGGGGTTGGTTTCGCGCCTGATGGCACCCGGTTTCAACCAGATGATTGCGCGCGTTGATGCAGGGTTGGCCACCGGCTCCATCCTTGCGCATTTGCCTGATGGCACATCGCGCCTGCTTGGTGGGCGAAAGGCTGGGATCGACGCGGAGCTGCAGCTGAAAGATTGGCGCGCTTTGCTGCGACTGGCAACGCATGGAGTGATCGGCTGGTATCAGGCGTATGAAGCGGGCGAGTGGGAATCGCCTGATCATGCGCTTTTGTTCGCAGTCATGTCTGGCAATGCCCGAACGCTTGGAAACACTGCACGCAGCGAAGGGCCGTTCAAATGGGCTGCGAAGATTGCGCACTGGCTCAATCGCAACAACAAAGCGGGATCGCAGCGCAATATCTCTGCGCATTACGATCTGGGCAATGATTTCTATCGAGCATGGCTTGACGAAAGCATGACCTATTCCAGTGCGCTTGGCCTGTGCGAGGGCCTGTGCAATGCGGGAACGGCTGACAGTGATCTTGCTTCGGCGCAAACCCGCAAGCTGGAGCGGGTGGCTGAACGGCTTGGATCGCCGGACACCGTGCTGGAGATTGGCTGCGGTTGGGGCGCATTGGCGCAGCATATCGCGAGCAAAGGCGCGAAGGTCACCGGAATCAGCCTTTCTGAAGAGCAACTGGACTGGGCGCGGGAGCACACGTCGAGCGATATAGACTATCGCCTGCAAGATTACCGCGATGTCACCGGCTCATATGACGCAGTGATGAGCGTGGAAATGGTCGAAGCCTTGGGCCGCGAATACTGGCCCACCTATATGGACTGCGTTGCGCGCAGCCTTAAACGCGGAGGGCGCGCGGCGATCCAGTACATCTCCATGGCTGATGATCTGTTTGAAACATATGCTGGGACTGTGGATTTCATCCAAGCCTATGTCTTTCCCGGCGGACTGTTGATCAAGACATCCGAGTTCCGTAAACTCGCCGAGGAACGCGGGCTTGAATGGCACGATCAGGAAGATTTTGGGCAGGATTACGCGGCGACGCTCAACCACTGGCACCGAAGCTTTGATGAGGCGGTGGCGCAGGGCAGACTACCCCAGGGTTTTGATGATCGCTTCATCCGGCTCTGGAAGTTTTATCTTTCCTATTGCGAAGGCGGCTTTCTTGCGGGCAATATCGACGTTCACCAGGTAACACTGGTCAAGAACTGATCCGGGAGAAAGCATAATGGATAATGGTCGGAGGCGCGCCTTTGGATGGGGCGCGGCAGCGTCGCTAGTGGCGCTTTCGCTTGGTGGCTGCAGCTATGGCGCGGCGGAAGGCTTCGCTGAAGCGCCAACACCGCTCGCCTCGGTTGAAGTGCTCACTCCGCCTGAGCGCCCGCCCGAAGAGCTGCAAGTGCTGTTCTGGACCGATGAGCAGCGCGCCGCGCGCTTTCGCGAGATGGAAAATTGGTTTGCTGGCCACGAAGTGCCTGCCGCAACCACTCCCAAACCGCTAACCCGGGGCGAGCCGCTGCCCGCTGCGCTTGTCGCGGAGATACGGGCCAATATGGCAGCGAGTGGCGCCGCAGGGGTGATGGTCTACAAAGACGGCGCTGTGCGGTTTGAGGAGTACGGCCTGGGCTTTGATGAAAACCAGCGCTGGACCAGCTTTTCTGTTGCAAAAAGCTTTACCTCGACCCTGCTGGGTGCGGCGGTGCAGGATGGTTTTATCGCCAGCCTTGATGATCCGGTAACCCAATATGTGCCCGAACTCGCAGGCTCTGCCTATGAGGGCGTGACCGTCCGTCAAATCGCGACGATGACCAGCGGCGTCGCGTGGAACGAGGATTACACCGACCCCAATTCCGACGTCGCGCAAATGAACCGCTTCGTGGTCGAATACGGCCCTACCGCGATGGTCGAGCAGCTCAAACGGCTCGAACGTGAGGCGGAGCCCGGAGAGAAGTGGGTTTACAAAACCGGCGAAACCAATCTGATTGGTATTGTGGTTGAAAACGCGGTTGGCCTGCCTTTGGCTGAATACGCGCAGGAAAAGATCGTCGAGCCTGCAGGGTTTGAGAACAACCTGTTCTGGATGAGCGATCCGCGCGGCGGCAATATTGGTGGGTGCTGCTTGTCTTTGTCGCTCGCTGACTACACCCGTATGGGCATATTCGCGCTTGAAGGGGGCGGGGATGTGGTTCCCGAAGGCTGGTTTGCCGAAGCGGGTAGCCAGATCGTCGACTTTGGCGGATCAGGTTTTGGCTATGGCTATCAATGGTGGACCTATCCCATCGGCTATGGCGCGCAGGGGATCTTTGGGCAGTCGATCACCATCGTCCCCTCAGCGAATATGGTGGTGACCGTGGTCGGCAATTGGCCCACTGCCACCAGCGAGGAACACCGCAATATGTGGGGAATGACGGCGTTCAAGCTGATGGCGCTGCAGTAAGAGCGCCATCAGACCTGATCAGATCAGATCGCTTTCCGCGCAACGCCCGTGTTGCTGTAACGCTGCAGGATGTTGTCGTGCACGATGGGGCTGAGAAGCTCTTCAAACGCGCAGCCAACGATGCAGTTGTCCCACCAGATCACCTGGGCTTGCAGCGATTCGAGACCGGGCAGGGTCAACCAGCACATCTGGCCATCATGCATCCGGTTGATTGATGCAGCAGAAAAGCCTGAAATCGACAAATCGTGCACGACGCTTTGAAACGCGCGCCCGCCCGATGCCCGCAACGTGGCAGGGATGGTCAGACGTGTGCGCGGTGAACAGCGGTCCTCCTGCGCGGCAATGTCGTAACGTGTATTTCCGGTTGGCATAGCCTTGCAAACCTTCTTCCAAGCAGCCTGTGGTCTCTGGGCTTGTCTTCGATCAGCCCGTCATCCGCCCAAATGCTTTTCCAGAAAGTTGCCAAACGTGGTTACCAGAGAGGTAATGACAATATAATGGCCACCGCGCAGGATGCGCCGTGCATCAGCCAAGGTCAGCGGTGTTGAAGTCAGTCGACCCGTTCGCGGTGGCCGGTCTCAAATCCGTCTTTAACGAGCGCGACAATTCGGTCCGCGACTGTTTCTGGCGGTTTGACGTTTTCGGGATTCTCGGCGGGATAGGCCCGGGCGCGCATTTGGGTGCGGGTTGCGCCAGGATCGATGATGGCAACCTTTAGTTCGCTGAGCTTCTCAACCTCGGCTCCATAACTGTCGAGCAAATTGTCAAACGCCGCCTTTGTTGATCCATAGGCGGACCAGAATGGGCGAGGGGAGGCGCCTACGCTGCTGGTGAGACCGATGATCTTGCCCGCTTTGGCGCGGCGCAGCAGCGGATCAAAGGCAGATAGCAGAGCCTGTGTGGCGACCACATTGGTCATAATCGCTTTGGTATATTCCTTGGGCTCAATCTGCGAAAGTGGTGTTAACTCTGGAAGATAAGCTGCTGATAGAACGAGGATATCGAGTTGTTCCCATCGCCCTGCAATTGCGCCCGCAAGGCGTGAAATTGCATCGGCTTCAGTAAGGTCCACAGGCGCGATGGTCGAGGTGCCGCCGCTCGCATGGATTTGATCCTCAATCGCCTCTAACGCTTTCACCTTGCGTGCGACCAGGATCACATGCGCGCCCGCCTTGGCCAAGGCCAGAGCGGTGGCAGCGCCAATCCCTTGGCTCGCGCCAGTGACAAGCGCGGTCTGCCCGGCAAGCGGTTTGGGTGCATCTGTCATGGATTACGCGGCTTTCGGATCAGCAAAGGGGAGTTCGTCGGACTTCTCAACCGTGCTTGCAAGGTCGGTGAGCGAGGTTGGGTAATCGCCAGTGAAGCAGGCATCGCAAAACTGCGGGCAGGCTTTATCACGGCCATTCGACCCCACCGCACGGTACAGCCCGTCAATAGAGATAAAGGCGAGGCTGTCTGCTTTGATGAATTCGCGCATGGGTTCCAATTCCATGCGCGCGGCGAGCAATTTGGATCGTTCAGGCGTGTCGACCCCGTAAAAGCAGGAATGCGCCGTTGGGGGGCTGGCGACGCGGAAGTGGACCTCTGTAGCTCCGGCTTCGCGCATCATCTCGACAATGTTCATGCTGGTGGTGCCGCGCACAATCGAATCGTCGATCAAAACAATGCGCTTGCCCTCAACAAGCCCGCGATTGGCATTGTGCTTGCGCTTGACCCCTGCATGGCGTGCGCTGTCCGAAGGCTGGATAAAGGTGCGCCCGACATAGTGCGAACGGATAATACCCAGCTCAAACGGAATGCCTGATTGTTGGGAATACCCGATTGCTGCGGGAACGCCGCTATCGGGGACCGGGACGATCAAATCCACGTCGCAAGGGGCTTCGTTGGCGAGTTCGGCGCCGATGGCTTTGCGCGCTTCATAAACGCTTTGGCCTGCGAAAAAGCTGTCAGGGCGGCTGAAATAGACATGTTCGAATATGCAAGGGCGCGCGGGCTGGGTGCCAAATGGGTGAACGCTCTTGGTCTTTCCGTCGAAATCGACCTGAATAAGCTCGCCCGGCTCCACTTCGCGTGTGAACTCTGCGCCGACCACGTCAAACGCTACGCTTTCGCTGGCGAAGACGACGGCATCCCCCATCTTGCCCATCACCAGAGGGCGAATACCCAGCGGATCGCGGCACGCGATCATGCCTGTCGGGGTCATCACAATCAGCGAATAGGCGCCCTCAACCAAACGCAGCGCATCGATCAAACGGTCTGCCACGGTGGGATAACGCGAGGTCGCGACCAGATGGATAATCACTTCGGTGTCAGAAGTTGACTGGAAGATAGATCCTTTGCCCACCAGTTCATCGCGCAGGGTCTGCGCGTTTGAGATATTGCCGTTATGCGCCACCGCGAAACCGCCGCTGGCGAGCTCCGCATAGAGCGGTTGGACATTGCGCAGTCCAGCACCGCCAGTGGTTGAATAGCGGACATGCCCTGCCGCCATCGAGCCGGGGAGCTCAGCAATTGCCTCTTGGCTGGAGAAATTCTCTGCCACATGACCCAGCGCCCGGCGAGAGATAAAGTCTTTGCCATCAAAGCTGGAAATGCCCACCGCCTCTTGCCCACGATGCTGCAAAGCGTGGAGGCCCAAAGCGGTCGCAGCGGCTGCGCTTTCCGCGTTAATCGCACCGAAAATGCCGCATTCTTCGCGAAGTTTGTCGCCGTCTTCATCAAGGAAGGGATGCGTGAGGTTGCCCAAATGCGCCTTCGAACGCGCCAAAACCGGAGGAGAAGCCTTGATTGCCATCGCTCGAAAAGTTCCGCTGCGCTACCCGGAAGGATGCCGCGCTCAATGGCGTTGTTACGGATCAATTACAAGAGGAATCGGGGTGAATTGCCGTGATGCTCCCCTGCTTTTTCGTATCACCATTTTGTGCCAGCAGGTTGGCAGTCCCATCTTACGCACAATCCCAAGGCTTTTGCACATTGTGCGCTGGCAAACAGCGCCTTACAGCCCCGGTTAAGACGCAATCATCCAGCGGCACTGATCAAGATGCTAACCCCCTTCGAACGAATGATCGCCAAGCGGTATCTGTGGCCGGGCAAAGGCGAGGCGTTTATCGCGCTGGTCGCCGGGATATCTGTCGGCGTGGTGATGCTGTCGGTCGCGATGCTGGTGTTGGTGATGAGCGTGATGGGCGGTTTTCGCGCGGAAATGCTCGACAAATTCTCCGGATTGAACGGTCACGCGGTGATCCAGGCCTATGGCGGCAGGCTCGACAATTGGGAAAGCGTCCTAGCCGAAGTGCGCGAGACAGAAGGCGTTATCAATGCATCGCCGTTGATTGAGCAGCCGCTGCTCACTCAGTTTAACGGGCGCTCCAGCGCAATCTTCGTGCGCGGAAACACCGCCGAAGACATCGCTGATCTGCAAGAAAACGTGCTGTTCGGCGATATTGCCAGTATTCAACCCGATGCGGGCAGGGTGGCAATCGGTTCGCGGCTCGCCGCCAATCTGGGGGCACGTGTGGGTGACACGATCACGATCATCAACCCGCAAGGGCGCACGACGCCATTTGGCACGTCCATTCGGCAGGTAGGCTATGAAGTCGGCGTGATCTTTGAGATCGGCCTTTACGACTTTGATGAAACCTTTGTGATCATGCCCATGTCTGATGCGCAGACGCTGCTGCTGCTCGGCGATTCGGTCGGGTTGATAGAGGTAACCGTCACCGATCCTGACAATGTCGGCACCATTTTGGGTGATGTCGAACAATCGCTCACAGGCCGTGCGCTGATCGCCGATTGGAAGCAGATCAACTCCACCTTGTTCGAAGCGCTTGAGGTTGAGCGTGTGGCCATGTTCTTTGTGCTCAGCTTCATGGTGTTGGTGGCGTCTTTTAATATCCTTTCGAGCCTTGTGATGATGGTTCGTGCAAAGACGCGTGACATTGCAATCATGCGGACCATGGGCGCAACGCGGCGCAGCCTGCTCAAGATCTTCGTGACCACTGGCACAACTGTGGGCACGCTCGGGACGCTGGCGGGGCTGATCCTAGGCTTCGTTCTGCTCTATTTCCGCAATCCGATTGTTGATGGCATCGCCTTTCTCACCGGCGTGCAAATCTGGGATCCGCAGGTTCGGTTCCTCACATCTTTGCCCGTTCGGATTGACCCGTGGGAGATTATCGGGATCACCGCGCTTGCGGTTGGGATGAGCTTTGTCGCGACACTCTACCCTGCGTTAAAAGCGTCGAACACCGATCCTGTGCAGGTGCTGCGTTATGAATAACGCGATTGCATCCTTACGCGGCCTGAAACGCAGTTTTGAGCAAGGCGGGCAGCGCATTGAAGTGCTGCGCGGCATCGATCTCGACATTATGCCGGGCGAGATTGTTGCGCTGCTCGGTCCATCGGGTTCGGGCAAATCGACGATGCTGCAAGCCGTCGGCCTGCTCGAAGGTGGTTTCGAAGGCTCGATCAGCATAGCGGGCGAACAGGCTGCGGACTTGGCCTCAGACCAGCGCACCCGCCTCCGGCGCGAGCATCTGGGCTTTGTCTATCAATTCCACCATCTGCTGCCCGATTTCAACGCGACTGAGAATGTGGTGATGCCGCAAATGGTGGCGGGTACGTCCGAGAGTGAGGCTGCCACCCGCGCTGAAGCGCTGCTCTCGAGCCTCGGTCTTGGCCACCGGCTTACCCATCGCCCCAGCCAATTGTCTGGCGGCGAGCAACAGCGGGTCGCGGTCGCGCGCGCGCTCGCCAATCAACCGACCTTGGTGTTGGCCGATGAGCCGACCGGCAATCTGGATGAGGCGACTTCGGACACGGTGCTCGGCCAATTCCTAGAGTTAGTGCGAGGCGAGGGCAGCGCAGCTTTGGTCGCGACACATAACGAGCGCCTCGCAAGCCGGATGGACCGAGTGGTGCGCTTGCATGACGGGGTGCTGGAATAGCTGCCCGTGGGACGGGGATTGCACTTTACCGAGTATCGCTAACGCAAAGCTATCGGGCCATGCAGGACTGGGTTCTTGGGAGGGGACTACCATGATTTCGACAATTCTAGCGCTCGCTTTGGTGCAATCTGTGCCGGTACAAGAGGGCTCTAGCCAACCGGGTCAGGCGACACCAACCCCTTCAGCGACACCCAAAGCCTGCGACGGCGAAGCGCATGATGCTTTCGATTTTTGGGTTGGTGAGTGGGATGTCTACCCCACCGGCGGCGAACAACAGGTCGCCACCAGTCGTATTGAGCGCATGTCAGATGGCTGCGCCATCCGCGAAACGTGGATGCCGTTTCAGGGCGCGGGCGGCACCAGCGTCTCGATGGTCAACCACAACACCGGGCGTTGGGAACAAGTGTGGATCGGTAGCGACGGCAACCGGGTTGATTTCACCGGCGGGGTTGTGGACGGAGCCATGGTTCTTACCGGGTATTGGGACAATGTTGGTGGGCCAGATCAGGACGCGCTGGTCCGTATGACCTATTCTGAAGTTGAGGACGGAGCGGTGCGGCAGTTCGGAGAAGCCTCGACAAATCACGGCGTTTCGTGGCAACCCTTCTTCGATTTCACATACAGGCCAAGGGAAACCGAACAGCCATGACCACAATCGCCGATTTCACCGTCACCACCAATCGCGGCGAAAGCCTCGACCTTGCGACCAAACAGGGCAAAGTGCTGCTGGTGGTGAACACCGCCTCCAAATGCGGTTTCACCCCGCAATATGATGGGCTTGAAGAGCTGTACCAGCAGTTCAAAGACAAAGAGTTCGAAGTCCTTGGCTTCCCTTGCAACCAGTTCGGCGCGCAGGAGCCGGGCAACGCCGATGAGATTGCGGAGTTCTGCAAGGTCAATTTCGGCGTCACCTTCCCGCTGATGGCAAAGGTGGATGTGAACGGCCCTGATGCCTCTCCGCTTTACGACTGGATGAAGGGCGAGAAAAAGGGGCTGATGGGCTCAAGCTCAATCAAATGGAACTTCACCAAGTTTCTGATCAACCGTGAGGGCGAAGTGGTGAAACGCTATGGCCCGCAGGACACGCCCAAGGCCATCGCGAAGGATGTTGAGAAGCTGCTCTAACCGGCTTTCAAGACTTCCAGTGCCAGCGCAGCGGTTTGGTCGGCTCGCGCACCAACCTGCCCTTGGCTTCTAAGTCGAGCTGAACCGTCTTCGCCCACCACCCGCAGGTTTTTCCGCCGGGGAAGAGGTCATCGCTCAGATGCGGTTTGACCGCTTCGCTCACTTCGCTTTGCGACAGGCCGGGTGAGGCACGGGGCAGGGCCTTTTCGAAAGCGCCTAGCATATCGGCGTACTTTTTCGCGTTCACCCGGCTAACCTTGCCCGGTGTGTTGACGTTTTCGACCTCAATCATCTCTGCCATTGGTGCCTCCCATGCACTTTGCGCCGCCGAGGTTAGCTTGCCCCCAGCTTTTCCCCAAGAGGTTCGAGTGCTGCGGGGGTGGACCGCTTGAACCGTGCAGCCGTGAGCGTACTTTGCTTCGATGGCATTTGAACCCTTTGTCCCCCTACGCGTCCTTTCCTCCTATTCGATGCTGGAAAGCATGGCGGACCCCAAAGCCATAGCCAAGCTCGCCAAAGAGCGCGGCTATCCCGCCATCGCGATCTGCGACCGCAATGGTTTGTATGGTGCGGTGATGTTTGCGGGCGCTTGCACAGGCGAGGGCATTCAGCCGATCATTGGCACGTTGCTCGGCGTTGAAAGGGAGGGATCAGAGGGAAAGCAGGTCGATTACCTGCCGCTGTTTGCTCAGGATGAGGCGGGCTATGATAATCTGTGTCATCTCGTCTCAAAGGCGCATTTGGACCGGCCGCTGGAGTTGGAGCCGCATGTGCCAATGGCGGCTCTGGAAGGGCGCACCGATGGCCTGATCGCGCTGACCGGGGCGGGTGAGGGCGCTTTGACCCGGCTGCTTGCCGAAGCGCAAGGGCCGGCTGCCGAAAAGCTGGCCGACAAATTGCAAATGCTCTTCCCGCAGCGGCTTTACATCGAGCTTGCCCGCAATGGTGACCCGGTGTGCGAGCGGGCTGAAGAGGCGCTGATCGACATGGCCTATGCCCGCGATCTCCCGCTCGTTGCCTCCAACCCTGCCAACTTTGCCGAACCGCATATGCACAAAGCGCATGATGCGATGCTGTGCATTGCCAACTCGACCTATATTGAAAACGAAGACCGCCCGCGCACCAACGCGCAAGGCTTCGTCAAATCGGCGAGCATGATGGAAGAGCTGTTCGCCGACTTGCCAGAGGCGACCGCTAACACGCTCGTCATTGCGCAACGCTGCGCCTACGCGCCGCCTTATCGCGATCCGATCCTGCCTAGCCTTGCGGGCGATCTGGAGGGCGAAGCGGCGATGCTGGCCGAGGAATCGAAAAAGGGCCTCGAACTGCGGCTCGCTCCCTATGGTGAGATGGCAGCGGAGGAACGCCAAACCTATTTCGACCGCCTCGATTATGAGATCGGCATCATCGTCAATATGGGCTTTCCCGGCTACTTCCTGATCGTTGCCGACTTCATCCAGTGGGCGAAGGATCAGGGGATCCCGGTGGGACCAGGGCGTGGGTCCGGCGCGGGATCAATCGTGGCATGGGCACTCACCATCACCGACCTTGATCCGATCAAACTGGGCCTACTGTTTGAGCGCTTCCTCAACCCCGAGCGCGTGTCGATGCCCGACTTCGATATCGATTTCTGCGAGACGCGGCGGGGCGAGGTCATCCGCTATGTGCAGGAGAAATACGGCGCCGATCACGTGGCGCAGATCATCACCTTTGGTAAGCTGAAAGCGCGCGCAGTTCTGCGCGATTGCGGACGGATACTCCAGATGAGCTATGGTCAGGTAGACCGGCTTTGCAAAATGGTGCCCAACCACCCAACCGACCCGTGGACGCTGCCACGCGCTCTCAATGGGGCGGCGGATTTCAAGAAGGAATATGACAACGACAATGAGGTCAAACGCCTCGTTGATCTGGCGCTGCAACTCGAAGGGCTGCCGCGCAATTCTTCCACTCACGCAGCGGGTGTGGTGATTGGCGACAGGCCGCTCGCGCAGCTTGTACCGCTCTACCGTGATCCGCGCTCGGATATGCCGGTGACGCAGTTCGACATGAAGCATGTGGAGTCGAGCGGCCTTGTTAAGTTCGATTTCCTCGGCCTGAAAACGCTCAGCGTGCTGCGTAAGGCGGTTGACTTGCTTGAGCTGCGCGGGATCGAGATCGACCTTGGCGCGCTGCCACTTGATGACACAGCCGTTTATGACCTTATGCAATCGGGCAACACGGTGGGCGTGTTCCAGCTGGAATCTGAGGGGATGCGGCGCACGCTCAAGGCCGTGAAACCGACGAATTTCGGCGACATTATCGCGCTCGTTTCGCTCTATCGCCCGGGTCCAATGGACAACATCCCCCTGTTTGGACAGCGCAAAGCGGGTGAGGTCGCGATTGAGTATCCCCATCCCAAGCTCGAAGGTATCCTGTCCGAAACCTACGGCATTTTTGTCTATCAGGAGCAGGTGATGCAGGCCGCGCAGATCCTTGCAGGATACTCGCTGGGAGACGCTGATTTGCTCCGCCGCGCCATGGGTAAAAAGGTTCAGGCGGAGATGGACAAACAGCGCACCGTATTTGTGGCGGGCTGCAAGGAAGTCTCCGACATCGACGCAAAGCAAGCCAACGAACTGTTCGATTTGATCGACAAATTTGCAGGCTACGGCTTCAACAAATCGCACGCCGCCGCCTATGCGCTGCTCGCGTACCAGACCGCCTGGCTCAAAGCGCATTATCCTGAGGAGTTTTACGCCGCCTCGATGTGCTTCGATTTGCACCAGTCGGAAAAGCTCAACGTGTTTGTCGATGATGCGCGGCGTTATCCAGTAGAGGGCGGGGTGGAGGTGCTCCCTCCCGATATCAACCAGTCCGAGGCGCGCTTTACCGTCCAGCAAACAGACAATGGCTATGCCGTGCGTTACGCGCTCGCTGGCATTCGCAATGTCGGAGAAAAAGCGATGGAAGCGATCGTCGCAGAGCGTGAGGCGAACGGTGAGTTCACAAGCCTCAAAGACCTGTTCGAACGCATCCCGCAAGGCGCGATGAACAGAAGGCAGTTGGAGGGGCTTGCCTGTGCGGGCGCGCTCGATGGGCTTGAGCCCAACCGTGCGGCGGTGTTCGCCAATGCCGATATGCTGCTTGCGGTGGCGGATGCCGCGATCCGTGAACGCAGCAGCGGGCAGGGCGGGTTGTTTGGCGGCGAGGATGCGGCGCAAGACGATCTGCGGCTCCAGCCAACAGAGCCCTGGTCTCGGCCAGATCAAATGGCGAAAGAGCGCGAGAATTTCGGCTTCTACTTCTCCGCACATCCGGTCCAGCAATTCCGCGAGATCGCTTCAGCTCAAGGCGCGCGCACTTATCAGAGCCTGATGGAAGCGGGCGCGCCTCCCGGTGGGCGCGGCCATGCGGTGATCGCGGCCATGGTGGAAAGCGCCAACAAAGGCCGCACCAAACGCGGCGCTGAGTTTATCCGCGCGGATTTCTCTGACAGTTCAGGTCAGTTTTCCGCCGCATGCTTTGAGGAAAGCCTAGTCCCGCAATTCCAAGAATGGGCGGATAAAGGCGAATGCGTGCTCTTGAATGTCGAACTCGACAGCCCCAATCCGGGCGAGCCTCCGCGTCTGACGGTGCGCGGTGGGCGACCGCTCGCCTCAGTAAGCGGCTCGACGCCGATGATTCTGAAAGCCGACATCCTAAGCCTCGACGCCTTGGCAGAACTCAAACTCGAACTGGCAAGCGATGGAGTCGCCGATGAGAAGGCGATGGGCGAAGTGCTGGTGCGGCTTGTGCTGGGCGCGGATGATGAAGCGTTTATGCGGCTCGGCAGGCGGTTCGCGCTCAATGGCGATCTGGCGGAGCGGCTTGCAGGCGTTGAGGGGATTGAAAACGTCGCGCTTGAACCCTTGCGTGGGCGCAGCAATCTGAAGCTGGTGGCTTAAGGTCTCGATGCAAAAAGGGGCCCAGATCGCTCTAGGCCCCTTCTTCAATTCATTTTCTCGAAGGTGCTTACATGCCGGAGCCCGGACCGTAAGTGACTTCCACGCGGCGGTTTTGCAGCTCGCGCACACCGTCGGCAGTGGGAACGCGTGGCTGAGATTCGCCGAACGCCTCTGCCATAATCCGCGCTGCTGGAATGCCGCGGCCTGACAGATATTGCATCACACTCATATTCCGGCGCTCTGCAAGGCCGATATTGTATGCTGCGCTGCCCGAACGGTCGGCATGGCCTGCCAGCATCACGCGTGCCGTGCCGCAATTGGTGTAGGCGCTGACTGCATTGTCTAGGATGGTCGCCGCATCTGCTGTGATGACCGATTGGTCAAAGTCGAAGAACACGATGTAAGGCCCGGTGTTGCAAGGCGCAGCGGTCGGAGCCACCGGTGCAGGAGGCGGCGGCGGTGGAGGCGCAACCGGTGCTGGTGGCGGTGGTGGCGGAGGAGGTGGCGCATCTTGGCCACCAAAGTTGTACAGCACGCTCGCAAGGACGGAGTGGACCTGATAATCGAATTCGAACGGAGTGCCGTTCACTGTATCCACTTCAAACTCGTCGATAACCAAATAGCGGTATTTTAAGCCCAGATCGATGCGATCATTCACTGGGAAACGAAAGCCTGCAAGCGCTTGATACGCAAAATCTGAAGAGCTTTCGTCCACTAGTGTGCCGACGCCGGGTAGCGAAATGGGGCCATCAACGACCCCGATGCCCGCGCCGCCACCAGCGTAAATCTGAAATCCGTCATCACTGCCATGTTCCAACAATGCGTTGATCATGCCGGTGAAGATGTTGATGTTGTCGTCGCTGGAGACGACAGTTCCCGATGGAACGCCCGGGATAAGATCGGAATTGACGACAGTGATCGTGTCATAGCCCTGGCTCTTATAAGCGGCTTCGGCTTCCAGCCGCAGCGCTCCAAAGTCATATCCGACTAGCGCGCCCAGATCGAAACCGGTGTCGGTATCGGCAAACACTGCGTTGGTTTGCGGATCGGTTGCAGCAAGGTCGGCGTCGGCCTGATCTTCAAGCGCCACGCCGCCTTCAATTCCAGCATAGAACTGGCCGTCGCGCGCCTGAGCAGGCGCGGCGATTATCGCAGCGCTCCCTGCGAGCAAGAGTGCAGTCTTCTTCATGATTTTCCCCCTTATATGTATCATCGGGCTGTGCCGATTTTCGATACGGGTGGGTGATTGCATGTATGTGACACAACGCGATTGTACGAGATCGCCAATTGCGAAACATGCATGATTGCCAAGGTGCCTTTGGCTCGGCATTGTTGACCGGCAAGTGGCCTTCCAAAGACGGGCCAAAGCTGTTGGAGAGAGAGAATTATGCTGACACAATCCCTTGGCGCAATGCAGGAATGGACGATGCGGATCACCCATGTGATCGACCACGCAGCCCGTGAGGCCAGCGGGCGCGAAATCGTAACCCGTTGGGCCGATGGCAGCGAAACCCGCACTGATTGGGCAGGGATCCGCAAGGATGCGCTAAAAATGGCGCAAGCATTGGAAGCGCTTGGCATCAAGCCGGGGGAGCGTGTGGCAAGCCTTGCCATGAACCATTCGCGCCACCTTGTCAGTTGGTACGGTGTTGCTGGCATGGGCGGGGTGCTCCACACGGTGAACCCGCGCCTGTTTGAAGATCAGCTCGAATACATCGTCACCCACGCCGAAGACCGCGTGCTGCTCTACGATGCCGCTTTCCAGCCGATCGTCGACAAGATGAAAGACCGCTGGCCGACGGTTGAGCACTATATCTGCTACGATTCCGCTGAGCACACCAACGCGTTCGAAGACTGGATCGCTGAGCAAGATGGTGATTATGAATGGTATGCGGGCAGTGAGCGTGATCCCTGCATGATCTGCTACACGTCTGGCACCACTGGCAATCCCAAGGGTGTGCAATACGAACACCGCTCCACTGTGATGCACGCGCTGGCAGGCTTGCAGCCTTCCGCGTTTAACTTCTCCGGTTCCTCTGTGATGTTGCCGGTCGTCCCGATGTTCCACGCGGCGAGCTGGGGGCTGCCCTATGCGGGCGCAATGGCGGGGATTAAATTCGTGTTCTCCTGCGTCAACGATCCTGCCGTGCTGCATGATCTGATGCTGCGCGAGAATGTGACTGACAGCGCTGGTGTGCCCACCGTATGGCTCGCCCATTTCCAATATTGCGACAAGGAAAGCCTCGATCTGCCACCTTTGAAAGCCGCGACCATTGGCGGCTCTGCCTGCCCGCGCTTTATGATTGAGCGGCTGATGAAAAATGGCACCCGCGTCCAGCATGCATGGGGCATGACAGAGACCTCTCCGATTGGCACCGTTGGCGGGCCGACCTGGGATTGGGATCAGCTAAGCTTTGAGGAAAAGGTCGACAAAACCGCGATGCAGGGCAGGCCGGTTTTTGGCGTGGAACTGCGCATTGTTGACCTCGACGATATGGCGACCGAGCTGCCGCGCGATGGCAAGACAAGCGGTGCGCTGCAAATCCGCGGGCCCTGGATTATCAAACGCTATTTCAAAGCCGAACAAGACGCCGCCAACAATGAAGGCTGGTTCGACACCGGCGATGTTGGCATCATCCATCCCGACGGCACGCTGCAACTCACCGACCGGACCAAGGATGTGATCAAATCGGGCGGCGAGTGGATCAGCTCTGTTGAGCTTGAAAACGCAGCCGTCGGCCACCCCGATGTCGCCGAGGCCGCCTGCGTCGGCATGTACCACCCCAAATGGGATGAGCGTCCTGTGCTGTTTGTCATCAAGAACGAAGGCGCTGAGGTGACGGGCGAGGACATAATCGAGCATCTAAAGCCGCTCATCGCCAAATGGTGGCTTCCCGATGCGGTCGAGTTTGTCGATGACATCCCGCACACCGCCACCGGGAAGATCAGCAAGAAAGATCTGCGCGACCGGTTTTCTGACTACAAGCTGGAGGCGTAAGCAATGTCGCAAGGTCATTTGGCCCCAACTCCTGAAGGCCTCGCTGCTTTTGCAAATGCGGCACCCGATCAGCCAATTCAGATGCTCAATTTTCTGCGCTTTTCTGAGGCAGCGCAGTATGAAGAGGGGCATGAACACGCCGATAAAGGCTGGAGCGGTCAGCGCGCTTATCAGCAGTATGGTGCTGAGATTGCCGGGCCGTTCGGCCGGGCGAAGGCCAAGGTCATTTGGCGTAACACCGCATTGGGTACGATCATTGGTCCCGATGGGGAGGCTTGGGATTCGATCTTTGTGGTCGAATACCCGAACGCTCAAGCATTTCAGACAATGGTGAGCGATCCAGAATACCTCAAAGGGGCCGCAAATCGCACAGCCGCATTGGCGGACTCGCGCCTTTATCTCACTCAAGCCTCAGCCGACTAACTCGGTCAGGAGCAAACTCACATGGCCAAAGCCTATATTGACCCGTCACCAGCTAACTTCCAAGCTTTCAAAGACCTACCGCGCGATGAGCCGATCCATATGCTCAACCTGCTGCGCTACCGCGATTTGGCGGAGTACCCGCAAGGCCACGAGCATCACGGCAATGGCTGGACCGGGCGGCGTGCTTATGAGGAATATGGCAAGACGTCAGGTCCGATTTTCAAACGCGTCGGCGGAGAGATCGTATGGCGGGGCGCCTTCCAAACCATGGTCACCGGGCCAGAGCCGGATGAGAAAGTCTGGCACGATGGCTTTGTCGCGCAATATCCAAACTCCGGCGCATTCTTTGAGATGATCAAAGACCCCGACTATCAACTCGCCGTGGTAAACCGCACGGCGGCTCTGGTGGACAGCCGCCTGATGCGGTTCGCGCCGGGCGAAGTGGGTGGGGGCTTTGGGTGAGGCCTAAGCTTTAAAGGCCTGCAATCAAATGGTGTGGCTCTTGAAGCTGCACATGGACTTGGAAGTAATAGCTTCCCGTGGGCTGTCCCCCGGGTGCAAGAAAGTCGATCCGTCTTTCTCGTGCTGTGCCCCACACAACAATCTGCTTGTCTATGAAGTGCCGACGAGCAAGCTCCTCGCTTTCTGAACCGATCAACTGCCGCATGGTGGCGGCGTCGATCACGACGGTAAGACAATTGCGATCGCGATAATCCTCCTCTGAGTTAAGGAAAAACCTGCCATTGCGCTTTCCCACCGCGCGCACGGGCATTTCGAACCTACCGGTGATTCCCCGCCTTTGCGCCGACATATGATGCAAAAATGACCGCTTCTGTGGTCGTGATACATCCCCCTCCGCACGCGTCTTGTGATGAAGCGGGCTGTGGTTCAGTCGTCTGCGCCAATACTGTACCGTTGGACTGTGCCAGCAGCCCGCCGAGCATTAGGCCGCTAAGGGCGATGGGCCGCGATAGCTTTAAGAACCAAACGCAAGCCTTCATCTTCTCACCTCCAGTCAATACACTTGAAGAACGCAGAATGCCGTAACGCTACGCGACGGTCATAGCGATTCCCTGATCATCGCCTCGAAGTCCTCGGCAGAGGCGCGGCGGGGGTTTGAGCGGGCGGAGAGGTCTTTGAGCGCGAACTCAACAAGACCGGGAATATCGTCTTCCACGATGCCCATTTCGGTCAGGCCTGATGGGATGCCGATTTCCGCATTCATTCCTTCAATGGCCTCTGCCAAATCAGCGCCTTCAGCGAGGCCCATGGCCTGACGCAGCCGGACATATTTGTCTTCGCACTCGCTCTGATTGAAGCGCAAGACAGCGGGCAGGAACACCGCGTTGAGCGTGCCATGGTGGAGGTTCAACCGGCGGATGCGGCCTGCCGCGTGGCTCATCGCGTGGACCGCGCCCAGACCTTTGATGAAGGCAAAGGCGCCTTCGGTTGAGCACATCATCATATGCCAGCGCGCATCGCGGTCGCTGCCATCCTTCACCGCGCGCGGGAGATATTGCCAACCGCGCCACAGCCCATCAAGCGCAACGCCCTCTGCCGGAGGGTTGACCTGCGGGGTCAGGAACGCCTCGATACAATGGGTGATCGCATCCATTCCGGTCGCCGCTGTCATTCCCGCTGGCAGTCCCATGGTCAGTTCCGGATCGCAGATTGCGGCCTTGGGGATGAAGAGCGGGCTTGCAAAGGTCATTTTGCGCCCATCTTCAAGGATGATGACAAAGCCGACCGACACCTCGCTCCCGGTGCCCGACGTGGTCGGCACAGCAATCACAGGCGCGACCGATTTGATCAGCTTTGCGCCTCCCACTAGCGGATCGTATTGCGCAAGCGGGCCGCCGCTGCCTGCCAGCAGTGCAACCGCTTTACCAAGATCCATCGACGATCCGCCGCCCACCGCGATAACGCCGT
This sequence comes from Erythrobacter sp., assembly GCA_965262265.1. Taxonomy (GTDB): domain Bacteria; phylum Pseudomonadota; class Alphaproteobacteria; order Sphingomonadales; family Sphingomonadaceae; genus Erythrobacter. Next base: position 768,129 of record OZ253506.1, read on the forward strand.
CACAGCCCTCGGCTTCGTATTGCGCAAAGGCGAGCTTCACAGCCTCTTCGGTGGGATTGCCGGGGGTCCCGTCAAAGATCGAAGCTGCGTAGTCATCACCCAGCGCCGCGACGACCGTGTCCACCAGCCCAGCTGCCACCAGACCTGCATCAGTCGCGATAAAGGGCTTGGATATGCCTGCTTTTTTTAACTCGCTCGGCAGCAGCTCAAGCGCGCCAAAATCAAAGTGACAGGTTGTCAGATAAGTCAGCGTCGCCATAAATTCCCCGTTCCCTTAAAATGTCCCGCGATCATGCCCGCATTGGGCCGTCTGGGTGATTGCATAAAGGGAGTGCAACCTAATGCGTTCGGGATCAACTCCAAAAAATCCGCATTGCAGGCCGCTGGATCAAATCGAGCGTTTGGGTGCCAGTCTCACGAACACAGCCAATCCCACCAGCAGGCCCGCGATAGAAAACCCAACATCATAAGGGTCGTAGACCTGCGCTCCGCCGAGATCGTGCAAACCCACCTCTTGCGCGATGACATAGATTGCCGCTGCCAAAAATGCGCCAATGCAGATGCGATGGAAGGTGAGTAAGCGTGCTGCTTTCCCGCCATTGGCTGTAATCATTGTCAACAGCATAGCCACGATCAGAAAACCGACCACGCCTTCGGCAAAATTGGGAAAGGAATAGAGGAAAATCTCAAAAACAGGATTGGGAAGCGCCTCTGCGAGCATCGGGCGCAATTGTTTGAGAACAAAGAAGATCAACACTGTGATCAATTGAACAGCGATGATTGGTCGGAAGTTGCCCATCACCTTCCGCCTATAACAAACAAAGGCGCGATTGAAGTGTGCCCAATGCTGTTGAACGCGCATATTGAGACGTTGGACGAACAGGGACTCACAACAACCGCATCTGCCCGCCCACTTCTGGTTTGCGAAACTGCGAGCAGTCTAGATCAAAGCGTGGCGCTGTTCTTCCGTGTCCAACCCTCGCGCGTTTGCAGGCCAATCGAAAGCGGGCCCGGAACATGTCGGCCCACACGCCTTCGGGGCGCATTCTTGTAAAGAAATCAGGATCATTGTCGCGGCCGCCTCTGATGGAACGCACAATGCTCATCACCTTGCCTGCGCGTTCGGGGTAGTGGACGTCCAGCCATTCGCGAAACAAGGGCGCGACCTCGTGGGGCAAGCGCAGCGGTATCCAACCGGCGCTTTTCACCCCCAATGTCGCTACCTCAGCGATTATCTCCTCCATAAACTCGTCGGTTATAGCAGGGATGATCGGAGAGACTGAGCAATGGGCTGGGACGCCGAGTTCCACCAGTTTTCCCAAGGCGGCGATCCGCTTGGTGGGCGAGGGACAGCGCGGTTCCAGCTTGGCAGAGAGCTTTGCATCAAGGCTTGTCACCGAAATTGCCACCGCGACCAGTTTGCGCCGCGCCAGTTCTTCCAGAAGGTCCGCATCACGCACCACGCGGTTAGACTTGGTGGTGATCGTGACCGGGTGGCGCGCGTCGAGGCACACTTCGAGTATATCGCGGGTTATGCGGTAACGCTGCTCAATCGGCTGATAGGGATCGGTGTTGGTGCCCAGCGCAATCGGTTTGGGCCGGTAGCGCGGTTTGGCCAGTGTTTCACGCAGGAGGCGCGCGGCATCCGGTTTTGCGAAAAGCTGGGTTTCAAAATCGAGGCCGGGGGAGAGGTCGTGATAGGCATGGGTGGGGCGCGCAAAACAGTAGATGCAGCCGTGCTCGCACCCGCGATAGGCGTTGATTGAGCGGTCAAACGGGACATCGGGCGATTGGTTGAAGGACACAATGGTCCTGGGCCGCTCCTCAGTAACATGCGTATGCAGATTAACGGGCGGTCCATCATCAAGGCTCGCCACATAGTCGCGCCAATCACCATCAACCTCACGCTCGGCAAGGTTGAAACGGGTGGAGGTCTGCCCCGAGGCAGCGCCGCGTCCCTTTACGACGTTTGGGTGCTCGGGGGAGGGGGTGGAAGCGGTTCCCATAAGCGGAACAGATATAGAACAAATGGAATAATGTCACCCATTTCCTGCTTTGCTACATGGCGCGGAGAGTGGCCTGTCATCAGGCGTCAAATGTGCCTTTTGAAAAGGATGTGAGCCTCTCCGCTCAGGACGGTATAACAAGCGGCCTATGTCTCACCTAAGGTGGCTAAAAAGCCGAAGCCTCAGGATTCCCGCAGACGCGGCATCAATTCGACGAAATTGCAGGGCCTGTTGCGGCTGTCGAGCTGTTCGGCAAGGATCCCGTCCCAGCCATCCTTGACCGCTCCGTTCGAGCCGGGAAGCGCGAAGATGTAGGTGCCTCTTGCGACCACTGCGCAGGCGCGTGATTGCACGGTCGAGGTGCCGATGGTCTGGTAACTGAGCCAGCGGAACAGCTCGCCAAAGCCGGGAATGTCGCGGGCGCCTTCGATCCGGGCGAGTGCTTCGGGGGTGACATCGCGGCCGGTTAGACCGGTCCCTCCGGTGGAGACTATCGCGTCAATGGATGGGTCGTCGATCCAGCGGTTGAACTGATCGGCGAGGACAGCGGCGTCATCCTTGACGATAGTGCGTGCGGCAAGAGTGTGACCAGCGGCCTGAGCGCGTTCGGCAAGGATATCGCCCGAAGTGTCAGTCTCAGGCGTTCTGGTGTCGGAGACAGTAAGGATGGCGATGTTGATAGGTGTGAAGGGCTTCGCTTCGTCAATCGCCATGTTGGGTGCTCCTTACCGCTCTAAATACGCGGTCCTTGCACTAGAGGCTTGGGGGAACTCTGGCCAGCGTCCTTGCGCCAATGCGCGGCGTGATGGGGAATCGGTGACCCCAGCGGCGCGTTCATACATCCAGTAATTGCGCATAACGATCGCGACATAACCGCGGGTTTCCCAGTAAGGGATCGACTCGATCCAAAGCAGTGCATCACCCTGGTCGTTGATCTCAGTGTTCCAGCGGCTGACCGGGGTGAGGCCCGCGTTGTAGGCGGCCATGATCTTGGGCAGCAGGCCCTGTGTCGCGTGGCTGTCCCGCAGCATCTCGAGATGCTGTTGCCCGTATGCGAGGTTAACTTCCGGGTCGTTGAGGTCGGCGTAGCTCGCACCAAGGTTGAGGCGACGGTTATGGTCGCGTGCGGTGCCCGGCATGATTTGCATCAGACCGCGGGCATTGGCGGGGCTGACGGCGCCCGCGCGGAAGTTGGATTCTTGCAGCGCATGCGCAAAGGCGAGTGCCGGGTCGACTCGCCAGCCGGTCGAAGGCTGCCAGCGCGCAACCGGGTAGCGCAGCGAACGCTTTCAGAGCGCATGCCGTAAGGCGCGTTGTGCGCCATGAAGAGCTGCGTCGAAGGCAGGCCAAGCTCACGAGAAAGGCGAGAGATGGCGGTGTAATCAGCCGCCCTGCCAATGCGCGCTTCGTGGCGGAGCACTTCGTCGGCCAAAGTGGCTGGACGGTCGATCTCGACCAGTGCGGCAGCGATAAGAACGTTGATCCGGTCGCTGATCGAACGCCAGTCGGTGTCAGAAAGCGGCTGTGCGGCTGCACTTGCGGGCAAATCGATGCCGAGCTGATCCATCGCGAGCATGCCATAAAGCGTCTCGTCATACTGCGCGGCGGCGGAAAGGTGTTGCTGCGCTTGGCCGGGTTCGCGGCAGCGGATGAGCGAACGATGCGCCCAGTAATGCGCCGCCGATGTCAGCTCAACATTGGTCGATTGCGTGGCCGCTTGAACAAAGGCCTCACCCGCAAGCGAGCAATAGCCCAGTCGCCACGCAGCAAGGCCAGCAACCCATTCGCCCTCGGCAACCCAAGCCCCCGAACCTTGCGAAACGGTCTCTGCCAAAGCGAGCGCGTTCTGGTCGTCATTCTCGATGTAGAAGCTCCACGCCACCTTTTGCCGCCATTCAGCGCGGGCAGCGGAGCTTAACTGCGGGTCGATTTCCTGAAGCAGCGCGTAGGCGCCATAAGGATCATCATTGCGAATGCGGTCGAGGATATCGCGGCGGGTGCTTGAAGGCATCGTCCCATCGTCAACCGAACGCGGACGGATGCGTTTCGAGGCAGAAGGCTGGCGTGAAAAACCCTGTGATCGGGGAAATGCGGGGAGGTTCTCAAGACCCCGGCGCGCTCCCAGACGGCCCAATTGCTCCGATTGTGGGAGGTGCACCCCGCCAGCAAACCAGCGCGCGATCTGATCGGCGCTGACCCGTGGGCTGTTCGCATGTGTGTAATACTCTGCAAGAGCAATCTGCGTCAGGATACCATCGCTGCGCTGATTGAGCAGCGCCTGCACCTCGCTCCATTGTTCCCGGTCGATTGCGGAGAAGAGCCGACGGTAATGTTCACGCTCTTGGCTCGACAAGACGGCGGGGACCGCTCCACCTGTGCGTTCGGCTTGACCATATTGCGCAACAAGATTGTCGTTGCTGGACTGCGCCAGAGCAGCAGAGGGGAGGGTCAGGGCAGAGAGAATTCCAATCACCGAAAGGATTGGACGCACAGAACTTTTCATACTTACTCGGAGGACCATTCCATCCATCTCCGCCAAAACCGGGCTTTGAGCTGGGGCATGCCCAGAAGGCTGTCGAGACCCTCGCTCACCAATGTTGGCACCTTTGACGAAGCATAGTTGATTTCACGTAAAGATTGATACGGTTCGGATACATCTCTGCCCAACAACGGCAAGGTGCTGGACCCGAAGACCAGCAGTTTTTGCGGTGAAACGAGTCCTAGATGATGCAGGGTGACAGCATCCATTCCGCCAGCGCCCAATGTGACGGTGTCTGCCATGGGGGTGTGGCGCGGCAAAGCGGAGGCGATGTAGCATTGGCTTTCATCCAGCCCCATTGCGCGTAGCATGTTGGAAAGCAGCCGCCCCTGCGGCCCTGACAACAAGCTTGCGCTGTCGCCCGCTTCGGGATCGGGAACCAGAACCATAACTTGCGGCGCCGCGACGCCCCTTGGTGCGATCCTGCCCCGGGGCCCGATTGCATCGAGGCCCGGTACCTCCAGCCACCAAGTTTGGAAATCAGAAAGCGAAGAGGGCGGCGAATCGCCAAGCAGGTTGACGCGTTGAACGATCTCTTTGCCAGATTGCTCTTTCGGCGGAATAGCGTTTGTAGAGGCCGTTTGCGCCGCTTTATCAGCAGAATTGCCAATTCCAGCGCCCGGCTGCGGCACTGCCTCTGCCAACCAATCCGTAGCGTCATCGGCAAAATCGTAGGTCACGCCCGCCAACTCCCACCACTGCAAAGCGGCGGTAAGTTCGGCGGCAAAAGGCGGTTGATGGGCGGTCATGCTATCCAATGCGGGTCTTGACTGTCCCCACCCCAGTTAGCAAGTGCAGTGAGACACAAATTTGCGAAGAAAACTCGCACAAAACTAGGGATGAGAAAAGCGCATGAGCGAACGCGAATCAATGCCATGTGATGTTGTGATTGTTGGTGGAGGCCCAGCTGGCCTTTCCGCTGCGATCCGGCTGAAACAATTGAATGAAGAGCTTGAGGTGGTTGTCCTCGAAAAAGGCTCTGAGATTGGCGCGCATATCCTCTCAGGCGCGGTGGTTGATCCCAAGGCTCTGGGTGAGCTCTTCCCCGATTGGCGCGATCGGGATTGCCCGATGGCGGAAACGCCGGTGACTGACAATTGGCATTGGGTGCTGGGCAAGAACGGCAAGACCTCGCTGCCGCACTTCCTGATGCCGCCGCTGATGAGCAATCACGGCTGCTACACCGGCTCGCTGGGCAATATGACCCGTTGGCTGGGCGAGCAGGCCGAGGAATTGGGCGTGATGGTCTTCCCCGGCTTCCCGGCTTCTGAAGTTATGTTCGATGACAAGGGCGCGGTGCGCGGTGTCATCACGCAGGATATGGGCATTGCCGAGGATGGCTCGCAAAAGCCCGATTATCAGCCCGGCATGGAGATCGAGGCGAAATACACGCTGTTTGCCGAGGGCGCGCGCGGATCGCTCACCAAGCAGATGAAGGCGAAATACGACCTTGAGGCGAATTGCGAGCCTCAGGTCTATGGCCTTGGCATCAAGGAACTTTGGGACATCGATCCCAAGAAGCATGTTCCCGGCCGCGTCATCCACACGCAAGGTTGGCCGCTCAGTGAAAGCCAAACTTGGGGCGGAGGGTTCTTCTATCATCAAGCCAACAACCAGGTCGCCATCGGCTTTGTCACCGCGCTCGATTACAAGAACCCATGGGTTTCGCCGTATCAGGAGTTCCAGCGCTGGAAACAGCACCCCGCGATCCGCGAATATCTCGAAGGGGGCACGCGGGTGGCTTACGGCGCGCGGGTTATCAACGAGGGCGGCTGGCAATCGGTGCCCAAGCTTGCTTTCCCCGGCGGCGCGCTGATCGGCTGCGCGGCTGGCTTCGTGAACGTGCCGCGCATCAAAGGCAGCCACACCGCGATGAAGAGCGGCATGCTCTGCGCAGAGGCCATCGCGGCTGAGATCGAAGGCCACGAAAGCCAGCCCGAACTGCAAGGCTACGAACCCGCCGTGCGCTCAAGCTGGATCGCCGATGAGCTTAAGAAGGTTCAGAACGCAGAGCCTGCCGTGGCCAAATTTGGCGAGGACATTGGCGCGGTTGTGGCCGGGGTCGATATGTGGATGCGCACGCTCAAGATCGGCCTGCCGATCAGTATGAAGCACCACGCCGACTACACCCAAACGGGCCGCGCGGATCTCTATCCCAAGATCGAGTATCCCAAGCCCGATGGCGAAATCAGCTTCGACCGCCTGACCAATGTCGCCTATTCCTTCACCAACCACGCAGAGGACCAACCCGTCCACCTGCAATTGGGCGATGCCGCGCTGCAAAAGGCAAGCGAATATGACGTGTTTGGCGGGCCATCAAACCGCTATTGCCCGGCAGGCGTCTATGAGTGGATCGAGGAAGAGGGCAAAGAACCCCGCTTCCAAATCAACTCGCAAAACTGCGTCCACTGCAAAACCTGCGACATCAAAGACCCCAACCAGAACATCAACTGGGTGACGCCAGAGGGTGGCGGCGGGCCTAACTATCCGAATATGTGATGGCAAAGGGCGAAGGTGCTGCCGACATCTGGCAATCGGAATTGATGGCCTTGGTGCAGCGCTTGTGCTGCGTCCAGTGAAGGAACCTCCAGGTTAATGACAATCCCTGGCCCGAACAGCCCGCATTGGAAGCTTTGCGGTCGTCACAATTCTAATGACAGAGTTGTGGGACCAGGGTTTCACCTCGGCCGAGATCGAGCAAGCACTAAGAGCGGCGCTCGACCGAATTGCCCCGATACTCGGCCGGCGAGCGCTAATCGCGGTGGCTGCACTATCGCGCGTTGGCTCGCTCGACATCGCCGAGCTGATTTCAAAGAGGCTTGGCTCATAGGTCGACATGGACTTTATTCAATTCGTCGCAGTTGAAGGCGACGTGATTGATCTTTGGTACATCCCGAACAGTGGTGGAGAAGGTCCGAGCTATCACATTCAACTTTCCCGAGAAGAGAATGGTTGGGAGGTTGATTTGAAAGAACTGCCGTCCCGGCACCGATCAACAGCTAGAGGTTCCTTGACCAGATGGGTCTGAACGAAACCGCCTACGCCAAGATCAACCTTGCGCTGCATGTCCGCAGGCGGCGGGAGGATGGCTATCACGAGCTTGAGACGCTGTTTGCCTTTGTCGATGCGGGCGATGTGCTTACCGCACGGGAATCCGCAGAGGACCGAGTCACCACCGTCGGGGAGTTCGCAGGCGGCATCGACAACCCGTTCGACAATCTTGTGGCCAAAGCCCTCTCCGCCCTCCCGCGCCCGCGTGGTCTTGAACAGGGCCTCGACATCACGCTTGAAAAGAACCTCCCCGTTGCCGCTGGCCTCGGCGGCGGTTCGGCGGATGCGGGCGCGGTGTTCCGGCTGGTCGAGCGCCTCCACGGCCTCCCCGATGACTGGCAGGCGCGCGCTGCGAAACTCGGCGCGGATGTGCCGTGCTGTGTGCGCAGCGAGACGGTGATCGGGCGGGGCACCGGCACTCAGCTAGAGCCGATTGAAAGCGACCTTGCGGGCACGCCGGTGCTGCTGGTGAACCCGCGAGAACCACTGGCAACGGGACCAGTCTTCAAAGCGTGGGATGGAAAAGATCGCGGTGAGCATTGCCAGAGCTGTGAAGATGGTAAAATTTCCAACGCACGAAATATTGCAGTTCATGGGCGTAATGATCTTACTGAGGCTGCAATTTCGCTCAAACCCGCCGTCGCGGCTGTACTTACTCAACTAACTCACGACAAACCATGGCTCACCCGCATGTCAGGCTCAGGCGCGACATGCTTTGCGCTTTACGACACTATTGAGGATCGCGATGCTGCGGCTGAGCGAATTGCGCGCGCCCATCCGGATTGGTGGCAATTGGCGGGCAAGCTGCGCTAAGGGTAAGCCGGCATGAGCGATCCCTTGCCTTACCGACAGATTGGCACTTTGACCCAGGGCGGCATTGTCTGCGTGGCGGACCATGCGTCGAACCATGTGCCTGAGGACATTCCCCTCGGCATCGCGCCAGAGCTGCTGGATGAGCATATCGCCGTCGATATCGGGGTGGAGGGCATCGCCGATCGCATGGCGCGCCGCTACGCCATACCGGCGCATCTCGCCTGTCAGAGCCGCCTTGTGATCGACCTGCACCGCGAAGAGGAACACGCAGGGCTGATCCCGGAGGAAAGCGATGGGCACCTTGTCCCCGGCAATATCGGTGCGGATAGGGAAGGGCGGATCGCGCGGTTTTACCGCCCTTATCACGATGCGCTTGCAGTATGGCTTGATGCGGCATCGCCCAAGCTGATCCTCTCGCTCCATTCTTTCACGCCTCAATTGGCGACGAGCGATGAAGATCGCCCGTGGGAGGTCGCGCTGCTCTACAACCAAGACGATCGCGCCGCGCGCCACGCTATCCGGTTCTTCTCAGAGCAGGGCCTTAATGTCGGCGACAACCAGCCCTATTCGGGGCGCCAGCTCAACGCGACAATGAACCGTCATGCCGAGGCGCATGGCCGCCCCTATTGCGCTATCGAAATCCGCCAAGACCTGATCGCCACTCGCGCCGATCAAGCGCGCTGGGCGGCGATGGTGGCCGATGTTGCGGGAAGGGTTGCGCTCGCGCTCGGTTGAAGGCAGGGCCTGTGTCGCCAAATTCAAGCGACAGGAAACAAAATGTCTTTCGACAAGTCCAAACTGCCAAGCCGCCACGTCTCTGTCGGGCCAGAGCGCGCGCCGCATCGCTCTTACTACTATGCGATGGGAATGAGCGAAGAGGAAATTGCGCGCCCCTTTGTGGCAGTCGCTTCGGCAGGAAACGACTCAGCACCCTGCAACACCACGCTCGACCCGCAGGCCGATATCTGCCGCGAAGGTGTGATTGCCGGGGGAGGGACGCCGCGCCGGTTCAACACGATCACCGTCACCGATGGCATCGCGATGGGGCATCAGGGCATGAAGAGCTCCCTCGTCAGCCGCGAAGTGATCGCGGACAGTGTGGAGCTTTCGGTCCGCGGGCACTGCTACGACGCGCTGGTGGGCTTTGCCGGGTGCGATAAGAGCCTGCCAGGCATGATGATGGCGATGCTGCGGCTCAATGTGCCATCGATCTTTGTCTATGGCGGTTCGATCCTGCCGGGCGTCTTCAAAGGCGAGGATGTCACGGTTGTCGATGTGTTTGAAGCAGTCGGCCAGCACGCAGCCGGCAATTGCCCTTTGCAGGAACTGATCGAGCTCGAGAAGGTCGCTTGTCCCGGCCATGGCGCATGCGGTGGGCAGTTTACGGCGAACACGATGGCTTGTGTGGGTGAGGCCATCGGACTGTCCCTTCCCAACAGCAACATGTCACCTGCCCCATACAAGTCGCGCGAAGAGATTGCGCGTGCCGCTGGGGAGCAGGTGATGGTGCTGCTTGAGCAAAATCTTCGCCCCCGCGATATCTGCACCAGGGCAGCTTTTGAAAACGCCGCGCGCGTGGTTGCGGCCACCGGTGGTTCGACCAACGCAGCGCTGCATCTGCCAGCCATGGCAAGCGAATGCGGGATCGACTTCGATTTGTTCGACGTCGCCGAGATTTTCAAATCAACTCCCTATATCGCGGACCTCAAACCCGGTGGGAAGTATGTCGCCAAAGACATGCATGAGGCCGGCGGTGTCTATATGGGTATGAAGACGCTGCTCGATGGCGGTTTCCTCGATCCCAACCCGATCACCGTGACGGGCAAGACCCTCGGTGAAAACATCGAAGAGATTACGTGGAACCCGGACCAGAAAGTATTCTATGACGTCAAAACACCGATCACTCCTACAGGTGGCGTGGTCGGTCTGAAAGGCTCGCTCGCGCCTGAGGGTGCCATCGTGAAGGTCGCTGGCATGGAGCGGCTGCAATTCACCGGCACAGCGCGCGTCTTTGAATGTGAAGAAGACGCTTTTGCTGCGGTTGAGGCACGCGATATCGCTGAGGGCAGCGTTATTGTCATCCGGTATGAGGGACCCAAAGGCGGCCCAGGCATGCGCGAAATGCTTGCCACCACCGCTGCGCTCTATGGACAAGGCATGGGCGAGAAAGTCGCGCTTATCACCGATGGACGCTTCTCTGGCGCAACCCGCGGCTTTTGCATCGGCCATGTCGGTCCCGAAGCAGCCGAATGTGGGCCAATAGCTCTCGTGGAAGATGGGGACACAATCAGCATCGATGCCGAAGCGGGCACTATCGATCTGGAGGTTGACGAAACAATTCTCGCAGAACGGGCCAAGAATTGGACACCGCGCACAAATGACTATCAGTCAGGGGCATTGTGGCGGTATTCGCAAACCGTCGGTTCGGCGCGAAGTGGCGCGTTAACGCATCCGGGAGCGAAAGCGGAGACCCATGTATTTGCGGATATTTAGCATCAGTGCGCTGGGGCTTGCCTTGGCCAGTTGTGGGACAGAGATTGAGACGCCTGAGCCAGAAGGCGACGGTATTGAATGCGCGGTCGGGGCGGGGTCTGAATTCTCCAATGTCTGCACGCTGGAGCGCATCAGTGACAGCGAGTTCGTCATCCATCACCCCGATGGCGGGTTTCGCCGCCTTGCAGAAACAGCGGAAGGCCTGAAGTCAGCCGACGGGGCGCATGAGGTTAGGATCGCCGAGGCCGGAGCGGGTGACAGCATCGAGATCGAGGTCGATATGGATCGCTATCGGATCCCCAGCAGCGGCCAAGTCAACGAGTGAATGGGGCACTTGCAGGTCCTTACCGCTGACCAAATGCGCGCCGCAGAACAGGCGCTTTTTAGCAGTGGCATATCCGAATTTGAGCTAATGCAAATCGCGGCGCGGGGCGCGGCCGAATGGATCAGGCGTATCGCAGCAGGGCGCTCTGTCACAGTGCTCTGTGGTCCTGGCAACAATGGCGGCGATGGATATGTAATTGCGCATCTGCTTTGCGAAGCTGGCAATGAAGTGCAGATTGTCGCGCCGCAGCCTCCCAAGACTGAGACGGCTAAGAAGGCGCGGTCGCTTTGGGGTCGCGATGTTTTGACGTCAGGGGGCAGCGTCGCCAACCATGTGTTGGTGGACTGTCTGTTCGGCTCTGGACTTTCGCGCCCGCTTAGCGGTGAGCACGCTTTGCTGATGCGCGACTTGGCCCGGCGTCATTCTGCGACCATTGCGGTTGACGTGCCATCGGGCATCGCGAGTGATAAGGGAGCCGTCCTCAATGAAGGTCTACCTGAGTTTGACGTGACCTTGGCGCTGGGCGCTTGGAAGTATGCACATTGGTCGCTGCCGGGCCGCGCTTCCATGGGAGCCAAAAGGCTGGTGCCTATCGGCATTCCGGATGTCGCAGGGGCGGCTGAGCTGTTGGAGCGACCGCGCATTGCCGTTCCAACCCTCGATAGCCACAAATATCGAAGGGGTATGGCCGCCATCGTTGCAGGGGAAATGCCCGGCGCCTCGGTTTTGGCAGCGCGCGCGGCGATGAGGGCTGGAGCTGGGTATGTAAAGCTCGCAGCACAAAAGCTGGAAGGTGCTCCGCCTGATCTGGTTGTTGACCACTCTGACCTGAGCACTGCATTGGGCGATGCGCGTATCAATGCAGTGCTGATTGGTCCCGGTCTCGGTCGGCATGAAGTGGCACGCAAGGCTCTCGAAACGGCGTTGAAAGGCGATCGCGTGATTGTGCTGGATGCAGACGCGTTGCACTTGCTCGGTCCGCATATGCTGGATGACAATCAGAGCATTCTTGCGACTCCTCATGATGGCGAACTCGAGGCGCTTTGCCGCAGCTTTTCGGTGCTTGCAGAGGGCCGATTGAATAAAGCCAAAGCGCTTGCCGCGATCAGCGGCATGGTAATCTGCGCTAAGGGCCCCGACACAATCATCGCAGCGCCAGATGGGCGCATTGCGCTCGCACCGCCTGCATCAAGCTGGCTGTCGGTGGCGGGCACCGGTGATGTCTTGGCGGGTATAGCAGTCAGCCGGATGGCAACCGGTCTTGCACCGTTTGAGGCGGCTTGCGAAGCCGTTTGGTTCCATGGCGAGGCTGCCCGTCTTTGTGGTGCTGCCTTCACGTCTGCCGACCTTGCCGATACCGTGTCAGCCGCTGTCGCCTCGTGCATCGACACAAGCCAGTGACCGGATCAACCGAAATCATACGCCTCGCCGCCAAGGGGGATGGTGTCACGGCTGAGGGAACGCATGTGCCGATGGCGGTTCCGGGAGATATGGTTTCAACCGATGGCGCAGTCACTCCCGGTCCTCACCACGTCGCGCCGCCATGCTCGCACTTCAGTGCCTGTGGAGGCTGCCAGCTCCAACACGCTGATGACACAGTACTGCGACAGTTCGTGCGCGACCGTGTGGTGAATGCGGCCATTGGGCAAGGCCTTGATGTGGGCGAAGTGCTTGATGAGCATCTGTCGCCACCGCATTCTCGTCGCCGCGCCACCCTTCATGCGCTCAAGACCGCAAAAGGCACCATACTCGGATTTAAGAAGGCGGGCTCGCACAAGTTGGTGGACGTCAAACATTGCCCCGTTTTAACGCGAGAGATTGCTGATTTGATAGGGCCATTGCGGCGGCTGATTGCTGAGCATGGACCGCGCGGCAATATCGATATCAGCATCGCGATCAGCGATCAGGGCGTCGATATGGGGCTGGCAAACTTCCCTCTAGAAGGGTTGGGTCCGACCGAAGGCACTCTCGAATTTGCTCGTTCGCACGCTCTTGCTCGTTTGACCATTGATCAAGGTTATGGCCCGGAGACCGTATGGGAGCCTGCGCCAGTAACGGTTACCCTTTCGGGCTATCCCGTTGCCATGCCGCCTGCCGCTTTCTTGCAAGCGACTCCGGATGCAGAGCGAATAATGGCGCAAGACGCCGTGCGGTGGGTCGGTGATATGGCAATTCTCGCAGACTTGTTTGCGGGGCTGGGCACTTTCTCGTTTGCACTCGCCAAGACGGGACCGGCCAATCGCAAAGTGCTCGCTGCGGAGGCTGATCAGGCGGCGCATATCGCCTGCAAATCAGCCGGTGCGCGAGCGGGCGGGCATGTTTTGGCCATTCACCGCGATCTGTTTCGCAATCCTTTGCAGCCGGAAGAACTGAGCCGGTTTGGCGCGGTGGTTCTCGATCCACCTAGGGCGGGGGCGAAGGCGCAGATCGCGCAAATTGCTAAAAGTGAGGTTGAGCGATGCGTTTATGTTAGCTGCAACCCTTCCAGCTGGGCAAGAGACGCGGCAGCGCTGGTCGAGGGTGGTTTCAAGCTGTCTAAAGTGAGGCCAGTTGGACAGTTCCGTTGGTCCACCCATGTAGAGTTGACGAGCCTATTCGAACGATAAATTGCCTAACGCCTCAAAGCCGCAAGAATCTCGGCTTGTAACCATTCGCGGTGCTCAGGCTCGACGTAAGCGTGGCCTGCGCCGAGGCAACGCGAAATCCTGGGGTCGCTCGCATCCCACGCGCTCTCAAATGCCAGTGCAGTGCGATCACCGGTTGCGAGCAGGATGCTCACATTGCCTTCAAACGCTGCAAGGCCTTCCTGCATCTCTTTCAGCAGATTGGAAGCAGGAGGAGCAGGGTGAAACGATGACATCATTCCCCGAGCAAGCTTTCCCAAATCAACACCGCCACGAAAGAGCCGCGCTATCTCTTTGGGGTTTTTGAGCTTTTCCAGGTACCGAGCTCGGATGGCATCGGGAGCGTGTTGAGGCTCGCCTTCTTGAGTGTCATCACCGTTTCCATCCTTGTGATCGTCAAACGTCCAAGGATTGGACAGGACAAGACCGTCAAAGCCTGCTCCGCCTGTCAACATCAGCGCGGATGCTGCATCACAGTTACCAAAGCCGACAACACGTTCAACCTGCGGCGCGATGGCTTTGAAAGCTTCCAATGCCGCGCGAATATCGCCAGAGCTTGATCGAAATCCACGATTTTCGCCTTCGCTGTCTCCGGTGCCTCGCCGATCAAATCGAAAGACACTGAACCCTGCCTTGGCCAGCTTTGCTGCAAGGTGAGACTGGTTTGAAAAGGCACCAGCACGGATCTCATTGCCTCCGTTCACAATCAGAAGCCCGGTTGTCCCCGGTGCGGTGTCTAGCGTTCCGGCAAGCTTCAAACTGCCGCATCCAAACTCAAGGTGAAGACGGCTCATTGTTCAGCGCCACCTGCGTCGCTGTCAACTTCCCCTAGGATGGCCGCCAACCTTAGGCTTTGTTCCGTATTCTCACTCGGTTCAGCTCGTAGCCAAAGCCCAGCGCCCCCGATGGACTTTTGTTCGATGCATTCTTGGTCTGCAGCAGAGGCTGGTTGAGCCGTTTCAAGCTCACAAAACATGGCTGAGCTGATGCTATAGCCTGCCAAAACCAAACCTTCGCTGCGGCCCAAAGCTGAAAGCTCTTCTGTTGTTTCTTCCCGTCCCGCCTCTTTCGAGGCAATCACCCTTGCTCTTAAGAGTGACCGCAGCAATTTGGCCCCAGATTGCGGAGCATATTGCCAACCTGGCAGGTTTGAAGGCGCGACCAGAGCGCCGCCGCGAACTGTGAGAACATGCGTAGCTCCAAACTCAGTGGCTGCCATTCTTGCACAATTTTGCCAGTCCGAAAGCGTCTGCGCTTCCAACGGAACCAGGCTTTCATTCCAGCCTGGAAAATCGGACAGGAAGCTATCAATCCCATCGCTGTCGAGCTTTCGCATGAGCTCTACAGTAAAACGGCGAAGCTTGTTGGCCTCATCAAACAGGGCAGGCAAGATCAGGACCCGTCTATCCCTATTCTGGTCGAAGGCGACCACCAATTCCTCGCTGCTTCGGTTTGCGGATAGAGGCGCTTGCCAGGTTGCAATCATGTCATGCAGCCTAAAGCGACCTGTTAGCCTTCGCCGAGCTTTGCGACGGCAAAATCCAGAAGTCCGCCAAAAGTTTCGAGCATCTCCCCATCGACATCATCGTCATCGATCACGATGTCGAGGCGGTCTTCCATTTCCGTTAGAAGCCCAGCGACTGCCATTGAGTCGAGTTCAGGCAGATGGCCGAACAAACCTGTCTCGGCGGTAAATTCGCTGGCTTCGTCGCTATCTATTCCAAGTACATCGACAAGAATAGATTTCAGCTCTGTCGCTGTATCATCGGTGCCGGAGGATTGGTCTGGCACCGCATTCACCGACATTCCAACTGTGTCTTGGCCAAGGTTTGGCTGAGTGCTCATGGCAAGATGATCCCTCTCGTGGAGCGCTGTCTTGTTGCCGCCATTACCGTTGCTGAGGAAGCGGCGCAAGTTCTTGGACTTCTGGCTCTCGCAAGCCGGTTACAGTCTTGCGTGCCAAAGCAAGCCATCCGCGCGGCTGTGACATGTCCAGACAATCGATGCGATAACGAGGGCGGACCGCATTCATCCAGTCTGCTTTGTAGCCTTGGTCCCCAGTACCAAAATCCACCAATTCAACCCGGTCGATATCGATCACGTGTTTGAAAAGGGCCGCCGAAAGGGTGGTGCCGGCAGAAAGGCGTTTGGCGGATTCAAGATAAGCGAGCTTATGAATATAGGCTGTGCCATTCTCAACCGTCCAACATTGAGCCGCAACCGGTTTGCTCTCGTGCCAAGCCATCCCAAGACGCAACCGGCCCGCTTTGCCTTCGGCCTGGGCGAATTGGCGCAGCATGGCTGGATAATCCTCTTTCGGCTTCCAGCTTGCTGAATAAATCGTCTCGTAGTCATCCCAAAGCGCTTCATCAAAATGGCACAGAATCTGAGTCTCGACCTTTTTCGCTTTGCGTTTCAGGGTAGTCCGCACGGGACCGGGACGTTTTGCTAGATAGTCTGCATACGACGCACCGCCCACATTCAATACATGATTGGTGTCACACTGAGTAGCTTCCACCCGCCATCCTGCTTGCCTGAACGCTGTAACAAGCATGCTTGCTGAGCCGTCCTCATCAGGAACCGGTTCAAGCGTCACGCGATAGCTGCGCGACTTCAGCTGGCTCGCGATCTCGGTCAGCGGATTGGGGTTGCCTGGATTCGCAGACGTAAGCGGGCGCCATGTAAAGCTATACCAATTGCGCAACGGTTTGATCACACCATCCGCTTCGGTCAACGCCAACACGGCTTCTGACTCATCATCTTGTGCGATGGCGATAAGAGGGGAAAGGCCCGTCTGTTCGAGGAGCGCAAACCATTCGGCTCGATCAAACGGTGAGGAGGCGCGCAGAAGGGTTCCGTTTGCAAACAGCTCTTGCAAGACGTTAACCCTGTCGTGATACCGCACTTCGATCACTTGTTGCTGTTTCCTTAGGAACCCAATGTCCGCTTCATTATCTCAAGAACCCGATGCAACTCCGTATCCGCTCGATCATTTGGTTGAGCGGGCGGCGACGCGCGGGCTTGGCGAAAGACCGGCTCTGGTGCTTCGCGATGAGGTACTTAACCATGATCAGTTAAGACAGCGTGTGGATTGGTTGGCGGGGTGGTTGGCCCGTGAGGTACCACAGCGCGGCGCACGGGTTGCAAGCTGGGCAGCGAAGGGTGAACTCACATGCTTGCTGCCATTGGCAGCAGCGCGAGCAGGGTTGGTGCATGTCCCAATCAATCCGCTCCTGAAACGTGCGCAAGCGGCGCATATCTTAGAGGATAGCGGATCGTCGATGTTGATCGCGACCGGTTCCCGTTTGAAGCTGATTGAAGACGGCGATGCGCCTGAGGGCTGCATCCTGTTGGAAGAAACTTCGGCGATTGATCAGGCCTATGCGCTCGCAATTTCGCAGGGTCCTTCGTCGGCCGACCCCGAGGAAATGACCGCAATTCTCTACACAAGCGGCTCCACGGGGCGTCCCAAAGGCGTAATGTTGAGCCATGCCAATCTGTGGCTGGGGGCAGTAAGCGTTGCGCATTACCTAAAGCTTGAAAGCGATGATGTTACGTTAGCTGTGCTGCCTTTGTCTTTTGATTACGGCCAAAATCAGCTTTTCTCGACCTGGTATGCGGGGGGGAGCGTTGTTCCGCTCGACTATCTGTTTCCTCGCGATGTGGCCAAGGCTTGCGCAAAGCACTCGGTCACAACGCTTGCTGCTGTCCCGCCGCTTTGGGTGCAGTTGACCGAATTGGAATGGCCAGCGCAGGCCTCGGCGTCTTTGCGCCGCCTAACCAACAGTGGAGGGGCACTGACACCGGATCTGATTTCCGATCTTTCTGTAATATTCACTGACGCGGATATTTACCCGATGTATGGTCTTACAGAAGCGTTTCGATCGACATTTTTAGACCCAGACCTTGTTGAAAGTCGCCCAACCTCAATGGGTAAGGCCATACCCTTTGCAGAAATTCTAGTTGTAGATGAGACTGGTGAGCAGACTGCGCCGGATGAAGAGGGGGAATTGGTCCACTGCGGGCCGCTCGTTGCGCAGGGCTACTGGCAGGACCCGGAGCGCACCGCTTTGCGGTTTAAGTCGGCGCCGTCCGCATCGGAGTATGGGGGCATTGCGGTATGGTCAGGGGATCGGGTGACTCGCGATCTTGAGGGTTTTCTCTATTTCGTTGGCCGCCGCGATGCGATGATCAAAAGCGCCGGCAATCGCATCAGCCCACAGGAGGTTGAAGAAGCAGCGATTGCGAGTGATCTGGTGTCTGAGGCTGTGGCATTCGGCATCCCTGATGAACGTCTGGGCCAAGCAGTGCATCTGGTCGTACGAGGCACCACGATTAAGGAAAATCAATCCAAACTTGTCAAAGTTTTAAAGCGGGAACTTCCCAATTTTATGCAACCTCAGGTTATACATTGGCGTGATGCCATGCCGCTTAATCCCAACGGCAAAATCGACCGCACAGCGCTTTATCGAGAGATCGCTGGGGATGGCACAGCATGAAGATCAAGCCGTCTGGACCGATCCCAGAGGGTTTCGAAGCTCTCAATGGTGATCTGGCTATTGGTGGAAGAACGGCGCGCGCGCTTGTCGATGCCGCAGGTTCCACCCCTTTGTTCGTCTACTCGCGCGAGAAAATCAGTCAGCGTCTGGCTCAATTGCGCGCAACTCTACCAGAGAGAATCGGGGTGAATTACGCGGTGAAGGCCAATCCCCACCCCGAAATCATTGCTCATATGAGCTCGCTGGTGGATGGGTTCGACATCGCCTCATCCGGTGAGTTGGCGTACTTGCAAAAGGCGGGGATTGATCTGGCGAGGGTCAGTTTCGCGGGTCCGGGCAAGCGTGATGATGAGTTAGAGGCTGCAATTGCAGCAGGTGTGACGCTAAACTGCGAGTCCGAAGGCGAGGCGGCGCGTTCAGTGGAGATTGGCAGGCGGATCGGGGCAACACCGCGCGTTGCAATCCGCGTGAACCCCGATTTTGAGCTTAAAGGATCGGGCATGAAAATGGGCGGGGGCGCCAAACCATTTGGTGTTGACCGGGAGAGGGTCCCTGCTCTGGCAAAATCATTGATCGGTCAGGGCGTCGAATGGCGAGGGCTCCATATTTTCACAGGCAGTCAAGCTCTGAGTGCCGATGCAATCATCGAAGCGCAGACAAATGTGCTCGACCTGGCTTTGGAACTGGCGGGTGAGATTGGTGAGCCTTTGCCAAAGCTCAATATGGGTGGCGGATTTGGCATCCCTTACTTCCCCGGCGATGAGCCGGTTGATCTGGTTCGAGTCACCACGGCGCTGCACGATCTGGTTGAAGATCGAGCAGACCAACTGAGCCAGACAGAATTGTGTCTTGAGCTTGGAAGATACCTTGTAGGTGAATCAGGTGTTTATCTCTGCAAGGTGATAGATAAGAAGATCAGCCACGGGGTCACCTATCTCGTTACAGACGGTGGACTTCATCACCAATTGGCAGCATCGGGCAATTTCGGCACTGTGGTTCGACGGAATTATCCGGTTGCGGTTGCGTCGGATTTCAGTTCTGAGCCGACAGAAGTCGTTAACGTAGTGGGTTGCCTTTGCACTCCGCTCGATCGTCTTGCAGATCAGGTCCTGCTTCCAAAAGCCGACGTGGGCGACATCATCGCTGTTTTTTGCGCTGGTGCCTATGGCGCGACAGCTTCTCCTTCGGCATTTCTGGGGCACGGGCCGGCGCGCGAAATGGTGGTTTAAGCTTTGCTAAACCACTGTCCCGAAACGGGATGGGATTCGATTTGGCCCCGTATCACTAACATTATGTTCACCATTATCAGCGAGAAACTCCGGGCACTTCGCGGATCCGGATGGGCAGGTCGCTCCTGCACGACGCATTCTGGTCCGCCAACTTGGCCAAGGATACGTATCGATGCCCCTTTCGCTGTCTTTCACCCGCATTGCGGGAATTGCTCTTGCTACAGGCACACTTGCTGCATGTAGTGGTGGGCCAAGCGCTCAACTGCCCCCTGCCACAGTAAGTGTAGCCCCCGAAGCGCCGACCGGCGACTATATTCTCGGCCCGCTCGATCAGATCACCATCCATGTATGGCGCAATCCTGAACTGAGCGCGGAGGACATTCAAGTTCGCCCAGATGGTCGTATCACCATTCCTTTGGTTCGCGACCTAGTTGTGGTCGGCAAAACCCCATCCCAGCTTGAAGAAGACATTACCGAGCGGCTTTCGCAATATATCGAGCAGCCGATTGTCTCAGTGATCGTGAATGAGTTTGTTGGCGTTCAGCAAGTGCGCATCACCGGCGCGGGCGCAACGCCTGCTTCGCTGCCCTATCGCACCGGCATGACCCTGCTCGATGCGATGATCGCTGCTGGTGGGCTCAGCGAGTTTGCCGCTGGAAACCGCGCAACATTGACCCGTCTGAACGTCGAAACCGGAACGGCCGACGAATATCGGGTCCGCCTGAAGGACCTGCTCGACAAGGGTGATGCCAGCGCCAACGTAGCGCTGATGCCTGGCGATACGATCTCAATTCCGGAGAGCCGTTTCTAAGGCGCACTGAATCATATGAACGAGATTGTCGAAGAACTGCGCTCAGCGCTCTATTCGGTCTGGCATCGCCGCTGGATCGCGCTTGGTGTTGCTTGGGGCATATGCCTGTTGGGGTGGCTTGTGGTGGCTCTCATACCCAACACATACGAATCCAAAGCGCGCATTTATGTTGATGTAGATGACGTGCTTTCCGAACAGCTTGGTATTGCCGGTGATGGCAGCGAAGAGATTGAGCGGGTCCGGCAAACCTTGCTCAGTTCAGTCAATCTCGAAAAGGTTATCACTTCGACCAAGCTGGGTGAGGGGATCAGCGAGCGCAGCGATATGGACCGTGCGATTGCAGCGCTGAGCGAAAATGTGCGTGTTGAAAGTGAGCAGGACAGCCTTTTCTCAATCACTGCGGAAGTCGGTGTTGGCAAACTTTCCGATTCCGAAAACGCAGTTCTGGCCCGCAACGTTGTCCAAAAGTTGCTCGATATCTTCCGCGAAGAGCATATCTCCGGCAATCGGGCTGAAATAAGCGGTGCCATTGCTGATCTGAACGAACAGTTGGAGGAGCGCCGCGCCGAGCTTGAAGCGGCAGAACAACGCCGGATCGAGTTCGAATCGCAATATCCCGAACTTGTGGGTGGGTCAGACTCGCTCTCGACGCGGGTCCAGCAAGCGCGCGCTGAACTGCGCGATATCGATGCCGATCTCGCGGCCGCTCAAAGCGCGCTCGCCACGATCAGCGGTCAAATCGCCGGCACGCCCCGCAACATCTTCTCAGCTGCTGACCCCACTGGGCCACAGGCCGCGCTGCAGCAGGCGCAGGCGCAATTGGCTGAGCTTCGCGGGCGCGGGCTGACGGAGGAGCATCCCGATGTGAAGGCGACAAGCCGTCAGGTTGATATCCTATCGCAGCAAGTTGCCTCTGCAGGTCCCCAAGCCGCAACGGGGACACCCAACCCGGCTTATACGTCCTTGCTGGGACTTCGCGCCGACCGTCAGGCGGGGATTGATGCGCTCAACGCTCGCCGTGCTGCCATCCAGTCAACTTTGGCGACTTTGGTTGCAAGCCAGGCTTCGGAACCAGCAGTTGCGGCTGAGGCGAACCGTATTGCTCGCGACTACGACGTTTTGCGCACCAACTATGAGAGGCTGCTTGAAGACCGCGAGAAGCTGCGCACACGCGGCGATGTGGTGGATGAGACCAGCCAGTACAAATTTGATTTGGTCGACCCGCCTGTAGTCCCGCAAAAACCCGCGGCGCCCAACCGGCCGCTGCTCTTGATCGGCGTGCTGTTTGCGGGCCTCGCAGCAGGGGCAGGGGCGGCCTATGCGCTTAGCCAGCTGCGCTCCAGCTATACGACGCCCAACAAGCTCGAAAAGTCGATGGGAATTCCCGTGATCGGCTCAATTTCACTGACTCTTTCAGAGGCCGCCAAACAGCTTCGCCGTCGTCGGCTCAAGCAATTTGCTGGAGCGACAGCGGGATTGTTCGGTGTCCTTGTGATCCTTTTGGCGATTGAGCTCGTCTCAATCGGAACGATTGCGTGAGGGGGCGGAGATGAACGAGCAACGCAAGATCAACCGTAAGCCGCAAGCCCGCACGTCTTTGTTTGAACGCGCTGATGCGGTGTTCGGGCTGGACAATCTGGGCTCTTCATCTGTGCCGCGCAATTTGCCAGAGGGTAAGCGCGCGCCAATCGCACCGACGAAGGCCACTACGGCACAGCGCCGCGAACAGCCAGAACCCGCCAAGCGACCTGCCCCTCGCATACCGCAATCGTTCGAGGCGTCCGAGCCAAATTTCCCGCCACAACCGGCCCCAGAGCCCAAACCTGTAAAGGCGGTGCAACTGCGCGGACCGGTCGTCGAGGTTGACCGAGATGTCTTGGACGATGCGGGCCTAATCATACCCGAAGATCCGGTCACCGGACTGCTTGAAGAGTTCCGCATCGTCAAACGCGAGCTTCTTGCAGATGCACGCGCCAGTGATGATGACGCTGCGCGCCGCATCCTTGTGTGTTCGCCGCATTCTGGAGAGGGCAAAACATACTGCGCGACCAATCTGGCCATCGCTTTGGCTGCCGAGCGCGATGTTGAGATCGTCCTGGTCGACGCAGATGTCCTCAATCCATCCGTGCCCAGACGTTTGGGCATCGAGACAGGCGCAGGTTTCATGGACGCGCTTGCGGACAAAACCATAATGCCAGAGGACCTTGTCATCTCAACCGATATCGACGGTCTGTTTGTCCTGCCCGCTGGCACCAGCACAGTGGGAGATGCTGAATTGTTGACCAGCGCGAGAACCGGGGCAGTTCTGGATCGGTTGACGCGAGGCTCGCCCAATCGATTCTTGATCTTCGATACGCCACCGGCGCTAGCAGCTTCTCCGGCTGCTGAGCTTGCAGCTCATGTTGGACAGGCGCTCCTGGTGGTGCGTGCGGATGAAACAAGCCGCGCGGCCCTAGACGATGCACGCCAGCTTCTCTCGGCGTGTCCCGATATCAAACTGCTGCTTAACGCAGCGCAATTCAGCCCGTCTGGTCGCAAGTTTGGCGACTATGGCGAAAGGGAGGAATGACCATGCGCTTCTTTAAAGGAACGCTGATTGCCACCGCGGCCGCACTTGTTTCGGCTGTTCCAGCTTTCGCACAAGATGCAGGCGACGACCGTGTGACGACCGTCCAGCCTTACATCGAAGTCAGCCAAGTGCTTTCTGCCGAGCTTACGCCGGGCGATGAAGTTTTGACCTTCACGCAGATCGCCGCGGGGGTCGACACCAATGTGCAAGGGCGCAACAGCGGTGCCTCTGTCTCTGTGCGGTATGAGCGCAATATCAGCTATGGTGATGATCAGGTTGATACTGACACCGTTACCGGCATCGCGCGCGGCTATGTCGGCATTGTCCCCGGCGCTGTGAACTTTGAAGCAGGCGGGCTTGCAAGCCGTACGCGTGTGGACGGGGGCGGCGCGGTGTCACCCAATCCGCTTGTCAGTGAAGACGCAACCAGCCAGATTTACAGTGTCTATGCTGGCCCAACTATCGCCACCACCGTGGGCGAGGCAACGATCACAGGTTCGGCAAGAGTGGGCTATAACCGCTTTGAAGCCAACGATGCTGTTGCCGATGTGAATGGCAACCCGGTTGACGTGTTTGACGACAGCACCGTTTATGCCGGACAACTGACAGCAGCAACGCGCGCTGGCAATCCATTCCCAATCGGCGTTGCTGTGACTGCGGGTGGGTATCAGGAAGATATCTCCAACCTCGATCAGCGTGTCCGCGATGTCTATGTGCGCGGTGATGTAACAGTGCCGGTGTCCGACACTCTCGCTCTGGTTGCTGGTGCCGGTTACGAGAATGTCGAGGTGTCCAGCCGCGATGCTTTGCGTGATGCGGATGGCAACCCTGTTATCGGTAATGATGGCCGGCTGGTGACCGATGAATCTGCCCCGCGCATTGTCGCATTCGATGTTGATGGCTTGTTGTGGGACGTTGGAGTGCTGTGGCGTCCAAGTTCACGGACATCGCTGCTCGCCCGTGTGGGGGAACGCTATGACAGCACCACCTACTACGGCAGCTTTACCTATGTTCCGAGCGAACGCAGCGCTGTGAACATTTCGGTCTATGACGCTCTGAATGGCTTTGGTGGTTCGCTCAATAACTCGCTCTCGCGGCTTTCGAGCGACTTCACCGCATTGCGCAACCCTGTCACGGGTGACTTTGGCGGGTTGGTCGCTGGTGACGAGGGTGGCTCTGGCCTTGTCAATTCGCTTGGCTCAGTGCGTTCGGCCGCCTTCCGCAATCGCGGAGTTACTGCAAGTTACACACGCCAATTGGGTCGCCTGACCGCAGCCTTTGGTGCAGGTTATGACCGGCGGAGCTTCATCGCGGCTGCTGGGACGGCTTTGGAAGACCTCGATGGTCTGACGGATGAGACATATTACATAACAGGCGCACTATCGCGGCCGCTGGGGCGTAGCGGCGCGATTCAAACCTCCGCATATGCAAGTTGGTTTGAGACTGAAGGCGTCGATGGTGATCTGTCGGCCTATGGCGCTTCGGCTGCCTATAGCCGCCTACTCACCAACCGCCTGTCCGCTCGTGCGGCCGTTGCAGTGGACTACTTCGACAGCGACTTCTCCGACGAAGACTTCGCCACCGCAACCGCGCTGCTTGGCCTGCGCTACAACTTCTGATCGAGGAAAGTCGACAAAGACCATGTATGACCAGTATTACGGGCTAAGCGGGCGGCCATTTCAGCTCACCCCAGACCCCGACTTCTACTTTGAAAGCGCCAGCCATAAAAAGGCGATGAGCTATCTTGGTTATGGGCTCAATCAAGGTGAAGGCTTCATCGTCATCACGGGCGAAGTCGGCGCAGGTAAATCAACGTTGGTCGCGCATCTCATGGAGCGCATTGATCCATCCGCGCTCACAGTGGCGCAAGTGGTCACCAGCTCGCTTGATGGTGAAGAACTGATTCATGTGGTTGCACAGGCTTTTGGATTGGCAATTGAAGGCCATGACAAAGCGGGCGCATTGGGTGCTATTGAAGTCTTCTTACAAGAAGAAGCGCGCGCTGGTCGCCGCTGTTTGCTGGTGGTGGATGAGTGCCAGAACCTAGAGTTCACGGCTCTGGAAGAGCTGCGTATGCTCTCAAACTTCCAACTCGGCTCGCATCCCTTGCTCCAAGGTCTGCTGCTTGGCCAGCCTCAGTTCCGTCGCACATTGGCGAACCATCCAGATCTTGAGCAATTGCGCCAGCGCATCATAGCTTCGCATCATTTGGAAGCGTTGAATTCAGACGAAGTGGAAGACTATGTCAGCCACCGGCTCGCTCATGTCGATTGGCAGGGCAACCCGGCCTTTGAAGAAGGTCTATTGCCCGCACTTTATCAAGCAACCGATGGCATTCCGCGCCGTGTGAACCAGGTTATGAACCGCCTATTGCTGCTTGGCGCAATCGAAGAGCAGAAGGACATCTCCCTCCCAATGCTTGAAGCGGTAATTGCTGAAATGCAATCGGATCAGGCACGTGGAGCAGCGGCTCGTGCTCAGTCCGGCTCTTTGAATGATGCCGCAAAGGTCGCGATGCCTGAGAGCGCCATGGCGGTAGAAGAAGGGGCAGTGGATGCTGTTCCTGCCGGTGAAGTGGCCGCTTTGCTCGCCGAGCGCGATGAACGCACTGCTGAGCTAGAAGCAGCAATCAGCGAGCTGCAAGCCGTTGGCGCGCAGCCAAAGGTTGGCGACGTGTCCGTTACCTCGGAGACGAATGAGGCGTTAGAACGGATTGAACAAAGACTGGAAGAGCAAGAGCGCTCCTTCCGCCACGTTCTCACGATGCTCATCGAATGGCTTGAGACCGACACCTCGCGCGAGGCGGCCTGACAATGAACCATCAAAGCGCCTTTCCTCTTTCGGACATGCGCGAAGGCACCAGGATCGCCAACGGCTTTTCGGTCGATGTCGAGGATTGGTTTCAGGTCGGTGCGTTTGAAGATGTCATCAATCGCGACGATTGGGGCGATATAGCCACGCGGGTCGAAAACAACATCGCACGGATCCTCGATCTGTGCGCTGAAGCTGACATTCTCGCAACGTTCTTCACCCTTGGTTGGGTAGCCGAACGGCACCCCCGCCTAATCCGCCGGATCGCCGATGCGGGGCACGAAATCGCCAGCCACGGATATGATCACGCGCGCGTTTTCACCTTTAACCGCAAAGCTTTTGGCGAAGACATCAGCAAGGCACAACAAATCCTAGAGGATGCCTCTGGCCAACGCGTGACGGGATACCGCGCGCCAAGCTTCTCCATCGATCAGCGCACGCCTTGGGCGTTTGAAGAGCTGGCGGAGCAGGGATGTGCTTATTCCTCCAGTGTGGCCCCAATCGCGCATGACCATTACGGTTGGCGTGAGGCACCACGCTTCGCCTTCAAACCTTTGCCGCATTCTGATCTGGTCGAGATTCCCGTCACCACTGCGGTTCTTGGCAACCGCCGTTTGGCCGCTGGGGGTGGGGGGTTCTTTCGCGTCTTACCCTATGCCTTTTCACGTTGGGCAATAACCCAAGTCAACGAAAGCGATGGCCGCCCGGCAGTGTTCTATTTCCACCCTTGGGAAGTTGATCCCGACCAGCCGCGAGTGAACGATGCTCCGCTGCGTTCGAAGCTGCGGCATTACACCAATCTCACACGGATGGAGGGCAAGCTCAAACGCTTGGTTTCGCAGTTCGAGTGGGAGCGCATGGACGTTTTGGCTGCCAAAGAGAAGCCGCACGCGATTGACTGGAACGTTTTGGAGCAAGCCGCGTGAACGCGCCGGTCAATATGGATCAGCGGGTCAGCCTGATTGGCCTTGATGATGCGGCCATGCTCGAACGGGTGGAGGCCTTTGTCCACGATCAGGGTGGGTCGATCTTTCATCGCCCGCAATGGCTGAAGGCGGTTCAAGCTGGCACTCGGCAAATGGGCCGTGGTCTAGTCGCAGAACAGCTTGGTGTGATCACAGGGTGGCTGCCTTTGACCGAGGTGCGCTCCAGACTTTTTGGCAGCACTCTGGTTTCAAGCGGGTTTGGCGTTGGCGGGGGGATCCTTGCCAACTGCGATCAAGTGCGCGCGGAGCTGGCACAATCAGCAGAGGAATATGCCGCGCGCAGCGGCATTGCGAGCGTTGAAATGCGCGGAGGCGCCGTTCCGCAAGGATGGGAATCTTGGAACGACAAGCACTGCGGTTTTGAACGCTCGCTTTCTGGCACAGATGACGATGAGCTGAAATCTATCCCGCGCAAAGCCCGGGCAGAGGTTCGCAAAGGGCTGAAAAACGGGCTCGAAGTGCGCATTGGGCGCTCGAGAGATGATCTCAATGCGCATTACAAGGTCTACAGCGAAAGCGTGCGCAATCTAGGAACGCCGGTATTTCCTCGCCGATTGTTTAGCGCCATGATCGAAGCGTTTCCAGGTGCTTGCGATATTCTAACGGTGCTGCACGAGGGAAAACCCCTGTCTAGCGTACTGTCATTCTATCATGGCGGTGCAGTTCTGCCCTTCTGGGGTGGAGGGACTTTCGAAGCTCGCGGCGCGCGTTCGAATGAGCTGATGTACTATGAACTGATGCTTCATGCTCGTCATAGGGGCATGGAGCGGTTTGATTTTGGCCGTTCAAAAACAGGCAGCGGCCCCTACAAGTTCAAGAAGAACTGGGGCTTTGAACCGGTGCCGCTAACCTATTCGCGATGGACGGCGGTTGGTGCAAAGCCGCGCGATATTGACCCCACCAGTGAGTCCTACTCGCGCAAGATTGAGCTATGGAAGAAGCTGCCATTGCCGGTTGCGAACCTGGTCGGCCCGTTCATTGCACGCGATTTGGCGTGACAGCGAGGGCGCATGGGCGATATCCTGTTTTTAGCGCACCGCGTACCGTTTCCGCCAAATCGTGGCGACAAAATCCGCGCGCATCATCTGTTAAAAAAGCTTGCCCAGCTTGGCCGAGTTCATGTCGGCTGTTTTGCTGAGAGCGATGAAGATCGCGCCTGTGCAGCTGACCTTGCGTCGGTAGCCGAGAGCCATCTGATTATCGACAGATCAAAACCCCTGCCGCTAGCGGGGATAGAGGCGCTGGCATTGGGTAAGCCTGTAAGTCTTACCGCGTTTCACAGTTCAAGGCTCGCCGGTTGGGTCAAACAGAAGATTGCAGAGTGCGAGATAGGAACCATAGTGATCTTTTCGGGTCAGATGGGGCAGTATCTGCCAGATGGCTTTGAGGGCAGAGTGGTAATCGACTTTTGCGATGTCGATAGCGCGAAGTTTGAAGGTTATGCCAAGGCTGGTCAAAGGGTCTGGCTAAACGCGCGTGAGGGACGCTTGTTGCGTATCGAGGAACAGCGGCTTGCACAGCTTGCTGATACGACAATTCTCATTAGTGAGAACGAAGCAGACCTCTTCCGTTCGCGCCTCAGATCGCCGGAAAAAGCCAATGTAGAAGTCGTCGGCAATGGAATCGACGCGAGTTTCTTTGACCCGCAGTCAGTCGAATCGCACTCTGATTTGGCTTCACGACCGGGCCCGCATTTCGTGTTCACGGGACAGATGGATTATCCACCAAACGAGCAGGCTGCCCTTTGGGCAATAGGCGCATTTTGGGCAGCGTATCAATACGATCATCCCACCGCAGAAATGCACATTGTTGGGCGCAATCCGACCAAACTGTTGCAGCGACAAGCCGAAAAGGAACAGGGGGTAACCGTGTGGGGTGAAGTTCCCGACGTGCGTCCTTTTATTGCGGCGGCGGATTGTGTCGTGGTGCCTTTGACCATTGCTCGAGGGGTTCAAAACAAAGTTCTTGAAGCCATGGCAATGGCTCGCCCCGTAATGCTCACCCCTGAAGCGGCCACTGGCATCAATGCAAAAGATGGTGAGCACTGGTTGCTTTGCGAAGACGATAAGGAAGCCATGTGCGACCGCATGGCAGCTTTGCTCGGAAATCCAGATGCGGCGTCAAGGCTGGGGAAAGCTGCACGGCGGTTCGTTTTGGAGCATCATGATTGGGATGCAATGCTTCGCCCTCTTGAGACCATTGTCGAAGAAGCATCTGCCGGAGTGTGCGATGCAGCCTGAGACATCTGCCGCACCTATCCATTCGGAAGGGATAGTTGATCGGGTTTCGCCCGAATGGCGCAACGCGTTAATTGTGCTTGCTGTTTCGGCTTTTGCAGTGATCGCCGTTAGCGCGCGCGAATGGGTTGAGATGCTCCACCAATGGTGGAACATCGATACCTACACGCATGTCCTGCTGGTCCCGATAATCATCGGATGGTTGGTGTATTTAAAGCTTGAAGAGCTTGCCAAGATCAAACCGCGCGCGTGGTTGCCTGGTTTTGTAGTGGTGGCCGCTGGATTGGGGTTGTGGCTGATTGGTCGAGCCACCGGCATCAACCTTATTGCCCATGCTGGAGCGGTTGGCGCGTTACAGGGTGTGGTTATCGCGGCGCTTGGGCCAAGAACTTGCTTGGTCCTAGCCTTGCCATTGTGTTTCGGTGTCTTTCTGGTCCCGATTGGCGACGAGTTTATCCCGCAACTGCAGGCTATTACAGCCGACATTTCCGTCGCCCTAACGCATTGGAGCGGCATTCCAGCGGTGGTGGATGGGATCTATATTGATACGCCCGTGGGTTTGTTCATCGTAGCTGAGGCATGCTCCGGCGTTCGCTTCCTTATCGCGATGGTGACTTTGTCGGTGTTGGTCAGCTTCACGCGCTTTGAAAGCTGGAGCCGCAGGGCGCTCTTCGTCCTCGCATCGATCGTTGTGCCCATTATCGCGAACGGAATTCGCGCTTGGGGAACGATCTATATCGCGCAGAGTCAGGGCGTGGAGTTTGCGGCGGGTTTCGATCACGTTTTCTACGGTTGGATTTTCTTTGCCCTGGTGGTCGCGATTGTGCTCGCTGGCGCGTGGAAGTTCTTCGAATCTGAACCTGAAGACTATGGCTGGACCGCTGATGAAGTCGCCAAGTTTGCATGGCTTGACCGTATTGAAGCCGGTTCTGTGTCTCCGATTGTGGCGGTTGCCGGCATACTGGGACTTGCAATTGTTGGCGGAATCCTCGCGCCGATTGTCGGCTCTGTTTCGCTCGTCTAACCGACTTCGAATATATGTGCGGTATCGCAGGGATCTTTCACGCTGAAACGCCCAAGCCGGTCGATCCGGTCAGGGTAGAGCGCATGTGCGACACTTTGGCGCATCGCGGGCCTGATGGTGCAGGTGTTTGGACCGATCATGGCGTTGGCCTTGGCCACCGCCGTCTCTCGATCATCGACCTGGAAGGCTCTCCGCAACCCATGCATTCCAGCGATCGCCAAGCAGTGATTGTGTTCAATGGTGAGATATACAACTTCAGGCAATTGCGCCGCGAATTGGAGCAACATGGTGCCAAGTTTCGCACATCCGGCGATACGGAAGTCATCCTTGCCGCTTGGCAACGCTGGGGCGTTGACTGCTTAGAGCGATTGGATGGCATGTTCGCCTTTGCCCTCTACGATCTAGAAAAACGCCAATTGTTTATCGCAAGGGACCGGTTTGGGGTTAAACCGCTATTCCTGTCACAACTATCCGATGGAAGTTTCGTCTTCGCAAGTGAACTTAAGGGACTGCTTGCGCATCCGTTGCTTAGAAGGCGGCTCAATCCTCAAGCGCTCGATGCTTTTCTGACATGGGGGTATGTGCCCGATACCCATTCTATCCTTAACGGTGTTGAAAAGCTGCCCGCGGGGCACTTTATGCTGCTCGAGCAGGGCAAGCCTGTGCCTCAGCCGCGCCGATGGTGGGACATAAGCTTTGAAGAGCGGGCGCATGGGAGCGAGGAAGACCTTTCGGCAGAGCTTGTTCATCTGATGCGTGAAGCGGTGCAATCGCGCATGGTGTCCGATGTGCCCTTGGGTGCTTTCCTTTCAGGGGGTGTAGACAGCTCAAGCGTTGTAGCCATGATGAGTGAGGCGAGCGCCGATCCGGTGCGCACCTGCTCAATAGGCTTCGACGTCGCAGCGCATGACGAGACAGGTTATGCTGAGCAAGTCGCAAAGGCATTTAATACCGATCACGAAGCGAGAACGGTAAGTGCAGATGACTTTGGCGCAATTGATCGGCTTGCAGGGATGTTTGATGAACCCTTCGCCGATGCATCCGCTTTGCCCACTTGGCGTGTATGCCAACTTGCCCGTGAGAAGGTGACTGTTGCGCTTTCAGGCGATGGCGCAGATGAGTCCTTTGCAGGCTATCGCCGTCAAGTGTTCCATCACAATGAAGAGCGGCTTCGTTCAGCGGTGCCTCAAGTGATACGCGAACCTTTGTTCGGGACCCTAGGGCGCCTATGGCCCAAAGCTGACTGGGCGCCTAGACCCTTGCGGGCAAAGACCACACTCCTTGCGTTGTCTGAAAATGGTGAGGCCGGATATGCACGGGGACTAAGCGTGACCAGCCCTGAGGCGAGAACCTCGCTTTACTCCGCAAAACTAGCATCGAACATTGCCGGATTTCGCGCCGAGGATGAATTGATCCGGATCATGAGAAATTCACCAGCGCGAAGTGGGCTGGATAAGGCGCAATACGCTGATCTCACGTTTTGGCTGCCAGGCGATATTCTTACCAAAGTTGACCGGACAAGCATGGCGGTCAGCCTCGAGGCGCGCGAACCCTTGTTGGATCACAGGCTGGTAGAGTTTGCCGCGCGACTACCCGAGGGGATGCGAGTTCGCGGTGGCACCGGCAAATTCTTGCTCAAAAAGTGTATGGAGCGATACCTTTCGAGAGACATCCTTTATCGGCCAAAGCAAGGCTTTGTTACACCCATTGCCGAATGGTTGAGAGGACCGCTTCAAAATCGGGCAACAGCCCTAGCTACAGATTCGGCGATTGCACAATCAGGCTGGTTTGATCGCAATTCCCTCACCGCCTTGGCGCGTGATCACATCGGTGGAAAATCTGACAATTCGCGAAC
Source organism: Erythrobacter sp. (assembly GCA_965262265.1). Lineage (GTDB taxonomy): Bacteria > Pseudomonadota > Alphaproteobacteria > Sphingomonadales > Sphingomonadaceae > Erythrobacter. The sequence goes on from OZ253506.1 coordinate 800,001, forward strand.
CTTGTGGCAGTTGCTGATGCTTGAAAAGTCGATCGCGCAGCTAAGTATCTCTGAATAAAGCGATTTGAAGTTTCTATTTGGCGTCTTCAGTGGTCGGCTTCACTCCCTAAGAGTTAGCTTACCGTGATAGGTTAATGGTTCAAACTGGGACCAGCGCTTAAATTCAGATGTAAAAAGTTGTTTGGTCCTTTTCGGAACCGTTGACTACGCCTAGCGTAGCAAGGACAAGATACAAAAATTAACGTCGAAGAGGGCTTAAGGCTCCGGCGGACTGGGTCGAAGTGGAGTTGTGCGATGGATGTCAGCGCTAGCAAGGCGGTGCCGCTTACCAGTGATGATGAGCTGTTAGCGGAAAGCGCACTCCACAGTTCCATTCCAGATGAGCTGTTCGATCTGAAAGAGCTTGATGTGCTCTACGAAGATCGCAGCGCTGCGCTTTGGACCTATATGAGCCCAAATGGCCGTCCTAGCTTCACCCCGTCATTGCTTGATGATTTCGAAGCATGGCAACGGTTGATTGGGTATGGGTTTGGTCCTGACAAGGTTCCTCTACGCTATTTGATACTGGGTAGCCGTGCGCCAGACGTCTTTTGTTTTGGCGGGGATCTGGACCTATTCCAGACTTTGATTAGACAGCGTGATCGCGATGCATTGGTTCACTATGGGCACCGCTGCTGCGCCATTCTGGAGCGCAATATACGCACCCTCGATCTTCCGATGCTGACTATTGGTCTTGTCCAAGGGGCTGCATTGGGGGGCGGTTTCGAAGCGCTGCTTTCCTTCGACTATATCATCGCCGAACGCCAATCGACGTTTGGGCTGCCAGAAATCATGTTTGGATTGTATCCTGGCATGGGCGCGCATGCATTGCTCGGTCGCAAACTGGGCAGTGCGATGGCTACGCGATTGATCGAATCGAACGAGACTTACACCGCCGAACAGATGTATGATCTGGGTCTTGTGCATGTCTTGGCTGAGCCTGGTGATGGGGTGAACGCCGTTCGCGATTTTATGAAAAAGTCGGATCGTCGCCATGCTGGTCTCTTGGGCTCGCGTCGGGCTATGAAAGAGGTTTGGCAACTTGATTTGGCTGAATTGAATCGCATCACTGAGATGTGGGCCGACACGGCGTTGCAATTGCGCGAGCAGGATTTACGGGTGATGGGCAGGCTGGTTGCGGCTCAAGCGCGTTTAGCCAAAAGGCTAGCGGCTGCGTAAGCCAACACTTTAGCACTAAAGCAACACTACTCTGCCCCATGGCCAAGAGCCAGATACTCATCACTTTGCATTTCGTTGAGACGGCTTGCCGTGCGTTCGAATTCAAAGCTTCCATCTCCTGATGCATACAAAGCATCTGGGTCGACGGCGGCTGTCGCGAACAGTTTGACTCGATGCTCGTACAGAGCATCAATTAGTGTCACAAATCGCGCCGCTTCATTGCGTTTTTCCGGTCCCATTTGCGGAATGCCGACGATAATCACAGTGTGGTACGCGCGGGCAATCGCAAGATAGTCGGGGGCACCGCGCGCTTCGGCGCACAACCGCTTAAAGCTGAACACGCCAACACCCTTAAGGCTCTTGGGGACATGCAGAGACCTTTTTGTTCCCACCATGAGAGTTCCACTTGGAACGTTGGCTGCGTCTTCCGGGTCAAAGTCGGTCAATCGGAAGAAGACCTCTCTCACCTTTGCAGTGGCCTCATTCCCAATCGGAGTATGCCAAGTGGTCATATCGCCAATCCGATCAAGCCGATAATCGGTCGGTCCATTAAGGCCGACTACGTCGAGCTCTTCCTCAATGAGCTCGATAAACGGGACAAAGTGCTCGCGATTCAGGCCGTCTTTGTAGAGGTCCTGTGGTGGCCGGTTTGACGTTGTGACAACAGCAACATCCTGCTCGCGGATCAGTTGAGTGAACAGCCGGCTCATGATCATCGCGTCGGCTGAATTGTTGACCACCATCTCGTCAAACGCCAGCACCCGCAATCCTTGCGCAAGCTTCGCCGCTACGGGAGGGATGGGATCGCCTTCATGAGTCTGGCGGGCGAGCCGCATTTCCTCGTGAACTTCCTGCATGAATGCATGGAAATGAACACGCCGTTTTTCAGGGATCGATAAGCGTTCATGAAACAGGTCCATGAGCATCGATTTCCCCCGTCCAACACCGCCCCACATATACACACCTTGTGGTCGAGCAGCCTTGCGACCGAACAGCTGCGAGAGGAGCCCGCCGGGCTGTTCGGCTTCCAGTTCCTTTTGCAATTGATCCAGCCGCACTGCCGCGCGGCGCTGGTCTGGATCGGCGCGAAGTTCTCCGCGAGCGATTAGCTTTTCGTACCGCGCCAGCACTTGTCAGGATGCCTTTTGCTTCATTTTTCGCACAATGCCTGAATAGCTTGCAACAACTCGATCACCCTGAACCGCTTGTCCGCGCACGAACAGCATCCGTCCGGTTTCTTGCACAATCTCGGTTACAGCATCGAGGGGGCTGGAAGGATCGCCCGCGCCGACAAATTGGGTGGATAGCTCTACCGTGACCGATGGTCCCGCATTGCCTGTGCCGCAGACATGCATGGTCGCGAACAAGGCAATGTCGATGAGACCCAGCGTTGTCGCGCCGTGGATGTTGTCAGTCAGATTTGTGTGTTTGCGCTCAGGAAACATGCGCAGGCGACACGCATCGCCCTCTCGCCGAACCTGCAAATCGCCTAGAACGGCCGTGTTGTAGCGCGTGCGATCAATGAGGTTCCAACTGTACCAACCCTCCTCGCCACCAGCCTCGTCGGGATGGATAGGGTGGTAGTCAAACGGCGCCTCATCAGTCATCTTTGCAGGACTTGCCGATCTTGTCTGAAATCAGAGTGCGCGTGGCTTTTGCTACGAATTCATGGTGCTCACGATCCATCAGATCGCCTAAGACCCCTCGGATAAAGCCACCCAGATTGTGCCGCGTTGTGAAGTTGTAGCTGAACGTGATGGTGTGATCGAGGCTGCGCACAAAGTGCCACCAATTGGGTGGGATCACGATCGTTTCACCGCGTTCCAACACTGCGCTATGGACCGTTCTTCCCTGCATGGCTGGGAAAGCCTCATAGTCAGGCTGTTCGGGATCGAACCCTGCAATCTCTGAAAATGTCAGATCGCCGGGTTCCACAACGCTGACAAGCTTGCGCCCTTCAAATTGCGATAGACTGCTGATCGTATCATGAAAATCGAAGTGGAAAGGCGTTACGGTGCCGCGCCGGCTGATGTAGATTGAGCGCAAGTCTGTCGAGAGGATCCATTGAAGCATTTTGAGAAGATCAGGCGGCAGGTCTGGGACCAGATTGCCGAACTCTTCTGGAAATGCTCCGATCTCATCCAGCATTTCTGGAAATTTCTTGAACGGTCTCCATGTAAACGACCAACCCTGCCCATCCGTACCCGGATCCTCTTGGCAAGGTATCTGGTTTTCATTCACCCAGAAGCCGGGAATGTCCTCAAGGGGGACGTCCATTCCTTCGAGGAAATCGCGCAATTTCGCAGCTTTGCCCAAATTGCGCTCGGCAAAGCTCACCGGGATCAGCCCGAGCAAATCGCCATAATCCTGCGCAAACTGCTGCATTGACCATCTGTCGAAAGCAGGCCACTCGGTGATCACACCCGTTACCACCGCTGGATTTTTCAACCCGCCGTCGAACAGGCGCTCAAGCGCAGCTGCGTCGGTCCCTCTGATGCGGTCGATGGTTTCTAGCGGGGCACCTGTAGCCGAGGTTTCAGCTCCGCCAATTAGCCCCGCAGTCCGCATCAGATTGCGCGTTCGGCCATCATCTTCTTGGTCTCTGCGATGGCTTTGGCAGGCGAAAGGCCCTTGGGGCAGACATTCGCACAATTCATGATCGTGTGGCAGCGATAGAGGCGGAAGGGGTCTTCAAGCTCATTCAAGCGTTCACCGGTCATCTCATCGCGGCTGTCGGCGAGCCAGCGATAGGCTTGCAACAAGATCGCAGGGCCTAGGAATTTGTCCGAATTCCACCAATAGGACGGGCAAGAAGTCGAACAGCATGCGCACAGAATGCACTCATAAAGACCATCGAGTTTCTCGCGCTGTTCAGGCGATTGCAGCCGCTCTTTGCCAGACGGCGTCGGGCTGACAGTTTGCAGCCAAGGCCGGATCGAGGCGTATTGCGCGTAGAAGTGGGTGAAGTCCGGCACAAGATCCTTGATCACATCCATATGGGGCAGGGGAGTGATCCGGATCTCGCCCTTCAGGTCCTCGATCGCAGTCGTGCAGGCAAGGCCATTCTTGCCATTGAGGTTCATCGAGCATGACCCACAAATTCCCTCGCGGCATGACCGGCGGAAAGTCAGGGTGGGGTCAATCTCATTCTTAATCTTGAACAGCGCATCCAGAACCATCGGACCGCATTCATCGAGGTCAATCTCGAACTTGTCATAGCTTGGGTTCTGGCCGCTATCTGGGTCGTAACGGTAAATCTTGAACGACTTGATGCGTTTCCCGCCATCAGCCTTGTGGACCTTGCCATCCTTGCGGATGACCGAGTTCTTCGGAAGGGTGAATGTCGCCATGGTGCCTTTTGATCCCTTATTGCCCCGCGTCCTGTTTAGCGCCTCTGCCCCATGAGGCAAGAGAGGCTGTGATGCGATTGTGTGTACCCCCTTGCATCGGTTGCAGCGCTGCCCGTGCCTTCCATTCCCATCAGGAGACATGGACCGCATGTTACACGGTCCTAGAGCAAATACATTGCCCTGTTCCACCACCGGTAAAAACCCCGATTTCCTGAGGGTTGCTGCGAAGATTTTGGAACCATCTGTGCACGCTGCGCGCTTTACCAAGCATGGAGAAAGTAGGAAACCATCCGCGCATCGCCGCGGTCTTTGGTAGCAGCGGGGGCATTGGCCGCGCATTGTGCGAAAATCTGGCTGAGCGGAGGCTAGGCCGCATCTATGCCGGATCGCGTGATGGCAAGGAGCCAGTCGGCGAGCGGATCGAGCCTTTTAAATTCGACCTCACTGATGAAGCGAGCATAATGGCGGCCGCTGCACGAATGAAAGACGCGCCGCCCGATTTGGTGATCATCGCCAGCGGGGTTCTCACGCTCGCAGATGGCACCGGACCAGAGCGAACCTATAAGCGGATGGACCCCACGAAGATGGCAGAGGTGTTTGCGCTCAACACAATCGGTCCGGCCATGATTGCCAAACATATCCTACCTTTGATGCCGGGCGGTCAGCGATGTGTCTTTGCAGCGCTCAGCGCGCGGGTCGGTTCAATCTCGGACAATGGGCTGGGCGGATGGCATTCCTATCGCGCATCGAAGGCCGCGCTCAATATGCTGATCAAGAATTTCGCGCTGGAGATGGGCCGCACCCACAAAGAAGCCGTCGTCGTCGGCCTGCATCCCGGCACAGTGGACAGTGCACTCTCCGCGCCTTTCCAGAAGGGACTTCCAAATGGGCAACTGACCGAGCCTGCCGCAGCCGCGCAGAATTTGATCGACGTGTTGTCCAGCCTTACCCCGGATCAAAGCGGCCAAGTCTTTGACTTTGCGGGCAAGCAGGTGCCGGCTTGAATTCCGATCAAGCCGCCTCTCGCGCCTGTTTCAAATGCCACGCCATGATCTCGCCAAAGCGTGTCTCGCCAATACCTTTGCGCGATGCGCGCTGTGCGACGATGGCGCAGGGTTTGCCATTGCCTTCTATGATAACCGGGCTGCGCGTTGTCGGGGCGATGTCCCAGCCTACCAGCGAGTATTGGGAAAAGGCCGATTTGTGCGCCTTAATCACCAATGCGCGTGCATCCGTCCAACAATCAATCACACGCCCGGTTATGGGAGCATCAGAGGCAGGGTGGGTGTCATAATCGCCCAATCCTCTTCCCTTGCACCCCTGGCCAAGTAGGCCCGTTTCAGGATCTATCGGCGCCATCAAACCACCTGATTTGATGTTGTCGACGCGCGAATTGGGGTCAGCGGGAAAGCGCAAAACTGACGTGACAATCTCAGGCTCGCCTGCCTCATTGATGAAGGTGGTGACCCGCATCGTTGGTAACGCGTTGAGTGCAATGGGGCGCAGTTCGTTCGCTGTCTCCATTTTCTCCTGCACGATCCATTGGCCTTTTCGCCCCTGACATTGGGCGGTGATCCAACGCGCCATAGCATCCGCATCGCTCCGCGATCGTTCAGGCACGTTAAGAACTTCAACACCGTCGCCGCCTTCACCATCATGCGGTTTCAAGATGACTTGCTCGCCGCAATCGGGATCAATCACGATAGTCTCGCCGTCGGACCAAAACCCGTGAAAGGCGGGAGCAGGGAGGCCCTTGATCATACAATAGAGGTAAAAATCGATCTTATTGGCAAGCAAGCAGTCGCGCTTCCAATTGGCTGGATTGAACATCCGGTTGAGCGCCGCATACTCAAAGCGCCGCATGTAATGATCGAGTTGATTCGCCTGTTCGATACGAAACAGAGCAAGATCGTTAGGATCAGCAAAACGGGTGCGGGCGATTATGCGCGCATTGGCGGCCCATTGGTTGCTGAGCCCATGGCGCTTGGCCACTTGTTGCGCCCGCCATCCAATCCACAGCTTGAACCCACCATAGGTCAGCGTATTGACCGCCGTGTCGAAGGTGGATTGCTGCTTTGCGCGGGCGCGGTAATGGTCTGAAAGAAACTTCGCGCTGACAGCCTTTGTTATGCCGGGGAACAGCGAGGCGCTCTTTTTCGCGTGATACCACCAGCCCAGCGGCTTTGCGCGTTGTGAGAGCGGCACAGACTGGCGTAATTCAAAATGGTGCTGTGCAAGCTTAAGACCAGCATCGTCTTGAATGCTGACGTGCCCATCAGACACTGATGGCTTCTCCGCCCACTGCCTCTGGACCTGCTTTCAGATCGGTTGGAACACGAACAGCCTTTATCACACCCTGACGCTCCATGCTTTGCGCGGTGATATGTTCAATCAACTCCTCATGTGACAATCCGGCCAGTCGCGCCGCACCAGCAACCGTTTTCTTCGACCACAGATTGCAGGAGAGGTTAACTTCCATGAACAGGACTTCGCCTGTTTCAGGGGTGTAGCGGAATTCAAATCGGCCATAATCAAACGGCCACAATTCAGGCAGCATCGCGCGCACTTGTTCACGGATTTTGCGGGTCATCACAGGCTTGCTCATTGCAACAAGCTTCTCTTTGACCTCTGCCCCAAGGCCGCGCTTTTCCTCGTAAGATCGAAAATTGCCTTCATCATCGGGCATTTCAAAGCGCATGGTGGAAAGCAGAATTGGCTCATCGCCGCCTAGCACTGGTACGACGACGTCATAACTGCCTTCATAGCGTTCGATAATGACGTCTTGGCCTTCGCTGTGAAGCTTGGCGATGTCCTCGCGTGCCTGCGCCCAGGTTTCAGGCATGGTGATGCCCCAGCTTGCCGAAGACGCGTTGGGTTTCACCACCAGGCGCTCATAGGCGAAATCGGGCTCTTGCGGCACCATCCCGCCCACCCGCGCAATCACCCACGGCGCAACGGGCACGCCGCGCGCCACCGCAACCGTCTTCATCAGATGCTTGTCATCGCCAAGCCCGCGCAAGATCGGTGAAGCGCCAAGGCAGGGCAGCGCAATGCGTTTTGCCAGCAACGGGCCGAGCATTTCGCTCATCGGATAGCCAGCGCGGTTCAGCAGGCTAAAGACGAAATCATAGCCTGACGGTTCAAACAGAGCCGTAAAATCATTGTCCGGCGTGACGTTTAGACCGATGGCGCGCAGAGCTTGCAAGATTTCATAATGGTAGACGGCGTGGTTGCCATCTTCATGGTGGCTGTCTCCTTGCGCAAGCGCGTGTTTGGCAAGGAACAGGACCTTCAGCCGCTCTTTATCGCTCTCAGCGATCTTGAAGATATTGTGGGTCGCCATCGCCTTTGCCCTTGCTCGCAATCGCTTTGCACTGCAAGTCTGAGCATTGAGGTTGTGCTGGGTTGTACTGTGTTAGGTCAGCTGGCGCGGCTTTGAGCGGGCTGAGAGGAGAGCGCCCGATGGGTCTTGGTGAATGGTATGATGCGCATCTGATGCCGCGCCTTATTGGCTGTGCGTGCAGCACGGGTCCGGTGATGAAGCGCCGGTCATTCGTGGTGCCGCTCGCAAGGGGCGATGTGTTTGAGCTGGGATGCGGCGGTGGGATAAATCAGCAATTTTATGATGCGGATGCGATCACATCATATGCCGGGATAGACCCGCACGAGGCGCTGTTGGATGACGCGCACAAAGCGGCACGTGAAAAGGGATGGGACGCTGATATTCGCCAAGCGGTGGGCGAGGACATCCCCTTTGCGAGCCGATCCTTCGATACGGTCGTGTGCACCTTCACGCTGTGTTCGGTTGAAGACCCCGATCAGGTGCTGGCAGAGATGAAGCGGATCTTGCGGCCTGGCGGCCAGGCTCTGTTCCTGGAGCATGGCCGGTCTCCGGATCGCAATGTTGCCAAGTGGCAGGACCGGATTGAGCCCACCTGGAAGCGTTTTGCAGGCGGCTGCCACCTTACCCGGCCCATCGGTTCAGCCTTTCGCGGCGCAGGCTTTGAGGTCGAGCCGCTTGGACAAGGATATTTGCCCAAGGCCCCCAAATTTGCGATGTGGAATGAATGGGGCGTGGCGCGAAAGAGCGTCCTTTGACCGGCGCGATTTCATAGATTTAGGAGACGGTTTTGGCTGCTTGGTTTCATGATTTGGCGCGGTTTGCCGTGACCGCTTGCGCGTGCGCGTTTGCTTCTGCTTCCTGTGCGAATGCCCAGCCTTCGCTTAAGGAGGCGGTCAGCGTCGAGCGTGTGGTTATCACTTTGCCCGAGACCGACGTCGAACCTAGTTGGCAGTCGCAAGACAGCATAGACGCCATGAACATGAGGCGTGCGGCCTTTTCGCGGATGAGAGACGCAATAATTGCAGAGCGGATCGAAAACTTCCAAGAGCAACCAATCAGGTGGGATGACTTTGTCAGGAGCAGCGGACCTAACCTACAGGAGTGGGAGTTTGAGGGGCGGGTGACGCCTCAACGGTCAGTCTTTATCGCCAATCTTTGGACGGATGAAATTGCCCAAATGCGCCCTGACGCAATTGAGCTTTGCGTTGTGACGTTTGATTCCTCCTCCATGCCACAAGACCTTGAAATGAGACATTATCGATTGCTCTACGCCGTTCTTATTGATGGCCAATGCAGCCAGGACGCGCTCGATGTTGATCGCGAGGGCCTAGGCGCTGACTTGGCCCGAGTGATCGAGCCTGACAGGTATGATCTGCGCGCTCAAAGAGCGTTTGAAAACGGGGTCGAGGTTACGGTGCTGTCCGACGTCTTTGAGCGCGGTAGTGACGCCGACTCAATCGGCATGATTGCCGGTTACTTGTCGATCGAAAGACCGCTCCAAAGCGCGATTGTGATGCATCAACTGTATGACCGGGGCTTCTTCGTTTTGTCCGATGGCGAAGTCGTCGCCTTTCAATCCAATGAGACTATCGGATCAGACCAAGCCATTTGTGTCATCCGCGGCGCGCCATGGCCTGAAGCTTTGAAAGGGTTTGGATTGGGCTCTTGGCCGCCACGCGAAGGCACACCTGATTATCGCCGGTTCTGCCTAGAGGAACTAAAGGCAGCGGATGAGGCCTATCGAGAATGGCTGGAGAAGTCTTTCGAAGGGGTTGAAATCCAGATGAGTCCCATTCGTTAGGTCGCCCACAAAAAAGGCCGACGGATCGCTCTCCGCCGACCTTTTCAATTCGTGTGCTGGCACCGTCAGCCGCGACGCAACTTGCTCACCAAAGGTGCATCTTCGGTCTATTCACCAAAGGTGCGCTGCCACCATCCGCCGCGTTTCTTCGGTTTTGGCGGAGCCTCAGCCTCTTCTGTTTCGCTCTTGGAGTCACTCTCGGCGGCTTCTGCGGGTTCTTCAGTGGAGGTGGGCGCAGCTTCTGCCTCAGTTTCTTCAGAAGCTTCTCCAGCGACTTCTTCAGCAGGAACCACATCAGCCTTTTTCTTGCGCGGAGCCCGTTTGCGCTTGGGTTTCTCCGCAGGCTCGGCCTCCGACGCGGCTTCCTCTGTGGTCTCTGAAGTCTCTTCCGCTTTGGGCTCAGCTTTCTTCTTGCGCGGGGCTCGCTTGCGCTTGGGCTTTTCTACAGGCTCTGCCTCAGGCTCATCGGTGTCCGGTTGCGCCTCGTTCGTCTCAGGCTTCGCCTCTGCTTCGCCAGCAGCTTCCTCGGCAACGGCCTCAGCTACTTCCTCTTGCGCTGCTTCCTCTGAGCCTTCTTCGTTCACATCCTGCTTGCGGCGGCGCCCGCGACCACCGCGCCGACGGCGGCGTTTGGGCTTTTCTTCGCCGTCTTCGCCAGTGGCGCTCTCGCCTTCATCGCCTTGGACCTGCTCGTCCGCGCTTTCGCCCTCGGAACCTTCTGAGCCTTCAGCACCTTCCTCATTGCGTTTCTTATTGCGGCCGCGCCCACCGCGCCGACGGCGACGCTTTTTCTTGGGGCGATCCTCTTCCTCTTCATCCCCAAAATCCTCTTCGGGGATGTCGTCTTCATCGCCATCTTCATCGATGATGGGCTCAAATTTGGGTGCTTCAGTTGGGCGCGGGCCAGCGCTGGCAACCGCCATTTTTGCGCCTTCTTCTTCGCCCTCGGGCTTCACTTCGACTGTGACGCCGTAACGCTGCTCAATCTCGACAATGTCGGAGCGCTTTTCATTGAGCATGTAGATCGCCGCTTCTGTGCTTGCAGCCAACCTGATCACAGTGCCTTTGCCTTTGGCCGCCTCATCTTCGATCAATCGCAAGGCTGAAAGCCCAGCGGAAGACGCCGTCCGAACCAGTCCAGTTCCGTCGCAATGCGGGCAGGGGCGGGTGGTTGCCTCTAGCACGCCCGTGCGCAGACGCTGGCGGCTCATTTCCATCAAGCCAAAGCTGGAGATCCGGCCCACCTGGATGCGCGCGCGATCGGTCTTGAGCGCTTCTTTCATCGCCTTTTCGACTTTGCGGACATTGGAATTGTATTCCATGTCGATGAAGTCAATGACCACAAGACCTGCCATATCGCGCAGGCGCAACTGGCGAGCGATTTCACGGGCGGCTTCTAGGTTGGTGTGCAGCGCGGTCTGTTCGATCCCGTGCTCCTTGGTCGAGCGGCCTGAGTTGATATCGATCGATACCAAAGCCTCAGTCGGGTTGATGATCAGATAGCCGCCAGATTTGAGCTGCACCATCGGATCATACATCGCGCGCAGTTGATCCTCGGCGCCATAGCGCTGGAACAATGGCACAGGGTCCGAATAGGCTTTCACCCGGCGCGCATGGCTGGGCATCAGCATTTTCATAAAGGCTTTGGCAGACTTATAGCCGTCCTCGCCTTCAACAATCACCTCTTCGATATCACGGTTATAGATATCGCGGATCGCCCTCTTGATGAGATCGCTGTCCGAATGGACGAGGCTTGGCGCAGTGGAGGCGAGGGTGGTTTTGCGAATATCGTCCCAAAGCCGCGCGAGATAATCAAAGTCGCGCTTGATCTCTGTCTTGGTGCGGCTGATCCCGGCGGTGCGTACGATCAGGCCCATTGTCTTTGGCAGCGACAAGTCTGAGACGACCTGTTTCAAGCGCTTGCGATCGCTGGTTGAGCTGATCTTGCGGCTGATCCCGCCTCCGTGTGAACTGTTGGGCATCAGCACGGTGTAGCGGCCTGCAAGGCTGAGATAGGTGGTGAGAGCAGCGCCTTTGTTGCCGCGCTCTTCCTTCACAACCTGGACGAGAAGCACCTGACGGCGTTGGATGACGTCCTGAATTTTGTAGCGTCGGCGCAGCGCCATCCGTTTGGCGCGCACTTCATCGACTTCTTTGGCGCGGCTGCGGCCATTTCTGTTTTTCGGTCGAGACTGGCGGCGACGCCGACCGCGGCGCGGGCGACGATTCTCATCAAAATCAGCTTTGTCAGCCGCTTCTTCATCATCCGCTACGTCGATGTCTTCGTCGTCGTCCTGGTTGGCCCGCTCCTCATTTTCATCGCCATCGTCATCGAAATCATCAGCTTTGCCATCATCATCTGATGTTCCGTCTTCAATGGTGGCCACATCATCTTTTTCTGATGTGTCGATTTCTTCCAGACCATCCTCGGCGAGATCTTCTGCCAAGGCCTCTGCGCTTTCATCCTCGGCATCGTATTCATCGCCGGGAGAAACGCCTTCTTCCTCTTCCTCTGCACGCAGGCGGGCCTCTTCTTCGGCTGCCTCAGCCTCTTCGGCCAGCAAGCGTTCACGGTCTTCCTGAGGGATCTGATAGTAATCCGGATGGATTTCGTTGAAAGCGAGAAATCCGTGCCGGTTGCCGCCGAAATCCACGAAGGCGGCTTGAAGCGATGGTTCTACCCGTGTGACTTTGGCTAGGTAGATATTGCCTTTGATCTGTTTGTGTTCAGCAGATTCGAAATCAAATTCTTCGATCCGGTTGCCTTTGAGCACCGCCACCCGGGTCTCTTCCGAGTGGCGCGCATCGATTAGCATGCGCGTTGCCATTAAGTAATCTCCAAACGCCCGTTCTTCGCGCTGATCTCCAGCGGGCGGGGCGTGTATTGTGTGAAAGTCCGGTCCTCTTGAATACAAGGCCGGTAAGCGGGTTTGCGCGCGTTTGAGTTTTCAAAGCGGGCGCAAAGATCGTGTCTGCTGCGACGTACGCGCGAGTGTTATTCGCAAGTTTGCCAAGGATGGGCTGCGCATGATCGCCGGCACCCAAATGGTGCTGGTACATCTCATGCGAAGAGCGTCTCGTCACTGCATCAACCTGTTAGATGGACCCACGGGTTCAAATGATGATTACCGCGGACCATAGATTTAGAAACTTATGGGCAGCAATGGAGGGTAATTCTCTCCAAAGCCCTGTTTCGATTGCAAGCGCTAGCACCGTGGGTTTCCTGCTGCAACTCTATTGCGCTGTTCATACGCAACATCCTATGCACGAGCCGCTATGAGTGTCCGCACGTTGCTTATACTAATCGTTGCGCTGCCTGCGATGATTGTAGGCGGGGCTTCCGTTGCGGGCATCAAGATTCCTGTGCCCGAAATTGGCCGCGAATATGTGCTGCGTTTTGCGATGGAGCCGCGCGGGGAGTTCCTCGAGCTTCCTGACATTGAGGGGCCAGATGATCCGGATCGACCCTTGGTCGTAATTGATGCCGGGCATGGGGGGGAAGATCCCGGGTCGGTGAGCGGCGGCGTTCAGGAAAAGGAGATTGTGCTCGCGATTGCTTTGGCTTTGCGCGAAGCCTTACTGGAAGAGGGCGGCATACGCGTCGCGCTTACCCGTGATGAAGACGTGCGCATTCCAAATGCACAGCGCCCCGAAATGGCACGGCAGATGGGCGCAAATCTGTTTCTGTCCATTCACGCTGATTCCGCTGGAGAACGCAGTGAAGTGACTGGGGCCTCCATCTACACCCTATCAGTCGAAGCATCGAGCGAGGCTGCGGCGCGCTTTGCCGAACGTGAGAATGCCTATGGTGCGCTCAATGGGGTGGAGACTGAGGGGCAAAGCGCTGAGGTGAATTCGATCTTAGTCGAGCTTTCTCAACAGCGCACACAAGGCGAAGCGACCGAGTTTGCGTCTTTGATTGAGCGGGAAGGACAAGGGCGGATCGCGTTTCATCCGCAGGCGCAGCGTTCGGCCGCTCTGGCGGTCTTGCGTGCGCCTGACGTACCCGGCGTCTTGTTTGAAAGTGGGTTTGTAACCAATGAAGGGGACCGCGCGCGTTTGACAACTCCAGAAGGGCAGCGCGAATATGCCGAGGTGCTTGCGCGGGCCATCCGGGTCTATTTCGCGCGTCGGGCTGAGCCGTAAATTTCGACCCGCACGCAACACTTCAAAAGAGTTCGTTCATATGGGTGCAAGCGCGCTGGCAATATCGTTCAAACCGTTATAAATCGCTCGCGGTATGACTGAAGAAAGCGCCACCTCTTTTCCGGAATATGCCCGTTTTCGCCTGTCGCGTGACAGCAAAGGCGCGGCTGCGTGGTTTGCTGAGAAGTGGCGCTCTAGCTGGCTGTTCAAACTGCTTGCCTTTGCAATCATCGCGTTCATCGCTCTGTGGATCGCAGTGTGGGTCTTCCTCGCTTCGGACCTTCCCGAAGCCGACAGTCTGACAGAGTACCAGACCCCATTACCCACTGTGGTGCGCGGTATTGATGGCGAGATTGTCCATTCCTATGCACGCGAACGGCGCGTGCAATTGCAATATGAGGACTTCCCGGAGCGGCTTAAGCAGGCGGTGATTTCAGCGGAAGACAAGACCTTCTACACCCATGGTGGGGTTGATGTGTCTGGCACCGCCAACGCAGTGTTTGATTACCTTACCAAGTATGGATCAGGCCAGCGGGCGGTTGGTGGTTCCACCATTACACAGCAGCTCGCCAAGATACTGCTGCTGGGAGACGAATATTCGGTCACACGCAAGCTTAAAGAGATGATCCTTGCCAGCCGGATTGAAGGGGTAATGAGCAAGGAGGAAATCCTTGAGCTTTACCTCAACGAAATCCCGTTGGGCCGCCGTTCATTTGGCGTGCAAGCTGCAGCGCGCGCCTATTTTGACAAGGATGTGGGCGATCTGGAGCTTCACGAAGTCGCCTTCCTTGCGATCCTTCCCAAAGCGCCAGAACGTTATGGCCGTTCAGGTGAAGAAGACGCAGCGATGGAGCGGCGCGATTTTGTGCTCGCGCAGATGGAAGAAAACGGCTTTATCACATCAGCTGAGCGGTCGCAGGCCGCAGCACAGCCACTGGGGCTTGCTCGCCAGCGCACACAACGCAGCGCCGATGCGGGTTACTTCCTTGAAGAAGTGCGCCGACAATTGATCGACGAGTTTGGCGAAAGCGCCGAAGATGGAGAAAACAGCGTCTATGCGGGCGGGCTGTGGGTCCGCACCTCGCTCGACATGGACCTGCAAAATGCAGCGCGCGACGCACTGCGCACCGGCCTTTCGCGTTATCACGGACGGCGCGGATGGAGCGGCCCTGTTGCCTTTATCGATATGGAAGAGGGCAATTGGGCTGGCCAACTTGCAAGCTCTTACATTGGCATCAATTACGAAGACTGGCGGGTGGGCGTTGTCATCACTCGCAATGGCAGTTCTGCGACAATCGGTTTCTCCGACGGTGAAGAAGCGCCACTATCGGGCTTGCCCAATGCTCTAAAGGCAGGCGATGTTATAGCGGTAAGGCCGCGCGGGAACGGATACGCCGTTGCCACTGTGCCCGAAGCGCAAGGCGGGATCGTAGTCCAAAACGCACAAAGCGGGCGCGTGCTCGCAATGCAGGGCGGTTTTGATCATCGGCTATCCGACTTTAACCGCGCGACCCAAGCGATGCGGCAACCCGGTTCCACCATCAAACCCTTTGTCTATGCAACTGGGTTAGACAACGGCATGACGCCCTCGACCCAAATCGATAACTCGCGTTATTGCTATTATCAGGGCCGCCAACTGGGCCAAAAGTGCATTCGCGGTGGGCGCGCTGGTGAGTTTCCGATGCGCTATGGTCTGGAGCAGTCTCAGAACATCATGACCGTCCAGATTGGCATGCAGGCAGGCATGGACAATGTGGTGGATACGATTGAGACGCTTGGCATCTCAGAAGATCCTGATCCTTATGCTGCGACCTCTTTGGGCGCTGAGGAATCGACCGTTTTGCGTATGGTCAATGCCTATTCAACGCTCGCCAATCATGGCCGCATGAACGAGCCGACCTTGATCGACTATATTCAAGATCGCAGCGGCAAAGTGATCTGGCGCGCGGATGAACGTTCCTGCAACGATTGTAACATGTCTGAATATGACGGCGCGCCCATGCCGCGTTTCGGGATCAAGGGTGAGCAGGCAATGGATGCGCGCACGGCTTTCCAGACGATGCATATGCTTGAAGGCGTGGTGACACGCGGCACGGCGACCGTGCTGAACAATCTTGATCTCCCCTTGTTCGGCAAGACTGGCACAACCACGGGTCCCAAAGATGTGTGGTTCGTCGGCGGCACACAGCGTTTGATTGCCGGGGCCTATGTAGGTTTTGACACGCCGCGAAATATGGGCGGTTACGCGCAAGGGGGCACGATTGCGGCTCCGATCATTCGTGATCTCATTGAGAATTCACGCGATCATTGGGATGACCTTCCGCCGGTAGCGCCAGAGGGGATTCGCATGATCCGGGTTGACCGCCGGACAGGAAAACGCGTGCTTGATGGTTGGCCCACGGGTGACGACAAAGCATCAATCATCTGGGAGGCCTTCAAGCCTGATACTGAACCAGATCGTGCTACCCGCCGCGATGAGATTGCTGCCAAACGCGACGAAATCCTCGACCTAATCCGTGCTTCGCGCCGATCAAGGCCCGCCGCCCGGCAACAGCGCGAGGCGCAAGAGCAACCGGAGAACTTCGCCGAGGAGCAAGGCGGGATCTACTGACCGTAAGCGGCCCGTATGAAACTCGTAAGCCGTCTGTGCGTTGGGAGGCAATGAAGATGAAAACCCGTCTTTCGCTGATCGGAGCCGCTCTTGTGGGCATGTCCTCCCCCGCTTTGGCGGACCTTCCTGTTGGAAGCGAGGCACCAACATTTTCCACTCAGGCGGCTATGGGTGGGCGAGAGCTTGGGTTTTCGCTCCAATTGGCGCTGCGGCGCGGGCCTGTAGTCCTCTATTTCTATCCCAAAGCCTTCACTTCGGGCTGCACTCTGGAAGCGAACGCTTTTGCGGAGGCAATGCCCGATTTCCGCGCTGAGGGAGCGAGCGTCATCGGCATGTCAAATGACGATATCGACACGCTCAAACGGTTCAGCCGCGAAGAATGCCGCGATGCCTTTCCGGTCGGCGTCGCCAGTGAAGGCTTGATCGATGCGTATGATGTCGCGCTTGAAGGTTCAGGCCTGTCGAGCCGCACCTCCTATGTCATCGCGCCCGATGGCAGGATTGCTTATGTCTATTCAGACGGTGATTATCGTGGCCATGTCCGACGGACACTCGCGGCAGTGAGAGCGCTCTCTAACTGACCTTGCGCCTCAGTCCTCACAGTAGCGCAACAGGCTGCCTAAGCTTTACAATCGCGATGCTGGCGTTAAGCGGGTCGGCCACACTGAAACGCGTTAGGAACTGCCATGCGGGCCGAGGCCCAAGCCCATATTGACCGGATCGAAGCCGCGCTAGATCTGGTGCGCCAATCGTTAGATTGGGAGCGCGCTTTGCGGCGTCTGGATGAACTGAATGCGCGTGTTCAGGACCCATCTTTGTGGGACAATCCCAAGGAAGCGCAGGCGGTCAGCCGTGAGCAGAAACAGCTCGAAAGCGCCGTCAACACCGTGAACGAAATCTCCGCTGAAATGGGCGATGCGATCGAGTTTATAGAAATGGGAGAGGCTGAAGGTGAGGAAAGCATCGTCAATGATGGCCTTGCCAGCTTAGATCGTTTGGCCAACCGCGCCGATGCTGACAAAGTGCAGGCGCTGCTTTCGGGCGAGGCAGACGGTAACGACACCTATCTTGAGATCCACGCAGGCGCAGGCGGCACCGAATCGCAAGATTGGGCCGAAATGCTGTTCCGCATGTATGGCCGCTGGGCTGAGCGGCGCGGCTTCAAGGTGGAAACGGTTGAATACCAGGCAGGCGATCAAGCGGGGATCAAATCGGCGACTTTGCTGATGAAGGGCGAAAACGCCTATGGCTATGCCAAGACAGAGAGCGGCGTCCACCGCCTCGTCCGCATCAGCCCCTATGACAGCGCGGCTAAGCGCCACACGAGCTTTTCAAGTGTCTGGGTCTATCCTGTGATCGATGATGATATCGACATCGAGATCAACCCTGCTGACCTCAAAGTCGACACCTACCGCGCTTCTGGAGCCGGCGGCCAGCACGTTAACACGACTGATAGCGCAGTGAGGATTACCCACCAGCCCACTGGTATTGTGGTCGCGAGCCAGAATGACCGTTCGCAGCATAAGAACCGCGCGACCGCCATGAACATGCTCAAAGCGCGTTTGTTCGAGCGCGAGATGGCCGAGCGTGAAGCGGCCGCGTCGGGTGAGTATCAAGAGAAAAGCGATATTGGCTGGGGTCACCAAATCCGCTCATATGTCCTGCAACCCTATCAAATGGTCAAAGACCTGCGCACAGGCGTCACTTCAAGCTCGCCGGACAAAGTGCTTGATGGAGAAATCGACGATTACATCTCCGCCGCGCTTGCGCAACGCGTCACGGGTGAGACGGTTGAGGTTGAAGACGTCGAGTAGGCGGCAAATGGTTGCGAAACGGGACGGGTTTCCGGACGAAACTATTTGTAATCCTTGCTGAATTGCTTAGCATCCCTTGGAAATAGGGAGAGCGATATGATGCGTTCGTTTGGTGTGCGTCTTTGTGTGGCTGTGGCCGCTGGTGCGTTGATGGCAGGGCAGGCCAGCGCTGAGGATAAACCCTTCAAAGGCGCAACCGGGCCAGTGGAGATATTGCTGCCCGATGCGATTGAAACGCTTTCCCCGATCCCGCTTCCGGCCGTTGACCCCAATCTTGAAGAGCCTGAGAACCAAGAAACCCCTGCCTATCAGGATCGCCGCTACAGGAGGCTCGCCACGCCGCAATTTGAGCGGTTCGAAAGCGAGCGTGATTTCCGCACTTTCATGCGCGACACCGAAAGGCTGCGGCGTGGTGAACGCCGCCGCCGGTTTGGGGCGAACGCAAATGGTGAGATTGTGGTGGCGATGTCTCAGGATATTGAGCCTGAATGCGCGGTGCCCGAAGACTGCCTTGAAGAAGACCAGACTGTCATCGTCACCGGTTCGCGGGCCGTTGCCAGCGTGCAATCTGTGCCTGTCGCTGTCACCGCCGTTAACGGCGAAAGCATCACCAACACACAGGTCGCCAGTGTCGATGAAGGCGATATCGTCAAGTTGATCGGTGAATATCTGCTCGTGCTGCAAGATGGCCGCATCTTCGCAGTGCATTATCCCACAATGACGCTCACCTATCGGCAGGACGTCTATCGCAAAGATGAGGATGGCGATGCGATCGGTGCGGATTGGTATGATGAGATGCTGGTGCAGGGCGATCAGATCATCGTCACCGCCTATTCCTATGAAGATGATGCCAGCGAAATCACCGTTCTCAGACTGGATCAAGAAACAGGCCAGGTAACACCGCGCGGTGTCTTTCTGATTTCTTCTGATGATTATTACGATGTCGACAATTATGCGACACGGATCGTCGGCGACAAGCTGATCATCCATACGCCCTACCGTGCAGAAGACTTGGTCAGTCGCCGCGATAGACCTGTGATTCGACGCTGGACCAATGCGGAAGACTTCTACGAGAATGAACGGCGTGGGCGCCAAGTCCTGAATGCGCGGGACATTTACCGTCCTGTCTTCGGTGTACGCGAGCCATGGATACACTCTATCTCGGTCTGCCCCTTAAGCGATGTGATCGAACGCGGGTTGAACTGTGAGACCACTGGCTTTTTGGGCTCTGAGATCGCAGAGATGTATGTCGCAGGCGATGCAATCTATCTGTGGAATTCCGCCATTGGTTGGGATGAACAAGACAACTCGGATTGTGAGGTTGGAACTCCGGCTGCGCGATTTGGCGAAGTGCCGCCTGCGGCCATTTACAGACTGCCCATCGGCAGGGGGAATGTCGAAGTGCTGGGCGCGCGCGGAATGCCGATCGATCAGTTTGGGATGGATGCGCAGGGCAATCGTTTCAGAGCCTTGCCCAGCTTTTTCCGCCATGCTTGCGACAATGACGACGTTCCGAACGAATTTGCGCTGTTGGATGCGTCACAATATCAGTTCCGCGATTCCTATGTTCCGGCGCGCGAAAGCCAGTTTACGCGGCTCCCATCCTTGATGCAGCGTTCGGCTGAAAACCGTTTTGTCGGGGACTGGGTCGTCTATGGCGGGCGCGACAGATATTCGCGCCGCCCGCCGCGCAGCCCCGGCGCAAGCAGAAAGGCACTGACCAATGTCGTCCACGCGGTTCCCATTGATGAGCCGGACAATGCACGCCAGATTTCGCTGGGCCACACCCTCATCCGGTTGGAGCGAATGGGTGAGAGCGCCTTTATCGCCAATGGGTACCAAAGCCGCGATGGTTTGCGGGTTAGCTATGTGGGTCTTGATGGAGAGCCGGGCATTCGCAGCTCGGCCTTCTTGCCCGGACGCTATGAAAGCGAAAGCCGCAGCCACGCCTTCAATGCAACCTATACTGTGGATGGTAATGGAACGCTTGGCGTGCCGACCGTCACGGCAGAAGGCAATTCATCGGGTTATTGGTGGTATTCAGATGTGTCGGACCTTTCATTCCTGAATTTCTCAGTTGAAGGCCTCTTGGCTGATGCCGGACAGATCATCGCAAAACCCGAAGATCAGGTGGAAACGGGCGCAGGATATGATTGCGAGGTTTCCTGCATCGATTGGTATGGCAATGCGCGACCCATCTTTCTGGGAGGCCGGGTCTACGGCCTGATGGCCACAGAACTGGTGGAAGCGGAGATGGTGGAAGGCATCGTAACCGAACGACGAAGGGTTGATCTAACTGGCCCATTAAGCGCGACAGCGCGGGTAGAATAGCAAGCACAAAATCCCCTTTTGCCACGCGGCAGGCTTGGCGCTAGAGCGCGTTCATGTTTGCCTTACGCTTGCTTGTTCTTCCGCTGATCGCCTTGGCTGCTCTATCGTCCTGCAAACCACTTGGCGACGCTGCTGGTCGTCCAGACACAGCGCAAGAATTCCCGCTGCCCGACAGACCGGTTTCGGAAACCCTGTCCAACGAATTCTCAAACGAGGTGACCCGCGATGAACGCGGCGAAGCAACCGAGGTTATGGACCTTGCCAATATCGCGCCGGGTATGACGGTGGCGGATATCGGTGCCGGTGAGGGTTACTACACAGTCCGCCTTGCGGAGCGTGTGGGAGATGCAGGCCGCGTTCTTGCACAGGATATTGACGAAGATGCTTTGGGAAGGCTGGCACGCCGGGTTGAGCGAGAGCGGCTCGAGAATATCTCAATCAAGCCGGGCGCGGTTGATGATCCGAGGCTGCCTGCCGACAGTTTCGACCGCATATTCCTTGTGCACATGTATAATGAAGTGACTGAGCCATATGCGTTTTTGTGGCGGATGTGGCCGGCACTGGCGCAAGATGGCCAGATCATTGTTGTGGCAGCAAACAGGCCAACCGATCAGCAGGGCATTCCGCCAAAGCTGTTGTTTTGCGAGTTTGACGCGGTCGGCTTTGACCTTGTCGAGTTTGTCGAGCGCCCCGATCTGGTAAGCTACTTCGCCCGGTTTCAGCGGGCGAGTGAACGACCTGATCCAGGCGCAATCTCGGTGTGCAGCAACATCGAATAATCCACATCGGGCCTGTCGGTTGGTCCATGTGCTCTTTTCCTCGGCATGGCGTGCTGCTAGGCGCTGGCCCGAAACAACGCACAACAGGTGGGGAGCAAAGTTTAGGGATGACAGATTTCCCAACCAGTTTTGATCGAGACGATCTGCTGAAATGCGCGAGAGGCGAACTTTTCGGCCCCGGCAACGCGCAATTGCCTGCGCCGCCCATGCTGATGATGGACCGCATAACTGATATCTCGGGAGATGGCGGGCCTGATGGCAAAGGTCATGTGGTCGCCGAATATGACATCTCGCCCGATCTTTGGTTCTTCGATTGCCACTTTCCAGGCAATCCAATCATGCCTGGATGCCTTGGCCTTGATGGCTTGTGGCAGCTGACCGGCTTCAATCTTGGTTGGCGCGGTTGGAAAGGTCGCGGATACGCGCTGGGTGTGGGCGAGGTTAAGCTCACCGGCATGGTGCGGCCCGATCGCAAAATGCTTACTTACTACGTCGATTTCACTAAGGCGGTGCAAACCCGTCGATTGACCATGGGGGTGGCCGATGGCCGGGTCGAAGCTGATGGTGAAGTCATCTACCAAGTCAAAGACATGAAAGTCGCTCTATCTGAGGCCTGAGTTCAGGTCAGAGGCGAAAAAGAGGATTATGCGCCGCGTCGTTATCACAGGATTGGGGATCGCATCCTCTATCGGCAACAATGCAGAAGAAGTGCTCGCTTCACTGAAAGCGGGCAAGTCTGGCATTACCTTTAACGAAGACATGGCCGAACACGGCTTTCGCTCGCAGATTGCGGGGTCGGTTGATCTCGATGTGAAAGAGCATGTCGACAAGCGGACCTTGCGCTTCATGGGGCCCGGCGCTGCCTATGCTTATATCGCGATGGACCAAGCGATCGCGGATGCAGGGCTGGAAGAAAAGGACGTGATTAACCCGATGACGGGCGTGATTGCGGGGTCTGGTGGCCCATCCACCTCGGCCATGCTGACCGCGCATCAGACGGTTTTGAAGAATGGCAGCACCAAGCGGATCGGACCATTCGCCGTGCCTAAGACGATGTCTTCCACTGTCAGCGCGAACCTTGCGACCGCATATCAGATTAAGGGGATGAACTTTTCGATCACGTCGGCCTGTTCAACCTCGCTCCACTGTATCGGCATGGCCGCGCAGCAGATCGCCTTGGGCTTGCAAGATGTGATGTTTGGTGGGGGCGGGGAGGAGCTAGACTGGACGCTTTCGTGCCTTTTCGATGCCATGGGCGCCATGTCCAGCAAGTATAACGACACGCCAGAACGCGCGAGCCGGGCTTTTGATGCAGACCGCGATGGTTTTGTTATTGGCGGGGGCGGCGCGATGGTTGTGCTGGAAAGCCTCGAACATGCACAGGCGCGCGGCGCGAAGATCTATGCCGAGGTTACCGGCTTTTTTGCAACGTCGGATGGTGCAGACATGGTCGCGCCTTCGGGCGAGGGCGGTGAGCGGGCGATGCGCGGGGCTTTGCAAACACTCAGCCCAGATCGCAAAGTCAGCTATATAAACGCACATGGCACCTCGACACCGGTCGGCGATGTCGGCGAGATCGAAGCGGTCAGGCGCGTGTTTGGGGAGGGCTCCACTCCGCCTGTCAGTTCAACCAAATCCATGACCGGCCACAGCCAAGGGGCAACCGGCGCACAAGAAGCCGTCTATTGCCTGCTTGCGCTCGAGCATGATTTTATCATCCCATCGATCAATGTCGAAACCCTCGATCCGGCTTTGAAGCCAGAGGAGATCGCGACTGAACTGGTTGAGAATGCCGGGCTCGACACGGTGATGACCAATTCTTTCGGGTTTGGCGGCACCAACGGTTCAATGTGCTTGTCAAAGTTCCACGGGTGAGGTGAACTGATTATGGCTGAACAGTCTGGTCAACTTGCAGGAAAGCGCGGCCTTGTGATGGGGGTTGCCAATGACCGCTCTATCGCTTGGGGGATTGCCAAAGCGTGCGCCGATGCAGGCGCTGACCTGGCGTTCACCTATCAGGGTGATGCTTTTCGAAAGCGGTTGGAGCCTTTGGCCGCTAGCGTGGGCTCGGATATCATGCTTGATGTCGATGTCACGGATGATACCTCGCTCGATGCCGCGTTTGGCGCGTTGAATGATTGCTTCGGGAGGCTTGACTTCCTCGTCCATGCGATTGCCTATTCCGACAAGGCAGAGTTGACGGGGCGCATCCTTGATACGACGCGCGCCAACTTCAAAAACTCGATGGATATCTCTGCCTATAGCCTGATCGAGGTGGCGCGCCGCGCGCATCCGATGATGGTTGAGGGCGGGGGAACGATCTTAACGCTCAGCTATATGGGATCAAACCGCGTTACCCCCAATTACAATGTGATGGGCGTCGCGAAGGCAGCGTTGGAGGCGGGTGTCCGCTATCTTGCCAACGATCTGGGGCCGGAAGGCATCCGGGTAAACGCGATCAGCCCGGGGCCAATGAAGACACTTGCCGGGAGCGCCATCGGTGGCGCGCGCAAGACTTTCAAACATACGGAAGCAAACGCGCCTTTGCGCGCGAACGCCACACTGGAGGCGGTGGGCGGCACGGCGGTGTATCTGTGTTCGGATGCGGGCGCATGCACGACAGGTGAGATCATCCGTGTCGATGGCGGTTTCCACGTTTTGGGCATGCCGCAGCACGACAGTCTTTGATGGGGCATTGATGCAGATTCGCGCCACCGATCTGTCCGAACCCAAAGTGGTCGAGCTACTCGAATTGCATCATGGCGAGATGCAGCAATTCTCCCCGCCGGGCACCTGCCATGTGCTCGATCTGTCAGGGCTAAAGGCGCCGGGCATTGAAGTTTTTGCAGCGTGGGAGGTTGAGCAATTGCTCGCGATCGGCGCGCTGAAACAGCATGTTGGGTTTGGAGAGATAAAGTCGATGCGCGCGCATCCTGACGCTCGCGGAACAGGCGCGGGCAAGGCGATGCTGACCCATCTGATCGAACGGGCGCGAGAGCTGGGATTTTCCGAGATCAAGCTCGAAACCGGATCAGGCCCGGTGTTCGACGCGGCTGTGGGGCTTTACAAGAGCTACGGATTTGAACCCTGCGCGCCCTTTGCCGGATATGTGCCGGGTGAGTTCAACAAGCTGTATTCGCTCAAGGTGTAGGTGATGCAGACACAAAGCGATGAATCCAAACCGCCAGAGCTTGGACTGTGGCTGCGCGAACTGCCTAATCTTGCTCTGATCTGGTCGAGCCCGGTCCGGCGTGTTCGGCCCAGCGATACGGCCAAAAGCAAAGCGCAGCATCGCCTTCCGGTTCTGGTCTTCCCCGGCATCATGTCGCACGACAGCGCAACCTCGTTGATGCGCCGCACATTGAATGCTTCAGGTTATGCTGCCTACCCTTCGCAATTGGGTGTGGTCACAGGGGTCAGCCCCAAGGCGTTTGCGCAGGCCGAAGCGCGCCTTGATGAGGTCTTTCGCCGCCATAAAGAGCCGGTGGTGCTGATTGGGGTGAGCCTCGGTGGGATATTCGCACGCGTCTTGGCGCAGCGCTGGCAAGAGAAAGTTAGGCTCGTGATGACGCTTGGCACGCCCTTTTCGGGGGATCGACGAGCCAACAATGCATGGCGGCTCTACGAAGCGCTCAACCGGCACTCGGTCGATGATCCGCCGCTTAAGGATGATCCGAGCAGCAAGCCTGCGGTGCCGACAATTGCGCTGTGGTCGCGGGTTGATGGTGTCATTGCTGCAGCGTGTTCGCGCGGAGAAGAAAGCGAGCGCGACGTGGCAATCGAAGTGCCAGAGCGGCATTTCCAGCTGTCAGCCAGCCGCGCTTCGATTCGGCGCGTGCTGAGTGTGCTTGAAGAGCAGCTTGGAAACGCGGACCAAGCCTAACCCACCAATGCCGTGAGCACTTGATCGGGCGGGCGGTGGCCGTTCACCCAGAACTGAATATTGGCAATGACCTTTTCACCCGATGCCTCGCGGCCTTCGGCGGTCGCACTGCCAATATGGGGGAGGGTCATGACATTGGGATGCTCGATCAGGCGGCGGTCAACCTTGGGCTCTTCGGGATACACATCGAGCCCAGCGCCCGCGAGATGGCCCGATTGCAAAGCCGCGATCAACGCTTCTTGATCGATCAATTCGCCGCGCGCGGTGTTGATAATGCTCGATCCCGGTTTCATCAGAGCGATCCGGCGCGCATCTATCATGCCGCGCGTATCTTCGGTAAGCGGGCAGTGTAGAGTGAGGATATCGGTCTCGCTCAACAGCGCATCGACATCAGGCGCGAACCGCACACCCAGCATACTTTCAACCGCTTTGGGCAGTTGTTTGCGATTGCTGTAAACAACCTCTAGCCCAAAGGCGCGCGCGCGATGCGCGACGGCTTGACCGATCCGGCCCATGCCGATGATGCCCAGAACCTTGCCACCCAGCTTGCGACCCAGCATCCCTGAAGGCGCCCATCCGGTCCACTCTCCCTTGCGCACCAACGCTGTGCCTTCGCGAATGCGCCGCGGCACACCGATAATCCCCGCCATAGCAAGATCGGCTGTGTCATCGGTGAAGACACCGGGCGTGTTCGTTACGGGGATTTTGCGAGCCGCTGCGGCAGCCAGATCGATATGCTCTGTCCCTGCACCGAAATTGGCGATCAAGCGCAGATTGTCGCCAGCGCTCGCAATCATCTCTGCGTCAATGCGGTCGGTAACTGTGGGAACTAGGACATCACAATCTTGCATCGCCGCGATCAGAGCATCGCGGCTCATAGGTTCATCGGACGGGTTCAGCGTCGCATCGAACAACTCGCTCATCCTTGCCTCAACGCTCGGCATCAGGTGGCGCGTAACCACCACTTTGGGTTTGCCAGAACGAAACTGCGGTGCGTCTTGCTGTTGATCCATGTCCTGTGCGCTAAGGGTTTGGATAGGCCCCGGTCAAGCGGGGTGTTGTCGCTTTGCAGACGTGGCTTACGGAATGCTAGGCCATGCTCTTGAAAAAGACAGCCCGCAAACGTTAAAGCCTTTGCATGATCTCATTAAGGGCATTTTGGTTGATCGGACTGGCTGGCGCAATCCTAATGGGGTTTGCGAGTGCCGGTGTGCATGCGCAAGATCGCGATGTGCCCTATTGGGCGAGCCTGCGTTTCAATGAAGTCAATATGCGCGTTGGCCCCAGTCAGGATTACCCCATCGATTGGGTGTACAAGCGACAGGGCTATCCGGTTCAAGTTGTGCGCCTACGCGAAGGCTGGCGTCTGGTGCGCGATCACCAGGGCACGCAAGGGTGGATCGCGGCAAGCCAGCTTACCCCAACGGTGGGGGCGATGATTGTTGGCGAAGGTCTTGCTGATTTGCGCGAAGGACCAGGGGCCAACACGACCTTGCGTTGGCGCGCGCAGCCTGGTGTTGTGGGCAAGTTGCTACGCTGTGCCCAGGACGCCTGCGAGATTGACGTCGATGGACGCACCGGTTGGGTCAGATCGGAAAGGCTATGGGGAGTGGGCGATGGCGAACCCGCCACCGCGCCTGAAATCGTCCCTGAAGACCCCCAGTAACTTGGTTTAGACCAGCTCGACTGCCACCGCTGTTGCTTCTCCGCCGCCGATGCACAGGCTGGCGACCCCCTTTGTCTTGCCCTGCGTCTTGAGCGCGTTGATCAGCGTCACGATGATCCGAGTGCCCGACGCGCCAATGGGGTGGCCCAAAGCGGTCGCGCCGCCGTTTACGTTGATCTTTTCATGCGGGATCCCGATGTCGCGCATCGCAAACATGGCCACGCAGGCGAATGCCTCGTTGACTTCCCACAGGTCGACATCTCCGATCTCCCAACCCGCATTGGCGAGAACTTTCTCGATCGCTCCGACGGGCGCGACGGTGAAATCCTTGGGCTCCCGCGCATGGGCGGCCATGGCGACAACTTTGGCAACAGGGGTTTGACCTGCTTCGCTGGCGACGCTTTCGCGGGTGAGGACAACAGCAGCAGCTCCATCGGAGATTGAGCTTGATGTTGCGGCGGTGATCGTCCCATCCTTAGCAAAAGCCGGGCGCAGGGCCGGGATCTTGTCCGGACGTCCTTTGCCTGGCTGTTCGTCGGTGTCGACCGTCACATCGCCTTTGCGCGTGGAGAAGGTCACTGGCACCACTTCATCTGCAAACGCACCGCTTTCAATTGCAGCGTTTGCGCGAGCGAGCGATTCGATTGAATAGGCGTCCTGATCTTCGCGGGTCAGCTGATACTCATTGGCTGTGTCTTGCGCGAAAGTGCCCATCGCGCGGCCTTCCTCGTAAGCATCTTCGAGCCCATCGAGGAACATGTGATCATAGGTTGTGTCATGCCCGATCCGTGCGCCAGATCGGTGTTTCTTGAGGAGATATGGCGCATTGGTCATGCTCTCCATCCCGCCCGCGACGACATAATCGACTGTGCCGCTTGCCAGCGCTTCGGCGCCCATTATCACGGTCTGCATACCCGATCCACAAACCTTGTTGACCGTGGTGGCCTGCACTGATTTTGGCAGACCCGCTTTGATCGACGCCTGCCGTGCGGGCGCTTGTCCTAGGCCCGCTGGAAGCACACAGCCCATATAGGTGCGGTCAAACTTCTCTGGCGCAACGCCTGAACGCTCCACCGCTGCCTTGACGGCCGTAGCTCCCAAGTCGGTCGCAGAAACATCGGAAAGCGCGCCTTGCATGCCGCCCATGGGCGTCCGAGCGTAGGAGAGGATTACAATCGGGTCTGCTGCGGAGAATTGGCTCATGGGGCGGTCCTTTTGATGGGGCGGAATGTTCTTGAGTGATGTAGTGCTGCACTGCGGCATTGGCAATCGGTCTCAGGCCAACTTGCAAGATGAAACGCTTTAGGCGAGAACAGGTCGCAAATTGAAACCGGAGAGGGATTGATATGGCCGACGACCGCCGCGAGCACCAAGAAAAACTGCTTAAGCTTCAACGAGATGCCTTCACCGCGTCGCGCCCCGAAAGCTTGGGGTTGCGCAAAGACAGGATCAAGCGCGCAATGGCTCTGGTGAAAGACCACTCAGAGGCGTTCTGCAAAGCCATGGCCGCCGATTTCGGCAACCGTGCCATGGAGCAGTCTATGCTCACCGATGTCGCGGCGACAGTGGGGGCGGGTAAGCATGCGCTCAAACACATGGACAAATGGGCGAAGACTGAAAAACGTTCCGTCCAATTCCCGCTTGGCCTGCTCGGCGCCAAGGCAGAGGTTCGCTATGAACCCAAAGGCGTGATCGGCATCCTTTCGCCGTGGAACTTTCCGTTGCAATTGGCTTTCGGACCGCTGATGCAGGTTCTCGCCGCTGGCAACCGTGCGATGATCAAGCCGAGTGAATTTACCGAGCGCACCAGCCTGCTCATGGCGGAGCTGACAGCGGAATACTTCACCCCTGATGAAGTGGCGGTTGTGACAGGTGGGCCTGAGGTCGCCGCTGTATTCTCCTCGCTTCCCTTCGATCACCTCGTCTTCACTGGCTCAACTGCAACGGGTCGCCGGGTGATGCAGGCGGCGGCTGAGAACCTTGTGCCGGTAACGCTGGAGCTGGGCGGAAAATCCCCGGTTATCATGGGACGCAGCGCAGACTTCGCCAAAGCTGGCGAGCGCATTGCGCTCGGCAAGATGATGAATGCAGGTCAAATCTGTCTCGCGCCCGACTATATGTATGTGCCAGAGGATAAGCAGGACGAAGCGGTCGCGGGCGTTTCCAATGGTGTTGCCTCGATGTATCCGACTTTGCTGGAGAATGATGACTACGCCTCAATCGTCTCCGATCGCCATTTTGAGCGTCTGCAAGGTCTGGTCGAAGACGCACGCGACAAAGGTGCGGAAGTGATCGAGGTCAATCCCGGAAACGAAGATTTCAAGAATGCCAATCAGCGCAAAATGCCGCTCACGATCCTTAGGAATGTAACCGAAGAAATGTCGGCCATGCAGGAGGAAATTTTTGGACCCGTCCTGCCAGTTAAAACCTATAAAGCGGTCGACCAAGCCGTCGATTACGTCAACGAACATGATCGCCCGCTTGGTCTGTATTACTTTGGCGATGACAAGGATGAACAGGAACGCGTGCTTACCCGTACCATCTCGGGCGGGGTGACGACCAATGATGTGATCTTCCACGTATCTATGGAGGATTTGCCGTTTGGCGGGGTGGGGCCATCGGGCATTGGCAGCTATCACGCCATCGAGGGGTTCCGTGAGTTCAGCCATGCGCGCGCGGTCTATCACCAGCCCAAGATCGACATTGCGAAGCTTGGTGGGTTCAAGCCGCCTTATGGCGCCGCGACTGAAAAGGCGGCGTCCAATATGATGAAGTAGCCAAGGATTAAGCGGCGTTCGCCTTAATCGCTTGGAGGTCGTCCCAGAATTGTGCTGGGTCGACCATCGACATGGGCACTGCGTGTTCAACCGCTATCTGCGCTAGTACCATCGGATCAAGCACGCCCGCTGCCGTATCGATGGCTTTGCCAAGCGCAAAGCCCATCGCAGCCGGGCGGTATTGGATGGCAAGCTTGGCGGTGTCGAATGTATGCTCAGCCTGAGGCCAAGCGATTGCAGCAAGCTGCAGCGGAGTGGCATCGGGTGTGTTCTCTGCAGTTAGACGCGGAACACCGAAATGCGGTGTCCCCACCGATTGCATGGCGCGATTGATCGGCTCGTGCAGAAAGTCATGCTGGATAGGCGCGCCATGCTTTATCGCCCATTGCAGTGCGACGTTGAGCACCGACAGTTCACTTTCAAAGAGATATTTTGTCGGAAGATCACCGCAATAATAGGTGTTCCCGCCCACCTGCTGCTCCAGAACGAGATCGCCGCTATGCGGCTGATGGCGGACAAAGTCCCACTCGATCAAAGAGGTGGCAATGCAGGCCACTCCACCGGCAGAGGCCAGCAAACCTACGAAATTCTCGATACCAACGGGATCGCCGCTTTGAGCAAGTTGTTGATAAACGAGCTCAAAGAACATCTCACCAGCGACATGCGCGTGCTCAGCCGTGGCGATAAAGCCTTGTGCTTCATTCACATCGTCCAACGTACGCACTTCAATCGGTTTCGGAGCTGGCGCTGATTTGAGACCCTTTTTGCCGAACATTGCGGTCCTCTTGTTTTAACAGAATCGTGTATATCATTAGCCTAAGGCAATGAAAATTCGGTGAAGATCGGCCTGCTTGGGCGCAATCAGCGGTGCAGCTTTGTTGCCGTGTATGCGTCCTTCTGATGGCCTTGATTAGGAAATTCGCTGAAACAGCCATAATGTTCGATTTCTTGCAACAGACATACGCAGTTTTGTGCGAGTCGAGGTCTTGCGTGGGGGCAGTGACAAGCCTAGAGGCGAGACTTGGGATTAATCGCTTGGAAATCGCTGTGGTCGACCTTGCTCAGTATCTCCCGATACTGCTCTTCATTTTTGTCGCATTGGGCCTTTCGGTCCTGTTTGTCTTTCTGCCTATGGGGGTTTCCCGGCTGACAGGCGCGCACAATCCGGATGCGGAAAAGCTGTCAGAATATGAATGCGGCTTTCCTGCGTTTGAGGATGCCCGCAGCCAGTTTGATGTGCGGTTCTATCTGGTCGCGATCAGCTTCATCATCTTTGATCTTGAAGCCGCATTCCTATTCCCATGGGCGGTGAGCCTTGGCGAAACCCAATGGGTGGGTTGGATCGGCATGATGACCTTCCTCGGTATCCTCGCCATTGGACTCGCCTATGAGTGGAAAAAAGGGGCCCTTGATTGGGAATGAGGCAAGGCGAATGAACACTCCAAACAACTCAACCATCATCACCCCACCCACAGCGCCAATCAGCGCAACCGAAGCGGCAGCCACTATGCCAACCGCGAAGGGTGGCGAAGTGCGCCAGCCCGATGCTGATTATTTCAACGCGCTGCAAACCGAGGTGAACGACAAGGGCTTTCTGGTCACATCTACTGAAGATGTGTTCCAATGGGCGCGCACCGGCTCCTTGTGGTGGATGACGTTTGGCCTTGCCTGCTGCGCTGTGGAAATGATCCATGTAAACATGCCGCGCTATGACATGGAGCGTTTTGGTGCCGCCCCGCGTGCATCGCCGCGCCAGTCTGACCTGATGATCGTTGCGGGCACGCTGTGCAACAAAATGGCGCCTGCCCTCCGCAAGGTCTACGACCAGATGAGTGACCCAAAATATGTGATCAGCATGGGGTCCTGTGCCAATGGCGGCGGGTACTACCACTATTCCTACAGCGTGGTGCGCGGATGCGATCGGATTGTGCCGGTTGATATATATGTGCCCGGCTGTCCCCCCACAGCCGAAGCACTGCTCTATGGGGTGATGCAATTGCAGCGCAAAATCCGCCGTGCGGGGACGATTGAGCGATGAGGCGCATCGGTTTTTTAGGGGTTATTGTCTCGCTTGCGATGGCATTTGCTCCCGGGTGGGCTTTTGCTCAAGACGATGATTCTGTGGAGATGAACTCGCACCGAGTTGTGGTGCAGGAAGGTGTGTTCTCGGTTGAAACGCCCTGTCCTCCAGATGATCTCTTGCGGGTTGAAAGGCGTGGATCACCCGGCGTGCAATGCCGAATGGGTCCAGGCAACAGCGGACTTGGCGCTCTTGTGACGCGCAACGGACTGACCCCAAACAGTGGCAATGACACGTTTGACAGCATTTATGACGAATTGAGTGCCGACAGCCGTACGGGTCGGATTGATCTTCTGGAAGTCGCGGGAAAGCGCGCGACGCGTGCGACCAATCCGGCCAATGGAAACATGTTCGTCCAGATTGTTGAGCTCGCAGAGCGTGAACTGGCGGTGCTCCTGTTTGTCGGTGATCCATTGAACGAATTGGCGGATGCTGACGATGCAGAGCGTTATGCAAGAGCCGTCGAATTCTTCGAAACTCTGGAGTTTGTTGAAGAATGACCGCAAGCCAGCGCCAGATCGGTTCAACCGCTGCATGCCTGTTGGTGCGCGACGTTCGCGTGTCCGCCGAATATTATGCGGAGAAGTTCGGCTTTGTGGCTCCGCAATTGTGGGGTGAACCAGAACCGACTTTCGCAATCCCGCAGCGAGACGGACAATCCATAATGCTCGCTCGCGCAAACGTTGGCGAGCCGCTCCATGCCAATTCGACCGATTTCGGCATGTTTAGCGCCTATTTTTGGGTTCGTAATGTTGATCAGCTCTACGAAGAGTTCGCCGCAAAAGGTGCGGATATTACAGAAAAACCCACAGACCGTGTTTACGGCATCCGAGAGATCTATGTTCGAGACCTCGATGGACATTTGATCTGCTTTGGCAGTGATATTGATGAGGCTGTAAACTGATGGCTGTCCTCCACTCCGCCCCCAAATTCGCCTCAAACGAAGGCGTGCTTGATGCGCTTTCTGAAGGCCTCAGCGTGTGGCTTGACGGCGCGGAAGAGCAGCATGGTGAGATTATCCTGCGCGTTAAGCGTGATGAAATCGCCCATGTCCTCCAAATCCTGCGCGATGATCACGATTATCAGCAGCTTATGGAGATCGCTGGCGCGGATTATCCCGATCGCGCAGAGCGCTTTGAAGTCGTCTACATGCTGCTGAGCCTGACCAAGAACCACCGGATCATGGTGAAGTGCTCAACCGATGAGCACACGCCGGTGCAAACGGTGACGACGCTTTGGCCCAATGCCGGATGGCTCGAGCGCGAAGTGTTCGACATGTATGGCGTTGTGTTTGACGGCAACACTGATCTGCGCCGCATCCTCACCGATTATGGTTTTGAAGGGCACCCTTTTCGCAAAGACTTCCCGATGACCGGCTACACCGAACTGCGCTATTCCGAAGAGGAAAAGCGCGTGGTGTATGAGCCGGTTGAGCTGCCGCAGGATATGCGGACATTCGACTTTCTGTCTCCGTGGGAGGGCTCTGATTACGTGCTCCCCGGTGATGAGAAGGCCGAGAAGCCTGCTCCTGAGACGGAGGAAGAGGAAGCAGCGCCTCCCAAAGACGGCGTTGAGTTTGAGATTGAAGACGGGGAGGGCAGCGAATGAGCGTCGAACTCGAACAATCGCCCACCACTGATGGCGATGTCATCTCCAATTACACGATCAATTTCGGCCCGCAGCATCCGGCGGCCCACGGCGTTTTGCGCATGGTGATGGAGCTGGATGGCGAAGTTATCGAGCGGATCGATCCGCATGTGGGCTTGCTCCACCGTGGCACCGAAAAGCTGATAGAGCAGAAGACCTATTTGCAGGCGCTTCCGTATTTTGATCGTCTCGATTACTGCTCGCCGCTTTGTCAGGAGCATTCCTATGTGCTCGCGATTGAGAAGCTGCTCAATCTCGAAGTGCCGGAGCGGGCGCAATATCTGCGGGTGTTGTTCGCGGAGCTGACCCGCATCTGCAACCACATGCTCAATATGGGCGCGCATGTGCTGGATGTGGGCGCGTTCACGCCGAACCTTTGGATCATGGATCTGCGCGAAGATTGCATGAACTTCTTTGAGCGGGCGAGCGGTGCGCGGATGCACTCCGCTTGGTTCCGTCCCGGCGGTGTGCATCAGGATGTGCCTGAGAAACTGCTCGTTGATATTGGCGATTGGCTCGACAATCGGTTTTTCCAGCTGTTCGACGATGCGATGAGCCTGGTGATGGACAACCGTATCTTCAAACAGCGCAATGTCGATATCGCCGTTGTTTCGCGGGATGATGCGGTGGCTTGGGGCTTTTCCGGTCCGATGATCCGCGCGGCGGGTATCCCGTGGGACCTTCGCAAGTCGCAGCCCTATGATGTCTATGACCGGATGGAGTTCGACATTCCGGTGGGCACCAATTCGGATTGCTATGACCGTTTCATGGTTCGCGTGGCCGAAATCCGTGAGAGCGCGAAGATCATCAAGCAGTGCCTTCGCGATATGCCGCGAGGGCCTGTGGCAAGCGAAGATGGCAAAGTCTCCCCGCCCAAGCGCGGCGAGATGAAGCAATCGATGGAAAGCCTCATCCACCACTTCAAGCTCTACACCGAAGGCTTCCACGTGCCCGCCGGTGAGGTCTATGTCGCAACCGAAAGCCCCAAGGGCGAATTTGGCGTCTATCTCGTTAGCGATGGCACCAACAAGCCATACCGCTGCAAGATCCGCCCGACCGCGTTCAGCCACCTGCAAGCCATGGACATGATGAGCAAAGGCCACATGCTGCCTGACGCGACCGCCATTCTGGGCGCGATTGATGTGGTGTTTGGGGAGTGTGATCGGTGATTTTGAACTTCTTCAAAGTGAATCGGCATGTTTTTTTCGGATTGCTGAGCTTGGTTGCCGTCCTCATGCTGGAAACCGAGACAGGGATTTCGAAGTGGCTATTGCTTGTCCCGGTTCTGCTGGCAACATTTGTGACGATGTCTCTTTTCGATCGTTTCGTTCTGCGAAAAGGAATTAACAATGGGTGACCGTACACCCGCACCCGACACCCCTGAGCTGCGCGCGCGCTGGGGCTCTTTTGAGTGGTCGAAAGAGAACAAGGCCAAGGCCGATTACCACATCGCCAAATACCCGGAAGGGCGCGCGAAATCCGCGACTATGCCGTTGCTTGATCTGGCTCAACGTCAGGTGGGAGAGGAGACCGATACGCAAGGCTGGCTGCCGCTGCCCGTGATCGAATATGTCGCCGCCTATATCGACGTGCCGGTGATCCGCGTGCTCGAGGTCGCGACCTTCTATTTCATGTACAATATGAAGCCGGTCGGGAAGTATCACGTGCAGGTCTGCGGCACGACGCCGTGTATGCTGCGCGGCTCTGACGACATTATCTCGGCTTGCAAGAAGCGCGGGATGGAGAAGGGCAAAGTCTCTGAAGACGGCCTTTGGACCCTCACCGAGGTCGAATGCATGGGCAATTGTGCCACCGCACCCATGGTTCAGATCAATGATGACAATTACGAAGACCTGACCGTCGAACGCCTCGACGCAGTGCTCGATGCGCTGGCGGCGGGTGAGCAGCCTAAGACCGGCACGCAAGAGCCGGGACGCCACACGTCAGAACCCAAGGACGGTGTGACGTCGCTCAAAGAAATGGTCGATGCCAATCACGATTACCGCCCCGAGTATGAGGGGTAATGCGTGATGGGATTTGACTGGCTCACCCTTATCGTCGCGCTCGGCCTCGCCTTTGTGGCCTGGAAGATCATCAAGGGTATTGTGAAATTTGCCGCGATCGCTTTGATTATCGGCGGGGCGGGCTACCTCTATTCGACGGGAGCGCTGGCATGAACCGCGCGGTCCTCGCCCTGATGATTGCGGGCTTTTTGGCTTTTGGCGCGGGCGCTTGGGTTGCCGCGACCAGCTCTCGTGAGATTGGCATTGGCCTGATGGGGGCGGGGTTGCTGTTCCAAGTGCTCACCCTTCGCCAACTGCGCCAGATCAGAAAGACGGAAGAGGGCGCGCGATGAGCAAGCTACATCTCCTTCTGTTCGCGCTTGGCGTGTGCGTGATGATCTATGGCGGCTATTCGATGATTTTCGAAGTCAACACCTCAGCCTTCATCTTTATCGCGGGAGGCTTTGTCATCACCGCAATTGCCGCCGGGATCATCGGGAAAGCGCATTCCACTGCGCAGGGGTCAAAGGGGCAAAATAATCAATGACTAAGCCGCAAATCATGATGCTTGTCGCTGCTGTCTTGATGATCGGTGTTGGTCTCTACAACATCGCAGTTGAGGACTACACCCTTGGCGCGGTTTTCGCGGCAGTGGGCGCAAGCTTCGCCGCCCTTTCTGCGACGTTTGGTGGAATGGCAAAGGCTAAAGAAGAGGAAGCAGACGATGCTGGCTGATAAGGACCGCATCTTTACCAATGTCTATGGCTTCCAGGACTGGGGTCTGAAGGCAGCGCAAGCGCGCGGCGATTGGGATGGCACCAAGGCTCTGATTGAGCGCGGGCAGGATGCGATCATCGAAGAGATGAAGGCGAGCGGTCTGCGCGGCCGGGGCGGGGCGGGCTTTCCCACCGGCCTCAAATGGTCGTTTATGCCGAAATCTTCCGCCGATGGCCGGCCAAGCTTTCTCGTTATTAACGCCGACGAATCTGAGCCGGGTTCCTGCAAAGACCGCGAGATTATCCGCCATGATCCACACAAGCTGATCGAAGGCGCATTGGTAGCTGGCTTCGCGATGCGGGCGCGTGCGGCCTATATCTACATTCGTGGAGAGTATATTCGCGAGGCGGAAACGCTTCAGGCGGCCATCGACGAAGCCTATGATGCGGGTCTGATTGGCAAGAATGCCAGCGGCTCGGGCTATGACTTTGACGTGTTCATGCACCGGGGCGCTGGGGCATACATTTGCGGTGAAGAAACCGCGATGATCGAAAGCCTTGAGGGCAAGAAAGGCCAGCCGCGCCTGAAGCCTCCTTTCCCAGCGGGCGCTGGCCTGTATGGCTGCCCAACCACGGTCAACAATGTTGAGAGCATTGCCGTGGTTCCAACGATCCTGCGGCGCGGGGCCACTTGGTTCAGCAGCTTCGGGCGCGAGAACAACGCTGGCACCAAGCTGTTCCAGATCAGCGGGCATG
This sequence comes from Erythrobacter sp., assembly GCA_965262265.1. Taxonomy (GTDB): domain Bacteria; phylum Pseudomonadota; class Alphaproteobacteria; order Sphingomonadales; family Sphingomonadaceae; genus Erythrobacter. Next base: position 836,922 of record OZ253506.1, read on the forward strand.
TCGAACAGCCCTGCGTGGTTGAAGAGGCGATGAGCATTCCATTTGAAGAGCTGATCGAGAAGCATTGTGGCGGTATTCGCGGCGGGTGGGATAATCTGCTCGCGGTGATCCCGGGCGGTTCTTCGGTGCCGCTTGTGCCCGCTGAGCAAATCCGTTCAGCGCCGATGGACTTTGACGGGCTGAAAGAGCTTGGTTCTGGTCTCGGCACAGCGGCTGTGATTGTGATGGACAAATCAACCGATATCGTGCGCGCGATCAGCCGGTTGTCCTACTTCTACAAGCACGAAAGCTGCGGCCAGTGCACGCCGTGCCGCGAGGGCACCGGATGGATGTGGCGCGTGATGGAGCGCCTGCGCACTGGTGATGCGGCCATCGAAGAGATCGACATGCTGCACGAAGTCACCAAGCAGGTCGAAGGTCACACAATCTGCGCGCTCGGCGATGCGGCGGCATGGCCGATCCAAGGCCTGATCCGTCACTTCCGCCCCGAACTGGAACGCCGGATCGAAGAGCACAACGCGCAATTCCGGGAGGCGGCGGAGTAAACCATGCCTAAGGTAACCGTAGACGGCGAAGAAATCGAAGTCCCGGCGGGCGCGACGGTCCTGCAGGCTTGCGAGCTTGCGGGGAAGGAAATACCGCGCTTTTGCTATCACGAGCGCCTCAGCATCGCTGGCAATTGCCGCATGTGCCTCGTCGAAGTGAAGCCGGGGCCGCCAAAGCCGCAGGCGTCTTGTGCGCTTCCCGCTGGCGAAGGTCAGGAAATCCGCACCGACACGCCGATGGTCAAAAAGGCGCGCGAAGGGGTGATGGAGTTCCTCCTCATCAACCATCCGCTCGATTGCCCGATTTGCGACCAAGGCGGCGAATGCGATCTGCAAGATCAGTCCATGACCTATGGCAAGGGCACCAGCCGCACACAGGAAAACAAGCGCGCGGTGACGGAAAAGTACATGGGTCCGCTGATCAAGACGGTGATGACCCGCTGCATCCACTGCACCCGCTGTGTTCGCTTCTCTGAAGAGATTGCGGGCGTGGACGAAATCGGCGCGCTGTATCGCGGTGAGGACATGCAGATCACGACCTATCTGGAGCAGGCCGCTGCGCATGAACTTTCTGCCAATGTGATCGACCTGTGCCCTGTTGGCGCTTTGACGTCACGACCCTACGCCTTCGAAGCGCGTCCATGGGAGTTGAAACGCACGCTCAGCATCGATGTGTCTGATGCGGTGGGCGCGAATATCTCTCTGCATTCCAAGGGCCGCGAAGTCATGCGCGCGCTGCCTCGCACCAATGATGCGGTCAATGAGGAATGGCTTTCGGACAAAGGCCGCTATCAGGTTGATGGCCTGATGAAGCGCCGCCTGGACAAGGTGTTTGTGCGCAAGGACGGCAAGTTGGCTCCTTCCGGTTGGAGCGAAGCCTTCAACGCCATCGCCGCCCATCTGGGCGACGACAAGACGAGCATTGCAGCGGTCGCGGGCGATATGGTCGATTGCGAGACGATGTATGCGGCAAAAGCGCTGCTAGGTGCTTGCGGTTCGACCAAGGTGGAAGCGCGCCAGACCGGCATGACCTATGACGTGTCGAACTTGGCTGCGGTCAATTTCAATTCGACCCTGGCCGGAATTGAGACCGCCGATGCAATCCTGATCGTTGGCTCGAATATTCGCTGGGAAGCGGCGTTGGTCAACGCGCGCATCCGCAAGGCGGTGAAAGCGGGCGCGAAGGTGTTTGTGGTCGGGCCGGAATGGGAGACGACCTATCCGGCGGAATTCCTTGGCGAAGATCTCAAAGTGCTGAACCGCGTGCCCAAGGCTCTGGGCGATGCGATGAAGGCGGCGGAGCGGCCCGCTGTGATCCTGGGTGGAGCGGCTCTGGCGAAGGGTGCGCTGGGAGCGGCTCTTAAGTTGGTCGACAAGTTTAAGCTGGTGCGAGACGATTGGAACGGATTTAATGTCCTCCATATGAGCGCGGCGCGTATGGGCTCGCTGATGCTCGACTTCACCGTGCCCGGCGGCATGGCGGAGATTGCAGAGAAAGCTCCTAGAGTTCTGCTCAGCCATGGCGCAGATGAGATGGATTACGGAGCATTCGCCGACAGTCTCAAAGTCTATATCGGGCACCACGGTGATAAAGGCGCGCATGCGGCGGATATTATCCTGCCCGCGGCATCTTACGCCGAGAAAGACGGCACTTACGTGAACACAGAAGGGCGCGTGCAGTTCGCAGAAAAAGCCGTGTTCGCACCGGGCGATGCCCGCGAAGACTGGACGATCCTGCGCGCGCTGGCTGATGCTTTGGGCGTGAGCGTTGGCTTTGACAGTTTCGAAGCGCTTCAAACCAAGATGATCGCCGAAGTGCCCGCTCTGGGCGAAGAGGGGCTGGCGGAGTACGGAGCGTTGCCCAAGGCCGACAGCAAGGCCAAAGCGGAAGGCGAAATCAACGCTTATCCGGTCGCAGATTTCTACCTCACCAACCCCATCGCGCGCGCGAGCGAGGTGATGCAGCAATGTTCAGCCGAACTGCTCCACGCGGATGAGATGCGGGAGGCTGCGGAATGACCGAGTTCTTCCAATCCTTTGGTATGCCCTTCGAATGGGCATGGACCGTCGCCACGTTGACGGGGATCATCGTGATCTCTCTGCTTGTGATGTTTGCGGTGGCCATGGTGATTTATGTCGACCGCAAGGTGCTGGGCGCGATTATGCTGCGGCGCGGGCCCAATGTGGTGGGGCCGTTTGGCCTGCTCCAAAGCTTTGCCGATGGTCTCAAGGTCTTTTTGCAAGAGACGATCATTCCCTCAGCCGCGAACAAAGGCATCTTTCTACTCGCGCCGATCATCACCTTTACCGTGGCGCTCGCCGCGTGGGCGGTGATCCCGTTCGATGCAGGCATGGTGCTGGCCGATATCAATGTCGGCTTGCTCTACATCCTCGCGATCTCCTCGCTCGGGGTGTACGGCGTAGTGATGAGCGGGTGGGCGTCGAACTCCAAATACCCGTTTTTCTCCGCCATGCGCGCAGCGGCGCAGATGATCTCTTACGAGGTTTCCATCGGTTTTATCCTGGTCTGCGTCGTGCTGTGGGCGGGCACGTTCAACATGACCGGCATTGTCGAGGCGCAGCGCGGACACGGGTTCGGCATCGTCAATGGGTTCTATTTCAACCTGCTGTTGTTCCCGATGTTCGTGGTGTTCTTCATCTCGGCGTTGGCAGAAACCGCGCGCGCCCCGTTCGACCTGACAGAGGCGGAATCGGAGCTCGTCGCCGGCTACCAGACCGAATATTCGAGCATGGCCTTCGCGCTGTTCTGGCTCGGTGAATATGCGAACATCCTGCTGATGTGCTCGCTGTGCACGCTGCTGTTCTTCGGCGGATGGCTGCCTCCGCTGGAACTGCCGTTCCTCTATTGGGTGCCCGGCATCGTGTGGTTCCTGCTGAAGACCTTCATGTTCTTCTTCATGTTCAGCTGGATCTGGGCGACCGTACCACGCTACCGCTACGACCAACTGATGCGGCTTGGCTGGAAAATCTTCCTGCCGATGAGCCTGATCTTTGTGGCTGTTATCTCCGGCTATCTCATGGCGATTGGACATTTCGGATGATCGGCAAAGCTTTCATCGCGCTCGCCACGCTCGCTGTTTCGACAGCGGCCACTGCACAGACGTTCGACTGCTCGTTCGGAAACATCTATTCTTTGACTGTGAGTGAGGACGGCGTTTCAGGTTCGCCCATCCAATTCGGCCAAGAGACTAATCCAGCTTGGCAGTTCGGATTGATAAAGTCTGAGCGCGAGGTTGAAATTGTTTGGCCGTCCAGCCCGCTACAATTCGAGGGCAAGCAGCCGGCTATCCAAACGGGTCCAAATTCATTCGCCATGTTTGCTTTTGGACGCGGACCTTGCATGTTCACTGAAGGTCATTGTGGAGCAACGCTCCACTACTCAGCGCGAGAAGACGGCTCGCTCAATTTTCATTTTCAGCCAATTGCTTTGACACGGTTCGAAGATGGACGGCGCGAGCCGCTCAAGGTTTTAGCTGAAGGCACTTGCATTCCAGCGGATGAGAAACAATGACCACCGCAGCCCAACTCATCAAATCGTTCACCCTGTGGGAATTCCTCAAGGCCCACGCGCTGACCTTGAAGTATTTCTTCAAACCCAAGGTGACGATCAATTACCCCTTCGAAAAGTCGCCGCTATCCCCTCGTTTTCGCGGTGAGCATGCGCTGCGCCGGTATCCTAATGGCGAAGAGCGCTGCATTGCGTGCAAATTGTGCGAAGCGGTTTGCCCCGCGCAGGCGATTACGATTGAGAGCGAACCGCGCGATGATGGCAGCCGCCGCACCACGCGCTACGACATTGACATGACGAAATGCATCTATTGTGGATTTTGTCAGGAGGCCTGCCCGGTTGACGCCATCGTAGAGGGGCCAAACTTCGAATACGCCACCGAAACGCGAGAGGAATTGCTCTATGACAAGGCAAAGTTGCTCGCAAATGGTGACAAATGGGAACGGGCCATCGCGGCCAATCTTGAAGCGGATGCACCCTACCGCTAGGGCGCCGCACGGGACGGAAATACAGGGATCATGATTCAGACATTAGCCTTCTACCTGTTCGCAGGGTTGGTCATCGCGAGCGCGGTGATGGTCATCATGTCTCGCAACCCTGTGCACTCGGTCCTGTGGCTGATTCTCGCTTTCTTTAACGCAGCCGGTCTGATGGTACTGGTGGGCGCAGAGTTTATCGCGATGCTGCTGGTGATCGTTTATGTCGGCGCGGTTGCGGTGCTGTTCCTGTTCGTGGTGATGATGCTCGACATTGACTTTGCTGCAATGCGCGCGGGCTTCATCAAGAACTTCCCATTGGGGATCGCGATTGCGCTGATCCTTCTCGCAGAACTGGTGCTGGGCCTTGGCGCTTACGGGGCAGGCGGGATTGAGCTGGGCACACCCGATGGCATGGCTGCAGAGCGCCAAGATGTTAGCAATATCGAAGCTATCGGGGCGCTGCTCTACGGCCCCTATATTGTTCTGTTCGAAGTTGCCGGGATCATCCTTTTGGTCGCGATGATCGGCGCAATCGTGCTCACCCATCGCGAACCCAAGCCGGGTGCGCGAGGTCGCCAAGAGATTGGCAAGCAGATCGCGCGTCGTCCGGAGGAGGCCACCGTCTTGAAAAACCCAGAATATGGGAAGGGGGTAGAGCTGTAATGGGCCCCATTGGCATCGAACACTACCTTACCGTCGGCGCGATACTGTTCGTGTTGGGCGTGCTGGGCATCTTCCTTAACCGCAAGAATGTGATCGTCATTCTGATGGCGGTTGAGCTGATCTTGCTCGCGGTGAACATCAACCTCGTCGCTTTCAGCGCGTTCATGCAAGACCTCACGGGTCAGATCTTTGCCATGATGGTGCTGACAGTGGCTGCGGCAGAGGCGGCCATCGGGCTTGCTATTCTCGTCATCTATTATCGCGGGCGCGGCACGATCGCGGTCGATGATGTCAACCGGATGAAGGGATAACGCGGCGTGGAAACCATCCTCATCATCGTCTTTGCACCGCTGATCGCTGCGATAATTGCGGGTCTTGGCAACCGGATGCTGGGCAATACGGTCGCCAAGTCGATCACAACAGGCGCGCTATTTTTGTCCGCTGCACTCAGCTGGCCGATCTTCCTTGGTTTTCTGAACGGGACCGCCACCGCCGAAGTTGTTCCGGTGCTCAAGTGGGTGCAATCGGGCTCGCTTACTTTCGACTGGGAACTGCGGGTTGATGCGCTGACGGCTGTGATGCTGGTGGTGATCAACACGGTCTCCGCACTCGTCCACCTCTACAGCTGGGGATATATGGAGGAGGACCCGGATCAGCCGCGCTTTTTCGCGTATCTTTCGCTCTTCACCTTTGCGATGCTGATGCTGGTGACAGCGGAGAACCTGGTGCAGATGTTCTTTGGTTGGGAAGGGGTGGGGCTGGCCTCGTACCTTCTGATCGGATTCTGGTTCAAAAAGCCCACAGCAGGCGCGGCTGCGATCAAGGCGTTTGTGGTCAACCGCGTGGGCGATCTTGGCTTTATGCTGGGCATTTTCGGCACCTATCTGGTGTTCCAGACGACCTCTATTCCAGAGATTCTCGCCGCTGCCCCTTCGATGAGCGGATCGAGCATCGGCTTTATCGGCTTCCGCTTCTACACGATGGATATCCTGTGCATCCTGCTCTTCATCGGAGCGATGGGTAAGTCAGCGCAACTGGGGCTGCACACATGGCTGCCCGATGCGATGGAGGGGCCAACGCCTGTCTCCGCTTTGATCCACGCTGCAACCATGGTGACAGCGGGCGTGTTCATGGTCTGCCGCCTGTCGCCAATGTTTGAGACCGCTCCAACGGCCTTAGCAATCGTTACGGTCGTGGGCGCCGCCACCTGCTTCTTCGCGGCGACTATCGGCACGACGCAGTGGGACATCAAGCGGGTGATCGCCTATTCGACCTGCTCGCAGCTGGGATATATGTTCTTTGCCGCGGGTGTGGGCGCTTACGGTGTGGCCATGTTCCACCTTTTCACGCACGCCTTCTTTAAAGCGCTGCTGTTCCTTGGCGCAGGCTCAGTCATTCATGCGATGCATCACGAGCAGGACATGCGCTATTACGGTGATCTGAGAAAGCGCATCCCGATCACATTTTGGGCGATGATGGCGGGAACTTTGGCCATCACTGGGGTGGGCGTGCTCGGCGTCTTCGGCTTTGCAGGATTCTATTCTAAAGATGCCATCCTCGAAGCGGCATGGGCGCGCGGAACCGGCATTTCGCAAATGGCCTTCTGGGCCGGAGCGATCGCGGCTCTGCTCACCAGCTTTTACTCATGGCGTCTGATGTTCCTCACCTTCTGGGGCAAGCCGCGCTGGATTGAGAGCGAGCATATTCAGCATTCGGTTCACAAAACTCCCGAAGAAGCGGGTGAGGACACAACCGGCGGATACCAACCGCATGAAAGCCCATGGGCGATGTTGGTGCCGCTTGTAGTTCTGACGCTGGGGGCTGTGTTTGCCGGCTTTGTCTTCAAGTACCCCTTCATCGACGGGGCCAGCGACGCGGTGAACGGCGCGTTTTGGGGCGGGTCTATCTATTTCAACGAGAATCTGATCCACGGCCTTCACGCAGTGCCACTTTGGGTAAAACTCACCGCGACAATCGTGATGATTGCAGGCCTTGCGGGCGCATATGTCGCCTACATCGCCAAGCCAGACATTCCTGCGAGGTTCGTTGCATCGTTCGGATGGCTGCACAATTTCGTCTTCCGCAAATGGTATTTCGACGAGCTGTATGACCGCATTTTCGTCAAGCCTGCTTTCTGGTTTGGCCGCCAGTTCTGGAAACTGGGCGATGTCGGTACGATTGATCGCTTTGGCCCTAACGGTATCGCTGCGGTGGTCGAGCGCGGCTCAGTCGCTGCCAAGACGATCCAGTCGGGTTACCTCTACACCTATGCGTTGATCATGCTTTTAGGCTTGATCGCCGCTACCACTTACGCGCTGCTCTAAGGGATCGGAGCGATGGACTTTCCTATCCTAACCACCATGATGTTGGTGCCGCTTGCAGGCGCGATCCTGTGCCTGTTCGCCGGCGGAGCGGCTGCGCGTGGTATCGCGCTAGCCAGCACACTCGTGACCTTTGGCCTGGGTGTGTTGCTGTGGCTCAACTACGATATTGGCGGTGCGCAGTGGCAGTTTCAGGAGCGGTATGAGTTGTTTGCCGGCTTCTCTTATGCATTGGGCATCGATGGCATAGCGCTGATGCTGATCATGCTCAGCGTGTTCCTGATGCCGATCTGCATTCTTGCAAGCTGGGATGCGATCCAGAAACGCGTTGGCGAATATATGAGCGCTTTCTTGTTCATGGAGGTGCTGATGATCGGGACCTTTGCAGCGCAGGATATCTTCCTCTTCTACATCATGTTCGAAGCGGGCCTGATCCCGATGTATCTCATCATAGGGGTGTGGGGCGGCGATAACCGCATTTATGCGAGCTACAAATTCTTCCTCTACACGCTGCTGGGATCGGTGCTGATGCTGGTCGCGATGTTCTGGATGGTGGGCACCGCAGGAACCTCTGACATACCAACGCTCATGCAATATCCGTTCCCCGAAGGCGCGCAGACGTGGCTGTGGCTGGCGTTCTTTGCGAGCTTCGCGGTGAAAGTGCCCATGTGGCCTTTCCACACTTGGCTGCCTGATGCGCACGTTCAGGCGCCGACCGCTGGGTCTGTGATCCTGGCTGGTGTTCTGCTGAAGTTGGGCGGATACGGCTTTATCCGGTTCAGCCTGCCGATGTTCCCCGATGCTTCGGCGGACTTTGCATGGTTCGTGTTCGCGCTTTCGATGGTCGCGGTGGTCTACACCTCTTTGGTAGCGCTCGTGCAGGCCGATATGAAAAAGCTTATCGCCTATTCCTCGGTCGCGCACATGGCGATTGTCACGGTCGGTCTGTTTGCATTCAACGTTCAGGGACTTGAGGGCGCGATGCTCATCATGTTGAGCCACGGCCTTGTCTCTGGCGCGCTCTTCTTATGCGTCGGAGTGATCTATGATCGCCTGCACACCCGCGAGATTGAGCGATATGGCGGCCTTTCGATCAACATGCCGTATTACGCGATCTTCTTCCTGCTTTTCACCATGGCGAGCATTGGTCTGCCGGGCACAAGCGGCTTTGTGGGCGAGTTCCTGTCGCTTGCAGGCATCTACCAAACCTCCAGCCTTGTGGCGCTGATCTGCACCACCGGCATCATCCTTGGCGCAGCTTACATGCTCTATCTCTACCGCCGCGTGGCCTTTGGCGCGCAAAGACACGAGGATGCGGCCTCCATGAAAGATATCAATGCGCGCGAATGGGCGATGATGGTTCCGATCGCAGCGGTCGTGCTGTGGATGGGCGTATATCCTGAGAGCTTTCTTGCTCCGATGCGCGCTGACATTGCAGCGCTTGACGCGCAAATCGCTGCGTCAGCTCCGGCATCCGATGCAGAGCTTGCCGCAGGCGACCCGCGCGAAGGCGCTGCTAATGCGATTGAGTATGATGGGGAGGGGCACCACTGATGGATTTCGCCGCTTCTTTCATGCTGATCAGGCCAGAGCTGGTTCTGACTGCCGCCGGGCTGATCCTGCTGCTTGTCGCAGCTTGGGCAGGGGATAAATATGCGCGCACCACGGCGGTGCTCGCCGTCACGGCCTTGTTCGGTGCAGGCTTGCTCCTTGTCCCTGGTTTGCATTTGGGCGTTGATGGCCCTGACACTTTCGCCTTTGGCACATTGATGAAGGTCGATAGCTTTGCGCTCTTCGCCAAAGCCTTGATCTATCTTGCGGCCATTGGTGCGCTCGTGGTCGCGCCCGCATTCTTCGACAGCGACGCTGCTGGTAGTGAAAAGGGCTTGCGTGCTGAGTATGCCGTGCTGGTGCTGTTTGCTGTTTTGGGCATGAGTATCATGGTCTCAGCGAATGATTTCATCACGCTCTATCTCGGTCTGGAGCTCAACTCACTGGCGGCTTACGTGCTTGCGTCCATTCTGCGGCAAGACCAACGTTCTGCCGAAGCGGGGCTGAAGTATTTCGTCCTTGGTGCACTTGCGTCAGGCATCCTGCTATATGGGATGAGCCTGCTCTATGGCTTCACTGGCGGCACTGATTTTGCCAGCGTACGTGCTGGACTTGAAGGCGATCTGAGCACAGGACAATTGTTTGGCCTCATATTCGTGATGGCAGGCCTCGCGTTCAAGATTGCTGCTGTGCCGTTCCATATGTGGACGCCAGATGTTTATGAAGGCGCGCCCACTCCCGTCACCGCCTTCTTTGCCACCGCGCCCAAAGTGGCCGCCGTGGCGCTCACCGCGCGCGTGGTGTTCGAAGTGTTCGGCGGACAGGTCGATGCTTGGCAGCAGATTGTGATGTTCACAGCACTCGCCTCCATCGTGTTCGGAGCGCTCGGTGCCATCGGGCAAGAGAACCTTAAGCGTCTGCTTGCCTATTCCTCGATCAACAATGTTGGGTTTATTCTGCTTGGCCTCGCTGTTGGTACCGCGGCGGGGGCGAGCGCGATGCTGGTCTATCTGTTTATCTATGTCGCGATGAGCCTTGGCAGCTTTGTCGCGCTGCTCACTTTGCGCGGTGAGGATGGCCAGCTGTACGAGACGTTTGATGATATCAAAGGGCTCGCCACTACCCGCCCGGCCATCGCTTGGCCGCTGTTGATTTTCATGTTCAGCCTCGCCGGCATCCCACCTCTATTTGGATTTTACAGCAAGTTCGTGGTGTTTGAAGCGACCGTGGCTGCGGGGCTGGTCGCCTTTGCTGCTATTGCGATTGCTGCGAGCGTTATCGGCGCGTTCTACTATATCAAGTTTGTCAAAGTGATGTTCTTCGATGATGCTGTTGGGGTGGTAACTGGCAAGAGTGAAACGGCAAATTGGGTAATTTTGGCAATTTGTGCACTCATCGTGTCCCCGCTCGGATACCTGCTCACACCATCGCTGACCGATCTGGCTGATAAGGCCGCATCAGCGCTGTTTCTCGCGGTTTGAACAGCGTACCGGTCATTGAAACGGTAGGGGAAACCGGCTCAACCAACGCCGACCTGCTCGAACGCCTCTCTCAAGGGGAAGCAATCCCTGAAGGGTATTGGTTGCGCGCCGAACAGCAAAACGCTGGGCGAGGGCGCAGTGGACGCGAATGGATTAGCAAACCTGGCAATCTTTACGCCAGCACTGTGGTCCAGATTCAGTCCAGCGATCCTCCTCCACAAACGCTTGCTCTTGCGATTGGGCTTGGAGTTCACGAACTGGTTGTCGGCTCGCTTATGCAGGCCTCTCATCGCCATGTCGCTCTCAAATGGCCCAATGATGTGCTGGTTCGCGGCGCCAAAGTAGCAGGGATTTTGCTTGAGCGGACCGGTCAGACGATTGTTGTTGGGATTGGGATCAATATCGCGTTCGCTCCTGAAATTCCCGGCAGGGCCACGGCCTGTATTTGCGATCTGAATGGCAAGTACGAGGCAGATCCTGGCTTCGCTCTGACCACCCTTGCGCCGCGTATTGCTGAAGAATTGATCAAATGGAGATCCATGCCGCCAAGCGTCCTGATCGACCGTTGGCTGTTGGCAGCACACCCGATTGGGAGCCAGCTTTCCGTGCATGTCGGTGACAATGAGAACATCAGCGGATCATTCGCTGGATTGAACGAAGAAGGTGCCTTGATGCTGCGCTTGGCCAATGGCGCAATCCGGACTATCCATGCTGGCGATGTATCGCTGATTGCGGATAAGGGACTGTAGATGCTGCTGGCTGCCGATGTCGGAAACACAAATGTGGTCTTCGCCTTGTTCGAGGTGGGTGAGGGCGGCACATACACCACCCGCGCGCGTTGGCGCATCGCGACCGATCCACGCCGAACAGGCGATGAATACGCGGTGTGGCTGCTGCAATTGCTTGAAATCGAAGGAGTTGCGCGGGAGGATATCACCCAAATCATCTTCGCCTCGGTCGTGCCGCGGGCTGATCACAACCTCACAGTGCTTTCGCAGAAGTATTTCGGGATCACGCCGCTCAAAGCCGGGCATGGCGATGCCGCATGGCGGTTTGAGATCGATGTCGATCAGCCCAGTTCCCTTGGCGCAGATCGCGCGCTCAATATTCTCGCCGCGCATCACAAATTTGGCGGCGACCTGATTGTCATCGATTTTGGCACCGCGACAAAATTTGAAGCAATCGACTTCACTGGTGCATACAAGGGCGGTTCGATCGCGCCGGGGATCAACCTTTCGCTCGATGCGCTGGTGGGCAAGACCGCCAAGCTTCCCCGCATCGCCATCCGTGCTCCCGAAAACCCTTCAGTCATCGGACGCAACACCGAAGACCAAATGCTCATTGGAGTGTTTTGGGGCTATGTGGCAATGATGGAAGGCATTGTGGAGCGGATGAAGAGCGAGATTGGACGGCCCGCCAAAGTCGTCGCAACTGGCGGTCTCGCGATCCTGTTTGACGAGGCGACCGACATCTTTGACGAAGTGGACGCGGATCTCACGATAGAGGGCCTTGCCATCCTTGCTGGCCAAGCCTCCGCTTAAGGCACACAAACTGAATACGAGACTGCGTGAAAAAAGACTTCTCTCCCGAAAATGAGCTTTTGTTTCTGGCTCTAGGTGGCTCCGGCGAAATCGGCATGAACGTCAACCTGTATGGGTGCGACGGCAAATGGCTGATGGTGGATCTCGGCATGACCTTTTCTGGCGGGGAGTATCCCGGCATTGATCTGGTGTTTGCCGATCTCGATTTCATTGAAGAGCGAACCAAGGATTTGCTCGGCATCGTCCTCACTCACGCGCATGAGGATCATATCGGCGCAGTGCCTTACTTTGCTGGCGAACTTGGCGTGCCGCTTTATGCGACGCCGTTCACAGCCGACCTTGTTGCGCGCAAGCTTGAAGAAGCGGGTCTGCTTGGCAAGGTTGAGTTAAACATCATCGCCGAGGATCACGGAAAGATCGATCTTGGCCCCTTCAGTGTCACCTACATCCCGCTCGCGCATTCGATTGCAGAGGGCAACGCGCTGCTGATCGACACACCCTATGGCCGGGTGTTCCATACTGGTGACTGGAAGCTCGACGAAGACCCCATCATCGGCGAACCGACCACCGAGGAAGAGCTGCGCGCCATTGGCGATGAAGGCGTGCACACGTTGGTTTGTGACAGCACCAACGTCTTTAACCCCAACCCGTCAGGCTCTGAAGGGGCGGTTCACAAGGGGTTGATGGAAGAGATCGCGCGGCACGAAGGCAAGCGCGTGCTTGTTACCACCTTTGCCAGCAATGTTGCGCGGCTTCAGACCTTGGGCGAAGTGGCGCGCGAGACCGGACGGCAGGTCTGTATCGCTGGACGCTCGCTCGACCGCATTATCGAGGTGGCGCAAGACAACGGCTATCTCGCAGATTTTCCGGACCCCATTGATTTCGACACCGCCATGCGGCTGCCGCGCAGCGATGTGCTGATCCTTGCCACCGGAGGCCAGGGTGAACCGCGCGCGGCTCTGTCGCGGATTGCTGAAGACAATCACCCGCTTGAACTGAGCGCCGGGGATGTTGTGTTGTTCTCGTCCCGCCAAATCCCGGGCAATGAGATCGCGATTGGCAAGATGCAGAACCAGCTTGCGGCCAAGGGGATTGAGATGATCACCGATCGCCAAAGTATGATCCACGTCTCCGGTCACCCCGGCAGGCCTGAACTTGAAGCTTTGTACGCGTGGCTACGCCCCGAAGTGCTGGTTCCCGTCCATGGCGAGATGCGTCACATGCAGGAACAAGCGCGGGTCGGCAAAGCGCATGGGATCGCCTCAAACATCGTCCAGTCTAATGGAGATATCGTGCGGCTTGCTCCAGGAAAACCCGGAAGGCTGGCTGAGGTCCGCAATGGCCGCTTGGTTTTGGATGGTGACATCATCGCGCCTGCCGATGGAGAAGCGGTTGCCATGCGCCGAAGGATCGCCAATGAAGGCGTCGTCGTTGTGGTCCTGGCTCGTGGAGAAAGCCCCACGATCGAGGCAATGGGCTTGCCTCTCGATGAAGATATGCCGGAGTTTCTTGAAGAGACCCGCAGCGATATCCTTACAGCGATTGGCAGATTGAAAGGGCGCGATATCAATGACCCTGCTGCCGTGCACGAGGCTGCGCGTTTGGCAGCACGGCGCGCGGCGCGTCGTTGGTCTGGTAAGAACCCTCAGGTCCGCGTGGTTATGCCCGGTCTTACGGTATCGGACCAAGCCTGATGCAGATCACTTCGATCCTCGCCGTCTACTTCTTGTTCTTTGTTATGTCAGCATTCGTGATGCTGCCATTTGGCGTTCGCACGGCCGACGAAGAGGGCGTCGAAAAAGTCCCTGGACAAGCAGACAGCGCACCCGTCAATTTCAGGCCTGGACCGCTTGTGATACGGGCCACCATCGTCGCAGCTATCTTGACCACATTGTTCGTGCTGAACTTTGAGTATGGCTGGGTTACTGCTGACGACCTAAATGTCTTTCCCGATCCGCCCCGGCAATTGTGATATTTTGGCCGAGTTACTGCCGGAAACGCTCAATACCCTGGGCGAGCGCAACGTACAGCTTGCCCATATCTGATCCCAGGACCGTTACACTCAGCGCGTTGCCATCACGGGTTGAGAGCATAGAGCGCAACATCGCCTCAAAATCGTGGATGTAACGGCTGACATTCGCTTTGAACTCCTCGTCAGCTTTGTAGAGATCCCCGATCTCTTTCGCTTCTCCGTTGTCGATTAGACTGACTGCGCGCCGGGTGAAGATGCCGCGATCACCTTTCAGATACGCGTCCCAAGCGATGTCTGAAACTTCGGTGGAGAGCGCAGAAGCGATATCGATTGCGTTTGAATTCAAACTATCGGTGATCAGCGCCATTCGCTGAGAGAAATCACTGCCGATCTGTTCTTCGGAAAGCTCGCGGGCGCGCGCAATTCGTTGTTCGAGGTTGAGCGTGAGTTCATTCACCTTGGCGAGTTGATCGCGCAGCTGCTTGGTCGTTTCACGTCCGGCTTCAGAGGCTTGTGTAGCGGCCTGTTGGATCCGTTCGATTGCCTTTGCGGTGTCTTGTTCCAACGACGCCTCAATGCCGGACACTGCTTCTTGCGAAACCGACGCCGCAAGCCCTTGAACCCGTTCCCGCGCACCCTCATCGAGAGAGGTGAACGCACTCCTGGTTGCCGCTTCAAGCTCTACGATCGCTATGCGTAACTGATCCTGGGCACCGTCTGCCAGCTCACCGCTTTGCAGGGACAATTGAGAAACTGCGCCGCGCAATCCTGCTAGCTTTGCAAGTGTGTCCTCCGATTGTTCCGCAAGCCTGATCTGAAGCTCTTCAATCGAAGAGTTCGTTTGCTCAATCTTGCTCTGCGTATCGATCAGATATTGGTCCAGATTTTCAGCTTTGTCGCTGGCGGTGAACATCAGGCTAGACAGATCAGTGGAGCGTGTCTCAAGGCCGCTGAGCGCTTCGGATGCTGTTTCTATAGAAGATGGCAGATCTTCACGGCTGTGGCGCGCGCCGGACTGAATGATTTCGAGCAATCGGACACCCGATTCCGTAAGCTCTTCAAGCTGTTCTTTGGTCTCTGTGAGCACCGCTTGTTTAGCCGCAACGGTTTCACCAAACCCATCAAGGTCAGCGGCCAAACTGGTGCGTGCTGTTTCGCTTTTGTCGGTCACCTCGCCGATCAAATTGGAGAGCCTTTCCACCTGAGTTTCAAGATCGGCGCTCTGCTTAACCAATCCCTCAATCTCTTCGATTTGCGCTTCGCGGCGCTGCGCCAAGGCATCATCAAGATCAACGAGCCGTTGGGCCAATTGCTCACTGGCTTGGGCTTCGCGCGTTTCAAACTCTTCTTGTCTCCGCGACGTTTCTTCGATGAAACTTCGGTCTCGAGCCGCCCATTGATCGTCAAAACGGCACGCTTGTTGATGCAGATTTTCCATGCGCCGCTGCGAAGCGGCCATTGCTTGGGCATCCAACTGGTCGAGCCGATCGACTGTCTTGATGAGATCCTTGGTGAACCGTTCCTTAGAATGCTGAAGCTGTTGCATCGCCGTGATTTCAGCCTCTCGGATCGAGTCTGAAATTGCTTTGGTCTCGCTTTGCAGCATTGCCATACGCTCGTTCAGAGAGGCCACAGCGGACTTTTCAGCCTCGTCGATCTCGTCGCGATAGGAACCGGTCTGTGTGCGAACATTCTCGAACCGGTTCGATATCAAATCACCAACGCGCGCCAGCTGCGTTTCAAACCCAGAAAGGCTCTGCGTCACGCGCGTTTCAAATGCACCAACCTGATTTTCGCTCGCTTTTCCAAACTGGTTGAGCCGCTCAAACCCGCTAACCAGACTTTCTAACTGATCTTGCGCTGTGCGACCGGCATTACCGACTTGATTGGATACGTCGCGTGCCGAATTTGCAACGACAGGCAAATCATCGCGCAGCCGGGTCATGTTGCCCAGTGCGGTTTCGCTAGCGGTGCCAATGGCATCGACTTGTGCGCCATTGTCCTTGATCAGGCTCTGAAGCTGCGAGGCATGGGTCGATAGGCGCTCGCTCGCAATGCGGCCCAGCGATTCCAATTCACGCGATTGAGCACCTAAGAACTCGCGCGCTAGGCTCAATTCACGGTTTACGACTGTCAGCCGGTTTTCAAGCTCGCTGCTTTCTTGCGAAAGCAATGAAGCCGTTCTCGCAAATCGGTTCGCCTCGACGCGCGAAGTTCGCATGGCGAGCAGCCATACAATCCCAATCAGCAGAACAGGAACCGACCAATCGACAATCCAGCGCACCCACTCAGTTGGCGAAGCCGATGCAGCACCGGCCAATTGGTCCTGCAAAGCCCAAACGTACAGGCCAGTCCATGCGAGCAAGACCGCGCCTGCCAAGGTTGGGGCGATCCATTCTCGACTAGGCTTTCTCTCTTCGTATGGTTCTGCTTCCAGATAGTCAGATAGGTCAAGATCGCCATCGTCCAGCGTGTCTTGCTCAGCCTCTTCCAAGTGATCATCAAGCAGTGCATCCTGTTCGCCAGCAGGTTCTGCTTTATCAGCCTGTGGGCCGACGGCTCTGATATGTGGTCCGGTTGCCATGGCTTTTTGTACCAAGATTAAGGTGCAGGATAAACCCTGCTTTAACCAGATACGCGTTATGTCCTTGCCATGGCCTATGAAAACGGTGCCCTTGATGCGACTTTGGCGGCGGCTGCGGGGGACGATCCCGCGCTTGCTGGAGAGCTGCGCATGGCCTTTCTTGAGAGCGCTGAAAAGCAGTTGGACCTCCTCAAAAGGTCGCGATGTGATGGCAATTGGAACGTTGCAGCGATGCGATTGCAAGGTCTTGCGGCGAGCTTCCATGCAGAGGAATTGCTGATCGCGGCGGAACATGCTCTCGTGTCAGCCCCCGGTGAGCCTGCGGCAATCCGTGATATCGAGACAGTTCTGTCGCGGTTTAGCGGGAACGTTTCGTAAATCAGCGCAAAATCGGTGTTAATCCTAGCGATCTGGGTTGATGGCGACGCCTAATAAAGCCTAGCGTTTGTCACAAAGCCACATTTGGCGGCCACATCGCAGGATCAAATATTGCGTATCGCCCTTATTGCAGCCGAGCGTCGCACCGCGACCGGGGACTTGCGCGCGCAGGTTCCTTTTGCGGGACGCACTGTGCTCGAATGGCAGGGAGAGCAGGCGATAGAGTGGGGGTGTGAACGGATTGTATGCCTTTGTGAACAGCCCAGCGGCGCCGTGATCGATCTCCAACGCAGAGTGGAAGGCGATCAAATTGACTTTCACGCGGTGCGAAAATCAGGCCACCTCGCTAGCCTGATCCGGCCGGATGATGAGCTTGTGGTGATGCTTGATGGGCTCGTGATGGATCGCAGCGCAGCACGAGAACTGGTGCATGACGTGAATGGTCTGAGACCCGCGATCGCAACTGTTCCTCCATCTCAGGCAATGGCCCAACACTATCCCAGAGATTTCGAACGTATTGACAAAGAACGGCATTGGGCCGGGCTTATGGTGATGTCAGCCAGCAATATCGAGGCCATTGCAGAGCTTCCCGACGACGTTGAGCCACTTTCGATCCTGCTGCGATTGGCTCTGCAAAGCGGTGTTCCATGTTACGCCGTTGCCGAGAGGCTATTGAGTGAAGACAAATGGGTTCTGGCGGACCGATCCGAAGTCTTGGCGGCGCATGAGCGGGAATTGGTGGATTCCTCCATCACCAATGCTGAGACTAAGAACAGACTCTGGGCCGGACCTGGGGTGGCTCTGGCCTGTTTGCTGGTTCGAGCAACAGCGCTAAAAGGGCTTGATAATGGTGCTGGCATTGCCGCTGGTATCGCTGCTCTGCTTCTGGCGTCAGGAATCGTCTTGGCTACTCTCGGTCATGCGGCTTTAGGGCTTGGTGTAGCAGCTTTGGGTGGCTTCTCGGCAAAGGTGAGTGAGCTGTGGCTGCTTTTGATAGGGCGGTTATGGTCGGGCAGTCCCACCCACTCACGCCTTGCTCCATCTTGGATTGCGTTCGAGTTAGGCGCTGCGATCTCCGTAAGTGCGGCATTTTTCCGTTCTGACTTGGTCGCAATTAGCGTTGTTTTTCCGATGCTTGCCTTCGCTGTTTCTTGCTATCTTTCAGTAAAGATGGAGGGGTGGCTGGGCACCTTTTGGGAAGATCGCGGACTGCATCTCTTGCTTTTGGCGTTGGCGGCGAGTGTCGAGCTTTTGGATGAGGCGCTTGCGGTGTTCGGTTTTGGAGCGCTTTGCTGTTTGCTGCTGCGCATAGTTGCAGAAAAGCCTATTCGACAAAGCTAACTGAGGCTTAACCATAGGCCCTGTAAAGGCTACTCGATGGGCGACATGGGTTTGAATCGCAGCGATAGCACACTGTTGGAGGCCTCCCTCCAGCATGAGCTAGTGCGCGCAAACCGCGCGGTCAGCGGGGTTGCGCCCATAGTCTCTCACATGTTGGAATCGTCTGGCCAATCCATGGTCAACGAAGCCGTTATTGCGCGTTTGCACGGGATGATGGCATCGTTGGCACTCGATCTGTCGACCGCCACTCAGGCCACTGAAGCAACTGCCGATCCACGTCGCAGCGATTTGGCTGATGCACTTTCAGACAACGCAGCTCTGGTCTGTCATCTCCACGCATTGGCGATTGAGGGGATATTCCTTGATCGTCTCACCAAACAGTCGGCGATCGATCCGGTCATCAGCCCGCTCTTGCAAGAGCTGATAGCGTCGGACAATCCGAAAACTGCCGAACTTGCGATGAGCACGCTCGCCGCGCAGTCGCGCTTTGTTCAGCAGCAGCGAAGAATGCAGCATTCGCTGACCGAATTGCCCTTTGACCTGTTCGGTATGGTCCTCGATCAGTTCTCCGCTGATCAGGCTTTGATCAATCCGGCTGTCGCTCTAGATGAAATCTCTTCTCTGAAATCTTCTTATGATGAAGGCAAAACGCGCATTGGTTTGCTGTCGCGTCTCATTTCCTCGATGGGGACGGGCGCTCTAGCTGCTTTGGATGTGGAACATGCCGGTTTGGCGTTGTTTGCGAGCGCGCTTGCAGCAAGATCGGGGCAGCAGCGTGATCTTTGCGTCCTCGCTTGTCATTCATCCCAGGCTGCGCGGCTCACGCTGGCGCTGCGCGCGGCCGGACTTGAACTTGCCTCGATTGAAAGACAGTTTCAACTCCTCGGCATTCCACACCGATTGTCTAGCGATATCGCGCGGATGGAGCCTGAGAAAGCGCGTGATCTGTTATCGCAATTTACGCCAAGGTCAGCCGCGTGAACAGGCAGCAATCTTTACTCGCCGCACGGGGCGTTACCGATGCCGATGATCGGTTGATCGTAGCCGATGAACCTTTGGCTGAGCTTCAGGCGAGCTGCGGGGGAACCATTCCTGGCACACTCGCAGTGCCCGAGTTGCTCGATCTTGTCCGCCAGTGCCGCAGCACCGGCCTTCGCATCGCGCGCGAGTTTGCCGCATTTGACGGAGACGAGACTGTCAGCGGCTTTGCCCGCATCCATCCCAAAGCACCTGATCAAGGGGAAGGGTGCGAGGTATTGGTTGAAAATTGGCTTCGGGTCGCGCTTAGTCCTCGTGATACCCATGATCTGGCGATGCAGATCGATGAGATTGACCGGGCAACTGCCGAGATCACAATGCGGTTGGATTCAGCTCAACGCGTTCAATTGCTCCATGTCAGCGCGTCTGATGCAGCCGAGATTGAAGTCGAAATCGCGCGGTCGCCCGGCAAAGTCTGGACAGACTATATCGATATGCGCGGCGTTGCGCACCATCAACCGCTCCATTGGCGCTTGCTTGATGGGAGCCAATGCGGTGTCCCGGGGTCAGACCGCGAATGGCGAGCGCGCATATTGCCGATCGGGAACGCGCAGTCTGCACCGCGGGGTTTCGATGTGCTTCTTGTCGCAGATGAACCCGAGCCAATCAGAGCCAGCGCGGCACTGGCTGAAGAGCAGGCAGAACAATCACGGCTCTTCGGAAGCGCGTTAGCACCCGTCCTGCGTCAGCCGATCGCAAGGGTGATTGCGAATGCTGAGACTATTCGAGCGCGCCTCGCGGGGCCGTTGCGCGAAGATTACAGTGAGTATGCCAGCAATATCGTCGCGGCAGGCCAGCATCTGTCAGGAATGCTTGACGATCTCGCTGATCTTGAAGTGGTCGAGGCTCCAGGTTTCTCAACCGCGAAAGAACCAGTGGATGTGGCCGACGCTGCACGAAGAGCGGCCGGCATTATGGGAGTGCGCGCTCAAGATCGCGCTATCACTTTGGACCTCACACAGGCGCAAGAGGCGGTGGACGCGATCGGCGAGTTTCGGCGCGTCTTACAAATCCTTATCAATCTGATCGGCAATGCTATCGCCTATTCGCCTGAAGGAACTACGGTGCGGATTGTTGCCAAGACTGACGGTAACTCGCACGCTTTCGTGAGTGTTGTTGACGAAGGCCCCGGCATCGAGCCTGACCAAGCGAGCAGAATTTTCGATAAGTTTGAAAGGCTTGGGCGCGATCAGGATGGCGGGAATGATAGCGGGTCTGGGCTTGGCCTCTACATATCGAAGAGGCTCGCACGCGCGATGGGTGGTGACTTGGAGGTCGTTCAAGATGACCGCGCCGGTGGTTCAACCGGCGCGACCTTCAAGCTGACAATTCCGACAAAAGCGTAAGCTTTATCGGGTAACCCTCAACGCTGCCCGATCGGCACGTAATCGCGCGCAGTAGGGCCGGTGTAGAGCTGACGGGGACGACCGATGACTTGACCTGGATCAGAGATCATCTCGTTCCACTGAGCAACCCAGCCCACTGTCCGAGCAAGCGCAAACAGAGCCGTGAACATGGTTGTCGGGAAGCCAATCGAGCTCAAGATGATGCCCGAATAGAAATCGACGTTCGGGAACAGCTTTTTCTCTTTGAAATAGTCATCGTTGAGAGCGATTTCTTCAAGCTGCAAGGCTGTCTCAAACACAGGATCCGTGGTCTTGAGCGCCTCAAACACTTCGCGCAGGGTCTGTTGCATGACTGTGGCCCGCGGATCGTAATTCTTGTAGACACGGTGGCCAAAGCCCATCAGTCGGAACGGATCGTTTTTGTCTTTGGCGCGCTCGATATAGTGCGGGATCCGGTCTGGTGTACCGATTTCTTGCAGCATGTTGAGCGCCGCTTCATTCGCGCCGCCATGCGCAGGGCCCCAAAGGCATGCAATGCCCGCCGCGATGCAGGCAAACGGGTTGGCACCCGAAGAACCGGCGAGGCGCACAGTCGATGTCGATGCGTTCTGCTCATGATCGGCATGGAGAATGAAGATCCGGTCCATCGCTTTTTCAATAGCGGGGTGAATCTCATACTCCTCAGCCGGGACGCCGAAAGTCATGCGCAGAAAGTTGCCTGTGTAGCTCAAATCGTTCTTGGGCTGCATGAACGGCTGACCAACCGCGTATTTGTAGGCCATCGCTGCGATGGTCGGCATTTTTGCGATCAGGCGGTGAGAGCTGATCTTGCGATGCTCTGGGTCCGAAATATCTGTGCTGTCGTGATAGAATGCAGACAAAGCGCCAACCACGCCGCACATAATGGCCATTGGGTGCGCATCACGACGGAAGCCGGAATAGAAGGTGTTGAGCTGGTCATGCAGCATGGTGTGCCGCGTGATCGTGTGGACGAATTCGTCATGTTCATCCTGGCTTGGCAGCTCGCCATTCAGCAGCAAGTATGCCGTTTCCATAAAGCTGGAATGCTCCGCCAATTGGCCGATCGGATAGCCGCGGTGGAGCAGAATGCCTTCTTGCCCGTCAATATAGGTCAGCGCGCTTTCACAGCTGGCAGTCGATTTGTAGCCTGGGTCAAAAGTGAATGCGCCGGTCGCGCCGTAAAGCTTGCGAATATCAACCACATCAGGGCCGGTGCTGCCTTCAAGCACGGGAAACTCATGCGTGTTGCCGCCCAGTTCCAGTTTCGCCACTTTGTCCACCAAGGTATGTCTCCTGCCCAAATTGTGTCGCTGATCTCAGCTTCTACGCGGATTGCGCATCAAGCCGTGCCAGAGATTCATCCCGCCCCAAAAGGACCAGAACGTCGAAAATACCAGGCGATGTTGTCGTCCCAGTGAGCGCCGCTCGCATCGGCTGCGCCAGCTTGCCAAAGCCCAATCCCTGTTCTTCAGCGAGCGCCTTCGTAGTGGCTTCGAGAGCGTCCAATGTCCAGTTTTTTTCGCTCGCAAGTGCAGCATAAATCAGTGTCAAGCGCGCTCGCCCATCCTCATCAAGCAGTTTCGCCGCTTTGTTGGTCATTTCCAGCGGAAGTTTGCTGAACAAAAATCCAGCACCTTCAGCGAGTTCATCAAGATTCTTCGCACGTGGCTTCAACACAGGCATGGCTGTTTCCAGCAATTCGATATTGGCCTCACCTGAAATGCGTTTTGCCACCAGCGGTGCCAGAGCGCCATCGGGTGCTTCCCTGATGTAGTGGCCGTTCAAACTCTCCAGCTTCTTGAGATCAAAGCGCGATGGACTTTTGCCGACGCCGGACAGATCAAACAGTTCAACCGCTTCGGCTCGGGAAATCTCCTCGCGGTCACCGTGTGCCCATCCTAACTTCAGCAGGTAGTTGAACAAGGCATCAGCAAGGATACCCAATTCGTCACGATAGGCCTCTACGCCCAGCGCACCGTGCCGTTTGGACAGCTTTGCCCCATCTTGTCCATGGATCAGCGGAATATGCGCATAGACAGGGTCAGGCCACCCGCCTTCGATTGCATCCATTGCGCGGTAAATCGGCAATTGGCGAAACGCATTGTTGAGGTGGTCATCACCGCGGATCACATGGGTGACGCCCATATCGTGATCGTCCACCACGACGGCCAGCATGTATGTGGGCGTCCCATCCGCACGCAAGATAATGTAATCGTCGAGCTCTTCATTGTTGACCGAGACGCTGCCTTGAACCTCGTCTTCGATGGTGGTCGCGCCGTCGAGCGGTGTTTTGAGTCTGACGGTGAAGGGCGCTCCATCTGGCGCCTCGCTTGGGTCCCGGTCACGCCAGCGCCCATCATAGCGCAGTGGTTGCTTTTTCTCCCGCTGCTCAGCGCGCATAGCTTCGAGTTCTTCAGGCGTCGCAAAGCACTTATACGCACCACCAGCATCCAGCAGTTTCTGGGCGACCTCAGCATGCCGATCCGCGCGCTGTGATTGAAATGTCGGGGCCTCATCATAGTCCAGACCCAACCAATCGAGCCCTTCCAAAATCGCATCAATCGCTTCTTGAGTGGAGCGTTTCTTGTCGGTGTCCTCAATCCGCAACAGCGCCTTGCCACCATGATGGCGGGCATAGAGCCAGTTGAACAAGGCTGTGCGGGCCCCGCCAATATGCAGAAATCCGGTAGGGGATGGGGCAAAGCGGGTGACAACGGTTTTTGTTTGCAGGCTTGCCATAAGCGGCGATTTCCTATTCACTTGCGCGGATCAAACCGGCCAAGCCCAAAAGGGGGATATGGCTGATGGCTGATGCGCCTCTAATACCGATTGCAGGCGACCCTGACAGCGCATCGGCAGCTGAACCGAATGCGTTACCTGGTTCCCCGCGGGAACAGCCTCGCCTGTGGCAAAGGGCCAGCGCCTTGTCTAGCGTCCCGCGCGCATTGGGTGATGGTGTGGAGCGTTTTCTGGCTGATGCGGGCTTTGACCGTGCGCCTTGGCTGGCGGTTGTGTTTGCAAGCGGCATCTTGTGCTGGTTTGCTCTTAAAACCCCCTGGCAATGGGTGAGCGCGATTGGTCTGGCTTTGCTGCTGGCTCTCTTGGCGCTCGCGATTTGGCGCGACGTCGAAACGCGGGACAGGCTGCGCCGGGCAGTGATTGCCTGTTCGCTGCTCTTCGCGATGGCGATCGCGGTCGTCTGGGTGCGATCTGAGATGGTTGGGGCTGAGCCGATTGACCGGCCGGTGGTGGAGCGGGTGCAGGGTTACGTGCTCGAGCGCCAAGATCAGCCCGCCGACGATCGAATACGCTTGACGATGGCAGTGC
The DNA here is from genome assembly GCA_965262265.1 of Erythrobacter sp. GTDB lineage: Bacteria > Pseudomonadota > Alphaproteobacteria > Sphingomonadales > Sphingomonadaceae > Erythrobacter. The sequence goes on from OZ253506.1 coordinate 861,039, forward strand.
GTGATCCTGACACGGCCCAAAGCCGAAAGATCAGGGTCAACGTACCGCTGGAGGAGGTGGATCGGATCACTTCGGAGCTTGAAGCGCGCAACAGAGCGGATGCTGCGAAGGATGCGGGGTTGGGCGATTCAGCGCTTGGCGAAGGGGCCGTGCTGCAAATGCGCGTCAGGTTGATGCCTCCAGCGAGCCCTATGCTTCCCGGAGGATACGATTTTGCCCGCGCCGCCTGGTTCAAAGGACTTTCAGGCACAGGCAGCTTGATTGGCCAGATCGAAGTCGTTGAACCCTCAAAGGCGCAGACCGGGCTGGCGACCGTACAGCGCGCTCTTTCCTCACATGTCCGATCGCGGATGGAGGGTTCTGCCGGGACCATCGCCGCAGCGTTTGCAAGTGGAGACAGGGGTGCCATCCTCGAAGCAGACGAGGACGCGATGCGTGATGCAGGTCTGACGCATTTGCTGGCGATCAGCGGGTTGCATGTGAGCGCGGTTATCGCCGCTGGATACTTCCTCGCGATCAAGATCTTCGCTCTATTCCCCGCGATTGCCCTGCGGGTTCGTCTGCCTTTGCTGGCGGCCAGTGTCGGTGCACTTGCTGGGATCGGATACACTTTGCTGACGGGGGCCCAAGTCCCGACGGTGCGCGCCTGTGTTGCCGCGATGTTGGTCCTTGGAGCGCTTGCGATGGGCAGGGATGCTTTGTCCTTGCGAATGGTCGCAGTGGCAGCGGTTTTTGTGCTCCTTTTGTGGCCCGAAAGCGTCGTAGGCCCGAGTTTTCAGATGAGCTTTTCTGCTGTCCTTGCGATTGTAGCCTTGCATTCAAGCGCACCGGTGAAGGCGTTTCTTGCCCCCCGAGAGGAGCCGTGGATCAAGCGGACGGGACGCGGTGTCGCTATGCTGTTTCTCACGGGTCTCGTCATTGAGATTGCCCTTATGCCGATTGTGTTGTTCCACTTTCACCGCGCAGGCGTGTATGGGGCGTTTGCCAATGTGATTGCCATACCGCTGGTCACGTTCATATCGATGCCGCTGATCGCAATCGCGCTGTTTTTCGACATTGTTGGGCTGGGTGCGCCGTTTTGGTGGCTCGCCGAAACCTCGCTCAACCTGCTGCTTTCGATTGCCCATTTCACTTCGGCTCAGCCGGGTGCGGTCAAGCTGATGCCGCAGATGAGCGGGCTTTCCATCGCGCTGTTTACCATTGGCGGGCTTTGGCTGGCGCTTTGGTCCGGAAGATCGCGCTTGCTTGGCCTTGTGCCCGTCACCTTGGCTTCGTTTTTCTTGCTCACAACGCCCATTCCCGATGTCTTGATTGGGCGAGAGGGACGCCATGTTGGGATCACCATGCTCGCCGAAGACGGGAGCCGGCATCTGTTGTCTTTGCGCGACAGCCGATCGTCCTATTCGCGCGACAATCTGCTTGAGCTTTCCAGTGTCACCAGCGATCCGATCCCGCTTTCTGAATGGGAAGGAGCGCGTTGTTCTGCTGAGTTCTGCACCTTGGCGATCCGGCGCGGGGGGCGAGAATGGTCGCTCCTGTTGGCTCGCAACCGAGACCTAGTTGAAGAGCGCGCCTTAGCTGCCGCGTGCGAGCAGGCCGACATCGTGGTTGCGGACCGTTTCTTGCCTAGCTCATGTTCACCGCGATGGCTCAAGGCAGACCGCCGAATGTTGCAACGAACAGGTGGGCTCGCGCTCAATCTTGAAGACCAAGAGGTCATAGCAGTGGCGAGCAGCCAAGGAGAGCATGGTTGGTGGAAGGGAGCCGCTGAATAGCAAGCTGCGTCCCTTCCAATCCGTATGTCCTCCAATCAGTGGTAGCGGCGTAAGAGACCTGCAAGTTTACCCTGAACCTCAACCTCATCAGGTCCGTAAACCTGAGGATCATAAGAGGCGTTGGCGGGGTCAAGTCTCACCAGCGATCCATCCTTGTGGAGGTATTTGAGCGTCGCTTCCTCGCCGCGGACCAGCGCCACCACGATCTCTCCATCGCGGGCGGTGTTGGTGCGGCGGACAAGCGCAAAATCACCGTCAAAGATGCCCGCTTCGACCATCGAATCGCCGGACACCTCAAGCGCGTAGTGCTCTCCCGGACCAAGCAGGGCTGCGGGGACAGGCAGCGAGTTCTGGCCCTCCAGCGCTTCAATCGGCGCTCCAGCTGCAATCCGGCCATGAAGCGGTATCTCGATCACATCATTGGCCGGTTCGGGCACAGTGGCAGCCGCCGTGCCTGACGCTGTTCTTGCCGCCGCATTCGCAGGAGGTGGCATCACTGGGGGCGTTGAAACGCTTGCCCTTGGCGCAGGGGTTGCATCTTCGGGTTGGCGGATGACTTCAAGCGCGCGCGCACGGTTAGGCAAGCGGCGGATAAAGCCGCGCTCTTCCAAAGCCGAGATCAGGCGATGGACGCCTGACTTGCTCTTCAGATCAAGCGCTTCCTTCATCTCCTCAAAGCTGGGTGAAACACCGGTTTCTTCCAGACGCTGCTGGATGAAACGGATCAATTCATGCTGTTTTGCCGTTAACATGGGCAAACTCCGTAAAGGCGCACTCAGATGGGCACCAAAGCCCAAGCAGTGCCAGACAGGCGCGCTTTCAGAGGCACCGATTGAAGGTGCGTATCAAAGCGCTGCTCGTGCACCAAAATGGTGAACGAATGCGGAACGAATAGGCAACCAAAGGGATCAAGTCAAGCGATGCAGACCCGCAAAGTCCCCAAGTTCAGCCATTTTGGAGGTTGTACACAGGAACGCGCTCTCCAGCCTCAACCATAGGGGAACCAGCAGGTCGGTCGATCAGGCAGTTCGCGCTTGCCAACGCCAACAGCGCGCTTGAGTCCTGAGACGCCGCGCGGCGAACCCGCCCATCCTCATAGAACCCCCTGAGGAACTCCTGCCGTGATCCGGTGGCGGGCAGGGCATCGTCAGCGAGCAGCATCTGGTGCTTGGGAAAAGGCTGACCAATGCCCATGGCAGCGCGCAACAGCGGGAGGGCAAACAGGAAGGCGGTGACATAGCTCGACACCGGATTCCCCGGCAGGCCAAGGATCACCTGAGCGCCGCGCGCACCTGTCCGCTTTGCCACCATTAGCGGCTTGCCCGGCTTGATCGCTACTTTCCAGAACGCAAGGTCTGCGCCCCAATCCCCTAGTGCTTGTTGGATGAGGTCATGGTCCCCCACCGAAGCGCCGCCCGATGTGATGAGGATGTCAGCTTCATGCGCGCGAACCAAAGCCTCTTGCAGTCTGCCCATATTGTCGGGCACCGGACCCAGGCGCTCGGTCTCGCCAACCAAGGGGGCGAGCATCGCAGCGATCATCGCGCCATTGCTCGCCGGGATCTGGTCAGGTCTACACTGGCTAGGGTCGCGCACCAGTTCGTCACCGCTATCGAGGATAGCAACGCGCGGTCGCTTTGTCACAGTGACCTCGCCATATCCCGCAGCCAAGGCAAGCGCGATGCGGGCAGGGGTCATCGTATCGCCCGAGTACAGCACCGGATCGCCCTCTGCGAAGTCGAACCCAGCTTTGCGCACATGCTTGCCAGCCACTGGCATCTGGGTGGCGGTCACATTCCCGTCAGCGACTGTCGCGTTCTCCTGGATGAGCACCCGGTCGCTCCCGGCCGCCATGTGAGCCCCTGTCGAGATGCGCACCGCTTCACCGACCACGAGTGCCCTATCGAAGGGAGTGCCGGCACGGCTCTCCCCCACCAAACGCCATGGGCCTTCGCCTGCAATCGCGTAGCCATCCATCGCCGAGAGGTCTGCCGGGGGCTGGGTGCGTTTGGCGTTGCCCTCCGTCGCGAGCACCCGACCGAGCGCCTCTTCAACGGGCACGCTCTCATGCCCGAGCACGAGCGTCTGGGCGACCTCCAGCAGCTGCCTATGCGCTTCGTCCAGGGAGAGCAGGGCGCTCACGTCTCTTGCGCCTTCCACACGCCGCTCTTGCCGCCGCGCTTCTCGATCAGGCGGACAGCGCTGATGACCATGCCCTTGTCCACCGCTTTTGCCATATCGTAGATCGTGAGCAATGCGGTCGAAACCGCTACCATCGCCTCCATCTCGACCCCGGTCTTGCCAGTGAGAGAGGCGGTTGCCGTGGCGGTGATGCTGTCATCCCCAAGCTCAAAGTCGAGACTCACCGCTTCAAGACCGAGCGGATGGCATAGCGGGATCAGTTCCCCTGTGCGTTTGGCTGCCATGATCCCGGCGACGCGGGCCGTGCCGAGCACGTCGCCTTTGGGCGCGTTTCCATCGCGGATCGCGGTGAGCGCTTCGGCTGACATAGTGATCTTTCCAGAGGCGATCGCGACCCTGTGCGTTTCTGCCTTTCCCCCGACATCGACCATGTGTGCAGAGCCATCTTTGCCGATATGGGTTAGATCGTTCATTTTTAATGCCTTAACTGATCTGCGTTCGAAACATGGACCGCATGTTACACGGTCCTAGAGAAGAAAAGCGCGCCCATCCAATCGGGCCGATTCCAAGGGCATAATTTCTTATTCCGGGCACTGTCCACTACATCAAATGACCATGCCCGTTCCATGTCCTGTAGGAAAGCGGTCCACGTCCCAACTTGCTCTGCTTAGCCGTGTAAGAGTGCCCGCGTTGCCTCTGCCACATCATCAGCGCGCATAAGGCTTTCGCCGACAAGGAAGCTGCGAACCCCGCTCGTGGAGAGCCGCGCGCAATCCGCATGTGTCGAAATCCCGCTCTCACCAACAAGCAGCACATCATCCGGCACCATCGGCGCGAGGCGTTCTGTCACTTCAAGCGATGTCGTGAAGGTTTTGAGGTCGCGGTTGTTCACACCGATCAGCTTGGATGAAAGATGGGCAAGCGCCCGCTCCATCTCCGCCTCATCATGCACTTCCACCAGCACATCCATCGCGTGTTCGCGCGCGGCGGCCTCTATCTCTCGCATTTGCGCATCGCCGAGCGCTGCAACGATAATCAGGATCGCATCGGCACCGATGGACCGCGCTTCAAGACATTGCCATGGATCAACCATGAAATCCTTGCGCAGAGCGGGTAGGGTGCAAGCACCGCGCGCCGCGATCAGATAATCCTCATGCCCTTGGAAATAAGGCGTATCGGTGAGGACCGAGAGGCAGGCTGCGCCGCCTGCTTCATAGTCGCGTGCATGGGCAGCGGGATTAAAGTCAGCGCGGATCAGGCCTTTGGATGGGCTGGCCTTTTTGACCTCTGCGATCAGCGCAAAGCCGCTCTCTGCTTTTTGGCGCAGCGCCGCTTCGAAGCCGCGCGGGGCCGATTGGTCGGAGGCGCGCGCTTCAAGGTCGGCTGTGCTTGTGGCGGCCTTACGCTCGGCCACTTCGCCCAGCTTATGCGCGCATATTTCTTCAAGCTTGTTCATCGGGCATCACTTCGCAAGCGCGATCCAGTCTTGCAGCAGTTTGAGCGCTGCTCCGGAATCGATGGCCTCAGCGGCCATAGAAACCCCTTCGGGCCATTCGCTGACCTTGTCCGCCACCAGCAAAGCGCCCGCCGCGTTCAAGAGCACCGCGTCGCGATAGGGGCTTAGTTCCCCTTCAAGCAGCTTTTTCAAAGCCGCCGCGTTATAGGCCGCGTCATCACCGCGAATGGCCTCTAGGGGGGAGGTGGGAAGGCCTGCTTCGGACGCCTCCAGCCGGTTCATCTCAAAAGCACTGCCTGTCACAACCGCAATTTCGTTCCCGCCTGCAAGGCTAAGCTCGTCCAGCCCTTCATCGCCCGAAACGATCAGAGAGCGGCCCGTGCCCAGCTTCGCCATGGCGCCTGCGTAAATCGGCACGTAGGCCGGGCGCGCGATCCCGATAAGCTGGCTTTTCACGCCTGCGGGATTGGAAAGCGGTCCCATAAGGTTGAAGATGGTGCGCTTTCCAATTCGCTGCCTGATCGGCATGATCCGGCCCATCGCAGGGTGGTGGTTCTTGGCGAACAGGAAACAAATGCCGAGTTCCCTCAGTGTCCTTTCCGCGGTTTTGCCCGCCGCATCCATATCAAGGCCAAGCGCTTCGAGCGTGTCCGCCGCGCCCGATTTGGATGAGGCTGCGCGGTTGCCGTGTTTCGCCACGGGGACGCCGCAAGCTGCCACCACAATACTGACGGCGGTAGAGACATTGAGCGTGTGGTGCCCATCGCCCCCGGTCCCGCAGACATCGATGGCATCCGCAGGCGCTTCAATTGGGATCAGCCGCGCGCGCAGAGCGCGAGCCGCTCCGGCGATTTCATCAGAAGTTTCGCCGCGTTCGGAAAGCGCCACCAGAAACGCCTCGATTTCCTCTTCGGATGGCACTCCATCAAGCAACGCGCCAAAAGCGGTTTCCGCATCGGTTTCGCTAAGTGGTTTGGCGATGTCGGGCAGCGCGCTCATGCGGTCAGCCTTTCTGGAAGCCGCGCATTGACGCCGCACAGTTTGAGGAAATTGGCAAGCAGCGCGTGTCCATGCTCGGTCGCGATGCTTTCCGGGTGGAATTGAACGCCGTGGATGGGCAGGCTCTCATGGCGGAAACCCATAACGCTCGCATGGTCGCCGCCGGGCGTCTCTGCATGGGCGTTGGCGATCAGGCTTTGCGGCGCATCGACCACTTCGAGGCTGTGATAGCGGGTGGCGGTAAAGGGCGAGGGCAGGCCTTCGAACACGCCCGTACCATCATGCGTAACCGGAGAGGTCTTACCGTGCATCAACCCGCCGCGCGTTACGCGGCCACCAAAATATTGGCCGATCGATTGATGACCAAGGCATACGCCAAGCAGTGGCTTTCCCGCATCCGCACAGGCCGCGACGAGATCAAGGCTGATTCCCGCTTCGTTAGGGGAGCATGGACCGGGGGAGATCAGGTAGCCTTTTGCACCCAATGCCAGAGCATCCGAAGCGGTGAGAGCATCGTTGCGTTCAACCTTCACCTCAGCGCCTAACTCCATAAGATAATGGACGAGGTTGAAGGTGAAGCTGTCGTAATTGTCGATGACGAGAATATCGGGCGTGGCTGTCATTTCTTCTCCACGATCAACAAAGGTCCGACACGCCCGCTGTCCATCCGGCCGCTTGCCGGATCCCATAGCGCGCTGCCCCCATCGAGATAGAGCGCGTTGGGCACGTCCAACTCATCGCGGAAGAATCGCGCCAATTGGCCAAAGCTCATCGCCTCGTTTGATATGACAAAGTGCGCTTTGCCATCGCGGGCAACGCCCACACCGTTGCGGATCGCGCGCGAAGGGCCGTTATCCTGAATCTCGGGGTGCATCTCACCATTTATGATCAGGAACGGGCCAGATTGCGTGCCGAATTCGGGCCTGTTGCCGACGGTGCTGAAAAAGGTGTTGGTCCCCAGAACTTTCCAAGTGCCGCCTGTGCCAAAGAACACGCCATTGGGCTTTAGATAAAAGTTACCGGGTCCGCTATTGGCGCGGTCGAGTTCTGAAAGGCGATCCTTGTTGGCCACGAAATAGCCGATGGGCTTCAAATCATCGCCATAAGTGCCGCCATTCATCACAAAGGCGATATCGGTGACATTGCGCCCGCCTGCCCAGCCTTCGATCGTGCCAAAATTTGAGCCGCTTGACGGAGCGAGGCTGGCGCTGATGCGGTGGATTGCCGGGTCCGCGATACAATGGGTGAGAGAGACGCCCTCAAAACTCGCCGGACGGCAGGCGGAGGCGGTGTCGGGTGTGGTCTCTTCTTCGGGCTCAGCCTCGGTTTCAGCATCGCTATCAGACGCGCGAACCACTTCACCCGCGCCGAGCGGATCGTCCAGCTCTGCGCGCACCACCGGCTCGCCCGCTGGTTGCGGCTCACATGCTGTCAGTGCCAAACCAAAGCCCAAAAGGAGAAGGAAGCGCGCTGTCATTGTCCAAATCCCGGTTCGCCAGCAACCCGCACCGCTTCGCGCGCTGCGGCGATCAGCGCGCCAGCTTTTGCGCGGCATTCGGCAAGTTCATAGTCAGGATCGCTGTCCGCCACGATCCCTGCGCCCGCCTGTACGTGCATCGTGCCATCTTTCACAACTGCGGTGCGCAATACGATACAAGAATCTACAGAGCCATCAGGCGCGAAATAACCGACCCCGCCTGCATAGGCGCCGCGTGTTTCGGGCTCCAATTCAGCGATGATTTCGCAAGCCCGGATTTTCGGGGCTCCTGACACCGTCCCTGCTGGGAACCCTGCAAACATCGCGTCTAGCGCGTCTTTGCTCGCATCAAGGTGTCCGATCACATTGCTGACGATGTGCATGACGTGGCTGTAGCGTTCGATGGTGAAGCTGTCGGTCACCTCAACACTGCCGCGTGAGGCGACCCGGCCGACATCGTTGCGCCCCAGATCAAGCAGCATCAGATGTTCCGCCAATTCCTTCGGATCGGCGAGCAGACTTGTTTCATTGTCACGGTCTTCAGCCGGAGTGGCACCGCGCGGGCGTGTGCCTGCGATAGGGCGGATCGTTACTTCGCCATCTCGGACCCGGACCAATATCTCTGGGCTTGATCCGACAATCGCAAAGCCGGGCAGATCGAGGAAATAGAGAAACGGAGAAGGGTTCACCCGCCGCAATGCGCGGTATAGCTCCAGCGGCGGCAGTTCAAACGGGCACGTGAAACGCTGCGCAAGCACAACCTGAAAAATGTCGCCTGCAAGAATGTAGTCCTTTGCCCGCGCGACCATGGCTTTGTAGTCATCACCCGCAACCACGGGCAATAGCTCAGGCTCCGCAACTTTTGCATCCAGACGAGGCTCTGGCGGGCGGCGCTGAGCCAGTTTTCGCAAAGTCTCATCGATCCGATCCCCGGCCTCTTCGATGGTTTTGGCCGGATTATCGGCTTCCCAGATGGGGGCGATGCAGAACAGCTCATCGGAAAGCCCGTCAAAGATCAGGATGATGGTTGGACGCACGAACAGCATGTCGGGCAGATCTAGCTCGCTCGGCTCGGCGCGCGGCAGGGTTTCCACCAGCCCAATGGTTTCATAGCCAAAGTAGCCAACCAAGCATGCAAGGGCAGGCGGCAGAGTGTCAGGCACATCTATCCGGCATGCTTTGGCCAGCGCGCGCAGTTCTGCCAATGCATCGCCATTGCATGTTTCAAATGCGCCGCGATCGGTTTGCCATTGGTGGTTGATGCTTGCGCTTCTATCGCTGCCTCTGAACACCAAATCGGGATTGAGGCCGAGAAGGCTGTAACGCCCGCGCACCTCGCCGCCTTCTACCGATTCGAGCAAAAAGTCCCCGCGCCCCGGCTCGATCAAGCGCCGCGCTGCGCCCACCGGTGTGTCGCAATCGGCCAGCACTTTGCGCCACACCAAAGCAGGCTGCCCCGCATCAAGAGCAACGGCAGCTGCGTCAGCGTTTTCAAGCTGCGATAAAAGCGATTGCGATTCCGTCACACCCAAATCGAACGATCCAAACGCTCAGCTTTCGCCGGCAAGCGTTCGGCGAACAGCCTCAATCGCGTCTTCATTGCGCTCCACTCCGATTTCATCGCGGATGGCACGGGCGAGCTGCGCGTTATATTCGCTGGCAAGCGCCGGGGCGAGCTGTGTCTGGGTTTGCGCAACCAGTTCAAGATTGTCTTCAATCGGATCGGTCTCAATCGTTTCGAGATTGATCACATACCAACCGATGGAATTGGCATCTTCAAGCACCTTGGTCGATCCTTGGGCCATAGAGAACATCAACACCAAAGGGGGAGGGACGCGGTTTTGCGCGGAGAACAGCTGGGCCCGCCGCAAATTGACATTTTCGATTTCAGTCAGCGCGCTGTCTTCCGCGCGCATCGCTTCTGTCAAAGACGCGCCGCCGCGCACCGCTTCGAGAATGCGATTGGCAGCCGCCTGTGCCTCAGTGCTGCCTTCGGCCAGACGCCAGCGCAGCGTCACCTCTTCGCGCACTTCATCAATCGGAGGGGCTGCGCTGACCGTGATATCATCGACATCAAAGACCATGAACTGCGCACCCGGAACCACTTCGGCAAGTTGCGGCTCGTTTTCTTCCATCTGGAAGGCGGTAGAAACGACGCGTTGCAAAGCGGGGTCTGCGTCCGTTCCATCCGCCGTGAGATCAGCAGCAACATTGATCTCTAGCCCGAATTCAGTCGCCACATCACTCAGCGAAGTGCCTGTGCTGACTTTCTCTTCGATTTCGCTGGAAAGCTCCGCCAGAGCGGCCGCGCGCGCCTCGTCCTGCAATTGCTGAGCGATGTCGCCGCGCACTTCGCCCAAAGAGCGGGCTGGGTTGCGCTGCACATCATCAACCCGCGCTACATACCAACCCAATGTCGCCTGCGCCGTATCAATCACGTCACCTTCTTCAGCGGCAAAGACCAATTCAGCCAGTTCCTCGCTGGTTGAATTTGCCAAAGTCGCTTGGTCACGAAGACCGCCAACGGATACCTGGAAGCCTGCCTCTTGCGCCGCCGCCTCCAAAGAAACACCGCTGCGAATACGCTCAATCAAAGCGTTGGCAGCCGCCTCGGTCGGGACAACGAAGGAGACAATTTCGCGTTGTTCGCTGGCGCCATAGACGTCCGCATCGCGCTCGAATCGTTCAGCGATCTGGGCATCGGTCGGAGTGAAATCATCGGTGATGCTTTGTGCGCCAAACACCGCGTAGCGCAGGGTGCGGCGTTCTGGCAGGATGTAGTCAGACTGGTTTTCACTGTAATAGGTGTTGAGCTGCTCCTCAGTCGGATCGCCCTCTGGCGCAAATTCCAGGCTGGGGATCAGGCCAATCTGTCCCTGGCGCCGTTCCAACACCAATGCCGCATATTGTCGGGCAGCGGCCTCCGGCATTTGCGGCGCGGCAAGGGCGGGACGCAACAATTGCTGGGCAAGCAGGCCATCGCCAATATCCTTGCGCAAAATGGCATCAGTGATACCCTGATTGCGCAAAGCCTGCTGGTAGATTTCCTGATCAAACTCCCCGGTAAGGTTGCGAAAAGCCTGAATCTTCAGGATCTCGCTGTTCACCAAATTGTCGCCCGCGCGCAGACCATATTTGCTCGCAAATTGCCCGATTGCATATCTATCAATCAGAAGTTCGAGTTCTGTTTCGATCCCATTTTGCGCCACCAATTGCGGCATTGTGATAGTCGGGTTCTGTTGACGCGCGCGATCTAAAGCGTTGTTCATCGCCCCCGTCATCTCGTTTGATGACAACGATTCATTGCCGATGGTCGCGACCTTGTCATCTCCGCCGAGCCCGCCAAAGGTGGCAGAGCCGGAAAGATCGCTCGCAGCAAAAGCAAGCGCGACGATCACCAAAAAACCGATAAAGATGGGAAGGCCGATTTTGGACTGGAAGAAATTGCGGAACAGCGAGATCATTCTTTTAGTCTTTCACGATTTCAGGCAATTGGCGCTGCTGGCGCAAAATCAGCAGGCACCGCTTCTATTGAGTGATGCGCGCTTTATCCGCCCTGCGACCTCCCGGCAACAGGTCGGCGTATGTTTTGACTAAACTTGTGCCCTCATCTAGCCGACGCAGCCCCTCATCCCTAGATGACGTTACAAGATTCGACCCCGAATACCTTTTTTCAGGAAGTACAGATGCCTTTGCGGCCCTATATTGTTGGAAACTGGAAGATGCATGGCACCCGCGCCATGCTTTCCGAAGCGCGCGCGATTGATCGTGCTGCCCAGCGTCATATGAAAGTCGAAGTGGCGATTGCGCCGCCGTACACACTTATTCACCCCGTTCACCGGGAAGCGGAGCAAATTGGCGTGGGCGCGCAGGATTGTCACCATGAGGCCGACGGCGCCTTTACTGGGGATATCTCTGCAACGATGATCGCTGATGCGGGCGCGAAGTTCGTAATTTTGGGCCACAGCGAACGCCGCGATGCGCATGGCGAGGGCGATGCGCTTGTAAGTGCTAAGGTACGCGCGGCTTTCGAAGCTGGTCTACGGGTCATTTTGTGCTGCGGCGAAAGCGAGGAAACACGCGATGCAGGCGGGGCTGTTGAGCATATCAAGGCTCAGTTGATCGCTTCTCTTCCCTCTGAGGTGGAGGAGCCGGCAGACAAGCTTACCATCGCCTATGAACCAATTTGGGCGATTGGCACGGGCAAAACCGCGACTTCTCCTGATATTGAAGAGATGCACCGGGAAATCCGAGCCCTTTTGGTCGATCTTTTCGGGGAAGAAGCGGGCAACCAGGTTCGCATTCTTTATGGTGGCTCGGTCAAGCCGGAAAATGCGGGCGAAATTCTCAGCCTGCCCGAGGTTGGCGGAGCGCTTGTAGGAGGCGCAAGTCTGACCGCAGACAGCTTTATGGGCATTGCTCTTGCTGCAGGAGAATCAGCGGAAGGGTAGGGGGCGCAATCTGTCCCTTAATCCACTCCACTATCCGCAAAGCTTGCCGTTCTGCGCGCGCGTCCCTAAGTGCGCTTAAACATTTTCAACTGGATCGATCATGTCGCTTTTCATTTTTATCACCGTCATTCAGGCTATCGTGGCCGCCGCGCTTGTTGGCGTGGTGCTGATGCAGCGTTCTGAAGGCGGAGGCCTTGGCATTGGCGGGAACCCATCAGGCGCTTTGGGCGCGCGCGGTTCTGCTGATTTCCTGTCTAAGTCGACCAAGTGGTTGGCGATTGCCTTTGTCGTGCTCTCGATTGTTCTTGCTGCCTTGGCCGTGAGCGAATCTTCGGTCGACATCACCAGCGACCTTGACCGCGAAGTCGGCGGGGTGACCAGCGATGACCTGCTCGGTGGCCCGGAGACAGCCGACGGTGAAGGAGCCGATGGTACTGCAGCAGAAGGCGGGGCAGACGAAAGTGGCACGGCGAGCGCCGATGATCTGCTTGGTGGTCCAGGTGAGTGATAGGGCAGACTAAACTTTCACAAATGCAATTGATTGTGGATGGCTGACAGTTAAGCGCCGCAATTCGCTTGCACCGAATCCCGCATAACCCTTAAGGCTCGCCTCCCATGGCGCGGTACATTTTCATCACCGGCGGCGTGGTTTCCTCGCTCGGCAAAGGTCTCATGGCGGCATCGCTCGCAGCGCTTCTCCAGGCGCGCGGCTACAAGGTGCGCATCCGCAAGTTTGACCCCTATCTCAACGTCGATCCGGGCACGATGAGCCCGTATCAACACGGCGAAGTCTACGTGACCGATGACGGGGCAGAGACCGATCTTGATCTTGGCCATTATGAACGCTTCACCGGAGTCTCCGCGCGGCAAAGCGACAACATCACCTCTGGCCGCGTCTACCGCGACATTATCGCGAAAGAGCGCCGCGGTGACTATCTTGGCGCGACCGTTCAGGTGATCCCGCATGTGACCGATGCGATCAAGGAATTCGCGCTCGCCGACCAAGACGATCATGATTTCATCTTGTGTGAGATCGGCGGCACCGTTGGCGATATTGAATCGCTCCCGTTTATGGAGGCGATCCGGCAGCTGCGAAACGAGATGGAGCCAATGCAAACGCTGAGTGTCCATGTCACCCTGGTTCCCTATATTGCCGCGGCAGGGGAGCTTAAGACGAAGCCTACGCAGCACTCGGTGCGTGAGTTGGCGAGCCTTGGCATCAAACCCGATGTGCTCCTGTGCCGGGCTGAGCATCCCATTCCTGAGACCGAGCGGCAGAAGATCGCGAATTTTTGCAATGTGCGCAAACAAGCGGTGATACCAGCGTTGGATGCGCCCTCAATCTATTCGGTCCCGCTGCAATACCACCGCGAAGGGCTGGATGAAGAGGTCCTGCTCGGCTTTGGCATCACCGATGCGCCCGCGCCTGATCTTTCGGCGTGGAACGATGTGACCGACCGCTATTTCAACCCGGAAGGCGAAGTAACTATCGGGGTGGTCGGCAAATATGTCGGTCTGCCCGATGCCTATAAGAGTCTCAATGAAGCGCTGGTGCATGGCGGCCTCGCCAACCGCGTAAAGGTCAACATTAAATGGATCGATGCGGAAATCTTCGAAGGCGAGGATGAAAGCGAGATCGTCTCCGCGCTTGAGCCGATGCATGGCGTGCTTGTGCCGGGTGGCTTTGGCTCGCGCGGATCGGAAGGCAAAATTGCCAGTGTGCGTTTTGCGCGCGAGCGCGGCGTCCCATTTTTCGGCATATGCCTGGGCATGCAGATGGCCTGTGTCGAAGGCGTTCGTGCAGCGGGTGTTGCAGGGGCCTCCTCCACCGAGTTTGGCGATTCTGATGAACCTGTGGTCGGCATCATCGAAGAATGGATGAGTGATGAGGGCATCCAGCAGCGCGAACAGGGCGGCGATCTTGGGGGAACCATGCGTCTTGGCGCCTATGAGGCAAAGCTTGGGGCAAACAGCCATATTGCCCGAATCTATGACGGCGCGACCACGATCTCTGAACGCCACCGGCACCGTTATGAGGTCAACAGCGCCTATATCGAGCCTCTTGAGCAGCAGGGCCTGATCTTTGCTGGAATGTCTCCCGATGGCCTTTTGCCAGAAACGGTCGAGCGCGCAGACCATCCATGGTTTGTTGGGGTGCAATTTCACCCAGAGCTAAAGTCCAAGCCGTTCGACCCGCATCCTTTGTTTGCGGGCTTTATCGCTGCGGCTCTCGAGCAGTCGCGCCTCGTTTAAAAGGCGATTGGTCCGACGCCCAAACTGCCAGCGCGTTCGTGCAAAGAACATCCTATGTGTCGATTTTGTACAAGTGATACATTTAGCACTTGCGCCATGGTTCGATTGCGCCCTACGCGGGTGGTACTACAGGTTTTCTAAAGGGGCATGGCTTCGAGTTAACGGCGGTATTGCCGGAATTCTGGGGCTATATGAGGAACAGTACGCAACCTGGGGTAAGGCTATTTTTGCTTCACCGTCATAGGGTTGCTGCATAGGACTCGAGCCGGAATTGACCGTCTTCTGCGACCCGGACGGTCAGGGCTGGACGAGGCGACTTTCGAGTCGCGGGGGCGGATCCAAAGGACCCGCCCCCTTTCTTTTCTTACCGATCGGTTAGTTTCTGTTCCGAGCCGATCAATATCATGTGGAAAAAATCACGCTGCGTCGACAGCGTCACTATCCTCGGATCCATCAACGGCGTCAGGCACCGCCTTCAACGTCGCAGCCCCGTTTACAGCGATCTTTTTCGGCTTCATCGCCTCCGGCACTTCGCGCACCAGATCGATCACGAGCAGGCCGTCTGCGAGGTCTGCGTTTTCAACACGGACATAGTCCGCCAGCTCAAAACGACGCTCAAATCCGCGATTGGCGATCCCGACATGCAAGAGCTCTGATCCATCATCGACATCTTCACGCTTCTTGCCTTGGACGGTCAACAGGTTCGCTTGCGCGGTGATGTCAATATCTTGCGGACGGAAGCCTGCCACAGCCAAAGTGATGCGGTAATTGTCCGCGCCGCTTTTGGAGATGTTGAAAGGGGGGTAATTGTCGCCGGAATTGAGGCGCGCCTGGCTTTCGAGCATATCGAAAAGGCGATCAAAGCCTACGGTGCTGCGGCGATAGGGGGTAAAATCCAAACGTGACATAATTGCAAATCCTCTTAGCTTTGAGCAATTTGATGTTCAGCGAGCCTGCCGCATGCAGCACCCGCCGGATATTGTCTCCGAAATGTTCCCCAAGACTGGCGGAACGCGGCGACAGGTTTTAGGTAGTGTATTAGGAGAGGCTTTCAAGGGCTCCGCACATGAGCCAACCGACTCTTTATGGGATTGAAGACATGGCTGCACCAGTGATCGATATCTACACCAAATTCGCCTGCCCGTTTTGTGTTCGGGCAAAGCATTTGCTCAGCCAGAAAGGCGCTGAGTTTAATGAATACGACATCACGATGGGCGGCGAAAAGCGCGACGAAATGCTCGCCCGCGCCCCGCAAGCGCGCACCGTACCTCAGATATTTATCGGCGATACCTATGTGGGCGGTTCTGATGACCTTGCGGCTTTGGAGCAAGCCGGTGAGCTTGACGCCTTGTTAGCAGGGTAGGTCGCTAGGCTGATGCCCAAGATTGCCGTCTTGCAGATGACTTCGGGCATTGATCCGGAGGTGAATTTTGCGTCGATTGAGATGGCGGCAAAAGAGGCGGGTGTGATGGGCGCGCGTGTGTTGTTCACCCCCGAAATGGCGCCTTTACTTGATCGCGATCGAAAACGATCAGCCCCTTGGATAGCTGGCCACAAACTGGCGAAGATGATTGATCGGCTCGCCGCGCTTGCATCGCATGGGATCGACATTTGTATCGGTTCGATGCCTGTCGCGACCGCAAGTGGAAAGTTTGCTAATCGCGCCTATTATCTTCCGCGTTTCGGTTCTGCAATCACGACTTACGACAAGATGCACATGTTCGATGTCGAACTTTCCACCGGTGAGAATTGGCGAGAAAGCGCGGCCTACGAACCGGGAAAAGAGGTGGTAACCGTTGAAGACACCCCGGTCGGCAGGCTGGGTCTCACCATCTGCTACGACCTGCGCTTTCCGGCCTTGTTCGATGTGCTTGGCCAACGGCGCTGCGACGCGATTGCGGTCCCTGCCGCGTTCACAAAGCCGACAGGCGCTGCCCACTGGCACGTTATGTTGCGCGCCCGCGCGATTGAGGCGCAGGCGTTCATCATTGCCGCTGCGCAGGTCGGCAAACACGAAGACGGGCGCGAGACCTACGGTCACAGCCTCGTCGTTGATCCATGGGGCGAAGCGCTGCTCGATATGGGCGGGGAAGGGCCGGGACTTGGCTTTTGCGACATCGATCTTGGCCGCATCGCAGAGGTGCGCGCGCAGGTGCCAAGCCTTGCCAATCGCCGCGATATCGCCAAATAGGCTCACATCATGATCGTGTATGACCTCCATTGCGCCAATGGCCACCGGTTTGAAGGGTGGTTTGGCTCCTCCTCCGATTTTGACGACCAACAAGCCCGCGGGCTCGTTGCGTGCCCCGAATGCGGCACAGTCGAGATTTCGAAAGCCCCGATGGCACCAGCCGTGGGCGCTAAGGGCAATCAGATGGTTGAGCGCCCCACTGCGCCAGCAGAATCCAACCCTGCACCCTTGGCTCTATCTGGTGGCAGCAAGCCAGCCCCCAACACTCCCGTATCCAATGCGCCGATGCCGGCGGAGGTCAAGCAAGCGCTCACCAAACTTGCTGAGGCGCAGCAAAAGGCTCTTAAGAACAGCACTTGGGTGGGCAAGGATTTCGCCAGCCAATCGCGCGAAATGCACTATGGTGAGCGGGACGAGACCGCGATCCACGGGCAAGCCACCCCCGAAGAAGCCAAAGCGCTGGCCGAAGAGGGCGTGCCGATCGCGCCGTTGCCTTTCCCCATCGCTCCGCCTGACGAAGTGAATTGATTAGCAAGGTGCTGATGCTATTGGGGGCGAGTGCGTCCCCGTAGCTCAGTTGGATAGAGCGTTGGATTCCTAATCCAAAGGCCACAGGTTCGAATCCTGTCGGGGGCACCACATAAGCGCGGGCCCGAATGACCGACGATTGCCGCCCAAGAATCAAAAAAGACGCTCGGCAAATCCGTGAGTGGGAGGCCCATTCGGAAAAATGCCGCAGCGTCTTTTTCTCAAACTCAGCCGGATTAAGGGCTGGTGATACGATGAAAGCAATCGGTGAGATCCGGAGTGAGCTCTCTGTGTAAGAGCGATCATTCGGATTGGCCCGCAGCGCCTTCGATTTGTGTTCTAGGCAAACATGGTTAACAATTTGGAAATCTCTACCGCGTTTTGCCTAAGTAGTGTCATCTAGAAATGGCCGTTTTCTGCGCCCATTGGCGGTATGCGATCAGGGAAAGTCCTGAAACACTCAGGGACAATACGAAGAGCAGTGCGCAGGCGCTGATCCACCCGCCCCAATCATAGATGGCGGTGCCAAGGATGGAGCCAAAGGCTCCCCCGATAAACATCATTACGGTGTAGGTTGTAGTAAGCCGGGTGCGAATGGCAGGGTCAAGCGACAGAAATGTCATCTTGCCCGTGACATCTATGGTCGGGCCAACCAGATTGACCAGAGAAAGCGGGATCAGGATCAGCCATACATTCCAACCCAGCGGATAGAGGAGCAGGACACCCAACATCTGCACGCCCGCGACAATCAGTCTGGCTTTGTGGGGCCCCATTGCGTCGGCCCATCGACCTAGCCTGGGGGTTGAAAACACGCTCACGGCAGAGATCGCTGCGAGCATCCCAACCGTGTCGACGCCATATCCCAGCTCATCGCTGGTCAGATGCAACGCCAATGCCAGCCAAGTTGCTGTGAAAGAGGCAAAGTTAAGCCCCTGAATGGCGGCAGAAACAAGCATATCGCGATGCGATCGGGCCAGCGCAATCACGGATGCGAGCAGCGCTGGATAGTTCGATTGCGGGACCTTCGCTGTTCCCGCTTCGCTTCGCATTACCAACGGCAAGGCTATCGTGATCGCAATCATCGCGGCAAAACCGCACCAATAGACCGCTCGCCAACCGTAGTTTTCTGCCACGAAACCCGCGCCAACGCGCGCCACAAGTAGGCCGAAAATGACCCCGGCGGTTAGCAAGGCCGTCACTTGACCAAGTCGCTGCGGATCCACCCTTTTTGATGCAAAGGCGGGGATCAGATAGGGCGCAATCGTCACAAATCCGAGCGCGGTTGATGCCAGCGTGAAAAGCACGATCCCGTCAGCCAAGGCCATGCCGAGCATAAACAGGCTTTGCGCGCTGACAAAGGCAATGCAAAGGCTGCGGTTGGAATAGCGATCGCCCAGCGGCAACAGCAGGAATATTCCGATGGCCAGCGCCAATTGGTTGAGTGCGGGGACGATGCCAATCTGCGCATCGCTGACACCAAAACTGTCTGCCACTTCGCCGATGATCGGGTGTATGTAGTAAGCGTTTGCAGTGACAACAGCCGTCGTCACCGCAAGCGCATATTCCTGCCCGCGGCTAAGCGTCGCGGGATCTGAGCGGGCGGAGGCTTCGTTCAGAGAAAGCCCGCCTTTTTCGCGGTGTCGATCACGCCTTGCGCCAGTTCAACCGGACGGTCTTCCTGACAAAAGTGCCCGCAGGTAGACAGCATCCCGTGCGGCATTCCCTCGGCTCCCTTGATCCGTTCAATCAAGGGCTGCGCCAACCCGCCTGTCACCGGGTCATCCTCTCCAAACAGCGTAAGGAATGGCTTGTCGAAAGCGGCAAGTCCTTCCCAAGCCGCGATGTTTTGCGCGATCCCGTCCATGCCGTCTTCCACCGGCACCAATTGTGGGAAAGCGCGGGCGCCCGCTTTGCTCGGCTCATCGGGAAAGGGCGCGTCATAGGCCGCGATTTCTTCAGACGTGCGCTCGGTCGCGGTGGCGCGTTGGAGGAGTTCGCCGATCTGAAATTCAGGAGAGCTCTTCGCAAATTCGCGCCATGCGAGGAAGGCGGGGGAGGGGGTGCCTCCGGTGGGCAGGAAGGTGTTGCTTGCCACCACGCAGGTGAAGCGGTCAGGCGCCTCGCCCACCATCCGCAGGCCCAGCAGGCCGCCCCAATCCTGACAGAACAAAGCAGCAGGCTCTGGCACGACCGCATCGCGCCATTGGCCAAGCCAGCTCATATGCCGATCATAGGTGTAGAACGCGATGTCATCGGGCGTATCGCTTTTGCCAAAGCCAATCAGGTCCGGCGCGAGGCAGCGAAAGCCCGCATCGAGGAGCACCGGGATCATCTTGCGATAGAGAAAGCTCCAGCTCGGCTCTCCGTGGAACAGCAGCACGGGCGGCGCGTCTTTGGGGCCTTCATCGATAAAGTGCATGCGGCCCGAATGGCCTTCGCCAAGATCAATCTCGGCCCAGTTTTCCACAAAGGGATAATCAGGGATTGCGGCAAAGCGCGCAAGGTCGGCTTTCAGGATCTGCATGGCTCTCATCTCTCCATCTAGGTAGTTGATGGGTAGCACATAAAGACCGATCCGAAAGCCCGCATTGAGCGATTGAACAGCAATTCAGACAGGTGGACAGGGGCGGCTTCACAGGGCAATCAGTGCATCAAACAATCAGGACGACTTTCCCAGACATGCAGAATGAAAGCGAAGAGCTCGCCGAAATCCGCCGCGCTGTAAGGGCGCTTTGTGATGATTTTCCGGGCGAATATTGGCGCGGTAAAGATGCGGTGCGTGAATATCCCAGTGAATTTGTCGATGCTTTGACAAAGGCCGGGTTCCTTGCCGCGCTCATCCCGCCCGAATATGGCGGCAGCGGGCTGAGCCTGATCGAGGCCTGCGTGATTATGGAAGAGATCCAGGCATCGGGCTGCAATGGCAGTTCTGCTCACGCGCAAATGTACATTATGAACACGCTTCTGCGGTATGGGAGTGAGGCGCAGAAATCGAAGTATCTGCCAAAGATCGCCGATGGCACCTTGCGGTTGCAGGCCTTTGGCGTCTCAGAGCCTACCAGCGGGACGGACACGCTCAGCCTCAAAACCCGCGCGGTGCGTGATGGTGATGATTACGTCGTATCCGGCCAGAAGATCTGGACAAGCCGCGCGGAGCATTCTGATCTTATGCTGCTGCTTGCGCGCACCACGCCGCGCGATCAGGTGGAAAAGAAGACCGATGGCCTCTCCATCTTTCTCGTCGATATGCAAGAAGCGCTCAAAAACGGCATGAGCATCAAGCCCATTCGTACGATGATGAACCATTCATCTTGCGAGGTGTTCTTCGATGATCTGCGCATCCCGGCAAGCAGCCTTGTGGGCGAAGAGGGTAAGGGCTTCCGCTACATTCTTTCGGGCATGAACGCAGAGCGGGTTCTGATCGCTGCGGAGTGCATTGGCGATGCGAAGTGGTTTATTGAACAGGCCCGCACCTACGCCAGCGACCGAAATGTCTTCGCCCGGCCCATTGGGCAGAACCAAGGGGTGCAGTTCCCCATCGCGCGAAGCTATGCGCAGATGCGTGCGGCAGAGCTGATGGTCCACCACGCAGCACAGGTTTATGATAAAGGCGGAAATGCGGGCGCAGAAGCCAACATGGCCAAACTGCTCGCATCAGAGGCCAGCTGGGCAGCTGCTGATATGTGTGTGCAGACCTTTGGTGGGTTTGGCTTTGCCGAGGAATATGATGTGGAGCGCAAGTTTCGCGAAGCGCGGCTCTACACTGTCGCGCCGATCTCAACGAACCTCATCCTGTCCTATCTCGCAGAGCATGTTCTGGGCCTTCCGCGCTCTTACTGAGTCCCAAATGTCAGCACTGGGGTGAATTGGCACAATTTATTGCGCCAATTGGCGCAATAGGGTTGCGCCGCACCGTTAACTATGATTCTGTGCGATCAGGGAGTCAGGGACGACACATGCACAAGCCAGCAAACGACAATCTCAAGCAGGTTCTTGCGCTGATTGTGCTTGTGGTTTTGACGGTGGCGGCGATTGCCGGTCCGACAGGCCTTCTTGCTTGGGCTGAAAATGCCGAGGCGCTGGAGCAGCGCAACACGCGGATCGCGATGCTAACCGAAAAACGCGATGCGCTTAAGAACCGGGTCAACCTTCTCGATCCCTCAGGCGCTGACCCTGATCTTATCAGTGAGCTTGTGCGCGAAGATCTGGGCGTGCTTCACCCCGATGAAATCGTCGTAACACTCGAAGACGAATAACCGGTTTAGGCTGGTCATTTCCTGATTATCACCAGCGCGGTGAATGCGTATGCAATCGCACGCTTTACGTTGCGTCATCACCAATCTGGCGCTTATAGAGAAGCAGAATTAAGGCGCGCTTCCTCCTCCCCGGCCTGCGCGTGGTGTTGTAAGAGAAGGACCCAAAATTGGCGAAGAAACCTGCGGCTAAAAAGGCGCCGGCAAAACCGGCTGCGCGCGTAAAAGCGGCCAGCGCTAACCCTGCGGCTCCGGCGGATGATCCCGATTTCATCCTGCATTCGCTTCAGGATGAATTCGAAGCTGCCAAAAGCTTTAACGCATCACCAGAACAGATGATGGAGTTTTACCGTCAGATGCTGCTGATCCGCCGGTTTGAAGAGAAAGCGGGCCAGCTTTACGGTCTCGGCCTGATCGGTGGGTTCTGTCACCTCTATATCGGGCAAGAGGCCGTTGCAATTGGCCTTCAGTCTGCGCTTGATAATGATCGCGACAGCGTGATTACCGGCTACCGCGATCACGGGCATATGCTCGCCTATGGCATCGACCCCAAGGTTATCATGGCTGAGCTGACCGGGCGCGAAGCGGGCATTTCCAAGGGCAAGGGCGGCTCGATGCATATGTTCAGCACCGAGCATAAGTTTTACGGAGGGCACGGCATTGTCGGCGCGCAGGTGGCGTTGGGCGGTGGTTTGGCGCTCGCGCATCAGTACAACGAAGATGGGGGGCTGTGCCTAGCCTATTTCGGCGACGGCGCAGCGAACCAGGGCCAGGTCTATGAAACCTTCAACATGGCGGCACTGTGGAACCTGCCGATAGTGTTCGTGGTTGAAGATAACCAATACGCGATGGGCACTGCGAGCGCGCGTTCTTCGGCTGAAACCCGCTTTTACCGCCGAGGCACCGCCTTCCGCATTCCGGGCATGGAAGTGAACGGGATGGACGTGCTTGAAGTGCGCGCCGCGGCTGAGGTTGCTTTCAAGCATGTGCGCGAGGGCAAGGGGCCCGTGCTGATGGAGTGCAACACCTACCGGTATCGCGGACACTCCATGTCCGACCCTGCAAAATACCGCACCCGCGATGAAGTTCAGGACCAACGCGAGAACCACGATCCGATTGAGCGGATCAAAGCCGCGTTGATCGCCGATGGAAAGGCTGAAGACGACCTTAAAGCCATTGATAAAGACATCCGCAAAATCGTGACTGAAGCGGCCGACTTTGCCGAAAGCTCACCTGAGCCGGAGCCGTCTGAGCTCTACACCGATGTTCTGGTGGAGAATTACTGATGGCTATCGAACTCAAAATGCCCGCGCTCTCGCCCACTATGGAAGAGGGGACGCTCGCCAAATGGCTTAAGGCCGAGGGCGACACGATTGAGCCTGGTGACATCATCGCCGAGATCGAAACCGACAAGGCGACTATGGAATTCGAAGCCATCGATGACGGTGTGCTTGGTAAGATCCTGATCGCAGAAGGCACCGAGAACGTCCCGGTGGGTACTGTTATCGCAACGCTTGAAGGGGAAGGTGAGGAAGCCGCGCCGGCGCCAACTCCCGCACCCGCTCCAGCGCCCGATCCAACACCTGCGCCTGCCCCCGCGCCCGCAGCCAAAGCCCCTGCGGTAAGCAGTCCGGAGATCCCCGCCGGCA
Organism: Erythrobacter sp.; assembly: GCA_965262265.1. Taxonomy (GTDB): domain Bacteria; phylum Pseudomonadota; class Alphaproteobacteria; order Sphingomonadales; family Sphingomonadaceae; genus Erythrobacter. The sequence continues at coordinate 884,213 of OZ253506.1, forward strand.
CCAGCTCCGCTAGCGTCACGGTGCGCGAGGCTCTGCGCGATGCGATGGCCGAGGAAATGCGCGCCGACAAACGCGTCTTCGTGATGGGTGAGGAAGTCGCTGAGTATCAAGGCGCCTACAAGGTCACCCAAGGGTTGCTCGATGAATTTGGCCCCAAGCGCGTGATCGACACGCCGATCACCGAATATGGCTTTGCCGGGATCGGCACGGGCGCAGCGATGGGCGGCCTCAGGCCCATCGTCGAGTTTATGACCTTCAACTTTGCGATGCAGGCGATTGACCACATCATCAATTCGGCCGCCAAGACGAATTACATGTCAGGCGGGCAGATGCGCTGCCCGGTCGTGTTTCGCGGACCCAATGGCGCGGCCTCGCGCGTCGCTGCACAGCACTCGCAGAACTACGGACCGTGGTATGCAAGCGTGCCGGGGCTGATCGTTATCGCGCCTTATGACAGCTCGGATGCAAAGGGCCTGATGAAGGCGGCTATCCGTTCAGAGGATCCCGTGGTGTTCCTTGAAAATGAGCTGGTTTATGGCCGCAGCTTTGATGTTCCTGATCTTGACGATCATGTTCTGCCAATTGGCAAAGCGCGGATCGTGCGCGAGGGTAAGGATGCGACCATCGTTACCTATTCGATTGGGGTAGGGCTGGCTTTGGAGGCCGCTGAGGAATTGGCAGGTCAGGGCATCGACGCTGAAGTGATCGACCTTCGCACTTTGCGTCCACTTGACAAAGAGGCGGTGCTCAAAAGCCTCGCCAAGACAAACCGTTTGGTGGTTGCCGAAGAGGGCTGGCCGACATGCTCGATCGCGAGCGAGATCATTTCGATTTGCATGGAAGAGGGTTTCGATGATCTCGATGCCCCTGTCCTACGGGTCTGCAATGAGGATGTGCCGCTGCCATATGCCGCCAATCTTGAACAGATGGCGCTGATCGACGCGCGGCGCATTGTCGAAGCGGTCAAAAAGGTGTGTTACGCCTAAAAAAAAGGGAGGGTCCCATCGCTGGTGCCCTCCCACTAGTTTAGTTGACCGGCGTTCGGAGTTGATCAGCTTGCGCGGTCTCTTTCAAATAGGTCGCAACGGGCAACAGGTTGTCCCAGTTCCGAACCGTGCAAGCGCGTAAGATCGCGCGCATCGCGAACATTGAAAGCGGCGGTGTATTCAATCTCTGTGTCGCCGAAGAACTCGAACGGCGTTACTGGCTCATAATCGTAGGACAATTCCACGAAAATCACGGCTGTACCTGAGCTTGCGGTGATACGGTTGCCGGGTTCCCCCATGCCGGGAAAGCTGGTGCCGCTGGCGCCTGTTCCTTCAGTGCCATATTTCGAAGTAAAGTTCTTCACACCGCGGCAACGCTGCCAGCGAATTTCCTGTCCGCCATCTGCGTTGACCTGCAGGCTTGAGATGATGACGCGGCCCTGGCCGTAAATGTCAAAGGGGTCACCAAGCTTCTCACCGCCGACCAGCGATTCGTTGATGTCTTCTTCAAACACACGGCGCGCTGTCAGCACGTCGGTTTCACCCACACGCGATGCGTTATCCGCCACCTGCATAGCCAGCTGGCTCATCTGCATGTGCGTGATTGTGAAGTTTGCGGTCTCCGCTCCGAGTAAGCCGAAGGCAAGCACAATCGGAGCCGCAAAAGCGAATTCAACCATGGCCACGCCCGAATTGTCACGCCGCAGCGCCTTCAGGTTTGACCGGATCGAGCGGAGCTTTCCAGAAATAGTCGTCATGGGCAGTTTCCTGTTTCGACGTTGCGATCCTGCTCATCAAATGGCTGGTTGCGCAGCACGGTGGAGGCTCGCACTTCGACGTCTTCTGGAAGGCCTGCGAGACCCGCCATCGGGAACAAGCGCGGATAGGTGACAACAGCGGTATAAAGCACGGCGTCGCGCGCGCCCCCGATCCCGACTTTGCCGCGATCAGGGTCCCATTTGCCATTGTCATTCTGATCGGCGAAAACCTCGTTATTGTTGCAGATGCCGTCATTGTTTTCATCGGTGAACTCTTCGGGTTCGCCGATGTCGCTGAAGTCGAAGTTAGACACTTTGATCAGTTCGATCTTCGCTGTGCCTGGCACGACGTTTTGCACCTGATCGATAACCCTTTTGTCGATCGTACTTTCTTGGCTGCCAGCGCTTTCCAACGTCAAATCGCGGCCCGCCTTTTGCATTGCGCCATTCACCAGTGCGGTGGTGTATTGCGTGTGGCCAAGGTCAAAGATGCCCATGATCATCAGGATGAGGACGGGTGCAACAAAGCCGAACTCGGTCAATGTTGCACCGTCCTCGTCACGGCGGAGCTGTGCCCAGAAGCGGCCCCCGATCATTGGGTCAACCTCAGCGCAGCGATCTGCTGGGCAATTTCTTCAAACCGCTGGTCCAACGTTGCCGAATCTGCCGCAGCAAATGCCCGGCCCGGTGTTGCGCAATCGATGAGGTTTTGTGTCAAAGCCGTGCCGAATGCGACGACCCATACCGAGATGTTCTCTTGCCGCGCTGCCCGGCAGGCTGCCTGGAAACGCTCGGAATGGTTGTCAAAGGCCGCGGTATCATCCGCGTTGCCGGTGATCCGGCGATCCCACCACTCCATGCCATATGCCGTGTAATGCTCAGCAAAGGGTTGGAGCGTGCCGTCCGTCATATAGACGATGTGGCGTGCGATCGCGTCACCATTGGGTGCAGTGCTGTTGGCAGCCGCAAAAATCCCATTCGGAGAGATAAAGCGTGCGCCCCAGATCATACCGATATCGTGATAGGTGTTGCCACCCGCTTGCAACGCGTTGACCTCAGTCAGAAGGTTGGCCGCAGTGATCTCCTGCAGCCGCATTGCGCGGCGCGGGCAGGAATAAGGCGATCGAACGATCCGAGTGGCAGGCGCGGTGCCAGGATCGGTTTGGATCACATCGTTTAGTGTTCTGTCATTAAAGCCGTCGGCGTTGTCACCACGTTGCCAGACGGCATTGCGCAGTACAGGTTTCCACCGCTCATCTGCATTGGATGGTGCCAGATTGATCTGGAGATCAAACGCATTTGTCGGAATAGGATCGAAACTTGCGTCCGCAACCGTGCTGGCTTCCTCGATACAGCCATCCCATACGATGTTTTCGGTCGTGTTGTTCCAGCCCGTTGGCAAATCGACCGATGGGTTAAACGGGTCGGTGGGCTGCGTGCCCAATCCCGCATACAGGCCCGTCAAGTCATGCTCGACCTGGCGGTATACCCATTGTGGTACCTGCTCTGCTTCCTCAATCACTGTAATTTGGGCAGGCGCTTGATAGTCCTGACGCTCAAAGTCGACATCACAAAGGCCGGAGCTGAAATAGTAAGTCCCGCCGCGACCCACCACGCGCTCAAAAGTAGCAGTGCCGCTATACACCACGGTGCGTGGGTTGCTTCCCGTGCTTGAGACCTCTGTCCAAGACGGTGTGCGGGTGCCCGATGGGTTCTCATCTTCGACCTGCATAGCGTTGTAGTGTGCAACACAGTCATCGAAAGTCGGATGCGTGGTCGCATCTTCGAAATCATCGATCTCTTGAAAGTTATAGCCATTGCCGGTGCGGACATATTCAACATAGGTCACCGGCTCAAAGTCACCCTCAACAAACTCAGTCTCGCGCGACTGGTAAGTGTGCGTACGTGCCAACCAGGTGGTGTTCTGTTTGTGCAGAGCTTCACCAACATTGACGTTGGTGCTGTATGGCATGATCCCGTATCGGACCTGCGCGTTAGGAGATGTTGCGCCTTCTACGGTCGAATGGAAGGTCATCACCGCATCGCGAAGACCCTGAAGGCGAGAGTCCGCCCCGCAACCGCCTGCGCAGCTTGTTCCATCAGGACGACGGCTCATTGATCCGGTCACGTCGAGAACAAACATGATGTCAGTGTTTGAGATGTTGATGTCGGCCTGACATTCCACGCTCAGCTCGAATTTGTCGTAGCCGAACGCGCCCATGATGCTGGTCGGCATGGTCCCTGTGGCCACGCCATTCACCTCGCCATCAACTTCGGTGTAGGTGCGCGAAAGGCCTTCGGTTCCAAACAGGCCGTCTTCATAGTTTTGGTCGAAGAAATTCTCAGCAATCACCTTTGGTGTTTGCGTGCCGGGAGGAGAGCCACTGGGCACCGAAGCGAATTCACCATCCGCCATCGCACGGCGTCCAGCAAGCGCACCGGCATCGCATGCAGCCTGCATACGGGCGTCAGCCATGTAATAACGGCTAGCGTCAACGCCGCCGCCCACCATCGCCATCAATGGCACCATGGATGCGGCAGAAATCGCAATCGTGTTTGCGCTCGCATCGCTCGCAAGACTGCGAAGGAATGATCGGTGGTTGTCTGTACGTTGGCCCATAACTTTACGTCCTCAGATGATTTCCGACCCCCCAATAAGAGCGGAATCTCAGTCACACTGCAGGGGCATAGCCGAGGGAGGGTAAGGGCTTTCCCAAGCACCTTGGTAAACGAGAGGTAAAATTCTCCCCCTCGTGTTAACTTTTGTAAGCGAGCAGCATTTGCGATTGTTTCGGTATCGCCTAAGGGGTGCGTCTGACGAAACGCAGCGCTCTAAATGGCCCATTCCCCCTCCGACGCACTACCCGACGAACAGCAGATCGCTTTGGCGCATAGCGCGGCGGATATTCGCGATGCGTTAAGGATATTCTTTGAGCTTGATGGCAGGCTCGCCCGCATCGTTTCTGCAACCAATGAGCCGATGCTTGGCCAAATGCGGTTAGCGTGGTGGCGCGAAGAGATGAACAAGCCTGCTGGCGAGCGTCCAAAAGGTGACGCAGTCCTCGACGGCATAGGGCTCTATTGGCAAGGATATGAAGCGTCGCTTCGCCATTTGGTTGATGGCTGGGAGCACATGCTTTCTGCTGAGCTGGGCGACAATGACATTGCCGGGTTTGCGAAGGGGCGCGCCGCGCCGTTTTGCGCGCTTGCCGAGATGGCTGGCGAAGCTGGACGGGAGCAGCCTTTTGACGAGGCAATCCGCTGGGCGCTTGCGGATGCTCTGGTGCATATTCCCGATGGGGATGAGCGCGACAGGATGCTTCACGCGGCGGGAAAGCTCACGAGCACGTCCAAACTGTCGAAAGCTCTAAAAGGCCTACGCGTGCTGGATGCTCTTGCCCGGCGATCCATCGAGAGGGAAGGGCGACCTTTAATGGAGGGGCGCGGGGCATCCTTAGTTGCAACAAGAGCCGCTATCTTCGGACGATAGAATTGTGTATTCTTACCCAAATACTGGGCTATGGGGGTAATGATGCGCCAAACTGTATTGGGTGTCTTCTTGGGATTAGTGCTGGCAAGTGTCGGTGTGTTTTGGTGGCAGGGTCGCGCTCAAGTTGAAGAAAACGCGCCGCCACCGCCCGAACCCGAAGAAGAGGTGGTCGAAGCACCAGAGGTTTTGCCAGAGGTTGATCCGGGCGAAATGATTGGGCCCGCTCCTCCCGAAGCGAGTGAGTTAACCCGCGAAGAGCGCCGGTTTTTCCGTTATGACCGAAACCGCGACCGCATCATCACCCGCAACGAAATGCTGTCCACCCGTTCCGATGCGTTCCGCAGGCTCGATAAGGATGGCAACAATCTGCTGACATTTGAAGAATGGGCAATCACCACGTCGGATCGGTTTGCGGGCATGGATGAAGATGGCAATTTGCGCCTGACACCGGCTGAATTTGCATCCTCAGCGCCAAAACCGCGCACCAGGCGGCCAGCTTGCAGGTGCTAGAAAGGGGTGCATTTATGCAGGAACGCGTTCTTCCTTTGCATTGAGCCATTCTTGCAGGTCACTTTTTGCGCGAGAGGTGTAGGCTTCCTTGCGCTGCTTTTTCTTCACGTCATACAGCGGCGGAAAAAGCCCAAAATTCACGTTCATAGGTTGGAACGTATCCGCTGCAGCGTCGCCTGTAATGTGGCTCAGCAGGGCTCCAAGTGCGGTTGAAGCAGGAAGAGGTTGCCAATCCTTTCCGCGCAGCTCGCTTGCGGTCATCATCCCAGCGACAAGGCCAATTGCTGCGCTTTCGACATAGCCTTCACACCCTGTCACTTGTCCTGCGAACCGGATATGCGGCGCGGCTTTCAATCGCAATTGCCGGTCGAGCACATTGGGTGAGTTAAGAAAGGTGTTGCGATGTAGCCCGCCTAACCGAGCGAACTCCGCATTCTCAAGCCCCGGAATGGTGCGGAACAGTTCGACCTGCGCGCCATATTTGAGCTTGGTCTGAAACCCGACCATGTTCCAAAGCGTGCCGAGCTTGTTGTCCTGTCGCAGCTGCACCACGGCATAAGGCCATTTGCCCTGCGGATGCTCCTCACTGGTGTCGTAAGGGTTATCGAGCCCCACGCCTTTCATCGGTCCATAGCGCAAAGTTTCCACCCCGCGCTCGGCCATCACCTCAATCGGCATACAGCCATCGAAGTATGGCGTGTCCTTCTCCCAGTCCTTGAACTCGCCCTTTTCGCCTTCGATCAGGCCTTTGTGGAAGGCGAGATATTGCTCTTTGGTCATCGGGCAATTGATATAATCGCCATCCTCATTGGAGGCCTCAGTCCGCTTGTTCCAGCGAGACTGGATCCAGCATTTCGACATATCGATGCTGTCACGGTGGACGATGGGGGCGATCGCATCAAAGAAGGCGAGACGTTCTTCACCCGTGGTAGCGACAATGCTCTGCGCGAGCGTAGCAGCGGTGAGTGGCCCGGTGGCGACGATGGTAAGGCCGGCTTGGGGCAGGGCGTCAATGCGTTCGCGAACGATCTCAATCTTTGGGTGCTGTGAAAGCGCCTTTTCGACCTCAGCCGAAAACACATCGCGGTCCACCGCCATCGCGCTTCCCGCAGGCACCCGCGCAACTTCGCCAGCGCGCATCACGATGCTGTCAAGCGCGCGCATTTCGTGGTGGAGCAGGCCGACCGCGTTCTTGGTGTCATCATCAGATCGGAACGAGTTCGAGCACACCAGTTCTGCCAAGCCATCGGTCTGATGCGCGGGCGTCATTTCTCCTGATCCGCGCATCTCCGACAAGCGCACGTTCACCCCGCGCTGTGCGAGTTGCCATGCTGCCTCTGATCCTGCGAGGCCGCCGCCGATGATGTGAACGTCATATGTCATAAGGGAGCCGGACATAGGGCCAACCCCTTTAGGCTTCAATGTGCTTGCGCTGCTATCGCCCGACGACAGGGCGGATGGCGTGGGCAAAGGCAGGCTCAACCGCTTCCAACCGCTCGGCCAGCAAAGGTAGACGTTTGACAGGCACAGCGGGGAAGAGGTGATGCTCCAAGTGGAAGAACATGTTGTAGCTCACCGCATTCACCATCCGTCCGCGTTGGGTCCGCGCAACCAAAGCGCTGTCATCGCACCCGCGATGGGTAATCCACACCGCGAATAATGCGGTGAAGCACTGCGCAACCAACATCGCAAACCAGTGCCAAATGATGAAAGTGAGACCAAAACCAAAAGCGAGCATCGGCATCACAAGGTTAAGGCCCAGATCAATCAACACCTTGCGGCGCCATGCAGCGCCGCCTTCGCGCAGGGCCGCTATGTGGCATTCGACCGGGAAGAATGGTCCATAGATGATCACCTGCCACAGGCTCATCTTGCCCGCTTTCCCTTCCAAATCCGCATCGGTGTTGATGTGGCGGTGGTGGCGCAGATGGTTGAAGGCAACGGAGTGATTGCTTCCCAACATCACCGTGCTGAGCGCGTGGAGAACGAGGCGATGCCCCTTTGGTCCAAAGCCGAGATTGCGGTGGATCGATTCGTGATTGAGCCTGAGTGCAGTCAGGAAGAACATGAATTCTGCGAAGAAGGCGAGTGGCCAAAAGCCATAGTGGAACAGCGCCAATCCTGCGAAAAGCCAGGGAAGGGGGTGGAGACACTCGATCAGGCCATCGCGCGGCTTCATATGGGTGAGATCGCGCCATTTCACTTGGCGAACCGCGCGTTTGATCCGGGCGGGGTCAAGGGCTATGGCTTGGGCCTGTGCGTGGGCGGTGTGTTCCATCATACGCTCCCCAGTTGTGTCGCCGGCGGCTTAGCACCATAAGGCATGGGATATCAGTGCAATCGGGCGTATAAATGATGCGCTGCTTGCAACTTATCGCGTGAATGAGGGGTCAACGTGGCAAAATCTGCATTAGTAGAGCGTCGTCCCTGGCTGCTTGTCAGCCTTATCGCGGCGCTCGCTTACTACTTTTTGTCGAACAACCCTATCGGGGAACTTTGGCTGATCTTGATCAAGGGTGCAGCCGTGGGATGCCTTGCGGGATACGCGATGCGACGAGCGTTCAAGATTGATGGAGCCATACTCGCGCTGTCTCTCGCGCTGGCATCTGCGGCGGATATGGCGCTGGAGCTCGATTTTGAGACGGGCGGAGCGTTGTTCGCCGCTTCGCATGTGGTGGCGATTGCGCTCTACATCCGGAATCTGCGCCCACATACGCCATGGAGCCAGCGATTGGCAGCACTGGGACTGGTGATCGCGACACCTTTTGTGTCTTTCCTGCTCAGCGGGCGTGCTGACATCGCGCTCTATGCCGCAACGCTTGGGCTGATGGCGGCCTGCGCGTGGATGAGCCGCTTTCCGCGCTACCGTGTGGGGATCGGCGCGGTGTTATTTGTGGTGAGCGACTGGCTGATCTTCAGCCGCTTTGGCCCGATAGACCTCGCTCCCGCCCCCGACTGGTTGGTATGGCCGCTCTATTACGCAGGCCAGTTTATGATCGCCACTGGCGTCGTGCAGACCTTGCGGGGTGAAGTTCCGGCGAAGTAGGTTGCTGCGCTCCTATTCCGGCGGTTCCTCGCCCATATCCTTGTCTGATTGCGGCGTGGTTTCAGGGGCGGTTTCATCGCCGCCGCCGCGCCGTTCGACCATTTCTTCGACCACCGCTTCTTCGGCTTCGTTTTCAGGCTCTTCGGTCTCGTCGATCTTGACCGCGCTAACGATGTGTTCGTTCTTGCCCACGGTGAACAGGCGAACGCCTGCCGTGTTGCGACCCATCACCCGCAGGCTTTCCAGCCCAATTCGTATCAGCTTCGCCTGATCGGTGACCAGCATCAACTGCTCACCCGATTGCACAGGGAAGCTCGCCACAACAGAGCCGTTGCGATCGATATTGTCGATATTGACCACGCCTTGCCCGCCGCGCCCGATCTTGCGGTATTCGTAAGAGCTGGAGACCTTGCCATAGCCATTGGCGCAGACGGTGAGGATGAATTGCTCTTTGGCCTCAATCTCTTCAAATCGCTCGGCAGCGAGTTCAGGCTCGCCCTCGCGTTCGGCTTTGTAAGGGGCGAATTTGAGGTACTGTTCGCGCTCTTCAGGCGTCGTGCCCGTCGCGCCAAGGGTGGAGAGTGAAACGACTTCGTCGCCCTCCGCTAGCTTCATACCGCGCACGCCGGTGGAGGTGCGGGAGGTGAACTCGCGCACGTCATCGGCGGCAAAGCGGATGGCTTTGCCCGACTTCGATGCAAGCATCACATCATCGCTTGCCGCGACAAGCCGCACACCAATCAACTTGTCCTCGCTTTCCTCATCGAACTTCATCGCAAACTTGCCGTTTGACGGGATGTTGGTGAAGGCGTCCATCGAGTTGCGCCGGACATTGCCCTTGGCGGTAGCGAAGACCACTGACAGCGCGCCCCATTCATCCTCATCCTCGGGAAGAGGCAGAACGGTGCGGATTGTTTCGCCGTCATCGAGCGCGGGCAGCAGGTTGATGATAGGCCGCCCACGTGTCGCCGGGCCGCCTTCGGGCAGTTTCCACACTTTAAGGCGGTAGACCTTGCCGGCGGTTGAGAAGAACAGCACCGGATTGTGCGTCGAGGTGACGAACATTTCCGCGATGGCGTCTTCGTCCTTGGTCGACATGCCCGCGCGCCCTTTGCCGCCGCGATTTTGCGCGCGGAAGGTGCTCAAGGGCGTGCGCTTGATATAGCCGTCGAGAGTAACGGTCACGACCATATCATCGCGCTCGATCAGGTCTTCATCGTCAAGACCATCCCAAGCGGGCGCGATTTCGGAGACGCGCGGCGTTGCATAGGTCGCGCGGATTTCCTCCAGCTCTTCGCGCATCACGCCGTAGAGTTTCACCCGGTCAGCAAGGATGAAGAGAAATTCTTCAATCTTGTCGGCAAGCTCTTTCAGCTCATCGCCAATCTCATCCCGACCCAAGGCGGTAAGGCGGTGGAGACGCAGATCAAGGATTGCTTTCACCTGCCGTTCGGACAGGCGATAGGTGCCGCCCTCCTGATCCGCGCTCGGCTCAATGGCTTCGACAAGGCGGATATATTGCGCAATGTCACCAATCGGCCATTCCTTGGCGAGCAGGCGCTCGCGCGCGGTGGCGGGATTGGGCGCGCCGCGAATGATCGCGACGACCTCATCCAAGTTCGACACCGCGACCACCAGACCGAGCAAGATATGCGCGCGCTCACGGGCTTTGTTGAGTTCAAATTTGGTGCGCCGCGTGATGACTTCTTCGCGGAATTGGATGAACGCCTGAATGAAGTCGCGCAGCATCAGAGTTTCTGGCCGACCGCCACGGATGGCGAGCATATTGGCGGGGAAGCTGGCTTGCGCAGGCGTGTGACGCCAGATCTGGTTCAGCACCACTTCCGCCGTGGCGTCACGTTTCAGATCGATAACAATCCGGGTGCCGTCGCGGTTGCTCTCGTCGCGAATATCCGAGACGCCTTCGACCCGCTTTTCTTTGGCCGCATCAGCGATTTTCTCAACCAAGCCCGCTCGGCCAACTTGATAGGGGATCGATGTGAAAACGATGCTTTCCCTGTCCCCACGCATGGTCTCGATTTCGTGGCGGCAGCGCATCAAGATTGAGCCGCGTCCGGTGGTGTATGCGGATTTGGAACCACTTGTGCCAAGGATCAGCGGAGCGGTTGGGAAATCTGGCCCCGGAATGTATTCGATCAGCTCCTCAGATGTGATCGCGGGGTTGTCCATAAAGGCAAGACAGCCATCGATGACTTCGCCCAGATTGTGCGGCGGCACATTGGTCGCCATGCCCACCGCGATGCCGCCTGCACCATTGACAAGCAGGTTGGGGAAGCGCGCAGGCAGAACCGATGGCTCTTGTTTGCGGCCATCATAATTGTCGACGAAATCTACGGTGTCTTTGTCGAGATCATCGAGCAACGTGTCCGAAACCCGGGCTAGCTTTGCTTCGGTGTAGCGCATGGAGGCGGGCGGATCAGGGTCCGGTGAACCAAAATTGCCCTGACCATCTACCAAAGGCACGCGCATCGACCAAGGCTGCGTCAACCGAGCCAGGGCGTCATAGATCGCGCTGTCACCGTGCGGGTGGAAGTCACCCATGACGTCACCCACGATCTTGGCGCTTTTCACATAAGGACGCCCTGCAACAAAGCCGCCAAGCTTGCTTGAATAAAGGATACGGCGGTGCACCGGCTTCAACCCGTCGCGTACGTCCGGAAGCGCGCGGGACACGATCACGCTCATCGCGTAATCGAGATAGCTCGTCTTCATCTCATCGACGATGTCGATGCGATCATAGTCACCCGCAGGCATTGGGGCGGTGGGTTCAAGAGTATCGCTGTCGTCGCTCAAGGCGTGCTACCGTTTCTTTTTGTTTTTGATTGTGTCGCGTGCGTTCAATCTAGTCACTTAAGCCCTGTTCCGCCACTCGATTGGGCTGTAAACAGCCCTCAGGTGCCGCTTTTTCCACATTTGGAGGCGCGTTCGAGCAGGCTGACGTTGTCGCCCATTCAGACTTGTCAAAAGTTGCGTCATGGCGAACGATAAGTTCCAACCATTCAATCCCTGTTCAGCCCGTTTCGCCTACAACGAATTGCAAATGTCGCAGGCCTCGTCCAATAGGCAGGTCAGACATACACAAGCACAGCGCGTCGGAGGGTCGGTGCGCCTAAACAACCATCTGCTGGAGGATCCTGATGATCACCTTTTCAACGCGCAAGCGCGCTTCTTCGCTCGCACTCGCCATCGCTTTGGCGACCGGTTCTGTCGTTGCCGGGGCGGCATTCGCGCCCACGCCTGCCATGGCGCAAGATGAAGAAGACGGTGGCGGCTATGGCGACGCGTTCGTCGCAGCCTACGTCCCGCTTGATGAAGCGCTGAAAGCCGAAGGCACTGATGTTTCCGCTTTGCTGCCGCAGCTTCGTGCGCTTGTCCCGCTGCTTGTGACCAATGATGAAAAGATTGCTGGCGGCGGCTTGCTCTACAATGCCGGTATCGCCGCTCAAGACCGCCCGTTGCAGCTTGCTGGCATGGAAGCCATCATTGGCAGCCGACAAGTCCCTGCTGAGCAACTGGGCCGCTACAACTTCATCGCTTACCAACTCGCCAACCAGCTGAGTGAGTATTCAAAATCGCGCAGCTATCTTCAGGCCGCGATCGATAACAATTTTGCGACCGACCAGATCAGCCCATCACAATTGCAGATCGCGATGGCTGAGAGTTTTTTTGAAGAGAACCGTTTGAACGAAGGCTACGACTTTCTATTCGGAGCCATCAATGCGCGCAAAGCCGCCGGCCAACCGGTTGACGAACAGTGGTATCGCCGCGGACTGACTGTTGCGTACGAAAACCAGTCTGTCCCTCAAGTCTATGACTTTGTCACGATGTGGCTTTCGGACTATCCGAACACGACAAACTGGCGCGATGCGGTCAACATCACGCGCAACCTCAACGAATTTGAAGCGGGGGAGATCCTCGATCTGTTCCGCCTCAGCCGTCAGGTTGGTGCGCTTCAGGACCAATCAGATTTCGACTATTACGTTGAATCAGCCGATCCGCGCCGTTTGCCGCGCGAAGTGAAGGATGTGATTGAACTCGGCCAGTCCACCGGCGTTGTGACCAGCGACAACCTGTTCCTTCAGGAATCGCTTCAAATAGCGAACAGCCGGATTGCCGCTGACCGCGCCGATCTTCCCGCGCTTGAACGCGATGCATCTGCAGCGAGTGCGGGCGTGCGCACGCTGAGCGCTGCGGGTGACGCTTTCCTGAGTTATGGTGAATTTGCCAAGGCCGCTGGCTTCTATGAGCGCACGCTGACCATGCCCGGCGTTGACCTTGGTGAAGAAGCGACACGTCTTGGCATTACCCGGATAGGGATGGGCGATTATGCGGGGGCACGCGAAGCTCTTGGAATGGTGCAAGGCCGCCGCGCTTCGATTGCAAAGCTTTGGATCGCCTATGCCAATGAACGTGAGGCGGCTGCGGCAGACACGCTTCAGCCAGCTGCTCCGGCCACCGCTGGCCCAGCAGCGGCGTCATCAGCTTCATAAGGCGAAGATATCGGACTTTATGAAAGGGGCGTCGGGTGCAGATCCCGGCGCCCTTTTCTATGCGCGTCAGCGAAGCCGTTTGACGTAGACCTGATTGTCACCACGCCGCTCAACACCAAAATTGTCGAGGGTGCTGAACAGGTCCGACAGGCTTTTAAAGCCGTAATTGCGCACATCGAAGCTTGATCGGTTGCCAGCGATCTGTCCGACCTGTTGGAGTTTTGCAAAGCCATTTTCATCGCGTTTTGCCTCGGAATAGGCAGCGGTGATCAGTTCCATCAGGTCATCATCGACCGAGCCGCTTGCGCTGGATTTTGCCGGCTTTGTCTCCCCCGACTTATCGGCCGCGTAATTAGCGATCAGTTGTTTGATATCGATGAAGCGGGTGCACACGGATTTGAACGCTTGCGGAGTCTTCACCTCACCAAAACCGTAAACGATGATCCCATCCTGCCTCAGCCGCGTGACGAGCGGGGTAAAGTCGCTGTCTGACGTCATTATACCAAATCCATCGACTTTGCCCTGATACAGCAGATCGATCGCGTCGATTGTCATCGCCATATCGGTTGCGTTCTTGCCTTTGGACACGTCAAATTGTTGCTGCGGGCGAATTCCGAACTTGTTGGTGATCGTATCCCAGCGCGCCAGATTGCCTTTGGCAAAGTTGCCATAGGCACGGCGGATATTCACCTGGCCCAGCTCTGCCATCACCGTCAGCACCGGGTCGATGCCATCAGGCGTCGTGTTGTCCGCATCGATCAGCAGCGCGATGTTCTTTAGTTCGGTGTCTGGCATAGGCTTTCAATGGAGGAGCGGTTCTTGCATTGCAATCAGGTGGGCAAAAAAATCAAAGTTGTTCAGAACACACTTGGGATCAATTGGACAGAATTGAAATTTGCGCAACGAACGCACATTGGATCGAGCATTGGTAACCAATGCTCATGCGAGGTTCGAAAGGAAAGCTTCATGGCGCAGGCAAGCGAAATTGCTGCACAGTTTGATAGGTGGAATGAAGCCTTGGCAACGCTTGATCCAGATCAAGTGGTCGCATTGTACGCCCGGGACGCGGTGCTATTGCCCACTTTGTCAAATGAGGTGCGCCATAACCACAATGAGATTCGAGACTACTTTGTTGATTTCCTTAAGAAGCAACCTCGCGGGACGATCAATGAATCGAACATCCGCGATCTTGGAAGCAGCGCTGTGCATTCCGGGATATACACTTTTGATCTAACGACGGACGGTGTGTCGGGACAAGCGCGCTGTCGCTTTACTTACGTATACGAAAAAATCGGCGCAGATTGGGTTATTGTCGAGCATCATTCTTCATTGATGCCGAAGTAAATTGCACCTGATCAATTGGCGGAGTGGCCTGCTCAGAACCGCTCTCCCCTGATCACCTGCACATCCCACATGCTGAGGATAAACCCCAGGCTCGTAAGCATGGGTGCAAGCTCTTCTGCAAGCGCCATTGCCTTGTCTTCGGCAGCTATGGTGAGGACAAACACTTTGTCAGTGCCCATAACGCTCTCCTGGCGCCAATGCCCCTCGCGCCCTTTGCCGCTAGAAACGGGCATAATAGTCCAGCCTGTGATCCCGGCGCGATCAATCGCATCGGTCACCCGCTTTTGCAGCGCCGTATCGGTGAGGATTTCGATCCGTTTGCGGGTTACGGTCTCTATCATGACGCGCCTTTCTAACCGCCCGTCAGCATGGTGGCAAAGGCGCTAATCAAGCCAATATTGATCAGCACATTGAATGGGAAGGTGACGCTCAATGACATGGTGAGGTAGATACCCGGATCAGCCTCAGGCAGCGCAAGCCGCATGGCGGCAGGCACCGCAATATAGCTGGCGCTGGCGCACAGAACACCCAGTGAAGCTGCAGAGCCTGCATCCAATCCGATCGCAACGCCCAAACCCGTCCCTACCGCTCCGTTCACGATAGGCAAGAGGATGGCGATGACAGTCAGCCGCCAGGTAACCGCGCGCGCATCCATCATCCGCCGGGCAGCAATCAGCCCCATATCAAGGAGGAACAGGCATAACACGCCTTTGAAGCCAACCTCAAAAAAGGGGGATACTTCGGCAAAGCCTTCCTCTCCCGCAAGCATGCCGATGGCAAAGGCGCCGAGCAAAAGGACGATAGAGGAATTGGTGAACACCTCATGCAGCATCTCGCTGGTGGACTGAGTACCGGCAGAACTGCCCATACCGCGCGCGAGCAAAAGGCCGCTGAGGATCGCGGGCGCCTCCATCGCCGCCATGACCGCGACCATAAACCCTGCAGGCTCTCGTCCCTGACCCATCAGGATCTCGCCAGCGGTCACGAAGGTCACCACGCTGATCGAGCCGTAATGCGCCGCGACCGCGCCTGAATTGATACGGTCAAGCCGCCCGAAGCTCTTCAGCACTCCATAGGCAAAGAATGGCAGGATAAAGCCGGCAGCGATGCCTGCACCCAGGGCAGATAAGACCGTCCCATCAATCCCTGATTTGGCAACCGCAACGCCGCCTTTGATACCAATCGCTGCCATCAGATACAGCGACATCGCCTTCGCAATCGGCTCAGGGATCGCAAGGTCGCTGCGCGCAAAGGCTGCGAGCAAGCCAAGCACAAAGAACAAGACCACCGGAGAGGTGAAGGTCTGTATCGCAGTGTCGAACATCGAAGTGGAGGGGCCCTAGGTAGATTGCACAATTAGCAACACAATATGCAAGCAATCTGTTCCCAACTATCGCTTTTGCTGCGCTGGTATGCTTGCGAGCTACGCTGCGGAAGCCTAGATGGTCGGTAATGAACGATTTAGCCAACACTCCCAAAGCGAACCCGGAGCCTCAGCGGCCAGCGCGGCAACGCAAGCCTGATTGGATCCGAGTGCGCGCTCCGGTGAGCGAGGGTTATAATGAGACGCGCCGCCTGATGCGCGAGCTCAACCTTAACACGGTGTGCGAAGAGGCCGCTTGTCCCAACATTGGTGAATGCTGGACGAAGAAACACGCCACTGTGATGATCCTTGGCGATGTCTGCACGCGCGCCTGTGCGTTCTGCAATGTGAAGACGGGGATGCCGCGTGCGGTTGATCCGATGGAGCCCGAAAACACCGCTATCGCTGCGGCGAAGATGGGGCTTGAACATATCGTCATCACCAGCGTTGACCGCGACGATCTGCCTGATGGCGGGGCAGGGCAGTTTGTGAAGGTGATAGAGGCTTTGCGCCGCAACACGCCTGACACGACTATTGAAATCCTCACTCCCGATTTTCGCGGTAAGATGCGCCCTGCGGTTGAGGCAATCTGCGAAGCGGGTCCGGATGTGTACAACCACAACCTCGAAACCGTACCGCGGCTTTATCCCACGATCCGCCCAGGAGCGCGCTATTACGCTTCATTGCGGCTGCTGGAGGAAGTGAAGGCGCACAACCCGCTGATCTTCACAAAGTCAGGCATCATGCTGGGCCTTGGCGAAGAGCGTTTGGAAGTCCACCAGGTAATGGACGACATGCGCAGCGCTGAAGTCGATTTTATCACGATGGGTCAGTATCTTCAGCCGACGCCAAAGCACGCCAAGGTTGAGGAATTCGTCACTCCCAAAGCCTTCAACGCCTATGGTTCCATCGCGAGGGCCAAGGGCTTCCTGCAGGTCGCCTCCAGTCCGTTAACCCGTTCCAGCTATCACGCTGGTGATGATTTTGCGGTGATGAAGGCCGCGCGCGAAGAGAAGCTTCGCAAAAAGGACAGGCTGGCTCTGTAATGGTCGGCATCCGCGAGACCCGATCGCTGCCCTACAGCGCAGAGCAGATGTTCGACCTTGTTGCTGATGTGAAGCACTATGGCCAGTTTTTGCCTTGGGTAATCGCGACCCGCGTGCGCTCTGACAGCGAAACCGAGATGGTCGCGGACATGGTCGTCGGCTTCAAATCCTTGCGCGAAAGCTTCACATCCCGCGTATCAAAGCGTCGTGCTGAAGAGATTGCGGTTCAATATGTCGATGGGCCGCTGTCTGACCTAGAGAATGTCTGGACCTTTCGCGCGATTGACGAAGACAATTGTGAGATCGACTTCCGCGTTGATTTTCAATTCAAGAACAAAATGTTCCAAGCGTTAGCCGGCCAATATTTCGACCGTGCGTTCCGCAAAATGGTCGCGGCTTTCGAACAGCGCGCTTTCGAACTTTACGGCAACAACAATTCGAGCGCGCAAAGCGTCGCCTGACGGCGAATTTCTGCGCGGCCTCCGGGTCCATCGCCGCCTTCAAAATGTTTCAGCTCCCCCTCAGGCTCGCCATCCTGATTGCGGTAGGCACGCGCGAAAACAACGGTGCCCACAGGCTTTAGCTGCGTGCCGCCTCCCGGCCCCGCGACACCGCTTATCGCGACTGCGACATCGGCCTTTGAGCGTTCCAGCGCCCCTTGCGCCATCGCCCAAACGCAGGCGATGGATACCGCACCGAAAGTCTCGATAATGTCCGAAGCAACGCCCAATGATTCCATCTTGGCTTCATTGGAGTAGGTCACAAATCCGCGATCAAGCACGGCGGATGACCCGGCAATCTCTGTGAGCGCGCCCGCGACAAGCCCGCCTGTGCAGCTTTCAGCGGTGGCGATCATCCGGCCAGCCTCACGGTTTTCGGCGACAACCCGTTCTGCAAGTTCAGCAATTTCTGGGGGGAGGAGAGAGGATGCCATGGATCCGCCTACTCTGACAACTGAATTGGCGGGGGCACTTTGGACGTTGACGCAGGTTTCTCCACCCCGCAAACCGACGGATTATCAACGCCAGCGCGTTCAGCCACAAAAGTGAACAGGCCAGAGATATTCTCCACCGGCAAAGGCGCGACAAGTTCAAGGCCTTGCTCGATATCGCCGCACACTTCTGGCTTGATCTCTGACCCGATCATTTGCTGTGCAATTCCATCGACAAATGGGCGAAGCTGCTCTTCGGGAAGGACCGCGAGCATTCCCGTCATCGCATCACCGTCACCTTCTTGATTGGCAAAGACGCTCAGGGCTCGAAACGCGCCTGGCCAAGCGCTGTCTTGCCGTACCCGAAAACGCTCTATCATATCCACGCCGCCCGTGCGCATGAAGCCGTCGTTTGCGTAAGCGTCAGCGCATGTGTCCATCGTCGCATCATACGCGATGGGCATGGCGTAAGTGATCAAGTCAGTGAGATCATCAGGCTCGATACAATTGGCCGACTGGGCCTGCGCCGCCTGAGCGCTCACAAGCGCTGCCAGAGCCAGAGCGGGCGTCAATTTGCTGATGATAGCTTTGCGTTTCATGGGATGCTCCTTATCAAAATCACGTCCGCGCGACCGCTACAATGGCTTGCGCTGCAATACCTTCACCGCGTCCGGTAAAGCCCAGCCTTTCGGTGGTGGTTGCTTTGATGCTGACGGCATTTTCTTCAAGACCCGTAAGGCGCGCCACCTCTGCGCGCATGGCAGGCCGGTGTGGGCCAATCTTGGGCGCCTCGCAGATGATGGTGAGGTCAATATTGCCAAGTTTGTAGCCAGCTTCGCGTGCCAGATGCACTGCATACTCCACAAACTGACCCGAGCGTGCGCCTTTCCATTGGGGATCGCTGGGCGGGAAGTGCGTGCCGATATCACCATCACCAATCGCGCCGAGCAGTGCGTCTGTGATCGCATGGAGCGCCACGTCAGCATCGGAGTGTCCGGATAGGCCGTGCGTGTGATCCAGCTTGACCCCGCACAGCCACAGCTCCTCGCCCTCAACCAGACGGTGCACGTCAAATCCTTGCCCGATCCGCATCATTGGCGCTGCGCTGTGCTCCTCAAAATCCTCGGCAAATGTGATCTTCTTAAGCTTCTCATCACCCTGGACAAGCGCAACTGAACCGCCGCTTGCTGCCAAAACCTGCGCATCATCGCCGGCATCGGGTTCGCCCTGCCATGCGCGGTGTGCCGAAAGGATATCGGAATAGCGAAAAGCCTGAGGTGTTTGCACCCGTTTCAGCGTGTCGCGATCCGCCTTGCCCGCCATCGCGCCTTCAGGCGAAGCAATCGCTAGGCTGTCTACAACGGGGAGGGTGGGGATGGCTCCAGGATGCTGATCGAGCATGCCGAGCAATCGATCAACCACCGCTGCAGGCAAAAAAGGCCTTGCCGCGTCATGGATCAAGACGAGCTGCGGTGCAGCCACCACCAAAGCTTCAAGCCCAGCCCGGACCGATTCCTGCCGCGTCGCTCCTCCGGCAACGAGTGTGTAACCGCTGAGGCCGGGCAAAGCTTGTCGCGCATCATCTTCCGCACCCTTGGCGATAACAACGATGATGTCGCCCGCACCTGCCTGCACCAAACGCTCAACAGAATGCGCCAGAAGCGAACGTCCGCGCCATTGCCGAAACTGTTTTGGAGTATCTCCGCCCACCCGCAAGCCCTTGCCAGCCGCAACCACAATTGCAGCAAATCGGGGGAGGGGGGCGCCGTCGGACATTGGGACGAGCGCTTAGGGTCTGGACGGGCATTGCGCAATCCACTATCAGCCTGCCCAATATTTAGGCATCCCCCTCCATGACAAGCGTTCCAACCCCTCCGGCGATCAAGCCCATTGATATCGGCCCTGTCACGATCGCTGAGCCCGTGCTGCTCGCGCCTATGACAGGCGTCACAGACATGCCGTTTCGCACTTTGGTGCGCCGATATGGCTCTGGCCTCAACGTCACGG
Organism: Erythrobacter sp.; assembly: GCA_965262265.1. Lineage (GTDB taxonomy): Bacteria > Pseudomonadota > Alphaproteobacteria > Sphingomonadales > Sphingomonadaceae > Erythrobacter. The sequence goes on from OZ253506.1 coordinate 904,205, forward strand.
AAATGGTCGCGAGCGAGGCGGCGATCCGCGAAACCCGCCAGTCGATCCAAAAAACCGCTTGGGACCAGATTGAAGAGCCTGTCTCCATGCAACTCGTCGGGTGCGATCCTGACAGCATGGGCGAGGCGGCCAAACTGCAAGAGGGCAATGGCGCGGCGATCATCGACATCAATTTCGGCTGCCCCGTGCGCAAGGTTGTGGGGCAGTTTGCAGGCTCTGCTTTGATGCGCGAAGTGCCGCTCGCGACCAGGCTGATGGAAGCGACCGTGAAAGCGGTTGATGTGCCCGTCACTGTCAAAATGCGGATGGGCTGGGATCACCAGAGCCTGAATGCGCCCGAAATGGCTCGCATTGCAGAGGATCTGGGCGTGAAGATGATCACTGTCCACGGGCGCACGCGCAATCAAATGTACAAGGGCAGCGCCGATTGGTCCTTTATCCGCAAGGTTAAAGACGCTGTCTCCATCCCCGTGATCGTCAATGGCGATATCTGCACCATTGATGACGCAGCCAAAGCGCTTGAGCAATCGGGCGCGGACGGGTTGATGATTGGGCGCGGGGCGTATGGCAAGCCGTGGTTGCTGGGCCAAGTGATGCATTGGTGGCGCACGGGACAGACCATCCCAACCCCCAGCTTTGATGAGCAATACGGCGTGTTGGTGGAGCATTACCACCGCATGCTTGATCATTATGGCCGCGATGTCGGCACCAAGATCGCGCGCAAACATCTTGGCTGGTACACCAAGGGCATGCACGGCTCAGCCGAATTCCGCCGACAAGCCAACATGATCGATGATGCCGATCAAGTGCTGGGTGAGATTGAGCGGTTTTACGAGCCGTTTCTGGGCCGCACTGCGAAAGCTGCCTGATCGTGGCGATTTCGCGCGCATCATCGGGCTCCGATGTGTCCAGTTTTGATCCGGCACGCCCCGATGCCAAGGCGCAATTGTCTGGCTTGTTGTTCGCGCTGATCCTGATCGATCAGAACGGCATCATTGCCGAAGTGAATCACGCGGCTGAAAACATGTTGGGCTTCAGCGCTAAAAGGCTCGTTGGGCAGTCGCTGGCTGACAAAATCGGGCCGCTTGATCCCCGAGTGGATAAGCGACTGGATGATACGGAAAGCGCCCTTGTCGCCCGCGACGTGGGTATTCACGCCAATCAAGCGGAATTGCGCGTTAACCTAACTGTGTCGCCACTGGGTGGCTTTCCCGGTTGGCGTGTGGTCACCTTGTCGCAGATTGGCCACGAAGAAAGCGGCGGTGATGATGAATTGGGATCATCGCTTGGGGCCCCTTCGGTGCTTGCGCATGAGATCAAGAATCCGCTCGCAGCGATCCGCGGAGCAGGGCAGCTTGCTGCGCGCAAGCTTCCTCATAAGGACAAAAACCTTGCCCGAATGATCACTGATGAGGTCGACCGGATCGCGCGGCTGATTGATCGGATGCAGCAATTGGGATCGCGCAGCGCAGATGTTGCCGCGCCTTGCAACCCGCATGAAGCCATCCGCTCTGCCATTGCCACAGTCCAAGCAGCCAAGGGCAAAGGCTTGGAAATTCGCGAAGAGTTTGACCCATCCTTGCCCCCGGTTTTCGCCAATCGAGATGCTTTGGAACAGGTGCTCATCAATCTGATATCCAACGCCAGCGATGCAGCTGGCAATGGTGCGGGAGGAGAGGTTGTGGTGCAAACGCGGTTTGTTAGCGGCCTTGCATTCAGTGCCATTCGGTTCGGACGCGCGGTGCGGCTTCCTATCGAAATCACAATCACAGACAATGGTGCAGGGATTGATGCTGCCATGCGCGATCATGTGTTTGAACCTTTCGTTTCGTCAAAGCCGTCGGGCCAAGGCCTCGGCCTCGCTCTGGTGCGCAAACTGGTCCATGATATGAAAGGCAGCATCAGCCACGATCGCGACACCAAGGCCGGAAGGACCAATTTTCGCCTGCATCTGCCTATGGCCAAAGCGGACAAGAATTGAGCTGAATGATGGCAAGAACAATGCTCCTCGTGGAAGATGACAGCGCCATTGCGACTGTCATCACCGCGGCCCTTGAAGATGAAGGCTTTGAGATCACGCGCTGTCCCAGCATTCGAGAGCGCAACGCTAAACTGGAACAAGCCACATTCGACGTGATGGTCACCGATGTCATGCTGGAGGATGGTGATGGGCTGAACAGCCTCAATATCGTGCGCGAGACCGCCCCGCATATGCCGGTGATCGTCCTGTCAGCACAGAACACGCTTGATACTGCAGTGCGCGCAAGCGACAGCGATGCCTTTGAGTATTTCCCAAAACCATTCGACTTGGATGAGCTGGTACGCGCTGTGTGTCAGGCAGCTGGCTCACGCGGGGAAACAGTCGAACAGCCTCACAATGATGCTGACGATGATGGGATGCCGCTGGTTGGGCGCAGCCCTGCGATGCAATCGGTTTATCGGATGATTACGCGCGTTTTGCGCAATGACCTGACAGTTCTGATCACAGGAGAAAGCGGGACAGGCAAGGAGCTGGTTGCCGAAGCCATCCATCAATTGGGAAGCCGCCGATCCGGTCCGTTTGTTGCGGTCAACACCGCCGCAATTCCGCATGATCTTGTCGAAAGCGAGCTGTTCGGCCACGAAAAGGGTGCTTTTACGGGCGCCGTTGCCCAGGCGATTGGCAAGTTTGAACAAGCCAATGGCGGGACTCTGTTTCTCGATGAAATTGGAGACATGCCTGCCGAAGCACAGACCCGTTTGTTGCGCGCGCTTCAATCAGGGCGCATCCGGCGGGTCGGCGGAAGGCAGGAAATTGCAGTCGATGTCCGCATTGTATCGGCGACCAATCGCGATCTTGTGCCATTGATCCAGGCGGGCGCGTTCCGCGAAGACTTGTTCTACCGTTTGAACGTTGTCCCGATTGAGCTTCCCCCTTTGCGGGAACGCCGGGAAGACATTGAAGTCCTGTCGCAGCACTTTCTCGCTCTTGCGGCAGAGGATGGTTTGCCGCGCCGGGTGCTGACGGCTGAAGCGCTTTCGGCTTTGGAGCAACGCAACTGGCGCGGCAATGTCCGCGAGTTGCGCAATGTGATCTACAGGCTTGCCTTGATGTCACGCGAAGATGCAATCGATGCAGCCAGTTTGACAGAGATACTTGGCGCTGAAGCCCCGCTATTCCAGACTGGCGAAGAAGAGGGTGGCAGCGGTATCGCAGCCGCGCTTGACGCGTGGCTGATGAAGGAAGAGCCTGCCTCTGGCACGGTCTATTCCAGCGCTTTGGCCGCTTTTGAAAAACCTTTGATTGAGCACGCCCTTGGTCGAACGAATGGCAATCAATTGCGTGCTGCCAAGCTTTTGGGCATAAATCGCAACACTTTGCGAAAACGCGTGACTGAGCTCAAAATTGAGCCTGATCGCTTTGCAAGACCGGACTAACGCAGAACTGCGACTAATTTGCCACTTTTCCCTTGCATAGCTGCAACACCCGCGTTGTAACAATGCAACGATGGAAGGCTCGTTCGTCAAACCCGTGGAAGGCACAGGTTCACCCCCTGCCACAAACAGTGCGGCCACCGATGCGGGGTCTCCGCGCCATTCACCGCGTTGGTGGCGGCGGTTTATCGTAAGTTCCCGGCGCGCCAATTTCTTTGGTTGGATCGAAGCGTTGTCATGCGTCGCTCTTATCGGGGCGTTGTTTGCGAATTACATGGCCTATTCCAGCGCGCCTGATGAAGGGGAATTGCTGCCCACGTTTCAGGTATCCTTGTTGCTGGTCGCGGTGCTTGTTCCAGCCATGGCGATCCTTGTTCTGATCGGTCGGCGGATGGCGATGCGGCGGGCCGCTGGCAGCACAGCGCGGTTGCATGTGCGTTTGGTGTTTTTCTTCTCAGTGGTGGCAGCCATTCCCACGCTATTGGTCGCAGGCTTTGCAGCGTTCCTTTTCCAAACCGGCGTTGATTTCTGGTTCTCTGATGATTCACGCGGGCTAATGGAGAATGCGAACGAGCTTGCGCAAAGTTATTACGATGCGAACCAGCGCCAGGTGGAGCAGGAAACCATCACCATGGCGAGCGACATGCGCGTCATTTTGGAACGTGTCCCGATCGCCGATCCCGACTTTGCCGATTTCTACGCGGTTCAGGCGCAAGGCCGACAGATTTCGGAGAGCGCGGTTCTCCAAAGGCTTGATGATGGATCGCTCCGCACCGCTGCCATCCTCAACCTGCTTGAAGACAATCGGCCGCTGGAATTCAGCGCTAAGGCGCTGCCACAGCTCGATCAGGGCGCGTTTGTAATCGTCGAAGGCAGCCCGCAGCGCATTGCCGCAGTGGCGCCGATTGACCGGGAAGCGGGCGTCTACCTCTACAACGCCCGCACCACCGAAGAAACGATGTTTCAGCAATGGGAGGCCGCGCAGGCCATCTCGGTTGCCTACGAAACTCTCACCGAGGAAGCGCGCGCTTTGCAATTGCGCTTCAACATCGCTTTGGTTGCGATAAGCCTGCTGCTTGTGGGGATCGCTGTTTGGTTTGCCTTGCGCTTTGCCGACCGTCAGGTTGAACCGCTCACGGACCTTGTCGGCGCGGCACGAGAAGTTGGGCAGGGCAACTTTGCTTTGAGAGTGGAAGGGCGCAAAGGCTCTGATGAAATCGGTCTGTTGAACCGCGCCTTTAACCGGATGACAGCGCAGCTCGAAAAGCAAACAGACGCCTTGGTGAGCGCCAACCGCCAGATTGATGACCGACGTGCCTTTATGGAGGCAGTGCTTGAATCGGTGACAGCAGGGGTGATTTCGGTCGATGCAGAAAGCCGGGTCTTGCTCATGAACAGCTCCGCTCAGGCCTTGCTGGGTGGGGAGGCTACTTGCGAAGCGGGCGGTGACGGGATCGGTGGAGACGGGCTTACGGGGCAATCGCTTGCCACACTTTCACCGGAAATCTGCCAAATGGTGCGCGATGGCAACGAGCGCGCGATCGTCACCCATGCGCAAGGCGGTGAGCTGCTGACATTGGCGGTTAAGGTAGCTCCGGGCAGCAGCGGCCATGTGATCACGTTTGAGGATATAACCCGGCAATTGCTCGATCAAAGGCAGGCTGCATGGTCAGATGTCGCCCGCAGAATCGCACATGAAATCAAGAATCCGCTGACCCCAATTCAACTGGCAACCGAACGCCTAAAGCGTCGCTATCGCCGGCAGGTTGAGGACGCTGATGGAGAGCTGTTCGACGAATTGACCAGCACCATTGTGCGCCAAGTTGGGGACTTGCGCAAAATGGTTGATGAGTTCTCGTCTTTTGCGCGCCTGCCAAAGCCGGTGTTCAGAAGCGAAGACTCGCTCGATCTGGTGCGTCAGGCGGTGTTCTTGCAGGAAGTCGCTCACTCGCAAATCGCGTTTGGCGTGTCAGCCGACGATTTGTCCCAGCGCGAGATCCAATGCGATCGGCATCAGCTTGGGCAGGCCATGACCAATGTCCTTAAGAACGCGGTTGAGGCTGTCGAGGCAAAGGCAGCTGAGCAGGATGACGACTATGCCGGAAAGATCAGCGTCGTGATGGAAGATCACGATGAGCGCATCGCCATCATCGTCGAAGACAATGGCATAGGTCTCCCATCGGACCGCGAACGCATTGTTGAGCCCTATGTCACCACCCGCGAAAAAGGCACCGGCCTTGGGCTCGCGATAGTCAACAAGATCGTCGATGAGCATGGCGGGGATATGAGCTTTGCAAGCGGCTCAGACGGCGGAACGCGTGTCACCTTGCGATTTGCCCGCGATCCAGAGCTTGACGAAGCGGAAAGCGCATAATGGCCCCATCCAATCCCCTCGGTTCAACCCCAAAATTTTCCCTCGCCCAAGGAGAAGCGCATGTCGCTTGAAATCCTGATTGTTGATGATGAACGCGACATTCGCGACCTTGTTGCCGGTGTGCTCGGCGATGAAGGCTATGAATGCCGCACCGCCGCGGACAGCACGAGCGCATTGGCCGCGATAGACGAGCGGCGCCCAAGCTTGGTCCTGCTCGATGTCTGGCTCCATGGCAGCGAAATGGATGGGTTGGAAACGCTTGATGCGATCAAGCAGCGTGAGCCTGAATTGCCTGTCATCATCTTTTCCGGCCACGGCAATATCGACACGGCAGTCTCCGCTGTTGGACGCGGGGCCATGGACTTTATTGAAAAGCCATTCGAGGCAGAGCGTCTGCTCCTTTTGGTGGAGCGCGCCACCGAAACCGAAAGCTTGCGGCGCGAAAATTCGCAATTGCGCGACTCCAATTGGGGGAGCGCCGATTTCACCGGCAATTCAACCGCGATCAACACCGTGCGTGCAACCTTGAAACGCGTCGCCAACACAGGCAGCAGAGTGCTGATTTCGGGGCCTGCTGGGGCAGGCAAAGAGGTCGCAGCGCGGATGCTTCACGCTTGGAGCGGCCGGTCTGATAGAGCCTTCGTCCTCGTGAATTCTGCGCGCATTACCCCCGAACGCTTTGAACAAGAGCTGTTTGGTGAGGAAGCTGACGGCAAACAGGTGCGCCCCGGTCTGCTCGAAATGGCCGATGGCGGCACGCTGTATCTCGATGAAGTCGCCGATATGCCGCTTTCAACGCAGGCCCGGATTTTACGGGTCTTGACCGAACAGAGCTTTGTGAGGGTAGGGGGCACACGCCAGATTGGGGTGGATGTGCGCGTCGTGTCTTCGACCACCCGCGATCTCGCTGTGGAAATGGAGGAGAAGCGGTTCCGTGAAGACCTCTTTTATCGCCTCAACGTCGTCCCCGTATCGATCCCTTCCTTGGCTGAACGACGGGACGATATTCCTGCTCTCGCCGAGCATTTCTTCACGCGTTATTCGACCGATCAGGGCATCCCCCCGCCTGAAATTTCCGAAGAAGCGATGGCGGCGCTCCAGGCCTATGACTGGCCCGGCAATGTTCGCCAATTGCGCAATGTTGTCGAACGCACGATCATCATGACGCCGCGCGACCAATTGACCGTTGTGGAAACCGAAATGCTCCCAGGAGAGATAACCGGCGGGCGCTTGGCAGGATCAGGGCAGGGCATGTCGGCGATGATGGGTGTGCCGCTGCGCGAAGCGCGTGAAAGCTTTGAACGCGAATATCTCACCATTCAGATCCGGCGTTTCTCCGGCAATATCTCCAAAACAGCGACCTTTATCGGGATGGAACGCTCCGCTTTGCACCGGAAGCTCAAGCTTTTGGGCATGGCCGATCGGCGAGAATTGGAGCGCAAAGAGTAAAGTCACTGCGCTCGCAAAGTTGCTTTGCAGCAAATATTGCAAAATCAGACGTTGCGGGCCGGGCTCCGAGCCGCCATTATAGAAGTTGTGTGACAAAGGTGGTTTTCGCACACATGCGGACCGTAAAGACGGCTGCCAATAATAGGAGCATATTATGTCCAATGGGCGAACTCTCTCTCCCCGCCCAAGGCCGAGCAGCGGCCCATCCTCCGATCAAGACAGCGGTGGAAACGTGCAGCAAGGTGGGGGTCAGAAGCAGGGCAACCTGCAAGACGCCTTTCTCAATCTGCTGCGCAAGAACAAGATTCCGGTAACAATGTTCCTTGTAAAAGGCGTTAAACTTCAAGGAATTGTGACGTGGTTCGATAATTTTTCGATCCTTTTGCGGCGCGATGGTCAGTCTCAACTTGTCTATAAGCACGCAATTTCAACAATAATGCCGGGTGGGCCGGTGGATGCGGAACAGTTCAGCAATCGCTCCGGCAACAACAAGCAACGCCTGCTGCAAGATGTTTTTCTGGGACGCGTGAGCGAATCCGGTGTGCAGGTCACAATGTTTCTGGTGAACGGGGTGATGTTGCAGGGGCGGATCGCTGCTTACGATCTGTTTTGCATGCTGTTAGAACGTGATGGCGCGGTGCAATTGGCCTACAAACATGCCGTCTCCACGATCCAACCTGCAAGCCCAGTCGACTTGTCCGACCAGACCGATGAAGACGACAGTGACGTAGATTTCGGGACTGACTACTGAGCTTTGACGATGATTTGATGGATGAAGTGACCCGCGGTGCGCGGGCGCTGGTCCTGTGCCCGGATATCAGGGCCTTACGCTACGATCTTGATGCGAGTGAGAGGCTTCAGGAGGCTGAAGGGCTTGCGCTCGCCATCGGTGTAGTGATCGAACATTCTGAAATTTTACCGGTCCGGCAAATGCAGCCAAACACACTGTTTGGATCCGGTCAGGTTGAGAATATCAAGACAACTTGCGAGCTGCATGAATGCGAGCTGGTGATCGTTGATGGCGCGCTGACGCCCATCCAGCAGCGCAATCTTGAAGACAAACTCAAACGCAAGGTGATTGACCGGACCGGCCTTATTCTTGAGATTTTTGGGGAACGCGCTGCCACCGCAGAGGGCCGGCTTCAGGTTGAGCTGGCGCACCTTGATTACCAGCAAAGCCGATTGGTGCGCAGTTGGACCCACCTTGAACGCCAACGCGGCGGTTTTGGCTTCCTTGGCGGTCCCGGTGAAACGCAGATCGAGGCCGATAGGCGAATGATCCGTCAGCGCATGGGGCGTTTGCGGCGTGAGTTGGAGCAAGTGCGCAAGACACGCAGCCTTCATAGGGAGCGACGGGGCAGGGCACCTTGGCCCGTAATCGCTCTTGTTGGTTACACGAACGCTGGAAAATCGACACTTTTCAACCGTCTAACCGGTGCGGAGGTGATGGCAGAAGACCTTCTTTTTGCGACACTCGATCCCACGATGCGCGCAATCAGCCTACCGGGGGTTGAAAAGGCGATTCTTTCAGACACGGTCGGCTTTATCTCAGACCTTCCGACGCAATTGGTCGCGGCATTCCGCGCCACTTTGGAGGAGGTCACGGGGGCTGATATCATCTGCCATGTGCGCGATATGGCCAATCCCGCTCACGCAGCGCAGAAACGCCAAGTGATCGAAGTGCTTGCCGACCTTGGTGTGATGGATGCGGAGAGTGGCGCCAGCGATATCCCGATCCTTGAAGTTTGGAACAAGGTCGATCTGCTTGATGAGGCGCGCCGCGCTGAATTGGCGGAGAGCGCAGCGCAGAACGGTGCTGTGTTGCTTTCAGCCGCTTCGGGAGACGGCATAGATGCTTTTGCTCAAGAGATTGCGCAGATGCTAACCGCAAAGGCGAGCGAGGTGACCGTTACATTACCGGTGTCTGATGGAAGGAGGATCGCTTGGCTGCATGCGCATGGCGATGTGCTTTTAGACGAGGATGCGGGCGAGGGGGATGAGGGGCCTTCACGGCGACTTACAGTACGACTCAATCCCAAGGAATTGGGCCAATATTCAACACTTTAAAATTCAGACTGATCTATGTCTCGAGCTTTTTGACCTGCTGCCAATAGGCCTCTTGCTCATCCAGCGATAGCGCCTCAAAGCGTTTACCATCGCTTTGTGCCAGTTGCTCCATTGCGCGAAAGCGGCGCTCAAACTTGCTGTTGGACGCCTTTAGAGCCTGTTCCGCATCCACGCCGTATCGCCGCACGATGTTGACTGCAACGAACAGGACATCACCGGCTTCGACCAGTTTCTCCTCTGGAGAGGCTTGATCCAACTCTTCAAGCTCTTCCTGAAGTTTCTCTATTGGCCCTTTGATATCATGCCATTCAAAGCCTGTTCGTGCTGCGCGCTTTTGCAGTTTCTCCGATCGCATGAGAGCTGGTAACGCGCCAGCAACTCCGTCCATCGCGCTTGTCGATCCGGCTCGATCGCGCTCAGCAGCCTTGAGATCCTCCCAACGCTTGCCATCCATCACACCTGTTTCCTCGCCAAAGATATGCGGGTGGCGCGATTCCATCTTGTCGCTGATGCTTTTGGCGACATCCTCGAAGGAAAACAGACCGGCTTCTTCAGCCATCCTGGCATGAAACACGACTTGGAGCAGGAGATCACCGAGTTCCGATTGGAGGTCGGCCATGTCCGCGCGTTCTATGGCATCGGCAACCTCGTACGCTTCTTCGATAGTGTATGGCGCGATGGTTTCAAATGTTTGCGCAACATCCCATTCGCATCCGCGTTCTGGATCGCGAAGCCGCGCCATGATCGAAAGAAGGCGGGAGAGTTGGGGGGTGTTTGTGGCTGTGTCCATGCCTGCTAGTTTAGATTGATAATATATATTATGTTAAATTATAGGTTCTGGGGTTGCGAGCCCACGGCTGTGTTTCATCAACTTACTCACCCCGGAAGTCTTGCACCAAGCAAGTCCGCCACCACGAACAACCCAGCAAAGATCGCCAACCACACCAAAGCCAATTGGAGCATTTTACTCCAGCCCATGCGAAAACTCGCCAGCGCGCTGCCTGCCAGTATCAGCCAGCCCAACAACGCCACAATTGAAACCCACGCTCCACCGCTCATGCGATCATCTCCAGCCCATCATATCCCACGGTCACAAAGTCCGGGACCTCGTCAACAAGCGTACGATAATCCATGCTCTTGTCCAAATGGCTCAGCACAAGCCGCTTTGCATTCGAGCGTTTCGCCAGTTCCATCGCCATTTCCAAATTGGCATGGGTTGGATGAGGCTCTCTGCGCAGACAATCGCTGACGAGGATATCCACCCCATCGCACAGATCGATCATATCGTCAGAGATGGCGCTAAAGTCAGTCAAATATGCAATAGACTTGTCGTCACTCTCAAATCTGAAGGCTGTTGTCTCACCCGGCCCATGTTCCATCTGGCACCATTCCACGCCAAATCCCGCCACGATCCTAAGCCGGTCCAAGGTATCGATTGAGCAGATCGTGGGGTATCCGTCTTGCCCGGCAAAAACATAGCCGAACCTCTGCCGCAAACGCCGCACGGTTTCTGTCGACGCATAGCCGGGTATGGGACCGCCGCGACCATAACGCAGAACCCGTAAGTCATCGATGCCGTGGCAATGATCAGCATGATCATGCGTCCAAAACACGCCATCTATCCGGTTGATCTTGTTCGCGAGCAGCTGCGCGCGGCAATCTGATGATGTGTCAATCAGCAGCCTTTTTCCTTCATCGCTTTCCACGATGATCGATACTCTGCTGCGCCGATTTCGAGGCTCGTTGGGGTCGCAATCGCCCCAATCACCGGTGCCGTCTTCCCCGCCCACGCGTGGCACTCCAGTGGACGTGCCAGAGCCGAGCATGATGAGCTTCACAGCATCGCCTTGCTGAACAACCTGGTGAAGTTCTGAGTGGTTTGCTCGGCTATCCGATCAGCCTCGGTCCCTCGCAATTCCGCCACAAACCGCGCGGTGTCCGCAACAAAGGCGGGCTCGCATGGCCGACCGCGATGCGGAACAGGGGCAAGGAAAGGGCTGTCCGTCTCAACAAGCAGGCGGTTATCCGGAACTTCCTTAGCTGCCTCTTGCAACGCCTTGGCATTCCTAAATGTCACAATGCCAGACAGAGAGATTGTCAGACCCAAATCGAGCACTTTGCGACCAAATTCAGCAGAGGCGGTGAAGCAATGAATTAACGCTGGAAAGGCACCCTTCTCCATCTCATCCGCGAGGATTTCGAACGTGTCATCTTCGGCATCGCGGGTGTGAATGATAACCGGCAGACCGGTTTCTCGGGCAACATCGATATGCATGCGGAACAGGTTGGCTTGCGTGTCGCGGTTGGAATGTTCGTAGTAATAGTCGAGGCCTGTTTCTCCGATGCCGATGACTTTGGGATCCTCGGTCGCGGCGAGCAACACGCCGCGGCCCAAATCCTTATGCCCATCTGCTTCATGCGGGTGGATGCCGACACTGGCAAAGACATCCATTTCGCGCCGTGCGGTTCCTACAACCTGTTCCCACTCGCTTTGCTTGGTCGAGATATTAAGGAAGGCCCCGACCCCCGCCTCACGCGCACGCGTTAGAACACCCTGCTGATCTTCAACCAAACCCTCATACTCAAGGTGACAATGGCTATCGATAAGCATCAATCGGCTTCCTGTTCAGGCAGTTCGAGACGGGGGAACAAGGGCGTGGGCTTCTCAAGCGTAAAGCCTCCTTTAGCTAGCGGTGAATACCAATGGCTGCGGATACCGTCATAAGTGCGCAAAGCTTTACCAGTGCCCATCGCATCAAGCAGCTTGCCCGCGCTTTCAGGGATCACCGGCTGTATGGCCACGGCAAGCTGCGCGATGCAGATATAGAGCGTTGCGAGGACCGTTTCCATGCGCTCAGGATCGGTCTTACGCAGCGCCCAAGGCGCCTCAGCATCGATATAGGCGTTGCAGGCAAAGACGGCTTGTAGCCATGCCTCAACCCCTTGTTGCAGCGCCAAACCCTCGAAATGCTGCGGAATATCCTGATGGATCGCCTTGTCGACCACTTGGAACAGTTCGTCATCCGCCTCTAAGTGTCCAAAGATTTGCGGGAGCCTGCCTTCCAAATTCTTCGCGATGAACCCCAAGGTCCGCTGCGCGAGATTGCCAAAGGCATTGCCAAGCTCGCCATTGGCACGCTCTACAATCGCCTCAGGGGAATAGCTGCCATCTTTACCAAAGGCGACTTCGCGCATCAGGAAATAGCGCAAGGCATCCACCCCAAACGCATCTGCAAGTTCCAGCGGGTCGGTCACATTGCCCAGCGATTTTGACTCCTTTTGCCCGCGATTAAGCAGGAAACCGTGACCGAACACCTTCTTTGGCACCGGCAGCTTCGCACTCATCAAGAAGGCAGGCCAGTAGACAGTGTGAAAGCGCACGATGTCTTTGCCGATCAGGTGCAGATCAGCGGGCCAAAATCCCTCCATTTCAGGAGTTTCATTGGGAAAGCCAAGACCCGTTAGATAATTCGTAAGCGCATCGACCCAGACATACATCACATGGTTGTCAGAGCCGGGGACTTTCACACCCCAATCAAAGCTGGTGCGGCTCACCGATAGATCGCGCAGGCCCTGTTCAACAAACGCGATCATCTCGTTCCGACGGCTTGCAGGCTCCAAAAAACCGGGGGTCTTAAGCAAGTCCAGCAGCGGCTCTTGGTACTTCGACAGGCGGAAGAACCAGCTTTCCTCTACGGTCCATTCAACCGGGGTGTCTTGGGGGGATAGCTTTTCGCCCCCTTCCCCTTCTTTCAGTTCACTTTCATCATAATACGCTTCGTCACGGACAGAGTACCATCCCTCGTAGCGGTCAAGATAGAGGTCGCCCGCTTCGTCCATCCGCTGCCAAATGGCTTGTGAAGCGCGGTGGTGTTCTGGCTCGATTGTCCGAATGAAGCGATCAAAGCTGATGTTAAGCTTTTCATCCATCTCGCGGAAATAGCCGGACATTTCATCGGCGAGTTCGCGCGGTGTGCGCCCCTGCTCTTCCGCCTTGCGCGCCATTTTCAGGCCATGTTCGTCAGTGCCAGTCTGGAACCGTACTGTCTTGCCCTGAAGCCTTTGAAACCGCGCGATCACATCGGCCGCTATGCCTTCATAAGCATGGCCGATATGTGGGCGACCGTTGGGGTAATTGATCGCGGTCGTGATGTAGAATGTGTCGGGGGAAGTCTTATCCATGGGCGTGCTCGCTAGCTTGGCCAGCGCGCTTGAGCAAGCTGCCGATTTCAAGGGTGAGCAGCCCGGTGTCGAAATTGTGGGTTGGGGCCTTGGCGCCGAGTGTGACGAGGTCGCTGTGCACTTCAATCAAAGCTGCGCGGTGGCTGGGATTCTGCGCCTTGCGCGCGCAATCTGCCGAAATCGCCTGAGCAAGCTCCATCACCGCTGCCAAACGCTCCCGATCAGCGCGCGGACCAATAAGTTGAGCAAGATCTGTGCGAGCAGAGAGCTGCGTATCAGACCGGGTGAGCAAATGTGCGATGTGATCCGCGATGGGTGAAAGATCTTGCTCAATATAGCGAAGGGCCGCCCCATAGGACCCGTCGGCCGCGCGTATGGCAGCTGACATGTCCTGATCACCTGCCGCGGAGCCAGACGCCTCCAACATAGCCTCAAGCTGCCCCGCTGTAAGCATGGGAAACCGCAGCATTCGGCAGCGAGATCGAATGGTCGGCAACAAGCGCGATGGCCGATGCGTTACAAGAATGAAGAAGGTCCCGGCAGGCGGCTCTTCGAGGCTTTTCAGCAGAGCGTTGGAAGCGCTCGTTTCCATATCATCAGCCGGATCGACGATGATCACACGGCGATCACCCAATGTCGGCCTAGTGATGAGGCGCCTTTGCATCGTCCTGATCTGATCGACGCGGATGGAGCGAGCGCGTTCAAAGTCCTTTCCATCCGCTTGGGCCTTAGCCTCTTTGTCGTTCTTTGGTCCGTAGGTAAGCGTGATGATATCCGGGTGATCACCAGCGGGCTGCGGTATACCAGACTGCGCTACCAATTCGCGCGCTGCCGCTTGCGCAAAATCCCGTTTGCCAAGCCCGCCCTTGCCCGCAAATATCCACCCATGATGCATCCGCGCGCTTTCCATGGCAGAGCGCCATTCGCGCCACGCATCATCGTGGTTTAGCCACTCAGTCATTTCGATTTGTTCAGCAGCAAAGGCGTGACCACCGCCCAGATTTTAGCATGAACGTCTTCAGGCAATCCGGTGCCATCAACCACGCGAAAGCCATTGGGATCAGCCTTTGAGAGCGCACGAAAGCTGTTTGCCACTTGGCGGTGATATTCAATCGAACGCCCGCCAATTGCATCACTTTGCCCGCCATCGCGCGCTGCAAGCCTGCCTGCAATTCTGGCTTCGTCGACTTCGAGCAGGATGGTGAGATCAGGACGCAGCCCCTTGCTCCCAAAGTCATGTAAAGCACAAATGGCCTCGTCACCAAGCCCCCCTGCACCGCCTTGATAGGCGCGGCTTGAATCGACAAAGCGATCACTGATCACCCATTCTCCAGCCTCGATAGAAGGTCTGATAAGGCGGTCAACGTGATCGGCACGCGCGGCCGCAAACAGCAAGGCTTCTGCCTGAGCGCCCCATCCCTCACCCGGTGGTGACAACAGCAATTCCCGAACGGCCTCCGCCCCAGCAGTTCCGCCCGGCTCTCGCGTGGTATTGACTTTGATATCGTGCGAACGAAGCGCTTCAGCCAGCAGACGGGCCTGCGTGGATTTTCCTGTCCCTTCACCGCCCTCAAACGCGATGAAGCGACCGTTTGTTGCTGGGCGCATCATCCCAACCATCCCGCAAGTGCGTTGACAATCCGATCAAGCACACCCGCCTCATCGACGCTTTGGGTAGCGAGTAAGGGCATGCGCGCAGGCTCCATACCCGGAACCTCGACCACAAGTGAGGCGATCTCTTCGCCTTCTTCAAACGGAGCGCGCACGGGACCGTCATAGACAATGGAGAGCTGCAATTCGGAGGCCCGATTCTTGGGCACATTGACGAAGACATCTCTGTCGGTGCGCAAAGGCACCGAGCGTGCATCGCCCCCTTGGACTCTTGCTTCTCCGACAGTTTGTGAAGCGCCGAATAGGCGCTGCCGATCAAACGCGGCAAAACCCCATTCGATGTATCGGCGCGCTGCCCGTGCCCTTGTGCCAAGGGTCGGAGCACCCGCCACCACCATAACTAGCCGTTGCCCATCGCGTTCAGCGGTGCCGAGATAGCCATAACCCGCCTCATTGGTGAAGCCCGTCTTGATCCCGTCTGCGCCCTCTATGCGGCCGATCAGTGGGTCGTAATTGAACTGTTCAACCCCGTTATAGGTGAAGCTGCGCTTGCCGATGATGCGGGCATATTTGTCAGGGTGACGGTCCAAAAGTGCCTCTGCCAGCACAACCAAATCCTGTGCTGAGGTGAAGGTGCGGCCTTCATCGGGCCAACCATTAGGCGTACCAAAATGGCTAGACGCCAGCTCCAGATCGCGCGCGCGCGCATTCATACCATTGACCCAAGCGTCAACCGACCCGGCATGCCCCTGGGCAAGCAACACTGATCCGTCATTGGCAGACACATTGGCTATGCCGGCCAATAGATCGACGACAGCGACATCCGCGTCCGCTTCAATCCACATCGTTGAGCCTTCGCCGCTCCACTGCTCCCAAACTTGCCTTGGCATTATAAAGGTCTGGCTGGGGCTAAGGATCCCCTCATCCATCAGCTCAAAGGCATGGAATATGGTCATCACTTTTGTGATCGATGCAGGCACGAAACGCCGGTCTGAATTGCGGCTATGAAGCACCTGTCCACTGGTGATGTCGACCAGCATGGCCACGGGTGCTTCACTGGCAGTGGGCGGTGTTGCCGTTTCTTCTGCGAAGACTGGCACAGCAGCCAATGCTGCCACCAATATCACCAATTTAGAAGGCCATCTCATCACGCCAAGGATATAGGCCGGACGCGCCTTTTTGACGAGAGCGCGCCAGAAGTTAGTTCACGATTTCGTCGGCGAGCAATCCTACGCTCATCGCGTAATAGTTCGAGCAATTGTATTCGAGGATAACCCGGTAATTTCCAGTGAGCAGCCATGCAGGCTGACCGGGGCCATCGGGCTGGAACAGCGACACCAGCGTATCATTGGGCAGATAGCGTTGTGGCTGGACCCCTAACTGGCGCCATTCGGCAACCGTCTTCCACTGGCTGTGGCGTTCATGGACACGGGGGCATACCGGTGCAACCAGCTCAGTCTTATACGCATCAACGTCAAAACCGCGAGGAACGGCCGCTCTTACGCCCCATGGTTGTCCGGTTCGCCAACCGGCATCGCGGAAGTAGTTTGCGATAGATGCGAACGTATCCGCACGGTTGGTGAAGATGTTCGCGCGACCGTCTCCATCACCATCAGCAGCAAGCCGCAGATAGACAGAGGGCAGGAATTGCGGATTGCCAAAGGCGCCTGCGTAGCTGCCAATTAGCTGGTCTCGCGAGAACCCCCGATCAGCGACTTTCATCAAAGCCACCCATTCTCCCGCGAACAGATCACGGCGGCGACCTTCCCATGCGAGAGTTGCAAGGCTGCGGGAGAGGTCAAAATTGCCTCGGATTCGCCCATAGCTTGTTTCGTGCCCAAAGATCGCAACGATGATCTGGGGCGGGACACCATAGGCGCGCTCAACCGCGGCCAATTGGCCTGAATTGGCGCGATAGACTTGGCGACCACCCGCAATCCTCTGTGAGTTTACATGAGTGCGGATATAGGGGGCCATGGCAGGGTAGCCGCGCCTAGTCGGACTTCCCGGCTGCCCCTGGTCAAGTCGGATCACCCGCGCATTGGGCGTAAGTCCGGCTGTCATCCTTTGCAGAGTTGCCTCACTTACTCCCTCAGCCCGCGCGCGCGCTTTAAGCAGTTCCATATAGGCATCAAACCCAATCCCATCGCGCGCGGCGACTTGCGCGGAAGCAGGCGCCGGAGTGGTTGTGTTCAGCCCTAATGCAACGAGAAACAAAACAGTGAAGGATAGAAGCCTTGGCAAGATCATCTGAGGTTTATCTCTCAACTCGTATGAATTGCAGATGAGCAATTCGTCTGGTCCCAAACCCACTCGCATATTGCAGCGACAGTTCAAAGCCGCCGCGCTCCGCATTACCCAGTTTCTGTTTCCGTTCATCGATCAGCGCGTGGCACTCGGGCGCGGAGCGAATACTAGAATTCCTGTTTAAGTTGATCCTTAACTCATATCCCCTAGTGACAATCGTTCTGCACATCGCTAGCGAGCCTTCGGACCACGGACAGTTGGCAGAGTGGTTGAATGCACCGGTCTTGAAAACCGGCAAGGGTGCAAGCCCTTCCAGGGTTCGAATCCCTGACTGTCCGCCACCTTCTCTTTTTTCAAAATCGCTTAGTTCGATCGGACGGAATTACTCTTCTTCCTCCGGTTTGGAGAGGTGTTCGAGGTGGTCCAAGTCCTCTTCCTTCCCCAAATCATCACCATGCGGATCGCCCCACATCACCAGCGATGGGGCGAACTGCTTGCCTTTGGGGAACATCTGACCCTTCACGCGAGCGATCAGGTCATTCTTGGTGAGAAAGGGGCTTTCTATATTCCCTTTGGAATTGTCGCTTTTGCCCATCAGAAGTGGATCGCGCGGCCATAGGCGTCGAGCACGCTTTCGTGCATCATCTCGGACAAGGTGGGATGCGGGAACACGGTCTGCATCAGTTCCGCCTCGGTTGTCTCCAGCGTCTTGCCCACAGTGTAGCCCTGGATCAGTTCGGTTACTTCAGCGCCTACCATATGCGCACCGAGCAGTTCTCCAGTAGCCGCGTCGAACACCGTCTTGATGAAGCCTTCCGCTTCTCCGAGCGCAATCGCTTTGCCATTGCCGATAAAGGGGAAGTTGCCGACCTTCACATCGTAACCGGCGTCTTTCGCCTTGGCTTCGGTCAGACCAACGCTGGCGACCTGCGGGTGGCAGTAGGTGCAGCCCGGTATGGCTGAGCGGTCGACGGGATGCGGGTGCACCTCGCCATTGCCCAGCTCCTGCGCGATCGCCTCCGCACAGGTCACGCCTTCATGGCTGGCCTTATGCGCAAGCCAAGGGCCCGGCGTACAGTCGCCAATGGCCCACAGACCCGCGCTCTTGGTGCGGCCATAGGGGTCGATTTGGATGAAGCCCCGGTCCATCTCGGCTAAGCCTTCAAGCCCGATGTCCTCGGTGTTGGGCACGATACCGATAGCGGTGATGACATGGCTGAACTCAGTGGTCTCAACCTTGCCTTTGGCATCCTTGATCGTCGCAGTAACACCCATGGCACCGACCTTGAGGTCTTCAACCCCAGCGCTGGTCATGATGCCGATGCCCTGCTTTTTGAGGCTCTTTTCCAGGAAGCTTGATACATCAGAATCCTCAACCGGGACGATCCGGTCGAGCATCTCAACCACCGTCACATCGACGCCCATATCGTTGTAGAAGCTCGCAAACTCGATACCGATGGCTCCTGACCCTATCACCAACAGCTTTGTCGGCATCTCTGGCGGGACCATCGCATGGCGATAGGTCCACACGCGCTTCCCGTCAGCAGGTGCAAAGGGCAGGTCGCGCGCACGCGCGCCGGTCGCAACGATGACGTGCTTAGCGCTGAGCTGCTCTTCGCCCCCAGAGCCATCAGCGCCGCCCTTTACCACCAGCGAATTGGGGCCGGTCAGCCTCCCTTCCCCCATATGCACAGTAATCTTGTTCTTCTTCATCAGGTGGCCGACCCCCTGATTGAGCTGTTTGGCAACCCCGCGGCTGCGCTTCACGATAGCATCCAGATCCGCCTCAATGCTGCCAGCAACCTTCAACCCATAGCTCGCCGCATGGTCCATATAGTGCTTGATCTCAGCCGAGCGCAGCATCGCCTTGGTCGGGATACAGCCCCAATTGAGGCAGATGCCACCCAGATTCTCACGCTCAACGATGGCCGTTTTCAGGCCCAGCTGTGCACAGCGGATCGCCGCGACATAGCCGCCCGGACCAGAGCCGAGCACAATCACATCATAGGAGGTATTAGCCATCGTTTTTGTCATCCTTGGGGAGGGTCACATCGCCCACTGGGCGGGGTTTGTCATTGTCATCGAGTAGCACGAATTTGAACGTGCCATGTGAAACTTTAAGGGTGCTTTCGCCGTTGCGCTCGCGCGCCTCGCCCTCTGCAAGCACAGTGAGCGAGGTATTGCCGGCCGCGATGATCTCGCAATAGACCGAAAGCTCATCGCCCACGACCATTGCGCCGGGAAAAGTAAAGTCGGTGGCGTGGACCACAACCGCCTTGCCCTTGCCAACGCGACTAGCCAGCGAGCCTGCTCCCAAGGCCATTTGCGCCATCAACCAGCCACCAAATACCCCGCCATACGGGTTGAGGTCGGTGGGCATAGCGGTCGCGCGGATGGTGAGATGGCGATCAGGCATTGTCGATGTCACCCCAAACATCTCGGTCGGCATTCTCCATCCGGTCCCGCAAAGGCCGGATAATCCACAACCAGCCCAACCCTGCAAAGGTTGCCGCTGACAATGCTGCTGGAAAACCAAGCAGCACGATGCCTTCAGGTCCAGCGATCACAAAACTCGCAATCGTCATCACGATGACCGAAAGAAACGCGGCCAAAGGCAAAGTGGTGGGAAACCGAACCATATGTTTTCCAGCAAGAAAGTATGTAAGCAGCGCGATCGGCAGGCCAATCGCAAAACAGCCCAGCATGGCCACTGATAGATACAGCGAGAACACCATAGGCTGGAACATCGGCGTGTCTAAAATGTAGCTGTCGACTGCGTTCACCACCACCACCGGTATCGCCGCCGCAAACCCCGCGCAGACCGCGATCACCACCGACTTCACAATCAAGATGCCAAAGTTCTGCAAAGGCTCGCGTCTTACCCTGCCAGCAACGTCACAAAGTCTTCGCTGACCCAACCGCTTTCACACGGACCTTCATAATCGCGCTCGCTCGCGACCGGTGATCCAGTCCCGCAATCAGCATCCCCGCTTTTGTCATAGACAATGCCGACCCAGCCACCTTCATAATCGCACATGGAAACGCCTTGGCCCGGCTCCAACCGGTCCAGTTCATATGCCCCAACAAAGGGGGATGCGCGCACGGCGAGGAAGTTGTCGCCATTGGGGTTAAGCCCCGTCACTTCGCCATATCCGCCGCAAGCATCCAAATCAGGCCCATCGCCGCCAACGCGCACCGGGCGGATTTCGGCTTGTGGATTTACGCTGGCGGGAATGTCCGCCTCCCCATCCATTGGCTCAGCATCGGCATTGGCGAGGCTCTCATCATCAAGAACGGCCTCATCTGTGGGGACGGTTTCAATGACCAGCCCGTTGTCGGCGGGCATCGTGTCCGCTTCACCGCCACAAGCGGCAAGACCCGCCAAGGCAGCCGCAGATATTATCGAACGCATCATCATGTGATCCCCCTATTGTAGAATTTAAACCACCGGCCAAATCGGCTTTTTGATTGCGCGAAGTTTGTTACTCGTCCTCATAATACTCCCAGTATTGCTTTTTTGGACCAGGGCTTTTTCCAGCATGCCCCCGTTTTTCCATTTGAGTTTGGGCATACCGTTGCTGCGGTTCGTGAGATTGCATCTCATCTTCTGATTGCTCTCGCGCCGCCTCCTCATCTTCGAAGTGCTCGTGGCTTCCCGCCTCAAATCTTTCAAGTTCTATATCTTCGCCCTGTGGTATCAATGCCCTTGCAACAATGCCGACACCAGCGACAAACCAACACAGAATAACCATGGTCCGATATGAGCTAAAGGCATCATCGCAATCAGGCCATGCATATGCGCAAGGCGTTTCTGCAGGCCATCCAAGGATCTGAATGATTAGGGCTGCGAGGACGAACCCAACAGTGATCACAAAATTACGAAACACCATTCCGCAGCCCACAAGCAGGGCAGGTGTTCCCGCAACGAAGACAGCGTAAAGCAGCGCAAGAGGTGAGATTAGAATACCCCATCCGATTTGCTCACCGGAAAGGGTGCTTAGCCCGGCAACGCTGAACTGATAAACTGCCAGAGCGGCCCAAAAGCTGGCGAGTGTAAGTACAATACCAGCCTCAAGTGGGCTTCGCATCAGACCACCAGCCCCATCGGGTTTTCGATCAGATTGCGCAATTGGTCGAGCAGTTTTGCGCCGTCCACTCCGTCGATTGCGCGGTGGTCAAAGCTGCCTGTGGCGCTCATCACGGTGGCGACTTGCAATGCGCCGTCAACCACATAGGGGCGCTGTTCGCCTGCGCCCACGGCCAAGATCATCCCTTGCGGCGGGTTGATCACGGCGTCAAACTGCTTGGTGCCGAACATGCCGAGATTAGACAGTGAGACCGTGCCGCCTTGATATTCATGCGGGACCAGCTTGCCATCGCGCGCTTTGCCAGCAAGCACCTTCATCTCTTGGCTGATTTCAGCCAGCCCCTTGCGACCGGCATCGCGGATGATCGGGGTAATAAGGCCGCTTGGTGCCGCCACCGCAACGGAGACATCCTCGCGCGTATATTGGTGCATGACATCGCCCTGATAGCTGACATTGCATTGCGGTTCGCGTTGGAGCGCGCGGGCGAGTGCTTTGATCAGCAGATCGTTGACCGACAGCTTGACGCCATCGGCCTCCAAGGACGCGTTCAATTGCTTGCGCAGTGCGAGCAGCGGATCGAGCCGGATATCCACGGTGAGATAGATATGCGGGATGTCCTGTTTCGCTTGCGTGAGGCGGCGCGCGATAACCTTGCGGACATTACCCAGCTTTTGCGTCGCGTAAGGCGCGTCATACTCATTGGCAGGTTGAGATGCAGCAGCAGACGTGCTCGCTGGTGCAGAGGCTGCGGGCGCAGCGGCCGTTGCAGGCGCCGCGGAGGGGACGAAGCTTTCCACATCGGCTTTGACCACGCGGCCATTGGGGCCAGTGCCGGCGATAGCGGCAAGATCAAAGCCCTTTTGCTTTGCGATCCGCTTAGCGAGTGGCGACGCGATCACGCGGCCACTTGATGCTGTAGGCGCGGGCGAAGATGCCGCCGGTGCCGGTGCTGGAGCGGGGGTTGCAGCAGCGCCGCCGCCCGCTTCAATCGCAGCTTCGACATCGCCTTTGGTGATTTTGCCTTTAGGGCCGGTTCCAGAGACTGAAGCGAGTTCGATACCATTGATCTCTGCGAGCTTGCGCGCGGTTGGGGATGCCGCTGGACCGTCCGCTGACGGGGCCGGAGTTGGAGCCAGTGCAGGTTCTGCCTCAGCTGGCGGAGGCGCAGCAGTGGGCGCACTTACATCACCGACATCCTCGCCCTCTTCAGCCAGCATCGCGATCACCGTTCCCACCGCGACATTCTCAGCGCCCTCATCCACGAGGATGGCCGCCACTATGCCCTCGTCAACCGCTTCGAACTCCATCGTCGCCTTGTCAGTTTCAATCTCGGCCATGATATCGCCGGAGCTTATTGTGTCGCCGACCTTTACCAGCCACTTGGCCAATGTGCCTTCCTCCATTGTCGGAGAAAGAGCGGGCATTTTGAGTTCGATTGCCATTCCTGGGGAGTCTCCTGGCTAAATCTTTAGTGATCCGTAGCGTTCGCTTACGGTTTAATGTCCGCTGCGCAAGGGTCAAAAGTGTCACGAACTTGCATTGTTACCCGATTGCCGGGATATCTGCGCCAAACAGGGCGTGGAAACAACACGTGGAGACGGGGCAAAATGCGCACTTTTCTTGTGATTATTGATGAAAGTGACGAAGCGCGCGCCGCTTTGCGCTTTGCTGCAAGGCGCGCGGTGCAGGCCGATGGCGCGGTGCATCTGCTCGCCCTCGTCGCGCAGCAAAACTTTAGCGCCTTTGGGGGAGTGCAAGCCACAATCGAAGAAGAAGCGCGCGACCGGGCCGAAGTGCTTGCCCACGGGGTTGCTGGCAATCTGCTCGCAGAAAGCGGGATCATGCCCACCATCTCTGTCGCCATCGGCAATGGCCAAAAGATCGTGAGCGAATTTCTCGAAGGCCACCGCGAGGTCGCAGCGCTCTGTCTGGGGGCGGCAAAAGGCGGCAATCCGGGGCCTTTGGTAAGCCACTTTGCAGGCCAGGCCGGATCGCTCCCCTGTCCGCTCTACATCATCCCATCTGACTATGACGAGATGCAGAGCGAGCACATGGCATAGTGACTACTTCCGGCGTCCCTGGTGGCGAATGTTCCCGGGCCGCCCTCGCTTTCCCACCGCGTATTTCCCTTCCCTTTTTGGGCCGCCGGGTTTGCGCCCGCCCCGGCGTTCATAACGCGGAGCAGGCCGCGCACCGCGCGCTTCGATTGCATTGCCATCCGCATCAACCGGCACGAATTTGAGCGCGCCTGTTAACGCGTTGGCCTCAGCCAGTTTGAGCTTCAGCCGATCGCCTGCAGCATAGGTTGTCCCGGTGTCCTCACCCACCAAAGCCTGCGCTGCTTCGTCATGGCGGAAATGTTCGGCGCCCAGCGTTGAGATTGGCACCAAACCATCGCCGCCAAGGCCAAGGATCGTCGCGAAGAAGCCGAAGCCCTGCACCCCGGTGATGCGCGTGTCTAAAACCTCGCCAACCCGGCCCGAAAGCCACGCTGCGACATAGCGGTCAATTGTGTCGCGTTCCGCCTCCATCGCGCGGCGTTCGGTCTGGCTGATCGCATCGGAGACCTCTTGTAGGCTCGCACGGTCCTTGTCTGAAAGGCCGGTTGTATCAGGGAGCGAGCCCGGCGGTTTGGGCTGTTCAAGTTTATATGCCTCTACCAAAGACCGGTGCACCAACAGGTCCGAATAGCGGCGAATGGGCGAGGTGAAGTGCGCATAAGACGCCAAAGCCAATCCGAAATGCCCGGCATTGGCAGGGCTGTAATAGGCCTGCGTCTGGCTGCGAAGCACCGCCTCCATCACCTGCGCGCGTTCAGCCTCTTCGGTGATATCATTCATCATCGCGTTGAACAGGCCGGGCTTGATCACCTGGCCCAAGGCCAGCTTCTTGCCGAGTGTCGCCATGTAATCGCGTAGCGCAATCAGCTTTTCCCGGCTCGGCGTTTCATGGACTCGGTAAACGACTGGAGCGTTCTTGGCCTCCAGTGCTTTGGCCGCAGCGACATTGGCGGCGATCATAAAGTCTTCGACCACGCGGTGCGCATCGAGCCTTTCGCGCACGGCAATCTCTGCAATCTGCCCGTCATCGCCCAGCACCACGCGGCGCTCTGGCAGTTCCAGTTCGAGCGGATCGCGCGCCGCTCGCGCAGCCGCCAAAGCGCGCCATGCTTCCCACAGATTGACGAGATGTTCGGGCGCATCGCTGCTATCTATCGCCGCTTGCGCATCCTCATAGGCGATGTTGTGGTGGATGCGGACGAGCGCGCGGGTGAAGCGGATATTGCTGATCTTCCCCTCGCCATCGATATGCAGGTGACAGGCCATCGCCGCTCGGTCCTCATCCTCGCGCAAAGAGCACACATCAGCAGAGAGGATTTCGGGCAGCATCGGCACCACCCGGTCGGGAAAATAGACCGAATTACCCCGCTTTCTCGCCTCTTTATCCAGCGCAGAGCCGGGGCGCACATAGAAGCTGACATCGGCAATCGCGACGAGAGCGTTGAACCCGCCCTTCCCGTCTGGTTCTGCCCAAATTGCATCATCGTGGTCACGCGCATCGGCAGGGTCGATTGCGACTATTGGCAAAGCGCGCAGGTCTTCGCGCTTGCTTTCGGAAAGCTGCAAGTTCGCCGCACGCTGCGCTTCTTCGTGGACGCCTTCCTGAAAAACGTGCGGGATGCCATGTTTGGCGATTGCGATCATGCTGAAGCTTTTTGGGGCAAGCGGATCGCCGATCACTTCGACAACTTTGACGCCCGCGCGCTCAGATCGTCCAGCGCGTTCAGCGAGCACAAGCAGCCCCTCTTCCGCCTCGCCTAGATCGCTGATCGGGGAGGCGCGGCGGATGCGTTTATCGACGGGCGCCAGCCACGCTTTGCCCGAGCCGTCCACTTCGACGACGCCGAGCAGACCTTCGGTACGCGCGGGCAGCTTCTTCATCGGAAAGGCAATCCATCCGCTTTCCGTTTCCTCAGCGCGGCTAAGGACTCGATCACCGCGTTTCAGCGCAGGAGCGCGCTTCCCGCCTCGCGATTTCATTTCGCGCATCGTCAGGCGCGGCGGTTTATCGGGCGCATCAGGAGACCAATTGTCGGGCACGGCGATCGGTTCGCCATCCTCGATCTCGATCACGCGCAGCACGGTGACTTTGGGTACGCCACCCATACGGTGATAGGCAGTTTTTTTGCCGTCGATCAGGCCCTCTTCTGCCATATCTTTGAGCAATTTCTTGAGCGCGATCTTCTCCTGCCCCTTCAACCCAAAGGCACGCGCAATCTCGCGCTTGCCAGCAGGCGTATCAGAGGTCTGGATGAATTCGAGAACCTGTTTCTTGGTGGGGAAGCCCTGGGGCTGTTTGTGTTTTGCCATCACCTCACCTCCTACCCGCTCACCTTGAGCTTGTCGAAGGGCGAACGGGGTCTATCCTAGTTTTCCGCAGGCTGTTCCACCGGCGCAAAAGCACCTCCGGGGACCGCACTGGAAACGGGCGAGCAGAAAATCCGCGCTGGCGTCCAATTGCAGGCCATAACGCCGTATATCCAATCATCGCCGCGAGAATTGTCTGTAATGGAAAATGGTTGGTCCGCTCCGCGCACGGGCTCACCATCTGCTCCTGTTTGTTGCTGGGCTATTATGCCCGCCTGATCATAGCGCCAGTCCGCCTCATCGGTCCGGCGCTTTACCACCGCATAAATGGAGGCGCCTGGGACGGGATCCCACGTAATTTCAGTGTCTGTCCGCACAATCCCATCCGCGCTCACTTGCGGCGGCATCGGAGCCATTGCGAGTGCGTGTAGCGCGCGCACGTTGAGGATGCTTGAGCGGGTGAGATAAGTCCAATCAAGCTCATCAATCGTGTCGCCATATTTGACCCCGTCTTCGGTGCGCAAATCTTGGTGTTGGTGGTCATAATCCTCTACCGCTACCATAACACGGATGGCGGGATAGCCGCGATCAAGGAAGGGGATTTGGTCACCGCCCCTGCCCATTCGGTCAGTCCGCCATATTTGCCGCACCTGCATGCCATCAGGATATTCCGCGGCGAAATTGAACAGCCAACGCGACAGATTGCGCGCGGGGCTTTCATTTTCTCCACCAAAGCGGCGTTGTAGTGCGCGGAGGCGATCTGTGGAATCTGCGCGCAGCCCCTCTGAGAAAACCCGCACCACGTCATGCTCGCAATAGCCATCTGACCCGCAGGCATTGCCGATCATATCGTTGTTGAGCACGGCTTTGACGGTGAAGCCCTGCTCGGTCACCCAGTCGGCCAGAATGCCCGCGCCATAAAGGCCCTGCTCCTCACCCGTCAGGAGCGCATAGATGATGGTGGAAGGATATTCGCGCTGAGATAGAATGCGCGCGGCCTCCAGGATCATGACGCTGCCAGAGCCATCGTCATTCGCACCGGGCGAATCGTCTGTGGCGTTCAGCGGATCGGTGACGCGGGTGTCGTAGTGGCCTTGGACGATGATGACCTCATCGGGCCGCACACTGCCGCGCTGAATCGCAACCGCGTTGCGGACCAGCGTGTCGGTCGGGATCCGCCTGCCGTCGGCCTCCACCACCCGTTCAACCGATTGCACATCAAGGCACCCATCGCAGCGCGCGCTGGACCGCTCGAACTCAGCGAGCGCCCAATTGACAGCCGCTCCCACGCCGCGGGTCGGATGGGTTTGCGATGAAAGGGTGTGGCGCGTACCGAACCCGACAATCGTGTCCATATCCGCGCGCAGGCGCTCTTCAGAAACCTCAAGGCCGGGATCATCAGGAGCATCTGGCGAGACATCTGACTCTTGTGCCTGCGCAGCGAAGGGGATTACGAGTAGAGCGACGGCGAATGCGAGGGATCTGATCATGAAAGCAGATGTTGCAGCACGCCGCTTCAAGATCAATAGCGTCCCGATCAATAGGCGCGTGCGACCAGAATGCGCTCGACCGCAGCATCGCCGGTGAAGATGCATTCGCCACTCGCAGGATCGCCATCGCGCGGAACGTTGCGGAAGGTAAGCTTCTCTGCCTTCAGCTTTTCAACCACTGCTTCGAGCGCAGCGCCTGTTGGCCTCGCCCATTCAACCTCGACCCATCCAGGATATTTGCCGCCTTTGCGGAAGTGGTTGACGACATCGTGCCAATGGTTGAGCCCTCGTGTGATGTTGGCATCGCGGCGCGCGCGGGCCTCTTCAAGCAGTGCAGCTTGGATGTCTTCGAGCAATTGCGCGGCACCGCCTACGAATTCATCTCGCGGGGTGAAAGCCATAGCGGGCTTGCCATTGCCCAAATTCCACAACTGATCACGGCGCAGCATGGCAACCTTGCCATTCTCCATATCGCGCGGCCCAACTTCGACGATGATCGGTGCCCCCTTGCGCACCCAATCCCAGCGTTTGGCGGTCGCTTTGCCCGGTGTTTTGTCGAGCAGCACGCGCATTTTCTCACCCATCGCCCATTGATCGCACAAAGCTGCGTGCAATTCCTCGCAATAGGCAAGCACCGCGACATCCTCGGGCTTATCGCGCAGCATCGGCAGGATCACGATCTGATGTGGAGCGATGCGCGGGGGCACACGTAGGCCATCATCATCGCCATGCGCCATAATCACCCCGCCAATCATCCGCGTGGAGACGCCCCAACTTGTCGTATGCGCGTGTTGCTGCACGCCTTCACGGTCTTGAAATTGGATGCCTGCTGCCTCTGCAAAGCTTGTGCCGAGATAATGCGACGTGCCCGCCTGCAGCGCTTTGCCATCCTGCATCATCGCTTCGATTGACCAGGTTTCGTCCGCGCCGGGAAAACGTTCATTCTCAGGCTTCTCACCCGCAACCACGGGAAGCGCCAAATCCTCTTCTGCGCAGGCCCGGTACATCTCCAGCGCACGGTGAGTCTCGGTCAAAGCATCCTCGCGCGTTGCGTGCGCGGTGTGGCCCTCCTGCCAAAGAAACTCGCTGGTGCGCAGGAACATACGGGTGCGCATTTCCCAGCGCACGACATTGGCCCATTGGTTGAGCAGCAGTGGGAGATCGCGCCACGACTGGACCCAGCGCGCCATTGCATCACCGATAATGGTCTCAGAGGTCGGACGCACCACCAGCGGCTCTTCCAACTTGGCTTCTGGATCAGGGATAAGACCACCCTTCCCATCGGCAATCAGCCGGTGATGGGTGACTACCGCCATCTCTTTGGCAAACCCATCCACATGGTCTGCTTCACGCTCAAAATTCGCAAGTGGGATGAACAGGGGGAAATAGGTATTCTGAACGCCTGCCGCCTTGATCCGGTCATCAAGCAGTCGCTGAACCCGCTCCCAAATGCCGTAGCCCCATGGTTTTATGACCATGCAGCCGCGCACGCCCGATTCCTCAGCCATGTCCGCGGCGGAAATCACTTCCTGATACCATTTGGCGAAGTCGTCTTCGCGCTTTACATCAAGCGCGTGGCGAATGTTTGACACGGGCATATCCTGCGTAAGTTGAACCAATTGCTCGCCCGCGTGGCTTTATTTGCCGAGTTCGTCCAGCTTCTTTTGCATCTGCGCCATTTGTTCGCGCAAGGCCGCAATCTCATCGGCTGAGTTATCGGGTGCAGGCTGATCGCGCTTGGTCGATTTTGCTGCACCACCAGCGCCGGGAATGAACGTCTCCGCCGCTGCGCGCATCATTGCCATGTTGGTTTCATGGATTGCGGCGATCGGATTGGCGCTCAGTCCTTTCTCAAAGGCTTCGCGGATTTTCGATTGATTGGCGCGGAAATTGTCCATGCTTGCTTCGAGATAAGACGGCATCAAATTCTGCATCGAATTGCCATACATTCCGATCAATTGACGCAGAAAGCCAACAGGCAACATCTGCCCGCCATTTGCTTCTTCATCCATGATGATCTGCGTCAGGATTGAACGGGTAATATCGTCACCAGATTTTGCATCAAACACAGCAAAATCAACATTTTCCCGCACCATCTTCGCAAGATCATCGAGCGTGATATAGCTTGATGACGATGTGTTGTAGAGACGCCGATTTGCGTACTTCTTGATAACAATCGTGTCGTCTGAAGCCTCTGATTGCATTTTATCTGCCTTGCCAGCCATTTGTGCGCCCCTAAATGCCAGGCTACAATGTTAGCATCTGCACAATGTGCAGTGCAATAACAGATGCACAACTCTTTTCTAACAACCGGTCAGTCGCCAAAACGATGTCCCAAGGTCGTCAGCAATTCATACTGCGAAACAGAGCTTTGTTGCGCAGCATCGGGCAGGTGAAGAGGCACGTTCAACCAGTCGCCTTCTTGCAGGTTTGGGGCCTTCGAGACATCAACCACGATCATATCCATCGATACTTTGCCAAGGATCGGAAGACGGCAACCTTGCGTTTCGAGATAGCCAGCTGGCCCTCGCACCCGCAGAAAGCCATCGGCATAGCCCAGCGAAACTGTAGCCACTCGCATTGCGCCTGACGCGACAAATTCACCGTTATAGCCGACGGCATCGCCGGCGCTCAGAACACGGGTTTGGATGGTGGCAACCTGCGGAAATGCCACCTGTCGGATAACGTCTGAGAGTTCAGGGCGCGGGACGCCGCCATATAGAGACAGACCCGGACGCGTTGCGTCAAACGCGTAATCCGAGCCCAAAGCGATCCCGGCGCTGTTTGCCAGACTTGCAGCCTCATGCGCAATCAACGGCAGGCATGCGCGAAACCGCTCCAACTGCCGCGCATTGGTTTCGCAATCCTCATCCGCGCTTGCCAGGTGGCTCATGAGGGTGTGAATTTTGAGCGATTGGATCACCGGATCAGATATCTCTTCACAAGCGATACCGAGCCGGTTGATCCCCGTGTCGACCATCAGATCACATGGACCGCCATCTCCTTCGATCCAACGCCGCGCCTGCTCAAGAGAGTTGATGACGGGGACGGCCCCACTCGCTCTGGCATAAACGACATCGGCATCGCGCACAGGGCCGTGCAGCACGCTGATCTGGGATGGGGGCACATGGCGCGCGACCGGCTCAACCTCGCTCCAATGCGCTACAAAGAACCGCTTAGCGCCCGCATTGCGCAAAGCTGGCACGCAGGCATCGACGCCCAGCCCATAGCAATCTGCCTTCACCGCGGCGCCCGCTTTCGCGCTGCCAGAAATTGCATCAAGCGCCCGCCAATTCGCCGCCAGCGCATCCGTGTCGATTGTGAGCCTGAGCGTCGGCTCAGGCGGGGCCATCTTCAAAATCCTTGGGTGGGCCGCCCGAAAGACCCCACCATGCAACCAAAAGTCCAAAGGCGACTACGGCCCATGTGTACCACAATCCCGAATAGACATTGCCAGTGCTCGCAACGATGATTCCAGAGATCAGCGGCAAGAACCCGCCCAGATAGCCTGCGCCAATGTGATAAGGGATCGACATGGAGGAATAGCGGATGCGCGGCGGGAACATTTCTGACAGCAGCGCCGCAACAGACCCGTAAGTCAACGCCGACAAAACGCCTAAGGCAAGCAGCGCAGCGATAATCCCGATAATGTTGAGCAAGGGCGGAACTTGGCGTGAGAAATCAAATCCGTCATTGGCCAGTTCGGTTTCAAGACCGGCGGTTCGCGCGCTGCCATCGGTTAGCCAATCCTCGCCAATCATAATCGGATCGCCGCCCACTGTGATGCCCAAATCGCCGCCCGGTGCGACCGTATAGGCCACCCCACTGGCCGTAAGGGATCCAAGGATCTTGCCGCAATCGGTCTGTTCACGGTCGAACAGTTCGGCA
The DNA here is from genome assembly GCA_965262265.1 of Erythrobacter sp. Lineage (GTDB taxonomy): Bacteria > Pseudomonadota > Alphaproteobacteria > Sphingomonadales > Sphingomonadaceae > Erythrobacter. The sequence continues at coordinate 935,382 of OZ253506.1, forward strand.
AACGGATCGGTGACGCAGCCCTCACCGGAAACCACGACAGGCGTGCGCTCCGCTGCTTCGGCAAGCCCAGGATTGGCAAGGCTGCCCATGAACCAGAAGATCGGGAACAGCAGCACCAAAGTCGCCAGCGCACCGATGATGATCGGCTTCTTGCGCCCGACCGTGTCCGACCATTTGCCGACCACAAGATAGAAGCCGAGCGAGATCGATCCTGCGACCAGCATGATCAACTCCACGGTCAGCTCATCAAGCCGCATGTTCCCTTTAAGGAACGTTAGGCTTGAGAAGAACGCAGTGTACCAGATTGTCGTCAGAATGCCGGCAACGCCGAAAAGGGCAACAAATATCCGCTTAGGATTGCCGGGATAGGTGAAGCTTTCGATGAAGGGATTGCCCGATGTCTCGCCCGCTTCTTTCATCGCTTTGAAGACAGGGCTCTCAGACAATTTGAGCCGCATCCAAAGCGATATGGCGAGCAGCAAGATCGACAATAGGAACGGCACGCGCCAGCCCCAATCGGCAAAGTCATCTTCGGGAATGATCGCCCGGCACAAAAGCACCACAATGATTGAAAGCACAAATCCACCAGCAACGCTTGCTTGGATAAAGCTCGTGTAAAAACCGCGTTGTTCCGGAGGGGAATGTTCAGCCACATAGATCGCCGCGCCGCCATATTCTCCGCCCAAAGCAAGCCCTTGGAGCACGCGCAAGAAAACCACGATCAAAGGCGCGATGATGACAGAGCTTTCCCCGTAATTGGCCTCGAGATAATCCACCGTGGGGATCAGTCCGACCCCGGCGGTTGCGATGCCCATCAAGGTAACAGTCACGAGGAAGGTGTATTTGCGCCCCAACCTATCCCCTAGAAATCCAAACAGGATCGCTCCAATCGGTCTGAAGGCAAATCCAAGCGCGAATGTCGACCACACCAGCAGCAATTGCAGTGTGGGATCATCGACATTGTAAAATGCGTCTTTGAGGATGTAGGCGAGCGTGCCGTAAATGAAGAAATCGTACCACTCAAAAATCGTGCCCGCGCTCGACGCGCCAACAACAAGCTTAATTTCGCCCGTGGTCGGTTCGCGGTCTGCAAGCGCTGCTGCTTCTGATCCTGCTGCACTGGCCTGTGCCATACTTTCCCATTTCCCCGTTTGCGCCGGTCTTTGTCCGGTCTGTGCCAAACCTTAGCCTTAGACGCCGCCGCGGCTTGAGGAAAGCGCGTGCTTGGCCGCTCTCCACGGAAGCAGGATTGCCGGGTGGCGAGCGGGAAAGTCGCGGGCAGGTTCGATCATTTCCAGACCTTTGAGAAATGCGTCATCGTTCTGTTTGGCAACCCAGTTCTCCACCGCCTGCAATTCGGCATCGATGTCGCCCGCATTCTTGCCTTTGGCTGATGCGGCGAATACTGCGGCAGCGGCCTGCCCGACGGCGCAGGCTGTTACTTGCAGGCCAATACGGCTCAATCTGCCTTCTCCATCATAGGACCCGCTAAAAAGGACTTCGCTTCCGCAGGTTTTGGACTTTGCGCGGCCTTGCAAAGGCGCTGCTGTGTCCAGCGGGCAATCGGCAAGCTCCACCGACAAAGCGAGGAGCGCGGGCGAGTAAAGCTTGCTCGCAGTGGAAGGGGGCGCGCTGGTCACTCGCCGCTATCGGCCGCACTGTCGCTGGCTTCCTCGCCCAGCAATTGCGCGCGGCGCTGCCCTATCATCGTCACGAGCTGCCGCGAAAAAGCATCCGCTGCCGGATAGGTGCGCGCTTGCGTGATCCAATCGGGACGCCCCTGAAACCCCCACACCGTGTCGAAACCCAGCACAAGGACAGAAAACGCAAAGATCATAATCAGCGTGCCCTTAACCGCGCCAAAGCCAAATCCCAAAACCCGGTCAATCGGACCCAGAATGGAATCGCGCGAAGCTTCACCCACATTGCCCGCAATCACCTTCATCGCGGCATAGGGGATCAGCAGCAGGATCGCGAAGGACAGGATCGAGGTTGCCGGTTCCGCATCGTAATATCCGCGCAGGAAATCGGTTAAAGTGCCGTGGAGATAATAAACGGAAAAGGCCGCGAGTATCCATGCAGCAAGGCTCAACACCTCCTGCACCAACCCGCGCATAAAGCCGCCAATCGCAGCGACCGAGACCACTATGATCACGATAAAATCAAAAATCGTCATGTAGAGATTTTGATTATTGGCTGCCCATCACTTGGTCAACGAGCTTTCCAAGACCGTTCACAGAGCGATAATCGAGCATGGATGAACCGGTTTTGGTGTCAGGCGGACCGAAGCCCAAGACAAAGCCTAATTTCGCCGCTTCGCGCAGGCGCAATTCTCCATGCGCGACGGGGCGGATCTCTCCGGCGAGCGAGACCTCGCCAAACCACGCGGATTTGTCTGGCAAAGGCTTATCCGCGAGCGCAGACACAAGAGCCGCCGCCACCGCCAGATCCGCTGCCGGATCAGACAACCGGTATCCCCCGGCAATGTTCAAATACACCTCTGCCGAGGAGAAATTGAGGCCGCAGCGCGATTCGAGCACGGCAAGCAACATTGCAAGCCGCCCGCTGTCCCAACCCACCACCGCTCGGCGCGGGGTCGCGCCCGATTGCAGCCGCACGATCAGCGCCTGAATCTCGACCAGCACCGGCCGTGTGCCTTCAAGAGCAGGAAACACGCTGCTGCCAGCCAGCGGCTGATCGCGGCCCGAAAGGAACAACATGGAAGGGTTGGAAACTTCCTCCAGCCCCTCGCTCTCCATGGAGAATACGCCGATCTCATCAACCGCACCGAAGCGGTTCTTGAGCGCGCGAAGGATGCGGTATTGGTGGCTGCGCTCCCCTTCAAAGCTCATCACCACATCGACCATATGTTCCAGCACACGCGGCCCTGCAATATTGCCATCCTTGGTCACATGCCCAACCAGCACCAACGCGCATCCGCTCGCTTTGGCATATCGGATCAGTTCGAGCGCGCAGCCACGCACTTGGCTGACAGTGCCTGGTGCGCCCTCGATTGTGTCTGAGTGCATTGTCTGGATCGAGTCGATCACCAGCAAAGCCGGCGGATCGCCCTGCCCCAAGGTCGTGAGAATATCGCGGACGGACGTGTCGGAAGCTAGGCGAATTGGCGCATCGGCCACGCCCAATCTTTTGGCGCGCAGCCTTACTTGACCTGCCGCCTCTTCCCCGCTGACATAGACCACATCATTGCCGCCGCGCGCGATGGTCGCAGCCGTCTGGAGCAGAAGGGTCGATTTCCCAATCCCCGGATCGCCGCCCATCAGCACCGCAGAACCGGGCACGATCCCTCCACCTAGCGCCCGGTCGAACTCTGCAAGCCCTGTCGATTTGCGCACCGGAAGTTCGGCCGGTTGGTTGAGCGGTACGAATTGGAGCGCCCTTCCCCCGCTAGATAGATCGTGCTTTTGCGAAAAGACGGTTGCGGGTACATCTTCGGTGAGCGTGTTCCACTCCCCGCATTCGCCGCATTGCCCTTGCCAACGCGGACTCACCGCGCCGCAATTGGCGCAAACATATCGCTTTTTCGCCTTAGCCATGGGGCACAAGTAGCCAGAACATTTGCAGAACGCAATTGCCTTTGCGCGGTTTCCACGGCATCGAGCGTCTTATGCGGCAAAAGGAACTCAGATTAGCGCTCATCTGCTATGGCGGCGTTAGCTTGGCCGTCTATATGCACGGTGTGACCAAAGAGGTCTGGCACCTTGCCAGGGCGAGCCGTTGTTACCACTCAGGCCAGGGTAGCACCCTTACCGGAGTGGCAGCTGTCTACCGCGATTTGATCGCAGAGATTGAGCAGGAAAAGCAGCTGCGCCTGCGGGTCCTTCCCGATATTCTGACGGGTGCGAGTGCGGGCGGGATAAACGCAGTGTTCCTTGCTCAAGCAATCTATTCGGGGCATTCGCTGGAGCCGCTCACTGATCTGTGGCTCGAAAACGCCGATGTGAGCGAACTCACCGATCCCGATGCCCAGCCCGTCTGGCGCTATGCCAAGATTTGGGCGCAGCCGATTGCCGATTGGTTCTTGCGTCGCCCCGGCAATGCGGTGACCGACAGCGTCTCTCCCGAAACACAGGCGGAGGTGAGGCATAAGGTTTCGCAATTGGTGCGGGGGCGTTGGTTCAGCCCGCCCTTTTCCGGTTCGCGTTTTTCATCGATGCTGTACGACGCACTGATGAGCATGGCTGAGACCGAGGCGAGCCCGCCTTTGCTCCCGCATCTTCATCCGCTCGACTTGTTTGTGACCGCCACCGATTTTCGGGGGCATGCGGAGATGCTGAGGCTAAACTCGCCGCCGGTTATCCAAGAGACCGAGCACCGCCTGCCGATTGATTTCAAAGGGCTGACACCTGCTGATGGCGGCAAGAGCATCGCCGATCCGATCGAGTTGGTGGTTGCAGCGCGCTCCACTGCAAGCTTCCCGGGAGCATTCCCTCCGCTGATCCTCGATGAGGTGGACCAGCTCGCCGCGCAGGAGGGCCATGATTGGGAAAGCCGTGCGAGCTTCCTCTCGCGCATTATGCCGGTTCATATGCGCGATGGATCACTGGGCAATGTTGCGCTGATCGATGGGTCGGTTCTGGTCAACGCACCTTTTGGCGCCGCTCTTGAAGCGATGCAGACCCGCACCTCCCAACGCGAAGTGGACCGCCGCTTTGTCTATATCGACCCGCGTCCCGACCGTCCCGAAGTCAGCATGCCCGACGGCGATGATGATCCCGAAGGCGTGGGCTGGTTCGGCGCGATTTTCGGCTCGCTCTCAACGATCCCGCGCGAACAGCCGATCCGCGATGATCTGGAGCGAATTGAGAAACAGTCGAGACAGGCAGAACGGCTGCGGCGCATTGTCTTGGGGCTTCGGCCAGAGATTGACCGCGCGGTGGAGAAACTGTTCGGCCTTACCTTCTTCATGAACAACCCGACGCCCAAACGGCTCGCCAATTGGCGCGGGAAAGCGCAGCAGGCAGCGGCGGAGGATGCGGGATACGCTTTTGGCGCATACGCTCAGATAAAGTATGCAGCGATTGTCGATAGGCTCGCATCACTGACCCATGCCGCAGCGCCTGAACTTGCGCTCACCGATGCGACGCCCATTGCGATGGCGTTTCGCAGTGAGATGCAGCGGCGCGGGCTGGAATCGCTCACGGAGGAAAGCGGCGGCGCAAACGAGGATGCGATCACCTTTTTCCGCACCCATGATATCGCGTTCAGGATGCGGCGGATGCAGCTGCTTGCGCGCAGGCTCTCACGTGATTGGGAGGTGGACCCGGAAATCCCCGACGATGCGCTCGACCTGGCGCGGGAGCGGATTTACGAGATCTTAGCGTTGTATCGACGCGCCGATGACAACGCTATTCTTTCGGCATCCTTGGGCGATGGGTTTCGCGGTCTGGCCCGAAGAGTGCTGGAAGAACCGGGAGCGGTGCTCGATTTTCTAGCCGAAAAGCGCCTGCTGCCAGAAACCGATTTGACGGCAGAGCAAATGTTCTCCGAAGCTCTGCAAGAGATGCCCAAGAACCTCAAACGGCGCATGCTTCTGACCTATCTGGGCTTCCCCTTTTATGACGTAGCGACCCTGCCATTAACGCAGGCCGAAGGGCTTGGTGAGTACAATCCTGTAAAGATCGACCGCATCTCCCCTGATGATGCTCTCTCCATCCGCGAAGGGGGCACACAGGCAACCTTGCGCGGGATTGAGTTCTACAACTTCGGCGCGTTTTTCAGCCGCGCTTATCGCGAGAACGATTATCTATGGGGCCGGTTACATGGGGCGGAACGCATGGTCGATCTGATCGCCTCGACGGTCGAAAGTGGATTGGACAGAGAGACTGTGCGCGATGCCAAACGCGCCGCCTTCCTCGCCATATTGGATGAAGAGGAAGCAGCAGGGCGCTTGAAAGCCAAGCTGATCGACAAGTTGCGAGCTGAGGTGGAAGAACGGCTAGGCTGAAGACCAGTCCTCAGCCCGCCCTTCCGCTTAGCTTTCTCCGCTGTTCCAAATCGCGGTTACGAAGGCATCGGCATCGATAAAGCCGCCCTCACCCCGGTCAATATCGGCAAGCGGTTGCGCGGCGACTGCTTCTTCCAGCGTCATGCCCTGTTCGCGCAATGCATCAACGCGGCGCACAGTCTCTCCGATCATCGCGCGATAGGCGACCAATTCGGCCTTATCTGACATCGGTCCGTGGCCGGGGATCACTTTGGTATCATCATCGATCATCGCAATCGCAACATCGAGCGTGCGCATGGCGTCATAGACATTGCCGCCCGAATTGGTGTCGATGAAAGGGTAGCCGGGAATGTTAAAATACATATCGCCCATATGGATGACATTCGCCTCTTCCCAGATCGCAATGCTATCTCCATCGGTGTGGCCGCCGCCGACAAACATCAGATTGATCGTGTCATCGTTTAGGTTGAAGCGAAGGCCTTGGGCATAGGTGACCACGGGCAGAGCTTCGCGGGCAGCAGGCGGTATTCGATCAGTCCCTTCGGCCATGCGCACACGCACATTATCATGCGCGAAGATCGTCGCGCCGGTGCCCCCAAAATGTTCGTTCCCGCCAGTGTGATCGAAATGCCAGTGGGTGTTGACTACATACTTAACCGGCGTCGCGCCCAGATTGGCGATGGCGGCTTCGATTTTGGTGGAGAGCGGTGCGAACTGATCGTCAATGATCAGCGTGGCATCTTCGCCATAGCTGACCCCGATGTTGCCGCCCGCACCGAAAAGCACGGCGACACCCGGAGCGATTTCCTCGGTGGTGATCTGGACATTGTCGAACTGCCCTTGGGCATTGGCTGACGTGGTTGCCAGAACGGCAGCGCTCAATCCAAAGCCGATTTTCGTGCAAATTTTCATATTTCCCTCCGGTTGCTCACCGTTCGCAGCAGAGGAGTAATCGGTTACACCACTTCAAGAATCAAGAGCCAAACGCATCTCTCAGCTTGCTGAAAAAGCTGCGGCTTTCAGGGCATTCTTCGCCGGTTTCAGTTTCACGGAACTGTTCTAGGATATCTTTTTGTTGGCGGCTGAGCTTGGTGGGCGTCTCGACAGCTATCTCAACCACCAGATCGCCGCGTCCGCGCCCTTGCAGCACGGGCATGCCTGCGCCGCGCACCCGCAATTGCTTGCCCGATTGGATGCCGGTGGGAATCTCGACGGAGTTGGTGCCGCCATCAAGATCAGGAATTTCGACCTTGCCGCCAAGCGCCGCTGTGGTGAAGCTGACCGGGACGCGCGTTGCCAAAGTTGTGCCTTCGCGTTCGAACAAGGCGTGCTTTTTCACATGGATGAATATGTAGAGGTCACCGGCAGGCGCGCCGCGCGCGCCCGCTTCTCCCTTGCCGGACAGGCGGATGCGGGTGCCAGTGTCGACGCCGGGAGGAATGTCTACAGCCAGTTTTTGCGGACGATCAACGCGTCCTTCGCCCTGGCAATCCTTGCAAGGATCTTCGAGGACCACGCCGCGCCCACCGCAAGAGGGACAAGGCCGTTCGACAACAAACAGGCCCTGTTTCGCCCGCACCGTTCCGCGCCCATGGCAAAGATTGCAGGTGCGCTCTGATGTGCCAGGGGTTGCGCCGGTTCCATCGCAGGTTCCGCAAATCTGCGAGACTTCGATCTCGATCTCGGTGCTCTTGCCATGAAACGCCTCTTCCAGCGTGACCTCCATGTCATACCGAAGATCAGCGCCGCGCCGGTTCTGTTGGCGTGCGCCGCCCATTCCGCCGCCACCACCAAAAGCGCTTCCGAAAATGGTTTCAAAGATGTCGCCAATGTCAGCAAAATCACCCTGACCCCCGCCAAAGCCGCCACCCGGCCCACCGCCGCCGCCGGCCATGCCTTGTGTGAAGGCTTCATGGCCGAACCGATCATAGGCTGCACGTTTCTGCGGGTCTTTGAGAACTTCGTAAGCCTCGCTCACCGCTTTGAACTTTGCCTCGGCCTCAGCGTCGCCCGGATTGCGATCCGGGTGCCACTTCATCGCGGCCTTGCGGTAGGCGGATTTAAGCGCACCCGCATCGACATCGCGGGAGACACCAAGCGTTTGATAATAGTCGGTTTGCGTCGTCGCCATTGGGTCTGTCCTTAAAGCAGCTCACCACCAACGCTTGCACGAAGCGCTGATGGTGAGGCCTTAATCATCAAGAGCGGCTCAGCCCTTCTTGTCTTCGTCGACCTCTGAGAATTCGGCGTCGACAACATCTTCATCGGCGTCATCTTCTGCCGCTGCTTCGTCAGAACCGGCATCGCCGCCTTCAGGCGCTGCGTTTTCCTGCTCTTGTTTGTAGATCTGCTCACCCATTTTCATCGCAGCTTGGGTCAGAGCCTGTGCGCGGCTGTTGATCTCATCCGCATCATCGCCTTCGAGCGCCGACTTGGTTGAGGCAATTGCTTCTTCAACCTCAGTCTTGGTTGCGGCGTCGATCTTGTCACCGTTCTCTTCGAGCTGCTTTTCGGTCGCATGGACAAGGCTGTCGGCCTGATTGCGGGCCTCAGCGCCTTCGCGGCGTTTCTTGTCTTCTTCGGCGAACTTCTCAGCGTCCTGCACCATCTGGTCGATATCGCTGTCGGACAGACCGCCAGAGGCTTGGATCTTGATGACCTGCTCTTTGCCGGTGCCTTTGTCCTTCGCCGCAACAGAAACGATGCCGTTGGCGTCGATATCAAAGGTAACCTCGATCTGTGGAACACCGCGCGGGGCAGGCGGAATGCCGACAAGGTCGAAATTGCCGAGCAGCTTGTTGTCGGCTGCCATCTCACGCTCGCCCTGGAAGACTTTGATCGTCACCGCGTTCTGGTTGTCTTCAGCGGTCGAATAGGTCTGTGTCTTCTTCGTCGGGATCGTCGTGTTGCGATCGATCATACGGGTGAAGACACCGCCCAAAGTCTCAATTCCCAGCGACAGCGGCGTCACGTCGAGCAGAAGCACGTCTTTCACGTCGCCTTGCAAAACGCCCGCTTGGATCGCCGCGCCCATGGCGACCACTTCATCAGGGTTCACGCCGGTGTGCGGCTTAGCTTCGAAGAACTTCTCAACCACTTCGCGAACGCGCGGCATCCGGGTCATGCCGCCGACAAGGATCACTTCGTCAATTTCATTCTTAGAAACGCCAGCGTCAGCCAGAGCTTTCTTGCACGGCTCAAGCGTGCGATCGATCAGGCCTCCGACCAGTTTTTCAAGGTCCGCGCGGGTGATCGTTTCAACTAGGTGCAACGGGGTCGATGCGCCGCCTTCCATGCGTGCGGTGATAAAGGGCAGGTTGACTTCGGTGGTTGCAGAAGACGAAAGCTCAATCTTTGCTTTCTCCGCCGCTTCTTTGAGACGCTGAAGCGCGAGCTTGTCCGCCTTCAGATCCATATTTTCCTTTTTCTGGAAAGCATCGGCAAGATGTTCCACAATCGCGTTGTCGAAATCTTCACCGCCAAGGAACGTATCGCCATTGGTCGACTTCACTTCGAACACACCGTCACCAATTTCGAGGATCGAGACGTCGAAGGTCCCGCCGCCAAGATCGTAGACAGCGATGGTCTTGCCGTCTTCCTTGTCCATGCCATAGGCGAGGGCCGCAGCGGTCGGCTCGTTGATGATCCGCAGCACTTCAAGCCCTGCGATCTGGCCAGCATCCTTCGTGGCCTGACGCTGTGCATCGTTAAAATAGGCAGGCACCGTAATGACCGCTTGGTCAACATCTTCGCCCAGATAGCTTTCCGCTGTCTCTTTCATCTTTTGAAGGATGAAAGCGGAGACTTGTGAAGGAGAGTATTCTTCTCCGCTTGCCTCTACCCATGCATCGCCATTTTTGCCTTTGACGATATCGTAAGGGACGATTTCCATGTCTTTCTTGGTTAGCGGATCATCGAACCGGCGGCCAATCAAACGCTTGATCGCGAACAGGGTGTTATCGGGGTTGGTCACCGCTTGGCGTTTGGCCGGTTGGCCGATCAAACGTTCGGCTTCTTTGGTGAAAGCGACGATAGACGGCGTGGTGCGCGCGCCTTCTGAATTTTCAATAACCTTTGGCTTTCCGCCATCCATAACCGCGACGCAGCTGTTGGTCGTGCCGAGGTCGATACCGATTACTTTGCCCATTGTTTTCCCTACTTTGCATTTGTTGGACACCGCGCCATGCGTTCCCCGTTTTCTGGCGGAACGGCTCGGCGGCTCGAATATGGTTGCGGATATAGGTGCGGTTTTGCTTGGCACAAGAACTCGCGGCCCCTAGTTTTTGCTCCATCCACAACAGGGACAAATCAGAACATGACAAAAAGCAGTTTGGGATCGGGCGTGAGACAGGGTTTTGTTGGAATGACGGCGGCCATGGCGCTGACACTCACAGCATGCGGAGAGGCCGAGGTCGTGGAGGCTCCTGCTGAAGACGTGATCGACGGTATCACTATTGAGAATGCGCGTATGGTTCTTGCGCCGGTGTCTGGCAATCCTGCGGCGATCTATTTTGATTTCGCTTATGCGGGAGATCGGTCCTTCTCTTTGGGCCGGGTGGCGGTGGGAGGCGCTGAGAGCGCTGTCATCCACACTTATAGCAGTTGGAACCTCGAAATGCAGATGATGGAAGCGGGGCCAATCCCCGTGACCGATGGAACCGAGGTTGCTTTCACGCCCGGCGAATTGCACATCATGGCGATGGAAGTGTCCCCTGAAATTGCTCCGGGAAGCACCACCGAGGTGACTTTGACGGTGTCTGGAGGGGACAAACACACTTTCGAAGCCGAGGTGCGCGCGGCGGGTGAGGAACGCTGAACGATCCGCTGAAAGATTTAGGCGCACCCATCGCTGCCTGCCCCGTTGGCGGGGAGCGGACTTTAACTCCCGATGAAGTGACGCTTGCCCGCACGATCTTTGGCGACGCGATAGACTACAGCGCCGTCCAAATCAGGCGGCGCAAATGGTTTCCCTTCCAGCCAAAACGGATCACCATGGCTCCACGCGGGCATCTGCATTTTCATCCGAAGAGCAGCGCCTATTGCGATGACTTTGCAACTGCCGGTCTGCAAAGGCAGGGTTTGTTCATTCATGAACTCACCCATGTGTGGCAAACCCAAACCCGCGGGCAATGGTATCTGGTGCTCTTTCGCCATCCCTTTTGCCGCTATGATTATGCATTGAAGCCCGGACAGCCGCTTACCTCCTATGGAATTGAGCAACAGGCGATGATCATACAACACGCCTTTTGGCTCCGCCATGGCGGCAAGATAGCCGGTATCGCTGACAAAGCGGTTTATGACACGCTCGTTCGCTTTCCGGGTGCTACTTTGTAAAGGACACGAATGACCGAGTTTGAATTTGTCTTTGTCCTTTATGCCCTCGTTCTTGGCCTATCAATGGTGGAGCTCTTGTCCGGCCTTGGCCGCGCGATGGAATATAAGTTCGCACGCGACGCCGAACACAAAAGTTTCTCCATTGGTTGGCTGACACCTCTGTTCGCCGTGTTCGTGATGCTCGATCTGATCAGCTTCTGGATGTTTGCTTGGGCGATCCGCGATCTCATCACCCTCGACAGCGCGACCCTAACCGGTGTCACCGCATTTGCGTCGTCTTACTACCTTGCTGCAAGGCTGGTGTTCCCGACCGAGCCTGAGGGGTTCACCGATCTGGATGACCATTTCTACCGAGTGCGAAGAGTGGTATTGGGCATTTTAGTCGCACTGGTTTGTGTCCAATGGGCCTATCTCCTTAACCAATCCAGCTTTGCGCAAGTTGCGACTGACCCCTTTCGGATTGGTCTTACCGCTCTCTTGGTTGGGCTGATGGGGTTATGCATGATTTGGCGCAAGGATGCGCTCAACATCGCCATATTGATTGCTCTCAACCTCCGCTATCTCATGTTGTATCTGGTGCTTTGAGCGGCAAGCGCTAAGGCATCCATAATCACAAAACGGACGGGGAACTTTTATGATCGCGCACAGCCAAGAAGACGGCGTTCACACCATCCAAATGGACGATGGCAAGGTGAACGCGCTAAACAAGGAAAAGCTTGATGCGCTTGTCGCAGCCCTCGCCGATGCGGCTGGCAATTTCGGGCCAGTTGTTATTCGGGGACGTCAGGGCATCTTTTCTGCTGGGTTTGACCTCAAAGGTTTTTCCACCGGGCCTGAGGCCGCAACCGCTCAATTGCAGGCGGGCAAGGACGCGCTGCTCGCGATCCTGCGCCACCCCGCCCCCGTTGTGACCGTGTGCGAGGGCCATGCCTATCCGATGGGCGCGTTCCTGATGCTCGCCGCTGACCGCGCCATCGGGATTGAGGGTGATTTCGTAACGGGCATGAATGAGAGTAAGATCGGGATGGCGCTCCCCATCTATCCGATGATCCTTGGTGCAGCGCGATTGAATTCTACAGGGCGGAAGGCGGTTGCGACCGCGCAATTGTTCGCCCCACACCAAGCCAAAGAGGCTGGCTATTTCGACGATATCGTGGCTCCCGATGCCCTTGACGAACATCTCGCTGCCGTGATCGCCGACCTCAAAACAGTCAATCCCGGCGCATTCAACGCGAACAAGACTGCTATGAACAATCAGCTTATCGCAGATATCGAGGCAAGCCCCCTTCCCGATTTTGGGTAAATGCCACTGCGATAAGTGTGTTACATCCCTCATCGCAATGTGATTGGGGGGAACTGGGGTGATTCTTAAGAAGCTATTTGGGCTTGGCTCTGGCAGCGAGCACCCCGCACCGCCTGCGATTGACGAGGCCTCCATCGGTTGGACGCCCGTCAATGCTCTTGAAGAGCAGATGGTGCAGTTTCCCCATTCGGTGGACGCGCAGATCGCCTTTGCTCGCATGATTCTGAACACCGACGTGTTCTTCGCAACAGCAACCCCTTCTGAAGACCCGGGTTCCCGCGTTCTTGAAGAGGATACAGAGTTCCAGTTCCTTAGCTTTGATGATCGCCGAGGAGGAAGCGCGGCAGGTCTGTTCACTTCCACCAACCGGATCACAGAAACCCTTGGCGAAGGCACACCGTTTGTCGCAATGAACGGCCGAACCGCGTTGCAAGTGATCGCCCATCTTGGCGCAATCATCAATCCGGGCCCCGGGCTTTACGCCTATTACGCCCCACCCACGATTGAGCGGATATTGGATGGCGACCTCTAGTCGCCGCCAGAAACCCCCGCTGCGCCAACATCGATAAAAACGATCTTCCAGTCATCGCCCTCTTGGATCAGCTCCATTTCGAGCGGAATTGAGCCGCCAGTTGCGGTGGTTGCTGTGCCGGAAAGCTCGCCTCGATTGTTATTGATCGACCGCGATGCCCAGCTGGTATCGGTGACACTGTCCAGGCCGTTGCCAGCCATGAATTCCTGCAATTCCTCTTCGCTCAACTGGCGCTGCAATTGCTGCGATGTCATGCTGTAAGCCTCGGCATAATCGCCTTCATTCGCCGCTGCAAAGAAACCGTCAGCAGTGTCCGTGATCCCGCTTGTCGCGTAAAAGACAATCCCGATGATCAGGCCAACCAACGCGATCACGCCCAAACAGCCAATGCCCAAAACCTTGCCGATATTCATGAATGCCCCCAGCACATCTTAGAAATGAAGATACGAACGCCCGGGGACAGTGTGGCCTGCCTCTGTCAGTGATTTAGCACATTGTGAGCCGCTGGCCAAAGCAGTCTGGTCAGGCGAGCTGGTCCAACCCTGCAAGAACCTCGATAATCGACGTGCCCAGATCGCCCTCATCGCCGACCATGCGGGAATGGGAGTAGAGCTCTGCCACCTGATGCCCAATGCCCACCGCGCCTAGCATTACATCGTAACATTGGTCTCAAGCAGCGCCACTGTTTCCTCCAGATGGCGCCACAAAAACCCCTCCCCATTTTCAACAAGCGTGCTGTCATCCACAGGCGCACCGTCGCTAAGCACAATGAGAGCGCGCTTGTCCCCCCTCGTCTCCGCCAGCTTTGCCTGTGCCCATAGCAACGCTTCGCCATCAACGTTCTCGAAACACACGTTCGGCTCCAACAAAGGTTCGAGATCAGCCGCGCTGGTTGGGTTGGCAAAGTCGCTATAGAGAACATGGAGAAGGTCGCACAGCCTGCCGGGATATTCGGGCCGGCCCGCTTTCGACCATTGCTCACGCGATCGACCGCCTTGCCAGCCCACGGTGGTGAAGCCGGCCATAGCCGCTAAGGCGCCCGCTCCCTCAAGCCATTCAAGCGTTGCAAGAATACTGCCTGCGACCCGTGGCATACGCTTCGCCATTGAACCCGATTGGTCGAGCAGCAGCATGACCGAATAGCCATCGAGGTCTGGCATTTCCAACTCGACAAGGGCGGTTCTTGCGGTCGAATAGCCTTGGTCAAATGTGTCATTGATGGTGCTTGGATCGATCGACTTCGCTTGTTTCGAAGGTTCAATATTGTTGCCAGACGTCGCCAAAACCGCCGCAAGATCGGCGCCATTGCACTCCATGTCAAAGGCAGAGGTGTAGACGCAATATTCCATGTCCTCGCGGTCGATTGCAACCTCGATCCGGTCCGTAGACAAGGGAGCCCCTCGCGAGCGGGGAATGCCTCTCAGCATGAACCAAATACCAACCACCGCCGCAATCAAGATCACGGTGGCGATGGGATCAATGTCGGTCATGCGCGCAGATCAGTCAGGCTTCTTCGCAACGCCCACCATAGCAGGTCGTAAGAGACGGTCTTTTATCATCCAACCTGATTGCATTTCCTGAATGACAGTGCCGGGCTCATGGTCGGCGCTGGGAATTTCCAGCATGGCCTGATGCTGATTGGGATCAAGCGGCATATCCACCGACGCAACGCGCGTGATACCGTGCTGGCTGAAGACCTTCTCAAGCTCACGCTGCGTGGCCTCGATCCCGACCACAAGACCCTTCATGCTGTCATCTTCGCGCAAAGTATCGGGGATTGCATCAACTGCGCGCGCCAGGTTGTCCCACACGCTCAAAACGTCGCGGGCAAAGCCGGTGGCGGCATAATTGCGCGCGTCCGCTGCGTCTTTTTCTGCCCGGCGGCGCACATTTTGGGTTTCAGCCTTGGCGTAGAGAACCTCTTGCTTGGCGTTCTCCAAATCTTCGCGCAGTTGCTCCAGCGCTTCTGCCACCGGATCAGCCTCTTCGCTCGCCTCTGCGTCATCGGCCAAGAGCTCATCTGGCACGCCTTTCAATTCTGCTTCTGCCGCCGCGTCCATCTGCGGCTTGTCGTTGTCAATCATGTGAAGTGATGTTCCATTTTCGCTGACAGTGCTGTCACGCTGTATGTTTGCCCATAGCGCGGCCCAAAGAATTCCCCAAGGATCGCGCTGTCCAGTCCACCATGGGGACCACGCGCGCGTAATTCAAGCGGGTCGGGCCAATCACACCCAGCACGCCGATCACCCTTCCTTCTGCATCGCGATAGGGTGAAGCGATCACCGATGATCCTGAAAGGCCGAACAGGCGGTTTTCGCTGCCAATGAAGATCCGTGTCGCGTCCGCCTCACGCGCGCTTTCCAAAAGGCTTGCCACCGATTGTTTACTTTCCAGATCATCGAGCAGCGAGCGGACCCGGTCGATATCCTCCAAAGCGGCTTCATCGAGCAGATTGGCGGCACCGCGCACGATTAGCACGGGGCGTTCGCCTGCATCCTCGCTCCAAACTGCAAGCCCCCTTTCGACCAAATCGCGGCTCGCATCATCGAGTTGAGACCGGCCTGCGCTGATTTCACCGCGCATGGCAAGCGCCGCTTCTGCCAGTGTTCGACCAGCAAGATGCGAGGTGATGTAATTGCTCGCCGCTTCGAGCGAGCCCACAGCGTGACCATCCAACTCAAGGATCCGGTTTTCAACCGCACCATCTTCGCTGACCACAACCGCCAAGGCGCGGCCATCGCCAAGGTCAAGGAGGTTAAACTGCGACAGGCGCTGCTCGCGCGGTGGCACCAGCACCATGCCCGCTGCACCCGAAAGCTCTGAAAGCAAGGCGCTTGTCTGCTGCAAGGCTTGCTCGACCGGCCCGCCTTCAGACAATCGCGCTTCGATTTGGGCGCGCTCTTCAGGGGATGGCTCCGCAACGCGCATCATGCCATCGACGAAAATACGCAGCCCTGCATCGGTTGGCATTCGGCCTGCGCTGGTATGCGGCGCAGCGAGGAGGCCGCGAGTTTCCAATTCTGCCAGAACCGAGCGGATAGAAGCAGGCGAAAGATTGAGATCGCGATCACCAGCCAAAGTCTTTGACCCAACGGGCTGACCGCTATCAAGATAACCTTCCACCACAAGGCGAAAGATTTCCCGTGCGCGATCAGTCAGTTCGGTGATGGGCGTGGTCGACATATCACGCAATTTAACGCGTGAAACGCAAACGCCAAGTCTTGCAGCGCACTGCGATACCAGCCAGAGAATTTGCCATAGTCGATTCGCCCACGCGGCCAAACTTCAAGGACACCCAATATATGCGCCCTTCAGGACGTAGCGCGGATGAAATGCGCGCTATCACTATCGAAACCGGGTTCACCAAACACGCTGAAGGGTCTTGCCTTATCAGTTTTGGCGACACCCGCGTTCTCTGCACCGCCAGTATAGAAGAGCGGGTTCCACCGTGGCTGCGCGGAAAAGGTGAAGGCTGGGTGACGGGTGAATATTCGATGCTCCCCCGCGCAACCCACACACGAGGCAGCCGCGAAGCTGCCAAGGGCAAGCAAAGTGGGCGCACGCAAGAAATTCAACGCCTTATCGGGCGATCTTTGCGCGCTGTGGTTGATCTGGAGAAGCTAGGTGAACGCCAGATCACGCTCGACTGTGACGTTATCCAAGCCGATGGCGGCACGCGCACAGCCTCAATCTCAGGCGCATGGGTGGCACTTCGGCTTGCGATCAACGGCCTGATCGCATCGGGCGATCTCAAAGAGGATCCGATCACCGGTCAGGTGGCCGCGATTTCTTGCGGCATCTACAAAGGGACCCCGGTTCTCGACCTTGATTACCCTGAAGACAGCGACGCCGATGCTGATGCAAACTTCGTCTTGATCACGGGCGGCCAGATCGCTGAGGTTCAGGCCACTGCCGAAGGCGCAACCTATGACGAAGAAGGACTGCTCCGCCTCCTTCGCCTCGCCAATATTGGCTGTGATGCAATCTTCAAGGCGCAAGCAGACGCGGTACAATGATCTTATGGGGACCGCCGAATACGCGATAAAAGAGAAAGATCAGATCGCGTTTGGGATCTTGCATTTTCGTGCAGCGCTGCCGCGTTTTCTAGCCATGACCGGGGTTGCGGTGCTAGGAATGATGGCACTCGGTTACTGTTTCGATGGTTTCGAAGCCCTCTTGTCGGTCGGAATAGGCGGCGTGATCGGGATCGTCTTGATGCTTTCGATCGTCCGGTTTATCACCGTGCCGCGCTTTGCAAAACGGGCATGGCGCGATTTTGCGCTTATCAAAGAGCCGATTTCCTTGAGTTTGCACGGCACGGGCTTCAACCTCGTCCAACCGTCAGCCCACGTCGAAGCCTTATGGGAAAAAATGATCGCATGGGATGAGGATAAACTCATCTTTGCGATCTACGTGACACGCCAACAAGCCTACATCCTGCCCAAAGACCAAGTTGACGAGGAGCACATCGACTACGCTCGTGAGCGTTTGGTCGAAAGCGGGCTGGTTGCAAGAGGGACAAAGCGGAAATGAGAAAGCTTGGCGGCGGGTCACTGGTTATTGCCACGCATAATTCTGGCAAGCTGAAAGAGATTTCGGCGCTCCTTGAACCTCATGGAATCAAGTGCTTATCTGCAGGATCACTCGGCCTGCCTGAGCCAGCGGAGACCGGCACAACCTTTGCCGAAAACGCTCTTATCAAAGCGCGCGCAGCGGCTGAGGCGTCAGGGCTTGCTTCGCTCGCCGATGATAGCGGGCTGAGCGTTGATGCTCTGGGCGGAAGGCCGGGCGTCTACACCGCTGACTGGGCTGAACGGCAGTGGTTTGAAGGCGAACCGGGGCGCGATTGGTACATGGCGATGGGCAAAGTTGAGGGAATGCTGCAAAAGCTTGGGCCGGACACTGAACGCGCGGCAGCCTTCCATTGCGTGTTGGCACTTTGCTGGCCTGATGGTGATCATGCGGTCTACGAAGGCAGATGTGCAGGCGCGCTGACTTGGCCACCGCGCGGGGAGATGGGCTTTGGCTACGACCCTGTCTTCGTCCCATCAGCGAAGGGCGGCGATGAAACCTTCGCCGAAATCGAGCCTGCAGAAAAACACGCTATCAGCCACCGCGCGGATGCTTTTGCCCAGCTCGTGGCCGACCAGTTCGGTTCATAGGTATGAGACCCTAATACGCGTAGCGGCCCACAACATTGCCAGCTGGGGCATAGCGACAAACCAGATAATCGCGGCCGCTACCCGTGGCTAGACCACAGCCCAGGCGTGTCGTGTCTCTCCAGATAATCTGGGTGTAGTGCCCAACATCCTGCCACTCACCAGTGCTCGAGACATTGGGAAACTGGCCGTGGACATAGAACTCTCGTTCATCAATCCATGCTGAGGCCATGTCTTCAAAACTAAAGGCACCGGGAGTTCCGGCCCACAGGTTTTCGCCCTGCCCTTGCCGGGTGTCTCTATCGCTGTGCTCAAACCGGCCCGTGCGCGCCAGTTCCTCTGCGTATTCAAGCGCGGCTTCGCTTAATTCTTCATCCAGAACCATATCCGGCGTACCGACCAAAGCGCGCGCAGCATTGTGCGATTCCAGCATCACCGCAAGCAATTGCTGCTGCTCATCTGACATGCCCGATCCTGTAGCGACAGGAGTCGGTGTTGCAGACGGCGCGGGCGATGGGGCATTGGGCGGCGTTGCGGTGGTGGGTTCCGGCGATGGTGATGATGTTGGCGACGGCATAGCCGCGGTATTGCCAGCGCCGCCCGGATCATCGCCTCCGCACCCCGCACTCAACACAGCCATAGACAACGCCAATACGCTTGTGGTGACATGCATATGTTTGCCTTTTCTCATTTGCCCGACCCTCACCTATTCATAGTTGCGGCACGGTAACGAAAGAGCGTTAAGGAAGCTTAGTCAAAGCCCTCCATCGCGCAGCTGGCACATACGGTTCTTGTTCCGCGCAGAAAATGCGATGAGCGGAGCTACCCAAGGATTACCGAGCCTTTTGGCTCTGTGCGCGTTGTCGTTGATGGCGGATTTAGATAAGACAAAAGTGCATGGCCCGCGCGCTCTACATCCATTGGCCCTTTTGCGAGAAAAAGTGCCCCTATTGCGACTTCAACTCGCATGTCCGTGAAGCCATTGTTCTGGAGGCTTGGCAGTCCGCTTTGCTCGCGGACATGCACGCAGAGGCAGAGGTTGCTCGCGGTGAGCCTCTTACATCCATCTTCTTTGGGGGCGGCACACCATCGCTTATGCCGCCCACCCTCGTTGCACAATTGTTGTCGCAGGCTGAGCGGCTTTGGGGCTTTGACCCCGAGGTTGAAATCACTTTGGAGGCCAACCCGTCTTCTGTGGAAGCGGCGAAATTTGCGGCGCTTGCGGGCGCTGGGATTAACCGGGTTTCGCTCGGCGTTCAGTCTTTGCAGGATAAGACCCTAAGATGGCTAGGCCGCCTGCACGGAGCGGATGAGGCGCTGAACGCTTTAGACACAGCGCAACAGCATTTTGACCGGGTGAGTTTTGATTTAATCTATGCCCTACCCGATCAAAGGCCTGAGCAATGGGAAGCGCAGCTTTCCCGCGCACTGGCTTTGGGGACGTCGCATCTGTCGCTCTACCAGCTCACCATTGAACCGAGCACTCGGTTTGAGACAGATGTGCGTCGCGGGCTGTTTACGCCGTTGGATGATGACGCCGCCGCCGACTTGTTCGCGTTAACGCAGGATTTGACCAGTGCTGCGGGTCTTCCAGCCTATGAAACCAGCAATCACGCGCGCCCCGGCGAGGAAAGCCGCCACAACCTCACCTATTGGCGCTATCAAGACTATGCGGGCATTGGTCCCGGCGCGCATGGGAGGCGCGGTGGCGCGGCGACGGTGCGGCATAAGAAGCCAGAGAATTATCTGAAGTCAGTGTTAGAGCGCGGACACGGTATTGCGGAGCACCGTGTCCTTTCTCCAGAAGAGCAGATCTCTGAAGCGCTGTTGATGGGTTTGCGCCTTAGGGAGGGCATCGATCTTGGCGAGTTAGAAACCCGTTTTTCAATGCCCAAAGGCGCGTTGGTGGACGCGGCAAAGCTGCGTCATCTGCGCTCGATTGATATGCTTTGGCAGTCGGGCGATCGGATTGGGGCCACGCAGGCTGGCATCCCCGTGCTGAACAGCGTGCTGGCTGAATTGGTGGCGGACGGATTGGTTGGGGCATGAGCATCCCTGAAATCATTGCGGCGTGGCAGGCCCACTTGACCGATGCGCGGCGGCGGAGCGAGCATACGGTGCGCGCCTATGTTTCGGCAGCGCAAAGGCTGAGCCATGCAAGGGACGCCGCCTCTTGGGAGGATATCGCGACTATCGAAGCCCATCATCTGCGTGCCCATATTGCCTCTCGCCGCGCGGAGGGCCTGAGCAACACCAGCGCCGCGCGGGAATTGTCGGCTCTCAAAGCGTTTATAGCCTTCGCCCGCGCTGAATCAGGCGATCCGGACGCCTCGCCCCCTCGCCTTCGCGGACCGCGTATAAAGAAGGGCCTCCCTCGCCCTGTGACACCCGACGAGGCAGTCAATGTCACCGAGTTAATCGAAGCCAGCGCAAGCGAGGACTGGATTGGCGCACGCGATGCAGCGGTGCTGCTGTTGATGTACGGTTCTGGCCTAAGGATTGCAGAGGCCCTGTCTCTGATCGGCGCAGATGTTCCACTTGGAGAGACTCTGCAAGTCACAGGCAAGGGCGGAAAGCAGCGTCTGGTGCCGATTCTGCCTATCACCCGGCAAGCGGTGGATGCTTATGCAAAGGCTTGCCCATGGCCCCTCCTCACTGACGAAAAGCTCTTTCGCGGAGCCAAAGGCGGGCCGTTGTCCCCCGGCATGGTCCAAAAGGCGATGGCAAAGGCAAGGCGCGCGTTGGGCCTGCCTGATACGGCAACGCCGCACGCTTTAAGGCATTCTTTCGCTACGCATCTGCTGGGAGCAGGAGCTGATTTGCGATCATTGCAGGATTTGCTGGGCCATGCCTCGCTAGGGTCAACCCAGATCTACACCAAAGTCGATGCAGCAAGCCTCTTAGAAACCTATCGCGGCGCTCATCCAAGGGCCGGCAAGCAGGCTCAGAAGGCTGCGAAGAAACTGTAACAATTGCACCTTATCCGCCGCCCATGACGTTTACCGACATCCAAAAGATCAGCGCAGAGGCGCTCGGAACGCTCCTGTTGGTCGCAACAGTGGTAGGTTCAGGCATCATGGCGGAGACGATAGCAGGTGGAAATATCGCGATCGCTTTGCTCGGCAACACGATCGCAACAGGCGCGATCCTTTATGTGCTCATCACCGCGCTTGGCCCCGTGTCCGGTGCGCATTTCAACCCAGTGGTGAGCGCCGTCTTCGCTCTTCGCGGGGAACTGGGCTGGGGCCTGTTTGCTATCTTCGCCATCGCCCAAGTCGCCGGAGGCGTTGCAGGCACATTCCTGGCCCATGCGATGTTCGATCAGGTGATCTGGCAAGTCTCTGCAAATGCGCGTTCTGGCCCCTCCCAATGGCTGTCGGAGGTGGTCGCGACATTCGCGCTGGTCTTCACAATCCTGATGACACTGCGCGCGCGCCCTGAAGCCGTTCCCGCAGCAGTCGCCTTGGTAATCACTGCAGGATACTGGTTCACCGCCAGCACGTCCTTTGCAAACCCCGCCGTTACGATTGCGCGAACGTTGACGGACACGTTCTCAGGTATAGCACCAAGCGATGCTGCGCCGTTTATCGTTGCGCAGTTTATCGGAGGAGTGTTGGCTTGGGTCGTGGCGGATCGAGCATTTCGCCCTAAGGGTTAAGACCAAGCAAGCGTCCGATTCCACCAGGCTTGGCTAGGCTTCCAACCGCCCTTCGATCGCGTCCCAGATCATCCCGGCAAGGTCTGTCCCGTCAAAGTCACTGATCGCCACGATCCCGGTCGGCGAAGTCACGTTGATCTCGGTCAGCCATTTGCCGCCGATCACGTCGATGCCGACAAAGGTAAGGCCAAGGCGCTTCAACTCAGGCCCCATTGCTTCGCAAATTTCAACTTCGCGTTCGGTGAGCTGCGTTGCCTCTGCGCTGCCGCCCATGGCGAGGTTAGAGCGGAACTCTCCCTCACCTGGAATGCGGTTGATCGCGCCTGCAACCTCGCCATCGACCAACACGATGCGTTTGTCGCCCTCGGCCACTTCGGGGAGGAAAGGTTGGACCATATGCGGCTCTGGCCAGGTTTGGTTGAACACCTCAAATAATGCGGTGAGATTGTCGCCATCAGCAGGCACGCGAAAGATTGCTTTACCGCCATTGCCATGGATGGGTTTGACCACGACAGCGCCGTGTTCGCCCATAAAGCGGCGCACTTCGTCAACGCTGCGGGTAACCAAGGTGGGCGGCATAAAGCGGCGATAATCGAGCACCATCACCTTTTCAGGCGCGTTGCGGACATTGGCGGGATCGTTGACGACAAGCGTCTCATCCTTGATCCGATCGAGCAGATGGGTCGCAGTGATGTAGCCCATGTGAAAAGGTGGGTCCTGACGCATCAGGATTACGTCGATATCCCTTCCTAGATCGAGCCGCCGCACCGCGCCCTTCTCAAAGTGATCGCCCTCCACGCGGCGGACTTTCACCGGATGGCACTGAGCATAAAGCCGATCATCAGCATCAAGCGTCAGGCTTTCGACATGATACTCGAACACCTCATATCCGCGCTCTTGCGCAGAAAGCATCAGCGCGAACGAGCTGTCGCCTTTGATGTTGATGTCTTCAATGGGGTCCATCTGGACGGCGATTTTCAGGCTCATCGGGGTTCCTTAAGGCATCCAAGCGTTGGCGATGTGGCGAGGCCGCGTGCCCGGTGCAAGGAGTATTACGTCAATTGTTATGTCATCCTCTACGCCAGCATATTCATGCGCGACTGCTTCCACCGCTGCCGCGACGCGCGCAAGCCGCCGCTCGTCTATCGCGGTGGCAAGGTCAACGGCGCGGCGGCGCCATTTCACCTCGACAAAAGCGGTGATGCCGGGTTTGCGTGCGATCAGGTCAATCTCACCCTGTTTCGTCTTTATCCGCTGCGCGATTACCTCCCAACCCTGCTGCATTAGCCACTGTGCTGCTTGAGCCTCGCCTTCGCGACCTTTTCGATCAGCAATGATCCGCTTTTCGCTCATTGGTTCTTGAGCTCGACCGCGCGGGCATAGAGCGTCTGACGATCAAGACCGGTGGCTTTAGCGACCTGTGCTGCCGCTTTACTGGGGCTGAGGGTTTCAAGAGCCTCGTTCAGCAATTGATCCGGATTATCCGACAGCGCCTGTTCTGCGGGCGGCCCAATGAGCAGCACAATCTCTCCCTTTGGAGGGTGCGCGGTGAAGTGCTCGGCAAGCTCCTGCGCCGTTCCATTGCGGTATTCCTCATGTAGTTTTGTCAGCTCTCGCGCGACTGAAACCTCGCGATCCGGCCAGATTTCCGCAATCACGTGAAGTGATTTCAACAGCCTCGGCCCAGTTTCGTAGAACACCAATGTGGCTTTTAGCGCCGAAAGATCATCAAGCGCATCACGCCGCGCTTTGTCCTTCACCGGCAAAAACCCTGCAAATAGAAACCTGTCATTGGGCAGGCCCGAAAGAGTAAGGGCTGCTACCACCGCGCTAGCACCGGGTACTGAGGTTACATGCACCCCCGCCGCTCGCGCGTCTTGGACTAGCCTGTAGCCGGGATCGGAGATCAATGGTGTTCCCGCATCGCTTACCAAGGCAACCGCCTCGTCCCGCGCGCGTTCTACGATCCGGGCGCGCGCCTCCGCCGATGCGTGATCGTCATAACGCTGCATCCGCGTGTCTACATCAATCGCCTTAAGCAGCTTTCCCGTAACCCGCGTGTCCTCGCACGCAATAACGCTTGCCCGGCGCAACACATCGACTGCGCGCATCGTTACATCGCCAAGATTGCCAATCGGTGTGGCGACGATATAGAGACCTGGGTCTAGTTTGATGGGATTATCGGGTTTGGACGTTTGCGTGCTCACGGCACGCATCATGAACCAGCGCTAAGGGGTCAGCAAGAATGAAGCTTAAAGCCAAACCGGTTTTCGGTAGGAAATCGATGATGCGTGTTGCCGTGGAGGGACTGAACCGCCGCACTTTTGTTGTAGCAGGCAGCGCCGTTTTGCTAGCAGGATGTTCAATCGTTCCCAAGACGGAAACGGTTTCCACTCCCGCACCCACTCCGACACCGCAACCCAGCGCGACCGCTTTGCCAAGCGATGCCACGCGCCACCGCGTTGCGCTGCTGGTCCCTTTGTCTGGCAACGCCGCTGATGTGGGACAATCGCTGGCCAATGCAACGACAATGGCGCTGCTCGATACCAATGCCGACAATCTGCGGATCACCACCTATGATACCGGTCGCGGTGCCTCCCAAGCCGCCCGGCAGGCGATTGCCGATGGCAACCGGCTGATCCTGGGCCCATTGCTGGCCGACAATGTGCCTTCGGTTCAAGCGGTTGCGCGGCCCTCCGGCGTTCCCTCCATCGCTTTCAGCAACGATTCAACAGTGGCCAGCGCTGATGTGTTTGTCATGGGCCACGTGCCCGAACAATCGATCCGCCGCTCGGTTGAATATGCGCGCCAGAACGGATCGAGCCGCTTTAGCGCTCTGCTTCCCGAAGGGGATTACGGCACACGCTCTTACAACGCCTTGCAGAACTCGCTGCGCGATTTTGGCGGCAGTCTGATTGGGTTTGAACGTTATGCGCGCGGCAACACTTCGATCATAGGCGCAGCTCAGCGCCTGCGCACACGCGGTGGCTATGACACTGTGCTGATCGCCGATGGCGCGCGCCTGTCGTTGCAGGCTGCGGGCGAATTGCGTGCAGATGGTGCGAGCGGTGCGCGCATCCTTGGCACTGAACTGTGGAGCGGCGAAGGCGCGATCACCCAATCACGCGCGGTGGATGGAGCCTTTTTCTCCGCCGTTTCTGATGGCCGTTTCCGTCGCTTTTCTGACAGCTATCAAGCACGCTTTGGTAACCGCCCGCACCGGATCGCGACCTTGGGTTATGATTCGGTGCTGCTCACACTCAGGGTCGCGCGCGATTGGCGGGTGGGCAGCGGCTTTCCTACCGACATGCTCTATGATCGTGGTGGGTTCCTTGGTGTGGATGGCGCGTTCCGGTTCAACCGCAATGGCGTGGCAGAGCGTGCCCTCGAGGTTCGTCAGGTCAATGGCAGCCAGATCATCGAAGTTGATCCGGCTCCAACCAGCTTTGGCGGCTAAAGTGGACTGAACTCTGCGCAAAACGGGCTTTCCCCTCCTTGTGAGTGCGCCTGCGGAGTGCCTATATCGGATCCATGTCCAACGACCTGTTTGAAAACGCACCCGCCACATCCAGCGGCGACTACGATTCATCTTCCATCGAAGTCCTTGAGGGGCTTGAACCTGTGCGCCGCCGCCCCGGCATGTATATTGGCGGCACCGACGATCGCGCGCTCCACCACCTCGCCGCCGAAGTGCTCGACAACTCAATGGACGAGGCGGTTGCGGGCCATGCCAATCGGATTGAGGTCCGTCTTGAAGAGGGCAACCGATTAAGCATCTCGGACAATGGCCGCGGCATCCCGGTGGATGAGCATCCCAAATATCCGGGCAAATCGACGCTGGAAGTTATCCTTTCCACGCTCCATTCGGGCGGCAAGTTTTCGGGCAAGGCCTATGCGACCAGCGGCGGGCTTCATGGCGTGGGCGTGAGCGTTGTCAACGCGCTGTCCTCACACACCCGTGTCGAGGTGGCGCGCGACAAACAGCTCTACGCGCAAGAGTTCTCCAAGGGACAAACGTTGGGAGCAATCGAAACCGTCGGCTCTGCCCCCAACCGGCGCGGCACAACGGTTTCCTTCACCCCTGACACTGAGATTTTCGGTGACCGACAGTTTAAACCTGCCCGCCTGTTCAAACTCGCTCGTTCGAAAGCCTATCTCTTCGCCGGGGTCGAGATCCGCTGGAAATGCACAGAGAGCCTTGCAAGCGACGATGTTCCCACAGAGGCCGTCTTTAAATTCCCCGGAGGCCTTGCTGACCACCTCGCTGAACAGGTCGGCGCGCGCGAATGCGTTACCGCGCAGCCTTTTACTGGGAATCAAGACTTTCCCGAGGGCTCCGATGGTGTGGGTCAAGGCCGGGTCGAATGGGCGATTGCATGGCCGCTCTATTCCGATGGTTCGACAAGCTGGTACTGCAACACGGTGCCCACCCCCGATGGCGGCACCCATGAACAGGGGGTACGCGGAGCACTTACCAAAGCCTTGCGCGCATTTGGCGAACTCACCGGCGCCAAAAAGGCCAAAGACATCACCGCCGACGATGTGATGACGGGGGCGGAAGTGATGCTCAGCGTTTTCATTCGCGACCCACAGTTTCAGTC
Organism: Erythrobacter sp.; assembly: GCA_965262265.1. Taxonomy (GTDB): domain Bacteria; phylum Pseudomonadota; class Alphaproteobacteria; order Sphingomonadales; family Sphingomonadaceae; genus Erythrobacter. The sequence goes on from OZ253506.1 coordinate 961,937, forward strand.
TCAGACCAAGGATAGGCTGACCTCACCCGAAGCCGCGCGCCTAGTCGAAGCCGCCGTGCGCGACCATTTCGACCATTTCCTCACCGACAATATGGAACGCGGTAAGGCTTTGCTTGGCGAAGTGATGGAGCGGATGGACGAACGCCTGCGCCGCAAACAAGAACGTGAGATCAAGCGCAAGACCGCGACCAACGCGAAGAAACTGCGCCTCCCCGGAAAGCTCACCGATTGTTCGGGCGAAGGGGACCGGGAGACCGAGCTGTTCATCGTAGAAGGGGATTCAGCGGGCGGCTCTGCCAAACAAGCGCGCGACCGCAAAACGCAGGCAATTCTGCCGATCAGAGGCAAGATCCTCAACGTGGCCAGCGCCACCGCAGACAAAATCCGCGCAAATTCCGAAATCGCCGACCTAACGCTAGCCATGGGCTGCGGGACCCGAAAAGATTGCGACCCAACTGACCTGCGCTATGACCGCATAATCATCATGACCGACGCCGATGTCGACGGGGCGCATATCGCAACGTTGCTGATGACGTTCTTCTTTCAGGAAATGGCCGCGATTGTTCGCGATGGCCGCCTCTATCTCGCGCAGCCTCCACTTTACAAACTAACCGCAGGTAAAGAGAGCCGCTATGCCGCCGATGAAGCGGATCGTGAGAAGCTTGAGGCGACCGTGTTTAAGGGCAAAAAGGTCGAGGTCTCGCGCTTCAAAGGTCTTGGCGAAATGAACCCGCAGCAATTGCGCGAAACCACGATGAACCCCGATACGCGCGCTCTCATCCGGATTACGCTGCCGGCTGAATTTGAGGAACGCGCCACGGTGAAAGAACTGGTCGATCAGCTCATGGGCAAGAATCCCGAACACCGTTTCAATTTCATCCAGAACCGCGCGGGCGAGATGGACCGCGATATGATTGATGCCTGAGGAAGGCCCCAAATACCCAAACCCTCGCGAAGAGGACATTATGGCAGGCGACCGGCGCATTTCACGGCCTGACAGTGCCCTGCCCGATTGGCACATCCCCGATGCGAAATATCGGCCCATCCCAATCGCTTGGTTCGCCGCTGCCTTCTTGTTGCAACTGGCTATCCTTTGGCTCGTCTTCATGATCCTTTCGGCCCAAAATGGCTGGCTGACGATTGTCATATCGGCTCTGATTACGGGAGCGCTTGCGAAGTGGACGTGGGATAGAGGGATGCGCGATGCAGGCGCTGGTTGGCAGGTTGCGACAATCGTGATGATGACCGTGCAGCTTGGCTTCATCTGTTTGGGTGCAAGCGCGCGGATCTAGATTGCGCGGGAGAGACGGCTGCGATGCAACATTTCAGACTGGTCTTCGCCTTTGTCCTGCTATTGCTTTGGGCACCCCACTCCGCCTTTGCTCAATCCAGCGAAACCGCAAGCAGGGATGACTCAACCGTTCTTCTTGAGGAACAAAAGCTTGGCAATCAGGCGGCCAATGTCTTTTTCCTGATGACCGGGCAGCACGAGGTTGAAGCCGAAGATATCTTCTCCGAGCGCTTTCTAAACGCAGTCTCTGCCGACCAACTGCAGGCCGTTTTTGACCAAGTTCAAGCGCAATATGGCGCGGTTCAATCAGTCCACAACGTTGAACGTACAGGCACATACCGCGCACGCGTTTCCTTCCGGTTCGGGACCGCAATCGGTTCAGGCAATATGATCCTCAACCCCGCAGACCCGAATAGGATTGAGGGTCTTTTACTGGATGAGTTCTTGATAATCGGCGATGAGTTGGAGGCCATTGCCCAAGACCTCGAAGCCCTTCCTGGCAGTCTTAGCGTCTATTTCGGCTCACTCGATGGAACCCGGCCAAGGTTAGAGATCAATCCTGATGCGCAGATGGCAATTGGTTCGACCTTTAAGCTCTATGTGCTCAGCGCCCTCACTCGCGAGATGATGGCGGATAATGAGCGGTATTGGGATGATGTTGTTTTTCTCGATACCCTTTGCGTTGCGCCGCGCTGCGGCCCGGATGGCGATGGGCGCAGTTTTCCATCTGGCGTAACCCAAAGCTGGCCAAGCCCCATGCCCATGACGGTGCAATCGCTTGCTACGCTGATGATTTCCATCTCGGACAACACAGCAACCGACACGCTGATCAATTATCTTGGCGAGGAGCGCGTCGTTCAGGAAATGATCGACAGCGGGCACAGTGCGCCTGAACGAAACCAACCCTTCCTCACGACGCGGCAGATGTTCGCTCTTAAAGCCAACGGAGAGGAGGCTCAGGAAGCCTATCGAACGGCTGATCTTGAACAAAAGTATGAGATTGTGTGGGCGACCGAAGAGCAAGAACTGTATCAGGACGAAGTGGATGCCGCCTTTTCCAGCGGTCCTGTTGCGCTGGATATCGAATGGTTTGCGAGCGCGCACGACCTGCGGCGACTGCTCGCTTACCTACCCCAAGATCGGTACAATATCGCCCGCCAAATCATGGCGATTAACCCTTCTGTTAGCCCTAGCGTGCAGCAACATTACGGGCCGATCTACTACAAAGGCGGCTCTGAACCCGGCGTGCTCAATTACACCTGGCTATTGCGAAGTGTGTATGGTTGGGAAGTGCTCACGATGAGCTGGAACAATTCTGATGCGGTGGTGGACGAAGCGCAGTTTCAATCGCTAGCGCAGCGCCTGCTCTCCCTGCCGCCGCAGGCCTATGAGCCCACCCCGCCGCCAAATCTGCTACTTGCGCCGGAGCCGAACGCCCCCTAACGACTGGCCCAACTTATCGGTTTCATAGGGCAACTCATGACAGATCAAACCCGCTTTGACGGCACCAGCGATTACATTGCAACAGACGACCTGAAAGTCGCGGTAAACGCCGCAGTGACGCTTCGCCGTCCGCTTTTGGTTAAAGGTGAACCCGGCACCGGCAAAACGGTGCTCGCGCAAGAAATTGCCAAGGCTACGGGCGCGCCGCTGATCGAATGGAACATCAAATCCACCACCAAAGCGCAACAAGGTCTCTATGAGTATGACGCTGTGGCCCGCCTTCGCGATGGTCAGCTGGGTGAAGAGCGCGTCCACGACATCCGCAACTACATCAAGAAAGGCAAGTTGTGGGAGGCCTTCACTTCGGAGGAGTTACCCGTCTTGCTAATCGATGAGATCGACAAGGCCGATATCGAATTTCCGAATGACCTTTTGCAAGAGCTCGACCGGATGAGCTTTGACGTTTACGAAACGCAAGAGCGGATTGAGGCAAAAGAACGGCCAATCGTCGTCATCACTTCAAACAATGAAAAAGAGCTGCCCGACGCCTTCTTGCGCCGCTGTTTCTTCCACTACATCAAATTCCCGGACCGCGAGACGATGCAGTCGATCATCGATGTGCACTATCCCGGCATCCAAAAAGCGCTCGTCAAAAAGGCGATGGATATCTTCTATGAGCTGCGCGAAGTACCTGGGCTGAAGAAAAAGCCATCTACCAGCGAGTTGCTTGATTGGCTCAAACTCCTTCTCAACGAGGATATGCCGCTCGATGTTCTGCAAGACGCAAACCCCAACAGCGCGATTCCGCCGCTGCACGGCGCGCTGCTCAAGAACGAGCAAGACGTGATGATGTTCGAACGCCTCGCCTTCATGGCACGGCGCAATCCGACCTAAGTGTTAGACCAGCTCAATCAAAGCTGTAAGCGAGTTCAAAATCGCCCCAACGCCGCCCATTGACGTGGATCGGGGCATAGACGTTTCGGACCACCCTATAGTTCTGGCCATCGCCTTCCTGGCGGTAAACGGCTAGCATGTAGGGTGCTGAACTTGCCTTGGCTTTTTGATCGAGCCCATCGAAAATAATCCGTCCATTGCGGCAGTACTTCGTATCGTGAGCGAGGTTTCCGGTCGGGGCTTGCGACATGCTAGAAAGGTGGGTCGGCAAGAAGCCCTTCATGTCGGTGCACGCGGCGGCGATGATTGCGCTCTGCGATGCGGCGGCCTTGTTTAGCATCGGCTGCCAGTTTTGGTCAGCCCACCCAGTAAGTTCGTTTAGAAAACGCGGTGGGTTGCTACCATCGATACGCCTGTAGTTCTGATCAAACAGCTGCGCCTCGCTCAAATCGCCGTTTTCAAGCGCTTGTTCAACCATCAAAGCTGCCTCGTGCGCGAAGCCTTGCGCAATATCAACCATCGCGCTGTCTTGCGGACTCAGCCCTGCCTGCACGAGCGAATCAAACATTGCGTTTGCAGTGAACTCCAGCTCGCCCATCTTCGAATGAACGCCTTGCAATTCACCCTCATTGATCCGAGCTGCCTCGTCAAAGCTAGTTAACACAGATTGCACTGCGTTGACGTGCTGGCTGATTGTGCCGGTTGAGCGAGCGATCTCATCATTCTGTTTATCGACTTCTTCAACAAGTTCGCCGACGGTCGAGATAGTATCTTCTATCTGTGCCACAGATGCTTTGGCCGCGTCGCTTGCAGTTGTCCCAGATTCAATCTGGCCGATAACTGCGCCGGCCTCATCATCCAACGCATCAACAGTTGCCGCAATCTCTTCGCTGGCGATGCGGGTGTCGTTGGCAAGGCTCTTTACCTCGCTTGCAACAACAGCAAATGTCCGGCCCGCCTCCCCCGCGCGCATCGCCTCGATCGTTGCGTTGAGGGCAAGAATGTTAGTCGTTTCAGCAAGCTCTCCGATGTCCTTTGCGCTGCGGCGAACTTGTTCCATTGCTGATGAAAAGCTGGTCACATGTTGGCCAAGCGCATCTACCAGTTCCAGCAGCGATCCAATCTCATTGAGCGACGACTGAATCAGCGAAGTGCCCTCGCCCAACCTTTCAATGGCCCGCTCTGAAAGCAGCCTTGCTTCGTCACTGGCTTCGGTGACTTTTGTTTGGTCGGTTTCGAGTGCCGCGACCGTCCCGCGCAGTGCCTCATGCTCTTCCCGCAACGCTTCAGACGACCGAATGACAGCTTCGACCACCCCTGCCACATCTGTGCAGCCAACGGTAACCGCCCCGCATTGTTCGGGAATGTTATCCAATGCGGCGGCGTTGTTGGTGTCTATTGAAATCGGCTTCATGCGTCTGCGTCCCCTTGGCGCGAAAGGACTAGCGCAGTCATGGTTATCGAACTCTTAAGGGTTGGCACGAAGGTGCCAAATTGGCGGCGATTCCAAGCCCTCTCGCTTTTGGGGCTGGCAACACGCTCACTTCAGCGATATGCGGTGCCCATGTTTTTCAACTTTATGGATGAGCTGCGCGAAGCCGGTATTGGCGCAAGTTTCAAAGAGCATCTGACGCTTCTCGAAGCGTTGGACAGAAACGTGATCGAACAGACACCTGAGGCGTTCTATTACCTTAGCCGCGCGACCTTTGTAAAAGATGAGGGGATGCTCGACACCTTCGATCAGGTCTTCCAGAAAGTCTTCAAGGGCATCCTTTCCGATTACGGTCAAAACCCCGTCGACATTCCAGAAGATTGGCTGAAAGCGGTCGCCGAGAAATTCCTCACCGAAGAGGAAATGGCCGAAATTGAGAAGATCGGTGATTGGGATGAGCTTATGGAAAAGCTCAAGGAGCGCCTCGCTGAGCAGGAAAAGAAGCACGAAGGCGGGAATAAATGGATCGGCACCGGAGGCACCTCTCCCTTTGGCAATTCTGGCTATAACCCCGAAGGCGTTCGCATTGGCGGCGAAAGTAGGCACAAGCGCGCGGTAAAAGTCTGGGAAAAGCGAGAGTTTAAAAACCTCGACAACACCAAAGAGCTCGGTACCCGCAACATCAAAATGGCACTGCGTCGTCTGCGCCGATTTGCTCGCGAAGGCGCGCAGGATCAGCTTGACCTTGATGCAACGATTGACGGCACTGCCAAACAAGGCTGGCTCGACATCCACATGCGCGCCGAGCGCCGCAATGCGGTGAAGTTGCTGCTGTTCCTCGATGTCGGTGGGTCAATGGATCCCTTCATCAAACTTGTCGAAGAGCTCTTCAGTGCCGCCACAGCGGAGTTCAAGAACCTTGAATTCTTCTACTTCCACAACTGCCTTTATGAAGGCGTGTGGAAGGACAACAAACGCCGCTGGCAAGAGCGAACGAAAACATGGGACGTTCTCCACAAATACGGCCACGATTACAAAGTCGTATTCGTCGGCGATGCCGCGATGAGCCCCTATGAAATCACCCATGCGGGCGGCTCGGTCGAACATATGAACGAAGAAGCGGGTGTCACTTGGCTTAAGCGCGTCACAGACACCTACCCCGCAACCGTCTGGCTTAACCCCGTTCCCGAAAAGCAATGGGGCTATTCGCAGAGCACGAAAATGATGAAAGAGTTGGTCAACGACCGGATGTTCCCGCTGACCCTAGAGGGGTTGGACGACGCTATGCGAGAGCTCAGCCGAAAACAGGGGCATTAAGGCCCCCTCCCGCTTAGAGCCGATGGGCGATAATGTGTTTGGCCAGTATTATCACTGCTGCATGATCTCGCACGTTCGGAAGTCGGCGCCGAACCAATGTTATGCTGCTAATGCTGACCGATGTTCAGGACTGGGGCTTTTGACCGCGCCATCCACTTCAAAACCAGCGACAACGCTGTCCAATTTCTCGGACTGCCGGGCAAGCGATTCGGCAGTGGCCGTAAACTCTTCTGCCATTGCTGCATTCTGTTGAGTGGACCGATCAAGCTCGCTGACGCTTGAGTTGATCTGAGAGAGGTTCTCGGCCTGGACATTGGTCGCCTCGGAAATGCTGGCAATGGATTCGGTCAAACCCTCCAGGCCATTCTCAATGGACGAGAACACCTCACCAGTGCGTTTCACAAGTTCAACTCCAGACGTCACGCTTGCACTAGTGCCGGAGATGAGTGTCTTGACCTCATCAGCAGCCTCCGTGCAGCGCTGAGCAAGGTTGCGAACCTCGCTTGCGACAACGGCAAAACCTTGGCCGGATGCGCCAGCCCTTGCTGCCTCGACTCCCGCATTAAGGGCAAGCAAGTTGGTCTGGAATGCTATCGAATCGATTACCCCGATGATGGAATTGACTTCGCTGCTTGATTTCTCGATTTGCTCAATGGCAATGACGGTTTCTTGGACGATTTTGGCCCCTTCCTCCGTCTTAATGTTTGTTTCCTCCATCGCTGACTTCGCTTTTCGCGTGGTGTCACGAGTTTCGCTTACTCGCTGTGTAACCTGCGACACGGCAGCAGCGGTATGTTCCAGATTGGCTGCTTGTTCTTGGGTTCTCCGGGAAAGGTCATCTGATGCACTACGGATCTCACTTGAACCTCTCGATATAGCCACAACGCCTTCGACAGTTGCCCTAACGGCGTCATGCAGAGTGTCCATCGTGTGATTGAAGTCATTCGCAACGGCGGCATATTCAGACGGCAGATCAACAGGATCGATATTGAGCTTGCCATCGGCCATCAGCTCAAGCGCAGCTCCGAGTTCCTTGTTTAGTGAGCCCACCTTGCTGTTTATGTCTTCGAAATAGGAAGACAGCGCGACATCGATATCCAGCAGCGACACCTTCATCAGCGCACTGACTCGACGTGCTTCAGCTCGTTTCCAAGGCAGAAAGCGTTTCCACGAAGGTGCAATCATTTCTGTGATGAGTTCATCGAGTATGAGGGCGTAGCTACCGACATACCATTTCGGCTCTAGCCCGATTCTGGCGTGCACACCGCCAATATGTTCGGATCGATTAAAGAAGGCTTCGTTGAGTCCATCATCAAAAGCGCTCTTCCAATGCCTCGCCTGGGCTGAGCGTGCACGAGCGATGGATTCGTCGCCCGAAAATTTGGAGAACAAATCTGGCCGTGATCCCAACTCTTCATAAAAGGAAGAGAGCGCACGTTCCAATGATCGTTCGACTGAACGGCCGACAGATGCATAAACGCTATCATCTGCCTGTAAGCCATAAAACTTCAAACGCTCAGTCTGAGAACTTTTATCCATTTTCGACGCCGTTCCAAAATTGTTTGTTGGTAGCGCCGGGACTAAAGGCTCACCTCCATGCAAACTTGAAATTCGGCCTTATGTATTCGCACTGAGGTTAGTATTTTGCCGTAACATCTGTGCTTTAACGATCGTGGAGCTCCCCCGAATGCGGTGAGTCATCCAATCTGATGGCAGAAGGACTAAACTGGTCAAACGGAGGACGTTCTTCAAGTTCAGGGATGGCAACCTACAGCGTCGCTTGGTCGAAAGTCAGACGCTCGGATACTCTCAATAAAGAAGATACGGTCTGACCGTTTCCACCCAAGCCGCCTCATCCGCTGATGCCAGCGCGTCCAAATCCCCCGGCTCGGCTCCCGCATCATCGACCCATTCGCGCAAGGCTGGCCCGCCATTGATCACATCGATGGCAAGCACGTCCTTGGTGTATTCGTATTTAAAGTCCAAGCCGCGCCACAATTGATAATTGGGATAAAGCGTGCGGATCGCTTTGAAGGCGAGCGCTTGCATCCGCCACGGCTTGAAGAGCCCATGTTGGTACGCTGGTCCTTCTGCATGCAACATCAATGCGTTGCACAGCTTCCCTGAATGTTTGTGGAAGGTCGGTTCAAACCAGCAATCGCGCATCGTCACGCCAAGGCACCAATCGGGAGCCATCGCCTCCATCTGCTTTGCGATCGCCTTCGCATCAATATCGGGGGCACCGAACAGCACTTCCAACGGGCGGGTTGTCCCCCTGCCCTCTGACACGGTTGCGCCTTCGATCATCACCGTACCGGCATAGCAACGCGCCATGTTGAGACTCGCTGCGTTGGGAGACGGGTTGACCCAAATACGGTCTTTCGGCCAACCAAATCCGGTTGCAATCGTGCCGTCGCCGTCATCAGGTTGCCAGCCCTCCATCGCAACCACCTTGTAAGCCACATCAAGCCTGAACTGCTCGATGAACCAGTGTCCCATCTCACCCAAAGTGAGACCGTGGCGCATCACCATCGGGGCCGCGCCGACAAAGCTCTCATTACCCGGAACCAGCAACGTCCCTTCAACCGGCCGTCCAGCGGGATTGGCGCGGTCTAGCACCCAAACTTCCTTTCCCGATTTCGCAGCTTCCTCGAGCAGATAGAGCAATGTCGTGACAAAGGTATAGATGCGGCAACCAAGGTCTTGAAGGTCGAACAAGAAGACATCCGCGCTCGACATCATCTGCCCCGTTGGGCGGCGCACTTCGCCGTATAGGCTGAAGATCGGGATGCCATAGTGAGGGTCAATCTCGTCAAAAGTCTCGACCATATTGTCCTGTTTGTCGCCCTTCAGCCCGTGTTGCGGGCCAAAGGCGCTGGTGACATTCACACCCGCAGCGATCAGCGCATCGAGGCTGTGGGTGAGATCTTTGGTGACGCTCGCTGGGTGAGCGACTAGGGCGACACGGCGGCCCTCCAGCTCTTTCAAAAGCGCGCGGTCAGTGACTAGGCGGTCAATGCCAAAAAGGACTGTGTTGGTCATGAGCCCTCAGGTGGAACAGGCGATCCGCAAAGGCAAGGGGCCTCAAGCGGAACCCATCGGCGATCTCACCGGTTGTAGAGGCATGGATTACACCGCTCTCACCTTCGCGCTCCTTTACGGGATAGGCCTTAATGTCGCTGGCGGCCTGCTGACCGATGTGGGCGAATGGTATCACAGTCTCCAAAAGCCATGGTTTCAGCCGCCGGGATGGGCGTTTGCACCGGCTTGGACGATCATCTTGGGGCTTGCCGGATGGGCTCTCTACATTGGCTTCACTCAGGCGAAGGGGTCAGAATTCACTGCGATCGCTTTAGCCTTTGGCGTGAACGCGGTGCTCCATTTTCTGTGGTCACCCCTGTTCTTCAAGTTTCGTAGGCCAGATTGGTCATACTTTGAAAACTATGCGCTAATCGCCTCATGCGTGTCTCTAATCGTGGTCCTCGCTCCGGTTTCGGGCTTTGCCGCTTGGCTGATCGTGCCGTATCTAATCTGGACCTGCTTTGCGCAGGCGATCAATTATGCAGTTGTGCAGCTCAACGGGCCTTTCGGCAGCCAAAGAGCTTAGCTTTAATCACGTTCGACGATCGTTTGGCGGCACGCTTCTGAGTGAAACTCAGCTTTGCCGGGACCAAAGGCGAGCGCCCAGAACTGCAATCCGCCATGCTTATGCTCAACAATCGCGTTGAGTGCGACTTGTGCTGGCGCAGGCAGGTTCGCTGCGATGCTGGCTTTGAGCACCAACTCCCCCACCCCATTCGCCGCGCCTTGCGAACAGGCAAGCGCGATCGAATCAACCGACGCATCGCGCATCCCCTCCCGAAATGCATCGAAATCATAGGCAGCCCAACGTCCTGAGGGGGACAGGTTGAACTCGCGGTAGGAGGTCCCGCCGATGGGTTGCCAGAAAATCTCAAAGCAGGTGGTCTTCCAAAGATCATCAGTCCGGACAGAGGGGCCATGCGGGGGCAAAGTGATCGCATCCACCCCGCCTTCCAGCCTGAATTCCGCCTCGCATCCTTGCGGTGTGGCTTTGATTGACGCGGTCACAGCCTTGATCGGGCCGAGGTCGCAGCTTTGGTGAAGCATGAGTGGTTGCATGGCGCTCCCTATCGCTGAGACTTTGGGTGCTAGCAAGGCCCTGCGCACACTGTTAAGCGCGCAGGCATGACTTACGAATCCGACCTGTTGCGCTTGCTTGATAGCCGTGGCCATCTGCATCAAATCACCGACGCGGGTGCGCTTGATGCGCTCGCGAAGAAGCAGATCGTGACGGCTTATGTGGGTTTCGATCCGACCGCACCGTCGCTGCATATCGGCAATCTAGCATCGATCATGCTGTTGCGGCGGCTTCAACAAGCGGGGCACCGGCCAATTGTGATCATGGGCGGAGGTACAGCCAAGGTCGGCGATCCATCAGGCAAGGATGAGACCCGCCAAATGCTGACTGAAGAGCGGCTTGCCAGCAACATCGCGTCGATCAAAGGCAGTTTTGAGCGCATTTTGCGATTCAATGACAGCGAAACTGGCGCGCTGCTTATCAATAACGACGATTGGCTGAGCAAGCTTGGCTACATCGAGATGCTACGCGATGTCGGCCCGCATTTCACGATCAACAGGATGCTGACCTTCGATTCGGTCAAGACCCGGCTCGACCGCGAACAGCCGCTCAGTTTTCTCGAGTTCAACTACATGATCATGCAGGCCTATGACTTTCTCGTCCTGGCACGCGATTATGATTGCCGGTTGCAACTCGGTGGATCGGATCAATGGGGCAATATCGTCAACGGGATTGAACTCAACCGCCGGATCGATGGGCGCGAGGTCTATGGCTTTACCGCGCCGCTCATCACCCGCGCGGATGGCGCGAAGATGGGCAAGTCGGTGGATGGTGCTGTGTGGCTGAACGAGGATCAGCTGCCTTCGTATGATTTCTGGCAATATTGGCGCAACACCGATGACCGCGATGTGGGTAAGTTCCTTCGCCTGTTCACCGATTTGCCGCTTGACGAAATTGCGCGGCTCGAGGCGCTTGAGGGCGCAGAGATCAACGATGCGAAAGCGGTGCTTGCCAATGAGGTGACTGCTATGGTTCGCGGTGCTGAGGCTGCCAGGGCAGCGGAGGCAACCGCGCGCGAGACCTTTACTGGCGGCGGTGCGGGCGACAATCTTCCCACCATTTCGGTTGGTTCTGCCGGCATGCGCCTGGGCCCGGTCTTGACCGAGATTGGTTTTACGGCCTCGAACGGTGAAGCCAAACGCAAAATCGCAGAAGGCGCGGTCAAAATCGATGGCGAGGTTATATTAGATCCTGGCTTCGTAGTGGTTGCCCATGGATCAGAGCCGCTCAAAATCAGCCTTGGCAAAAAGAAGCACGGACTCATCAACGGGTAGATTTGATACAAGTTTCTCGGCGGCCTCTACAGGTTTTTACGAATTATCAGCCTTTACTCTCCAAAAGGCATTGATCCCGGGGCGTCCGGGGACTGCTTGATGGAGGCGCAGGCTGTGACTGCCGGAGCAAATTTAAGTGTTACCGATCTTCGCCGGGCGGCTCGCCACCCGGTCGACGTGCCCGTGATCGTTGAGCATTTCACGCATGGTGATCTCAGTTTGCATGTTAGCAACCTGTCTGCACATGGCTTTATGGTCGATGATGCGGAGCGACTGAGCCGCGGCGACCGTGTTATCATTCGATTGCCTATTGTTGGCCGGATTGAAGCCTATGTCATCTGGACCCGCGACAACCGCGCTGGTTTTCAGTTTGAACGGATCATCCGGCTTGATGATTTTGTGGCAATCATTGACACTTTGCAGCCCAATCCTCGCCTGCGCAAAGGCCGCTGATCAAAGCTTACGTTTGCCGTTAAACTAGCAGCGCCTGCTTGGCAGGCACTCTCGCGGCTGCCATGGGGCTTGCGTGACTGCAGCTCCCCCAACCCACCCGTTTCACGTTCATAACTTCCGTGCCTATTGGAGCGCGCGGCTGACGATGACGCTTGCGCAGGATGCGATGCTGCTGGTCATCCAATGGCAGGCGTACAATCTGGCGCGCGATGCGGGAATGAACATTGCTGAAGGCGCAGGCCAACTGGCGATTATCGGGCTGTTGCAGTTTGTGCCGCTATTCTTGCTGACCCCCTTTTCAGGCCTTGCTGCAGACCGATTTGATCGCAGGATGTTGGGGCAGCTTACCATTCTGTTGCAGCTGGCTTGCGCAGGCGTGTTGCTGTGGTTCAGTTGGTCGCAAGCGGTGACCTTGCCACTCTTGTTCGGCATCGCGATCGCACTGGGGATTGCGCGCTGCTTTTCGGGGCCAGCTCTATCAGCACTCGCGCCCAATCTTGTGCCTAAAGACATTTTGCCAACCGCTATCGCGCTCTCATCCATCTCATGGCAATTCGGTCGCCTTGTCGGCCCAGCGATTGGCGCGGTGCTCTACGCAGTGGAACCTGCCCTTCCCTATTTTGTCGCAAGCGCGCTGTTCCTCGTCTCACTGATCGCTCTTACCACGGTGGGCAAAGTCACACAGCCAGCTATGCGCAAAGACCAACGCCCCATCGGGCAAATCATCGATGGGCTGCGTTATGTCGGGCGCAACAAAATGGTCCTGGGCGCAATCACTCTGGACCTATTTGCGGTGTTCTTGGCCGGAGCCAACGCTTTGATCCCGGTGTTTGCCCGCGACATTCTGCAAACCGGGGAGACCGGTCTCGCACTGCTCGCATCGGCAACCCCTGCAGGCGCAATTGTTACGGGCCTGTTCTTCTCATTCCGCCCGCTAAAAACCAATGTAGGGCCGAAGATGCTATGGGCTGTTGGCGTGTTTGGGCTGGCGACCGTCATTTTTGGGTTTTCTACATCGATGGCGCTCAGCCTTGCTATGCTGTTCATTATCGGAGCTGCCGACATGTTCAGCGTCTATGTTCGCCAATCTTTGATCCAGCTTCACACACCCGACGACAAGCGTGGGCGGGTGTCTTCGGTGAGTATGATGACGATCAGCGCTTCGAACGAAGGCGGCGATGCGTTTTCCGGCAGCCTTGCCTATCTGGTGGGCCCGGTTCCCGCCGTTATTGCCGGCGGGGCAGGAGCGATTGTAACCGTTCTCCTGTGGAGCCGAATATTCCCAGTGTTGCGGACAACGAAGACCTTCGATCCGCCCGATGATATGTTAGAACAGCCTAACGATAAGATTCCCAAGGAGGCCTGATATGAAAGCTGCAAACATTCTTGAGACGATTGGCAACACACCGCATATCCAAATGTCGCGGCTGTTTCCCGATCACGAAGTGTGGCTGAAATCAGAACGCGCCAATCCCGGCGGATCAATCAAGGACCGGATTGCTCTGGCTATGGTCGAGGATGCGGAGGCACAGGGCCTGCTCAAACCGGGTGGCACCATTGTCGAGCCGACAAGCGGCAACACCGGTATTGGTCTTGCAATGGTGGCGGCAGTTAAGGGCTACACGCTGATCCTGGTGATGCCCGAATCGATGTCGGTTGAACGTCGCCGCTTGATGCTTGCTTACGGTGCAACCTTTGATCTTACGCCTAAGGAAAAGGGCATGAAGGGCGCGATCGAGCGCGCAACTGAGATCGTCGAAAGCACCGATGGCGCTTGGATGCCAAGCCAGTTTGACAACGGTTCCAACCCTGCCGTCCACGCTCGTACAACCGCTCAAGAGATCCTCAAAGACTTTGGCGATACACCCGTGGATGTGATGATCACTGGGGTTGGCACAGGCGGTCACCTGACGGGCTGTGCCGAGGAGCTTAAGAAGGCGTGGGACGGTTTCAAAGCCTACGCTGTTGAGCCGGCAGCCTCGCCCGTTATCAATGGCGGTGAGCCCGGTCCTCATCCGATTCAAGGCATCGGCGCAGGCTTTATCCCTACCAACCTCCATACCCATGCCATCGATGGCGCGATCACGGTCAATCCCGAAGATGCCAAGGAAATGGCCCGCAGGGCTGCACGTGAAGAAGGTATGCTAATCGGGATCTCTTCAGGAGCCACACTCGCAGCAATCGCCAAAAAGCTGCCTGAATTGGACGCTGGATCAAGGGTCCTTGGCTTCAATTACGATACCGGCGAACGCTATTTATCGGTGCCCGATTTTCTACCGGCGGAATGATCGCTACCGAGCTTAGCTGGCGCTCTGTGAGCGCGGATAGTCGGCATCAGCAACAACATCGACAAGTGCTTTGCCTTCCATCGGTTGGCCGAATATGTACCCTTGGACAATGTCCGCGCCAACGCGCTTTGCCATAACCAATTGAATCTCATCTTCGACACCTTCTAGCAAGCACTGCACGCCAAGTGCACTAGCTGTGACTGCGAGAGAGTGGAGAATCTTTTCGGTCATAGGATTGCCGATATCTTTGACAAAGGATCGGTCAACTTTGAGCTTGTCGATTGGCAATTCACGCAGATAGTTGAAGTTCGAATAGCCCGTACCAAAGTCATCAAGTGCAACCGTATAACCAAGCTTTGACAAGCGGTTAAGGTTGACACACGCCTTTTCGGTGTCGGCCATCATTGCGGTTTCTGTTACTTCAAATTCGAGCAGTGAAGGCTCAAGCTCGCTAGCGTCCAGCATACCCAAAATCTCATCCATAATCTGGTTGGATAGCAGGTCATGTCCGGATAGGTTGATTGCTAGTGGAACCGGATGCTCCCAGCACTTTAGCGTCTCGATCGCCTTTGCAAGAACCGCGAGCGTAATTTGTGAAATCAAGCCGCTTTCTTCTGCGATTGTAATAAAGCGATCGGGCTCAACGCGGCCAAGCGTGGGGCAATCCCAACGCACCAAAGCCTCTGCACGCACAACTTGATCTCGTGCAATGTCGATCTGAGGTTGAAACAGAACTTCAATCTCATTCTCAAAATCCGCTACCCGCAATGCATCTTCGATCTCAAATCGTTCTCGGGCGTTTTTCGCGTGCTCACTGGTGAAAGCGACCGTCCGGTTCTTCCCGCTCTTTTTTGCATGAAGAAGAGCGTAATCGGCATTCCGAATGAAGCAATTTTTATCCTGTTCTTCTTCGATGCGTGTGCATCCAATCGATGCGGAAAGCTGAATCAATCGCCCCTCTACATCGTAGGGTTCCGCAACAAGTCTAAGGAGCCTGTTGCACCAATCCTCGCACTCCGCTTCGCTCTTCATTGATGTCGCGATTAGATCGAATTCATCACCGCCGATCCTGTAGACTGCTGCGCTTGATCCGCAAAACGTCTCCATTCGCTCAGAAACGGCAATCAGGAGGGCATCTCCGACAAGATGTCCATAGACATCATTGACCATCTTAAAGCCGTCGAGATCAAGAGCGATAAGCCATCGGTCACCCCGATGCCATTTCTCATCGTCCTCCGCATCTAAATCGGCAAAGAATGCACGGCGATTAGGTAAGTTTGTGAGGCTGTCAGTCATGGCGCGGTGATTGATAGCGATGTTGAGCTCTTCGACTTTCGCGAGCTTCGCTTCTGCGTGAGACAGCTTGTCTTCTGCACTGTCTTTGGCATCGATTGCCGCCTGGATTGCCCGCTGAAGAAAAATTACAAGGCCCAGACCTGATAAAGCGGTTGCAAAACCAATATAACCGTAGACCTGCCCCTCACCTGCAAAATCCGTAAGCAATTCGATTTGCAAGCTAATCAAGACAACACTGATCGAAACAACCGCCATCCGAATGCTCGCGCTTGTGAACGCAAAGGCCAAGGCCATCATCGGGAAATAGATCAGGTTTGACGGATCATAACTGGTGTGGAGCGCTGCCAGGACATTATAAAGAACAGAAAGGTTGGCGATACCGGCAATCGCCTCGAGGCGGAGCGCACTGACCCTCTTTCGAGCCAAGAACCAACCGAAAGAAGCAATGGTAGCTGCTGCCAGTGACACCAACACCATCTTGAATTGGTTGGCTCCGGTTAAAGCCATGAAATGCACTGGCACCATACAACCATAATAGACTGCGGCCAGCGCAAGGTAGCAGCGCACGATAGGTCGCTTTGCCCGCGCCATTGCGTCGGACGCCCCGTGCACGAGCTCTCTTTTTAGAAATGCCCCAAAGCTGAGACGCATAACCGGACCCCCTGATCCTTATCGTTCTGGTCTAACAATCGCATCTGTCACGCAGATATTAAGAAAAACGCAACGACGTCAGGAGTTTACAAATTCAAGATGACTAACCTTCATTCGCAATAGCGCGCATTTAGCTGCGTCTTTGCCGCCTATCGGGCAATGGTGGCGGATCCTGCGAAGTCGTTCATCGACTACCTTTGCGGCTCGTCTAAGCGATCACGAAACTGTCCCAATCCCCGGTTACCGACGCCCGAAACAAGAACAAGATGTATCGGGTCTCTGGTCGAAATGGAGGCAAGGCATGAGCTGGACAAAGGGATCCAGATTGTTTTCAAATGATGCAGGCAAACCTCTGCATTACCGATTCTTGAAGAAGCAGCGGCACAAGCTCAACAGCCTTATCGCCCGCAGCTCGCGCATTTCCAACGATCCCATACTTGATCCGAGTGGCTTTGAATGGGCCGGGAAGATCGCCGCTAACTGGGAAGCTGTTCGCGACGAGGCGCTGGCCGTCTATCGCCACCGCGACGCCATCCCGCCTCTTCGCGAAATTTCGCCCGATCACCAGAGACTGGTCCAAACCAACAGCTGGCGCAGCTTCTTCCTTGTTGGTTATGGCCATAGCCAACAAGAGAACATCGCCCGCGCGCCGAGAACAGCTGAGCTGATTGCGCAGATACCAGGGCTCAATTCCGCGTTTTTCTCAATCCTTGATCCCGGGACGGTCATCGTCCCCCATCGAGGAGTCACCAAAGCCTTCATCACTGCGCATCTGGGGCTGAGCGTCCCGCAGGACCCGGAGAACCTATGGATGAGAGTGGACAATCAGCGCTTGCATTGGGAAGACGGCCAGTGGTTAGTCTTTGACGATACCTATGAACACGAAGTGCGCAATGACACCGATCAAACGCGGATCATCCTGCTTTGCCAGGTCGAACGCCCACTCGCAGCGCCAGGCAAATGGCTCGCCAGCGCCTTTATGAACTATGTGAAGCGCAGCCACTTTGTGCAGGACGCCAAGAACAATTTGGCCGATTGGGAAACTGTGCTGGCTAAAGCAGAGCGCGGCGAGATCTAGACCAAACGCTCAGTTCGGGCACTCGCCCAACAAAAGAGGCCCAGCTCCCCCCAGAGCCGGGCCTCTTACACATGACGATACGGGTAATTCGTCAGGCTGCGGTGGCGAAAGCCTCTTCAGGAAGCGCCATCATGTTTTCGCTTCCTGCTTCTAGCTTGCGCCGCAGAGCCCCTGCATCAGGCAAAAAGCGCTCTGCATAATAGGACGCAGACGTCATTTTTGCCTCATAGAAGGCCTTATCTTCTGGTTCACCTTGCAGCGCCGCACTCGCAACCTTGGCTGTCTTCAACCAGAAGTAGCCAAGCGTAACGATACCCATGATGTGCATGTAGTGATGCGCACCAGCGCCTAGATGGTTGGGGTTAGCCATTGCGTTGTTCATAAACCACATCGTTGCGGCTTTTTGCTCGCCGAGCGCTTTTTCAAGCTTCTCAGCCAAAGGTGCGAGCGCTTCGTCTTGCTTCGCCTCTGCAATGTCGTCGTCAATCATTTTGAAGAAAGCTTGAACAGCGCGGCCGCCCTTGCTGGCGAGCTTGCGACCGCACAGATCCATGGCTTGGACACCGTTGGTGCCTTCGTAAATCATAGCGATGCGGCTATCGCGCACAAACTGTTCCATGCCCCATTCTTTGACATAGCCGTGCCCGCCATAGACCTGCTGCATGTTGTTCGCGATGTCGTACCCTTTGTCGGTGCCGTAGCCTTTGATCACCGGGGTCATCAGCCCGATCAGATCATCGGCAAGTTGACGTTCCTCTTCCGTTTGAGCTTTATGAGTGAGATCGACTTGCAACGCGCCCCATAGGCACAGAGCGCGCATGCCTTCGTTGAAGACCTTGGCGTCCATAAGCATGCGGCGCACATCGGGGTGCACGAAAATTGGATCGGCCTTGGCCTCGGGTTCAGCAGGACCAGTGAGCCCGCGACCCTGGCGACGATCGAGTGCGTAGGTGACAGCGTTCTGATAGCTGACTTCGGCCTGCGCGAGCCCTTGCAGACCCACACCCAGACGCGCCGCGTTCATCATCACGAACATGGCGGCGAGGCCCTTGTTCTCTTCGCCGACCATATAGCCGGTCGCCTCGTCATAGTTGAGCACGCAGGTTGCGTTGCCGTGGATGCCCATCTTCTTCTCGATAGAGCCGCAAGAGACGCCATTGCGCTCACCCGGTTCGCCATTTTCATCAAGGATGAATTTAGGAACGATGAAGAGTGAGATGCCCTTCGAACTGTCAGGCGCGCCCGGCGTCTTTGCGAGCACTAGGTGGATGATGTTGCTGGTGAGATCATGCTCGCCAGCAGAGATAAAGATCTTGGTGCCAGTGATCTTGTAGCTGCCATCCCCGACCGGCTCTGCCTTTGTCCGGATCAGGCCCAGATCGGTGCCGCAATGCGGCTCCGTCAGGTTCATCGTGCCCGACCATTCGCCAGAAATCATCTTGGGCAGATAGGTCTCTTTCTGCTCCTGCGAACCGGCCGCTTCAATTGCAGCTGATGCGCCGTTGGTAAGGCCGGGATACATGCCAAACGCTTGGTTGGCAGTCGCGGTGAACTCTTCCATCGCGAAAGCCATGACATGGGGAAGGCCTTGGCCGCCGAACTCTTCGGGCTTAGCCAGCGTGCCCCAACCGCCTTCGACATAGGCTTGGTAGGCTTCCTTGAAGCCCTCAGGGGTGGTGACTGAGCCGTCTTCATGACGGGTGCAGCCTTGCTCGTCGCCGATTTGGTTGATCGGGGCCAGGACTTCAGAGGCGAACTTTCCAGCCTCATTCACAATCGCCTCAATCATATCGGGCGTTGCATTTTCAAAACCCGGCAGATTGCCGTAACTTGCAAGGTCGAGCATTTCATTGATCACAAAACGTGTGTCGCGAGTGGGAGCGGTGTAAGTTGGCATCAGGAGATCCCCTTCTGTGCTTTGGGTTTGTGCAGGCTAAATCCGAATTTTTGCGGAGTGGTGTCAGCCAAGGTTGAGCTGCTTAATTTCATCAACGAAATTGGTCAGTTCTTTGATCGATGAGTCGATATCGGCTCGCTGCGCCTTTAGCTTGGCGATGTGCGCCTTGCATTTCTCAACCGTCACGCGGCGCTGTTCCACACGACCATCGTCAAGGTCATAAAGGTCGATCATCTCGCGGATCTCAGTCAGGCTGAACCCAACATTTTTTGCCCGCATGATCCAAGCAAGCCGCGCGCGATCCCGCTTCGAATAGACGCGGGTCAAACCCACGCGAGCCGGGCTGATCAGCCCCTCATCCTCGTAAAATCGCAAGGCGCGAGCGGTGCAACCAAATTCAGAGGTGAGGTCCGAGATGGAGAATTGTTCCCGGCTCAGTTTGTCAGGGCGATCAAGATGTGCGCCGTTGTTTAGGCGCCCCTCGTCTGATCCGCTGTGATCGTCGATCTTATTGTCTGGTGCAGTAGCCATGCACCATTCTCTACCTTACCTTTACGTGAGCGTCAAGTCTTGACCTTAACGAGAGCATGCTCGTCGTCGGCACATGGATCTAGCCTCCGATAAAAACAGCTTTGCACACCAGTGTGGCATGTAGGGCCAGCGGGATCGGCATAGATGACCAACGCATCCTGATCGCAGTCCACGCGAATCTCTACGACATTCAAGACATGGCCAGATGTCTCACCTTTCATCCAAATCTTCTGACGCGACCGCGACCAGAAATGCGCCTTTCCCGACGAACGGGTCAGAGCCAGTGCTTCCTTATTCATAAAAGCGATGACCAGAACCTGCTTAGTGTCAGCGTCTAGAACCACGCTCGCCATCAGCCCATTGTCATCGAATTTGGGTGCAAATCTCGTACCTTGCTCACGTTCTTGGGTGGAAAGGCCATCTTTGTCGGGCACGAAAGTTTCTCCAGAATTTGCCAAAAATTGGCCTGATCGATCACGGTAGGTCGTTCATCGAATGCGACGGGATGTTGCAAGATGACAACAGATGCACATTAAAATCCAGCAGACTAAGGGTTTGCCCTTCACCATCGGTAAGGTTGATGGAACAAAGCTTGCCATCGGATACGCGAGTGTTCGTCCACCAGATATCTGGCAATTGCAAGTGCCGGGTTCAGGGGGTGTCGATCAGGGCCAACAGCGGGGTGTTGGAGGATCGATTGAACGATGAGGGATAGGATCCTAAAGCCGAAGTTAGGGGGTCGGCTTTTGAGCTCTTTTGAGCGGTTCCGTTTCATTTCGTCACGTGGCGCCCGGGGCTTTTTCGAGCCTCGGGCGTTTCGTTTTCGTCGGCATTTAGCGCACGCCCTTACTCCGTCACTCGAGCGAAGCAAGCAACTCGCACGCTCTTTGAGCCTGCCTCCACAAGAGCCGTCACACAGGCATCGCTCGTCGCTCCGCTGGTAAGCACATCATCAACCAAGATCACATCACGATCCCCAATCCTTCCAATTGCAGATTGGCGCACATTGATCGCACCCGACAATGCCTTTTCGCGCTCCTCTCGCCCAAGTCCACCAAGGCTCGGCGTGCGTTTACGCCGGATTAGCCCATCGACTAAGAGCTCGCCTTTTCCCCGCTTTGCAATTTCCTGCGCAAGCAGCGCCGCCTGATTGAAGCCGCGCTGCCACAGCCTTGTGCGGTGCAGTGGCACCGGGATCAGAAGCGGCGGTTCGCTTTTGTAGGGCTCGATCTTAGCAGACATGAGTTGGCCCAAGAGCGACGCCAGCGCGATCTTGCCCCCGTGTTTGAAGTTCAGGATAAGCTGGCGCGATGCGTCATTGTAGCGGGTGGCTGCAAGCACGGGTGTTTGCGCAGGGTCCACGCCCACACCGTCTCTACGATCGGTTGCGAAGTCCAATTCGCTCCAGCATTCCAAACACAGACCGCCCTGCTGTGACAGAGCATCGCCGCAAAGCGGGCAACGCGGCGGATAGACCAAATCGACCACCGGCCGTAAGCCTTCAACAAGATGCGCCCCTATGCTCATTCGCCAATGTCTCTCACAGCTTGCACTTGCATGGCAAGCACGGCAGTGCAGCGCGCATAATGGACCGTTCCCCTCCCCGTATCTTTGACCGCCACAAAGCCGCGGCCAAGTGGTCTCGCGCACGCACGCGGCAAGCCGCTGGCGGCGTGGCATATCTGACCGAGGCGATGGCTGATGACACGATTGACCGTCTTGACTTTATGCGGTTTGCGCCGACCCGCGCGCTCATCATCGGCGATACCACAGGGCAAATCATCGATACTTTCGCAGCGCGCGGTGTAAAAGACAGCATTGGCAAGTTGGGCGAATTCGATGAAGAGCAACCCGGCCCTTCATCGCGCTTCGATCTCATCGTTCACCTCCTTGGCCTCGGTATGGTCAACGACCTTCCCGGCGCGTTGATCCATGCCCGCATTGCGCTCGCCGAGGGTGGTCTTTTCATCGCCGCTTTTCCAGGAGCAGGCAGCCTACCCGCACTGCGCCGGATCGTGCTAGCCGCCGACGGCGATCGGCCCGCGGCTCGAATCCATCCTCAAGTCGACAGCCGCGCAGGCACCGCGTTGCTCGAACGCGCCGGGTTCAAGCGGCAAGTGGTCGATAGCTATCCGTTGAAGGTGCGCTTTTCCTCACTCGAACGGATGATCGGCGACTTGCGAGACCATGGGCTAACCAGCTCACTCGCCAGCCCCGCCCCTGCTCTAACTAGCCAATGGCTTAACAGCGCGCGGGCCGAATTCGATCGGATGCGCGATGAGGATGGCAAGGTCACTGAGACCTTCGACGTGCTTACGCTGACCGGTTGGAGGTAGGAAAGCTACTTTTGCGCTGCGAGGCCCGCTTGCGCTGCCGCCAAGCGAGCGATTGGCACGCGGTATGGCGAGGCGCTGACATAATCGAGGCCGACCTCTTCGCAGAACGCGATGCTCGCAGGATCGCCGCCATGCTCCCCGCAAATGCCGAGCTTGATGTCGGCGCGGGTCGCCCGCCCCCGTTCAGCAGCGAGCTCGACCAGCTGGCCCACACCATCGACATCCAAGCTCACGAACGGATCACGCAGGAAGATGCCTTTGTCCACGTAAGGTGCGAGGAACCTTGCTGAATCGTCGCGTGATACCCCAAGCGTGGTCTGAGTCAGATCATTGGTGCCAAAGCTGAAGAATGCGCCTTCTTCCGCGATCTCGCCCGCCATCAAGGCCGCGCGTGGCAGTTCGATCATGGTGCCCACAAGGTAGTCCACCCGGCCGCCCTTCTCTGCAAACACCTCTTCGGCCACGTGGTCCACCAGCACTTTGAGGATCGCAAGCTCGCGTTTGGTCGCGACCAGCGGGATCATCACTTCGGGAAGCGGCGCTTCGCCTGATGCGGATTGCACATCGCACGCCGCCTCGAAGATGGCGCGCGCCTGCATCTCGTAAATCTCAGGATAGGTGATGCCGAGACGGCAGCCCCGGTGGCCCAGCATCGGGTTAAACTCATGCAGCTCATCCGCGCGGCGGCGCAGGTGATCGACGCCGAGTCCAGTGGCGTTGGCGAGGTCTTCAAACTCTTCATCGCGCGTCGGCAGGAACTCGTGCAAAGGCGGGTCGAGCAAGCGGATCGTACAAGGCAGGCCCGTCATCACCTCGAAGATCGCAGTGAAGTCCGCGCGCTGTTCGGGAAGCAGTTGATCAAGCGCACCGCGCCGACCCTCCTCGCTTTCAGCAAGGATCATCTGGCGCACCGCGCTGATGCGAGAGGCATCGAAGAACATGTGCTCTGTGCGACACAAGCCGATCCCTTCCGCCCCGAACTGCCGCGCCATCTTGCAGTCCGCAGGCGTTTCAGCATTGGTGCGCACGCGCATGCGGCGCAGTTCATCGGCCCATTCCATCAGAGTGCCAAAGTCACCGGCAAGCTCCGGCTCAACCGTCGGCACGATGCCGAGCATCACCTGACCGTTCGCGCCATCCAGCGTGATCTCGTCACCCTCTTTGAGCTCATGCGAGCCGATCCGGAGCGTCCCGCCGGACCGGTCGATCGACACCGCGCTCGCGCCTGACACGCAAGGCCGCCCCATCCCGCGCGCAACCACGGCGGCGTGTGACGTCATGCCGCCGCGCGCGGTCAGGATGCCTTGGGCTGCGTGCATGCCGTGAATGTCCTCAGGCGAGGTCTCAACCCGCACCAGGATCACCTTTTCGCCTCGGTTCGACCATTGCTCGGCTGTGTCAGCATCAAGCACGATCTTGCCCGCCGCAGCGCCCGGAGAGGCCGGAAGGCCGGTGGTGAGCACATTGCGCGCCGCCTCTGGGTCAAGCGTCGGGTGGAGCAGCTGGTCAAGCGCCATCGGGTCCACCCGGCGCACTGCCTCGCTCTTTTCGATCAGCTCTTCGCCGACCATGTCCACCGCCATCTTGAGCGCGGCCTTCGCGGTGCGCTTACCCGAGCGGGTCTGCAGCATCCAAAGCTTGCCGCGCTCCACCGTGAACTCGATGTCCTGCATGTCGCGATAGTGGCCTTCGAGCAGGTCGAACACGCGCGCCAGCTCTGCGTAAGCCTCTGGCATGGCCTCTTCCATCGAAAGCGGCTTGGCCCCCGCCGCCTGGCGCGCGGACTGCGTCAGGTATTGCGGGGTGCGGATCCCTGCGACAACGTCTTCGCCTTGCGCGTTGATGAGATACTCGCCGTAATAGGCACGCTCGCCCGTCGCAGGATCGCGGGTGAAGGCGACGCCCGTCGCGCTCGTTTCGCCCATATTGCCGAACACCATCGCTTGGACGTTGACAGCGGTACCCCAGTCAGCCGGGATGTCGTTAAGGCGCCGATAGACCTTCGCACGGTCGCTGTCCCAACTGTCGAACACAGCCCGGATCGCGCCCCACAGCTGCTCGGTCACATCCTGCGGGAAGGGCTTGCCCAGCTCCGCTTCAGCGATCCCCTTGAACTCAGCGACAAGCCGCTTCCAGTCGTCTGCGGAGAGCTCTGTATCCGCATAGAAGCCGTTGTCTTCCTTGGTGATTTCCAAGGCCTCTTCGAACAGACCGTGGTCGAGGCCCAGCACCACATCGGAGTACATCTGGATAAAGCGGCGATAGCTGTCCCACGCAAAGCGCTCGTCGCCAGACGCCGCCGCCAGCCCCTCAACCGTTGCGTCGTTGAGGCCAAGGTTGAGCACCGTGTCCATCATGCCCGGCATCGACACCCGCGCGCCAGAGCGGACCGAGACCAACAGTGGGTCTTCCGCATCGCCGAAGCGTTTGCCGACGGCCTCCTCGATGTGCTCTAGCGCCTTTGCCACATTGCCGCGCAGCGCCTCTCCGAAGTCCGCGCCCTCTTGCAGGTAGCGCACGCATTCCTCGGTCGTAATCGTGAAGCCGGGAGGGACCGGCAGGCCGATGCTCGCCATCTCCGCCAGGTTCGCGCCCTTGCCGCCGGTGACGACCTTGTCGCGCTGGCGCGGATCGTGATGGGCGGCGCTTCCGCCGAAGGGGTAGACTGTGGTGGTCATTGTGTGGTCCTTAGCCATGGACCGCCAATCGGCCCTTTGGAATCTGTGACTTTCCGCACAAAGCGTTGAATTCGCCACGGGAAAGTGGGTTTGTGCATAGGGGAAGTGTGACTTTCCAAATCAACCCTCGATCCGGCTGAAGTCGGCGACATTGCCAACTGCGCCCGTAAATCGCGCCAACAAATTGAGCCGCGCCTCGCGCTTGTTGGGATCGTCATCATTGACCGTCACATCCTCAAAAAAGGCATCGATAGGGCTACGCAAAGTTGCGAGTGCCGCCATTGCATCACCAAACCGCTCCTCTGATACAGCAGAGGCGGCCTTGGGCGCGGCATCGTCAAGCGCATCGATCAGGGCCTTTTCGGCGGGTTCGGGCGAGTAGGAAAGTGGTGCCGTCTCGTAGGTGCTTCGAGAACCCGACACCGATCCAGTCTTTCCACCTGATTTCGACCCCGAAACGCTGGAAGTCTTTGGCCCGGTCCGACTTCCGGAGACTGAGCCTGCGGGCTTGAGGATGTTAGCGGCGCGCTTGTAGCCAGCGAGCAGGTTCGCGCCGTTCTCGGTCTCGATA
Source organism: Erythrobacter sp. (assembly GCA_965262265.1). Taxonomy (GTDB): domain Bacteria; phylum Pseudomonadota; class Alphaproteobacteria; order Sphingomonadales; family Sphingomonadaceae; genus Erythrobacter. The sequence continues at coordinate 987,526 of OZ253506.1, forward strand.
AAAGACTGCAACGCATGGACGCGGGCGAGCAGGCGGACGAGATCGTCCTCACCTCCGAGAGCGAACACCGCGTCGATGAGGTCGTGGCGAACGCCTGCTTCGCGTTGTTGGACCTTGAGGCGGTCTGCTAGAAATTCGACAATCTCAAAGCGCGAGCCAAAATCCCAGGCGTCAAACAACCTTCCGAACTCACGGAAATGACTGGTTGGCGCAAATTCCAATTCACGACCTTCAATGTCACCTCGTAGCAATTCCTCAGCGCCGAACTGCAAATCCTCTTCCGCAAAACTATAATCGAAGTTAGTTTCGCAGCGTTGCGCAATACCCTCAATCCAGCCCAAAGATACTATTTTGAATGCCCGCATGAACCCGACCCTGGTATCGCTGCATTCAAGTATGCTCAGAATTCCGAGTGCGGCCCGTCTCAATGCAAAAGGATCCTTAGACCCAGTCGGCTTCTCATCAATCGCGAAAAAGCAGCAAAGCGTATCCAGCTTATCCGCCAGCGACACCGCCACCGTCACCGGAGCAGTTGGCACATCATCGCCCTGCCCCACCGGCTTGTAGTGGTCGCGGATCGCGTCTGAGACTTCGCGCGGCAGGCCCTCTTTCTCGGCGTAATATCCGCCCATCAGGCCTTGCAGTTCGGGGAACTCCCCGACCATTTCGGTGACGAGGTCGGCCTTGCAAAGGCGCGCCGCCTGTTCGGCGAGGTCTGCCAACTCGCTGCGCTCCGCACTTGATGCGGAGCCTAGGGCATCCTCGCTCTGCGCCGCACTGGGCTCCGGGTCGGTGCACGGAGCGCGGCGGGTGACGATGTCTTCCTCAACCAACCACCGCGCAAGTTTCGCCACGCGCTCAACCTTATCGGCGACCGTGCCAAGCTTCTCATGGAAGGTGATCCGCTGCAGACCTTGCGCGTGTTCGGCGAGGGTCTTTTTCTGGTCCAACTCCCAAAAGAACCGCGCATCTGCGAGCCTTGCGGCCAGCACTTTGCGGTTGCCATCGACCACCACTTGCGGATCGTCGGCGGCGATATTGGCGGTGCAGATAAAGGCGTTGGCGAGCTTGGCCGTGCCATCGGGCTGGCGCTCTTCGCACACGAAATACTTCTGGTTCACCCGCGCGGTGAGCTGGATGACTTCGGGCGGGACGGCGAGAAAGCTTTCATCAAAGCGCCCCAGCAGCGGCACCGGCCATTCGGTAAGACCAGCGTTTTCGACCACCAGTCCTTCATCCTCGACAACGGTCAGCCCGGCGGCTTTCGCAGCCTTGCGCGCGCCTTCGCGGATGATCCCGGCGCGCTCTTCATGGTCGACGAGCACGCAGGCCTCCCGCAGCTTCTCGGCGTAGTCGTCAGCGCCGTCTATCGCGATCGGGCCGCTAGAGTGGAACCGGTGGCCATAGGTCTCGCGGCCAGAGGCCAACCCGTCGGTGGTGCATGGCACAACTTCGCCATCGAGCAGCGCGATGATGCCGGAAAGCGGACGGACCCATTTTGTGCTTTCGCTGCTGATCGACGCCTCACCCCAGCGCATGCTCTTGGGCCATGAGAAATCGCGGATGATCGCGGGGATCGCGGCGGCGAGCAGATCGGCGACCGCTTGCCCCGGCTTTTCGATCACCGCGAAGTAGGTCGCGCGGCCCTTGACCTCGCGCTCCTCAAGCTGGTCGCGGGTCACACCGTTTTTGCGGCAAAACCCATCGACCGCCTGATCGGGAGCACCGACCGGAGGGCCCTTGGCTTCTTCGCGCACCGCTTCGGTTTCAGTGGGTAGCCCGCGCGCGATCAGCGCAAGCCGGCGCGGAGTGGACCAGATGGTGAGATCGCCAACCGCAACACCGCTCGCATCAAGCTCTCGACGGAAGAGTTTCTCCAGCTCCGCCCGCGCGCCCTTTTGCATGCGTGCAGGGATCTCTTCGCAGCGCAATTCGAGGAGGAAATCAGCCATCAGATGAGGCTCCATTCCGGGTACTTCTCGGCCCATTGCGGCGCCATCAGCTCAGCGTATTTTTCACAAGACCCGCGCGCCAGATCGCGCACTCGGCCCATATAGCTCGCGCGTTCCTGCACGCTGATCACGCCGCGCGCCTGGAGGAGGTTGAAGATGTGGCTTGCCTCTACCGCCTGCTCATAGGCGGCGATGGGAACGTCATTGGCTAGCGCGTTTTGGCATTCGGCTTCAGCCTTGGTGAACAAGTCGAAAAGCGCATCGGTCTCAGCGACTTCAAAGTTCCACTTTGACATCTGGCGCTCGTTTTCGAGGAAGACCTCTCCGTAGCTCACGCCGCGATCATTGAAAGCGAGGTCGTACACACTGTCGACGCCCTGGATGTACATAGCGAGCCGTTCGAGGCCGTAGGTCAGCTCTCCTGCGACAGGTTTGCAGTCGAAACCGCCCATTTGCTGGAAATAGGTGAACTGAGTGACTTCCATCCCGTCGCACCAGACCTCCCAGCCCAGCCCCCATGCGCCGAGCGTTGGCGATTCCCAATCATCTTCGACAAAGCGGATATCGTGTTTGAGAGGGTCAATGCCGATCGCTCTAAGGCTGTCCAAATACAGATCTTGGATGTCGGCTGGCGATGGCTTTAGGATCACCTGATATTGATAGTAATGCTGGAGCCTGTTTGGGTTCTCGCCATAGCGACCGTCGGTAGGCCGGCGGCAAGGCTGCACGAACGCGGCGTTCCAAGTCTCTGGCCCAAGCGCGCGCAGGGTCGTCGCAGTGTGAAACGTCCCCGCCCCCATGCGCATGTCATACGGTTGCAGGATTACACAACCCGCCGCCGCCCAGAAGTCATGCAGCGTCAAGATCATATCCTGAAACGAGCGGGACGGGTTGCGCGCAGGCGCCAACATGGGCTGGGGCGCGGCAGGGTCAGGGGCTGAAGTCACATGTGTCATTGCGCGATGGCCCATCACCGATTCGCCCCTCCCGGTCAATGGTGCGGTGCATCACAAGGCTGTGTGACACACATATTTGAGCCGCGAAAACGCCCGATTTCCGCGGTTTTCGTCACCCTCACCTTCCAAAAAGTCAGGTAGTGTTGACATAGTCATTGAATCATTCCATATAGTAAGGGTAACTTGCCATATCGGAAGGTTCACGAGACACTTTGTAAGTCTAACCAGTCACTCTTCCTCCCCAGGAGACCCAAAATGAAAAATCTTTATGCAGCCATCGCCGCGGTTTTCATGACCGCCCTTCTCACCGCTCCCATCGCCGCAGGCGAAGGCAGCGGCACCAGCCTCCTGATCGCATTCGGCACACCCATCGCACTAGTTTAAGCAGACGCAGGCGCTGACTGATCTTTGACCACTCACATGGAAACTCGACATGCCAATCAAACTCAACACCAAAACCATCGGCACCACTCTGCTTAGCACGGGCATATTGTTCTTTTCTGGCTTTGGTCTGGGTACGATAATAGCCCGGCTGGCAGGCGGCTAAGCCATGAAAAACCGCCTCAAAGTCCTGCGCGCTGAACGCGACTGGTCGCAAGCCGAGCTTGCGGGTCGGCTCGACGTCTCACGCCAGGCCGTGAACGCCATCGAAACCGGCAAACACGACCCCTCCCTACCCCTAGCTTTTCGCATTTCGCGACTGTTCAGCATGCCAATCGAGGATATTTTCCATGACGAAGGATGACATCGCGCAAGATAATGAGGGGCCAAACCCCATCGCCCCGGTCGCCAAAACTCTTGTCCTGACGCTCATCGGCCTTTTAACCCTTTTTCTGGCCGGTGTTCTAGCGGGCTACACCGCCGGTGTGTTTGAAAATGGAGCTCCGGTCATGCGCGATTACGGCATACTCGCCGCCTTGATCGGAGGCATCGCAGTGTCAGCCTTTGGGTTCTGGCGTTTAGCCTCCACGATGTGGAAAGATCATGCCGCGACGGACGAGCAGGCACCTCCGGGAGAAGCCAACACCCGGCGCAGAGTGCGCAAAGAGGTGTACTATATCACGGGCGCAGGCCTGCTTGGCGGAGTGATCGGGGTCATCGTGGCAGTATCTGACCAAGGCGATGGCAACGTGTTCGGCGGCGATTGGGATAAACTTTCGCTCGACCCTACTGTCGCGATCTTGCTTGCAGTGGTGCTGGTTTTTGCTCTGACCATCCTGCCCTTGTGGATGTTCCGTCTGACCGATGAGCTGGTGCGCGAGCAAAACCTTATTGCATTCACCGGCGGAGCGTTAGCGGTGCTGTCCGGATTTCCAGCATGGGCGGTCCTTCACGCTGGCGGATGGGCGCCTGAGCCCGATCCCTTCGGCGTGTGGATGATCGCCTTCCTCTCCATGTTCGTTGCCTTTGGATACGCAAAGTGGCGAGCGCGTTACTAAAACATCGCCATTCAACTCACCGACACTTTCTGTCACTAACCAACCACCCTTGAAAGGAAATACCCATGAAACTTCGTACCCTGTTCACCGCATCGGCTGCCTCGCTGGCCATGTTTGCAACCGCTCCGGCCTTGGCTGACGCCCATGCCGAAGCTGCCACCGAAACAGAAGCCGCCCTGCCCAGCGGTCCTGAAGGCCCAGCGCTGTGGAAAGTCGCAGACGAAGACACCACTATCTATCTGTTCGGCACAGTCCACGTTCTGCCGCCTGAACTCGAATGGTATGATGCAGAGATCGACGCGGCGCTGACGTCATCTGACACAGTCGTCACCGAAATCCTGATGGACCCAGCAAGCGAAGCAGCCATGGGTCAGCTCGCCCAGTCACGTGGCGTATTCACCGATGGCACAACCTTGCGTTCGCTCCTCAATGAAGAGCAAACTGCGACTTATGAAGCCGCTCTTGCCGGTCTTGGCGCGCCGCCACAGGCTTTTGATCCGCTCAAGCCATGGCTTGCAGGCCTGACTTTCGCCGTGTTGCCGCTGATGCAGCAAGGCTATGATCCCAATGCGGGCGTCGACAAAGTTATCATTTCTATGGCGGGCGAACGCACGCAAGAGGCGTTGGAAACCGCAGAGTTTCAGATTGGCATCTTTGACGGGCTTTCGCAAGAGGACCAGGTCGCATTCATGATGGACGCTGTCGAAGGTGCTGGTGAAGTCAAAGAACAAGTCGACTTGATGGTTGCAGAATGGGCCGAAGGCGATCCTGATGGGCTTGCTGTGGTACTTAACGAAGGCCTCGAAGAATCGCCCGGCCTTGGTGAGGCTCTGCTCTATGCCCGCAACCGCAACTGGGCTGACTGGATTGAAACCCGCCTTGAGACCACACCGGGAACTGTGTTCATCGCGGTTGGCGCTGGCCACTTGGCGGGCGAGCTGAGCGTGCAAGACTACCTTGCTCAGCGCGATATTGAGACCACCCGCGTTCAGTGATCCCAAGATCGCTTAAATCCCTCGCCCTCGGCTGCATGCTGGCGCTCGCCAGCTGCTCCGAGGGCGAGCTTTTTGATAAGGAAGAGCTTGCGGTTGATCTCGACATCAACCCGCTGCTTTACGAGATTTCCAACGCCGACGGAGAGGTTGAAGGGTGGATGCTGGGCACCATCCACGCTCTGCCCGGCGGAGTGGAGTGGCGCACGCCCGCCATCGACACGGTTATGGCCGAAGCTGATACGCTTATTGTCGAAGTCGGCGAGCTGAATGACGACGCGGCCATTGCTGAGACGTTTCGAGCGCTTGCCACCACACCTGATATGGGCTCACTCTCGCTGCGCGTGTCGCGCGATTGGCGCGGGGCCCTTGATGAAATGGTGCAGCTCTCAGAGATACCTCCTGATCAATTTTATAACACCGAGACATGGGCAGCAGCGATCATGCTTGCGCGGGTCGGAGCGGTTGGCTCGCCGCGCAACGGGGTGGACCGATACGCGATCACGCAGTTCGAAGGCAGACCAACCGTCGGCCTTGAAACTGCGCAAGAGCAGCTTGGCATCTTTGACACCCTTCCCCAGGCCGACCAACGTGACCTATTAGAGGGAACCATTGAAGAATGGATGGCAAGCCGCGACAATCCAAACCCGTTGTGGCACGCTTGGATCGAAGGCGATGTGCCTGCTTTAGAAGAAGCAACGAGCGAAGGCATCATGGCGGACCCTGAATTGCGCAACGCTTTGCTGGTTGGACGCAATGAGAGCTGGATGCCCGCCATCTTGAACGGTCTTGAGCAAGACGATCGCCCGTTGATTGCCGTAGGAGCGGGGCACCTGGTGGGCGAAGACGGATTGCCCGCAATGTTGGAAAGTGCGGGCTATTCGATCCGCCGCGCAAACTGATCGGGTCCCAAAACGCTTGCCTTTTGCCCGATCCCCGCTATGTGCGCGGGCCTTGGCGCTCTGGTCATCCCTGGAGGCGGCGCGCCCAAGGACACTGTTTAAATACGCTTTCGAAAGGCTTTTGTTATGAGCGACGCTCTCACATTGCCGGCCGAACGCCGCGAACGGGCAGGCAAGGGAGCCTCCCGAGCACTTCGCCGCGAAGGTCGGATTCCCGCTGTTATATACGGCGGTAAAGAAGAACCCACTCCTATCCACGTTGAGGAAAAAGAGCTGATCCGTCAGTTGATGACCGGTCATTTCATGAACTCGATTGTGAAGATCGAGGTCGACGGGGAAACGGTTCGCACCCTGCCCAAAGACGTTGCTCTGCATCCTGTCACCGACCGTCCGACCCATGCGGACTTTTTCCGTCTATCGAAAGACGCAAAAGTTGAGGTCTCGATCCCGGTTGTGTTCGTCAACGAAGAAGCTTCACCAGGCCTCAAAAAAGGCGGCGTTCTTAACGTGGTTCGCCACGAACTCGACCTCATCTGCGCAGCGGACAAGATCCCCGGCGAGATTGAAATCGATGTGACCGGCAAGGAAGTCGGCGATTCGCTCCACATCTCAGAAGTGAACCTGCCCGATGGCAGCGAGAGCGCGATCACTGACCGCGACTTTACCATCGCGACTGTCGTCGCTCCATCTGCTCTCAAGAAGAGCGAAGAGGAAAGCGCTGACGGCGAAGAAGTCGCAGCCGACGCAGTCGAGGCTACCAACCAGAAAGGCGATGAAGAAGGCGGCGAGTAAGCCCCTCCCTTCATTTGCGAGAAATCACCAGAACACCGGGCTCCCAAGCGGAGCTCGGTGTTTTGTTTTATAGAGCGCATGCCTAAAGACAGGGAATGCAGATTTGGGCTGGCCTTGGAAATCCCGGACCGCGCTATGCGCTTCACCGGCACAATATCGGATTTATGGCGATGGATGTGATCGCCGAAATGCACAATTTTGGGCCGATCCAGAAGAAGTTTCAGGGATGGGTGCAAGAGGGCCGGATCGGCACTGAGAAAGTGCTACTCCTAAAGCCCGCGACATTCATGAATGAAAGCGGGCGCAGCGTCAGTGAGGCGATGCGGTTCTACAAGCTTGATCTTGATGCGCTCACCGTGTTTCATGACGAATTGGACCTTGCCCCATTCAAAGTGAAAGTGAAGCAAGGCGGCGGCCATGCAGGACACAATGGCCTTCGTTCGATAGACAAACATCTGGGTGCGGAATTCCGCAGGGTTCGCATCGGCATCGGCCATCCGGGGCACAAGGACCGCGTGAACGGACATGTCCTTGGCAATTATGCAAAATCTGAACAGGACGATCTCGCCGCTATGCTCGGTGCGATCGGGGCAGAGGCGCTATGGCTCGCTGAACGCAATGATCCCCGATTTATGAGTGATTTCGCCTTGCGAATGCAGGAGTAAGCAGGTGAGCCACCCCAGTGACGATATGGCGAAAATGCCGATGGGCAAATTGCTCGCCGTGGTGTGTGTGCAAGCGCTCGTGTGCACCGGCTTGGGCGTGGGCTTATGGGTCCTTTCGGGCCGCAGCATCACGAAATTCGTCACTTTCGCACCGATCGAACTTGGTTATGGTGTCGCAATCGCCGCAGCGATGATCATCGCCGGATTGGTGATCTTCAAGATATTCTCTGGGCTGGGCGAGCAATTGATCCGCGATCAGGCCCATAGCCTTGCGTTCCTCAAGAACAAGCTTGGGTTTGGCCCCATCATCGTCCTTTCCCTGTGCGCAGGTGTTTGGGAAGAGGCACTGTTTCGCGGAGGCATGTTGACGCTGGCGGGTGATTACCTTCCCTTTTGGCTAGCGCTCGTGGGCACATCGGCGCTGTTTGCTGCGATCCACTTTGCCAAAGCGCGTGTGGCGGCCTTTATCTTTATCATCGGCTGCGTCTTCGGACTGCTCTATGTGTCGCTCGAAAGCTTGCTCGCGGTGATGATTGGCCACGCGCTCTATGATGTCTGGGCGATCTGGTATGTCCAAGACGAGATGCACCGTCTCGGCGTTTTTGACGAGATAGGTACAGAACAGTCTGACCCCATCGACGAAGTGGCCCAGGCGCGCTAATCCCTCATTGCCCTGACCTCTTTCGCAAAGGAAACGATCATGCCTCAGATCAATCGACGCACGCTTTTGGCCGGTGCGGCCGCCACTGGAGTTCTTGCTGCAACTGCAAAAGTGTCCGCCGACGATGTGATCCACTCCGCGCCTGACATTTCAGGCAAGAGCGTTCTTATCACGGGCTGTTCAACCGGGTTCGGTCGGCTTGCCGCCGAACATTTCGCTCGAGCCGGAGCAAAGGTGTTCGCGACCATGCGCAATCTCCCCCGAGCCGAGGCGGATGAGCTTCGACTGCTGGCGCTCAACGAACGGCTTGATCTGCAAGTGATCGAGATTGATGTGACAAAGGACGACCAAGTCGAAGAAGGCGTGCGTCTTGCCGAGGCCGCTGCGGGCGGTGCGCTCGATGTGCTGATTAACAATGCCGGGATTTCCTATGGCGGCCCGGTTGAGATTCAGGATCTAGAAGCAACGCGGCACACTTTTGACACCAATGTATTCGGCCCTCAGCGCATGATCCGTGCGGTTCTTCCCGCCATGCGAGAAGCAGGAAGCGGCCTCATCATCAATGTGTCATCGCAATTGGGCCGAGTGATCGCGCCAAGCTATGGCATGTATTCACCCAGCAAATTTGCGCTTGAGGCCTTGAGCGAAGGCCTCGCCTACGAACTTGTCCCGCACGGCATCGATGTGTCGATCATCGAACCAGGTGGATACCCGACCATGATCTGGTCAAACGCCAACACCAATTCGCTCGCTCTGCTCGGCCGCTCTGATGAGAAGCACACGTCTGCGTACCCTGCGCTGGTGGCGCGGCTCGGACAGCGGACCGGAGGCGGCTCAACCGATCCCATGGATGTGCCGCGCGCTATGGCATCGCTGATTGCACAGGGGCAAGGCACTCGCCCGCTCCGCGTTCCTGTCCATCCCGGAGGAAAACCTCAGATCCCGATTAACGCGCTCGCAGCCGAGGTGCAGGTCGATTGGCTGGGTGCGTCACCCTTTGGCCCGTGGATCAAGGATGTGCACAATGTCGCCTAATGTTAGAGCCCCAACGCACAGCTCGCGATGAAGTGACCCAAATCGAGACAAGCCTGCCCTTCCCTTCGAAACCCAGGGCATAACACGGTAAACGAAAGCTAAGCGGTTCGCCGTTTTGATTTGCGAATCGACAAAGGGAAGTTCGAAACCATGCGTCCAATGCACATCGTTCACGGAATGATCATCGCCGCAGCCATCGGGCTTGCCGCACAGCCTGCTAATGCGTTCAAACCGCGCCCCAAAGATACGCCGGTCAGCAGCAGCACCTCTGGCGGATCAAGCAGCAGTTCTTCGGGCGGCACAGCGGTGCCGGAACCCTCCAGCCTCGTGCTTTTTGGTGCTGGCGCTGCCGCATTCATGATGACGCGCCGTCGCAAGAAGCCCCGTTCTTAAGCACACGGCTCCTCAGACAAGCCAATTTAGGGCGCGCCGTTCCTATGGGATGGCGCGCTTTCTTGTGTTTGGGCTCTCAGAGCGGCGTTTTGAGGGCACTGGTCAAGAGCTATCCGCGCCGCTAAGGCCCGCAGCCTTCACTGTTACGAGAAAGATTGCTCCATGGGTTTCCGCTGCGGGATCGTGGGTCTGCCCAATGTCGGCAAGTCCACCTTGTTCAACGCTCTCACCGAAACGCAGGCCGCGCAGGCTGCCAATTATCCCTTCTGCACGATCGAGCCGAATGTCGGCCAAGTCGCTGTGCCCGATGAAAGGCTTGACAAGATCGCCGCGATTGCGAGCAGCGCCAAGGTTATCGCCACTCAGCTGAGCTTTGTCGATATTGCGGGTCTGGTCAAAGGGGCAAGCGCTGGTGAAGGTCTGGGCAACCAGTTCCTCGGCAATATCCGCGAGGTCGATGCGATTGTCCACGTGCTGCGCTGTTTTGAGGATGACGACATTCAGCACGTCTCCAACAAAGTCGATCCCATTGCAGACGCAGAGGTGGTTGAAACCGAGCTGATGCTCGCGGACCTCGAAAGCCTCGAAAAACGCGTACCCAACGCGCAAAAACGCGGCAATGCAGGCGATAAGGAGGCGAAAGCGCTGGCGAGCGTTTTGGGACAGGCATTGGAATTGCTCAAGGACGGCAAGCCCGCTCGGCTCACTGAGCCCAAGGACGATGAAGAGGCGCGCTTGTTTGAACAGGCGCAATTGTTGACTGCCAAACCTGTTCTTTATGTCTGCAACGTTGCTGAGGAAGAGGCAGAAGGCGGCAATGCCTTGTCCGAATTGGTGTTCGAAAAAGCCAAAGCTGAGGGTGCACAGGCCGTAGTCGTGTCTGCAGCAATTGAGGCTGAGCTGGTCGAAATGCCCACCGAAGACCGCGCCGAATACCTCACCGAACTTGGTCTTGAAGAAAGCGGCCTCGCCCGGGTCATCCGCGCTGGTTACACCCTGTTGGGCCTCAAAACCTTTTTCACCGCCGGCCCCAAAGAAGCGCGCGCTTGGACTTTTCCGGATGGCGCAAAGGCCCCACAGGCCGCTGGCGAGATCCACACGGACTTCGAAAAAGGCTTTATCCGCGCAGAGACTATTGCCTACCAAGACTACATCGATCTGGGCGGCGAAGCAGCAGCACGCGATGCAGGCAAACTGCGCCAAGAAGGCAAAGAATATTTGGTGCAGGATGGGGACGTGATGCTGTTCAAGTTTAACGTGTGATGGTGCACTTTACGTCATGTTAAATCAGCATGGTTAAACCGCGCTCCTCTAATTCATGACTGGAGCGTGTTGTGGGCCAGAATTTCAAACCGGATATGGCGAATGTGACGCCAATCTCAAAAGACCCATTTGAATATTACTGCCCCCTGCTTTCTATCGGTCATATGGTCGTGCCCATCGGCGTCGATTTGGACAATGCAGAGATCACCCGCGCGGTGGTAGAAATGGAAAGTCAACGACGCTGCGATGATATCGGCGATACCAAGTCCGAAGATTCGCTGCTTCCATACGATCACCCAGAAACCGCAAAACTTTTGGCGCGGATCGATGCCTTTGTCCGCACGATCAACCCCCATTTCGAAAAGTTCGACAATGCCGAAAGCTGGGGTCACATCCTAAATCCCGGGCAAAACACCGACTACCACACGCATATTCGGCATGACTGGCCTGACGGGCTATCCTGGGTCTATTACTCCAACTACCCTGACAATAGCGGATCCTTGGTTTTCGCCATGGATGCGGTTGCGCGCCGCAACATGTTTGAAATCAACCCTGCTGTGGGCAATCTTGTGATCTTCCCAAGCTATGCTCCCCACTTCACAAAGCGCAACATGAGCGGTGAAAAGCGTGTGTCGATCAGCGGCAATTATTTCCCTGATCCTGACGCTGCAGAAGACTTCGAGGCCTTCGCTTCAACGCAAATGACGCCCTACGCACACATAGTTGGGATCTGGCAGGGCTAACCAAAAAACCGCAGTTTAGGCGTCGGAAACTTTTACAAGCGCCTGCGCTCATAGTTTTGCATTAACCTTCGTAACACCAGAAATCGCTGGCTTCCCTCACTCTTGGCACGCCTGTTGCTTAACCTTGCCCGAGGCGAACGCAGCCGGGTCAAAGGCATTCAAGTAAACGAGGGACTAATGCAGTATACCAAACTAACCAAAGCTGCCGTAATGGGAGCAACACTCGCAACCGCAACAGTCGTGGCAGGCACCCCGACTGACGCAAACGCCTCCTTCTTTTCGAAGAGCACCAAGGCGTCAAACAACAAGGCGAGCAAGTGCTTCATCTTTTGCAAGTCGACGAAGAGCGGCACTTTCACCAAGTCGACCAAATCAACCAAGTCGACAAAGAGCTCTAAGTCCAGCTCTAGCAGCAGCAGCGGCGGTTCAACGTCGTCAACTTCAGGTGGTTCAACCACATCGACTTCAAGCGGCGGTTCAACAACCACCTCTTCAACTTCAGGCGGCACGACGTCTTCGACATCGGGCGGTTCGACCACTTCCACCTCCACATCGGGCGGATCAACCACCTCGACTTCAGGCGGCAGCACCACCAGCTCAAGCTCATCTGGCGGAACTCCAGTGCCCGCGCCTGGCGGCGTCTTGCTCTTCGGAGCAGCGGCAGCGGCAGCTCTTGGTGGCCGTAAGGCTCTGAAGAAGAAGCGCAAAGCATAGTCTTGCAAGCGAGATTCGGACCTCTGCTATAATCCGCAGAACTATCTGAACATCCCACAAGAATGATCGGGCTGCCCATCTGCAATGAGGGGCGGCCCGTTTCGTTTCATTTTCAACCAATGTTTACGGTTTCAGCATAAATAAATGTGCATGCTAGACCTGAGAAAGAACGCGCTCCTTTTCGTGTCCGCCTCTGCCCTGATCGTCGGAGGATGCTCGGGGGTAGAGCCGTCCACCAATGGTGATGCTGAACGCGCCCTGGAACAACATGAATTCCGCATAGCAAGGGCACACCTTGCTGACATTTTTTCCAACGGCGAACCAGATCAGGAGACTTATCAGCTTCAGTTGGAACTGATGCTGGAAACCGGCGATGGTCATGGCGCGATGGCGGCGCTGGATAACATATCCGATAGCACCATCTCCTTCTATGAGCGCCGAATTGCGCGCGCACATGCGCTCTTGTTGCAAGGCCGTGCACAGGATGCCGCCAACCTCTATGCCGAATCTGATCCGCAAAACTTGGGCGCGGAAGACTTCCGTATGGTCTTATGGGCTATGCGAGCCTTGGGCAATGACGAGGCATTCACGTCAGGCATGGACACTGCTCTCGAAGAGTTTCCCGACGATGCGGACATCAACACCTTGGCTGGCGAGTATTTGCTGGCACAAGGATTGATAGAAGAAGCGCAAACCTATGCCGACACCGCAACTGAAAGCGATCCCACCAACTTTTCATCGCTCTTGCTGCAAGGCCAATTGGCGATAGCAAACCAGGAGCTCGAAACTGCGCTTGAGCTTTATCAGAATGCGAATGAGATTTATCCCACTCGTGCGGCAGCCAAAGCGAATATCGTTGGACTCTTGCTCGATTTAGACAGGGTAGCGGATGCAGGAACGATGCTTGAAGAAGGATTGAAGCACCATCCTGATGATCCGTTCATGGTGTGGCAGCACGCGCGTTATGCGCTGGCGACCGATGATCTGGACACCGCACGCCTAGCGTTGGAAAAAGCCCGAAGGACTTTCCGCTCGAACACTGACTTCGTGCTGCTCTCCGCTCAGCTTGAGGACAAGGTCGGCAACGTGTCTTTGGCAATCAGCGAGTATGAACGGTACTTGCGGGATGTCGACACGGACACGGCGGTAGAACAGCGCCTTGAAACGCTGCGCACTATGGATGCGGGATAGGCAGTTACACGCAGCCGAAGGGCAGACTTAATGCCGCCCGAACAGCTTCTCAACATCCTCCATGTCAAGCTTCACCCAAGTCGGGCGTCCATGATTGCACTGACCTGAGCGCGGTGTTGCCTCCATCTCGCGAAGCAGCGCGTTCATCTCCGCGACGCTCAGCACCCGCCCGGCCCTTACTGATCCGTGGCAAGCCATTGTTGCCAGCACATATTCCAACCTTTCAGCGAGCAGCAATGCGCCGCTTTCCTCGTGCGCCCCGTGTTTGGTGATATCATCAGCGAGATCACGCAGCAGCTTTGTCGTATCCGCTTTGGCGATGGCAGACGGCACGGCGCGCACCAGCATGGCCGCCGGACCAAAGCGCTCTACACTCAGACCGTAACGGGCGAGCCCCTCCGCTGCGCCTTCCAGACGGTCGCAATCGGCTTCATCCATCTCGATGACATCTGGCACGAGCAGCGCCTGCGACCGTGTCACCGCATCGCCAGCGCCTGAGCGTTTGAGGCGTTCAAGAACAAGGCGTTCATGGGCTGCATGCTGATCGACAAGGATGAGCCCGTCCTTGCTCTCTGCCACGATATAGGTGTTGGCGACCTGCCCGCGTGCAATGCCGAGCGGGTAATCCTGCGCTTCTTCGGGCAATGGGACCGCTTCTTCCGCACGCCCCTGCGGCAGAGCGTTATCTGAGCGAGAAGTCCAATCGATACTTGGCTCAGCAACATGGGATTGCAGAGCGGTCCAATCGCGGCCTTCATAAATCGAACGGGTCGTATCGTGCGGCACCGGACGCGTAGGTTCGGCGACCCAACGTTCCATTGCTGCCCTGTCCGGGCCCTGCGCGCTGCGCCGATCCCCTGTAGCCAAAGCGCCGCGTAACCCTGAGACGATAAAACCGCGCACCCCCGCCGCATCACGGAACCGCACTTCGGTTTTGGCCGGATGCACATTCACATCAACATCTTGGGGCGGAATTTCGAGAAACAGGGCGAGCACCGCGTGGCGATCACGCGCGAGCATATCGGAATAGGCCCCCCGCACAGCGCCTGTCAGCAGCTTGTCTTTCACCGGGCGACCATTGACGAACAGATATTGGTGATCAGCTACCCCGCGATTGTAGGTCGGCAGGCCTGCAAGTCCGGTGAGGCGCATTATGCCGTGCGGCGTCTCACGCTCCAGTTCGATTGCGACCGCATTGTCTTTGAGCTCGCGTGCAACGATCTGCGAGACACGGGTCGCAAGCGGCTCATCACTTTGTGTGGAGAGGGTCTTTCGGGTCTTGCCCTCAGCTCCGTTCTCCAAGGTGAAAGCGATATCAGGCCGTGCCATCGCTAAGCGGCGAACAATGTCGAGGCTGGCAATATACTCACTGCGAGGAGTGCGCAGAAATTTGCGCCTGGCGGGGACCTGCGCGAAAATCTGCTCCACGGTGACCCGCGTGCCCTTTGGCAAAGCGGCAGGTCCTTCTTCAACGAGCACGCCGTGATCCACCGCACGTCGCCAGCCATCAGCCGCGCCATCAACGCGGCTTTCCAATGTCAGCCGCGCGACGCTGGCAATCGATGGAAGCGCCTCTCCACGAAAGCCAAGAGTCGCCACCATCTCAATCGCATCATCGGGGAGCTTTGATGTGGCATGCCGCTCTAATGCAAGCGCCATTTCCTCGCGCGTCATTCCGCAGCCATCATCGGTGACCTCAAGCCGGGTCAATCCACCATCGATCAGGCTCACTCCGATTCGTGATGCACCGGCGTCAATCGCGTTCTCAACCAGCTCTTTAAGCGCCGCAGCAGGCCGCTCAACCACTTCACCAGCGGCGATACGGTTGACCAAATCATTTGGAAGGCGGCGAATTTGCGGCATTTGTCGCAACCTAGCTGTCACACACCGCAATTTCGAGTCGGACGGGGGAAAATACCCTGCTGCATCAACAAATTTTTGGCCTTTTTGACAAGCTTTCGCTAGGCGGAAACGTGTCACGTCAATTTAGGGATCGACGTTTGACCTTGTGGGATTTTCTGAGTGTAAAAGACAGAGCCCCACGCAGCGCGGTCCGCATACGGAAAAAAACAATAAAATGAGCTTCTTTGCCAATCTCTTCAAATTCGGTTCCAAAAACCTCGCGATCGATCTCGGAACCGCCAACACGTTGGTCTATGTGCAAGATCAGGGTATCATCCTGAATGAGCCTTCAGTTGTGGCGATTGAGACGATCAGTGGGATCAAACGGGTCAAAGCGGTTGGCGATGATGCCAAGATGATGATGGGCAAGACGCCTGACACAATTGAGGCCATTCGTCCTTTGCGCGATGGGGTGATCGCCGACATCGAAATCGCGGAAGAGATGATCAAGCACTTCATCCGCAAAGTGAACGGCAACCGCAATCTGTTTAGCCATCCTGAAATCGTGATCTGTGTGCCTTCAGGGTCGACCTCGGTTGAAAAGCGCGCCATCCGCGATGCAGCCTCCAATGCCGGCGCATCCGAGGTTCACCTTATCCTTGAGCCAATGGCAGCGGCCATCGGCGCCGATATGCCGGTGACCGAGCCTGTTGGCTCTATGGTGGTAGATATTGGTGGGGGCACGACTGAGGTCGCTGTGCTGTCGCTGCGCGGGCTCGCCTACACGACATCGGTGCGCACCGGCGGGGACAAGATGGATGAAGCTATCGTCTCCTATGTCCGGCGACACCACAACCTGTTGATCGGCGATTCCACAGCGGAGCGGATCAAGAAGGATTACGGCATTGCAGTCATTCCCGATGATGGCGCGGGCGAAGCGATCACTTTGAAAGGCCGCGACCTCGTGAACGGAGTGCCTAAGGAAATTACGATCAACCAGGCGCATGTCGCTGAGGCTCTGTCGGAACCCATTGGCGCGATTGTCGAAGGGGTACGCATCGCGCTTGAAAACACGGCTCCGGAATTGGCAGCTGATATCGTCGATCAGGGGATTGTTCTTACCGGGGGCGGCGCGCTTATCCGCAAGCTTGATGAGCATCTGCGCGAAGAGACTGGCCTTCCAGTTTCGATCGCTGAGGATCCCCTTACCTGCGTCGCCATCGGCACCGGCCGCGCAATGGAGGACCCCATTTACCGCGGCGTCTTGATGACGGCTTGATTTTGCACCATAAATCACAGCCACGCAGCCAAGAGGTGGGCGGAACCGGCAACAGGCAAGCGAAACGCAAATTAAGGGATTAGGGCAAGGTCATGGCGCAGCCATCATCGCGTCGATCGGGCTTTTCAAAAAAGCAGCAATATTCGGTCTTTACCGGATACCTTTTGGCGTCCCTAGGTGCATTGCTTGGCCTTGCTTTGGTTGTCCTGTCAATTTGGCAGCCAGCAGCTCTGCAACCGCTTCGAGGCGGAGCCAACGATGTCTCGGCCACCATTGGTGAGGTTCCCGCGGGGGGAAGAGCAGGCGGCAACAGTGTGTGGGAGAATGCCCGCGCATTTTGGAATGCTGGCACCCAAAACGCGGAGCTGCGCCGAGAGGTTGAGATCGCTCGCATTCGACTGGCCGAAGCTGAGGCAGTGGAGGCAGAGAACAAGCGCCTCAAAGCCCTTATCGGCCTTACGGAAGATGAGAATATTGAACCAGTTGCGTATTCGCGGCTTGTCGGATCGAGCGCCTCTTCGGTCCGCCGCTTTGCCTATCTCGGCGTAGGCACGGCAGCGGGTGTCGAAGTCGGGATGCCTGTGCATTCAGAGCGCGGAGTTATCGGACGCGTGCTCGAAACGTCTTTGGCATCCTCGCGTGTGCTGCTGTTGACAGATAGTGAAAGCATTTTGCCCGTGCGCCGCGCCTCCGATCAAACGGTTGCCTTTGCTGAAGGACGCGGCGATGGTTTCTTGCGGATCAGATTGATCAATCTGGGCATCAACCCCCTTGAAGTGGGCGATGTATTCGTCACAAGCGGCGCTGGCGGCTATTACCGCCCCGGTGTCGCGGTGGCAGTGCTAAACGAGCTCACTGCAGATGGCGGCATCGCCCAGCTGATCGCAGAGCCTGCGGCCACCAACTACGTCAATGTGGAGCCCATATATGAAGGGCTAGCTGTGGACGCAGCGCAAGTGCGGGATGGTCAAACCTTGACGGAGGCCATTGGCGACGATCCAAACGGAGACGGGTCTTGAATGACCGGCTTGCCCCGCCCACACAGGCGCGCGCCTTTGGCAGGTCCGGGCTAAACCGCACGCAGTCGCCGCTTCGCGCGCGCGTCATCCCCTACGCCTCTATTATGCTCGCGTCGCTGCTGCCCTTCTGGCTGCTCGCAGATATGATGCCCCTAAGCCCGCCATTTGGTTATCTGGCGTTTCTCGCATGGAGGTTGATGCGCCCTGGATTGATGCCACTTTGGGTGGGGGTTCCGCTCGGTTTGTTTGATGATCTGTTCAGCGGGCAATTGCTAGGCAGCGCCGTCTTCTTGTGGTCGATGACCATGATCATTGCCGAATTGATGGATACGCGTTTCCCATGGCGTGGATTTTGGCAGGATTGGTTCACCGCCGGTCTATTCATTATCGTGTATCTTATCACCTCCATGGTGGCGTCTGGTGCCACGCTGACCCCGCAAATGTCTGTCATGATCATTCCACAAATCCTTATCTCCATAATCGTCTATCCGATGGTGGCGAGGATTGTGGCATGGCTGGACCGGTTCCGATTGTCCCGCGCGCGGAGGATCAGATGAAACGGTTCTTCCAACTGAGTAACGGGACCCGAAAGCGGGCTCCGGTCATCAACGCATCGACCTTGCGCAACACGTTCGAACGGCGCGCTGTGCTGGTAGGCGCGGTTCAATATGGCGTTGGTATCTTGCTTGCCGGGCGCATGGCCTATCTCGCGATTGCAGAGAATGAGAAATACCGGCTCGAATCCGAAAGCAACCGCGTGAACCTCACTTTGCTTCCGCCGCGCCGTGGCTGGATACTAGACCGCAATGGTGCGCCGCTTGCTTCGAACAGAGCTGATTTTCGCGTCGATGTTATCCCCGACAGGCTGGCTGATCCTGACCAGACGATCGATCAAATTGGCGCTTTGCTCGCGCTGGAACCCGACCGCATCGCCGATATTAAGGCAAAGCTGGCCGATGAAAGAGGTTTTGCCGCTGTCGAAGTGGCGAGCGGCCTCAATTACGAAGAATTCGCCTCTTTGAGTGTGCGGCTTCCCGACATGCAAGGTGTGCTGCCCCAACGGGGCAATTCGCGGTATTACCCCACCGCATCATCGGTTGGGCATTTGCTAGGCTATGTCGGACCTGCATCACGCGAAGAATATGAAGAGGACCGCAATCCGATCCTGATCACTCCGGGCTTCAAGATCGGCAAAGACGGGCTGGAAAAACAGTTCGAACAGCGTCTCCGCGGTGTTCCAGGTGCAAAGCGCGTTGAAGTCACCGCTGGTGGCAGAGTTGTCCGCGATCTGGAGACCCGGATCGATGTTCAAGGCGATGCAGTGCAGCTGACGATTGATGGCCCGTTGCAGGATTACGCCGCGCGCCGCATTGGCCTGGAAAGCGGATCTGTCGTCGTCATGGATTGTGTGACGGGCGACCTCTTATGCATGGCCTCCATGCCCAGCTTTGATCCAAATAGTTTTTCAGACGGTATCGGCAGACTGGAATACGCCATGCTGCGCGAGGACGAACGCATCCCGCTGCGCAACAAAGTACTTCAAGGACTTTACCCGCCCGGATCAACGGTCAAGCCGATGCATTGCATGGCATTTCTGAGAGCAGGCATTGATCCTGAGGAAACGATCGTTTGCGGCGGAGGGAGAAGCATAGGCGGGCGCTTTTTCAATTGTCACAGTAATCACGGCACCGTGAATATGAACAAGGCTATCGCGCAAAGTTGCGACAGCTATTTCTATCATTTTGCGCAGAGGGTAGGTTTTGACAATGTCGCCAATCTTGCCAAGGATTTGGGGCTTGGCAAGCAATACGAATTGCCGGTTACCAGCCAGTTCTACGGCACTGTCCCCACCTCCGACTGGAAGTTCAACAAGTTCGGGCGCCAATGGTCTGTGGGCGACACCGCGAACTCCTCGATCGGCCAAGGCTATTACCTCACCAGTCCATTGCAACTGGCAGTAATGAGCGCGCGCTTGGCGACCGGCCGCCAGATTAATCCGCGGCTGATAATGGGGGAGGAGACCGGGACGCCCCTTAACTACAGTTTCAACTCAGATGAACTTACCTTCATCCGCAACGCGATGAGCGATGTTGTCAACGGCGCTGGGACCGCGCGGCGTGCGCGATTGCCGATCGACGGTGTGAAATTGGCGGGAAAGACAGGCACGGCACAGGTCGTCTCATTGTCAGTTTCAGATGGCCGCTCCGGCCCATGGAAATACCGCGATCACGGGCTCTTCACCTTTTTCGCGCCGCTCGAAAACCCGCGCTATGCCGGCGCGGTCGTGATCGAACATGGGGGCGGATCGGGCTCTGCCTACCCGATTGCACGCGACGTGATGACTTTCATGTTCGATCCTGAAAAGGGGCTGGCACGCTTGCGCGACTTGGAACGCAGTTGGGGCGGAACCGCGCAGCAAAGGCTTGAGCGCCGCTATGCCGCCTATGCAAGCGAACGCGGTGAAATTCTGACGGAGGCGCCGCGCGATGAAGAGCGAATCTTCGACCAAGTGGCTGCCGAGGCGCGCAACGAAGCCGAAGCCACACAGGCAGAAATCGGGAACCAATTCTTGACCCCGCGTGAAGACCCCGCGGCATCAGGCACAACCCCTCCTCCCGATGCGATCACGCCGGCCACTCCGAACACGCCCACCCCTGCAACGAGCGCTTCTCCAGCATCGGGCAACGCTGCAACACCATCCCAGAGTCCGATCGCAACCACTCCCGCTGAGGGCACACCGTAGTGCAGCAGGCTTCGCGCAGCGTCATACCTGACCCGATTTCGCGTCAGCCATGGGGCATGCTGATCCCTCTGTTCCTGCTCGTAATATTCGGCGCAGCGGTGCTTTATTCCGCGGCAGGCGGCTCAATGACGCCTTACGCCTCATCGCATCTTATCCGCTTCAGCGTGTTTCTGGTGATGGCAGGTGTTATCTCAGTATTGCCGCGAGAACTGGTGAGGATACTCACCTATCCTGGCTATATCATCGTGCTGCTATTGCTGCTGGCGGTGGAAATCTTAGGACAGGTCAATGGGGGCAGCCAACGCTGGCTCAACCTCGGCTTTATGGTGCTGCAACCCTCTGAGATCATGAAACCGGTGATTGTTGTCACGCTTGCCCACTACTTTTCCAAACTGCCCGCCGGGATGATCGCGAATTGGCAGGCTTTGATTGTGCCAGGCCTTTTCATCGGAATGCCGGTCAGCCTTGTGCTCTTACAGCCAGACCTTGGCACCTCGTTGGCGATCCTGTTTGGCGGCGGTGTGGTCATGCTGCTGGCTGGATTGCCGCTCAAATGGTTTGTTGGGGCAGGGGCGGCTGCGTCTGTGATTGCCCCGCTCGCCTTCTTCTTCGGCCTTCAGGATTACCAGCGCCGCCGCATCATGACCATGTTCGATCCAGAAGCCGATACTCTGGGCGCGGGCTATCATATCATCCAGTCCAAGATTGCAATCGGATCTGGCGGCATTTTCGGCAAGGGCTTTAACAACGGGTCGCAAAGCCATCTGCAATATCTTCCGGAACCGCATACCGATTTCGTGTTCGCAACTATGGCAGAGGAATGGGGGCTAATCGGCGGATTGTTCGTGCTTGCCGTTTTCAGCATTATCCTTCGCTGGGGCCTCAAGGTCGCACGGGAAAGCCGCGACCGGTTCACCAGCCTTATGGCTGCGGGCATGAGCGCGACAATCTTCTTCTATATCGCTGTCAATCTCTTGATGGTGATGGGCTTTGCGCCAGTAGTCGGCATACCCTTACCCTTTATGAGCCATGGTGGATCATCCATGCTAACCAATATGATCTGTATTGGCGCTTTGATGATGGCAAACAATTGGAACCGAAATGCCCCGCGCGGCGGGCTTTCAGGCTGATCCGATGCTCAGACTTTAACAAGGCCCAACCGCAAAGCCTTCACCACCGCCCCAACCCGATCAGACACATCCAGCTTTGCATAGATGCGTTTGGAGTAGGTCTTCACCGTATCGGGGGACAAATCGAGGATTGTCGCAATCGAGCTCATCGATTTGCCCCTCGCGGTCCAAGTTAGCACTTCGACTTCACGGTCTGACAAAACAGGAAGGGGTATCGCCTGATCCAGCAGCACACAAACACGCTGGTGCCCTGCTTGCGCAACGCTGCGGAGAATACCTAGGGTTTCGGCCGGAGCTTCGATAATCGGTTTGCCAAGATCAAACCCGACATAGGCATCGCGTCCCCTTGGTCCAAACAGCGGCACACCTGCCCCGTGGATTAGCCCGTATTCGCGCATCGCGACGAAATAGCGTTCTTCGTTCGGAGAGTTGGGCGCCGCTTCCTGCGCCTCTTTCCAAGTCATCATGGCCCCATGCTGCATCACTCGCTGGGGGATCGGATCAACAATCCGGAAATCCTCACGCTCGTACAGTTCAAGCCAATCGTCGCTAAATCCGTGAGAGTATACCGCAGTCGAAACAGTGGCAGGCTCATCAAACAGCGGCGAGACATGGTAGCTGATGCAAACTGCGCCCTGCTCAAGAAACACGTCGCGCGCGTATTCGAGCACCTTGCTGATTTCATTCAGCGCTTCGATCTGTCCGAAATGCCGCTGCATGATACAAGTTGATACCATAAGTCCCCCCGATGGGCGACTTTCCGTAAACGTCAATCTACGCGATAACACTGAAGGCTTTGAGGAGCCTAACGTTCGGGTCGCGATCGCAACACAATTGCGGCGTTTGTTGAGCGTTTAAGTCCTGGCGACAAGGGTGCGCCCCCCAATTGCATATTTGTCGCCAGGCACTTGCACATCTGACTGAGAGTTTCGCCATGCTTCGTATGAAGGACATGATAACAGGCGCTTATCGCCGAATTCGAGACGGGAAACCGCTCGCTGCTCCGCAGTTTGCGGGCGATGTTGGGCGGCTATCGCGCATGGCATCCTTGCTCGATCACAGGCAGCATACAGGGCAAAGCACAACGATTCGGCAATTGCACACGCTTTGCCAGATGGAGCAACTCGAAGCCCTCAACATGCTTGCGGAGCTAAGGCGTACTGGCGTTGTCTCAATTGAAGAGAACACCACAGATGAATTCGAATCGGTCATCATTTTGGATGAGGTCGGCCTAAACCAATTGATCGCAGCTGCATCGGATAAGGCCGCATAGGCCATAATGGCCCCTTACAAAGATCACATCGGTCGCTATATGCAGCGGCCGCCTGATCGGCATGGACGCATAGCTCAGTTGGTAGAGCAGCTGACTCTTAATCAGCGGGTCCTAGGTTCGAACCCTAGTGCGTCCACCACCTCAAGCCTCACCCCTAATCGTCGCCATCGGTCTCCTCTCTTGAAAAAAGCAGAACGGCTCGGGCATGCAGTACGACCAGCGATGGGATCACCAGCATAAGCAGCCCCGTGCCGATCAACACACCAAAGCCAAGGCTGGCTGACATTGGTATCAGGAATTGTGCTTGTCTGCTGGTTTCAAAGGTGATGGGAGCAACCCCCAGAAATGTCGTAAAGGCTGTCAGCATAATCGGGCGGAAGCGCGATTTGGCCGCATCTAGAATTGCCTCCCCGATCTCCATCCCATTGGCGCGGTTCTCATTAAAGAAGTCGACCATAACCAGCGACCCGTTGATGATCACCCCGGACAATGCCACCACTCCAAAAAGCGACAAAATGCCGAGCGGAATACCGAGCAAAGCATGCGCGAACAAAGCCCCGATCAGGCCAAAGGGAATAGCCGCCATGATCACTATCGGCTGGGTGTAGGATTTGAACGGGATAGCTAGCAGCGCATAAACCACCACCAATGACAACAAGAACGCCCCGCCAAGATCGGCAAAGCTTTCCTGCTGCTCTTCCTGCTCTCCACCGAATTCATATTGAAGCGTAGGATAATCAGCAATGATATCGGGCATGACTTCAGCTTCGAGGAACGCGGTGGCTTCTTCGCCTGTGACAGCATTCTCGTTCACATCCGCTGAGATCGTGACGGCGCGTCTGCCATCTTCACGGCGAATGGTTGCGGGCGCTTCGGTGAAGCTCGCATCGGCCAAAGCGGCCAAGGATGTAAAGCCACCACCGGGCAGTTTGATACGATAGGCATCGATATCGGCAATGGAGTTGCGCTGTTCTTCTGGCAAGCGGACATAGACGCGCACGTCCTGCCGTCCACGCTGGACACGCACCGCCTCTGCTCCAAAAAAGGCTGCACGCACCTGTGCCGCAATGTCCTCCAGCGTGATGCCTAACGAGCGCGCTTCAGGTTTGAGGCGCAGCTCAATCTCTCGCAAACCCGCATCCTGATCGCTCTGAATATCAAACGTGCCATTCACGCGGGCAATGCCTGCCATAACCCTCTTGCGCGCTTCAACAAGGACTTGCGGATCTGAATCGAACAATTGCACATTCACTGCCGCACCAAACGAGACATCATCCGAGGTGATGGAAAGCGATTTGACCTCAGGCAACTCGCCAATCTCTTCGCGCCACGCCGCTTCGATTTCGCTAGCACTGACGGGGCGCTCGACAGAGGTCGAAAGAGCGATTTGTACGTCAGCAAGATTGGGTGAAGATCGTGTGCGGGTACCCTGCGGACCTCCCTGCCCAACCGCGCGCTGGCCGACAGTCGAATAAATTGCATCGACAAAGTAAGGGGCAACCCCGGCCTCCCGCTCTTCCTCACTTGAATATCGGGCAAGCACCCGATCGCCCGCCTCGCGCAGTTTCGCGGCGGTCTGAGCGGTGCGCTCAATCGTCGATCCGGCGGGCAGTTCAACAGATGCAGAAATCACATCTCCTTCGATATCGGGGAAAAAGCTCGATTTGATCAGGCCTGATGGGACCATTGCGGTCATGATGATGAGCAGGGCAAGTGCAGCCGACATCACCACAAGGGGAGCCTTTACCGAAAACTGCAAGGCGGAGCTGAGCGGTCCTTCGACAAATGACTTGAACCGGCGATCCACCGCGCCCTGCACCCGTTCAAAAAAGCGCGTCACGGCATTGGTCGCCAAAGTCCCGGCCGCGGGAAGACTAGAGAGGTGGTGCGGCAACACCAGCAGCGCTTCGATCAAGGATAGCGACAGCACCACCACAACAACGATTGGGATATCGCTCGTGATCTTTCCGATCGTGCCTCCCACCGCGAGCACGGGCAGGACGGTCACCATGCTGGTAAGCACCGCGAAAATCACTGGTATCCGCACACGCTGCGCGCCTGCAATCGCTGCCCCCAATCCGCTGCGTCCACGTTCACGCTCGGCATAGATGTTCTCGCCTACGACCACCGCATCATCGACCACCAATCCTAGCGCTAGGATGAAACCGAACAGCGAGAACATATTGATGCTCGATCCAACCGCATCGAGCACAAAAATCGCGCCAGTAAACACCGCTCCAATCCCAACCGCGCTCCAGAAAGCAAGCCGCAGATCAAGGAACAATGTCAGTGCTACAAGGACAAGGATCAGGCCAAATCCGGCATTGCGCAAAAGCAGCCGATATCGGTCTTCCAGAACCTGCGATTGATCGTTCCACACCGCATATTCAATGCCCGGCGGCGGTGTGTAATCGTTCTCAAGCAGCGCCTTAACCGAGGCTGCGACATCCAAAACGCGTTCATCACTGGTGCGATAAACATCAACAAAAGCGACCGGCTTGTCATTGAAACGTGCGATCAAATCGGTGTCTTCGAACCCATCGGTCACCTGCGCCACATCGCCCAGCGTCAGCAAATCACCATCTGCGCTGCTGACGAGAATTATGTCTTCAAAATCGGCTTGATCATAGTTTTGGCCGACCGTTCGAATGCGGACCTCCTCCGCTTCGGTGTCGAGTGATCCGGCGGAACTGTCGAGGCTGTTTGAACCCACAATGCGCGAGATATCGGGCAGAGACAAACCAAGCGCCTGAAGCCGTTCTTGAGGCACATCGATATAGATCTGATAGTCGCGCACAGAACTGGTTTCGACATAGCTCACCTCTTCAAGAGCCGCGATGCGCTCTTCCAGTGCGAAAGCCGTTTCCTTAAGCGCGCGCTCTGACACCTCGCCGAACAGAGCGATCCTCAGGACGACTGAGCGCGTTGTGAGTTCACGCACATCCGGTTCATCTGCCTCAGCAGGAAAGGTCTGGATTTGGTCAACTTCGGATTTCACATCATCCAACGCGCGTGGAATGTTGGTTCCTTCTTCCAACTCGATATTGACCGTGCCGGAGCCTTCGCTGGACGTGGAGGTGATCGTCTTTGCGCCTTCCACCGCCTCAACCGCCTCTTCGACACGTTGAACGATGCTTTGCTCAATTTCAGCAGGGGTCGCGCCGGGATATGTGACGGTGACAGAGATTGTATCAAGGCTGCTTTCGGGAAACACCTCCTGCACGATCCGGCCAAAGGCGATGATACCGGCGACAAACATGAAGATCATCAGCAGGTTTGCGGCAACGCCGTTGCGCGCCATGAAGGCGATCACGCCGCGCCTGTCGCGCGCGCGCTCTGGCTCATCCAGGGGTGGCGAATTGTCGCTCATTTGCGGGCAAGGCCCGCAACGCGCACCGCCATACCCTCTATGGGCGCGGTCAGGGCGCTGGTGATCAACTGACCGCCTTCCTCAAGGGACGGTGTCGCAATATACGCCACATCATCGCTGCGCTGGATCACACGGACCGGCAGCACCGCTAGCTTCCCATCGCGCACAACCCAAATCTCATTTCCAGGACGAACCGCATCTGCGGGAATAGCGGCGTAGCTCACTCGGCTCGCACCTGTAATTTGCGCATCAACGAAAGCGCCTAGCAGCAGCGGAGGCGCCTGTCCGCGATCCACTTCGTCAAGCGGCGCTCCTCCTGAAAGCGGATTGGGAACGCGCAAGAACACTTCTATATTGCGGGTGGCGGCATCCAGGATCGCGTTGGCGCGGTCTACGAAGGCGTCCCATTCATAACGCTGTCCGCCATATTCATATGTAACGATGGCCGGGATGCGGGAACGGCTCGAATCAAGCAATCCTGGAACAAGCGCCGCCTCATCCGCAGTAAGCGAAATGCGCACTTCGTAAGACGAGGTTGAGACGATGGAGCCGAGCGCTTGTCCCGGCTGAACCAGCGCGCCAACCGCTGCGTCTTCAGATCGCACCAATCCGCCGAACGGCGCGGTCACACGGGTGCGGCTAAGCGCAAGCTGTGCATCGGCAAGCCCCGCCGCCGCTCTTTCGCGCGCCGCCTGTGCGGAACGCAATTGCGGCTCTCGCGTAGCCAGGCCGGACGCAGCTTCAGGCGGGGTAACGCCGCCGGATACCGTTTCTTGTTCCAAGGTGCGCGGCGGCAAGATGCGTGAACCGCCCTGTTCTTCGGAACCGCCGGCCTCTCTCGCAGCAAACCGTCGCAGTTCATCGCTTGCGATCGCCACTTCTTCTTCTGCTTGCAGCACCGCAACATCCTGCGCGGCGACATCTGCACGGGCAATCCGCAGATCATTCTGGAAATCAGCCGCATCAATGCGCATCAAAGTGGCCCCTGCAGGAACCACCCCACCCTCACGGAACGCCGGATTGACATAGGTGAGCCTACCGGGGACCTCTACACCCACTGTCACCTCTTCGCGCGCCTGCACGGTACCAGAGCCAAGCACGGGTATTGGGCCCGAAGCAGCCTCCAAGGCGACCACTTCAACAAGTGGAACTTCCTCAACCCTTTCGTCCTCCTGAGGTGCAGGCCGCAGCCACACCATCAGCGAGGCGATCAAAACCGCGCCGCCGATCAATCCGAGCGACCAGATAAGCTGCCTGCTCACGGAGTTTCTCCTGTGGTTTGGGGGTTAACATCGCGCATTGGCAGTTCAGAACTTTGCGCCTCAAACGCCCAGTCTCCAGCCAGAGCGCGGTGCACGCCGAGCCGGGCGAGCGCGGTGGAACGAGCAGCCGATGAAAGATTGCCTTCGACCTGATAGACTGTCCGCAGCGCATCGAGATAGGCAGTGTAGCTGCCAACGCCCGCAGCAAAACGCTGCCTCTGCAATTCGAACGAGGCGCTTGCGGTGCGCAACTGATCTGCAATCAGGCGGTAGCGTCGCCGCTCCAACTCATAGTCTATGACAGCGCTTTGCACTTCGCTGTATGCTGTCAGGACCGTCCGGGCGTAGGCTGCGGCGCGTTGATCATACAGCGCGCGGGCGCTGCGGATATTGGCTGAAATACGCCCTGCGTTGAATATCGGCGCAGTGATTGAGGATGCCAGGCTCGCAGCCCAATTGTTCCCGACATCAAGGATCGCATCCGGGGTCCCACCTTGGGTCCCAAAAGAGCCCGTCAGGCTGATCGTCGGAAAACGCTCAGCCCGCCTTGCACCTATTCGAAGGCGCTCAGCTTCCAATCGCGCGGCAGCAGCAGCAACATCGGGCCGCTGCGAAAGCAGCTCGATCGGCAGGCCTGTGGGCACATCTTCGAAGACAAGGCGTGGTCGCAAATCACCAGCCAATGTTTCGGTCAATTGCTCAGGATATCGCCCAACCAACAGCGCAAGCCGCCCTTGCGCGGTCACAAGTCCGCTTTCCAATTGCGGGATGGAGGCCTGCGTAGCGCGCAGGTCCTGCTGCACCTGATAGAGTTCAAAACTCTCAATTAGACCGCGCGAAAACCGCTCCTCACTGCGCTGGGCTCGGTCTTCGAGCACTTCTGCTGTACGCCGTGTCAATTCGATCTGGCGGCGGGCATCAACAAAATCGAAATACGCTGAGATAGTTTCAGCCGCTGCGCTTAATTGGACGGTTTGAAGGTCAAAGGCGGTGGCAATCGCATCTTGCTGCGCGGCTGCGGCATCCCCTCGCACTCTGCCAAACAGATCAAGTTCGTAGGAAACACCGAGCCCGGCGGAATAGCTCTCATTCTCAATTCGGTCGAGCGCGCCACCTGCAATCCCGCCAAAGGCAAGGCCATCGACGGGCGTGCTGGAAGAGCTGCCATCCGCGCTAGCATTGACCGCCGGCAGCAGTCCCGAGCGCGCGATCCGCGCTTGCGCTGACACTTGCTCCAATCGCCCTGCAGCCTCAACGATGTCGAGATTGCTCGCAAGCGCCTGACCAACCAGAGTATCGAGCACTGGGTCTTCGAATGCCCTCCACCAATTGGCCGGTTCATAGTCACCTGCATTGAGGCCCAACTCCGCGCTTGCGGCGAACTCCTCTGGAATATCAGATACTATTGCGGGAACGGCCTCAGGCGGAGCAAGTGACGCGCAGCCCGCCAACACCAATCCACCCAGCATGCACGCAGCGCCATTGATTGCGCACCGTCGATATGTGCTCGACACATCCTTGGGATAAAATGCCAGTCTCACAATGAAACGGGTTAGACGGGCATGGTAAGGGCGCAAGCGAATTTTTGTCGCAGAATGTGATTTGGCGAACCCGCCCAGCTTTCACATCACAATATCACATTAGACAGGTTGCCATCACATCCTGATGTGATATTGGCACGATATGAACACATCAATCATCACACGCGTCCGCTCACTTGTTGAAAGCGGCGACATGACCAAAGCCGGTCTCGCTCGCGCAGCAGGCCTTCACGCCAACACATTGCGCGATGCAAATGAGCCTGATTGGAACCCGACGGCAGAAACGCTGGCCAAGCTTGAGACCTTTCTCAACTCCAACGATGAACGTCCCGTGCTTGTGGGAATTGAAGAAATCATCGACGAAGCGCGCAATGGCCGCATGTATATCCTTGTCGATGATGAGGACCGGGAGAATGAAGGTGACCTTATCATTCCCGCACAAATGGCAACACCCGCAGCAGTGAATTTCATGGCAACCCATGGGCGCGGCCTGATTTGCCTCGCCCTCGACAAGGCACGGGTTGATCAGCTGGGGCTCGAGCCAATGAGCCGAAATAACAAAGAAAGCATGCAAACTGCCTTCACCATTTCAATCGAGGCGAAAGAGGGCGTGACTACCGGGATCTCTGCCGCCGACCGCGCTCGCACCATCTCTGTCGCGATTGATGCGACCAAAGGCGCTGATGACATCGTCACACCCGGCCATGTCTTCCCGCTCACCGCGCGCAATGGTGGCACTCTGGTGCGCGCAGGCCATACAGAAGCTGCGGTCGATATCTCGCGGCTTGCAGGCCTCAACCCTTCAGGCGTCATCTGTGAGATCATGAACGAAGACGGGACCATGGCGCGGCTTGATGACCTGGTCCGCTTTGCCCGCAAGCACGATCTCAAGATCGGTACGATCCGCGACCTTATCGCCTATCGGATGCGCAACGATCATTTGGTCGAACGCCTCGATGAGCGCAGCTTTGAAAGCGATTATGGGGGCCAGTGGCGGCTCATCACCTACCGAGACCGGGTGGCCAACAGCGAGGCGTATGTGTTGCAAAAGGGACATGTATCGCCGGATGAGCCCACCCTCGCCCGCGTTCACCCTATCTCTGTCTTCGACGACATTCTCGGCGCGCCAGGACCGCGCAAACGCACTTTGCAACGCGCTATGGGTGCGATTGGTGAGCATGGTTCGGGCGTGATCGTTATCCTCACCCAGCGCATTGGCAGCGGCACCGACTGGACTGCCGACGAAGAGGTCCGCAATATCGGTATCGGTTCGCAAATCCTCGCTGACCTTGGCGTGCACGAAATGGTGCTCTTGTCCAATTCACGCCCTGACCTTGTCGCGCTGGATGGCTATGGCATCACAATCACCGACTTCCAATCCATCCCGGAGTGAACCCCATGGCGAAAATACTGATTGTTGAGGCACGGTTTTACGCCTCATTGAACGATATGCTGATTGCAGGGGCAAAAGCCGCAATCGAGACGGCCGGGCACGAAGCTGAAGTGCTGACTGTGCCCGGTGCGCTTGAGGTGCCTGGCGCCATCGCGATGGCGGCAGAGACCGGAGACTATGAAGGCTTCGTCGCGATTGGAGTGGTCATTCGCGGTGAAACCTACCACTTCGAAATTGTTGCGGGAGAAAGCGCGCGCGCGATTATGGCCTTGACCATGGATGGTATCGCAATTGGAAACGGCATCCTAACCGTCGAGAACGAGGCGCAGGCATTGGTGCGCGCCGACCCATCGCAAAAAGACAAAGGCGGAGAAGCCGCCAAGGCAGCCTTGGCTTTGATGGAGCTGGCTGAGCGGTTCGGAGCATAGCCCTAACAACCACTCTCCAAACCTAGGTAGTTTCACGGATACAGATTATCATAAGCCAGCAGTACTATCGCGTATCGACGTGACGACACGTCCCGACACCAACCGGGTCGCACCGAATGGGATAAAACAGTGATAGATATTGGTTTAGAAGAAGCGCTCGAACTGAAAAATTGTCAGTCTGCGTTAAAAGAAACACTCGCCCGATTGGATAGCTTGGGCGCTGGAATTGCAGCTATTCATGTGAATGCAGCCATAGAAAGCTTGGCTAACAATATTGCAATTAGAACAACTGATAGTCCATCGGAATTCAAATTGAATTGCGATAGTGATATCGAAACGTCAAATACTGTCCATTAATACAACCATTTTTGATCTTTATAGGTGCAGTCTGGACCTATAACACTCTGAATTAAGTATTTCTCCTTATTGGGTTAAGCGAGTTTTGCAGGCTACCAAAGAGTAAGAGATTGTTCCCTCATGGTTACTTTACCCATGAGCAATCCTTATTCGGAGGGTCTCATGCAGCACGTTGGATTTCCTGCTCGGAAGGCACGGCCTGGAAGCCTTAGGAACGCATCCACTTCGCAAAAGTATTTTGCAACGAGACCGCTATGTCTCACATGAAAAACGAACATCTCCTGACAGAAATCACAATCCACGATGGAAATCGTTCTCTTGGCAGGCGCGACGTTCAGCCTAATCTGAACCTATTGGCAGAACAGCTTGTCGCGATCGCAAACCAGCTTCAACAGACCAGTCTAGGCCAATCCAACTCATTGAGCGAAAAGGAAGCAGCGGCCAAAGCGAACCTTCTGGATCGGCTAGCCGCAAGTGAATTGTTGCCGCACGAAGGCTCCGCTTCATTTGGCGAACCCAAAATCGGTCAGGATGACACCGCTGCATCGAATTTGAGCGATACAAGCATTAATGGCTTTCAGGCCGCAGGCAACAAACGCCGAGATGCGATTGCACTCGCCAGATCAGCATACAGCAACCGCAGAGCGCGGAACGCGATATTCGGTAATGCCGAGCTGTTCGGAGAGCCCGCTTGGGACATTCTGCTTGATCTATACATCGCCCATGGGAGCGGAAAGCCAGTATCGGTATCCAGCGCCTGCATCGGATCAGCCTCTCCCCCGACCACAGGTCTGCGATGGCTAGGAGTGCTGGCTGACAACGATCTTGTGCTGCGCGAACACGATGCAGAAGACCAACGCCGAGTCCTTGTTCGCCTTACCGATAAAGGCTTGGCCGCGATGGACGAGTATTTTTCCAGCGCAGGAGGATCAAACTAGACCCCGCGCTGGCGGCGCCTGGACCTTCCCTCTTTCGACCCCTGATTGCGGGGGAAGGTCCGGGCGCTGTGCTTTTCCTAAACGCTTGCACTCAGCGCGCCGAAACAGGCGTGCCCGGCATAGGCGGAGCTATCCCCCAATTCCTCTTCAATCCGGATCAATTGATTGTATTTTGCGAGCCTGTCAGATCGCGCGAGTGATCCCGTCTTGATCTGCCCGCAATTGGTTGCAACCGCGAGATCGGCTATCGTCGCATCCTCTGTTTCACCCGAACGGTGGCTCATCACCGAGGTAAAGCTGGCGCGTGTGGCCATATCAACCGCAGTCAAAGTCTCTGTGAGAGTGCCGATCTGATTGACCTTCACCAACAGCGAATTGGCAAGCTTCTTTTTGATGCCAGTGGCCAAACGTTCAGGGTTTGTAACAAACAGATCATCGCCCACCAGTTGCACTCTGTCACCAATAGCAGAGGTAACAGCGGCCCAACCTTCGAAATCATCTTCGTCCATTCCGTCTTCAATGGATCGGATCGGATAATCCTCGCACAATTTGGCGAGGTAATCGGCCATGCCTGCGCCATCCAGGCTAAGCCCTTCCCCGCTGATCTCGTATTTGCCGTCGCGGTAGAATTCCGTTGCCGCGCAATCGAGTGCCAACACGATGTCTTCACCTGGAGTAAAACCGGCCTGCTCAATTGAAGCCATGATAAAGTCGAGCGCGACGCGCGTGCTTGCAAGGTCAGGCGCAAAACCGCCTTCATCCCCTACGCTGGTCGCCAAGCCCTTATCGGAGAGGCCCTTCTTCAGGGTGTGGAACACCTCGCTGCCCCAGCGCACCGCCTCGGCTAAACTTGGCGCACCCACGGGCATGATCATAAATTCCTGAATATCGATGGGGTTATCAGCATGCTCGCCGCCATTGATGATGTTCATCATCGGCACCGGCAACACATGTGCACCCACTCCGCCAAGGTATGAATAGAGCGGAAGACCGCGCGCGTTAGCAGCCGCCTTCGCCACCGCTAGGCTGACACCCAGAATGGCATTCGCACCCAAACGGCCTTTGTTGCTGGTGCCATCCAATGCAATCATCGACAGATCAACATCACGCTGGTCTTCGGCATCGAACGCACCGACCAGCAAATCCTTGATCTCGGTGTTAACTGCCTCGACCGCTTTCAACACGCCCTTTCCCTTGTACCGCGTGGCATCGCCATCACGCAGCTCAACCGCCTCATGCGCCCCCGTCGACGCGCCTGAAGGCACCGCGGCCCTACCAAAACTGCCATCGTCGAGCAGGATATCCACTTCAACCGTCGGATTGCCCCGGCTATCGAGAATTTCGCGTCCATGGATGTCAATTATCGCGGTCATATTTGTCTCCGGGAGGAAAGTGTTGTATAAGAGTAAGACACCGGGATCACGGCCGAAACCGGCTCCCTAACCCCGCTCTTTGGCGCACCCCTATGCGCCGGAACGGAGCGGCGCAAGCAGGGTTCGCAATACCATTTCATCCAATTGCGCTTTACCACTGGCAAAGCGCGCAAAGGAAAGGCAATAAGAGACTATGGCAGAGACAAAACCGACAAAGACGACAACCGCAAAGAAGCCGGCAACGCGCAAGGCTGCACCGAAGAAGGCCGCTCCGAAGAAAACCGGGGCGACTGCGAACAAGGCGGAAGAGCCTGCACCTGCGGCAGAACCTGCAGAAGCGAAAAGCCGCTTTAACGCGGCGCTTGAAGAGGCAAAAGCAGGAGCCGCCGCTCTACGCGCCGAAGCTGGAGGCCGTGCGGGTGATCTGCGCGAACAGGCGATGAACCGAGGAGACGATTTGATGGCTGATGCCAAGGAATATGGTGAAAAAGCCCGCGTTCGTGCTGGCGAATTGGCGGTTGATGGCAAAGCGGCTGCGAGCGATGCGATTTCCTCGCTTGGAAAAGTAGTGGGAGACACAGCAGGTCAAATCGATGACCGCTTTGGCGAGCAATATGGCGACTATGCGCGCTCCGCGTCGCGCACGCTGGCGGAAACATCAGCCAAGCTCGAAGCCAAGAGCGTCGAAGAATTGGGCGAAGATGCCCGCGAAATGGTCCGCAAAAGCCCCGCTGTCGCCGTCGGTGTTGCGGCGGTTGCAGGCTTCCTGCTCGCGCGCCTGTTCCGCGGCTCGCGCGACTGATTTTCCGGAAGAGGCTAAGGGGCGCTGAATGAACGATATGAGCGGGCAAACGGGCGCGTCCGACGCCGAACCCGTGCCTCAATCTGCCCCTGAAACTTCGGAATCGGCCGGCCACGCAGCCGACGAATCGGTGATTGAAGAACTCAGCGCTCTTATCGACAATGGGCGCACTTACGCCGCCGCTGAGCTGAAGTTCCAAAAGACACGCGCGGCATTGGCCGGGCGATCGATTGGAATTGCAGCTGCCTGCGTGGTGGTCGCGATCATCCTACTGCATATCGCCTTTCTCGCGTTGGCAGTGGGCTTGGTGATGGCTCTCGATCCGCTTGTTGGGATATGGGGCGCGATCGGCATTGTGTTTGGCGGACTGCTGTTGGTGACGGGGCTGCTCGGTTGGATCGCGCTCAAGAATGCTCAAAAGCTTGGCCATCTGTTCTCTTCTGCTGATGAGGATGCGTAGTGGGCAAGCTTGACCGTCAGTTCGAAGAAGACCGGAGGCTGCGCAACACCGCCAAGGCCGTTTTGATGGCCGATATCGACCATGCGCGTACAACTTTCTCGGCCAAAGGCGTGGCAGACAAAACGGCAGGCCGCATCGGCGATGGAGCGAAAGATGTTTTCGAGGTCGCCAAGATCCACGCTGATGACAATCGCGGCATTATCGCGATAATCATCGGCGCTCTGCTTGTATGGCTTGGCCGTGAGCCGATCATGGAAGCTTTGGGACTGATTGAAGAAGAGCTCGAAAAGGCGATCGAAACCTACGAAGCCGAAGGCAGTCTAGTCGAAGAAGATTCCGCAACTCCCCGGAATGATGATCTCTCCATAGATGCAAGCAAACCAACCGATACCGGAGAACCCGATGAGCACGCAATTGCCTCCTGAAAGCGCTGACACAACCCCGCGCGATGAATTGCGCGCCAAGATCGAGGCGAGTGAGCGTCGCATGGCGGAGCGCACTCTAGCAGACTCCGCGCAAGAAGCTGCGGGTGCCGCGACCGATTATGTAAAGCAGAACCCGCTCACAGTGCTAGGCGGGGCGATCGCAGTGGGGCTCTTGCTGGGAGCCGTGTCAAAACCGGGACGCCGCGCAGCCAAAGGGGCTGCGAGCAGTGCAGCAAGCGCGGTTGCAGGTGCCGCATCTAGCGCCGCCGAGGGTGTCGGTAACGCTGCCAAAAAGCGCGGAACCGCGTTTGGGTCGCTTTTGGCTGACGCCCTGATTGCTTATGGAATCAAGATGATCGACGAGGCGCTTGATGGTGACGCATCATCACGCCCGACTGAAAAAGCGCGTAAACTGCTTCGCGAAGTGACGTCCACACGCAACCAGGATAGATAAAGACGCCAGCTGATCTCCCTAACTTGATAAGACCATTGAACCCGCCTAAGCGCGCCGGAACGATTGGCTACTCATAGGGATAACGCAAATGGAAGAAACCACCCCCGATCAGCGGCTTCACCTCGTTATGGGAGGCCGGGTCACCGATCCGCGCGGTCATGAATTTGCTGATCCAGAAAGCATTCATGTCGTCGGCGTTTACAGCACCTATGACGCAGCAGTTGATGCATGGCGCGGGCAAGCCCAGCGCACCGTCGATGATGCCGAGATGAAGTATGTGGTGGTGCACATTCACAAGCTTTTGACGCCTGAAGAATAGTCCAGGCCATTGGGCTCAGCGCAGTGAGCTACACGATACGTCTTTTTGAAACGCGCGATGCGAACGCTCTCGCCGAACTCACCCTGTCTGCCATCCGTAGCGTTGGGTCCGCCCGGTATTCGCCCGATCAAGTCAAAGTCTGGGCGTCGCGTCATCCGGGCCCTGAACGATTTGTTGCGCGCGCGGCGCAAGGCCACGTGATCTTCGTCGCGGCCTCTGACACAGATGAAATTGCAGCTTACGCGTTGCTCGAGCCTGATGGCCATCTCGATATGTTGTATTGTGATCCTGACCACACGCGACGGGGGCTGGCAGATAGGCTGCTCGAAAGCGCTGAGCAGCACGCAAGGTCGCTTAAACTGGAGCGCGTTTATACCGAAGCCAGCGAACTAGCCCGCGCAGCCTTCCAGCGCGCAGGCTATACAGCCACTCACCGCCGGGAGTTTGAAATCGACGGGGTCACGATTCACAATTATGCGATGGAAAAGCCTCTCAAATAAGGCGTTTCACCGGCTTTCCTCAGACAAATTCGATCTTCTCGACAAGATAGAACTTGTCACCTGAAGGCACAGTGACTTCGATTTCTTCATCAACCTGCTTGCCGATCATCGCGCGGGCGATTGGAGATGAGTAAGAAATACGGCCCTTAGATGCGTCTGCCTCGGTCTGACCGACGATTTGATACTTGATCGGCTTGTCGTCTTCATCAAGCAAAGTGACAGTTGCGCCAAAGATCACCTTGTCGCCAGAAAGAGTTTTGGGATCAATGATCTGCGCGCGGCTGACCTTATCCTCAAGCTCAGAAATTTGCGCTTCCACCTGGCCCTGCCGCTCTTTTGCAGCGTGATATTCTGCGTTCTCTGAAAGATCACCATGCGCGCGTGCCTCTTCGATCGCATCGACAATAACCGGGCGTTCCTCACGCAGCGCTTTCAGGTCAGCCATCAACAGCTCATACCCTTCCGCGAGCATCGGAACCTTTTCCATCGTTGCCATCCCTTGTTTCTTTCTCTTTCTGGTTCGCGCCCCGAAATCCCTTTTGCGAAATTTCCACTGTTGCCGCCCTTTCAGGCGGCCTCTTTCCGTCAAAATTTCGGGAGGAGGCGCGTTGTTGCTTAGGTATAATAGTCTTGCAACGATCGGACTTCAAGCTGTGACGGTTTTATTGCTGCAATCGCCGCCGCTGTCGCGCAAGACGCGGTTGCTGTCGTGTAGTACGGAACCTTCTTCTCAAGGGCAGTTGCACGGATTGACTTGGAATCGAGCAAGGACTGCCAGCCTTCAGTTGTATTGAAGATCAAAGCGATCTGCCCATCAATGATCTTGTCAACGATATGGGGCTGCCCTTCGGCCACTTTGTTAACCCTCTCCACCGCAAGGCCTTGCTCGGCGAGATATTCCTGCGTGCCGCCGGTTGCGATTATCTGGAAGCCTTGTTCGATTAGGTCTTTTACCGCCGCAACTATGACAGGTTTGTCCGAATTCTTAACCGAAACAAACACAGTCCCAGAACGCGGTAGCACCATACCAGCGCCCATCTGCGCTTTGAGGAATGCGGGTTCGAAGCTCGTGTCGATCCCCATTACTTCGCCGGTAGACTTCATTTCCGGGGTCAATACCGGGTCAGCGCCAGGGAACCGGCTGAAGGGGAACACCGCTTCTTTAACAGCCATATAGTCGAGATTGCGCCGGAAGGGTTCAAAATCAGCGAGCATTTCGCCCGCCATCACCCGGCTGGCAATCTTTGCGACCGGCTGCCCAATAGCCTTGGCTACAAAAGGAACTGTGCGGCTCGCGCGCGGATTTACCTCAATCAAATAGACCTCGCCATCTTTGACCGCGAATTGCACATTCATCAGCCCGCGCACTTTCAGCGCCATCGCGAGCGCCTGCGCCTGACGCTCCATCTCCTCAATAATTTCAGGTCTTAAGGAATAAGCGGGTAAGGTGCAGGCGCTGTCTCCAGAGTGCACTCCGGCTTCTTCGATATGCTGCATAACGCCAGCGATACGGACCTCATCGCCATCGCACAGCGCATCGACATCGCATTCGATCGCATCGCGGAGATATTGATCGACCAGCACCGGGCTGTCGCCTGACACGTTGACAGCGGTTTTGATGTAGTCGTCCAGTTGCGCCTCGGAATCCACGATCTCCATCGCCCTTCCGCCAAGCACAAAGGAGGGGCGCAACAGCACTGGATAACCTATCCGCGCCGCGACCGCCGCCGCTTCATCGCGGGTGTATGCGATGCCGTTATCGGGCTGTTTCAGGTCGAGTTGGTCCACAAGCCGCGCAAACCGTTCACGGTCTTCAGCATGGTCTATCGCATCAGGGGAAGTGCCGAGGATCGGGATACCGGCATCTTCCAACGCTTGCGCAAGTTTCAACGGGGTTTGCCCGCCAAACTGCACGATCACGCCGACAAGCTCACCCGATCGTTGCTCCACCCGCAGGATTTCGAGCACATCTTCAGCAGTCAGCGGCTCGAAATAGAGCCGGTCGGACGTGTCGTAATCGGTTGAAACGGTCTCCGGGTTGCAATTGACCATGATCGTCTCAAACCCCTGCTCGGCAAGAGCAAAACAGGCATGAACGCAGCAGTAGTCGAATTCAATGCCCTGCCCAATCCGGTTAGGGCCGCCGCCAAGGATCACGATCTTCTTGCGATCAGAGGGGGCCGCTTCGCACTCTGCCTCACCAAAGCTGGGCGCTTCATAGGTTGAGTACATGTAGGGCGTGATCGCTTCGAACTCCGCCGCGCAGCTATCGATCCGCTTGAACACGGGCAGCACGCCGAGCCTGTGACGCAACTCACGCACTTCTTCTTCACTCGTCGCACCAGCCATCGCCTGCAATGCGTCATGCAGCAGCCCCGACCTGCGTGCTTGAGTTTCTGCAAGTCCGTCTTTTACGCCGACAGAACGGACTGCGAGCGTAGCAAGCCGCTTATCGGAAAAACCCATCGCCTTGAGCCTGCGCAGCTGCCCCGCTTCGTTGGGGAGTCCGTTCGAAGAGACGTCCGCCTCTGCTGCAATGATCGCTTCTATTTGACGCAGGAACCAGGGATCGTATCCGGTGACGTTCTGGATGTCTTCAACGCTCAAACCTTCACGAAGAGCCTGCCCCACTTTAAGCAAGCGATCCGGTGTGCGCTGGGACAAGGCTGCGGTGACAACGTCATGCGCCACCCCTTCAAGCTCAACCACCCTATTGAACCCATCGAGCCCGGTTTCCAGTCCTCGCAGGGCCTTTTGCATCGATTCTTGAAAGTTGCGACCGATCGCCATGACTTCACCGACCGACTTCATCGCGGTTGAGAGATTGGCCTGGGTGCCTTTGAACTTCTCAAAGGCGAAGCGCGGAATTTTGGTCACGACATAATCGATTGTGGGCTCAAAGCTTGCAGGCGTCGCGCCGGTTATCTCGTTCTCGATCTCATCAAGAGTGTAGCCCACCGCCAGTTTCGCAGCGACACGTGCGATGGGGAATCCGGTGGCTTTGGATGCCAATGCTGAAGACCGAGAGACGCGCGGATTCATCTCGATCACGATCAAGCGCCCATCCTTGGGATTGACCGCAAACTGCACATTCGACCCGCCGGTTTCGACGCCAATTTCACGCAAAACCTCGATACTGGCGGTGCGCATGATCTGATATTCTTTGTCGGTCAGCGTCAGAGCCGGAGCGACGGTAATCGAATCGCCCGTATGCACGCCCATCGGATCAACATTCTCAATCGAGCAAATGATGATCGCGTTGTCCGCGCGGTCGCGCACGACTTCCATCTCATACTCTTTCCAACCGAGCAGCGATTCCTCGATCAGCACCTCGGTGGTGGGCGAGGCATCAAGGCCCTCGCGCACGATCCGCTCAAATTCTTGCGTGTTGTAAGCGATACCGCCGCCCGTGCCGCCCAATGTGAAAGATGGGCGAATGATTGCGGGCAAACCCGTGCGTTCAAGCACTTCGCGCGCTTGCTCGATTGTGTTCGCGACCCCGCTGCGTGCGCTCTCCAGCCCAATCTTGTCCATTGCATCGCGGAAACGCTGGCGATTCTCCGCCTTGTCGATGGCGTCAGCTTTTGCACCGATCATCTCGACCCCGTGCTCCGCCAAAACGCCCTGGTCTTCCAGAGCAAGAGCGCAGTTCAGGGCCGTCTGCCCACCCATTGTAGGGAGCAGCGCGTCAGGCTTTTCCTTGGCGATGATCTTCGCGACGATCTCCGGCGTGATCGGTTCAACATAGGTCGCATCGGCAAATTCGGGATCGGTCATGATCGTTGCGGGGTTAGAGTTCACCAGAACCACCCGGTAGCCCTCCTCCTTAAGCGCCTTGATCGCTTGCGTGCCCGAGTAATCGAACTCGCATGCCTGCCCGATGATGATCGGCCCTGCACCAATGACGAGGATGGAGGATATGTCGCTGCGTTTGGGCATTAGGTGTTGCTTTCGCCTGTTTCTTGATCGCCGGTGTCGGTCTCGGCAGAGTTTGCGTCTGTGTCTTCGGAGGGTTCGGGCTCGGATTCGGGTGCGGGCTCTGGCCGGTCGGGCACCACATCGACCATGATCAACCGCATATTCTCACCCTGCCGCTCGCAGCCAGAGGCCACCATGGCATCCTTTGCCTGCAAGCTGCCCTTCACCCGGTAAAGCGCCGGGTCGCGCGCCATGAAGAACGCGCCTTTGTCATCCACATCGGACGCCATGAACCGCGCAACGGCAGTGGAGGTCTCGTTTGTTTCCTTCATCAATTCCGAACCAGCCGTGTCATCGCTGCCCGGCACCATCAGCGCTTGGATCTCTTCGAGCCCCAGCTTGGTGATGTCGAAGGTGAAGATCGGAACCCCAGTTTGGTCGTTGTAGTTGTCGTAGCTCGTCCCCGGCCCCAACAGCCCTGCAACCCGCGCGGCGCATTCCTCAGAGGTCTCCGCGCCCAGCCGTGGGTCTTCCGGGAAGAGGATGTCGCAACCCGTCAGCGCGAGCAGAGCCATGCAGGCGGCAGCAAAGCGGATCATGGGCGTTCTCCCCGGTCACGCAAAGAGAGGCCCGGACGTTCCTTGCCGCGGATACACGCGACCTGATTCTCGCTGAGATCATTATCGGTGATCGCAAGGATCGACACACCATCGGTTGCCTGCACAAGCACGGTTTCGCCCAGCGCGCATGTGTCCACCACATCCTGCAAAACCGTAAGATAGTCGGCAATGTACTGGTCCGCCCCCGGAGAACCGGGCAGGCCGCGACCGCTGTAGACCTCAACGCTGTACCGGGCAGCTCGTGCAAGCTCAAAGTCCGCCTCTGACGAAGCTTGCGAAATCGGCACCGGACCAGCGCCCGCACCGGCAGCGTTAGCGCAAGCTGTCGCCAGCAATGGCAGCGCGATTGATGTAAGTTTGTGCATCACCCTTCCCCTCCTGTGTTCGGCTCAAAGGCAAAGCTCACCCGGGTGTAGCGCGCCACATAGGGCAAGGGGTCAATCCTCGCGATTGAGCGGCCATAGATGAAGGTGCAATTGCGGCGAATATCTATTATCCGATCGCCATCGCGCACGAGGATATAGCTGAGCATGTAATGCTGGCGTTCACTCGGTCGGCGGCCCACCACGTCAAGCTGCCGGAACGTGTCGGAGTAATCGCGAAGCACCTCCTGATCGCGAAAGCCCTGCCCTTCCCGCGTCTCTGCAACCGCTGCGTGTTTGGCGTCAGGGTCAAAACCCTCTTCGCTATACCGATCCTCTGCTGCAACCACCCGGCAATCCATCCGCCCAGCAACCGGCCGATCGGTGTCCTCGCGGAAGAGAACAGGCCGCCAGAAGGCGAGGACTGGAAGGCCGTTTGTGCCCTGCTCCAACGTAACCGAGCCATCGCCTTGGAAAGCAACACCGGTGGCGATCTCAGCACCGGGCCACTCAGCGATGGGCGGCGGGGTCATCGCGGGGTTTTGGGCGGCGAGTGGGGCGGCGAAGCTTGCGACGCCGCCAGCCACTAGAATACGATAGGTCACGAAACTTCTTCCACGACATACCGCTCATTTCCTACATCTGGGCCGACATATTTGCCGAACTCCCTTACTCCTCGCAACACGCAAGAAGCCTTGTCGAAATCGAGTTCCCCTGAAATCGAAAGAGAGCCGTTATCGTACTGATAGTCGGCATCGGCCAACCCACATTCAGCCCGGATCTCATCAATTTCTTGCGCGGTTAAGCCCGCGCCAAGGAGAAGGTCACTTGCGCAACCCGCCAACATACAAAAACTCAAAGTGCCAAGAAAAAGTCTCACCCCAGCCCCCCAACGAACTTCTCGAAGAGGTAAAAGCTATCCTGCGGCCCCGGACTTGCCTCGGGATGATACTGCACGCCAAACGCCCGCTTCCCCTTCAACGCTATCCCGCAATTGCTCCCATCGAACAGGCTCACATGCGTCTGTTCAAGCGTTTCAGGCAAAGTCTCCGCATCCACTGCAAAGCCGTGGTTCATGCTGGTAATCTCGACCAGACCAGACGTTTCGCCCCACCCTTCCCCTACGCGCTGAACCGGGTGATTGGCGCCGCGGTGGCCTTGGTGCATTTTCACCGTCTTCGCGCCCGCTGCGAGCGCGAGCATCTGGTGGCCGAGGCAAATGCCAAACAGCGGCATATCGGCATCGAGCAGCGCCTTGATCACCGGCACAGCGTATTCGCCGGTTGCAGCCGGGTCTCCGGGGCCATTGGAGAGGAACACGCCGTCGGGCTTTAGAACCATGATGTCTTCTAGCGAGGTCTTGGCAGGCACCACCGTTACCTTGGCCCCGGCGCGCACCAGATTGCGGAAGATGTTGTCCTTCGCGCCGTAATCGATGGCGACCACATGGGGCGTCGCATCGCGATCTGCGCGGCCATAGCCATGGCCAAGACGCCAGTATCCACCCTCCCAGCTTTCCTGCGCCTCCCGCGTTACGCGCTTGGCAAGGTCCATCCCCTCTAGCCCGGCCCATTCCTGTGCGCGGGCGATCAGAGCGGGAATGTCAAACTTGCCCTCCGGCGAATGCGCGATCACCGCGTTGGGAGCGCCAGATTTGCGAATGCGGCGGGTCAGCGCTCTGGTGTCCACGCCCGACAGGCCGATCTTGCCATTCTTCGCCATCCACTCGGTAAAACGCTCCAGAGAGCGGAAATTCGAAGGCTCAGTGACATCTTCGCGCACCACGCAGCCCACCGCGCCCTCTACCGCGCTCT
This sequence comes from Erythrobacter sp., assembly GCA_965262265.1. GTDB lineage: Bacteria > Pseudomonadota > Alphaproteobacteria > Sphingomonadales > Sphingomonadaceae > Erythrobacter. The sequence continues at coordinate 1,030,846 of OZ253506.1, forward strand.
CTACATCCTCAGCGTTAGCGCCGACATTGCCGATATGCGGGAAGGTGAAGGTGACAATTTGCGCGGCATAAGAGGGATCAGTCATCACCTCCTGATAGCCGGTCATGGCAGTGTTGAAGCACACCTCCCCCACCGCATCACCGGCAGCGCCAAAGCCCTTACCCCACACCACCGTGCCATCGGCCAGAACAAGGACTCCCGTCGCACCATCAGGTTGCGCAGGACGAGTGGCAGCAGAAGCCATTTGGGGCTCTCCGAGTGATAGGGTTTCCAGCAATGTCGCTAAGTCTCACCGGCTAGGCTTGCATGGGGCATGCGTCAACCTATCTCGCGGGCCATATCTCGGCTAAGAGGCCGTCAAACGCAAACCATCCACAAGAAAGACAAATTTGATGATCCGTGATGATATCAAAGCCGCCACCATCACCGCGATGAAAGCCAAGGAGAAGGACCGCACCGCGACGCTGCGGCAGATCAGCGCGAAGATCAAAGACCGCGATATTGAAGAGCGGACCAGTGGCAAGGATGTTGACGATGATGCTCTAGTCACCAGCGTTCTGCAGAAAATGGCCAAACAGCGCCGCGAATCGATCGAGATGTATGAGACTGGCGGTCGGCAGGAACTCGCGGATAAGGAAAAGGGCGAGCTCGCGGTGATCGAGGAATTCCTGCCTCAGATGATGAGTGAGGACGAAACCAAGGCCGCGATCGAAGCGATCAAGGCCGAGACCAGTGCGTCTTCGATGGCTGATATGGGCAAGGTCATGGGCGCGCTTAAAGCCAAGCATGGCGCGGTGCTAGACGGGAAACTTGCGAGCGGGCTGGTCAAAGCGGCGCTCAGTTAAGCACAGAACGCTCCACAGAGCGCGCTTGAAACACGGCGTGTTTGCGCTCAGTTTGCGATCATGACGATAACCCCGCAATGGAAGGACGAGCTGCGCGTGCGGATCACGCTATCGACCGTGATTATGCGCACCGACAAGCTCACCCGTGCGGGGCGAGAGTGGAAGGCGTGCTGCCCTTTCCATGACGAGAAGACGCCAAGCTTTTACGTCAACGATCAGAAGGGGTTTTACCACTGTTTTGGCTGCGGCGCGCATGGCGATGTGATCAGTTGGATGACGGAGCAGCGCGGGCTGTCCTTCATCGATGCCTGTAAGGAATTGGCAAGTGAGGCGGGGATGGAAGTCCCCGCTCCCGATCCCGTAGCGGCCAAAAAGGCAGAAAAACGCGCAGAACTGGTCGATGTGACCACGGAAGCGCAGGACTGGTTCGTCCACAATCTGCGCAGTGCCGAAGGGCGCGAGGCGCTCGCCTACCTCAACGGACGCGGGCTTAAGCCTGAGACTTTGCGCGAGTTTGGCTTTGGTTTTGCTCCGGTAGGTAAGCAGGCGCTTCCTGGTGCCCTCGCCCAGTTTGACGATCAAATGCTGGTCGAGACGGGCATGCGGATCAAAACCGATGACGGCAACACCTATGATCGCTTTCGCGAACGGATCATGCTCCCGATCCAAGATGCGCGCGGGCGGGTGATTGCCTTTGGCGGACGCATCATGGGCAAGCGCGAGGGCGTCGCGAAATACCTCAACTCACCGGACACTTCGCTCTTCGACAAAGGCCGTACGCTCTACAACCTCCACCGCGCCGCCCCCGCCTCGCGCCAAACGGGCCGGGTTATCGTAGTTGAAGGGTACATGGATGTTGTCGCGCTGGCTCAGGCAGGCTTTGCCGATGCCGTCGCACCGCTCGGCACCGCGCTGACCGAGACACAGCTGGAAATGCTGTGGCGCATGGTTGAGGTGCCAGTGCTGTGCTTTGATGGCGACAATGCGGGGCAAAGGGCGGCAATGCGCGCTGCCTCTCGTGCATTGCCAATGCTCGCACCGATGCGCAGCCTCAGCATTGTCCGTCTGCCTAGCGGCCTCGACCCGGATGACCTAATCAAGCAGAACGGGCCGGGTGCGATGGAAGAGCTGTTGGCTGAGCCCAAGAGCTTGCTTGAGACATTGTGGGAATTTGAACGCGACGCCAAGCCGCTGAGCAGCCCTGAAGCAAAGGCTGGCCTCAAAGCGCGCTTGATGGAGCATGTTCACACGATCCAGGACAGCGATATCCGCGCATTGTATCGCCGCGAACTGCTCGATCGGTTCTCCGCTTTTGCTTATCCACCGCGCACACCGCGGCAGACCGCACAGCGCGGCGCATGGCGAGGCGGCCCCGCAATCAACCCGCGCGGCCTCTCTTCTGACGCGCGTGATGCGCTCAGCCGGGCGATGTCCGGCGGGCAGCGAAGCTCACTTTTGAGTGCCGTAATTGCCGGACTTACGCGTTTCCCTGAAGAGATTTCACGCCACGCCGAAGCGCTAACCAAACTCGCCAGTCTCGACCCGAATGCCGCACCTGCAATTGAATCGGTGATTGAACTGTCAGAAACGCTTGATTCGCGTGGGGCAAACGCCATATCTATCCCGCAAGGCCAAACCGCCCCACCGGCAGATGAACGCTACGCCTTCCTCAGAGAAGGCACCGACCCCGGTGAAGCGCGCGAGGAATTGGCTGAAGCTGTGTCGCTGCTGGCTCTTAAACCAGCGCTCGAAACTGCTATGGCAGCAACGATCGCTCGGTTTGATGATGATCCGGAAGGATCGTTTGCTGAGCAGGCCCGTTTGCGACAGCGGCTTATGCAAGTTGATGAACGTCTGAAAGCTTTTGGACGCAAGAAAGCGGGAGAGCCTTCTCATGGCGAACCGGCGAACGGCGAAGCTGCCTAACCGCAGCTGAAGTGGGATTAACTGGAAGTGGCCATTGGCATAGCAAGGCTGTGTTGGATGGACTTGGTCACTTTGCGAACGGATTGACGAGATTACATGGCCTCGAGTGCTAAGACGCAAGACAAAGACGACGCTCCGCTGATCGACCTCAACGAAGCTTCGATCAAGAAGCTGATGACCAAAGCCAAGAAGAAGGGCTACATCACTTATGATGAGCTCAACGCGGCTTTGCCTTCTGGTGAGATGAGCCCCGATCAGATCGAGGATATCCAGACAGCTCTTTCCGAAATGGGCGTCCAGATCGTCGAAAACGATGAAGAGGCTGAGGCTGAAGCGGAGCAGGAGGCCGAAGTCGAGGAAATGTCGGTCGCCGATGGCGAAGACGACAAGAAGGACGCAAAGGCCGCCGCCAAACCCGCCGCGAAGAAGACCGGCACCGGCGAGCGCACTGATGACCCGGTGCGCATGTATCTGCGCGAAATGGGCGCGGTGGAACTACTCAGCCGCGAAGGTGAGATCGCCATCGCCAAGCGGATCGAAGCGGGCCGCGATATGATGATCATGGGCCTTTGCGAGAGCCCGATCACCTTCCACGCAATCATCCAATGGTCCGAAGCGCTGAACTCAGAGGACATGCAGCTCCGCGAAATCCTCGATCTTGATGCGATGCTTTCGAAGGAGCCTCCGCCAGACAAGATGGAGGAAGAGAACGAAGAAGCAGAAAACGGTGAGATCTCCGAAGAAACTGCTGGGCCTACAATTCGCGATGATGATGAGGTCGAAGACCACAAGGAAGAAGGCGAAGACGAAGACGGCGAAGAGGGTGAAGGAAAAAAAGACGAGGAAGAGGATGAGGACAACACCCTCTCTCTTGCTCAGATGGAAGCCACACTGAAACCCGATGCTATCGAACGCTTTGCTCGCATTACCAAACTCTTCAAAACGTTTGAGAAGCTCCAGGCAGAACGTGTTGAAGTGCTTGGGGTTGGTGGCGAATTTCCCAAGGCGAAGGAAAGCAAATACGAAAAGCTGGGTGAAGAGCTCACCGCCGAAGTGGAATCGATGCAATTCCACGCGACTAAAATCGAATTTCTGGTCGACAATCTCTACGCCTTCAACCGCCGGCTGACCGCTTTGGGCGGCCAGATGCTGCGGCTTGCTGAACGCCATAAGATCAAACGGATCGACTTCCTGAAAAGCTATGTCGGCAATGAGCTGGATGACAGCTGGATTGCCGCAAACGCTAAGAAGGATAAGAAATGGGCATCCTTTGCTGAGCGTGAAGAGGCAGCGATTGAACGCATCCGCACCGAGATTGCCGATATTGCGGCGAACACCGGCATGGCGCTCCCGGAATTCCGGCGCATCGTCAACATGGTGCAAAAAGGTGAGCGTGAGGCGCGCATCGCCAAAAAGGAAATGGTGGAAGCGAACCTTCGCTTGGTGATTTCGATTGCAAAAAAATACACCAATCGCGGCTTGCAATTCCTTGATCTTATTCAGGAAGGCAATATTGGCCTTATGAAGGCGGTCGATAAGTTTGAGTACCGCCGCGGCTACAAATTTTCGACTTATGCGACCTGGTGGATCAGGCAGGCGATCACCCGATCAATTGCCGACCAAGCGCGCACGATCCGTATCCCGGTTCACATGATCGAGACGATTAACAAGCTGGTCCGCACGAGCCGCCAATTCCTCCACGAAGAGGGGCGCGAACCGACGCCGGAAGAGATGGCTGCGCGCCTCTCCATGCCGCTGGAGAAAGTTCGCAAGGTGATGAAGATCGCCAAAGAACCCATCTCGCTCGAAACTCCTATTGGTGACGAGGAAGATTCACATCTGGGTGACTTCATCGAAGACAAGAACGCTGTCATCCCAGTTGATGCCGCGATCCAAGCGAACCTCAAAGAAACCGTCACGCGCGTTCTTGCCTCGCTCACCCCGCGCGAAGAACGCGTGCTGCGCATGCGCTTTGGTATCGGAATGAACACCGACCACACGCTCGAAGAGGTTGGTCAGCAGTTCAGTGTTACGCGCGAACGGATCAGGCAGATTGAGGCAAAGGCTCTGCGCAAACTCAAACATCCGAGCCGAAGCCGCAAAATGCGGTCCTTCCTCGATCAGTAAAACTTGTAAGAGAAAATTGGGGGGCACTCTTGGCCGCGAAAGACGCTCTTAAACGAGAGATACGGTCTTTGCAGACCCACTTTCCCGCTATCCGTGGCGCCAAGTTCTCCGCGTATAACTGGGCGACCCGCACAATTGGATGGCGGGTCGAACCAGAGTTTCGCTTGCTCGGCGCCATGGCACCGGTTTCCCTTGCGATAGATATTGGCGGAAATTGGGGGCAGAGTATACTGGCGCTTCAACGCCATGCGCGGCCCTCTCAGATTGTCAGCTTTGAGCCAAACCCTCAACTGGCGCAGAGACTTAAGCGGGTCTTTGCGGATGACAAGACCGTTTCGGTTGATGGGCGTGCGCTGGGAAATGTGCCAGGCTCATTCAATCTGTTTGTTCCATCTTATCGGGGCTTTGTTTATGATGGTTTGGCCAGCCTCGATTACGATAGTGCAGCAAAATGGCTAAACCCGCAGCGCATGGCGAGGTTCGACAAGAGCAAGCTGGAGATCGAGGAACATTCGATCGAAGTCACCACATTGGATAGCCTCGATCTCACACCAGACATCATCAAAATCGATGTGCAGGGGCATGAAGAGGCTGTGATAGACGGTGCTATTGAAACAATTGAACGTTCAAAGCCCGTAATCATCTTGGAAGATCCCACAGACGGGTTGATTGGCAAGCTTGCAAATGTGGGGATTGAGCAGTTTGGCCTTGTCAACGGCAGGCTGGTTGCGGGCGACCGATCTCAACCAAACTCAATCTTTCTAACCGCCGAAAAGCGCGCAATTATGCAGCCCTACTAGGTCCAATAGAGACGCATTATGCCGACCATCGCCATCGTAAGCCAAAAAGGCGGCTCGGGCAAAACAACGCTTGCGGTGAACCTCGCAACCCGCGCAGCGCAAGCGAAGCAGGAAAGCTGCATCATCGACACTGATCCCCAGGCAACCGCTGCCGCATGGGGTGATTGGCGTGGGGATTTTCTGCCTTTGGTTGTCACCGCCCCACCTGCACGGCTCGGTCGTACCATTGCTAGCGCTCAAAAAAACGGTGTTGACTTTATAGTTATCGACACCCCGCCCCACGCCGATGCCGCCGCCCGTGAGGCAATCAAAGCGGCAGACTTAGTGCTGATCCCAACCAAGCCCCGCGCCTTCGATCTCGCCGCGCTCGAACCGATCGCCGATCTTGTCAGCTTCGCCAAAAAGCCTGCCTTTGTCGTCCTGAACGCCGTGCCCGCAGGTGCAACCGTGCTTGCCAAAGATGCGCGCAAATCAGCCAAAGCGATGGGGCTCGAAATCTGCCCTATTGAGATGGGCGATAGGGCCGACTTTCACCGTTCCAGCGCCAAGGGTGAAGCGGCGTCAGAAGCCTCTCCTGCAGGCAAAGCCGCTCAGGAGGTCGATGCATTGTGGAAATGGCTGAAGAAGTCCCTCAAAAAGGCCAAAAAATAGACGGGATCAAAACTGCCGGCGTCTGTCATCGTTGAAACTGCGCGGGGTCAGTCCGTAGCGCAGACGAAATTCCCCCGGCACAATCGGATCTTCGGCCCTTGGCATGGCCCCAAACCGCCCCTCCGCGCGACCAAGATGTTCCGCAGGGATCTGCGACCATTCCACCGTATTGCGCGCTGTTAGGGCGAAATCACCCGCATAGGTGACAGCGCCTGCCCTCACCTCAAAGCGTGGGGCGATTTCGCCATATCCTCTGCTGGGTCGGGAGAATTCCTGTTTGATCCCGAGAACCTGAACATCGGTGCGGCACCTTTCCTCCTCATCGGGGATTGTGGGGCAATCCATGCCATGCGCGATCAGGCGGTACGTTCCCGGGCGCAACTGGAAAGTGCGTACCTTGTAGTTGGTGGTGTCGTTCCCGAACGCGAAAAAGCTTTGCCGCCGTTCAAACCGGATGACATCTTCGTCGTTTGTGCGATCACCGCCTTCGCGCAAGAAAAACACTTGCAAAGGCTCGTCCAGATACATCTCGCTGCGCAAAGAGATCACTATCGCGCCATATCCTTCGTCCAATTCGGAAGCTCGGCCAACCCGTTCGGGCGCAGTACCCGGGTCAGCCATGGCCGCGTTGAACGCCGGGAGTGACAAACTGGAAAGAAGACAGGCATAGATCACGATGCGGATCATCACAGCACCTCAGTTTATGGCACAGACACATCTTTCGAATGGTGCATGATCGCACTTCGCACAAGTGCCTAGGCGCGTGGTGGCTGTGCCTAATCCAATCAGACACGAGGAAAAGCGGCTCAAACGGGGTGGAGTCTGTGGTCTCACCTCCCTATGTAGCGTGGCCATGCGTATAGCCATTGCCTCTGATCACGCCGCCACAGACATGAAGGCAGACCTTGCCGAATGGTTGATGGATGAAGGCCACGAAGTCGCCGATCTTGGCCCCGATGCGGGCGAAAGCGTCGATTACCCCGATTACGGATACAAACTCGCTCAAGTGGTGGCCGAAGGAACGGCTGAATTTGGCGTGGCCTTATGCGGATCGGGCATCGGTATCTCAATCAGCGTCAACCGCCACCCGCAAATGCGCTGCGCTCTGGTGTCAGAGCCGCTGTCCGCCGCGCTTGCCCGTGAACACAACAACGCTAACATAATTGCCCTCGGTGCGCGCCTGACAGGCATCGAAATGGCGAAGTCTTGCGTAGCTACTTTTCTGAACACCGAATTTGCCGATCAGAACGACCCGGCCGGCCGCCACCAGCGCCGCGTCGCAAAACTTGGTAACCCTCCCATTGGCCCTGACCATATAGAGACCCATCAATGAGCACTCAGCCTAATCACACCACCGATCCAATGCATGGCTTTTGGCACGATGATCTTGGGACCGCGGACCCTGAGATTGCGGCCGCCATCGGCAGTGAACTGAAACGCCAGCAGGACAAGATTGAACTGATTGCGAGCGAGAACATCGCTTCGAAAGCCGTGCTTGAGGCGACCGGCAGCGTCTTCACTAACAAATATGCAGAAGGCTATCCCGGCAAACGCTATTATGGAGGCTGCGACTATGCCGACGTGGTCGAAACGCTGGCAATAGAGCGCGCCAAGCAATTGTTTGGGTGCGATTTTGCAAATGTGCAGCCCAATTCGGGTAGCCAGATGAACCAAGCGGTGTTCTTGGGGCTTTTGCAACCTGGTGACACGTTCATGGGTCTCGACCTCAATTCAGGCGGGCACCTGACACATGGTTCACCCGTCAATATGAGCGGCAAATGGTTCAACCCCGTCAGCTATGGCGTGACCGAAAGCGAAGAGTTGATCGATATGGAAGCGGTCGCGGCGAGCGCACGCGAGCATAAGCCCAAGCTGATCATCTGCGGAGGGACAGCCTATTCCCGCCAATGGGACTTTGCGGCCTTCCGCGAGATCGCGGATGAGATTGGGGCGATTTTGTTGTGCGATATGAGCCATATCTCAGGGCTGGTCGCGGGCGGCGCGCACCCCTCCCCGTTCCCGCATTGCGATATCGTCACCTCTACTACGCACAAATCTTTGCGCGGCCCGCGCTCTGGCATCATCCTGTGGAACGATGAGAAGTTTACCAGGCCATTGAACATGGCCGTATTTCCTGGCTTGCAAGGCGGACCGCTGATGCATGTTGTCGCGGCCAAGGCGGTTGCTTTCCGTGAGGCGCTGACCCCAGAGTTTAAGACTTACGCTCATCGCATTGTCGAAAACGCACGCGCGCTTGCGGCAAGCCTTGAAGAGCACGGCCTACGAATTGTTTCAGGCGGTACGGACAACCACTCCATGCTGGTTGATCTGACCGCCAAGGATGTGACTGGCAAGTCGGCAGAAAAGGGCCTCGACCGCGCCTGGCTCACTTGCAACAAGAACGGCATCCCTTTCGACACGCGTTCACCCTTTGTGACCTCAGGTATCCGGCTCGGTACGCCTGCGGGCACAACGCGCGGCTTTGGCCCGGTTGAGTTCCGTCAGGTCGGTCAATTGATCGCTGAAGTCGTTGAGGGGCTGTCGAAGAACGGCCCCGAAGGCGATGCGCAGGTCGAAGAGAGCGTGCGCAGCCGGGTGGCAGAGCTGTGCGCGGCCTTCCCCGTCTATCCTGACGCATAACAAGGCCCGCTGATGCGCTGCCCCTTTTGCGCCCACGAGGACACGCAGGTTAAGGATTCGCGACCCAGCGAAGACCACACCTCGATCCGCCGCCGGCGCCAATGCAATTCGTGCGGTGCGCGCTTCACCACTTTTGAACGCGTGCAATTGCGCGAAATCACGATTGTGAAATCTGGCACCAAGGGCGAAGAGCGCAGAGAAGCGTTTGACCGCACCAAGATTGAACAATCCGTCACCCTCGCCTGCCGCAAACGCGATGTGTCGCAAGAGCGGATCGACCAGTTGATCTCCGGCATTCAGCGTCAGGTGGAAACCGCTGGCGAACCCGAAGTCCCGTCCTCTCGCATCGGCGAGATGGTGATGGACGGCCTCAAACAGATCGACAGCGTCGCCTATATCCGCTTCGCCAGCGTCTATCGCGATTTCTCAGAAGCACGCGACTTTGAAGAATTTGCTAGCACCGTGCAGGAAGCCGCACAGGATTGATGTGAGCGATAGTCCTGCCTCCAACAAACCCGTTATAGTGCTGGTGCGTCCCCAATTGGGTGAGAATATCGGCAAGGCTGCGCGCGCCATGCTCAATTTTGGGCTGACGGAGATGCGCATCGTTAATCCGCGCGATGGCTGGCCTAACCCGTCGGCGGGCCCAGCGGCGGCAGGGGCGGACAGCGTGTTGGATGATGCCAAGGTGTATGCCTCGACCGAAGAAGCGGTGGCCGATTGTGAACATGTCTATGCCACCACAGTGCGTAAGCGGGGCGTGACAAAGCCGGTTGTGGGAGCCGATGGCGCAGCGCGTCTCGTGCACTCACAGCCCGGACGCCACGCCGTGCTGTTTGGGCGCGAAGCTTCGGGACTTGAGACTGAGGATGTGGCACTCGCCCGACATATTCTCACCGTGCCGATCAATCCCGAGTTCGGCTCTCTCAATCTTGCCCAAGCGGTGATCCTTGTAGCTTATGAATGGTCGCGAATTGGCCGAGAGCTCAACGAAAGCGCGCTTGTTCAACCCACCGCTGAAGACGACGCGCTCCCCCCTGCACCACAAGATGAGTTGGAAGGGCTGATCGCGCATATGGAGCAATTGCTCACGCCCAAAGGGTACTTCCTTCCTGAAGATCGGGCGCAGGCGACACGGCGCACCTTGCGCACGGTTCTGACCAAGCCTGCCTGGAACCATTTGGAAGTGCGCACCCTTCGCGGTGTGCTTTCTTCGCTCGGACGCGCAGACAAGACTTGATTTTGTCCAGCGCGCTGCTATCTGCGCGCCTTCGCAATTTGGCCCCGCACCCCGGTGAAGCGGTGGCCGCGTATGAGAAAGCGCTCATACGGTGCGATGCCGGGTTCAACGCCTACCAGATGGGTGGGCCAGCAAATTTGAAGGAAAGACCTATGACGAAGCGTACAAGCTCGAAGCATAAACTCGACCGCCGGATGGGCGAAAACATCTGGGGTCGCCCCAATTCTCCGGTTAACAAGCGCTCTTACGGACCCGGCCAGCATGGCCAGCGTCGCAAAAGCAAGATGAGCGACTTCGGCCTGCAGCTGCGCGCCAAGCAGAAGCTGAAAGGCTATTATGGGGACGTGACGGAGAAGCAGTTTCGTTCAACCTACAAAGATGCAACCCGCATGAAGGGTGATACCGGTCAAAACCTGATTGGTTTGCTTGAACGGCGCCTCGACATGATCGTGTACCGCGCCAAGTTCGCGCCGACGATCTTTGCCGCGCGCCAGATCGTGAGCCACGGTCACATCTATGTGAATGGCGTGAAGTGCAACATCGCAAGCCGTCGCTGCGACGTGGGCGACGTGATCAGCCTGGGCAACAAGGCGAAGGAAATGGCGCTCATCATCGAAGCGCAAAGCCTGCCAGAGCGGGAAATTCCCGATTACGTCGTTCCCGATGGCAACGATAAGGTCGCTTTCACCCGCGTGCCGAAGCTTGACGAAGTGCCCTACCCGGTGACGATGGAACCCAACCTCGTGGTCGAGTTCTACTCGCGCTAATCCGCGGAAAACTGAGATAAAAATAGGGCGGCCTTATCGGGCCGCCCTTTTTCATTCATCATTGGCAATCCAAAATCAGTTTCTGATCTGATCCCACTCGACAAATTCATAGGCGATAGAGCCCTCTACAAGGAGCTCCCAAATATCCTCAATCACATTGGCAGGAAGACCGCGGGCACTGGCATCGGCAACAGCGGCAGTGATGACAGAGGCTTTGCGCTCTTCATCGCGAACCGCCTCGCGCGTCGCTTTGATCCGGGCAGCAGCGCGCATATAGCCGAACCGTCGATCGAGCAACGCCACTAACTCGCGGTCTGTTTGATCCACGCCATCGCGCACATCAATCATGGTCTCGCACTGGTCGGGAGCTTTGGCAGCTGTGTCATTCATGCATGCGCAAATGGCCACTAATGCGCCGCTTGTCGAGGGGGCTGGAGCAACATTCTACCCACCCAGTTCTGCGGAAAGAAACTGCTGGATCTGATACAACATTCGCGCGCGCGCATTGCTGTCGCTAAGGCCGTGCTGAAGATCCTCAAACTCGGTGTAGCTGACCTGTTTGCCTGCATCCTCAAGCGCTTTGGCCATGTCCTGCGAGTGACGGACATCCACATTGAGGTCGAGAGTGCCATGGAACAGCGCAACGGGAGACTGAAAGCTCGCCGCATGCAGGCGAGGCGAACCCGCTTCGATATGCGGCCCTTCACCCAGCTGCTCGTCACGCAGACGCGCGCTGGTGTAGTTCTCCGCATCCTCCCTCAGGTATTCGAGGTCTGTGACCGGGGCGATGGCAACCACCGCTTTAAACAGGTTTGGATCGACAACTTGCGATTGCAGCGCGGCATATCCGCCATAGGACCAACCAACGATGGCGAGCTGATCGGGATTGGCTATTCCTTCGGACACCAACCAGCGGCCAGCATCATTCACATCCCCGATCGCGACATCCCAAGCCTGATAGCCATTTCGCCCGAACCACGCCGCTCCATAGCCGGATGATCCGCGATAATTGGGTTGCAGCACGGCATATCCATTGGCGGTGAAGAACTGCACGAGCCAATCAAACCCCCAAAAGTCGCGCGCCGCTGGCCCGCCATGGGGCAAAACCACAGCTGGCAGCCCCTGCCCGTCAGAACCCGCTGGCAAGGTCAGATAACCTGGAATCTCAACCCCGTCAGCCGCCGTATATGTGATCGGCTGCATCTCCCCCATGTCGCGGTCATCTAGGAATTGGCGCATTGGCAGCAATTGTTCAAGCTGGCGGGTGTCCTTGTGGTACAGATAGACCATCCCGGCATTCGTATCAGAGGAACCGATGATTAAGAGTCGGCTTTCATCCGCGCTCGCTCCAGCAATGCGGATCAAAGGTTGATCGGGCAACGCTCTGGCAAGACCATCGGCCAATGCGGCAAGTTCCTGATCGAAATACTCAACGGACACTTTTTCTGTCGCAAAGCTGACGCCAACCACCCGGCGTTGCCTGCCGATCCGGATGAGAGATCCGACATCAACGTCGTCGCGCGCGGCAACGACACTTGCTTCACCGCCGTCAAGCGGGACTTCGATCACGGCGCGAAAGCCATTGATAGTGCGATAGGCGTAGAGCGAGTTCCGTTCAACGTTGAGGGAAATGGGAGAGAAGCGTTCAATCTCCTGCCCGCCAAGGGTCACAGGGTTCATGGCGCGCCAACGGCTTTCGCCCGGGGACCTGACCATGAAATCACGCTCGCCAGTCAAGATACCGTGGCGATCAGTCTGATCTTTGATCTTGAAGCGAACGGCGCCGTTTTCATCCGCTAGGTAGAAGGAGGCATCGTCATCAGGTGCAACAACCCGTCGACGACTGCCGGTTGTTACATCGACCAAATCGACGCCCAGCCCGCCCCTTCTGTTGCCAAGTCGACTAAAAGCTGCAGTTCCGCGCAGCTGATTGTTGGTCATCAGGATAGAGCCTTCGTTCCCCTCCACATCGAGCGCCAATATGCTCCCACCATCTTGTTGATAGCCGCGGGCACCGCGCGGAGCACGCCGGGTGAGTTGATCAATGTCTTCCCCATCCGCGCTTATGGAAAACATTCGGTCGAATGGGACAAGAAAGTCACCCTGATCGCTCATATAGTAGACTTGGCAAACCAACCGGTCATCGCTTGCCCAGTCACAATGGCCCAGGTCCGCTTCAACTTCTGAATTGCCGACGATCTGTTGGGGAGGCTCGTCACTTTCGAGATCGAACACGTTGAGAACCTCTGTGTGTCCCGGACCCGGGCTGATCCAAGCAAGTTTCGTACCCGATGGCGACAAACTGATATCGAGCACCGACGAACGAATCCCAAAAATCCGCGCTGTGCGCTCAGCTTCGCTGACTTGCGCGAAGGCGGGCGTGAATACGGGCACACCGGCAGCAGCCAGCGTGCATAGGCCAGCGCAAAGCGCCCTTGCCATCAACTTCATGAAGAAAACCCCTGTTCTGCGACAGCGAAACAATAGTTTCGATCAAAAGGATGGCAATACTGAAGTTAGACTAATTGTGCAGATATTTGTGCCTGAAATCATGTGCGAATTCAGCGAAGCGACCTGCTTCAATCGCATCGCGCATTTTCTGCATGAGCGCTTGATAGAAAGCCAGATTGTGCTCGGTCACCAGCATCGCGCCCAAGATCTCACCCGATTTTTGCAGGTGATGCAAATAGGCCTTCGAATAGTCGCGCGAGGCGGCGCATTCTGATGCCGCATCAAGCGGCTCTTGATCCTCGGCAAACCGCGCATTGCGCAGATTGATGGGCCCGTTCCAGGTGAAGGCTTGTCCGTTGCGGCCTGACCGCGTTGGCAAGACGCAATCGAACATGTCGATCCCGCGCTCAACCGCACCCACTAGATCGTCGGGTTTGCCCACTCCCATGAGATAACGTGGGCGGTCTTTGGGGAGCATTTCCGGGGCGTAGTCGAGGACTCGGAACATCGCCTCCTGTCCTTCACCCACCGCAAGCCCCCCGACAGCGTAGCCATCAAAGCCGATTTCGGTGAGTTTCTCAGCGCTGATCCGGCGCAGGTCTTCGTCGAGCGCACCTTGCTGGATGCCAAAAAGAGCGGAGCGCGCGGCGTGCTGTTCGCCTGCATCAAAGCCATCCCGGCTGCGTTTCGCCCAGCGCATTGAGAGTTCCATAGATGCTGCGATTTCATCGCGCGGCCGGTCGGCACGCGGACATTCGTCAAACGCCATTACGATATCGGAACCGAGCAGACGCTGGATTTCCATCGAGCGTTCGGGGCTAAGCATATGCTTCGAACCATCCAGATGGCTGCGAAACTCAACGCCTTCTTCAGTGAGTTTGCGAAGGTCCGACAGGCTCATGACCTGATAACCACCACTATCGGTCAGGATCGGACGGTCCCAGCGCATGAATTTGTGAAGCCCACCAAGTCGCGCGACACGCTCCGCACCGGGGCGCAGCATCAGGTGATACGTGTTGCCCAGCAGAATATCAGCGCCCGTATCCCGAACACTTTCCGGCTTCATCGCCTTCACCGTCGCAGCCGTTCCCACCGGCATGAAAGCCGGCGTGCGGATATCGCCGCGCTGCATCTGGATCGTGCCGGTGCGCGCGCGGCCATTGGTGGCGTTGAGGGTGAAGTGAAACATGTTGCTCATAGGCGCGCCGCTCTAACGCTTCGCGCCGATATGTCGAGGCTACCCGGCGATCCGCCGCATACGGCGGCGCGCATGGTTGCCGGAGACCAGAGTGCGCGGGTCCCTGACCTCGATATCATCGGGCAGCTTTTCCGGCTCCATCCCGGCCAGATGGTGGTACACTCCCATGGCGACGGCCAGCGGCAAAATGAACCAATGAGTGAAGAAGATGCCGACTAGCAGCATGCCGAGCCCAGTTGCGACCGGAGCTACAGCGCCTGCAATCACATAAGTGCTCATCTTCTTCCACCCGCGTGAGGATAAGAGCTTGTGCAAACCGTAAACCGCAGGGGTGACGAAAAACAGGCAGATCAGGACTGAGAATACGAGGCTAAAAGCCATGGATTGCAGCAATTCACCGCTCCAGAACTGTTCAACCAAACGGTCGTTGTCCCCGTCAAAACCCCCGCCAAAACCAGTGAAGAAGAAGGCAGCATAAAGTGAATGTGCCAGTGCACCAGCCAGTGTCGCTGAAACCGCAGCCGACCATGAAGAAACAACTTGTAGTGGCCCTCCGTAAAAGTCAGCCGACTGTGTCTGGACGAAATCAGTCGCCTCAGCCGCTCTGGCTGGAGGCAGGTCAGGAGCGCCGAGGTCGAATGTGCTCGCCCCCGTGGCCGCTTCAAACTGTTGGATTTCATTCTCATCGACTTCGCGACCGGCAGACCGGACATGGAGAAAACCGATCAACGATCCAAAGCCGATTGTCAGAGAGAGATAGACGGAGATCATCCCACCATTCACCGCCGCGCTGTAAAGGCTAGGCGGCATGATGATGGCGACAGCACAGGTCAATGCAGCCGCGCCGAGCAGCGAATAGGTGTAGCGCGCATTGAGGGTAATATGGCGCAGGAAATTGTGCCCAAGACCGAAAATTGCGGCGAAGATCATCGCTGGCAGCGCCACCGCAATCACCAGCTCATCAGGTGTGATGCCCGACAAATCACCTTCCCACGCCGCATAGTGGCGTCTGAATGCGGTTGCGAAAGCACCGGCCAACAAGGCTGAGGCAACATGCGAACTGATTTTGGTGGCGACCGGCAAACCCATCGATAATCCTCCAATGGAGGCTTGGCCTTACCATCTGTTTCTTAACGATAACTCTATTCGCGCAGCCGCCAGCCCGTTTTGAAGATGTAGGCAATCACGCACGTGCACAGCGCGAGGAAGCCGAGCGTCAGGCCAAGCGACACCCAGATCGAGACATCCGACGTTCCATAGAATGTCCAACGCAGCCCGCTCACAAGAAACGCAATCGGATTGGCGAGCGCCACCGTGTTCCACGGTTCGGGCAACTCGTCGATCGAGTAGAACGTGCCTCCCAAAAATGTCAGCGGGGTGAGGATCAGCAGCGGGATAATCCCAAGCTTTTCAAAACTGTCCGCCCAGATGCCGAGAATAAATCCGAACAGCGAAAAACTCGCCGCAACCAACATGATATAGCCAATTGCGAACAGCGGGTATTTGATCTGGTAATCGACAAACAACGTGGCTGTGCCAAGGATGATGGCTGCAAGGATTAATCCCTTGGTTGCCGCTGCTCCGACAAAACCAATCAACGTCTCCGCCACGCCCACGGGCGCGGAAAGCAGTTCGTATATCGTGCCGGTGAAGCGCGGCATGTAAATGCCGAAACTGGAGTTGCTCGTCGTCTCGCCAAGCAAAGTGAGCATTAGCAACCCTGGAATGATGAATGCGCCGTAGGCGACGCCATCAACCGGTTCCATCCTCCCGCCAATCACTGTGCCGAACACCACGAAATACAGCGATGTGGTGAGCACAGGTGAGAGGATTGATTGAAACGCTGTGCGCATCGCCCGCATCAGCTCTCGCTGGTAAATCGACCACGCTCCTCTTGCGTTAAAGCCCATCAACCCTCCTCCTCTGAGCTGACGAGATCAACGAAGATGTCCTCCAGAGAGGAATCATGCACATCAATGCCGCGATAATCGATACCCTCTGCAATTAAAGCCTTGGTGAGCGCGGCAACCTCCTCGCTGCCACCGCCTGATCCATCGCCGCCGCGATAGCACAGCTCTAATCCGTCTTCGCTGAGAGTAACCGGAAATGCGGCGATCCTTGCTGGCAGGTCCATCAGGGCGCTGCTGAGCGCAATCACTGCCTCGGTCGTGCCCATCCGCTGCATGATCGCGTCTTTGTTATCAACCATCAGGATGCGCCCACCCCGTATGATCCCCACTCGGTCCGCCATCAACTCAGCTTCTTCGATGTAATGAGTGGTAAGGATGATGGTGGTGCCGCGCTGGCGCAATGCCGCGATCTGATCCCACATACCCTTGCGCAGCTCGACATCGACCCCGGCGGTGGGCTCATCAAGGAACAGCAGCTCAGGCTCATGCGCCAAAGCCTTGGCGATCAGCACCCGGCGCTTCATCCCGCCGGAAAGCTCGCGAATTTGACTATCGCGCTTTTCCCACAGCGAAAGTGAGCGCAGGATCTCCTCGATCCGGGCTTTATCGGGCGGATGGCCAAACAGACCACGCGAATAGGAAACCGCGCGTTGCACTGTCTCGAACATATCGGTGCTGAGCTCTTGTGGCACGAGCCCAATGCGCGAACGCGCCGCGCGCCAATCGCGCGAAAGATCGCACCCAAACGCGGTGATCGTTCCGGCGGTTGGGCGCACCAATCCGCAAACTGCTCCGATCAAAGTGGTCTTGCCTGCTCCATTGGGGCCAAGCAATGCGAAAATCTCACCCTTGCGGATAGTGAGGTTGACGCCGTCCAGCGCCTTCACGCCCCCCGCATAGACCTTGGTCAGCCCATCAATCTCGAGAACAGCGTCGCTCATGCCTCCCCTTTGGCACAGCTGCCGGGGAATGAAAACGATGCTCACGGCAAGAGTAACGAAGAATCGCCATAGGAGTAGAAACGATAATTATGTGCAATGGCATGGGCATAGGCCCCCATCATCCGCTCACGCCCCATCAAGGCGCTGACCAGCATCATCAAAGTCGATTTGGGCAGGTGGAAGTTGGTCATTAGCCCATCCACTATGCGGAAATCATATCCCGGCGTAATGAAGATATCAGTATCGCCTGCGAACTCACGCAATTTGCCGTCTGCTCCCGCAGCGCTTTCGAGCAAGCGCAGCGAAGTCGTGCCCACAGCAATGATCCGTCCACCCTTGGCGCGTGCTTCGTTGATGCGTGCAGCGGTGCCCGCATTGATCCGCCCAAACTCGGAATGCATAGCGTGGTCATCCGTATCGTCGACCTTGACGGGCAAAAACGTCCCTGCTCCCACATGCAAGGTGAGCATTTCGCGTTTGATACCGCGCGCATCAAGCGCCGCGATTAGCTTAGTTGTGAAGTGGAGAGAGGCAGTCGGTGCGGCTACCGCCCCATCCTTAGCCGCGAACATCGTCTGGTAATCTTCGATATCCTGCGCATCAATGCCGCGTTTTAGCGCGATATAGGGCGGCAAAGGCATTGTGCCTGCGCGATCAAGCAACACCTCAACCGGTTCTTGCCCTTCGAAGAAAAGCGTGAGGGAGCCATCGCCAAGGCGTTCCTCAGCTATCGCCGTCACACCGCCACCAAAGACGAGTTGATCGCCCTCTTGCACGCGTTTGGCATTGCGGATGAAAGCTTGCCAACGCCGTAGATCCAGGCGCTTGTGCAAGGTTGCGCCGATCTTTGCCTCGCCGCCCGCTCGCCTCCCTTCAAGCTGTGCAGGGATCACACGCGTGTCGTTAAAGACCAGTACATCGCCCGGCGCCAACAGATCAGGCAGGTCAAGCACACCGTGATCTTCAAACGCTGCGTCCTTTCCCTGAACCACCAACATACGTGCTGCATCACGCGGGCGCGCGGGACGCAAAGCTATACGGTCTTGCGGAAGCTCAAAATCGAACAGGTCAACGCGCATATGCGCCGCCTAACTTGGTTGCGGTTCGCGGGAAAGGTCGAGCTTGAAAGCTCTGAACTATTGCTGGGGTGCGCTCAACAAGTCGGCTGTGATCTCTGTCTCAACTTGCGGCGCGGCAGGTGCGGGAACAGGCACGGGACGATTGTCGCTCGCAAGCGAGGCCTGCAAAATCCTCGTGGGTTGTTGCGGTGGCTCACCCCGGTTGATGGCGTCCACGGCGGCCATATTGTCGATCACGCGGCCAAAGTTGGTGTAGCGTTTGTCCAGGCTAAAGCGCGGATAAAACAGTATAAAGAACTGGCTGTTCGCGCTGTTCTCTTCCGTAGCGCGGGCCATCGACACAGTCCCGCGCACATGCGGCATCGGATTGAATTCTTCATTCAGATCAGGAAGCTGCGAGCCTCCCTGCCCTGTTCCAGTGGGATCACCACCTTGCGCCATGAAGCCATCGATCACGCGGTGAAAGACCACTCCATCGTAAAAGCCTTGTGCGGTAAGGGTCTTTATCCGTTCAACATGGGCGGGCGCCCATTCTTCCATCAGACGGATCTTGACACGCTCGCCATTTGACAGGTCGAGCACCCAGATGTTTTCCGGCTTCTCGCTCTGGTCAAAACTGACATTCGGATAGCTACGCGTGTCCACCGGCTGAGCGGTGGTTTCAGCATCTCCAGAATCGTCAGGAATAGCCTGAGGGTCTTGTGCATATACAGCAGCGGAGAGGAACGCGATTGAGGCAATCGCACCAAAAGTGTGTTTGAACATGCTCGTCTTCATGTGGTTGACCGGTTGGGTGACGCGTTAACGCCACGCGGCTGACACTTCAATGAATGAGTGCGCGCCCATCACCAGTCCTAGTAATCGCCCTTGCGGCCGGTCTCCTCAACCCGGGCTATGACTTCCTCGCGCACCGGAGCGCTGACAAACGGTGTTATGTCGCCGCCATAGACCGCAATCTCCTTGACCAGTTTTGAGGCGATAGGTTGAAGCGAAACGTCAGCCATCAAAAACACCGTCTCGATATCATCGTCGAGTTGCTGGTTCATGCCTGCCATCTGGTACTCATACTCGAAATCGGCAACCGCCCGCAGCCCGCGGATTATCACGCTTGCGCCCTGTTTCTGCGCAAATTTCACAAGCAGCGCGTTGAACCCCACCACCTCAACATTGCCAAGGCCGAGATTCTTCACCTCACGCTCGACCATCGCAAAGCGTTCTTCAGTGGAGAACATCGGGTTCTTTGAAGGGTTGGTTGTGACACCAATGATGAGCCAATCGACAAGTTTGGACCCGCGCCGAATAATGTCGGCATGGCCAAGGGTAATCGGATCAAAGGTTCCGGGATAGATTCCAATGCGTCTGCTCATGGATCGCTTCCTTCTCTTATCTGTCCCGCTCAACGATAAATCGGGCGAGCGCACGCAAAGTGTCAGCTTCGCTGCCATGGCTGCCGAGATGCGACACGGCTTGTTCGACCAGTGCGCGGGCCTGTCCACGTGCTTTTTCAACGCCCATCAGAGTCACAAAGGTTTGCTTGCCTTGTTCATCATCCTTGCGCAGCGCCTTGCCCGCCTTCTCCGCATCGCCTTCGACATCAAGCAAATCATCAGCAATCTGGAACGCAAGGCCAATATCACGGGAGTAAGCGCGCAGATGCGCGCGGCCTTCTGACGGAACTTTGCCAAGCACGGCGCCCATCTCAACCGAGCAGGACAGCAGCGCGCCGGTCTTAAGCTGTTGCAAACGGGTGATCGCCTGAAGATCGTAGGTCACGCCCTCTTCATCGGCGACCATATCCATCATTTGACCGCCCGCCATACCGTGCATTCCAGAGGCGGTGCCAAGCGTCTGGATCAGCTCGCTGCGAACAAACGGGTCCGGGCTGGTTTCTGGATCCGCCAGCACTTCAAAGGCGAGCGCGTGGAGCGCATCGCCTGCTAGCACGGCCGTTGCTTCGTCAAACTCGTGGTGGAGCGTGGGTTTGCCGTGACGCAGATCATCATCGTCCATGCAGGGTAGATCGTCATGGATCAGCGAATAGACATGGATCGCTTCGACGGCGGCCCCTGCACGAAGGGCAGCTGTGCGGTCCACCCCAAACAGCTCCGCTGTGCTCACGACCAGCAGGGGCCGAACGCGCTTGCCTCCGCCGATCGCGGCATAGCGCATAGCTTCGACAAGCCTGGCTCGCGTGTCTTGCGGCACGGGGAGGAAGGCATCAAAAACCGAATCAATCTCACCCTGCACTCGTTTCAGCGCATGGCCGAGCACATCACCATCAATCCCCACCACCGACATCTCAATTGGCCCCGTCAAACGGAGTTGTTCCGGTCGCTTCGCCGCCTGCCCCTGCGACAATCTTCTCGATCCTGGCCTGCGCAGTGTCGAGGCGCTGCTGGCACGCCGCACGCAGCTTTTCACCGTGTTCATAGAGCGATATTGACTGATCAAGCGGCACATCGCCGCGCTCCAGCTTAGTCACAATCTCTTCGAGCTGGATCAGCGCCTGCTCAAAGCTCAAACTGGCAATATCATCGGATGCGCTCGCAGCGCCTTTTCCCTCGTCCATACAAGCGAGCATTGACGCTGCAATTTGGTGCGGTCAAGGCTGCTTGGCGAGCATCACACCCGATAATTTCGCTTCCACCTGATCGTATTTCGCAAAGGTCACCCCTGTCATGCATTGGTTCATCGCCATCGGCTCTGCCGCACTCATCTTTGGATTGCTCGATGCATTGTGGCTCACTTGGGCCGGCCCAAATCTTTATGAGCCCACAATCGGCGAGATTATGGCGGAGACAATTAACTGGACAGCCGCGATTACCTTCTACCTCATCTATCTATCTGGAGCATGCTGGTTCGCCATTAAGCCGGGGCTTGAGAAGGCATCTGCCCGAGTGGCTTTGGTGAACGGATCACTCCTAGGCGGGCTTTGCTACGCCACGTTTGACCTCACCAGCCAAGCGGTTTTCACAGTCTGGGCGACACATGTGACGTTGGCCGACATTGCATGGGGAGCTTTCGCAACCGGCGCCACAAGCGCTCTTGCAACAAAGATGGCCTTGCGCTTAACCCGTTAGCAAACAAACGGGGAAAAATCGCAGCAATGTTCATCGGCCATTTCGCGCCTGCCTTTGTCGCCGCAACCGCCTATTCGCGGGGGCCCAAGCTAGGGACCTATTTCATTGCAGCGCAACTGGTTGATTGGGCGTTTTTCGGACTCGCGATCGTCGGTGTCGAGAAGATGCGGATCGATCCCGATGCCACCGTGATGGTTCCATTTGATCTTTATCATCTGCCTTACACCCACTCGCTTGTCGGGGCCGCATGTTGGGGTCTTGCAATGGCTCTGGTGGTCGCGATCTGGCACCGTGATGCGTTGGCGGGGATGCTTTCGGGGGTTGTGGTGCTTTCGCATTGGTTGCTCGATTGGCTCACTCACCGGCCTGACTTGACCATTGCTGGGGGAGAGAAGACCTATGGCCTTGGGCTTTGGAACCACCCTGAAGTTGCGATGCCGCTAGAAATCGGGATCACATTGGCGGCCTTTGCTTACTATCTGAAGCGTTCACGCGGGCCATTGGGGCAACCGCTTATCCTGATGGCTGTGCTATTGGCTATGCAAGCCATCAATTGGTTTGCTCCGCATCCCGAAGAGGTAGGATTGTTTATCTACCTTCAATCACTGTTTGCATTCGCTATCCTCACCGGATTGGCCGTGTGGGTCGGGGAGAACCGCTATTTCAACCGGCGTGGCGGGTTGGCGGCAGCGAGCGACTAAACTAAAGGGGCGCGCATGAGCGATACGACCCCACAAATCACCCCCGAAATTGTCGAACAGCATGGCCTCTCGCCTGAAGAGTATGAGCGCGTTCTGGCGGGACTAGGCCGTGAACCCAATCTGGTCGAACTGGGCATCTTCTCAGTGATGTGGTCAGAGCATTGCTCCTACAAATCATCGCGTTTGCACCTGAAGAAACTGCCGACTGAGGCGGATTGGGTGATTTGCGGTCCAGGTGAGAATGCAGGCGTGATCGATATTGGCGATGGTCAGGCAGCAATCTTCAAGATGGAAAGCCATAACCACCCCTCTTACATCGAGCCTTATCAGGGCGCAGCCACCGGTGTGGGAGGCATTTTGCGCGATGTCTTCACCATGGGCGCGCGACCTGTGGCGAACATGAATGCGCTGCGCTTTGGCAGGCCCGATCACCCCAAGATGAAGCATCTGGTGCAGGGCGTGGTCGCGGGGATCGGCGGCTATGGCAATTGCGTGGGCGTACCGACGATTGGGGGGGAGACCAATTTCCACCCAGCCTATGATGGCAACATCCTTGTGAACGCGATGACCGTGGGGATCGCGGATGCGGATAAGATCTTTTACTCAGCGGCAACCGGCGTCGGCAATCCGATTGTCTATGTCGGCTCTAAGACCGGGCGCGATGGCATTCACGGTGCAACCATGGCTTCGGCGGATTTCGAGGAGGACGCCGAAGCCAAGCGCCCGACCGTGCAAGTAGGCGACCCCTTCACTGAAAAGCTTCTGATCGAGGCTTGCCTTGAACTGATGGCGACCGACGCCATTGTCGCGATCCAGGATATGGGCGCAGCGGGGCTTACTTCCTCCAGCGTCGAAATGGCGACCAACGGCAAAGCGGGCATTCGCCTCGATATGGACAAGGTGCCATGCCGCGAAGAGGGCATGACGCCATACGAGATGATGCTGAGTGAGAGCCAGGAGCGGATGCTGATGGTGCTCAAACCCGGCAAAGAGGAGATGGCAGCGGCGATCTTCGAGAAATGGGAGCTCGATTTTGCGGTCATCGGCGAAGTAACTGATACGCAGCATATGGTTCTGGAATGGCAGGGCGATGTCGTGTGCGATATCCCGCTCGGGCCGCTCGCAGCCGACGCGCCGGAATACGACCGTCCCTATATCGGACGCGAGGAATACGCGGTTTGGGCGGGCATCAGACCGATGGCCGAGGTTCCTGACACCGATGATCCCGGCGCGGACCTCTTGAAACTGCTCGCCAGCCCTAATCTCGCCTCGCGCCGATGGATCACCGAGCAGTATGATAGCCAAGTTATGGCCGACACGCTGCAAACCGGCGGCGATGCCAGTGTGGTGCGCGTCCATGGAACGGGTAAAGCGCTCGCCATCAGCACCGATTGCACACCGCGCTATGTCTTTGCAGACCCATATGAGGGCGGCAAACAGGCCATTGCGGAGGCCTATCGCAATATCTGCGCAGTCGGCGCGCGGCCCTTGGCGGTCACCAACTGTCTCAATTTTGCAAACCCGCAGCGCCCTGAAATCATGAGCCAGTTTGTCCACGCATTGGAAGGCATGGGTGATGCCTGCCGCGCGCTCGATTTTCCTATCGTGTCAGGCAATGTCTCACTCTACAATGAGAGCAAAGCCACCGGAGGTGGCAGCGCGATCCTCCCCACCCCGGCGATTGGCGGCGTTGGCATTCTGCAAGATGCGTCGAAAATGGTGACGTCTGCTTTCAAGGCAGAGGGCGATGCCATCTACCTCATCGCGCCGGAGTTTTGGGCCAAGCCTGACCCCACCCGTTCGCATCTTGGCAAATCGCTTTGGCTCGATGTCGTCAAAGGCCGCGATGAAGGCCGCGCGCCCCCTGTTGACCTCGCAGCAGAACGCGGTGCCGGGCAGATCGTGCGCAAGCTGATCGGCGAAGGGCTTCTCTCAGCGGTGCATGATTGCTCCGATGGAGGCCTCGCCGTCGCGCTCGCAGAGATGGCGATGTCAGGAGGGTTCGGGGCAGAAGTTTCCGCAAACGAGGCCTACACCGCTGCGCAATGGTGGTTCGGCGAGGATCAAGCGCGTTACATTGTTACCGTAAGCCCCGAAAACGGCGATGCGTTCAACCGCATAGTCGCTGAAGGCCCCGATATTCCAGAGGCCGAAATGGTGGGCTTTACGCGGCTGGGAACTGTGGGCGGTGACAGCCTGCTGGGCGTGACCCTCGATCGAATGCGAAGCGCGCATGACAGCTTTTTCGCCGAATGGATGGGCGGATAGACCTCCTCCAACCCATCCTCCATTATGGAGGCCATTGGTTCGTGCCATTTGTGATTGGCTGGCTGATCTGGCGGGAACAATGGCTGCGGGCTGGATTGGTCATAGCAAGCGCCAATCTGATCGACCTAGACCATCTGTTCGCAAACCCAATCTTTGACCCCGGCCGGTGCTCGATCGGGTTCCACCTCCTCCATGGATGGGAGGCTGCCCTCGCCTATGGCGTTATGCTGGCAGTCCCGCTCTGGTGGGTGCGCGCTTTTGCTATGGGAGCTTTGTGGCATCTCGTGGTAGACTATGGTGATTGCCAGATGATGTTGGTGTAACGCGCTGGGCAATGGACAAACAGGCCACCACTTCCACGTTGTTCTTTGTTGCGTTGATCGTGTTTATCGACATGGTCGGCATCGGCCTGATCGTGCCTGTGCTTCCCGGATTGCTCGAGGAAGTGACGGGCGAAAGCCTTGACCGCACGGCAGAGATTGGAGGGTGGTTGCTGTTTGCCTATGCGCTGATGCAGTTCATCTTTGCACCGATCATTGGCGGGCTGTCTGACCGGTTTGGCAGGCGTCCCGTGCTGCTGGTGACGCTCTTCATGCTGGGCGTCGATTATATCATCATGGCCGTGGCACCCACCTTGTTCTGGTTGTTCGTCGGCCGAATCCTGTCGGGGATTATGGGCGCGAGCTGGGCGGCGGCCAATTCCTGCATCGCCGATGTTGCGGATAAAGAGGGGCGCGGCAAGTTCTTTGGCATTATGGGAGCGGCAGGCGCGGGCGGTTTCGTCATCGGCCCCGGCCTTGGTGGATTGCTTGGCACGATTGACGTGCGTTTCCCATTTGTCGCTGCAGCGGCGCTGGCGATTGTGGGTGCAGTGCTGGGATACTTCCTGCTCAAAGAGACGCTGCCCGCAGACCGCCGCAGGGCCTTCAGCATGGCCCGCGCCAATCCTTTGGGTACGCTCAGCCAGATGGCGCGACTGCCGACAGTATTCGGGTTTCTGGCTGTTATCTTCTTCATGCAGCTCGCCGCGCAATCGCATCAGACCGTTTGGGCCTATCACACCGAGCTGGTGTTTGGCTGGGATGAGTTGGAGATCGGGCTGAGCGTCGCGCTGTTCGGAATCATGTTGGTGTTGGTACAAGGCGGGCTGACGGGCAAGATTATCGAACGGATCGGCCCAACGCGCACCATAATGCTCGGTTTCGCCCTCAGCTTTCCAGCCAATCTCATCTTCGCCTTTGCGCCGGCCAGCGGTTATATGATCGCGGGGATAGTGATTGGCAGCATCGGGGGCATGGTCTTTCCCGCAATGCAGCAGATGATGAGCGCGCGCGTGTCAGAAGATGCGCAAGGCGAATTGCAGGGGGCGATTGCCAGCACGATGAGCATCACCGCAATTTTTGGACCGCTGATTATGACCGGCGTTTTCGGAGCCTATGCGGACGAAACAGGCGTGTTCTTTCCCGGCGCGCCCTACTTGGTCGCCGCGAGTTGCGCCGCAGTGGCAATTGCAATTGCCGCATGGAACATCAGCCGGATCTCAGAAAGAGAATTCGGCCAACCCGCTTAGGCAGCCTTTGCACCCGGTTCTCCACAGCAATCAATGTCTTGCTGGGTTTCGGAAAGGGCGATTTGCTGCTCGTCATAGCCTTCGGCATTAAGCGTCGCGAGGCATTGGCGATAGACAACCGGTTCGCCGATATTCAAACGCTTGCGTGCGGCCTCAAGGTCTTCACGCATCACCGCCTCAACATCCATATGTGCGAGCTTTGCCGCCTCTTTACCCAGCCTTCGTCCTTCGTTGATCGCAGAAAAGATAGGAGCCTTAGTCCCGGTTTGCTTCTTGATCTGATTGGCCGCCGCATAGGCGATGAATTTGACGCCAAGATTGTGGTTTTGTTCAAACGAGAAGCCCAGCAACGCCGCCTCCCCCAAAGCATCGCGGCCATAGCTCGTCAGAACGTGAAACAGATCATGCGTGTCGCGTAGACGATTAAAGTACCATTCCAACTGGTCTTGTGGACGCTCTTCACGAGGACGCCAGCCATAGCTTTCGTCGACCAATCCATTGGCGGTCAGACCTTCACGTTCCATAAAATCAATGTAAGTGCGCGCAACAGTGCCCGGTCCGCAATCATCCCAACGCGCATGGTCATCGAGCATATCGGCAAGGCCCAGTCGGTCTTCGCGCACGATGAAGTCTGTGGCTGTTTCAGTGGCTAAGAATGCCTCTGCCTGGCGCTGAACCTTGCGACCTTTCAGCGCCTCAATGATGAAGAACACCTGTTTGGTGTCTTCTTTGTCTGCGACAAGATTACGGAAGTGGTGAAGAGCCTTAAACGGATGAAACCCGGTCATGTCACGGGTTTCGTCGATCACGGGCAAGTCGAGCACAGACATTGGCACCTCCTGAATTTTAGTTCTCTTTTTGCAACCTACATAGATGTCAGTAAGGCGTCAAGCTTAACATTCCGTAAGGGCGCCCTTGCTCTTCGCGATGAGCGTGGCAAGGGGAAAATATGCAAGACCATGACACTGTACCCTACGCCCTCACCCCGCTCAGCGACAACGAAGCAACAGCGCGTGCGCAGGCCCTGCGCGACCGTTTAAAGGAGCGCCGGACCTGCCGCTATTTCTCCGATGCAACCGTACCGCGCGCCGTGATCGAGGCCGCGATTGAGGCTGCGGGCACCGCTCCCAATGGCGCCAATCACCAGCCATGGCATTTCGCCGTGGTCGAAACGGGCGGCAAGAAGCGCGCGATCCGCGAAGCCGCTGAGGCGGAAGAACGCCGATTTTACGGAGAGGATGGCCAAGACCCCAAGGCAAGCGAGGAATGGCTCGGCGCGCTCAAGGATCTTGGCACCGATGCAGACAAGCCGTTCCTGGAAACCGCGCCCTATCTGATTGTCGTCTTCGCGCAGCGCAAAGGCGGGATTGAGGAAGATGGGAAAACGCAAAATTACTACGTTAATGAAAGCGTCGGCATCGCCTGCGGAATGTTGATTGCAACTCTGCATGAGGCGGGTTTGGCAACGCTGACGCACACGCCCTCCCCCATGGGTTTTCTGCGAGAGGTTTGTGAAAGGCCAGAATGGGAGAAGCCACTTATGATCGTAGTGGTAGGTCATCCGGCTGAGGGCGCGACTGTGCCCACCCATGCGCTTAAGAAGAAACCGCTGAGCCAGATCGCGAGCTGGCTCTAAGGGCCGATCAATCCGTCACCCATTCCTCTTTCGGTATGTCAAGCAGCGAGAGGATATTGGTAAGATCGCCTTCATCGATCGTGCCATTGGCAGCTGCGCGTGCCTTTGGCTTAGCCTTGTAGGCAAAGCCATAAGTGGCGGCCTGCAGCATCGGGATATCATTCGCGCCGTCTCCGGTGGCGAGCACCGGGACGCCTCCACCATCGCCCAGCTTGGCGGCTTCCTCGCGTAATACCGCTTCTTTTGTGCTCGCATCGGTGATCGCGCCTTCGAGCAATCCTGTGAGCTTCCCACAGGCCACACCCAACCGGTTGCCCACCACACGGTCAAAACCGAGCCAATCCGCGACCGTGTCAGCGAAATGGTGGAATCCCCCGGTGACGAGCACCGTGCGGCAGCCCTTGGCCTTCAGCGTGTGAGTGAGAACCTTCGCGCCCGACGTCGGACTGATGCGCTCTGCAAGGCAGCGCTCTATCGCTGACACATCAAGCCCTGCCAGCAGCGCCACCCGCTCTCGCAAAGCGCTCTCAAAATCGAGTTCCCCCTGCATGGCGCGTTCTGTAATGTCGGCGATCTTGTCCTTTAGGCCCGCATAATCGGCAAGCTCGTCAATGCATTCCTGCCCGATCATCGTGGAATCCATGTCGGAGATGAACAGTCTGGGAGTGGTAATTTCGCCGGTTGCCACCAGCATGTCCGCATCGGGGAAGTGGGACCGGATGATCCTCAGAAATCCGGACGCATCATCGCCCTCAGCCTCAAGTTGCTCAAATTTCGGAAGGGACTTGCCTCTTAGTGGGCGGTTCGCAATACCGAATTCGTCAACATCGTTATCGATGGCATCCGAGGCATTATACACATCATCCCGATCTGCTATCACGCGCGCAATGAGCATCACGATTTCTCCTCAATCGACACCAAGCGCGCCGCCGGTCGCGCTCATCGCAGGGCCTACTGCCAGCGGCAAGAGTGCTTTTGCCCTTAACCTCGCATCCGCTCTGGAAAAGTCGGGCCGCACCGGTGTTATCATTAATGCCGACAGCATGCAGGTCTATGCTGATATTCCCGTGCTCTCCGCTGCGCCGAGCGCTGAGGAACAATCGCAATGCGAACACCGGCTCTATGGCGCATGGGACGCGGCCGAAGCGTGTTCCGCCGCCCATTGGGCAGAGCGCGCCAAGGCAGAGATTGACGCAGCGCATGCAGACGGGGCCGTGCCGATATTGGTTGGCGGCACGGGCATGTATCTCAAAGTGCTGATAGAAGGGATAGCCCCCATACCCACTATCGAGCCCGAAATACGCGAAGTGGTGCGCGCAATGGAAACCGAGAGCGCCTATGCCGCCTTGCAGATCGAGGATCCGGAGCGCGCTGCCGCTTTGGAACCCTCTGACAGCCAGCGCATCGCCCGCGCTCTGGAAGTCAAACGGTCAACCGGGGTGACATTGGGCGATTGGCAGCAGGCCAAGAGCGGCGGCATTGGTGAGAACATTGCTCTTCACGCCGCCGTCCTCATGCCGGAGCGGCAATGGGTTTACGACCGTTGCGATGCCCGCTTTGCCCAAATGCTGGAAGATGGCGCAGTGGAAGAGGTCAAAGCTCTGATTGCCCGCGATCTATCGCCGGATCTGCCTGCAATGCGCGCCATTGGCGTGCCGGAAATTGCGAGCCTAATCCGCGGCGAAGCCAGCCAAGACGCCACCCTAAAAGCAGGCGCGCAATCCACCCGCAACTACGCTAAGCGCCAATTTACCTGGTTGCGCAACCAATGTCCGCCGGAATGGGAGCGGATTGAATCTAAAAGTGTCAATGTGAATGATATTTTTGATCAATTATTACAACTTTAACGGTTGACGCATTATATTTGAACCCCTAGCAGGTCGATGATAGTGGGGACCGGTCACCTTGCTAACCGATATGATTGCAAAGGATACAAAACCCGCTAAAGCCTCCGGCACACACGTGGGAAAGACACACTGATCATGCTTATTCTTATTCTTGTGGGCGATACGGGCTGATCGGATTTCTTTTGTGGTGAATTTCCGAGTTGGCCCGATGCGATCACGCTTCGGGCCTTTTTTGTTGTTGGGGCAAAAATTGCGGCTCGCCCCCCGCTAGAGGAGATTGAAGTGGCAAAGCGCTCTGGTGCAGCCTTGTTGATGGAAAGCCTGATCGAACAGGGAGTCGAATATGTCTTCGGCTATCCCGGCGGCGCGGTGCTGCCCATCTATGACGAATTGTTCGGTGATGAGCGCATTCGCCACATCCTCGTCCGCCATGAAGCAGGCGCGGCGCATGCAGCTGAAGGCTATGCGCGCGCGACCGGCAAGCCCGGCGTGGTGCTCGTCACCTCTGGTCCGGGAGCGACAAATGCGGTCACGGGGATCGCCGATGCGTTCATGGATTCGATCCCGATGGTCGTCATCACCGGCCAAGTCCCCACTGGTTTGATCGGCACCGATGCGTTTCAAGAGGCGGACACAATCGGCATCACCCGCCATTGCACCAAGCACAATTATCTCGTCAAAGACCCCGCAGACCTCGTTGCGACGGTCGAAGAGGCATTCCGCATCGCGACCACGGGCCGCCCCGGCCCGGTCGTGATTGACATCCCCAAAGATGTGCAGATCGCAGTCCCCTCAAAAAGCCGCGCGTCGAAACTTGCCGCCTCGCATCGCTACGCACCGCAGCTTGCCGGAGCCCCTGAGCAGATAATCGAAGCGGTCGAGATGATCGAGAACGCCGAATGCCCGATCCTTTACACCGGCGGGGGCGTAATCAATTCGGGGCCCGAAGCAAGCGCATTGCTGCGGCAATTTCAGGACCTCACCGGTGCGCCCGTCACCTCTACCTTAATGGGCCTCGGCGCGTTTCCCAGCACCCATCCCGATTGGCTCGGGATGCTAGGTATGCACGGCACATACGAAGCCAATATGGCGATGAACAAAGCCGATGTGATGGTGTGCATCGGGGCGCGCTTTGATGACCGGGTGACTGGACGCCTCGACGCATTCTCGCCCGATTCCAAAAAGATACACATCGACATTGATAGGTCTTCGATCAACAAAAACGTGCCTGTTGAGCTTGGTATCGTCGGCGATTGCGCAACCGTTCTCCAACAGATGATCGATGTGTGGGGCTCGCGAAAGGCATATGATCTGGGCGAATGGAAAGCCCGCATCGCCGGTTGGCGCGCGCGCGAATGCCTCGCTTATCCCGAACGCTCAAAGAAGAATCCCAATTCGATCATGCCGCAAAAGGCGGTGGAACGGCTTTACGAGCTCACCAAGGCACACAAACCGATCATCACCACGGAAGTTGGCCAGCACCAGATGTGGGCGGCACAATATTTTGGATTTGATGATCCCAACAAATGGCTGACCTCTGGCGGGCTCGGAACCATGGGATATGGCCTTCCCGCTGCCATTGGCGCGCAGCTCGGCCATCCCGACGCCTTGGTAATAGACATTGCCGGAGAAGCCAGCATTCAGATGAACATTCAAGAGCTTGGCACCGCGTCTCAATACCGTTTGCCAGTCAAGATATTCATCCTCAACAATGAATATATGGGAATGGTCCGCCAATGGCAGGAACTGACGTATGAGAGCCGCTATTCGAACTCCTATTCCGACAGTCTGCCCGATTTCGTCGCCTTGGCAGGGGCCTATGGCTGGAAAGGCATCCGGATCACCGACGAAGCGGACCTGGATGCGGGCATTTTGCGGATGATGGAGCATGATGGGCCCGTCATTGTCGATTGCTGCGTTGCGAAGGACGCCAATTGCCTGCCGATGATCCCTTCAGGTGCGGCGCACACCGAAATGCTGCTTTATGGTGACCAGCATGATGGTACGATGGATGATGAAGCAAAGGCGCTGGTGTGATGAAAATCCAAAGCGCTGAAAGCGAGCGCCACGTCCTCACCGTTACGGTCGATAACGAGCCAGGTATCCTCGCGAAAATCACCGGGCTATTCACCGCGCGTGGCTATAATATCGACAGTCTGACCGTAGCCGATATCTCCGATGATCATGCGGTCAGCAGGATTACAATCGTGACCAACGGCCCGCCGCAGGTGATCGATCAGATTGAGGCTCAGCTTGAGCGGCTCGTTCCCGTTCACAAAGTCACCGACCTCACCACCGCAGGCCCACACGTCGAGCGCGAGCTGGCGCTCGTGAAAGTCGCCGGAAAAGGCGAAGCGAGGGTAGAAGCGCTGCGGATTGCGCAACATTTCAGAGCCAATGTGGTCGACACCACCACTGAAAGCTTCGTGTTTGAACTCACCGGATCGCCGGACAAGATCGACAGCTTCATCGCTTTGATGCGCGAGCTTGGCCTCCAATCGGTTGGCCGCTCTGGCGTTGTCGGCATGATGCGCGGCGCGGGCTCTGTTTAGAGATTATCCCACTGTTTTAAATCACAAGAGAGAATATCCATGAAAGTCTATTACGACGCCGATGCCGATCTTGGCCTCGTCACATCGAAGAAAATCGCCGTGCTCGGCTACGGGTCACAGGGCCATGCCCATGCGCAGAACCTGCGCGACAGCGGCGTTGCCGAAGTGGCGATTGCTTTGCGCGAAGGGTCTTCCAGCGCCAAGAAGGCTGAAGAAGCGGGCTTCAAAGTGCTCTCGAACACTGAAGCAGCCAAATGGGCCGATATCCTTATGGTTCTCGCTCCCGACGAACACCAAGCAGGCATCTGGGAAAATGATCTTGCGGGCAATATGCGTCCCGGCTCCGCCCTCGCCTTTGCGCACGGCCTCAACATCCATTTTGGCCTGATCGAAGCGCCAGCAGACATCGACGTCATCATGATCGCGCCCAAAGGTCCGGGACACACGGTCCGAAGCGAATACCAGCGCGGCGGCGGCGTCCCCTGCCTTATCGCGGTCCATCAGGACGCAAGTGGCTCTGCCAAAGAGGTCGCCCTCGCCTATGCAAGCGGTGTCGGCGGTGGCCGGTCTGGCATCATCGAGACCAACTTCCGCGAGGAATGCGAGACCGATCTGTTCGGCGAACAAGCGGTTCTCTGCGGCGGGATCACGCACCTGATCCAAGCGGGCTTCGAAACGCTGACCGAAGCGGGATACGCCCCCGAAATGGCCTATTTTGAGTGCCTCCACGAAACCAAGCTGATCGTTGATCTGCTCTATGAAGGCGGCATTGCGAATATGCGCTACTCGATCAGCAACACCGCTGAATATGGCGACATCACCACTGGACCGCGCATCATAACCAATGAAACCAAAGCCGAAATGAAGCGGGTGCTCGACGACATCCAATCGGGCCGTTTCGTCAAAGACTTCGTGCTCGACAACCGCGCCGGACAGCCCGAACTCAAAGCCGCGCGCAAACGTGCAGAAGCCCATCCGATTGAGAAAACCGGATCAGAGCTGCGCGCCATGATGCCGTGGATCAGCGCCAACAAACTGGTCGACAAAGACAAGAACTAACAGGTACGGGTGGAGCGTGCTGAAGAGCCCCTCCACCCGCCTCATCTTTGTCATCATCGCCATCATCTGGGTGGTGATTGTTGCGCGTGCCTACATGAATGCAAAAGGCACTGACGCGCTGCAACCCAGCCTTCCGCAATCCGAAGTCGAAGCCTTTGCACGCGAAGAACTTGACGCGCTTCAACAGCCCAGTTTTGCAGGCGATAGAGAGCTGTGCGGCATCATCTTCGAAACCGCTGAAGGCGAACTGGGCGTCTCGCGCCCGACCAGCGGCGATGAAGCGAGCTGCGACATCTCTTTCTTCGATGAACCCGGCATGGTCCCTGTCGCCAGCTTTCACACGCATGGCAAGTATTCGCGCCAGTATGACGGCGAAGTCCCTTCACTGGTTGATTTGGAAAGCGACATCGCGAACGGAATGGATGGATATATCGCAACGCCGGGCGGGCGATTTTGGCATATCGATCATGAAGCGCGGACCGCGCGCATGGTGTGCGGGCCTGGATGCCTGACGACCGATCCCAACTTCACCGAATGCGTTGGCGATGCCATTGCGCGCAGCTACACCTTGGAAACGCTGGCCGCGCGGTTTGAACAAGGCATAGCGTGCTAGACCACGCGCACACCCAATCTCAAAAAAAGCCCGCAAGAAGGTTCCTCTCTTCTTACGGGCCAGTTGTTTTTGTTGGGTAGAACCAGATGCGGGGGGGCACATCCATTCTGATGCCTGATTTTGAAAGCCTGTCAGGGGGAGAGTTGGCTATCAAATCTAAAGGAGTGTGACCGGGGGCACTAGGAGGAACGTTCCCCGGCCACACCCCGCTAAATGCACACCCGTCAGGCAGCGGGCGCGCAAGCGGTAAAGCGGGGCTTATGCAGCGCCGCAGCACCCTGCTGCACAGCAAGCAGAAGCGGCACAGCAAGCGCTGGCTGAGCACGCAGAGGCTGCACATGCAGATGCTGAACATGCTGAAGCAGAACATGCCGATGCTGAGCAGGCAGCAGCAGCGCAACCGGCGGCTGCACACGCAGAAGCCGCGCATGCCGATGCAGCGCAGGCTGCTGCTGCACATGCAGCAGCGGCGCGGGCGGCGCGACGTTCTGCACGGGCTTGCTGGCGGGCTTCGCGAGCAGCACGGCGCTCTGCCGAACTCGTCAGGCTGCCTGAACCGGTTGAGCGGGCGCTAGAAAAGCCGCTCGGACCGCAAGGCACATCTGCCGCAGCGGGAACACCAGCGGTCGCAGCTGCTAGGCCGCCAGCAACCATCAACATCTTGGCGAGGTTCAAATTCTTGCTCATCTCAAATTCCTTCCACTGAAATATAATCTTTTGGGGTTGGTGCCCGAACCTTCGATTGGGGGGTCAGGGGGACGGCGCGGGCACCAATTTCGTGCGTGACGGATCAATCGCCGAAGCGTTTTCCATCAGGGATAAGGGTCCAGGCAGGATCTGACTTCGCAATGAAGCCTTCGATATCGCCAAGCCATGTTTGCTGAACATTGCGATTGAAGTTCAGATACAGCTTGCCGCCGTGGATTTTGTAGAGGGTCGGATCGCCTGGTGCGAGCGATCCGCGGCTCATCGCCCAAGCGCAATGACCGCCATATTGCGGTGCATAAGCATCGGGGTCCGCTGCAAAAATGTCCGCATTCGCCTGGCTGGAGAAATGGAATTCTGCGCCGTCATGTTCGACCATGAATTGCGAGCTGCCGCGGACGGGCGTGCCGTTGCCTTGGAAATAGCTGACTGTGTCATAACCACTAAGCGCGACATTGCTTCCTTCAACGCCAACAAACACGCCGCCATCGGCCATTGCTGGAGCTGTCACTGCGAGCGGAGCTGCAAGGGCAGCGGCTGCAAGTGCGAGGTATTTGAGTTTCATTGGGGCTCTCCTGAAAAGGTACGTGCAGCGACCATTCAGTGCCCTCAGATAGGGGGCGTCAGGGGTAAAAGCCGGAGTAGGGGCATCCGGCTAAGGGTCCTGAGAGCGACTGAATGGCCGCGCACATCCTGCAGTTCGCGACATTTTCCCGTTTGGTGACACTGGCTTTGAAAAAAGTTCAAAAAAAGCGAAAAGCGCACCTAAAAACGGCGCACTCGACACCCATGACGCAATCCGCCACAGGGAGTGTTCGCGGGAATAAGGCGAAAAATGCGGATCACGGATTGCCACAATATCGAGGACTTCAGGCAGCTTGCAAAAGCGCGGCTGCCCTTCCCCGTGTTCGATTACATTGATGGCGCGGCCGATGATGAACTGACCAAAGCGCGCAACACGCAAAGCTATAATGCGGTTGATCTGGTGCCTGATGTGCTCGCGGGGGTGGAGACGATTGACACCTCCTGCACAATTCTGGGGCGTAAGAGCGCGCTGCCCCTCATGCTCTCTCCAACGGCTGTCCAGCGCGCCTTCCATTGGCAGGGCGAAACAGCCGTGGCCAAGGCAGCGGAGACATTCGGGCTTTGGTTTGGAATTTCCAGCCTGGCAACGCGCTCTATCGAAGAAATTGCTGCGCTCACATCCGGTCCGAAGATGTTTCAGCTTTACGTTCACAAGGACAAGGGGCTGAACACGCATATGATTGAGCGGTGCCAGGCCGTTGGTTTCGATGCGCTGGCCTTGACTGTAGACACGATTGTGTCTGGCAAAAGAGAGCGGTGTTTGCGGTCCGGCTTCACCACCCCTCCCCGCTTCGCCCCTGCCAGCATCGTCAGCTATGCAACGCGCCCGCGCTGGACACTGGATTACTTGTTTCGCGAGAAGTTCCGCCTGCCCAATCTCGACACGCATGTCAGCGAAGGTTCGAGCGAGGCGGTCAGCATTGCGGAATACTTCAACACAATGCTCGACACATCGATGGATTGGGACACTGCCGCAAGCATCCGCGAACAATGGGGCGGCACATTCGTGCTGAAGGGCGTGATGAGCGCTGCAGATGCGCGCCGTGCGGTGGATATCGGCGCTGATGGGATTATGATTTCCAACCATGGCGGTCGCCAATTGGATGGGAGCCGCGCACCATTCGATCAACTTGCCGAGATTGTTGATACAGTCGGCGGTGAGATTGAGATTATCTGCGATGGCGGGGTGCGGCGCGGCACCCATGCACTCAAAGCGCTTTGCACTGGCGCGTCAGCGGCGTCGGGCGGGCGGCTCTATCTCTATGCCCTCGCAGCTGCCGGACAAGAGGGGGTGGAGCGGGCATTATCCATCCTCAAAGACGAGATTGAGCGGGGCATGCGCCTGATGGGTGTTACCGCAGTTGATCAACTCAACCGCGATCGGTTGCGCAGCAGACATCTGCAAGCAGCGCCGTCTCGTTGAGCCAATGTCATAATAGTGAAACTTGACGCCGTATTAGCGCTGCCACAAGGGAAATCTAAGGGGCTAGACCATGAAGACGCTCACACTCACTGCAACGACTCTTTCAATGCTGTTGCTGACGGCTTGCGGCGCTGAGCAACCGGCGGAACCATCAAACACCGCCGATGACTTTGCCGCACGCATCAACGGCGAGGCTGATAGCAATAGCGGCCCAAGCGTGGTGCAGCCGCGCAGCGTTGAGACCCAGCAGGTGTTTGATGGGCCTTGCGATGCCTCAATCATGGATGACTTCATTGGGAAGCCCGCCGATCCTGAAACGCGCGCAGCGGTTACCGGCGCGGCTGAGGGCAAGGTCAATGTCCGCTACCAAGGTTTTGATGTCGATCCCTATGTGCCCAATCCTGACAATCCGAGCCTTTATCTGATGCTCGACAATCAGGGCAACATCTCCCGCGCGGAATGCGGATAAGCAAAACCCCGCCGAACAGACGATCGACGGGGTTAGCTTCGGGGTCAGATTACCACTTAGTCTTGATAGTGCTCATCGGCTGAGTGGGTTGGGTAGTTGGTGTCAGCGCTGGCGATGAAGCCGGGGATGTCGGCTTGCCAACGACCCTGAACGTCCTCATTGAAGTTAAGATAGAGGCGCCCATCGACGATCTCGTAAACTTGCGGGTCTCCCGGTGCCAACGCGTCATTCGCACCGATCGCCCATGCGCAATAACCACCGTAAGCAGGCGCGTATTTCGCAGGGTCTTCGATGAAAGTGTTTGCGTTCTCTTCGCTGGCAAAGCGGTAGTCATAGCCTTCGTAGCGGACTGTGAAGTCTTCAGAACCTTCAACAGGAACGCCATCGTCAGTAAAATAGCTGACCACGTCAAAGCCTGAAACAGCCAGCGTATCGGCCTTGGTTTCGCGGTAGACGGGGCCTGATGCTTCTCCGCCAAGATCAGCGAACAATCCGTTATCGACTTGCTCAGCTGCGACCATGCTGTCGCCTTCGGGTGCGGTTTCAGCTGGTGCGCCGCATGCTGCGACAGTGGCCATAAGGGCGATTGCAAAGATTGACTTTTTCATAACTCATTTCCTCCTTAGGGGTCTTAACTCTTCTTCATCGGCGGCCTGATTGCCGATGACACTGGGCAGTTCGGCACTCCTCCAAGAGAAGTTACACTGTTTTTTGGGAGCGGTGTCGATTTTTAGCAATGGCTTGCGAAATCCGCAGCGTCCCTGACTTGCGCTGACCGATAATTCCCGGCAAAGGGGGTCCATGACTTTGTGCAGCACGCTCCTACTACGACTTACGCGCCCTTGGGCGGCGTAGGCGCGCGTGCATTAAGGCGCGGCCACCTGTCCAAGGGCCTCCGCCAGAAAATCTTAGCGCACCGACAAAAGAGCCTTTGCCAAAGCCATGCTGAAACAGCCTTCAACCAAATATCGCCCCTTCCCGCCCATCAACTTGCCAGACCGCCAGTGGCCCGGTCGCGTAATTGAAAAGGCGCCGCGCTGGCTCTCAACCGATCTGCGCGATGGCAACCAATCCATCATCGATCCGATGGACGCGGTGAAGAAGCGGCGGTTCTTCGATCTGCTCATCGAAGTGGGGGTCAAAGAGATTGAGGTTGGCTTTCCTAGCGCCGGCGCGACAGAGTTTGACTTCATCTCCGGTCTTGTCAAATCAGACGCAGTGCCTGAGGATGTGATTGTTCAAGTGCTCACGCAAAGCCGTGAAGACCTGATCCGCACCTCGTTTGAAAGCCTCGAAGGCGCGCGCGCGGCAATTGTTCACCTGTACAATGCGGTCAGCCCGGCCTGGCGCGATATCGTCTTTCGCATGACCAAAGACGAAGTGCGAGAAATCGCAGCAACCGGCGCGAAAGTGATGCGCGATGAAGCGGCCAAGCGCCCCGGCACAGATTGGCACTTCCAATATTCGCCAGAGACCTTTTCTACCGCAGAAATCGATTTCTCGATCGAGGTTTGTGCTGCGGTAATGGAGGTGCTCGCGCCAACTGCGGAAAAGCCCATCATTCTAAACCTTCCTGCCACTGTCGAGGCAGCAACGCCCAATATCTACGCCGATCAGATCGAGTATTTCTGCCGCAATCTTCCCAACCGGGAGGCGGCGGTGATATCGCTCCATACCCATAATGACCGGGGGACAGGCGTTGCGGCGGCAGAGCTGGGTCTGATGGCGGGCGCAGACCGGGTCGAGGGATGCCTGTTCGGCAATGGGGAGCGCACCGGCAATTGCTGCCTCGTTACAATGGCGCTCAATCTCTACACCCAAGGTGTTGATCCTGAACTGGATTTCTCCGATATCGACCGCGTGATCGAGACAGTTGAATACTGCAACGACTTGCCCGTCCACCAGCGCCATCCCTATGGGGGAGAGCTCGTTTACA
This sequence comes from Erythrobacter sp., assembly GCA_965262265.1. Lineage (GTDB taxonomy): Bacteria > Pseudomonadota > Alphaproteobacteria > Sphingomonadales > Sphingomonadaceae > Erythrobacter. The sequence continues at coordinate 1,069,865 of OZ253506.1, forward strand.
CCGCGTTTTCAGGCAGTCATCAAGACGCGATCAAGAAGGGATTTGAGGCGAACGCTGCGCAGAACGACGAAGCTTGGCGCGTTCCCTACCTCCCCATCGACCCGGCTGATCTTGGCCGCGACTATGAAGCGGTCATCCGCGTCAATTCGCAAAGCGGCAAAGGCGGGTTTGCATGGGTTCTGGAGCAAGACCAGGGTCTCAAATTGCCCAAGGCAATGCAGGCCGACTTCTCAAAGCATGTCCAACGCCTCGCCGATGAATTGGGCCGTGAATTGAACGCGGCTGATATCTGGGATGCCTTCAAAGCCGCTTATCATGTCGAGACGCCTGACAGGCATTTCCAACTGGTCGATTACGAGGAAAGCCGCGCATCGGACGGCACACGCCTGTTCGCTGGCAAAATCGCAGTCCAGGGCGGCGAGCAAAGCGTTTCTGGCAGAGGCAACGGCCTAATATCCAGCGTCGTCACTACAATTGAAAGCGCCTTTGACCTCGACATCAAGGTACTCGACTACACTGAACACGCGCTGGGTTCAGGACGCAATGCGCGCGCTGCCGCCTATTTGAAATGCCAATCAGGCGACCGCATCATCTGGGGCTGCGGGATAGATGAGGACGTCGCCACCGCGAGCGTTCGCGCGGTTCTAAGCGCAGCCAATTCGGTTGTGGCCAGTTAGTGATCAAACGCAAAAAGGGGGCGACATTGGCGAAGTGGAAATTTGCAGCGATTGGCTGTGTCACCTTGGCCGCGCTGATTGGTATTTGGGTTGCCGTCTCCGCTTTTCTTGAACCCTCGCTATCCCCCGACTTTGAGAACAAGCTTACCAGCGCCTCACCTGCCGAGCAGCAGCAATTGATCGCAGGCGAGGCTGAACATCTCGGCGTAAGCGCGCTCAGCGTGACAGTGGTGCAAGGCACATCGGAGCCGCAATCCCAGTATTTCGGCCGCGCTCGCGATGGCGGACTGATGCAGATGGCGAGCCTTTCTAAAGCGGTCGCCGCGGCCACAATCCTGATCCTTGCTGAACAACAGGGCGTTGGCCTTGATGCGGATATTCGCGGCCAGATCACCTCGCTCGACGTAGCAGACCTGCAAGGCGGCGACCGCCCCGTCACTCTGCGCCAATTGCTCTCCCACACAACGGGGTCATCGCAATCTGGCTATCCCGGCTATCCGCGCGATGGAGCGATCCCCACCACGGCAGAAGTGATCAGCGCTCCTCCGCGCTTTATCGATTCGCCGCTCGCATTTGACGGAGAACCGGGCGCATTCAGGTATTCGGGCGGCGGCTACACGATTGCGCAATTGTGGGCGGAGGATGTCGCGGGAAAGGCGTTTGAGGACGTCGCTCAAGAGCTACTGCTGACGCCCCTCGCGATGACCGAAAGCACCTTCGCGCAGCACTTGGATGAAACAAGCGTCGCATCAGTGACCATTGTCGGGGCGGATTCAGGTCTGGCAGTTACGCAAGGTGTTTTCGCGCCGCTAAACGACAGTTGGCACGTCTATCCCGAAAAGGCCGCGGCAGGATTGTGGTCCACGACTGAAGATTACTCGCGCTTTGTGGTCGCGTTGCTCGATGCAGCCGCGGGAGAGCCCTCGCCTATCCCCGCCGAAATCGCGATGGCCATGATCACCCCTGAAGCTGAAACCGACTTTAGCCCTGGCACGTCTTACGGACTAGGCGTTATGATCGAACCCAGTTCAGATGGGGCGTCGTTGGAAGTTTGGCATACCGGCGCAAATGCAGGATATCGTGCGATATTCGTCGCCCGCCCCGCCGCAGGCAACACCGCTCGCAAGGTGGTAGTCGTTGCTGGAAACACCGCTAGCGCGGCGCAGCTTAATCAAGCTGTCGCACAAGGTCTGTTGGCAGATTAGGTCATCGCGGCCGTTTGCGCGGCACCATGCAGCTCAACTGCCTACCGCCCCACACCCATCATGAATTGCGCTGCGGCCACCACTGGCATGGGGCGTGCGAAGAAATACCCTTGGCCGTAATCCACGCCAAGCTCTTGAAGCAAAGCGCGCTCTTCTTCGCATTCAATGCCTTCGGCAACCAGCTTTGCACCGATATCTTTGGCGAAATGCACCATCGCGCTGGTGAGCGCCTGACGTGCGACATCCTTGTGAATATCGCGGGTCAGCGACATATCGAGCTTGAGCAGATCGGGTGCGAGATCGACGAGATGCCTCAGCCCTGAATAGCCCGCCCCCACATCGTCAATCGCTATCCGGGCAAACGGCTTCAAGCGCATCAAAGCGGCTTTCAGGGCTTCGAAATCATGCACTTCGTCATGTTCGGTTAGCTCGACAACTATGCTGCGCCCATCATATTTGGGGAGAATTCTTTCCAGCGCTCCGGACAAAACCGTATCAGGCGAAGCGTTGATCGAAAGATAGCTGCTGCGCGGCATGTGATTTATGGTTTGGAGCCCCGCTTCAATAGCCAGCAATTCGAGTTCGATCCCCAAATCGACCTGCGCAGCCTCGGCGAACCATTTGTCGGGGCCGCGCTCCCCGGCATCGGGGAACCGTGCAAGGCACTCCGCACCAACCGGTTGACCGTCCTCAATCGCGACAATTGGCTGTTGTAGAATCTGAATTCCGTTGGTTTCGATCAATTGCTTGATCGCGCTTTCCGATGCAGCGCTGCGCTCGCTTGCTTCAAGATTCCGCTCAATATGTTCGACTGCCAGTGTGGCAAAAGCCTGAAGCACATCAAGATCGCGCTCGTTCATCGATCGATCGGGTTGGCGGCTCAAGCAACAAAAACTGCCGTAAACCGTGCCATCATTCAATTTGAGCGGTACGTTCAGATGACATCCGACCGGCAGCATATGGGTGATTGCCAGATCCTGAGTAAAAGGATGATCAGCCGGATCTTGGATAAGCTGTGGCAAACGACCTTCGGCAATATGCCAGCAATAGCTGTCATTGCGAGAGTCTGTGTAGCCGGGCCCCATGGGCAGGTCCAAATCGCTGTCGACGTGGGTCAGTTGTTTTTGGTGGTTTTCGACATAGCGCGAAACAAAGGCGATTTCGGTGCCGAGATGCTCGCGAACCGCGCTCAAAATGCGGCTGATCGATTTGTCTTCAATCGGTTCAAACTTGGCTGAAGCCAGTGCGCTCGCGGGTGCCGAAGAGACAAGATCTCCAGCCAAAGAATGCGCCAGCGCGTTGTGTGCAGCGTTACCCATGGGATTCTGCGTAGATCCATATGGTTAATAAACTCTCATCTCGCAGAAAAAGGGGCGGGCCTGCGGCAACTTAGGTCCAGTTGAGGTGATCCGCGCCTGCCAGGCGGTTCAACACCACCGCGGCTGCGAATAGTGCGGTTTCGTTTTCCTACTTCTAGCCTTTCGCCTACGCCCCGTGGGATGACGAACAGCGTTTCAATCCGGCCATTGCTTGATGCGGACACTGGATTGTTGGGGGCTCCGGTTTTTTCTTCCTCAGGACCGTGTAACATGCGGTCCACGTCTCAGCTAAGCGCCTGGAATCGCGTGATGTTGGAAAGTTGGATAGTAAGAGGGGAAACGCCATGACAGACGCAGCGTCACAAGAGCCAAGCGAAAGCGCACTCGAACCCGAACTGCCGATCATCGATCCGCACCACCATTTGTGGGACCTGCGGCCTATGCTGCCGATGTTCCCGGAACCCCGACATCGGTTCCTGGAAACGTTGGTGCCCGTCGCTCACTACACCTTCGACCAGTTCAACCATGAAGTGACTAAAAGCGGCCACAATGTGATCGCCACTGTCTTCATGGAATGCGGAGCGTTCTACAACGGTGCTTATGGCGAAGCGTTAAAGCCCGTTGGCGAAGTCGAGTATGTGAACGGTGTCGCCGCGCAATCGGCAAGCGGCCTGTACGGGGATACGCGGCTGTGTGCAGGGATCGTCGGCCATGCGGACCTAACGCGCGGTGCGGCAGCTGGCGAGGTACTCGATGCGCTGATGGCGGCCTCCCCTCGGTTCCGCGGCATCCGCCACCAAGGCGCATGGGACGCTGATCCCGAGGTGCTTGGCCCGCCCTTTCACGCTCCACCGCAGCTCTACCGCGATGCGACCTTCCGCGAAGGGTTTGGAGAGCTCGGCAAACGCGGCCTTAGCTTCGATGCGTGGATCCTCGAACCGCAGATCAGCGATGTGATCGACCTCGCCCGCGCCTTCCCTGATACGCCCATCTGCCTTGACCATTGCGGCACACCGCTCGGCAACGCGTCCTATACAGGCAAGCTGGAGGAGCGCTTCCCCATTTGGCGCGAGGCCATACTTGAGTTGGGTCGGTGCCAGAACGTGATGGTAAAGCTGGGCGGGTTGGCGATGCACAATTGCGACTTGCCGCCCGAAGGACCGGCAGCGGGATGGTCGTCCGAACGCCTCGCGCCCTTGTGGAAGCCCTATATCGAAACCTGCATTGAAGCCTTTGGTACAGACCGCGCTATGTTCGAAAGCAACTACCCGGTTGATCGGTGGGGTGCGAGCAACCCCGTGTTGTGGAACACCTTCAAACGGATCACAGCTGGGGCAAGCGCGGATGAGAAGCTTGCTTTGTATGCCGGGAACGCGAGCCGCTTCTATGCGCTTGAAGAGGTGCTTGCGTAGTTGCAATTCGCAACTTACCGCGCGTCTAGAGTTTTAGGAGAGACACTGCATGACCCTTCCCGCCCCGTTTGACCGCCTTCGCCTGCCGCTGATCGGTTCGCCGCTGTTCATCGTCTCCGGCCCTGAATTGGTGATCGCGCAGTGCAAGGCGGGGATCATCGGGAGCTTTCCAGCGCTGAACGCGCGCCCGCAAACGCTGCTGGATGAATGGCTGCATCAGATCACAGAGGAACTCGCCAAGCATAACCGCGAGAACCCCGATCGCCCGGCTGCCCCGTTTGCAGTCAACCAGATCGTTCACAAGTCGAACGACCGGGTCATGGCCGATATGGCCAGTTGTGAAAAGTGGCAGGTTCCAATGATCATCACCTCGCTTGGCGCGCGCACCGAGATCTTCGATGCTGTGCGCAATTGGGGGGGGATCACACTGCACGACGTGATCAACAACCGCTTCGCAAACAAGGCGATTGAGAAAGGCGCTGATGGGCTAATCCCGGTTGCTGCGGGCGCAGGCGGCCATGCCGGTGTGCAATCACCTTTCGCTCTTGTTCGAGAGATACGGGAGTGGTTTGACGGTCTGGTCGCGCTTTCAGGATCAATCGGACACGGCGCCTCGATCCTTGCAGCACAGGCAGCAGGTGCGGACTTTGGCTATGCCGGAAGCGCCTTCATCGCCACTGAAGAGGCCAACGCTGATCCTGGCTACAAGCAAGGCATCGTCGATGGCTCTGCAGAAGGCATAGTTTACTCAAACTTGTTCACTGGAGTTCATGGCAACTATCTTCGCGACTCGATCGAGAAGGCCGGGCTGGACCCCGACAATCTACCCACAAGCGACCCCTCCAAAATGAATTTCGGATCAGGCGGTAATACCAAGGCCAAAGCGTGGAAAGACATCTGGGGTTCGGGCCAAGGGATCGGCGCGATCAAGTCAGTGGGCAGCGTTGAGGACCTAGTCGCGCGGTTCGAACGAGAGTATCACGAAGCTAAGGCTGAACTGATCGCAAAGTCGAACTACACGACTTGGAGTGGGGTGGCGCAAGCTGCGGAGTGAGGCTCAGGTCGCGTCCCAAAGAGCTTCGGCCATCGCATCTAATTCCGAAAAGTCGTAGCCTGTGCCAAGCGGATCCTTCCGATTAAGGACCAATCGGTGGCGCTCGCACAACAATCGTCGACGCAACGCAGATTGAAGCAGAGCGAGACGCAACAACGCCTCTTGCAGCGCTCTTTCATTGTCTTTGGTGCGAGTTAAAGACCAGGAAGCCTCGATCCGACCAACCCGTTCAATCACAAGTTCGTTGTATTGGCGATGGGGTCCCCGATGAAGCGGCATTCCGACACGCAAGGTTGCATCTTCGGTGGCAGGCAGAAGCAAACCGTTGGCTCGGAAATCATCAAATCCAACGGGGTCGCGGCCGATCTCTGCAAACATGGAGCTGAAGCAACGACGCCCGAGCAATTGCCGCGGCAATAGGTGATGGCGTTGCATGCTGGGATCGTGACCTGGGTCGCCTTTCCGGTTCACCGAACGGAAAGAGACAGTCTGCCGGTTTCGCCATGTTGAGACACCAGCGTCAATAAGACCCTTTCGATTTGCGCCCCTCCTTTGCATTCTACTCGCGCGCAACGCGGACAAACTTGCGGTTGCGCGACAAGGTCAACAACAAGCGGCTGCCATCAGGTGCGACTATTCGCTCGTTTTGTTCAATCCCGCCGACCAAAATTAGCTGATTGATAATCCGCACCCCCAGACGAGTGGCTGCAACCTTATCGATGGAAAGCGGCGATTCTATCCTCAATTCCTGTTCGATCCAGTAATCAAGACCCACGCTTTGCAAAGCTCCATCAACCGTTTCGCGAAACGCCGTTAATCCAAGCGCCGGGAACGGTCCATCATCGAGCCAAGCGGTCGAAACTGACTCGAAAAAGCGCCTGCCAATCGCACTCTGCGATGGTGGCCATACGACTGCCTTTGCCTCGTCAAAATGCTGCACCATGTCTCTCGCCAAAGCCATCATTGCTTTGACAACTGGCATCGACCTCTCGCCCCCGAGCAAATGCGTTCCGGGGACGATCTGCATGGCTTCATAAGCAGCTGCGCCAGGCATCTCTGCCAAGTCGAACCGGTATTCAATTATCGGGAATGCAACAGGCCCACCGGGCGCAAGTCCGAGCACATCAAATGTTAGCCCTTCTCTCAGCACCTCAAGCCAGACACCACCCTCTGTGCCTGAACCGCCTATACGGGACCCTGTTTCAAGCATTTCACCGCCGGATGCCACGAGATGCACCGGACTGCGATCGGCGGGATCAAAACTTAAGGAGGCGCTTGACTGCGCATCTAAAAATGCAAGGAGCGAAGACCTATCAGGCCGCGTGCCTTTGGCAAACAGCAGACATACCCCTTGGGCAGTGGAAGCCGTCTGATCAACGATGCGCTTCGATCCCTTTGCTAAACGACCCCAAAACAACGCCAGCAAAACATGTGGCTGCAATTTGTCTCTTGGTCGAGTCCTGACTATCAATGACCTGCGAAAAAGTCGAAAATAATCAGTATAATCCCATTACAATCCCCTCACCCATTGTAAGGCCAATCTCACAGCATGAGTGACTAACATCCCGTCCGATGTGTTTCTTAGCAAGGATTTCGTCTTTTGTCTGTGCCGAAAAATTTGCGATGAACGGATCGGCTATTCTCTTCAATCTCAAACCGGTGGCTATCCTGTCCAATTGGCGCTGCGCGCCTTCACCATCTGAGCCAGCTGCAATGATGCTCGCATAGGGTTTCCCCTCAATCTTGCCGAGCACATCATAATAGTTGCGGTCGAACATTTCTTTCATGGAACCGCTCATCGATGCTAGATTTTCGGGACAGACAAAAATGTAACCGGCAGCTGATAACAGCATTTCTGGATTCACATCATTGGCATGGAGCAGGCGCGCGGTCTTGTGCCTGGCCGCCTCTCTAGCCATTTGTTCGCTCGCGCCTGTTCGGCTGTGCCAAATCACGAGAAAATGCGGTTCATCGTCCATAACCGTTGCCACACTGCCTTGGCTGTCGATTGTCAATCCCGTTGGCCTGTTACCGCAATGCGAGATTGGTTAGATTGATGGCCATGAACAAGATGGCTCTTTCGCATGTACTTGATGTCTCCCATTCATTCGCTGGTCAGTCTTGGCAATGGCGCGGCGGCAATATGGAATTGGGAGTCGGCGCGCAGGATCTGGGCACTGACATCCTGACTCAGCTTCTGATCACGCGCGGGGTTTCCCGCGATGAAGTCGCGAAACATTCAAAGCCTACAATGCGTGACTTTCTCCCTGACCCAGCAGAGTTTCGCGATATGGAGCGGGCTGCGCAGCGCATCGCCGATGCTATTTCAAGCGGCGAAGCGATCACGATCTATGGCGACTATGATGTTGACGGCGCGACAAGCGCAGCCCTCTTGGTTGAGCTACTGCGAGAACTAGGGGTTGAGGCAGGCTACTACATCCCGGATCGGCTACTCGAAGGATACGGGCCGACCGGCGAAGCGCTGGTCCAAATCGGCAATGACGGCGCGGACCTTATTGTCACAGTGGATTGCGGCGCCATGGCGCACGAAGCCCTGACCATGGCAAAGGATGCGGGCGTTGATGTGATTGTGGTTGACCACCACAAATGCTCAGCGGAGCTCCCACCCACTGTGGCGTTGGTCAATCCTAACCGACTTGACGAAAACGACCTTGCGGCAAGTCACGGTCATTTGGCTGCTGTGGGAGTCGCATTTCTCTTAGCGATTGCTTTGGTCCGCAATCTGCGCGCAAGAGGGTTTTTCGAGAGCCGCGTCGAGCCTGACTTGATGAAACTTCTGGATCTTGTTGCTCTGGGAACGGTTGCCGATGTTGCCGCGCTTCACGGTCTAAACCGCGCCTTCGTTGCGCAGGGGCTCAAGGTTCTCGCAAGACGCGAACGGATCGGAATGGCAGCATTAATGGATGCCAGTCGTCTAAATCGCGCGCCCAAAGCTTCTGATCTGGGCTTTGCGCTTGGCCCTCGCATCAATGCTGGAGGGCGCATTGGCGAGTCTACTTTGGGTGTCAGGCTCTTGACCACCCGTGATCCTGATGAAGCCCGTATCATCGCCGAAAAGCTGTCAACGCTGAATGAAGAGCGCCGAGCTATCGAAGCGCAAGTGCAAGAGGCCGCCGAGGAGCAGCTAGAGGGCCAGCACAATATGGCGATCCATGTTCTTGCTGGTGAAGGCTGGCATCCGGGCGTGATTGGTATTGTTGCAGGTCGCATTAAGGAGAAGACTGGCAAGCCTTCCATTGTCATTGCCCTTGAAACGGTAAGCGGGACAGGAAAGGGCTCTGGCCGTTCAATCAGCGGCGTGGACTTGGGGGCAGCGATAATCGCGGCCCGCGAAGAAGGCTTGTTGGTCGCAGGCGGCGGGCACGCGATGGCGGCAGGTCTCACGATCCTTTCGGAAAATCTCAGCGATTTTGCTGAGCTTCTTGATGAGAAGCTTGCCCGCGATGTGGACCGCGCCAGAGCGTCGCAGGTTATGAAGCTGGATCTCTCGCTCGCACCGGGTGGTTTAACGCCGGACTTGGTCAACACGCTTGAGGCCGCTGGCCCATACGGTGTGGGGTGGCCAGCTCCGCGGATCGCAGTTGGCCCGGTACAGATCATCAAGGCAGATATTGTTGGCAAAGACCATTTGCGTGTCATCGCAAGCGGAGGCGACGGACGCTCATTCAAGGCCATCGCTTTTAGAGCCGCAGACACAGAAATGGCGCAAACTCTTCTACTCCGCAGCAAAGGCCGCCGCTTTCATTTGGCAGGTCGTGTGAAGATCGATGATTGGGGAAGCAGACCGGCCGCGGAGTTGCACCTTGAAGATGCAGCTTTTGCCGACTGAGCGCGGTTGCAGATTGGTGGCTTGCACAAATTTTGCCTGCAGCCACACAGACGGGGCTTGACCCGTTCATCTTGCGCCCCTAGATGCGCGCTTCCGCAAACGAGCGTGGCCCGTTCGTCTAGCGGTTAGGACGCGGCCCTTTCACGGCTGAAACACGGGTTCGATTCCCGTACGGGTCACCACTCTTTAGGCGGACTTTTGCTTTCCCGCCCATCCAATGTTTGACCTGTCCGTTTCTCACGGTAGAGCGAGCAGTCATGGGCAAGCAGCACCCCCTCCCGCTCGCAGGCATTTGGCTGGCATTGATCACCTTTGCAGCGCTATTGATGTTGAGTGTCGACTTGTTTGTAGCAGGCGCTGTCCTTGTAGTGTGGATTGGGTCCCTGCTTTTGGCGTCGGGAAAACCACCTGAGCCCCCGACCGTCATAGTTGAAGAAGATCTTAGCCTTCAGTCAATTAGCCGCCTAATTGAAGAATCATCCACTCCTGTGCTCGTTACAGAAAAAGATACAATCGCTGTTGCGAACAGAGCGGCACGCAGGATGCTTGGCCAACACATCATCGGCCAAGACGCAAGGGTAACATTCCGCCAACCAGAAGCCGCGCAATTGCTAAGCGAAAAGCGCAACGGACAGGCGATTGTCCGCGGTCTCGTGAGACGGCAAGATATCTGGCATGTAAACCGGCAAAGCGTAAGCGCCGAGTTGGCCGTCCTCGAATTGATAAACCAGACCACCGAGGCCGACATCAGCCGAGCGCACACCGATTTTGTCGCCAATGCCAGCCACGAACTGCGCACGCCTCTCGCTGCAATCCTTGGCTATGTGGAAACGCTGAACGAGAGCGATGAAAGCCTCGATACCCCAACAGCAAAGAAGTTTCTGGGCACGATAGAGCGTGAGGGCAGACGTCTCCAAAGCTTGATCGGCGATCTCATGAGCTTATCGAGGGTCGAGGCCGAAAAACACGATTTGCCCCAGACGGTGCTCGATCTCGCAGAGCTTACGAAACGCGCGGCGAACGATGCCTCCGGTCCGCAAAGGATAGAAAGACTCAAACTTGATCTCAGAGCTAAGCCGAGCGTCAAAGGTGACCAGCAGCAGCTTGAGCAGGTCGTACGAAACCTCGTGGACAATGCGCTGAAATATGGATCACAAGATACGCCCGTATTGGTCAAACTGGATTTGGCGCGTGATGATATGGCGAGAATCTCAGTTGTTGATCAAGGCGATGGGATCGCCCCTGAGCAGTTACCCCATCTCACCCGCCGTTTTTATCGCACCGATCCCGGTCGCAGCCGTGCGTCTGGAGGAACCGGATTGGGTCTTGCGATTGTCAAACACATTGTCGAGCGCCACCGGGGAAGGCTCGACATAACAAGTGATCTTGGGAAGGGAACCCAGGTTGTGGTTCGAATTCCAATGGCCGAAAATCTCGTTCCAGATAATGACGATTACGTCCGAAATCAGTCATATCTTGCTTCTGATGTTTCGCGAGACGAAGAATCGCCGCTTCTGTCTTAGCAATGTCTTATTTCTTCAACATGTGCGCTGCATTGGTCTACCACGGCTTCAAGACAGGAAAGCCAATCATTTTCACCGCTTCACATCAAACTATGAGGCGGTACCCAGGGGAACTCAGTCCTAGCTTATGTCGCCGATCACACTGATCCTGATCGCTCTTGGCCTTGGTCTTGCGGGCTGGCTCGCTGGCAGAGCAAAGGCGTGGAGCTTCCAAAAGGCTGCTCCCGAAACAAGGCCTGTCGCTCGCCCTATTTATCATGCTTGGTATGTGGCGGTTTGGGTGGTCATCCCGGTGCTCGCATTCGTAGCGCTGTGGTCATTCATCGCCCCCCAACTCGTCACACAAACCGTGCTGGCATCACCGGGTGCCGCGAACCTGCCTGAATTCGGATTCGAACGCGAAGCATGGCTGGCGGAGGCGCGCGCGGTCGCCAGTGGCAACGCACCAGGCGTGTTCAACGAAGGGGCCGAGGCGCTAGTAGCACCCTTTTCGGAAGCGATTTCTCGCTACAGCCTCATCGGATTTGTGCTGACGCTAGTTATCGCCTTTGGTGGAGGAACCTTCGCATTCTTACGAGTGCGGCCCGATTTTCGAGCGCGGACCAAGGTTGAACGCACCGTCATGGTCGTGCTTCTGCTCGCTTCGCTGGTCGCGATCCTGACAACATTCGGGATCGTCGCCAGCTTGGTATTTGAAACCATTCGTTTCTTCGGAATGGTCTCCCCGATAGACTTTTTGTTCGGAACCTTCTGGGCTCCCGACCCGATGAGCAGCGCCGAAAACCCCGACAGCTCGCGCTATGGCGCAGTGCCCTTGTTTTGGGGGACAATCTTGATTGGTGCGATTATTGCGATGATCGTTGCCATACCGCTGGGTCTGATGAGCGCGGTTTACCTCACTCAATATGCTGATCCACGGCTGCGTGCATGGGTGAAACCAGCGCTCGAGATCCTCGCGGGTGTTCCAACGGTGGTGTATGGCTACTTTGCCGCGCTCACGATCGCGCCGGCTATTCGCGATGCGGCGGTCTCAATGGGCTTCTCCGGTGCGTCAACCGAAAGTGCACTTGCCGCGGGCGTCGTGATGGGAGTGATGATCATCCCCTTCGTCTCCTCGATGGCCGACGATGCCATGGCAGCAGTGCCTGGAGCGATGCGCGATGGCAGTCTCGCGATGGGAGCCACCCAATCAGAGACTATCAAGCGAGTGCTGTTCCCCGCAGCCCTTCCCGGCATTGTTGCTGGGATCATGCTGGCAGTAAGCCGAGCGATTGGAGAAACAATGATCGTGGTCATGGCAGCCTCTCCTGCAGCCAATCTTACCGCCAATCCGCTTGAGCCAATGTCGACAGTGACTGTGCAGATTGTAAAGCTGCTCACCGGCGAACAGACCACTGATCACCCCGCGACGCTCAGCGCTTTTGCGCTTGGCTTTGTTCTCTTCCTTGTGACGCTCGTCCTTAACATCATCGCACTGCGCGTTGTGAAACGCTTCCGGGAGGCCTATGAGTGACACCGCGATAGCAAGCGCCGGCGGTCCTACCCGCACCGATGCCTTCAAGAAGCGCCTTAAACAGCGCTACGCCGCAGAGCGCCGTTTCCGCGCGATGGGAATGGGCGCGATCATCTTTTCGATCGCCGTGCTGGTGTTTCTGCTTGGCAATATGCTGATCAACGGGGTCGGTGGCTTTCAGCGTGCAGAGCTGGCTGTGCCAATCGACTTCCCGGAAAGCGGTATCACCGGCGATGAAGTCTCGCTTTCCGCCCCCAGCGCGATCCAAGTCCTCGAGTTACAAGGCATGTCCGAAGTCGTGCACTTCTATGCGGAGGAAGCTCTTGGTGAAGAAGGCGCAGAGCAGGTCAGCCGCGATGCCTGGCGCGACGTGGCTGCTGCACTTCAAGCCGATCCTTCCCTGATCAATCGTTCGCAAACCTTTCAACTCGCTGCTTCGTCTGATCTTGCCGCAGGGCTCGATGGGGAAGGCTCGGCTGAGATGCAGGCGCTTGCCCAAGAATTGGCAAGGGAAGGCAAACTTGCCGAGAATTGGGATTGGGGTTTCCTTTCGCGTTCGGACGCCACCAGCCCGCAGCAAGTCGGCATCTGGGGAGCGCTTAAGGGCACGATTTTTACAATGATCGTCACCTTTTTGCTCGCCTTCCCTGTGGGAGTGCTCGCAGCGCTTTATCTTGAGGAATACGCGCCAAGGAATCGCTGGACGGACCTGATTGAGGTGTCGATCAACAATCTAGCAGCCGTGCCTTCGATCATCTTTGGCTTGTTGGGCCTCGCGGTGTTTCTAACCCTGTTCCCAAATCTGCGCTCCGCGCCGCTGATTGGCGGCATGACGCTGGCGCTCATGACCATGCCCGTGATCGTCATCTCAGGACGCAACGCCATCAAAGCTGTTCCCCCATCGATCCGCGATGGCGCACTGGCAGTGGGCGCATCGCCCGTACAGGTCGTGTTCCACCACGTATTGCCGCTTGCTCTTCCAGGAATGCTCACCGGAACCATTATCGGTATGGCGCGGGCATTGGGCGAAACAGCCCCGCTGCTGTTGATCGGCATGCGCGCTTTTGTCGCAACGCCGCCCGATGGCTTCACCTCGCCCGCCACCGTTCTGCCAATGCAGATCTTTTTGTGGTCGGACGAGATCGACCGCGGCTTTGTTGAACGCACCAGCGCCGCTATCATTGTTCTTTTGCTGTTCCTTCTGCTGATGAACGGCCTCGCCATTTACCTGCGCAACAAATTCGAGAAAACCTGGTGACCTTAGTCCACGAAAGCATTCAGCAAGACAAAGCGTCAAAAATGATCGCGCGCGATGTGTCGGTCTATTACGGCTCTAAAAAGGCGATTGATGAGGTTTCGATCGATATCTCGCCCGATTATGTCACGGCGTTTATTGGCCCGTCTGGCTGCGGCAAATCGACCTTCTTGCGCTGCTTCAACCGCATGAACGACACGATCCCGGTGGCGCGAGTCGACGGTTTGATCGAGCTTGAAGGCGAAGACATTCACGGCGCCGATATGGACGTGGTACAGCTGCGCGCGCGGGTCGGCATGGTGTTCCAGAAACCCAACCCATTTCCGAAGTCGATCTATGAAAACATCGCCTATGGCCCGCGCATTCACGGCATGGGCGAAAAAAAGGCTGACCTTGATGTTATCGTAGAAAAGTCGCTCACTCGGGCCGGTTTGTGGGACGAGGTAAAAGATCGCCTTGAGGATTCAGGTACAGCCCTATCTGGTGGTCAGCAGCAGCGTCTTTGCATTGCACGCGCGATTGCAGTCGACCCAGAGGTGATCCTGATGGACGAACCTGCCTCAGCGCTAGACCCGATTGCGACGGCCAAAATCGAAGAACTGATTGCGGAACTTTCAGGCCGTTACGCCATTGTGATCGTTACCCACTCGATGCAGCAGGCGGCGCGGGTTAGCCAACGGACCGCCTTTTTCCACTTGGGCAAAATGGTGGAGTACGGCCCAACCTCCGACATCTTCACCAATCCGATTGAAGAACGCACCAAGGATTACATCACGGGACGCTATGGTTGATGGCAGACCACACGGTCAAAGCTTTTGATGAAGACATCACCCGGCTTCGCGGCTTGATTGCGGAGATGGGCGGCCTTGCCGAAGTGGCGATACAAGAAGCGCTCGAAGCCATGGTGCGCGGTGATGAAGAACTGGGTGATCAGGTCGTTGCACGCGATAAAAAGATTGATGCGCTCGAATCAGAAGTAGATAAGTTGGCAGTCCGCATCATCGCTTTGCGTGCTCCGATGGCTGATGATTTGCGCGAAGTCATCGCGGCCCTCAAGATCGCAGGTGTGATTGAACGGATTGGCGACTATTCAAAGAATATCGCCAAACGCGTTGGTATGATCGAAGGTCGTGATCGATTTGAGCCGCTCACACTTCTGCCGGCGATGGGCGAATTGGCAGGCGAGATGGTGCATGACGTTCTCACCGCATATGCGGCGCGCGATCCCGTGCTGGCGCGAGAAGTGATTAGCACCGATGCCAAGGTTGACGCGTTTTATAACAGCATCTTTCGCAATTTGGTGAGCCATATGGTTGAAAATCCAGCCACCATTTCGAGCGCTGCGCAATTGCTGTTTGTCGCGAGGAATCTCGAAAGAATTGGCGATCATGCAACCAACGTTGCTGAAATGGTTCATTTTGCGGCCACTGGCTCATACCCGCCCGAGGAAGACCGAGAATAGGAATGGGTTTTCGTTGGAGCGCACGTCTTTCTCAGCATGTGGAAAAGTTGAAGCGCGCAAATTCATCAAATTGTAGCCAAAGTGAAACAAGCATCGCGCCGTCGGCTGTCAAACGGGTGTGGCGGCGACAATAGGGAGACACGTATAATGTCTGCTGCCAAACTGCTTCTTGTTGAAGACGATCCGGCATTGTCCGAACTGCTCGAATACCGCTTCCAGAACGAAGGCTATGATGTCCGCTGCACGGGCGACGGGGACGAAGCGATCATTCTTGCCAGCGAAGAAATCCCTGATCTCATCATTCTCGACTGGATGATTGAGGGAACGAGTGGAATCGAGGTTTGCCGTCGTTTGCGCCGCGACAAAGAAACCGCGCATGTCCCGATCATCATGCTGACCGCTCGCGAGGCCGAGGATGACCGGGTGCGCGGGCTTGAAACCGGCGCCGATGACTACTTGACCAAGCCATTTTCGCCGCGCGAATTGCTTGCCCGTGTCGCCGCCGTCATGCGGCGTATAAGGCCAGCATTGGCAGGCGAAACGATTGAGGTGGGCGACATTAAACTCGACCCGGTGGCGCATAAAGTGCAGCGCCGCGGCCGCTCACTCCAACTGGGGCCGACCGAATACCGCTTGCTCAAGTTCTTTATGGAAAGCCCCGGGCGCGTATTCAGCCGTGGGCAACTGCTTGATGGGGTTTGGGGGACGGGTTCCGATATCGAACTGCGTACGGTCGATGTCCATATCCGCAGGTTGCGTAAGGCGATTGGCATCGATGGCATCAAAGATCCAATCCGCACGGTTCGCTCGGCGGGCTATGCGCTTGAAGCCACTTGAACCTTCCGCGGGCTTAACGGCAAACACTTACCCAGCGGGCACTTTGATCCAAGTGGAAATGATCGGCATGAGCCGAGTTGAAATCGGGTGAAAGCACGGTTGCAAACACGCCGCACGCATCATCGCGGATGGCACGCAAAAAGCGCTGGCGTGCAGGATCCCCGTCCCAATCATCGATCAGGCTGATCCTACGGCCATCCTCTAGGACAAAAGCCGATATATCGATGGCGTTGCCGGTTGCGTGCTGGCTCCACCCGCCGCCTGATCCCGCGCCGCGCATCCGGCGGCAATTGTAGACGCCCATATGCTCCATGCGAACCAGCTCACTACCAAGATGCTCGCGCGCGGCTGGTTCAACACTCTTTTCGCGCCACATCACCATCGCGGCAGCGACCGGGCATGTGACGGCGGGCGTATTGGGTGCAAGTGGATAGGCACTAAGCTGAGTGCGATCAGGTCTTGCGCAGGGGCCCTCACCCGTTTCGGGGAGTGCGGAATAGTCGATTTCGCTGCGGTCTAAGACTGCACGGCATTCCCCGACATTGTCTTTGAGCGCGGCCAGCTTGGTTATGGTTGCCCAACCGACAGGATCGCGCAGGTCAAGTGGGGCCATAGGATTGTGTTGCGGGTGGTTTTGCAGCCAGTTCCACCCTGCAAAGCCGCAAATCGCAAAAAAGCACATGATTGCGATACCAGTCAGCACGCGTCCCGAGCCTTTGCTTCTACGTCGTTTCTTTCGCGCCATCTTTCTCCAAACCACTAATGAAAATCGCGCGATTTCGGGATAATCCGATGATTCCGCGGATGCCCCGCTACAGGAGGCACTTTGCTTGGTAGATCATCGATCACATCCCTCACCTGAACGGCTTTCTCCGCCCCCTTCTCCGCTGGCATTTTGCGGCCTGTCAGCGGGGCATTCACGTGATCTGCCCGCGCTATGGGCGCATTGAGCATATCGTCTGACAGGGCATAAAGTTTATCGGTCGCATCAGTCATATGCTGCGCGATCACATGGATCACTTCGTCATCATACTCTACGCGCCCGCGCACCTCCATTAATCGCGCGCCCATCACCACCTTGCGCTGTTTCTCTTTTAGGTCGGGCCACACAACAAGGTTGATCACCCCGGTCTCATCCTCAAGCGTGATGAAGCACACCCCCTTAGCCGACCCGGGCCGCTGGCGGATCAGGACAACACCTGCGACATGCACCATGGAGCGATATTTGCGGTCTCTAAGATCGCAGGCCCGCACAAAGCCGCGCTCGCCAAGGCTGGGGCGCAAGAATGCCATCGGATGCGCTTTGAGACTGAGGCGCGTGGTCTGATAATCAGCCACCACCTCTTCGGAAAGCGGCATGGTGGGCAGCAGCGTCTCTGTACGCTCTGCCCCCTCATCGCGCTCATCCGCCGCGCGGAACAGCGGCAAATCAGGCTCTGCAATCAGACTGCGCGCATTCCACAAGGCATGCCTGCGGGTGAGGTTCATCGACGTGAAGGCATCGGCGCTTGCAAGCCGTTCAATATGCGGCGGAGAAAGCCCTGCACGCTCGCGCAGTTCGATCACGTCGCTATAGGCGCCGCCCTTCTCTCGCTCAGCGATCAACTGCGCGGCGACGTGTTCTGGCAAGCCATCAATCTGACGCAGACCAAGGCGCAGCGCGATGTGTTTGTCTTGGCGGGCAGTTACGGCCAAAGGACGCGCGGATGCGTGTCCCTCCCACGGCTCAAGCGTGCAATCCCACTCGCTGCAATTCACATCAGCCGGCAGCACCACGACCCCATGTTCCCTTGCATCGCGCACAATCTGTGCGGGCGCGTAGAAGCCCATGGGCTGCGAATTGAGCAGAGCGGCTGCAAAGGCCGCAGGGAAATGGCATTTGAGCCAGCTCGACACATAGACGAGATGCGCGAAAGAGGCTGCGTGGCTTTCGGGAAAGCCATATTCGCCAAAGCCCCTGATCTGGTTGAAGCACCTTTCAGCAAAGTCGCGGTCATAGCCGCGCGTCACCATCCGCTCGACCATCATGTCCTGCAATTCATCGACCATCCCGCGCGAACGGAAGGTTGCCATCGCCTTTCTCAACCGGTTCGCCTCTTTGGAAGAGAATTTGGCAGCATCGAGCGCGATCTTCATCGCCTGTTCCTGAAAAATCGGGACCCCTAGCGTGCGCCCAAGAATGCTCGAAAGTTCATCGGGCGGGCCGTATTCAGGCGAAGGCGCCGGGATTTGCACCGGCTCAGCCCCCCGGCGGCGTTTGAGATAGGGATGCACCATATCGCCCTGGATCGGGCCGGGACGCACAATCGCGACCTGGATCACAAGATCATAAAATTCGCGCGGGCGAAGGCGCGGAAGCATGTTCATCTGCGCACGGCTTTCGACCTGAAAGACACCCAGCGAATCCCCTTTGCGCAGCATCGCATAGGTCTCTGGATCCTCGCGCGGGACAGTGGCAAGCGTGAGCGCGCGGCCATGATGCGCCTCCAGCATGTCGAGGCACTTCTTGATGCAGGTCAGCATACCGAGCGCGAGCACATCGACCTTAAGAATGCCAAGCGCCTCAATATCGTCCTTGTCCCACTCAATAAAGCTGCGATCAGGCATCGCGCCATTGCCAATCGGCACCGTTTCGGTGAGCGCGCCTTGGGTGAGGATGAACCCGCCCACATGCTGCGAGAGATGGCGCGGCATTCCGATCATCTGCTCGGTGAGTTTGAGCACGCGTTTGAGATGCGGGTCAGACAGGTCCATGCCGATCTCTTCGACATGCGCCTCCCCGATAGAGCGCCCCATCCCTCCCCACACCGTACGGGCGAGCGCGCTGGTCACATCCTCAGACAGTCCCATCGCCTTGCCCACTTCGCGGATCGCCATGCGCGGGCGGTAGTGGATGACCGTCGCGGTTAAGCCTGCACGGTGCCTGCCATATTTGCGGTAGAGATATTGGATCACCTCCTCGCGCCGCTCATGCTCGAAATCGACGTCGATATCGGGCGGCTCTTTGCGGTCCTCTGAGATGAAGCGGTCGAACAGCAGTGCATGTTTGGCAGGATCGACGCTGGTTATGCCGAGGCAATAACAAACCGCGGAGTTGGCTGCAGAGCCGCGCCCTTGACACAGGATTGGCGGAGAAACCTCATTGCGGGCAAAGTCAACAATGTCCTTGATCGTCAGAAAGTACCGCGCAAGCTCCATCTTGCCGATCAACGCGAGTTCTTTTTCCAAGGTCTCGCGAACGCTCTCAGGTAGCCCCTCGGGGTATCGCCAATCGGCCCCCTTCCACGTCTCGCTTTCGAGATATTCCTGCGGGGATTTGCCGTCGGGATAGATCTCTTCGGGATATTCGTAACGCAGTTCATCAAGGCTAAAATCACAGCTGTCCGCCACATTGCGCGCTGCCCCGATTGCATGCGGCCAGCGCGCGAAGAGGCGCTGCATTTCCTGCGGGCTTTTGAGATGCCGCTCTGCATTGGCATGGAGCAGATGCCCTGCTTCTGCAACGGTTGTCTTGTTCGCAATCGCCGTCATCACGTCTTGCAGTGGGCGACGTTCGGGCGTGTGATAGTGGACATCGTTCGTTGCAAGCAGAGTGAGACCATGCTCACGCGCCAGCGCATCAAACTGGTCAATCCGGGCAATATCATCGCCGCGGTAGAGATAGCTTGCAGCGATATGCCTAAGCGTTGGGAGTTGCTGGGTGAGGTGCGGGAGGAGCTGGGGAAGCGCAGCTGTCAGCGTCGCTTGGCTTTGCACCGGGCGCTCTTCGCGCAAAGGCACCACGTTGCTTTCCACGCCGATCGTGAATTCCGCCCTTAAGTCCTCCGGTGGGATCAGGATCAGCTGAACCCCTTCGCTGTGCCCTGCCAGCATGGCGAGGTCGATCTCGCAAACGCCCTTTTCCTGCCACTCCCCGCTCAGCGTCTGCATGCGGCCTGCGCTGATGAGGCGGCATAGCCGACCATAGGCTGCCCGATCACGTGGATAAGCGAGGAAGGCGAGGCCCTCGACCGTCTCAATCCGCGTGCCGATCACCGGACGCAGTTTGAGGGTCGCTGCCTCGGTATGGACACGCACAACGCCTGCAAAACTGTTCGCATCGGCAATCCCGATAGCGTCATAGCCAAGGCTGCGCGCGGTCATTACCAAGTCCACTGCATCGGACGCGCCGCGCAGGAACGAGAAACAGCTCACCAATCCCAGCTCGACAAAGCGCGCGCGGGTGGGCGGAGCGATCAGATCGGGGTCGAGCTCCAATGTGCGTTTATCAGGGGTAAGCGGCGCGTCAGGCATATCACGCCTCCAGCTCCGCAAGCCGCGCCTGCACCGCTGCCAAATCGGCCGCGAACTTTTCCGCCTGCTGCGCGCGCGCATCGCCATCGAGCCGCAGCAGATAGGAAGGGTGCGCGGTAACCCACAGCTCTGATCCGTCTGTGAGCGGCATCGGCTGCCCGCGCGCCTTCGTGATGCTGATTGTCTTGCCGAGAAAGCCCCGCACCGCGCTCGCCCCCAAAGCCAGCACAACGCGTGGACGCACCACGGCGCGTTCTGCTTCGAGCCACCAGCGGCACGTATCGATTTCCTTGGCACTGGGCGATTGATGGATGCGGCGCTTGCCCTTTTGGACGAACTTGAAGTGTTTCACCGCATTGGTGACATAGGCGGCGCTGCGATCAATCCCGGCCCTGGCAAGATATTCATCGAGCAGCTGCCCCGCTGACCCAACAAAGGGTTTGCCCTGCTCATCCTCATGGTCGCCCGGCTGTTCGCCGACGATCATCAGAGGTGAGTTCACAGCCCCCTCCCCCATAACACTGCGCGTCCCGCATTCCGCGATCGGGCAGTCGCGGCAAGCGATCATGCCTTGCGCGATGGCATCGAGGCTTTGCGGACGCTGACGCTCCGCACGTGACCCTCCCGCAATTTGACCCGCTGCCACCATCCCCGCCTCACGCGCCTGAGCGCCTGCAATCAGATCAGGGATCAGCTCCGCTTCGGGCATATTCTTCCAGTATTTCTTAGGCATTTCCGCCAGCATCGCGCCCACTTTCAACCGCGCCGGGTTGAAGATTGAGGCGTAATACGACTTCCACAGAGCTTCCACCGGATCGCCTTGCAGGGCATCTTCGCGCTGCGCCGGTGGCCCTTCGCGCATGGTCTCTCCATCCCAGTGCAAGCATCCGCGCGGGGTCAGGATCGACCATTTCATATTAGCAAAGCGGCGCATGAAGAACCCGGCATTGGCGCGGACAATGTGGTGGTCAGGCTCAAACCAGGCGACGAAGTGTTCGCTCCCGTCTTCGGTCTTCACTTCGCGGAAGCGGACAAAGGCATGCATCTTGTGGCTGTCGCGCCGCACCGCCTTGTCGAGCTCTTCAATCCGGCGAATGTCGAGATCGGCCTTGTCCTCCATCGCGCGCGGGTTTGACTGGAGTCGCCACAAAGTGCGGTAGAGCAGACCAAACCGCTCGGGGTCTGAATGGAGCGCCGCGTTCTTTGCGAGGCCCATGAACCGTTTGGAGGCGCGCACTCCGGGCGCATCGCGGTCTGGTACAGGCAGACGCTTTTGACTGCGCGAGGGCCCTTCGAGCGCGAACAGATCGCCGACCCCGCCCGGCTCCACCCAGCTCACCCTGTCAGGCGGCACATCGCACTGGATCAATTGCCGCGCGCGCTCTCGCCAGAAAGCGAAATCATCGGGCTGCGGCAAATGGACCACATAATGCGCGCCGAGCCCGGCGTTCTGCATATTTGCTCTTTGCGCAGCCATCAAAACAGCTCCAACTGTTCTTGCCGCGGCGCCAGAAGCGCGCGCAGATCCGCGCGGTCGGTCAGCTGCGTCGGGCGCCAGTCAAGCGCCACCAGAAACGGGCGCACTTTGGCAATCGACTGGGTGAGTCGTGCGACATCATCCAATCGCAAGGTCCGGTGCCGCCGCGCCTTCACTATCCGCGCCACCGCTGTCGTCCCCAGCCCCGGCACGCGCAGCAATTGCTCTTTGGACGCACGGTTCACATCGACCGGAAACTGCCCTCGAAACTTCAAAGCCCAGGCAAGCTTGGGGTCAATGTCGAGCGGTAGATTGCCATCCTTCTCAGTCGCCTGCTGCACTTCACCGGGCGCATAACCATAGAACCGCATAAGCCAATCCGACTGGTAGAGCCGGTGTTCGCGCATCAGCGGCGGGCGCTTCAAAGGCAGCACTGCGCTTGCATCAGGGATTGGCGAGAACCCGCTGTAATAGACACGGCGCAGACCGAAATTGCCGTAAAGCGCGCTCGCCCTGCCCACAATGTCGGCGTCATTGGCATCGTCCGCGCCGACAATCATCTGCGTCGATTGGCCTGCTGGAGCAAAACGCGGCGCGTGTTTGAAGCGCTTGCGCTCATCCTTTGCCTCGATGATCCGCGCCTTTGTTTTTGCCAACGCCCTCTCGATCTCGCACTCATCCTTGTCAGGGGCAAGCCGCGTCAGTCCGGCGCGCGTGGGCAGTTCGACATTGATTGAGACCCGGTCAGCATACAGACCCGCTTGATGGATCAGCTGCGGATCCGCCTCAGGGATGGTCTTGAGATGGATATAGCCGCGAAAATCGTGCTCTTCGCGTAGGATCCGCGCGGTCTCTACCAGCTGCTCCATCGTGTGGTTTGAGCTTTTGATGATGCCCGATGAAAGGAACAGCCCCTCAATGTAATTGCGTTTGTAGAAATTGAGAGTGAGATCCGCGACCTCTTGAGGGGTAAAGCGCGCGCGGCGAACATTACTGCTCTTTCGATTGATGCAATAATGGCAGTCGAAAATGCAGTGATTGGTCAGCAGGATCTTGAGCAGCGATATACACCGGCCATCGGGCGCATAAGCGTGGCAAATCCCCATCCCCTCGGTTGAGCCAACACCTTTTCCGCCAAGCGAGTTTTTCTTCGCCGTCCCCGAAGACGCGCAGGATGCATCATACTTCGCCGCATCAGCGAGGATTTCGAGTTTTTGTCTGAGTGATTGCTGAGCCATAGAAGCTTGTTCTCTATATGTTCACTCTCAAATTCTCTAGTGCAAAGCATGCAACTTTGTGGGAACCCAGCTGCGAATGATACGTAATAGTACCGCGGACCGGGCCCCTCTGGCGAGCAATCGTGCTCGTGATGTCGGACGCAATCGCGGCAGATCGCCGCTTTTTTAAATGGGGGTACGGATCGTGCTCCCTAAGGGAGTATGAAATGAACAAATTTGTTACCGCTTCTGTCATTGGTATCAGCGCAATCTCGCTCGCGGCTTGCGGCTCAGACGACGCAGCAGCCGGCGGCGAAACCGCCAACCCCATCACCGAAGCCGAAGTCGAAGCCGCGCAAACCGCATGGGGCGAAGGCATTGTCGCTATCGGCGCCGTCTTCACCGAAGAAGGCGATTTCAGCGCTCGCGCAACCGAGCACATCGCAACGCATTACGCTTACGGCGATGACGCAACCATCCTGTTCAAGCCGACCCTCGCTGCTGAAGACCAGTTCCGCGAAACCACCGAAGAAGCGCTCAGCTACTTCGTCGGCACCGAAGACACCGAAGATGGCGGCTTTGCCATCGCGCCTTACACCGCAGTGCGTTGGGAGAACAACGGCACGGTGATCTCGGACAGCGGAGATATGGCCGTTGCAATGGGCAACTACTTCTTCACGAACACCGAAGGCGATGAGACGAAGGTTGAATATTCCTTCGCCTACGAGAAAGATGAGGACGGCGCGCTCAAGATCGTTCTCCACCACAGTTCGCTGCCCTACAGCGCGAACTGATCCTCTAACCAGCAAGAACGGGGTCGGAGCACTGCTTCGGCCCTTTCTTATGCCGGAGTCCCTAAACTCGGTGGAGCCGTTGCTTTTCTAGGCTAAGATCAATCAGGCTGGTTTCGCACAGATGGTCGAGAACGGCAGGATGGATTGCCCCTTCAAACGAGACACCCGCATAACGATCGCTGATCCATGCGATTTTACCCAGCGGAGCATGAACATTGCCAAGTTTCATCGTCACACGGTCGCCCACTTGCGCAAATCCGCGCGATGCTTTGATCTTGCAACCCGTCTCCGAAATGTCGATCATATCGACATAGACGACGCGCGATTTGACCCTGCTCTTAACCATCAGGCTAAGTGGGCGTCGTTCTCCCGTGCGTGAGTTGGCTGCTCTGTCCATGTGAGCTGTGATGCACCAAAAATGTAAAAATTTTTTAAGCGGCGCAATAACCTGATCTTAGCCGTATTCATGCACCAAGCCCTTGAACAAACCAATCAGGTACTCCGCCTCTCCCATCTCCTGCCAGACCGTGACGATAAATCCAGTAGCGTTGGCCCAGTTCATCTTCGACGCGGTAATAGTCGCGCAGACGCACGGTGGACCGCTGTCGCCACCATTCAGGGGCAAGGCGCCGGGGCCCTTCTACACGCACCACCTCATGGACTCTGCCGCGCCAGCGAAACCGTTGCGGATAGCCATCGGGAGAGGCGTAAAGAACCGCAATCTTCTCCGGCTTATGCAGCAATTTTAAAGGCTTTTTGCCCACCTTGTAAGTTGATTGAGAGATGGAAAAAGGAGCCAAAGCGGGTTGCCACGCCTGTGCCCGCTCAGGCAGATGGCTGGGGTAAATTACCGGGCGCTGCACCGCATCAGACCCCAGCCTTACACTTAGCCGGTCGACACAGGCAGCAAGCGAAGTGCCATGGCGCTGGGCTGCGGCTTCGACATCACTCTGCCCCACACCGATCGGTTCTGCCCAGCTGGTACGCAACCGCACCGTTTCGATCCCAAACCCTGCATCAACATCGTCCAGCCTATCCTCAAACAACCGTGTAATATGCGCAGGTTCACGGGTCGCAGCGGCCAATTCGAGCTGCTTTACAATCACTTCTCCATCAACCCTCCACATGCCAAGCTCAAGCCGCCTTGCACCTTCCCCCCTGCCCTCCAATTCGCGCGCCATCTCTTCAGCAAGATCGGCCAGAACCTGATCGAGCAAAGCGCGGTGACGCAGCGGCTCCATCAAACGGCGCTGAACCATCGGCATGCGCTGCGGGACAACCGGCAGCAAAGGCTCTGGCACCCTACCAAGCAGCTGATCCATACGGATAAGCGGGTTCGCAGATGGTGATTTGCGGCCACGAAAGCGGCGATGCAAGGCGTCGCGTGCGGCAGCTTCGCTGCGGTCTGTCGCTCCGCGCATGATATCGGCCAAATCACCAAGCCGTTTGAGCCCAAGACGGCGCAAAACAGTAAGAACATCCGCATCAAGCCGCAAAGCTGCCACCGGCAAATCGGCGAGCAGGTGCATCATATCGCTTTGCCCGCTTAACATTGAACGAGGTGGGCCGAAATGCGCGAGCGCCCAAGCGGCCCCCGCAGTGGGAGCAATTGCAGCGCGCACTGCCAATCCGCGTTTGGTAAAAGCGGTTTCGACATCTGCAAGGAGGCGCTCTTCGCCTCCAAACAAATGCGCCGCCGCAGTGGTATCCACCAACAGCCCATCCGGCGGGTCAAGCGCGCTCCACGGCCCCCAGCGCTGCGCCCACACCGCCAGCTTTTCCAGCATCGCAAGATCGCCTGCGGGATCTGCTGGTGCAGTCTTGATATGCGGACACAAAGTGCGCGCATCTGCCAGCATGGTGCCGGTCTGCACGCCTGCAAGCCGACCCGCCTCATTCACTGCAGCAATGCGCGGCCCATGGGCGGTTTCCGTGATAAGAGCAGTTGGATCAGCATCCGCCCCTTCCCCCGGCTTCACCCGTCCTGCTTCACCCTCTAGCGAAAGCCGCCAGCGATCGACCGACAGTCGGGCGCACCAGATGGCCAATATCCGGCGTGTTGGCGGGCTGTGGGAGGAAGGATTGTGCCCCGCCTGATCGGCCGGATTGCGCGATGCTGAGAGTTCCTTGGTCATTATGCAGTGTCCATTGGCCTGGTGCGTGGGAACGCGCGCGAAACAGCTCCGCTTTCCATCGCGGCGCGCCGGGTGCGTCCGGGTTCCATCGCGGCCGTGCAGATGGCGCCGCCTCCACTCGCCAGCGCATGCGCGCCGAAGACAGGTCTGCCTGCGCCTCAAGCCGCACCAGCCACAAAGCAACCCCATGCTTTTCCGCCGCGAGCGAAAGCCTGCGCGATGCCGTGAAATCGAGCGCACGCGGATTGCCCACTATCTCTCCGATAACGCAGGCAAGATCGCGGCATTTCAGCCCCTCTTCCAGAGCGAACAGCGCATCTTCAGGAGTGGCCGCCTCAGCATGGATTAGCCGGTTTTGCAGATCATCAGGCAAGCCTTGGAGGTAAGGACGGCCCGAGAGTTCAACCGCGCGTTTTTCCTGCACCCACAGCACCTGACGGCGGTCCTCAGCCTCGGCGAGCGGGCCGTCTTTGTTGATGAAACCCATCCGCAGGGCATCATTCGCAATTTCGAGGGCAAATCCTACACCGCTGGCATCATCGGCGCTTGCAAATATCTCGCTGTGGAGTGGTTGATCGGCCAATCCGGGCCGCCAGCGACCTTTAGAATCGACCCCTAAATTACTGATATCTTTTGAATAAGTGCAGAATTCGGACAGAAGAACACCCCCTTCACCCCGCTTGGAGCGAGAGGGAGATATGTCGTCGCGCGAGGGCTGCGCGCTGGAAGGCGAGTGCGGTTGGGTCATAGGAACACTTCTAAAGACTCACGCGAGTCTTATTTGTTCCTATTATGTTCCACATTCAGAAAGCGAATGCAACGCCCTGTTTAGCGCGCGTAATTGTCAGTCCGTTCAGCTGAAAAGCCCAAACGCCAAAATGACCGTCAGCACCACTGGGCAAACAAACCGCACAAGAACGCGCCAAAGCTGATGCAAAGCACCATCAAGGCCATTCTCGTCATCAATAAGGCGCGCATCCGCAATCCAGCCCACAAAGATACAGGTCAGGATCGCACCGATTGGCATGAACAGTTTGGCCGTAATGCCATCAAGCGCATCGAAGAAATTCGCCTCTGCAAAAATCGGAATGAAGCCAAGCGGATAGAAATCGGGCAATTCGTTGAAGGACAGTGCAGACAGGACCCCAAGGACCGCCGCGCCAAAGCCAACCACCATGGTCGCGACCGGACGGGTAAGACCGCCCATCTCCTTAGTGAAAGCGGTTGGCGCCTCAAGCAGCGACACCGAGCTGGTGAGCGCTGCAAAGAACACCATCACGAAAAATGCGAGACCGATTAAAGAGCCAAACGGCATCGCTTGGAACGCAATCGGCAAAGACTGGAACATCAATCCCGGCCCAGCGCTCGCCGAAAGACCGGCAGCAAACACGATCGGAAAGATCGCCAGGCCCGCCAACAGCGCTACACCCGTATCAGCGCCCGCGATGATGCCGGAGGTCTCTCCCAGATTGGTATCCCGGCTCGCATAGGCCCCATAGGTCATCATCCCGGCGACTCCCAATGAGAGCGAGAAGAACGCTTGCCCAACTGCGGCGAGCATCACCTCTCCGGTCAATTTTGAGAAGTCAAAAGTGAAGAGATAGGCCACCGCCTCGCCGAAATTGCCAGTGAACGCGCCATAAATGGTGATCGCAACAAACAGCACAAAAAACATCGGCATAAGGTAAACCGCAACCCACTCAATACCGCTCGAAACACCGCGCGCGACAAAGAACATAGTGACCGCAAGGAAGCCCAGATTGAGCCCAACCATCAACCCGCCATTGCCGAACAACCCCGGCAACAGCCCTTCGATCTCCGCCGCCTCGCGTCCTTCAAACGCGCCCCCTGTCAACCCTGTCTGGATCAGATCCTGCGCGAAGACGCCGATATAATAGACCACCCATCCGCCAACGACGCAGTAGAAGCTGAGGATCAGGAAAGCGGCAAACACGCCCATCGAAGCAAGGATGCTCCACCCTCCTGACGCATTGGAATCGCGCGCGAGCCGCCGCACGCTTTCAGGAGCGGAGGCCTGGCCGTGGCGGCCAATCAAGACTTCCGACAGCAGAACTGGTAGCCCAATCAGCAAGACGCAAAAGATGTAAAACAACACAAAGGCACCGCCGCCATTCTCACCGGCCTCTGCCGGGAAGCGCCACATGTTCCCAAGGCCAACCGCTGAGCCAACTGCCGCTAAAATGAACGCGCTGCGCGAAGACCAGCCTTCGCGCGTTGAACCAACTGCTGCCATATCTGAATTCAATCCCTCTGCTGCGCGAGGTTCCGCGCAATCGCTTATGTCACCTTCCTGCAAGAAAATTACGCCCCCGCCAAGGGGGAATGCTTAGCAGTGCACATCAATGCCGACCTTTGCCTTTGCCAAAAGGCAGCGCTAGACAGACGCACATGTCTACGACCTTTCAGCTTGATACGAGCACGAGCCGCGCCACCCCCACCCCCAAGCCGCGCAAACGGCTCACGGTGCCGCGCATCCGTTCTCGTAAGAAAGACGGAGTGACAGAAGAACCGCTTGTAATGCTCACCGCCTACACTGCGCGACAGGCGCAATTGCTCGATGCGCATTGTGATCTCTTGCTTGTCGGCGATTCCCTGGGGCAGGTCATCTATGGGCTCGATTCAACCATCCCCGTCTCGCTTGAGATGATGGCGAACCATGGCGCTGCTGTGGTCCGGGGAAGTTATCATTCGGTGGTGGTCGTCGATATGCCTTTTGGCTGTTATGAAGCGTCAAAGGAGCAGGCCTTTGAAAGCGCCTCTTTCCTGCTCAAACAAACCGGCGCA
Organism: Erythrobacter sp.; assembly: GCA_965262265.1. Lineage (GTDB taxonomy): Bacteria > Pseudomonadota > Alphaproteobacteria > Sphingomonadales > Sphingomonadaceae > Erythrobacter. The sequence continues at coordinate 1,098,693 of OZ253506.1, forward strand.
GCGGCGGTAAAGCTTGAAGGTGGAGAGGCGATGGCGGAGACCGTCGATTTCCTCAATTCGCGCGGCATTCCCGTGATGGGCCATGTTGGCCTCACACCGCAGGCGGTGAATGTGCTGGGCGGATATGCCGCGCGCGGGCGATCCGACAGCGAAGCAGACAAAATCGTAAGTGACGCGGTGGCGCTCGATAAAGCGGGCGCGTTCGGCATCGTCATCGAAGGGGTCGTCGAGCCCATCGCCATCGAAGCGACCAATGCCGTTTCATGCCCCACCATCGGCATCGGTGCCTCCGCCAAGTGCGATGGGCAGGTGCTGGTGACCGAAGATATGCTCGGCATGTTTGAGCGCGTTCCGCGCTTCGTGAAACGGTATGAGGACATTGCCAGCGTCATTGACAAGACGGTGGCCACTTATGCCGAAGAAGTCCGCGCGCGCAGCTTTCCCGGTGAAGAACAGACCTATCAACCGAAAAGCTAAGCCGGTTTTGACAGCAGGTTTGCCAGTGGGGCAGCGATCATCAGCTGCAACAAATGGTACAGCAGTAAAGGCGCGATGACGAAACCTGCCACCTCAGCGGGAAACAATATCGCGGCCAATGGAGCGCCGATGGCGACGCTTTTTTGGGCGCCAGCAAACAGGAAGGCTATGCGATCCTCTCTTGGGTAGGAGCACACCTTGGCCAGCGTCCAAGCGCCTCCGCTCGCTAGGACCAGATAAGCGATGATTAAGGCGATCAGGACCGCCCAGCCAGCAGAGCCAAACATTGTAGCCAGCCCCTGCTCCACTGCTCCTGAAAACGCGACATAAACCGCGATGCCGATTACGAACCGATCGATCCATGCGACCTGAGATTTGCGCTCCGCAAGCCAGTCGATCGCCCATCCCTGCACCGCTTGGCCGATCACGAATGGAAGGATCAGAATCAATCCAATGCGGATGATGGTCTCATTGCCGACCGCAACCACCTCACTTCCGGCCAACCCCGCAAACAATGGCGCGGTGATAAAGACACCGGCAATGTTGATAAGCGCGGCTCCCACCACTGACAGCGCTACATTGCCGCCAGCAAGGCTCGTGTAAGAGGTCGCTGATTGGACTGTCGAAGGAAGAGTGCCAAGATAAAGGAACCCCAACGCGACCAGGGGCGGAAGAACCGGAGCAGCCAACGCTGAAAGCCCCATTCCCAAAAGCGGCATCGCTCCAAACACCCAAAGGAAAAGCGGCAAGAAGAAGCGCCAATTGGCGAGCCCGCGCGCGATCTCACCGCGGGCAATGCGCATTCCATTGACGAGGAACAGCACGAAGATTGCGATGTTGGAGACAAGCTGAGCGGTGCCGCGCGCCTCACCGCTCGCTGGCACCGCAATCGCGAGCAAAGTCGCAGCAATAAGCACCGCAATCATCGGGTCAGCAAAAAGGGAAAAGCGCGCTCGCATGATGCGCGCCCCTGCCCTGTCATATTTGCTTTGTCGAGCGTTAGCTCGGCAGGAAAGGCGGAGGCGCGAGCTCTGCCCGCAACGCATCGAGCGCTTCGCCCTCATCCTCATTGCCAAGCGCACGGGCCGCTTGCGCTCTTAGGGAAAGAACCCGCAAATCATTGCCCGCACCCAATTCAATGGCATTGTCCAACAGCACAGCCACGCGCAGCCAGTCCTCCTGCTGCGCGCTGGTTTGAGCCAACAGGAACAGCGCATCGGTGTTGTGCGGATCGCCTGCGATGTACCGGCTTAGCAACGCTTGTGCAGCGCGATCATCACCGTAAGCATTGTAAGAAGCGATGATCTTACGCGTGAGCGGCCAAGACCGGCGGACCCTTGAGGCAACACCGTATCGCTCCAAAGCAAGTTCAGTGTTTCCATCGATAAATGCGGTGTCGCCAGCCAATGAATGAAAGTCTGCTGAATACGGCACGCGTTCTAGAAAGCCCTCAGCGGTACGCAACGCTGCTCCTGTTGAGCCTGCATCAGCAAAATCGCGCAATTGTGCGGTTGCATCAGGCAAAGGAGTGTCCCCTTGCCCCGCCCCATCGAGCACAAACCGGTTTTGCGACCTTGCCGCTCTTGCACGCTCAATGAAGGGGATCGCCTTAGCGCGATCTCCTGAGCGTTCATAAGAGCGGCCCACCAGCATGACGAGATAGGGTGAAGCCTGTAGGAGCGAAGCACGAGCAGCGAAGCGATCAATCACCTCGCGATCGCGGCCACCCAGCCATAAAGCGCGCGCGTGTAGTTCATCGACCCGCATGTTTCCGGGTTGGCGCTGAGCTAACACCTCAAGAGTTTCGACAGCTGTGTCGTAATTGCCCTGTTGCATCTCGACCACCGCTGCAAGCATCATTGCTGCCGGAACGCCGCGCGCTGCTAGGCCGCTGCGGCTGAGCAGGTTGCTGGCCAGCACAGGATCTTCGCCCCTCGCCGCTAACACCGCCTGAAGGAAATGGGCTTGCGAATAGTCAGGCGCAAAATCGGTGAGATCGCGCACCACTTCAAGCATATCAGAATAGCGCCCAAGGTCGCCCAAAGTCGCGGCGTAATCACCCATAGCCTCGGGATTGCGCGGGTCTGCTGCAATGGCGGCTTCGAACCAGGGAAGCGATTCTGCAAGCCCGTTTGAATCGCGCACCAATTGCGCACGCAGCAGCAAAGCAGGCGCGTATTCAGGATCAAGTTCAAGCGCATAATCTGCCGCTTCAATGGCGATCAAATGCTCGCCTCCACGAAAGCGCAATCTTGCAATATCGACCCAAAGACCGGGATTTTCCGGCTCCAGTTCACGCGCTTTATCATAGAGCTGCCCTGCCTCTGGCAGATTGCCGCCTTCAATCGCGATACGCGCATCCTGAACCAATTCCAGGAACGCATCACCGCCGGTCAACGCAGATTTGCCGCTCACGCTATTGTCGGCAGAGCAGCCGGTCAGCGCAAAGGCGACGGCGAAAGGTATAAGCAACTTACGCATGAAGGTCATACTGCTTCAGGAGATCGTAAAGCGTCGGCCTGCTTATCCCGAGCAGTTTGGCCGTGCTAGAAATGTTGCCTTCGCTGCGGGCCAGTGCATGGCGAATAACGCGCCTGTCTGCCTCTTCGCGGGCTGCCTTCAAGTTGAGCACTTCAGCGGTTTCTTCGCCGTCTTGATCAAAGTCCAGATCATCGGCATTGACCAGTTTCCCATCTGCCATGATCACCGCACGTTTCACCCGGTTTTCCAACTCGCGAACATTTCCTGGCCAATCGTGCGTATCGATCGCCGTTAAAGCATCGGGTGCGAAACCGGTCACAGCCGGGTTCATCTCTTTGGCGAAACGCTTCAGAAAGGCCTTGCCCAGCAACACGGCATCACCATGGCGTTCGGCGAGGCTCGGAATACGGACAACGATCTCTGCGAGGCGATAGAACAGATCTTCGCGAAAGGTGCCCTCAGCAATCATGGATTCAAGGTTTTGATGGGTCGCGCAAACGATCCGTGTGTCGACCGAGATGGTTTTGCGACCACCGATCCTCTCAATTGTGCGCTCCTGCAGAAAACGCAGCAGCTTCACCTGCAAAGGCAGCGGAATGTCGCCAACCTCATCGAGGAAAAGCGTGCCGCCATTTGCGCTTTCAATCTTGCCTTCAGTGGTCTTAACCGCGCCGGTAAACGCGCCTTTTTCATGGCCGAAAAGCTCGCTTTCAAGGAGATTTTCGGGGATCGCAGCACAATTGATTGCAATAAACGGCTGCTCCGCTCGGTCGCTGGCATCATGTAGACCTTGTGCGAGCAATTCTTTGCCCGTCCCGCTCGCGCCGAGCAGCATCACCGAAACGCTGGTTGATGCCACCCTCTCTATCGTGCGCGCGACCTTTACCATTTCGGGTGCGCCCGTGATGAGGCGGCCCAAAACAGTCTTATCCTCGCTGGCATTGGCAACAAGACGGCGATTTTCTTTTTCGATGGTGTGGAGATTGAAAGCCCGCCGAACGATCAATCCCAACGCATCGATATCAACAGGCTTTTGATAGAAGTCATAGGCGCCGCGCTCGATCGCCTGCAAAGCACTTTCCCGCGCACCATGTCCGCTGGCAACGATTACCTTGGTGTCAGGCTTAAGCGCCATAATTGCATCAAGCACCGCAAACCCTTCGGTCGTGCCATCAGGATCAGGCGGTAACCCCAGATCGAGTGTCACCACCGCTGGCGCTTCGCTGCGCAAGGCCGCGATGGCGCTGTCGCGGTCGCCTGCAATCACGACCTCAAAATCCTCATAGGACCATTTGAGCTGCGCCTGCAGACCCTCATCATCCTCAATGACGAGCAAAGTGGGCTTCTTTTCAGCCATTATGCGGCCTCTTCCTTTTGGGATCTTTCTATCGGTTGACTGTGCTGTTCCAGCAGTTTTCTCGCCTCCAGCAGCGGCAATGTGACCGTAAAGCGCGTTCCAACGCCTTCGCGCGATTCCACAGAAACACGCCCGCCCATTGCCTTGATCATCTCACGCGCTTCAAATGCGCCAATTCCAAAACCATCCTGTTTTGACGATGCGAACGGCTTGAACAAACTGCTCCGGACGAATTCTGGAGACATCCCGTGGCCGGAATCGAGAACCTCAATCTGACCAGTAAGACCATCGCTTTGAACGCATAGGAAAACGGTTTCCCCAGGATCGCTTGCATCAACAGCATTCTGGACAAGGTGCAGCAACGCCTGTTCAAGCGCTTCTGGATCGCCGAGCACATTCACAGGGTCGGAGCGGGTGACCTGAACTGGATGCGCACCTTTGAAGCGCTGGCACACGCCGTTGGCTATCCCGGCCAGATCAATATCGCGGACCTGTGATGTTTGCCCTGAACCATAGCGATTGAGCCGCGCGAGCAGCGCATTGAGCTTGTCTGAAGAGTTGCGCAGGGTGACCAGCATATCGGCGCGGAATTCGGGATTATCGACGTGCTTTTGAGCGTTGCCTGATAACAAGGACAGTTGGCTTGCGAGGTTCTTGATGTCGTGCATCACAAAAGCCATTCGACGGTTGAATTCGTCAAACCGGCTCGCATCCATCAAGGCCTGCTGCCCTGCCTGTTCAGCAAGATAGCTTGCAAGCTGCTGTCCAACGACCCGCAACAGGTCAAAATCTTCCCAATCCAACCGGCGTTCAATGCGGGGCCGAGCCAGCACAATAACGCCGACAAGCCTGTCAAAATGGATCAGTGGCACCAAAGCCCAGGCATCTTGAGCCTCAATCAACCACGCCGGTACGTGTTGCAGTTCTCCATGGTGATCAATCCCGGCGCGCGCTTCATCAAGGTCTAGAATATGCGTGTGCTGCTCTAACAGGCCAGAAAGCCCATAGGTTCCTGCAACCGCTGGCACTTCGATTGTCGGCCAGTTCCACCTCGATGTCAGCTCAAGCTGTGCCTCCTCATTCGGCATCAACAACAGGCCCGCAGGGCTCTCTGTGATGTCGGCAAGAGCTTTGACAGCGCGCTCGTGAAAGCTGGCGTTGGCGCTTGAACCGGTGCTGACTGTGCGGGTGAAGCGAAGCCATTCTTCGCGATAGTCATAACGGTGCTGGAACAAATGTTTGACGGCGGTCACACGAAGCCATCCGCGCAGCCGCTCGGATGGCAGCCAAACCAGCGCCGCAACGCAGGCGAGCACCAAAAACACGATTTGTGACGCACGTCCCACATCGCCGCCGATCAAAGCGAGCGACCGCGTCACCAAAACCATCAGCAACAGATACAGCCCGATGACCAGCAGCGACAAGGTTTGGAAAGTCACTGCGCGCGAGGGACGGAAGTGCAATCCTGCGCTTTTTGCATTTGCTCCAACCGCAAGCATCGCCGCCATGGCGCCGGCGACGATCCCGCGTAAGATTACAAGCGCGAGCGGATACTCACCACCCAGATAAGCTATGGTGTAAAGGTTCAGATCATAGGCAAAGATGCCTGCTAGCCCGATCCCGCTCCAACGGATGATCTGCCGCGATGACGCTGCAGCGCCCGCATACAGATTGTGCAACAGCATCAATGCGCCAATCGCAACCAGCATATTGAGCAGAGTTCCAACTTCGAAAATGACCTGCGCTACCTGCGGTATGCCTCCCGCTTGAACAGCGACAATCAACAGTACAGGCTGGAACAATTGAACCAGTGCCAACGCGATTATCACGGGACGTATGGGCTTCAGGCTTTCATCCCGGCCATCGGCAGAAAACAGGCGAAAGATGACTGCAATGAGTGTCAAATTGCGCGCTGTTGCTGCGATCTCGACCGCTGCGGAACCTGGGGGATAGGCAATGGATGCAACACACCAGACCGCCATCGCTGCGCAGGCTGCCATCACAGCCCCGCGATCAGGCCGCTCACTGTCTCCAAATCGCATGACCCAAAGGCCCGCACCAGCGCTGAGCACGGCCGCCACCAAATAGCTCAAATGGCAAAGCAGCACAGTAAGCGAATCAAGACCGGCCAAAGGAGCCATTACCGCGCGCCCTCCGGCCACAAGATGACCCGAACGGTTTGCAAAAGGATCACAAGATCGAGAAACGGCGTGTAGTTTTTGGCGTAGTAGAGATCGTATTCGAGCTTTTTGCGGCTATCATCAATCGAAGCGCCATAGGGATAGTTGATTTGAGCCCACCCGGTAATGCCGGGCTTGACCATGTGCCGCTCTCCAAAGAATGGGATTTGCTCTTGGAGATCATCGACGAATTGCGGCACTTCGGGTCGCGGCCCAACAAAGCTCATCTCGCCTTTCAGAACACTCCAAGTCTGCGGCAGCTCATCAATTCGGACCTTGCGGATGAACTTGCCCACGCGCGTGATACGGCTGTCATTTTTCTCCGCCCATTTGGCCCCATCCTTTTCCGCATCTGTTCGCATTGAGCGCAGTTTGATGAGGTAAAAGGTCTCTCCAAATAGCCCCACGCGCTTTTGCTTGAAGAAGGCAGGCCCCTTACTGTCGAGCTTCACAATCACTGCAAAGACGGCGATCACCGGGAATGTCAGCGCCAACAGAATGATGCTCGCGACAATATCAAAGACCCGCTTCACAGCGCTTGAAAACATCCTGCCGCTGGAAAAGCCATCGGAGAAAATCAGCCAGCTGGGATTGACTGTATCAAGATCAACCCTGCCTGTTTCGCGCTCCAAGAAGCTGGAGAAATCGTTGACGTGCACACCCTTTGTCTTGATCCGCAACAGGTCATTGAGTGGCAGCGAATTGCGGCGTTCCTGCAAGGCAAGAACCACTTCACTGACGCCAAGATTCTCAACAAACCGGCCAAGGTCGTGGATGGCCTCACGCGGGATGGCTTCTTCGACAGCACGCTCAGGTTCGCTCATCGCGATATAGGAAACGATGGCAAAGCCTGTTTCGGGCTTGTCGCCCAGTTCACGCAGGCGCTGCGCTCTGTCCCCTGCCCCGAGAACCATAACTCTCCGACGAAAAGCGGAAGAGCCAAGGAAGCTATTCAGAAGCAATCGATCCGCGACCAGCACGAGAACAGCAAAACCCATCGAATACAGTAGAGTCGATCGCCAGAATGTGCTGCCCGGAAGAATCCAGTCAATCGTTGCAAGCGCGATAATGCCAAGGCTGATCGCCACCAACAAACGAGCACCGGCAAAACGCAGGCTGCGCAAGGCATAGGGCCCGTAGACCCCAACCGAAATCATTGCGAGCCACACAACCGCTGCAGAGCCGACAAGCGGTATCCATCGTGTCTCGATTGATCCGGGATCCATCCCGATTTGCGCCGCGCGCACCTGCCAGGCAAGCTCACTCGCCAGCATCAACAGCGCAAAATCCAACAGGCCGAGCAGCAATACGGCGTGGGGAATATAGTGCTTGAACAAGCGGATCATTGCGCGCAGCTGACCTTCAAAAGGGTTCCGACGACAGTTTCGTCAAAATGCCTTTTAGGGCCGAGTGCTTAAGTGTCGGTAAACCTTACACCGAACTTTTAAATCGCGGTATTCGGGGCGCTTTTCGCGGTTAACAGCCCAATAACCGTTACAGTGCTTTACGTTGGCGAGATATTCGCCAAACGCGCTGGTGCAGGTGTCAGGCAATCCGCTCTACCGCACCGTGGGCAACCAACGCCCAAAGGGACTGCGTCTTCAGGGGCGAGCGATACTCCGCGCGCCTCTGCCAATTCGCCAGCAAAGCGCGCTTCGATCCCCAAAACAACCGATCGGCGAGCCGAACAAGCCGCGCCATCGACTTCGATAGTGCGCGCCATTGTAAACCAATGCCTTTGCGCCCCGCCTCCATCGCCGAATGACACCGCTTGGGTGAGCATAGTGCCGCGGCTTTCAAACGCGGCATAGGGCGCCCATGCAGGCCAGCGGGCGCCATCCAGCGGATAAATGGCACCGCTGGCACCGGCGCTAAAATGCACCATCCTGCCTGTTCGCCCGAACCTTGCGGAGAAGAACGGAAGGCCGCGCTCTCCCACTCTTTGCAAGGTGGTGAGCCGTTCGGCCAGCTGGTCAAAACTGACCGCAAAGCGGCGCTGCAGTATAGCAAGGTCGTAACCCGTCTGTTCGCAAGCGCGCAGCAACCGCCTGTAAGGCATCAGCAGCGCCGCCGCGATGTAATCGGTCACGTGGTCGCGCATACGCTGGCGCGCTTCGGAAGAGGAAAGGTTTGCTCCCTCCACCACCAACTCGATCTGCTCGCGCTGCTCTATAGTCGCGATTTGTCGTGCAATTTGGAAACGCCGCGCTGCCCCGCCCAGCATTTCTGAAAGCTGCAATTGGCGCGCGTGCAAATCAAGGCGGTGCACAAGACCGGGGATCACATCAGCTGGCAGAATACGCACGGACAACCGATGTTTCTCGCGCAGCCGTTCTGTCAAAGCGATACTGATATCGCCGCGCGAAAGTCGCAGCTCGTCGGATAAATCCTCTGCGGCATGGTCAAGATCGCCGAAATGGTTTTGCCACTTCTCTACCGCCTCACGGGCTTCATTGATCGGATCATCGCCGCGCGCATTGCTGGGGTCCGAATTGTCATAAAGCCTCGCAAACGCCGCAGCCGCTTGTGGAGCGGCGGCGAGGAACTCCTGCAACTCCTCTCGGTCGATACCAAGGTCGGCAAAGCGTTTGTCCGCCATCCGCCGCGCTAGCCCATCAATACCGCCAATCGCTTCGTCCTCGCGAATGCTCCGAGGGTCGAAATCAAACCGCTCGATAACCTGAACGAGCACGCGCGCTGAGAGCGGGCGTTGGTTTCGTTCAATGAGATTGAGGTAGCTTGGCGATATTCCGAGCGACGCAGCCATAGCGGCCTGCGTGAGGCCTTCACGCTTGCGCAAACGGCGCAGCGATGGGCCGGCGAGAAGAGCACTTTCTGACATGGGCGTCATTGTAATAATATTTACAACATTACACAAGAATTTCCGCAATCAGCCCGATACTGACACGATATTTTGTGGATTTTCCTGTCATGATGCGCTGCAGCATGGCAACTAGAGGGCAGTCAATTTCTCCCCCTCTCAATCCAGGAGCCCCCATGACATACCAAAACACAATCACCCAAATGCAAGGTCTCATCGACAATGCTGGCCCAAGCTGGGGCGCAATCGACGCCGAAGCGACCGCGCGCATGGCGATCCAGAACCGTTTCCCCACCGGGCTTGATATCGCGAAGTACACAGCGAAAGTGATGCGCGCTGATATGGATGCATACGACGCTGACCCTGCAAACTACACGCAATCGCTCGGCTGCTGGCACGGCTTTATCGCACAGCAAAAGATGATCTCGATCAAGAAGCACTTTGGCTCCACCAAGCAGCGTTACCTCTACCTTTCAGGCTGGATGGTAGCGGCGCTCCGTAGTGAGTTCGGTCCGCTCCCTGATCAATCGATGCATGAAAAGACTAGCGTTCCTGCGCTGATCGAAGAGCTCTACACCTTCCTCAAACAAGCCGATGCACGCGAACTCGGCATGATGTTCCGCGATCTCGATGCCGCACGCGAAGCCGGTGATGAGGTCAAAGCCCAGCAGATCCAGAACAATATCGACACATACGAAACCCATGTGGTTCCGATTATCGCTGATATCGATGCGGGATTCGGCAATGCCGAAGCGACTTACCTGCTTGCCAAGAAGATGATCGAAGCCGGTGCCTGCGCGCTCCAAATCGAAAACCAGGTGTCTGACGAAAAGCAGTGCGGCCACCAGGACGGCAAGGTCACCGTTCCTCACGAGGACTTCCTTCAGAAGATCCGCGCCATCCGTCACGCCTTCCTCGAAATGGGCGTTGAAGACGGCGTGATTGTTGCCCGTACAGACTCGCTCGGCGCTGGCCTCACGAAACAGATCGCTTTCAGCCAAGAGCCGGGCGATTTGGGCGATCAGTATAACGCATTCCTAGATTGCGACGAAGTTGATCCCGCCAACATCACCAACGGCCAAGTGTTCATCAGCCGTGATGGCAAGCTGATGGCGCCGAAGCGTCTCCCATCGAACCTGTACCAGTTCCAAGCTGGCACTGGCGAAGATCGCTGCGTCCTCGATTGCATCACTTCGCTGCAGAATGGCGCTGACCTTCTCTGGATCGAAACCGAAAAGCCGCATGTTGAACAGATCGCTGGCATGGTCGACCGTGTTCGCGAAGTCATCCCGAACGCAAAGCTGGTCTACAACAACTCGCCAAGCTTCAACTGGACGCTCAACTTCCGTCAGCAAGTGTTTGACGCTTGGGAAGAAGCGGGCAAAGACGTTTCCGCATACGACCGCGCGGGCCTGATGAGCATCGACTATGATGGCACCGAACTTGCCGCAGAGGCCGATGAAAAGATTCGCACCTTCCAGGCTGACGCTTCGAAGCGCGCTGGTATTTTCCACCACCTCATCACGCTGCCGACCTACCACACCGCGGCTCTTAGCACCGACAATCTCGCCAAAGAGTATTTCGGTGAGCAGGCCATGCTCGGCTACGTCAAGAACGTGCAGCGCGAAGAGATCCGTCAGGGTATCGCCTGCGTGAAGCACCAGAACATGGCTGGCAGCGACATTGGCGATGATCACAAGGAATACTTCGCCGGTGAAGCCGCGCTGAAAGCGGGCGGCAAGGACAACACTATGAACCAGTTTGCCGCCGCGTAAACGCGCCGGTGGGAACCAGTTCGCGACAGTCCAAGTCGCAGACAGTTGGAGAGGGGGGTTCTCGCGAGGATCAGATAAAGTCTGGCCTTGCGGGAACCCGACCAACCCTTCATTAGCTTTGTCACCATCACCCAAGTCCGTTCGCGGACAATCAGAGAGAAACGATGAGCGACACCGATACCCCAAAGACCGAACCTTCGCGCGCAAGGGCTCTGCTCTCGACAGCGGATATGAAGCTGCTGCGCCGTGCCCTTGAAAGCCATGCTCGCGGAACAGAAGACCGCGACGAACTTGCCAAGATCAACGCGCTGCACCACCGGCTCGGCACCTACGTGCCCGATCCGCAGTAGGACAGAACTCAGTTAACCAGTTCTCCTGGGGAGGAGAAGCGGCCGTCAGACGGGGCAACCTGTCTGGCGGCCGTTATTGCGTCGAGGCTCAGCCTATCGGATCAGAGTGACGCGAATAATCACGCCATATATCAAACCCTTCACGATCACCCTGCGCCACACGAGGGACTGATCGAAGGGACCAACCAGCCTTCAAAGCCCGTACCAAAGCACCAGCAGCACCGACAAAGTCAGCACCATAATCACCACCAGAGGAACGCCGGTACGGATATAATCGGAAAACTCGTATTTCCCTTCCGCCATGATCAGCATGTTGGTTTGGTAGGCAATGGGTGTCGCATAACACAGATTGCATCCGAACAGCACGGCGAGCACCAAAGGCTCTGCCGGGATGCCGAGCTGCGCTGCGATGCTGAAGGCGATGGGCGTGCCCACTGTCGCAGCGGTCGCGTTAGAGGCGAAATTGGTGATGAAAGTCACAAAGGCCATGATCGCAGCGAGGACCAAAGCAGGCGGCAAATAGGCAAGCCCCAACGATAGGGCTTCGCCCAACCACGCGGCGGCGCCGCTTTCATCGATCACCCGGCCGATCGCGATACTGGCCGCAACCAACACGATAACCTGGCCAGACAAAGCCCTCCCCACCCGGTCAAACTTCACACAGCCTGTGACAAACATCAGGATTGCGCCCACCAGCGCGCTGATCGCAATCGGGAAGATGCCAATCGCAGCGGTGACGACCGAAAAGCCCATAATCGCTGTCGACAACAAGGCTTTAGAGCGGCGGGGAAGCTCCCGTGCGCCTTCTAGCATCAACAGGCTGTCTGCGCTGGCGAAGCCTTGCAGATCATCCTCCAGCCCCATAACCAGCAGCACATCGCCTTCTGCAATGCGCAGATCGCCGCCATCGGAATATTGGTTCTTTTCGCTGAACAACCGTTCTGGCCGGTGGATGCCCAGCACCGCGACGCTGTAGAGATCAGCGATGCCAGAGCTGGGAAGCGTGCGAGTGATAAGGCGCGAATCCGCCGTCACCGTCATCTCAACAACCATCACATCACGGCCCTGCGCGTTCGACATCCGCTTGATCCGGTCGAGCACCCAGCTTGGCGCAAGTTCGCCCTTCAGCGCGCGTGTCGCGTCTTCCAGCGCTTCGTGGCTGCCAGAGATATGGAGGCGCTGTTGCGGTTGGAGTGGGCCGGGCGGCGGGTTGTGAAAGGTGATGCCTTTGGGCAGTTTGTTTTGGATCAGCGCCAGCTCTGCGCCTGCGAGCACGGATTGATTGCCGACACGCAGACGGGTGTGAAACTGCCGCTCTGTCGCATCCGATTCTATCCGGTTGTCGTCCAGCAGGCGCGGCATCACCAGCCACATATATGGCAGCGCCACAAGGGCTGCGAGCAGCACGATCGGCGTAAAATCGAACACGCCGATCTCGCGCATTCCAAGGTCAACCGCGATCGAGACGACCAGAATGTTAGTCGATGTGCCGATTGTGGTGGCGAGCCCACCGATAAGCGAGGCGGCGTTGAGCGGCATCAATGTCTTGGATGTCGCCATTGCACCGCGCGTTGCCAGCGCCGCAAAAATTGGGATCATCAGCACAAGAACGGGCGTGTTGTTGACGAACATCGACAGGACGAGCGCGATGAGCAGCGAAAACAGCAAGCCCAATTGCAGATTGAACTTGAACACCCGCTCCAAAACACGCGCGGCAGGCTCCAGAGCGCCGGTGACCACCAGCCCTCTGCCCATAATCATCAGCGCGCAAATGGTGATCAGCGCATAATGGCCGAACCCTCCAAAGGCGAGCGCGATGCCGTCAAATTTGTCTGCACCTTCGAGCGGAAAGAAATAAAGACCAACCGCAATCACCGCGATGGTGAAAAGCGAGACGATCTCAATCGAGGCCCATGACCTGACAAAGGCCACGAACATCAAGACCGTAACGATCATAGCCGCAATGGCGTGATAAGAAGGAAGATCTATCATCGAACCCGTTTGCGCCTGATGTCCCAAAGCTGTGCCCGATTGGCAAGCGGTTTTAATGGGAGGGTGATGCGATTGGAAAAATTGGCGGCGAAGAGGAGTAAGTTAACGCCCCCAAAATAGCGGCCTCAAACTCAAGGGGTTTGCAAGGGCGACGACCCGCCCGCAGATGCCCTGTACCCTGAACTTGTTTCAGGGGGACGGATCAGCATCGAGGATAACACTAAAAATGGTGCCCCTGGCCGGACTCGAACCGGCACTCCCGTAGGAAAGCGATTTTGAATCGCTCGCGTCTACCAATTCCACCACAGGGGCACTGCGCCTAGCTGTAAGCCAACAGCGCGAAGCGCGGCTGTTAGCCTTAGGCTCGCCTCACTTCAAGCTGTTCACTAGCAATTTGTGCAATTTTGAATGCAAAGCATTGTTTGCAGCCAGCACTTGCGCGGAATGGATAGGGTTTGAACGGCCCTTGAAATCGCTCACAAAGCCGCCCGCCTCGCGCACCAACAAGCATCCGGCAGCCGTGTCCCAATCGCTAAGCCCGCTCTCCCAAAAGCCATCGAAGCGCCCTTGTGCAAGATATGCCATATCGAGCGAGGCCGCCCCAAACCGGCGGATACCGGCGACTTCCGGGCCAATGGCACCAAAAATCCGGCTCCATTCGGCAAAGTCGCCGTGACCTTGAAACGGGATACCTGTTGCGATCAGAGCATCGTTAAGGTTACCCCTCGCCGACACTCTTAGCCGCGCGTCTTGCAGCCAAGCGCCGCGTGTTTTCTCCGCCCAATAGGTCTCATCATTAATCGGGTTGTAGATCACTCCGGCAGTGACATCGCCCCAGCCCTTTCCGTCCAGACGCGGCTCTTGCACCGCGATGCTGATCGCGAAATGGGGGATGCCGTGGAGAAAGTTGCTCGTGCCATCCAACGGGTCGATGATCCAGCGCGGCTTGTCGGGTGCGCCTTCGATCACGCCCGCCTCTTCCAGCACAAAGCCCCAATCGGGCCGCGCATGGAGCAGCTCGTCATAGATCGTGCGCTCTGAACGCATATCGGCTTTGGAAACGAAGTCTGCAGGGCCCTTGCGGCTTACCTGCAAATGCTCAACCTCGCCAAAGTCTCGCCGCAATCGCCCACCGGCTTTGCGCGCCGCGCGCTCCATGACGCGGATAAGGCCTGAAAACATGGACATGAAGCTTAGCCCGCTTTGCCGACATAGGTTTGTTCGTACACATCAACCACGATCCGCGTGCCGCTTTCGATATGCGGGGGAACCATGATACGAACGCCATTGTCGAGCACCGCAGGCTTGTAGCTGGATGAGGCGGTCTGCCCTTTCACCACAGCGTCAGCCTCGACGATCTCGGCCTCAATCTGCTGGGGAAGCTGGACGCTAATCGGCTTCTCTTCCCACAGCTCCAGCATGACCTGCATCCCATCCTGCAGGAAGGGGCGCGCATCGCCGAGCAGATCGCTGGGCAGGTTGATCTGCTCATAGGTGTTCTGATCCATAAAGACGAGCATGTCGCCATCTTCATAGAGGAACTGATAATCGTTGGTGTCGAGCCGCACCTTCTCCACCGTGTCAGCACTGCGAAACCGAACATTGGTTTTCCGACCATCCTGCAGGTTCTTCATCTCAACCTGCATATAGGCCCCGCCTTTTCCCGGCTGGGTGTGCTGAATTTTGGCGACTTTCCAGATGCCGTTTTCATGTTCGATGATGTTGCCGGGGCGAATATCGACACCGCTGATTTTCATGGGAGATGACTTTCTGTAGATTGAAGGAGGCTGCACAATTCCGCGCTCGCCTGCATTCCGATCCGCGCCAATAGCCGCTCGCCCCGCCCTCGGCAAGCAGCGGCACAAATTGTTGTATCGGACCGGAGCAAAGATGGTTAACCGATTGGGCATTGATCAAACGCGCTGCTATTGGACACGCGAAAGGCCACAAACCCCATGCGCACTCTTCATGTGATCTTGTTAACCCTCGGCGCCGCCGGGCTTGCATCTGTGCCCGCGATCAGCCGCGATGAGAATGAGGACGGCCGCATCCGCGATGATCTTCCTCCCGGAGGATCACTCCAAACCATGCCGCATGGCACCTATCAATGCGCGCTGCCGGGCGATGCAGGCGGAGCGGCGTTCAACGTGCAGGAAGCCGAGAATTTCCGCATCTTCACCGCCTCTCGCTATGAAAATGTCGAAGGCGCTGGCACTTACATTATGCGCGGTCGTGAACTGACCTTTACCGCAGGACCAAAGAAGGGCGAAATGTTCCGCCGCATTGGCGACAATCAGCTGCGCCAGTTGGACGATCAGGGCACCCGCACCGATCTGCTGTGCACCAGGCTAGGTTCCCGCTAAGCGGCCATCATTCACCCGTCAGCCAATAGTGATGGATGAAGTACACTTCGCGCAGCAAGAACGGCGCTTTGGTCGACCATGACCGGTAGCGGGAATAGGCCGATTTGCTCGCTACCGCGTCCAGCCCCAAATCATCCGCCATTTGCTGTGCCCTCCACAAATGCAGCGGGTCGGAGACGATAAGCGCGCTGCGATGCCCGTTCGATTGCATGACCTTTTGGGCTTCTATGAGATTTTGATGGGTGGTCCGGGACCGCTCTTCAATAAAGATGTCCGATGGCTTCACTCCCCTTGCCACCGCAAAATCTCTTGCGGCGACAGCTTCTGACAGCGTGTCTTCGGGCGAGCGCGCTCCAGTGAAGATCAACCCATCAACTGCCCCGCCGAAATACAGTTGGACGGCGTGCTCAATCCGCCCCTCAAACACGGGAGTGGGTGTGTCCCCTTCAACGGCTGCGCCCAGAACGATTGCGACATCGGCACTGTTAGAAGAGTCTCCTGGTGGGCCAAGCGCGATCAAGGTCGCGACCCCGCCAAGCCACAACAGCAAGGCACACAAGGCGCCCACAAACCACTTCATCGCATCTGCTTCGCAAAAGCCTCAATCGCGGCGACCTCATCTCCATTCCAAACAGCGCCGCACACTGCGAGGAAATCTGCCCCCGCCTCGATCAAAGGCCCGCAATTGTCAGGCGTGATCCCGCCAATAGCGACCATGGGAATCTCGAACAGCTTGACCCAGCGTTCAATCGTATCGGTGGTGGGACGCTCAGCGTCGCCCTTATCCTTGGTTTTTGAGTCGAAGAACGCACCGAAAGCGACATAATCGGCCCCCGCCTCTCCCGCTTCCATCGCGAGATGCATGGAGGCATGGCATGTCACTCCAATCTGCGCATCGCGGCCCAGCTCTTCGCGCGCCTCACGCGGGTCGCCATCGCCCTGCCCCAGATGCACGCCATCGGCTTTCAATCGCTTTGCCAGAGGCACTGAGTCATTGACGATAAAGGCCACGTCATGGGCCGCGCAGATCGCTTGGAGTGGCTCAGCCAGCCGCGCCATCTCGTGCTGGCCCTCCGTCCCCTCAAAACCCTTCACACGGAATTGGAAAGCGGTGACAAGGCCCTTGCCCGCCACCAAAGCGCGTTCAAGCCGCTCAAGCGGGGAAATCAGATAAAGCTGTGTGTCTGTCATGCGCATCGCTTAGCGTTGCGCTTGCAGAACGCCAAGCGCCACCGCATCACTCAATCTCAAAGCCTTGATCCTTCAGGAAAGGCACCACCGACCTCAAGCGGGGAAATCAGATAAAGCTGTGTGTCTGTCATGCGCATCGCTTAGCGTTGCCGTCGCAGAACGCCAAGCGTCACCGCATCACTCAACCTCAGCCAAAGAGCACCCACATCATCGGCGCAATGCCTTGGTGATAGGGAAACTGCTTACCCTCTCTCATGCGAAGAAGGGTTAGCCCGCCACACTCGCGCTGGCAATCTGATCGATGGCTTTGCCAAGCGCACCGTCAAACTCTTCGTCGCTTTGGCCTTTGCGCAGGTCTTGCAATAGGCCGCGTGAAAAGCTCGCAATCATACCCGGATTGTGCGCCAAATGCGCGCAGGCATCATCGGTGGAATAGCCGCCTGAAAGCGCGACCACACGCAGCACATTGGGGTGCTCGATTGCAGGCGTGTAATGGCCGGGCTTTGTAGGAATGGACAATTTCAGCATGACCTTGCGCCCTGCGGGCAGCGCATCGAGGCCCTTCAAGATCTCAGCCAGCAAGATGTCTTCGCCCTCGGCCCGGTCTTGTGCCGTGATATCAAATTCCGGCTCCAGCATCGGCATCAGGCCTGCATCGGCGATCTGGTGGCCGACCTCGAATTGCTGCGCGACGATAGCCGCTATCCCTTCCTCATTCGCCGATTTGATGACAGAGCGCATCTTGGTGCCAAACATGCCCTTGCCAACCGATTTTTCGAGCAGGGCGGGAAGCTTATCGAGTGGCTTCATCAGCTGCACGCCATTCGCTTCGTCGGCGAGGCCTTGGTCCACCTTGATAAAGGGCACGATGCCGCGGGTCTTCAGCGCGTCAGGTGTAGGAAGCCCGTCCACTTCGCCATCCATCGTCTTTTCAAACAGGATCGCGCCGATGACTTTACCACTGGAGAAACAGGGCGAAGTGATCACCCGGCTGCGCATCGCGTGAATCTGCGCAAACATCTCTTCATCGCCTGACCATTCGCTGTCTTCAACACCGTATCCGCGTAGCGCTTTGGGGGTAGAGCCGCCTGACTGATCCAAGGCCGCAATAAAACCCTGCCCAGTGGCGATCTTGGCGGTCATTTGTTCGGTGTTCATGCGAGGGGTCCTTTAGCATAATCCTGATGCTGCATACGTATGCAGGTTTGGCGCAGCCCATACCCAGCGGCACGGTGCCAAGCAAGCCGCGCGCGGCCTCATTTCTGTGAGAATTTGCGAATGATGCCGGTAAAGCTCATCACGGGTTTGCCATCGCCGGTGATCATGCCGCGCACAAAGATCGTCTTGCCGCCGCCGCGCGTGACTTCGCCGCGCGCTTCCATCAGCGCACCAGGACTGGCCGCGCCTAGAAAATCGCTCGATAGGTTCATGGTGACAGCGTTTGCACCCTCCAACTCATCGGTGGCTATGGCGAATAGGGCGAAGTCGGCAAAGGTCATAAGGCATCCGCCATGCATAAAGCCGGCGCCGTTCATATGGCGGTCTTCTGCACGAAAAGCGCTCAGATAGCTGCCATCCTCCTCGCGCCGCATAAAGAATGGGCCAGAGCGGGTTTCAAACGGGTCATGGTTCCAGTGATACCAGCCCGCAAACTCGCCTTCTTTGCATTCGACCGCGTTGTAATAGCCATAGTCGGAGGTCTGATCGGTCACCGCGCGGTCCTCATGCTGACAATGCCGCGACGCCGGGCAGCTTTTTGCCCTCCATCCATTCAAGGAAGGCGCCGCCTGCTGTCGAGATGTAGGTCACGTCCTTTGTGACACCTGCTTGAGCAAGCGCTGCGACCGTGTCTCCGCCGCCAGCGACGCTGGTGAGCGAACCTTCCTGCGTTAGCGCTGCAACATGGCGGGCCAGCGCCGTTGTGGCGGTGTCAAACGGCTCTGTTTCAAACGCGCCGAGTGGACCGTTCCAGACGAGGGTACGGCAGGTCTTGAGCACATCGGCGAGCGCTTCTGTCGCTTGCGGACCGATATCGAGGATCATCTCCTCCGCGCCGACCTCGTGGACGTTGCAGGTGCGCAAGCTCGCAGGGTTGGCGGCAAATTCCTGTGCGACCACTACGTCATAGGGCAGGTGCACCGTGCAGCCGGCATGGTCGGCTTCGTCCATGATCTTTGCTGCAGTCTCGGTAAGGTCGTGTTCGCACAGGCTCTTACCGACATCGACACCGCGCGCGGCCAGAAATGTGTTGGCCATCCCGCCACCGATAATCAAGTGCTGGACGCGGCCCACGAGGTTTTCGAGCACAGCCAGTTTGGTCGAAACCTTTGCGCCGCCGACAACCGCCGCCACTGGTGCTTCCGGATTGCCGAGCGCTGCGTCGAGTGCCTTCAACTCCTTCTCCATGGCGCGGCCAGCGTAGGATGGCAGGTAATTTGTTATCCCTTCCGTTGTTGCATGGGCGCGGTGCGCGGCGGAGAACGCATCGTTGACGTAGAAATCACCATGAGCCGCAATGGACTTGGCAAAATCAGCGTCATTCGCTTCTTCCCCCGGCCAGAACCGAGTGTTGTCGAGCAGGCCAATATCGCCATCTCGCAAGATGCCGATGGACTGTTCCACCACCGGCCCCGCGACTTCTGGAATGAACATCAGCTCTTTGCCCAGCACTCCTTCGACGTCGCCGACCACCATGCTGGTGGACAGCACGCTGGAGCGCTGACCAGCAGGCCTGCCGAAATGGGCGAGAAGCAGCACCTTCGCGCCTTTCTCGGACAGCTCTAGAATGGTGGGCTTAACAGCTTCCACGCGGGTCACATCGCTTGCGGACCCGTCCTTCATGGGCAGGTTCAAATCGACCCGTACAAGCGCAACCTTGCCGGTTACATCACCCAGTTCATCGAGTGTTTTGAATTTAGACATCAGAAGAGAGCCTCCGGCACATTCTATGCAAAATCGAGAAAGAGAGGGACAGCGCCCAGGAATGCAACCACCGACGTAACGATCCCCAACACCCTTGACCGTGACCAGCCGCTCACACCAATCGCCGCGAGCAGCGCGAGTGATCCAATCGCAAAGCTCAACGACATAGTCACTTGCACAATCACAATCGAATTGCCGGCCATTTGCGGCGGCGCGTTGGGATGGCTGTTCGCGATCACGCCCACGCTCATATAGGCGGTGACGATGAAAGCCACTGCTGCGACTGCTGCCAGCCCAATCGCCCAGCGCACCACCCGTGATGGCTTCGCAAGGGTGAGCAGCGTCACAAACAAGGTCGCCGACACGCCCCCTAGGAACGCTCCCAAAAAACCGAACTGGCGCGCCAACGCAGCAAGGTATTCTGGGTGCAGTTCCGTAATGTTCATCGAAGCGTCTAGCTTACAAGAACGTTGCCATGACGCCAGCGGTGTCGATCATGCGGTTGGAAAAGCCCCATTCATTGTCATACCAGCTGACAACACGTGCCAGCTTGCCTTCCATCACCGATGTCTCGAGGCTGTCCACGGTCGAACTAGCTGGATGGTGGTTGAAATCAGAGCTGACCAGCGGATCGCTTGTATAGTCCCAGCACGCCCTTCATCGGGCCATCAGCCGCCGCCAGCAGCGCCGCATTAAGCTCTTCAGCAGAAGTATCCCGGCCCGGCTGGAACACCAGATCCACCAGCGACACATTGGGCGTTGGCACGCGGACCGATGATCCGTCCAGCTTGCCCGCGAGCTCTGGCAGAACCAAACCCACTGCGCGCGCGGCGCCCGTGGTGGTTGGGATCATGTTCTGCGCCCCGCCCCGTGCCCGGCGCATGTCGCCGTGCATCTGATCGAGCATACGCTGATCGTTGGTGTAAGAGTGGATCGTGGTCATAAAGCCGCGCTCAATCCCGACCGTATCGTTCAGCACTTTGGCCACTGGAGAGAGACAATTAGTGGTGCAGCTGGCGTTTGAGACGATCACATCATCCGCGCTCAGCACATCGTGGTTCACACCGTAGACCACCGTCGCCGACACATTCTTTGCCGGCGCAGAAATCAGCACCCGCTTGGCGCCCGCTTTCAGATGCGGTTCTGCAGCCTCATGGCTTTGGAAGAAGCCTGTGCATTCCAATACGATGTCAACGCCCTGTTCGCCATGTGGGAGATTGCCAGGATCGCGCTCGGAGGTGACGGCAATGCTCTTTCCATTCACGACGATCGCCCCATCCGCAACCTCAACGGTGCCGGGGAAACGGCCATGGGTGGAATCGTATTGGAAAAGCAGCGCGTTCGATTTGGTGTCTGCAAGATCGTTGATCGACACCAGTTCCAGATCGTGATTATCACGCTCTAGGATAGCGCGGGCGACAAGACGGCCGATGCGGCCAAAACCATTGATGGCAACTTTGGTAGCCATGAGAGGGAAACTCCTGAGTTTACGTGTTCAATTTGTCTTGGATTTGCGGGACAATCGCCTCGGCGGTTAAGCCGAAATGAGCAAACAGATCGCTGGCTGGCGCAGAACCGCCAAAACTGTCGATGCCGATATTGAGACCAGAGCGGCCTGTGTAACGCTCCCACCCCTGCGTCGCGCCTGCCTCGATTGAAACGATCAAAGCATCATCAGGCAAAAGATCGCTTTTGTACTCTTCATCCTGCGCGTCGAAGAGTTCGGTGCAGGGCATGGAGATCACATCAGCGCCCACGCCCGCCGTTTCCAATTGCTCGGCGCATTCCATTGCAAGCGCGACCTCGCTTCCGCTCGCGACAAGAACCACCTTGCGATCCGCCGCAGCGCTGCGCATCCGGTAGCCGCCTTTCGCACAGGCGTTTTGCGCCATGGTCCATTCCGCATCGCACTCGCCGCGCAATTGCGGCAGGCCTTGGCGGGTCAGCGCGAGCACAGACGGTGTCTCAGCCGTCGATAGCGCGAGCGCCCAGCATTCCGCCGTCTCAATCGTATCGCAAGGGCGGAACGTGTTGAGGTTGGGGATCAGGCGGAGGCTCATCACCTGCTCAATCGGCTGGTGCGTTGGGCCATCTTCGCCCAGGCCAATGCTATCATGCGTCATCACATAGATCGCCTGCGTCTTCTGCAGAGCGGACAGCCGGATCGCGTTGCGGCAATAGTCAGAAAAGATCAGGAACGTTCCGCCATAGGGCACAACGCCGCCATGCAAAGCCATGCCGTTCATCGCGGCGGCCATGCCAAATTCGCGGATCCCGTAATAGACATAGCGCCCCGAATAATCATCTGCCGTCATCGGCAGTGTTGAAGGCGTTTTGGTGTTGTTCGAACCGGTTAAATCCGCCGAACCCCCGACCATCTGCGGCAAGGCTGCGGTGAGCGGGCCGAGCGCCATTTCGCTGGCCTTGCGCGTTGCGACCTTTTGCGGCTCTGCGGCGAGCGCGCGTATGTGACCTTCAATCACGGTTGCAACGCTGTCTGCGGTGCCCGCCATTTGCCTTTCGAAGGATTCACGTTTGTCGGACGCCGCAAGCCGTTGTTCCCACGCCGCCTGCTCCGCTGCGCCGGCATCACCGGTGGCGCGCCAGTCTTTGAGTATGTCGGCAGGCACATTGAATGGCTCAGAACTCCATCCGAGATAGTCGCGCGCTGCCGCTACCTCATCAGTGCCGAGCGCTGCGCCATGGGTCGCGCTGGTGCCTTGTTTGTTCGGAGCGCCTTTTCCGATCACTGTTTTGCATGCGATCAAAGAGGGACGCGGATCGGCTTTCGCCTCTTCCAGAGCGCGATCAATATCGGCAAAGTCATGGCCATCGCAGCTGACGACATGCCAGCCTGTGGCTTCGTAACGGGCTTTCACATTCTCGCTGGTCGAAAGATCGGTAGTGCCGTCGATGGTGATCGCGTTGTCATCCCAAAGGACGTTGAGCTGGCCAAGGTTCAAGTGTCCGGCAAGCCCGATAGCCTCGTGGTTGATCCCTTCCATCAGACAACCATCGCCTGCAAGCACCCAAGTCCGGTGATCTACCAGATCAGCGCCGAACACCGCGTTGAGATGCCGCTCCGCCATCGCCATGCCGACTGCCATAGCGAGGCCTTGGCCAAGCGGTCCCGTGGTGCATTCCACACCTTCGAGCAGGAAATTTTCTGGATGGCCGGCACATGGGCTCCCCAATTGGCGGAAATTGCGGATTTCCTCCATCGTGGGCCTGGCATAGCCAGACAGGTGCAGTAGCGAATAAATCAACATCGAACCGTGCCCAGCGGACAGCACAAACCGATCACGGTCAGCCCAATCGGGACGCGCTGGATTGAACTTTAGGTGCTTTGAAAACAGCACTGCCGCCACGTCGGCCATGCCCATCGGCATTCCCGGGTGACCTGAATTGGCAGCTTGCACCGCGTCCATTGAAAGCGCGCGAATGGCGTTTGCCATGGGTTGGAGGCGGGCTGGATCAACTGTCATGGCGCTGGCGGCTCCTGCTGAAGCGCTTCTTTACTAGGCGCTTTTGTCGAGGGCTTTGGTTTTTGCCCAAAGGATCGATTCGTGCCTAGAATGAGGCGCGCAAACCCATTGCTGAGCGCTAGTGCAAGGTCAACACTCTCAAGGCCCGGCTCCACGATTGGTCATTTCGGATGAAGCGTTGCACATCACTTATCAACAGGTCTCACCAACGCTTTGCGAAAACATGAGAAGTTGGTATTTGCAATGCCGCTATGAGCGCTTCACGGATAGAGCAAGCCATGTCCCGCATCACCGCCGCGATGGAACGGATAGATGCTGCGCGCGCCGATGCGATCGGTGGAAATACTGTTCCGCCGCTGCAGAACATGAGGCGAAAAACTCTGCCAAGATCATGTCGCTGATCAACACGCATGAAAAGCTACGCGAGGAAGTGGCTGATACTCTTGGGGAATTGGACGCTTTGATTGAGGAGCTTGAGGCGTGAGCCAGGTCTCAATCAAGGTTGGCCCGAAGACCTATTCAATCGCTTGCGGCCCCGGCGAAGAAGAGAAAGTTGCCAAGCTGGGCGCTGTTATCGACGAAAATTACGCAAAACTTGGAGATTCCCGCGCAGCGTTGGAAGCGCAGAATCTTATTTTCGCTGCATTGTTCATGGCCGATGAACTCGATGAGGTGCGAACCGCCCTCACCTCTGCCCGATTAGAAGTCGCCGAAGCGCGCCAAGAAGCCCAGCGCGCAAAGGATGACGCCGCCAATGCAAAGCGCGAGGCGGAAGCGCAAATCGAAGAAGACAAGGAAAAGTCCGGCGGCAAAAAGGCTGAGCTGCGTGCGGAGATTGAAACCCTACGCAAGGCAGAAGAGCGCGCGCGCAAGGACAACGCCACTCTCAAGGCCGATATCGCCGAATTGCAGGAACGCGCGCGTCACCAGCACGACCTGTTTGGCGGTCCTGCCGAAGATGCGGCTCTTTCCGAAGCGATGGCAGAAAAGCTCGAAGCTCTGGCTGCAAAGGCTGAGGCAACCGCGAGCAAGCTTGAAGGAACTGCCCAAGCCTCCTAGATCGCGTGGCGGCGGGGCTGCTCGGCACGAGCTATAGAAAATCCCTGGGGCTATAAGCAATCCACGGGAGCTGTCCCTGCCCTGGTCCACCAGTTCGGCTGTGGGACTGGGGTATACGGCGCCCACCTGACTCTTCGGCGTCAGTGGATTTCCAAGCAACGACCCATAGTGGTCCCGTCATCTCCTTTTGCACCGGCATGCACCGGTGCAAATCCCTCGCTCATTGCGATCCTACGGGCTGAGCAATGCAAGATGGCCAATTGATCCACGTGAACACCAAATCCACCCTTCGAAGAAATCTGCGCGCCGCGCGACGCCAGCATGTCGCTGCCCAGCCTGAAAGCATCAAGGCGCTCTTGTTCAACCGCCCGCCCGCGCCTTTGCTCGCGAAGATTGCACCTGACGCTGTTGTCGGTCTGTATCATTCAACGCCTGAAGAAGCGCCAACCGCTGGCTATGCGCGGTTCTTTCATGAGGCTGGCCATAGGGTCGCCCTCCCGCGCTTCGCTGACGAAGGCGCGCCAATGGCTTTCGGGGAACACAGCGATCCGCACAGCGAAAGCGATCTGGTAAGCGGCCCATTTGGCCTCAAACAACCAGACAGCACCGCTCAAAGCATCCTGCCCGATGTCTTGTTCGTACCTTTGATCGGGTTCACCACTGATCTGGATCGGCTTGGCCAGGGCGGCGGGCATTACGATCGCTGGCTCGCGGACCATCCCGGTCGCATAGCAATCGGGCTTGCATGGGACGCGCAATGCGTCAAAGCGCTCCCCATCGAGCCGCATGACATCAGGCTGGATGCCGTGGTGACACCAACGCGGATTTACGGATTGGACTGAAGGATAAAGCTGTGCGCGAAACCCCCACTTGGCGAATTCCGGTAGGCATTATCGGGCTGTTTGTGGCGCTGATGGTCTATGGTGTGCTGATCGCGGTCTATTTGGCGGATATTGTGCGCTTCTGGCCTAGCTGGGTGCAGACGATCCTATACGTTTTTCTGGGCCTGATATGGCTGTTGCCGCTCAAACGATTCCTTATCTGGATGGAGACGGGCCGGTGGAGCGCGCCTCCTTCCAGCGATGAGACTAGCGAGTAAGGTTGTAACGGTTTCGGTTGAAGAACCCGCCGCCCTGAAACCGCACATCCTTGGCCACTGAAAAGCTGCGATCTGCAATCCGATAGGTCACGCGAATATCAGCGGGCCGATTGTCATCGGAGCCTTCCCCCGCTGCAACCAACACAAGAGAGCCGTCTTCGCCGCGCGTGCGAGAAACAATGCGCAAACCGTTGATCACCAGCCCATTTGCTCCGATCGTGATTGCATCATCGGCGTTCTTGTCCTCTTCACCAGGATAAAGGAATGCGTAGGGCACGCTGAGCCCCTCTGGCGCGCTGACATTCATCCTTACTGGTATAGTGGAGCGGTCCTCGCGCCCGTAATTGAGGTAATCGAGTTCTCCCGACCACCCATCTCCGGCAAGCGACGCAAAGTCAGCAGCGCTTGTGGCGGTCTCTCCGCTCGCAAATGCCAGCGCGGCTTCAAGCGCAGGGTCGCGCCTTTCGCGGAACGCCTTAACCGTCAGTGGAGCCATCACTTCAGGCGAAATGCCAAAGCCTTCTTCAAAGCTGCTTACATTGTTGAGCACATGAAAGAATGGCAGCCGCATGCGCACACCGCTGTTGGGCAAGGTTAGCGTGAATTGTAGCCCAGCTGTCGGCCCTTCGGCGCTGCCGCCGGTCCTCTCTCCGATTGTGGTCGCCCTCCCCGTCTCGGTTACCCAGGTGACGAAATTGGTGCTGCCAGAAGAATTGGAGTTGCTGGTCAGGACGATCACCTCTCCATCAAACGCATATCGCGCAGGGTCTACTTCAGCCAGATCCTCTGAGACGAAGCCACGCAGCGCGTAAGTTCCATCGTCATTGCGCGAAAAACCTAAGGGATTGGGATCAAGCGCACGCGCATCCCACGTCCAGAGGTAGGGCCGGATTCCATCCAGATCGAGTGTTTTGGCCCGCATCTCGCGGATCGGGCGAAATGGTTCGTCAATGATGTTTGCAAGCAGTTCATAGGCTGGTCCTGAAGATCCGCCGCCATTTTTTCGCAGATCGATAATCAGAGTGCCTCGCCCTTCTTCACGAATAGCTCTGAAAATGGGATCGAAAATGTCGTCAGGATCAACCGGATCACGGTAATTTACGAAAGTGTCGACCCGGACATAGGCGACATCGTTGCCATATCGCTCAAACTGCACGGCGTCTTTAAAGTTCGCTTGCGATGCGTCACCCAGCGCTGACCAATTGGCAATATCCACGCGGGGTATATCAAGGTTGCGCGTGGCTCCATCAGCCGACTGAACTTCCAAAGTGGCGGTCTCAGAAACGTCCCAAAGCAGCGCACCAAAGTGGTCCACACCGCCCCCCATAAACTCCAGTGATTGCCCAATCTCACCAGCCCGCGACCATTCGGTGTAGCCATCAACCGGGATATAGGGCGCAATATCAGCCATCACGTCGACCATGGGCCGCCCGTCGATCGAGACTATCTCATCGCCGAATTCCAAGCCCGTGCCCTCTCCCGCAACCTCCACCAAAGCGCGACCTTCAACCACTGTCCAACGCGCGGGCAAGTAGAGCGGCTTGCCTTGCCTCGCATCGCGCAAAGAACGCGGCAATTCAGCCTTGGTGTGATCGCAGCGTATGGCGACAAGTGCCTCTTCGGAGGCCAAATAAAATTCAGGCAGCGACAACCCGCCAGCTGCATCGGCTGCATCAATCACCGCCTGCCATTGCGCGTCCATTTCTGTCTGGCTCGCATAACGGGTGTAGCCGGGGTGCACGCGCTCGAACGCCTCTTTCGCAATGGCGATGTCTTCGCGCACCTGCTGCGGGGTGAGTTGACCATCCGCTGCAATGGCGGGCGGCATAACCGGCATTGCCTCGGGCCGGTCGCTGCACGCCGCCATAGAGAGCACACTGGTAGCGACAATGGCGCCTAATGATTTGAGATTGAAAACCGACATTGAAAACGATCCTCCTTAGATCTGGAGGCGCTTTGATCAGCGCGCACCATCTTTGTCGGCGCAGATTGGCCTATGGCCCGCATAATTTACGAATTGAGACGGCGATACTCGCTCGGGCTATGCCCGCTATGCAGTTTGAAAGCGCGGTTGAAACTCGCCTTTGATCCAAAGCCTGAGGCGAGCGCGATATCGAGCAGATTGGCATCTTCTTGCACCACCATACTTTTCGCATGATCGACCCGCAGCCCGTTGATAAAGCGTGTAAAGCTTAAATCCAGACCTTGGTTGAGCGCGCGTGAGACATAGGCCTGGTTCATCCCGAATCGTCGCGAAAGCGTTTGCAGCGAAAGCGAGCTTTCCAAATGCCAGCCATGTTCAATCACCATAGCTTTCAACCGCTCTCCCTCTTGCGCCCAATCACGCTCTTCAGCGGCCGCCTCTAGCAATTCCTCAACCGCTTCAGCGTCAGGCTCCAACATCTTCAAGTAAGGATGGCTGATCCGAGCCAACGCTTCGAGCGACAGCAGCATCACCAGGAACAGCATCGCAATATCCCACCAAAACTGCTCGAAGTAATTGATGTTGAGCGTGAATCCGAGAGCAAGCTCGATAACCCAAAGGATCGCGGCGAACAGCGTCAGCATAAGAAAATGCGATATCCATGTGGGCTGAAATGCATCCCCGTCTGACCGGTTCTCATCAAGCCAATTCAAGTAGCGCGCCCGGGTCTTCCAAATCTGCCAAAAACACCACAGCGTTATGCCCAGCGTCACTGCCGAGATTGCAGGCACCACATAAGGTTCATGGATTGCATCGTTGAATCGCCACTTTGAACGGTAGTCCCCCAAAGCCGAAAAGGCCCATAGTTGATACAGCCAATAGAATGCGCCCGGCAGCAGCAGGCTGTAATGGCTCACCGGAACATAACCGATCATCAATTGCCGCGCGTGGTAATATAGCAGCGGACCGAACAACAGTGAGACGTTAACGGGAAGAAAAGTTAGCCCCGGCCAGATATCATAAGCGCCAGCGAAACCGATTGTCATCGGCAAGGTGTCGACAGAAACCGCCGTGATGAAGGCCGCAAGCCAAGCAGCCGCGCGCCTCTCAATCCCGCGCGCCCACAGATACATTTGCGGGATCAAAGCGCTTAGCACCAAGAGTGCCATGGCGACGCTGCGCCAATTCATAATCAGAGTTTCGGGGCGGTCCATATGTCTCCAAGAGTGCTTTGCGGGTGCTAGGGAATGCGCGCAATAGGGACAGCGCGCAGCCCGTCGCCTCAATTTGCGCCAAGCGGTGCAAAATGCGATGAATTTATGAATTGAGACATGCTGCTATCGCCACATGAAACACTCTCAAGGGCCAGCGGCAATGTCAGGTTAAGCGTCTGCGAGCCATTTGCCCGCGTATCTTGGTTTTGAGATCACGGTCGGCTTAAAGGGGGGAGCTGCGACGATGACGACGGGTGAGGCTGAGCCAATTGGTCGGGTTGATATTAGCCGTCTGACCCGCGCTTGGAGCGCTTCGCACTTTGTCCGGCGTGTGTGCCAATTGTGCTGGTCCTTGCTGATCTTCATGCTTTTTGTAAGCCTGTTTTCGTTTGCGACCGACTTTCTGGTCTGGTTCATCGACGCCTCCACCGCGATAATCGAGCAATCCTCAGAGCCTTTGCCCGCCTTTACGGGCTTTGGCGCATTCGATGGCAGCATCGCACCACTGGACGTAGTCGGCCTAGCAATTGCGGCCATTGTTTTCGCATTCTTTGCCCAGCTTCGCACCCCGTGGTGGGTGCTGGCGCTGTGCGGGTTTGGGCTCGCGGTCAATCTTTACGCGGCGTATCTGAACACAATTGGGTACGGTTATGACTGGGCAGACAATCCGAGCACAGATATGCTCACAGCGCAAAGCTATGTCCCGTGGCTCTATCTGTCAGGCGTTGTCCTATTGCATGTATACTTGATCTGGCTCGCATTCACCGCGCGGGCAAGAGCCCAAAGTCTGGCGGATGAAGAGCGCCAATTGCTGCGCGAAACTGCCCGCGACGAAGACCAGTGGCAAAGCCTGATCAAACGCCTGGCCAACATTCCTGTCGCGCTACGCTACGCAAAAAACAAAGTGTGGACCGGGTTCCTGATGGTGATCGCCGGGATCGCGAATTTTTCGAACTTTTGGCGAATGATCATCGTGTTCATTTTCGTGTGCTTGATACCACCCGTCGCAGTCCAACTGTTTCCCAATGTCGGCGTTGTCATCAACGCGCTTTTGGAATTGCGCAATCTGGGGCGCGTCGCGGTAGATCTGACGATCGTTGCCATTGCGCTTGGCTTCTATCTTACGGTCATCATGGTGATCCCTTACTTCGTCGGCGTGGTCGCACGCTGGAGTGTGCGGCGCGCCGAAGAACAAATGCGCGTCTCTCTCCATGATATCCAGCATCAGGACAATCGCGCGCCGATCTTGTTTCTGCGCTCTTTCCTCAACGACACGGTGCCTTTACCGAAGGGCGCGTTCAACCCAGCACGCTGGATGTTCGATGGGGCCGGAGCTTTGGCTTCACTCGATATGCTGGTGCTGGATGAAGGCACACGCGTGGGCCCCACAGTCGCCTTGGGCAACCCTGATGACCCTGCTCCGCCTTATGGTGTGGCGCGCGGCTATTTTGACCATGCGACATGGAAAGACGCTGTGATGGGCCTTTGCGAACGGTCAGCTGCGATCATCATGGTTCTGGACGAAACCGAGGGTGTTGACTGGGAGATCGGCCATATCGCGGCCAAACGCTACACGGAAAAAACGCTGTTTCTGCTCGCGCCGGAAGATGTGGGTAAAGAACGCGGCTTTATGCTGCTCGGCACCGCCTTAGCGCGCGCAACCCGCCGCGACAAAGACGCGATGATCGCCATGCTCGCGAACATAAAGGACGCCCCTGTTTTTGGCTTCATGCTGGAAGGGGGTGAACCCCAATTGCTGACCAGTGACGCTCTAAGACAGTATGATTACCTAGTCACCGTGAGGCGGTTTTTGCGGACGCTTCCCGACAAAACGGACACAGTCACAATCGCGCCTGATGACCCATCGCTACAAGGTAAGGCCGCGCCCTTTCTCAATTCCAAATCTTGAAGAAAGTGGCGCGAGTGACGAGACTTGAACTCGCGACCTCCGGCGTGACAGGCCGGCGCTCTAACCAACTGAGCTACACCCGCTTAAGCGCTTTGAACCGCTTGGGAGCGAGGCCATTAGGGCCAGCGCGATTGGCTGTCAACGCCCGCGCGGCTCATTTTGTGTCATTTTTCGAACATTACTCCGAAAGCAGCAGAACCGGCGTCTCAATCAGCTTTTTCATGTCCTGAATAAAGCTGGCCGCATCGAAACCATCAACCACACGGTGATCGCAGGAGATGGAAATGTTCATCAGCTTGCGCTTCTCAATCCGCTCAGCGCCATCGGCACCGGTGACGAACATGGGTCGCTCTATGATGCGGTTGGGGCCGATAATGGCGACCTCAGGCCGATTGATAACAGGGGTGGTCGCCACCCCGCCTAGGGGTCCGAGCGATGTCACCGTCAAAGTTGAGCCCGAAAGCTCTTCCGATTT
The DNA here is from genome assembly GCA_965262265.1 of Erythrobacter sp. Classification (GTDB taxonomy): domain Bacteria; phylum Pseudomonadota; class Alphaproteobacteria; order Sphingomonadales; family Sphingomonadaceae; genus Erythrobacter. Next base: position 1,129,767 of record OZ253506.1, read on the forward strand.
GGCTGTACCATCGCGAGCTGCGGCAGCCAAGCGGCCAATCTCGCTTGCAAGCTGCCACAGATTGCGACTTTGCGCATCGCGGATCACCGGAACCATCAGGCCGTTGTCTGTCTGCGTCGCCATGCCAAGATGCACCGCTCCGTGGCGGGTGACGATCCCTGCTTCATCATCAAAGCGCGCATTGATCATCGGATAGTCCGGGATCAGCTTGCAGATGGCCGTGATAAGCAGCGGCAGCATGGTGAGTTTAGGCTTTGCACCGCGGGCGGAATTCAGGTCACCGCGCATCCGCTCAAGCTCGGTCACATCGCATTCTTCGACATAGGTGAAATGCGGGATGTTGCGCTTGGCCGCGCTCATATTCTGGGCGATGCGTTTCCTGAGGCCGATAACTTTGATCGGCTCGTCATCGCGCTGTTTGCCAGCCGGGGTGAAGCCGCCGCCCGCATTGTAAGCGAGGAATTGATCGAGATCGGCGTGGCGCACACGGCCATCGGCGGCAGGCTTAACCTCGCCAAGGTCAATGCCGAGTTCATTGGCGCGTTTGCGAACCGCAGGGCTGGCGAGGACTTTGGCCGCAGGAGCAGCACGGCTCACCCACGGGTTGAGGCGCTGGAGTTTGGTTCGCTTGCTTTGGCTGGGCCTTTGGCTCTGTGATCTTGCTCCGGTTCTGGATGCGGGTTGCGGGAGCAGGCGCCGGAGCGGGCGTTTGCGCCTCAGGCTCGACCTCCGCATCACCCTCGATCTTAATCACCAGCAGCATCGCGCCAACGCTGACGACATCGCCAACCTCGCCCGCCACTTCGATAACCGTGCCCGAAACCGGGCTTTCAATGTCGATTGTGGCTTTGTCCGTCATCACGTCAACCAGGTGCTGGTCTTCCGCGACATTGTCCCCGACCTTGACCTGCCATTCGACGATTTCCGCCTCGGCCACGCCTTCGCCCACATCGGGCATATTGAATGTGAACTTGCTCATAGTCGGATCAATCCTTGAGGATCTTGTCAATCGCCTCGCCAATGCGGACGGGACCTGGGAAATAGGCCCATTCGAGGCTGTGCGGATAGGGTGTGTCAAAACCAGTGACACGTTCAACGGGCGCTTCGAGGTGGTAGAAACAGCGCTCGGTGACGAGTGCAGACAATTCCGCGCCAAAGCCGCTGGTGCGAGTGGCTTCGTGAACGATCAGGCAGCGCCCTGTCTTCTCCACCGAGGCTTCAATTGCTTCAATATCAAGCGGGACGAGCGTTCGCAGATCGAGGATATCGGCCTCAATGCCTTTTTCCCGGCAAACCGCCTCTGCCACATGAACCATGGTGCCATAGGCAAGCACAGTGATCTGCTCACCTTCGGCCACATGGCGCGCCTTGCCGAGCGGGATCGAATAATACCCTTCAGGCACAACGCTGTCCGGATGATTCTTCCAAGGCTCAACTGGCTTATCGTAATAGCCTGAAAATGGGCCGTTATAGATACGCTTCGGCTCAAAGAAGATCACCGGATCATTGTCTTCGATGCAGCTGATCAGCAGCCCCTTTGCGTCATAAGGCGTCGCCGGGATAACCGTTTTGAGGCCAGCGACATGGGTGAACAGGCTTTCGGGCGACTGTGAATGCGTTTGCCCGCCGAATATCCCTCCGCCAAAGGGCGAGCGCACCGTCATGGGCGCGACATACTCAGTGGCCGAGCGATAGCGCAGCCGCGCCGCTTCGGAAATCAGCTGGTCAAGACCCGGATAGATGTAATCGGCAAACTGAATCTCCGGGACCGGGCGCAGGCCATAAGCGCCCATCCCCACCGCCACGCCAATGATCCCGCATTCGCTGATCGGGGTGTCAAACACGCGGGTTTTGCCGTGCTTTTCCTGCAGGCCTGCTGTGCAACGGAACACGCCGCCGAAATAGCCGACATCTTCACCCATGACGATCACATCGGGGTCGCGCGCCAACATCACATCGAGCGCTTCGTTGATCGCCTCGATCATATTGATCCTGCGTTCAGCGCCAGCGTCTTGTGCTTTCATGTCATTTGTTTGAGCGTTCATTTGCCCGCTCCATCCATGGGGTGCTGGTCTGGCCATTTGACCTGCCGTTCCCGCGTGGCCTGTGCCGCCTGTTCTTCAAGATGCCAAGGAAGCTCTTCAAACACGTCTTCGAACATCGTGTGAAACGGATGGTGCAGCCCGTGGCCAAGAATGCCGTTCTTCTCCGCCTCTTTGGTCGTTGCCTTGACCTCTTCGGCACAAGCCTGATCCATTGCTGCCTGCCGATCATCATCCCATTCACCGATGGCAATGAGGTGGTTTTTGAGGCGCATCACCGGATCACCCAGTGGCCATTCCTCGCGCTCTTGCGCGCTGCGATAGCCGGACGGATCATCGGAGGTTGAATGCCCTTCTGCGCGGTAGGTGAAGAACTCGATCAAGGTCGGTCCCTTATTGGCACGTGCGCGGTTTGCAGCCCATTGTTGAGCTGCAAAACAGGCGAGCGCATCGTTGCCATCGACCCTCAAGCCTGCAAGCCCATAACCCAGAGCCCGCGCGGCAAAGGTGGTGCGCTCTGCTCCAGCAAAACCTGAAAAGCTGGAGATAGCCCATTGATTGTTCACAACATTGAGAATCACGGGCGCGTTGTAAACGGTTGCAAAGGTGCAAGCCGAATGGAAATCGCCCTCTGCGGTTGAGCCCTCACCCACCCAAGTTGCAGCGATGCGGCTGTCGCCCTTGATCGCGCTCGCCATCGCCCAACCCACCGCTTGCGGGGTTTGGGTCGCAAGATTGCCGGAAATGGAGAAGAAGCTGTGCTCACGGCTTGAGTACATAATCGGCAATTGGCGGCCTTTTAGCTTATCGCCCTTGTTCGAATAGATCTGATTGATCATCTCGATCAGCGGATATCCGCGCGCGATCAGAATGCCTTGCTGGCGATAGCTGGGAAACACCATATCATCGGATGCCAGCGCCATAGAAGCCGCCACGCTGGTCGCCTCTTCACCGGTGCACTTCATGTAAAACGAAGTCTTACCCTGCCTTTGCCCGCGAAACATGCGTTCATCAAAGGCCCGTACCATCGCCATATGACCCAGCATCGCGCGCAAAGTCTCGGGATCAAGCTTGGGATCCCACGGTCCATGCGCCTTGTCATCATCGCCCAGCACCCTGACAAGGCCATAGGCGAGCTCTTTCATGTCTTCTGGGTTGACGCCTTCATCAGGGCGCGGTTGATCACCCGGCTGGCCGATATCGATGTCGCCAAAATCCACTGGATCACCGGGGCGATATTTGGGTTCTGGCACATGCAAAGCCAGCGCTGGGCGATTGCTCGCACCGTTGGTGGATGAGGAGTTTGGATCAGCCGGTTCGGCCATAAGTTTGCTCTCCCGAAAGGGGGTATAAGAAGAGCGGGTATGTTAGCAAAAACGCAGCGTCAAGCAGGGGTAATCACACCGCAACAGGTGCCTTGATTGGGGGCAATGGCGCGTAATCATCGACCCGAAAATCCTCAATCTTGTAATCGAAAATTGTTTCGGGCTTTCGCGTGATTGCCAAAGTGGGCTGGCCTTGGGGTTCGCGAGTCAGTTGTTCTTCGATCAGATGAGCGTGATTAAGATACAAATGGACATCCCCCCCCATCCAGACGAGCTCACCCGGCTCAAGCCCCGTCTGCTGCGCCAACATCCGCGTAAGCAAAGCCGCTGACCACAGATTGAAAGGCAGACCCAGCGCGACATCGCAAGATCGCTGGTAGAGCAGGCAATTCAACCGATCGCCTGCCACATGGAACTGATATGTCTTATGACAAGGAGGCAGCGCCATCCGATCAAGTTCCGCCACATTCCATCCCTCGATGATATGCCTGCGGCTGCCCGGATTGGTTTTGAGGCTCTCGACCACTTGCGCGACCTGGTTGATCCCCTCGCCTTTTTCATAAAGGCCATCTGCGCGATAGCGGTAGGTTGGCCAATCGACCCATTGCTTGCCATAGACCGGGCCGAGATCGCCCCAACGCGCAGCGAATCCTTCATCATCCGCAATACGCTGCACAAAGTCATCAAGCGCGATCGCCTCGCCCGTTTCTTTGACGTATCGCGCATGTGGCCATTCGTTCCAGATCTTCACCCCTTGCAGGACCAGCGGGCGAATATTGGTCTCCCCTGTCAGGAACCACAGCATCTCACGCGTCGCAGTTTTCCAATAGACACGCTTGGTTGTCAGCAGAGGCATGGCGCCTTCGCCCAGATCATAGCGCAGCATCGCACCGGCAACTGACCGGGTGCCAACACCCGTTCGATCGACCCGCTCCGATCCCACCTCCCAAATCTGGCGCATCAGATCGAGATATTGCCATTCGGGATGGCCAGGGCCAGTCAATTCAGAAGGAATCGTATCTGGAGTTTCAAGGCTCACCATGTGCCAATCTATAAGCCAGCTGTGCCTGCTTGCCACCACCTCTATCCACACCTATACGCGCCCGCCTACCTATGCTGGCAGGCACTCCTGCCTGGAGGTGGATCGGGAAGTAGCTCAGCCTGGTAGAGCACCGTCTTCGGGAGGCGGGGGCCGGAGGTTCGAATCCTCTCTTCCCGACCAATTTGGCTTTATCCAATGATTTTGGCTCCATGCCCTTACGGGCTAGCGATAGCAAAGCGACAGTTTTGCAGTGGTCCCAGTCCGTGCGTTGCGTGTAGCGGGTACCTTGGCGTGTGCCCTTAGGCATTGGTTTAGCTTTCAAAGTTATGGCGAGCCGATGACGATTGCGGACATTATCTTGATTTGTGGTTTGTCCGCATTCGCAGCTGCGCTTGGCTGGTTCGCGGCACGGCTGACGATGGAGAAGCCGAGCGAGCAGGATTCACGCTCTCCTAAAGCGCTTGCGGCTGTACCAAAGTCCTTTGGAAAAAGCCGATCCAGTGGCGCGCCGAAAGGTAAGCAAAAATACATTGCTGTGATCAACATTGGCCCGTCGCAAGATGCTTCACTCAGCGCAGAACATGCCGAGGACCACGAACTGCAGAGCCTCGCAAAACATCTGACAGATGCGCCAGTGGATCTTTTGATAAGTAGGTTGAACGAGGGCACGATCGAGTGCGAGTTTTTCGCGGATTGTGAAAACGCGGCCATTGATTTGACGCGCGGCGCAGTGGAAGCATTGAAAAAACATGCCGCTGCGTCAAATTTGGACGGCACCAAGCAGCCGCGCGTAGCCATTGGTCGCGCTCCCTGCGATCCCCCAACACAGGCGGCCTTCGATAGTCTTCGTGAGGCGTTGACGGATACAGCATTGGCGGCTGAGGAAGTAGTCTGCGTCGATACAGAGGGGCGGACTAATCAACAAAATGCCACGTTAGAAGTGATGAGAGGCCTTCGTGACGCGCTGCGCGCAAATGAAATCTCGCTAGCCTATCAGCCCAAACTTAACGTCAAGAACGGCCGTTTCGAAAGCGCAGAGGCGCTGTTTCGCTGGGAATCGGAAAAACGCAATCAGCTTTCGATCGGAGAGCTCATCGTTCTTGCAGAGCAAAGCGGCATGATTAGAGAGCTTACCTTGTGGTCATTCAAGCAAGCGGTGCTCGATCAACTCGAATTGATTGAAAGGGGCATCAACATCACAACATTTGTCAATCTGTCTGCTGATTTGATCTCAGACAGTGAATTTGCGCTCCAAGTGATCGAAACGCTCAAGAACACATCGGGACGGATCGGAGTCGAGATTACGGAGACCTCGGTCATAAGAGAAGCTGGGCATGCGCTCGCCAACCTTGAGCTTTTCAGCGCGGCTGGCATTATGATCTCAATCGATGATTACGGCACCGGCTTATCGTCGCTACGCTATCTCAAGCGCATCCCCGCCCAAGAGCTCAAGATTGACCGCGAGTTCATCAAAGATCTCACCACCTCCCACCGCGACCCGATGATCGTGCGCTCGACGATCGACTTGGCGCATGCGCTCGGTTTAACGGTGACGGCGGAAGGTGTCGATGATCCGACAAAAATGGCGTTGTTAAAGGTTATGGGCTGCGATCAATTGCAGGGCTACCATATCGCCAAACCGATGTCTCTAGACACGATGTTTGGCTTCATTGCGCAATCAGAAGCGGATGAAAGCCTTTCTGATTCAGAGAGTTCTGTCCTGAGCAAACTCAGCATTGCGAAGCCGTAATGGCCGCGCTTTGCGCACAAACCATAAGGGCGTTAGTAATCTCGTATTAACGCACCCCCTTACCAACCCTTAAAGCCGTGCGGGTGCATTTTCATCGCAATTGGAGTCGCGTCTGATTGACGAGGAAATCATTCGATGAAGTTGTTTCGTTCTAGAAAAGCTGCACTGCTTGGCAGCGCTTTTGCGCTGGTTGCGCTTGGTTCCCAGCCTGCTTTGGCGAAGAAGAAAGATGCAGAGCCTGCAGAGCAGCAAGAACAGGCAGATGCGCGCCCACTTGATCCGTTGGGCGGTCGCATCCGTTCGTTTGAGGGCGATATCGATCCGCTGGGCGGACGCATCCGCAGCTTCGAAGGCGAGGTCGATCCCAATGGCGGTCGCATTCGCAGCTTTGAAGGCGAGCTTGGCCCGTTCGTTGGCCGCATCCGGAGCTTCGAAGGCGAAATCGATGCCAATGGAGGGCGCATTCGCAGCTTCGAAGACGATATTGACCCGTTCAAAGGCAACATTCGCAGCTTTTGGGGTGACCTTACGCCGTCTGCTGGCGAGATTGATCCCAAAGTTGGGCGCATTCGTTCATTCTCCGACGATTTTGTCACCCAGGCATCAAACCTCTTGGTGGCATGGCAGGACGGCGAAACTGCTGGTATCGAAACCCAACTCAATATCTTGATTGCCGATGCCAAAGCGCAGTGGTCTGATGAGATCGAGGCTCAGACTGGCGAGAGCTTTGAGGAGGCGTTCGCTGATCAGTTCTTTGACAAATGGGGCGTCGATCTCGACGATCTTTCTGACCTGCAAAACTGGAGCATGTATCAGCGCCAAGCCTTCGTGCTCGACTGGTATGATAACCTGCTGAATTACAGCGGCATGGACCAGGTTGACCACTGGATGGGTGCGGTCAATTGGACCCCGCGTGTAACACAAGCGCAAAGCGGCGGTTCGCGTTCGACCATTGGGCTCATCGACTTCTTCGTCGCAGACAGCGCCGATATCGCGAATAAAGTGGTGTATTCGGGCGGCTATGACACTGTCGATGAAGCGCACGGCGCCGCTGTTGGCAGCTTGATCGCCTCTCCACATGACGGTGTTGGCGTTATGGGAATTGCGCCAAACTCACAGATCGCTGCCTTCAACCCGTTCGACGAAACCCGAACGGCCAGTTGGGAAGACGTCACCCGCGGCGTGCAGGCAGTGCGCGAGCGCAGCGCTGACGTCATCAACCTTTCGCTGGGTGTGAGCGGAGAGGCGCTTCCCGAGGAATGGCGCGACGTCTTTATCGCTTCGCCTGATACGCGGTTTAACAACGCGATTTTTGTGATCGCGGCGGGCAATGATGGCGTGTCACAAACAACCGATGTCGAGTTTGGCGGAGCCTTCGGCGCGAACTTCCTGGTGGTAGGATCCGTCGACACCAATCTTGAGATTTCTGATTTCTCCAACCGCCCCGGAACCGCTTGCTTGCTCAATAACGGCGTTTGCGAAAACGACCAGGCGTTTAGCGCTGGAAACTCAGACTTCGCCGATGGCAATTATTTGAACGAAAGCGGCCTGTTGATGAACCGCTTCCTCGTCGCACCGGGTGAGATGATCCTGACCTCAGACGGCCAAGGTGGCACGACGCGCGTGTCCGGCACCTCTTTTGCAGCGCCGCTCGTTTCCGGCGCGATTGCGCTAATGCAAGACCGCTGGCCGTGGCTACGCCTTTATCCCGAGGATGTTGCCAAGGTGATTCTTGAAAGCGCAACCGATCTGGGCGCACCGGGCGTTGATGAAATCTATGGCCACGGCCTTCTGAACATCGAGGCGGCGCAATCCGCGCTCGATTTCGATGACCTCGTTTTCTATCTCTACAATGACGACATGAAATGGTGGGAACGCCCACAGAAACTCAGCGCCGAGACCCTGCGGGAAGGCGGCTTCCAGGCATCCTGGAGCGCCAACGACATGTACTTCTCGGCTTTTGAGGAGCTTGTCGAAAGCCGCCGGGACTTCCTGATCCCACTTTCGACGCGGCTGTTTGACACATCGGTCAATGGCGCGACCCTGCCCGAGTTCATGTACAACCGCTTCGCCGCATGGATGAATGGCGGCACTGATGGCAGCGGCGCTGGTTTCAGCGACATGCAGCAAACCCCTGCGCTACCTATTGGTGATGGCTGGACTTTCACAATGAGCGGGACGCAGAACGTGGTCGTGGGTGACCAGTTCCTTATCCGCCCAGACCTTGAAACCGCAGTGCAAATCAACGCGCCGGGTAACGCTTTTGGGTTCGCCTTTGGTCATGGTGATGGCTCGGCACAGATTGGTGGCCAACGCAATCTTGGCCTCACCACCGACTACAACCCCGTAACCGGCGGTGCGAACCCGCTGCTCGGCTTTGCGTCAGGCGGAACACATGTGTCAGGTTACGCAGAATTGCTTGACGGATTGCGGTTCAGCCTCGCCTCTTCACAGCGCGATGGCGGAATCGAAGAAAGCGTGGCCCGCGAGGATTTCGGGCTGGCCGACAGGGCCCTGCTAGAAGAGCGCGGGGACTACCGTGCCAATTCAACCACCGCTCGGCTCGACTACGCGCTCTCTGGCGCTTCAACGATCTCTCTGGCATACACAATGCTTGACGAAAGAGACGCCTTGTTCGGCGTTCGATCAATCGATGAAGGAGACTTTGGCGACGGAGTGCGCACCTCAGGCGTGACTCTGGCAGCTGACTTCGATCTGGGCGACGGATTGAGCATTTTTGGATCAGCAACCGGCTCAACCAGCGGTTCGGCAAGCAACGCTGCGCTGCAAATCCGAGACGATTTCTCAAGCGCTTTCCAAGTCGGCATGTCAAAACATGGCCTGTTCGGAGATAACGACAGTCTGCGTTTGACAGTTGCGCAGCCGCTGACGCTTGAACGCGGTTTTATGGACGTCGCTCAGGTGGCGATTGTTGACCGCGAAACAGGCGAGATTGGTCAAACAATTGAGAGCTTCGACATCGCCAACGACACGGCGCGCCGTTATGTGGCGGAGGGTTTTTACGCCTCACCGGTGTTGCGTGGAGCAGGCGACATAAGCCTCTTCACTCGCGTGGAGCTTCGTCCTAGCGCCAACCTTCGCGCCGACAACTCCAACTTTGTCGGAGGGATGAAGTTCCGCCTCGCCTTTTGACCTAGCGAATTTGTTGAGTGGTTTTCTCACGGCCATTGGACCGTTTGTTAACTTGGCGTGCTTAATACGAAAATCATGAAAGTATTCGCCGCAATTTGCCTTTTTTTGCTGGGCACATTCGTCAGCGGCTCTCCATTGGTTGCGCAGGAACGCGCGCAGCTGGTGGGGAGCGCTTCGGCGTTTGAGGAGGCGATTGAAGCGGCCAAATCCAACATGATGGCCGACCCTGAGGAAGCGCTTACGCAAGCGCAAAGAGCGTTAGCCCTAGCCGAAAGGCAAACGGGCGATGAGAAGGGTATCAATCAGGCCACCGCTTTGTGGCTGAAATCAGAGGCTCTGATTGGCCTCAACCGGCTCGATGAGGCTGGAGAGTTCGCTACTGAGGCACTTGAGATCGTTGAACCGACGGCCCCCGGTTCAAAACTGAACGGCGACCTTTTGCGTTCGCGCGGGGCTGTGCGCGCGCTTTCAGGCAATGTCCAAGAGGCACTGTCCGATTACCAAGCCGCTTTCGAGATATTCCGCAAAGCTGGCATCACCCGCAGCCAAGCGATGGCGCTCCAAGATCTCGGCCAAATCTATTGGGAGGCAGGCGATTATGAGCGCACGCTCAGCTATTACGAGCAGGCCGTCGAGATTTACAATGATGACCCGGGATTTGCGCTGTCAAACCACAACAATCTGGGCGAGACCTACAAGATGCTCGGCCGGTTTGCCGAAGCGGAGCGCGAATACAGGCTGGCAATTGATGCCGCGCGAGAACTTGAAAGCGCTATTCTTCAAACCCGCATTCTTTCAAATCTGGCACTGGTTCAGGTCGAGCAGAACAAGCTTTCTGAAGCGTCCCAGACCACCAGCCTCGCGCTCTCCCTCTCGCGCAGCGGCGATGCCGCAGATTGGCGCAATTTTGTCTACGGAGTGCAAGCCCGGATAGCATATGAGCGCGGCAACCCGCAGTCGGCGGCGCAATTCCTTGACCAAGCCTTCGATGGGGCAGATCTTGAGGCAACTGACCTCGTCTACCGCGAATATCATGAGCTAGGTTCGAAGGTCTTCGAGGAGATCGGCCAATCGGACAAAGCACTTGCGCATTTCAGAGCATTTCAGCGCCTCGACAGCCAAGCGCGCGATCTTGTCGCATCGGCGAGCACCCAGTTGCTTGCCGCGCAGTTCGACTTTGCCAACCAAAATTTGCGGATCTCGCAGCTTAAGCAAGGGCAACTTGAACGTGACATTCAAATCGAGCGCGAACGCTCTGAATTTCGCACGATGGCGTTTGTCGGCGTTGCGGTTGCGCTGATGATTGTCCTTGGGCTTACAGTTACATCCTTGATCAGTATCCGTCGTAGCCGCAACGAAGTGCGCGCCACCAACGCAGAGCTGACTGTCGCAAACACCGACCTCGAACACGCGCTCAAGGCTAAAACTGACTTTCTTGCAATGACCAGTCACGAGATCCGCACGCCGCTCAACGGTATTCTGGGCAGCGCGCAAGTGCTGGTTGCCAACTCAGAGATCGACGCATCGAATATGCGGCGGGTGAAGCTGATCCAAAGCGCCGGGCAAACGATGAAGGCGCTGGTCGATGACTTGCTTGATGTCGCCAAAATGGAAAGCGGCGAAGTATCCGTAGAGCTAGAGCCGACAGCGATTGAGCCCATCCTTAGCGATGCCGCCAATCTGTGGAGCGACAAGCTTCGCGGCAACAATTTGGAATTTGCGCTTGAGGCGAACGACTTACCCGAATTGGTTGTGACAGATGGTGGAAGACTGCGGCAAATCGTCTTCAATCTGCTCTCAAACGCTGTAAAATTTACGCATGAAGGATCGGTCAAGCTAAGGGCGAGCTGCGAAAGGACTGAAGAGACCATCACGATTGAAGTCACCGACACGGGGATTGGTATAGCCGAGGCCGACCAGAAGCAGATTTTTGACGCCTTCCATCAGGTCGACAATGCCACGACGCGTGAGTTTAGCGGAACCGGTCTAGGCCTTTCGATCTGTAAGAATCTGGCCGTGGCGCTGGGTGGTCGGATTGAGCTTGAGAGCAAACTTGGCGTCGGATCGACCTTCCGCGTGATCTTGCCTCTTTTTGAAGCCAAGGTTGAAGAAGACAAGCCGAACGTCCGGCCCACCACACTTGCCGAATGCCGGTTGTGCCTAGTTGAAGCTAACCAGATGAAAAGCGCGATCCTGACGGGATTGTTAGAGCCGCACGCCAGATTAGTCAGCGCGGTTGGAGATGCCGCGCAATGCATCGAAAAAATCGATGCTAATTCAACCGACCATATTATCCTAGACGCAGCTACAATCGCTCCGACCGCAGGCGATTTGTCCAACCTAAGAGATCTGCTTTCGCATGCCCAAAAGGCAGGCGTCGCAGTATCCGTCTTGTTCTCACCCAAGAGTGATTTGCCCTTTGAACAGGTGGCTCAGATGCCTCATTCACAATTGCTTCTCAAGCCGATTGCGGGCGATGCTTTGATCACTGCTCTAAAGGAGCATTATGACGTCGATCACTCTTCAAACCAGCAATCCAGCCTAGCCAGCGCCGCCTGACATTTAAGGGTTCGTGAACATTATCGCGCTATGGTTAGTCCGAATTAACCGGAGCCCGGACCCGTGCGCGTACTCTATGTCGAAGACAATGCTATGAACCGGCAGGTCGTGAATGACATGTTGGGCGTTGCTGGCGCTACACTTGTTGAGGCGCATGACGCCGAAACGGGTCTGCGGATGGTCGAGGAAGATTCTTTCGATATCGTGCTGATGGATATTCGCATGCCAGGCATGGACGGGCTGACCGCGATTGAGCGGCTGCGCCAAATGTCTTCGCCCAAGTCCGAAGTGCCAGTCATTGTTGTGACCGCAGACACATCGTCTGACCTTCGTCAGCGCTGCGAAGCGGTTGCAGCAGATGACGTCATTATGAAACCAGTCGCGCTTCAAGAGCTCCTCGATTCCATGGGCCGTGTGCTTGCGAAAGGCAACGGAGCCGGCGTTCTCTTGGATTGATCGGCTGTGTGCGCTGCGTTGCCCTGCAGTTCGAAAAGACGAGAGCGCGGATGGGACCTATCCGCAAACCTTGCTCAGAATTGGCCATGCAATTTGCAAAAGGTTTGACCGCCATCATTCTGATATCAATTGGGCAAGAATTCGTGCCAAAGGTGTCATGGAGCAAGCGCAAAAATCAGCTCGTTTTCAGTAGTCTTAGGCCGTCTAGAACAGTGCACAGTATCCTCCAAGACAAGCGCGCCTTCCACCAGCTCTCTGGGTTGACTTTGGCAAAATCGCGTAAAGATCAACGCAGTTTAACTCCGCCAATATAACCGATCCAATTTGGAACAGTTCTGGGTAGCACCAGATCGTCAGATATTTTTTGCGCGATTTTACAAATCTTTACAATTGAGACTTGCAAGCACTTCCTGGAAAATTTGGCACCATATCCGAATCAAATTGACTCCAAAGGTGCAGTCTTTAGTAAATTGTTAATCAGAACAAAGACGGACGATTCGGGGGAAAACTCGAACCCGCGCAAACTCTGGGTCAGCAAAAATTTCGGTTTCAGGCGTTGCTCGCGTGCGCCTGTTTTGGACGGTCAGGGGAACTCAAAGTTTGCAATTAAGGCCTGCCTTGAGCAGCGCGGTTGTCGCGCTTGCATTGCTGTGCATTTCGGCGCTGCCCACTCAAGTGAGCGCTCAGCAAATCGAAGACGCGCATGCGTTTGATCTCGTGGTGACCGGCGCGGTGCGCGAACAATGCGCCATGGGCTCTATTGCTGACATTGATTTTGGAAATCTTGAACGGCCGGGACTCGGCGTCGAGACTGAAGTTCCGTTTTACTGCAACATACCCTTCACAATGACAGTGAACGGCGCGCGCGGCGCGCTGGCGCATTCAGCGATGCCGCAGGGGCAAGGACCCTATGCAGGCCGTGTGGATTATTCGGTGGGCGTGACCATGCCGGTACGCAACCCAGCACGCCGCATCCTGACCAAGCAGTTTACCTCGCGTCAAATCCAAGCTGGCGGCATCGTTTCAAGCGATGGCGGGATTGCCACTGACGGCATGACCTTGTCGATCAGTCTTTCCCCGCCGCCCAGCACAGCGGGTCTGCTTGCTGGCGACTATTCAGAAACAATCACAATCACGGTGGCGCCGCTTTGACCATAACCATGCGCCTCCATGCTCCCGCCTTTGGGGATCGCAGCCCTGACAAGAAGAGATGGGGCAAACAGGAATTCGTCGCAGGCGTTGCCTAGTGACGGAGATTATCGGTGGATGGGGGGCATCGTGCCTCCACCGGTACACATCAACGATGCGAATTCGGTGTCACCGGTTTCGGCTGACGACACAATGAAAGAGGAAGACTATCATGAAGAAGATCCTTTTCGGCAGCACTGCCGTTCTGGCCATGGCAGCAGTCGCATCACCGGCTGCCGCACAAACCAACGAAACTCACTATGCTGGTGTCGATGCACCGTTGGTAGGTGACTACGAACTCACCAATCCCGGTTTCTTTGGAACCATTTTAGGTGAAGCTGGCGTCATTTTTGACTTCGGCACGCGTTACACTGCAGAAGCCAGCGCGCCTGCTGACAGCGAAACCGCAACTCCAGTTGTCACGGTTGAGTTCTCGCTTTCAGGTTCGGTCAACCCTGACTGCTCGTTCTACGCTGGTAACGATGCTGGTGCACGCGACATCGATTTCGGCGTTATCGGCGTTCGCACCGGCGACAATGAAAACGTAGTCAACGCGTTCAGCATGGTCGGTGATGCCACCGCTGAAATCGAAACACTGACCGCTGGTTGCAACTTCAACAACCGCGTCACCATCGAAAAAGACACCGCTCGCGGTCTCGTGAACACCTCAGCCGGTTCTTTCGACACGGATCAGTTCCAAAACAACATTCCGTATTCGGTAACCGCTAACTGGACCGGTGTTCCACGCGGCGCGCGCGCTGCTGGCACTGCACAAGAGCTGGAAGTCTCAACCACGGATCGTCGCGGTGTTGAGCTGCAAGGCGCTTGGCGTTCAGACATGCAGATCGAAATCGTTGCACCAGCCATCCCAGGTCGCGGCCTCGTTGCCGGCGATTATGAAGGCACCGTAACTCTGACCCTCGAGACTATCTAAGGGTTGAATCAATATCGCCGGCGGCCTTGGTCGCCGGCATTTATTGAAAGGATATAGCTATGAAGAAGATCCTTTTCGGCAGCACTGCCGTTCTGGCCATGGCAGCAGTCGCATCACCGGCTGCCGCACAAACCAATGAAGCTCATTATGCCGGTGCGGATGGGTTTATTGCATTTGTTCCGCCCAGCACACTTGTGATTGCACCGGACGGCTACGAAGCAACCAACCCAACCGGCGCCGCTTTAGCAGCGCTCGAAGCTGCCCTAGGCGCCAATATCGGCACGCGTTACACCGCAGAAGCCAGCGCGCCTGCTGACAGCGAAACCGCTACTCCAGTTGTCACAGTTGAGTTCTCGCTTTCAGGTTCGGTCAACCCTGACTGCTCGTTCTACGCTGGCAACGATGCTGGTGCACGCGACATCGATTTCGGCGTTATCGGTGTTCGCACCGGCGACAATGAAAACGTAGTCAACGCGTTCAGCATGGTCGGTGATGCCACCGCTGAAATCGAAACACTGACCGCTGGTTGCAACTTCAACAACCGCGTCACCATCGAAAAAGACACCGCTCGCGGTCTCGTGAACACCTCAGCCGGTTCTTTCGACACGGATCAGTTCCAAAACAACATTCCGTATTCGGTAACCGCTAACTGGACCGGTGTTCCACGCGGCGCGCGCGCTGCTGGCACTGCACAAGAGCTGGAAGTCTCAACCACGGATCGTCGCGGTGTTGAGCTGCAAGGCGCTTGGCGTTCAGACATGCAGATCGAAATCGTTGCACCAGCCATCCCAGGTCGCGGCCTCGTTGCCGGCGATTATGAAGGCACCGTAACTCTGACCCTCGAGACTATCTAAGGGTTAGCATTAAACGCATGGAAAGGAGGGGGAGCAATTCTCCTCCTTTTCATTTTGTATCGTTGGGTCTAAGAGACTGGTCGGGGGTCTCGCCCTGCGAGGGATGGGGATAAGTAAATGTTTATCTTGGCAAAGCGCTTCCGGCGCGTGCTTGCAATGTTGGCGGCCAGCCTTTTTGTTCTGGCAGCGCCTGCAAACGCCATGCGCGTTTCACCGATGGTTATCGAGATGGAATCCGCAGGCAGCGGTGCGGTTGCGCGGATCGAAGTCCAAAATGTCAATCTCGGCAGGCTGGCGTTTGAAACCCGGGTCTATCGTTTGAAGTTTGATGAAAATGGCGAGTTCGTTGAAGAGCCCGCCGATGACGATTTCCTGATCTTTCCGCCTCAAGGCGCGCTTCCTGCCGGTGGACGGCAAGTTGTCCGGCTGCAATGGGTCGGGGAGACTGAAATGGCCGCGTCAGAGGCCTATTACGTTGCAGTAGAACAATTGCCGGTCGCGCTTGAGCCCCTGGGTTCCGAATCCGTCGGCGCGCAGCTTCAAGTGCTCTACAACATGCGTGCATTGGTCGTGGTTGCCCCGCGCGGCGCGCAGCCCAATGTTGCAGCAGACAGCGTTTCAGCCGCCCGTTTCCGCATACCCCCTGCCGAAGAAGGCGCAGAAGAACGCATCGTTGATGGCGTGCGGATAGTGCTCAAGAATGAAGGCCGCCGCCATGCGATGATGTCGGAGTTTGGCTGGAAACTGGAAGGCAGCGATCCTGAGGGCAATTGGCTGCGGGTTGATCTCAGCCCGCAAGAACTCGCCGCTGCGGTGGGCACTGGCTATGTCCCTGCTCTGGGTGAGCGGACCTTCGATCTACCCATCGCAGGCTTTGGGCCCGGACCGATCGAACTTACGTTCCAACGTTGAGACACAGCAAACGCCTTTTGACCTCAGCCGCGCTGGGGGTGGTCTGGACGAGTCCGACCTTGGCTGAGGACGCTTTATTAGCGTCTTTCGACCCAGGGAACAGCCTGCCAACGCATAGTTCGGCGGCAAGCGGTTCTTATCTCGTCTCAGCCTTCGATCGCTCAAATCCGATTGGCCGGATTGCAGCGAATGCGGTGAACGATGATCGTTTGCTGATCGAAACACAGGCGTTCTTGCGGCTCGCCAAGCCGATTGTTTCGCAAGATCAGTACAATCTGCTCAACACTCGCTTGAGCCCGTTTGCAACCATGTCACCCGATATGCTGAACGGCACCGGCGTGACGTTGCAGGCGGATGGCGAAAGCCTCTTATTGCGTCCCGATCTGGGACTTTCCACTAGGATGGAACCAAAAACTGCGGAAAGCCAAGAGCCTGGATCTCTGGCTTTTGGTGATCTCGTTATGTCGATCTACGACGCAGAGTCCCAATCCGGCGAAATTGTTAAGACCGACCCGCCCCTGGATGCTGCCACTCCATCAGCCTTGCAGTCAATCGCTGGACTGGATCTGGATGCACAGTCGCCATTTGAGAGGCCGGAAAACGCCTTAGTCACAACGGATTCGAGCCGCACCGTGCACACGGCCTTGGGGCTTGGATCGATGTTTGCTGGCCTCTGGCAACAGTCAACCGAGGTTTCACCGGTTCAAGAGACCCCTTCTTCACAAGATGCCGGCGAGGATGAGCCGCCAAACGACGATATACTCGATCCGGATCAACCGCTGCCTGAAACACCTGGAAGTTCGGTCAACATCCCGCTTCCCGGGGCAGAAAATGCGGCTGAAACCTCGGAAGAAACTTCAACCAGCAGCCCAAGCACGCCTATTTCTTCCGTGCCTTTGGGGCCGCATGGGCGACCCGATATCAACCCTTACGACCGCGATATAGAGATGACGGTGCCGCTCACCTATCTTGCGCGGACATTGGGTGAAATCCCCATATTGATGACGGCAGATGACCGCATCTTTCTGGAAACACAGCAGTTTCTGCAGTTGATGGACTCGATCCTGAACGAGCCAGCTCAAGAGGAACTGATTTCAAGACTTGAGATGCTCAATCAGTTTGAGCCTGAAGATTTGGCGGATACGGGCGTTGCGCTCACCTATGATCCCAGCACTCTGGCGGTTGTCGTTGTAGAAGTTGCGCCCGAACAACGTGCAACTATAAACCTGTTCGCCCCACCGCGCGAAGATTCTGATCAGGCAACACTGCAGCCTGCCAATTTCTCTTCCTTTCTCAACCTCGGCGTGATCCAGTCCTACATTTGGGAAGGCGGCATTACGCCTGACCCCACCTTGACGATTGATGGCGCGATCAGGGTTGGATCGATCGTTTTCGAGGGCGATGGGCAATTTGCTGAGGAATTGGGTCTGACCGACACATCGTATCGGTTCCGCCGCAATTTCGCGCGGTTGGTTTATGACGAACCCGAAGAGTTCCGTCGGTGGTTCGCGGGCGACCTTGATCCTGAAATCCGCGGACAACAGAGCTTTGTGTCAATGGGCGGTGTGGGCGTTGTGCGCCAACAAAGGCGATTTAACGGATTTCGTTCGGCCATTCTTCAAGCCAACCGTGAGCTTGTGATCCAGCGCGAATCAAGCGTCCGTTTCTTGCGCAATGGCGTGCTATTTCGCGAACTGAGATTGCAGCCCGGCCGGTATGATTTCAGCCAGTTGCCACTTATCGCGGGCAGCAATGATGTCGACATTCAGATCGCTGACAACAATGGTCAGATCCAAAATCTATCGTTCCAGCAATATCTTGATCCCATCGATCTTGATCCGGGCGATTATGAGTATGGTGCCTATTTCGGCCCGACCAGCAGCAACTTTGTGGGCGCACCTGATTACAGCGGCCCCCTCGCCTTCACAGGATTTTATCGCAAAGCGTTTTTCGATCGCCCCGCTCTTGGTATCGGCGTGCAGGCCAGCGAGGACGTGCAGACCTTAACCTCGCAGATTCAATTTGTGTTGCCGAATAGCGGTCGGTTGCTGCTTGATGGAGGGGTGAGCAACAGCAGCCTTGCAAACCAAGGCTTTGCCGTGGGCGTAAGCTATGAGCATTTCTTTGAACGCAATGGCTTTGCCGACACGCTTACAGTGCGTGCAGACTATCTTTCTGAAGACTTCGCCTCGCTTGGAAACATCCAGGCAATCAACACGACCGAAGCCACGATAACAGCGCAATACACACGGCAGTTTAGCGAAGAATTCATCGCAACCGCGGATGCATCGTATCTGCGCGGGCGCTTTGACACCGGCGACAGTTATCGCATTGGCGCAAACGGGTTTTATCAGCTCGACAGACGCTGGACCTTCCGCGCTGGGATTGAATATGTCGATTTACCAGGGATTGGCGGCGCGGGCAGCGGCATAAACATAACCGCCGGCATCGTCTTCCAGCCCAGTTTCCGCCGGCGCGCAGAAGCACGGTACGAAAGCCGCAATGATCTTTATGAACTCTCCTACAACCAGAGCGGCCTTAATCAGTTGAACACGTTGGGGTTTGGCGCGGTGCTTTCGCGCCAGAATGGCAGCGCTTTGGGCCAAGGATTTGTCGGATATTCAGCAAACAGGTTTGATGTCGGCGCCAGCCATGCAACATTCGGCCCCGACATTTCTAATGTGGCGGACAACAACATTTCAACTGTGCGTGTCGGAACCAGCATTGCCTATGCTGGCGGGCAGGTGGGCCTTGGCCGGCGGATCAATGACAGCTTTATCCTGTTTGCCCCCCACCCCACTCTCAACGGGCGCAGCGTTGTTGCGGGGCAGTCCTTGGCGGAGAACCGCTATATCGGGCGCAGCGGCGCTTTGGGCTCTGCCGTGAACAACTTCCTTGGTTCTTAT
Organism: Erythrobacter sp.; assembly: GCA_965262265.1. GTDB lineage: Bacteria > Pseudomonadota > Alphaproteobacteria > Sphingomonadales > Sphingomonadaceae > Erythrobacter. The sequence continues at coordinate 1,148,888 of OZ253506.1, forward strand.
GCCATGCAGTCGGCGCAATACGACGTCGAAGATCCTCCGGTTGGTTATGACACCGGACCTGGCATCTATCGGGTCTTCCCTCCGTATAAGAGCGGCTATGCAGCGCGCGTCGGCACGGATGCCTTTGTCACCGCCATGGGTACCTTTTATATCGCAGATGGCGAACCGATCTCGCTCGCAGGTGGCCGTGTGACATTGCTTGATCTGGATGAGGGCGAAGATATCGCCCCACTTCCGTTCTTTACCAATTCGGTAGGGCGGTTTGCGATATCCTCTTTGCTACCAAATCGGCGCTATCTGGTGGAGACTTTTGGTCCAAACGGAACAATCGCCTATACATTCGAATTCACCATCCCCGCAGACACAGACGGATTGGTGCGGATGGGAGAGGTTCGGCCTGGTGACACGATTGAACAGACACAAGACACCGACCAGAACGCTGAGCAAGATGTCGACCAAATCGCCGCAAGTGGCGCAGGGCCACATTCACCAGAGGGGGAAGAATTTCCATGAACCGCTTTAAGCGAATGGGCGCGGCGATCAGCCTCTGCCTCGCGGCTTTTCTGCCTCACTTGGCATCAGCACAAAGTGTAGCAGCTTCTCCTTCAGAAATCCCCGGCGCGCCGTGCAATGTGATCGTCACCGCCTCACCGCCAAGCTGGATCATAAACGGTTTTGATCCGTTCAGTCAGGACGTGGCAGAGGCAACGTTCAACGTCACATTCACCAATCAGGGCAGCGCGGATTGCATCTTCAGCCCCAATTTCGAACTCGCGCAGCCTCCCTTTGGTCTGACCAATGATGGGCGCGCAGGACAGGGCGAGCGGATTTCCTATGCCATCCTGAATTTGACCGAGGCTCAAGATGTCACGCCGCGTGCGCTGCGATCGCAGCGCCGGTCTGGCAGACGAGAGATCACATTGCGTCCGCGCGAGACGCGATCAATCCTCTACCGTGTGCTCATCGATGCCGACGATATTCGCAGCGCCGGCACATTCACCCAAGATCTTGTAATCGAAGCGCAAGATCGCAATTTCCGATCTTTCGGCGGAACAGCGATTGTCGTGGGACTGAATGTACTGCCCTCAGCACGCATTGGCCTTGCCGGTGCCTACACGATTAATGATGGACAAGCGACGGTTGACCTTGGCGAACTGCGCACCGGAATTGCCCCTGTTCCGCTCAATTTGCGAGTCACCAGCACGGGCCGATATGCAATCAATGTCAGCTCTGCCAATTCGGGATTTCTGCGGCTTGGTAGCAGCACTTGGACCATTCCGTATGAGATGGTTGTCGGCGGAGAGACGCTAACCCTAAAGGGGCAAGAGACGATCAACGGGCAGGCTGGTACTGGTATACGAGTGGACAATCTGCCGATGCAATTCGTCATCGGAAACACCGCAAATATGCGCGCTGGGCGGTATAGCGATACGGTTTCGATCTCGGTCAGCCCCCGGTGATATCCAACAATTTCAGCGTAGTAATACCCTTAAGCAACAAACCTAAGGAACCTTAACCTTAGTCAGTGACAGAATATTTGAGCTAATTGTCTAGGCATCTTCATCGTCAAAAACGGCGTTTGAAAGAGGCCAAAATGCTCGGATTTACAGGTACAACTGCACCTTTGTTGGCAGCGGCAGCAATGGCGGCTAACGCGCCTGCTAATGCTCCCAGTTTGACCGTGTCGGTAAATTCACCGGGACAACAGGCAACAACCGCGCCGCGCGACACAGCACGGTTCCGTGTGCGAGCGCGGGTTCCGATGACCTGCCAGGCGCGTTTTCAGGGTGCAGCGGCTGCTCCCGTGACCGGCACCGCTGTACAGTTGGGCACTTTTCGCGAGTTCTGCAACTCGCCGCGCGGCTATGTCGTGGTGGTGAATTACGCCCCGGGAACGCTGGAAGGCGCGCAATTGTCCGCAGAGGGCGACAGTATCGTGCTTGACGGCAGCGGGCGCGCTATCCTTAGCAGGGTGAACGGCCCCAAAGTGCGCGACCGTGCGCTGGCGATTGTGCCGGGCGCCAATGGATTCGATTCCCCGTCATTCTCCGTGAATATGGTCGCGCTTTAAGGCCCCAAGGACGCCTTACACGATCGCGTCCGCCACCAGACCCAAAGCAATTGTCAAAGCGCCTAGCCCCATTGAAAGGTGCCAACGCAGTTGCAAAAAATCTTTGCTAGCAAAGCCCAAACCTCGGTCCACAAGCGGTGAAAGCAAGATCAACGCCCCAAGGTATAAAAGAGCGGGGCCGGGCCAATCCCAGCCAAAGCTCCAGGGCAGGAACAGCGCCACGCAAAGCAGGCTCGGCATGACCGCCACCAGGTAAGCGCCAGCACCGCCCTTCCCGCTAGAGATCGCCTGCCCCCACCAGACACCCCCAAGAAAACTAAAGATAGCTGCAGCGTATCCGAACCCTCCGGCCAGGGCAGTGTAGGCATATTCATGGCCTGTGGCCGCCAAAGCGACACAGATGATCTGCGGCAGCAAACCCGCATAGCCCAGCGCGCGCGATGCGGGTGTAAGAGTGATGTGATCGTCCATGCACCACCAAACCGCCTACGGGCTCTCGGTTCCCGCGCCGCTTGAAGTGATGGTGATTTTGGGCCACGCTCTGGCGCATGAATTTGTTTGATCTTTCAGGCCAAACGGCCATCATCACTGGGGGCAATGGCGGGCTTGGCCTTGGCATGGCGCGCGGCCTTGTCAAGGCGGGCGCCAACGTTGCGATCTGGGCGCGCAACGCGGCCAAGAACAGCATTGCGTGCGAAGAATTGCGCGGGCTAGGCAGCGGCGAGGTGATCGCCCTCAAATGCGATGTGATAAACGAAGATCAAGTCGCGTCTTCCATGGAAGAAACGCTCGCCAAATTCGGCAGAGTTGACGCGACTTTCGCCAATGCGGGTATCTCGGGCGCAGGCACCCGCATTCCAGATATGACCTGTGAAGGTTGGGACCAAACCATGGCCGTGAATGCGCGCGGCCCCGCTTTAACCTACAAATACGCAAGCCGACATATGATTGAGCGTGCTGAAAAAGGTGATCCGGGCGGGAAGCTGATCGTCACCTCTTCTGACCAGTCGATCATGGGGGTGAACAAAAGCTCTGATTATGCAGCCTCCAAAGCTGCGGTGAACGGCCTTACTCGCGGCGCGGCGTTTGAACTTGCGCGCTATGGCATCACCGCCAACGCGCTGCTGTTCGGCTATTATGAAACCGATATTACCGCCAAGGCCAACCCCAAATTCGCCGAATGGATGGCAAAACGCATTCCTCTGGGCCGCCCCGGTGATCACGAGGGGCTGGAGGGATTAGCTGTGTTTTTCGCTTCCCCGCACAGCGACTATATCACCGGGCAAAGCCTGCCGGTCGATGGCGGGCTTTGTATCAGTTAAAGCGCGTCCGCTGACGCTAGAAGTCTCGGAACAGTGGCTCCATATGGCCGTTACCCCCACTCTAGCATTGATAACGGACGACCCGCCTTGGACAACGACCCGACGCACGAAGATTCGCCGCCAAACTTCGATGATGCGCGTGCTGACCGCTCGCGTGAGAAGGCCGTGCCCTCAGGCCGGGTCGCGCGAATTGGTACCTTTGGGCGGCTCGTCACCGGTGTGGCAGGCGGAATGGCTGCCGAAGGCGCGCGCCGACTAACCAGCGGAGAACGGATCTCACCGCGCGACCTGATCCTTACCCCCGGCAACGTCCAACGGATGACCGACCGGCTTTCGCATCTGCGCGGCGCTGCGATGAAAATGGGTCAGATGATCAGCATGGATGCAGGCGATTTTTTGCCACCGGAGCTTGCCAAGATCTTGGCGACGCTGCGCGACCAAGCCAATTTCATGCCGACAAAACAGCTCGATACTGTGCTCAAGCAGGAATGGGGGCAGGATTGGAGGCGGCAGTTCAAATGGTTCAACCCCCGCCCAATTGCGGCCGCCAGTATTGGCCAGGTGCATAAGGCACTTACCCGCGATGGGCAGTTGCTCGCGATCAAAGTGCAGTATCCCGGCGTTGCCAAAAGCATCGACAGCGATGTCGACAATGTGATGACGCTGCTGAAGGTCGCCGGATTTGCTCCGCCTGAGCTTGAGGTGGACAAGCTGCTCGATGCGGCAAAAAAGCAGCTTCACGAAGAAGCAGATTATCAGCGTGAAGGCGCGCAGATGGCGATGTACCGGGAACGGCTTTCAGGCGTCGAAGGCTTTGTGGTTCCGCGCCTACACGAAGAGCTCACGCGCGGGTCGATCCTTGCGATGAGCTTTGAAGAAGGCGTTTCGATCGAAGAGTTGGAAAACGAAACGCCTGAGCGCCGAGACGCCACGATGGAACGGCTGATGCGGCTTGTGGCGCGCGAATTGTTCGACTTTGGCGTCATGCAGACCGATCCGAATTTCGCGAACTTCCGCTTCCGCCGAGAGACCGGTGAGATCGTGCTGCTCGACTTTGGCGCGTGCCGCGATGTCGATCCTGATGTCTCGAACGGCTATCGCAAAATGCTTATTGCAGGTTTGAATGGCAATCGAGAAGAGGTGCTCGCAGCCACTATCGAAAGCGGCTTTATGATGCCAATCGTTGCAGAGAAGCACCCCGAACGCGTTGGTAAGATGATCGATATCGTCATCAATGAAATGCGCGAAGACAAGCCCTTCGACTTTGGTGACCGCGCTTTTGTTCCGCTGCTGCGCGAAGAGGGGATGGAGATTGCAAAGGACAAGGATACATGGGCCTTTCCCCCGATTGAAACGCTGTTTGTCCAACGCAAAGTCAGCGGAACCGCTTTGCTAGGCGCCCGTCTGAAAGCGAAGGTAAACATCCGGCGTTTGACCGAAGACGTGTTGGCAAACACCAAGCCATTGCCCGCCAAGGCAGCTTAAAACACGCTGCGCCTTTCTGCGATTTTTCAATCGGTTAATGCTTGCATTGCGCGGGCAGCCCTTTAGAGGGCGTTCATGGTTAACGCAACGGAAACCAATCCACCTCAACACGCTTCGGTGCTGTTCGTGTGCCTTGGCAATATCTGCCGTTCGCCCATGGCAGAAGGCGCGCTTCGCGATGCCGCGGCAAAGGCGGGCCTGGAGATCATGGTGGATTCGGTCGGCACCGCAGCTTACCATGTGGGCGAGCCGCCCGACCCGCGCGCGATTGCCACCGCCGCGCGTCACGGCGTAGACATATCGCACTTCAAAGGGCGCCAACTGAGCGCGCATGATTTCGACCACTTCACCCACATCTTCGCCATGGACTCGGCCAATATGGCAGGGATCAAAGCCCGCGCGCCCAAACATGCGCCAGCGAAGATCGCCATGTTGCTGGACGTCCTGCCTGGATTTGCTGGGGAGTCGGTGGCAGACCCCTATTACGGTGATGATGGCGGATTTGAGGTCTGCTGGCAGGAAGTGAGCACGGCGGCCGATGCGATCGTGGAGCGCCTATTGGATGACGGCGCCGACGCCGAGTTCTAGGCCGCAGCCGCTGGCCTACCCCCCGCGCAGCAATTGTACACCCCAATCGCGCTCAAACAAATAGAGCAGAATGCGCGCTGCCTCGCCACGATCCGAGGTTAACCCTCCATCGCGATCAATGAGTAAACGTGCATCGGCATGTGCTGCGGGAAGGAGTTTCTGGACCTGCTCCAGATTGGCAATGCGGAACGCGGCCTCTCCCGATTGCCGCGTGCCGAGCAATTCGCCGCCGCCGCGCAGCTCCAAATCCTCTTCTGCGATGCGGAACCCGTCCTGCGTCTCTCGCATCAGGGCAAGCCGTTTCTGTGCCGTGTCGCTAAGCTCCGATCCGCGCAGCAAAAGGCACCTGCTCTTTTCACTCCCGCGACCGACACGGCCGCGCAATTGGTGAAGCTGCGCAAGGCCAAAGCGTTCCGCCTGCTCGATCACCATCAGCGTTGAGGAAGGCACGTCCACGCCCACCTCAATCACTGTGGTTGCGACCAGCAGTTTTGCTTCTCCGCGAACAAACCTCTCCATGTTCGCATCTTTGATCTCAGGCTTCAGTTGCCCGTGAACCATGACCACATCATCACCAAACCGCTCGGCAAGCTCGGCGTAGCGCGCTTCGGCTGCGGCGATGTCAGATGCTTGAAAACCGCCATTCGCCTCGCGCACCATGGGGCACACCCAATAGGCCTGTTGCCCGGTGGCTAGATGGCGTTGCACGCCCGCAATGACATCTTTGGCGCGATCTTGAGAAACCACCAAAGTCTCGATCGCCTGCCTTCCCGGAGGCAGCTCATCCAAGCGGCTCACATCCATCTCACCATATTGTGCGAGAGTAAGACTGCGTGGGATCGGTGTTGCCGTCATCGCCAGAGTGTGCGGGGCGCGCCTGCCCTTGCCCGCAAGCGCCAATCGCTGGGCTACGCCAAAGCGGTGCTGTTCGTCGATAACTACAAGGCCCAAATCCTTATACGTTACCGCATCCTGAAAGATCGCATGGGTGCCGACAAGAATATCGATGTCGCCGTTCAATAGGCTCATCAAGAGCCCCTCGCGCTCCCTTCCCTTTGCACGGCCCGTCAAGAGCGCAACCTCCACTCCAGTGGGAGCGGCCATCTTCCGCAAAGTCTCAAAATGCTGGCGCGCCAGAATTTCGGTGGGAGCGAGAAGAGCGGCCTGCTTGCCTGCTTCGTTTGCGATCAGCATCGCTTCGAGCGCGACCACCGTCTTGCCTGCACCCACATCGCCTTGCAGCAGCCGCAGCATCGGCGCCTCTTGCTGCAAATCACCTTCGATTTCTTGCACAGAGCGCTTTTGTGCGCCTGTCATCTCGAAAGGCAGTTCCAGCTTGGCGCGAAGCGACCCATCGCCATGCAACGATTGCCCTTTGCGCCGCCGCCCATCCGCTCGCACCAACAGCAATGCGAGCGAATTGGCGAGCAGTTCGTCATAGGCCAGCCGGTCGCGGGCCTCGGCATAAGCGTCTTTGTGGGCCAGGTGCATCGCGTCGCGCCAGTTTGGCCAGCCTGTTTGCTCAAACTGCCCCGGTTCGATCCATTCGGGAAGTTCGGGAAGCCGCTCCAAAGCTTGCCCCACCAAAGTCCCCACGCGGGGCTGTGTGAGCCCCTCGGACAGAGCGTAAACCGGTTCATTCAACCGCGTGAGATGGGCCGAGGATTCCTCCTCCACATGATCCGGGTGAACGATCTGGAGCATATCGCCATAGCGATCGAGCCGCCCCGCCACCCAACGTTTTTCGCCCACTGGCAGTTGCTTCTTTGCAGTGTAGGATGCGCGGCCAAAATAGGTGAGCGCGCAGATGTTACCGGCCTCATCCTGCGCCAAAACGCGGTAGGGTCCACGCCCCGGATTGTAAGGCGCGCGGTGTTCAGTCGCGGTCAGCGCGACGATCACCTGCTCGCCCTCTGCCCCTTCATCAAGATTGCCGATAGCGCGGCGCGTCACAAAGCGTTCGGGAAGATGGTAGGCGACATCCTTGACCCGCTCGAGCCCCAGTTTGCCCAGAGGCTTTGCAAGTTTGGGCCCCACGCCATCCAGGGTCTGGCTTTCTGCAAAGATAGAGTTGAGCACGTCGGGCCGCATGATCCGCACCCTATACTCTGTTGCACCTGCCGTGCGAGTGCCTTAGTTCGGGCTCATGGACGATATGCCCACCTTCGAGACTCGTCTGGCCCGCGCTAAGTTCCGCGCCTGGCATCGTGGCACGCGTGAGGCTGATTATATGATTGGTGGGTTTTTCGACCGTTACTCAGCCGAATGGGGCGAGGCGGAGATGGAGTGGTTCGAGGATTTACTGGCCGAAGACGACGTTGATATCATGGCGTGGGGTATGCAGACCGCGTCTGTGCCAGAGCGGTTTCAGGGCGAGCTGATCGAAAAAATGCAGAAGCTCGACTACGTCGATATCCCAAGCTAGAGCGCGCCTCTCTCCAATCTTTGCGTCACAAGAAAACCATGCCTGATCTCAACCGCATCCTTGCGGCAACAGCGCCCCTGACCCTGTCATCGCTCCCGCGCGGGAGCGTGCCTTTGGTCATGAGCGATTTGGCGCGGGCAGCGAAACAGCGCGCCGTCTATATCGCGCCCGATGATGCGGCGATGCGGGCAGTGACTGAGGCTGCACGGTACTTTGCGCCTGAGATTGAGGTGCTTGAGCTTCCTGCGTGGGATTGCCTGCCCTATGACAGGGCTTCGCCCGCCCTTTCTGTCAGCGCGGCCCGGCTTTCCGCCCTCTTCAAAATGCAAAACCCATCTGGCGGCTCGCAATTGCTGGTGACCACCATCAACGCTGCGCTACAGCGCGTGCTCACCCCATTCCGCATCCGAGAAAGCGTGCGTGAGTTCAAATCGGGCACAACAATAGGGCATGATAGCCTGTCAGCCCTACTCACCCGCCAAGGCTACACCCGGACAGACACTGTGGTCGATCACGGCGAATTCGCGGTGCGGGGATCGATTGTCGACATCTTCCCATCCTCACTTGATGAGGGGCTGCGGCTCGATTTCTTCGGCGATGAGCTGGAAAGCCTCCGCCTGTTCGACACCTCGACGCAGCGTTCGACGGGGCGGCTTGATGCGCATTTGCTTTTGCCAGCATCGGAAGCCCTAATCGACGATGAGAGCATCAAGCGGTTCCGTTCGCGCTATCGTGAGATGTTTGGAGCATCTGCCACGCAAGACCCGCTCTATGAAGCAGTGAGCGATGGGCGCAGGCTTGCAGGGATGGAACACTGGCTGCCTTTGTTTGAGGAGCGGCTCACTACGCTGTTCGATCATCTTGCCAAGGATGATGTGGTTGTGATGGATCAGGCGGCGGTGGGCGCGGCAGAAGAGCGGCTGTCCGACATCACTGACTATCACGAACAACGCGGGCGTGCGGCATCGGACAAAACCGGGTCTTACCGCCCGCTGGCTAAGGATGCGCTGTATCTGGCCTCGGAGGAATTCAAGGCCGCGCTCTCATTGGTGAACGCACATAAGGCGTCAGTATTTGCGGCCCCTGATGGTGCTGACACGCTCGATTTCGGGTTCAAGGCGGCGCGCGACTTCACCCCGGAGCGCGCGCGCGGCGATAATGTCTACGAGGCCGCCGCCAAACATCTCGGCGCAATCGCAAAATCCGGGCGCAAGCCACTCTTTGCCGCCTATTCGAATGGCAGCCGTTCTCGCATCGCGTCGATCCTTGAAGAAGCGGGCGCACCGACGGTGCTTGCAGACAGCTGGCAAGAAGCGCTGGGTCTGGCGGCGAAGGGCAAGACGGCGGCGACTGTACTCCCGCTTGAAGCAGGCTTTGCCAATGACGATCTGGAGATCGTCACAGAGCAAGATGTGCTGGGTGACCGTCTGGTACGCCGTAAGAAAAAGCGCAAGGATTCCGATGCCTTCCTTGCCGAATTGCAAGCACTTTCCAGAGGCGATCTGGTGGTCCATGTTGAACACGGTATTGGCAAATATCTCGGCCTTGACCCCGTGCCCGTCGGCAAGAGCCAGCACGATTGTGTCGCCCTAGAATATAAGGGCGGCGACAAGCTCTATATCCCGGTTGAAAACCTCGAAGTGCTCTCTCGCTATGGGTCGTCTGAAGATGCCGTGATGCTCGATAGGCTTGGCGGCGAAGCGTGGCAGAAACGCCGTGCAAAGCTGAAAGAGCGTATCACCGCGATCGCGGGTGAATTAATGAAGGTCGCGGCAGAGCGTGCGCTTAAGAAAGCTCCAATTTTTCAGGTAGAAGAAGCAAGCTTCAACCAATTTGTCGATCGCTTCCCATGGGAGGAAACCGACGATCAAGACGCGGCCATCGCCGATGTCTTGCGCGACCTCGAAAGCGGAAAACCGATGGACCGTCTCGTTTGCGGCGATGTCGGCTTTGGCAAGACCGAAGTCGCTTTGCGCGCCGCTTTCGTCGCTGCAATGAACGGCCAGCAGGTCGCTGTTGTGGCCCCCACCACCCTGCTAGCGCGCCAACATTATCAGAACTTTGCAGAACGTTTTGCAGGTTTTCCATTAAAAGTTGGGCGCCTGTCGCGACTTGTCTCTGCCAAGGAAACCGCTGAGACCCGCGAGGGGCTTGCCAATGGCACGCTCGATCTTGTGATTGGCACCCATGCCATCCTCTCCAAATCGACCGAGTTCAAGAATTTGGGCCTTGTGATTGTCGACGAGGAGCAGCGTTTTGGCGTAACTCATAAGGAAAAGCTCAAACAGTTGCGCTCTGACGTCCACATGTTGACGCTCACCGCGACTCCCATCCCGCGCACATTGCAGATGGCGATGACCGGCCTGCGCGAACTCTCCACCATCCAGACACCTCCCGTCGACCGACTGGCGGTGCGCACTTATGTGATGGAATGGGACGATATGGTGATGCGCGAGGCCCTGCTGCGCGAACATCATCGCGGCGGGCAGAGCTTCATCGTGGTCCCGCGCATCTCCGACATGGCGGATGTCGAGGAGTGGCTGCGCGAAAACGTGCCAGAAGTGAAATCGATCAGCGCACATGGCCAGATGGGTGCAGGCGAGATCGAAGAGCGGATGAGCGCGTTCTACGAGGGCAAATACGAAGTCCTCCTCTCAACCACCATCGTTGAGAGCGGCCTCGATCTGCCGAGCGCGAACACCATCATAATCCACCGCGCTGACCGGTTTGGCTTGGCGCAGCTCTACCAACTGCGGGGCCGTGTTGGCCGTTCGAAACTGCGCGCTTATGCCTACCTTTCTTATGAAAAGGACGTACAACTCTCAGAAGTCGCTGAGAAGCGTTTGAAGGTACTAGGAGATCTCGACAGTCTTGGAGCGGGTTTCCAACTCGCCAGCCATGATCTCGACATCAGAGGCGCGGGCAATCTGCTGGGTGACGAGCAATCGGGGCATATCCGCGAAGTCGGCTTCGAACTCTACCAGAGCATGCTCGAAGACGCGATCCTTGCGGCGAAAGCGGGCGAGATGGGGCTAGAGAAAGCCAAGGACGCCTTCTCCCCGCAGATCACAGTCGATGCGCCAATCATGATCCCTGAAGACTATGTGCCAGACCTAGCGGTGCGCATGGCGCTCTACCGCAGGCTCAACCAGGCGCAGGACAAGGCCGAGACTGAAGGCCTCGCAGCGGAGATGATTGATCGGTTCGGCGATTTGCCGTCGCCCACCAAGAACCTGATCCGTCTGATCGAGATCAAACATCAGGCGATCACCGCCAATATCGCAAAGATTGATGTGGGAGCGCGCGGGACGCTGGTGACGTTCCACAAGGACGACTTCCCCGACGGGCCTGGCCTGATCGCCTATGTCGACAAGCTCAAAGACACCGCCAAGCTGCGCCCGGATATGAAGCTCGTGATTAACCGCGCCTGGGGTGATCCTGAAAGCCGCCTCAATGGGCTCTTTCAATTGACCAAGGGATTGAGCGGAATTGTCCGCAGACACGAACGGGCAATGGCGGCTGGCTGATATCCCTTAGACCTCATCGCCAAACTCGGCGAGCAATTGAAGATACTCGGTGTCATCCACCACCAATGACCGTCCTGCGCGCGACACCACGCCTTGTTCTTCCCATTCGGATAACAAGCGGCTGACATTTTCACGCGCTAGACCCGCAAAAGCACCCAAATCGCTCTGGCTGGGATTGTAGAGCAGGCTGCCATCGGCTTTCACGCCATCGATCAAGCGGACAAGAGCGCGCGCCAGACGCGGCCCCATCGAGAACGTCCGGTCACTTTCAATAACAAGATTTTGCTGTCTCACCCGTTTAGCCAACTCTCGCATCACGCCCACGACAGATGCGGGATTGGCTGAGACGGTGTCGAGAAAAGTCAGTGTTGGAATCAACACCACAGATGAAGGCACTGCGGCGGTCACCGTTGCCGTGCGAGGTCCGCTGTCAAGCAGAGCAATCTCGCCCACCAACTCTCCGGGCGCGCAATAGCTCAAGATAATCTCGCGTCCACCCGCGCTGACAAAGCTGACCTTGAGACCGCCCGATAAAAGGAAGACAGCAAAATCGCCATTCTCATCACCCTGATTGATTACAACGTCGCCGGGGTTCAAATCACGCCGTGTCGCCTTTTGCAGCAGAGTCTCAAGCTGATCCGGTCCGAGTGCGCGCAACAAGCTGTCACTCGCAAGCTTGGCCTGCACCTCTTCAAAAGGATCCATCGCATCGCTCCTTCGCGACATTGCTACTGTCTTGCCGCGATCCTCGCAACTTGGTCTCTTTTTTGAATTTTGTTTGGGTCGTGTGATGACCATCACAGAACGAACGGGACGGCACCGCTAGGTAGAACTCGCAAGGGGGACATCGACCCGAAACGATGTTGGGGGACCCTTAGCAGAGCGACCCGAGCGGAGGCACTTCCCTCCGACGACGCGGCCCACGCCTTTGGGGGGAGGTGTGGGCCTTATCCGTTGTGCAGTCTAATTCGGCGAAGCAGCCCTAACCGTGCCCTGCCCCGCGTGCAGTGCGGGCAAGTGCCAAAACATCACCGCTCTTCATCGGTTGCGCGCGCAGGAAGCCTTGCCAATAGTCGCAGCCTTCGCTGATGATTGCGGCGCGTTGGACATCGCTCTCGATCCCCTCTGCGTAGATATCAAGCTCCAACGCCTTTGCCAGTGCCATGATCGCGCGAAGCACCGCCAGCGCTTTTGGATCACCTGGCACGCCATCGACCATGATCTTGTCCAGCTTGATCGCGTTCAACGGCAATTCGCGCAAATAGCGAAAGTTGCAAAAGCCGGCGCCAAAATCATCGAGCGCCGTTCGAAAACCCAAGGCTCTAAGCGCATTCAACGCTGCGGCAGCCTGATCGACATTTCGAACCAGCAAGTCCTCCGTGATCTCTAGCATCAAGCGCGAAGGGTCAATTTGGCTCTTCGAGATGATTTCGGCAAAGTCAGCAGCAAAGCGTGGATCGCCCAGCTCTTCCGGCGTTATATTGAGGGACAGGGTAAGGTTGCGCGGCCAACGCGCCGCGTCTTCAAGCGCGCGGGCAACCACATGACGCGAAAGCGGAGCCACCAAAGCAGCTCTCTCAGCAATAGCAAACAGATCGCGCGCGCCAATCTCCCCCAATGTCGGATGTCGCCATCGGGCCAGCGCTTCAGCCCCCACGACAGCGCCAGTGCGGCATGAGAATTGGGGCTGGAAGAGCACCTCGATTTCGTCGCGGTCCAGCGCCCGCAACAAATCAGTGTCGAGCGCCGCCGCTTTGACACCGGGAAAGTTGCCGCGCACCGGTCCGCGCAGCGAAGCCGCCAGCCCGCCCGCTGCATGTTTGCCCGATGATGACGCCCCTTTGTTCATTAGTGCTCCTCTAGTTTCCCTTTACACGCATTTCTTTGCCCAATTGCAATCCGCCCAAAATTGGAACATCAGGATAACTTACTAGCGCCGGGGGGCGTCGAGCTTGTATTTCATTACGCCAATGGGGGGGCGAAAGGTGCTATGGAAAACGCTGCGATGAAGAGCACGGAGAACGAGGACGGCCTTTGCGGCCCAGCCAATGATGGTTTTGGCAAAATTGCGCTTGTGGCTTCAGAATCACCGCGCGCGCAGGAAGCCTTCACCATGCTGTGGGCACAGCGCGATTGGGCACCTGTCGAAGAGGCAGACGCGGTCGTGGTGCTTGGCGGCGATGGGTTCATGCTCCAGACGCTGCATTCCATGCTCAACAGCGGCAGGGTGGTCCCTGCCTATGGAATGAACCGTGGAACCGTGGGCTTTCTGATGAACCGTTATGACGGCCAAGCAGACGTTGTGGAACGTCTGGCACAAGCGCGCGGCAAGACCATATCCCCGCTGCATATAACCGCGAAAACGCAATCAGGCGTTAAGGTTGAATTGAGCGCGATCAATGAGCTTTCGCTGCTGCGCGAAACACGGCAGACCGCAAAGATTGAGATCACCGTGGGTAGCCGCGTGCGGATCAAGGAACTGGTGGGCGATGGCGTGCTGGTCTCAACTCCGGCAGGTTCAACCGCGTACAATCTGTCTGCGAATGGCCCGATCTTGCCGCTCGACAGCGGCATGCTTGCGCTGACGCCGATCAGCCCGTTTCGCCCCCGGCGTTGGCGCGGCGCGGTTCTGCCCGATGAGATGCCCATCAAGTTTCGTGTGCTCGAACCCTCGAAACGTCCGGTTGCAGCGGTGGCGGACCAAACCGAATTGCGAGACATCGCCGAAGTATCCATTCGCATCGCGCACGAATCGGCGCTAGAGTTGCTTTTCGACCCCGGACAATCGCTCGCAGAACGGATCGTGTCAGAGCAATTTGCAGTAGATTAATTTTTCGGCGCTATCCCTCTTGCATTGAAAGCCGCGCAACCATATACGCGCGGCTCGCATCCGGCAGACAGAGCGGATGCTGCTCCCCGATAGCTCAGCGGTAGAGTAGGTGACTGTTAATCACTTGGTCGTTGGTTCGAATCCAACTCGGGGAGCCATTTTCTTTTAGTTCAGACTGTAAGCGATCCTCGTTGAAAAGGCGGCGCGGATGGGGTTTCCCTCTTGATCCAATGCGGGATTGAAGCGCGCATTGGATCATGCCTTTGCAGGCGGCTTCGTCCAGGACCTGATGGCCGTTTGAGCGTCACTGAGCAGCTATCGGTGCGACCGTTCTCACCAACGATAACGCGCACTCCAACGACACCTTCCCATCCTTCGCGGAGCGCCTGCGGGGGATAGACATTGTTGATCCTCCTCATCCATCGCATTTCATTGCGCGCCTCTACCGCTTTTTCTTGCGAGATAGATGATGGCGGCGGTGGTGGCGGAGGAGGTAAAGGCGAGAAATTGGGCGGCGCCGACTGGGGCATGCGATAAGTAATCCGCATCGAATAAGCGCCCTGCGTTGGCTGTCCGGCATGGTCAAGCGCAGGATTAAACCTTGCATGGCTTTGCATGGCGATACAGGCGGTTGCGTCTAGCACTTGGCTGCCGCTTGAGCTGGTCACCATGCAATTGGTCGCCATACCCTCTGGCGTCACTTCAACGCGAACGCCGACCGTGCCCTCTATACCATCGCGCAAGGCCTGCGCCGGATAGGCTTGCTGAATTTGTCTCGCCCAGATTTGAACGTCGCGGGTGGTTGCACGACGAGCCTTTGAAGCGGGAGGCGGCGGTTGTGCCTGAGACCTTGGCGCGGGCGGGACAATAGGTATCACCGGTGGTGGGGCATTTTGGAGGCCCGCTGCGAATAGGCTTAAGGTTAGAAGCATAAGACCTCATTATATACGCATTTGGGGTAATAAGAACCTCAATCGCATTGGACTATGTCCCCCACAACAACCGCACCCCAACAACGCTCACTAACACCGCCGTCAACCACCGGATCCATTTCACCGGCAACACGCGCAGCGCCATCAGGCTGCCGATTTGGCCGCCGATCACCACCGCGATCAACAGCGGGAGCGCCTCCGCAAGCGCGCCGCTGAACATGGCGGGGCCGTTCTTGAACAGGTGCCCTGCAAGGCCGAACAGCGAGTTCACCAGGATGAACAGACTTGCCGTAGCCGCAATCGCGCGGGCATCGCGCCAGCGGATCAGGTGGAGCAAAGGCGCAAGAAATATCCCTCCCCCAATGCCGACCATCCCTGCAAGAAGACCTATCGGAGCAGCGACGAACGGCATGGCTTTGGCAAAGCGCGATGGCTGTGCGCTTTCTGCTTCGCTGATGGGAATCAACATGGTCGCCCCGGTCAGGATCAGGCTCGCGCCCAGAAGCGCCTGAAAAGTCTCACGCTCAATGGGGATTGTTCCGCCGATAAAGGCAGCGGGTGCGGCCAATGCCGTAAGCAGCAAAGCGCCCTTCCAAGGTGTCACGCCTGCTCGCGCGAAACGCAGGCTTGATCCTGCGACGACCACGATGTTGCACGCTAAGGCGACCAACGGGATGACCCGGTAATCGAGCCCCGCGAGCGTAAGGAGGGCGAGATAGGTCGAGCCGCCGCCAAACCCGACGCTCGCATAAAGCAGAGCCGTAACAAAAAACCCGGCGGCAAGGAGCACGATCAGCGGCATAGCTATCGCGCTCCCCTCACGTTATCTGGAAGGTCAAACGCGGCTCAAACAGGAGCCGCAACCGGAGGGATCCCGACCGCGCCGTGGCAATGCTTGTACTTCTTGCCTGACCCGCAAGGGCAAGGGGCGTTGCGGCTGATATTGAGGTTTGCATAGGGGTTCTCCCGGATCGCCCCTCCGCTGCCTGCTTCTGACCGTGTCGAAGGAGCCAGAGAACCGATCATATCCGGGCGCTCTGCCGAGCCATCGCCATCGTTTGAGTTATCCAGCCCGGTAAGCGGATCGATATGGCTGGTGAGGAAGTCGGGCAAGTCCGGCAGAGATTCAGTTTCTGGCTGAGCGATGCGCAACTCGGATTTGAACAATAGCTTGGTCACTTCCTCGCGAAGGGTATCAAGCATTGTCTCAAACAGGCCGAAGGCTTCCTGCTTGTACTCATTGATCGGCTGTTTTTGCGCGATGCCGCGCATCCAGATCACCTGACGCAGCGCATCGAGCGTCGCCAAGTGCTCTTTCCAATGAAAATCGAGCTGGCGCAGCAGGATATCCTTTTCAACAAGACGCCAGATGGCCGAATCGTTCTTCGCCATCTTTTCTTCCATCATCGTGTCGGTCTGGGCGCGCAGGCGTTCTTCGAAGATTTCCTGATCGACTTCGTCTTCTTCGAGCCACTCATCAAAGGGCGGCGTGAGGCCAAAGACTTCCTCGATCTTCTCTTTCAGCCCTGCGACATCCCATTGCTCTGGATAGGAACCGGGAGGACAGGTGCGCGCGATGATCTGGTTGATGGAATCGTGGCGCATATCGACGACCACGTCATCGACCGCCTCCGAATCCATGATTTCAGAGCGCTGCTCGTAGATGACTTTGCGCTGATCGTTCATCACGTCGTCGTATTGAACGACCTGTTTGCGGGTATCGTAATTTCGCGCTTCAACTTTCTTCTGCGCGGTTTCAATCGCTTTTGACAACCACTTAGAGCCGATAGCTTCGCCATCTTCGAGGTTCGAATTCATCATCTTGGCGAACAATGTGTCCGGGCCAAAGATGCGCAGCAGATCGTCTTCAAGGCACAGATAGAAGCGCGATAGGCCGGGGTCACCCTGACGGCCCGAGCGGCCTCGCAGCTGGTTATCGATCCGGCGGCTTTCATGGCGTTCGGTGCCGAGCACAAACAGCCCGCCCGCTTCGAGCACTTTGGCTTTCTCGGCAGCGACTTCCTCTTTGATCTTCTCGATCGCCGCTTCTCTTCCAGGGCCATCCTCCATCGCGCCAACTTCATCTTCAATGCGGAAGTCGAGGTTGCCGCCGAGCTGAATATCGGTCCCGCGACCCGCCATATTGGTAGCGATGGTAACCGCGCCGATCCGGCCCGCCTGTGCAACGATATGCGCTTCGCGCTCGTGTTGGCGCGCGTTCAACACTTCGTGCTTCACGCCTTCCTTATCGAGGAACTGGCTGAGAAGTTCGGACTTTTCGATTGAGACTGTGCCAACAAGAATGGGTTGGCCGATCTCGTTCTTCTCTTTGATGGCCTTTGCGATGGCTTGAAACTTGTCCATCGTGTTCTTGTAGAATTCGTCTTCCTCATCGATCCGTTGGACAGGAAGATTGGTCGGGATTTCGACGACATTGACCTTATAAATGTCCCAGAACTCTGCCGCTTCGGTTGCGGCTGTTCCGGTCATCCCGGCAAGTTTTGGATACATGCGGAAGTAGTTTTGGAAGGTGATCGAGGCCATGGTCTGGTTCTCGGGCTCGATCTTGACGCCTTCTTTGGCCTCTGCCGCCTGATGCAAACCATTCGACCAGCGCCGTCCATCCATCATCCGGCCCGTAAACTCATCGATGATGATGACCTTGTCATCTTTCACAATGTAGTGATCGTCGCGCTTGAACATATGAACCGCGCGCAGGGCCTGATCCAAGTGGTGGACGACTTGCGTGTTCTCCACATCATAAAGGTTGTCGGTTTCGAGAAGACCCTTTTCAATGAGCAGCGCCTCGACCTTATCGAGCCCCTCTTCATTAAGCTGGATGTTCTTGGTCTTCTCATCCTTCTCGTACCACTCTTCGGGGATCTCTTTGGCGACCTCATCCAGTTTCACGTAGAGGTCTGACTTATCCTCGGTCGGGCCAGAAATAATCAGCGGTGTGCGGGCCTCGTCGATCAGGATGGAGTCCACCTCATCGACAATCGCGTAATTGAACGGGCGCTGCACCATTTGGGCGCGCTCATGCTTCATATTGTCGCGCAGATAATCAAAGCCAAACTCGTTGTTGGTCCCATAGGTGATGTCGGCGTTGTAAGCATCGCGCTTTGCGAGTTCGTCCATGTTAGGCACGATCACGCCAACCGTCAGCCCAAGCCATGTATAGAGCTGGCCCATCCATTCCGCATCGCGACGAGCGAGGTAATCGTTGACGGTCACAACGTGCACGCCCTTGCCTTCAATCGCGTTGAGATAGACTCCAAGGGTCGCCATCAGGGTTTTGCCCTCACCCGTGCGCATCTCGGCAATCTCACCGCGGTGAAGCACGATGCCGCCAATCAACTGCACATCAAAATGCCGCATTCCGAACACGCGCATCGAGGCTTCGCGCACTGTGGCAAAGGCCTCGGGCAAAATGTCGTCGAGACTTGAGCCGTTATCGAGCTGCTCGCGGAATTTGTCCGTCTGGGCTTTCAATGCCTCATCGGACAGGCCTTGGATCATCGGCTCCAGCGCGTTGATCTTCTCAACGACTTTGCCGACTGATTTGACGTAGCGGTCGTTAGACGAACCGAAGACGGATTTGACGAGTTTGTCGAACATGAATTGGGAGCCTTTGGGAGCTGATCTAGGGCGGCGCGCATTGCTGAATCGAATGCAAAGCCGAACTGAAATGGGCCAAACGGGTTTGGGAAAGGGAGTTTGCGCCGACGAGCGCGCGCTACTTTAGAAAGCTTGTAAGAAGCTATTCGTGGGCGCGCTCAACGCCCATCAGCAATGGTGTGCGCAGCACTCGCGGCACGCGCACCCTGTTCGCTTCTTCGCGCGGCTTGTATCCGCGAAGCGCGTATTTCGCCAAGCGCTCTGCCTGCTTTTGCGCTTGCTCGGAGGCGTCACTGTCGCTTGCCGGCACACACGCATTACACGCAGGAGTGGGCGCAGCGCTCGCAGAAATCGTTCCGCCGCTGAGGACAGCAAGGCCCGACAAAAGGGCAAACAAGGCGAGCAGGTTGCGCGTCATAGCGACCTAAATAGTGCTATTCGTTCCAATCGTCCACCGGCATTGATGCATAACCCGGTCAATTCAGAGTTTTCCCATCATAATACTCAGCTTCATTCAGGCTCAACATCTTCGACGCGGACCTCAATGGTGGTTGTGACACGCTTTTCTACAGGTCGTCCCTGAGCATCCCGATAAGGGGCGCGGTTGCGAGTGATGTTGGCTGGACAAGGCTCGTTTTCAAAGCGCACTCGCATCCCGTCAGGAATCGGCCCTGCCATGTCCAACAGCTCGCATGATTTCACCTCATCATCTTCGCCGACGACGGATTGAGTGGTGATCGTGATCGTATCGGTGAAAAAAGGCTGGGTGCGCTCCCAATCGAAGGCGAAATCAACATAGTCTGCGATTGCTGGCCTGTCTCTGGCATCTTCAGGCGAATTCTGAATCATGCTCTCGAATGGTTGGCACGTTGCACGGTCGAGATCATCATGGCCGCTGCTGACCATGATTGCACAGCGCAGCAGACGCCTATCTTCGCCGACATATATCCGCGCCTCAACCCTGCCGGTGCGCCCTTCATTCCAGGCTTCAAGAGGGTAATCGCCAAGGCTGATAACCTCTCTGGTATTGATCACTTCTCCGCCGCAGCCGTCTCCAAGACATAGGTTGGGAACTCGTTCACTTATCGGAGTGTAGTCAGCGCGGTCCTGTTCAATCCTTTGCTCATCAACGAGAGATGGGGCTTCTCCGCCATCCCGCCCTTGCGCTGACAGCGGAGCAATCGGGAAAAGGCAAAGCCCAAGGATTGAAACAACTTTTGACCACATATCCCCCTCCTCGGCCCGCAAACTCGGAATTATTCGGCAGTCTCTTCGACCCCGACCCTAACCATCAAACTGACGCGGCGCTCCACTGGAACGCCGTTTTCATCGCGGAAAGGAGCCCCACCTGTCGAATTCCGCGAACCAGGGCATGGCTCACGATCAAAGCTTCTTCGCATCTGCTCCGAAATCGTTCCACTAATCTCGATCACTTCACAGTCACTCACGATCCCGTCGGTACCGACTGTGTAAGCAACATGGATCGTCATCGGCCCGCCAAATTCGGGCTCACGTTTTGACCAGGTGTATCGGCCGTCGAACTCGCTGGCCACGGGGACGCCTTCGCGATCAAGCGCGGGGTCAAACTCAAGCCGCTCCATCAACAGTGGACAGGTTGCCTCATCAAGCAATTGCGAGCCCGAACTCTCAGTGATCTCGCAGCTTTGCGGTTTGCCATCCGCACCGACATAGAGGCGGTAGCCAACATCGCCTTCATCACCAACAACCCATGCTTGTGGCGGATAGTCAGCGGGATTCGGCGCAAGCGCCTCGTACGTGGTCGGTGCAGCCGAGGCACTGTAATCGCCCGGAGGCAAAGGTGCCGGGGCAGGACTCACCTTTTCCATTGCCGCTGCTGCAGCAGCCTCTTCGGCAGCTTCTGCTAGCTCTTGCGTGGGAGTCGCAAAGTCTTGCGCGTGAGCAGGCGCTAACGCGAAAACCGATATTGAGGCGAAACCGAGGCTTTTCGTGATCATATTCGCCGCCATAGCCAGTCGTTTATGAAGGCCAAATGACTTGAAACAGATCATTGCGGCATTGCGATGGGCGCTTTACCGCGCGTGGCTATGGAACTCGCGATTTCCCCCCTCGCCCTGCCCTTTCCCGAAATGCCAGTTGTCGACGGCGTCGATCTGCGAGTGGCCCGCGCGCGTTACAAGGATTGGGACCGAGCTGACCTGACTTTTGTGGAGCTGGCTCCCGGCACCGCAGTCGCAGGCGTGTTCACGCAAAGCGCGTGCGCTTCCTCAGAAGTGGAACTGGGCCGCGTGCAAGTGCAGTCGGGAACAGCGCGCGCTCTGATCGTCAATGCTGGCAATTCAAACGCCTTCACCGGCCATCGTGGGCGCGAGGCGGTGGAACAGATTATGGAGCAGGTTGCCCAACACATTGGATGCGAACCTACGCAAGTGCTTGTTTCTTCCACCGGGGTCATCGGCGTGCCGCTGCCCAAGGACCGGGCACGCGAAGGTGTCGCAAATGCACTTGGCGCTGAGCCGTGCGGGTGGCAGGACGCTGCAAGCGCGATCAATACGACCGACACATTCGACAAAGGTGCATATGCCAGCGCGATGATCGGCCAATCCCAGGTGAATTTATGCGGTATTATCAAAGGCTCAGGCATGATCGCGCCCGATATGGCAACGATGCTGGGCTACATCTTTACCGATGCCGACATTGAGCCTGATTTTTTGCAAGAACTGCTGAGCGCAGCGAACCGCCAGACATTCTCGTGCATCACGGTAGATGGGGACACTTCTACCAGTGACACCGTCCTCGCCTTTGCGACTGGAAAAGCAGGCAATGCCCGCATCACAGGTTGGAACAGCCCCGGCGCGGATGCCTTTGCAGCCGCGCTCACCGATATCTGCCAGAGCCTTGCGCAACTTGTGGTGCGCGATGGCGAAGGCGCGTCCAAGTTCATTACCATCCGCGTGAGCGGAGCAGCGTCAGATGAAAGCGCGCGCCGCGTTGGGTTAGCCATTGCCAACTCACCGTTGGTCAAAACCGCGATTGCGGGTGAGGACGCGAATTGGGGACGCGTGGTGATGGC
Organism: Erythrobacter sp.; assembly: GCA_965262265.1. GTDB lineage: Bacteria > Pseudomonadota > Alphaproteobacteria > Sphingomonadales > Sphingomonadaceae > Erythrobacter. The sequence continues at coordinate 1,170,738 of OZ253506.1, forward strand.
CGTTGGAAAGGCCGGAGAACCGGCAGACCGAGACAAGCTATCGATCGCTTTCGGAGGTATCTGGGCCGCACGCGATGGATTACCAGTCGACGATTACGACGAGGCACCAGTAGCTCAGCATCTTAAGGGTAGCGAGATCGACATGGCCGTAAACCTTGGCATAGGCGATGGCCGCGCGACAGTTTGGACCTGCGACCTCACCCATGGCTACATCTCCATCAATGCGGATTACCGATCATGAGCGACCTGTCTGCCCTCGATGCTGAAATCCGCGATCTGATGCGCTTTGCCGCGCGCAATTCGATGCTCCCCCGATTCCGCGCGCTCGCTGATGACGAGATCGAAATGAAGGGCGAGGATGATCCTGTCACTATCGTCGACCGCGAAGTGGAGGCGTTTCTCACCGAAGCGCTTACGAAGCTTGCACCGGGCGTTGCAGTCGTGGGCGAAGAGGCGGTGGCCGCCGATAAGACCGTCTTGGACCGGCTTTCTGAGCAATGCTGGATCATCGATCCTCTCGATGGCACCGCCAATTTCACCGAGGGCAAGGCGCCATTTGGCATCATCATCGCCTTGGCCGATGCGGGCAAAGCGGTGGCAGGTTGGATTTATGATCCCAGTTCTGACCGGCTGTGCCATGCCAAAGCGGGCGGAGGCGCCTTCATGAATGGAGACCGCATCACCGCGCGCACCACCGGTGAAAAGCAACCTGTCGCCGCCATCAGCCGCATCTTTTTGACGCCAGAGCAAGAAGCGATGGTCGATGCAAAGCTCGCACCGCACTATAGCTTGGTCGACATCCCGCGCTGCGCCGCCGAGCAATATCCACGGCTAGCCCTCGGCGAGAACGATGTCTCCAGCTTCAAACGGACGCTCGCGTGGGATCATGCGGCGGGTGTCCTGTGGCTCAACGAGGCAGGCGGAAGGGCAGCGCGGATCGATGGCAGCGAATACCGGGTCGATGAGAGTGACAAGCCAGGCTTAGTGGGCGCTTCAAGCCCTGCGATCTGGGACGCATTTGTGGAACGGGTGCTGGGATAACAGGCTCCCAACACCCGCAATAATTTCTTAGATCTCGCCTTCAATCCATTCTTTAAGCTGGCTTTTCGGTGCTGCGCCGACCTTGCGTGCGACCGCCTCACCGTTCTTGAACAGCACCATAAGAGGGATCGATTGGACGCCCATTTCAGCGGGGATGCCGGTGTTTTCCATGATGTCCATCTTGGCGATGGTTACGCTTTCACCCAGCTCTTCGCTGATTTCTTCAAGCGCTGGGGCGATCATCTTACAAGGGCCGCACCAATCCGCCCAGAAATCCACCAGAACTGGTTTATCGCTCTCCAGCACATCGGTTTTGAAGCTGTCATCGGTTACATTGACGGTGGCCATAAGGCTTCTCCTGAGTTCGTGTCGCCATCAATCTAGGCGTCCGCCCAGCTTCACTCAATACGAAGAGGGGCAAAGCTTTCCTGCTTGTCCCCCAAACGATCCTTGTGCGCGGCGAGTGTAGCGGGCGGGATGGCGATCAATTGCGGCGAATGGGTGTAGAGCACAGCCGCTCGCACATCGCGCCCCGGATAGATCACCTCGAGAGCCGCAACATAGGCCGCCATCTGCCGCAAAGTCGCTACAGGGACCGCTTCAAGGCTCGCAGGAGGACGGCGCGTAGTTTTGAAGTCGATAACAGTCACAGCCTCATCTGTGATCAGCAGCCGGTCTGCCGCGCCGGCCACCACAACACCATCAACGATTGCCGTTAGCGGCACTTCAGCAAGGGCGATGGGTGAGAAAATGTCAGTGAATTCCGGTGTCTCAAGCACACGTAAAGCGCTTGCCACCATCTCACGGCGAGAAGCGTCAGCAAACTCGCTCGCGTGCCGCGCCAACCAATCCAGAGCCGCCTGTTCGCGCTCCGCAACAGCCAAATCTGGCAACCGCTCGAGCAGAGCGTGGATCAACGTCCCACGCCGCGCCGCATTGGCTGCCATGTCTGGCGCGATCGGAGGATCAACGCCTTGCTCCTCACCAGCGTTGCTGGGGGCAAGCGGTTTGGGCGGGCGCGGTTCGGGGCCAACCGGCGTTGTCAGCCATGCGGGCAGGTCCACAACTTCCGCGTCCTTCACTGCATTGTGCGAGGCCATAATCGGATCAGCGCGTATCCCAAATTCGCGTCGCGCGCCCCAAATAGGATCCTCCAAGGGCGCGGTGTCAAACACCGATTCAAGCTGAGCATACCAACTGTCTTCGGGCACGCCCTTTTTGGCCTGCCGGGGGCTAAGCGATCCGCCGATAAACAAAGCCTCTTCCGCGCGCGTCATCGCCACATAGAGCAGCCGCCAATGCTCTTGCATGTCTGCTATGCTCGATGTCTCATGGGCAGCGGCAATCGGCCCAACGCGTTCTTCGCCCTTGAGTTTGGGCAACGGCACACGCAGCGCGTTCTCTCCCTCTGCGCCCAAAGGATCTTCAGAAAGGTCAATCGGTCCACCCTGCCCCGGCTCTCCTGTCGCATCGGCAAGTATGACAATCGGAGCCTGCAAACCTTTGGAGCCGTGCACCGTCATCACGCGGACCTGCCCCACGGCATCATCCGCATCGCGCTTCACTTCTCCGGTTCCGGCATCGAACCATTCAATAAAGCCCGCAAGGCTGGGCACTTGGCCCGATTGATACGCGAAACTGGCATTCACCAGCTCATCAATCGGATCATTCGCCTCACGCCCCAGTCGCGCGACCAATTCGCGCCGCGCTTGCCATGGACCATTTAGCATCCATGCAAGCAAGGCCTGCGGTGTCTCAAAATCAGCACGGGCGAGAAGGTTACGCAGTTTGGCCACACTATCTGCGACAAATGGGTTACCGCTGTCGCGCAAATGGTGCCAGAGGCGCTGCCCCTTCGCGCGCGGTACATATGCGAGCAGATCATCCTGCGACCATCCGATCAAAGGCGATGCAAGCAGGTTGGCAAGGCTCAGATCATCAAGGGGTTGCGCAGCAAATCGCAAAGCGGCCATCAAGTCTTTAACAGCAAGCGGGTTGCCAAGCCTCAGCCGGTCGACCCCCGCCACCGCAACGCCTTTTGCGTGAAGTTTGGCGACGATTTGCGCTGCCAGATCCTTGCGTTTTCGCACCAGCACCATGATGTCGCCCGGCCCTGCATGGCGGCGTTCGCCCTTCTCCAGCACAAAAGGATCATCGCCGCTCACCCATTCCCGCACCTGGTCTGCGATCTTTTCCGCCATGACCGTTTCATGCGCGGGCAGCCAATCGCGTTCGGATTCTTCAGGCGTGTCCTCTTCGTCTTCCTCAGACGCGCTGGTGACCGGGTTCCACAAAGCGACCAGCCCCGCACGATCATCCCCCACATGCGGCTCAGATGGTTTTGTGAGACCAAACTGATCGTGGCCAATCGCATCCATGGTCTGATTGACGAAATCGAGCACAGGCAGCGCCGTGCGGAACGACCGGCCCAAGTCAAGATCATTCCAAGTCGGCAGCCGGCGGTTGTCGCGCATTTCCGTCGCATGCTGGCGGGCAGCCTCAATCTGCGCCTTCACTTTCAGCTTGGCACGCTCAAAATTGTCGGGGCTCGTGCCTTGGAAACCGAAAATTGCTTGTTTGTAGTCCCCGACGGTAAAGATCGTGCGCACCGCATCACCGCTAGCGCCTTCGCCGGTGAAGAAGTCATCAATCAGCGCGAAGATGATATCCCATTGGGATTGGTTGGTGTCCTGTGCCTCGTCAATGAGGATGTGATCGAAGCTGCGATCAAGCTTGTAGCGTATCCAAGCGGAGGAATCAGTGTTGCGCAGCAAAGTGGCCGCCTTGCGAATGAGATCGTCAAAGTCGAGCAACCCTTCGCGCGCTTTCGCTTCCTCCCACCGAAGCGCAAAAGCACGCCCAATTTCGAGCGCGGATGTGAGGAATGCAGCCACCGAAAGGAGAAGTTGCCGGTCTCTTACTAACATCAGAGCTTCGGAGACTTCCGCCTGACGTTCACTGAACTGAGGATCAACCTTCTTCGCGTGCCTTAGATTACCATTGGGCAGTCCTGACGCATTTAGAATTCCTCCAATGAGAAAAGGGAAATTGGCCGCCCTTTGTGCAGTGTCCAGCGATAGCCAGTTTCCAATTCCCTCAGCCGCATCCACGCCTGATGGCTTGCCCCATTCTCGCAAGGCTGCCGCCAAGGCGCGCAGTGTATCATCGGGAAACACATCAGGATGCAGACCCTCAAGCGCCCAGTCCTCATCAGCATCTGCCGGCATTTCCAGCAAATTCAGCACGCGTCCACGCATGGGCGGCTGCCACGATCCTTTCCCTTCCCACAGATCGCCCGCCGATGCGCAGCGCATCAGCCACGCTCGGAGCGCGTCGGGCTCTTTCGCCTGCGCAAACTCGCTGATGGCCGCGGCAATTTCTGCATCTTTGCCGACCTTATCCGCGCCCAGCATTTCGGCGAGCACGTCGCGGGCAAGCAAGTCGCGCTCGCGGTCTTCCATCGCGCGCGCGCCAGGGGTGATTTGCGCTTCTTCGGGGAAATTCGCGAGCAGCCATTGCGCAAAAGCGTGGATCGTATCGATCCGCAAACCGCCTCCGGGACAATCGATAACGCTGGCGAAAAGGCTGCGGGCGCGATCCTGAGTTTCTGGGGCAAAATCGGCACCCAGATTTTGTAGATCGCGCGCGAGCTTGCCCGGCTCCAGCCTGACCCAGCGCGCCAGCACCGAATTGATCCGGTTCGCCATCTCAGCCGCGCCTGCTTTGGTGAAGGTCAGGCACAAGATTTGCGAAGGATCCACGCCCGGCGTCAACAGCAGCCGAAGCACACGCGCAGAAAGCACCTGCGTTTTGCCGGTCCCCGCAGAGGCCGACAACCACACATTGTCGCGCGGATTGGCAGCGGCAAGCTGATTGTCCTGAAGCGGGAAGACCTTGCCGCTCATACCGCCTCATCCCCGTGCACTTGGGTTAGGCGCACAATCCACTCGTCGAGCCGCATCAGCTGGTCGAAATCAGAGTATCCAGGATAGTCAGGATTTTCCTTGGCGCGGAAAGGAGCATCGCCGTGAAGGTAGGTCGATATAGCCTTGCCAAGAAATGCTTCATGGGCTGGTAGGAACTGCTCTTGGGTCAGCCCGCTTTTCTTTCGCCCCGTCTTTAGTGGCTCGTCTTGATAGCCATACTCGCCATCCTTCGCGCGGCCCAATGACCAATATTCAAACGCACTCGCTTCGTCGCTGATGATACGGTCGCCTGAATTGAAACCTCCATCTCGGGCGATCAGGCCCAGCAATCCCATCTGCAACGCGTAGCCTGCCTCTGCCTGAGCTGCGCTGGGTGGGCTCCCCGTCTTGTAATCGACGATCGCAAGACTGCCATCGGGCAATAAATCGATCCGGTCTGCGCGCCCGCGCACCTTAACGCCGCTTACCATCATCGACCCATCCACCTCGGTCGCGAGGATTTGGCGGCCTTCCAGAGCCGCCTCATTCACCCATTCCTCAAACCGTTCCATTGCCGCGATCAGACGCGGCTGCCACAGCCCTTTGAAAAGCGGATGGACTTGAGCCTCAGCAAACTTCTCTTGCGCAAACGGTGCGATGGCAAGATCAGGATCGACAACCCTCGTTTTGTGCCATGCATCCAGAATATCATGCACCAATGTGCCGCGCAGAGCCGGATCGCTGAAAGGGTCAGCGGCGAGGGGTTCAAGCTTGCGCAGCCCAAGTATCTCAGCGGCATAGAACTGATACGGATCGCCAAGCAACCGGTCGAGCGCGGTGACTTTGATATCAACGCGGCGAAGCTTTGCATCGGGACGAGGTTCCGGGCGCGGATATGAGGGCGCTGGGGGTGCAGCGCGGCCCAGAGCGGGAAGCAATTCGCCGATCCGCTGTTCCCGGTGCTCTTGCGCCAAATCGCCGAGCAAAGCCTCTACCCTGAGCAGAAAGCGCGAAGGCAAAGTCGGTCCTTCAGCGTCGCGCTGCGCGCGGCTCAAAACCACTTCGGGCGCGCCCATTGCGCCTGCCAAATCATGCGCAGCAAGCCCGATGCGAAACTCTGATCCCGGCACCCCTAGGGCCCGCAGCACGCCGGGTGCAAGCAACGCGTCCGCGCCAGGGACCTGCGGCCAACTCCCCTCATTCAGGCCAGCGCAGATCACTAGATCCGCGCGCGCCATTCGCGATTCAAGCAAGCCATAGATCGCGACCCGCGGATGCCCTCCATACGGAGGCCGCACTGCGATCTCTGCCATCGCATCGCGCAAGATGGCGGCGAGATCGCCCGGCTCAATCACTGTGCCAACCTCGCGGGCATGGAGCCGCAAGTCCTCGATCATCTGGGAAAGCGCGCGCCCGTCTTCACGCGCCCACAGCGCATCCCCCGCCATCGCTTCACCCGCGGATGCAAGCCGGTCGAGCGCGTCTGCCAATGAAGTTTCATTAGACCAATCAAGCAAGGGCGTGATCAGAGCCTCAGTCTCGATCCACCAAGGCTCGACATTTGCCTTCCGCGCGACCGCGCGTAACGGTTCCAACCCAGGCGCGGGCGTTGGTCCGCGCAACACGCGATCGAAAGCGCGCAAGGATTGCAGCCATGCACGCCGCGACTCTTTATCACCTGAGCGAACCAGCGGATGGGCAAGCGCACCGATCAACTCCGCAGGGCCAGGTCCCTTGGATACAAGTTCGCTGAGCAACCCGAGCAAACGCCCTGCCGGGGTAAACGACAGAGCGCGGCCCGCGCTGTCATCCGCATCGATATTCCAGCGCGACAGGTGTTGTGCCACCCTTCGCGCGAGCGAACGGTCAGCGCAGACGACTGCCACACGCTTGGCCGGTTGCTCCAGCGCTTCGCGCACAAGCATTGCAATTGCCTGCGCTTCTTCTTCAGAATTGGCGCTGGTCATCAACCGCAGGCCTGACAGCCGACGATCACCGGGTTCGAGATTGATCCAGCTGCGGCTTGCCTTGGGCGGAAGAAACAAAGAACTGATTGCGCGGCTGCGGGCAGGCTCTGCAGCGCTTGCTCCTTTGCGGTGCCAAGGGCGAACTTCGGCGCGCGCTATACCCATCCTCTCAAGCAACAGTTTAAGGTGATATTGCGGATGGGTCAGCGCGTCTTTTGCGTCGAAAATCTCACCACCGGGCTCCGGCGCAGCACCCGCGCGGCCCAATTCTTCCCATGCCTCGTCGGACAGCGAGAGGTCGAGATCAGGCAGCACCACAGCGCCCTCTGGAAGATTGGCAATCACCCGCAACAGCCGCGCAAGAGCTGGTGAAGCGCTGGTGACACCAGCGGCAATGATGGGGCTTTGCGGCGAGTCAGCGCGCCATTTGGCCGCTGCCCTGTCGAAGAGGAGATTGCGCCTGCTCGCCGCATCCACTTCGCCGCGTTCATCCAGCTTTGCTCGCCAACGGGCTTGCACCGCGGCGAACAGTCTGAGCGATCGCTTCCAATGCTCGGAGAGATCACCAAGCATATCGAGCACGGCGTCGCTTAACAGGTCTTCGGGCAGCTTCTCTTCAACCAGCAGCCGATCCATAGTCCGCGCTGTCTCTCTTGCCAGCCGCATCAGAGCGGCTCCCGGCAAGGGTGGATCGCCCTGCTCAGCGCGTTCAAGCGCAATCAACTGCGCCACTTCCAACACGCGCCGCGTGGGCTGAGCAGCTGGGGGAATATCGCTCGCACCTAAAGGATCGAGCAGCGCACCCAGCGCTTCATCCAGATCAAGATCGCCCACCGCAACCATGCGCGGCATCAGAAGACCCGCCCGGCCACTATCCCCAGTGTAACGGATGAAAGCTTCGGAGAATGTGCGCGCAGCGCGGCTGCTTGGAACCAGCAAAGTTACGCGTGCAAGTCCGAAATCTTGGTGCGAGTAACGCGGGACAATTCCCGCCACCAGCGCTTCTGCAAAACCGCGATGGGCGGCGATGGAATAGACTTCTGGTGCGCCTGGTTCACCCACGCCGCAACGCGTCTTCGGTTGGCGCGATGGCTTGCGGTGTTCCGACTTCGAACCATTGACCGGTGAAGGAGAGGCCGAACAAGCGCCCTTCCTCGATCGCGCGGTTCCACAAGATATTGGTTGAGAACTTTCCCTCCGGCGCGTCGCGCAGCAGGCGGTGAGAAATCAGCTGAATGCCAGTATAGATAAAGGGCGCAATTCTGCCTGCACGCCTTCGCGAAAGCTTTCCAACGGGGTCCATATAGAAATCGCCCGGCCCGCCAAAATTTGCCGCGCGCGCATGGCTGACAACAAGCAAGAGCGCGTCCATCTCATCGGGGTCCCAACGTGCCGAAAGATCGGCAAAAGCATCGCGCGGACCGTCAAGCCAGATATTGTCCGCGTTAAGGCAAAAAAACGGATCAGGCAGATGGGCCTTTGCCTTGACCATCCCGCCACCGGTTTCCAGCAAAGCGTCGCGTTCATCAGAGATCACGACTTTGGGCCGCGCGCGCTCCAACACATGCGCTTCAAGCGCGTCGGCTAGGTAATGCACATTGACAACCGCCTTTGCGATCCCTGCCTCTCCCAGTCTGTCGAGAGCGTGATCCACTAAGGGTTTGCCTGCAACACGCACCATAGGCTTCGGCATAGTTGCCGTGAGCGGGCGCATCCGTTTGCCCATACCTGCGGCCATTACCATAGCCGTATCCGTAACAAGGCCGCGCTCTTTGCTCATGCAATTGTCCCGCCCAAGCCTTTGCGAAGCGCATCGGGGATGTTTTGAGAAAACCAATCAGCGACAGGCGCAAGTGCAGGATGCTCCATATCGCGTTCCATCGCCGCCCATACACGCGGGATCATTGACAGATATTTGGGCTTGCCGTCGCGCTTGTGCAATCTGGTAAAGATGCCAACGATCTTGGCGTTACGCTGCGCGCCAAGCCGCGCGTAATCTGCCAGGAAATCATCATCGGAGCCGGCTCGCTGCATGTAGCGTTCGATCATTGCCGCTTCGAGTGTTAGTGAAACGTCCCGCCGCGCGTCTTGTAGCAGAGAGACAAGATCATAGGCTGGGTGCCCAACAAGCGCATCCTGAAAATCAATCAGACCTTGCTCTGCGCCCGCCTCAGGATTGCCCAAAAGCATGATATTTTCCGCATGGTAATCGCGCAGCACCGTTACGGGGTGTGCTTGACGGGCGATCAGTGGCTCGAGCGCTTTCTGCCATGCAGCCTCAAAGCCCGCCTCATCCACATCCAGACCTTGCGCAGGACAATACCACTCAGTCAGCAAGGCAGCTTCGCGCTGATACGTTGCCATATCATACGGCGAAAATGGTCCGGCAGGGCGTTGATGCAGCTCAACCAACGCATCAATCGCGGCCTCGTAAGCGGGCAATTCGGCTATAGGGTGTTGGTCCAGCCAATCGCGCATGCGGTCATCGCCAAAATCCTCCAGCAAGACCCAGCCATCATGAGCCTGCGTCGCAAAGATTTCGGGCGCGCGCAGTCCATGTTCTCGAAGCCACTCGCCGACCCGTAAAAACTCGCTCGGGTCCTCTTCTGGAGGTGGAGCATGCATCAGCATCGCCGTTTCAGGCTCGCCTCCTAAAGGACGACGAAGACGAAAATAGCGGCGGAACGAGGCGTCTCCGGGAATAGGCTCGACCAGCGCGTCTGCCCAACCGGCGCTTTTGACAAAGGGAGCAAGGCCTTCCGGCAATTCGCGCGACAAATCATTCATGGAAGCCGCCCTAGCCAATCGATGCCCGGTTTCACAATCGCTATCCGTCCAGCTTCCCCGTTTTCATGTGTCTCTCCGTCCACAAATTCGATATGGATCGAAAGGCACGCCGCCTCATGCCCAAAGCCACCCGCATGATCGGGCCATTCGGCGATCAAAGCTGCGCCCGCGCGATAATCGTCAAGGCCCAATTCGTGAACTTCAGCTGGGTCATTCAGCCGGTAAAAGTCGGCATGAACCACCGGGATGCGCAACAAGGGTGCATCATAGGCCTCAATGATCGAAAAGGTTGGAGAGGGCACCTCGCCCACGTGCCCAAGAGCAGTGATTATAGCACGGGCCAGCGTCGTTTTTCCCGCTCCCAGACTGCCTTCTAAAGCGACCACATCGCCTGAGCGCAATTGGTTGGCAATCCGCCCTCCCAGTTCGACCGTCGCGTTAAGGTCTGCCAATACGTGCCGGATAACTTGGCTCACGGCAGGGTAATGGCCGCCACCGTGCCACGATCCTTCTCGCTTGCCAGTTCAAGTGTGCCTCCATGCGCCACGACCAATTGCCTCGCTAGCCTGATGCCGAGGCCCGTATTCTCGCCGGGACCGTCGCCTTGATCCAAGACTCCTTCGGCCCGGGCAAGCTCCTCCGGTGTCATTCCAGGACCGTCATCGCTTATGATAATCATCCCAGTCCATTCATCATCGTCTCCGGGTCTGGGAATTTCGATCACCACTTTGCCGCCTTTGGGGGTATAAGCAATCGCATTGTCGAGCAGATTGCCCACCGCGCGGCCCAATTGGCGTGGATCGGCCTGGACCTTTCGCCCCCGCCGTCCTTTAAGATCCAGCCCCAATCCCGCTTTTATAATCGCGGTTTCGCGTTCGCGTACGATGGTGGTTAGGAAGGGGAGGAGATCGATCTCTTCCTTTTCAATCGGCAACAGTCCCGCTTCGCTTTGGGAAAGGTCGAGGACGTTCTCGACCTGCTCGGTCAACCGCTCAACCGAGGCAAGGATCGCATCGACATACTCGCCCGCTTGGTCTTCAAGCTTGCCTGCAGCGCCACTTTTCAAAAGCTCAGCAAAGCCGCCAATCGATGTAAGCGGCGTGCGGAATTCGTAGGACATGTTGGCAAGGAAGCGTGTTTTGACCGCATCCGCTTCTTCTAGGGCAACCGCGCGGTCACGCAGGGCCCTTTCCGCCTTTTGGGAATCAGTAATGTCCAGCACAGTCAGCAACCCATTGCCATCAGGCAATGGAACACCGGCAAAGCGCAATGTCCGGCCATCAGCCAAAAGCACCTGACCTTCTTTTTCCCGCCGATCCAAGGTCGCCGCACGCACCACTGCTCCAATCTTTTGGGCCTCTGCGGGTCTGGTCAGGTTTTGCGCGATTGCATCGAGCAATGTTTCAGCAGAAGGATGGGTATCGAGAAAATCACTGGTCAGTCCCCATGTTCCGGCAAAGCTGCGGTTCCACAGCTGCACCGATCCATCAGGCGCAAAAATCGCCAAGGCTTCAAACAGGCTGTCAAGCGTCGCTGTGCGGGTCCGCAAGAGAGTGTCGCGAGTGGCGGAAAGAGCCAACTGCTCGGTCCGATCCTCGGCAATCATGACCAGACCGCCATCGGGCAAAGGCTGAGCAACTACCCGCAAATGCGTTCCACCCGATAGCGGCCAGTTTTCCTCTTTCATGTCGGCATTGTCGAACCATGCAAGATGTTCGCGTTTCCACTCGGGAAAATCGCGCACCTCAGGGGTGGCGCCATTATCACGGGCTTCGGACAGAAACCGATCGAAGCTGATCGCCCCCTCAACCACTCCCGGTGAAAGTCCGAATTGGCGTCGAAAAGGGCGATTGGCAAAGGCAAGCTGCTCTTTGGCATCAAACTGGGCGACGCCGACGGACAATTGATCGAGCATCGCGCGCTGAGCATCGCGAAAGGCGCGAAACTCACGCTCAATCTGCTGCTGCTCCTCAACGTCAAAAGCATATCCAGCGACGCCATCCTCGCCAAGCGGTAGATCCGAAACGCGCACGCTGCGTCGCTCGCCGGCAATTGTGACCGCATCGATGCGCTGCGTCTCTTTTTGGCGGACGAGGCTTTCGCGCGCGATTTCTGCAGGGCTCTTGCCATTGTCCGCTTCGAGCAACTCGATCTGGCCGTCGACAACCGCTGCCAGGTCTTCAGCACCCACCGCATCGACATAGGCCTGGTTCACCAGCCGCAGCCGCATATCCGCATCACGGAACCACATGGGCATGGGAGCCGCTTCGATCAGACCGATCAAGGCCGAAAAATCAGCGCGCGCGCTTTCTGCCGTGCCGCGCAATAGCGCGAGTTCATCTTCGCTTGAGGTGAAGTCAAACACCCAGACAATCGCAGCCCCCCCTGCCGACACTTGGGGATCAGCGAGCGCGCCGTGGAGTGCCAGACTCCGTTTCGCTCCCGGCGGCGTCACCACCATCTGGAACGGGCTTGCGCTCTTTTGCGCAAGGCGCACATTCTCGCTGAGCGTCTCAACCTGATCAGCCGACAGCCCATCGCCATCAACCCCGGCGAACTCGCTGAGATATTGAGGGACTTGCGATAGCCCGAACCAACGCGCCAGCCGGTCAGGCGCCTCGATCTTGCCGTCGACCCTGACAAGAAACGGAATTGCAGGCGCTCCATCCAGCATATGCTGCATACGGTTGAGCGATACCTTGAGTGACTTTGTCCGCTTAGCCTTCGCATTGGCGCGCAAAATCGCGATCGCTGCCGCTACCGACCACGCCGCCAGCAGCAAAGCGATCCCAATCAAGGCAAACGGCGATAGTTCCATAGAGATCAGCTATGCCGGAGACGCGCGGCTTGCAATGGGGCCTAGAGACAAAAACCCCCGCAATCTGGATGAATTGCGGGGGTCGCTGTTTAGTCTGGCTGTACCGATCAGCGGCGCCAATCAGTAACGGTAGTGGTCCGGCTTGAACGGTCCTGCTGCTGGAACACCGATATAGTCGGCCTGTTTCTGTGAAAGCCTGGTCAATTCAACGCCCAGTTTTTCAAGGTGCAGCGCAGCGACTTTTTCATCGAGGTGCTTCGGCAAGACGTAGACGTCGTTTTCGTACTCATCAGACTTGGTGAACAGTTCGATTTGAGCAAGCGTCTGGTTGGTGAAGCTCGCGCTCATCACAAAGCTGGGGTGACCGGTCGCACAGCCTAGGTTCACGAGACGGCCCTTGGCGAGGATCAGCAGGTTGTTGCCATCCGGCATGGTGACCATGTCGGTGCCTTCCTTGATCTCTTTCCATTCGTAATTGTCCAGCGCGGAGATTTGGATCTCGCTGTCAAAGTGGCCAATATTGCAGACGATCGCCATATTTTTCATGGCTTTCATGTGCTCGCCAGTGATCACGTCTTCGTTGCCGGTGGCAGTCACAAATATGTCGGCGCGCTTGCACGCTTCTTCCATTGAGACGACCTCGTAACCGTCCATCGCCGCTTGTAGAGCGCAGATGGGATCGATTTCGGTGACCATGACCCGTGCACCGCCGTCGCGGAGCGACGCGGCCGAGCCTTTGCCCACATCGCCATAGCCCGCAACACAAGCAACCTTGCCAGCCAGCATTACGTCGGTTGCCCGGCGGATCGCGTCGACGAGGCTTTCCTTACAGCCGTACAGGTTGTCGAACTTCGATTTGGTCACGCTGTCATTGACGTTGATCGCCGGGAACGGGAGCTTGCCCTGCTTGGCGATCTGATAAAGGCGCATCACACCGGTCGTGGTCTCTTCCGAAACGCCTTTGATGTTCTGGACGCTCTTGGTCAGGTAGCCGGGCTTTTCCGCGACATACGCTTTTAACGCTCGTTGGAATTCGATCTCTTCGGCGTTGGCGGGCGCGGGCATTTCCTCGCCAGCCTCAATCCGCGCTCCCCACAAAGCGAACATGGTCGCATCGCCGCCATCGTCCAGGATGATGTTGGCGGTAAGATCCGGGTCCGCATCGGTAGACCAATCGAAGATACGCCCCACATAGTCCCAATAGTCAGCCAGCGTTTCGCCCTTCACTGCGAAGACCGGAATGCCCTGCGCAGCGATAGCGGCAGCGGCGTGATCTTGCGTTGAGAAGATGTTGCACGTTGCCCAGCGCACTTCCGCACCAAGCGCCACCAGTGTCTCGATCAGAACGGCGGTTTGGATCGTCATATGCAGCGACCCGGTTATGCGCGCGCCTTTGAGCGGCTGCGAATCGCCATATTCCTCACGCAAGGCCATCAGGCCGGGCATTTCCGTTTCAGCGATAGCGATCTCATCGCGCCCATATTGTGCGAGCGAGATGTCTTTGATGATATGTTCTTGCGTCGGCGCAGAGGTGGCCATGAAGTGTCTCCAAATTGGGGGCAATATGATCTTCGCGCCCCTAGCCGCCTCACTCCTGACAATCAAATATAAAGTTTTCTTTATATCTCCATATGTGGCTAACCGCGAAGCCAGTTGGGGACTTGGGCGACCGGTTCAGCTGCTTCGATAGACTGAGCTTCTCCCGGTGCAGTTGCAGGCGCCGCTGCCCTGCGCCGTAACGCAGATCTATCCGAGTTGGGATTCAGCAACCTATCGGCCATAGATGCAAGCTGAAACCGGTCTTGGTTCATTGCAAGCTCGAGCGTTGCCTCCTTCAATTCCGAACAACCAAGCGTTGGATGCCCCTCTCCAAAGCGATTGGCCATCGACACTCCGTCGCGGTCCAGAACCCGTTCGCTGTTTGCCGCGCCATAGGTCGCGGACATTTCACGCACCAATTCGCGATGCGCGCTGGCAATGTTGGCTTGGTGCGCCTGAGCAAAAAGTTCATACTCGCCGCTAAAATCATGAGCGCTGCCGCGGCAGCGCAAAGATGTCACCATCAGCATGATATTGAGGTTGCGGATGTTCTTCGCGCTTGCAACGGGGGTCGCCAAAACAGGCTCAGCCTGAATGGCGCTGCTCGCGTTTGGTTCTTGCGCATTGACGGGTGCGGACATCATCAGCCCGGCTGTGACTGTTATGGCTACAACTGCCTGTGGTCTCGGCATGGTTTGGCCTCCTGTGCGACGCTGCTGGTTCAGCAAGGCACACGTTTGCACAGCGTGTTTACCCAATCTTCAAGCTGAACGGTAAAGCGGCTTTAACCGCGATTGCTATGCGCCTATATGGCTCCCTAGAACTCCTCCGTAGAACAAGGAACTGCAGCGATGACAATTTCAGTGGGCGAAACCCTTCCCGACGTATCCATGGTCAAAGCCACCGCCGAAGGACCGCAGCCGGTGCAGGCTTCAGAGTACTTCGCTGGCAAGAAGGTTGCCCTGTTCTCTGTGCCCGGCGCTTTCACCCCGACCTGCTCTGCCAAGCACCTGCCTGGCTTCGTCGAAAAGGCTGAGGAACTCAAAGCTAAGGGCGTCGATGAGATCGTCGGCACTGCTGTCAACGATGCTTTCGTCATGGGCGCATGGAACGCTTCTGCTGGATCAGACGACATCACCATGCTGGCTGATGGCAATGCTGAATTTGTGGAAGCTGTAGGCCTAACCATGGACGCTGCCGGTTTTGGCATGGGTCAGCGCGGGCAGCGCTTCTCAATGGTCATCAATGATGGCGTGGTGGAGCAGCTCAATGTTGAGGCACCCGGCGATTTCAAGGTGTCGAGCGCGGAGCATATGCTCGATCAGCTTTGATCTGCTCAGCACCACAACGAAAAAGGGCGCCCAATTGTGGCGCCCTTTTTCGTTGTTCGTTTCGCAATTTTGGAGGCTCAAAATCCCATTAAGCTCATCACTTCCTTGCGGCTGCGGTGATCGTCGAGGAAACAGCCCATCATCCGGCTGGTGAGCATTTCGACTTCATGGACTTTAACCCCGCGTCCGGTCATACAGCCGTGCTCTGCTTCGATCACCACGGCGACACCGCGCGGTTCAAGGTTGTTCCAGATACACTCAGCCACCTCTGCGGTTAGACGTTCCTGCACTTGCAGGCGATTCGCATAGCCGTGCAGGACGCGAGCAAGCTTTGAGATGCCAACGACCTTCTTATCCGGCAGATAAGCGATATGCGCTTTGCCGGTGATCGGAGCCATATGATGTTCGCAATGCGAATGGAATGGAATGTCTTTCAGCAGGACGATTTCATCATAACCGCCGACTTCTTCGAATATACGGCTGAGGTGAATCGCAGGGTCTTCCTGATTGCCACGACAATATTCGAGCCATGCCCTGCCAACCCGTTTGGGCGTGTCAAGCAGCCCTTCGCGTTCGGGATCATCGCCCGCCCAGCGCAGAATCGTGCGTACAGCGTCTTGCACGTCTTCAGGTACTTCGGGCTTGTTCAATGGATTATCCGGGTCAAAGTCGTCATCATGGTTCATGTAGTTCATAGCATTACCTCTCTGTAGCCGCATAGCGACCTATTCCTGGCAAGCAGATGGACCCGGTGCTTTGGCCCGCCACTCCCTTACTGTGATCCCAAGTAGAAAAACTGATGCTGCATCAATAAGTTCCGTGCGAAATTTGCAACGGAAGACCAATGTTGCTTGGGATGCAGCAGTCGGGCTTTCCCTATGCAACCATGTAAGAAGTGCTTGGGTAAAATCATCCCCAACGGGCAAAAAAAACCGCACCGTGTCGGCGCACCACCAAAAAAGGGACCACCCTTGCAGGTAGTCCCTTTTTTGGCGCGCCAGGAAGGATTCGAACCTCCGGCCGCCTGATTCGTAGTCAGGTACTCTATCCAGCTGAGCTACTGGCGCGCGTGAGGTGCGGCACATAGGCACGGTTTTCGTGCTTGGCAATCCCTTCCTTGCTTTTACCGGTCGAGATTGCCGAATGCATCTGGAAACATGTGCAGTGCGAGCTGCTGATCGAGCGGTGGCATATCAAGATTCGCGATCTGTGACGGGGAAAACCCCTCCACCCTGCCCCCTTCGAGCGGGCGCGCAACGCCGTCCCAATGTACAACTTTGTAAAGAAGAATGACGATCGGCTCCAACGCCTCTGCACGTTCCTCTTCAGCGAATCCGGCAGGAAAGCACTGATCCGCGCTGACCACAATCCCAAGCTCTTCATGCAGTTCGCGAATCAAAGATTCCACTGGTTTTTCAGTACTTTCTACCTTCCCACCCGGAAACTCCCACAGCCCTCCATGGTGCTTTTCCAAAGGTCTGCGGTGCATCAACCAACGGCCATCAGATGCGCGCAATGCACCCGCCACAACCCATATAGGTCCCTTCATCATGTCGGATTTTTTTCCATTTCCGCGCCGTCCTTCAACCTTTTCTTAACGGGAAACCGCGATTTGTGCTGCATCAGAAACGTTTTGACGGGTGACCTCATGAAATTGACGACATTCCTTAAGCACATTGGAAACGACAATTCAGGCGCCACTGCTGTTGAGTACGGACTGATCGTGAGTCTGATCGTCATTGCAATGATCGGTGCTCTCCAAGGCGTAGCCGAGGCGACCATCGATACTTGGAGTGAAGTTGAGACTTCGTCTGTGGAGGCAATGAGCCGTAACTAAATTGAAACCATCCGACTTAGGATATTTTCAAGAGCTGCTCATTATCCCCGCAAATGTCTGTTCATTGTTTTGGATGGGCACGGGTACCAAGAAGACCATACCAGGAGACTTAAAATGAAATTCTTTAACAAGCTCGCACGTGACGAACAGGGTGCAACCGCTATCGAGTACGGCCTGATCGCTGCTCTTATCGCTGTTGCTGCAATCACTGCAATGGGTTCACTGGGTAACACTCTCAGCGACACCTTCTCGGAAGTTCAAACCGAAATGGCTAACTAAGTCCTTTCGACTTATCCGAAAAAAGAAGCGGCGGGGAATTCCCCGCCGCTTTTTTGTATGCTGTATAATCATGCAGCACATGGCCGTAGCCCCACAAACTGCAAAAACTAACGCGCGCGGACCACGATCTTGACCTTCTGACCAGCGATCAACTGATCGTTTGGCCCCAGTGCGTTGAGCACGCGAAACCGTTCAACCTGTGCATTGTCATAGGCCATTCGACGCGCAAGGCCTGCAATCGTGTCGCCACGCTGCACTGTCACAACGTCCAAACGCCGCGGAATCACTTGCGCTGCTTCATTGGCACTGATCCGCCGCATGGATTGGAACATGGACCCAAAGGTGTTTGCCCGGCCGGCTGGAGTAATCGCGGCGAAGTGATACGCGCGGTCATTCGCAAATTCGTAGGCAAAGATCGTCACATCGACCTGGCTGTTGCCGTTGTTCACCCGAGCCTGACCATAGGCTGCGTTTATGCCGTTTACCTGCGTGCGCTCAATTGACTGCGGTGATAGCTGCTGATTCTCACCTCCCAAGGCCGAGAACTGCTGGCGAATATAGCTGTCGAGATTACCGTTATAGGGCGCAAGGGTCAGCTGCGCCTGTCCGCCCTGCCCATTGACACTCACAGCACGAGTCGAATTGACCATGTAGAACCCTTGCGGAGCGGTAAACGTCAGCCGCAACTCAGGGTGAATGAACCGACTTCCTTCGATGACGCCCTGTTCCGGATCGTCACCATAAAGCAAGCCATCAATCCGGTTGAGAAATGTGTTGCGGTTCGTGATTTCTCCAGGAAGGCCCTGCGATGCAGACAAAGCGCGCTGCACCCGGCTTGCCGGGTCGGGGTGGGTAGAAGCCCATTCAGGCACTGTCGCATTCCCGCGACCCTGCAATTGCGCATCGAGATTGTTCTGTGCGGCAAGACTGGCAAGAACCGTGCCCATCGCATCTGGATCATAGCCCGCCCGGGTGAGGTATTGGATGCCCAAATCATCGGCCTCGATCTCTTGCGAGCGCGAAAAGCTAAGGGTCAATAGCTGCGACCCTTGCAAGAAACCGCGCGAAACCGTGTTGCCGATTGAGCTGTCGCCGAGCAGAATGGAACTGCCAATAGCACCCAACACTCCGAGGATGGAATTGCGCTGCGCCCGTTGCTGCCGCCTCTGAGAGTGGCGCGCGGCCACATGGCCAACTTCGTGACCCAAGACACCTGCCAGTTCCGCCTCATTGTTCATCAAGGTCACAAGTTGGCGGGTGCTGTAGATATAGCCGCCTGGTACCGCAAAAGCGTTGTTCACCGGTGAGTTGAGCAAGCTCACCGTGAAGCTTTCGCGTGCATTGCCAAGCCCGGACTGGACTGCAATATTTTTGCCCACTTGCTCAACATAGTCTGCTTGCGGGCCCGTCATCGCGCCTCCAAATTGCTGGAGAAGTTGCGGATGGAATTCTGCCCCCTGCTGCGCTTCGGCAGTGGTGATCGGGGTAGAGGCTGAAGGGATCGATCCGCCACCCATACAGCCGGTTAAAGCCAGCGCGAGCGGCGCCGCACCCAAAGCCCAAAATTTACGCGATGAAAACGGCATCGACCCTCTCCCAATTCGGCCATAGCACGGATCCCGCCGAGCTTAGCCTCAAGCATTCATTCGATGGGAGTATCGGGAAAACAACACGCCGGGGCAAGCCCCGTTGCCGCTATCCACCGAGTTGGAGAAACCGTTCCTCGCGCATTCGCATAAGAGCCACACTGTCCATTTTAGACAAGTTATCAAGCTCTTCACCCAAAACCTTGCCAAGAGTTCTGGCCATCGCCTGTCCATCACGATGTGCGCCGCCGACAGGTTCTTTTACAATTCTGTCGATCACGCTTAGCCTCTTGAGGTGCTGAGCTGTGATCTTCATCGCCTGTGCGGCTTCAGATGCCTTTTCAGACGTACGCCAAAGGATAGAGGCGCAACCCTCCGGCGAGATCACCGAATAAACCGAATGTTCGAGCATCAAGACACGTTCTGCGCTGGCCAGTGCCACTGCACCACCCGAACCGCCCTCACCCACGACCACCGCAACCATTGGCACAGGCAGAGCAAGGCACGCTTCGGTTGAGCGGGCGATTGCTTCGGCTTGCCCGCGTTCTTCTGCTTCGATCCCCGGAAAAGCTCCAGAGGTGTCAACCAATGTCACCACGGGAAGCCCGAAACGCCCCGCCATGTCCATCAAGCGGATCGCTTTGCGATAGCCTTCGGGTTTGCCCATGCCAAAATTATGCGCGATGCGGCTTTGGGTGTCGTGGCCCTTCTCGTGTCCAATCAACATGACTTTACGGCCCGCGCCATCACCGGTCTTCAACCGGGCAAAGCCGCCCATGATCGCCATGTCGTCACCAAAATACCGGTCTCCGCCAAGCGGCATAAAATCGGCGAAAGCGTGTTCCACATAGTCGCGGAAATGCGGGCGCTGCGGGTGGCGGGCAACCTGCGTCTTCTGCCACGGTGTGAGCGAGGCATAGGTGCTGGCTAGAAGGTCTGCGCTCTTTGCCTCCAACCGCTCAATCTCAGCGGCGACATCGACTTCGTGATTGGTGTCGAGACCGCGCAGCTCTTCGATCCGCTCTTCAAGGCTGGCGACGGGTTTCTCGAATTCGAGATAGGAAATCATGGAAACGCAGCTAGTCCTATGCGCGCCGCGCTGCAAGGGGATGGCGCGAGTTTACCAGTTCTACCAGCCTTGCCGCATCAACATGCGTGTAAATCTGGGTGGTCGCGATATCGGCATGGCCCAGCAGGGTCTGGAGCACGCGTAAGTCCGCTCCCCCTTCCAACAGGTGCGTCGCAAAAGCGTGGCGCAGCACGTGTGGGCTGATGCCCTTTGGATCAATATCAGCGCGCACTGCTAACTCTTTTAGCATTTGGAACAGGCGCACGCGGGTGAGGTGTTTTCCCCCGCGCGACGGAAACAGAAACCGCGAAGGCGGATCACTGGGACGCATTTTCAGCCAAGCCTTTAACGCGTCGCTTGCCCGGTCGCTTACTGGCACCATCCGAGCTTGGCCGCCCTTCCCCATTACAGTGATGAGCGGCGCATCGCGCGGGGCGGCGGACAATGGCAGGCCGACAAGCTCTGTCGCGCGCAGTCCTGACCCGTAGAGCATTTCGAGCAAGGCCAATTGGCGCACAGAGGCAAGCTTGCCGCTTTCCGCTTCCAGTTCAGCGCGTGACAGCAAAGCCTCAACCTGTCCGTGGCTTAGTACCTTTGGCAGGGGGCGCCGGGCTCGCGGCTTAGGAAGCGCGCCAGACGGGTCATCTTTGCGCCAGCCCTCATCCACTGCAAAGCCAAAAAACTGCCTAAGAGCCGATGCCTTGCGTGCCGCAGTTGAAGGGGCAAGATCAGCCCAAGCGCCTGCCAGTTTGGCAACTCCCGTCCGAGAGACCTCGGCCAAATCACCCAACAGCACTTCTGCTCCATCGAGATCTCGGCGATAGGCGTCCAGAGTGTTCACTGCTGCCCCGCGCTCAGCGGCCAGCATGTCAAGAAAAGCATCGGTCGCGGCCGACATCACTTCGGCTCTGGCAAAAACATCATCCGCGCGCGACCGCTTCGGCTGCTATCATGCGTGCTTCTGCATCCAGCCCGACGCGCCGCAATGCCGCGACCACTTTGTAGAGATGCAAAGGTGTCATTTGGGACCAGTCACCCCCCTGCATGCCAAGCCCTGCAAGCAGAGCCACCATCCCAGAATTCTCAACCCGTGCAGCTTGATCGATCATCTGCGTCCAACGCGTTTCGCGGGAGAGATCGACATCATAATCTTCTGCAATGGATGCCGGAAGACGCTCCAACCCAACAAGCCCGGCGATCAGAAACGCTGTTTTGCGCACGTCTTCACTGGCATCATCGCTCCAGAATGCGGAAACGGCATCCGCACTCACCGACGCCCCCTCTGGATCACTTAGTGCAATCAGCGCCCAGCCCAATGATCCCTGCTCAACCACATTCTTCCACGAAGCGGCATCGCGGTCGAGACCGGCTGTCAACATCGACGCGATCAGATCGCCAGCATCACCTGCTTGCTGACCCGAAGGAGGAATACGCGCCGCCGCGTATGCGGTGAGCACTTGGCCAGGGAAGGCAATGGTATCAGCGCCCCAAATCGCGCGCATCGCCTCCACGCGCTCTGCCGCGTCCGCGCCAACATAGGCGGTGCGCAAATTCCGTGCGCGCAGGGCCACATCCCCTCCGATCGCGGGCTCGGCATACACTTGCGAATAAAGCTCGACAAAGGCGGCAGACGACATCACACCGCGATTGGCAGCCACCCCTGCATAAATTGCGCGCGTATCAAGCGGTAGCATCGGCGCCAGCGCCGCCGAAAGCGGGTAATAATTGCCGCGTGGTTCCTCGAACGCCGCATTTATCAAGGCAACGGGTATCTCTTCCCCCACGGAATTAGCGAGTGAGAAACGCCATGGAGTAAGCTGTTCTACCCCTTCCCAGTCAACTGTGGTGCCGCCGCGCCCGCCGCCTGCGGCTCCTGCATATCTCTGAGCAAGCAGTACATCGATTTCCGGGGCGATTTCATCACTCTGTGCGTTATTCAACTGCGTACTGGCTCGAGCGGTTTCGCCCGCATAAGCAGCGCAGATAGATTTCAGCATGACCCATTGCGGGTCTTCGCGCTCATCGCCTTGCAAGCGCACTGCCGGGCACACACCCACAACATCTGAAGAGGCAAGATATGCGGTGAGCGCTTCACTGGTTAGCGCCTTGTTCCAATTGCCGGTGTCGATATCCTGCGCCAAAGCGCGCGCAGCGGCAAATTCCCCTAACGAGTTGAGAACACCAGCGCGCAAAGCGGCAAATTCAACCGGATTCAAGCCATCCGGCGCGGTCAATCGGCTCGCCAAAGCGCGACGCAAAAGGATATGCCCCCAGCGCGACACAAGGGGGCCTCGTGTGCCTCCCAACACGGCCTTGACCAGTGGCGCTGGTTGGTTCGCAAGCGATGCAGTGGGAAACCCTCCCTCAGAGGGTGACAGCACACCAACTTGGGATAGCGATCGCCGGGCGGCGGGCGGAATATCGAACCGAGGGCTCAGTCCGAGAAGGTCGTCCAGCTCGTCAGTGGAGAGATTTTCGAGCTCCTGGAGACTGGGTAGGTTGGATAGATTGGGGCGTGAAACCGGCGGAGCGGGCGCTGGTCCGGATGGAAGCGGTTGCACCGTGGGAGCTGACGGCCTTGGCGCGCTTGACCCAGCATCAGGCTGGGGATTGCTGGGTACAACTGTCGTCGGCGCTGGTGGAGGTGCGGGCGTAGGAGCGGGAGCCGGTGCGGGGTCATCAAAGCCCGGTGGAAGCAGTGATTCAGGGGCATCCTGCGCCCCAGCGAATGACACGGCAAAGCTTCCGCCAACCGCGCCAATCAACCCAATCGCGGCAACGCTTGCGGTGAACGCGGATCGGTTGTTCACCCACATCAATTTGCCGCTCCTACACTAGGCGCTTGACCCTGTGCATCATTGTCACTGACGTCTTGCTCAATCGGCGCTGCCACTGGCTGTATGATCGGCCGGATCGGTTCTTCTCCGCCATCAAACCAAGCAACGCTTACCAAAACAAGCGCGAGCAAAATGGCAAGTCCTACCCACCGCCCAGGCTGCGCGGATGCTTTGGTTTCGGATATTCTGGCTTTAGGACGATGGACAACGGTGTGGTTTGACATGTTGCGCATCCCCTACCCCATCTATAGTCGGTGGGGCAATGACCGTAAGCACATCTTTAACCCAGCAAGATATCGCAGTTGCAGCTGCGCGTATCGACAGGCCGATTGTTCTCGTTGGTCTTATGGGTGTGGGCAAATCGACGGTGGGCAGGCGTTTGGCTGCAATGATCAACCGCGGCTTTGTAGATGCGGATGACGAGATTGAAGAAGCCGCGCAGCGCTCCATTGCGGAGATATTCGAAGAATTCGGAGAAGCTTATTTCCGTGACGGTGAGCGACGCGTGATCGCACGTCTGATAGATGAGGGCAAAGGCGTGATCGCGACCGGAGGCGGTGCCTTTGTCGATACCGAAACCCGCGCGCTGATTTTGGACAAGGCCATCGCGGTTTGGATAGACTGCGATATCGACACGCTTGTTGAACGGACATCGCGGCGCGACACGCGGCCGCTGCTAAAGAACGGCAACCCGCAAGAAATTCTCACCAATCTGTTCAAAGAGCGCGAGCAATTTTACGCGCAAGCGCAGATCAGAGTGGAAAGCAAACAAGGCCCGCATGCTGAAACCGCTCAGGCCATTATTGAGGCGATTGATCAATGGCTGTGATCGACGTGGCGCTGGCTGGGCGTTCCTATCAGGTGGTGATAGAGGCAGGGGTGCTCGACAGGCTTGATGCGGTAGCGGCTCCCTGGCTCCAGAGCTATGGCACGGGGCGAAGAGTACCTTTCGTAGCGGACACCAACACTCACGCTCTGTATTCAGAGCAGGTGACGCTGGCTTTAGGCGCGCGAGGCATTGAAACCGATTGGTTCATTGTTCATCCGGGGGAAGGCGCGAAATCGTGGAGTGTGCTCGAAAAACTCACCGACTGGCTGCTTGGACTTGGTGTAACGCGCTCTGATCATGTCTTCGCCCTTGGCGGAGGTGTGGTGGGCGACCTTACCGGGTTTGCCTGCGCGGTGACCAAACGCGGCTGCGGTTTCGTTCAGATTCCCACCACCCTGCTGGCACAGGTTGACAGTTCGGTCGGTGGCAAGACCGCGATCAATACGCCGGCGGGCAAAAACCTGATTGGCGCGTTTCACCAGCCTTCTGTCGTGCTGATCGACCCTCTTGTGCTGAACACTTTGCCGGATCGTGAAATGCGAGCAGGCTATGCCGAAGTGCTCAAGTATGGATTGCTGGGTGATGCTAATTTCTTTGGCTGGCTAGAACAAGACGGCGCCAATGTGCTCGCCCGCGAGCCCGAAGCTCTTGCCCACGCGATAGCGACGAGTGTTCGAGCAAAGGCTCGGATCGTCGCAGAGGACGAGCGGGAGACCACGGGCGTGCGAGCCTTGCTGAATCTGGGTCACACTTTCGGTCACGCTTTAGAGGCAGAAACGGGCTTTTCTGACAGGCTTCTGCATGGCGAAGCGGTGGCACTGGGAATGGTGCTGGCAGCGCGATATTCGGTGCGGCGCGGCGAACTGTCCGACACAGACGCTGAGCGCGCAGCACACGTCATCGCCGAATCCGGTTTGCCAGCCAATATCGCTGACCTAGGTCTCAACTGCACAGGCAAAGCATTGGTCGATCACATGCTCCACGATAAGAAGATGGAAGGCAGCACCCTGCCCTTTCTGCTGCTCAAAGACATTGGCCAAGCCTATTTGGCACGCGATGTTGAGCTTACAGATGTCGCATCATTTTTGGACGGTGAATTGAAGGTGCTCGCTTGACCCGCTTTGTCGATCTTTCGATCCCGATCACCAATGATGTGATCTCCGATCCTGAGGTTATGCGGCCCAAGATCCAGTACATGACCCACCAAAATACGTGGGAGCAGATCGCAATGTTCTTTCCCGGCCTCCAAAAAGACGACCTGCCCGATGGGGAAGGATGGGCGGTCGAAATGCTCGAGCTTTCAACGCATAACGGAACGCATATGGACGCGCCGTGGCATTACCATTCGACAACCCACCGGGGCGCCTCTCCTGCCCCGAGCATTGATGAGGCCCCGCTTGACCGGTTCTTTCGACCCGGTGTGAAGCTTGATTTTTCGCACCTTCCTCATGGCCATGTGGTCAGCGCGGCCGAATTGGAGCAGGCGTTTGCGGCTATCGACTACGCGCTACAGCCGCTCGACATTGTGCTGATCCAATCTGGTGCGATTTATGGCACCAGCAATTTCACCGACCAAGGCGTTGGTTTGGGAGCAGAGGCGACTTTATGGCTTACCGAACATGGGGTCGAAGTTGTGGGGACCGATGCATGGAGCTGGGACGCGCCCTTTAGCCACACTGCGAAGAAGTGGGCCGATAACCGCGATCCCTCGATCATTTGGGAAGGCCACAAAGCAGGCCGCATCAGGCCCTATTATCAGATCGAGAAGCTCACCAATCTGGAGGCTCTTCCGGCCTACGGCTTCACCTTCAGCTGCTTCCCTGTGAAGATCGAGCGCGCCAGCGCAGGCTGGATCCGCGCAGTAGCCATGATCGAAGAATAAAGCTTACGCTGATCCGGTGGGACGCGGAAGCTTCGTGACTTTTTCGCCCAAACCTTGATCATCATCCGCCATCATGGCGTCGTGATCCGCGAAAAGGCGTTCGATCTCTGTGCGCCTCTCTAGAAGCATCTGCGCGATACCAGGAGCCAAACTCTCACCATCGCCTATCTGTCCGAGCAATGCAGCTAAGTCGCTTGCCGTTGCATCGCGGGCACTTTTGAAAAAGTTGCCCTTCCGATCAAAATATCCCGTACCTTTCTTTGCCATGTCTTGGACCCCCCTTGTCGTCCACGCGGACTGTGACCCGCATGTCATATGTCGAATCGTTATATAGTAATTCTCTCAATTTTTCTTTCAGTACCAGCTTGCATTTGGAGAAAGGGGGTCGAGAATCGGTCAGGATACAAGATGTTACGCATGCCCGGAATGAAACTAGCGCGGCAAAACTGATTTCACGATTGCAACACGCAGTTTATTGCGGGTGCGCGAAGAGCTACTCAAGCTCCAAAATCACCGCATCAACCGCAAGGCTCTCACCCTCTGCTGCGTTGACTTTGGCGATGACGCCCTCTTTCTCAGCGCGCAGGATGTTTTCCATCTTCATCGCTTCGACCGTAGCAAGCGGCTGACCCGGTTGCACACTCTCTCCTTCGTTGACATGCAGCTTAACGAGCATCCCCGGCATCGGGCAAATGAGCATCTTGGAAAGATCAGGCGGGACTTTCTCGATCATGTGCCCTGCATGCTCAGCCAAACCAGCTGGAAGGACAAGCGCTTCATGCGAAGCACCGCGCGTGGTCAATCTCCAGCGCACCCCATTTCGTTCGACTTGAACGGCCATCTCATTGTCACCTGTGACATGGGCAATCGGCATCCCGATTTCCCAATCCCAAGTTCCCCGGATCGTTTCGCCATCGACGGTTGCTCCGCCTTCTTCAAGAAGCACGTCAAGGACGCGCTCGCCGATCTTGACCATCCAGCGCGACGGAGGGTTTTGTGTGCCATTGAGCTGCCCCGATATCCGCCGCGCGCGCACCTGTTGGGTGAATTCCGCCCCCGCGAACAGAGCCGCCAACTGACGCAGCCACGCATCATCGGCAGGCGCTCCAGTGAAACCTTCGGGATATTCCTCGGCGATAAATCCGGTTGTTAGCTCCCCAGAGCGAAAGCGCTCATGCTGCATGATAGCGCTGAGGAAGTCGACATTGTGCCCCAGACCTTTGATCCGGAAGTTGTCGAGCGCCTCGATTTGCAAGTCCGCCGCTTCTTCGCGGGTCGGCGCCCATGTGATCAGCTTGGCGATCATTGGGTCATAAAACATCGAGACCTCGCCGCCTTCAAACACGCCGTCATCCACGCGTACGCTGCCCACACCATGCGCGACCCCACGGCGCGCTTTTCCCGCAACTTCGCCATCATCGGTCCATCCCGGAACCGAAGGCGAATAGCGAACCAGGCGGCCCGTTGATGGGAGGAACCCGCGATAGGGGTCTTCGGCATAGACGCGGTTTTCGATCGACCAGCCATCGATGCCGATATCACTTTGGGTTAAGGTCAACTCCTCTCCGGCTGCAACCCGGATCATCTGTTCAACCAGATCAACCCCAGTGATGGCTTCGGTCACGGGGTGCTCCACCTGAAGCCGCGTGTTCATTTCGAGGAAATAGAAACTCTCACCCGTCGGGTCCGCACCGCTCACGATCAGTTCAACAGTGCCCGCAGAATGGTAGTCCACTGCGCGCGACAGAGCGACGCATTGCTCTCCCATCGCCTTGCGCATTTTGGGTGTGACGAATGGCGAAGGCGCCTCTTCGACGACCTTTTGATGCCGCCGCTGGATCGAACATTCGCGCTCATTCAAATAGAGGATGTTGCCATGCTTGTCGCCGAGGATCTGAATTTCGATATGGCGCGGGTTCTCGATGAATTTCTCGATGAAAACACGGTCATCGCCGAAGGAATTGAGGCCTTCGCGTTTGGTTGCTTCGAACCCTTCGCGCACGTCATTTTCGGACCATGCAAGCCGCATTCCCTTGCCTCCGCCGCCGGCAGAGGCCTTCATCATCACCGGATAGCCAATGTCATCCGAAATCTCGACCGCATGATCGGTGTCACGGATCTCACCGACAAATCCTGGGACGACATTGACGCCCGCTTCCTTGGCGAGTTTTTTGGACTCGATCTTGTCCCCCATCGCCGCGATTGCGCCCGCTGGTGGCCCAATAAAGGCGATGTTTTCAGCCTCAAGCGCCTCAACAAAACTCGCGCGCTCCGACAGAAAGCCATAGCCCGGATGGACCGCCTCAGCGCCAGTCTGCTTGCACGCGGCGATGATCTTCTCAGGCAGCAGATAGCTTTCCGCCGCTGGAGCAGGACCAATATGCACCGCCTCATCCGCCATCTTTACAAACGGCGCGTTGCGGTCTGCGTCCGAATAGACAGCGACGCAGGCAATTCCCATCTTCTGAGCAGTCTGGATCACACGGCAAGCAATCTCACCGCGATTGGCAATCAGGATCTTTGAAAACAAATCTCTCTCCAGAACTCTGGCAAAACTTTGCGCTGCCTATGCCGGGTTGCAGAGGCAAGGGCAAGCTATCGGATTCGCGGGTGCCGTAACGGTTTTAGAGCGCCGCTAGCGCCTGATCGAGATCCGCTTTGATGTCCTCAATATGCTCAATGCCGACAGACACGCGCACGACATCAGGTCCTGCCCCGGCTGCCGCAAGTCCCTCTTCATCGAGTTGGCTGTGCGTGGTCGAAGCAGGGTGGATAATGAGAGAGCGCGTGTCACCAATATTCGCCAAATGGCTGAAAAGTTTGACACTCGAGACAAGCTTGACCCCCGCTTCAAATCCGCCTTTCACACCAAAGGTGAAGACAGCGCCGCCATGCCCGCCGAGATAGGTCTTTGCATGCGCGTGATAGGGGCTGGAGGGAAGCCCGGCATAGCTCACCCATTCGATCTTCTCATGGCTCTCCAGCCAAGTTGGCGAGTTCGAGCGCGTTGGCGCAGTGGCGCTCCATCCGCAGATGCAGCGTTTCCATGCCAGTGAGCGCGAGAAATGCGTTCATCGGGGCAAGGCTTGGCCCAAGGTCGCGCATCCCATGGACGCGGCAGCTGATGATAAACCCAATCGGCCCAATCGGTTCGAGCGCATCGACAAGCACAGCCCCGTGATACGATCCGCTAGGCTTGGTGATCGAGGGGAATTTGTCGGCCTGCGCTTTCCAGTCGAACTTCCCGCTGTCGACAATCACACCACCAATGGCATTGCCATGGCCATTCAGGAACTTGGTGGTCGAATGCACGATGATGTCAGCGCCATGTTCGAATGGACGGCACAGAGCGGGCGTTGCCATCGTGTTGTCGACCATCAGCGGCACGCCGCCTTCATGCGCGATCTCAGCGATGGCGGCGATGTCGGTCACCACCCCGCCCGGATTGGCGAGGCTTTCGATGAAGACCACGCGCGTCTTGTCGTCGATCGCCGCACGCATTTCATCAAGATTGTCGGTGTCGACAAAGCGCGCCTCCCACCCGAATTTCTTGATCGCTTCGCCCAGCTGATTGATCGATCCGCCATAGAGCTTTTTCGCCGCGACAATGTTGCAGCCCGGCTCCATCAGTGTGTGAAAGGCGAGGATTTGCGCCGCGTGGCCAGATCCGCAGCCTAGCGCCCCGACACCACCCTCAAGCGCGGTGATTTTGGCTTCCAGCGCGTCATTGGTAGGGTTTGAAATCCGCGAATAGATGTTTCCGAATTCTTGCAGCGAAAACAGGTTCGCCGCGTGCTCTGCGCTGTCAAAGACATAGGAGCTGGTCTGATAGATCGGCGTAATCCGCGCATTGGTTGTGGGATCAGGCTGAGTGCCCGCATGGACGGTGAGCGTCTCAGGGCGGGTCTCAGGTGGCAGATCGGTCATCAGATTTCTCCTCCGTAAGGTCGTGGGGCTATTCCGCACGCTCAGCGCAAATTTGTTTCGCGGCTGCACGCATAGGCTCTTCATGTTGCAAGGCCGTGAGACCGAGCTTTGCGAACAGAGCTCCGTCGCTGTCATCGCCTGCATTGGGTGCAGTTAAGAGTTTATCGCCGGTGAAGATTGAGTTTGCGCCTGCCAAAAAGCAAAGCGCCTGCGTCGCCTCGCTCATGCTTTCGCGGCCCGCAGACAGCCGCACCATGCTCATCGGCATGGTGATCCGAGCCACCGCAACGGTGCGGACGAACTCGATATCATCAATCTTCGCCATCGGCGTGTCGGCAAGCATATCGCCGAGCACCGTGCCCTTTACGGGGACGAGCGCGTTCACCGGAACGCTTTCAGGATGCTCTGGCAAAGTGGCAAGCGTGTGGATGAAGCCCACCCGATCCTCTCGCGTTTCACCCATGCCAACGATCCCGCCGCTGCACACATTGATCCCCGCTTTGCGCACGTGATCCAGCGTGTCGAGACGGCACTGGAAATCGCGCGTCGAGATCACCCGCTCATAATATTCGGGCGAGCTGTCGATATTGTGGTTGTAATAGTCGAGACCCGCTTCAGCGAGCTGATCTGCCTGATGCGGCTCCAACATGCCGAGCGTCATGCAGGTCTCCAGCCCCATATCGGCCACGCCTTTCACGATTTCGACAATCGCGGGCATGTCGCGGTCTTTGGGGTTGCGCCATGCCGCGCCCATGCAGAAACGTTGCGAGCCCGAATCCTTAGCCTGCGCCGCGCGCTGCAGAACCGCTTGTACATCCATCAGCTTGGTCGCTTCAACGCCGCTGTCAGCCTTTACACTTTGCGAGCAATAGCCGCAATCTTCGGGGCAACCGCCGGTCTTGATGCTGAGCAGAGTGCACAGCTGGATCTGCTCAGGCGGATGGCTATCGCGATGTGTGCTCGCAGCCTGGAAAAGGAGTTCAGTGAAAGGGAGGTCGAACAGCGCCGCAATCTCTTCGCGGGTCCAGTCAGTGCGGGTATCGATCATGTGGTCTTTCTTGCAAGGTATACGCCCACTGCCATCAAGGCGATGCCAGCGATGCGCCGAGGGGTAATCTCAGATTTGATCGCTCCCCATAGGCCGAAATGGTCAATGGCGGCGGCAGCGACAAGCTGGCCCAAGAGCACAAAGAACACCGCATTGCCAATCCCCATTTTCGGCCCCGCCCATGTGATCGAGAGGATGTAGAACAGGAAGAAGGCGCCGCCGGTGTAGAGAATCGGCCGGTCAAATGTGAACGCGGCGGTTGGGGGCGTGTCGCCGGTTACCAGCATGATCGAGCCCGCCAGCACCCCGGCAACCCCCATCAGGATTAGGCATGCAGCAACGGGGCTACCAAGCTGAGTGCCCAGCCCGCCATTGAGCGTCGCCATAATCGGAATGCCGACACCGGTGAGGAACATGAGGAATGCGAGCGCGGCAAATGTGTCAGTGGAGAGGTTCACTCCGCCGCCTCATCCAATCCCTCGCCCAGCGGAGGCATATTGTGGCCGAGCAGCGTCAGGATATCCGCGGCGCATTCAACCACGTTGGAGCCGGGGCCGTAAATGCCCTGCACGCCCGCTTCGCGAAGGAAATCATAGTCTTGCGGCGGGATTACACCGCCCGCGGTAACCTTGATGTCGCTGCGGCCTGCTTCTTTGAGCAAGCGAATCAGCTCGGGGATCAGCGTCTTGTGCCCCGCCGCGAGCGAGCTTGCGCCGACCACATCGACATCGTTTTCGAGCGCCATCGCGCAGGCCTCTTCCGGCGTTTGGAACAACGGGCCGGAGACCACCTCAAACCCCATATCGGCAAAGGCGGATGCAATCACATTGGCCCCGCGATCGTGCCCGTCCTGACCCATCTTGGCGACCATGATGCGCGGCTTGCGGCCCAAGCGGCGCTCGACCGCGTCCACGCCATCGGTGACTTGCGCCCAGCGCTGGTCGAACTCGTAAGCGCTCGCATAGACACCGCTGACCGGCTTTGGCGTTGCATCGTGGCGGCCAAACACGCTCTCCATCGCGGCGGAGATTTCACCCAGGGTCGCATCGTGACGCGCGGCTTCAACTGCAAGAGCCAAGACATTCCCGCCGGAAGTGCACCCCTCGGTGAGCGCCTGCAAAGCCGCTTGGCACGCCGCCTCATCCCTACCGTTGCGCACCTCAGCAAGCCGCTTAATCTGGCCAGCGCGCACCGCCGCATTGTCCACTTCGAGCGTGTCGATCTGCTCTTCTTCGGCGAGTTGATACTTGTTCACCCCGACAATCACCGTCTCGCCTTTATCGATGCCGGTCTGCTTTTCCGCCGCCGCGCGCTCAATCGCGGCTTTGGGAGCGCCAGTGGCAACATAGGCGGTCATCCCGCCCGCTTCATCCACTTCGGCGATAAGCTTCTCCGCCTCTTCCACCAGCGTCGCAGTCAGAGCCTCGATGTAATGCGAGCCGCCAAGGGGATCGACCACATCGGTGATCCCGCTCTCCTCTTGCAAAACCAGCTGCGTGTTGCGCGCGATCCTCGCCGAGAAATCGGTTGGTAGCGCAATGGCTTCGTCGAGAGCGTTGGTGTGCAGGCTTTGCGTGCCGCCCAATGTCGCCGCCAGCGCCTCAATCGTCGTGCGCATGACGTTGTTATAGGGGTCTTGCTCTTGCAAGCTCACACCCGAGGTCTGGCAGTGCGTGCGCAGCATTTTGGAGCGGTCGGACTGTGCGCCCAGCCCATCCATCACCCGGTACCAAAGCGTTCGCGCGGCGCGCAGCTTGGCGATCTCCATGAAGAAGTTCATGCCGATGCCGAAGAAGAAGCTCAACCGCCCAGCGAAAGCATCAATATCCAGACCGGTCGCCATCGCCCGTGTCACATATTCCTTACCATCCGCAATGGTGAAAGCGAGCTCCTGCACTGCCGTCGCCCCGGCCTCATGCATGTGATAGCCGCTGATCGAAATGCTGTTGAATTTCGGCATGTTGGCCGAGGTGTATGCGATGATATCTGAGACGATCCGCATGCTGGGTTCTGGCGGATAGATATAGGTGTTGCGGACCATGAACTCTTTGAGAATGTCGTTCTGGATCGTGCCGGAGAGCTTCTCAGTCGGCACGCCCTGACGCTCTCCTGCTACGATGAAAAACGCCATCACCGGGATCACCGCACCGTTCATCGTCATAGAGACGCTCATCGTGTCGAGTGGGATTTGGTCGAACAGGATCTCCATATCCGCAACGGTGTCGATCGCCACGCCAGCCTTGCCGACATCGCCGGTAACGCGCGGGTGATCTGAGTCATAGCCGCGGTGCGTGGCAAGATCGAAGGCGACGCTCAGTCCCTTTTGCCCAGCGGCAAGGTTGCGGCGGTAGAACGCGTTGGATTCCTCAGCGGTTGAAAAGCCCGCATATTGCCGGATCGTCCAAGGGCGCCCGGCATACATCGATGCTTTCACCCCGCGCGTGAACGGCGCAAAACCGGGAAGGCCGGGATCGAAATCGGCATGGTCCGCTGCGGTGTAGAGCGGCTTGATCGTGAAGCCCTCTGGCACATCCTTGGTGAGATCGCGGCCCTTCGCCTCTTTGTCAGCGAGCGCCTGCCAGTCTTGCGGGGTTGGTTTGTTGGTCATGGCGAGCCTCTAAGCACAATCAAGCGCGCGCGGCGAAACCTAGCAAGCTTGAGGGTCAGTGCGCGCCGTCCTTAGGCGTTTCCATAATCTCGGTCAGCATCCCTTGCATATCTTTGGGATGGAGGAAAAAAATTGGCGTGCCATGCGCGCCGATGCGCGTGGGGCCAAGGATACGCTTGCCCATAGCCTCAAATTCTGAGCGCGCTGTGTCGATATCGGGCACTTCAAAGCAAACATGATGCT
The DNA here is from genome assembly GCA_965262265.1 of Erythrobacter sp. Lineage (GTDB taxonomy): Bacteria > Pseudomonadota > Alphaproteobacteria > Sphingomonadales > Sphingomonadaceae > Erythrobacter. The sequence goes on from OZ253506.1 coordinate 1,204,271, forward strand.
GCCCGCCCGCCGGGTTCTTGGCGAGGAAGCCATTGATCGGAGAGCTTTCATCAAACGGCTCGATCAGCTCGATTTGGGTGCCGTCCAAGCCGCTATGCGTGGGCGTATCGACAAAGCAGACTTTCACCCCCTGTTCGGGCAGGTCAAACGGCTCGGTGATGTGGGTCGCGCCCATCACATCGCGGTAATGCGCGATGGAGTCCGCAATGGAGGGTGTTGCGACCCCGATGTGGTTTAGGCGGCCTAGTTTCATTCGATCATCTTCCCGACTACCGAACATGAGCTGGACGAGTGCGTCTTTACCAATCTCCGCATCAGCCCATGGACCTATGTCTTCTCTCATTGCTTGTAATGCGACGACCATCGCCTTCTGCGCTTAGGTCCGAATTTAGGTCTGGATGGCGAATCTCTTGAGCTCAACAATCAATCACCCTTGGATCCAACCAAGTCTTTTCCCAATGCGTCCCCCCGAAGCTGAGCCAAAAAGCGAAAGCGCATTTACATGAGCGATCCGAGCTCTACGTTCTGAACTCAACGATTGGTAGAACATCACGCTTGGAGTAAAGTGGACTACGCAATTGATCGTATTTGGCTCTACGCGCAGCAAGCGCTTCTAACGCCAACAAGGAGTGAATCTCTGACCGCTGTGCGGACGCAACCATTCGATCTAGAGTGGGATATTATCATGCTTCTTCCAAGGGTTCTCCAACTGCTTAGTTCGCAGCTTCCGCAAGCCCAGCGCCACCCTACGCCGCGTGGAGTGCGGGTGGATCACTTCGTCGATATAGCCGCGCTGCGCTGCCACAAAGGGGTTCGCAAAGCGGTCTTCGTACTCTTTGGTCTTCTCGGCGATTTTCTCCGGATCATCGCGGTCTTGGCGGAAGATGATTTCCACCGCGCCTTTTGCGCCCATCACCGCGATCTCTGCCGTGGGCCAGGCGTAGTTGAGGTCTCCGCGAAGGTGCTTTGAGGCCATCACGTCATAGGCGCCGCCATAGGCCTTGCGGGTGATGATGGTGATCTTGGGCACGGTCGCCTCAGCATAGGCGAAGAGCAGTTTCGCGCCGTGTTTGATGATGCCGCCCATTTCTTGCGCCGTGCCGGGCAAGAAGCCGGGGACATCGACAAAGGTCACAATCGGAATCTCAAACGCATCGCAGAACCGCACAAAGCGCGCGGCCTTCTTGGACGAGGCAATATCGAGCACGCCGGCCAGCACCATCGGCTGGTTCGCGACCACGCCCACTGTGCGCCCCTCAACCCGGCCAAAGCCGCAGATGATGTTCGCCGCATGGGCGGGCTGAATTTCGAAAAACTCGCCATCATCCAAAGTCTTCTGGATCACCTCATGCATGTCATAAGGCTGGTTCGCATTGTCAGGGATAATCGTGTCGAGCGAGTGTTCGAGCCGGTCCCACGGATCATTGGTGACCTGCTCTGGCACTTCCTCGCGGTTCGAAAGCGGCAGATAGTTGAAGAATTCGCGGGTGGCGAGCAGCGTTTCGATATCGTTCTCAAACGCCACATCGGCGACCGAGGTTTTGGTCGTGTGGGTGATCGCGCCGCCCAGCTCTTCCTGTGTAACCTCTTCATTGGTGACGGTCTTCACCACGTCCGGCCCGGTGACGAACATGTAGCTGCTATCCTTCACCATGAAGATGAAGTCGGTCATGGCAGGCGAATAGACCGCGCCGCCCGCGCACGGCCCCATGATGAGGCTGATCTGCGGGATGACGCCTGATGCGAGCACGTTTTTCTGAAACACTTCGGCATAGCCTCCGAGCGAGGCCACGCCTTCTTGAATGCGCGCACCGCCGGAATCGTTGAGGCCGATGACCGGAGCGCCGACCTTCATTGCGGTGTCCATCACCTTGCAGATTTTCTCCGCATGGCGTTTTGACAGGGAACCACCAAACACGGTGAAATCTTGAGAGAAGACATAAACCAGCCGGCCATTGATCGTGCCGGAACCTGTGACCACACCGTCGCCGGGGATTTTCTGCGTTTCCATGCCGAAATCGACGCAATCGTGTTCGACATAGGTGTCAATCTCTTCAAACGAGCCTTCGTCGAGCAGCACGTCGAGCCGTTCGCGCGCGGTTAGCTTGCCCTTGGCGTGCTGCGCGTCGATCCGCTTTTGCCCGCCTCCCAACTGAGCGGCTTCGCGGCGGCGTTCCATTTCGGCGATATTGGCTGACATGTGTGGCAATGCCTCTCGTTGCGTCTTTTCTCGCTGGTCGTTGCCGTACCGCTGCCGCAGCGTCAACGTATCAAAAACGCAGCATGATCCGCCGGGCAAGCGCTGGCGAGAGGCTGTGGACTGCGTTCAATACTCCGACGAGGCCAATATTGGCATGCGGGCGATCGCGCTTCATCGCATCGAGAATTGCCGCCGCGCAGTCATCCGCGCTCATCTTTTTGCCGGTTTGGTCACTGGTCATCTGGGTCTCGACCACCGGAGGCAGCGCTTCAACCACATGGATGCCGGTGCCCTTGAGCTGTTCGCGTAGCGAGAATGTGAAACTGCGCAGCCCCGCCTTGGTCGCGCAATACACTGCACCCGCCGCGCTCGGCGCAATCGCGAGGCCCGATGTGACGTTGACTATTGTTGCTGCCGGACGCGCTTTGAGCAGGGGCAAGAGGAGCGTGATGAGCCGCACGGGCGCTGACAGATTGGCATAGAGGCACGCATCAGCGTCGTCTGGCTCGGGGGCTCCATAGCGAAAATCCTGCGTGGCGCCCATCCCCGCATTGTTGATAAGGATATCGAGTTCGCGCTCGCCCCATGCGCTGGCCAGTGCATCGACGCCCTCAGCACTGGAGAGGTCCGCTTCGAGCGCCTCGAAGCCGTCAGCCCGCAGCGCCTCAAGCCGTTCCGGATTGCGGCCTGTCACAATCACATGCGCCCCGCCCGCCCGTAATTGCTGCGCAAGGCTGCGTCCGATGCCTGCAGTCCCACCAGTTAGCAGGACTGTCTTACCCCCAATGTCCATCGCTGCGATCCTCCCGGGAAACCGTGTTACTTCAGCAGCACAAGCTCCTCCGCCATCGTCGGATGGATCGCGACCGTGGCGTCAAAGTCTGCTTTTGTAAGCCCGGCTTTCACCGCGACCGCGGCCGCCTGCATGATCTCCGGCGATTCAGGCGCGATCATATGCACGCCCACCACTTTGTCATTTGCGGCATCGACGATCATTTTATAGAGTCCACGCTCATTTCGGCCAGCCACAACGTTCTTCATCGGGCGGAAGTCGGACTGGAACACTTTGATGCTGCCCAGTGAATTGCGCGCCTCGCCTTCAGTGAGGCCTACTGAAGCAATGGGTGGGTGGCTGAACACCGCGCTTGGAATGCAGGAATGGTCAACAGCATAGGGTTCCACTTCGCCAAACACACTGTCTGCAAAGGCTTGCCCCTCTCGGATGGCGACGGGGGTTAGCTGCACGCGGTCTGTCACATCGCCGACGGCATAGATGTAATCGACATTGGTTTGCGAGAATGCATCGACCTTGATCTCTCCCTTGCTGCCAAGCGCTACGCCGACTTTCTCGAGGCCCAGCCCTTCGGTGTTGGGGGATCGGCCTGTGGCGATCATCACTTGGTCAAAAACGCGCGGTTCGTGGCCGGTCATCTTAACAAGAAGCGTGCCGTCCTCTTGCTTCTCAACCCATTCGAACTCCACATTGAAGCAGAACTCTATCCCCTTGGTCAGCGAGATTTGCAGGAGCCGGTCGCGCAAAGCCGCATCATATCCGCGCAGTATCACATCAGAGCGGTTGGCGATCGTCACCTTGCTGCCAAACTCATTGAAGATGCCCGCAAACTCGTTCGCTATATAGCCGCCGCCTGCGATCAGGATACGGTCTGGCACGGCGTCGAGGTGGAACGCTTCGTTGGAAGTGATCGCGTGCTCATTGCCCTTGAAATCTGGCATATGTGGCTTTGCGCCCGTCGCGATTAGGATGTATTTCGCCGTAACAACTTTTCCGCTTGCTAACGTGATCTCATGGTCGCCCGTGATCTCCGCGCGCTCATTGAACACGGTAACATCGTGGTTGCTTAGCGTTTCGCCATAGAGCCCCTCGAGCCGGTCGATATCGTTTTGCACGTGATCGCGCAGGCGGACCCAATCGAAGCTCTTGCCTTCGATGTTCCAACCAAATTGCTTGGCGTCTTCCAGATCCTCAGCGAAATGGGCGCCGTAAACCAGCATCTTTTTGGGCACACAGCCTCTGATAACGCATGTCCCCCCTACCCGATATTCCTCGGCTGCGGCGACCCGCGCCCCGTGGGCTGCGGCAACGCGGCTCGCGCGCACGCCGCCTGAGCCTATCCCGATGGTGAAAAGGTCAAAATCATACTGAGCGTCGGACATGCGTTCCTCCAAGTGTTGCTGCGCCTATGAGCGTATTCGCCCATATCGGCAACGGCGTTACTGGAGATAATCGAGAGCTTCTTTGCGCGCGAAAAGCCTAGCTTTCGATGAATCGGCCATAATCGCGCAGCAGCTCAAACGCTTTCATGTTTTCAAGCGTGATCAGGCTTTCATCGGTTATCCCGGTCAGGCGGTAAATCAGCCGCAGGATTGCCTTTTGCTCGGTCTCACCGACATCCAACAGCGTGATGAGCATATCGGGATTGTCGTGCTCCAACTCATCGAAAAGCATGGCGACATTCATCGGATCAAAGCCAAAGCCCAAAAAGCCCAGCCGCTTTCCACGCGACATTTCCGCGCGCAGATAGGATTGGAATTGGCGCGACCCTGCACGCTGGCTTGCGGTGAAAATGCGTTTGGCAATCGCGACGATGTTCTCTGGGTTTTCGGTGCCCCATTCGACAACATCGCTCTCTTCGCCCTGGTACGGCAAACGACCAGCGACCCCATAGGGGTGGACAATCCGAAGACGCCCGGCGACCAGTTCCTGCGCTTCTTCGATACTCATCCCAAAAGCGCGCTGCACCACCCATGGCAGGTAATGTTCAATCGCTCTGTCATAGTTGAAACACACGATAGAGAGCTTTTCAAAACACTCCTCAGCCTTGGCGCGCGGGACACCCTTCACGATCAGCTGGCCCAGCTGAAACAACCAGTTTTCTGTCCCACGCAAAGGCAGTTCATCCGCCGCGCGCGGCTCTACAGCCAAGGTCGACTTCGATTCCGCCTGCAAGGTGTAATAGACAATCGCGATCTTGCCCGCCGCAAGCACGGCGCGATCATGGCCGTATTGTTCAAGGATTGCATCGATATTGGTGCTGACGAGGGTCGCTGAACGGATTGCTTCGGCGCCTGCGACCAACTCGTCATAGGTCATGCCGAGTTCGGGGGCGATCTGTTCAAAGATATGCGCAAGCGCGATCAGATCGCGCGACTTCACCTCAGAATTCAATCGATCAAACTCGAACCCACCGGCAATCTTGGCGAGGAGATCGGGCCCATCGGGCATCTCAATCTCACGGTTCGCGCCCGCGCCAATAATCAACGTTGTGTCGGTTCTGATCATGCGCCGTGGTCCTGCAAGCTAAGAGCCGCAAGACCTAGGCTCACATGCTTAATTTTCGATTAGGCACAGGTGAAGACTTGTAAAAAAGCCCCAGCTTTAGCGACCTGTGGAACGCGGGCGCCCGCCTCCTCCTTGGCCCCCACCTTGACCGCCACCAGAGCCACCGCCACTACCCCGGCGGCGCTGGCCACCGCGCCGATTGCCGCCAGAATTGCCGCTTGGTCTACCACCGCCGGGTCTGCCGCCACTGGGACGACCACCGGGCCTGTCCCCGGGCTTGCCTTTCCGAGAGGGATGCTTGCCGCCTGGTTTCTTAGGCTTCGATGCGCCCTCCCCTTGCGGCTTGGGAGCTGATTGGCCGGCAGGACGCGGCTTGACCTTCTTCTTGGAAACCCGTGTTTGCCCACGCGGGGGCGGCTTGGTCGGGCCAACCCCTTCGACGACAGCGCGGAAGTTTTCAGGCAGCGCAAGCCGGTCCAGCTCCGCCCCGGTTACCCGGCGAATATCTTTGAGATAAGCCCGCTCATCCTCAGCGCAAAAGGCGATGGCGACCCCGTCCTTGCCTGCGCGCGCTGTCCGACCGATGCGGTGGACATATTGCTCTGGCACATTGGGGAGTTCGTAATTGATGACGTGGGAGACTCCGGGAATATCGATCCCGCGCGCGGCCACATCGGTGGCGATCAGGATGCTGACCTTGCCCCGGCGAAACTCATCAAGGGCGCGTTGACGCTGCGGCTGCGATTTGTTGCCGTGGATCGCGTTGCTCTCAATCCCCTTTTGCCGCAGCTTCTTCACCACACGGTCAGCCCCGTGCTTCGTGCGGGTGAAGATGAGCACCCGCTCCAATTCACCCGGAATCTCATGGCGGCGCGCTAGGACCAGGTCGAGCAGCGCCTGTTTCTCATCCGCCTGCACCATGAAGATGAACTGATCGATCCGCTCAGCCGTGGTGCTTTCGGGCGTGACCGAGACCTGCACAGGGTTGTTGCAATAGCCCGAAACAAGATCCTTGATCGCTTTGGGCATCGTGGCGCTGAAGAACAAAGTCTGGCGTTCCTTGGGCACCAGCTGATTGATCCGCCGCAAAGCGTGGATAAAACCGAGGTCAAGCATCTGGTCCGCCTCATCAAGCACCAACACCTCGACGCCCGACAGGTTGAACGCTTTTTGGTCGATCAAATCGAGCAAGCGGCCCGGCGTCGCGATCAGAATATCGGTGCCGCGGTGCAGCTTGTTGCGGTCTTTGTTGACCGAGGTGCCGCCGACGATGGCTTGCACCTTAAGGCCCGCCAGCGCGCCGTAATCCTTGGCGCTCGCAGCAATTTGCATCACCAACTCGCGCGTCGGCGCCAGCACCAGCATGCGGCACGATTTGAACGGAATGCGGTTGTCGCTTTCCCGCAAGCGGTCGATGCTGGGCAGCATAAAGGCGGCGGTTTTGCCGGTGCCCGTCTGCGCAATGCCGAGGAGATCACGCCCTTCCAGCACCGGCGGGATGGCCTGTTCCTGGATCGGCGTGGGGGTGGAATAGCCCTTGAGATCAAGCGCTTGAAGAACGGGCTGCGACAGCCCGAGGTCAGAAAAATGGGTCAAATGAGACTCGCAATATGTGCGGTGCGCACGCGCAAAATGGGCGTGCGAAGCGCGGGGTTTGAAAACCGCCCGCGTGAAATGGGAAGCTGTAGGGGTGTGCGAAACGCTAGCCGGGGCGGGTTACAAAAAGAACCGCCGCTTCACGCTGGCTGGGTGGTGCGTTTCGCTGTTGGAGGCGCAGATGGGGGATGTGGGTGCGGAAGTCAAAGAGTTTCATCTAAACCACCCCCGTTCGTCCTGAGCCTGTCGAAGGACGCGCACCCAAGTCCGCCACTCACCCCAACCCAGCCGCTTCCATCAACGCCTTGGTGCTCGCATCAAACTCGCCTTCCCCGCTCTCGACCTCCTTCGCCATCTTCTTACCCAACTCGACGCCAAACTGATCAAACGGGTTGATGCCCATCAGGACGGCGCCAGCGAACACGCGATGTTCGTGGAAGGCGATCAGCGCGCCTAGGGTTGCGGCGTCTAGGTCATCGACCAGGATTGTGGCGGAGGGGCGGTTGCCGGCGAAGCCGCGCGCAGGGTCTTTTCCATCGGCGCTCATATTGCCGCCTGCCATCAGAGCTGCGCCTTGGGCAAAGCAGTTCGCGAGCAGCGCCTTGTGATGCGCGGGGTCTAGCTCGTCTCCGGGGGCGATGCTGGCGATGAAATCGACCGGGATCAGGTGGGTGCCTTGGTGGAGGAGCTGGAACACGGCGTGCTGCGCATCGGTGCCCACCCCGCCCCATGTGATCGCGGCTGTCGGCGCGTCCACTGGCTCGCCTGAGGCTGTGACCGACTTGCCATTGCTCTCCATCTCCAATTGCTGGAGATAGTCGGGCAGCAGCGCCAGCCGCTCATCATAGGCAAAGACTGCGCGGGTCTGACAGCCACGAACGCGGGAGTAGTAGAGGTCTCCGAAAGCTGCGAGCAGCGGCCCGTTCGCCCTGCCCTCAGCCTCGCGAAAATGGGTATCGATCGCTTTCGCACCCGCCAGCATTGCGCGGAAATCCTCCATCCCCACGGCCAGCGCGACCGGAAAACCGATGCTCGACCACAGCGAATACCGCCCACCAACACTCTCGGGGAAAGGCAAGATGCGGGTTTCATCGACGCCCCATTCGACCGCCTTGTCTGGGTTCGCGGTCAGCGCCACCACGCGCCCGCTTGGATCATCAACGCCGTTATCGCCCATCCATTTCAAGGCGCTCGCCGCGTTCGTCATCGTCTCAGTTGTGGTAAAGGTCTTGGACGCCACCGCGATCATCGTTGTCGCCGGGTCGCACGCGGCAAAGGCCTGCTCCAGCGCCAGCCCGTCAATGTTTGAGACGACATGCACATCCACCAGCTCAAGATCGCGGGTCAGCGCATCGACCGCCAAATCGGGCCCCAGCGCAGAGCCGCCAATGCCAATATGGATGAGATGTTTGACCGGACCAAAAGCGCCCTCATGGATCGCCTCGACCAGCATACCCATCCGCGCAAGGAGCGCTTCTGCTTCCTCAACGTCCGCGTCGGTCCCGCTGCCGCGCATCGCGCCGTGGGTGGCGGGGCGGCGTTCGGTGGGGTTGACGATGCCGCCGCCAAACAAAGCCTCGCGCGCATCAGCGAAACCAGCGGCCTCAGCCAAAGCTTCAAATTCGGCAAGCACACCATCATCCAGATGCGTCTTCGACCAATCGAGCAGAAGCCCCATCGGCCCCGCCTCACCCAAGTCAAACTCAAGCCTTTGGCTGAACTCTTGGGCGCGTTCATCGTCGGCGGCAAACAGATCGGTGAGCGTGGGTTGGGCGGCGCTTTTAAGGCGGTCCCAAACGGCATCAATCGTAGCGGAATCGGTCATCGCAGAAAGCCTCTTTGCGCAAATGTCATTGCGCGCGTAAGGGGAGCGGTGATGGATGTTAAGACCCAATCTTCCGGCACATTGGCCTCTTCCCCGGAAACTGCACAAGCGGCAGCGCCTGAAGAGGAAGAAACAGAAAGCCTTGGCAGCTTTCTTTGGTTCGTGTTCAAGCTTGTGTTGGCGGTCCTGATCTTCCGCAGCTTTGTGATGGCGCTGTTTTCGATCCCTTCCGAAAGCATGCTGCCGCGCCTTATGAACGGCGACTATGTGCTCGCAACGAAATGGGATTACGGGTTTTCGAGCCATTCGCTGCCCTTCAGCGCGCCGCTGATACCAGGACGCGTGTTCGCAAGTGATCCCCAGCGCGGCGATGTTGCGATCTTCAAACATCCCATCGATGGAACCGACTATATCAAACGGGTAATTGGCCTTCCCGGTGACCGCATTGCCATTGTCGATGGGCAAGTCGTCTTGAACGGGGAGCCGATTGCGCGCACCGCAATGGATGATTTCACAGTTACCCTGTCGCCCAACACGATCTGCGCATGGGGCGGCCGCAAGAGCACAGGGGCACAAGGCGAGCCCGTGTGCCGCTACTCCCGTTTTCGCGAAACCCTGCCGAATGGCGTGAGCTTTGATGTGCTCGATTTTGGCACTCTTCCCGCCGACACCTTCCCCGAAACCACCGTACCAGAGGGCCATTTCTTCGCGCTTGGCGACAACCGCGACAATTCGCGCGACAGCCGTTTCGAAGCGCGCAGCGGCGATGCCGTGGGGATCGTGTCGCAAGACTTGCTGGTGGGGGAAGCCGCTTTTATCGTCTGGTCGACTGATGGCAGCGCCTCTTGGATCAACCCGGTAAGCTGGTTCACGGCAACGCGTTGGAACCGGATAGGTGGTTCATTGTGAGCGCTGAGCATTGAGCACCCTCGCACCCGAAACTCGCGATTGGCTTAACGCAACAGGCTTTGCGATTAAGAATGAGGCGGTGTGGCTAGAAGCGCTCACCCACGGCAGTTTCAACTCCAATGTAACGGGAGCGTCCAGTCACGACCATGAGGCGGACTACCAGCGGCTTGAGTTCTTGGGAGACCGTGTACTTGGCCTTTCCGTCGCCAGCTGGCTGTATGGCGCCAGCGGGAGCCAAGAAGGGCAATTGTCGCAGCGATTGAACGCGCTGGTCAGCGGTGCAACCTGCGCGCGCATCGCCCGCGCAATCGGGCTGCCCGATCACATCAGGCTGGGAAAACAGGCGCGCGAAGATGGCGGGGCAGACAGCGACAATATTCTGGGCGACGTTATGGAGGCGGTGATCGGGGCCAGTTTCCTCGACAATGGCTATGAAGCGACGCGCGATCTGCTCTACCGGCTTTGGGAAAGCGAGCTTGGCGGAGACGCTGGCAAGGCAAAGCACCCGAAAAGCGCTCTTCAGGAATGGGCCGCTGGAAACAAGCGGGCGATGCCGCAATATACAGTGACCGGTCGGTCCGGGCCTGACCACGCCTCGCGCTTTACAGTCGAGGTGACCATTCACAATGTCGGCCGGGCCGAGGCAACCGCCACCAGCAAGAGCGAGGCGGAGAAGCTGGCGGCTGCGGCGTTTTTGGAGGAATTTGGGTGATGACCCAACCTGACTTTTCCAAGAGACTGAAACAATTCGGCGGCGAGGTCGCGCAATGACCACGCAAAAATGCGGCATGGTCGCGATTATCGGCGCGCCCAATGCAGGTAAATCGACCTTGGTAAACCAGCTGGTCGGACAGAAGGTCGCAATCACTTCGGCCAAAGCGCAGACGACCCGCGCACGGATGCTGGGGATTGCCCTCCACCCCGAAAAAGACCCGGACACGCAGATGATCTTGGTCGATACGCCCGGCATCTTTGCGCCCAAAAGGCGGCTCGACCGCGCGATGGTGAACGCAGCGTGGGAAGGTGCGGAGAGCGCAGATGCGGTGCTGTTGATCGTCGACCCAATCAAGCAGCGCCGCCACGAATTAGAACCTTTGCTCGAAGCTCTCGAAAAGCGGCCCGAGCGCAAGATCCTCGTGCTCAACAAAGTGGACAAGGCGAAGAAAGAGCCGCTGCTTGAACTCGCGCAGGAAATGGGCGGCCGTATCGATTTTGCTGAGATTTTCTTCGTTTCTGCGCTGACCGGTGATGGTGCTGGCGAGATGAAAGCGGCGCTCGCATCGATGATGCCGCAGGGCGATTGGATGTATCCCGAGGATCAGGTCTCCGATGCCTCGGAACGTTTGCTTGCGGCAGAGATCACCCGCGAACAGCTCTATGCCCAGCTCCACGAAGAGCTGCCCTATGACACAGCCGTTCGCCCGGAACTCTACAAGGCGCGGCCCGATGGCAGTCTGGAAATCCACCAGCAGATCGTCGTCGCGCGCGAAGGGCAACGCGGGATCGTGCTGGGCAAAGGCGGGCAAAAGATCAAGGCGATCGGCGAAGCAGCGCGCGCGGAATTGGCTGAGATTTTGGGCGTGAAAGTGCACCTGTTCCTCCACGTCAAACACTCTGAAGGCTGGAGCGACGACAAGGAGGTGTTTGAGGAAATGGGTCTGGATTGGGTAAAGTGACCCATCCGAGTGTTACCGCGCTTTGGGCTCGCTTTCGCGTGAGGGATCCGTCTGCGCCGAAACAGCCTGCAGAGGTCTATCATTTTTGCGACAACCGCAAAGACGCTGACACATGCCTTGCAAACTGGTGCTCGACGGAAAAAAGCGCGCAACCGCCGGGTCAGTGCTCGATTATGAGCGGTGCTGGTGATCCGATACCCACAAGCAGGTGATTGCTGCATCATCACCGATTTCGACGGCGTGGCAAAAGCAATCATCCGCAGCACCGACGTCGAAATCCGCCGCTTTGCCGAAGTCGATGAGGATTTTGCAAGAGCCGAAGGCGAAGGAGACCTGACGCTGGAATGGTGGCGCGAGGCCCACCGTGCCTATTTCCTGCGCGCCCATGCAGACACGCCCGAAGTGGTCAATGATGATCTGCTGGTGATTTGCGAGCGATTTGAAGTTGTGATGGTCGCCGATAGTCTGGCTTAGCCCGGTAGTCCTAGCCTACCAGTTCTAGAACCACAGTCCTAACTCCCCTTGCCTAACCCACCTGTCCGATCGTCAGCTTCCGGCGGCTATCCTAGGTTTAAGCCCTCTCGAACAGGAGGAGCAAGACTATGATTATTGAATTGAATATTGAAGAAGTGACTATCGTTTCTGGCGGCAACATCATCCGGGAACTCGAAGAACGTTTCCCATTCGGTGAGTGGGTTGGGAACATCTTTTACCCGAACGGTCGTCCACAGCCAAAGCCCGACTGGCGTCCAGTACCGTTCACATTCTGATCGGCGAATTGCAAGGCGCAGCGATCCGGCCCAGCGGACGCCGCACGCACATGACAAATTGGTCCTTGGTGGACGCATCGCCGTGCCTTGCACCTTCGGGCCCTAAACGCGCATTAGCTGTGCCCAAGTAGCGACTACCCCTTCCCGAGCTTTTCCAGCTTGGCACGAAGAGCCGCCTCGTCAAAGGGTTTGACGATGTAATCATCGGCGCCGGCGCGAATGCCCTTGTTCACGTCCGCCGCCGTCCCTTTTGACGTGCAAAACACGACCACGGGTCGCTTGGGAGTGGGAATTGCACGCAGTTTGGTGACGAACTCCAACCCGTCCATTTCCGGCATATTCCAGTCAGTGAGCACCAGCCGCGGCATAGCGCGTTTGCAGCGGGCAAGCGCTTCTTCGCCATCTTGCGCCTCAATTGGCACATAGCCCAAGGATTTAACGATCTTGCTGGAAACCTTGCGAATGACGCGGCTGTCATCAACGATCAGACACACATTGGCCGGCGCAGCCTGAGCCTCAGTTGTGGCCGTGCCATCACGCATCGCCTTTGCGGCCCTTACAACAGCATCAACATCCTCAACCCGATGATCAGCATCAGACAATTTTGCGCGAACATCTTCTGGTGCCGGGATTGGTACACCCCCAGGCAGATCAGAGCCGCGCAGGCCCAAGGCTTCAGCCTCCGCACGCCTTTCAGCGAGCGATTTGTCTGAATTCGCGCCCGCGTTCTTGTGTGGGCCGACATTGCGTTTGATCAGATTTTGAATGGCTCTGCCTCCCCTGCAAGCGAGGCAAAAGCGCCTTCATTGATAAGCTCTTCAGACGGATCTTCTTCCAATCCGGCATAGGGTTCAGGCACGTCGTCCACCTTGGTCTCAGGCGTCATGCAAACATGCAGGTAAGGCATCCAAATATCGCCATACTCAGCCTTCTGATACCACACGTCGAGCACGTCATAACTGGCCCACAATCCATCCGGTTCGCGCAGTCGCAATCCTTCGCCGATCCGCGGGACAGCCGCAAAGCGAATACGCTCTTGCGTCTGGTGGGTTTCGTTCTGAACTTCGATTTCAATCACGGTCTCTGGTCCCCGATATGCCAAAGGGGATAAGAGAGAATACTAAAGGAAGTGTAACGCACCGCGAAAAGTCGACTCAGGCCTAACTCTTCGCAGCGACTGCCTTCTTCGCGGGTTTCTTTTTGGCAGGGGGTTTCTTGGCCGCCGCTTTCTTCTTCGCCGGGGCTTTCTTGCGCTTTTTCTTGGCCGGTCCCTTTGCCGCGCGCGCGTCAATCAATTCGATCGCTTGGGCGGCTTCGACGTCTTCGGGTTTTACATCCTTGGGGATCGTCGCATTGGTGGTGCCATCGGTGACATAGGGGCCATAGCGGCCCGGCATCACCTTGATCTCGCCGCCGGATGTCGGGTGTTCGCCAAGCGTCTTGATCGGTTCTGCCTTGGTGCGCCCGCCGCCTTTGCGGTTGGCGGCCTCTGCCAGAAGGGTGACAGCCGCGTTCATGCCCGTATCGAACACATCGCGCGTGCTGGTCAGCTTGGCATACTTGCCATCGTGTCGCAGATAAGGACCATAACGCCCAATCGCCGCTTCAATCTCCTTGCCCGTCTCCGGATGGGCACCGATGATGCGCGGCAGGTCTAGCAGCTTCACCGCCCATTCCAGGTCAAAATCATCCAAGTCCTTGGGAATCGAGGCGCGCTTCTTTTTCTCCTCGACCTCCATTTCGACATAGGGGCCAAAGCGCCCGGATTTGCGGTGGATCTCTGCGCCGGTTTCAGGATGCGTGCCCATCAGACCGTCCTCTGCCGGATCAGAGCTATCACCGCCCGGCTGGGCAAAACGGCGGGTGTATTTGCATTCGGGATAATTTTGGCAGGCGATGAACGCGCCAAAACGCCCTCCGCGCAAGGAAAGACGACCATTCTCACGGCCTTCCTGCTCGCACAAAGGGCAGAAACGCGCATCCTTGCCGTCATCGCGTGGCGGGAAGAGATAATCGGAGAGATATTCGTCCAGCGCCTCTGTCACTTCAGAGGGCAGCTTCTCCATGATCTCTTCGGTCTTCGGCTTAAAGTCGCGCCAGAATTTGCCGAGCAGTTCCTTATAATCCTCACGCCCATCCGAGACGACATCAAGCTCGTCTTCGAGGCCTGCTGTAAAGTCATAGGCGACATAGGTTGGGAAGAAACGTTCGAGGAAGCTGGTCAGCAATCGCCCTGATTCCTCCGCGAAGAAGCGTTTGCTCTCCACCCGCACATAATCGCGGTCGCGAAGCGTCTGGATGGTCGAGGCATAGGTAGAGGGACGCCCGATGCCGAGTTCTTCGAGCCGTTTGACAAGCGATGCCTCGGAAAAACGCGGAGGCGGCTGGGTGAAATGCTGGGTCGCCTCAACTTCGCGTTTGGCAGGGCAGTCACCTGATTTCATCGGAGGAAGCAGACCGTCCTCTTCCTCCTCTTTGTCGTCAAAGCCCTCTTGATAAATCGCAAAATAACCGGGGAACACCACGACTTGCCCGGTCGCGCGCAGCTCGTGCTGTCCTGTTGCATCGCGCAAAGTGACAGTCGTACGCTCAAGCTGAGCGGTCGCCATTTGGCTGGCCATCGCGCGTTTCCAGATCAATGCATACAGTTTTGCCTCATCGCCGCTGGCAAAGCGATCTTTCGAAAAGTCGGTGGGGCGAATTGCCTCGTGCGCTTCCTGCGCGTTCTTGGCTTTGGTCGCATAGTAACGCGGTTTTTCGGGGCAATAGCTCGCTTCGTAACGATCCGCGATAGCATCGCGGCATGCAGCGATGGCGGAATTGTCCATCTGCACACCATCGGTCCGCATATAGGTGATCGCGCCAGCCTCATACAGACGCTGTGCGGTACTCATGGTTTGGCTTGCCGAAAAGCCGAGCTTGCGAGCAGCCTCTTGCTGCATGGTTGAGGTGGTGAACGGAGGCGCAGGATTACGCTTCAACGGCTTTTTCTCAACATCCTCGACGGCGAAGCGCCCAGCCTCCACCGCAGCCTTCGCTTCCATGGCGATGCCCTCTTGGCCGAGGCTGAGCTTTTCAAGCTTTTTGCCATTGTAGCGGAAAAGACGAGCGTCGAACTGCGTGGAATCGTGCTCCAACTTGGCGAGCACAGACCAATATTCGTCGGGCTTGAACGCTTCGATTTCGCGCTCGCGCTCAACGATCAGGCGCAGCGCCACCGATTGCACACGCCCTGCGGACTTTGCGCCGGGCAGCTTGCGCCACAAGACAGGCGAGAGGGTGAAGCCAAACAGGTAATCGAGAGCGCGGCGGCCCAAATAGGCATCGATAAGGGGCTGATCAAGATCACGCGGTTGCTGCATCGCATCGGTCACCGCCTTCTTAGTGATCGAGTTAAATGTTACCCGGTCAACCTTAGATGGCAGAGCCCGGCGCTTTTTCAGCAGATCAAGCACGTGCCAGCTGATGGCTTCGCCTTCGCGGTCAGGGTCGGTTGCGAGAACCAGCCTTGATGCATCCTTGGCAGCATCGGCAATGGCTTTGACCTGTTCGCGGTTGCGTTTGTCGGAATAGACCTCCCAATCCATCGCAAAATCTTCATCGGGCCGCACGCTCCCATCCTTGGGAGGCAGATCGCGGACATGGCCGTAGGAGGCGAGGACTTTGAAATCCCCTCCCAGATATTTCTCGATAGTCTTCGCTTTGGCAGGCGATTCAACAATGACGAGCTGCATGATGGTCTGATGAGTTCCTTACACGTGTACGCACGCGCGAGAGTGGGGTTGGTCGTTTGGCTGCGTCAAGTAACTATTCGAATACGGCGATCAAGCCTTCATCGTTGTCGGCGAGCGCTTTGTAAGCGGCAACGGACAGGCCGAGCAGCAGCACTGGTAGGATGTGGAACACGCTTCCAACTGCTGCGCCGGCAAGGCCAAATGCGCTCACCATTCCTCCGCTGGCAGCAGCAAAGATGGTGTCGATGCCGCCGGTGATGGCGGTGATGATGACAATCAAACCGATCCAAATCGCCCAGATTGCGGTGTAAGCGAGCGACAAAGACAGCAGGTTGTTGCCGCTCGCCTGCCAGCTTGCGCCGATTGCTGAAAACAAATCGCCCTCTTCCGCAACCAGAAATGTGGGCGCCATGATCCACTTGGCGCCCAGCAAAATGCCTGGGACAAAGAAGATCGAGAAACCGAAATAGATGCCCAGCCCCAGCAGCAGCGCCATAAAGAACATCGCGACAATGCGCCCGGCGCTGTTCGGGCCAAGGTCGCTGTGGCCAAGAGCGACGCGGTACAGCCAGAACTGCGCGATGAAATAGGAAGGGATGCCCAGAAGCCCCAGCAGCCCCCCGACAAAACCCAGAAAATTCGAAATCAGACCAAAGGCAAAGAAAGCGCCGAAATAGATCGCAACCTCGCGTTTGATCGCACCCAATTCGCGGAAGGTGCCGCTGATAAGATCACCGGCGCTCACCTGCCGGGTTTGAACATAAGCCATGTGTTTGCGTGTTTTCCCGATTCTACCCCGAAAGACTGACAGCGCCGCCTTCGTGCCGCTCCAGCTCGCCTGTCAATTCCAGTTCAAGCAGGACCATATGCACCGCTGCAGAGCTCGCACCTGACTGGCGGATCAGTTCATCGACCGCAATAGGCGCGGTGGTGAGCAAGCGGGTGATTGCCTCGCTTTCGCTGCCATCCGTCTTGCCTTCGCCCCATTGCAGATCGCGCAGTTCGGCATAGTCGAACGGCGTGTGGCCTTCGGCGACGCGGAACGCGGAGCGCGGTTGTCCGATGAAGCTTTCGAGCAATTCGACCACATCGGCAGGCTCGCCCACCAAGACAGCGCCATCGCGGATCAACTGGTTGCAACCATGCGAGCGCGCATCGAGCGGAGAGCCGGGGATTGCCATCACCTCACGCCCAGCCTCGCCTGCCAGCCTTGCGGTGATAAGCGAGCCCGATTTGGGCGCGGCCTCAACCACCAAAGTGCCGCTTGCCAGCCCTGCGATGATGCGGTTGCGGCTGGGAAAATGGCGTCCGCGCGGCTCGGTTCCGGGGGGCTGCTCGGCGATCAGGAAGCCTTCTTTGGCGATGCGTTCCTGCAAGTCTTTGTGCTGCGGAGGATAGGCGATGTCGATGCCGCTGGCGATGACGCCAATGGTCTGCGGGAAGGCGCCCTCATGCGCGGCACCATCAATCCCGCGTGCCAGCCCGCTGACGACGGTGAAGCCCGCTTGCGACAGCTCGCCTGCAAAATCGCGCGCCAATTTGCACGCAGCAGCAGAAGCGTTGCGGGCACCCACCATCGCCACACTCGGTGTGCTCGCCAGCTCCAGCCGCCCCCGGCACGTGATGATCGGAGGCGCGCTCTCCAGTTCAGCCAGCAAAGCCGGGTAATCGGGCTGATCGTGAAACAGGTAGCGCGCGCCTGCTCTTCGCACGCCTTCGATCTCGCGCTCGATACGGTCGGTGGGCGCAGGGCGATAGGGCGTCTTTCCGCGCGATCCAAGATCCGGCAGCGCCTCAATCGCCGCCACCGCAGTGCCAAACCGCGCGATCAATTGCGCATAGCTGACAGGGCCAATATTGGGCGAGCGCAGCAGACGAATGCGCGCGAAAGCCTCTTCCTGAGAGAGCACTGGCTGCGACCCCGTCCCCTCCATTATCGCGTTGGCGCAATCATGTTTTGGACCCGATCCGGGGCTCTTCACCCTTCATCAATCGCCCGATATTCGCGCGATGCTGAACAATCACAATCGCAGCAATCGCCACCAGTGGCAGGATCAAGGCCTGATGCCCGAACACAGCCGCTGCAATGGGCGCTGCGATCACCGTTGTTAACGAAGCGACTGAAGAGATTTTGCTAAGCGCGACCGTCGCCGCCCAAATGCCAGCACACAGCAGCATAAGCGGCCAATGGAGCGCGCCCAGCACGCCGGCTGCGGTCGCAAAACCTTTCCCGCCTTTGAACTTGAGCCAAGGGGTGAAGCAATGGCCCGCCACGGCCGCAACCGCGACAATTCCCTCGGCACCCGGGACGAAAGCTCGCGCAAGCAGCACCGGGACAACGCCCTTGGCCGCATCGAGCAGAACGGTGGCCGCTGCCAGCCCTTTGTTACCCGTGCGCAGGACATTGGTCGCACCAATACTACCCGAGCCAATATTGCGCACATCGCCCAGCCCGGCTGCCTTGGTCAGCACCAAGCCGAAAGGGATGGAGCCTGAAAGAAATCCAAGAATTGCAGCGATTACTGGTTCCACTAATCCCTCACACCCGTACGCCCTGAACTTGTCGAAAGGCTGTATTCCACTAAAGAGCCCAAGAGCTAGAAGAAGTGCAGTGCTTCGACAAGCTCAGCATGAGCGGGTTTGATAACTTTGGACAAAACCTCCCCCATCCTGATTTTCGACACCGGCGTTGGCGGGCTGACGATCTATGACGCGGTGCGCGCGGTTCTGCCCGATGCGCCGGTGATCTTTGCCGCTGACTATGCGGGGCTTCCCTATGGCAAGAAAACCGAAGCGCAGGTTGCTGCGCGGGTCGCGGGGTTGCTGGGGCGGATGAGCGAGCGGTTTCACCCGCGCCTTGCCTGCATCGCCTGCAACACCGCCTCCACGATAGCGCTTGGCAATGTGCGCGAGGTGCTCGAGATCCCGATTGTCGGCACTGTGCCCGCAATCAAACCCGCAGCAGAGCGCACGCAAACAGGCGCGATTGGGCTGATCGGGACGCAGGCAACCATCCGACAATCCTATGTCGATGATCTGGAGCGCGACTTTGCGAAGGGCAAACGCCTGCTGCGCATTGCCGCGCCTGACTTTGTCGATGAGGCTGAGGGCAAGTTGCGTGGGCAACCGGTCGACATGGCCGTGGTCGAGCGGGCGGCGGCTGAGTTGCGTACCATGGAGGGTGGCGCTTTAATCGACACTCTGGTGCTCGCCTGCACACATTTCCCGTTGCTCGCGGACGAATTGCGCGTGGTGTTTGGCGATGATGTCGCGCAGGTGGACGGCGCGGCAGGGATTGCCCGGCGGATTGCGCATCTGCTTGACGGCCAAGAGATGGCCAAGACCGGCGCCAATCGCTTTGTCGTCACCGGGCCAATCGAGAGGACCAAGGGTTTGGAAAGCACCCTTGAACAACGCGGATTCGGCGCGGCTGAAACCTTTTAATCTTTGCAAGCCATTCGCAAAGATCGCGGTTTTCAAACCGGCTTGGGGTTAGTAATTACTCTTATCGAAACTTTTGGGCCATCGGGGGGTTGTATGGCCTGTGTGTTTTCTTGATGGGGCATCACAAGCCTGCGTGAACAGGCGGCTCCAAACCAATCCGTGAGACCAAAGCCCGATGGCGATGAATTACGATCAAGTCTTCGAAACTGCGATTGACCGGCTGCATGAAGAAGGCCGTTACCGCGTGTTTATCGACATTATGCGCAACAAGGGCGCCTATCCCAATGCACGCTGCTTTCACGGGCATAACGGGCCAAAACCGATCACCGTGTGGTGTTCAAACGATTACCTTGCGATGGGCCAACACGAAGTTGTGATCAGCGCGATGGAAGAGGCGCTGCACGATGTTGGCGCGGGATCGGGCGGCACGCGCAATATTGGCGGCAACACGCATTTGCATGTCGAGCTTGAAAAAGAGCTGGCTGATTTGCACGGGAAAGAGGCCGCGCTGACCTTTACCAGCGGCTATGTGTCCAACGATGCGACGCTTTCAACGCTCGGCAAATTGCTGCCGGGCTGCGTGATTTTCTCCGATGAACTCAACCATGCGAGCATGATCGCAGGCATCCGCAATTCAGGCTGCGAGAAAGCGCGTTTTCCGCCATAATGACATCGCGCATCTCGAAGAACTGCTCGCTGCCGAAGACCGCGACACGCCCAAGTTGATCGCATTTGAAAGCGTCTATTCAATGGATGGCGACGTCGCCCCGATCCACGCAATTTGCGACCTTGCTGAGAAATACAACGCGCTCACCTATATCGACGAAGTGCACGCAGTCGGTATGTATGGCGATCACGGCGGCGGCATTTCGGAACGCGACAACGCTGCTGACCGGATCGACATTATCGAGGGCACTTTGGGCAAGGCGTTCGGCGTGATGGGCGGCTATATCGCGGCCGATACGCGCATTGTGGATTGCATTCGCAGCTACGCGCCGGGCTTCATCTTCACCACCTCGCTCAGCCCCGTTCTGGTCGCGGGCGTGCTCGCCTCCGTAAAGCACCTCAAGTCGTCAAACGTAGAGCGCAACGCGCAGCAACAGGCCGCCGCATCGCTCAAGATCAAATTTGCCGAAGCGGGCCTTCCGGTGATGGACAGCGTCACCCATATCGTCCCGCTGATGGTTGGCGATCCGGTGCGCGCGAAGAAGATCAGCGATATCCTGCTCGCCGAATACGGCGTCTATGTGCAACCCATCAACTTCCCCACAGTGCCCCGCGGAACCGAGCGCCTGCGCTTCACCCCCGGCCCGCACCACACCGAAGACATGATGGACGAGCTGACAGAGGCTCTGGTTGAGATTTGGGACCGGCTGGAGTTGGAGCTGGCCGAGGCGGCTTGAGCGTAAAACTTGAACTCAGTTGAGTGATTCGGCACACTCTCCCCTAAGAGGGAGAGGACCAATGGCCACCACATTCGACAGAGCCGCGCTCGACACAGGCGCGCTTGACATACGCCCGATGACGCCAGCGATTGGCGCGGAGATCCTTAGCGTCGACCTTGGCGCCTCGAACATCGCCGACAGCATCCCCGCAATCCGAGCAGCGCTCCTCAAACACGGGGTGATCTTCTTCCGCGACCAAGACCTCACGCAAGAGCAGACATCACATCGCCTTCGCTCGCCAGTTCGGCGATCTCGAAGTCCACCCCGCCACGCCCAAAGACCAACCCAACCCTGAAGTCCTGCGAATCGCGCATGGCCCCAAAAGCCGGGGTCAGGAGAACAACTGGCACTCCGATGTCACTTGGCGCGAGAAGCCCTCACTCGGCTCCATCTTGCTCGCGCGCGAAGTGCCCGAATGCGGCGGCGACACCTGTTTTGCCAATATGCACCTCGCTTATGAGCGCCTTAGCGAGCAAATGAAGCGGTTTTGCGAAGGGCTCACCGCCGTCCACGATATCAGCCGGGTCTTCGCCAAACGGCTGGGCAAAGCGCCCGAAGACCTCCACGAAAAATACCCGCCCATGCGCCACCCAGTAATCCGCACGCATCCCGAGACGGGCGAGCGGGTGGTCTATGTCAACACCGCCTTCACCTCGCATATCGAAGGGCTGTCCGCTGATGAGAGCAAGTGGCTGCTCGCCCATCTCTACAAGACCGCGATGGATGCAGAGATCCAGTGCCGGTTCCGTTGGCAGGCAGGCTCGATCGCGTTCTGGGACAACCGCGTGTGCCAGCACCTCGCCGTCTCCGACTACTTCCCCGCGCGCCGCGCGATGGAGCGGGTGACGATTGCGGGTGATAAGCCTTTCTTCACGCCCTGACCCGCGCTAGCCCTCCCCCAAACAGATTCGGGAGAGAGACAAAGTGAGCGACGACGCATACGGCAATCCAGACCAGAAGTATGACGAAGTGGTGCTGGGGCGCCGGTCAATCCGGGGCTATCTCGACAAGCCCGTACCGCAGGCGCTGATCGAGGAAGTGCTGGGCATGGCGATACGCTCACCCTCTTCGATGAACACCCAGCCCTATCACTTCCACGTCATCACCGGCGAACCGCTCGACCGCATCCGCAAGGGCAACACCGAGCGTATTCTGGCAGGCGAGCCCGACAGCCGCGAATTCCGCAAAGGGCATCCCTTCCAAGGCAAGCACCGCGACCGGCAAGTGGGCTGCGCGATCCAGCTGTTCGAAGCGATGGGGATCGGGCGCGATGACAAGGAAAAGCGTCAGGATTGGGTGCTACGCGGTTTCCGCCAATTCGACGCGCCCGTTTGCGTGATCATCACCTATGACAAGGAGCTGTCAGACGCCGATGACACCGTCTTCGATTGCGGAGCAGTCACCACCGCACTCGTGAACGCCGCATGGTCGCGCGGGCTAGGCTGCGTGATCAACTCCCAAGGCATCATGCAAAGCCCTGTGGTGCGCGAACACGCAAGCATCCCCGATGATCAGGTGATCATGAAGGCGGTTGCGATGGGATGGCCTGATGAGGACTTTGCCGCGAACCCAGTGAAGATTGTGCGGCGCACGGTGGAGGAAGCGGCGACCTTTGTCGGGTTTGGCTGAAACTGCCCTAGGTCCTGCGACTAAAAACCTTTTTTGCCAAACAGCATGTTTCCAACCAACTTTCCAAACGTGGTTTCGGCTGTCTGCTTTCTCGGCATATCCGCGGCGTCTAGACCGAAGGATGCCCAAACCTGAGATAACAGGTCTTCAAACTCGGCGTCCCCCATTTCCCAAGTTGGCTTGCTGTTCGAGACGCCTCGATCTTTGAGCCACATGGCGTCAGCCGACTTGCAATACTCAACAAAGGTTTGCCGCTTGTCGGGATTGGTGCCTTGCGGCCAATCGAGCATATGCTGGCGGCGTTCGCGGATTTCGTCGATCAATGTCCTGGCGCTGTTCCGAACCCTTCGCTGTGCCGCTTTCTTGTCCCCAGCCAGTGCCTCTTCGACTTGAGCCGAGTAATCCATGACACTGGCAATATGGTAAGCGGCGTCGATGTAAGGGCCGCCAAAATCATGCTCACCCATCAACAGCGGCATAGGCTGCGGCAATCCCTGAGCGCGCACATCGCGCACAGCGCTGCGATGAAAACACAGGATCAGATAGGCCATTCCAATCGCAACATCGTAATCATGCTGCGAATCTCCTCGTTCCTGGAGTTCGCGAATCTTCGAATGAAGCCGTGCAAGGCCGGTGATCTCGATGGCCCAGCCAATATCTTCAAAGCATCCCTGCCAAGGTGTGCTGCTTCGCCCCAATTCAGAAAGAATCTTATCAATCCCTGAGGTCGAAAAGGGATAGGCACCGTCGGAATAATAGCTGGTCTCAACACCGGGCTCGACCCATCCGTTGCTGTCTTCGGGGTTTTCGACATGCGAAGACAGGTCCAGACCGACCGCAGTGATCTGCTTTTTCATGGAGAGTTTCGCGACCTCTACGCCAAGCTTGTCCCAGCCTTTTGTGACCACCGCATCAGCTTTCAAGCCGAGGCAGATCTCACGCATCTCTTGCCCCGCATTCGACGCAAATGGCGCAAGAAAGGTCTCTGCCTCACCAAACTGCTCTGCATGCAGAAGCTGGGTAAGCCGCAAGTTAAACTGCCGCTTGTCGAATTGCGGATTGCCAGAGTCCGAAGTTTCAATTGTCATGGCCACGTCTATGGCTGCTGACAGTTAAAATCCCGTAGAGTTTGAAGCGGACCCATCCACCCAAGAAGACGGTACCGACCGGCGGCCCCGTTGCAACACGCGCCCCTCTTTTCGTCTCTTACAGTCATCGAACGATCTCGCGCTCTTTGCGGCAGCGTTTCTAACTTCGTGTGAGCGGATGAAAACCTTGAATGTTGATACAAAAGCCGAGACTCTTACGTAGGCCGGCTCGAACTAAATCTTCATCGGTAAAATGCCATTAACAAGGGGTCAAAGATTTCGATGGCTTCATGGTATTGGACGAAGGATACGCGGATGTTCTGGAGCAGATCAAAAGGTCCTATAGACACCGACCAAGCGATCCTCCGGCTTGCTAAGGGCACGCAGGCAATAATTCAATTCCTGCCAGATGGCACCATCCTTGAGGCCAACGAGGCGTTTTGTAGCGCTCTCGAGTATAGTCCTTCTGAAATTCAAGGTCAGCATCACAGAATTTTTTGCGCGCCTGAGATCAGCGAAAGTTCTGAATACGCGCAGTTTTGGGCTGACCTTGCAGCAGGCAAAAGCTTTTCTGCGCGCTACCCACGGATCACAAAATCGGGCAAGACAATCTGGATCCAAGCGACCTATGGCGGCGTTCGCGATGATAATGGCAATGTCGAACGAGTGGTCAAATTTGCGACTGACTACACCGCGACCCGCAACGGTATTGACGCGATTCTGGCGGCCATGCAGGCCCTAGAAGGCGGTAATCTTGAACATATCGTTTCACCAGTGGGCGTTGAAGAGGTTGATGCGATATGCGAGGCTTTCAATGCGTCGGTTGCCAAACTTGCCCAGACAATCCATGCAGTCAGCGAGACGGCGGTGAGCGTCCAGACCAACTCTGATGAGCTCCACAAAGCCAGCGAGGATTTGGCTTTGCGAAACGAAAGGCAAGCCGCAAACCTTGCCCAGACGGCCTCCTTGGTCAGCCAAACGGCCGATCTAACACGGCAGGCCGCTCAGAGCTCGCAAGCCGCAAAGACCGCGATTGCACAGACTCACATTCACAGTATTGATGGCGGGGTAGTGGTCGAACAGGCGGTGACAGCAATGGGTGCGATCGAACAATCAGCCCAAGAAATCACACAGATCATTGACCTGATCGACGGTATTGCATTTCAGACCAACCTCCTGGCGCTCAACGCCGGGGTAGAGGCAGCACGTGCAGGCGATGCGGGCAAAGGATTTGCGGTCGTTGCCAACGAGGTCCGTGCACTCGCCCAGCGCTCAGCTGATGCAGCGCGTGATATCAACGGCCTGATCAGCAAGTCTTCAACCCAGGTTAGCGATGGGGTGGAAAAAGTTGGAGAAGCCGGTTCCTTGCTTTCTGAGATCGCAACTCAAATTGGGGCGGTAACGCAGCAGGTCGAAGAAATCGCTGAGGCCAGCGCTATGCAGGCGAACAATCTTGAGCAGGTCAATACGGCAGTCAGCGAAATTGACAGCATGACCCAGCAAAACGCGGCGATGGTAGAGCAATCAACCGCCGCAACCCGGAGCCAGTTCGACGAGGTGCAGCGCTTGACCGGATTGGTCTCGCAGTTCCAAGTCAAAGGTTCGGGGTCCGCAAGGGGTTTTGCCCCGATCACACTCAATCTTGCCGCCGCCTGATGATCGCAGCACTGCGCTGCGGCGATCATCAGGCAGAATGTTCCGTGCCTTGACGCAAGCTCACCACATTGTCTGACGCCTCGCGCCTACGAGAGCCATCGAACAGGCTCATCATTGGCTCATCGGCGACCACCACGCATTCGGCATCGCCAAAGCCGTTAAAGCCGGTTTTCATCGCGGCTCCATAGGCGCCGAGCATGCCCACCTCGATATAGTCGCCTGCCTGAATGTCTCCAGGCAGCGCAAAGGGACCGGCCATATAGTCGGCATCGTCGCAAGTGGGGCCGTAAAAGGCGAAGTCTTCGAGGCCGTCGCGCAAATCGTCTTCCAGCGCTTCGACCGGAAAGCGCCATGCAACATGGGCGGCATCGTAAAGCGCGCCGTAAGCTCCGTCATTGATGAACAGTTCGGACCCACGGCGCTTTTCAACCTTAACGATCATGCTCGAATACTCCGCGCACAGCGCCCTTCCCGGCTCGCACCACAGCTCTGCATTGTAAGCGATGGGGAGCGCTTCGAAATGCTGGTGGATGATCGCGAAATAGTCTTCGAGTGGGGGCGGTTCCATGCCGGGATAGATGCTGGGGAAGCCTCCGCCTACATCGACCATATCGATCACCACGCTTGCCTCTGCAATGGCGGCGCGGGTGCGGTCGAGCGCTTGGACAAAGGCGAAAGGCGACATGGCTTGGCTGCCGACATGGAAACACACGCCCAGCCAATCGCAATGCTGGCGGGTGAGTTGCAACAGCTCTGGCGCTTCGGTCAGGTCGCAGCCAAACTTGGAGGCGAGGCTCAGCTCTGAATACTCGGACGACACCCGCAGGCGAACACATAGGCGCAAGTCTTGCGCCTCCTCGCCCGTTTCGGGATCGCGACAGACCTCAACGATCTTTTCCAGCTCTTCAATGGAATCGAGCGCGAAGGTCTTCACCCCATGCTCAAAATACGCCTCGCGAATGCCACCGCGCGTCTTGATCGGGTGCATGAAGCACAATTCCGCATCCGGCAGCAAAGCGCGCACCAGACGCACCTCCGCGATAGAGGCAACGTCGTAATGCGTAACGCCTGCCTGCCACAGTGTTTCGATCAGATCAGAGGCCGGATTGGCCTTGACCGCATAGAGCACCTTGCCCGGGAACTTCTCATTAAAGAACCGCGCAGCGCGAAGCGCCGCGTGCGGGCGGTTGAGGATCACCGGTTCATCGGGCTGGAGCGCTGCGGCTACAGATTTGGCGTCAGGATAGATGTGCAACTCAAGGGACCCCCGAAAGGTTTAGCTGGTTAAGACCAAACAGTTAGAGGCTGCCTTGCGGAATCCCTTGGGGCAGCGGTGGCGCGGCTATAAAGATGCCGCCCCGTTTCGCAATCAAAATCGTGCGGGCTCAGAAAAGTTCCTGAGCCCGCAAAAATCGTCAATTCACTTTTGGAATGCCCTTAGAAAGCAACGCTGGGCGCTTGATCCACGGTGCCACGTTCTGAATCGTCGAGCTCGTTGAAGTCCGCATTCTGAAAACCAAGCGCGCCGGCGAACAGGACCGCCGGGAAGTTTTCGCGCGCGGTGTTGAACTGCGCGACCGCCGCGTTCAAGGCGCGGCGGGCGGCTGCCAATTTGTCTTCAATATCGGCAAGCTCGCGCTGCAACTCTTGGAAATTGGTGTTGGCTTTGAGATCGGGATAAGCCTCTGACAGAGCCAGAAGATTGTCGAGCGCGATTTTGAGGCCCTGTTCGCTGCCGCTGTTGGGGTTGCCCTTTTTGGCGGTGTTGCGCGCTTGGATAACCGCTTCAAGCGTGGAGGCTTCGTGGCCTGCATAGCCTTTTACCGTCTCAACAAGGTTCGGGATCAGATCGTGGCGCTGGCGCAATTGGGCATCGATATCAGCGGTGCCCTGCCGCACATTCTGCCTCAGATCCGACGAGATTGTTGTAAATCCCGATCACCAGAACTGCGATGAGCGCAAGCACGCCCAGCATGACCCAATAGGAACACTTCCATTTTCAAACCCCTTCTTTACCAATGTATCGTATAGTATCATCAATTCGTTAAGGAAATGGGGCGAAGGGGGCCCAAGCAAGAGCGATGCGCGCCAATATCCAAGGTTTGATGCAAGGGAGAGTTGGGCGGCTGGCTGGCCGACCAGCAAACCATGCGCGAAGAAGCCAAGGCAAAGGCGCATAATCGCTGGTTTTATGGCGGCATTGCGGTGCTGCCAGTGCTGGCCTTCATCTGGTTTGCGCCCGCATTCTTCGGAAATTTCAAAATCTTTGCCGCCATCGCGGCCATTGGTGGGATTGGCTATTACGGCTACCTGCCGATTGCTGAGGCGAAAAAGACGATCAAGATCGGCATCAACTCCGCCATCGCGCGCGATCTGGGTATTCAATACGAACATGATGTGATGCCTGGCCACGAATATGAGGCCTGCCGGACATACGGACTTGTCCCCGGCTGCGACCGTGACAGTTTCGAAGACCGTTGGTTTGGCGACTTTGAAGGTCACGCCTTCAACCTTTACGAGGCCCATTTGGAAGAACGCCGCCAATCCGGCAAGAACAGCCGCTGGGTCACCGTCTTTCGCGGGGCGATCCTGCATATGGAGTTTGGGCGTGAGTTTACATCCACCACCCTGCTCCAGCGCAAAGGCAAGCACAAGAAGTGGTTCGGCCTTGGCGGGCGCAAAGATGAGGTGAGCTTTGATGGCCACAAACTCAAATTCGTCGATCAGGTGCACCCTGCCTTCGAAGATGTGTTCGATGTCTACAGCGACGATCAGATCGAAGCGCGCGTGCTGATCCACCCTTCTTATGTCGAAAACCTAGTAGCGCTCGAAAGCGCCTTTCACGGCGATGCGGTGCGTGCTCTGTTCAGCCGGGGCGAAGTTGTAATCGCGATTGAAAGCGGCAATTTGTTCGAAAGCGGCAGCATGGACGCCGCCGATGACGAAGCCCGCGTGGCGGAGGCGGCTGAGCAGTTCGGCGCGATGGCGAAACTGGCATTGACGATCAACCAGAACGAACGCGGGCGGGTGCTGGCGAAAGAGCCGAAAAGGACTCTTGATCACGAGCCAGCACAACCCGCGCCAATCTCAGCAGCAGACAGGCGGCAAGTGCGCCGATCTAGCGGAGGTTTTGGCCGCAAGGGTGCTTAGTCGGTTCAGCTCAGCCGGTCTCGGAAGTCTTCATATTCAAAGCGCTTCACGCATTCGAGCGCGTCGGTCTCACTGTCCCACAGCCAGATGCTGGGCAATTGCACACCGTTGAACGTGTTGGTCTTGACCATCGAATAATGCGCCTGGTCGAGAAACGCAAAGCGCGCGCCGGGATCGGCTTTGACCGGCAAACGGTAGTCGCCAATCACGTCGCCTGCGAGGCATGACGGCCCGCCGAGGCGGATGGGCACGCTGTCATCGCTAAGCTCGCCGAGCATGGCGGGGCGGTAGGGTGCTTCGAGCACGTCAGGCATATGGCAAGTGGCGGAGATATCGGTGATGCCGATGGGCACTTCGTTAAAGCCGGTATCGAGCAGCGTACCCACCAATATGCCTGCATCGAGCGCCACCGCTTCGCCCGGCTCCAGAATGATCTCAGCGCCCGTGTCTTCGGCGGCGTCCTTTAGGAATTCGATCAGTTCCTCGCGCTCATAATCAGCGCGGGTGATGTGGTGCCCGCCGCCCATATTGATCCATTTCAGCTGCCCGAACCACGGCTCAATCGCGTCAAACACCCGGTCCCAAGTCTGGCGCAGCGGCTCAAAGGTCTGCTCGCACAGATTGTGGAAGTGGATGCCTTCCACGCCCTCCATATGCTCTTCGGTCAGTTGGTCGATGGGAAAGCCCAAGCCGCGAACCGGGAGCGCTGGGGTCGTATTTCGCGACTTCGCCCGTCGCGACCATGGGGTTGAGGCGCAGGCCGACGCTCACATCGCCGCCCGTGGTTGCTGCATGGTCAAGGATCAACGCCGCGCGGCCCATTTGCGCAGGCGAATTGAAGATCACATGATCGGAGAGGCGGCAAATCTCGTCCAATTCCTCTGGCTTGAAGGCGGCGGAATAGGTAGCGATTTCACCATCGTAGAACTCGGACGCCAACCGCGCTTCCCACAGGCCGCTGGTGGAGACGCCGTCGAGATACTCGCCCAAAAAATGCGCGACCGAGTGCATGGAGAAGGCCTTGAGCGCAGCAAAGACCTTGCAACCCGCTTCGTCACGAATGTTGGCGAGAATCTGGCAATTCGAGCGGATTTTTGCAGCATCCACAACAAACGCTGGGCTTTCGACGCGGGAGAGGTCGAATTGGGCAAAGGCGCCCGGATTTCCGGCTTGGGTTTGCATCTAGTGGAGCTCCACTGCTCTTACGAAAGCGTCATTCGCGGCCTGGTCAAAGCAAACGAAGGCGACCCGTATTAATGAACGAGGTAGAGCGGAGAGCTCTGCTCTTACAGACTGCACCGCAGTCTTCGCCGCCTTGTCCAATGGGAAACGATAGCGACCGGTTGAGATCGCAGGAAACCCAATACTGGCCGCGCCAAGCTCATTTGCCGCTTTAATCGACTTGGCATAGCATTGGGAAAGCAGCTTCTCCTCCCCTCGGTTGCCGTCCTGCCAAACGGGACCCACCGTATGAATGATATGCTTCGCCCTGAGGTTGTAGCCCTTAGAGACCTTCACCTCGCCAGTCTTGCAACCGCCGAGCAATCGGCATTCATGCACCAAGTCCGGTCCGGCAGCTTTGTGAATGGCGCCGTCAACGCCTCCACCACCAAGCAGCGATGAATTGGCCGCATTTACGATGGCATCAAACTCCATCTGAACAATGTTGCCCAGAACAACTTCGAGTGTTGGCTCGTCGGTTTGGGCGACCATCAGAAGTTCACAGGCCCATCAAGCTCTTTCACCTGCCATGGCAAGCCGTGCTCGTTGAGCATCTCCAT
The DNA here is from genome assembly GCA_965262265.1 of Erythrobacter sp. Lineage (GTDB taxonomy): Bacteria > Pseudomonadota > Alphaproteobacteria > Sphingomonadales > Sphingomonadaceae > Erythrobacter. The sequence continues at coordinate 1,234,475 of OZ253506.1, forward strand.
AAAGGGGTCAGGGTCCATCTCTTCCATGTTGAAGACGCCTTTCCCGCTCCAAACACCCTGCACCATCATCGCAGAGCCGATCATCGCGGGCACGCCGGTGGTGTAGCTCACCGCTTGATTGCCAGTCTCTTCAAAGGCGGCCTCATGGCTGCAGATATTGTTGATGTAGAACGTCTTCTCACCTGACTCATCCAGCGCCTCGCCCGTCGCAACGCAGCCAATATTGGTGTTGCCCTTGGTCGTCTCTCCCAAAGTCTCTGGCTTGGGCAGGACGGCGGCGAGGAATTGCAGTGGGATGATTTCCTGACCCTGGTACTTGATCGGCTCAATCCCGGTCATGCCGACATTCTGGAGCACGGTGAGGTGCTTGATATACTCATCGCCAAAGGTCATCCAGAAACGCGCGCGCTCAATCTCAGGGTTGAACTTGGCGAGGCTCTCCAGCTCTTCGTGATACATCAGATAGGCCTGCCGCGTGCCGACCTCCTCAAAGTCAAACGGGGTCGAGACCTGCATCGCGGGCGTCTCCACCCATTCGCCACCTTCCCAATGCCGCGCAGGCGCGGTCACCTCGCGGATATTAATCTCGGGATTAAAGTTGGTCGCAAAGGCCTGACCATGATCGCCGCCATTGCAGTCGAGAATATCGAGCGTGCGGATGGTTTTGAGCTTATGCTTCTTCAGCCACATGGTGAAAACCGACGTGACGCCGGGATCAAACCCGCTGCCCAGCAACGCCATCAGCCCTGCCTCTTTAAACCGGTCGTGATAGGCCCATTGCCATGAATATTCGAACTTAGCCTCATCCTTGGGCTCGTAATTGGCGGTGTCGAGATAGTTCACGCCCGCCTCCAAACACGCATCCATAATCGGCAGGTCTTGATAAGGCAGCGCGAGATTGACGACGAGGCTGGGCTGAACCTGCCGGATGAGGTTCACCATTGCGGGGACTTCTTCGGCGTCGATTTCATAGGTCGCCACGTCCACACCGGCGCGCGTTTTGACGCTTTCGGCTATCGCATCGCATTTGGATTTGGTCCGGCTGGCGAGGTGAATGTCAGAGAAGATTTCCGCGTTAAAGGCCATCTTGTGGACGCAGACAGAGCTGACGCCCCCTGCCCCGATTACCAGCACTGTCGACATTTCATGAGACCTTTCGAAGAGGATTTTGCGCGCTCTTAAGCTAAAGTTTTCATACGCTCAATCGATCCCCGAAATCGGCGAAACTGTTTCTTACTCAGACGTGGTGAGGCATAGGCAAATGATGCAAAATCACTCTCCACCAGGCGCTGTTGTGGTCCCAAGAAAAAACGCAATGAAATTAGTGGACTTTTTGCCGCCAAGACCGTGTAACATGCGGTCCATGTCTCGATGCGGAGTTAGGGTATGACTGAGCCGCGCATCCCCACGCGTGCAGGTGTCCTCGCCGCCGCTGAAAGCATCGCTGCTATCCTGCCCCCAACCCCGTTGCTGCCCGTCGAGATCGGCGGAGTTCGCGCCCACGTGAAGGCGGAGAACCTGCAACCGATTGGCGCCTTCAAGATCAGAGGGGCGTGGTGGCGGCTCTCCAACCTTACAGCAGAAGAGCGCGCGACCGGCGTGGTCGCGGTCTCGTCCGGCAACCACGCACAAGGCGTCGCATGGGCGGCGAAGCGGCTGGGTATCAAGGCTACCATCGTGATGCCGCGCGACGCGCCGCAGGTGAAGCTCGACAACACGCGCGCTCTGGGAGCGGAGGTCGTGCTGTATGACCGTCCCGGAGAGGACCGCGATGAGGTCGCGGCTATGTTGATCGAGAGACAAGGCGGGGTACTCGTCCATGCGTTTGGCGATCCGTGGGTGATTGAGGGTCAAGGTAGTGCTGGGGTTGAGGCAGCCGCTCAACTGGGACAACCCCCGAGCCGGTTCATCGCTTGTTGCGGGGGCGGCGGTCTGACAACTGGCCTCGCGCTCGCCTGCCCAGAAACAGCAGTGCATCTGGTCGAACCGGTGGGCTGGGACATGGTCGGCCAAGCGCTTACGACAGGCGAGTTGGTGAAGGCGAGCGAGGACGCCCCCGCCACGATCTGCGATGCGCTGCAGCCCACGGCCACCAAGCGGCTCAACCTCGACCTGCTGCAGGGCCGCGCAGAACCAGGCGTGACCGTCAGTGATGACGAGGTCCGGACAGCGCAGCGCTGGGCCTTTGCGCATCTGCGCATGGTGATCGAGCCAGGGGGCGCCGCCGCGCTCGCTGCTGCGCTGGCAGGTAAGGTGCCGGTGGATGCAGAGACGGTGATCCTGCTCACCGGCGGCAACGCAGACCCCGCCGCCTTTGCCGAAACGATCGTGGCAACCATCTAGCCACATGACGAAGCTGTGGAAAGCGTCACATAGCCGACATGAGAGTGTCATATCGGGGGGCACTTGGCGCAGGCTCCCCGCTGCTATGCGCCCCACACAAGGAGACCCCGCCCATGACCGTCCAACCCAAGAGCATCATCTCAGATGCCGTTGTGCGCAAGGACGCCAGCGCCAAGGACAAGCTGCTAGACAAGGCCTTCGCGCTTGCCTTCAACGGGCTGGTCTATGCACAGATCTGGGAAGACCCGGTCGTCGATATGGAAGGCCTTGCGATCCAGCCCGACAGCCGCGTGATGTGCATCGCAAGCGGAAGCTGCAACGCGCTGTCCTACCTCACGGCGAACCCGGCTCAGGTAACCGCAGTGGACCTCAATCGCGCGCATGTGGCGCTCGGCCAGCTCAAGATCACCGCGATCAAGCATCTGCCGAACTACGAACGATTTCAACGCTTCTTCGGTCATGCTGATCACAAGGAGAACAAGGCCGTCTACAAAGAGATGATCGCCCCGCACTTGGATGCAGAAAGCCGCAAGTACTGGGAGAAACGCGACATCAAAGGGCGTAGACGCATTTCCTACTTCACTAAGGGTCTGTATAAGCGTGGGTTGCTCGGCAACTTCATCGGCCTCGCGCATCTGTTTGCCAAACTCTACAAGATTGACTTGAACAAGCTGCTCAAAGCCGAAACGCTCGAAGAGCAACGCGAAGTGTTTGAGACAGAGCTCGCCCCCGTTTTCGACAAGAAGTTCGTGCGTTGGCTCACCGATCAGCCCGCCTCGCTGTTCGGCCTTGGCATCCCGCCTGCTCAGTTTGACGAGCTTGCCGGTGACGAGCGGATGGCAGAGGTCCTGCGGCGGCGTTTGGAGAAGCTCGCCTGCGACTTTGAGATCAAGGACAACTACTTCGCATGGCAGGCGTTCGGTCGCGGCTATGACCGCGGCGAAGAAGCTCCCCTGCCCCCCTACCTCCAGCGTCAGAACTGGGAAGTCATGCGCGATCGGATCGACCGGCTCGACGTGGTGCGCGCCAATATGGTCCATTGGATCGGCGACCGGGATGAAGCGAGCATGGACCGGTTTGTGCTGCTCGATGCGCAGGATTGGATGAACAACGCGCAATTGGATGAGCTGTGGGGCCTGATCACCACCGCCTCTCGCCCAGGCGCGCGCGTGTTGTTCCGCACGGCTGCTGAACCGACGATGCTTCCGGGCAGGCTCGACGATGCGATCCTTTCGAAGTGGCGCTATCTCGAAGAGAACTCGGCAGACCTTACGCAGCGCGATCGTTCGTCGATCTATGGCGGTGTGCATGTGTATGAGCTTATCTGATGGCAGCGGCTGACGCTTCGGGAACGGGCGGCCACGCCGCGCTGATGGATCAGGTCTATAAGGGCCAGCGCCATATCTATGATCTCACGCGCAAATATTATCTGTTTGGGCGCGACACGCTGATCGAAGGGCTCAATGCAAAGCCCGGAATGCGCGTATTGGAGATCGCCTGCGGGACCGGGCGAAACATGGCCAAGATCGACAAAGCGTGGCCGGGTACGCGGCTCTATGGCCTCGACATCTCGGCTGAGATGCTCAAAAATGCGCGCAAAGCGTTGAGCGATGACGCGCAATTGGGCGAAGGCGATGCTTGCGCGTTCGACGCTGACAGCGTGTTCGGCGAAGAGGGATTGAGCGATGCGGGGTTTGATCGGATCGTGCTGTCCTATTCGCTCTCGATGATCCCCGATTGGGAAGGCGCTCTGGCCCATGCGGCGAGCCAATTGGCTCCGGCAGGCGAACTGCATGTGGTCGACTTCGGCGATCTCACAGGACTTCCCGGACCGCTAGAGGGCATGCTGCACAGCTGGCTGGCGAAGTTCCATGTTCAAACGCGCAGCGCGCTTCCCGAAACTGCGCAAAGGATTGCGACGGTGGGAGGGATGAGCCTCACCTCAACGCGCGGCAAAATGGGGTACTTCCAATTGCATGTTCTGAAAGCCGGGTGATGCCAATCGGTTGCAATTGACAATTCACCTGCTCTCTCGCAGGGATGCTTGAATAAGAGAGAGGGGATCACTCAATGCAAGCCCAAATGCTCGCGCCTGCTGCCGTCCTTGTAGTTTGGACGCTAATCATTCTATTTTGGATCATTCCAGCGCGTTTTGGCGCCTTGGCCAAAGTTGAAGACAAGTCCAACCTCGGCAAGCCTGGGGGCCGTGGGAGCGACCTTGAAGGGATCATTCCTGACAAAGCCAACTGGCCCGCGCACAACCACTCTCACCTGCACGAACAGCCAACCCTGTTCTACGCAGTGGTCATCATGCTTGCGATTGTTGGCGGAACGGGCTTCGATGTGCTGGTGGCTTGGATCTATGTCGGCCTCCGCATAATCCACTCCTTGTGGCAGATCCTCATTAACAAGATCCCGTTGCGCTTCCTGCTTTTCCTTGCAAGCACCGTCGCGCTGATCATCCTTGCCGTTCGCGCCGTGATGGCGACCGTTTTCGCTGACCCATCGTCTCTCTGATCGGAGCCCAAAATGAAGGATCAGATAATTATGAGCGGTATGGCGATCTTACAGCCTGCCATCGCCCTGATGATCTGGACGATGATCATGTGGCTGTGGATGTATGTGACACGTATACCCGCAATGCAAAGGGCCCCGGGTATCGACAATCCGACTAAACTGGTGGGGACAACCGGGCAGTCTTTGCGTCAGGAACTGCCTGACAAGGTCAATTGGAAAGCCGACAATTACAATCACCTGCACGAACAGCCGACCCTGTTTTACGCGGTTGCGATCATTCTGGCCTATGTCGGTCACGGCACCGATATGAACGCGTTTCTCGCTTGGATTTACGTGGGACTGCGCGTCGCGCATAGTCTTATCCAAGTCACGGCGAACGTTGTGATGGTGCGTTTCGTGCTGTTTGCGCTCTCCAGCGTGGTCCTTATCGCATTGATCGCCAATGCAGCGATAGTGGTGTTCGGGCTAGGCGACCAGACAGGTGCCTATAACCCGCCCTCGATGTAAGCCCGGTGGAGGGGCGGTTACTCCGCCGCTTCCGCCGCCTCTTCAGCGTCTTCCAAAGCGGCAAGGTATTTCTCGCCATCCAGCGCCGCCATGCAGCCCATACCCGCAGCCGTCACCGCCTGGCGATAGACATGATCGGTCACATCGCCCGCAGCAAAAACGCCGGGAATGCTCGTCTTGGGCGTGCCGGGCTCCACTTCGAGATATTTGCCTGAATGCATCGGAAGTTTGCCTTCAAACAGCTCAGTTGAAGGCGCATGGCCAATCGCCACAAACGCGCCATCCACTTCAAGCGTAGAGGTCTCTCCGGTTTGCGTGTCCTTGAGAACAAGATGGCCCAGAGTGCCGTCTTCGCCCGCTTCGAAACTCTCCACCGTCTTGTTCCAAAGGGTCTTTATCTTATCCGACTTAAACACGCGGTTCTGAAGGATTTTCTCTGCACGAAACTCATCGCGACGGTGGATGATGGTCACATCGTCGGAATGGTTTGTGAGATACAGCGCCTCTTCAACCGCCGTATTGCCGCCGCCGATGACGGCAACCTTCTTACCGCGATAGAAGAAGCCATCGCAGGTCGCGCAAGCTGAAACACCCTTGCCCCCCAGCGCCTCTTCACCCGGTACACCGAGCCATTTGGCCTGCGCTCCAGTGCAGATAACCAGCGTTTCGCCGATATACTCATCGCCGCTATCGCCAATTGCGCGGAAGGGAGGGCCATTTTCCAGATCAACCGAAACGATCGTGTCCCACATCATCCGCGTGCCAACATGCTCGGCCTGTGCCTTCATCTCTTCCATCAGCCATGGGCCTTGGATGACATCGCGAAACCCGGGATAATTCTCCACCTCAGTGGTGATCGTCAGCTGTCCACCCGGCTGAAGCCCTTGCACCACAATCGGCTCCAACATGGCGCGCGCGGCGTAGATTGCCGCCGAATATCCTGCAGGGCCTGAGCCGATAATAAGCATTTTGGTGTGGTGGGTTGCCATGGGGATTCTCGTGGTTTGGAAGTTTGATCTCGAACCTTGATATGGTGTGCCGATGGCAGCTTGTCACGTCAGGAAGCGTTCGTGCAGACGAGCTTTCCTTGCCTCATCCACACCTAAAGTTTGCGCAAGGTAAGCGTCGATTGATCCGTGATCGCGTGTGATCTCTGCCCAATAGGTTTCGATATAATCGGGCAAGACACCCATCAGATTGCGGATCGCATCCGGCTCTATCGTCTCGTAATGCGTTTCCATCCGCGGGAGCGATTGGCGTTCCAGAATGTGCTGGGTTGGTGCGTCATTGGTGCGCAGAAACTCGCTCACTACGTCGTCTTTGTGCACCCCTAGAACATGCAAGAGCAGTCCGACAGCAATCCCGGTCCGGTCTTTGCCAGCAAAGCAATGGACAAGGCTCCCGCCATCTCTTGTGTCCAAAGCCTCAAAATAGCGCGAAAACATCTCAATCATCGCAGGGTTGACCGGCATGCGCTTGTAGACCGCGATCATTCGATCATAGGCTTTTTGCGCGGTCATATCGGTTTTATCCCAACCCCCCTCATGCGGGGGAGAATTGGACGTCTCGCCATCATAGGCGATGACTTCGGAAGCAAAGCCACTGTGCCGGCGGCAAGGAAAGCTTGTCCGTTCGCTGATCCCTCGAAGATCAATGATCGTGCGGATATCAAGCGATTCCACCAGTTCAAGATCGGCTTCGCTCGCCTCCATATGCTGTCCTGATCGGAAAAGAAGGTCGCGCCTGACACGCGCGCCCTCAGCCGCCGAATAGCCACCAAAATCGCGAAGATTGTGGATGCCTTGGGTGGGCAGAAAGGGGCTAACTTCGCTGGATCGAATCATGGATTAATCCCTGACAGCGCGCACTGACCTGCGCAACAGCCCTTAGTAGTGCTGCGAGGGATAGCGCCAACGCGGCCTTGGTAAACGTGCCGCTAATCACCTTAACCATTGGAATCTCCAACGATGGCTGATGGCAATGGCACATATATTGATCGCAGATGATGACGAGTTGATTGCCGAGCTGGCAAGCCAGGTCCTTATCGACGCCGGACATGGATGCGGTTGGGTGACCAATGGGGAAGATGCATGGGAAGTGATCGGAAAACGCCGTCCCGACGTGCTGCTTCTCGATCAGAACATGCCGGGCATGTCAGGGGTAACTCTGCTGCGCAAACTGAGAGGCTCGGCGAAATTCTATGATCTGCCGGTGGTGATGTTCACCGCCATGAGCGGTGTCGAGGACGAAGCGCAAGCGATTTATGCAGGCGCGCAGGATTTCGTCCGCAAGCCCTTTGATCCGCGCACCCTGACCGGGCGTATTCAACGCGTCCTCTCACAACGCAAAGGGCAACCGCGCCACACGGAACTTCGAACCCATTTGGAACACAGTTCTGGCATAGTGCGCGATGCGGGGATGAGAACCCGACGCTTGCTCTGAGTAACGAGAGATGAGAGTTGATTGCTTGCCTCTCACCAAAATCACTCGATGATGTAGCGAACCCTTATGGTGATATTTTGACCCGCCACAAAGGCGCCGTCCGGATTTACCCGGAAATCAGTAATCGCCGTGTCGCAGCCCTGACCGTCATCCACAGGGGTGTAGGTAAATGTCGCTCCATCATCGTTGGAGAATTCAAGGTCATCAGTGGTCAATGCCAAGTCTCCGGGAATATCGCCAACGCCTGTGCCATATTCATAGTTCAGACCTGAATCGCCACCCGGATCGCCAAAGATAACCGGGCCGCCATTTCTGCCCAGCAAGCACATCTTTGCATCCGCCGGTCCATCATCCCAGATCACAACTGTACCCGGATCAGTGTCCGACACGCCGGTATTGGTGACGTTGATCAGATACTCGACCGTCGCGCCGGGGATAGCCTTTGGATTGGTGGTCAAGTTGACCGGATCAGAAATGACTGAGCTCACCTTGCTCACCGAAAGCGTGGTTTGCGGGGAACAAAAGTCGATATCGTGGATGGTGATCGCCTGACCATCGGGCACTGGTGGCGCGGTGTTGGCATTGCCATAGACAATCGTAATCTCGTCAATCGGTTGATTGAAGGTAACGACCACATTTCCCCCGCCTTCCCCGTTGCCAGAGGTCGCATCGCCGATTGCGGTGTTGCCAACCACATAATTCGCGGTGCCGTTGGTCAAGATCGGAATGACGGTGCTGCCCTGATAGCGTCCTGTCACTGTCACCAAGTCGGCGAAATCGTTAGCGGCAAAATCGATATCGAAAAGGGTGAACTGTGCTCCAGCGACACCGTTTGGAAGGTCGATCACTGTTGTTGAGGTTTGTTGACGGTTGTCAAAATCGACAAACAGATGAAGAGAGCTTTCCGCGATTGGAAACCCACCACTGTTCGCGGTGGACTCAGCAGGTGATTGACCTCCAAAAGTGGGGTCATTCTCAAACGTACCATCTGAACTTACGGCAAAAGCCACATCGCCGAAGTCTGGCAAATTGAAGCTTTGGTTGAGCACACCAGCCTGCCATACGATCGCCGAACTGTCCCAATCAAATTGAGTGACGCCAACAGGACAGGCAAGAGTTGGCGGTGTTCCCGCAACACGGGTGCCTTGCACCGTAAAGCTGACGGTTGCGTCATCATCCTCATTGGAGCTGTCATTGCCGGGCGTTGCATCGATGTCGCCATCGGGAGAGACGAACACCTCTGCATAATTCGTAATGGTCACCCCATTTGGCGCGGAGACGGTACCGTTTATCGTCAACACCCGCGTTTGACCGACCCCAACAGAGGGGACCTGCCAGATGCCTGTCACATCGTCATAGGATCCGAAACCGCTAAACGATGTAAAATCAAACCCTGCAGGCAGCAGGTCACGAACCTGCACGTTGTTTGCTGCCTGTGTCCCAGTGTTGGATAGCCGCAGCGTGTAGTTGATAGCGCTGCCCGCAGTGGGATTGGAGTTGCTAACCTCTTTGGTCAATGACAGGTCGACACCCGGCGCGTCATAAGTGAGATCAGAGATCCCAATGAACTGACCGGTGGGGTTGCCAGCGCCGGTATAGCTGAAATAGACGATTTGAATTCGGCGCACAGCATTTGCACCAAAATCGAAATCGACATCACCGTCGGTCGTGAACTGGTTCGATGCCGCCGTCCCCCGCCAACCGTTTAGAATGCCGTCATTTGTGCGCGTAACCGCTGGGCCGATACTCCACAAAGCGTTGTTGTTGGCAGCATTTGTGAAACCGCCAGCAAGATCATCATCGAAGAAAACCTCAACAGCGTCAGTGTTTGAGCCTGTATCGACGTCACTAAGAGAGAATTGCAGGCCGGTCACAGCTTGGCTTAGCGTGATTGTGACGATCACTCGGTCGTCAGGATCAAAGGCGGAATTGTCGAAGTTGGCAAACAGCAGCGTCGTGCCGTCCCCGATCTGGCCATTGAAATAGCTCAGGAAATCGCCTGCGAACCCGGCGTTGGTGAAGGTCCCGCCATCGGTTTGCGTGGTGAAGGTGACCGTTGCAGTGGTGCCATCCGTTCCTGCCACCGTCGTGGGGCTGGGGACTGAACCCTGGCTCGGCAACCCCGCATCTTCCCAATCGACTGTCGCCGTTTGCGCGCTCGCCGATTGCGGTGCGAGCAAGAGCGACAGACCCAATAGTGGCAAGATCAGCGCGAACAAGCGCATCGCAAGTTTACTCACCGACCTCTCCCCAACCCTAGGAAGTCGAACGTGTCAGTGTCGAACTTGAACCTTGCAGCAGCAAAAAGACCTTCATCGGTGTTGCGTGCGGCTGAGAAGTCGCCATCGCGGAAGCCTTCAATATTGTATCCAACGGTGAGCAGCATGCCATCAACCGGTACAAAACCAATGGTCGGCCCGTAAGCGAAGCTGGTCACGTTATCCTCAAGATTTGCACGAACCGTTCCGGTTGCACCGATCTCAAAGCGATCACCAATTCCGATACGCGCATCTGCACCGGCCAGAACTGTCGTGCCGGAGAACTCTGTGCCCTCAAACTCATCGAAATTGTAACGCGCGCCAAGGAACAATGTGTATTCGTCGCGGCGGGTTTGCTGGTCGATACCAAACTCATCCTCGTCCCAACCGCGTGGGCTCCAATTCGTTGACCAACTGCCCACAAGACGCCGCGAGGTCGCATCGCCATCCACAATCAGCGCTGTGTTGCCAACTGCTGGGCTGTTTTGACCGATAACGCCACCGCGAACAGCGTCGCTACGATATTCGAGCTTACCCAGCATAGCGACTTCGGAGTGATCAGGGCGGTGCGCAAAAGCGATGCTCGCATCAAAAATCTCGGTTGATGCGCCGTTTTCGTCTTCACCGCGAGTCCATGTTGCGCCAGAGCCGACAATGCTGCCCTCGCCGAGTTGGCGGATCGCGCCGAAGGTCGCGCCCATGCGGTCTGCCTGCTCACCATCGCGATATTCGCCGCGCGCGGTCAGGCTCCAACGGTCTTTGCGCCATGCACCGCCAAGCGTGAAGGCTGTGAAATCTTCAAAACGCTGATTTCCGGTGAGCTGGCCGCCCGATGCAGCGGGTTGCGACGCGTTGACAAAGTCAAAATCGCTCGGAATGCCATTCAGCGTGCGGTTCCCATCAATGCTTGCATCAATGGTAAACTCAGGCGTCACTTGCAGCGTCTGTGCAAGGCCAAAGGCTGCGAAGGTGCGGTTGCCAAACTCGCCGATGCTCTCTTGCCCCAGCGACGTGATGATCTGACCGCCCTGCCAAGGTGTTGCCTCAATACCGCCGCGAAGTTGGCGTGAATCGACGTTCTCACCATCAGCAATCTCATAGCTGCCCACGATGCGAACATTGTTGGTGATCGCATAGCGCGCGCTGAGCCGGTGGCGAGCAGGAAGATCAATGCTTTCCGCATTGTCGAGCGCAATGGCGCTGGCGAGCGAAAGTTCGAGCGAATTGTCAAACAGGCGCTGCGTCACACCCGCTTCAAGCACGGTCGACGTGTTGTTCGAACCATCGCTCAGACGGTCGTTAAAGTGCGACAGGCCAACGCGAAGATCAGTGTTTTGACGGGTCAGGTTGAGCTGAGCCTGTGCAGCGCGGCGGCGCGAGTCGTCAGCAAGGCTATCGTCTTGGAAAACTGTGCCCGTCAGGCTGAGACTATCGGTCAAGAACACGCGCCCATCCACGCCAAACTTGCGGCGGCCCAGCTCTGCGCCGTTTTGCTGACCGATACCGTAGTCGGCATCAAGCTCGCGGGCATAGGCGAGGATGTCGAGGTTACCGGTGCGGTGCTGCACTTCAGCAATCCAACCGGTTGCGGTGTCGCCTTCTGAACGGCTGGCAGCAAACTCGCCGCGCACTTCGGTGTTCTCACCAATCTGAGCGCGGACGTCGATAGCGCCAATGTCTGTACGCGGACCTTCGCCTTTATCGGTGAGCGCGTTGATTCCGATGCGAACACGGCCATCATTGCTAGTCCAGTCAATGCGCGCGCCGGCGTTAAGCTCCCCTTGGCCCGGCCCATCGGTTTCGTATTCGATTACAATGAATTGTGGGTTCAGGTTGTCATCACGGCTCAATACAGGGCGCGAGAATGTGATCGTGCCCGACAGAAGGTCGATATCATAATCGAGGAAGCGCGTCAGCGTGGTGCTCGATACGATTTGCTCAGAACGGAAGCGGTCGCGCACTTCGATGGTCACTCGCTCACTGTTGGCAAGGATCGAGCGGTTGCTGAGTTGATAAGGGCCACTGATGCCTTGACCTTGGATCTCGTCGCGTTGGAGGCGGCTGGAGATGTCAGCAGCAAACGCATTCGCCTTGAACTGACCCACGCGCGCTTCGCCGCGAACACCGGTTGCGGTGCGGTTATAGCGGGCAAGGCGCGTCTGATCGAAGGCGGTCTGGAAATCGCCATACAGCGCGTAGAAGGTTGATGTCTCGATCCGCACATAGAGGTTTTCACGGCTTGCGGCGTCGAACCGGCGCGAGGAGCCATCGGCGAATACGGTGTAGTAAGCTTGTGGATCGATGGTTCCGAGCAGGCGCTGATCTTCGCGCTGCTTGGCACTGTCATAAGCGAGCGTCAGCAGATAGCGGCCCAGCACGCGACCCTTGGCATAGAGCGCGACGCGCGCATTGTCGCCCAGATCGCTGTCAAAGCGTCCTTCACGCTCCATGTTCTCAGCGACCGAACGCGCGCCCACGGTGCCTTCTGCAAGACCAACGATAGTCCATTCAATGTCGCCCGGCTCAATCCAGGTCTCCAACTGCTGCTCGCGCACCAGATCTCCATCTTGGAAGTCGAAATCGAGGCGCAGCGAACCGCTGACCATGGTCGGGGCGAGTTCAATCAATGCAATGCCATCAGTGCCCTGCACAGCCCAGCGAGCCGATGTTGGCGCAAATCCGGTAAGCTGGTTCAATTGCTGGCGATCAATCGATTCTGCGCTTTCATAAGGCGCGTTGAGTTCAAAATTGCCAGAGACACCAGCGCGCAGCGGCCGGTTGTTGCGGTCAAGAACGCGGACGGCGACCACAGGGCGGGTGCGCCCATCAGCGATCAGGTTTGACAATTCAGGCACCAACTCAACGCGTGCAGGCGTGGTGGTGAAGAACACTTCGCGTTCAAAGCTCTTGCTTGCAACGCCAAAGCTGTTGAGGATTTCGGCTTGCAGCAATGTGCGGTCGTTTTCCAATGGGACCCCGCGCCATGTGCTAACAGCATAACCTCCGCGCTCAGGTGTCAATGTGCCTTCGAAGCTCAGGCCATTTACCTCTTCGCCGTTCACTTTGAGCACAACGCTCTGGCCGCGGCGGTGACGAACAGCCACGCGAACGACTGGTGCACGAGGGTTTGCGGTGACTCCAGGCGTCAAGAAACCGTCTTCGCCGTCGCCAAGCGCGATCCAATCGGTGGTCGGTGCATAACTTATAGGGGCCTCTGCGGCAGCCTCAGCAGTGCTTTCAAGCACGCCCGCATCGCTCAGCGTTTCTGCGTCGAGTTCAGGCGCACCGCGCTGTGTCGGGCCTTCAGCAATCGCATCGAGAGCACGTGCGCCAGCGCCATCGGGCCGGCTTTCTGCATACTCAGCAACGTCATCAAGGCTCGCTTCTGCATAGGGCACAGTTGCGTGGAAATCCGCGACGATCAGGCTGCCGCCTTGTCCGATGACAAAGCGCGATGTGGCAGTGCCAGCGTTGCGCGTATCCCGATGACAATCGACGAGCTCTGCCCCCTCAGGCAGCGTCATGCGCGATACAGCCACTACATGCGTTCCCGGCACCACGCCTTCGAAGTGATAGCGCCCATCGGCATCGGTAATGGCAAAGCTGCCATCTTCCATGACCACACGCACGCCTGGGATGCCCGGACGCGGATCGTCCAGCGTGCAAGGTCCAGCAGTGACGCGACCGATAATGGTCATGCGGTCAGCAATACTCTCACGTTCAACATCAACCACGGCGGTCGTTTGCGTGATCCGCCCGAGCGAATCCGTCACCACAGCGTTGTTGATCGCGCGGCCCGGAGGCGCATCGGGAAGGACGCTCATCGCATAGGTGACGCGGCGGCTCTCACCACCTGCAAGATCACCAAGTGCAACGCTAAACTGGCGACCATCAGGGGCAATTGTAACCGCATCGGTTACTTGTTGGCCGTCCACGCGGACCGAGTCTGGGCGCAAGCGAAGCGACGTCGATGGAGTGTCCGTCAACACCACATTCCGCTTTGGTCGCGAGGGGTCGGCATTGGTGGTCGTGACGGAGTAGAACACGACATCACCGGGCTGCACGCGTTCTCTCGACACGGTTTTGATCAAGCCAATATCGCGGCTGGGTCGGTCTAGCGGGATGTCTACCTGCACCGGCGTGGGGTCCGCCAGAGTGAAATTGCCACCGTAAGACGCATCAAGAATGATGAAAGAGCTGCCATCGGGGCGTGTCAAACGCGCAAGATCCTCGGGAGAGACCACGGATGGCGCGGTATAGGGATCAGGCGGCATGATTTCGAGCCGATAGGTGCCAAGGAAAGTCAGCGGGAACCAGAACTCGCCCGCGCCAAGCACAGTCACATTACCAGCGCCATCGGTGATGGGTTGGCCTGAAATGACGGTTGACGGCCATGAGGTAACGCCATCTTCGGCAAACACTGTGGCAGGCTGGCCGGTGGCAACATCGATCAGCGTGACGATGGCGCCATCAACCGGCGCGCCGGTTTCGCTGTCGAACACAACACCGAAAGGATCGGCGAGCACTTCAACATCGGCCTCAACAAGAATTGTCGTATCGCCCGGTAAACTTGCTGCGATAGCGATGCTTGCGCCGTCGACAATACTGAGACGGCAATCGCCCTGCGTAGCGGCAGGCGGCATGCGCACTGTGCCGATTTGTCCGACGAACACACCGGTGTTCACACCGGTTTCAAAAATGGTCTCGGTCTCACGATCACCGGTGTCGGTGGTTATCGTGATTGAAAGTTGATCGACCGCATTGGGATCGACGTTGGCCGCAAGAGCAACGACTTCAAACAGCACAGTCTGGCCGGCGCGAACGATGCTGGTCTGTTCGGCCATGCCGTTGAGCGGCGCCAATTCGAGGTCTGTGTTTGCGATGGCATCCGTACCGCCCTGCGCCGACTGTCCAGTTGCCTGACAAATCGGGGCCTGGAAGTTGAATTCGGTGTTTCCTGTCGACGCAGGGCGGAATGTACGGATTTCTGGGGGCGGGAGCGTCACATCAAACGCAACGCGGTTTGACGTGGTCTGCACCGGGCGACCACGCACTTCCCAACTGGCTTCAGCGGTATTCTCAATCGTGCTGATGACTTCAGGCAGCGGCCTGGCGTCGTTGATATCAGCATCGAAGTTTTGGGCGTATGCCCCCCCACCAGGCACGCCAAGCGGCAGCAGCACTACACCGAGTGCCGCTGCTGCCAAATGCCTAAGTGAGGGGGGAACACGCAAAGTTCTAAATCCTTGTTCTAAATCAGACTATTAGTCGATTGTGACTTGGAAATAGACAGAGCGCGATGTGCTCGCCGGGATATCGGCGACCGCAGCAAGGATCTGATCTTCGCCGCTTGGGCCAGAGCCCGTGCTGAACGAAGCGTCCCCGCCATTTTCATCAACGCCACCAGAGCAATCGCCATCGGCATCAACAAAAATCGGATCACCCGCCGTGAATGTCACGTCAAACGGGAGATCATCGGTCACGTTGACCGCAGTTGCTGTTGCAGCGTCTGCGCCGTTGGTGACAACGATGCAGTATTCGATCACCGCACCCGGAATTGCTTTCGGGTTTGTGGTGCCGTTTACCGGATCGCTGATGATCGAGCTCGACTTATCGACAGTGACAAGAGCACCGGCAACTTCGAACTGACCTTGGTCAGAGTGATCGCCTTCGTTGGCGTTTTCTTCAGCAGTGCCGCTGCCATCAGCAAGGATGGTGTCGACACCAGCTGTGTTAGCGACGGTGTTGTCAACGCCGAAGATTTCGGTTCCAAGACCAGCTGCGCCAGCCTCATGTGCGTCAGCAATAAGAACAACGTCGAATGTGTCGTCGTTCACAGCGTCAGTGGTGATGTCAGCAACGACAACAACCGAAATAACTTCGCTGTCATCGCCTGGATCAGCAGCAACCTCATCGAGGAAGGTGATCGGGCCGGCTGCGAGTTCAGTCGCATCCAGTGTGCCGTCGCCATTTGTATCGAGATAGATCTCGATATTCTCGATATTGGATGCCGTACCGCCGGTCAGAACCGTCGACAGGTCAAGGTCAACGGTGTCGTTCGACAGGTTGGTGATGTCAAAAGCCAGCTCAGCTTGTGTTTCGCCAGGCGAAACGCTCACTGGAGTTGCACCGGTGAAGTTCACATTGACATCAATGACGCGGTCAACCGTAAAGGTATCACTGTCAGTGACTTCATTCTGTTCTTCACCGCCAACTTCAAAGCTGACAGAGACATTGTTGGTAATGTCGGTACCGGCGGTCGTTCCGACTGCCAATGCCGGCGTACTGGACATTGCGACTAACGCTACCGCGCTCACCGCACCCAGCAACTGGGTTGTACGTTTCATTGTAGTGGTCCTCTGCGTGTGCCCCGCGTCAAAACTACCGCCCGCGAGACTTGGCGGTTATCTCCCCCCTGTTTGAGGGACGATCTGATGAATGAATGTCAGCGGATGATCGCCGGATATTCGACCCGGCCGGTTTCACCCGGTGCGATAGTGGCGAGCGTCCAACGCACATGCGTCACATCGGCATGCACCGCAGCGCGCGTGGTGCCGCCCACTTCGACAATCGTGAGCGAGGCGAGCACACCCCAGCTATCACCATTATCAACCGATACGGTTAGATCCGGATTGGCATCTGAAGCAAGACGCACCGCGCTGGGAAGCGCGTTCGTGACTACGAAATTCTCAACCGCTTCATCGCCGTTGTTTGCATAGTCGGTACCAAAGATCAGCCGATCTCCAGGTACGATTGATGTGGGTTCGACAAGCCGCGTTGTCTCATTGCCAGAGGCATCAACAACCGTCTCAACCTCTTTCACATCGCCCGACAAAGCGATTGGGCTTTGAGCGAGGGCAGCGCTTGGCAGTGTGGCAGCCATTGCAAACAGAGTTGCGACCATTTTCGTGAGAATATTCATGTCTTTGGTTCCTCGGTTCAATGGGTTAGTCGATGGTGACATCGAATGTGATGGAGTGGGTGGTTCCCCCCGCAACTGTGCCGAGATCGACAGAAACACCGTCCGTGTCAGACGCATCGCCCGCATCATCGCCGCTCGCATCGGTGAGCGAGCTTGTGTCGAGCGTCAGGCTGCCGGGCGCATATGTTGTGCCTTCTGGAATGGCGTCGGTTACAACAAGGTCGTCAACCGAGCCGCTGCCGCGCACGTCTGCGACAATCGTAAAGGTCGCAACTGAACCTGGAACCGCGCTATCACCGCCGAACGGATCGACAACTGAAACCGATTTGGTTAGGTCAACTGTGGTGATGCCCACAATAAGTGAGCCGATTGCGCTGTCGTCGGCGCCGGTCGTGCCGATGATCGCGTCAGCTCCATCTACGCCCTGTCCGGGGAAAACAGTGCCGGGCTCACCTGTGCCTGTCACGGCCTCTGCGATAAGTTCGACATCGCTAACCTGACCGTCGGCTGCGTCATCAGGCACCGTTACAATCACGAAAACAGTGATCGCTTCGTCGGCTGCCAGTTCGCGCGTTGTTTCAGGGTCAGGCAGAATTTCGTCTACGCCCGGATCGTATGTGCCATTGCCGTTCGTATCCACGGCGATGTTTACGATCACCGTGTCGAAGTCATTGCCGGGCACTGTTGGATTGGCGGTCAGTTCATATGCCTCAGGGCCGTTGCCCTGGTTCGTTACTTCAAACGTCAGGACCTCTTCGCCGGGATCAGTCCCGATCGGCCCACTGTCCAACGACGTCACGGTGACGTCGATCAATTCGTCGACCCGAACCACGACAGTGTTTGAGTCTATCGTCTTTGGGCCGTCCCCATCGTCATAGGTTGCGGTCGCGGTGTTCTCGATAAGAGTACCGGCGCTCACGCCCTCAGCATGCGCCGAGCCCATTGGCACCGACAATGCAATGATGACAGCAAACGCAGATGCGACCAGCCGAGAACTATAAATGGGCCTGTCGGTCTCTTTATTGATGTACGTGCTTCTCGTCTCGGCCATGGGTAGTCTGACTTTCTTTCGGATTTGATGTCTGACCGTTTGCAAGAGCGGGGCCAGAACAAATTGTGGTTTTTTTTCAATGATATGCTTGACAGGGCGCGATGTTGGATCGGGGCGCTCGCGGTCAATTCGCAGAATGCGTGACGCACCTGTTGCAGATTGCAAATCACACACGTCCGCAGAGGCTGTAGAGCCAGCTGGCATGCGGAACATGGTGAGCGAATGTGTAAAGGCGACTTGCGTATCCATGCCTAGGACAATTACCCGCCAATGGTTATCAACCCGTTAGCACATGGCTGTAACCCGCAGAGTTCTGCGGTTTTTGATACATCTGTTTACGAATGCTGATGGTTAAGATGGATGAGCAGGGCAAATGGCTGAATCAACGAAAAAGCCCGGAATTCCAGCGTTTTTTACCGCTAGTTCAGCCCAGCCAGATTCTGGCCTGCATCAGCAAACTATGAAGTTCATGCGCACAAACGCGAATTTCAGGCACCTTGAAAAAAGTTGTAATCAGGTGACTTTTTGCCTTTGGAGCAGCGCAAGAAGGGCAAAACTGGCAAGCCAATGCTCCCCCATGTAGTCCCCGGACACGTGGTCCATTGCCGCATTCAAGTGGCTGTCTGCGCGTTCGCACGCAAGTTTGTGAAACCCGTCATCACGGTGCATTTTCGCCAATGTGGAAAGGCACCAGGCGCGGCTCAGATTCAGGCCATCGAGATGGGAAATTTTGCCATCGCTGCGGTCGGACACCGTGACAGGGCGGCATTCGCGCTCGACCCAACCATTGTCGATCACCAGAGCCTTTAGCCACGGCTCAAAATCAGCGCTTCGCAGAACTTTGCCCATCAAGATGGCGGCGGTCAGGACAGGAGATAGAAACTCATCTCCGCCCGGTTCCCATCCTGCATAATCGCTTCTTTCAGCAAATGCATTGATCGCCCATCTATCAATGAAATCGACCAATTCTGGATCGCGTCCTTCCGCCCATTCGCGGGCGAGAGTGAGCGCAAACGCTGTGTTGGTGTGGGTTCCCACCGTGATAGGATAAGTCAGGATCGAAAGATAAGATTTGAACCGCTTAGCGAAAGCTTGAGCAAGCGGCTCGATCCTTGCTGCCCATTCCCGATCTCCATGTTGCGAGGCTTCGTGGTGGAGGTACAGGAGCCACGCCCAACCGTAGGGCCGCTCAAAGCCGCGGGATTCCGGTTTATCCAAATAGGATAATTCTTTGCCAATATTGTCGGCAGAAAAGGTTAAATCAGCAAGATCTGCGATCTCGTGCGCCTCAGACAAATCAGGAAACAGTCGGCGAACTGACAGCAACATCCACCAGCTGTGAACGCAAGAATGCCAGTCGAAACTGCCATAGAATGCCGGATGGAGTTCGCGCGGGGTCTTCACATCCCCTGCCCCAGCCATCACGTGATCAAGCTTGTTCGGAAACTCTTGCGCGACATGCCCCAGCGCAATTCGCGCAAATTTTCCAGCCAGATCCGGTGTCAGTTCCAAAGCAGAAACGCCCCCACATAGATGATAATCACATTACAGACCCAAAGCGGGATTGCCGTGCCCACTTGCTGGCGAATGACGCTGTTTTGATCTTTAAGCTCAAGCAAAGCCGCGGGCACGATATTGAAATTGGCGGCCATGGGCGTGAGCAAAGTGCCGCAAAACCCAGCCAACATTCCAACCGCGCCAATCACTGCGGGATTGCCGCCATACACCTCAACCAAAAGCGGAATACCGATCGCGGCAGCCATCACTGGAAACGCTGCAAAAGCGTTGCCCATGATGATAGTGAATAAGGCCATGCCAAGCGCAAAGACCACCACAGTCAAGAAAACGCTGCCATCAGGGATTGCGCTGCCAGCGGCGCCTCCGATTATGTCCCCCACTCCAGCAAGTGCGAAGACGGCTCCCAATGCCGCCAACATTTGGGGCAGGATCGCGGCCCACCCGATAGAGTCCAGCAATCGGCGGCCTTCCTCAGCGGGCGCCAAAGCCGGTGGCCGCAGCCAGATGATTGCCGCTATCAACGCAATCACAACACCAACACCGAACAGAATGAGAGTTTCGCGCCTTGCCTCAAACAGGCCAGTCTCAATGAGAGGCGTAAAGTTATAGAGCAACGTTCCAGCAACAGCTGTGACAGGAACAATCAAGGCTGGCACGAACAGAGTGTTGCCGAGCTTTGCCGAAAAAGTGTTGCGTTCGTCCAAGCTTGTGGTTTCGGGGTCCGACCGATTGAGCCCTCCAAAACCGGCAATGGCCACCAATGCCAATACCAGCATACCGTTGGCGAGGTCAGACAGGTGGCTACCAAAGAAGAAGCTGCACGCGAGCAGGCCCCAGAACGCAAAATTGCCCCAGCGACCGTCGCGAAAACTCAAGATCGACCAGACAGCAAAGAACGCACCGGCAAGCATGTAGAGCCATTCATAGGTAATCATGAAAGGGGCTCCTTCGCTTC
Organism: Erythrobacter sp.; assembly: GCA_965262265.1. Classification (GTDB taxonomy): domain Bacteria; phylum Pseudomonadota; class Alphaproteobacteria; order Sphingomonadales; family Sphingomonadaceae; genus Erythrobacter. Next base: position 1,254,988 of record OZ253506.1, read on the forward strand.
AACATGCTCTCGACCTCTGCCGATCCGGCGGTCAAGCACACTGATCCGCCATCCATGGATGATAAAAGCGCAAACGGCCGTAGGAATAGCCCATACTGACAGTTCAAGCGGCGTGAGCGGATAGCCGTAGCTTTCAAACACCCCTTGGATCAGCAGGATTGATGCGATGGCAAAAAAGATGTCCTCGCCGAAAAACAGCCCGACATTATCTGTCGCAGCGGACATGGCTTTGACCTTTTCGCGGTCTTCCTGGGAGAGCTCCCCATGCGACATTTCTGCCGCTGCCTCGGCCATAGGAGCAACGAGTGGGCGCACCGCTTGAGGATGTCCGCCAATATCCTTCATACCCAACGCTGCGGTAATCTGCCGAAAAGCTAAGTAATAGGTCAGCAGCTTACCCATGGTCGCCCCGCGAACATTTTCGATGAGCGCGCGGGCGCGTTGCTGCAGGCCATAGCGTTCGAGCAAACCGATCACCGGCAGTATGATCCAGGTCACCGAGATGTAGCGATTGTCATTGAAGGCTTTTCCCAGAGCCTCAACAACCGCAACCACATCCAGCCCAGCGAACAGGCCGGTTGCAATCGCCGCCCCAACCACAACCATCAGCGGGTTCAGCCTTAGCGCAAAGCCAATCACCACCAGCACGATGCCCAGAAGCGGCCAATAATTCATAACGTCATCGGCTGCTTTCATCGCCAAATCCTCCGCCGCCCGGGGTCATAATGACGAATGTATCCCCTGGCCCCATCTGGGCAGAACCAGTCGCTGTAAGCTCTTCTTTAGTGCCATCCACCCGCTCAACCCAGTTTTGTCCAGCGAGAGCATCATTACCTCCGCAAATGCCCTTTGGCGCAATCTTGCGACGATTGGCGAGCATGTTGGCGCGCATTGGCTCAAGAAACGTCACCCTGCGCACCACCCCGTCGCCTCCATCAAAGGCACCCTTGCCTCCCGATCCGTGCCTGATCGCAAATCTATCAACGCGAACGGGCAGCCGCTGCTCAAGGATTTCAGGATCGGTTAGACGGCTGTTGGTCATATGGGTTTGCACCGCGCTTGTCCCATAGTGGTCAACACCTGCACCCGAACCGCCGCAGATAGTCTCGTAATACTGGTGCTCATCATTGCCGAACGTAAAGTTGTTCATCGTACCTTGGCTGGGAGCGAGCCTTCCTGTCGCAGCAAACAGCGCATCAGTGACCGCCTGGCTGGTCTCAACATTGCCTGCCACCACCGCTGCGCCCGGTCGCGGGTTCAGCATGGACCCTTCGGGCACCACCAGTTCAACCGGACGAAGACACCCATCATTCATCGGAATGGCATCGTCGATCAGCGTCCTAAGAACGTAAAGCGCCGCCGCTCTTGTGATCGAGCGCGGTGCATTGAAATTGTCATCGAGCTGATCTGACGTCCCGGTGAAATCAAGAACCGCCTCGCGGGCCTCCTTGTCAATGCGGATAGTGACTGCGATCTTTGCCCCGTTGTCCATCTCATATGTGAACTCCCCATTCTCGAGGCGATCGAGCAAACGTCGAACGCTTTCCTCAGCATTCGCCAAGACGTGGTCCATATAGGCGGCCAGAACGTCAGCGCCTTTCTCCCGCACCGTGCCCATAAGCAGCTCGGCCCCGCGAGTGCATGCCGCAAGTTGCGCACGCAAATCTGAGATGTTGCGGTCAGGATTGCGCGCGGGATATGCCGTCGAGGCCAAAGCTGCGCGGATCTCAGACTCACAAAACTTGCCCTGATCGACCATCAGGAGATTATCGATCAACACCCCTTCTTCCTCAATCGTCCGGCTTTCTGGAGGCATAGAGCCGGGTGCAATTCCGCCGATATCCGCGTGGTGGCCGCGCGCTGCGACAAAGGCATCTGGTTCTGTGTGGTCGTCAAAGAAGAATACCGGCACGATTACCGTAATGTCTGGCAAATGCGTCCCTCCGCGATAGGGATCATTTAGGACATATGCGTCGCCTTTGCGAAAGCCTCTCCCATCGCGCTGACCTGCTCTCTCCTCCATTACGCGTGCGATGCTATCGCCCATCGAGCCCAAGTGAACCGGTATGTGTGGAGCGTTGGCGATCAGCGCGCCGCGGGCATCAAAAATTGCGCAAGAAAAATCGAGACGTTCTTTGATATTGACCGAAGTCGCAGTTGATTGAAGGACAACGCCCATCTCTTCCGCAATCGACATGAAGAGGTTGTTGAATATTTCCAGCCTCACCGGATCGACATCTTGTCCGCCCTTGGCACCTTTTTCCTCTGGCTTCATGTGCCGGATGACGAGGCTTCCTTCATCAGCAACCACAGCCTGCCACCCCGGCTCGACCACTGTCGTTGCGCCGGGGTCAATGATCAATGAAAGACCTTTGATTTTCTGTGAGATACTTAGATTTTCTCTCTGAAAAATATGCTCTTTATCCGATTTTGATTCTAACGTTTCTAGACTCAGCCCAGCAGCCCGGATGCCGCCTGAGAGGCTGCTGGCCTCAACACTCAAAGCCTCGATAATGATGGGTGCTGCTGCGTCGGAATAGCCGAAACGTTGGCGGTGAAGCTGGCGAAATTCGGCGTCCATTTTTTCCGGATCACTGCACTCAATTGTGAGCACGGAATCGCTCCCATCAAACCGCAAGCGTGCCCGTGTGATGTAAGAGATGTGGGCACCTGCCACGCCCTGTGCCGCCAAATCAGAAGCCGCATCATTCTTCAATTTTTCAATGGCTTCACTGAAATTACTAGAAAGAGATTGAAGAAAGCTAGTCTCACGTATTGATTTTATGGGAGCAAGTCCAATGCCATAGGCTGACAACATGCCAGCCAAAGGGTGGACAATCACGGTGTTTATGCCGAGCTCTTCGGCAACCTTACATGCATGCTGCCCCCCGGCCCCGCCAAAACAAGACAACGCATAAGATGTGACGTCATGACCTCTTGCGACTGAGATTTTTCGGATCGCATTCGCCATATTATCGACCGCAATCGCAAGAAAGCCGTGGGCAATCTCAGAAAGTTTGCGCCCCTCGGGCAGTCGCGCTGCAACCTCTTCCAAAGCCGCTTTTGACGCTTCAGGATCGAGCGGTAGGTTTCCCGCTTCTCCAAACACGGATGGGAAAAAGTCCGGATCAATGCGTCCCAGAAACAGATTGCAATCTGTGACGGTCAAGGGCCCGCCTCTACGATAGCAGGCTGGGCCGGGATCAGCGCCCGCGCTGTGCGGTCCCACTCTAAACCGCGATCCATCATAGGAGCAAATCGACCCCCCACCCGCAGCCACCGTGTGAATATGCATCATCGGCGCGGCAACGCGCACCCCGCCCACAACGCTGTCTCCAGTCAGTTCAAACTCACCAGAGTAGTGCGCGACATCGGTGCTTGTCCCGCCCATATCGAAACCAATCAGTTTTCTGTGCCCCAATGGCTCGCACGCCGCCACCATCCCGACGACACCGCCGGCTGGGCCTGAAAGGATCGCATCCTTGCCGCGAAACGCCCGTACGTCGCTAAGCCCGCCGTTCGATTGCATAAAGCGCATATGCGCGGCCTCTGGCAATTCGGCCTGAAGCCCTTCGATATAGCGTCTGAGGACTGGGGACAGATAGGCATCAACCACCGTCGTATCGCCGCGCGGCACCAATTTGATCAGTGGGGACACTTCGTGACTGGTGCTGACCTGAGCAAATCCAATTTCTTGCGCGATCGCAGCCAACCGCTTTTCGTGGGCATGGTGCTTCCACCCGTGGAGTAGCACTATTGCTATAGCATCGAACCCTCGCGCTTTGAGCGCTTGAAAGTGCCGGCGCGCATCCTCTTCATCGAGCGGTGTCAGAACTTCTCCATCAACCGCAACCCGTTCTTTGATCTCGACAACTTGGGTGGAAAGCTGTTCGGGCAGAACAATATCCCGCGCAAATATGTCCGGCCGCGCTTGGGTGCCAATTCTCAGCGCATCCTCGAAACCCTGTGTGATCGCGAGAGCAAGCCTCTCTCCTTTGCGTTCCAGCAGAGCATTTGTTGCAACCGTGGTGCCAATCCGCAGCTCCGCGATTGGGCCCTTGCCATGCTTCGCCATAAGCCGCCGGACCGCCTCGCTAGCCGCGTCGGCGTACCTGCCGGGATCAACCGACAAAAGTTTATCAGTGACCAACACCCCCTCGGGTGTCTCAGCGACAATGTCGGTAAAGGTTCCGCCGCGATCAATCGCAAAGCGCCACGCTTTCATCCCAGGTGTATCCTTTGGTTTGGTTTGACGGTGAACCCTTGCGAACCGGAAGCGGGTGTCATCGCAATCGCCGCGCACCGCGTCAATCTTGGGTTGATTCTCGCGAAGATGTGGCGCCGCTTCCAATTTGATAGGTTGCTTTTGCGCACGGAATTCGCTGAGAGGTCGTTGATCAGAGTTTGGGAGAGATGAATTGGCTGATTTCGAAACAATCCGGCTTGAACGCGACGGCGCTGTTGCAAGGCTTACCCTGAACAGGCCCGAACGGCTTAACGCGTGCCCCCCAGCCATGGCAGATGAGATATTCGCCGCCATCCGAGATTTGGGCGATGCGCGCGCTTTGCTTATCACCGGAGAGGGGCGCGCTTTTTGCTCGGGCGCGGATCTGGCTGGGGGCCGTGGCAGCGAAGGCGATGTCACAGCAGGAGACCGTTCCTTCACCGTTTTGCAGCAGTCTTACAACCCGATGATGGCGGCGCTTTGGAACCTACCCATACCTGTGGTGACCGCAGTACAAGGTCCAGCGGCCGGGATTGGCTGTTCCATCGCGTTGGCAGGCGACTTTGTTCTGGCCAGCAAGAGTGGCTATTTCCTGCAGGCATTCGTCAATATCGGGTTGGTTCCTGACGGCGGCTCAAGTTGGATCCTTCCGCGCCTGACCGGCCTTGCTCAGGCGACGCGCATGATGATGCTGGGGGAGCGCATCCACGGCGAAGAAGCCGAACGCATTGGCCTTATCTACAAATGCGTAGAGGACGATGCGCTCTCAGGTGAGGCAGAAGCCCTCGTCGCGCGTTTGGCCACTGGGCCAACCGCCGCACTATCTCGAATGAAAGCCAATGCTCGCAATGGTTTACAGTCCGATCTTAATACAGCTTTGATGAACGAGGCCATTGGCCAAAGGTTTGCTGGATCAACCGAAGATGCCAGCGAAGGCGGACGCTCATTCCTCGAAAAGCGCAAGCCCGTTTTCAAAGGACGCTGATACAATGAGCGGCAGAGCCGTTGTCGTTACCGGCGCCTTTGGCCACCTTGGCAAAGTGGTAGCGGACCATTTTGAAGCGCAAGGCGACCGCGTGGCCAGAATTGACTTTGCAAAAGCGGGCGATGGCGCATCTGAGCTCCATATTGGAGGCGTTGATCTGGCCGATGAGGCAGCTGCGCAAACCGCATTTGACCAGGTTGTCAGTGCATTGGGGGCGCCCAGAGTTTTGATCAATATCGCTGGAGGGTTCATTTGGGAAACGCTCCATGATGGCGGTCCAGCCACTTGGGAACGGATGTTTCGGCTCAATGCGATGACGGCCGTAACTGCATGCAAGGTGGCCCTCCCCGCACTAGCGCAACAGCAGGGCGCAGCCATAATCAATATCGGAGCAGCAGCTGCTGCAAAGGCTGATGTGGGAATGGGAGCCTATACGGCTTCTAAATCCGCCGTGGCTAAGCTGACAGAGAGCCTCGCGGCGGAATTTGCAGACCAAGATGTGACGGTGAACGCCGTTCTGCCGACTATAATTGACACACCCACCAACCGCGCAGAAATGCCTGATGCCAATTTCAATGATTGGGTGAACGCTGAGGACATCGCCCAAGTCATTGCTTTTCTGACTTCAGACGGTGCGCGGTCAATTACAGGGGCTTTGATCCCAGTCTCGCGATAGCATGGCCAATGCTTAGGCCTTTTTGGCTCTCGTTCCGGCTGGTGGAGGGTCTTGCGGCGGTCCTGCGAAGCATTGTGCGATTTCCATCCAGCGCGCAGCGTTCTTGCCCTGAACACGCAGTGATGTGTCCGCAATATTCCGGCATTGTGTCACCACTTGGCAGAATTGTTCAGCTGAACCCTCGATCCGCTCGTTATTGGCCTCATCGCCAAACAGCTCGACATCGCCTGTCGCCATGGTCAGCGCCAATTGCGGACGGGGCTGCGGCACGTCAAGGCCGCGGTTTTTAAAGGTCCAATCATAGGTGTTGAGGCCAAGCACAACGATATTGGCAAGCGGATCACTCGCACCTTCAATTGCAGGGCGGTCACGGCCCCATTCATCAAAGATCGCTTGGGCATGCGACCAAGTTTCCATTAACCGCGCAGTGATGGAGGAACGCGCGCTCATAGTGGGACCAACCCAAGGCAGACGAGCTTTGGGATCGGCGGTAGCGAACGCCTCCGCCAGTTCTGGATAGAACGCACGCCATGCATCATGCAGCGCCCTTCCTTTCAGACCGCCCGCTTGATCGCTTTCAAACTGCCTGAAATTCTTGCCCCGCGACGCCATCACCGCCTGGATGAAGGCATCGAATGCCTGGGGATCTTTCAAGGAAAGGTAGGCTGCGCGGTTCCAAACATGCAAGTGAGCGACAATTTGGTTCGACGACCATGATTTGAACGCAGTAGCCCGATCAAAATCTTCCGCATTCAATTCGAGCAAAAGCGCATCGAGCTGCGCGCACACTGCCTTGAAGTCGTTCGCCTGAAGCATCGCAATGGTGTTAATCCGATAATGAATTCCCTTCCACTGGCAAAATGCGCGAACGTGCAATCGGCGCACCTGGCTCAAGGCCTAAAACGGCAAGAAAACAATCCCTTAACCTTCCATGGGTATTTGCTGCTTGGGATCGCAGAAGGGTCGGATTTTTTTGAGCAGCAATCAGGCAACGGTTAAGCCCGAGACGGACGCTTTTGTTCGCGAGATCTATCGACCGATCTTGCGCGGGTATTTTGCTGTGTTTGCAACATATTACCTCATAATGCTCCCACTTAACATTACTTATGGTAGTATCGTGGAGATGGCAGCGCTTATCGCCGCGACGACAGTTGCTGCTTGCGTTGCGTCCGCCGGAACCTGGTATTTTCGAAATCCCATTCCTGCGCGTCACATGGATTTGTGGGTCACAACACTGAACATAGTGGTCATTTTCAATGTAGTAATTGCACTGCAGACCGAATTCGCTTCGGAAAAGCTTGTATATTTCATCATGATGGCGTTCATATTCGCTCTTGCCAGTGTGAATTTTAGACACTCGATCTTTTCGATAGTCGCCACCGGTTTGGCATTGGCAAGCTTTGTGCCGTTGCTCGATGCATCTGAACTTTTCAACTACGGGTTTCTCTGCTTCGGAGGTGCGCTGGCTTCCCTAAGCATTGCGTACTTCTTGCGGCGTCAAGTTACCAATGTCGCGAGCGCCAAAATCAAAGCCGATGAGGAATTGGAAAGCGCACAACAGATTGGTGAGGAAATGCGCCAGCGTTCGCTGTCTGACAGCCTGACCCAATTGCCCAATCGCCGGGCCTTTTTTGCGAGACTGCGCGAAGCAATCAGGGACACGGACGCGGTCAATCATCGTGATCAGAGTAAGCTGGAACGGGTTTGGCTGCTGCTGCTCGATCTCGATGGGTTCAAAGCGATAAATGACATCCACGGCCATTTGTCGGGCGATCAGCTTCTAAAACAGGTAGCTGGCCGGCTAGAGATGTTTGCGGGTTCGGACATGTTTGTCAGCCGCGTTGGTGGGGACGAATTTAATTTGATTTTTGTCTCTTCCGAAAGCGAAGAGGAGATAATGGCGCGCTGTAAGCACTTGCTTGATCTCGTAGCCGCCACATACGTTATCGATGGCAGGCATATGCGCGTTTCCTGCTCAATAGGCTGTAAGGCAATGGAGCCAGGCAAGAGCAGTCGCACGCAGCTTAGCCAAGCTGACTTCGCACTGATTATTGCAAAGAAGCAGGGAAAAAACCGCGCGGTTCTGTTCAACCATGAACATGCGAAGCAGGCTGAAGCACGCTACGAAATCGAAGAGGCGCTGCGCGTAGCGGACCTGCGGGAAGAGATTGATCTGGTGTTCCAACCCCAGATTGGTTTGGGCGCAAACACCGTGCACCGTGCAGAGGCCCTTGCCCGATGGACCAGCCCCAAGATCGGGAAAGTGGGGCCTCAACGCTTTATCAAGATTGCAGAAGAAAGCGGCCTGATCACCGGCATCACAATTGTCGTGATGGAAAAAGCGCTCGCGACTCTCAAGAGCTGGGATGAACCCATTCCTCTTTCGATCAATCTTTCTGCGCATGACCTTATCTCTGACCCAACAATCGAGCAGATCATAACCATGATCAGCGAGGCGGATATTGCCCCTCATATGATTGAGTTTGAAGTCACCGAAACGGCGATGATGGCAGACTTCACCAAGGCTGCTGAAAACTTAAATCGATTAGCCCAGATGGGGCTTTCTATCGCGCTGGATGACTTTGGCACCGGCTACTCCAATTTCAGCTATCTTCGATCACTGCCCATTGAGAAGTTGAAGATCGACAAATCTTTTGTGGAGAATCCAGGCGATCCCATGACGGAAAAGATCCTCGCCTCGCTTTCGGGAATGGCGCGGGTGCTCGGCGTCCACTGCCTGCTGGAAGGGGTCGAAGACGAGGTCGAGTTGCTCATGGCGAAACGTGCCGGTGCAGAATCTGTCCAAGGCTATTTCTTTGGCAAGCCAATGTCCGCAGACGAACTGGTTGAGCTTGCCCGCAATTCGGTGGACCAAGCTGCTCTTAAGGCTGCATCGAACTGATAAGATCGGTGTGGATGCCCCGGCCAATCTCTAGTGGCCCAGCAGCGCGCCGCACTCCAAACAAAAGTGAAGAAGTTTTCGCCTTCGAAACGAACTTGCTCGCGCCCAAAGTTCACCATTTACCCAATAGTAACGATCACACGGCGCACAAGCTGCGAGCCATCGGCAATCTAAGGTCGCCATTAACCAAACTGCGGATCGGTGAAATTAGTTTGTTCTTAACCAGCCACATGAAGGGGGCTGCCAGTTTCTTTCGCTAATTCAGGGTCATGGAAAGGCGAATCACATCGCCGTAGAGACAACTGGATAAGACTTATGAAGTCCGTTTTGACACGAAGCACAGCCAGCATCGCGCTAATGGTTACGATGGCCGGCACTGCACATGCTAATGAAGCAGAGGCCAGCGCCGCTGCTTTTGACGCAATGGAGCAACAGGTCGCTTTCGACTTGCAGGCTAATGCTCGCGACGAGATTGCTGCCGCACCGGTTTCGTTCATCGTGGCTGAGGCGCCGGAAGTTCCGGCAGCCTTGATGGAAGCGCAGGACGCCATTGATGGTGGGTTTGTGGCTGCCAAAGGTTTTGTTGATCAAAACGTGGCCGCTCACAGCCTGACCACTCAGGATCTTGTAAGCCTGCAAGCGAGTTCAGGTGACCTTATGGCTGCACCTATGCTGGACGCTCCAGAAAGCTCAGAATCATTTGATGCCAATGTGGTTCGCCTTCGTGGCCTCACACCGCGCTACCGCGACATCAATCCGTTCTATGGCGATATTGATGCGTTCTGGGGTACGATTAATCCGTTCTATGGGGACATCGGCGCGTTCTGGGGCACGATCAACCCGTTCTACCGCGACATCAATCCGTTCTACCGCGACATCAATCCATTCTACGGCGATATCGGCGCGTTCTGGGGCGACATCGATGCATTCTATCGCGACATCGTGGCATTCGATGCGGACAATCTGGCTGCCCTGGGTGATTTCTGGACACAGAACCAAGCGCAGATTGATGCCACCGAAGATTTGTTCAACAACATCGCATACGATCAAAACGGCGCAATCGTCCGCGATGGCACGCCCGACAAGGTCATGGCCTCGTTGCAGACACTGATCGCACAAGGTGAGGCGCAGTTTGGCGCCGCTTACACCCAACGGACAGGGAACAACTTTGATACGCTGGTGGATGACATTTTCGCCCGCCACGGCGCCGACCCTGATAACAAGTCGACGATCGAAGTTCTAACGCCTGGCCAACGCGCGGCGCTCTATCTCGACTGGCACGACACACTTAATCAGTATTCGGGCATCGACGCGGTCGATCATTGGATGGGCACGATCAACTGGACACCGTCAATCACGCAGATCCAGGGCAATGGACGCGACACAATCATCGGCATCGTCGATGGCAGCTTTGCCGCAGATACCGATTTGGGCAACAACGTCGTTTACTCTGGCGGCCACAACAATGCAGTTGGTGGCCATGGCGCCGGCGTCGCCAGCCTAATCGCGGGCGCGCATGACGGCGAAGGCGTGATGGGTATCGCTCCAGACGTCAACATTGTGACCTACAACCCTTTCAATGAACACGGCGAGTCCAGTTGGGATGAAGTCGCGACTGGCATCTTGTCCTTCACGAATGCCGGTCTTGGCGAATTGAACAAATATGGCGAAGTGAGCGTCATCAACCTGTCGCTGGGTGAACCAGGCTGGGTCGTGTCGCAAGGGCTGGCGGACGTTCTGGCACGGCCAGACATCGCCAAGAACTTCGACGACACGGTGTTTGTGATCGCTGCCGGTAACGACGGTGTGACGCAAACCGGAGACATCGAATGGGATTACGCCTCTGATCCCAACGTCATCATCGTTGGATCGGTGAACCCGCTGGGTGAGGTTTCGGGCTTCTCGAACCGTTCGGGCAGCGCGTGTTTGCTCAACAACGGTGTATGCCAAGACGGCAACGAACTGTATCTGCGCACTGTCGTGGCGCCAGGTGAGCTGCTGTTGGTTTCCGACGGCCAAGGCGGTGTGACCCGCCATTCGGGTACTTCCTTCGCCGCTCCACTGGTTTCAGGCGCCATCGCTCTACTGCACGACCGTTGGCAATGGCTCTCAAAAGAGCCCGAAGCGACAACCGAAATCATCTTCCGTTCGGCACGCGATCTTGGCGCGCCAGGACCAGATGAGGTGTATGGCCACGGTCTGCTCGATGTGGCCGCATCGCAATCGCCGCTTGATTTCAACAGCATGACTTTCAAACTGTATCAGCGGAACGGGAATTACTGGCAGGGCAGCAACTTCAGCGCCGAAGCTCTTCTCAACATGGGTATTCCCACATGGTGGGAAACCAGCGATGTATTCTTCACCGGGGTGGAGCAAGTGGGCGACACCCACCGCGATTTCAGCATTCCCGCATCAGCATTTACCTATGGCAAGAGCACCAATGCTCTGGGCCGCGGATTTGAGCGTTTGCAGGACTTTGTGAACGAACGTTTCGCGCGCTGGATCAACAGCAATGGTTCCGATTCAAACGGCGATGGGCTGCCCGGATTTACAGAACTGCGTTCAAACGCAGGTGAGATCGGCGGCAACTGGGCATTGCGTTACGACGCGATGGCACCGCAGTATGACCAGCAAGGTCAACTGCAAATGATGCATGGTGCAGCGACCTTGACTGATCCGTCGGGCACGTTCTCGTTCACCGCTGGCCACGGCCAAGGGGCGATGGCGCTTTCAGGATACCGCTTTGGTGTTCAAAGCGACCATGATCCTTTCACGGGCGGTGTGAACCCTGTCTTGGGCTTTGCCTCTGGCGACAACTTCATGCAGCTCGGCTACCAACTGAGCGCTGGCACCAAGGTCAGCGTGGGCTATTCACAGAACCGCGAACGTTGGGACGAAGGGCTTGATCTTGCTCCAGAAGAGCAGCTTGTAAGGCAAGCCGCAGGCGACCGTCCCGCAAGCGCGCTCACTCTCGATATTGAGCAGAAGGTGACGAACGGCCTTACAGTCAACGCGCAATACACACGCCTCAATGAGGTCAACGCGCTGCTTGGCACCCAGACTGCAGTCAACGCCTTGCTTGGCAGCGGATCAACGTCTGATGCCATGACCGTTTCGGCAACGCTTGATGCTGGCAATGGTTTTACCTTTGATGTGTCAGCGACGGGCGCACGCACCGAAACCGCTCAAGATCAGTTGTTCACCAATGCGGGAGCAATCTGGAGCACAGCTGCGCAGTTTACCGCTACAAAACGAGGCATCTTCTCTGAAAGTGATACGCTTCGCTTGTCGGTGGCACAGCCGCTCCAAGTGGAAGAAGGATCGCTACAACTTACCAGCGAAGAGGTGATCAACCGCGAAACTGGTGAACTGGGCCCTGTGACACAAACGTTTTCAATTGAAACACAGCGTCGCATCACCGGTGAGGCAGTTTATGCGATGCCGTTAACCAGATCTTCTGAGTTCGGAGTGTTTAGTCGCTATGTAAGCGCGGGTGACACTTTCAACGAGGCAGGCGTCGTTGTCGGTGGCAATTTCAGCATCCGCTTTTGAATGGACGCAGGCTGAAGTGGCATTCTTCACTAACGGGAATGTCGGCAGCCATATGGGGAAGGTTTTCAATGCGAAAGGGAAAGCACCTTAAGCTTACAGCGCTTGCTGCTTCCCTTTTGGTTGCCTTGCCCGCTCAGCTTGCGGCACAGTCAGAAGACCAATCCAGCGCCTATGATGAGGCGATTGGCGAAGCAAAGTCTTCGATGATGGCTGATTCTGCTGCGGCTCTTGGTCACGCTCGAGAGGCCCAAGAGCTAGTGACGGGCACGAATGACGAAGCGGAGCAAGCCCGGCTAACCGCACAATGGTTGGAAGCCGAAGCGCTTATGCGCCTCAACCGTGTGGATGAAGCGGGTGGTATAATTGAAGAAGCGCTGAGTGAGATTGAGCGCAAATTCAACGGTTCCAAACTGCACGCTGATCTGCTGCGGTCGCAAGCTACATTGTTTGTCAATCGCAGCGAATATGGCGGCGCGCTATCGGCCTTCTTGAATGCCCACCGCCTTTATGAAGAACTGGGCGAAGATAGAAGCCGCGCCATCGTGCTTCAAAACATCGGATCACTCTACACTGACGCGCGCGACTATGAACGGGTCCTCAATTACTATCGCCTAGCCAGCGCTGCCTTTCCCGAAGACGCCTCACTGGCGCTTTCTGCGCACAACAACAAAGGCAACGCGCTGAAGGAACTGGGCCGCTTTGACGAAGCGGAGGAAGAATTCCGTCAGGCACTTGCAGTCGCTGCACAGATGGACAGTCCGATGCTGGAAGCGCGGATCCTTACCAACATTGCGTCAACCCAGTTTCTTGCGGGCAATTATGAAGCTGCAGACAGAACCGTTGAAAGTGGGCTTCGAATTGCCGACTCTTCCGCGCTTGAATGGCAACCGTTTCTCTATGGCGTAAGGGCCCAGATCGCGCTTGCGATGGGAGAGTTGCCGCGCGCTGAGGAATATCTGTTCCAGACATTCCGCAATGAGGACATCAGCGCAACCTCTCCTTTCTTCAGGGATTTTCACGACACCGCCTCAGAGGTATACACGCAAACGGGCAACTTCCGCCTTGCCAATGCTCACCTCGCTTCCTTCTACAGGATCGACGCGCAGGCAAAGGAACTGTCGGCTACTGCCAACAACGCATTGCTGGCGGCCCGTTTCGATGCCGCAAACCGCGATCTTCAGATCTCGAAATTGTCGCTGGAGAAAGAGGCCAACGAAGCCAATCTGAATGCAGCGCAGAACCAGGTGATCTTGTTGAGCCTGGCGGTCGCAATGGTCATTCTTGCCTTTATTGGTGCGCTACTCGGCTTGCGCGCGGTAAGCCGAAGCCGCCAGGGCATCGAAGAGGCTAACGCCAAACTGACCCATGTGATCCAGCATGACAGCTTGACTGGGTTGCATTCGCGCAGCCATTTCCGCGACTTGCTCGATCAAAGAATTTCCGAGGCAAAATCATCGGGCAAGCCCGCCATTCTTGGGTTCATTGACCTTGATCGTTTTAAGCAGGTCAATGACGTACATGGCCATGCGGCGGGCGATCAATTGCTGGTTCAGTTCGCCCAGCGGTTCCGTGAAAGCGTTGGCGAAGACGCAACCATCGGAAGACTTGGCGGTGACGAATTCGCGATCATATTGCCAACCGGTACTGATATGGAAACTGCGGTCGAGCAGTCTGAGCGCGTTATTGAAGCGGTTGGACAGCCTTACGATATTGATGACACTCAGATTCATATCGGCGCGTCAATCGGCCTTGCTGAGATGATCGGCGAGAGTTCACCCAGCATTTACATGACAAATGCCGACCTTGCGCTTTACAGCGCGAAGGACAGCGGTCGCGGCACTTGTGTCGTCTACCAACCGGAAATGCGCGCAGAATTGGAAGACCGCTCGATCTTGGAAAATGATCTTGAGGCGGCTCTGGAAAACGACGAATTGTCGCTGATGTACCAACCGATCGTGCGCGGAACTGGCGGTGAGTTGGTTGCTTATGAAGCCCTTATGCGTTGGAACCATCCTGTGCGGGGGTCCGTGCCACCCAACACCTTCATCCCTCTTGCCGAAGACACACGATTAATTGAACGGATCGGAGCATGGATGCTGCGCGAGACGTGTTCGCAGGCAGTGCATTGGCCGAAAAACGTCAAGCTTTCAGTCAACATCTCCACCCTGCAGATGTCCGGCACAGATTTTCTGAACACAGTCACTCAGGCTTTGGCCGCCAGCGGTCTGGAGCCCTCTCGTCTGATCCTAGAACTGACTGAATCGCTGGTGCTCGAAATGAATGCCGAGCTGGAGCGTTTGATCACGAGCCTGCGCCAATTGGGCGTTTCGTTTGCACTCGACGACTTTGGTAGGGGCTACTCCTCGCTCAACTATATCGAGAAGATCGACTTCGCGATGATCAAAATCGACCGCGAGTTCGTGCAATCCGCAGTTTCCGGCTCAGAGCGCAGCAAGGCAGTTGTTTCGGCGATTGTCGCCTTGGCTGATACGCTTGACATGGACGTCACCGCTGAGGGCATCGAAAAGCCAGCGCAGGCCGAGGCCATGGCCCTGTTGGGCTGCACCTGTTTCCAAGGGTATCACTTTGGCCGGCCTGCCGCAGACCCCGACGGCGAAAGCGAAACAAGCAATCGCAAATCCAATCGAGCTGCAGCCTAAGCTATCGCGCAGAGCGTCAGAGTCTGTTCGCCCGGGCAATCACTTCTAGCGACCATCAAAGAATACAGCTGCGTGCCCCCATGCTGGTCCGGTGCTGCCATGCGGCCAGTCAGACCGGTCGAGGGAAATGTAGCCTTTGCTCTTTTCCCGAAAGATGTTGAACACGCTCTCGCTTCGATAATCAGCGAAGTCAGGATCATATTCGATCCGCCCAGTTTCTTGATCGATCCGCAGCATGTAAAAGCCTTGTTCGCCGCCAAGCTCCGCCCCAAGTATGAGTCGATTTCCAGCAGGGTCTTTGCCCAACCAGTGCGGGCTAAAGTCCTCTGGCGTTGCAAGACGAAACACCTCCGCAGGCGAGGTGGGGTCTGCCACATTCAGCACCACAACCTCTTGTTTCGCACCCACAGGCTGGACCCAGAAATCACCGATCAGCAACGGCACGCCGCAAGCCCCTCTGATGCGCCCCTCATCAGCCTCAGGATCGGTTTCAAGCGAGTAGACCAATTGCAAATTCGGCTCAGCGGTGCCGATATCTGTCAGGTGATAGAAATTGCAGCCATAGGAATTGAGAAAAATCGAACCGTCAGAAAGGGTATGCAGTCCAAATGCAGCCCCGTTCAGGCCCGAGACGGCGTTGCCGCGATGATCGATCCCAACCTCCAGTTCAAGCGTGTGGAGCAGCTCAAATTTTGAGTAACTGTAGATCTGGATAACGTCCGCCCAACTCGACTCCATCATTGGCGCGCTGGTCACGACAAAACGATCCAAGTCCGGCACCATCCGAAAGGCGTAAGGCCGCACTGCTTTGGATTGGCCCGCAACTGCAGCGGAAACTGTACGGATCAATTCGCCGCGCGCCGAATACTCCGCAATGCCGCCGTGGTTCCCCGGATTTGCGGTTTCATCCGAATTGGGAGCCGCGCCTTCACTGCGCAAAAAGCCGACCAGCCTCGTCCCAGAGCGGGTGCGCGCATAATCATGCGGAAAGCGCAGAGGCGCTGGTGGTTCGATGCTGCCAGCGAGGGAAAGGTTATTTGGTTCGGAGAAATTCACCAAAAGGGTCAATTCATGATGGTGCGCATTCATGAACATCGCCTCTCCCTTGGGCGGCGCGACATATTCGGTGTGATGCACCATCGAGGCCTTGTGGCCAATCGGTAGAGACGAGATCGCGGTACCACGCTGACCAGAGCTAGGGTCAACATTCAGGACCAGCGCAAAATCTTCATCACGCTCATCTTGATCACCGACCAAAAGGAACAAATGCGGTGATGCTCCCGTGAGTTCAATCGTGCTCCCTTGGTCACTTTGAGAACAGCCGGTCGCGGTAAGTGCGGCCGCCAAGATCATCGTTCCACAAACCTTCATTTGCTCACCCGGTAATACGAGGTGGAGAGCGGCTCAAACCCATGTTTCGTAAACAGCTTGGTCGACGCTTCGTTGCCTCGCCAGACTGTTCCTGACACGGCGCAGTTCTCGAGGGGTTCCAAGATGGCGATCAAGGTCGCCATCATGGCGCTTGCTCCGCCCTGCCCCTGCGCCGATTTTGCCACAACCACATCTTCTATAAAGCAGGTCCAGCGCGCTTCTCCGTAAAACACGTTGTTCGATTGTGACAGGCGATAGAGCAAGTAGCCCGACAAATCCTCATCCACATACCACCCCAAGGCAAAGCTGGTTTGCCGCCGAAACGGATTGCGAGGCTTGAAGAAGCCTTTGAGGAAATCGGCGATCGCATCACGATTTTCAGCAGGCCCGAACAGGATCGGAAAGCGCGTGTGGTGCGGTCCCTGCCCCTCTTGGAACAGATCAATCATTGGCTCAATCACAGCGGAGACAGGCTTTTCTAAAGCGATTACTCCGGAGCGAGCCGACGTGCTGTCAAGCGGCGGGTTCATGTGCTTCTGTCTTCCGAGATCTCTCTGCGCTTCAACCACATTACGAGTGAGAACAATGCGCTTGAAAGCCTGCCCTTGCGACCAACCAACAGATCGGTGATCGTCTTACGATGCGGCCACAATTCGTTCAAAACGGCGTTGTCAGATGAGGTGCAGGAATCCAGCAATTCGAACTGAGACTGGTCGCGATAATGCTCCATATTCGCGACCTCCAACAAGAGGCCAGGCGAGTATCGCCGATAATCCTGGTGGATGGCAGACTTGATGCAAAATCCAAGCGGTGCAGCCAGTATATCAAGCGTGTAGGCAATCGGTTTTCCATCGACGCACAGCCGCGCAAAGTTCAACGTCCCAGCCCGATGGGCGCAGCGGATCAGTTTATCGTAAAGTCCAGTCTCGTTCGCACAAGACAGGATTGATGATCCGTTTTCATGTTTCCAGCCGGTGTCTTCCATCGCCAGAAAACCCGCGATCCACGGAACTATATCCTCTTGCTCGCCAAGTCGCTCGATCGAGGCTTCACCGACCTTGTCGAGGTTCCTCCGCGCTTTTCTAAGGCTCTTGCGGCGGCTGTTGCTGAGCCATTTGGGCTCTTCACCTTGTGGAAGCTCGGCCGGGACGATCGCAGCCCTTTGAAACCGATTGACGCTGAAGGATGCTCGTCCTTCCTGTGCCGCCTGTCCCATCACAGCCTCGGCAATAGCACCGTTTGCGCTGCATTGTGCAAGGTTCACAAAGACCGGGGCGTCTTGCGCATTGTCCAACCAATCGAACAGGCCGCGGGCAAACTCCCTCTCTCTGCCCTTGCGCACAAGCGGCGTGCCTAAGAACTGTTCATGATGCAACGCTGTTCGGTAGAAGGGAACTGGCAGTTTGGCATAACCCCAATCGCGCCGCAGGATCGCCACGCCCAGCAACACGCCGTCGCACCGGATCGCGAGCAGGTGGGCTTGCCGGTGTTTCAGCAGTGGCAGAGACGCGCGGATGAAGTCAGGAAACATGAAGATGTTTGGCTCTGACGCATTGAGTGCCAAATCCTGCCAATCGGCTTCCAACGCGCACGCAGTTTCGCGATCAAGAGGGGCGAAACTCCAGCTTGTGCCAATCGGCACATCAACCAGGGCGGCTGGTTCGAACCTTGTGGCAACAGCGATAGACATTCGCGCAGGTTCATTCCTCTAAGAAACGCGGGGAAACGGTTTGGATTGAGCTACACTGTTTGTGCCACTAAACCACGCGCTCGCGCCGCGCTGTGCTGAATCGGGATGAGTGCTTTGCAAACGTTAATGAAGAAGCTTCTTTGGCCGGCTCTAAGCAAACCCTGGCAAGAACCCGACATGGAGTTTCACTATGGGCTGTGGATCGGTGTGAGCGCGCTGTTTACTGAGAGCGGAAGGCAATTGGGCGAAGAGAACGCGCGGCCCTTCGCGTTGAACCATCACATTCCTGCGGAAACCATTGCGTGCAAATATCCGGGCTCTCGCGAAGGCAGAGCGATCAACGTGTCTGCGTTGCGCACGGCGATGCAGAACTTTGGTGGAGCATTGGCGATTACTGACGCGGTACGCGCGTTTCACCTTGGCAGAGCGCGGAGTACATCTGAGCTAGGCATCTGGGACCTCTACATAATCTCGCGCGCTAGCATCGCTTTGGTCGCCTATCAGCGGCGCTATTTGCTCCAGCAATCGGCAGCGCCAAGAGTGTCCGATGCCCTAGCAAGCCAATATCAGTTCATATCGGGCGTCTTTATGATCTGCCGCCATATGATGGAGAATGCAGCGCCAGCCATATGTGACAACAAACCTATATCGGCAGAGGCGCTGTACTCCTATGCTGACCACCACGGTATCTTTATTTCTTTCGATGGAATGGCCTGCGCAGGAAGCGTCAAAAAAATCGATGAATTCCTGCGGTTTTGCATTGAAGGATCTGGCGTGAGTGAGCCAAGCCTTCGTCTTGATGATCTGGTTACCAATCCCTCCAATTGGTTCGACTACGCGCTTTCATGCGTCGAGCTGGATTGCTTTGTCGAAGCCGAGCGCGCCAGTCGGAGCGACAACTCCGAAGCGCAAAGCGCGGCCCAAGGGATTTACGATGACGTCGCGGCTTACACCCGCACACTTTCAGCCGGAAAATTGCACAACCAGCGTAGTAGGTTCGAGCAAGGGGTAGTCGCCAGACAAAATGCCATTCTCGGCCTGCTTGAAAGGCCAAAGATCGCCTCAATCCCAACGAGACATTTCGCAGCGCGGCTCGCTGCGTGATTGCGACCAGACAAGTTGATTGGTGAGCAGCGATACTAAATCCCGGTAACGACAATCCCAGCGTTCGCGGCATATCTTGTACAATGCACGCCAGCCGCATTTGTCGTTGGTTTGCTCTCCTCAAATCTCAACCCGCGCACATCGCAACGCTAAGGAATCTAACCCAGCCGCGGAGGGTTTGACACTTTGCTACGTTGATATCACTCTGTTGAATGGCAAAAGGAGGCAGCCATCGATAGCTTTACCAACGCTGAGCGAGCGGATGAAGAATCTGATGCAACGTCAGATCTTGGCTTGGACCACGATGATGATGGGACGAACAGCCGCGCGAACCCTGCTTCCCTAGCGGCGGTCTCCACATTGGCGCTGGCCACTGCGGCGTGCGGTGGAGGCGGAGGCAGCAGCAGCAACGGCAGCGGCGGTGGAACCACAGGCGGTGGAGCGACGGGTACGCCGCCCACAGCGCTTACGCCACAGACCGATGGTGAAGCGGCACGATTTGCGCTTCGTGCAGGGCTATCAGTCTCGACCGGTGACATTCTGGAAATGCGATCCGAAGGCTATGAGGCCTGGCTGGACCGCGAAATCAACGAGAACATCGAACTGACCGCGCAGCAATTTCTGTCGGGTCTCGGCTTTGAAGAGGTCAATGATGACCAGTTCTTCTTCCGCCGCGACCTGGCTGATTATATGATCTGGAACCAGCTTTTGTCAGGCCGCAACTCTGTTCGCAAACGCGCGGCTTTGGCCTTGTCAGAGTTCTTTGTTGTCTCATTGAACCCAATTACCTTTTGGCCAAGTACCGCAATCGGAGCCTATTGGGACATCCTGAAAGAAGAGGCGTTTGGCAACTTCCGCGACCTAATCGAACAGATCACACTGAACGCTGCCATGGGGGTCTTTCTCAACACATTAGGCAATGAAAAGGCTGATCCTGAAACGGGCCGCGTCCCTGATGAGAATTATGGCCGGGAGGTCATGCAGCTGTTTTCCATCGGCTTGTTTGAACTTAACATTGATGGAAGCGTGCGGACCGACAATGCTGGCAACCCTTTGGAGACATACACCAATGATGATGTGACCGGCATCGCAAAGGTCTTCACAGGCTACAATTACGATTTTTCTGGCGACATCCAGATCTCATCGCCCCCATCAAATCCCAACTTCGACATCCCCGAAGCGCGCCTGTTGCGCGCACCGATGACTGCCAATCCCGATGCCCGCCCACCATTCGGGCGCGACACGCACTCTCTGGAAGAAAAGAGCTTTCTCGGCACCACAATCCCAGCCGGTACAGGCGCTGAAGAGTCGCTGCGGATTACAATGGATACGCTGTTCAATCACCCCAATGTGGGCCCGTTCTTTGGCAAGCAGATGATCCAGAGACTGGTGACCAGCAATCCCTCGCCCGCTTATGTCCAAAGGGTCGCGGAGGCTTTCAACAACAACGGATCTGGCGTGCGAGGAGACCTGCGCGCTGTGTTCAAGGCCGTGTTGCTTGACGAAGAAGCTGTTTCTGAGACTTCGCTTAGCGATCCCTCTTTCGGAAAACTTCGCGAACCTATGCTGCGCTTTGCGCAATGGGGCAGAACGTTTGGAGCGGAATCGGAAAGTGGCGCTTGGCTGATGCGCGATCTTTCGGATCGTTCCAACCTCTTAGGGCAATCACCCTTGAGATCCCCATCGGTATTCAACTTCTTCCGCCCCGGCTACACCCCCACCAATTCACAGGCAGCCGAAAACAACCTGCTCGCCCCTGAATTTCAGTTGGTCAACGAAACAACCGCCGCCGCTTACATCAACTTCATGGATCGAAGCATCGATGGGCGCGGGTTCTGGATGTTCGATGTCAAAGCGACCTACCGCGAAGAGATTGATATCGCCCATGACACGGTCGCGTTGCTTGATCGGCTTGATCTGCTTTTGACCGCCAATCAGCTTTCGCAATTTGCCCGCGACACAATTGCAGGGGCGCTCAATGCGACCGCACCTGCACAAAATGCGCCTGATCAAGACAAGTTGAGCCAAATTCACCGGGCGGTTTTGCTGGTTATGGCCTCTAACGATTACCTCGTGCAAAAATAGGGGAGACAGAGCGATGTTTCATATCGGAAAAGCGCAGGAAATCTCCCGCCGCGCCTTTATGCGCCGAACGGCCCAGCTTTCAGCTATGGGAGCAGCATCCGGCTATGCAATGGGGCTAGCAGGGCTGGCCGATGCGGCTGCGTTTGAAAGCGAAGGTGGATACAAAGCCCTCGTTTGCGTCTTCCTTTTGGGCGGGAACGATCATGCCAACACGCTGATCCCGTTCGATGCGACCAATTACAACCGATATAGTACAATCCGCGGTGGTTTGCCCGCAGACGGCGGAATAGCGATTGATCGTGGCGCCTTGTCCGGTCAGGTTCTTGTCCCGCGCGATGATCAAACCTTGACAGATGATATGCAGCTTGCGTTGGCGCCCACTATGCCGCGCCTCAAAGCTCGGTTTGATCAGGGTGTCATGGCCCCTGTCCTCAATGTGGGGCCGCTGATCACGCCGTTGACTCGGCAGCAATTTGAAAGCGGAAACCTCATCAGCTTTCCCCGTCCTGCGAAGTTGTTTTCGCACAACGATCAGCAATCGACTTGGCAGTCCGGATCGCCAGAAGGGTCGGAAGCAGGCTGGGGCGGACGGATCGCTGATCTTGCGATGGGCAGCAACACGAATTCCATGTTCACAGCGATCAACGCTGCTGGCAACGCCGTGTTCTTATCTGGAGAAACAGCCCAACCCTATTCCATCGGAACCAATGGCGCGATCGAGATAAGGGCAATTGGGCGCAGACTATATGGGTCAAGCGCGGCAAGTGACGCGCTTAGCGAGCTTCTTACCAATGGCACCGGGCACATTTTTGAAAATGACTACGCAATGGCAAACGCCCGATCGATCCAGTTTTCGGGGTTTGTGAACGATGCTCTGTCCAATGCCAGCCTTTCAACCGATTTTGGTGAGGGCAATTCGCTGGCGTCGCAGTTGGAGATTGTTGCCCGGTTGATCGCCGCTCGCAATCAGATGGGCGTCACGCGGCAAGTCTTCCTTGTGGCCACCGGCGGTTTTGACAATCACGATGGGCTGATCGGCACCCATGAAGGCCTATTGGGCGGGGTCGATTTTGCACTTGATGCGTTTTACCGGGCAATGGAGGAAGTGGGCGTTGCTGACCGTGTCACAACCTTCACCGCCTCGGATTTTGGGCGAACACTCGCCTCGAACGGCGACGGATCAGACCATGGCTGGGGCGGACACCATTTCATCCTCGGTGGCGACGTGGATGGCGGACGCTTCTACGGAACCGCTCCGCAAATCTCGGTCGAAAGCGATGATCAGGTGGGCAGAGGCCGTCTTCTGCCATCAACATCGGTCGATGAATACTCTGCTACTCTAGCCAGTTGGTTAGGCGTTTCACCATCAGAGATTCCGCTGATCTCTCCCAATATCGGCAACTTCAACAACCCAGACTTGGGCTTCATGCGGCAACCTGCTCAGCCTGCGGCCTAGGTGGGTTTCGACAACCTCGTTTATCCAACCGTCGCAGCCTTAGCGGGCATTTGTGCACGCCGGCTCAAATTTGAAGCTGGTGCAGGTTTAAACTGGTAGCGGAGGAGGGACTCGCCCGCCGACACATGGATTATGATTCAAGCGGAAACGGCTGGTAGACGCGTCTACGTAGATGCCGTTCTGTATTGCCAAATGGACAATTTTTGGTCGATCTCGATCAAAACAAGCCCGCACGCTTTACGCGCTCCAGCGCTCTAGCTTTCTGTATATTGTAGAGGGACTAACGCCTAGGTTTCTCGCGGCTTGGACAATGTTTCCCGACGTTCTGGAAATGGCTTGTTCAACCACCAGCCGCTCAACCTGATCAAGTGTCATCCCAGAGAAGTCGGCAACTTGTGCAGACCCGATGTTTTCAGCTGCCAATTGGGAATTCGTTTCAACTCGGTCAGGCGAAGGTGACTGATATGAAGCGGATGTCGCTGGTAGACGAGATGACTGCGATGACTGGGCGGTGCCAGACAGCTCCAATTTCTTACTGGTGCCTGTGATGATCGCTCGTCGAAGGGCGTTTTGCAGCTCTCGCACATTTCCTGGCCAATCATGCCGTTCAAGATAGGTCTGGCTTGTCGGCGAAAATCCAGAGATTGTCCTGCCTTCTTCAGTCGCGATCCTCTGCGCAAGGCTCGAAGCTATAAGAGTAATATCTTCGCCTCGGTCCCGCAGGGCCGGCAAGGCAATCGGTATTACGTTCAAGCGATAATAGAGGTCTTCCCGGAACCGTCCCTCTGCGACCTCCAATTCAGGGTTCCGGTTGGTCGCACACACAATCCGCACATTCACCGGCTCTGCGGCAGATGTCCCAACCCTTTGAATCATGCCGGTCTGCAAGAACCTCAGCAACTTGACCTGCAATTTGAGGTCCATCTCGCAGATTTCGTCGAGAAACAGCGTGCCTCCATCAGCCGCCTTTGCTGCACCGATCCGGTTCTCCACTGCGCCAGTGAAAGCTCCTTTGACATGACCGAACAGTTCAGATTCCAATAGGTTCTCTGGAATAGCGCCGCAGTTGATGGCTACAAATGGGCCGTTCTTTCGGTTGCTAGCCGCATGGATCGCTTCTGCGGTCACCTCTTTGCCGGTTCCGCTTTCTCCGGTGACAAAAACCGTGGCCTTGGAATCCGCAACGCTTTCTATGGTGCGGAACACAGCTTTCATTGCGGGTGACTTGCCAATAAAGCCATGGAAACCATCGGCATCGGCGTCCGATAAGCGAGGTTCTTCGGAGCCAGGATCCAGACTTCGGCTCTGCTTCGCCGCGCTGTCAACCGTGTTCACAAGTCTGGTTCCAGCAACGGGTTTCACCAGAAAGTCGTAAGCCCCGAGCCGCATCGCCTTGATGGCCCGATTAAGCGAGCCATCCGCTGTGACGACAATGACAGATGGACTGCCTTTGCCGCCTTTCAAAGCCTCAAAAAGCGTTAGACCATCACCGTCGGGCAGTTGGAGATCGAGCAGAACGACGTCAAATGCATCAGCAGTCAAACCGCGCCGAGCTTCCGCCAAAGTCTCACATAGGCTGACTTCATGCCCTGCATCTTCGAGCTGGGCAGCATAGCCCAGCGCAAGTGAAGCGCTGTCTTCGACTATGAGAACTTTGGCATCTGACATTATTGGATCCTAAAATAGGCCGTCTTGCCTGATGGGTCGCGATTGACCCATGTGATCGAGCGCGGATCACCAAAGTGCTTCATGCATCCTTGGACAAGACCAAAAGCAATGTGGGCGAAAGGTCGGTGCGATGAATACTCGACTACGAAGCCATCATCATCTTTCCAAGAAGCAACCTGAGGTGGCTCAGCATCAGGATAGAGAACACGCACTTCTTCGTGAATATGATCTTCGACATGCGAAAGCATACCCTCTGCAGTGGGATAGCGTTCCACGATGTCGGTGTAGAGGACGGTAAATCTGTCAAACAGAAACTTGCCAAATTCTTCACACAGATCATTCGCGTCGGCGCCACTGATCCGTGAAGCGGAGGTCACGACTTGCACCGCCTGTTCCCAAGGGTAGCGCGAGACGCGTGAGAAAGCGCCACCATGAGGAAGTTGGGCGCCTGCAAGAACCTGCTCAGTGAAGCTTGGACCTCCCTTAACGTCGAGGAAGCCCACGAGCTCCGAATAGATTATACCCTTCATTTAAGACATCTCCAGTGATTGGGGTTGCCTCTCATTATGCAAACAACGTGCCGAAAAATTTGCAGTTCGCCACCCATTCTCGACGCAGAACTGCCGCATAATGCAAAAATCTTCGCAAATAGCAAATTTCTGTCTGGCAAAATGCAAAAGTGAGCGGACATGGGTCTCGCAAATCGCGTTTTTCTGCGGCTTTTAGCAATTGGCACGATCCTTGAGATGAGATGGGCAACCACTTCTCAAGGAGCTCAAAATGTTTCGCCGGAATATCCAAAATGCTCTCACTTGCGCAGCTTCAGCTGTTCTGTTGGGCGGTTGCGTTGCGGGTCCAGCACCTGCCAACCTTGCGTCATCGGTCTACGCCCCCGGTCAAGTGGCCTGGGATGGGAGCGAACAACCGCAAGGCGATTGGATTGTCGAGGCCCCAACGGCGCGCGGTGCGCCAACATGCAGCTGGTCTGTCCCGCGCGAACTTGACACCTATCGCAGGGTCGCCCCAGCGAGCTTCCTCGATCGCACCGCCCCGCTTGGCGCTGGCGATCGCCTTGAGATTACAATCATGGGTGACGATGATCAGCTCTCTGGCACATATGTGATCGAGAGCGATGGGACATTGGCAATCCGGGGTCAGGAAAAAGTCCAAGCCGCCGGTCTAGCCATCGCTCAACTTACCCAATCACTCCGCGATCAACTGATTAGTCAAAACATCGTACGACCTTTGAGGAATGCCGTGCGTGTTGCGTTGATTGAAAATGCAGGCGTGTCGGTTTCGGTTGGCGGAGCCGTGTTCCAGCCCGGTGCTGTCAGAGCGGGCGAGCGCGCTCCTGAAAGCCGCATTGGACTAAGCGAAGGCGCGGTCAGTGGTGATGATAATGTAACGCGGACAATCGCAGGCGCCATTCGCGCCGCGGGCGGTGTTCGTCCCGATGCTGATGTCCAACGAATTTACCTGCTGCGCGCTGGCACATACGCTGAATTTGATCTTTCTGGTTTCATCCATGGTTGGACCAGCCGCGATGTTTCGATCTCAAGCGGTGATCGCATCATCGTCCCCAGCCGAACCTGCTTTAATGCAGACCTCGTGCGGCCCACGCCCCTTACAGCACCCGGCATCCGTGTTTATATGTCGAACCTCACCCGCAGTGCGATGAACAATGCTGGTGCTGCAATCGGCCATCAGACGACATCGCTGCCCTATGGGACGCGCTTGCTTCAAGGCCTGGTAGCCGCGAACTGCGTAGGCGGAACCTATATGGAATCCGATCGGCGGGCTGTCCTGATCTCGCGCAACCCAATCAATGGGCAAAGCATCGTTGTAGAGCGCGATATCGAACAATTGGTGCGCAATGCCAACCGCGACGCTCTCAACCCCTACCTCATGCCCGGTGATGCGATCGCTTGCTATGACAGCCGTTGGACCAATTTCCGTGAAGCCGTCGGTCTCGTAAGCGACGCTGTAAACACGGCCACACCGGCGATCTTGCTGGATAACGCGCTGTGAAGACATTTAGCCCAAACATCGACGAAACAGCTCCTCCGCGCCTTTTGCTGCGCCTTTGGACGCTGCTGCGCGATGGGTTGCCATCAGTGGGTCGATATCGTCGCTACTTGGTCGCT
Organism: Erythrobacter sp.; assembly: GCA_965262265.1. Lineage (GTDB taxonomy): Bacteria > Pseudomonadota > Alphaproteobacteria > Sphingomonadales > Sphingomonadaceae > Erythrobacter. Next base: position 1,281,506 of record OZ253506.1, read on the forward strand.
TTGGCTGGTCCGCTTGCTTTAGTCTGGGGATTGGCGATTTGCTACATCGCGTTGGCACCCGAACGCTTCGACAGTCGTATGACCTTGATCCTGCCAGGCACCGGCGTTGGCGCGAGTATGAACCTTGAGTCTATCGGTCAAGCGACCACCAACACCTCTTCAGCCTTCTCATCACCAAAGCTCAGCCCGACGGAGAACTACAAGCGCTTGCTAACTTCTGATTTGGTGCTTCGAAATGCAGCACGCATCGCGGAAGAGGACGAAGACGCTTTCCCGCAGCCGAGCATCAAGCTCATCGACCAGACCAACTTAATCGAGCTTCGCATGCCCGCTCGTTCTCCCGAACAAGCCCAAGCTAGGATGGCAGCCCTGCAACAAGCATTTAATGCAGCGCTGAATGGGCTTCGCGAAGACGAGGCGCGGACTCGCGAAGAGGCGGACTCCAAGCGCATCGGTGAATTGGAACAAAAGGTCGATGACGCGCAGCAAGCGTTGCTCGACTTTCAGGGCAGGACCGGCTTGGTCTCACTGGACCAGTTTGCGGGACGAATCACCGCTCTCGATCAATTAAAGGCGAATGAGCGTGACCGGCGCGTTCGTGTCGCTGAAAGTGCGGCTGCGACATCAAGGCTCTCCAGCACGCTCAATATCAGCCTGCCTCAGGCCCGCCGTGCTATGCAGCTCAAAGCAGACCCGGAATTTCAAGCGTTGCTCAATCGCTATGCAGAGGCGACAAGTGAGCACAGCGAACGCTCAGGAACACTTGGCGAGGCTCATGCGACGATTGAAGAGCTCGCTGCCGAGAAAGCCAATCTGCGCGCCAGTCTGGCACAGCGTGGTGGCCAGCTGACTGGCATTGACGGAAACACAGTGATCGAGTTCGCAGATCTCGCGGTGTCAAACACACGCGAGAACTTGTTCGCGAGTCTTTCTGAACGCGATAGCGACCGCACCGGTCATAACGCTGCTTTGGCCGAGCTTCGCCGGCAGATAGCATCGCAATCGGCTGTTGCCGGTCAGCAGGTGGAACAGGCTGCCCAGTTGGCAGAACTCTTGCGCGATCTCCGGGTCGCCGAAGCAGTCTTTAGCTCTGCTCTAGCAAGGCTCGACACGAACAAGTCAGATCCCTTTGCATCCTATCCGCTGGTTCAAACCCTGGAAGCCCCTTCGCTTCCACGCTCAAAATCGGCTCCATCAGCGCTGCTTGTCGTCAGCGGAGCTATGGGCGCCACCATCTTCATTCTGATCGGATTTCTTTTGCTATGGCTGAGGCAGCCAATCATCCGCAATCTCATGCCGAACGGCTGATTTCGAACACCATCGAGTGGACTTGGATCCTCTGGCTGATCGGCGGCCTTTACATCGCTGGACCAGCGCTAGGATGGGTGCTGGCCGTAATGGCTGCGCTGGCCCTTTACCTCGATAAGGTAAGGCTCAGCGCGATACCGGCGACCGTTTGGATCTGGCTGACAGGAATGCTGGCGATGCTGATCATTTTGTGGATCGGTCATGCCAACTTTGAGCTGGGTCTCGGGAAAACCATCAAGTCTAGTGTCGGATGGGCCAAAGGTTGGGCTTTGATCGCTTTGTTCCCCTTGGCGGGATCGCTTCTGAAGATTCGTGCAGAGGCCATTTATCGAGCGGTTTGCCGATTGGGCCTGTGGACGCTGCTCGTGCTGCCGGTCTTTCTTGCTGCACCATTCATTGGCCTGCCTGAGCTCTTGTGGGTTTCCCCGCTCAAGGTTTTGGGAGGGGCTGGCCCGGATTACTTTGCCGCCCAACTCTATACGATCGAGCCCGGCGCCGGAACGCCTCGTTGGCAATTTTTCGCGCCTTGGTCACCGGCGGCCGGGATGATGGGCGTCGTCTATGTTTTGCTCTCTGCGCAAGAGAAACATCTTGGTTGGAAGACGGTTGGGATCGCCGGGGGGTTGGCGTTGGCTTTTTTCTCTCAGTCCAGACTGGCCCTTGTCGCGTTGATCGTGATCGTCCCCTTTGTATGGGGTGTTAGCCGGCTCGGAAAAGGACAGCTCTGGCTGCTTGCGGCGCCTGCAATCCTAGCATTGGGCGCGCTTGGGCCAATGTTGCTTGAACTGATCGACAGCGCCGTGGATGAATTCTCCGCAGCGCGCGCTGATTCAAGCCGGGTTCGCGCCGCCCTGGGCCGAATTGCGATCGACCGTTGGGAAACCGAAGCCTTCTGGTTTGGCCACGGAGTTGTTGAGAACGGCCCACATTTGGTCGAGTATATGCCAATTGGCAGCCATCACTCTTGGTATGGGCTGTTGTTCGTCAAAGGTGTTTTGGGTGCCCTAGCCTTAGCTATCCCCTTGGCTGCGACCTTTGGCGCCTTGCTGTTAAAAGCGCAGACTGAGATGACCGCTCGTTTGGGTCTTGCTTTGGCGCTGTTGCTGGCCCTTTATTCCTTCGGCGAAAACCTTGAGATCCTGGCCTACCTGTATTGGCCAGCGCTGATCATGATCGGCATTGCGCTCCGGGCTAAACCTCAAACCTTCGAAGCCATCCAATAATGCGGACGCAAAAACGCCGATCCCAGTGCATTCTGGGACCGGCGTCTATCAATCTTGAACCTTTATGGGCGTTCGGATCAGGGCTGCGCCCGCCGCAACTGATGTTTCCAGCCCTCGATGATCATGTCCGCTTGGCCTCCCACCTCGACACGGCCATTGATGCCCAGTTTCGCCAAGTCTAGCTGCGCAATCTTGCGGATCGCAAAAGCGATTTCCTCTGCACTGCTCATACTCGCTACAAGACCGCAATCTCCGATCTGTTCTGGCAGCCCATCGACATCAGAGGCCAAAACTGCGCGCGCGGCCATTCGAGCCTCTGTAGCGACCAGCCCGAAAGCCTCGTGGCGTGATGGAATGATGACTGCATCGCATTGAGTCAGATATTCAGCTGGTGATGCGCAGGAACCGTATACTCTTACGTTCGCCAATTCAGCAGCTTGGGCTTCGAGTTTCGCACGATCGGGGCCTCCACCAAATAAGGTCAGCTCCGCCACATTGTTGGGAAGCATCCGCATAGCCTCGATAAGGGCCTCAAAATTTTTGACCCTCGCGTATCGGCCGTAAGCCAGCAACCTGATTGGCCGGGGCTTGCTCCGAACCACTGGTGGAATTTGGAACAGCTCCTTTCGATCTGTCCACGGATAGATCGTAGAAAGCTTGATTGTGGCTATGCCGACACAATTGGCAAGCCAGTCCCTTTGGGCCTTTGAGACGCAAATGATCTCATCGACGAGAAAGGATGCAATCTTTAGCATCGAGCGAAAGCGCGCTTTTGACGCCACATTCGCCTGCTCAAAGCCCCTTGTGTAGCTGTGCTCAACATGAACTATGCGGCTCTTTGGATTGCGCATGCGCAAACTGGCCAAGAACAACAACCGCTTCCAAGAAAGCGCCATGTGATCAATGATCAATTCGGCGTCGGTCCGGGGAGCTAGTATTGCGTCTGGGCTAACGGGGAACACTTTAGACGTCGAGATACGCGTGAGCGCCGGCTCTTCGAAAAGAGTCAACGCCCGCGTGACTCCGCCCATCGCAAAGTCATCGAGTAGATGAGCGACGTGGATCATACCGCAGCCTTTAGATGTGGTTTCAGAAACGCACTAAGGCGCTCCTGCCCAAGGACAGAACCCGCAATTACCGCTCCGACCGTGGTGGCCGTTTTTCGCGGTTCTTCGATGAAAATAGTTGGCTTTAGGCCAAGAGCTTTTCGCATTAAGTCGCGGGCAAGATCATAATTGCCAAGCTGAACCGAGCGCCGCGCCAGATACCGCAATTGATAGGCCCGTGCCACGTCACCGTTCGCTTCGACAATGCTTGGGGCATAGGTGCGCACTTTGCGCAGCATCTTCGTCCAACTCAGATACTGCTTGACCACATTCGCGGACAAAGCGCCGGGAATGATACGATAATCGGTCAACAGTCCGTCAATCCCAGCGAAAGTCACACAATGCTTTACGGCGAGGCGGACCCACAATTCGATGTCTTCGGATTGGCGAAAATCCTCATCAAACCAGCATTTGCGGCCCACTTTTGTAGGGTGCATGAAGGCAGCGCGATCAAGGTGCGAGGAACGCAAGACCGGCGCGCTGCCATTGCCCACCGGATTTCGGCAGAGAATGTCGCGCGGCATGACCCGTCCGATTGATGGACGCATCGCTACACTCAAAACTTCACCATCGCGATCAATCATTCGCGAACCTGCATAGCTCACACCGATGTCGGGGTTTGCCATCAAGTGGATGTAGTGGAGCGCGAGCTTTTCCCGGTGCCACATGTCATCGGAATCGAGCAGAGCAATAAACTCGCCGCGTGCATGCGCGATGCCGCTGTTTCGGGCGCCCGCGAGGCCAAGATTTGACTGGGAAACAATTCGAATACGAGGGTCTGAGAATTCGGAAACAATATCCATCGATCGGTCAGTCCCACCGTCGTCGACACAGATAAGCTCAAAATCCTCAAACGTTTGATCAAGCACTGATTGGATGGCGAATGCGACATACTTTTCAACGTTGTAGACTGGCATAACCACTGAAATTGCGGGGGTTTTCATTTTTGCTCTCCTGTAAAGTTGCGAGTTAAGCGAAGATGGCTCGGCGCATGGAAACGGGTATCGCTCCTCCGGTAACGACACCCCCGAGCGTGAGAATGCTGCGGGTACCGCCCGCCATGAATGCCCCGCTGTCGGCCTGCAGACCGCGGAGGGCAAAAGTTCTTGCGACGTGGATGGTTGCACCGGCTCGCAGGGCGCGGCGGGTCAGGTACCGGCAATACACAGCCTCAGCCTGGGCGAATTCGACTTCGTCTAGCCAATAAGATGCAAAGCGCTGCCAATTCTCAAGCATCGCTTCGAAGTCGCAGGAAAGACCGTCCTCGCTCATCCGGTATCGGACAAGCGTCTGCCCGATCCCTCGGACAAGCGCCCCATCAGCGATTTGCCGCACAAGGAACTCTTGGTCTTCGGCATAACGCATGGTCTCATCGAAACCGTTCAATTGGTTAAAGGCTTCGCGATCAATGACGAGGTTGGAGGTTGTGCAAACGGCGTTCTCAATCACGACGTCTGCAGTATCGAGGTACCCTTCAGGGACCGTGGAAAAGGAGCGGCCTACTGCCAGTTCACCATCGCGTTCGGGCGCAAACTCAACTTTCGCAAAGCTTGCAACCAGCAAAGGATCGCAGTCATGCAAAGCTCGGTGACGTTCGAGCTTTTCCGGAAGCCATTGATCGTCCGCATCGAGGAAGGCAACAAGCTCGCCTTTTGCCAATTGCACCCCATAGTTGCGGGTCGCCGAAACGCCAGAGTTCGGCTGCGAGACGATCCGAATGCGCCAATCCATAGCCGCTAGATCGAGCATCACTTTGAGTGTGTCGTCGGTGGAACCGTCATCGACGATCACCACTTCGAAGTCTTGGTCGGTTTGCACCAAAACGCTTGCGACGGTCGAACGAAGCGTCGCCTCGGCATTGTATGCGGGGATAACGACAGAGAATTTGATACCAGACATGGTCAGGCTCCTTGCGACAAAGTGTTTTTGGGAGGGGTGGAGGCGGGAGAGACGGACAAAATAGCCGCGGGCAAAAAGACGAGAAAAAGGCCCAGTCCAAAACCAATACATGCGCCGGCTAGGCTATCCTGTGCTCCGATCACGAGCCCAAGAAGTGCCGCCAGAGTTGCAAGAGCCGTCAGTCTTGTCTCTGCAAACGGCAGCTGTGCGGCACGGAAGCGCGCACCGATTAATGCTCCGAGGAAAAGTGGGATTGCTGCGCAGGCGAGAAGTGAAATGTAGGGCGCCGCTGCGATCCATTTCGCGCCGAAAACGATCGGGACGTACAGGGGGGCTAGCAGCGCCTGCGCCGCAACCAAGGGAACAATCACAGCGAGGCTGAGGGCCATCGCAGACCGATATTCTCGCTCGCGTTGCTCACCCTGTGACCGGGCCAGCTGTGGGAAGAGGACAAGGTTGCAGGCCGTAACCAAGGACAGAGTGATGCCGAGACCGGCATTGAATGCAAAGTAGTACAGCCCCAGCGCCTCGGTACCCAGCAGAGCACCAACAAGCAGCTTGTCGCCATGCAACCTCACAGCTGAAAGCAGCTCTGAGCCAAGGATGGCAGGTCCGAAACTCGCAAAAGCCCGCATCGGTGCTTTGCCAAGTGACGGGTCAGGCCTCCAGCAATAGGTGCGCCGCGCAAGGAGCATCCACACAGGTGCCGTGAGAAGCTTGGGAAGCACGATTGCCCAAGCGCTTGGCCAAATCACCGCGAGCGCGACAGTCAACACACAGTCCAGAATGTTCTGCACCGCGGCTACTCGGGCCGTTGCGCCCATTCGCTGGGCCCGCATAGCCAAAAAGATCGGAACCAGGCCAGCAGGCATAAAGACATAGACGATCGCCAGCATACCAAGCATCGCGGCCGTGTCGTGAAGGCCAAATGTGAGCCAAGCTATTGCTGCACCAACCAGCTGGATCATCATCACACTCAGGCAAATGATCCAGAATAGACCGTTTGCGGTGTTGCAGATTGAAGCCAGTTCCGCCTCACTTGCAGCAATGATGCGTTGCCCCACGCCAACATTGGTCAAGACGCGGATCAGTTCGAAAAGGCTGAGAGCGAGGGCGGCTGTTCCAAGGACCTCAGGCGAAATCTGGCGAGCAATGACTAAGACGGCGGCTAGTCGCACGATCCTGGTGGCTGCTTCAGCAGACCCATAAGCGAACATGCCGCGGGCAAATCCCGCCCATCGTGCGGTGTGCATTGATGATGAAGCAGCTTTGGACATTCTTTCCTCGCAAATGAGTCGGGAAAGACAAATCAACTTCCGTGCCAATCTAGATAGTTATTTCTTTTCAAATACTTATCTGAATCTCGATCAATCTCTTCGCAAAACAAGAGCCCATTTTCGCATCTTGCGAATTGAGTGTGGTCCAATTTGCGAAATTGGGCGGCGCCGAAAAGCCCAACCACTCGAGCGCCGAATATTTATCGATGTTTTATAGACACTTATTGGTTTGGCACAGCTGTTGCCAATTGTCGGACACATTCCAGTCAAGGAGCTGTCCGATGAAACGCATTCCCATCAAAGAACTCCGCCTAATTCCTGGTGCGGAGATCCATGATCGATTTGAAGCCAACCGTGAGTGGCCAACCGCCCGCTTGTTTGATCTGCCATTAGTATGCGCGAACCGCAGCGAAATGGCTCAGCACATTTTGGCCCGTGTTGGTTCTGGCAAGGCCTCAACAATCAATTTTGTGAACGCGCATTGCGTGAATGAGCAGCGAACCGACCCGGAATACCGAAACGCTCTCAAAAGGAGCGACCTGTTGCTTCCTGATGGAGTGGGGATGGAGATCGCCGCAAAGCTGTGCGGTTCCAAACTCGCAGACAACCTGAACGGTACCGACCTCTTTCCCGAATTGTGCCGAGAAGCGGAAGAAAAAGGCACAGGACTGTTCCTTCTCGGCGGGTTGCCAGGAGTGGCTGTTGGTGCTGCGAACTGGGCGAAGGGCAAATTTCCCGCGCTGCGAATTGCCGGCACCCACTCTGGGTATTTTTCGGCCGCTGAAGAGGATGCCATGATTGAGCGCATCAACCGTTCGCATGCTGGCATTGTGCTGGTTGGATTTGGCGTTCCACTTCAAGAAAAGTGGATTGCGCGCAATCGTCATCGCATCAAGGCCCCGGTCGTGATGGGAGTTGGTGGACTTTTCGACTATTACTCTGGCCGCATCCCTCGTGCGCCAAAAATGGTTCGCGCTTGCAAAAGCGAGTGGGTTTGGCGGCTCGCCATGGAACCTCGCCGGATGGCAAAGCGCTATGTCCTTGGGAATGCCATGTTCCTCGCTCACGCGGCCATTGCCGCGGCTGAAACACAAGGCGTCTTCGATAAACTCAATACAATCGCGAAACGCGCTACAGATGTGATCATTGCCAGCTTAGCAATCTTGGCATTGCTGCCAATCTTCATCGCAACTGCGCTCTCGATCAGGTTCGAAGACAAAGGTCCAGTGCTCTTTCGACAAACCCGTATAGGCGCCGATGGAACGCCTTTCAGCATGATCAAGTTCCGTTCCATGTACACTGACGCCGAGAAACGCAGGGAGGCACTGCTCAGTCAATCCGAACGCGATGGCACATGCTTTAAAATGCGAAACGATCCACGCATCACGCAAACCGGCCGTCTGATCAGGCGCTTCTCAATTGACGAGCTGCCCCAACTCTTCAATGTGCTGGGCGGTAGCATGTCGCTTGTTGGCCCTCGCCCTGCACTGCCGAGTGAGGTCACGACCTATCACGGCAAACAATGGCATCGACTTCAGGGCAAACCTGGAATCACTTGCACCTGGCAGGTCCGTGGCCGCGCAGAAATTCCGTTTGAGCGACAAGCCATTATGGACCGTGCCTACCTCAAGCGCACAAACCTGTGGGTCGACATAAAACTGTTACTGTGCACTCCTGGTGCAGTACTCGGTGGGCGTGGCGCCTATTAATCCTTGCTCACCAATGCGTTGAAGAGATCGTCGAAAGCGAGCAAGCTAGCGGCGATCTCTTTGCGCAGCGAGGCACTCGAAAAGCCAGGATCTTCAGCAAGCTTTTCTCGGTAGCGACTGAGTTCTTCGACGATGCCAATAGCGCCCACATTGAGCGACACGCCTTTAAGACTGTGGGCAGCGCGAGAGAGCGCTTCGCCATCATCCGACTTTGCGGCGGTCAAAACTTCCTCACCATAGTCGCTGATGTCTTTTTTTGCCGCGGCCCGCATTCGATCCCGATAGGCTTCGGGGAGATCAAAAAAGGTCCGCTGAAAAAGCTCATGGTCAAAGCGGGCATTAAGCGGTTGCACGGCCTCGCGGCCAATCATCGCGGTTCTAATTGCCGTCTCAAGTTCTTCACGGCGGATCGGTTTCGCCAAACAGGTGGTCATGCCTGCTGACAACAAGCGCTCACGTTCAGCCTGAAGACTATGTGCGGTCACCCCGATGATGGGCGTTCTCGATGCGGGGCCAGACATATTTCTGATAGCCTGGGTGGCCTGCTCACCATCCATTATGGGCATCATCACGTCCATGAGAACGAGATCAAACGACCTTCCACGAATGGCTTCAACCGCTTCAACCCCATTGTGAACAATCGTGGTTTCGCACCCAATAGACTGGAGCATGCGTTCGATGACATAGCGGTTGCTCTCAGTATCTTCTGCCAAAAGCACGCTGGGAGCCGATTTGAGTGCTTCTTTGGGACCAGCCTCCGGGTTGTATACATCAAGTGCAGCCACAATCGACAAAGCATCGTCGGAATCTGACTGTTCGATCATGCGAGACGCGAGTTCAACCAGTTGGTCTGTCGCATCCCTCACCACTGCGAAATCCTTTGACTGGTCGGAGACGTGATCAGACAACAGCTCAAGACCGCCATTCAATGAGTTAAGCGGTGTGCGAATGGCATGAGCCATCTCGGTCAGGAATTGGGTACGCGCGCGGAGGGCTTCGGCGGTCTTTTTCTGCTCTGAACTGAGTTGCTCGCTGAGCTTATTGAGCTCTGCTACGCGGCGCTCTGCCCGCAATTGCAAGGCGCGCACTGCCCGCTCATTGCTTCGACTAACGGTGATGTCCCTAACGGTTCCGTAGACGGAAGATGCGCGATGCTCGGTTCCACGGTCTCTACGAATAGCCCAACTGAGCCAATGCGTGGCACGAGTGTCATACCGGACAATGCGATGCTCAAATCTGTGTTCAACACCAGGCTTGCGCTTCTTAAAGAAATCCAGCCCTTCGCGCATGATCCTATCTCGATCGAGCGGATGTATCGCAGAGACCAACTTGTCGAGCGTCCCCTCGACATCGTCGGGAAGACCAAGCAATTTCCCCGCGCCCTGCGAAGCGGAGAATGGTTTACCTTTCTCACCGTATATTGTTGCCATCTGCGCTGTGGCTTGAGCCGCGAGAAGTTGGCGGCTTTCAATATCCAGTTTTTCAACCAACTCGCTTTCACGCTTGCTCAGCTCTTTGTTGGCGCGGTCAAGCGCGTGCATCCGATCTTCAAGTGCAGTCTCTGCATCCCACAGCGCCCGCTCGGCACGTTCAAGCCGCAACTTCAAGATACGAACCTGCTCTTCTATCGGAAGATCTTCGAGCCCTTTTGTCACGAGTTTGAGTCCAAAAGTTCTTTCAGCGATCTGGCAACATTGTTTTTCGCGATCAGTGACACTTTGGAACCGTGTACTTCTGCCAAACCGGCCAGCTCGTCCTCATTTGCGAGCCCGATCAGCTGATTGCAGTCTGCAATCAACCCTTTTGGAAGCTCATCAAGCTTGGATGCATCGGCGATGACCGCCACATCGTTTTCTCTCTTGGGTTGGGCCTTTAACAAGTCTTCTAAAGTCGAAATTTCATAGCCATATTGACTGAATACGGCTTCAGCTTGAACCGCGTCTGATGCCCGCTCGACCATAATTATGGCTTGGCCTTGTTCACCAAGCAATTGGTTTTCATGCTCGGACTCTTCAATGGGTGCAAGAGGCAGCGCCACCTTAAAGACGCTGCCGATCCCGATCTCACTTTCCACGGTAATTGTGCCATTCATGGCTTCAACCAAATCGCGCGTTATCGAAAGGCCGAGGCCGGCTCCAACGGATTTACCGAGCGAATCAGCGCCGCTTTTGCCAAAGGGTTCAAATATCCGATCAAGGCGTTTTGGATCGATACCAGCACCAGTATCTCGTACCATAAACTCCCAATTGCTCTGATCCTCGCCAGCTTTTACAACCGAGATCGAAACAACGCCGGACTGTGTGAATTTGACGGCATTCGATACAAAATTCGCCAACACCTGTTGAATTTTGACAGGATCGCCGATCGCCTCGATGTCAGTGTCGCACTCTACCTCGATCTTGAGCGCTTTCCTGCGCGCCAAAGGCCTGAAAAGCTCGGCCACTCGTTCGGCAAGCGCTCGCGGACTGAACCGCTTTGATGCAAGGTTCCTTGAATCCTGATCGACGCGTGAGCGTTGAAGTATCGTATCAAGCGTCTCCAACAACGCCTCACACGAATCTTCGATCAGTTCGAGACCCTTCTCTCTTTCAGCCGCGGACCCCTCACGCTTGAGTTGATCGATAATACCAAGAACGCCGCCCAAGGGGGTGCGGATTTCATGCGAAACAATGGCCAAAATGTTGTTTCGCGCATCAAGCTGCGCTTGCACCGCGTCTCTCGCCTCAAGCAGTTCCTGCCGAGCATTATTCTCCTTCGTGATCTCTTGCAGAATCCCGTAATAGGCGATCAGGTTCTCTTTTTTGTACTGGTCCTCAAATGCCGGAATGCCCGTCACTCGCTGTGTCCGAATTGCGCCCTTGGCGGTTACTACGTTTGTCTCGAATTCGAAGTCAGCTTCAGCCTCAATTATGCTTTTGACCTTTTGTGCGAATTGCAGGCGCTCGGGCTCAGGAACAATTTCCGGCAGCCGATCTATCGGGATTGGCATGTCATTCAGACCAATATTGTCTCTCACCCAAGACGAGAACTCTATTGTCTGCCGCTTTGGGTCGAGCACGAAGTGGCCCATCCTCGCAGAGGCGTGGGCGCGTTCGAGGAAAAGCATGCGCTGTTTGAGTTCGACAATCGCTTCCAATCAAAGGCTCCAAAACACCTGCCAGGGTAAGCAAGAATAGCAGAGAAAGAATAACCGATTGATAGCGAGCACTGCAATGCACGACGAAAAGCGCTCAATTCCTGCAATTTTATGTAAACCAAACTGGTAGCGGAGGAGGGACTCGAACCCCCGACACATGGATTATGATTCCACTGCTCTAACCACCTGAGCTACTCCGCCCCGCAGGGCTCCCAGATGTCGGTACAATCCGGGCCTCGTTGGGCAGCTAAGGCCCGAGTGAGCGGGGCGTTTACGGTGCAGGTGCTTTGCGGTCAACCACAAGTTTCACAGGTTTTGATGAGATGATCAGAGCGCAGCTGCGTCAATTCTAGAGCGTGCTATCATTCATGCGCATCACCTTTACTGCAAGGCTCCTGTTGAAGGCGCGATCAACCGCTTGGCCGATCTCAGGCAAGCTGTTTGCCAATTGCCCCAAAGCATCGCGATCAAGCCGCGCCAGCCGCATATCCTGTGTGACCGTAACCGTCGCGCTCGCTTTCTCGCCCGAAACATGGCTCATCTCTCCCAGAAACTCACCCGCGCCGCATTCGCTGACGATCGCCAGGTCGCGTTCTATTTCTGCCCTACCCTTAGCGATATAGATCAGCGGGGGATCAACCTCGCCTTGTTTGATCAATTGTGTGCCCGGCTTCACATCTTCCCACACCATCAAATCGCGCAGGCGGTTTTGCTGTGAAGGCTCCTCGATCTTCATCACATGGTCAAACAGCTCTCGCTCTTCGCTGCTCATCACTCCGCTGCGAGCGCGGTGGCGCAATTCAACGAGGCGGGCCGCGTTGATGATCGTAAAGACCGTGGCAAGCGCAAGGCCAGCGCCCAAGCCATCACTCAATGCAAAATACGCGATGGCAAATACGCCGGCGGCCAAAGCGAATAGACGGATTTCGCGCACTTGATGCGGAAACACGGCAAACACCAGCGCGCCGCCTGCCAACCATCCCGCAATCATGCCCCAATCGTCCATTGGATGAGTGTAGCAAGACGGCCGGCGTCTCGCACATCAATTTTGTCGGGGCATCAAAGCTGCTCTCGCCCGCGAAAGGCACAGCGCTTTATTTGTTTCCAAGGCCCACCTTCGTAGAGGTGCAGCTCAAGCGCTGGAAACGCAAACCCTCGCGGTTCGACCTCGATCGCCAATTGTGCCTGAAGCGCGCGGGCTTCGCGCTTCGTCACCTTGTTCTGAACGGTGATATGCGGGCGAGGTTCATACAGGTCCTGCGCAGTGAGAGCGCCATGGAAGTGTTCAGCGATAAGCGCGCGCAGGGCCAGCAATGGTTCGCTCTCAATCGCAATGGCGGTGCCGGTGCCAAGGTCCATCACCCCGGTGATTTGGGCCTGTGGCGGGGCAAATTCTCGCGCGATCTCCGGCAAAAAATCGCGCAGTTCCTCGAACAATGAAGGAGCGAAGGAATGGAACATCGTGACATGGGCATGAAGATGATTGCGATGCGGTGGGTAGTGCGCGCGGCGCAAACCTTCGGCCCAACCTTGGATCTCCTGCGGCAAAGCAGCGGTTACGATAAAGGGTTGGGCCACCTCTTCCCCTACTCCATTTCCCCGCGTTCTCGGCGCAGCTGGAACCAGCGCTCAACCGCCTCATTGTGGCCCTGCAGGGTCTCGTTAAATTCGTGCCCGCCTGTGCCATCAGCCACCATGAACAAATAGCCGTGATCCTCAGGGTTCAGCACGGCAGCGATGCTTTCCCGCCCCGGATTGGTGATCGGTCCCGATGGCAGGCCCAACATAGTGTAAGTGTTGTAGCCGTTCACAGCGGCGATTTCTGATTGACGAATTCGACGCCCCAGCGGTTTGCCCTGCGTGATGGGATAGATAATCGTCGGGTCGGCCTGCAGCATCATGCCCGTTTTCAGCCGGTTCGAATAAAGTCCAGCCACCGTGCCGCGTTCTTCAGGCGTGCCGGTTTCCTTTTCGACGATGGAGGCAAGCACCAAAGCCTCCCTTATGGTATCCACCGCAATATCGTCGGAGCGGTTCTGCCAAGCTTCGGCGAGATAAAGGTCCATCGCCGCCTGCATTTGTTCGATCAACGCAGCCCGCGATTGCCCGCGCTCAAACGCATAAGTGTCCGGCAGGATTGACCCTTCCGGAGGAACCTCAACCTCGCCGGTTAGCAGGTCTTCGGCCATCAACCGTTCTTGGACCAACACCGATGGCATCCCCTCGGGTATGGTCACAAACCGCCGAATGACATCGCCCGACTGAAACGCGGAAAGGATATCGCCCTGCGACATTTCAGGCGTCAGCGCGAATTCGCCCGCTTGGATGGGATCGGAGGATCCAAACACACGCGCATTCATCAAGAACCCATCTGCCGAACTGATTAGGCCTTGCTCTTCCAAATCGGTCGCAACCGCGCTCAAAGAGGAACCTGCTGGAATGATGAAGGGTGTGTCTTCCTCTATTGTTGCGCTGCCGAGGAAGGAGGGCAGCGCCACGAAGGCTGCGCCTAGCAACACGATTATGCCAACCGCGAGCAAGCCGAGGCGTTTCATCGTGTCAGTCCACCTTCTGCATGATCAGCGACGCGTTGGTCCCGCCAAACCCGAAGCTGTTGTTCAGAACCGCGCGCACCTCGCGCTGCTTGGCCTTCAGCGGAACGAGATCGATGCCCTCAGTCCCTTCATCAGGATTGTGCAGGTTTAGCGTGGGTGGGACGACATTGTCGCGCATCGCAAGGATACAGAACACCGCCTCGACCGCGCCAGCGCCGCCCAAAAGGTGGCCAATTGCGCTTTTGGTTGAGCTCATCGAAGCACCGCTTAGATCATCACCCAAAACGCGTTTAACAGCGGCCAGTTCAATCGTGTCAGCCATGGTCGAGGTGCCATGCGCGTTCACATAATCAATATCGCCGGGACCAAGGCCCGCCTTTCTCAACGCCATCCTCATGGCCAATTCTGCGCCTTTGCCCTCAGGGTGCGGAGCCGTCACGTGGTAGGCATCGCCTGACAGGCCATAGCCGGTGACCTCCGCATAGATGGTCGCGCCGCGCGCTTTGGCGTGTTCATATTCTTCAAGCACAACGACACCGGCGCCTTCACCCATCACAAAGCCTTCGCGGTCTTTATCATAGGGACGGCTGGCCTCTGTCGGGCGATCGTTGAAATTGGTGTTGAGCGCACGCGCTTGCGCAAAACCCGCAATGCCGAGCGGATTGACCGTGCTTTCTGCTCCGCCCGCCAGCATGATGTCTGCATCGTCCATCATAATCATACGAGCGGCATCGCCAATCGAATGGGCACCTGTCGAACACGCTGTCACCACCGCATGGTTTGGCCCCATAAAGCCGTATTTGATCTGCACTTGGCCAGTGACGAGATTGATCAGGCGTCCATGGACAAAATGCGGGGAAACGCGGCCCGGACCGCGATTGGCGAGATTGACGCTTTCCAGCTCAATCCCCGGCAAACCGCCAATCCCTGCCCCGATAGAACAGCCAACGCGCTCTTTTTCTTGGTCTGAAAGGTCAGTCAGCCCTGCATGTTCGAGCGCCTGTCCCGCCGCATCGATGCCGTAGACGATAAAGGGGTCAACCTGCCGTTGGATTTTACCATCAACGCGCTTGTCCGCATCAAATCCCCAAGGGTGGTCTTTGCCCTTCACTTCGCAGGCAATGGTGCATTTCTGTCCCTCAGGTTCAAAGCGGGTGATCGGCCCTGCGCCGCTTTCGCCTGCAATCAGGTTCTTCCACGAGGTCTCAACATCACCACCAAGCGGGGTGACAAGCCCAAGACCAGTGACAACAACGCGGCGCATTCCATTCTCCCAAGGCCTCTCATGGGCCAAAATTCAACCAGCCAGATATGCCACAGGCCCGCGACCCTTTTGAAGAGGGTACGGGCCTGTCGAACAGCTTTCTGCCCTCTAAGGCAGCGCGGTCTGGGGCGATTAGCCCTTGTGCTCTTCGATAAATTTGGTCGCATCACCAACAGTGCTGATCTTTTCAGCCGCATCGTCGGGAATTTCCACGCCAAACTCTTCTTCGAAAGCCATCACCAGCTCGACGATATCGAGGCTGTCTGCGCCAAGATCATCGATAAAGCTTGCTTCCTGAGTGACTTTGTCACCTTCGACGCCGAGATGTTCGACGACAATTTTCTGCACGCGGTCGGCAGTATCGCTCATGTGTATCCCTCTTGAATTTTGGGGTTTGAAACTCTTGTCTTGCCCTAGAGGTGCGTTCTGTTCAGCGCAAGTCAAGATGCGCATAGACGATTTGTGACGAGAGCCTTGCGAATTGGTGCTTTAAGCAAACAAAGCGCGTGTGTTGAGCAATTCAATATCAGACCGGCCCATAAGGCTTCGTAAAATCATATATTTATGCGCTGTTCCAAACATAATCAAAGCGGTGAGACCCTGCCCGCTAATGTCGTCAAGCGCGCTGTTGATAAGGTCGGTGTGCGCGCGGTTTATCTGGGTCCATCCTCCGGCGCCAAGATCGGCATCGAAGTTGTTTTGATAGGGTGTTCGCGACGCTTCGACCATTTGATCGAAGTCTTCCGTGTGAATAAACAGTGGGTCATCGCCGCGTCCGGCTACATTGCGCGCATAGTTTCGCTGAGCTGCCCGATGCTCTTCCCATTGATCAGCGCGCGCTGGATCGTTTTGAATGCGCTCTAATGCGGCACGCCGGTTGTCTGCTATCGCGCGCGTCCAGCCGGCTGTACCGACAATCTGAAAGCCGAGCTCGCGGCTCAAAGGGAAGATTACATCGGTGTATTCGGGGAACACCTGCGTGCGCGGTTCATCAATCACGCCGGAGTCTTCGAATGTGCGAATGGCCCGCCCTACCCTGTCGGGAGGAATCTCCGTGAGCACCACATCAGGCGCTGCCTTGCGCACGGCGGCCTCCAGCACGCTGAGTGAATAGGTTTCGCTGCGGCGATGATTGGAATGGATCACCCCCATCACATGCAGCCGGGTTAGATTGCGCTCAGCACTGCCGCTCGCTTCACAGCCCAAAAGGGGCCACGCCGCCATACCGGTCGCTAACGCGCCTAGAAGAGCGTGGCGGCGCGAGATATCAAAAGACGTTCCCATATGCCGGTATTCGCATACAGAATGCGTTTGGTTTCAGCCAGCGTCCGCTGGCTCGGTAATTCCGCTCACAGCGCCTCTCGCGCTGCCAGGAGTGCCTCTGCGCGTTGGCGGCTGCGCAGCCGCGACATCCCATCGCTTGGATAATCGCGCCCCGGATCAACTGCCAGCGCGCGCGTGTAATAGTCAGCCGCTGCTTCCAGTTCTCCGCCGCTTTCGTAACACAGACCGATGTTGAACAGCACCGATACATGGTTTGGATTGGCCTGCTCAAGCGCTTCAAATCCCGAACACGCTGCCTCGATGCTCTCATTGGTAGCGCGCACCGCAGCGCGAAACGGTCCGCGATCTGCGCGGCGCAGGTCGCGACGGCGCTCCATCACGCGGATATTACGCAGGCTTTCCCTCGGCGCGAGATCAGCTCGAATGGAGCTAACAATATCATCGACCATAGAATTGGCGATATCGAGCACTGACGGGACCACGTCTTCATCCGCGCAAAACCGCACGCTCTCACTGCGCGATTGGTTGTGCGAATAGAGTTGTTCACCGCGTGCGCTGACCAGAAGAACGCGGGGGTCAACTCTAACGGTCAGTTCTGCGCATTCGATTTGTACTTCCCGCCGCTGAACACACTGGCCCTCGTCATCACGCTCAACGCATTCCCGCTCAATCTTGGGATCAACTTCGCGTTCATAGGCTTCGCTGCGCACCGTGCCGCGCAGACGCGCGTCAGGGGTGAGCGGAGCGCTGGTGACTGTTCCATCATTGCCCTCAACCTCAACCACCGCGTTGATAAGCGCATCTGGGGTGATCAGCTCGAACCACGGAGCACCGCGAATGGAGACGCCGCCCAACACGTCAGCCAAAGCCAGCTCAACATCCTGTCCAACATCCCCGCCAAACGGTTCGACGACGATGAGCTCAACATCGGCGGGCAGGTCAACGTTTCCGGAATAGACCCCGCGCACTGGGATCGTTTCTGCGGCTGCGGGGCTGGTGAACACCGCAAGTGTCGCACATGTTAAAAGCGTTTGAATGCTACCTGATCGAAAACCCATATTATGCCCCTATCCAAGTTCGCATCCGGCTTTCGTTCATTTTAAATGTATTTTTTATGAACGCCTCGATCTGATCTAAGAACTCGGTTTTTGCGGAGGTTCAACCACCCGCAACATCAGCTCGCGCAGTTGGGCTGGCTGGGCTTTGGACGGCGCGCCCATCATCAGGTCTTCGCCCTTTTGGTTCATCGGGAACGCGATCACTTCGCGGATCGCTTCTTCGCCTGCGAGCAGCATCACAATCCGGTCAATTCCCGGAGCCGACCCACCATGCGGCGGCGCGCCCAGTTTGAACGCCTCGATCATGCCGGAGAACTCGGCATCCACGGTTGCCTTGTCATAACCTGCAATTTCGAAGGCTTTGTACATGATATCGGGCCGGTGGTTCCGGATTGCGCCCGAGCTAAGCTCATAGCCGTTGCACACAATGTCGTATTGCCACGCTTTGATCGCAAGCGGGTCCATCGTCTCCAGCGCTTCCATCTCGCCCTGCGGCATGGAGAAGGGGTTGTGGCTGAAATCGATTTTCTTCGCTTCCTCGTCATATTCGAACATGGGGAAGTCGACGATCCAGCAGAACTTAAAGCAATTCTCTTCGATGAGGCCGAGCTGCTCGCCCACTTGCGTCCGGGCAGCCCCTGCAAGCTTAGCGGCGTCGGCTTCCTTGCCAGCAGCAAAGAAAAGTCCGTCATCAGGGCCAAGGCCAAGCTCGTTGTAAAGCTCTTCCATCCGCTCTGGACCGTGGTTCTTCGCGATAGGTCCACCAAACTCGCCGCTTTTGCGCGTCACATAGCCGAGCCCAGCGAAACCTTCACCGCGCGCCCAATTGTTCATGTCATCGAAGAACTTCCGGCTCTTCTCATTGGTGCCCGGAGCCGGGATCACGCGGACGACCCCGCCCCCGCCCACGATCTTTTCAAACAAGCCAAAACCGGATGTCTCAAAATGGCTGGTCACATCAGAGATGATCAGCGGGTTGCGCAAATCGGGCTTGTCAGAGCCATATTTCAGCATCGCTTCGGCATAGGGGATGCGCGGAAACTCACCCACTGGCGTCACGTCTTTGCCATCGGCAAACTCAACAAACAGGCCGCCAAGCACGGGCTCGAGCGCTTGGAATACATCTTCCTGCGTCACAAAGCTCATTTCAAAATCGAGTTGATAAAACTCCAGGCTGCGGTCAGCGCGCAAATCCTCATCGCGGAAACATGGCGCGATCTGGAAGTAGCGGTCAAAGCCAGACACCATCAGCATCTGCTTGAACATTTGTGGTGCTTGGGGAAGCGCGTAGAAGTTGTTTGGATGCATCCGCGACGGCACGAGGAAATCGCGCGCGCCCTCTGGCGAGGAGGCGGTCAGGATCGGGGTTTGAAACTCGGTAAAGCCCTGTTCGACCATGCGCCCCCGGATCGAGGAGATAACCTTGCTGCGCAGCATGATGTTGCGATGCATCGTCTCACGCCGCAAATCGAGGAACCGGTATTTGAGCCGGATGTCCTCAGGGTAATCCTGCTCACCTGCAACCGGCATCGGAAGTTCCTCTGCCGCGCTTTGGACCGTGATGCTGCGAGCAAACACCTCAATCTCGCCGGTCGGGAGATCGGCGTTCACAGTTTCCGCAGTGCGCGCCTTCACCTCACCATCGATTGTCACAACCGATTCGGCGCGCAAGCCCTCAAGCACTGCCAAAGCGGGCGAATCTTCATCCGCCACGATCTGCGTGATGCCATAATGATCGCGCAAATCGACGAACAAAACCCCGCCATGATCGCGCTTGCGGTGCATCCAACCCGACAATCGGACGGTTTCGCCAACATTTGCGGCGGAAAGCTGTGCGCAAGTGTGGGTTCGGTAGGCGTGCATAGTAAACTCTTGTCCTGCTTGAAGCTATGACGCTATTGGCGCGTCAGCATTGTAACGGGCAACTTCTGAAGACCCGCACCGTGCGCGCGCTAACAGGGCAAGGCTCACGCTTTGTCAAGTCGCGTACCTCTCAAGACCCAGGGCCTTTCGTTTGGCCCGAGAGCGGCACTCCGCTCAAACACACAAGAAGACACAATGAAAATACATGATCTGATCACGACAACCGAGGCTCTAAACGACCTGTGTGAGCGCCTCGCGAAGTCCGAATTCGTCGCCGTTGACACCGAATTCATGCGCGAAAACACCTATTGGCCTGAATTGTGCCTGGTGCAGATTGCGAATGAGGAAGAAGCCGCAGCGATCGACCCATTGGCCGAAGGCATCGACCTTTCCGCATTGCTCGAATTGCTCACCGATAACGACGACGTTCTCAAAGTCTTTCATGCCGGTGGGCAGGATGTTGAGATCATTGTCAATATGACAGGGAAGACCCCCTTCCCCATTTTCGACACGCAAATCGCGATGATGTCGATCAGCCAGTCCGAACAGATAGGCTATGCCAAT
This sequence comes from Erythrobacter sp., assembly GCA_965262265.1. GTDB lineage: Bacteria > Pseudomonadota > Alphaproteobacteria > Sphingomonadales > Sphingomonadaceae > Erythrobacter. Next base: position 1,301,752 of record OZ253506.1, read on the forward strand.
CTTGTGGACCATTGGCTCAATATCCAGATCGACAAAGGCGCGCGCTTTACCGATTGGAGCAGACGACCGCTGACTGACCGTCAGATCGAATACGCGATTGGCGATGTGACACATCTGTCCAAGATCTTTCCCAAAATCTTGAAGAAGCTGATCAAGACGGGCCGCGGCAATTGGCTCGATGCGGAGATGGAGCGACTTGCCGAGCCATCAAACTACATCATTGATCCTGACACCTCTTGGAAACGTATCCGCCAGCCCGGGCGTAATCCGCAAGTGCTTGGCCGGTTAAAGGCGCTTGCGGGTTGGCGCGAAGGCGAAGCGCAGCATAAGAACATTCCGCGCGGGCGGATCATGCGCGACGAAACCTTGGCTGACATCGCGTCTCACCCCCCAAAAAAGCAAGGTGACCTTGCCAAGGTGCGCGGACTTTCATCCTCTTGGAAGGATAACGATATCGGCAAGCGGCTGATGAAAGTCATCGCCGAGGCTGAACCGCTTCCAAAGTCGGAAATGCCAGAAAAGATGAAACGCGGCGCGCCCTTAGGCCGCGAGGGTGCGTTGGTCGCGGACCTGCTAAAGCTACTCCTCAAGATCCGCGCGAGAGAGATTGACGTCGCCGCGCGGCTGCTCACCCGTGCCGATGAGATGGAAGCGCTTGCTGCCGGGGTTCGCGATCTCAAAGTGCTTAAAGGCTGGCGTTATGAGGTGTTCGGCAAAGACGCGCTGGAACTGGTTGAAGGCAAGCTCGCCTTCGCGGTCAAAAATGGCAAGCTTGCCATGACCCATATCGACGACATGCAGGCGAGCATGGAAGAAGCTCTGGCGGAATAACGGCGGGCCATGTCCACCTACCTCCCAACCATAAAGCAGCTGCAATATCTGGTTGCGCTCCATGAGCATGGTCATTTTGGCCGGGCAGCTGACGCATGTTTTGTGTCGCAATCGACGCTTTCGGCGGGGATACGCGAGTTGGAATCGCTTCTTGGCGTGACCTTGGTGGAGCGATCCCGGCGGGTCGTAAGGTTTACCTCGCTGGGCGATCAGGTGGTCGCCAAAGCCAACCGGCTTTTGCGCGAGGCAGAAGAGCTTTCTGATCTGGTGCAGGCCGCTGGTAAGCCGCTTTCCGGCCAGCTTCGGATGAGCGTCATTCCCACGATCGCCCCCTTTATGCTCCCGCGTATCTTGCCGCGCCTCAAAGCAGAACGGCCCGATCTTGCATTGATGCTGCGCGAGGAAACCAGTCAGGATGCCATAGAATCGCTGCAACATGGGCGCGTTGACTGCGTCCTTCTCGCCTTACCATTTGATACGGGCGACGTCGAAATTGAACATATCAGCGATGACCGATTGTTCGTCGCCTTTCCCAAGGACGATCCGCGCGATCCGCCCGCTGAAATTCCGCCCGACATGATCGATCAGGGACGGCTGCTGCTGCTCGAAGACGGGCATTGTATGCGCGACCATGCCCTGGCGGCCTGCAACCGGTCTGAATTGCGAGCGAGCGCAAGCATGATCGGAACCAGCCTGCACACTCTGGTGCAGATGGTGGACAATGACCTTGGCCTCACCATGCTGCCTGAAATGGCGATCAATGCGGGGATCCTGACGGCCACTCAAGTGGTCGCAAGGCCCGTACAAAGCGATACGGCAAAACGCGAAATTGTCCTTGTCTGGCGCAAGAATTCCCCGCGTGAGGCTGACTTCAAACTGCTCGCAGAAGAATTGCGGGCGGGATAAGATAAATGGTCGTCGGTTTGCATCCTGACGCTTAGCCCCTATGCTAATGCGCCAAGCATGAAGCAAAGCTCAGGTTGAACAATCTCAAATTCGCAAACGCCCCCCAAGGCGCCGCTTGAAGCGGCATCGTCTGATGAAGCCTATCTGCCCATTGACCCGCCTTTGGTCGATCTGCCGATAACCACCCATGACAGGGGCTTTTACGAAGGCTTTAGCCGCGAAGTCGCGATCCCGGGCAAGCTGATCGTTGCGCTCATCATTATGTGGGCGATCTTCTTTCCGGTGAACGCGATGGAGGCCCTGGAGGTCGCCAATTCGACCATCATCAGCCTGTTTAGCGGCTGGTATGTCTATCTCGTCGCCTTCCTCGTGATCAGCAGTGCGGTTTTGGTGCTGGTGCCGCAAATCGGTTCTTTGCGCATCGGTGCACTGGGCGAAGAACCCGAATTCTCGCGTGCTTCATGGTTCTCCATGCTGTTTGGCGCAGGCATCGGCATTGGCATGCTGACTTTTTCGACCGGTGAGCCGCTCGCGCATTTCTCGAACAATCCGGACATCATTCGCGGGACAATTGAGGCGCGCTCGGCTGAGGCTGTGCGGCCTGCCTATATCTACACATTCCTCCACTGGGGTTTTGGTGCGTGGTGCACCTATGCGCTGGTCGGGCTTGGCATCGGTTATGTCGCGCATAGGCGAGGGCTTCCGCTCACGATCCGGTCGAGCTTGGCGCCGCTTTTCGGCGAGCGCTTGTCGGGTTTGCCGGGACATGCGGTGGATGTGGTCGCGGTTGTCGCGACCATATTGGGCGTCTCCTACACGCTCGCCTTCGGGGTGCAGCAGTTTGTAGCAGGGCTTTACCGCATCGGATTTGGCGATTGGCTTATGGTGGAGGCAGCGGACGGCAGCCTTACTGCATCAACCATAGCGATCATTGCAGCGCTTATCGTATTGGTGGGGGCATCCACCATCAGTGCGCTTTCAGGCGTAGGGCGCGGGATCAAGTGGCTCTCGAACATCAATATGGCTTTGTCTTTCGGGCTGCTGGCACTGTTCGCGGTTGTGGGTTCGGGTCTTTACGGGTTGCAGCTCCTGGGCACTGCCACTTGGGACTATATCGTCAACCTGCCGGCGCAATCGCTCACCCTGTTTCAGGATGACGGGAGCGAATACGGCAAGGATCTGGTCGACTGGCAGCTTGGCTGGACGGTGATGTATTGGGCATGGTGGATCGCCTTTGCTCCCTTTGTGGGCATGTTCATCGCGCGGATTTCGCGCGGCCGCACAATTCGCGAATATGTGCTGGGTGTGGCGCTTGTCCCGTCGCTTATGTGTTTTATCTGGATGGCGCTTGTTGGCGGGACTGCGATTGACCTGGAGCTTTCAGGCGTTGCAGGCGGCACGATTGTGGATGCGCCCATGGCTGACCAGCTTTTTGCAACGCTTGCGCTTTTGCTCGATCCCGGCACTGCGGCGGTTGTATCGGGCCTCGTGGTGATCTTGCTGATGACCTATCTCATCACCAGCGCCGATAGTGCTATCCTGATTGTCAACACAATCAATGGCGCGGGCGATAACGAAGGATCGCGCCGCTATCACATCTTGTTCTGGGGCACGGCCCTTGCGTTTGTGGTTGGCTCAATGCTGATCCTTGGCGGGATCGAGGCGATTCGCATTACCATGATCATCGGCGCGCTTCCGTTCTCATTGGTGCTTGCCACCATGTGCGCGTCGATCATCAAGGCGGTGGTGTTTGATCTGATCCGCAAGAAACACGGCGTTCCCACGACCCAAGAGGCGTGTGAGAACTGGGATGGGGAAACTGCAACACCCTGAGGACTTTGGGCAACACTTGCCTTTTTCAAGTAATCACCAGCCTATTGGTAATATTACAAGACCAGTGATTAGTACATTTCTGATTACTTGTAAAAGGTGATTTTGAAAAAACCTATAGCCGATGAATAGTTTTCTCAATACATGAAGGTTTCATGAGATAACTTTACATTGTTGTTTCATTGCAACACCTGTGCAAAGCTTTGGAAAATGCCGGGGCGGGCTGTGGCCAGCCATGTTTGCACTTGTTACTTGCTCCCCGAGCGTGCCCCGTGAACTGTGTTTTTTCGCATTCTACGTTGAGCGCGCTCTTCCTGGATGAGCTGGCGCGTCACCCGCGCCGCACCCCCCATCCGCAGGTCAAAAGGAATACATAATGAGGAACATCATTACCGGCGCGTCTATGGGCGCGTTGGCAATCGCAATTGCATCACCGGCTTCGGCTCAGGATGCGAACGCTCCCGCAGCAGAAGAACAGCGCCAGGGCGGCGTTGGCTCTATCATCGTCACCGCACAGCGCCGCAGCGAAGATTTGCAGGACGTTCCAATCTCGGTCTCTGCCATCGGTGCAGAACAGCTCGATGAGCTAAACATCGATACGTTCGAAGACTACCTCGATCAGATCCCGTCGGTAACTGCCGGTGGTAATGGTCCGGGCCAAAGCACGATCTATATTCGCGGCCTCGCCTCCACGACGCCCAATATCACGGTAGCCGGTGTTGCAGGCCTTGCTCCCAACGTCGCGCTGTATCTCAACGATCAACCGCTTTCGCAGCCAGGCCGTAACCTGGATGTCTACGCCGCTGACCTTGAACGGATCGAGGTGCTCTCCGGCCCGCAAGGCACGCTGTTCGGCGCCAGTTCGCAAGCGGGCGTTGTACGCCTCATCACCAACAAGCCTGACCTGTCGGGCTTTGATGCAAGCGCATCTGCCGGGGTTTCATTCACCAAAGGCGGCGAAGCGAGCTACCAAGGCGAGGTGATGGTCAATGTGCCCGTCTCTGACACTTTTGCGCTGCGCGGGGTGTTCTATCTTGATGACCAAGGCGGCTACATCGACAATGTGCCCGGCACCCGCGACCTAACCGAAAGCGCGCGCTTCCGGCCTGAAGGCTTTGTGCGTGAAAACGGTGTTCCTGTTTCTGCGGTTCGCGCTGGTTTCCAGTCGGCGGACAATCCCGCGACACCGTTCAACGAAAACCCGGTCAACAATCCTAACGTGAACTTCCTTGCCGCCGACAATGCCGGGCTTGCGCAGGACGATTTCAACGACACCACCTATTCCGGTTTCCGCGCAAGTGCCCTTTGGGAAGTCACTCCCGATTGGACCGTAAACATCTCTCACCAGCGCCAAAGCCTTGAATCAGACGGTGTGTTCTTTGCAGACCCAGAGCTTGGCGGGCTCGATGATCTTGAGATCGAACGCTTTGAAGAAGACCGTTTGGAAGACGATTTCTCTAACACCAGCTGGACCGTCGAAGGGCGCATTGGTTGGCTCGATGTGATCTATACCGGTGCCTATACCGACCGGGAAAGCGAACAGCGCGCGGATTACACCGATTACCTGTTCGCCGGGCAATATCTGCCATATTACATCTGTGATGGTTCGGTGACCTATCCGGGCGCAGACGGACCGAGCGGAACCTGTCAGGCCCCTAATCTGTTCATCAATTCTTTCTCGAAGACTGAAGTTTTCACGCAGGAGCTGCGGTTTAGTACTCCAGAGGACTGGCGCGTGCGTTTCCAAGGCGGTGGGTTCTATTCGGACCTCAGCCTCGAAGAGCGTGTCGACTTTGCCTATCCGGGCAATGTGTTGGCGCAACCCTTTGGCCCCTTCGCGGAAAACTTCCCGCAGACCACCGGGTTCTTCTCTGATCCCGGCCCGTTCCCGGCATCAACGATCTTCCGCAACGACATTCGCCGGACCGATGAACAATTCGGTATCTTCGGCGAAGTCAATTTCGACGTTGTTCCAGACCTGCTCGCCGTGACATTCGGCGCGCGCTATTATGATGTGGAAGTGGACTTTGAAGGGTCGGCCAACGGATCCTTTTGTAACTCGGGTGCTGCGCAGGATGCGAACGCTTTTGGCACCAACATCAGCGACCTTTACGATGGGGACGGTCAGTTCACCTTCATCGGATCGTGCAATGCAGACTTGCGCCAAACCTTTGACCTCAACGATAGCCTTGAGGACATCCAGGCAGCAGGGCTCACCGAAGCGCAGGCGACGCAAGTCTTCAACGCCATCCGCGCGCCTGATGTAGCAGAGACAAGCGGCGTAATCTTCAAAGGCACGGTGACCCTCACGCCGACACCCGACCTGTTGTTTTATGCGACCTATTCGGAAGGTTTCCGGCCCGGCTTCCTCAACCGCCCAGGCGGCGCTGTTGGAGCTGGCGGATTTGTCGTGCCGTTTGAGCTCGAAACCGACGAAGTGCAAAACTATGAGCTTGGCTGGAAAATGGACCTTTTCGAAGGCCAGTTCCGCTTCAACGGGTCAGCCTTCTTTGTCGACATCACCAATCTGCAAACGCAAATCTTTGATCCCTCGATCACCAACCTGTTCTTCTCATCCAACGCAGCCGATGCGGAGATTTACGGGCTGGAGGCGGACTTCACCGTCGCGCCTTTCGCTACGCCGGGTCTTACGATTGCAGGGGCGTTCTCGATCCTCGACACCGAAGTGACGGACATCCTTATCCCGACACAGGACGTTATTCTGGGCAGTGATCTTGCCTATGCGCCCAGTTTCCAGGGCAATATGCGGGTCCGTTATGAATGGGATTTGTCGGACAGTCTGGAAGCCTACATCCAGCCGCAAGTCACCTATTCTGCATCAAAGCTGACCGATATCATCGCGATCAACTCGATCGAGCTCGATAGCTACACCACTTTCGACCTGTCGGTTGGCGTGAAAGCCGACCAGTGGCGTTTTGAGGTGTTTGGTGAAAACCTGTCGGATGAGCGCGCGGAAGTATCGGGCATTTTCGGCAATGATCGCGAACGCATCATCACCAACCGTCCGCTGACGGTCGGGATGCGGGTCACCTTCGACTATTAAGCTGAACCGGCACCAATCAAAGCGGCGGGAGTGGCAATGGTTCACTCCCGCCGTTTTGCTGTTTAAGGGACGGGAATGACACGCGAGGACAAGCTTAAAGAGGTGCAAAAGGCGCTTCAGGCCGGCCAATTCAGCGATGGGCTGGAACAGGCGCGCGCGCTGCTGGCTGACGACCCAGCTGATGGCGAAGCCCTGTACATGGCGGCTGTGGCAGCGCGCTATCTCAAACAATATGGCGAAGCGGCTCAGCACCTCGAAACACTGCATAAAGCTATGCCCGAATATGGCCGCGCGTGGCAGGAAGAAGGGCATCTGGCGATGGCACGCGGTGACAGTGCCGCCGCCCTACCCGCCTTTATCCGCGCCACCCGGTTCAACCCCGCGCTCGAGGCAAGTTGGCGCGAACAAGCGCGTTTGCATGCCGAAGTCGGACGTACCGTCGAAGCTCAGGCAGCGGAGGCACAGCGGCAGCGGATTGCTGCACTGCCCCGCGAATTGCTGGCTGTCACGAACCATCTCGCCGAAGGGCGACTGGTGCGCGCAGAGGAAATCTGCCGCCACTATCTGCGCCAGAACCCCCAAAAAGATACGGCGCATGTCGAAGGGATGCGGCTGCTCGCCAAGATCGGGATTGAGCTGGGCATTTTGGATGACGCAGAGTTTCTGCTGGAAAGCGCAGTGGAGTTTGCACCGGACGATGTGCAACTGCGTTTCGACTACATCGATGCACTGCGCCGCCGGCAAAAGTCCGCTGAGGCACGCGAACAGGCCGAACTGCTCTACAACCAAGATCCCGCAAACCCATTGTTCCAGTCGCGTCTCGCAATCGAATGCATCCAGATGGGCGATTATGACCGGGGGCTGCAGCTTTTTGACAGCGTTTTGGAAAAGCTTCCCGCAGACCCCGCCAGCCTCACCAGCCGCGGCCATGCGCTCAAGACCAAGGGCGAGCGGGCTGAAGCCGAAGCCAGCTATTCAGCTGCCATCGCTGCCAAGCCCGATCACGGCGATGCGTGGTATGCGCTTGCCAACCTCAAAACCTATCGTTTCAGCGAGGGCGAACTTGCCGCGATGCGCGAACAGGCGGCGCGCGGCGACCTTGCCTTTATGGACCGCGTGCATTTGAGTTTTGCGCTCGCAAAGGCCTGCGAGGATGCGGGCGATTACGAAGCGAGCTTTGCGCATTACAACGAAGGCAATGCGCTGAAACGCGCGCAAACCCGCTACAGCGCGGAGGCAATGACGAAAGAGCTGGCGCGGCAAAAAGGACACTGCACACCCGAACTGTTCGACAAGCACAAAGGCTCGGGCCATCCCGCGCCCGATCCGATCTTCATCCTGGGCCTACCGCGCGCGGGTTCAACTTTGCTTGAGCAAATCCTCGCAAGCCATTCGCAAATCGATGGAACTTTGGAACTGCCCAATATCCTCGCGCTCGCCCACCGGCTGCGCGGGCGCAAAGCGGGACAATCGCGTTACCCCGAAATCCTGCATGAGCTATCGGAGGAACAACTCGCAAAGTTCGGTGGAGACTTTGTCGAGAACACCCGAATCCATCGCGAAGGCGCGCCATTCTTCATAGATAAGATGCCCAACAATTTCCGACATATCGGCCTGATCCACCTGATCCTTCCGAACGCCAAGATCATCGACGCGCGCCGCGCGCCCATGGATTGCTGTTTTTCAGGCTTCAAACAGCTCTTTGCAGAAGGTCAGGAGTTTACGTACGGCCTCACCGAGATTGGTCGCTACTACGCCGATTATGTCGATCTGATGGAGCATTGGGACGCGGTGCTCCCCGGCAAAGTCCTCCGAGTTCAGCACGAGGATGTGCTCGACGATTTGGAGGGGCAGACGCAGCGAATGCTCGATTTTCTCGAAGTGCCATTTGAAGACGCCTGCCTCACCTTCCACCAAACAGACCGCGCGGTGCGCACCGCCTCATCCGAGCAAGTGCGCGAACCGATCAACCGAAAGGGGCAAGACGCATGGAAACCGTTTGAGCCGTGGCTGGGGGACTTGAAGGCGGCGTTGGGAGATCATGTGTGACCCGCCCTCACTCCATATGTTTGAGGCCCACCCGCAGGTAATCCCACCCGGTGATGCAGGTCAGCACGGCGGCTGCCCATAGGCACACCAGCCCTGTCACATGGATCCACACTTCGCCCGCCGTTGCGCAAGTTGGATCAGAGAGCGATTGACAAGGCTGCCCATGAACCGCTCCGCCAAGGATCAGCGCAGCGAGCGCGATCAGTTGAAACGCGGTCTTCCACTTCGCAAGCTTCGTTACCGGGACCGACACCTGAATACCGCCCAAAAATTCGCGCAGACCCGATACGGTGATCTCCCGGATCAGGATAATTAGCCCAGCGACCACATGCAGATCGCCCACATAGGGGCCACGCAAAAACCCCTGCGCGGTCAGGATCAGAATAACGGCGGCAACCATGATTTTATCCGCGATCGGATCGAGAAATATGCCGAGTTTCGACACCGTCCCTTGCGCGCGCGCCAGATAGCCATCGAGGAAATCGGTGAGCGCAATCACTGCGTAAAGGACAAAGCCGATCAGATATCCGAGCTTCCATTCAGGCCACCACAGGAAGAAACCCAGCAAGGGCACGGCAAATATGCGCGACAGAGTGAGTATGTTCGGCAAGGTCAGCATGATCGTGCAAATGTCCTTAGCCGGTCTGCCGCATGAGCAAAATACTAACCCTTTGCCCCGTACACAGCCTTGCGATAACAGCGCTCTCGCACTTGTGCCTTAACGCGTGATCGCTATGTGGGGACAAGGGAAAGAGGCTGCCGGGCAATGCTCACCGCATGACGACATCGACCAATCTGCTGCGAAAAAGGCGCTTCATGCCTTTGATGGTCACGCAGTTCTTTAACGCGTTTAACGACAATGTGTTCAAGACGGCTCTGGTGCTGTTTGTCGTCTATTCAGTTTACAATGACGAGAAGCAAGAAGCGGTTTTCAGCGCGCTTGCGACCGGTATCTTCATCTTGCCCTTTGTTCTCCTTTCCGCGCTTGCCGGGCAACTGGCGGACACCAATGATAAAGCGCTAATTATCAGACGGGTGAAGATATTCGAGATAGGCTGGGCATCTTTGGGAGCCATCGGCCTGTTTATGGCGTGGCAGGGCATTATGGTGCACACGGTTGCCATTCCGCTTTTACTGTTCGTGGTTTTTCTGGCGGCTGCGCAATCGACCTTCCTTGCGCCGATTAAATACTCGATCCTTCCGCAGCATCTTGAGAAAGATGAAGTCCTGCCCGGCACCGGCCTAATCGAAGCAGGCACCTATATCGCCATTCTGACAGGCACGACGCTCGCTGGTTTTATCTCGGTAGAAGTGGCGATGGTGCTGATCGTGATCACCGCCTTTGTCGGATACTTTGTAAGCCGGCTTGTGCCAGACGCCCCGCCGCAAGGGACGCATGAAATGCACTATCCCCTGCTCGAACCCTATCTTGAGGCGCGGCCCAATGGCGTGCGTCGCTGGTTGGGTATCGTGCCAATCGCGATTGCCGATCAGGTGGTGATGAGTTGGCGGCTCGTCTTTGATACGCGCGAAAACCGGGAGATCTGGTTCGCAATCCTCGCGATCAGCTTTTTCTGGACCATCGGAGCCGTGTTGTTCATCCAATTCCCACCGCTTGCAAAGAACCAGCTTTCCGCGAGCAAGGAAGTGGCAAGCCTGTTCCTCGTTATATTCTCGATCGGCATTGCGATTGGATCGGTGGGTATCAACGCGCTGCTAAAAGGGCAGGTTTCAGCGCGGTATTCGCCCGTCTCCGTGGTCATTATGGGCTTTTTCGTGATCGGCTTTTACCTTGTGTGCAAGGCATGGCCTTCTGATGGCTCTGGCGAATTGCTTGCCATTCAGGACTGGATTTTGGAGCCGCTTGCAATCCCGCTTTCACTAATGCTTCTCGGCATTTCCACCGCAGGAGGTTTCTTTGTGGTGCCGCTCTACGCCTTCCTCACAACGCGCTGTGCGCATGATGCGGCAAGTAGAACGATTGCTGCGAACAACATCGTCAATTCACTGGCAATGGTGGTCGGATCGTTGATCGCGATTGGCCTTACCCTGATCAACATTCCGATAACGGAACAATTGCTCCTCGCAGCGGCAATGACAGTCGGCTCAGCCTGGCTTGGGTGGCTGCTATTCAAGGCAGAGAAGGAAGCAGCGGCTGATTTGGCCACATTCGGCGACAAACAGGCCGCCGAGTAGTCGGCTTAGATGATGAAAGCCAGGACCGCGGCGGTTGTCGCGACATAAGTGCTGGCGACACCGCGCACATCCTCAGCCGTCAAACGCCAGAGGCTTTCCGCCGGAATATCATGCAGATCATTGCTGACACGGGGCGGCAATGTCTGACGGAAAGGGTGCTGTGCGCCCTCTTGGGTCAAGACAAGACCACGGCGTTTGGCCGCCGGTTCGGACTGCGTTGTGGAGCGCTGCACCATTGTGCCTGATAGACTCGAATACGACATGAGACATGAGTTAACGCTTTCTTAACTTTTCGCGAGACTGCGATTTCCCCTGCCCAAAAGCGGGACAGTAAGCTCAGCTTGTGGTTAATCGGCTGACGGATTAAGCGGCATCACAAAAGGGGAGAGCACAGCCCAATGACAGCCTCAAAAACAGCTGCTGAATTGCTGGTCGAATGCCTTTGTGAGCAGGGGACTGACCGCATTTTCACTGTACCAGGTGAGAGTTTCCTTGCGGTGCTTGATGCGCTGTATGAGCATTCCGACATCCAGACTGTTGTGTGCCGGCAAGAAGGCGGTGCGGCCTTTATGGCCTGCGCGGATGGCGCCATGCAGCAACGTCCCGGCATTGCTTTTGTGACGCGCGGGCCTGGCGCGACGAATGCGAGTATCGGTGTGCATGTCGCGCACCAGGATTCGCAGCCGATGATCTTGTTTGTTGGCGATGTCGCGCGCCCAATGCGTGATCGTGAGGGCTTTCAGGAGGTCAATTTCGAAGCGTTCTTTGGCCCCATCGCAAAATGGGCAGCGCGGATCGACGATGCATCGCGCATCCCGGAATATGTCGCGCGCGCTTTCTCCGTTGCGATGAGCGGACGGCCCGGACCCGTGGTGTTGGCCCTGCCTGAGGATATGCTTTGCGATGCGGTGAACCCAGCGGTTAAGCCGCGCCCGCTCGTCACACGCCCTGCACAGGCGGTTTGCCCCGATGCTATGCAGGCCTGTTTCGCCATGCTCGCTGACGCTGCAAGCCCCATTGCAATCATCGGAGGCGCAGGCTGGAACGCGAAGGCCCGCGAACATTTCCAGAGCTTTGCTGAAAAGATCGGGCTGCCAGTGGCAACCGCTTTCCGCCGTCAGGACGCGATAGACCCGGCCTCCTCCGTCTATGCTGGCAATCTCGGTTATGGCCCCAATCCCAAGCTGATTGAGCGCGTGAAGCAGGCCGATCTTATCCTGGCTGTGGGCGCGCGGCTGGGTGAGGCGACGACCGATGGCTATGCGTTCCCAGCGATCGATCACCCCGAACAGCTGCTCGTCCATGTGCACCCCGACCCCAACGAGATAGGGCGGGTGTACCTTACTGAACTGGGACTTGCCTGCAGCGTAGACGAGTTCGCGGAAGCCGCCGCTTTGTGGGAGGATGAGACCATCATCCCGTTTGATGCCGGGGCCGACGCGCACCGCGAATGGCGCGAATGGGCAAGTTTCGCACCAGCCGATGCCCCACCTACGCTGGATATGGCCGCTTGCGTAACGGCGATGCGCCACGCCCTGCCCGCTGACAGCATAATCTGCAACGGAGCAGGCAATTTCGCAGGCTGGTGGCACCGATATTGGCGCTATGCCGGTTATCCCAGCCAGCTTGCTCCTACCGCAGGCGCGATGGGATACGGCGTTCCTGCCAGCATCGCAGCAGCCTTGCGCTACCCCGACCGGACAGTGGTCGCAGTCGCGGGAGATGGCGACTTTCTAATGAACGGGCAAGAACTTGCGACAGCCGTTCAGTATGGCGCCGATTTAGTAGTGCTTGTTGTTGACAATGGCGCCTTTGGCACGATCCGAATGCACCAAGAACGCGAATATTCTGCCCGCGTTTCTGGCACGCAACTATCCAACCCAGATTTTGCCGCTTTTGCCTCAGCATTCGGCGGATGGAGCGCCACGGTTGAGACGACCGAAGGGTTCAAACAAGCGTTGAGCGATGCGCAGCAGCAAAGCGGACTGCGCCTAATTCACATGAAGATTGATGTGGAACAACTCGCAGCCAGCGGAGCCACCATCAGCGGCCTACGCGCCAAGGCCTAACCTTCGGCCATCGCACAAATCAGTTCCCATTCCGCAGGTTTGATCTTCGCGACCGAAAGTCGCGAGAGCCGAACCAACTCGCAATCGGCCAACCGCGGTTCGGCCTTGATCTGTTTAAGAGTAACGGGGTGATCGAACTTGCGCTTGGGTTTGACTTTCACCGCCGCCCATTTGCCGGTCTCATCGGTCGGATCAAGGATACCCGCGACGCTGACCTCGCAGATACCGACAATCTCCAATCCCTCTCGCGAGTGATAAAAGAAGCATTCATCGCCCACTTCCATCGCTCGCAAGTTGAGCTTTGCGGTGTGGTTTCGAACGCCGTCCCAAACGCCTTCGACTTCATCAACCAGATCATCCCAACTGTATTTGAAAGGCTCCGATTTGATCAGCCAGTGGTTCGGCACAATTCTCTCTCCAAGATAGCGCAAATCAAGGCGCGGGCGGGCACTCTACCTCAGGAAAGCCGCCGACCAAAGACCGTTCAATGACAGCGGCCCAAAGAAACACCGGTAAAGAAAAAGCAAAGTCTCCAAGCAATTAACGCGATCTTTAAAAAGCGCTTCCATAGCTGCACGCTATCCGATGAGAAGCAGGGGTGTGCTCGGTGCGAGCATAATGCGACCACAGTGGAAGAAGCGAAGCCAGACAAGCGTATGAAGAGCGCGGACCGTGACCTTGTCGCGCTCGGCATCGCTACAGCGGCAATCATTCTTTTTGTAGCAACCGGCAGCTCGGTTCTGCCGCGCGCTATCGACGCCGTCTTCGCAGGTGGGGAAAGTCCCGATCATCTCTTGGTCAATGCGCTGTTGCTCAATGTCGTTCTCGTTATTTTCGGCTATCGGCGTTACCGCGAATTGCAGAGCGAGATCGATGAAAGGCGTCACGCTGAAGAAAAGGCTCGCCAGCTTGCAGAACGCGATCCGCTTACTGGCTGCCTCAATCGGCGCAGCATCACTGATGCGACAAACCAATTGAGAGTCGACATCAGCACAAAAGGTCTCGCCATCGCCTATTGCATGATTGACCTCGATAACTTCAAACAAATCAACGATATACATGGGCATGCAACAGGCGATGCAGTCCTTATCGAAGTCGCGAATAGGATCAACGCGTTGTTGCCTAAGGATGCGAGCTTCGCGCGTCTGGGAGGCGACGAGTTTGGGATCATCGTACCTTTTGATCCCCAGACACGCGACCGCATCGATGACCTTGTGATCCGTATCTATGAGCAAATCTCCCGCCCGATTGAGCTGGAAAAGATGACCTTGGATGCAACGGTCTCGATCGGTGTATCGACTGATTTTGATGAAAGCGGCTTTGATCCCGATCTCGCCAATGCAGACTCGCTTATGCAGCGCGCCGATATCGCGATGTATCACGCGAAGAAGCAGGGCAAGAACCGCTACTTCTGGTTCGAAAAGACAATGGAGAACGAACTGCGTTTCCGTAATGAGCTGGAAACGGGGATCAGACGCGGGCTCGTTACTGACGAGTTTGTGCCATATTATGAGCAGCAAGTTGACCTAGAGACCGGCAAGCTTGTCGGGTTTGAGATGCTTGCGCGTTGGCAGACGGAAACAATGGGCCTTGTCACCCCGGATATCTTTATCCCGATTGCCGAAGAAATCGGCCTGATCACGCAGTTATCGGACAGCCTCATCGAAAAGGCTTTCATTGATGCCAACAGCTGGGATGACACGCTGACGCTTGCGATCAATGTCTCACCGATCCAGCTGCGCGATCCTTGGTTTGCGCAAAAGCTGCTGAAAATCATGATCAAGCACCGTTTCCCTGCGGAACGGTTGGAAATCGAGATCACGGAAAGCTGCCTCCACGACAATATCGGACTAGTCCGGTCCATCATCACAAGCCTTCGGAACCAAGGTGTGAAAGTCAGCCTTGATGATTTTGGCACAGGTTATTCTTCGCTTGAGCAATTGCGCACGCTGCCGTTCGACCGATTGAAAATCGATCGCAGCTTTGTCAGTGAACTCAACAAACCCAACAGCAACTCAAAAATTGTTGATGCAATTGTCTCCTTGGCACGCGGATTGAACATGCCGATCACGGCTGAGGGAATTGAGGATGAAGCGATCCTCGATACGCTCAAAAATATGGGCACGCTCAAAGGGCAAGGATACCTTTACGGTAAGCCTGAAAGCGCCGACGAGGTGCAGTCGAGACTTGAGGCGCTGGGCAAGTATACAGGCGAGGTTGACGCTCCGATTGCATCGAGGCTGAATGATGCTGCCCCGCAAATGCGCAAAACAGTATCGATGTAGACACACTCCATTTGGTACGCAGGGCTGGACGGTGGCCGTGCGGGTGCATAGATGCGCGGAAACTTATGCGCATTCCCTTCATCAAGATGCACGGCCTTGGCAATGATTTCATCGTGCTTGATGCGCGAGCAGAAGCGCTGCCCGGAGCGATCACACCGGCAATGGCGCGCGCCTTGGCGGATCGGCGCAAGGGGATCGGTTGCGATCAGCTGATTGTGCTTGAGCCAAGCGCGAACGAAGCTTTTCTTATGCGGATCTTCAACTCGGATGGTTCCGAAGTGCAAGCATGCGGCAATGCCTCACGCGCGGTGGCGCTTTTGCACGGGTCACAAGTGCAAGTTGAAACGGCAGGAGGTGTCATAGCGCTTGAGCCGGCAAAAGGCGGTGCAAGCGTGGATATGGGCGCTCCGCGCTTTGACTGGGATGCCATTCCGCTTGCCTATGCGATGGACACGTTGTCGATGCCAGTGGGCTGGGAGCAATTGAACGATCCGGTGGCTGTAAATGTCGGCAATCCTCACGTCGTGTTCTTCGTTGAAGACGCAGATTCCGTTGACCTTCGCACGCTTGGGCCGATGATCGAAAAAGACCCACTGTTTCCTGAAGCGATCAACGTGAATGTTGCATCGATGATAGCCAAAGATCACTTGCGCCTTCACGTGTGGGAACGCGGAGCCGGTCTGACACTGGCCTGCGGAACAGGCGCCTGCGCAACTGCCATTGCCGCGATCAGGCGCGGTATTACGGGGCGACGGGTCACTGTGACTTTGCCGGGCGGTGATTTGGTTATCGAATGGCCTGAAGGCGGGACCATCCGCATGACCGGGCCGGCGCAAGAGGCCTTTCGCGGAACTTTTGAGTGGGGCGATTTTGCATGAGCACTTCCCCTGCTCCCGAACCCCCTTCGACCACGCAAGGCGAGATCTCGCCCGAAGTGATCTCTTTGGGCTGCCGTCTGAACATCGCCGAGAGCGAGCGGATGAAGGCGATGCTTGCCGATGCGGGCGACCTTGTGGTGGTGAATTCGTGCGCGGTCACATCGGAAGCGGTGCGACAAACGCGCCAAGCCATCCGCAAGGCACGGCGCGCACGGCCCGATGCGCGCTTGGTTGTGACAGGGTGTGCGGCCGACATTGAGCGCAATGAGATTGCAGCCATGCCCGAAGTTGATGGGCTGATCGCCAATGCGGAAAAGCTTGATCCGCGCCGCTGGAATGTGCCGCTGCCAAAGGCGCCCCCTCCCCCAACCCGCACGCGCGCTTTTGTCGCGGTTCAGAACGGATGCGATCACGCCTGCACCTTTTGCGTGATCCCTCAAGGGCGCGGAAAAAGCCGCTCGCTTTCGATCGCTGAGGTGCTGCGCGAGGTGGAGCACCATCTGGATCAGGGCGCTAAGGAAGTTGTTCTGACGGGTGTTGATCTTACAAGCTGGGGACAGGATATTTCCAACACACCGGGCCTGGGCGTTCTGGTCAAGGCCATTCTGGATGGGTTTCATCAACTAACCCGCCTGCGCCTTTCTTCACTCGACGGGATCGAGATCGACCCTCAACTGTTCGAACTCTTCGCCAGCGATGCGCGATTGATGCCGCATCTGCATCTCTCCATGCAGCACGGGCACGACCTGATGCTAAAGCGGATGAAGCGGCGGCATTTGCGCAAAGACGCGGTGGAGTTGGTCGCCCGGCTGAAAGCGCGCCGTCCCGAAATCGCCATCGGCGCTGACCTCATCGCAGGCTTCCCGACCGAGACCACAGAGCACCACGCCGCCAATCTCTCGATCATTGAAGAACTCGACATCGTCCATGGCCATATCTTCCCTTACTCCCCCCGTCCCGGAACACCCGCCGCCCGCATGCCGCAGCATGGCCGCGATGTGATCAAGGCGCGCGCTGCCGAATTGCGCGTAGCAGTTGCAGGGCGCCGTTCAGCATGGCTGCAAAGCCTTGTGGGTGAAACTCTACCCGTTCTCGCCGAACGCGACGGCACCGGCTATGCGCCTAACTATGCAAGAGTGCGGCTGCCCGAAGGAACGCCGGCGGGCCGATTGGTTACTACCACACCCTGCGCGGCAGAGGAGGGCCTTTTGATATGAGCCAAAGTTGGAGCGAGCGCGTCCTTGGCGGCTTTCGCAAGACCTCTGAAAGGCTGGGTTCAAACCTCACCGGTGTTGCCGCGCGGCTTGATGATGCGACGCTTGATGAGGTGGAGGATGCGCTGATCATCTCTGACCTCGGCCCCGCCGCCGCAGCGCGTATTCGGAAACGGCTGGCCGAAAAGAGCTTTGGGCTCGAAATCACCGAGCGCGAGCTGAAAGAAGCAGTAGCAGAAGAAATCGCCGAAATCCTTCGCCCCGTGGCCAAACCGCTCGAAGTCACCGCTTTCCCACGTCCGCAGGTGATCCTTGTGATCGGCGTCAACGGATCGGGTAAGACGACGACCATCGCCAAACTTGCGCATCTTTTCACCGAGGATGATTATGGCGTGCTGCTTGCTGCCGGGGACACGTTCCGCGCTGCCGCCATCGGTCAATTGGCCACTTGGGCTGAGCGCGCGGGCGTAGACATCGTGCGCGGCCCAGAAGGCGGCGATCCGGCGAGCATTGTGTTCGACGCGGTTAAGCAGGCGACCGACACCGGGATCGACGCTTTGGTGGTCGACACAGCGGGCCGCTTGCAGAACAAGAAAGAGCTGATGGAGGAACTCGCCAAAATACGACGGGTTCTGGGGAAGCTCAACGAAGAGGCGCCGCATGACGTGGTGCTGGTGCTCGATGCGACCAACGGGCAGAACGCGCTCTCACAGATCGACGTGTTCCAAGAGGTCGCAGGCGTCACCGGCCTTATCATGACCAAACTTGACGGAACCGCGCGCGGCGGGGTGCTGGTCGCAGCGGCAGAACAATATGGGCTCCCGATCCACGCGATAGGCGTGGGCGAGAAGATGGAAGATTTGCGCCCGTTTGACCCCGATCTGGTGGCGCGTGTTATTGCAGGAGTGGCCTGATGGCTGAGGACGAAACCAAAGCCGAGGCCAAAAAGGCAGGATCAGGCTGGCTCAATGTGCTGGTCGATTATGGCCCGCTGCTGGTGTTCCTCGGCGTCTATCGCTGGAATGCGCCCGGCGATCCCAACCCTGCGGGCGAGATCCTTGCCATCGTCTATGGCACCGGCGCGTTTATGTTGGCGGCGGTGATCGCTCTCGTCGCGAGCAAGATGCTGCTCGGCAAGATCTCGCCGATGCTGTGGTTCTCAACCGCGCTGATCGTGGGGTTTGGAGCGCTCACCATTTTCTTCGGCGATCCCACCTTTGTGCAGATCAAGCCGACGATCATCTACGCCGCGATGGGCACCGCGCTAATAGTGGGCTTCTTCATGGGTCGCGCGCTTTTACAAATCCTGCTGGAGGCCGCGTTTGAGGGCGTGGACGAGGCAGGCTGGCTCAAACTCTCGCGCAATTGGGGCGTGTTCTTTCTGTTCCTCGCTGGCCTCAACGAAGTGCTGCGCGCGCAGATGGATTTTGAAGGGTGGCTGTGGGCCAAGTTCTGGGTGTTTATGCCGCTGAGCTTCCTCTTCACCTTCACCCAGATCCCAATGCTGTTGAAGCATGGTCTGGATGTGGGGCAGGATGAGGGGACGTTTCAAAGAGGACTCAGCCTCCAGCAGGATCTATAAATTCACTAGAATGGCCAAAAGGGAATTCAATGCAGTGCTCACAACAGAGCTAGAATACTAGTCTTTGCTTTGTTCAGCACCTTTTCGAGACGACCTGCCCTTCTACGTTTCGGAAAAGGGGATACCGGGTGTTTCCATTGGCTTGCCGTCCGACTGCTCTTAGCGAGTGCCATTGAATGCCGAGCTAAAATTGCGCATCGTTTCATGACCTCAAAGAAACTGATCTGACATCACTATTATTAGGCACGGATTAACCTGAAGCATAGTCGAGCAGTTTTGATCGATTTCGCTCGGAACTACGGCGGCGAACCAGATATCGTAGCCTTCACTCCGCATTCTATGGAATCAAAACTGCGGAGGAGTTGATCCGCCTACGAGTCACCGCCGCGTGAACTCAGACGGTGCTGATCAATCGATCAATCGCAGGTATCGAGCAGGCCAAACTGCACACAGTCTTTTTGGGAGGTAAGCGGGGCGATTGGAAAATCAGGTCCAACCAAATGCCGAGCATTCGCCTTGCCACAGCAGAGTTCCCAATCGTGGATGTCTACTGAAATCCGATCCAATTGGTATCGAGTTCTCCCAGATAAGATCGCTTTCGACGGCGAAGCTGACATCCACCCGGTTGAGCAATCCTGAACAAGAAAATTCACGCTAAAGGGACGGCAACCCGATACCTATAGACTTACGAGAAGCCTAAATCTCCACCTGGCTTCCCAGCTCCACAACCCTGTTCGTCGGCAGCTTAAAGAAGTCCATTGCGCTAGCTGAGTTCATCAGCATCCATGCGAATATCTTCTCGCGCCAGATGGGCATTCCGGGCTTTTCACTGGGCAGCAAAGTCTGGCGCGAGAGGAAGAAGCTGGTGTGCATCATGTCAAACTCGCCGCCACATCGCTCCATGTTTTTGAGGCCAACGGGAACGTCGGTTTCCTCCATAAAGCCGTAATGCAGCACCGCGCGGAAGAAGCCGTCGCCCATATCCTTAAACTCGCAGCGTTTGTCGGGATCGACATAGGGCACATCGGCGATCTCCACCGTCAGGATCACCACACGCTCGTGCAGCACCTTGTTGTGCTTGATATTGTGGAGCAGCGCTGAGGGCACGCCGGAGGACGCGCTCGCCATAAAGATCGCGGTGCCGGGGACGCGCAGGGCGGAGTTCTTGGCAGACTTTGCGAAGATCTCCATCGGAAGCGAGCTTTCGCTCATCCGCTCGCGCATCAGCTTGCGCCCGCGAGCCCATGTGGTGAGCAGCAGGAAGGCGATGAAGCCGATCAGCAGCGGGAACCAGCCGCCTTCAGGCACTTTGGTGAGGTTGGCTGCGAAATAGGCGCCATCGATTATGAGGAAGCCCAAGACGACGGGCGCGGCATACCACCACTTCCACTTCCACACGCCCACCAGCAACACCGCCATGAGCAGCGTGTCGATCGTCACCGCCCCCGTAACTGCGATGCCGTATGCGTTGGCGAGGTTGGATGAGTTCTGGAAGGTCAGCACCAGAATGATCACCGCCACCATCAGCGCCCAATTGACCGCAGGGATGTAAATCTGTCCCGCCCTCGGTCTCTGAGGTGTGGCGAATGTTGAGACGCGGGATATAGCCCATCTGGATCGCCTGACTGGTAATTGAGAAGGCTCCTGAAATCACCGCTTGGCTCGCGATAAAGGTCGCCACAGTGGCGAGGATCACCAGCGGCAAGCGCCATTCCTCAGAGGCTAAGAAGAAGAACGGGTTCTGGATCGCTTCGGCCGCTTGCTCGGGAGGCAGGCCGATCACCATCGCACCCTGCCCGAAATAGTTGAGCAGCAGGCAGGGCATTACGAAGCCGAACCACGATAGCCGCATGGGACCGCGCCCAAAGTGCCCCATATCGCTGTAAAGCGCCTCAGACCCCGTCACGGCCAGCACCACCGTGCCGAGCGCGAGAAAGGCGAACCAGCCATCGAGAATGAAGAAATTGACGGCGTGATGGGGGGAAAGCGCCCACAAGATGTCGGGCGTCTGGACAATCTGCCACAGACCCAAGGCCGCGATGACGGTGAAATAGACGATCATCACCGGGGCGAACAGCGCGCCAACCTTGGCTGTCCCGCGCTTTTGGATCACAAACAGGAAGACCAGCAGGCCCAGCGCGATTGGGATCACATAACGCTGCAATCCGGGGTCGACCACGGTGAGGCCTTCCACCGCTGACAAGACTGAGATGGCCGGGGTGATCATGCTGTCGCCGTAGAAAAGCGAGGTCGCAAACACGCCCAGCAAAATCGCTATCCAACCATATTTGGACTTCGAGAGGCTGCGGCTGATCAGCGCGACGAGCGCCAAGCTTCCGCCCTGCCCCTTGTTATCCGCGCGCATCAGGATGGTGACATATTGGATCGCCACCACCAAAGTCATCGACCAGAAGATAAGGCTGACAACGCCAAGCACATGCGCCGGGTCAAGCTGCACACCTGCGCGGCCGACAAAGGTCTCACGGAAGGCGTAAAGCGGGCTGGTACCAATATCGCCAAAGACGACACCAATTGCGCCCACGGCAAGAGCAGTTTTGGACGCACTGTGGCTGTGCCCACCTTCCGGTGGCTGATGCGCTGGAGCGGGCGATGACGAAGCTCTGTCGCTCATACGGTGCGATTATCCCGAGTGGCCGGGCGTATTCACCCATCCAAGGCCGCGCGCCCTAGCACCATGGCTTCGCACCTGCAACAACGCGACTCGCCTCGGTTCAATTCGGCCCTGCGACTGATTATTGCTGCAACATGGGCGCATTGGCGATCATCTCATCCAACTGCGCTATTCTGTTTGTGATGTCTTCGCGCCAAGGGGCATCTTCAGGGGATCGCTCTAGTAGATTGGCCCAAGTCTCCCGCGCGGCGCGCACTTGGCCCGTTTGTAGCAGGGAGAATCCCATGAAATAGTCAGCCCCCGGGTTGGCGGGATCAATCTCCCGCGCTTTACCATAGGCATAGGCCGCTGCAGGCGTGACAAAGCCATCGGCGTGCCCTGTCAATGACATGGCCAGCGCAAGCCAGCCTTCCAAATGATTGGGATTGTCATTCAATCCCTTACGCAACAGCCCGGCTGCTTCGTCAAATTTACCCCGGCGCGCAAAACCGTCTGACAGAACGAGATAGTCGGGCTTGGGCACGCTTTCATCGAACAATTGCCTGCGGGCGGTGACCATTTCCTCACCCGTATCTTGTTCTGCGGAAAGATCAGGCTCTTTGGGCGCACCGGGCTGACCCGGAGACCCCTGCCAAGCATACCCCACAAGACCAAACAGCAGCACGGCACCAAACACCGCAAAGCCCTCTTTTGGCAATCGCAGCATGAAAGCCGCGATGGCAAAGCTCACTAGAGCCAGTGACAAAACAGCCAGCCAGCCGGCCATTATTCGGCGGCCTCCGGACCATCATTGCGCCGCTTGCCCAAACGGGTGAGCAAAACGCCGCCAACAATCAATAGGAGCAGGACTGGGATCGCGAAAAGCGGCCATGTCGTCGATGACACTTCAGGCTGATAGCTGACATAGTCGCCATAGCGCTGTGTGAGCCAGCGACGGATTTCGTCTGGGCTTTCACCCGCCAGTAAGCGTGAGCGCACCTGATGCCGCATATCACCCGCCATAGGCGCATCGGAATCGTTGATGCTCTGCGACTGGCATTTGAGGCAGCGCAACGTTTCCATGAGCTCAGTTGCTTCTGCTTCTAATGCAGGGTCCTCGAGCTGGGTGTAAGCATAAGGCGCTGGCGGCATCGATTGCTGGGCTGCAAGCGGCGCCGCGATAAAGACAAGAAAAGCTAATAGGAGCCTCATCACCGCACCTCTTCCAGCTTTTCAAGAAGCAGCGGAACCGTCTCCGCCCTCACATCGCCAATGTGTTGATACCGGATATTGCCTTCCGCATCGATCACATAGGTCTCAGGCACGCCCGATGCGCCGATCTCCAGCATCAATTCGGAAATGTCGTCAGAGCCGATCCGCGCATAAGGATTGCCATACTGGTCCAGAAACCCAGCAACAGCCTCCGGCCGGTCGCGGATCGCAACGCCGATGATTTCCACCCCTTCCTGCTTGAGCCTCTCCAAATGCGGGGCCTCTGCAATGCAGGGCAAGCACCAGCTGGCCCAGATATTGAGCAAGCGCGGCTGGCCGCCGACAAAATCAGCCTTGGTTGCCCCCGGCATGCCTTCTAGAGCTGGCTCCAACTCGAAATCCGGCAGAGGCTGCTCAATCATCTGTGATCGGACATTCTGCTCTTTGGGTTGGGTAAGCATATAGCCGGCAAGCCCCGCGAAGAACAAGAACAGCGCGAGCGGTATAAGATAGGCAATGCGCATTATTCCGCCGGCTCCGGAGCGGTGGCACCTGGTGTTGCAGGGGGCTTCAAAGCCTCTTGGTCTTCGCGGCGCACCTTGCCCTTCGCCACCGCAGAACGGCGGCGGAGATCGACCTGCACACGGCCAAAGATCGAGAGCAATCCGCCAAACGCGATCAGCAATCCGCCATACCAGATGAAGGTCACAAAGGGTTTCCACCAAACACGGATTTGCCAGCGTTCGCGGCCTTGCGCGTCCACTCCCGCGCTGTCTCCGACAACCGCATAGAGCTGTCCATCCCAGCGGGTGATGAGTTCGCTTTCGCTGGTCGGTTGCGGAGGCGACCAGAAATTGCGCGCTTGTGGGCCGATAATGGTGGGTTCTTCGTCGCCGCGAGCCACAGCTAGGCGCGCCTCGATGGCGGTCCAGTTGGGCCCAGCGACCGGATCCACGCTTTCAAGCTGCACGGTCCAGCCTGCAATTTCTTCCGTGTCGCCTGGCGCCATCGCTGCCAGTTTTTCAGAGGTAAAAGCCGTTTCACTGGCCATGCCAAACAAGGCAACCGCCACACCAAAATGCGCGCAAACCATACCCCAAGTCGCGGTTGGGATGCGCCGGATGTTGCGTCCTCTAAGTGGCATGAGGGAGGCAACCCCTAGCGCTACCGCCAACGCAAGGCCTAAAACCGAAAGGATCGAATAGTTACCAAGGATCGCAACTAAAGCTAAAACTGCGATAGCGATCGCTGCGAGCACACACAGTTCAAACTGAATACGCTTGGGCTTGTCATCTTTCCAACGCAGCAGCGGCCCCACCGCCATCACGATGAACATCGGGATCGCGAAGATAGCGCCAGCAGGGTTGAAGTAAGGGGGGCCGACACTGACTCTTACATCAAAGGCCTCCGTCAACAGTGGATAGAGAGTCCCCAAAAGGACGATCGCAAGGATCGCCGAAAGCATCACATTGTTGAACACCAACGCCCCTTCACGGCTGGTCGCAGAGAACCGCTTCCCTTCCGCTACTGATCCGGCTCGCAAGGCAAAAATCGTTAGCGCTCCGCCAATATAAAGACCCAGCAGGATGAGGATAAAGGTTCCGCGCTCCGGATCGACAGCGAAAGCATGGACACTTGTGAGCACGCCTGATCGCACTAGGAAAGTACCCAGCATCGACATCGAAAAGGCCAGAACGCCCAGCATGATTGTCCATGTGCGCAATGCGTCGCGGGCGGCCAGGACGCTGACCGAATGGAGCAAAGCAGTTGCGGCTAGCCATGGCATCAGGGACGCGTTTTCCACGGGGTCCCAGAACCACCAGCCCCCCCAGCCGAGCTCATAATAGGCCCAGTAAGAACCTGCTGTGATCCCGAAGGTCAGGAACACCCAAGCCCCAAGCACCCAAGGCCGCATCACCTTCGCGAAATCGGGCGTGACTTGCCGCGTCAAGAGCGCGCCCATGCACAAACTGAATGCAATCGATAGGCCTACATAGCCGACATAAAGCGTCGGCGGATGGATCGCGAGACCGATATCTTGGAGCAGCGGGTTCAGGCCCGTGCCCTCAATCGGCGCAACCGGCATACGCTCAAACGGGTTAGAAGACAGGATGAGAAAGGCGTAAAATCCCAGCGCGACAAAGCCCTGCACCATCAGCGTCGCGCTCATGGTTTTTTCCGGCAGGCGCCGTTCCAGCCCAGCGAGCAACCCACCAGACAATGCGAGCACAGCCACCCAAAGCAGCATTGAGCCTTCGTGATTGCCCCAAGTGCCGGTGAGCTTGTAAATAAACGGCTTGGCCGAATGCGAATTGGTAGAAACCAGCTTTATCGAAAGGTCGGTAACCGCAAACGCATATAGCAGCAGAAAGAAAGCAAGGACGGCCAGAAATGCCTGCACCACCGCCGCGGGTCTCGCATAGAGCGCATGCTGCACCAATGCCCCTTCTCTCAGGCCCATAGCCCCCGCAATCATCTGCAAGACTGCAAGCGCAGCGGAAAGCCACAAGGCAGCAAGACCCAGTTCAGCGATCATTGGTCTCTACCGCCTATTCCAAACCTGCCACGGTTTCCGCGTAGTCCGCGTTCCCATCATGGCCTTCGAGCCCTTCAAGTTCGCGCGGGACATAGTTCTCGTCGTGCTTGGCGAGCAAATTGGTGGCCAGAAACGTACCATCCTGTTGCAGGCTCCCCTCCGCAACCACGCCTGATCCTTCAACGAAAAGATCGGGAAGAATCCCGCTATAGGTGACCGGAACCATGCTTTCTTCGTTGCCAGTCACGACGAAGTTCACAGTGATCCCGTCGGCCTGAGTGGCGATTGAACCGGGTTGAACCATGCCGCCCAAACGGACAGGCTGGCCAAATTCGGGCGGATCGTCACGCATCTGCTCTGGAAGATAGAAGAAGTTCGCCTGACTACTAAGCGCCCAAGTGGCGATCAATCCGGCAGCCACAATCGCAATGAGTGCGAGCGATACCAGCGTTAATCTTTGATGTTTGGCCTTCATTTCCGCCTCAATTCATCACGTCGCTTTTCTGCGCGGCGCATCGAATAGTAGCTCCACCCAACAAGCAGGGCGAGCGCAATCAGACCAACAGCATAAGACCCAACGACAAATGGCCAAGGATCCAGCGCCTCACGCATTATGCCCCCTCCCCGATTGGAACCGCTGTCGTGGGTGCGGTAGAAACAGGCGCTTCATCATCGAGAGCGCGGCGACGCAACCGCGCCTCAACCTGTTGCTGAGCGATCAGAGCCCGCATCCGCATCAAGACGACGCCGCCAAATAACAGCGAAAAACCAAGCACAGAAACAAGCAGCGGCCATAGAAAAACACCATCAATCGCGCTTTTTCCCGCAGTCAAACTGGGAGGTTGGTGGAGCGAATTCCACCAGACCACGCTGCGATTAATGATCGGCACATTGATGGCACCAACCAGCCCAAAAATGGCAGCGATCTTGTATGACCCACCCTCGCGAGCCGAAGCATTCGATAGGGCAATGTATCCGCCATACAGAAACAACAGGACAAGCATGGAGGTGAGCCTCCCGTCCCATTCCCACCATGTTCCCCAAGTGGGCCTTCCCCAGATCGAACCGGTCGCAAGGCAGATCGCGCAAAACACCATGCCGGGCAGCGCAATCGCGCGCGCGGCGATCCCTGCCAGCGGATGTTTCCAGATCAGCAAAGCCCCGCTTGAAATTGCGATGCCAGTCCAACCGCCCATACCCAACCACGCGGCTGGCACATGGATGAAGAGGATACGCACCGTCTCCCCCATCAAGCGATCAGGTGGAACAAAGAACACGCCCCATGCAAGCGCCCCGAGCGAGAGCACAAGCCCGCTCCAGAAAAGCAGCGGCATCAGCCAATTGGCGAGCGTCAGGAAGCGTTTTGGATTTGCGTAGATATGCACTCTTAAATCCCCTCCGCCCCTATTAAAGCTCCATGCGAAGGCTGCAAGGGCGCAAAAGACGCAAGTTCAGCCATCATTCTTGCGGAAAACGCGTAAGCGCCCCTTAGAAGCAAAAATCAGGCGCGCCCAATAAGTTCCTGAGCCATGCGATCGGCAACCAGGTCGGGCGAACTGCCTTCGTCCTCGCTGGCTTTCCAGATCGCTTCCAGCCGCGCGGGAATTTTTTCGATTAAGCGGTTCACGTCAAGGACGCTAGCCGTTCTACCATCGCGGCGAGCGAGGTATTCGGTGGCCACGGAAATGATGCCGCCGGCATTTATCACATAGTCCGGCGCATAAAGGATACCGCGGTCAAACACGGCCGCACCGTGATGCGCCCGCGCTAGCTGATTGTTGGCTCCGCCCGCGATAATCTTAGTGTCGAGAGCAGCAATGGTCTTTTCATCGAAGATCGCGCCAAGAGCATTGGGGCTCAGCACATCACACGGAACGGTCAGGATGGCATCGGGCGAGACAAGTCTTGCGCCCAATTCATCAGCAAGATCACTCACTCGCTCGGCATGGATATCAGAAAGCGTAAGCTGCGCCCCGTCTTTCGCAAGCAAGCGAGCTACACCGCTGCCAACGCTCCCTGTGCCCTGCAGTGCAACGTGGACCCCCTTCATGCTGTCAGTGTGCAATTGGTGCTTTACCGCGGCTTTGATCCCAAGATAAATGCCATAGGATGTAAACGGTCCTGGATCGCCGCCTGCGCTGTCCTCACCGGTAACTGGCAGGCCCGATACATGGGCAGTCTTCTGCGAAACGGCGACCATATCGGCTTCGCTGATGCCGACATCTTCTGCTGTCACATATCGTCCGCCGAGACCCTCTACCGCTTCACCGAATGCGGCGAGCATTGCCGGGGTTTTCGAGCGCGCATCGTCAGCGAGGATGACAGCTTTCCCGCCTCCCATAGGCAGCCCTGCCATCGCGTTCTTGTAGCTCATCCCGCGTGAAAGACGCAAAGCGTCGCGCAGGGCGTCTTTGGGTTCAGGATAATGCCAAAACCGAGTGCCCCCTGCGCCAGGACCTAGATGCGAGGAATGGATGGCAATAATTGCTGTCAAACCTGAAGTGCGATCGCGCACGACATGCACCATCTCGTGATCGTCAAAATCGGGTTCGGTCCAGAATGCAGTCATCAACACACGCCTTTTCGCTATGCGCGATAGACTTGGTGTCAAGACCCCATCAATGGGGTGAAATACGGGGAAAATGGGGCGATCGACGGGACTCGAACCCGCGACCTCCGGCATCACAAGCCGGCGTTCTAACCAACTGAACTACGATCGCCACATGCCCCGACCCCGACGCATCTTCATTTGAAAGATACGATTGCCAAGTCCGCGCAAGGACTTGCCAATAGGCTGCCGGATCAAGCGGTCAAGGCCACTTTCAACGGGCGCGAGCCTGTTGCACAATGCGCCGCCAAAGGGAAGGGAAATCTGCATTGCAGATGCTCACACGAAATATTGTTGCGCGCCTGAGCACACCCTTGCCTCCGGTATGACTAGCCTTAAGCTGGTTAGCCATGCAAATCACACACGATTCTGTAAGCGCCCAATTGGCGGGTCATGCCGGAGCTCAGCGTCTTCCAGTCGCCAAGATCGAACTTTTTCAGATGAAGCATTTTTTGCCACCCGATCTTTGCGCGAAGCTGATCACGATGATCGAGAAGGACCGACGCCCTTCTACAATCGCTGACCCCAACGGCGATGATTACTTTCGCACCAGTGAAACCTGTGACCTTGATCCTCAAGCGGAGCCGGTCATTGCACTGGAGCAGAGGTTAAGTGACCTGAACGCCATTGACCCAAAGTTCGGGGAGCCCTGCCAGGGGCAACGCTATGACGTTGGCCAAGAATTCAAACCGCACACCGATTACTTCACCCCTGGCGGCGCCGATTATGAAAAGTTCTGCGCCAAGAGCGGCCAGCGCACTTGGACCTTCATGATCTATCTCAATGATGTAGACGCGGGGGGAGCCACGAGGTTCAAGATGATCAAGAAGAGCTTTCAGCCCGAACCCGGCAAGTTGCTATGCTGGAATAACGCGCGAAGCGATGGGAGCCTGAACCCAAACACTTTGCATCACGGAATGAAGGTACGCAAAGGGGTGAAGTATGTGATCACAAAGTGGTATAGGGAAAAGCCTTGGTCCTGATTATAAAATTCAGAAAAATTGAAGAGTTGACAAATGTCGAAGTAATTACCTCGTGCCTCCGCAGACATTTATATTGAAGATTTGGCTTTAATTCAGGAACGCAATGCCCCATCACCAGTTAGACATCAAGTCGCGGTAAAATTTTTAAACCTTGCGATTGGGATATAAGACATGATGACTTTCTACCCGCCTGCCGAGGTTGTTGGCGTATGCAGCGCTGCTGAGCACAGATTCTGCGAAACGCCTCAAACCACGACTGAAGCGCACGAAGAAAGGAACATCAGACCTGCCGCTCTACCGAGCACCACAATCATCCATCACAGCCGCATTGTGGTCGACCCAGTTCAGACCAGTCTACGCGAAGTTCATTTGCTACAAATAGAATTGTTGGAAGAACTGGATAGGAGGGGGTTTGAACTAAATCCCGGTGATCTTGGAGAGAATATTACAACACGCGGCGTGAATCTTTTGGATCTGGGGCGCGATACCATTCTCAAGATAGGGAAGGATGTGGTCTTGAGCGTGATTGGATTGTCCGATCCGTGTGAGCGGATCGAACGGTTTCATCCGGGTCTCATGAACGAAATGGTCACCAAGCTAGGAAGCAAGATTGTCCGAAGAGGGAGTGTCATGTCAGTGGCCATGAGCACCGGCATCATATCTCCAGGGGACCCGATTGAAGTCTACCGTCCTGAAGGGCAGCATTTCCCGCTTGATCAGGTTTAGGCATGATTGATTGTGAGATTGAGCCCAACTGCTCCGACTAGGATCATCGCTATGAAGAAGAATTGAAGTCCGCCAAGCGGCTCATCAAACGCGAAGATCCCTATCAAACTCGCCGCAACGATACCAATTCCGGACCAGATCGCATAGACGATCCCAACCGGCAGCACTTTCATTGCTGGCGCCAGCGCCCAAAAGCAGGCTGAATAGCAACCGATCGAAGCCATACCCCACTGCCATTTCTCAAACCCGTTCGAGAGTTTCAGAAAAAACGTCCCAGCAACCTCCAGCGCGATCGCTATTCCAAGAAATATCCAAGCGTTCATTGGGGCTGTGTACCTGACGAGGCGCCTGGCACAAAACAAAAGGCGGCCCAATCAGACCGCCTCTCGTTTAGCTTTTTTGCCGTGCCTCTTATTTCTTCAGGGACAGGCCGCCGAAACGTTTGTTAAATGCAGCCACACGGCCACCTTCTTGAAGCTGTTGGCGCCCACCCGTCCAAGCCGGGTGGCTCGTCGGGTCAATATCAAGCGCGAGCGTGTCGCCTTCTTTGCCCCAAGTGGAGCGGGTTTGAAACTCGGTGCCATCGGTCATCTTGACCGTGATCATGTGATAATCGGGGTGCCCTTCGGCTTTCATAATAAATTCCTTTGAGCTTTCGCCGGTTCCGACCGGCGGTGCTATAAATCTGGAGAAGCAGGGCCTTTAGCGGCGCCTATGAAAATTGCAAGCAAAGTTGCACTATGCCTTAGGCGGGTCGGCGATCATCGCGGTGAACTCGCATTCGCAAGTCGTTTTGCCTTCTACGCTGGCACGGCCCTTGAACTTGTAGATTGTGCGGCGCTGTTGAAGAAATTCCACTTCGAGATCCAGTAGACATCCAGGCGTCACAGGAGCTCGAAACTTGGCGCTCTCAATGCCCATAAAGATCACCAGTTTGCCTGTGCCCGCCAATTCCAGTGTCTCTATCCCAAGGATTGCTGCGGCCTGTGCAAGGGCCTCAATCTGGAGGACACCAGGCATAATGGGAGCCCCTGGGAAATGCCCCTGAAAGAACTCTTCATTCATGCTCACCGCCTTCACGGCGTGAATGCGCTCATTGAGATGAAGCGCCTTAACACGGTCCACAAGCAGCAACGGATAGCGGTGAGGCAGCGCTTTCAGGATCTTGTGGATGTCATAATCCACAATTGGTTCGGATGATGTGTCCGTCTCGCTCATGCGCTGCCCCTTCTTTGGCTTCCGGATTAGCGACCCGAAGGTGCCTGTGCGGGTTGCTGGCCTTGCTGCGCTGCCTGCTGTTGCTGGATAAGCTGCGCGGTGAGCAGGGTTTGCTGGATCTCTTGGAATATCTGGGCCGATTGGCGCGACGGGCGCCAGTCTGCAGGCGGTACGATGGCCACAGAAGGCACCCGAGTGTTCAAAGCAGTGGTGACCTGCGCGGTCACATCCATACCTTCTGCAGCGAATTGAACCGCGTCAGGTTGAAGCACCAAGACGATTTGTTGCTGGGTTGTCACTTCGGTCAAAGCTGCGGGATATTGAGCCAAAATCTGCTCAACCGCATAGATGCGCGCGCCATTCACTTGATTGGTGATCGCGGCAACTTCTTGCTCAAGCGTCTGAATTTGCGCGAAGCCGGACGATTGCTGCACAGCGGGAAGTTCTGTTTCATCAAGCTGACCGTTGCCATTCGTGTCGAACGGTTGAAGTAAAGTGGTGAGCTGCTGTTGCTTTGTTTGGCGCTGCTCAATTTGAGCAGAATAGGTCGTGCCGATCTGGCTATACGCAGTTTGAAGAGCGCTTGACCCGATGATCGCGCGGCTCACATCGGCGGTGGCCATCCGGCCTTCGACTTGCGCGATGGCTGGAACGGCAGCCGTCAGCGCGCATGCAGCGAGGCCGGCCGTGGCGAGGAGTTTTGTCGAAAAAGTCATCAGAATTGTGTTCCTACGTTAAACGTGAAGGTTTTGTCGTCATCGCCTTCGACCTTGCGGATCGTTTGGGCGAAATCGATACGGAACGGGCCGAAGGGCGAGTTCCAGTTAACACCAATACCGGCGGTGATGCGTGGGGATGGTGAGTCGCCGAGGAAGTTCTCAACGAACGAACCTGCTACAACCGCATTGGGCTCCCCATCGGCAGAAAGCGGACTGTCGGTTTGAACCTGATCAAACAATTGGTTTCCTGCATCGTCGAACACAGGATCGCCGTTGCCATCAAGTTGTGGCACATTCTCAATGAATGCCAGATTGCTCTGCAGGACCGGCGTTTGGACGCCCCACAGCGCGCCAACATCCAAGAATATCGATGGACGCAGGCCAAGCTCGCGCGCGCCTGAACCGAGCGGTATCTCAATCTCCGCGCGGCCAAGATAATAGTTGCGACCCCCCAGTGAATCGTCGCGGATCTGGTTGCGGTCAGTGACAAGGATCAATGAGCCATCGTCAGCCACGCCGGTAACCTGCTGCGTAAGAATGCGCGGACCAACGCCGCGAATATCAAACCCACGGAACTGCGGCTCGCCCAAGAAGAAGCGGTCGGTGAGCAAGATATCATCGACATCATCGCCCCCGCGGTCGCTCAAGGGGAAGATCGTCCCGCCTTCCAATGCCAGCGAGAAGATGAAACCGGTATTGGCGATGTTCCAGAATTGCTGCGCGCGTCCACGGAAACGCAGATAATTAACATCTCCGCCCAAGCCTGCCCATTCAGAGCTGAGCGAAACCACCCGCCCTCGGGTGGGGCGAAGCCTCGAATTCAAAGAGTTATAATTGAGGCTAAGCCCGATGATGGAGCTCAATCGATCACCGAGCGCATCACACAAGAACCGGCCAGCAGCGAGAGGATCGCAGAAATCATCAGGACTGTTGCCACGAATGAGATCGCCGTCGTTGTCAGTGAAGAAAAGGCCTTCATCAAGACTGACTTCGTCATAGTTCAGCTGGTAACTCGCGACTAGCGACATGAATTCGGTCAGCGGCACACCCAAACGGTACTGTACACCAGTGGTGGCCTGCTCAAACGTGTTGTTGCGGTCACCACCGAAGCGGTTGAAGCTGTTGAAGTCGCGCCGATAGATATCCGCGCCCGCAGAAATGTTGCGGTCGAAGACATAGGGTTCGGTAAAGCTGATCTGTGCTGATCGAGAAAACTGTGACAGGTTTACGCTGAGACCCACAGTTTGGCCGCGTCCCCGAAAGTTACGCTGACGGATGGAACCCGCAAGAATGAACCGCTCAATCGAAGAAAAACCTGCCGAAAACTGCAATTCGCCCGTGGGTTGCTCTTCGACATTGGCCTCCAGCACGATCCGGTCAGGAGCCGAGCCTTCGACCTGATTGACCTCAAAATTCTCTTGGAAATAGCCAAGAGAATTAATTCGAGCCGTGGTCCGCGCAACACCCAATGAGTTGAAGGCATCGCCTTCCGACAGGCGAAATTCGCGGCGAACAACCTTGTCCTGTGTTAGCGTGTTGCCGTTAACATCCACACGCTCGATATACACGCGTGGCGCCTGACGTAGGATGAAGGTGATATCCATCGTCAGGTCGTCTGGGTTGCGGTTAAAGCGCGGTTGCACATCAGCAAAGGCATAACCAAAGCGGCCCGCAAGCTCTGTCAGCTGCTCAACCGTGTCCTCAACCGTTTTGGCGTTGTAGAAGTCACCCGATTGCATAACGAGGCCGGATGCCAGCGCATCACTGTCAAAGTCACGAAGCTGGCTGTCCACCTCAACATCGCCGAAAGTGTATCGCTCTCCTTCTTCCACCACATAGGTGATGATGAAATCGCGCTGGTCCGGTGTTAGCTCGGCGACCGCAGAGACAACGCGGAAATCGGCATAGCCTTCAGTCAAGTAGAACTGACGCAGCTTTTGCTGGTCGAACGCCAATCGGTCAGGATCGTAGCTGGTGTTGGAACTGAAGAACCGGAAGAAGCGCGACTGCTTCGTCACCATTTCCCCGCGCAGCTCATTGTCGGAGAACACTTCGTTCCCGATAATGTTGATCTGACGGACGCGCGATTTGGGGCCTTCATTGATCTCGAAGACAATATCGACCCGGTTCTGTGGAAGCTGAACCATTTTTGGCTCAACCGTAGCGGCAAATCGGCCTTGGCGTTTGTAGAGCTCGATTATCCGTGCCACATCCGCGCGCACCTTCGAACGGGTGAAGATCTGGCGCGGGGACAGGCGGATTTCCGGCAAGATCTTGTCGCTATCGAGCCGGTCATTGCCTTCGAGCACGATGCGGTTGATCACCGGGTTCTCTGTCACCGTGATGACGACATTGCCCGCATCGTTTCGGATTGAGAAGTTTGAAAACAGCTCTGTCGCGCCAAGGTCCTTAAGGGCCTCATCGGCACCGGCTGACGTGTATTCCTGACCTACCCGGAGGCGAATATAGGAAAGGATCGTAGTCGGCTCCAGCCGCTCCGCGCCGACCACGCTGATCGAGCGGATGGTGTTTGCTGCTGGCGCCGGAGCTGGAACCGATGTTGGCGCACTTTGGCCAGCGGGCCCAGCGGTTACCGGAGTGGTTTCGTCTTGGGCTAGCGCAGTATATGGCAGCCCCGCCAGGGCACTCGCGCCCAAAAGTGCGGTGGCCAACCGGCGTGCTGAGCCTTTTGCATGAACAGGCTCAGCGCCTGCTTGTTCGCATCGATTCATGGAATGTATGTTCCCGTCCAAACCCGTATTTGACGCGCCTGCCCCGGACGCAAACGCAAAGCCAAATGGGCCTTGCAAACCCTAACTTACACACCTGCCATTGCCCGATGCCACAAGTGCAATCAAGCGGGCAGATGGGACAATCGGCCAAGAAAGCCCGGCTGTCCGTTTCCTTTCCCCGACAAACTGCACACAGGCGTGCAATTGTTGGCGGGCAAAGGCCCCATTTCAGCCACCAAAAGGCAGCAATCCTGTGACATCGTTAAAGGTGACGATCACCATAAACACGAGCACAAAAGCGATGCCAGTGCGATACGCCCATTCCGTCGCCTGTGGACCAACCGGCTTGCGGCGGATCGCTTCAGCGGCGTAGAACGCAAGGTGCCCGCCATCGAGTGCGGGGATTGGCAAGAAGTTGATGAATGCCAAATTAAGCGAGATAAGCGCGGAAAAGTTGATGAAGGCCACAAAGCCAAGACTCATCTGTTCTCCTGAAAACTTGGCGATCTTCACAGGCCCGCCCAATTCCTTGATCGAGCGCTCACCCGTGACGATCTGCTTGATGCCGGTCACCATCATTTTGGTGATGTCCCAACACCGCTCAACGGCCAACGGAACCGATTGCAGCACGCCAACCTCTTCCAACACATATTCGCCGCCATCGGGGCGCACACCAATCTGACCCAGAACGCTGACATTGCCGAAATTGTCAGTCTGTTCGATCCTTGCCGTGGTGAGCGCAATATCCACCTCGCTGCTGCTCCGCTCAACGGTGATCACCATAGCGCGATTGGGATGCAGCGCGATTTCATTACGGATCGCTTCAAAGTCCTCTACCGTGTTGCCATCAATAGCGATGATCGTATCGCCCACCTGCATACCGGCATCACGCGCAACCGATTGCTCAGAAAACTCACCCACGGTGCGGGAATCTTCTGCGCCGACAATGGTTGGATTGCCGTAAAAAATAAAGAAGCCAGCAAAGATCGCTATCGCAACCAACAGGTTCGTGACTGGCCCCGCAGCTACGATCAGCGCCCGTTTCCATAAGTCCGCCTGTTGGAAGCTTCCGTCATTGCCCGCCGGATCAACCGGAGCGTTGGGATCAGGTATACTCGCGGGGTTCATATCGCCTTTGAACTGAACATAACCGCCCAAAGGTAACCATGAGAGCTTCCAGCGCGTGCCCGCTTTATCAGTCCAACCGGCCATCTCTTTGCCAAAACCGATGGAGAACGCCTCAGCCTTCACTCCGAACCAGCGACCTACCAAATAGTGACCAAGCTCATGCACGGTCACGAGCGGCCCGAGCAAGAGCAGAAAGCCAACAAAATACATCCAGAAAGGGGGCTGTTCAAACAAGGGCGGGGTTCTCCAGAGCGTTTTGAGCGCGTCTCCGCGCCTCCGCATCAATCGCGAGCACATCATCCAGACTGCTCGGTGCAGGCGCGTCATAGCGCGCTAATGTCGATTCCACCACTGCCGTAATGCGTGTGAACCCAATCTGACCAGTTAGAAAGGCCGCTACCGCCATTTCATTGGCTGCGTTAAGGATCGCTGGCGCCGCCCCGCCTTGCTCGATAGCCTCGCGGCAAATTCGGGTTGCAGGGAACCTCTCTTCGTTGGGAGCCTCAAATGTCAGCCGACCGATCTTTGCTAGATCGAGCGGTTCTAAGGAGGTTTCCATCCGCTCAGGATAGGCAAGGCAGGATGCAATCGGAACACGCATATCGGATGGGCCAAGCTGAGCAAGCACCGACCTGTCGCGATACTCAACCATCGAGTGCACTATGCTCTGCGGGTGGACCACAATCTCAATGTTCTCAAGACCCACGGGGAACAGGTGGTGCGCTTCGATGAACTCCAAACCCTTGTTCATCATAGTTGCGCTGTCGATCGTGATCTTGGCGCCCATCTCCCAATTGGGATGTTTGAGAGCTTGTTCACGGGTCACTGATTGCAGAGCATCCGCATCCAGAGTGCGAAATGGCCCTCCGCTTGCTGTAAGGATGATCCGGCGAACATGCGCGATGTCATTGCCAGCAAGACATTGAAAGATTGCGTTGTGCTCAGAATCGGTGGGCAAAAGCGTCGCCTCTGCTCTCGCAACCGCGGATTTAAGAATATCGCCCGCAGATACCAGTGCCTCTTTGTTCGCAAGCGCAATTGTACCACCACGCTCGACAGCTGCCATCGTCGGCGCGAGGCCAGCGCAGCCCACAATCGCGGCCACGGTAACGTCAACAGGGCGCGCTGCTGCATCGCATAAGGCTTGCTGACCGCCAGCGGCTTCTATTCCGCTTCCTGCTAAAGCATCTTTCAAGTCAGGAAGGCATGCCTCGTCCCCCACTACCGCAGTCTTGGCCTCAAATTCCCGGGCTAAGGCTGCCAACTCGCTCGTGCTGCAATTCGCGGTGAGCGCCTCAACCTCCCAATCGGCTTGGTTGTGTCGAATGAGGTCGAGCGTCGATGCACCTATTGAACCGGTTGCGCCGAGAAGGGTAAGCGAGCGCGGCATACGATCAGGCCATGTAGCTGGGAATAACGGCGGCGAGGAACAGCACAAAGAACACCGCGATAAAACCATCGAGACGGTCGAAGATGCCGCCATGGCCGGGCATGAGATTGCTCGAATCCTTTACATCCGCGCGCCGCTTCATCCAGCTTTCGAAGAAGTCGCCTAACTGTGCGAGCACAGCAATGGCCAGCCCCGTAACGAGCGCCAGCCCAAGGCCGGTCGTGTTGTACCCTCGATCAAAGGCACCTGGACCGATATCCATCACCTCGGCAATCGCGCATACGATCCCTGCGGCGATCGCTCCCCCTGCAAAGCCCGCCCAGGTCTTGGACGGGCTGACGGACGGGGCAATGCGTGGCCCCCCTACGGCTCTGCCCACGAAGTAGGCCCCGACATCGACGGCAATGATCGGCAGGACGAAAGCAATAACAACGGCCCAGAGTTCATAGGTGAAGCGCACTTGGATCATCGCAAGCGATGCTGCCCCCACATAGAGCGCACCGACGAACTGCCACGCGATCTCTGACATGGGCGCGATGCCGAACCGGCTCACAATCCCGTTCCATTCCCACAGGACGAGGCCTGCAAGCAGCACCACAAAGCCAACCCAGAACCAACCACCTAGCCACAATGCGATAAAGGCCAATCCCGCAAACGCGACCGCAGAGACGAAACGAACCAGAAGATCGCTCATCCCTACACCGCCGGAAGCCAACGCATCCGCAGGCTGGTCTTCCAGCTCCGCCAGAGCCTCTCGCGTTAACTCATCAAGCCTGTTTCTAACGTCCGCCATAACGGCGCTCCCTTTGTGCAAAGTCATCAAGGGCGCGGGATAGATGTTCAGGCTTAAAATCTGGCCAAAGCGTGTCGACAAACAGCATTTCAGCGTAGGCGGCTTGCCAAAGAAGGAAGTTTGACAGACGTATCTCGCCACTTGTGCGGATCAGCAGGTCGAGCGGCGGGAGGTCATGCGTATCAAGCGCGGCTTCAATCGCTTGTGCCGTCACCGCCCCCGCCTCAGCAGCCTTCGCAGCAGCACGCACAATCTCATCTTGAGCCCCGTAATTGAGTGCCACAGCGAGCGTTTGCTTGCCATTTGCCGTGCGCTCCAAAGCGTCTTCAAGCATGGCTACAATGTCAGGCGCGAGCGATCGCCAATCGCCGATGATCTTCAGCTTTACGCCGTTAGCGACGAACTCATCCAGGTCCGATTTGATGAACTTGCGCATCAAATTCATCAGGTCATCGACCTCGGTTTCCGAACGCTTCCAGTTCTCTGAACTGAAGGCATAGAGCGTCAGGCAATCAAGGTTCATAGGCTCCAGCGCGCGCACCAGCCGCCGGACCGCCTCGACCCCGCGCTGATGACCCACCGAACGGGGAAGCGCGCGCTTCTTCGCCCAGCGTCCATTGCCATCCATAATGATGGCCACGTGACGTGCACCAGATGAGAGTGCACCTACCGCATCCGGCGTCTTTGCAGATGCCCTGGCCGTTGCAGACGCTGGTGTGGCGCTTTCGCCCATCTATCCTCCCTACCGAAACCACAACGCGATCACTGCGTCAGGATTTCCTGCACTTTCTTTTCCACCGCCGCATCGATGTCAGCGACGTGACTATCAGTCAGCTTCTGGACCTCATCTTCCAGCCGCTTGCGCTCATCTTCTGAGATTTCCTTCTTCTTCTCATCGGTCTTGAGCGATTCCATCCCATCGCGCCGCACATTGCGCACGGCGATCTTGGCTTTCTCACCATACTCACCGGCAAGCTTTGCTAAGTCCTTGCGCCGTTCCTCTGTTAGATCGGGCATTGGCAAGCGGATAGTCTGGCCATCAGTCATCGGGTTGAGACCGAGATTGGCATGCGCAATCCCTTTCTCCACCGCAGTCACGTTCGACTTGTCCCACACCTGCACGCTCAGCATGCGCGGCTCGGGCGCTGACACGGTCGCAACCTGCGAGATCGGCATCATCGCCCCGTAAACATCGCATTGCACCGGATCGAGCAGGCTCGTATTTGCGCGCCCCGTCCGCAGCCCGCCAAGGTCGCTCTTGAGCGATTCCACAGCGCCCGTCATCCGGCGCTCTATGTCTGCCTTTTCGTATTGCGGCATTATCTTGTCTTCCCTGTTCCTTACTTACGCGCTTTTCTGCACGATTGTCTGTGTGCCCTCGCCGCCCAGCACGCGGGCGACATTGCCTTTCTCCCTGATCGAGAACACCACTAGCGGAATGGAGTTCTCCCGGCAAAGCGCAACCGCGGTCGCGTCCATCACCTTAAGATTATCAGCCAAAACCTGATCATAGGTGATCGTGTCGAACCTGGTCGCATCAGGGTTGTGTTTGGGGTCGCTGTCATAGACCCCATCAACGCTCGTACCCTTGAGAAGTGCGTCGCAATTCATCTCCGCCGCGCGCAGGGCAGCGCCGGTATCCGTGGTGAAGAACGGGTTGCCGGTGCCGGCTGCGAAGATGACGATACGCCCCTTCTCCAAGTGCCGCTCCGCCCGCCTTCGGATGTAAGGTTCGCATACTGACGACATCGGGATCGCCGACTGCACCCGCGTTTGTACACCCAGCTGTTCCAGCGCGTTCTGCATCGCCAGCGCGTTCATCACGGTTGCCAGCATCCCCATGTAATCGCCCGTGGTCCGGTCGAGCCCTTTGGCCGCCGCGCTGATCCCACGGAAGATGTTGCCCCCGCCGATCACCAGGCAAACCTCAATCCCGCTATCCTTCGCCGCTTTGACCTCTTCGGCAAGCCTTGCCACATACTCAGGGTCGATCCCGTATTCCTGCTCGCCCATCAGCACCTCGCCAGACAGCTTGAGAAGGACGCGTTTGATTTCGGGGAGAGCCATATCCGTTTGTATCCGTAAGTGTTGCGATTTTGGCTTCCCTTAGACATGCTCATCAATGCGCGCAAAGGGAAACAGAAAAGGGCTGGGTACAGGTGATCAAGCGGATTGGAATAGGGTTCGGATTGATGCTGGTTGTTGCCCTACTTGTTGGCTTGGCGTTCCAACGCAGCATAGGGCAATACGTTTTTGAACGCGTCGGCCTAGAGCGGATCGCAGGCAATCAATTGGTTCTGGACGATGGTCTCCACGTGATCTTGTGCGGGACAGGGTCCCCCCTGCCCAATCCGGACAGAGCCGGACCTTGCAACATGATTGTGGCTGGCGACACATATCTGGCTGTCGATATGGGCGAAGGCGGCGCGCGTAATCTGAACCTGATGGGAGTCCCGCTTGCTCAGGTCGATGGTCTGCTAATCACGCATTATCATTCCGACCATATTGACGGGATTGGTCCGCTCGCTCTGCTTCGCTGGACGCAAGGAACAGCGACAAGCCCGCTGCCCGTCTATGGACCGCAAGGCCTTCAATCGGTTGTTGATGGGTTCAACCAGGTTTACGGTTTGGATAAAGGCTACCGGGTTGATCATCACGGCGGAAACATTGTGCCCGAAAGCGGTGGCGGTCTTGTCGCAAACGAGTTCGAGATCGGTACGGCGCCTGTCATCGTGTTCGAACGCGATGGGCTGAAAGTCACAGCTTTCCGTGTCACGCATGAACCGATTGACCCCTCGATTGGGTATCGCTTCGATTACAAAGGCCGTTCTGTGGTGATCAGTGGTGATACAGCGCGGTCATCGGAGTTGGAGCGGGTTTCCGAAGGCGCAGACATTCTTGTGCATGATGCCCTTCAGCCCAAGATGGTCGGTGTGCTGACCGAGGGGTTAGAGCGAGCTGGTAATTCCAATGTCGCGACCATCACCCGCGATATTCTCGATTACCATGCCTCCCCAGAAGAAGCGGCAATGAGCGCTCAAGCCGCCGGTGTGAGGCATCTGGTGCTTTCGCACTTGGTCCCGCCCATCCCCAGTTCATTCTTCTACCCCGCGTTTCTCGGCGATGCGGAGAATGAGTTTGATGGGCCGATCACGGTGGGCGAAGACGGCATGATCTTCACCCTTCCCCCAGGCGGCCAAAGCATCGAAGTCCAAAAGCGTCTCTAGACGCACAATTGTGGACACCACTAGTATGTTTGTGCGCAGAATTGCGGGGACTTACGGTTGTATGTGCTCAGTGCTTTGCGCGACAACCTCAGCATGATTGCGCTTGCCAAATCCCTTCTACAAAACCGCCGGGTTCGCCTGATCCTGATCCTAGGGGTCATTGCGGGTCTGCTTGTGCTGACCAAAGCCTATTATGACACGATGCGCGATCCGGTGCTTCAACGCCTCGTGGTCGAAAGCGATCACCTGCCCCAAGGCGCTCCGCCCGTCACCATCGCACTTGTTGCCGATATCCATATGGCCGGCCCCGATATGCCGCCATCGCGGGTTGAGCGGATTGTTGAGCAGGTCAACGCACTGGAGCCCGACCTGATCGCAATCGCGGGCGACCTGATAAGCGAGAAACGTTTCGCAACGCATATCTACACCGCTGAAGAGGTGGTTGCGCCCTTGGGAAAATTGCGCGCGCGGCACGGCGTGGTTTTCGTCCCCGGCAATCACGACCACTGGTTCGACTGGCCCGACCTCTCGCGCGAGTTGGCTAAGTACCCCAACATCACCGTGCTCGAGAACGAGGCAGCGCAATTCGGCCCTGTCGCGGTCGCAGGCGTGGACGACGATTTCGTCGGTTATGCCGATATGGAAGCGACCAAGGCCGCGATGCTGCCACTTACCGGCGCGCAAGTCTGGCTAACCCACAGCCCCGACATTTTCCCCTCCGTCCCCGTCAGCGCCGACTTGGTTTTGGCAGGCCACACCCATTGCGGCCAAATCGCGTATCCGTGGGGCGGCAGCCCTGCGACCATGTCCGACTACGGCGAAACCTACGCCTGCGGCGTCGCCGAACTGCACGGCAAGACGCTGGTGACTAGCGCGGGTTTAGGCACGAGCCTGCTGCCCGTGCGGCTGTTCACCCAGCCAGAGATTTGGCTGGTGAAGCTGCGGGGGCGTTAGGGGGTGAGGTCCAGCCTACGGTATTCATGTCTGGTTGTGGTAGGTGGAAGCGGACGCTTTTGCAATTTCAGGTTTGCCTTGTGTCATTCCATCAATGATCTCAGTAATCGGACCACTTCATTTGTGAATGGAAGTGCTTCTCGCATCTGTTACAGGACTTCATGACCGATCGACAGCAGGCTAAGGAATTGCGGCGCGAAGCGCTTGATGCTTTCGCAAATCGTCGCCTTGATTGCGCCCGTAAAATTTCCCTGGCTTTGCGAGAATCACCCAACGATGGGGCGTTGCTTATTGCTGATGCTCAGGCGCGTGCTGAGCTAGGAGAAAGTCGACCCTTTGATCGCATCGAAGCCTTTCTTGATCGTTATCCTGATTGGGTGGATGGTCAAAAGGCTCTGGCTCAGTTGAAGATCGAGTTTGGTGCGGACCGGCCGCTTGCATACCTAGAACGGGCCCTTGATTGCTGCGTGACCATCCTCGTCTCTGGCATTGCTATCTCATGCTGTTGTCCTCAATGAACAGGAATGCAGAGGCGATGGACA
Source organism: Erythrobacter sp. (assembly GCA_965262265.1). Taxonomy (GTDB): domain Bacteria; phylum Pseudomonadota; class Alphaproteobacteria; order Sphingomonadales; family Sphingomonadaceae; genus Erythrobacter. The sequence goes on from OZ253506.1 coordinate 1,344,035, forward strand.
AGGTCGCCGGATTACGTCGGCGAATAGGCGATGTTCCCGAACTATGCTTGCTAGAGGCGCGATATGCGGGCCTAGCCGGAGACCCGGATAGAGGTGCAGGTCTGCTTGGTAGACTGCCCGATGATGTGCCCGATCTGTCTTATCAACGAGTTCGCAATGCGCTTCAGCGCGGAAAAGCCGACGAAGCCGCAAAAATGCTCGATCATGCACAGTTGGGCAATGACATGCGGATGTGGGCCATGGCGGAACTATGTTGGCGCGCGATTGGCCATAAGCATCACGACTGGCTCTTAGGCGCCGGCTCGCTCGTCCAAAGTATCGACATAGATTTGGACGCTCAGGACTTCACGGCATTGTGCGATTGTCTCCGCAAGCTGCATAGGACCAAAGCGGCACCACCGTCGCAAAGCCAGCGCAACGGCACAGCAAACGCGTGGCCAGCTTACATAAGCGTGAGGCACAGGAGCTGCTCTTCCTAGGACGCTCTTAACCGCTATTCGCAAATGCCGTCGCTTGACGTGTCGCATCCGCTCTTCTGCACTGGGTCGTAAACAGACGTTCCGAAACAAAGCCGCCGCAGCTTGAGGGCTGCGGCGGCTTCGAATCTCACCGTGTCATCCCCGCGAAGGCGGGGATCCAATGCGGGGGACTGAGCAACCCACCCTGGATTCCCGCCTGCGCGGGAATGACAGTGTGGCAATCAGCCCTTGACCGCCGCTGCTACCTCAGCTGCGAAATCCTCTTCCTCAACCTCGATGCCTTCGCCGAGTTGGAAGCGGACATAGTCTTTCAAAACGACCGAACCGCCATTGTCCTTGCCGAACTTGGCGACGGTGTCTTCGACGCTGGTTTTGTTGTCCATCACGAACATCTGGCTGAGCAGCGCGTTTTCTTTCGCGAATTTCTTGATCGCGCCTTCAACCATTTTCTCTTGCACGTTTTCAGGCTTGCCGCTTTCGGCGGCTTTTTCCTGAGCAATCGCGCGTTCGCGGGCGATCACATCGGCATCAAGGCCCTCTGCGTTGAGCGCCTGCGGGAACATGGAAGCGATGTGCATGGCGAGCTGTTTGCCAAACGGCTCCAGCGTGTCAGCGGCGATATCGCTTTCCAGAGCCACAAGCACGCCGATTTTGCCGAGGCCTTCGCTCGCCGCGTTGTGAACGTAGGAGACGATCGCGCCGCTTTCCACAGCAACAGTCTGCATGCGGCGGACCTGCTGGTTTTCACCAATGGTCGCGACATTGTCGGTTAGCTTGTCAGCGACCGTGCCGCCATCGGGATAGGCCGCGCCCTTAAGCGCTTCGATATCGTCGCCATCGACGCCAAGAGCCACGCTGGTGGTTTTGCTGACGAAGTCCTGGAACTGGTCGTTCTTCGCAACGAAGTCGGTTTCGGAGTTGACCTCAACGGCCACGCCGCGCGTGCCAGAAACGGCAACGCCAACAAGACCCTCAGCCGCGGTGCGGCTCGACTTCTTCTGCGCGGTCGCCAGACCCTTGGCGCGCAGCGCGTCAACAGCCGCGTCAATATCGCCTTCGGCTTCGACAAGCGCCTTTTTGGCGTCCATCATGCCTGCGCCAGAGATTTCGCGCAGTTTCTTCACATCAGCAGCGGTGAAAGCAGCCATGAGAATTTCCTTTTGATCGTGTTTGGGAGCGCCGGAAAGATGCGGGTGATAACCCCATCCGGAGCATGTCCGGCGCGCTAGATTGGATATGTGACGCTGTCCTTACGAGGGCAGCGCCACAGGTTTTGATGCGAGTTTACGCGCTTTCAGCCGGAGCTTCGGGAGCGGCTTCTGCTGGAACTTCTGCGGGGGCCTCTTCAGCGGGCGCTTCGGCAGCCGGTTCCGCAGGAGGAGTGTCCATCGCGCCGAAATCCTCACCTGATGCTTCCACCGCGCCGCCTTTGCCGGCATTGGCCGCATCGCCAATCGCCTGACAATAGAGGCGAACCGCGCGGCTCGCATCGTCATTGCCGGGGACAGGGAAGGCGATGCCGGTCGGATCAGTGTTGGTGTCAAGCACCGCGATCACCGGAATGCCCAGAACAGCCGCTTCTTTGATGGCGAGGTCTTCCTTGTTCGCGTCGATCACGAACATCACGTCAGGCACGCCGCCCATATCGCGGATGCCGCCGAGCGACAGTTCCAGCTTGTCGCGCTCCCGCGTGAGTTGCAGGACCTCTTTCTTGGTAAAGCCGCTCGTGTCGCCAGACAACTGCTCTTCGAGGGTCTTCAAGCGCTTGATCGAGCCGGAAATGGTCTTCCAGTTGGTGAGCATCCCGCCCAGCCAACGGTGGTTGACAAAGTGCTGGCCAGAGGCGCGCGCCATCTCAGCGATGGGCTCTTGCGCCTGACGCTTGGTCCCGACGAACAATACCTTGCCGCCGGCACGAACGGTCTGCTCAACAAAGTCGAGTGCGCGCGCGAACAAAGGCACGGTTTGCGACAGGTCGATGATGTGAACGCCGTTGCGGTTGCCGAAAATATACGGCTTCATCCGAGGGTTCCAACGGTGGGTCTGGTGGCCGAAATGCGCACCGGCCTCAATCAATTGCTGCATCGTGACGGTAGTGGCCGCCATAAGATAATTCCTTTCCGGTTTAACCTCTGGAAAGCTGGAACCGCTGTCGGGAGATCCCTCAGCAGCACCGGTATGTGTGCTTTCCATGTGAATTTTGCCGCTGTCGCAAGGCGTGATTCGCTTTGCATCAATGACAAGGCGAGCGCCATTAGCCGGGCTGCGACACAAAATCTAGTGCAATCAGCATCCGTTCCGCGCATTTGGAACACAAGTGGAACAAAACACTTGACCCAGTGGAACACTTATAGAACAAAGAGCGCAGAACAAAGGTTGAACACGCGAATCAGGGAAAACCGCTATGATGCTTGCTCTCACACTTACGGCTCTGTTTGCAATCGCTGCCGCGATGACCGGGCTCAGCCTTCTGGACAGCTGGTTGCGGGGCAAGATGGTGTATCGCGGCCTTAAGCGAGAAAAGGCGCTTATCGATGCAGGCTTTGTGCCGCAAGTGCAGGCGCGCGAAGTGCGTTTGCGCAGGCCAGCGCGGCGCAGGACCTTGGCGGCCGCGACGCGTCCCTACTCACGGCGCACCCCACTTCCCCAGATTGAGGCCCCTTCAGCGCTCGCCTGCTAAGCGGCTTGCGCTGCTGTCTCAGCTGCCTTGCGTCGTTTGATCTTGCCATATTTGAATAAGGCGTAAGGCATCAAGATCAGATAGCCCGCGCTCAGCCCGGTGAGCGACCACCACGGCTCCAGCATCAAGGCCGCGACAAACAAGGCAGCGAGGGCCAGCAAAGGCAGGCGCACATCACGGCGCGGACGGATTGCCCCCCAGCTCAACGTCGCCATGTTGGATATCATCAAAACCGCGATCACACCGACCCAGATCGCTATCATAACCGGCTCGCGAAAGATCGGCATCCCGGTCTCTAACCATAGATAGACAGGCGCAAGAGCAATGCCCGCCGCAACCGGTGCGGGAACACCGGTCAGAAAGCCTGCAAGCTTATGAGGCTGATCTTCCATGTCGATCCGAGCGTTGAAACGGGCGAGCCGAAGCGCACAGCAAATCGCAAAACCAAGCGCAGCAAACCAGCCAAAACGCGGCAGATCCTGCAGCGCCCACATATACAAGATCAGCGCGGGCGCCATGCCGAAGGAAAGCGAATCCGCCAAGCTATCCAGCTCCGCACCAAAGCGCGATTGCGCATTCAAAAGCCGCGCAATGCGACCATCAATCCCGTCGAGCACCGCCGCCAAAGCCACCGCAAGAACCGCATAAGCCCATTGCTCTTCTATCGCGAAACGCACACCTGTCAGTCCTGCGCAAAGCGCACCGGCAGTTATCGCGTTGGGCAGCATTGCTCTCAGGCTTAGTCCCGAAGGATCACCAGCAGCCTTGGCATCTTCGCCTTCATCAGCTTTTGGCCCAACGCGTGCGGGCATAGTTGGCTTTGAAGAACCATTCTTTGCGGCCGAGCTGCGCGCTTCCGATTGCCGTCCTGACGGCTCACCTTCGCTCATGGCGCAGCGCCCACCCACCGACAGATAGAGAACCGCACGGCGATTATTGGGCTATTCCTTCGATCAAAGCAGCAGCGCCCACCTCAGCCAACACGGTCTCACCGGCGGTGATCCGCTGGCCCATCAATACTTTAGGCTCAGTGCCAGCAGGCAAATACACGTCAACCCTGCTGCCAAACCGGATAAGCCCCACCCTTTGTCCCTTGGCGACCACATCGCCCGGTTTCACGAACGGAATGATCCGCCGCGCAACAAGCCCTGCAATCTGGGTAAAGCCAATCGCTAGACCATCGCCGCGTTCCACCAAAATATGTTGACGCTCGTTCTCCTCGCTCGCTTTGTCGAGGTCGGCGTTCATATATTTTCCCGGCACATACACTACCCGGCGGATCGTCCCTGCAATCGGCGCGCGGTTGATGTGAACATCGAATACGCTCATGAATATTGAGATACGGGTGACCGGCCCTGCAGGCAAACCGGCAAAGCCTGACCCATCATCAACCTGCAATTCTGGCGGCGGCTCAACGCTTTGGATCAAGGTAACCAAACCATCAGCGGGGGCGACAATTGAATTCTCACCTTGAGGTACCACCCTTTCAGGATCTCGGAAGAATGCGCAAACACCGAGAGACAAGAACAGCAGCGGCCAACCAAGAATCTGCCAGCCTAGCAGCATCGGCACCATCGCAATCGCAAAAGCAATGAGACCGTATTTGCGTCCTTCGGGGTGAATTGATGGCCAGCCCCAGCTGGCATCGCCGCGTCCCTGATTATCTAGTATTTCACCTGCCATAGCGCCGCATCTAGGCATTGCGCCTTCTCCAAGCAAGCGCCCCTCCGGTTTGATCGACAAACAGCAATGCGCGCCTGCCACAAACCTGCGACAAGGAAAGCGGCAATCACCTTCACACTTTAGTGAGACGTTTACCTTAATTGGCAGAACGAAAGCCGCGCAGCGCCGCGCGCAACCAATTTGGCTGAAACGGGAACCAAGGCTTCATCCAATGACGATGCCGGAAACACAAACTGCCGCTGCGACCGAGGGCGCACAAACGCATAGCCTGTCTAGGCGATGGTTGAGCGAATTGCCGGTATTCCTTATCGGATCTGCATTGATGGCCTTGTGCCTTGCATTACTAGCATCAAGAGGGATCAATCCCGGCATTGGCGGGATCATCGCAAACACACAGATATTCTTTATGTTTGTCGTCGTTCTGGCGTGCTGGGATGCGGGCCGAGAGCTCTACACCGCCCGACCGCAAAGCCCGACAGCCCATTTGAAAGCGCGCTACACCGCGCCTGAATTCACCCGCACAGTGGCGGCGGGCCTGCCGTTATTGGGGGTAGCGATCATCCTTCTACCCTATTTCTCCAAGATGAAGTCGGCGATCCCGTTGTTCAATGCATATACCTGGGATGAGGCTTTTATCGCGTGGGATCGGGCGATCTTCTTTGGCTATGATGCGTGGGAGGTTTTGCAGCCTGTGCTCGGTTATCCGATCGTCACCGCGTTTCTGGCGCTGCTGTATCAGCTCTGGTTTCTCCTGCTTTATCCAGGGGTCATGTTTTTCGCCTTTGCGCGGATCGACCCGCAAGTTCGCCGCCAGTTCTTCTTATCCTATGTGCTCAGTTGGACTTTGGTGGGTGGTGCGATGGCGACGATGCTGGCCTCTGTCGGACCGTGCTTTGTTGGACCGATGCTCGGCAACTCCACTTTTGATGCACAAATGGCCTATCTCTATGCTGCCAATGAGCAGGTGCCGATCATGGTGCTCCCGGTGCAGGAAATGCTGCTCGATTGGTATGGCAAGGCAGAAAACGGGCTTGGAAGCGGGATCACTGCAATGCCAAGCATGCACTGTGCGATTGCGTTTCTCTATTGGATCGCGGTGCGCCGGATCCATTCGGGCTGGGGCGCGTTCTTCGGCGTGTTCTTCTTCATCACCTGGGTAAGCAGTGTCCACCTTGCGTACCACTATGCGGTGGATGGGCTTGTGTCATTGCTCGCGGTTGCTGCGATCTGGGCCGCATCGGAGCAGATTATCAAGGCGTGGGACAGGTGGTTGAGCGCGCGTGGTCAGGCAACCTTGCGCACAAACACGGTGCCAGCCGAATAGCCCGCTCCAAAGCTGCAGATCAGCCCGGTGTCACCGCCGCTCAAATCCTCACTGTTCAAATGGAAAGCGATGATCGAGCCAGCGCTTGATGTGTTGCCATACGTGTCGAGCACGGTCGGGCTTTCATCATCATTCGCCTCATGCCCCAGCACCCGCTGCGCGATCAATCGATTCATGCCCGCATTGGCCTGATGCAGCCACAACCGCCTGAGGCTCGCGGGGTCCATTTGCAGCTTTTCTGCCTCATCAATGATCATTTGCGCGACCATCGGCACCACCTCTTTGAAAACCTTGCGCCCCTCTTGGACAAACAGCTTATCTGCGTTGGTCGCTTTGTCCGGATCGGCGCGGTTGAGAAAGCCGAAATTGTTGCGGATATTGTTCGAAAAGACAGTCTTTAGCTTGGTCGAGAGGATTTCCCAATGCGCGGCAGGCGCGATCCCCGCATCCTCAACCAGTACCGCGGTAGCAACATCGCCAAAAATGAAGTGGCTGTCCCGATCGCGCCAGTTAAGGTGGCCAGAGGTGATCTCTGGGCTAACCACCAAGACACTTTTCGCATTTCCTGCGCGGACATAGTCAGCAGCGGTCTGGATACCAAAGGTCGCCGATGAACACGCAACATTCATATCAAAGCCAAAGCCATCAATGCCCAACGCCTGTTGGATCTCGATCGCCATCGCGGGATAGGGGCGCTCCATATTGGAGGCGGCGCAGAGCACGGCATCGACATCCTCCGCCTTGCGCCCAGCCCGCTCCAGTGCCTGCCGCGCCGCCGTTACGCCAATCTCAGCCATCATCGACCATTCGTCATTGCCGCGCTCTTCCCAGCGCGGGGTCATGATATCGGGGTCAAGGATCGGCTCTTTGCTGAGCACATGGCGCGCTTTGATTCCGCTCGCCTTTTCGATGAATTCGACCGAGCTGTAGGTAAGCGGCTCAAGTTTGCCCGCTTCAATCGCCTCTGAGTTGCCAGCGTTGAACCGATCAACATACTCATTGAAACTGGCGACCAGTTCTTCATTTGTGATGCTTTCACTGGGTGTAAAAAGGCCAGTTGCAGAGATGACCGGGCGGCCGGTGAGATTTCCTGCGCTTGAGGCGCCTTGTGAGAGAGTTTCTTGCATGGTCCGCACGAATAGGCCTGCCTAAAAGTCGCTGCAAGGGCGAGTGTCGATCATTTCGCAGATTGAAGAGGAGCCTTGGGGGAGTGCCGGTGCAGGGCTGGATTCGAACCGGAAAAATAACCCTTTGATATCAATCTTGTTCTTGGAACAAATGCAGGCCTTCCCCCACACTCTCCCCCACATTTTCGTTCATTTAACGGTGGTTCGGTTCAGCGTTTTGGCTGAAAAGCTGAACAATTCGGCGGTTCGCAAAGCGCCTGATCGCAGAATAATGGCATGTCTAGACACTGTCCATTTGCGAGTTCGCGGCGATGTCACTTCAATGCCCGATGACGCTCCACAAGCCTATGCAAACTAGCGGTCGTGATGCGGGTTGCCTTACCGATCTTGACGGTTTCGAGTTCGCCACTGGAGATCAGCTCGTAGAGCTTTGTGCGCCCGACGCCGATCATGCGTGCGGCATCATTGACCCGGACGCAGATCGGATCGACTGGTCGATGACAGCTCATTCGGCCAGATCTTCTTCGCGGTAGTGAACGGGATCGGCGATCCAGCGATTGATGGCTGACTCGTGCCAGCCCGCTCCATGCACGCTGATCTTCACTTGCGAAGGGAATGTGCCTTCAGCGATCTTGCGATAAATGGTTGAGCGCGAAAGGCCCGTGCGGTCGAGTACGGTCTTAAGTCGAATGATCCGTTCGGTGTTGTACATTTGGCGTTCTCACTTTGACATTACCAGCCACTCTATGGAACATAGTGAGAACTTTGGAACGAAACACAAGACCTGGCCTAAGTCGGATTTCGGGTAAATCTTCAGTGATTTTAGGGCTTTGAAGAATCTAGGGACCGTCAGAGACCTATGCGGACAAACTGCTCGAAAACTCTCTGTTCTGCAGAATTCCTTCTAACGTGCCGATTTCGCGACCGATACGCGCGGTTTGGCGATGGCAACGACAGGTTTCCGCGCCAGCGGTACTGCGATTTGCGCGAATCGCGTTCAGATTGTGCCGCTATCGCGATCCTTGAGATTTCGAATTTGCATGAAACGTGAGACTAAGATGTTACCGAATCTAGCCGCCCAGAATGACTGAAACTGGGCCGATTGCGGAATGTCCGCTTGGAGCAGAATTAGGCGCATACCTTCCGTTTCGCATAGGCATTGCCATTCGCATTTAGTCACTACCGCATGCATAGTCTTTTGGCAGGATTGCGCGCGTTCCGATCTTGGGCCAGACTGCCAAGCGAATGCCTGCTATTGAGACTGGGGATTTGCTGTGCAAGCGATGCGATACCTTATCACAATCCTAGCGATTGCCTTCGCTTTGCCCGCGATTGCGCAAAACGAGGCTCCTGCTGAGCGCGAGCAAGTTGTGACTCTCTTGTTCACCAACGACATTGAAAGCGTCTATGATCCTATCGAAGCGTTCTGGCTTGACGATGTCGAACGCATAGGCGGCGTCCCTCAACTGGCAACGCTTATCAACCAAGTTAGGGCCCGTGAGCCCAATGACTTCCTGTTCGATTCAGGCGACATCTTCACCGGTGCCTTAGCAAAACTCACACGAGGCAGGCTCTCCTTCGAGCTGATGCTGACGATGGACTACGATGCTATGGCGATCGGAAACCATGAGTTTGAATATGGCGAGCAAATCCTGCAATGGGAGAAATCTCGTGTCCCGTTTCCGGTACTGGGAGCCAACCTGTTCTATAAGGGCACCGACCACCCGTTCGCCCAGCCGCACGCAATCATTGAGCGTGAAGGGATCCGGATCGGGGTCATTGGCATCATGGGACAGGACGCGGCCACCGCCATCATCCCCTCCTATATCGACGATTTGGACGTGATCGAACCTGCAATCGCCGTCCGTCGCTCTGTCGAACTGTTGCGCGATGATGTCGACCTCATCGTGGTGCTAACCCACCAGGGAAAGACCGCTCCCATGCAGACCGATGCCGAGTCTGACCCCAGGCTCGATCGCGGCGTGGCTGCTGACATTGCCCTTGCCGGCGCGGTCGATGGCATTGACGTGATTTTCGGCGGGCACAGCGATGCAGGAACACCGGCACCAATTGTCCACCCACAGACCGGCACGATCATCATGCAGACATACGGCCAAGGAACGCATTTGGGCTTTCTGCAAGTGACCTTGGATGCGCAAAGTGGCTCAATCACCTCCCATCGCGGCGAACTCATCCCGGTTGTCTCCGACGAATTGACACCCGATCCGCAAGTTGCTGCCAAGATAGATGCCTATCGCGCGCAATTCCCCCAGCTGCGTGAACCGGTGGGTGAGACAAGCGATATTATGTTCCGGCGTTACATTGAGGAATCCGCGCTCGGAAATTTGTTTGCTGACATTTACAAAGAAGCGGCTGACGCTGACATTGGACTCGTCCATTCGGGCAGTCTGCGCAAGGATCTGCCCGGAGGCGTGATCCGCCGCGTGGACCTGCTTGACGTCTATCCCTTTGTCGATGCGGTAACCAAGGTCCGGCTGAGCGGCAGCCAACTGCGTGAGGTTTTGGAGCAGTCACTTTCTTTGGAAAGGGGGCTCTTGCAAGTCTCGGGGCTAGAGATGCGCTACGATCTGTCTCGGGCGATCGGCGAACGGTTGATCTCGCTTGAGGTCGGTGGAAGACCAATCGATGAAGCCGATACAGTCACAGTCGCTGTCGCCGGTTTCCTTGCCGAGGGGGGCGATCTCTACACCACTTTCCCCGAAGGCGAGGTCGTTGCGACCTATGGCAAGGTCTCCGATGAGGTGATGGACTATTTCGGAAAGGCAGGCGTGATCAACCCGCCAGAACTGGGGCGTCAGAGCTCTGTTAATGAATAGGGGAACCAAGCGATGCCATCTCAGATGATCACCCGGCTGGCTGCGCTCTGGCTAATCCTGGTTGCGCTGCCTTTCGCTGTCCCTGCGGCCTCGCAAACGGGTGGGAAACAACCCGAGGAGCGACCCAATATCATCTTCATCCTCACCGATGATCTGGGGTATGGCGACCTTTCATCCTACGGTCACTGGACGATTGAGACTCCCAATATCGATCGCCTCGCTGAAGAGGGTGTGCGCCTCACATCGTTTTACGCCCCGTCTCCGCTTTGCTCGCCCTCGCGGGCTTCTTTCCTGACAGGGAGGATGCCTTACCGAACGGGTATAAAGAGCTGGATACCTCAAGGGCAGGATGTGCAGTTGGGTGTCGATGAGATTACTATGGCCAGCCTTTTACAGTCGGCAGGTTATGACACCGCCGTCATCGGAAAATGGCACCTCAATGCTGGATTGGATGTCGCTGATCACAAGCAGCCGGAAGACTTCGGTTTTGACTATTCGTTTGTTTTGCACGCCTACACGCTCCCGCATCACCGCAACCCGACCAACTTTTTCCGCAATGGCGAGGCATTGGGTGAAATTGAAGGTTTTGCTGCCGGAATTACGGTTGATGAGACCATTGATTGGCTGTCGCAACGAGGCAGTTCTGACACGCCGTTTTTTCTCTATCTGCCTTTTGTCGAACCGCACGGCACACTTGCTAGCCCCGACGAGTTTCTTCAGCAATATTCGGAGTTTACGAGGGGAGAGCCAGTGCCATTCCCGAATGGACTGCCTCAACCGCCCAAAGGTCTGGAAGCACGCGGTCCGGGAGAATATTACGCCAACGTTTCTTATCTCGACAGCGAAGTCGGGCGTCTCTTGGCGCATCTCGAAGCCAAGGGATTGGAAGAAAACACCATCGTCATTTTCGCGAGTGACAATGGGCCGGTAACAACCGACTGGCGGCAATGGTGGGAAACCAATCTCTATGGCCAGACAGGCGGGTTTCGTGGTCGCAAAGGAGACCTGTATGAGGGAGGGATCCGGGTTCCAGGCATTGTGCGCTATCCCAGTGTGATTGAGCCTGGCACGGTGTCAGATGCATTGTTCCATGGCTACGATCTTCTGCCGACATTGCTATCTCTGACCGGCATTCCGGTTCCTGATGATCGCCGCATCGACGGGATCAACGTAATGCCGCAGCTCTTAGGACAGGCTGACGATCCACTGCGCTCTGTTTATTGGGCATTGCCGCGGTCCCAAGGGGCAAACTACGCGATCAGAAGGGGGGAGTGGAAGCTCCTAGCTGATGAATTGCTTGAGCCGATCGCCCTTTACAATCTTGAAACTGACAGGTTCGAACACATCAACAGGATCGAAAGCGAGCCTGAGGTGACACGCAGGCTTGCCCAAGATCTTTCAGCCTACTTTGCCAGCATCGAGGCTGATGGTTCTGAGCGTGAGTAGTTCTTGGGCCGAATGCAGAACGGCAGCTTGTGGCCTTGAGATCAAGGGAGCGGTCATTCCGTTTCCGACCCAGTTCCGGACATCCAAAGATAAGTTTGTACCGCAAAACACCGCTTTGAATCTATGAGCCTATGGCGAGGGAGAAGCGCCCGGGTTACGGCCGCACAATCTCGAACCAGAATTCCGGTTCTTCAACCAACTGGAAGAAGCCAAAGACGGTTTGAGCGTCCCCCTCGACGCCAGCCTCGCCCGTCGCAACAAGTTCAGGAAGAGTCTTCTCCTTTGTATTCAATGCGACAAGGGCGTCACTGGTGATGTGGAACGTGGGTGCCTGTGTATCCTCGTGCCCCATACGGTAATGCAATGCCCCATTGCTGAGGATCAGCAGCGCGTGTTGATCGGTATCGCTGACATTGAAATTGAAAGTTCGATCCTGCTTTGATGCCTCCGGCCCGTTCAAGCGCACGCCCAGAAGTTCAAAAAACAGATCGAGCGGCAGCGAGCGGATTGTATCCGCTGAAGCGGTGGTGGTGGCAGGAAGATCGGCGACGCCTTCCCGCAATTCCATGGCGCCAGTTAGATAGAAATTGCGCCATGGACCGCTTTCAGCGCGATAGCCCATCTGGGTGTAGATTTGCGCAAGAAGCTCTGCTGCTTCTTCGTTGTCGGGCTGGGCGAATACGAGATGGTTGAGCGCGGTCGCGGCGAAGCGCATCTCTCCATTGGCAAAATCTTCGCGCGCCTTGGCAATTAACGCTTCAGAGCCGCCAGCATATTCAACGAACTTCCGTCCTGCTTCTTCAGGAGGTACCGGATCAAGATTGGCAGGGTTGCCGTCAAAAAAGCCCAGGTAAAGCTGGTATTGCCCCCTCACATTGTGACTGACGGAACCGTAATATCCGCGATTGGCGAACCTTGTCGCGATCCCCTCAGGAAGGGTTATAAGCTCCGGTATCTCGTTTATCGTATAGCCCAGATTGGCGAGCCGCAGGGTTTGATCGTGAAGATAGCGGTACAAATCGCGCTGGCTTGACCAAAAACCAAGAATCTCCTCATTGCCCCATGTCGGCCAATGGTGCGATCCAAAGGAGACATCGGTCCTATCACCATAGGTGTAGATCACCTCGTCGATATATTTGCTCCAACCTAGCCCGTCACGCACCTTCGCACCGCGTAGGGTGTAAAGATTGTGCAGGGTCTTGTTGATCATTTCGGCCTGACCAAATGCACGAAATTGAGGCATGTAGAACATGAACTCCGAGGGCGCTTCAGCGTCGAAGCTCAGCAAGAATTCAAAATCGATCCCGTCGATCGTCATCTTTTGGCCGGTGTGGTCAATCGTATGAGTGGGCGGGATCATGCCGGCTGAACCGGTTGAGATACCGGGGCCAAGGCCAACACCGATCTGGCCCTCTGGCGAACGCGGCAGCAGCGAACCAAACATATAGGTGGCGCGCCGGGCCATGGCATTGCCTGCGAGGATATTTTCGCTGACGGCTTCGCGGACAAACCCCTCTGGCGCGACGACCATTGTGCCGTTGGCGACATCTTCATCGCTGATAATGCCGCGCACACCGCCATAATGGTCAATATGAGGGTGGGTGTAGAATACGGCCACGATAGGCCGTTTGCCCAGTTCCCGTTCGACCAATTCCAACGCCTTGGCCGCCACTTCCTTTGTGATCAGAGGGTCGACAACGATCCAACCGGTCTCTCCTCGAATGAAAGTTATATTTGAAAGGTCGTATCCACGGACTTGGTAAATCCCGTCGGTGACCTCAAATAGCCCATGGATCGCGTTTAGCTGTCCCTGGCGCCACAAGAGAGGATTGGCGGTTTCAGGGGCTGGGCCCTGCATAAAGTCATAGGCGTTAAAGTCATAGACCACACGCCCGTTTTCATCAGTCACCCTGCCATCGGTAAAGGTCCCGATGAAACCACGCTGAGCGGCCTCGAAATCGGATTCGTCTGCATGATCGGGCAAGTGGACCGAATGTGCGTCCGACTGGCCATGACCGTTCACCGGAGACGTTGCCAACAACGCTGCTGTGGCGAGTGCTGCGGAAAGGCTGCGAATGCTCATGTGTGGGTCCTTTGCGGCTGAGATTAGTCGAGGTTAAGACTGCTTGATCATGTCCGCGGCTTTTTCCGCGATCATGATCGTAGGCGCGTTAGTGTTGCCCGAGACGAGTTCTGGCATAATCGAGGCATCGACAACGCGAAGACCGTCCATCCCGTGGACCTTCAGCTCATTGTCGACGACCGCCATCGGGTCGTGACCCATTTTGCACGTGCCTACAGGGTGATACTGCGTGTCGGCCCGGTTGCGAATGTCTTCGCGCAGCTCAGCGTCATCCCGTGTTTCGCTGGCGTAATTCGGCTTGCCCCGGACATCGTCAAAAGCGCTTGACCGCATAATTTCCTGGCCAAGCTTCACGCCCTGTACCATTTTTTCCATGTCCTCCTCTTGGTCAAGGAAGGCAGGATCAATAGCAGGCGGGGAAGCGGGGTTGGCATCGTTAAGCCACAAGCTTCCGCGGCTCTTGGGTCGGATCACCGTGATGTGGAGGCTGTAGCCGTGGCCCAAGTGCAATTTGCGCCCGTGATCATCAACGACGGCTCGCACGAGAATAAGCTGGATGTCCGGCGATGGCTCGCTGCGGTCGACATAAACGAAGCCGCCCCCTTCAGCAAAGTTGGAGGTAAGCATCCCTTTGCGCTCACGGCCATAGCGAACCATCTCGCCAAGCATCCGAAACGACCCGGAGAGCGACACACCAAGGTTGTCCTTAAGGTCCGAATCCCAGCTCAGCACATAGTCCGGGTGATCTTGAAGGTTCTCTCCGACACCGGGCAAATCGTGGACCTGCGTGATCCCGTGCGGCTCCAGTTTTTCTTTGGGCCCCACCCCTGACAGCAACAACAATTGCGGCGAGCCAAAGGCACCAGCGCTCAGGATAACTTCGCGTTTTGCATGCAGATTCTTGCTGCGCTTCCCTTCGCGATACCGCACACCCACGGCGCGATTGCCTCTTAACAAGAGGCGCTCGGCATAAGCTCCGGTGACGACGGTGAGGTTTGGCCTGTCAGCAACAGGATCAAGAAAGGCACGCGCCGTTGACCAGCGTTCGCCGTTCTTGTGAGTCACTTCATACAGGCCAACGCCTTCTTGGCTTGCCCCGTTGAAATCGGGATTGCGCGGAATCTGAAGCCCGTCGCAGGCTTCAAGGAAGCGTTTGTTGATCGAGCCCGGTGAACGCAAAGCTGCAACGTTTAGCTCACCGCCCGAGCCATGAAAATCGTCCGCGCCCCCCTCGCGATGCTCGCTCTTCTTGAAGTATGGCAAGACGTCTTCGTAGGACCAACCCTCATTCCCGAGCCTGGCCCAATTGTTGTAATCCTCAGCGTGACCACGAATGTAGATCATCGCATTGAGCGCCGAACTTCCACCCAGCATCTTGCCGCGTGGTTGATATCCTTTGCGGCCGTTAAGGCCCTTCTGTGGAATGGTTTCAAACGCCCAATTGCGCTTTTTCGTGACCATGTTCCAGATCAATGCACCTGGCACCCAAACGGACCAATGCTTGTGCGTTCCACCTGCTTCAAGGAGGCAGACCGACACATCGGGATCCTCGCTCAGCCGGTTGGCAAGCGTGCATCCAGCACTGCCTGCTCCCACAATGACATAGTCAAATGAACTTGCTGCTTGATCCGTCATCACCCCTCCGAAAGTAATTGGGCTGGCGTGCCAAGGCAAGCCAGCCCAATAATGCACTTAGATCTTCAAGCGTGCCCGAACGCCAATTGTTCGAGGACGATCAGGAATGAACTGACGAGCCGTATCCACAAGCGGTGTGTCATTGCCGTAGGAGAATGTCTGCTCATCGAATAGGTTCTTGGCGATAAGGGACAGGTCCCAATTGCCGCCATCCGGTCCGAACGTCAGCACCAAATTCACCTTGGCATAACCGTCTTGAACGATCTCAGGATCAAGGTCGGCCTGACGGAATTGCGAGCTTGCAAACTCCACATCTGCACGCGACGTCAGAAGGAAAGTCCCGATGGGAAGCTCATGCGTTAGGCCAAAGGTTCCCGACCATTCCGGTGTGTTCTCCGAAGGCCGTCCGGCAAGGTCGTTCACTTCGGCTTGCGAACAGGTTTGCGTTGTTGCCAGCGGGTTGCCTGTCGAAATGCGGAACGCGAGCAATTGATCAACGGTGCAGCCTGCATTGGGGAAGCTGTCGAATGAGAAATCGACATAAGCAACCGCGGCATTGATCTGCAGATTGTTGCCAATCGCAAATCGGCTGTCGATCTCGATGCCTTTCGACGTCGCTTTCGCAGCATTTTGCACGATGAATGACGTTGAACCGGTGAACAGCGCGGTCTGAATGTCATCGAACTCGCTGTAGAAGGCCGCAAAGTTGATCTCGCCATCGCCGTTGAAAACGGTGAACTTGCCGCCGATCTCGCCGCCAATCACGGTTTCTTCCTCGAACTCTGCCTCAGCCGGGTCTGCGCTCAAGGCAAAGCTGTTGAAGCCGCCAGCCTTAAAGCCGGTGCCTGCTTTAACATAAAGGAGCACATCAGGGTTTGGCTGATAGGCAAGGTTGGCAGACCAGGTGACCGCATTTTCCGTGCGCGAAAGGTTGAAGGTGTGCGGCGTTCCCTCTGCAAGAGCGGTGAACGGATCGGGCGCACCAAACGCGCCATATGTCGCTGAATCCGCGAAGAAGTCGTTGCGGTTGCTCGTGCCAAAGTCGGTCGGGAAGGCCGATTGCACAGCCTCTTTCTTTTCATTGGCATAGCGAAGGCCGCCAGTGAACGACAATTGCTCGGTCAGTTCGATAGTGGCCTCGCCAAAGACTGCAAACAGTTCGCTATCCTGATCGAGCAAATGCAAACGGCCAAAGTTGCGGAATGCAAGCGGGGTCCCGTCAAAAGCGGTGACCAGGCCGTCAAGGATACAGCTGCGGTTTGTTGCAGGATCAGCGCCTGCGGCCACTGCCCCTGCGCACCCTGCGGCCAGCAACGTGTCAACGCCAATTTCGCCAGGTCCAGCCCGCACACCAAACTGTGCAAGGCCATCGGCAAACAGGCTGCTGTCCTGATAGTAAGCGCCCAGAATATACTCGAACGGCTCGCCCTGAGGCGAAGTCAGGCGAACCTCGAGAGAGGTCTGCTCAAAGTCTTCTGTGTCGTCAAAACGCACGATGTCGGTCGGGCTAAAGTCGCAATCGCATTCGCGCAGGAAGTCATACGCAGAATTCGCCAGAATCACAGTCAGATCGTGGTCGCCAATTTCTTGCTCGAGTGTGAGGGCGGCTTCGAAAGTGTCGCCAGAGAAGGTGCCGCTGCTGCCGATATCGAGAACAGGATTGGTTGCGCCAATGTTTGAGTTGGAAAACGATTGGGGCGGACCAACAACACCGAACAGCGCCAGCGGGCCGGGTGTGATTTGCGAAAATGGCTGACTGCCAAGGTCAAAGTCACCGTATTCCACGCGGGCAGAAAGCACGGTGGTGTCTGAAAGATCGGCCTCGATGGAAAGGCGACCAGCCGCTTCCTCGAGCTGTGGATCGCGCGTTCCGTAGAAGGCGTTGAAAACATAACCTTCGTCGAGATTGCGGTACTGACCGGCAAGGCGCACGCGAACAAAATCGCTAAGCGGCCCAGACACGTGCCCGTTCAGCTCATATTCCTGCACATTGTCGAATGTATATGTGCCAGCGATCGCCGCACTCAGATCGTTAGTGGGTTTGGCTGAGGTGATGTTGAGAGCGCCACCAATTGTGTTTTTGCCAAACAAAGTGCCTTGCGGCCCGCGAAGAACCTCGACGAGACCCACATCCAAAAAGGCAAAACGGCTCTGAACCCCGCGACCGCGATAGACGCCGTCAACAAAGGTGCCCACTGACTGTTCAAGCCCGGCGTTGTTGCCCGACTGGATCCCGCGAATGTTGATTTTATCGCCGATCGGGTCTTGCTGGATCGAGAAGTTGGGGATGGCGGTTGAGAGGTCCTGAAGACCGCGAACACCGGTCTCTGCAATCACATCACCCGAAACTGCAGTCACCGATACCGGAACATCCTGAAGGTTCTTTTCGCGCTTGGTGGCAGTGACGACAATTACGTTAAGCCCGCCCTCTTGCGCTTCCTGAGCCGCATCCTGCTGCTCTGCGAGTTCTTGCGCCCACGCAGATTGAAGGGGCATTGTCGCCAATACCGTGCCCACAAGCCAAGTCGCTTTTCTCAAAGTCTCTCTCCTAATTTTTTTGATTTGCACGCGCCCTAGACACTCCTCGGGTGATTTTCTTTGCAATTTACGAGATAAACTATGCAAAATGCGCGATGGACCAGTAAGCTCACACCATGAATCAGTCTCTGCCCATTCCCCGTATGACCGGCGTTGTTCCTTCCGGGGATTTCAAGCGCGCAGAAGGTTTCCTTGGCCTTCGCCGGGTAATCGCTTCTCATGGCGCGGCCCCGGAAACGCTTCTGCCCATCTTTGGTCTGACAGCGCAGATGTTCGATAGGCCGGATAACTACGTAAGCTATCCCGCCGTCATCAAATTGCTTGAGCATTGTGCGAGCGAGCTTGGAGCTGCGCACATTGGGCTGGAAATCGGCGCTCATCATTCGATTGATGTTCTGGGCCCTGTCACCGTATTGCTTGCCGCGTGCCGAACGGTTGGCGAAGCGCTCAGCAACATCGAGAAGTACATCTATGTCCACTCGCCAGGCGCCCGGGTTGAACTCATGACCCAAAATCAGCAGGCAATGCTAACCTACCGCATCAACAATCCCGGTGTGATTGCTTGTCGGCAAATCAATGAAATGAGCATGGCCACCGCCTATCGGGTCCTTCAAGGATTGATGGGAACCCGGCTTGAGCTGTCCGAAGTCCATTTCGTCAATTCCGAGCCCTCCGGTGGAGATCGGGCAACGGCCAGCTTTTTCGGAGCGCCGGCCTCCTACGAGCAGCAATCCAATGCACTTGTCTTCCCTAAGTCGACGATCTCTCTCCCCATCTCATTGGATACGAGCTCGACAATCTATTTCGCACAACAGTCGCTCGATGCGCTTGCCCCCGTTGTCGAGAACGATTTGGTGTCGCAGGTGGAAGAGCTTATTCTGCGTTTCTTGCCGCTGGGGGCATGCAGCGTAGAGACTGTCGCCCAGCAGTTTGGAATGAGCGGGCGAACATTCCAGCATCGCCTAAAAGACTGCCAGACCGATTTCCGAACCCTGGTCCGCAATCAGCGCGAGAGGCTTGCGTTGAGCTATGTCGGGTCCACCCGAACTCCGCTTTCGCATGTGGCCACGCTGCTGGGTTATTCGGACCAGGCCACCTTCACGCGCGCTTTCTCTGAATGGACCGGCATATCGCCGGCAAAATATCGAAAACAAGAACGGCAGATTCTGGCAAGTCGGATGTGACCAGTATCAATTGATCAGCGTCCGCTTTCACCCCCAATCCCGGTCGTAGGGATAGGCAACCCACCTTCCCTAGAGCGGTCATCTGAGCTCGTGGTCGGCGCGAACGCGCGAATGGTGATCTTACGGCTTCGGGGAACTCGTCCCAGTACAGTAACTGCCCCACGCCTCCATCAGCTTCACCCGTGCACCAGGATTGTCCGGCGTGCCGAGATATGTTGTACGGCGATAGGCTGCCTGCACCGCATCAGGAGTCTTATGCGCCAGTGCCGCTTCGACAACTGCATTGGGGAAGCCTTCGTTAGCGGCCCAGTCGGTAAAGCTGGAGCGGAAACCGTGGACGTGGAAAGGCTCCTGCATGTCGCGCATGACCTTCAGCAGCGTCATGTTGGACATTGCTTTGCCGGTCATGCCGGGGAAAACCACTTCGGCTCCCTCCATCTGCATTGCTTCTGCCTTCACAAGAACCGCGATCGCCACTTCTGAAAGCGGCACGATGTGCGCCCTGCTGCGCTTCATGTGTTCGGCTGGAATTGTCCAAAGGCGCTGGTCCAGATCAAATTCGTCCCACTTCGCAAGCCGCACTTCCTGCGAGCGAACCCCCGTAAGAATGAGGAGGTCAAGCGCGAGACGCGAGTAAGATGGTTTGCGGCGCAGCGCGGTCAGGAACGGTGGAACGGCGACATATGGCATCGCCTTGCGGTTTGCCGGTTTCTTGATCTGTCGCGGCAGCCCTCGCCCCGCTTTCAGGCTGCTATTGCCCGAAGGCGCTTCGGTGGAGCGCCAGCCCTTGGCGTGAGAGTAGTCGAGCACGGCGCAAATCCGGTTTCGGACTTGCCGGGCTGTTTCCGGAATTTCCTGCCAGATCGGCGTGAGGACAGATATGATGTCGGCAGCGGTGATTCCGCCGGTCGTCATGTCGCCTAGTTTCGGGAAGGCGTAGTTCTCCAGACTGGCGAGCCACTGGCGACCATAGACATCGCTTTTCCAGCCTGCCTCGTTCTCGGAATGATATTGGGTAGCGGCTTCGCGGAAGGTGACCTTGGCAGCTTCCTCGTCCTTACGCTCCATCAGAACATCGCGCTTTTCGACCTTCACAGCCTTGCGGAGTTCAGCAGCCTTCGCACGCGCTTCGGCCAGCGTAACCAGCTTTGCGCTGCCCACTCCGATGTCCCGACGCTTGCCATCCTGTTGGAGTCGCAAATTCCAGTAGGCACCGCCGCGTTTGTCCACTTTCAGGAATAATCCGTCACCGTCCTGATAGGTGCCCGGATTCGCCAAAGCGGCCTTGACCGCTACCGCCGTAAGTTTGCCCATTGCTCTACCCCCACATTTTTCGGGACCGAGTTGCGAAACCAAAGTGTGGGGGTAAGCTACTTTACCCCCACACTTGGCTCCGGCTGCAGGCAAATTGCAGCGGTCAAATGCGGACAGTGAGGGCGATAATACTCTTGGTTTTCTGGGATTTCTAGGGCTTTTCGGGGATGATGCGAGAAAGGCCGGTGGTGGACAGGGCTGGATTCGAACCAGCGTACGCTTGCGCGGGCAGATTTACAGTCTGCTGCCTTTAACCACTCGGCCACCTGTCCACACATGGCCTTCCGAAGATCGAAGCGACCAAGCGCTTCGCAAAAGAGGCGGGAAAACCGAACGGCTCCCGCTGCCGAGACGCGCCCCTTTGGCGAAGGGGAGCGTCAGTGTCAATGGTGCTATAACTCAGTGGGGGTCGACTTGAACCGGAGCGAATGGCAAGGCCGCTTGCATGATCACCACTTACATCATCTCGCTTGGGGCAAACCATGGCCAAGGGTGAAAAGAAAAAGGCACTGCGTGGCCGCGCTGGCCGGATGAAGGGCGGACGCGGATCGGGCAAAGGGACCGCCGGTCATGTTCGCCTGTGGGGCCGTCATCCGGTAGAGGCCGCGCTTAAAAACCCTAGTCGCCAGCATCGCAAATTGTGGGCGACACGCGAAGGAATTGATAGCCTCGACGGCGAGCTTCCGCCCGATTTTCCGATCGAACGCGCCGAGGTCACAGACCTTGCCCGGCTGGTGGCCAAAGACGCCCCTCATCAAGGTTTGGTGCTGGAATGCGAGCCGCTTGAAGACCGATTTCTTGATGAGGTCACCACAGGAGACGCGGCACGGCCCGTCGTCATCCTAGACCAAGTCACAGACCCGCATAATGTCGGCGCAATCTTGCGCAGCGCAGCCGCCTTCGGCGCAGCCTGTATCGTCACGCAGGACCGCCATGCACCGCCCGAGGGCGGTGTGCTCGCCAAATCCGCATCCGGCGCGCTGGAGACGGTGCCTTGGGTGCGCGTCGTCAACCTCGCGCGCGCGCTCGATGATCTGGCAGAGCTTGGATATTGGCGGATCGGTTTGGCTGGAGAAGCGGAGGCAACTTTGGCCGAAGCCATGCCCACCGGTCCGATTGCATTGGTGCTTGGGGCAGAGGGCGAAGGAATGCGCCACAATATCGCTGCGCATTGTGATGCGCTCGCGCGGTTACCGATTACCTCCGATATTGAGAGCCTGAATGTTTCGAATGCGGCGGCGATTGCGCTATACGCAGCGGCGACACGAATTGCGGATTAAGGGGCCGATGCAATGACAATTCAAACCACGCCAAAACTGCTAGCCACCGCGCTAATCGCCGGGCTTTCGCTGCTGCTGACCGGGTGTTTTCTAACCCCGGGCAAATTCACATCAGAACTGGTCTTGACTGAAGAGGAGCGCTTTACCTTTACCTACGAAGGCGAGATTTTCTTCCTTGGGCTTTCAAGCCTCGCGCAGATGGGCGCTGGCGAAGACGTGTTTATACCCGAACCTTGCTACAAAGATTCCTCCGGAATTGAGCGCGAATGCTCGGCCAACGAACTGGAGGGCCAACGCGCTGCATGGGAAGCAGGCGCGGAGGCGCGCGCGGCGAACAACAAGCGTGAGGCCGAGCAGATGGCGGCGATCATGGGTGGGATTGATCCTACCGACCCCGAAGCCGCAGCTGAGTTGGTGCGCCTGCTTGAACGGCAGGAAGGCTGGGAAAGTGTGGTCGATAAAGGCGATGGCGTGTTCGATGTGCGCTACTCAGTCAGCGGTGAATTGAGCCATGACTTTCTTTTCCCGGTGCTGGAAGGCTTTCCCGTCGCCAATCCCTTTGTGCAAGTTATCTTGCGAGATGGAAACGTGGTCCGCGTGAACGCTCCGGGCTTTGCCGCTCAAAATGAAGCCAATCCCATGGCCGCGATTTTGGGAACGGGCGGATTGCCAATGCTGACCGGCCTTGCCGCAATTGGCGCAGAAGAACGGGGTGAGGAAATCCCCAACGTGCCCGCAGTGGAAGGCACTTTCACAATCATCACAAACGGCACGATCCGCGCTAACAACACCGATGAAGGTTCCGCCGCGGACGAACGCGGAGAAGCGCTGACATGGAGCATCACGCCGCGCACATCAGAAGCGCCAACCGCGCTGATTGATTTGTCTCGTTAGGCAGTTCTAAGATGCCGCATGTAGGCCATGCCGGTAGGAGCATCACAAGAAGACGAAATGCAGAGTGCTAACAACAAACCCCACCAACCTCTCAGTTGGCGGGGTTTGTTGTTTCATCGGCGCTGCCTGAAAGCGCCGATCCAAAACGGTTGGGTTAGTTTACCGCATCTTTGAGGCCTTTGCCTGCCTTGAACTTCGGTTGATTCGAGGCCTTGATCGGCATCGGCTCCCCGGTGCGCGGGTTGCGGCCCATTGATGCTTTGCGCTTTGCGACCGCAAAAGTACCAAACCCGACCAGTCGCACTTCATCACCGCCTGCCAATGCCTTTTGAATTGCATCAAACACACCTTCAACGGCGTTCGCTGCATCATTCTTTGAAAGGCCACTGGTATCGGCAACCGCACCGATCAGATCATTCTTATTCATACTCACGTTCCCCTCATTCGCACTTGCGTTTCATGAATCGCCCCCCGCGGAAGCGACTAGATTGAGACTGTTTTCACAGAACTGTCAAAGACAATTCGCCCGAAAAAGCCCGAAATTAGGCAGGCATGGCGTGAAACTGGCTGAACTGCACCGTGCAAACATTACAATTCGCGGACAATCACAGCGCTTACGGTTCCGTCATGATAGCGACCCGCTGCGAATCGCAGCAAGGGAACGAACGCTTAGAGGATCAATGGGCCGTTGGCACGTCAGAAGTTGCACCGCCTGCACTGGATTGCGCAGTGGCTCCGGGTTGAGAAGCCAGATCGTCTGCTTCGGTCCATTCAATCGGCGAAGGCATATCGATGATCGCGTGTTCGAGCACCTGATCAACATGGGCCACAGGGATGATCTCTAGCCCCTCTTTCACATTGTCCGGAATTTCGGCGAGATCTTTGACATTCTCTTCCGGGATAAGGACCGTCGCAATCCCTCCGCGCAAGGCTGCGAGCAATTTCTCTTTTAGCCCGCCTATGGCGAGCACCCGGCCGCGCAGCGTCACCTCGCCCGTCATCGCAATATCGGGACGTACAGCGGCCCCGGTTAGTGTCGAGACAATGGAAGTCACCATGCCGATACCAGCGCTTGGCCCGTCTTTGGGCACCGCGCCTTCGGGCAGGTGGATATGGACATTTTTGCGCTGGAACAGACTTGGCTTGATGCCATAGCTGGGCGCGCGGGCTTTCACGAACGAGAACGCGGCGGCGACGCTTTCCTGCATCACATCGCCCAGCTTCCCAGTCGTTTTGACCTCGCCTTTGCCTGGTGTGGTCACGCTTTCGATGGTCAGCAGTTCGCCACCAACGCTGGTCCATGCAAGGCCTGTTACCGCCCCCACCTGCGCTTCTTCTTCGCTCATACCGTGCTTAAATTTGCGCACACCTGCAAACTCGCCGAGATTTTCCGGCGTAATGGTCACGCTGTCGGTCTCTTTCTCGAGGATTTTGCGCAAGCTCTTGCGCGCCAGTCGGGCAATCTCACGCTCCAGCGTGCGCACGCCTGCTTCGCGGGTGTAATAGCGGATCAGATCGCGAAGACCCGCTTCGGTCAGCTCAAATTCGCCATCCTTCAGCCCATGCGCTTCCACCTGTTTGTCGATCAGGTGGCGCTTTGCGATCTCGACCTTCTCATCCTCTGTGTAGCCTTCCAGCCGGATGATCTCCATCCGATCAAGCAGCGGCTGAGGCAAATCAAGGCTGTTCGCAGTCGTCACGAACATGATGTCTGACAGGTTCAGGTCGAGCTCAAGATAGTGATCTTGGAACTTGTCGTTCTGTTCCGGATCGAGCACTTCGAGCAAAGCGGATGCAGGATCACCGCGGAAATCCTGCCCCAGCTTGTCGATTTCATCGAGCAAGAACAGCGGATTCGATGTTCCTGCTTTTTTCAGATTGTTGACGATCTTGCCAGGCATGGAGCCAATATAGGTCCGGCGGTGGCCGCGAATCTCAGCCTCATCGCGCACCCCGCCCAGCGATTGGCGCACAAATTCGCGACCTGTCGCCTTGGCGATGGATTTGCCAAGCGAGGTCTTGCCCACTCCGGGAGGGCCAACAAGGCAAAGGATTGGGCCTTTCAGCTTGTTGGTGCGCGCCTGCACAGCAAGATATTCGATGATCCGGTCTTTGACCTTTTCCAGCCCATAGTGATCGGCATCAAGGATCTCTTGCGCTTTGCCGATGTCCTTTTTGACCTTACTCTTCTTGCCCCATGGCAGGCCGAGCAGGATGTCGAGATAGTTGCGCACCACAGTCGCCTCAGCGCTCATCGGCTGCATCCCGCGCAGTTTTTTGAGCTCCGCCTTGGCTTTTGTGTTGGCCTCTTTGGAAAGCTTGGTCTTTTCAATTTTCTCGGTGAGTTCGGCAATCTCATCCCCGCCCTCACCATCATCCGAGCCGCCAAGCTCTGACTGGATCGCCTTCAATTGTTCATTGAGGTAATATTCGCGCTGGGTTTTCTCCATCTGGCGCTTCACCCGGCCGCGAATCTTGCGCTCCACCTGAAGCACGGAAAGCTCGCCTTCCATATGCGCCATGACAAGTTCAAGCCGCTTCAACGGGCTCGGCTCGGTTAGGAGAGTCTGCTTGTCAGCGACTTTCACACTGAGCGCAGCGGCAATCGTGTCAGCCAGAGCGCCCGCATCATCGACATCAGAAAGGTCGACTTCGTTCTCGTCGCCCATCTTCTTATTGAGCTTTGCATATTCGCCAAAGCGCTCAGTCACCTGCCGCATCAGCGCGGTGACTTCAGTGCCCGCCACCGTCTCAGGCTCTTGCAACTCCACTTCAGCAAGAACGTAATCATCCTCTGCTCGCAATGATGCAAGCTTGGCGCGCTCGGTCCCTTCCACCAGCACCCGCACCGTGCCATCGGGGAGCTTGAGCAGTTGCAGCACCTGCGCGACTACGCCCAGATCGTAAAGATCGTCACCTTCGGGATCATCACAGGTCGGATCAAGCTGCGCGAGCAGGAAGATATCCTTCGACGCCTCCATCGCTGCTTCGAGCGCCGCGACCGATTTGTCGCGCCCCACGAAGAGCGGCACGACCATGCCGGGGAATACGACAATGTCGCGCAGAGGAAGGAGGGGGAATTGCTGTGTCATGTTTTGTAATCCGTAGGGCGCCGCTGGAGCGTCTTGATGTAAGGCGAATATGGGTAGTGTCCCTAAGGCTCGCAATGGTGCAAGGCAGGAACTTGTGGATGTGCGCCGGGAGCAAGCCTCAATCGAGGGCGAACTCAGCCTTTTCATAGATCGCAGCGATCCGCTTCCCATCCCAGACATAGGCGAGGTGCCGTTCCTGCCGACAATTGGTAATCAGGCGAGGTCTGAACACCGCAGCGCACTCGCCGTCTTCGCGGCGCACGCTCGCAAAGACAATCCCGTCTGTGCCATTCTCTCGCTGTTGGTGCGCGAAGGCCTGAGAGGCGGAATAATCATCGGGAGCATAGAGTGTAGGCAGCGCATCTTTCTGCCCCCGCAAATCGATCAATTGAGCATCCAGATCAGCCGCATAGACCCGCATGTCCACTTCCTGCGGCGGTTCGTTGGTAGCGCGCAGGAAACTCTCCCGGTGATAGCGGGTTTCTGCGACTGCGGTTTCCAGCGACTTTGCGCAATAATAGGCGCCGAAGGTTCCATCGGTGAAGCGGGCACCATCAGGCGCAATATGGGTAAAGGCCGCCATGATCGCCGATGTGCCCGGCCCTGATACGCGGTCTTCGGGCGGCACCAATTCAATGAGCCCCACCTCATCGCGCAGGCGAGAATTGGTCATCGCCTCGATTTGGAAGACCGCTTCGAGGTCGGCTGGATCAGCAACCTTTTCAAACAGATCAATCGGTGGAAAGCGGCTGGGGATGATGCGATAGCTGGGCTGCCATGTTACCTGCCTCGGCGTGAGATCCACACCTACCCCCGCTGGCCATCGACATATTGGCGCACCACAAACAGGTCCGCGACATTGCCCGACATCATCCGGTCGAGCGCTGACCTGCCTCCAAAAACCGGAGCAGAATTGGGCTTCTTCACCCAGTCATCGGCGCTCTTGGGCAGGAGGATTTGCAGCCCCTTATAGATGCCCAACACATAGGAAATCCGCTCGAGAGCATCCTTCGATAAAGCGCTAACCTTGCCCCGCTTCCAGCTTTGCAAAGTCGAGCGGCTATCAAGGCCAAGCAGTCGCATCTGCTGCGTTTCATTCAGGCCCCACGCTTTGGCGATGTTGAAGAAAGTGCGCAAAGCAGGCCCCGTCAGCTCCTGACGAGAAAGTGCGGGCGCATCGACGCTTTGAACCTCGAGAGTGTGCAGTGTCGCCATGAATGGCCTCCTGACAGGAATATGTGCAGAAAATACACATTTGTCAAGATATGGTTGGGTTTAAAGCATTGCCGCAGAGCGAGGATCTCTACAGACACGTACCCCAGACCGGCTCGCCTTCGTGCTCGAGCATCTCGTCGGTCACTTCGCGGATGCTCTCGGGAGGGGTCTTCGCAAGCGCCAGAATGAACCGGCCTGTGTCAGTTTCTCGGTCAAATCCGCACAACTGCTCAGCTGAAGCATCCGCTTGTCCCTGCTGCGCGCGAAAAGCCGCGAGGCCTTCCGCGGTCCAACCATTGGCCAGGAAATTCCCTCCAAGAGCGTCGCGAGCATTCGAAAAGGCATCAATGGTCGCTTGGTTGGCAGCATCCTCTCCCAAGTCACAACGCGAAGAGGTTTGGTAGGCAGTTTCAACAATCGCTGCCCAGCAAAGCGGCCCCATTGGAGTGCTGCGAATGCCGTCCTCGATGGCCTCATGGGGCAAATCACTTTGCGATTCTTGCGCGGTCACAGCAGCAGCAATAAGACCTGCTGAAGCAGCGATACCGAGAAGGGGAAGCTTTATTATCACCCCATACCCGGCAGGTTAAAGCCCGGTGGCAGACCCATGCTGCCTTGCATCTCTTTCATTTGCTCCTGCGACACGCGATCCGCCTTGTCGCGCGCGTCGTTAAAGGCCGCCGTGACGAGATCTTCGACGATGTTCTTTTCTTCCTTCACCATCAGGCTGTCATCGATGCTGACACCCAGAATGCGCCCCTTGGCAGAGGCGCGCACCTTAACCAGACCGCCGCCAGCAGTGCCTTCGACCTCGATCGCGTCTAGCTTCACCTGCATGTCGTTCATCTGGTTTTGGATCGTTTCGGCGGCCTGCTGAGCGGCCTGCATCATTTCTTCCATGCTTTTCATGTCTCGGGATTCCTCGCTTCTAGTTCCATTTGCTGCCAGCCGATGAGGCGCGAGCGATGTTGTCTTGCGGCTCAATCAGTTCGGCTTCGGGAAAAGCCTCACGCGTGGCTTTGACCAGCGGATGCGCTTCGATCCGTTCGCGCCCTGCCTGTGCCTCGGCCTCAGCTTGCTCACGCAGGGACATTTGGGCCTCGCCGCTGCCGCGTTCAACCTGCCAGCGTTTCCCGGTGACCTTAAACAGGGCATCGCGCATATCAGGGATGGGATCGTCGGAGAAACTGTCAGCCTGTTCGAACACCAGTCTCTCAGAAGCAAGCTCAATCACCCGAACCCGATCGCGCATCATCTGGGCAACGCGCAATTGGCCTGCATTGTCGATCTGATCAACCAGCTCAGCCCAATCGAGGTTGGGCGAGGATTGAGCCACCGTAGCAGGGGCAGATGCCTCCCCAGCGGGTTGCGATGGCGCGGCAACACCGTTCTTCGCCAACTCCTCTAACTTCCTCGCAAGCGTGCCCGGATCAGGCATGGTCGCTGCGTGCAGCACCCTCAACAGCGCCATTTGCAAAGCAACCAAGGGATCAGGGCTCGCGCGCACCTCATCATGGCCCTTGAGCAGCAATTGCCAGAGCCGATGAAGCTCTGCCGTGCCAAGAATGCTCGCAAACTCGGCCAGGGCGCTGCGTTCTTCTTCGCTCGGCGCATCGGGCTCGCCGCCGGAAACCTGCGTAAGAGTTATACGGTGAACAAGGTCCATCATCGCGCGCATCAAGGCGAGCGGTTCAACCCCCAGCGCATATTGTTCATCAATCCCAGCGAGCAGCGCTTTTGCATCCCCGCTCAGCAGATGGCTGAGCAAGCGTCTTTGCGCGCTTTTGTCTGCCAACCCCAGCATATCGCGCACGCGCTCGGCTGTTACCTTGGCCTGCGCATCACCGCCGGCCTCCATATCCGCATGGGCAATTGCCTGGTCGAGGATAGAGAGACCATCACGCACCGACCCTTCCGCCGCTGCCGCTACGATCCGCAACGCCTCTTCTTCAGCCTCGACCTGTTCCAATTCGCACACGCGGCCGAAATGCTCGGCCAGCAACTGCGCTGGAATACGACGCAAATCGAAACGCTGCGTCCGGCTGAGCACGGTGACCGGCAGCTTTTCCACCTCGGTGGTCGCGAATAGAAACTTCACATGCGCAGGCGGTTCCTCAAGTGTTTTGAGCAATGCGTTGAAAGCGTTGCGTGAAAGCATGTGAACTTCATCGATGATGTAGATTTTGTAGCGGGCAGAAACCGCCGCATAGCGCACCTGTTCGATGATCTCGCGCACATCATCGACGCCGGTATGGCTGGCCGCATCCATCTCGATCACGTCGATATGGCGCCCTTCGGCAATAGCAAGGCAATGTTCGCATTGCCCGCAAGGGTCAATTGTCGGACCGCCTTGGCCATTAGGCGCAATGCAGTTGAGGGCTTTTGCGATCAGCCGAGCGGTGGAGGTTTTGCCGACCCCTCTTACCCCAGTCATCAAAAAAGCATGGGCCAGCCGATCCCGTTCAATCGCATTGCCGAGCGTGCGCACCATCGGCTCTTGCCCGATGAGTTCTGAGAATGTCTGCGGCCGGTATTTGCGCGCCAGTACGCGGTAAGGCTGGTTGGATGGAGCTTCTTCTGCTGCAGCCGGCGCGGCGGGAGCAGTATCCGGCGCTGCCGACTTTAGATCGGTTGTCTCAGATGTCTTAGTCGCGGCTGGAGGGGGCGCAGCCCCACCCATATCATCACCGCCAAACATCGAGTCTTGCCCTGCCGCCTCAAGCTCAGCTGCGCTCGGCGCAGCTTCTTCTTCGTTTTCGGGCAGATCGGGATCGGAATCACTCATCGCTGTCCAAGCTAGGCGCTCGAATGGCATTTGTCATGGCGATTGCTTAGTGAATTGTGCGGAAAAGGAGCCGAGCGACCCGCCGCAATTCACCTGGGCTGCTTCCTTCCGGACCTGACCCGGTGAGCGAACGCAAACGTCCACCCGACTCCCGGATGTCTTTATGGCGAGGGGCTTGCGTTTTTCAACCCATTTCACGAAAGAAGCGCAGGATGGGAGGGAAGATCATGCGATACATCTTAACAACACTCACTCTTGCTTTGCTCACTGCGTGCAGCGGAGGGGGCGATGCCGATACATCGGCTCTTACCAATGAGGAACGTGTAACACGCGCGCCACTGGCCACCGTAGATTTTGGCGACGACAGCAGCGAATGGTCCAATGACGGTGAATGCGATGATCCCCGCTTCAGGGGCCCGGGCATGACTAATACTCCTTTGTTGACTGAAGACACCAAGGCTGACGCAACTGACTGCCGATCGGCCTATGAAAATGGCGACCTAATGCTGATCGAGTGAATATCCACAATGGCGTGACTTCAGGCTTGATACACCGGCATCATTCATAGATGAACGCCGGGCGTCCAAATGAGAACGGGGGAATTATGACATTCAAATCAAAACTAATCGCAGCTGCGTCTGCCGCTGCCCTTATCAGTCTGCCTTCATCGGCAAGCGCTCAAAGGGTCGCTGTTTCGTTCGGCGACAATTCAAGCACTTGGGCCAATGATGGTGAGTGCGATGATCCGCGCTTTGAAGGCAATGGCATGGCGTCAACCTTGATTGATCAAGACCTGATGAGCGATGCGAACGACTGCCGCACTCTCTACAACCGTGGTCAAATCCGACTGCGCGCTGCTTATATCAATTGGGGCGACAACAGCAGCACTTGGGCCTATGACGGCGAGTGCGACGATCCACGATTCCGCGGGTCTGGCATGGCAACGACATTGCTTGCAGAAGACGAGTTGCGCGATGCTACTGATTGTCGCAATCTGTATGAGGCGGGTCGTATTCAGGCCAGGTAACTCGGTTGAGTTGGAGCGAGAGAGCAGATCTCTCGCTCACCCTGCTTCGCGGTCGGAATTACTTGAAATTGTCGGCGTAGGCCTGAAGCTTTAGCGACTTTGGCGGCGAGGCGTGGACGCGCGCCGCGATCCCGCATTTCTGCGCATAGACCTTAGCCGCCTCTTTGGTCGGAAAGTTCAGTTTGACCTGCGCTTGGGTATCACCGCTGCCAGTCCAGCCCATGAGGGGATCGGCTTTGCGCGCCTCGCTCTGCTCAAATTCAAGCACCCAGATATCAGTCTTGGCTTTGCCTGATTGCATGGCACTCTTGGGTGTTTGATAAATTCTGGCAGTCATTGAATGATCCCTAATTCAGTGCCTTCGATAATCCAAGGTCATCCGCGGTTAAAGGCATTTTTGGTCTTCAGGCTCGGCTTTTCAAGCCAGGGTTTTTCCGGCCAGCGATGTTTGGGATAGCGACCCTTCATATCCTTTGCGACATCCGCCCATGATCCGCGCCAGAAACCGGGCAAATCACGAGTGGATTGGATTGGGCGTCCCGCTGGGCTTGTCAGCTTAAGCAGCAAGGGCACCTTCCCGATCATGGGATGAATGTCGAGCCCGAACAAGGCTTGCACCCGAACCTCAACACTCGGCGCGTCATCACTTGCATACTCAATCGCGTGACGTGTCTGGGCTGGGGATGTGAAGCGGGTAGGCGCCCCCTTCTCAATACGTTGGCGTTCATCCCAATCGAGCAGCCCTATCGCCGCCTCGGCGAACCGTTCAGGAGCCACATCCAGATCGCGGCGCCCTTCAAGCAATGGAGCAAGCCAAACTGCCGCATTCTCTTGCAAATTTGCAGCTTCGAGGCCAGCGACATTCGCAAAGCCAGCCCTTGCAAGGAAACCGGGCGGAAAGATTGCCCCCAGATCATCCAGAGCTTTCTCCACCAGGATATCCACAAAAATGCCCGGGTCAGGTTCAGGATCGGGACCACTCGACAACACCACTGCCCCAAGCCGCCGCTCGCGCCGGGCCTCTACCCTTCTCTTCTCAGTGTTCCACCGCGCATTGGAGCGTTCCTGCAATTGCTTGGCAAAAAGTGTTTCAACTTGCGCAGCACTCAGCTCCAGCCCAGCGGTAATACGCGCGGCTTTGGCTTGGCCTTGTGCATCGCCAATTACGATCCATTCTGCGCGGGCAAGCGGAGACGTGGGGTCAAGTTGATAGCCCCTGCCCCCAGCGCTCAGCCATTGTTCGCCTTCAACATCGCGGCGTTTGGCGACGAAGTGCGGACGCGCAAGCGCCAGGCATTCGGCAGGTCCCAAGCCCCGATCAGGGTCTTGGCCCACCATCTTGGCGGCTTTCGCCGCCCACCCTTGCGCGATACGGTCCGCGCTTTGCGCGCGCCTCGATCCTTCGCCGCGCCATTTAGAAAGACGCTGCGCCAAATCCTCGGACCGCCCACCCAGACCCCGCTCTTGCAGCAGCATCACCAGCCGCGCTGCATCCTTGCCGCATCCTCCCAGCGCACCATTGAGAACCGCGGCCGCCTGATCGGGAGCCATTGGCAAAGCCGCGACCTTCTCTCCCCACGGTGTGAGCCGACCATCTTTATCAATCGCTCCGAGTGCCTCCAATTCAGCATGTGCGCGCGCAAGGGATGCAGGTGGCGGAGGATCAAGCCAACGCAGCTCCGCCGGGTCAGCGCTACCCCATTTCGCCAGTTTCAACAGCAATGGTGCAAGGTCCGCTGTCTCGATCTCAGGCGGCGCAAACGCTGGGCGCCCCAAGTGACCAGCTTCTTCCCAAAGTCTGTAAGCTGTGCCCGGACCTTGTCGCGCGGCGCGACCTGCTCTTTGCGTCGCCGCCGCTTGGCTCACGCGCCTTGTAACAAGCTGCGTCGTGCCTGCTGCAAGGTCGAACTCAGCAAAACGCGCGAGTCCGCTGTCAACCACGACTGAAACGCCCTCCAGTGTCAGCGATGTCTCGGCAATGGCTGTGGCGAGCACAATCCTGCGACGCCCTTGCGCGTCGCACTTGATCGCAAGCCGCTGTTCCGCCGGTTCGACCTGCCCATGCAGCGGATAGATCGGCGTATCCGGTAGCCTTGCCTCCAACCGCGCTTGCGTACGCTCTATCTCTCCAACACCGGGGAGAAAGGCCAGCACATCGCCATCTTCATCGCGCCATGCGGTCATCACCCCTGCGCATACCTGATCCTCGATTCGCTGCGAGGGATCAGCGCCAAGCCACCTAATTGCCAGGGGAAAGCTACGCCCCTCACTCTGAATAACCGGCGCATCATCACCCAAGAGCCGCGAAAAGCGCTGTCCGTCAATCGTCGCAGACATCACCAAGACCCGCAGATCCTCGCGCAGCACGCCGCGAGTTTCCAGCGCTAAAGCCAACCCCAGATCGCTGTCGAGATGACGCTCATGCGCCTCATCAAAAAGGATCGCCGAGACGCCCGGAAGCTCTGGATCATCAACCAACCGGTTTACAAGAACCGCTTCGGTCACAACCACAATGCGGGTCGCACCAGAAATTTTGCTGTCGAGCCTAGTCATGTAGCCGACGCGCTCACCCGTTTTCTCACCAAGCAGCTGCGCCATCCGCTCTGCCGCCGCGCGTGCTGCGACCCGGCGGGGTGAGGTGATAATGATTTGCCCAGTGCACCACGGCTGAGCCATCAGATCAGGAGCAACCGCCGTGGTCTTACCCGCTCCCGGAGGCGCAATCAGCACCGCCGCGCCATGCGCCGCCAGGGCCTCTCGCAGTTCGGGAAGCACCGCGTGGATGGGAAGGTCAGGGCTCACGCCCATTGTATTAACGCGGTCAGTATCCGCGCGCGACCGCGAACTGTGCAGCCTCGGACATGGCTGAGCGCGCTGCGCTGTCAGGGAAGATTGAGATCGCATCAATCGCACGCTGAGCAAAATGGCGCGCCCGCTCGCGCGTATCTTCTAGCGCGCTATGCTTCTGGATCAGCGCAATTGCCTGCGCCAAATCCTCATCCGAGGTGCGGTGACCGAGGATCGCGTCTTTCCAGAACTTGCGCTCGGCCTCATCCCCGCGTTTATGCGCGAGGATCACGGGAAGCGTCATTTTGCCTTCGCGAAAATCGTCGCCTTGGTCCTTGCCCATCTCTGTCGCATCGGAATCGTAATCGATCGCATCATCGACAAGCTGGAAGGCAACGCCCAAATTGCGGCCGTAATCTTCGAGCGCGCGTTCCTGTTCTTCGCTGCATTCGGCGACAACTGCGCTGATTTGGCTGGCGGCGGCGAACAAAGCCGCGGTCTTCGCACCGATAATGTGTAGGTAGCGTTCTTCGCTTGTCTCAATCTGACGCTGCGCGGTGAGCTGAGACACCTCTCCTTCCGCGATGACAGCGCTTGCATGGCTGAGAATCTTGAGCACCTTTAGCGATCCGTCCTCGGTCATCAGTTCAAAAGCGCGGCTAAACAGGAAATCGCCCACCAGAACTGTTGCAGGGTTACCAAAGATGATGTTCGCCGCTGCCTTGCCCCGGCGCAGTTCACTTCCGTCTACCACATCATCGTGTAACAGCGTTGCGGTGTGGATGAACTCAACAGCGGCAGCGAGTTTATGGTGGCGCGTCCCCTGATAGCCGACCAGCTCTGCACCGGCGAGCGTCAGCATCGGACGCAGGCGCTTTCCTCCGCCTGAAATCAAATGGCCGGCAAGGCGTGGAATTAGCGGTATCTCGCTCTGCATCCTCTCCAGAATAACCGAGTTAACCGAGTTCATTCCACTTGCTGTCAGGGACAGCATCGGGTCGAGCGTCGGTGACTTTCGCGGCAAAGGAACGACATCGGCGGTCATATTTCGCGCAATAAAGGCTGGGTTGCACGCTTGGCAAGCGCTCAATTGCTGCTAGTTTTGCGCGCTATGCCGCAAGAGACGCAAAACACCTCGTCAACCCACACGCCAACCGATGACGTGACCCTCGCAAGTTTTCGTAAGAGCATCGACAATATCGATGCGGCGATCATTCATATGCTTGCAGAGCGCTTTCGCATCACGCAGGCGGTGGGCGAATACAAGGCCAAGGTAACGCTGCCTCCTGCAGACCCCGCGCGCGAGCAGCGGCAAATTGCGCGGCTGCGTGCGCTTTCTGAAGAAGCGGACCTTGATCCAGAGTTCAGCGAGAAGTTTCTGCGTTTCATCATTGATGAAGTGATCCGCCACCACGAGAAGGCTCGCTCTAGCTAGCGCAACTGGCTTAAAAAAAGCGCGCAGCGCCGGTGACGCTGCGCGCTTCTTGAGTGTCATGCTGTCTGTCAAAGCCAGCATGATTTTCGGCGCCTCTTGGGTAGGGGCAAGCTGTCAAGATTGACAAAATGGGGCTTCTCACTTGCGCGGCGCCGAAAATGCGGATTACCGAGGTCGCCGGGGCCGAAAACCGGGAGCCCGATTGCGCGTTATGGTGTTGGTCACTTGACCATTACTGACCCGGCGGCTGCGCTGGCGCGAGGCCACTGTATCGCCGGAAGAGTTGGTCACACGCTGGCTTGCATCAAGGTTACCGCGCCCATCGCGCGAGCGTTGGCCCGAGACACCATATTGCCGTCCACCGCGACCTGTTGCGATCCCACTAAAGGATGAGCCATTGCCTGTGCGGGTCCGTTCGCCGTTAAGCGAGCGAGTACCGCCACGCGGGCCAGTTTGCTGCACATCCAGAGTGGCTCCGGTTTCAGTCCGTTGGCGTACCGCATTGCTGGTCGCTACATTGCCATTGTTGAGGTTGGTTGCTGTCCGGTTGCGTGTTGCTGTGCCCGTTTCCGGGTTCACGGTGGTCGTTGTCACCGAACTAACATTGGGGCCTTCATAGGTGCGTGTTCGGGTCTGCTCTTGAGCGAGCCCGCTGCTCGCCAGGAGCGAAATGCCTGCAAGAAAAATCAGGGCGTTTTTCATAGTTCTCGATCCTCTTTGAAGAATTCACTTCACATCCAGTCACGTCAGCCTCTGCAGCTCCACCATTTCTGCGTCGGAGACATCAATAAGACGGTGCGCGCTTGAGAACCCTTCGCTGGTGTCGAGATTTCTTATAGAAGATCGATCCCAGGACTATCGCGGGAACCGGCATCTTCGCCTTGATCGCCGTTGGGTATTGATACAGTGTCAGACGGGTCCGCAGTATCTTGTCCGGAAGGATCAACCTGTCTCCCTCCGCGCCGCTGCAACCGTTCTTGACGGCGCTCTTCACGGCGTTCGCGCCATTCGCGTATGCGGGCGCGGCGCTCTTCGGGAGGGAGATCGCGCAAACGTTCCAGACGGTCAGCAATGGGGGTGTCTGAGCCCTGCCCATCGCTACCACGCTGGCGGTTGATAAACTCCTCGCGCGACAACTCGCCGCCATTTTCGATCTCTTCGCGCAGCCCCTCTCGGCGTTCTTCGATAAGGCCCTCGCGGCGTTCATCAGAGCGTTCGCGGAACCGTTCTATCCGCCCGCGCAGCCGCTCTTCCTGTTCGGGCGTGGGTGCGCGAAGCCCGTTTTCACGCCGCCGGTCGATCGCATTGTCAATCCGCCGATCCACAGCATCGCGGCGGTTGTCTCGGCGAAGACTGCGCGCTTCGTCTACTCTGCGAAAAGCCTCTTCGAGCTCTTCAGGCGTGTCAATCGCCCCCTCGATAGCGACCGGCGCATCGCCTTCAGGAACGAACGGCTGATCGGGCGGGACTTGCGGTTCTGAAGGAGCAACCGAGGGCTCTGGCGCGCTCTGTTGTCCGGTAATCGCCGACCAAACTTGTTCGGGCGAAGGCAGATCAATGGGCAAATCTTCAAGCAAGCCTGTCGCCGCCGCCGCACTCGCCAATGCGCCGGCAGCCACCGCGCCGATGACCAGCCGTCTCCCGCTACGCCAGCGTTTGGCGGGCGATGGGCGGGTCTTGGGGAGCGGGTCCGCCCTTCCCTCGGTCGCCGCAACAACGCGGTCGGCAAATCCGACAGAGAGCGTGGGCACTGGGTCATTGCGAAGTGCGTCTTCGAGCGCATCGTCAAAACGGAAGGGATTGTTGTCGGCGCTCATCAGGCCCCTCCTGCTTGTGCTTCGAGCGCGGCAAAGGCGTCTTTGAGAGCCTTGCGCGCGCGGTGCAGCAGTGATTCAAATGCCTTGATGTTCATATCCATCGCCTCTGCCGCGTCAGCGTTTGGCATCTCCTCGAAATAAGTCAGCACAATCGCTGCACGCTGGCGCTCGGGCAGGGCCTCGACCAATGCGCGCGCGGTGTTTGTGTTTTGGTCCGCCTCCATCTGGGCATCAGCGAGCGGGGCATCGTCCACGCGCTCAGGCACTTCTTCACTATCGCTCACCCGTTTTGCGACGCGGATCCGGTCAATGGCCAGATTGGTCACGACCCGTTTGAGCCACGCGCCCAGCCGGACCGTGCCGCCAGTGTTTGCCGCAAGACGCGGCGCGTGGTCCCACAATCTCAACATCGCTTCCTGCGTGATATCCTCTGCTTCAGCTGCGCCGCCCACCATGCGATAGGCAATGGCGTGGAGCCGCGCGGCGTGCGCGTCTATCGCCTCGCGAAAGGCAGCTTCGTCACGCTTAGCAATGCGCGCGACCAATGCAGCATCGTCGCCAGCAGAAGCGGCTCTGCTGCGATAATCCGCGCCTTGCGGGCTGCTGGTGGTGGGCGCACTGCCTGCCATCTAATCCTTGTTTTCACGGTATGGGTATAATGCCGTGTGTACACTTAAAACGGAGGGCGTGATGAAACCCTTCGTTGAAACGCATTTGTGCGCGTCAGTCATGCTCGGGGAAGGCGCAGTTCCACCAGCAAACCTCCCAAATCCTCGCTTTCATCGAGGGTGACAGAGCCGCCGTAAATCTCTGCAACATCGCGGACGATGGCTAGGCCGAGGCCAGTGCCGGGTTTGCCTGTGTCGAGCCGCGCGCCGCGATCAAAGATTCGGATGCGCTCTTCTTCGGGGATGCCCATACCATCGTCCTCAACCCAGATGCGGCAGAGAGGGCTTCCCGGTTCATGGTCGAGCGTCACAAACACGCTGCCGCCGCCATATTTCGCGGCGTTCTCAATCAGATTGCCAAGGATTTCGTCGAGATCCTGCCGCTCAATCGCGACCATCGCATCCTTGCTGCCTGCGATATCAAGGCGGCCGTTGGGATAGAGCCGCTCGACCGCGCGCCGCACCGCTTCGGCGCTTTGCCGCACATCGGTGCGCGCTTGACCAACCGCGCGCCTGCCGACTGCGCGGGCGCGGGCAAGGTGGTGATCGACATGGCGCTGCATCGTGCGGGTTTCACGGAACACCGCTTCCGAAAGATTGGGATCTCGCGCGGTCGCCGCATTGGTGAGAACCGTCAGCGGCGTCTTCAAAGCATGCGCAAGATTGCCGGCATGGGTGCGCGCTTCTTCCGCTTGGCGCTCCGTGTGTTCGAGCAGCGCGTTGACCTCATCCACCAGCGGGGTGACTTCGGTGGGGAGCGGCTCTGTGATGCGGTTGTCGCCGGTCGTGCGCAGTTTGGAAATAGCCGCTTCAACGCGGCGCAGCGGGGAGAGACCATAGCGGATTTGCAGCAGGGCCATGACAAACAGGCCTAGTCCAAGGATCGCGAAGCTCCAGAAAAGGATAAAGCGCACCCGGCTGATCTGCGCGTCCATTTCATCGGTGGAACCCGCCACAGCGAAGGTCCAGCGCCTGTCGCTCCCCGGCAGAGTGACCGTACGCTCGGCAACGCGCAATTGTTCATCGGGGAATTGGTTCGAGGTGTAGAATTGCGCCTCGCCATCGGGCTTATCCCCGCGCAAATCGAGCGTGCGATCATCCCACAGACTGCGCGAGGGATAGGGCTCCAACCCCTCTCCATCGATCTGCCAATAGCGCCCGCTATTGGGTTCAAGGAACATCTGATCACCCAATTGAAGGTTAAAGTAAGCCTCGCCAAACGGGTCAATCTCAACCGATACCAGCATCGCGTTCAGCGTGTTCTGAAGCCGCTCGTCAAAGTTGTCTTGCACTTGGCTGGTGAGCGTGCGTTCAAGCGCTATCCCACCGCCGAGCAGTAGAACGATAATCCACCCAGCCGCGATAAAGCCCATCCGGCGCGCAAGGCTGGCGCGCGGTTTGGAAGTGGGAACTGCGGGAGCAGAAGCGTCCGTGTCTTGGGCCAAAGGCTCTTGCGCAGCCCCAACCGCCCCGCTTTCTAGCGAGGCGCCACCCGAACGCGCAGAGTCAGGACGCTCTTGGCGCGTCTGCTGGGTCGTCGAGGCTGTAACCGAGGCCACGGATCGTTGTGATTACCTCACTGCCGAGTTTCTTGCGAATGCGCGTTACGAAGACTTCGATCGTGTTCGAATCGCGGTCGAAATCCTGATCATAAATATGCTCGATTAACTCCGTCCGACTGACAACCTTGCCCTTGTGATGCATTAGATAAGAAAGGAGTTTGTATTCCTGCGCGGTCAATTTGACCGGCTCTCCATCCAGCGTCACTCTGCCCGAACGCGTGTCAAGCCGGACATTGCCAGCCGTCAGTTCTGAAGAGGTGTTGCCTGATGCGCGGCGGATTAGCGCCCGCAAGCGCGCGATCAGCTCTTCGGTTTGGAACGGCTTTGCAAGATAATCATCCGCGCCCGCATCAAGCCCAGCGACTTTGTCCGACCAGCTGTCTCGTGCGGTCAGAACCAGCACGGGAAAGTCACGGCCTTCCTTGCGCCACATGCCAAGCACCGAAAGCCCATCAATCTCTGGCAAGCCAAGATCAAGGATGCACGCATCGTAGTCCTCTGTGCTGCCAAGAAAGTGCCCATCTTCGCCATCGGTTGAAAGATCAACCGCATAGCCCGTTTGTTCGAGCGTGGATTTCAATTGCTGGCCGAGTGTGGGTTCGTCTTCGACAATCAGGATACGCATGGTCCACCATTTCCGATTGAGTGTGCGAATGCAGGTTTGGTTCTGGTTTGCCTGCGCGTTTGTGCCTCTCGCGTCAAGCAAGCTGAAACCGCGCAGGCGCGCTCTTCCCCGGACAAGTCCATAATTTTCTTGAAATCTACCTCGAACGGCTGATGACGCGGCCTGTGCGGGCGTCAACATCAACATAGGTCACACGGCCTTCGCGGATGAATTTGAGGCGGTATGCGCGCGCGGTGCTGTCATAGGACGGCCCGAGATATTCGTGTCCGCGCATGGATGGCATCACGCGCCGCTCAATCTCACGCAGCGAAAGCTGATTGCCAGCTCGCATTTCGCGCCGCGCATCGCCCTGATCAGAGCGGTCTTGATCCTGTGCGCTCATCCCGCCAGCCGTCTTTTCGGCCACCAAAGCGGAGGCCGTGCCGGTGCCGAGACCAATCAGCAAGGTTGCTGCGCCTAAGGTGGCCAAAAGGGAATGCGAGCGTGTCATCGTGCTGTCATGCCTAGATCAAACCCGTTGAACAAGCTCTGAATAGTGACATGTCAATTCGTTCAGGCCCGTATCCAAATGTAAGGTGTCAACGCAGGCGTGGCTCTACTGTGCGCTTTCGGGGATCGCCTGACCGCTTAGCATCTCATATTTGATCGTAATGCTAACCCCTGTGCTGACCTGGCCAGGCTGGACAGGCGTGCTGACATCGGCTGCTTCTGCGGCAAGCGCGCGTGCTTGTATCTGTGGTACGGGGCCAGAGCCGCGAATGCTCTCACTGATCGACAAAATACGAGCGCCGAAATAGCCGAACATCCGCGCATAAGCCTCAGCACGGGCTTGTGCGCGTTCGACCGCCCGCTGGCGGGCCACGTCTTTGGCCGCCTCATCATCTTCAATGCTAAAGCTTGGTCCGGAAAGGTCAGTTGCGCCCGATGCGACCAAGGCATCCAAGACCGCACCTGTTTCCTCAATTTCACGCAGCTTCACGCTTACCCGGTTGGAAACCTGATAGCCTCTGAAGATTTGGCGCCGCGAATTGCGGTCGTAATCATATTGCGCGTTCAGATTTATACCGGTGGTTTGGATATCGTCCTCATCAACGCCCAGAGATCGGATGCGCGCGATCACCCGGCTCATCTCTTCAGCATTCTGACGCATAGCCTCAACAGCGGTTGGAGCCTGTGTGGTGACCCCCGCCCCAATGGTCACCAGATCCGGCGGCGCGGTCACACTTTCATACACCGATAGCTCGATAACCGGGCCTGTGACATCAATTTCCACTTCAGCAGCGACAGAGGCTGTGGGGATGGCAAACGTGGTCGCAGCTATAGCTGTCAGCATGTGACGGATCATGTTAGGTTCCTCCTTGTGGCGGTTCACTGCAAGAAACGCCCTTGCCGCGCACTGAACCGCCTTGCAGCTCTTGATGCAAGCCCCTACGTGCCGCGCTCTATGGCGCAACCACCAATACTTTCATGGGAAGGCCTTGGCCTGCAGCAAGGCGGTCGTTGGCTTTTTGGCGGGCCTGATGTCGCCCCGCTCGATTTGCATGTGCTGCCCGGAGACAGGCTCGCGCTGATCGGGCGCAATGGGGTTGGCAAAACGACTTTGCTAAAAATGATCGATAACCGGATTGAAGCGGATCGAGGCATCAGGCGGGTGAAGCCAAACACGCGAATTGTGATTTTGGAGCAAGAACCCGATTTTAGCGCCTTTCACACATTGATGGACTTTGCCCTTGCAGGCGATCAGGCCCCAGCCGCATTTGAGGTGGAGAGCATTGCGGGCCAGCTCGGCATCAACATGGCAACCGAGGCGGCAAGCGCCAGCGGGGGCGAAAGGCGCCGCGCTGCTATCGCCCGCGCGCTGGCGCAAGACCCCGATCTGCTGCTGCTCGATGAGCCGACCAACCATCTGGATCTAAGCGCGATTGATTGGCTCGAAGATTGGCTGACCCGATATAAGGGCGCCTTTATCACCATCAGCCACGACCGCACTTTCTTGAAACGCTTGACCCGCGCAACCCTATGGCTCGACCGTGGTACGATGCGGCGAAAAGATGTCGGTTTTGGTGGATATGAGGCCTGGGAAGAAAGCGTCTATGCTGAAGAGGCGCGCGCGGCGGAAAAACTCGATGCGAAGCTTAAGATTGAGGCGCATTGGCTCGAACGCGGGGTCACCGCGCGGCGTAAACGCAACCAAGGGCGGCTGGAAAAGCTGCACCAAATGCGCGCAGCACGGGCAGCGATGATCTCTGATAGCGGCGCAGCCAAGTTAAAGCTTGCCAATGATGAAGAGTTCAAGTCGAAATCGGTGATCGTCGCGGAAGATATCTCCAAAAGCTATGATCGCCGCGCCGTCATCAAGCCTTTCACCTTACGCGTCCAAAATGGCGACCGGATCGGGATTGTCGGCGCAAACGGCGCCGGCAAGACAACCTTGCTCAAACTGCTCACCAAAGAGCTGGAGCCTGACAGCGGCCATGTGAAACACGCGCGCACACTGACTGGGGTTATGATTGACCAGCAGCGCAAGTTGCTGGAGCCCGATGCCACTGTGCGTGATATTCTGGCCGAGGGCGGCGACTGGATCGATGTGCGGGGGCAGCGCAAACATGTGCAGGCCTATCTCAAAGACTTTCTTTTCGATCCCAAACTGGTCGACACCAAAGTCGGCATCTTATCGGGTGGGGAGCGTTCGCGCCTGTTGCTCGCCCGCGAATTTGCGCGCACCGCAAACTTGCTGGTGCTCGATGAGCCAACCAACGATCTCGATCTTGAGACGCTCGATCTTTTGCAAGAGGTGATTGCCGATTTTGACGGCACTGTGATGATTGTCAGCCACGACCGCGACTTTCTCGACAAGACGGTGACGGTGACGCTGGGGCTGGATGGATCGGGCAAGGTTGATGTGGTCGCAGGCGGCTTTGCTGATTGGGAGGCAAAGCGGCGTCAGCCAATCGCGCGTCAGACAAAATCGGCGTCCTCAAATCCCTCTCCAACGTCAGAACCAAAAGCCGCGCCGACTGCGCCGAGCGCGCCGACAAAGCTATCCTACAAAGACCAGCGCGATTACGAATTGCTGCCCGCGCGCATTGATGAGCTAGAGGCGGCAATCGCCAAGGGCGAGGCAATCATGGCGGACCCTGACCTCTTCGCCAAAGACCCCAAACGTTTCGCCACCATCTCCAAAGGGATTGAGAATGCGCGAAATGAAAAAGACGCTGCGGAAGAGCGGTGGCTGAACCTGGCAGAGCGGGTCGAGGGGTGAGCACCGGATCGGCCACGACTCTTCACGATGAGATCAAAGCCTGCACGCTATGCGCAGAGCATCTCCCGCTCGGCCCACGTCCCATTGTCCAGTTCTCGGAGAAATCTCGGATCCTGATTATCGGCCAGGCACCCGGAACTAAAGTCCATGCGAGCGGCGTTCCGTGGGATGATGACAGCGGTGATCGGCTGCGCGACTGGCTGGGTATCGGCAAAGAGCAATTCTACGATCCCGATCTTATCGCGCTGATGCCTATGGGATTTTGCTATCCGGGCAAGGCAAAAGGCGGCGATGCCCCACCGCGAAAGGAATGCGCGCCTGAGTGGCATCATCGGATTCTTGATATTCTTCCCAATGATTGCCTCACATTGCTCGTTGGCGCCTATGCGCAGGCCCAATATGTGCCAGAGGCGCGCAAACTTTCGATGACGCAGCGTGTACAGCGCGGCGCTGAATTTGCCCCGATGATACCGCTCCCCCACCCTGCATGGCGCGTGCGAATGTGGATGGCGAAGAACCTGTGGTTCGAGA
This sequence comes from Erythrobacter sp., assembly GCA_965262265.1. Lineage (GTDB taxonomy): Bacteria > Pseudomonadota > Alphaproteobacteria > Sphingomonadales > Sphingomonadaceae > Erythrobacter. The sequence continues at coordinate 1,387,345 of OZ253506.1, forward strand.
CCGAAACGCTGCCTCGCCTCAGGGCTTCTTTAGCTGCGGCGCTCGGCTGATCATCTCTAGCCCTTTCGCGTCGCTAAGTCGCCACATTGGCGCATTATCCTTTACGATCATCAAGAGCGGAGGAGAAGCTTATGTCCATCGAACAAATCGCAAACGATTTCACACAGGCCGTCAAAGACGAGAATGCCGAAGCCTATCAAGCGTTTTGGTCCGACGATATTGTCAGCCTTGAACCCAACAGCCAAGACCCCGATGACGAAAGCCCTATGAAGCGCGTTGAGGGGCGCGAGCAATTGCTCGCCAAACATGCTTGGTGGGAAGAGAACACCGAAATGCATTCCAGCACCACCGAAGGCCCCTATGTCTTCGGCGACCAGTTCGCCGTGCGTTATGGCATGGATGTAACCATGGATATGGGCAACGGGCCAGAGCGTTCGCAAATGGAAGAAGTCGGCATCTACACCGTAAAGGACGGCAAGATCACCGAAGAACGCTTTTTCTACGGCACTCAGGCAGGCTAAGAATGCGCGCCGCCCGCCGCGCTTCTTCGGCGCGGCGAGCGACGGGCAACATCTTTTGTCGCAGATCAAGCTTGCGAAGCAGTCCGGGCTGGCAGAACCTTGGAATTCTTAAGGATAGCCGCGGAAATCAACGCAATGACTAAGCCTACTGGAAACACCTCAACAAAGGTGATCGGTAAGCGAAAAAGCGGATTGCGATAAAGCTCTTTCGCATCTTCGATCTCAGCAAGCCTTGCAGCCTCTTCGCTGGCAGAAAGGTCGTCTGCTTTGGCCGCATTGATCAGGCTTTGCGAATAGGTCTCAATGAAGGCGAAGTCGGTCATCGCCAGAACGAACTCCCAGCTAATAACATAGAAAATGCCAGCGATTACCGCAATCCCGGCGCCGACCGTTGCACCCTGTTTAAACTTGATCACGCCGCCATGCTCAACGTCGCGGTAACGTTTTATACCGATAAAGATCAGGCTCATAACAACGATCATGGTCGCATACCCGACCAGTTCAGACGTGCCGCCGCCCTCTGGGCCGAGCACGAACAAAGTGACGCTCATAAGGGCGATGACAAGAACGCCAATAATTCCGCCGAAAATGAGTGAATAGCGCAGCATGGTAATACCCCTTCAATTGTTTGTCGCCCGCCATCCGGGCTGCGCTTTGAATTCGCCAATTTTGCCCGCAAAACCATCACCCAGATGGGTGATTTTGCCCCTCTCACCCGTAGTAACGAGCCATTTTCATGGGATGAGAGCCAAAGCGCGCGCCGCATCAACCGCTTTGCCTCTGCCATTGACTTCAAGCTTGGTATAAAGGCTTGCGACATGCGTCTTGACGGTGTTGGGTGAGACGCTGAGGCTGCGCGCGATTTCTTTGTTGCTCTCACCCTTGGCCAGCAGATCAAGGATTTGGCATTCGCGCGGGGTCAGCCCCAAGGACGCGATCGCTTTGTCATTGCGCTCAAAATGTTCGGGCGCAGGAGCTGCAGTGAGGCGCATTCCGATCCATACGCCTAATGCGATAAAGACCGCCGCGACCACCGCAACATACGCTTCACCGGGCATTCGCAAAGCGAGATAGCGATACTCCGCCCACTGCAGCAGCACTACAATCCCTGCGAGCGCTGCTCCATAAAGCAACCCGTATTTCCAAACCCCGTTACCCATGGCCCAGTAAAGTGCCACATCGGCAACGAAAGTCCAGATCAGCTGATGCAGTAAAAGTCGGCAACCCGTTCCAATGCGAGCTTTAGCACAAGTTTGCCACTTCGCGCGGGCCAGCCCATCGCTTTCTCAGCATCGGGCAGCCCTTCACCTGCGCACACAACGCGCCACAACACGTCCTCCAGCCCTTTGCCCGCTGCATCTAACGCTTCGTCAAATCGTCGCTTTGCCGCGATCTGCCTTTCGGTGTCGGTGAGGCCCTTGTCTCCTGTTGATTTCACCCGCACCGGATCCCAGCGCATCGTCACACTGGCGGACAGTTGGGCGCGCTCATAGTCAGCGCGCAGCGCCTCTCCGGCCTCAAATAAGCGCGTGTCGAGATGCCCGCGTGAATGCAGCCAAGCCAGCGGGCTTTCAGCCAGATTGACGGTAACGCTGCGTCTTTTGCCTTTGGCCGAGACTCCCCGACGAGGCCCCTCTGATGTCAGTTCGCGTTCTGCCAATTGTCGTTTCATATCCGATTGCTCCCTTGCCTGATCATCACGCGAATCGCTGCGTGTCATGGACAGAAGCGCCTTGCCAAATGCGTCAAACTGTAGGAAAGGAAAAACCAATGTGGTTCATTGCTTCAGGGCTGTGTTTGGCAAATGATCAACCGAATTCGCGAAATCCGAAAGGCTAAAGGCCTCACTCTGGCTGACCTAGCAGAGGCGTGTAATCCGCCCACAACCGCGCAAACCATCGGGCGGCTTGAAACGGGCATGCGCAATCTTTCGACTAAATGGATGGACCGGATTGGCGCCGCTTTAGAGGTTGACCCCGAAGTTCTGGTTCGCTCTGAAGAACAGCCTCGTGCCCAGATAGTTGCCGAATTGGGGCTTTCCGAACCCGAGGCGCTGGTAACGCCTCGCGAGGCGATTCTGCCGACCGAAATCGCCGCGCAAGGCGATGGCGGGACCATGCTGGTGCTGGAAGTGAGCGTGGCCGTTGGCGAATATCGACCCGGCGATATGGTCTGGCTGCGACAAATCGATCCCGATGGGGCAGCAGGCGCGATCAACCGCGACTGTCTTGTACCCCGTCCCGGCGGCCGCTTCACATTCGGACGCTTGATCGATCGCAAAGGCACTTTGGTAGGCATTCTGCCTTCCCAAGCGGGAAACAAGCAGCAAGTGATCGACAGTCCGCCATGGATCGCGGTCGCAACAATGCTGGTTCGTCCCCTGTGACCCGGAGCGCTTAACCAGAATCGTGGATGCGAGGTTTATCTGAAGCTCGTATCACCACGGGAAAGCCGCGCGAAAGCAGTAAGGAGAAAGCAGGCCGTGATTGCCGATCAAGGAAATCAGGCATGAAGCATGTCGTAGTGCTCAGCACGCTTTATCCAAACCCCGTCAATCCTCGCTTTGGCACCTTTGTGGCGCGGTCTATAGAGGCCTTTGCAAAGCGCGGACGTGAACGCGGTGATTGGAAAGTCAGCGTAGTAAATCCCATTGGTCTACCGCCCATTGCGCTCGGCCGTTATCGCGCTCTGTCTCAGCTCGATGCGATCAGCGAAGAACACGGCGTCACCGTCCACCGTCCGCGCTTTACTCTGATCCCGACCGTGGGCGCGCGCCGCAATGCCTCTGCGATCGCGAGGTCCGCGCTACCAATAATTGAGAGACTGCACACGCAATCGCCAATCGACATAATCGACGCGCAGTTCTTCTTTCCCGATGGCCCAGCGGCGGCGTGGGTCGCAAATAAGATGGGCCTCCCGGTTTCTATCAAAGCCCGGGGCAGCGACATTACCTATTGGGGCGGCCTAGATTTCGCGCGCGATCAAATGGTGGAGGCAGCAGCGCAGGCCAACGGCCTCCTTTCCGTCTGCGGCGCTTTGAGCGAAGAGATGGTGCAGATCGGAATGCCTCGCTCCAAGATCACCGTGCATTACACCGGGCTTGATCGTGACCGCTTCCGTCCGCTCGCACACACTCAATTGCGTGCGCAAATCGCCCGTGAGCTGGGTTTCGCCATGCCGGACAACGCCCCTTTGCTAACCTGCACAGGCGCGCTGATTGAGCGCAAGGGCCAGGATATAGCGATCGCGGCGCTCGCACAGATACCGGGCGCGCGGTTGGTCATCGTTGGCAAGGGCGATGACGAGGCACACCTCAGAGAACTCGCCCGTGATCTGGGCGTTACAGAGCGGGTTCATTTCGCCGGATCGGTGGACCACGACATGCTGCCGCTCATCCTTTCCGCGTCTGATGTGATGGTGCTGCCCACCCGCAATGAGGGACTCGCCAATGCCTGGGTTGAAGCGCTTGCCTGCGGAACGCCGGTGGTGACTTGCGACGTCGGAGGCGCGCGCGAGATCATCACCAACAACACCGCGGGACGGCTGGTCGAACGCACACCTGAAGCGGTTGCGGCAGGCGTGAATGCAGTTCTCAACAACCCGCCCATGCGCCAAGCTGTGGCTGCGATGGCAGAGAGGTTCAGCTGGGAAACCAACGCGGCAGAATTGGCCGCGCATTATGATAATATTCTCAGGCGATTGGCTTAGCTTGCCAACCTATGTGCCCGGCTCCATGCGCTGGGCTTCGCGGACTTTTTTCTCTTGTTTGTCCATTTCGGTCTCCTTCGGCACGAAACTATCTGAGGTAACTCCCATCCAGATCAGCAGTGGAGAGGCAAGATAGACGCTGGAGTATGTCCCGATAAACAGACCTGCGGTGATCGCAGCGACAAGCCCAAAAAGGCTTGCGGGGCCAAACAGCAGCAAAGGCAGCAACGCAACGAGCAGCGTCAAAGATGTCATCACCGTCCGTGCCAAAGTCTCATTCACCGACAGATCAAGCAGCTCTGGCAGCGGCATCTTGCGATACTTTTTCAGGTTCTCACGGATGCGGTCGTAAACAACGATTGTGTCATTCAAAGAGTAACCAATGATGGCTAGGATCGCTGCAATGATCTGAAGGCTGAATTCCAGCTGGAACAGCGCGAACATGCCCAGAGTGACCGACACATCGTGGAACAGTGCGAACAAGGCGCCCACGCCAAACTGCCATTCAAAGCGGATCCAGATATAGAGGGCGACCATAACCATCGCGGCAAGCAAAGCTAGGCCTGCATCGCGGCTGAACTCGCCTGCGACTTTGCCTGATACCGTTTCGTTCCCATCAGGACGAACATTCTCATATTCACTCTGTATCGCGGCGATCACTTCGTTGCCGATTTCGGTTGCTGATCCCGGCGCACCCTCAACACCCTCAGGCAAAGGAACGCGGATGGACACAACGTTCGGCGCGCCAAATTCTTGAACAGTGGGTGTGCCATAGCCGAGGCCTTCAACCAGTTCGCGCAACTCCCCAACAGGGGCCTGCGTCTGCTCTTCAAATGTCAGCTCAATCTTTTGTCCGCCCGCAAAATCGATACCGAGGTTTAGGCCCTGCACCGCCACCAGCGCCCAACTCGCGATCATCAGCGCGATGCTGAACAAGAAGAACGGCACACGGAATTTAAGGAATTTGATATTCGTGTCTTGGGGCACGAGTTTAAGCAGTTTCATATCTCGGCTCCCGCACTCAAATGTTGATATCTTTGGGACGTTTCGCGCTGAGATAGCCCGAAACCCACATTTTGGTCAGCACCAGCGCAGTAAAGACCGACGTGGCCAGACCAAGCACAAGCACCACTGCAAAGCCTCGTATCGGTCCAGAGCCGAACCAGAACAGCAGCGCCCCAGCGATGAAATTGGTGATATTCGCGTCGTAGATCGCGCGGCTGGCCTCTTTGTATCCGTTCTCGACCGCTGTGATGACCTTGCGTCCGCGCTTGCGCTCTTCGCGGATTCGTTCGTTGATAAGCACGTTGGCGTCCACTGCTGCGCCGACAGTCAGCACAAAGCCCGCAATACCCGGCAAGGTCAGAGTGAAGTTGCCAATCGCCATCGCGCCAAGCAGGATCAGCACGTTAAAGATCAAGGCGATGGTCGCATAGATACCAAACCGCCCATAGGTCGCGATCATCAGCGCGATCACCGCAAGGCTGCCAATCAGCATCGCGATCAAACCGCTCCTGATCGATTGCTCGCCAAGCTCTGCCGAAACTGTGCGCTCTTCAATCACCGTAAGCGGCACCGGCAATGCGCCCGATTGCAGCGAAATCGCTAACTGGTTCGCACTCTCGGCGGTAAAATTGCCCGAGATTTGCGCCGAACCGCCAAGGATAGGCTCGTTGAAGAACGGTGCGGAGATCACCTCACCATCAAGGATGATCGCAAACCGCTCCCCCACATTCTCTGTCGAAAGCTGAGCGAACTTCTGTCCGCCCTGTTGGTCAAACTGAATTGTGACGACATTTTCGTTGGTCTGCGGGTCTACACCCGCACGCGCATTGATCAGGCTGTCACCGCGAATGCCGCCCAGCCGTTTGACAGCTTCGAACTGGCCGACAAAATCGGTCTCGCTCGAATAAGGGTAGATCTGGCTACCGGGATTGGCAACGCCGGCCTGCGTGTTGGTGTCGAGCGCTTGTTGATCGACGAGCTTGAATTCGAGCTGCGCAGTCTGGCCCAACTGCTCTTTCAAAGCCTGCGGATCGGCAAGACCCGGTACCTGAACCACAATCCGGGTGGCGCCTTGGCGAATGATGGTCGGCTCTCGCGTGCCGAGAAGGTCGATCCGGCGGCGCACGACTTCGACGGCGCCTTCCATTGCACTGTTGATCGCGACATCAAGGCCGCGCGCCGTTGGGGTAAGCACCATGCGCTGGCCGTCAACCACTTCCATATCCCATTCGCGCACCAGCCCATCGCCCATCATAATGGGCTCGAGCACGCCGCGCGCGCGGTCGATATCCGATACCGAATCGAGAATGAAGGAAAATTGGTCATTGCTGCGCGAGGTGTCACCAAACTCAATCTCTGGCGTGGTTTGGCGAAGCGCCTGTTCGACTTGCTCTTCCAAGCCTTCAAGCCGCTGTTGCTTGACGTCTTCCTCTTCCGCTTCAAGCAGCAAATGCGATCCGCCCGCAAGGTCGAGGCCAAGATTGACACGCGGAACGGACGAGTCCTCTTCTTCTGCAGCGGATTCTGGAAGCACTGTGCCTTCCTCGTCTTCGCCCGACGCCGCATCTGTCACCGCCTGTTGCGCAGGCGCTTCCATAAAGGGCTGCACAAGCGAAGGCAGAGCAGCGCCGGCGAGCGCGAGCGTCAGCGCCCACAATGCGATCTTCTTCCAAAGGGGAAACTCAAGCATAGCGTGTCAGTCTATCCGGCCATTAATCTCATTGATCAGTCATTTGCTGGCTTGCTGCCAGGCTCGATCAGATCGGCAATCGTGTGCTTCACCGCTTTGACCCGCACATCTTTGCCCAGTTCAAGCTCAACAAAGGTGTCGTCCACCTTAACCACCTTGCCCACCAGGCCGCCTTGGGTAACAACCTGATCGCCTTTTTTCAGTCCGCCTACGCGTTCCTGATGCTCTTTCTGCTTTTTCATCTGCGGACGGAAGATCAGGAACCAGAAGACAGCTAGAATGCCGATCCATGGCAGAAGTTGCAGGAAAAATGGAGGTGCTTCAGCGGCACCCGCACCTGCTGCGGCGAGAAGGTCAATCATCTGTAGGCTAGCCCGTTACAAATAGCGTTGTTTGTTTGATCGCGGCAAACCGACGCGCAATAATTCTGCCTGCCAGTTTGCTATTGATCCCGTGTAGGTGGGCGCGGTTAGCAGCAATGCAAGCGCGCGGCAATTGGAGCGCTGTAAAGGTGGTGCAAAGGCGCATCACCGGAGCCTTTTGGCAAACCCGCTATACGTATGTGTGAAGCGACTTGCCACCTGCATCGCCCACGCCTATAGCGCTGCGCCTCCACTGGATCGGGAAGTAGCGCAGCCTGGTAGCGCATCACACTGGGGGTGTGGGGGTCGCAGGTTCGAATCCTGTCTTCCCGACCAGTGGAGCATCTCTCACAATGACGTCTGTCGAGCGCGAGGCTCTGTTGATCCCTTGCACCTGTTCAATTGTGTCGGCTGTGCGCAAGGAACTTTCATGCTCCCCTCACGTTTCCTACGCTCCATGAACCGCCTTGCTTCCTTCGCATTTGCGCCGCTCGGAACCCTTTGGTTGTTGGCACCGCATTCGGTGGCTCTCGCCAGCAATACGGGCGCGGCCCAAGATGAAATGGGGGAGACATCAGAGGCCGCCAACACACGGCGCACCTTTACTCCTGAGGACTTTGCCCGGTTTGCGCCGCGCAGCGCGCTCGATATGGCGCAGCAAATCCCCGGTTTTTCGATCCGCGACAGTGGTGGAGATCGCGGGCTAGGGCAAGCCGACACCAATGTCCTGATCAATGGTCAGCGCATATCAGGCAAATCCAATGGTCCGGTTGCAGCGCTCCAACGTATTCCGGTGGACGAGGTTGTGCGGCTGGAATTGGTCGATGGGGCAAGCCTCGATGTAGGAGGGCTTACAGGCCAAGTTCTGAACGTCATCACCAGCTCATCTGGCGGGATATCAGGCCAGTATCGCTATTCGTTGGAATGGCGCAGTTTCGGCGTGCCTTTGCGATTTACTGATGGGCAGATCAGCCTTGCGGGTGGAGGTGAAAACACCGAATGGACGCTCAGCTTCGAAAATGACGCAGGGCGTCGCGGCAATGAAGGCATTGAAGAGGTTTTCGATGCGGCCGGGAGCCTCATCGACTTGCGCGATGAGCAAGCCAATTTCGATGTTGATAGCCCGCAACTTTCAGGATCCTTCGCCCGCACCGCCAGCAATGGCAACATTCTCAATGTGAACGGGCAGGTCGGTGGCTTTATTTTTCGCCAGTCAGAAACGTCCCAGAGGACCGGAATAATCGATCCCTCGGACCGGTTTCGCCTGTTTGAGTCAAGCGAGGATGAATTCAATTTCGAGCTCGGCGGCGACTACAGCTTTGCCCTTGGCAGGGGCAGGCTGAAACTGATTGGCTTCTATCGCTATGAAGATAGCCCCACACTATCCTCCACGGTGACCACATTTGATGATGGTCGACCCGCCGAAGGATCGCGCTTCATCCGCGACGCCGATGAAGGCGAAACCATCATACGCGGAGAGTATTCGATAGCAGGCCTTGGCGGTGACCTGCAGTTCGCGCTCGAAGGCGTGCGCAACTTCCTGGAAATCGAGTCCGAGCTCGAGAGCCTCGAAGCGGATGGAGCATTCGTGCCAATTGAATTTGATGGCGCCAGTTCTCGGGTCGATGAGGACCGCGCAGAAGCGACCGTCACCTACAGCCGCCGGCTCGCGCCAAATTTGCAGTTCCAGTTCTCAGGAGGGGGCGAATATTCGCAGCTGAGTCAGACGGGTGAGCAAGGGCTGACGCGGTCCTTCTTCCGTCCCCAAGGATTTGTTTCCTTTGACTGGAAAGCCAATAACAGTCTGAACCTGTCGGGCCGGGTTGAACGGGTCGTCGGCCAGCTGAATTTCTTTGATTTTATCGCGTCGACAAATCTTGATGAAGACAACACCAATGTCACAAACGCCAACCTCGTTCCTCCTCAGAGCTGGTTGTTCGAGGCAGAGGCAACGAAGACATTCGGCGATGTCGGATCGCTAACGCTGAGCGCCTTTTACGAAAGCATCAGCGATATCGTGGACCAGATCCCGATCGAAGGTGGAGGAGAGGCTCCGGGCAATTTGCCATCGGCCTCGACCTATGGAGCTGAGGGTGAGCTGACGCTTCTCTTCGATCCCATCGGCATCAAAGGCATGCGCTTTGATGGCAGTCTGCGACTAGCGGAAGGCCGTCTTGATGATCCGCTGACGGGCGAGCGGCGCAATATCTCGAACTTCAACTTCATCCGCATGCGCGCTGAGCTGCGGCAGGATTTTGTCGGCACGCCATGGGCAGTGGGCGCCGCCTATCGCTTTGGTGAGCGGCGCCCGAATGTGCGCCTAAGTGAGATCGGCCAAGGCACTGACCGTCCCGGATTTGGCCGGGTCTTTGTTGAGCACAAGGATGTGTTTGGGATGACAGCACGGTTCCGCTTGGGAAATCTGCTCAATCAGCGCGATCGATTTGAACGGACCATCTTTGATGACCGCACGGCTGGCCTGGTCAATACAGTTGAACTGAGGGACCGGCGGTTCGGGATCATCTACTCTTTCGACATTGAAGGATCGTTCTAAGCGCCCTACTCGCCCTTTAACGAGAGGAACCGCGATGAACCAATCCACCCCGCACCCCCCATCGCAAAAGATGCGCAGCTGGCTGTTCGCTCCCGGCGACAGCGATAAGAAGATGGCCAAAGCGATTGCGAGCGACGCAGATATCGCTTTGCTGGACCTTGAAGATTCAGTTGTCCCAGAACGCAAAGCTGATGCCCGTCTGATGGTGGCAAACGCGATCAGCACGGCTCAAGACAAAGCACGTGTCTGGGTGCGTGTGAACCCGCTTTCATCGGGATGGACTGAAAGCGATCTGGACGTTGTAGTCGAAGCCGGTCCTGGTGGCCTGTTCCTGCCTAAGGCTGAAGGTGGCCATGATGTCGAGGCACTGGATGGTATGTTGACCCGACGCGAGGAGGCTTTGGGCCTTGCGCCAGGCTCCATAAGAGTCGCCGCTTTGGTTACAGAAACCGCCGCTGCGATGTTCACAACGGGAACCTATGACAAAGCGCAAAGGCTTGTGGCGATGAGCTGGGGCGCAGAGGATTTATCGAGCGAGCTTGGCGCGCGAAGCCAGCGCGACGAGAATGGTAATTACCTCCCTGTATTCGAATTGGCGCGCAGTCTATGCCTCTTGGGCGCAGTCAAGGCCGGCGTTGCACCGATTGAAACGGTGCAGCCCGAATTCCGCGACCTCGAAGCATTGGAAAGGCGCGCACGCGCTGTTCGCGCACAGGGTTTTCGCGGAATGTTGGCGATCCACCCTGCGCAAATTGCGCCAATCAACGCAGCCTTCACCCCGAGCATAGAGGAACTCGATCATGCACGGTCGGTCGTGCAAGCCTTTGCCGACAATCCTGGCGCTGGTGCGGTTTCACTAGACGGAAACATGCTCGACCGCCCCCATCTCGCCTTGGCTCAGCGACTTCTGGCGGAGGCGGGCTCACTCAGTTGACCTTGCGTACAATCGATGTGCAGAATTTTCCTACTTGAACCTATTTGGTTATGGATGTGGCGAATCGCACACAGGAGCGCGCACAAATGGCTATTCTCGAGACCTTGATTGGCCCTATCACTTCGATCCTTGATAAGATCATCCCGGACAAAGAGGCCCGTGCGAAAGCGCAATTGGAGCTGATGAAGCTGGAAGGCAGTCAGGAAATGCAGCTTATTGAAACTCGGCTGCGCGCTATCGTTGCGGAGGCTAACTCCGCCGATCCCTGGACAAGCCGCGCGCGACCGAGCTTCCTCTATGTCATGTATATCTTGATCCTAACGGCTTTGCCGATGGGGCTTCTATCTGCCTTTAATCCCTCCGCAGCGCTGGATATCGCGCAGGGCATGAACACATATCTGGGTGGGCTTCCTGAAGAACTCTACATGCTTTTTGGCACCGGTTACCTCGGATACACCGCCGCGCGCCAATGGGGTAAGGTCAAGGGTGTCGACAAATAGGTCCTGATTGCCCAATTCACCTTAGAGTCCGTAGCGCGCCGGAACTCTGTGGAAAGCGGGGCCCTGACCTGATCATCACCGATCTTTCTGTCCAAGAACCGGATAGCTTACCCCGGATAGGAGAACCCGGTTAACTTCAGAAGTCGAAAAGGGTGCGCGGCCTTGACACTCCCATCACTACGATTTCCGATTCATTTTCTCGCAAGGCCGGCATCCAATGACCACTTCGATCACCGCGGGTACTGACAAAACGCTCGCCAAACCGTTTCAGCGCAAAGAGTTGGTGAGTCTGATCGCAATGCTAAAACCAAGATGGAAGCTCGATACCTAGCCCAACGCTGGTGCTTTGGCAGGCTAGGTTAAAGGGTTAGAAACCCCTCTCTATTAACTGGACCTGCCAGAGGTAGAGCCAGTGATTGAAGTCCTATACACAAGCCATGCAACCAACAAATTGGGTTCGGGCGACATTTTCAAGATCGTGGATGTGTCGAACAGAAACAATCTGGAAATGGGCCTCACAGGTTTCCTGATTTATGCGGATCACAAGTTCTTTCAGGTGCTGGAAGGACCGCAAGAGGCGGTGGACGCTCTATTGAACCGCTTAGGCCACGACCCACGTCACGCGAACCTTCAAGTCCAGAGCCGGACCTTTATTGAAGAGCGGAGCTTTCCCAGATGGGGAATGAAGAGACTGTTGGATAGGGGTTCAGCAGCACCCCTTGACGAAATCGCGCCCCAGTTTGCAAGCGCCTCGCCCAAAGTGCGCCGTGCTGCACTAGAATTTATCGCTGGCGCTTCACCCAAGGCAGCTTAGCCGCTAGTCAGGCTGAATGACTGAGCGCATTTATGTCCTGAACGGTCCCAATCTCAATCTATTGGGTCTGCGAGAGCCAGAAATCTACGGCTCCACAACGCTCGACGAAATCGCAGGCATGTTAGAGGATCACGCGCAAGAGCTTGGCTTCACTATCGACATGCGCCAAACCAATCATGAAGGTATGCTGGTTGATTGGCTGCATGAGGCGCAGGCCGAGGGCGCGCGCGCCGTGCTGCTTAACGCAGCGGCCTACACCCATACGTCGATTGTGCTGCTCGATGCGATTAAGGCGATTACGACGCCAGTGATCGAAGTGCATCTGTCGGATCCCAAATCGCGCGAGAGTTTTCGCCACACCTCCTTTGTCGGTATGGCAGCAGTCATGACAGTCGAAGGGCACGGCGCAGACAGTTATCGGATCGCTTTGGAAGCCGTAGCGTCAGGTAAAGTCTGACAGCATTTCCTTCTACTTGTGCCCAGCACTTGCGTTTTTCGCAGCGATTGCCACTTGCCAGCCGCAATTCACGTCAATACTCAGCCGATGAAACCATAATACGGGGCCAACAAAGGGAAACGCATGGCGACGAAGAAGCCGAGTGCGGGATCAAAATCCGGCATGAATATCGACACAGCACTGGTGCGCGAACTGGCTGAGATGCTGGGTGAGACAGGCCTCACCGAGATCGAGGTTGAAGATGATGATCGCAAGATCAGGGTCTCGCGCGGTGGTGGAATTGTTGCTGCCCCTACCATGGCTGCTCCAGTTGCAGCGGCGCCTGCGGCTGCGCCCGCGCCAGCGACGGCTCCAACTCCCGAGGCGCCCGCAACAGAAGATGCCAACGCGCTCAAGTCACCCATGGTCGGAACCGCCTATCTGGCGCCAGAGCCGGGTGCTGCAAACTTCATTAAAGTCGGTGACAACGTGGCAGAGGGCGACACGTTGCTGATCGTTGAAGCGATGAAGGTCATGAATCCGATCACCGCCGACAAAGCGGGTACGATCAAATCGATCCTTGTCGAAAACGCGCAGCCGATTGAATTTGACCAACCGCTCGTCGTAATCGGCTGATTGGAAAACCCATGAGCATCACCCGCATCCTGATCGCCAATCGCGGCGAAATCGCTTTGCGTATCCACCGCGCGGCGCATGAAATGGGCATTGAAACGGTCGCTGTTCACTCCACCGCTGATGCGGACGCCATGCATGTGCGGCTGGCTGACCACGCCGTTTGCATCGGCCCACCGGCTGCAGCTGACAGTTATCTGAACCACGCGGCAATCATATCTGCCGCGGAAGTTTCAGGCGCTGATGCGATCCATCCAGGTTACGGTTTTCTTTCCGAAAACGCCAAATTTGCTGAGATCGTTGAAGCCCATGACATTGCATGGATCGGTCCAAAACCTGAACACATCGTCACGATGGGCGACAAGGTTCAAGCGAAAAAGACCGCTGGAGATCTCGGGCTTCCGCTTGTCCCCGGATCGGACGGCGCAGTCTCCGACCCCGAAGAAGGCCGCAAGATCGCCGCTGAAATTGGCTATCCGGTCATCATCAAAGCCGCCTCTGGCGGCGGCGGGCGCGGGATGAAGGTGTGCGAAAGCGAAGACCAGCTTGAAACTCTGATGCAGCAAGCAGGGTCCGAAGCGAAGGCAGCGTTCGGCGATGCCACCGTCTATATCGAGAAGTATCTCGGCAACCCACGCCACATCGAATTTCAGGTGTTTGGCGACGGCAAAGGGGCTGCGATCCATCTGGGTGAACGGGATTGCTCACTCCAACGTCGCCACCAAAAGGTTTTGGAAGAAGCCCCTTCCCCGGTCATCAGCGAAGAAGAGCGTGCGCGCATGGGCGAGGTTTGCTCCAAAGCCATGCGTGACATGGCCTATCGCGGAGCAGGAACAATCGAGTTTCTGTGGGAGAATGGTGAGTTCTACTTCATCGAAATGAACACCCGCCTTCAGGTCGAACATCCTGTAACCGAAGCAATCACAGGCGTTGACCTTGTTAGGGAGCAAATCCGCATCGCCGCTGGCAAATCGCTGTCGGTGGTACAAGAAGACCTCGAATTCAGAGGTCACGCGATCGAGTGCCGGATCAACGCAGAAGACCCTTTCACTTTTTCTCCATCGCCCGGAAAAGTAAGCCATTATCATCCAGCTGGCGGGATGCATGTCAGGGTCGATTCAGGCCTCTACGCCGGCTATTCGATCCCGCCCTATTACGATTCCATGATCGCCAAACTGATCGTCTATGGCCGCGACCGCGAAGGCTGCATCATGCGCCTGCGCCGCGCTCTTGAAGAGATGGTGGTCGAAGGCGTAAAGACCAACATCCCGCTGCATTCTGAATTGTTGCGTCAGGATGATGTGCTGCATGGCGATTACTCGATCAAATGGCTCGAGCAATGGCTGGAGGAACGCGAGGGTTAGGCGCCAACAGACTTCCAGAAAAGGCTGACAGCCTTTACAATTTCGCATACACTCTTTTTGAGTGATGGATGGGGAATTTGAGAAGTGGTGAGAACCGCGTCTGCGCTTTTGAGCATCGCGCTTTTGACCGCCTGCTTAGGCCCGCGCTTAAGTGAGGGGGCGCCGGTCACGAACGAAGTAGAGACCCCGCCCCAGCCAGTCTCCGAAGAACCGCCTGCATCAGCAACTGGCGCATCAGATCCCGATGACGAGCGCGCCCGCAATTTGCTTTGCGTTTTGGCGGGCGAATGCGAGGAAGGCCAAGCGGCGGCTGGTGGTGTGATCCGCCAAATCCGTCGCCAACGTACTCGCGGGTTGGTGATTGCTGGACCATCAGCATCTGGCGGCCAAAGACCAAACGGTCACCCTACACTTCCAAGAGTTATCACACCCACATCACCCTTGGGAGTTCGGGGCACAACTTTTGCAGTAAGGGTCGAGGGCGAGGGGGACGGTCCGGATCAAAACACGGGCACATCCGGAGTAGCGCTCCCCGTCGTCTCCGGCGCTCCACGTCAAGCCGTCCGAGCAATTGCGCGCCCGGTGCCCTCTGCACCCGCGACGAGCAAAGCGACACCCTCAAAAACCGCATTGACGCGAACTGATCCATGCAACCAAGAAATCCCTGAAGGACTGAATCTACCGATCTATCCGCAATGGCCACCGGAAGAAGCTTCGTCTCGGGTCGCCTTGGATCGCCTAATCGGTGCCCGTGATGAATTGTCGCTCTACGATACAGGAGACTTGCTGCGAGAAGCGCTTTCCGAAGCAGGCTACCAGCAGCATGCATTCTACGCAGTGCCCGGTGGATACATTCTCGTCACGGAAACCGAGCGTATCGATGCAGAGGGGCGCAGCGTGTCTGGCGTGGGACGCTATCAAAAGCCGGGAGAGGATCGCACTGGCCTGCTTGTTTCGATCCGTGATCTATTCCTGGAGCGCCCCGAGACCTATTATCGCTACCTCGCGATCGTCGTTAGCGACACCCCTTTTTGCGGCTCGACACAGGCTCTTGAAATCGAAGAAGCGTCTCAGCGAGTACGGCTCGGTTTGTCAGACCTTAGCAATGACACCCGTGGCATCGAATTTGATGATGCTTACCGCGTCACAGCGCTCATCTACGAATTTATCAATGACGGCATTGGCTATGATCTAAAGATGGTGGCTCCTGGCAGGATACCTCCGCAGGATCACCTCGCAATAACCGGTCTGGAACAGGCTATCCCAGACATCTTCGAACGGGCTCGGCGCGAAGCGCGCGGAGCCGATGCATGGCCAGAAGATTGAGCCGCGTTTTTATCAGCTACCGCCGTTCTGACAGCAAAGATGTTGCGGCTAGAATCGCCGATAACCTCTCTTTGGTGGCCGAAATTGACCATGTTTTTCTGGATGTCGATGCGATTGCCCACGGTGAAAATTTTCCAGACCGGCTCGAAACAGAGATCAAGGCAGCCGACGTGGTTTTGGCCATCATCGGGCAAGGCTGGAAGGGAGCAATCAACGAAGAGGGGCGCGCTCGCATTTTTTTGGAAGACGATTTCGTGCGTAAAGAGATTGAAAGTGCTCTGCGCGCGAACAAACGGTTAATCCCGTGCCTCGTGGACGATGCGCTTATGCCGGGCGCGCAGGAATTGCCAACCAGCATCGAAGAACTCGCAGCACGGAACGCGATCTCGTTGCGCCACACTAGCTTTCACATCGACATCGAAATTCTGACTGATTCGATACTTCAGCGGCAAAGGATGCGCAGATCATCCCCACTCAAAACCTTGTCAGGGGCAGCCTTTTGGTGCGGGGGAGGGATTTTGCTCGCTGCTCTGGTTGCCATTGTGATTGCTTGGACGGGAGTGCAAGTGTTGCAGATGCCGCTAGAGACGATCCTGGGCGGTCGCACAATGCTTGTGGTCTTTCTGATCGTTCTGTTTGCCGGATTCCAATACGGAACCGTGCGTTTTTTGCGCCGGCGCGCATAAGGCCTTGCCCAGGTCCCAAGAGCGATCGGGGAACCAACGGCCACGGTGGCGCGTTGCAATCACGATCAAATAAGTCTGCACGCCTCTGCGGGATCGGAGGATAGCGACGGGACCTAAAACATGAAACACGACAACATCATCGCGGCTGACGCGATGGCCAAATCAGCGGTCGCGAGCCCTCCTCGCCTCAAACGCAGCCGCAAAACGCAGATCGTCGTCGTCGGAGGCGGTGCTGGCGGGTTGGAATTAGTCCGACGCCTGGGTGCCAAGTATGGTCGCAAAAAGCACGACATCATCCTCGTAGACAAGAACCTCAGTCACATTTGGAAACCTTTGCTGCACGAAGTCGCGGCGGGTTCACTCGACGCCAATCTTGATGAGGTTGGTTATCGCGGGCACTGTGCGCGCTGGGGATACCGTTTCTTTCAAGGATCACTTGAGAGCATCGACCGCGAGGCGAAAACCATCAGCCTTGCTCCTGTTTTGGATGATCATGGTGAAGAGCTGATCGGCGGGCACACGATCCGATATGACATTCTGGTTCTGGCCCTTGGCTCCATCTCCAACGATTTTGGCGTGCCGGGCGTCTCGGAGCACTGCCTATATCTCGACAGTCGCGAACAGGCCGATAAGTTCCGCACTAAGCTGCTCAACCACTGCCTGCGCGTCAGCCGCGCAATGATGGCCAACCCGCAAGCCGATGAGCAGGTCAAGGTTGCAATCGTGGGTGCCGGTGCAACCGGCGTGGAACTGGCAGCCGAACTCTATAACGCGGCTGCTGCGCTTAAGCATTATGGTCTTGAAGTTTTTGATGAAAGCCGGCTGGACGTGACCATCCTAGAGGCCGGTCCGCGGATTTTGCCCGCTTTGCCCGAATCCCTCTCAGAGGCCGCGCGCGGAGAGCTGCGAAAGCTTGGAGTAACGGTGCGCAAGCAGACCCAGGTGATCGAGGCGCGTCGCCGTTGTATGGTCACGCAAACCGGCGATACGATTGAAGCGGATCTGATGGTCTGGGCAGCGGGCGTCAAAGGCGCCGAGTTTTTGAGCGAGCTTGGACTTGAGACAAACCCGCGCAATCAGATCCTTGTATCCGAAACCATGCAAACGCTAACCGATCCCGACATTTTCGCTTTGGGTGACTGCGCTTCCTACACGCCCGAAGGAGAAGACCTGCCCATCCCTCCGCGTGCCCAGGCCGCGCATCAGATGGCGGCAACCGTCTTCACCAACATCAAGCGCAAGCAGAAGGGCAAGAAACTCAAAGCCTTCGTCTATGAGGACAAGGGCTCGCTCATATCGCTCAGCCGCTTTTCAACCGTGGGCAGCCTGATGGGGAACCTTGTCGGCGGCGCGCTGGCTGTGGAAGGGCGCATGGCGCGGCTCATCTATACCTCGCTATACCGTCTGCACCTGCTGGGCATTCACGGCTGGATCAGAGGGTTGGGTCTGATGGTGATTGGACGGGTGAACCGGGTCGTGAGACCGAGACTGAAGCTGCATTGACTTGATCTGCAAAGGTCTTTGCTGACTGCTCGTCGACATTCGTGATGCTGATTAAGCCGCGAGACCTCGTGCGAATATGAAGAATGGACTTTAGTTGTGGTGTGACGTGCTCGACCTTTATGACTTCTTCCAATGCAACGGATCTTTTGCGCAAGGTGGGGTGAAACCAAATGGTACCGGAACTGATCTTTGCTGCAACTGGGTCGAGCGCCTGCCAGCACGACTTGCCGATTTCACAAATCAGGTAAATGACCAGCAACAAAAGCGCGATGTTGACGCCGCTAACCTCGAATATTGTAAGCCAGCTCAACCACCCTGCCCTTCGTTGCTCGCTTAGGGATAACAAGATCTCCTCGTCGATCATGGCAACAGCAAAAACGCCCGAGGACAAAGCCAAGATAATCACCAGTATGACGAGGCAGCCTTGCCTAAATCTGAGTTCGAGTGACAGCTCTTTAAGTTGCGGTGTTTGCATCAACCAAACGATAGCCCCGCCGCCTCCATCTCCGCGATGATATCCGCGCCCGTTTTCTTTGGGCTGTCTTGCGCAAGGTCGAACCAGTCCGGCTTTTCATCGATGAAAATCTGATGCTTGATCGGCGTTTTTCCAGGCAAATCAAACATGCCTGCAAGGAATGTACGCCCGCCTGTCGGCAAGAGCTTGTACCACAAGTGGCTGCCGCATTTGCTGCAAAAGGCGCGTTCGGCCCACTCGCTCGACCGGTAGGCTTTGATGGCCTCTTCCCCGGTGATATCGAAGTCCTCGCATTCGATCCCAGCATACATCGAACCGCCCCACTTTTGGCACATGGAGCAGTGGCAAACATCAATCTCGCGATGGGCTTTGCGCAGAGTGATGGAAACCGCGCCGCATAGGCAAGAACCAGTCAATGGCTCTGCGATCCGATCTATTTCACTCATAACTCGCCTCGCACTGGGTTAAAGCGGCACCCCCGGCGCATATTTGGCCGTGCGGATCGTCAAGGACGTTTTCACGCTCGCCACGTTGGGCGCGGGTGTGAGTTTGCTTGTGAGGAATTCCTGAAAACTTTGAAGGTCTTGGCTCACGATCTTCAGAATGAAATCAATCTCACCGTTGAGCATATGAACCTCGCGCACCTCGGGGAGTTCGCGCATCGCCTCTTCGAATTCACGCAAAGCGCTTTCAGCCTGGCTCTTAAGGCTCACCATCGCGAAAACAGTGATCGCAAAGCCCAATTTCGAAGGATCAAGATCAGCGTGATAGCCGCGGATCACGCCATCCTCTTCCAAACCACGAACTCGGCGCAGGCAAGGCGGCGCTGTAAGGCCCACACGCTGGGCAAGCTCCACATTCGTCACCCTGCCTTCCGCCTGCAGCTCGCTTAGCAAGCGTTTGTCGATATCATCCAGATTGGCCATTTGTCGGTCGGTTCCCCCGCCAGATAAAGGTAACGCCGGGCATCAGCTAGATTTGCCCCTGCGCACACTAACTCAATTTCACATGCACGCCAGAATGGCTTACGCCGTAACAACACTTGGCAAGAACACATTCACGTTCGCGCATGATTGCACAATAAAATTAGGTGTGACAGCAATTGTCCCGCTTTGCAACGCGAGTCAAAGCCACGCTGTGACAATTTGTATCGCGTGCTAGGCGTGCTGGTGTGGTGAGCTAGCTGTTCCAACGGCGCATACTAGCGGCAAACCGCCAACAAAAGAGGGTGAGCCGACTTGCGCGCAAGCACGGCGGCTTCCACATTTGGAGCGTAAATGTTCTTCGACGATCGCCTTGCAACTGTGCTGCGTCAACGCGCGGATAGCGATGTCGGCCTGCGCACACAATTTAGGCAATTGCTTGATATACTTGGCGCTCGAAGCGTCAGCGCCGAATCGGCACGTGATCCCTCTCTTGTCGCAACCGCTTGGATGCGTCTGGACGCGCTTGGCGATCGCATCACTTCCTCAGAGCGCGCGCGCATCATCTCCGAGAAGGGCTGGCGTTTTCACAATCCTGAACTGGCGAGCCATCTGGCCGATTTTGAGCCTGACGTTGCGTCAGCTGCACTCACCCGCGCTGACTTATCAGCCGAAGACTGGACCGCATTGATCCCAAGGCTCCCGGTGAGAGCGCGAGGCTTTTTGCGACTGAGAAAAGACTTACCCGGCGAGGCTAACATCTTGCTCGAACGTTTGGGAGTGCATGATCGGGGCTTGCCCTCCCCCGGCGAGAGCGAACCGCCCGCTTTCGACGACGCTCCCTTTGTGTTGGCGCGTGACCTGCCCAATGATCAGGCACAGGGAGATGACAGTTACGTAATTACCGACTCTCCTCTTCCGGAAGAAGTCGCGGCTCATGGGTCACCGGACACGGAAAGCGACCCTCTTGTTGTCGATGAAGTTGCAACGATCACTGCGGAACCACAAGAGGCGTTCGAGCCGGAGGAGCACCACCCGAGCGAAACCAATATCTCCAATAAGTCGACGGGTTCGTTCGATGCTCCAGATTTTGTCGAGCAGTTCCCTCCCGCACCAGACACACCGCCAAAGCCGAACGACCCGATGGATGAAGGGCGCAGTGAAATATCTGCGCTGGTGGAGCGAATTGCGCAGTTCAAACGGACACGCGAAACCGCGCAAGAGCTTGACATCTCCGAACCTCGGCTACCGCTGGAGGAAGACAATGCGCGCCCTGCCAAACTGGTGAAAGCGTTTGGGTTTGCTGCGGATGCGGCGGGCAGAATTGAATGGGCCGATAGCGATGTAGCATCGATGGTGATCGGCGCGCGCCTTGTACCGCCGATGAGGCTAGGCAGCGCAGAAGTTGTTGGCCCGCTTCAGCATTGCTTTGATCGCAGGCAGCCGATTGAGGAAGAGACTATCAGCTTGCATGGTGCAGATCCGATCGCCGGAGATTGGGTTGTCACAGCCCAACCGCGCTTTACCATTGACGGCAATTTCTGCGGCTATTCCGGGCGGTTCCGCCGCCCTGCCGCAGGGCTTACAGGTGTCCCAAGCGCGGCTGAACGAGAAGCCGATCGGATCCGCCAATTGCTCCACGAATTGCGCACTCCGGTTACAGCCATGCAAGGCTATGCCGAGGTGATCCAGCAACAATTGTTCGGCAAGGCGCCGCACGAATATAGAGCTCTGGCCGCCTCAATAGCAGCCGATGCCGCACATATTCTAGCGGGTTTTGAGGAACTTGATCGGCTGGCTAAACTGGAGACCGGAGCCATCGACATGGACGATGGCGAAACCGATCTTTCAGCGCTGATCTTGCGCACCAACCGGCAGCTTGATCAGGTGCTGCACCCTCGCATGGCAGGAATTGCGGTTACCGGAGCAGATGATCCCTGCATCATCTCGCTTGACACAGATGAGACCGAAGGACTGATTTGGCGGCTGCTTGCAACCTTGGGCGGAGGCTGCACCGCAGGCGAAACAATTGCCGCCTCGCTTACGCGCGATGGCGAGTTCGCATTGTTGACCTGCGATGTTCCGGCGCAATTGCTGACCGAAGACGACATTTTCGCCGCTGACGCCAAACCAGTGGGGAGCACGATAAACGCCGGTTTGTTTGGCGCAGGTTTTGCTCTACGACTAGCGCGCGCCGAAGCGAATGCTGGCGGGGGAGATCTTCGACGGCAAAAGGATCAACTGCTCTTGAAATTGCCCTTACTGGTCGATGACCAAGACTTGGAAAGCCACGAGATACCTCCGGGCGAGCGTTTTGAAGACTGGCGCGATGGCTAACACCGGCACTGTGTTAGCCAATGGTAAGGCATCGCTTACACGTTCTGTGTATAGAACGGGCACGATGTCGGCCAGCGATCCCATAAGACGCGCAAGTTCAGCGCAGGCGGAACAGCCAGAAAGCGGCGAGACCTCTATGGTCGATGTCCCGCATGCGGCGCGCGCCGCCCAGTTTGCGCCTGGTTTTGGCCCCCGCGTGCTGCTGACCATCGATACCGAGGAAGAGTTTGACTGGAACGCGCCTTTTTCGCGCGATAGCCATGGACTTAGACATGTCGAAGCGATCCCAAGGTTCCAGGACTTTTGCGAAAGGATCGATGCGCATCCCGTCTATTTGGTAGACTGGCCTATCGCCAACGACCCGCGCGCTGTGGACATCATCGGAGATGCGGTAAGACGGGGCGCTGCTGATGTTGGCGTACAACTCCACCCATGGGTGAACCCGCCTTATGATGAAGAAGTGTGCGCGCGCAATTCCTATGCTGGCAGCCTACCGTTCGAACTTGAAAAAGCAAAACTATCAGCATTGCGTGACAAGGTTGAAGAGGCCTTTGACACCGCGCCTCTGATCTATCGTGCGGGACGCTATGGCCTTGGCCCTAACAGCGCAAAAATACTGAAAGATGCAGGTTTTGCTATCGACACGTCAGTGCGATCGCTGTTTGATTACAGCGCGCAGAACGGACCCGATTATTCAAACCATCCGCTTACCCCCTACTGGGCAGACGACGAAGCGCAGTTGCTCGAATTGCCGATTACATCTGTCTATTGGGGGCCTTTGCGCCAAATGGGACCACAAATTCACCGCGCACAGCGTCATATGCCGACAGTCTTTGGAGGGTTCTCGAAATTTAAACTGCTCGAAAGAATTGCTCTGACACCGGAAGGCGTAACCGCTGAAGAGGCCATACGCGGCATAGACATCGCGCTCGATCAGCAGCTGCCGGTGCTTGTTTTGTCATTCCACAGCCCATCGCTCGCGCCCGGCTTTACCCCTTACGCCTCCAGCGAGGCCGACGTGGAGAGGCTGTATGACTGGGTCGAACAGGTGTATGGCTATCTGGCCAAGCGCGGCGTCAAGAGCACCAATGTGGAACAAATTATCGCTGCGTGTGCATTCTAGTGCCAAGCGCGCTTGTGTCTTTGGCAAACGCGCTGTAGAGGCGTCGCTGCTTTCGCTAGCGAAGACCTGTGAACCGGTCTCGTTTGGGTACCATGGGCCTGTAGCTCAGTTGGTTAGAGCTGGCCGCTCATAACGGCTAGGTCGCGGGTTCGAGTCCTGCCGGGCCCACCAAACGCTGGAGTTCTATTAGAGCTCTGGACGCTACAAGCGAAGCGGTTGAAAACGTGTCGGGGAGTGGCGCAGCCAGGTAGCGCACCTGTTTTGGGTACAGGGGGTCGGAGGTTCGAATCCTCTCTCCCCGACCATTTCAACCAGAAAATCCAAGCATCGCAGTGTCACTTAGAGCTTAGGAGCAGCTCTGTGCCGGACACGAAGAAAACCCCCAGCAGTCGAAACTGCCGGGGGCTCCGCAGAAATCTCATTCCATACGGCCTGGCCCAATCGGGTTAGCCGTTCTGCGGCGCCCTTAAGGCGAAGCAGGCTCATCATCGTCGTCTGAAAGCAGCAAGATGCCGCCCGCAATCGCACCCAAACCGAGGAGAATCGGCAGGAAATTGAACCCTCCCGATTGGGCAACAGGTTCAGCGACGGGAGCAGGAGGAGCTGGTTGTGGCGCTGGTGCAGGCGCTGGTGCAGGAGTGGGTGCAGGCAGGGGAAGAACACATCCATTGCCTTGGGCACATTGCTGCAACATCCCCGACAGCCCAGCGGCATTGAATGTCCAAGAACCAGTTGCGGTGCGCGCCGCATTGCTAGATTGCGCCTGTGCCGCGACTGGCGCAGCTGCCAACGAAAGCGCAGCAGTCGCGCTCAACAATTTCCCGATATTTGGCATTGTCCCTCCTAATGGGCGGTCAAACACTATACTTTCCAACCGCGCCGCAGATTCTCACTTCTTAATCAATCAAGCCCACACACCCCACCGTCTGTGCATGGTTTGGCTAGACCGTAACCAACCAAATGAAAAGTAAACATTTTTATCATGTTCACCATCGCACTTGCGCTGAACAGCGCGCTCTGCAACCCACGTAAATCGTGAATTACAACATCATCACGACGGAGGGACTAATGAAGTTTGCGAAGATGATTGCAGGGGCCTTTTCGCTTTCTGCAGCAATGGCGACCCCAGCAATGGCTGACGATCATTCCGGCGAAGAGATCCGCGGCCAGACCGTTGATGTCACCTTTGCAGATGGAAGCCGCAACTCAATCTTCTTTGGATCGACAGGGGTTGCAACGATCACCAACACGGCCGGCCAGTCGGCACGCGCCAATTGGGCTGTCCAAGGCGATCGGTTGTGCCTTCGCGCCGGCTCTGCAACCGAGTGCTTTGCATATTCAGCGCCGTTTCAGGCAGGCCGCGCAATGCCAATGTCCAGCAATTGCAACACGGGTTCGGTTTGGACAGCGCGCGCTGTGAATCCGCCGCGCCAAGAAGTTGCCCCAGTTCTGGGTGAACGCGGGTAATTGATGGGGGGAGTCGCTGCCATAATGAGGCTCTCATCTCGATTCGCGATGCTGGGGGCGAGCCTATTGGCTCTGCCCTCGCTCGCTGCGCAATCGGACCTAACTGCGCTTGGCATTGCGGGTTTTACGCTCAATTCTCTGCCCAGTCCCACCTCAGCCTCTTCCATTTATGTTGAGCCGCAGGATGAACCGCTTCTTTACGAAGGGCAGTTGCCCCCGGGCAGTCCTCCGGTCAGCAATCCGTTCAAAGCGAACCTAGAGCGGGCTATCCAAATCTATCGCGCAGATTGGGCGCGTCTACCTGATGTACCGCTGGCATCGGGACCAGTCCTTCAAGAAGGCAGTTCTGGTGAGCGTGTCACAGCGCTGCGCGCCCGGCTTGGGCTAAGGCCCGATGGGCGATTTGATACGATGGTGGCAGCCCGCGTTGGCGAATTTCGCGACGCGCACGGATTGGCCGCTGGATCGCATGTCGATGCGCAGATGGTGGCCGCACTCAACCGCGACCCTTCACACTATGTCCGTATACTCGAGCGCAATCTAGCCCATGCCGCTGATTTGCCCGATTACCTTGGACATCGCTATGTTCATGTTGACCTTGCAACACAACGCATGGCCTTGATTGAGGATGGCCGCGTGGTGGATACCATGGCTGTCATCGCCGGAAAGGCCAGCTCGCAAACGCCAGCAATGGCGGGGTTGCTGCGGCATGCTGTGCTCAACCCCTATTGGAATGTGCCGCCTGATTTGGTGCGGCAGCGCTACGCTCGCCGGATTATTGCTGGCGGGCGGTCTTATCTGACGAGAACGGGCTTTCAAGCGATGACCGGGTATGAGGCGGATGCGCAGGTCATCCCAGCCAGTGAGGTCGATTGGCACGCAGTGGAGCGCGGTGACACAGACGTGCGGCTGCGACAATTGCCAGGACCTGGCAATGGCATGGGCGACATCAAATTCATGTTTCCCAATTCGCTCGGCATTTACCTCCACGATACGCCAAGCAAGCATTTGTTCGCGCGCGCTACCCGGCTGGAAAGCGCAGGATGTGTGCGGCTGGAACGCCCAATGCATTTTGCCAGATGGCTGTTTTCCGGCGAGGTGCCAGCGCCTGACGGATCACCCGAACAGATCGCGAGGCTGCCCTTCCCTGTACCGATCTACCTGACCTACTTCACCGCCATGCCCTCTGGTGCAGAGCAAGACACGCTGCGCATCTCCTACCGCGAGGATGTTTACGGCTTTGATCGGCCCGACACGGCAATGATAGCGCCATAACTGCCCACGCAGTACCGTCGGTCAGTTCCCAAAATCCCAATCCGCATTAGCGCCGCGCACACGGCCATACTCAATCATGCAGCGCATATAGCGCTTATGGAATTCGACCGGATTGTCTTCGAAGTCATCATCGGCGCGCCATTGGTTGCAGGTTTGCGAACCTTCGAAATCGGGGATCCGGAAACTATAGTCGCGATCATCAAGGTCCTCCATTCTAATCCGCGCGAAGAAGGAACTGCCCTCGAAGTCCTCGGCCCGATCAGCCGCCCGCGCGATTGAGAGCCTCTGGACCTGATCAATCAGCAGATCGACCGACCGGAATGCGAGGCTCGCCAGATCCCAATCCTGCAATTGCCCTTCGGTCGAGGTGATAGGTTCACAATCCGCCTCATCAACCTTGCCGCATTCGGCTTTCGGAGCGCCATCGCTGTTGAGGATCATGTAAAGCGAGGGCCCGAAGGCTTCAGCGCCGGGAGGGCCTGCATTGTCCGCAAGCACTTGCCCGATCCTATCGTCGAACACCGAATATCGAAGGCCGCCATCGATATACATGCGGTTGTCGATGAAGACGGGACGCGCCCCGGGTGGCACAATGGACGATGCGACCAAAGCCTCAATATAGCAATCCTTAAGTCGCAGGCGTGTCTCGCTTGACGGGGGAGCAGCGGCGTATCGGCTGGCAAGTTCCGTCATATCGAAAGCGACTGCACGGCCCAGGTCAACATCTGTCGCTCCCACCAGAAGATGCGCGCCGGTGCCATCGGGACGGTACCGTGAGGCCACCGCTTCGAGCACGTCAGGCGTGAAGAGCGCGTCCAGCTTGCTGCGCAGTGGGATCAGATCAGCGAAGGCTCCGCGTCGCAGTGCGGTGATGGCCGCGCCTGCGCTGATACCGCCATCAAGATCGCTGCCATCGATATAGGTTTCAAGCAGGTCAGCCTCTTCGTTGATCGTGTATCCATCGACATTGATATCGGTGCGCTTGATGAAGGCACCGGTGGCCTGAAGCGCCCCCGTACTGATGCCGGTCACCAGCTGGAAATCGGGCATCGTCCCAGTTGAATTCCAGCCGTCGAGGAAACCTGCGCCGAACGCGCCGTTCTGACTGCCACCAGACAGAAACAGCATGTCTCCCGGATTGCCATCAACGATGCTGCCGAGCGGCCTTTCCCCCGGCAAGGGCTGTTCAAGCGCATAGCGGACCAATTCACACTGTTCGCCAGCCTTGGTCAGAGGCGGTGTGTGCTGACAGGCGCTCAGCAACATCGCTGCGATCACCGCGAAGACTATCGATCTCATTTGCCCTACCCCCCCAATTGAAATGCTCAAAGAAACGTGCGCACGCTCGCCAAGGTGTCCGGATCATTGTCGATCCCGCCATGCGTCGTTGCATCGCTGTTAAGCCCAGGCCCACGCGCGCTTGGCGAATACACTTCTGGGTCCTGTAGCGTGCTTAAGTACTCGCGAATTGCGAGGGCTGCATCGTCTTCTTCAGTGCCAAGCGATCCGCCGGTCCAGCGCCGAAATCGCTCCATTCCCAGCAAAGGGGCGTCAACATGCGGCACTTGATCGTCATCCTCGAAGAGGCCCGAAACGATGTACAGCAGCGATGATGGATAGAGGAAGCGCAGCCGCGCGCCCAGCAATGCGTCATCGCGCTCGCGCTGATCGCCAAGGCACAGCATGCGAAACCGATTGATGCTGCCACCTGCATGCAGGATCGTATCGGCGAACAATCTGCTGCGAACAGCGGGTGCTAGAAAGACGACATCCATTGCCCTGCCCGTTGCGCGCTTCGCCCAGGCAAGCAGCAAATTGCAGGCAAAGATCGCACCAGCACTGTGCCCGACAAGAACGATCTTGCGCTCTGGTGATTGTGCAAGAATGTCGAGCAGCTCGGACCCCAAGCGGCCGCTAAAGTGGTCCACCGTATCGGTCTTCATCAATGTCCAGATCGCCGAGCCGATATGGTCGCCGTAGAGTTCGCGCAGGATCTCCTCGATCACGGTTGCATGCACACCGTGGTCGCGGCTTGATCGGATGCGGCTCCAGACGCGCGCTCCGATTTTGGCGCCATGCACTACCAGCCCTTGGAGGACGGAAAAGCCGAAAGCTTCTGCGCTAGAACGGGCGAGCATCTCGTTTCTGAGATCGCGCGTAACCTCTGGATCGAGGCGATTAAGGCAGGCTGCACCGGCGATATCATCACCGAACGCATCAAACCGCTCTGCGCCGCCGCTCATTGCCGCTTCGATGTCCTGAGAGGCTGCGATCAAGCCTGGATCGAGCGACAATTCCTGCGACAGCTCTGCCTCAAAATCGGCATCAGAAAGCGCCTCAGCTTGCGGACGGTAATCATCAAGCGCCTCGTCCAGCTCAGCAAAGGGTGTTTCAACGGCAAAGGCTAAGCGCTGTTCAACGTTGAAGCGCGGATCGCCGAAGCTTTCTGCGCCGCCCGGAATATCGGCAAAGCCGAACCCCAGTTTGCGCGTCACGAATTCGAGCAGTTTGCTCAGCAATGCCCGGTACAGGCGATCACGCTTGTGCAGCTCGCGCCAGTTTGTTCGCAGAGTGCCCAAGAGATCAGAACGCCAGATAATATAGAGCTGCTCATACTCGTCCGGTGCATTATAGCTGCATGGCCCCTCGCCCGACAGGCGCTCAGCGACTTCGACACCTGTGTCCTCATCGACTAGGCCTCCATGCAGATGAATCAGCAAGGGCGCCGTTCCATTGGCCAGTCTCTGTGTCAGTTGATTGAAGTTTTCACGATCAGATCGATCGAGCCAGCCATTGCGGGTTTTGAGGATTGTTCTCGGCATTCTTTCCCTCTCCTTACCTGCTATCCAGTCGCGACTTTTCTCACTTCTTGGCAGAGGTCCTCTTTCGACGGGTGTTGTTGGCTTTTGTGCGCTTTCGTATTGTCTTGGTCGCAGTTTTGCGTTCTTGGTCAGGCTCTGGAGCTTCGGGCTCAGCAGCAACGGGAGGGTCATACCGCTCCGCCTGGCCGCCGCGATTGCCCTGCCCGCGCTGTGGACCACGCGCCAGAGCGGGGATGCCAACGCTGATTTCGATTGGCACGGTCCAGTTCAATCGGCCATCTTCACTGACCGTTGGACCCGCAGCGGCATCTGCGTTGTTCAGTTCGCAGTAGTCTGGAAGGAACTGGTCGCCTGCTTGTTCTGGCTGAGCGCCGTCGTGCAGCGCGCGCTCCACAATAGCCCGGTTCACAGGATCGAGCGACGGCAACTGCGCGGTGATATCACGCACAATCGAGCTGATCCGGATACCTTCATTGACCTGAGTGTCTATCGGAGCTCCATCCTCATCGAACACATCAGCCCAAGGTGATCCCCAATGGTGCAAAGCAATCGGCCGCCATTCGGAATTGAACACCGGAGAGCCCGATGATCCTGGCTGGGTATCGGCAACATAATGCAAGGCGTTTTCGGCGCGCGCGACCAAACGGTTTTCGCGCAGCACCACCTCTTTAAAACGACCATTGGGATGCTGCACAATGTTGGCGAATTCGCCAATCATATGCTTGTCCTTCGCATCGGAAAGCCCGCTCCACCCGAAGTATTCAAGCGGCTTTTCGCCCGTCAACCTTGGACCGACAAGGAACAGAGCATAGTCCAACCCATCACGACTGTCGTCGCTGTTGATGAAAATCGATGTGTCGATTGCGAAGGTGGTGGGTTGCTTATGCGATCCGGCAAGATCGGTCTCATAGTCAAATTGCACCATCAACCGATCGGCAAACTCAGGCGAGGGAACGACATGATGATTGGTCAGGAACAAATTCTGCCCGATCAGAAAACCGCTGCCCTGCGGGCGACCATTGCGAAACGCAACGCGGCCAACCGCGCGGGCGATGCGCGCGCCTTTTTCTAGGAAGCTCACATTCACAAAGTCGACGGTGTCGCCCCACACGCGTTCCGCGCCTTCGCTTGAAGGAACTGGCGCACCCACTGCCTCTCCGCGCTCCGTCCTAGCGTCTTCTTCCACACGATCGATCAATTCATCTATCGCGCATGCTTCTTGCCGCGACAGATGCGCTTTGGCTTGCAAGCGGCTTATTCGACGTTCTCGGTCAGGCTCGGCAGCATAGGGGTTTCCCGATATCGCCACACTTAGTGCGCGTTCTATCTGATCGCGGTTTTCCAAAAGCCGTTTGCGTATCGGATTTTCGTCCATCTTTCCCCCCAAGAACTCTTCACAAATCATAACGCAATGCGGCGATACACATCTCAGCACTAAGACCCAGACATGCGCAATCCGCGCTGAAATCTACGCGATCCAACGACAATACTCATATTTTAATGCGACTCGCGTGATGTTTCGCGAGGTTATCAATTCATTTGAATTGTTTGATTGTATCTACACGACACTATTTGCTCTAGAAGTCCGTTATATTTTATTAGCTAATCAAGGTAACTTGAGTAACTACTGGACTACGGGAGTGGATATATACGAATTGACCAGTGCGGCTCGGAACAAGCACGTTATACTCGAAATGATGATCACTTGATATCCGGCCAGCAGGCACACTTTGCTTTGACGCCGGGATTAACGTTGCCCCATCGACAAACTTCGAGGCAATGGCACGACTTTGTCGTCCCATTTGTTGCCGTCGTCGTGTTGATCTAGTCTTTTTGAAACCTCGCCAATCACTTCACCGACAACCCGGTCGCGCCCGCCTCTTTTGGCCTCGTAGAGCGAAGTATCTGCGCGTTCAAACGTGCCAGCATAACTGGAACCCCCGCGGAATTCTGCAACGCCGAAACTCGCGGTAACAGCCTCCCCCGCAGGCAAATCCTTATGCGGCATGTTCGCAAACAAGACCCGCAAACGGTCTGCAAGTGCACACGCGCCTTCCTCGTCGCAGTTCCAGGCAATGATGCAGAATTCCTCTCCGCCCACCCTGCCCGCAAGATCGCCGGGCCGTACACCAGAGGACAACAGCCCACCAAATTCGCGGATCACGCTGTCACCGGCCCGATGACCGAACGTATCATTGATACGCTTGAACAGATCTATATCGCCTACAATCAGACTGATGGGCACTCGCTCTGTTGCGGAGCGTTCAAACAACTGCACAGCCGATTTTTCAAAAGCACCGCGCGCGGGCAGCCCAGTCAAAGGGTCCAGACCGGCCTGCTCAGCATCTTCTTTCTGATTATCGGAGACCACTGAGGCAGCCAGTGATAGTCCGAGCAAAACCATGAGAACGGCTAGAACGAAAACATGAAATGCGGTGAGCATCGCTGCACCGTCGGCTCCTGGACCAAAAACGTCCTCTGCAAAGATCGTCAAGAATGGTCGTGCAAAGCCAAAGACCGCGAAACCGCAGAATGACCAGATTATGGCCCTGTCGGCCAGGTTCCGTGATCCCGCATGCCACAGATTTTGCGCCGTCAATGCCAGCAGCAATGCCGAGTTGATATTCTGCGCTATCACCATCGCGTTGCGGTCACCAGCCATGCTTGTAAGCGCTAGAAGAACCGCAGTCGCCAAAACGGTTGCAGAGTAGGCGACCAGCGGGATCCTCAATCCGACCCGCACAGCGGTGGCCCACATGATCGCGATTAATCCCGCCATCGACATAATGTGATAGGTCAGGATGCCGAGCGTACCGATCACACCCAGCAATACTACGTTGAGCACAACCCCCGCAGCCATGGACGCAAAGCCAAAGGAATAAGCAAGAACGTGCTTCTGCCGCTTATTCTGCCACCAAAGCGCTAGGAATGCCGCAGCCAAGATCAGCGTAATCGCTGGAAAAACAAAAATTAGAAGCTGGTTGGGCATGATCGGTGTCTGGTTTCCGTTTGCCCCTTTATGTCAAGTGACGCTTAGGACTGTGGAACCGCGAAACTATGTATGGCCCCTAGGCGAACGAGGAGGTTGAGTTAAGCCAACCCTTTTGCGCCTCGGCAATCGCCCATAAGCAGCCCAATAGAGACGGCAGCAACTGCTGCAGCACCCCAGACTGCTATTGCGCCCAACCCGTTTAGCTTTGGGAGTTCACTCGGAAGCTGCGCGTTGCAACTTAACCACCGGGCTTTCAATGACAGGTGCAGTTATATCCTCGCGTTGATCATCGGCGTTCTTCACCCGATTGCGGCCATCGGTCTTGGCCTCGTAAAGCGCCTGATCAGCCCTTGCGAACAGGCGATCATAGCTCTCGCCTTCCATAGCGGTCGCCACGCCAAAGCTTGCGGTGAGGCGAACATCCTCATTCAAGCCCTCATGCTGAAGCTGCGCAAAGGCCACACGAATGCGTTCTGCAAGGCGAGCCGCAGGTTCATTGGGACAATTCCAAACCGCGATACAGAATTCCTCACCGCCAACACGGCCGGCGACATCGCAGCTGCGCACGGTCTTCTGGATCAACTCACCGAACCCGGAGATTGCCTGGTCACCCGCCTGATGTCCCCAGATATCATTGACCTGCTTAAAGTGGTCGATGTCGGCAACCACAAGGCTGAGCGGCCGGCGTTCTGTCTGCGCCTTAGGCAAAAGCGTGAGCATCGACTGTTCGAAAGCTGCCCGGTTGTGCAACCCTGTCAATGGATCACGCGAGCTGCTTTCACGCAAAGATGTCGTCCATTCGACGATGGTTGCGCCCATGTAAACCATCGCTCCCAACACTGACTTCACGCCAAGGACCAGCCCGATCAGGGAGTAATAGAACGATTCGCGATACACCTCATCAGGGATTGTGCGTTCGTACATTAGCGTGAGATTTGGCCGGACGAGAAAATCAATCGCTTGGATCGCGACCACGGCAATGATCGCTATATCCGCGACATCGCGCCGTCTTGCACTGAGCAAGGTCGTGAGCGCGATGACTTGCATCGCGCCATAGCCAGTGTTCACAATGATGAGACGCGGACCGACATCGTTTGTCACCGCGACAGCCAAGGCGAGCACGGAAGCCGTAATTGCATACACCGCCAGCAGCATTCTTATCGGAACCCGCTGACCTGCGCGTTCACATACAGACGAAATCATCAGTATAGTGGCTATGCTGTAAAGGGCCTGCGTTAAGTGAAACAAATAGAACGCATCAGCAGGCAGAAAGTGAGTGGAAAGGTAGCCAGCAGCAAAGAATGAATAACCAAGCGCGAAACCAAGCACATGCCTGCGCATGTTCCCAGCCCACCAAAACACAGTAAAAGTAACTGCGAATAGTATAGCCATCAATGGCGTTAGCAGTCCTAATAACAGTGTTTGCATCGGCTCGGTGCGCTCCCTTTCGTCCGAGCTAAGCAAATAAGGTTAACACCATCCTTAGATGAAACGCGAATGGCGCAAAAAATGCAAATGCAACGTGCCATCCCTCGATGTCGCCGGTTTCACCTATGAGCCACCTTGCTTGCCCGAGCGCATGCGCCTATTTCGCGCCCAAACAGACCGTCTGATCCATCCCCTCGCAAAGGACCTATCCCATGGCCGCGCAATACGCTTTCGTAATGAAAGGCATGACCAAAAGCTTTCCCGGTGCCCAAAAACCGGTGCTTTCGAACATCAATCTGCAATTCTATCAAGGCGCGAAAATAGGCATTGTGGGCCCCAATGGCGCGGGCAAATCGACGCTGATGAAGATTATGGCTGGGATCGACACGGATTTCTCTGGCGAAGCGTGGCCCGGCGAGAACATCACCGTCGGCTATCTCCCACAGGAACCGCAACTTGATGAGAGCAAGACGGTGCTCGAAAATGTGCGCGAAGGCGCGGGCGAGACAGCGACGATGGTTGAACGGTTCAACGCTATCTCTGCCGAAATGGGCGATCCGCAAGACGACACCGATTTCGATGCGTTGATGGAGGAAATGGGGACGCTCCAGGAAAAGATCGACGCGGTTGATGGATGGACTCTCGACAATCAGCTTGAGATCGCAATGGAGGCTCTGCGCTGCCCACCGTCTGATGCTCCCGTCACCAACCTTTCTGGCGGAGAGAAGCGCCGTGTTGCGCTCACCCGGCTACTGATCCAGAAACCTTCGATCCTACTGCTTGACGAGCCAACCAACCACTTGGATGCGGAGAGCGTCGAGTGGCTTGAGAACCACCTTAAGGAATATGCAGGCGCGGTGCTGATGATCACTCACGACCGCTACTTTCTCGACAATGTGGTGGAATGGATCCTCGAACTCGATCGCGGCACCTACTACCCTTATGAAGGCAATTACTCGACCTATCTGGAGAAAAAGGCCAAGCGTCTAGAGCAGGAAGCGCGCGAGGAATCGGGCAAGCAAAAGGCTCTATCGCGGGAGCTGGAATGGATCCGGCAATCCCCAAGCGCGCGCCAAACCAAATCAAAGGCGCGTATCCGCAAGTTTGAAGAATTGCAGGAAGCACAAGGCCAACGCGCGCCTGGCAAAGCGCAGATTGTCATCCAAGTGCCCGAACGGCTCGGCGGCAAGGTGATCGAGGCAAAGAACATCTCAAAAGCCTATGGCGACAAGCTGCTCTTCGAAAACCTGTCTTTCATGCTCCCCCCCGGCGGGATTGTTGGCGTCATCGGACCCAATGGAGCGGGCAAATCCACACTGTTCCGCATGATCACTGGGCAGGAGACGCCTGACAGCGGCTCTATCGAAATCGGCGACACCGTGCATCTGGGCTATGTCGATCAGTCACGCGATGATCTGGACCCCAAGAACAATGTTTGGGAGGAGATCAGCGACGGCCTCGACTATATGCAGGTCAATGGTCACGATGCCTCGACCCGCGCTTATGTTGGAGCGTTCAACTTTAAGGGCGCGGACCAGCAGAAGAATGTCGGCAAATTGTCCGGTGGTGAGCGCAACCGCGTGCACATGGCCAAGATGCTCAAACAAGGTGGCAATGTGCTGTTGCTGGACGAGCCGACCAACGATCTGGATGTGGAAACCCTCGGCGCCCTGGAAGACGCCATCGAGAATTTCGCCGGCTGCGCCGTGGTGATCAGCCACGACCGCTTCTTCCTCGACCGTCTGGCCACGCACATTCTGGCGTTTGAAGGCAACAGCCACGTGGAGTGGTTTGAGGGCAATTTTGAAGCCTATGAAGAAGACAAGCGGCGCCGCTTGGGTGACGCGGCGGATAGGCCTACGCGTTTGGCTTACAAGAAGCTAACGCGGTAGAAGGCACTGCCGAGATTGCATTTTCTAGGGCTTTCTTGGCTTCGGGCAAAAGCTCAACATAGCGCATCCGATTGTCCTTCTCGTGAGGGATCCGAGTTATCGCCCCGCTGTTTTCAAGAAGCTCAAGATATCGCAGTGTGGTTGTGGGCGCTATGCCATCCAATAGGCCAAGCATAGAAACCGTCAGGCGTTTGCCTCTCTTCTCGGCTTCAAACAGTTCAAGCAAGAGCGAAACTTCAGGCCTAAGCGACGATGGCAGTTCCAATGCCATGGCAATAGCCGCGCTAAATTGTTTGAAGCCGTTAATCTCACTGACGATCGCATCGTTGTGAAAGCGAGCGGGGTCAAAATGAGGCTGTCCGAATTGTCGCATTAAGTTCCTCCTAACGATCCCAGGAAGGTTTTACTTAAAACAGTATAGTTATGTCATGTCCCGTAATCGCGTGACTAGTCTAATCACTTATACAAGACTAGTAATTCATAAAATGCGCGGAGGCCTGTGGCTTGGGCAGTCACAAATAAAGGACCTCGCAAACAGGAGGGCAGAGCCTTGGATAAGGCCAATAAGGCGCTTGCGTCAAAAGATAAATCGCGCAGCTCGGCACTAAACGAGAGCGATGGACCAATCGTACTTACTCGTAGCTTTCTTGAGGCGGCTAGATCTCAAGGCGCCGTTTCAATTGTATATTACTATTCTCATAAGTTTTCAAATTTCCGGTCGACCTTGCCTTATCTGCATTTCGAGACAGGCAAAGTCGTCGCGCGCCAAGATGTACCGCCAGAGCATGCCGAGGTTCTTGGCCGTTGCTATGAATTTATCATTCAGTTGGGTAAACCAATAGTACTCTCGAACTTTTTACCCGCATTCGCTGATGTCGAACCTGAATTGACCGAGCAAATTATGAGTGAAGCCAATAAAAACGGTGTGTATGACCAGTATATGATACCCGTGTTCGGCCCCTACGACATCAATGGGGTGATCTCGTTTGGCTTTGGAGCGAAGATCCCTCCAAACGCCAAACCGATGTTTCGGCAGCTTGAGGCAGCTGCAGCAGCCCACCACAACAGCCTAGTCCGCTATTTCGGCAAGCAGACTGGGGACATTGAATTGTCATCCCGCGAAAGCGAAGTGCTAACCTGGATCGCAAGAGGCAAGTCTAAGGGAGATATCTCAACGATCCTGAATATCAGCGTCGGTTCCGTGGATACCTATACCCGTCGCATTTTCGAGAAGATGGGCGTCAATGACAGAGTGACTGCCGCAGTTGCAGGAGTCACAAAGGGTCTTGTTAAGCCGGATTAGGTCAACCGAAATCAGATCGTAAGAGCCAAGGATGCCTGTCTCAAACCGGCCTGATTCTGCGCGCTTCCTGTTAACAACATCAGAAGAGCTCACATTTGTTCTGCTTCAAGGTTGCGCGTCGATACTTCGGCGAGACCCAAACCAAACCCACCCGCTCAGCAATATCGCGCTTGCTGAGACATAGGTCATCAGGCCGCCGGGCATGAAATTCACATAGCCACCCAGGTCCATGAAGACGAAGTAGCCGACATCCGCGAGCCCACCTGTCAATGCGGCAACCCAGACTGCGGTCCGATTTCCCGCCCAGATAAAAGGTGCGCACACAATCGTCGTTATGCCGATCCATCCGAGGTTCCAGCCGTGCTGGTTATAAAGCGCGGCGGCCGCAGGATGCGCTTCGAACAGCAAGTCATCTTTAGGCACCGCATCAGCGACCGCCTGCACCGCTCCGGAGGCGTCGGGCGTGCCGATAATGATCACACCGGCGATGACATGCACGAGCCCCCAAACGACCCACAAAATGGCGGCGAGTTTAAGCGCGATGGATTGGCTTTGAGACATGAGCTACTCCCGTTTTGTCCGGAGGTCCGGATCGGATCAAACAAAGAGTAGAAAAGAAGTTGATAGAGTCAACCAAATACCATGAGTGAGCATGATCCATTGGAATTGGCCTTCGAGGTCGACAGGCTGATGCGGCGAATGAATGCCGGGATCGAGACGCGCGCACCCATTTTCGACACGGATCGGATTGGCCCTGTAGGCGGCATGATTCTGCTCACAATCGCTGAAGTACAACCGGTAGCGATGCAGGAAATCTCGCTGATGATGGCGCGCGATAAAGGTCAACTCAGCCGTGCAATCAGCCTGCTAGAGCGGCGCGGTCTGGTTGCGCGCGCGCCCAACAAGCTCGACCAGCGCAGCACCCTCTTGAATCTCACCCTCAAGGGCGAGCAATTGGTCGGAGCGATCAAGACCAACCTTGACGAGGTGCTATCTGAACTGCTCGCCCCTCTTAATGAGGCGGAACGCGGTCAGCTGCTCACACTCTTGAAGAAGTTGTAGTCGCCTCGACAGTGCCCCTGATTGTCTAACACTTATTCGAACTCTTTACTGCGCCTTAACTTGCCTGAAGGCAAAACCCCTTGCTCAAAGAAACAAGCGCAAGATTTCAGGGGCAATCTTATGCATGAGTTGATGGACGCGGTGGTCCTGTCTGGATCGCCATTTGTCGATTTTGCGATGGGGCTGGTGACGGCATTGTGTTTGGCCATCGCCGCATTGTTGCTGTCTGCGCGCATAAGGTCGCGGCAGGACCAGTCGGCGAACCCGCTTTCAGATCTTTTCACTGGCAACCGCCTTGGCGCTGAAGCCGAACTGGCAGAAAGGATCTATACTAGCGCCAGGATGAGTCCTCATAATCGGCCCTTGGGTCGCCAAAGACGGCAGGAACGCCGTGTCGCTCCGCGTCATTTGCATGGCGCCGTGCTGCGCGGGCGCATCGATCACATATCCCAAGTTGGGACCGTTTGGGGGCAAGAAGCACGCGATGAAGCCATTGCTCAAGTGGCTCAGGTAATGCGCGCTGGCCTTCGAAAAACCGACATGCTTGTGGAGGCAGAGGGGCCGCGCGGCGACGGTTCCTTTGTGATCCTCGCAAATGGTGCGAATGAAGCGGAAGGCGGTTCGATTGCAAAACGCCTCACGCAAGAGATCGCATTGGCCGATGTTCAAGCAATCGACAAAGGTTTCGGCCTTACTGCAAGCTTTGGAGTGGCCGCACGCAGACCCGATGAGACAGCCCAGCAATGGCATGCTCGGGCCAGTTCAGCCCTCGACGCCGCGCAGGCAACGGGTGAACACAATGTCGTTACGTCGACCCAATGGGAGGAGATTGCTCTCCTGCCTGCGCCCAAGGGTGACCATCATAGCGTTTCTGCTAAAGTCGCCTAAGGCGAAACCCAACGCCCCTGCCAATCCCGTTGCTCCGCTCCTGTTTCTAGAGGGCTGAATTGCGCCCGTACATGGCCGGTATGAGCAAGATAGAGCCAGTCGAGCCGGGTAAGG
Organism: Erythrobacter sp.; assembly: GCA_965262265.1. Taxonomy (GTDB): domain Bacteria; phylum Pseudomonadota; class Alphaproteobacteria; order Sphingomonadales; family Sphingomonadaceae; genus Erythrobacter. The sequence goes on from OZ253506.1 coordinate 1,425,482, forward strand.
CTAATACGCAGAACCGCAAAATTGGCCCGTGCCGGCACCAATTGCTCATCGCTGGGCTCTGTGCCCTCCAGCTCTGCCGGAAGACCCGACGTGGGCGTATCACTCAATTCGCCCGGCCCATCGCCCATATAGCAACGCCGCGCAAAGTTAGAGCCATTGTCCCAGGCGGTCTGGGTGACCGACGCGTTGCGCAAGATCTCCCCTGTGCCGCCCACTCGGATCTGAATCTTGGCCGACTTATCGTAGAAGAGCACTGCCATGCGCGGGTCGGCCTCTATCGCGGCCACCTTGGGCGCGCGCGTGTCGGTATGGAACCGTAACGTGAAAGCGTTGCTGTCAAATTCGCGCAGAACCATTGCGCGCGCATCGACATCGCTGGTCACCACGGCAGGCGTATGCATCGGTGATTTTCGGTCCTTGGCTGCGCGCACCAATCGGGTGACCAAATCGCGCCGAACCTCATCAAGTGTTTCAAACATAGCGCCAGCCCTTTGAGCTTGTGTCAGCCTGGGTCAAGGCGTTCAGGTAAATTGCACCAAACATGAACGTAAGCCTAAACGTGTGGTTAAGGGAGTGGACATCGACTCGTCTGTATCAGAAGGTATCAATCAAGCCGTGAGTGGTGGGGCGGCACAACAGGAGGCAACTCATGGATATTACCCTATTTCTTAGGGGCAGTGCGCTTTCCGCTCTTGCACTCGCCTTGGCCTTTGTCGCGCCGCCCGAAACGGCGGAAGCGGCCGAGCTTGAAACAGCCGGTAGCGCTGCAGAATTTGCGCAAGAACGACAGGATCGCCGCGCAGAGCGCCGCTTTAGTCAGCGCGCGCAAAACGGTGAGAGGCGCGCGCAACGCAGCCAGCGCCGTCAACAGCGCAGCACCAATCGAGGCGCAAACCGCGCAGAACGCCGCGCGCAACGCTCGGAAAATCGCCAACAGCGCCGCTCAGAACGCCCCAATCGTGGACGTCAGATCCAAGAACGTCGAGCACGCCAGCGCGCCCCTGAGGCGCGGCGCGCGGAACGACGTGCCGACCGGGTCGACAGGCGCAGCGAACGCCGGGCTGACCGCGTCGATCGCAGGAGCGAAAGGCGAGCGGGTAACGTAGAACGCCGGGGCGAGCGTAGGGCTCAACGCTTTGAGAACCAGGGCCGCGACCGCGCTGCAAGGCGGGCAGAGCGCCGCAGTGAACGGCGTGCAGGAAACATTGAACGGCGCGGTGATCGCCGGGCTGGCAATATCGAAAGGCGCGGTGACAGGCGTGCTGGCAACATCGAACGGCGTGGCGAACGGCGTGGTGAACGGCGCGCAGAAAGGCGCTTTGAACGGCGTGACCAAAGGCTAGACCGCCGCGACACCCGCCGGATCGACCGGGCGGAACGACGCGGCGAGCGCCGAGGTGAACGCAGGGCAGAACGTCGGGCTGAACGCAGGCGCGATTTCCGCCGCAGTGAGCGTCGGGCTGAGCGCCGGGCTGAACGGAGGGCCGAACGCCGGTTTGAACGGCGCGCAGAACGTCGGCGCGACTTCCGCCGCTGGGACCGCCGCGGCTGGCGCAGTGATCGCCGCTTTGGCTGGCGCAACTATCGCCGGGCAAACCGCAGCATCTTCCGCCTTGGCCGCTACTACGCGCCCTTCCGTGCTCATCGTTACAACCGCCTGAGGGTCGGCTTCTTCCTAGACAGCCTGTTCTTCTCATCACGGTATTATATCAACGATCCGTGGGCATACCGCCTGCCGGCAGTCTACGGCCCGTATCGCTGGGTCCGGTATTATGACGATGTGGTCCTTGTCGATATCTACACCGGCGAAGTGGTTGATGTGATCCATGACTTCTTCTGGTGATGTGGTCTTTGGGCCGAGGTAACTTGACCCGTATCTGAGCAACCCAAATGGCCCCCTGTCGGAGCGATCCGGCAGGGGGTCGCTCTTTGGAGCCTGAGGACAAGTGAGGCCTAGCGTAAGCTCCCACACCCTTCGAAGGTCTTGCACAGCGCCCATGACCTGCTTAGCAACGCGCGCATGGCCAAGACTGAGACTATTCCAGATCAGGACTCGCTGCGCCGCGTGGGTGCCAATGTTCGCGCGCGACTTGCTGAGGATCCTGGCGTCTACACCGTCGAACACGATAAGGTGGAGCTGTTTGCAGTTGGCGACTTCCTGAGTTCTTCGGAATGCGAGCGGCTGTGCGTGATGGTTGATGAGACCGCCCGCCCCTCGTCCCTTCATGAAATCGGGTATGAGAGCGGATTTCGCACTTCTTATTCGGGAGACCTTGACCCCGATGACAGCTTTGTGCGCTCCATTAGCCGCCGGATTGACGATCTTCTTGGAATGCCTCCAGAGTTTGGGGAGGCTATTCAGGGCCAGCGCTACCTTCCCGGGCAGCAATTCAAGCCGCATAATGACTGGTTTTACACGACAGAGAAATATTGGGAGCTTGAACGCAAACGCGGCGGACAGCGATCATGGACGGCCATGGTGTTCCTGAATACGGTTGAACAGGGCGGAGAAACGCACTTCACCAATATCGGCCTCCAGATCGAGCCAAAACCAGGAGTCCTCTTGCTGTGGAACAACGCGCTTCACGACGGGACACCCAATATCGACACGATGCACGCCGGAACCCCGGTGCTTGCGGGATCGAAATACATCATCACCAAGTGGTATCGCACGAGGGCGTGGAGTAGGAAAAGTGCTATTGCTTGCGCAGCCCCGGATGGGTCTCTGCGCAACCTCAACTACGCTCCAGCGCCTCAGCGATCAGCTTCCGCGTTGGCTCCACCCCGTAAAGCGCGATAAAGCTGCCCATGCGGGGACCTTGGTCAGAACCTAGCAGCGTTTGATAGAGCGCTTTGAACCAGTCGCGAAGGTTCCCAAACCCGAACGCTTCATCCTTGCCAATCTCATAGACCATGGTTTGCAAATCTTCCGCGCTGGCATCGGCAGGCGCAGCGGCAAGCTGATCATCAAGCTTGCGCAGCGCCTCAACCTCCCCGCCCTCAGGCGCGCGTTTAGCAAGTGTCGGGGCGACGAAGTCGCGGTTGTAGTTCACTGCGCTTTCGATAAGCGTCAGCAGAGCGGGGTCTTCAATCGGCGCGCCGGTGTAGCTCGCGACATATTCGGCAAGGTTCGCAGGTGTCGCCTCAAGCCCCAGCACACTGACAAGGTTGAGAAGCAGCGAATAGGGCACTGAAAGGCTGTCCCCTGCCCCCGGAGCATCAGCGCCAGCACCTTCAACATTGGCGCGCGCCAAGTGCCAGACCGCATTGCCCATCTGCTTGTCTAGCGGCTGCTCAGCGAGACGCTCCCGAAACTGCCAGTAATCGTCGATCGCTTTGGGGATGACACCGGCATGCAGCTGCTTTGCGCTTTTGGGATTGGCGAAGATGTAGAAGCCCAGGCTCTCTTCGCTGCCATATTGGAGCCATTCTTCGATCGAGAGGCCGTTGCCTTTCGACTTGCTGATCTTCTCACCCTTTTCATCGAGGAACATCTCATAGATCAGGCCCTCAGGCTTGTTGCCGCCCAGCACGCGCGCAATCTTGCCCGACTGCACGCCGCTATCGGTCAGGTCCTTGCCATACATCTCATAATCTACGCCCAGCGCGACCCAGCGCATCGCCCAATCGACCTTCCACTGGCACTTGGACATGCCGCCAAGCGCGCTCTGTTCGACCACACTGCCATCGGCATCGGTGAAGCGGATCATGCCCGCATCGGCATCGATCACATCGATGGCCACTTGCAGGACTTCGCCGTTCGTAGGGCTGATCGGCATAACGGGGGAGTAGGTCTTGCGGCGTTCCTCACCCAAGGTCGGCAGCATGATGTCCTGGATCGCGTCAAAGCCGCGCAGCACGCCGCGCAGAGCATCGTCAAACGCGCCAGAATTGTAGCGGTCTGAAGAGCTTACGAACTCATAGTCGAACCCGAAACGATCAAGGAAGGCGCGCAGCATTGCGTTGTTGTGATGGGCAAAGCTCTCATACTTCTCAAACGGGTCGGGAATACGCGAGAGGGGCTTGCCCAAATGCTCTGCCAGCATGTCCTTGTTGGGCACGTTGTCGGGCACTTTGCGAAGGCCATCCATGTCATCGCTGAACGCGACCAGCCTTGTTTGCTGCCCCGTGAGCGTCTCGTACGCCCGCCGCACCAGCGTCGTGCGCAGGACCTCCTGAAACGTGCCGATATGCGGAAGGCCTGAGGGGCCATAGCCCGTTTCGAACAGCACCGCTGCCCCATCAGGCTTTCCCCCAGAACCGTTGGCGCGCAGCCGTTTGGCAAGGCGTTGCGCCTCTTGGAAGGGCCAGGCCTTAGAGCTTCTTGCGGTGTCTTGGAGGATGCTGTCAGTCATAGTGCGGTGCGCTTTGATCGAAGGTAGTGATTGTTGCAAGCGCGAATGCGCGGGATTGGTCACGACGCTGCCCCGCGCTTTGGACCACAAAGCCGAGTTTTGGAAACTGTGACTTTCCGCCAAAACGCCATGCAGTTCAGTGGCTTCAGCCCTGTTTGCCAACTTCAATGTGTGGACTTTCCAATCCCATTCCGATCGCATCGACAGGTTGCAGCATATTGGACACACTATGCGCGAAACCGCGTGTAGGACACGGGTTTCTCCCTTGGCCTCGCCCGTCCCCACGCCTAAATTCAAAGGCGCTGTGACGCTTCCCCATCGTCCTTTCCTGCTTGGCTTTATGTTGCTCGCCATTGGTATGCGCGCGGTCTTTGGCGCGCCGTGTTGCTTGCCGCCTGCTCTGGCCGGTGAGGTGCAAGCAGCCGCCCAGCATAGCGATCACACCAATCACACGGCCAGCAGACACGATGCAAGTCATGCAGGCCATGCAGGGCCCCATTCCGAGCATGGTGATGATCCTAGCGCCAACCCCTGCTGTTCGGCTTGCGGGCAAACCTTGCCCGCTGATCCGACACTGATCGCATCGGCTGCAATGCGGCAAGAGACACCAGAACCAGCCCCCATCCGCGCGCTTCAAACGCGCCCGCCCTTCCCCGCTTATGATGCGACAGGACCACCGCTCCTGATCTGATTTTCACACAATTCAGATCACTAGGAGTATTCACATGAAAACGCTTTTGAAGGCGGGTGTTTCGCTCGCCGCCACTGCTTGCGCGTTCGCCGCAAGCCCTGCCCTTGCCGATGAAGGTCACGCAAACGCCCTCGACCACGCGCCGATTGGCGTGATGGGCGATCACCGCCACGCAAAGGGAGAGGTGATGGTCAGTTACCGCCTTATGCACATGGACATGGGAGGTATTCAGATCGGCACTGACGCCGTGACGCCAGAGCAAGTTGCCACCACTATCCCAAACCGATTTGCCGGTGCTCCGGGCCAACCGCCCACCTTGCGCATTGTGCCCACGGATATGCGAATGAACATGCATATGGCCGGGATCATGTATGGGCTTTCAGATCAGGTAACCCTGATGGTGATGGCGAATTACATCTCAAAAGAGATGGACCACATCACCTTCCAAGGAGGCATGGGCACCACCCAATTGGGCAAATTCACAACCGCTCCTGAAGGGTTCGGCGACACCAAAGTCGCAGCGCTGATCGGGATCACCGACACTGTCCATATCAATGCAGGCATATCGCTTCCGACGGGATCAATCACTCAGACAGACGATATCCTGACGCCTATGGGGGGCACTCCGACGGTGCGTCTTCCCTATCCCATGCAGCTGGGGTCGGGCACGTTCGATCTGGAACCCGGTATCACCTATCGCGATCAATCGGCGTCATTCGGCTGGGGCGCGCAGGTTAAGGGCACTGTGCGGCTGGGTGACAATGACGAAGGCTATTCGCTGGGCAACCGCGCTATGGCCACCGCATGGGTCGCCGCATCGCTGACACAAAGCGTCGCATTGTCAGCGCGCGTTCAGGCTGAAACGCTAGGGCGCATCGATGGAATTGATCCGATGATCGTGGGGCCTGTGCAAACCGCCAATCCTGATTTTCAGGGCGGGGAAGCCGTCACTGGGCTGGTCGGCGTCAACTTCGCCGCTACCGGAGGCGCGCTTGCCGGATGGCGGCTTGGGATCGAAGGTGGGGTTCCGATCGTTCAAGACCTAAACGGCCCGCAAATGCCCACCGACTTTACGCTGACAGTGGGTGTGCAAAAAGCGTTCTAGCGGGTTCAAGAGCCAGCCCTGAGGCCGATTTGACGGTCTTAAGGGTCGCAGGGAGGGGCGGCAACGCGCGAGCGGGGTCGTCCCTCTTCCGTTGCTTCCTTACGCTAGGTAAAGACCCCGGCGTAGTTGTGTTCTTCCTGAAACTTCTTGAGCATTCCGGGTATCATGAAAAGATCGCCGATGATCCAACAGAACCACAGGCCGAGGCCCAAAATGCCAAACAGCGGGAAGATAAAGAGCATCACCAAGCTCACGAACCACATCGCCATCTGCATGATCGCGGTGTCTTTCTGCCCACAATAAAAGCGATGCGCTGAAAACTGGCTGAGGAAGAACCACAAGACATAGGCCATGCCGAGATTGCGGTGCGAGGGCTCTCCAAAGAAGAAGCCCGATCCGCCACTCGATGAGCCACCGGGGCGCGGCGCCGGACCACGGCCAGCCATACTGCGCGCGGCTTGGCGGATCTCAGCCTCTTGCGCGGCGCTCATCCCGCCAGCGCCCATAGCTCCGGCACCGGCACCGGCACCCGCACCGGCAACACCCATTCCAAGCGGCGAAGCGGCGCGTGCCTGAAAATTGTGTTTGGGCCGCGCATCATTGCGCAAAGATGCCATAGGATCAGCAGCTTCAGCAGCGCGGGCGGATTCTTGGGCTTGGGCCTGACGCGCACGTTCTTGAGCCAGGAACGCCTCACGCTTGGCGGCAATCTCTTCCTGCTCAGCCGTCATCGCCGAAGCCGCCGCAGCAGCAGGCGCAGCGCGGCCAAAGCCACCGCCCGGCGCGCTCACGGCCTGTCCCGGTGCCAAACCTTTCTTTCCAAAGCTCACTTTCGGCCCCCTATGCCTGATGCCTTAGATATTCTGCGGAGACGTAACTTTATGTGTCAGGCGATACGGCAAAAGGGTTAACAGCAGGTTTTAAGCGCGCCTTATGTGTTGTTGAGAACATAAGATATTTTGCCATCGCGCACCCAATATTCGGAACGCGTGCAGCAAATCTCTTCGCCATCCGGAAAGACATAACCGATCATCAGGTACACCCGGTCGCCCACCACGCCGCTTTCGGTGATGAAAATTTGCGGAAAGCCCAACTGAAAACCCATCGCATATGCGGCGCGAATCTCAGCGTGGCCGGTGGAAACCATACCATCGCTATCCACCACCGCATCGTGGGTGAAGGTTGCGACAAAGCGTTCAAGATCGCCAGAACGATAGGCGTCCACATGGCGCTGTACCGCATCGGCCATAGCCTGCGCCTGAGCATCCGATTGCGTCATGGAAACCGGGTATCTGGTGCCCGCTTCACCCTGATTTTGCGCAGCCAAGGGCTGGGTCAAAGGCGAGACCAGCATCACGCATAGTGCAGTTAGCGATGTTTTGAAGTTACCCATCGTTGCGTCCTCCCCGAATCCCCTTCGCACATGAAGCCACAGAACTATCAGCCTGATGCGTTTACATATGGTTTGCGCGCGCGCATTTTATCGCTGACGTGACTGCCTCTTCCCTCCCCCTCCCAGCACTCCACGCCAGCCATGGTGGCAATTGGCTCCGCCCGGCAAACGGCGCGACTGGAGCGGTGTCCAAAGGCGAGGCGATTATGGCAGCGGCAGACACGCCTGTTCTGCTGCTCAACGCGCCATTGGTGGCGAACAGGCTGGGTTATCCGGACCTATCAGGGCTTGACCTGCTAGAGCTGTTCGCCTTCGTCCACCCCGCGCGCTTTTGCGTGCCAACGCCGCGCGGGCTGGCGCAGGCTTTGGAGATTGACGAGCCTGCGGGGGATGACGGCGTGCCGGATTTCCTCGCCAAAGCAGCAGGCGTCATGGTGGAAGCGTGCGAGGATCCGGAATGGTTTGAACGCTCTGGCGCGTGGTCCGCGCTGCAATCGCTCGAACGCTTGCGCTGGCCTTGGGCGCAAGTGCTCAAGCCGCATATTGCGCGGCCAGAACGGGCGGAAAAGTGGCTGTTTGCGACCTTGCCCGAATGGGAGGAGACGGGTGAGCGCGCCCCGCCCCGGCAGGTGGAACTGCCCGAAGATCAAGTGCTCGCCGCGCTCGACGCATTGACCGGTGAAGGCGCAGAAAAGCGCGAGGGCCAGCGCGCCTATGCCACAGACGCAGCGCGCATCTTTGCCCCGCGCACGAAGCGCGAAGTGCCGCATATCGCGCTTGCACAGGCAGGGACAGGGATCGGCAAGACCTTGGGCTATCTCGCGCCTGCATCCCTTTGGACGGGTGCATCGGGTGGGACAGTGTGGGTCTCTACCTTCACCAAGAACCTCCAGCGGCAATTGCGCAGTGAAAGCCGCCGCGCTTGGCCGATTAAGCGCCCCGACGGCACGCCGCCTGTGGTGGTGAGGAAGGGCCGTGAAAACTACCTCTGCCTCCTCAATCTCGAAGACGCGTTGCAAGGCGGGTTTGCAGGACGCCCCGCCATCCTTGCGCAATTGGTCGCCCGCTGGGCGGCGTTTACCCGCGACGGCGATATGATCGGCGGAGACCTGCCCGGATGGCTCGGCACATTGTTCCGCAAGCGCGGGATAGCGGCCCTCACTGACCAGCGCGGCGAATGCATCTATGCCGGGTGCCCGCATTACCGAAAGTGCTTTATCGAACGCGCCGCTCGCGATTCCGCACAGGCTGACCTTGTGATCGCCAATCACGCTCTGGTGATGGTCAACGCCGCCAGAGGCCGCGACCACGCCCACGCCCCCACCCGCATCGTCTTTGACGAGGGTCACCACGTTTTCGAAGCCGCCGACAGCACCTTTGCTGCGACGCTCTCAGGCCAAGAGGCGATAGAGTTGCGCCGCTGGATAATGGGGCCAGAGCGCAAGAACAGAGGCCGCAGGCGAGGCCTCTCCGCCCGTCTTGCCGATGTTGCGAGCTATGACGATGAGGGCGGCGAGGCCATCGAAGACGCGTGCGAGGCGGGCAAGTTGCTCCCCGGCGAAGGCTGGCTGCAACGCCTTGCAGAAGGTGAACCCGCAGGCCCCATCGAAGCTTTGCTCTGCGCCGTGCGCACCGCCACCTATGCCCGCGATGAGAGCGGCGGGCAGGAGCAGGGATATGGGATAGAGACCGAAGCCTCAGGCCTTCCGGGCGACGTGATAGAGGCAGCGGGCAATGCGGCACAGGCGCTCGCCAGTATCCGCACCCCGCTGATCCGGCTTGGCGGGCGGCTGGAGGCGGTCATGGCTGACCCGCCCGACTGGCTCGATGGTCAGGGTCGTGCGCGGATCGAGGGCGCACGGCATTCGCTCGGTTGGCGGGTCGACTTGCTCGCCGCATGGGAAGCTTTGCTAGCGCGGCTCGGCGGACCCGCAGACCCTGAATTTGTCGATTGGCTTGCGGTTGATCGGTCCGATGCGCGCGAATTTGATGTGGCGATCCACCGCCGCTGGCTCGATCCCGATGAAGCCATTTGCCAAGGTCGTGCTCGAACCCGCTCACGGTGTGATGCTCACCAGCGCGACGCTCACTGACCGGGTGGAAGACAACGAGGCTGCTTGGGAGGCCGCGATCCAACGTTCTGGCGCGGCGCACACCGAGGCCGCGCCTATGCTGTCTGCCGCAGACAGCCCCTTCGACTATGCAAGCCGCGCCGAGGTGCTGATCGTCACTGAAGTCAAAAAGGGCGATTTGCCGGGGCTGGCGGGCGCCTATGCGCGGCTGATTGAGGCGAGCGAGGGCGGCGTGCTCGGCCTGTTCACCGCGATCCGCCGGATGCGCGCGGTGCATGGGCGGATTGCCGACCGCTTGGCGCGCGAAGGCCTTCCGCTTTTCGCGCAGCATGTGGACCCGATCGACACGGGAACCTTGGTGGACATTTTCCGCGATGATCCGCGCGCCAGCTTGATGGGCACCGATGCCTTGCGCGATGGGGTGGACGTGCCCGGACGATCTCTGCGATGCGTGGTCCTGGAAGCAGTCCCATGGCCGCGCCCCGATATCCTCCACAAAGCGCGCCGCGCGGCGGCGGAGGCGGGCGGTCAATATGACGACCGCATCATCCGCGCGCGGCTTGCGCAGGCATTCGGGCGGCTCATCCGGAACAAGGAGGATGCCGGACACTTCATCGTCCTGTCCGCCGCCTTCCCTTCGCGGTTGTTAAGCGCCTTTCCCGAAGGAACCAGCATCCGCCGAGTGACCTTGGATGAGGCGATTGCGCGGGTCAAAAAGGGCGATATCGGCGAAGAGGCCACGGCAACCGCTGAAACAGATGGAAACGCGCCCACAAATGCCTCAGATAGTGGCGTATGATCCAAGACATGGGATTTCACTCATACCGCATGATCGCGATTGGCTGCAGGCGCTGATGCTTGATCGCGATTTTCGTCTCGCAGCGAGGTTCGCAAGCGCGCATTAAGCTGCCGCTGATTGGTCTGATTGTCGGGGTGATTTTCTACCTTATCAAGCCCAACTCCACTGATGAGCGTCCGAAGGTCCGCTTGACCCCGTTTATCGATATCGACCTCGCTTTCAATCATCAGTCCCGTTCTGGATATGGCTGTTTGCCCGGCGATTGTTCGAGCGCGAGCCCGACCGCCGCGTGGTGCTGATCGGCTGCGGCGCTGATGCACTGTTCCTTGGTTGGTTTATCGGGAAACTTCCTGCCCTTCACTGCAACCTGGTGGGATTCTAGTCATCCATGCATCCTCACCGGCCTCGCGCTGATCGCTGATCTGGTGCGGGTCGGCATCTTTGAGCGCGAGGATGATCTGGTCGAGGAGCGCCGTGTCATCCGTTCGGCTGTGGCTGCCCCTTGCTGGCGGCAGCGCAAGCAGGCCGGGATATTGCATGTCTTGAAATGCTACGAATTGGGCGGCCTCACCGGTAACGAAGGACACGTTTCCGATTAGTGCAGCATGGTCAATTCGATCCTGATCCTCGTTTTGATCCTGTTTGCTGGGATTGCGCTCTGCTGCGCAGCAAACCGCGATCTGCTGGCCACGGATGGGGAAGACGAAGAGGACGACTTCCGAAGAGGCCCCGCCGCCACTTGACCTTTCGCCGACCGAAACCGTGCTCCATGACAAACTGACCGGCGCGATGGCAGAGGGTGCATACCGCGAACCGGGCCTCACGATCGTGGGGCTTGCCGATCAATCTCGACACACCCGAACACCGGCTGCGCGCGCTTATCAACCGCAAGTTAGGTTATCGCAACTTTAGCGCCTTCTTGAACCGCCACCGCATCGCCGAAGCGCGCGAAAAGCTGGCGAACCGCGACGATGTCGATCTGCCCGTGCTCACCATCGCGATGGATCTGGGCTACAATTCGCTTCCCACCTTCAACCGCGCATTCCGCAGCGAGACAGGGACAACTCCCAGCGAATTCAGGCGCTTGGCCATCTCTGATTCGCCCGAAGACGATACGCCAGAGGCTGTTCAAAACTGAAAATAGGCGTTCATTTCCGAAATTGATCGCATGTTTTCAGCATTGCGAGGAATTGGCGGCGGCAACGCGTCACAAAGGGCTTATCGACACACGAAGGAGCCTGCGCAATGATAGCCGCCAATGCTGAAACGCCCGTCCAATCCTCCACAGATCATGTGCTTGGCCTTCTCAGCGAGCATTTTCTCAACGTTCTCTATTTTGACCTTGGCCGCTATCTGATCGCCGCCGGCGTGATGACAGCGCTGCTCCTCCTCTTCCGCAGCTGGGCCAAAGCACGGCGTATCCAGAAACGCAGCGCTAGCCGTGGTGACTATATCCGCGAAGTGATGTCCTCCTTGCGCACGGTCTTCGTCTTTGGCGTCACAACTTTGGCGACATTGGTGGGGCGCGAGATGGGGATCATCAATCTGCATCTGGAAGGCGCCAGCATCGTGACCATAGCATGGCAGTTCGCTCTGGTCGTCTTCGCGCATGACGCCTATTTCTATTGGGCGCACCGCGCGATGCACACCAAGCGTCTGTTCAAGGCCACTCACCTGCACCACCACAAATCGCGCACGCCGACGCCCTGGACCGCTTACAGCTTTTCAAGCGCCGAGGCCGCGATTGAGGCTGCGTTCATGCCGCTCTTCCTGCTCATCACCAGCCTGTTTGGTATCGCCTATGCTGGCTTCGCTATCCTGTTCTTTTTGTGGAACATGATAATCCGCAATGTGATGGCGCATGCAGGGCATGAACTGTTTCCTGCAGGCTGGCTCGATATCCCAGTGCTCAAATGGATCAGCACCACCACGCATCACGATCTGCACCATTCCTCTGGCTACAATTACGGCTTTTACTTCACCTTCTGGGACAAGTGGATGGGAACCGAACACCCTCGCTATGCCGAAGAGTTCAACAAAAACGCCAAACCCATCCGCCTGCCATCAATCACCCGCGCCTTTGCCGAGCGGTTAAGCGTCACCGTGGCCGCATTGTTCTGCGGCGCTGTAACGCTGAATGGCTGGCTGGTAGCGGTCGATCCGACAGTGATCTGACTGGGCCGGGTATAACTCAGCCCTTACCCCTCCCCCGCGCACTCCTCGCGCTGGGATATGGGGCAGCGGCGGTCTTGCGGACGCTTTTCCCCAGACGGTTCCGGCTTTTGTCCAAGCCTTTCCGTTTAAGCCCCGCAAGACTGCTGCATTGGCATTGCCCGGCGATCCTGCCATAGGCTCAGGGCTCGGACGGATGGTCCGATACTGGTGGGAAAGCGAACATCGTGAAACTTCTGGGTCTGTTTCGTCACGCCAAGTCTGAATGGGATTCGACTGTCACGCGCGATTTTGACCGCGGGCTCAACAAACGGGGGCGCGCCGGTGCTGCCCTGATGGGAGACCACATCCGATCACACGGTGTGACATGGGACAAGGTGATCGCCAGCCCCGCCATTCGCGTCACCGAAACGCTGGACGATGCGATCCCCGAATTGCCCACCACATTTGACCAAAAGCTTTATCTCGCAAGTCCAATAACCATCATGGAAGTGCTCGCCGCGCATGCGAAGATAGAAGGCGGCGAGGAAGCCGAAGCGATGATGGTCGTTGGCCACAATCCGGGTTTGCAGGAGACGCTGCTAGAACTCGTATCTCCCGCGCACGAAAACGATCTGTTCAAAGAGGCCGCGGTGAAGTTTCCAACATCGGCCTATGCGGTGCTGGAATGCAATGTCGAAAGCTGGGCTGACCTCAAAAGCTTTTGCGGGAAACTGGTGCATTTTGCCCGCCCACGCGATCTCGATCCTGATCTTGGTCCGGAATATTAGGCCTTGGGCGGGTCGAGGACATAGCGCGGCCCTGCCCCCAACTCAGCGAGCTTGTCATCAGGGTTGTAGATTGCGCAGCGTTTAAGGCTTAGGCACCCGCAGCCAATACAGCCATCCAGACGGTCGCGCATGGATTGCATCTGTGCGATCTTGCGGTCCAGCACCGCGCGGATAGATCGGCTGATTGCCTCCCAATCGCGCGCGGTCGGCGTACGTCCATGAGGGAGTTTTCGCATTTCGGCATCGATCTCAGTGAGCGTCAGTCCCAACTGCTGCGCGATCAGTATAAAGCTCACCCGGCGAATATCGGAGCGCAGGAAGCGGCGTTGATTGCCGCTGGTGCGCACGGGTTCGATCAATCCCTTATCCTCGTAAAAGCGGATGGCTGAGACCGAAAGGCCCGTTCGCCGTGCCATTTCACCAATCGGGATTAGGTCGTTTTTGGAGAGCGGTTTTGCCATCGCAGCAATATACCGAAAATTTATCTTGATCTCAAGTTAGGTTGAGGTTGCATTATGTTCGTGTCAGTTGATTCGTAGGTGGCCGCAGCGGGGTTAGTCTCCCCAGCGTTCCACCCCAGCAAAGGAGCGCATCCACATGCCTACAGGCACTCTCGAACACGCCAACCTCACCGTCACGCAGCCCGAACGCAGCGCGCAGCTTTTGAAACAGCTTTGCGGGTGGGAAGAGCGTTGGCGCGGGAAATCGAAAATGGGCGGCGACACGATCCATGTCGGCGAGCCTACTAATGGCGCAGCCTATATCGCGCTTTACACCAATGATGATGTCAAAGGCGGCTATTCCAAAGGCGAGCCGCTTAACCACTTAGGCTTACTGGTCGATGATCTGGGCGCGGCTGAAAAGGTTGTGAGCGCGGCAGGTTTGGAGCCTTTCGGGCACGACGATTACGATCCGGGCAGACGGTTCTATTTCTTTGATTGGGACGGGATCGAATTTGAAGTGGTTAGCTATGCAGGAGCTGACGCATGAACGAGATTATCCTGCGCGAACCCATGTTTGACCCACCCCGCCCGCGCAAAACCAAACCGCGCACTCACAGCAAGTCCTTCTGCACCGCCGCGCCGCGTGTCCAAGGCTGGTCTGTGGCATCGATGGTCAGATCACCGTTCCACGCTTTGCAGAGGGCCTTCGCATCTTCGGGCGAACCGGTAACCCAGCGCTCATAATCCTCGCGCCGCAGCAGCACCGGCATCCGGCTGTGTACATTCTCTGCTGCCGATCCTGCGCTGTCGGTCATCACCATGGAATAACAGGTGCCAAACTCATCAGATTCGCGCCAAATTCCGGCGCAAGCGAACATTTCAGCGTTCGGGAGCGACATCCATGTGCGGGTCTTGCTGCCCTTTGGTCCCTGTGCCTCGGCCCAGCCGGTGAGCGGAATCAGGCAGCGGCGTTGCTCAAAGGAATAGCGCCAGAAAAAGCTATCGAGCTTATCGGTGCGGGCATTGTTAACCGGTTTGGGTTTCAAGGCTTGCCCACTCTTGCCCTTCATCACCAGCGGAAAGCCCCAACTCATTTGGCGCATCTCGCCCTCAGCGACGACCAGGCCGGGATAGCCGGGATAGACTTCCTCGCCGAAATTCGCCCCGCCGGCTGCGTCAATCGCCTCGAACCATGCGGCGACTTCATCCTTGCCCTTGGTCATGCGGTAGAGGTTGCACATCGTGGCTCAGGCTCCGGCATTGCCGATGATAAAGCACGCCATCGCCATCAGCGCGCCGGCCCAACGGTTCGAGCGGAACCGAGCGAGCGGGTTGTCAGGATCAGCCGGGTCGAGCGTCGCCACCTGCCAAATAAGATGCAATGCGACCGGAAGCAGCGCGGCCAGCGCGAACACGTCCGGCCTGTAAAGCCACACGCCCAGCCCCCAAAACGCTATCGCCGCGCCATAAAACAGCGCCACCCCGCTTTGCACCTTTCCGCCCATGCGAAGCGCGGAGCTTTTGATCCCCACCAGCGCATCATCTTCGCGGTCTTGAAGCGCATAGATCGTGTCGAACCCGATCACCCAGCAAATACAGCCCGCGTAGATGCTGGCGAGCACGTCCCAATTGTCGAGCCGCACATGCGTCCATCCAACCAACACACCCCAAGTGAACACCATGCCCAACCAAGCCTGCGGCCACCATGTAATGCGCTTCATAAAGGGATAGGCCGCAACCAAAGCCAGGCTGCCCAACGCCACCAATTGCGCCTGCCATCTCAGCTGCAACAGCACCACCAGCCCCACCAGACACAGCGCGATAAGCCATCCCCAGGCGAGTTTTTTGCTCACCCGACCGCTTGCCACCGGGCGCAAAGCGGTGCGCGCAACCTGCTTGTCGAGGTCAGCGTCAACGATATCGTTATACACGCAGCCAGCCCCGCGCATCGCTATTGAGCCCAGCAACAGCCATGCGAGCAAGGCCAATTGCGGACCAGAACCCGCCAGCCACACGCCGAACACGCAAGGCCAGAACAACAGCCACCAGCCGATAGGCCGATCAAACCGGGCGAGTTGCGCAAGATCACGCGGAAGCTGTGGCAGGCGCTCGATCAGGCCGCGATGTTCGGTATCTGGGACGATCGTGTCGGTCATGCGGCCATGTTCTCTTGCGGCCCCGACATCTCCTCAGCCCGCGCAGCGCGCCACCCGACCAGGCAGGCGGCGAACATGGTGAGATTCCCTGCGAAATCGAGCATTCCAATCGAGGTGAGCACAGGCACCTCGTAATGGAAGTACCAATTGAACACAAAGAACGGCACCAACACGGCCGCAAACACGGCAAATCCTCGCGCGCTCCACTGCACCGCAAGCGCCATTATCCCAAAAATCACAGCCTGTGCACCAAAACATGCCATTGTGAAGCGCATGATAAAACTCTGATCGCGGTAAGGCTCCGTCAATGCGAGGTCGATCACGCTGGCGGGAGCGAGCAAGGCCCATCCGCCTAGGCCGAGAAACACGGCAGCGATGACAGTCTGGGCAATGCGGGCGGTCATAGCTTGCTACCTAGCGCCGTGCGGGCTTAGGGGAAAGGTATGAGCGCGAAAGCCTCCCCCCGCACCCCCGCATGGCCGCCCAAGAGCGCGCCGCGTTTGTTTGTCGAGCACGCTCTTAGCGAGGGCGCGTCGTTGGCATTGGAGGGCCAGCAGGCGCATTACCTCTCCCGCGTTATGCGCACAGGGACCGGCGATGCGGTGATCCTGTGCGATAACATGACCGGCGAATGGGCAAGCCGCGTTGTCGAGGCGGGAAAGCGTTCGGTCACGCTCAAAGTGGTCGAAAAACTGCGCGCTCGAGAACAGGTGCCTGACCTGTGGCTGTGCCCTGCGCTGCTAAAGAAAGACCGGTTCGACATGGTGCTGGAGAAAGCAACCGAGCTTGGCGCAGCGCGCATCCAACCGCTGCTCACCCGCCGATGTGTTGCGGATAAACTCAACCTTGTCCGTGCACGCACGCTCACCATCGAAGCGGCGGAGCAATGCGCGCGCACCGCTCTGCCCGACCTTTTTGAGCCGGTGAAGCTAGATGCGCTGCTGAGCGATTGGCCAGTAGGGCGCGCGCTGTTCTTCGCCGATGAGGAAGGCGGCGCTCCAGCTGCTGAGGAATTCACTCGCTACAGCGCCCCCGCTGCGATCCTGATCGGACCCGAAGGCGGCTTTGACGATGCCGAACGCGCCGCCATCCGCGCCCATCCACAAGCCCATCCCATCTCTCTCGGCCCCCGCATCCTGCGCGGCGAAACTGCCGCCATCGCAGCACTTTCGGTATGGATGGCGGCATCAGGTGATTGGCTTGCTTCGCCGCAAGCACAAGAATGAGTTTGCGCCGCCCAATGCAGATTGCACTTCCCACAGCCAATTCAGTTTTATAGGGCCACCTAAAGCGAGAGAGGGACCACCATGAGCGCACAGGCCCAATGAGCACCAGAGAAGCCTCAACCGTCGATGAGCCGGTGATCGAAAGCCTCGATCAACTGACCGAGCCGATGCGCGCGGGCGAGAAGCCTAAAAGCGACTGGCGTATCGGGACCGAGCACGAAAAACTCGTCTACAAACGCTCAGACCGCCACGCGCCGTCTTACGATGAGCCCTGCGGCATCCGCGATCTGCTGATGAATCTCACCGATTTCGGGTGGGAACCGATCGAAGAAAACGGTCACGTTATCGCGATGAAGGGCGCCGATGGCACCGTCAGCCTTGAACCGGCTGGCCAGCTCGAACTCTCCGGCGCGCCGCTCAAAACGTTGCACGAAACCTGCAACGAAACCGGACGGCATTTGGCGCAGGTCAAAGAGATCGGTGAGAAATGCGGGGTCGGCTATCTCGGCCTTGGCATGTGGCCAGACAAGACGCGCGAAGATCTGCCGGTGATGCCCAAGGGCCGCTATAAGATCATGATGGAGCACATGCCCAAGGTCGGCGATCTGGGGCTCGATATGATGCTTCGGACCTGCACGATCCAAGTCAATCTCGACTATTCATCCGAAGCCGACATGGTGAAGAAGTTCCGCGTTGGCTTGGCGTTACAACCGCTCGCCACCGCACTGTTTGCCAATTCGCCGTTCACCGAAGGCAAGCCCAACGGCTATCTCTCCTACCGCTCACACATCTGGTCAGACACCGATCCGCACCGCACCGGGATGCTGCCTTTCGTCTTTGAAGACGGGTTCGGGTATGAGCGCTGGGCGGAGTATATGCTCGATGTGCCGATGTATTTCGTGTTCCGCGACGGGAAGTATGTCGATGCGGCGGGCCTTTCCTTCCGCGACTTTATGGACGGCAAGCTGTCTGTGCTTCCGGGAGAGCGCCCGACAGCAAGCGATTGGTGGGATCACTTGTCGACCGCCTTCCCAGAAGTGCGCCTCAAGAGCTTTCTCGAGATGCGCGGCGCCGATGGCGGTCCTTGGAGCCGGATTTGCGCGCTGCCTGCGTTTTGGGTGGGGCTGTTGTATGATCAGGCGGCGCTTGATGCGGCATGGGACTTGGTCAAAGGCTGGTCGATGGAGGAGCGCGAGGCTCTCCGCAATGACGCACCCAAATTGGGGCTGGACGCGCCTTTACCCGGCGGAAGGGGCACGATGCAGGACCTCGGCAAAGAGGTGCTGGAAATTGCACATTCCGGGCTCGCATCGCGCGCCATGCTAAACGCGAGCGGCGACAACGAGACCGGCTATCTCGAAACGCTCGATGAGATCGTCAAGACTGGCAAAGTCCCTGCTCAGCGTTTGCTCGATGCCTATGCGGGTGAATGGGGCGAAGATGTTTCAAAGGTCTACAAATATTCGTTTTAATCGGGAGAAGGTGCGATGCTGATTGTTCTGGCTGAGGCAAAACTTGGAGACGGCGCGCTCGATGCAGGGCGCGAGGCGATGGCGACCATGGTCGAGGCATCGCGCGCCGAAGAAGGCTGCGTCAACTACACTTACGCGACCGATGTGCTTGACCCGTCCAAGCTGATCATCGTGGAAAAATGGGTCGATGATGCTGCCCTCGCCTTTCACTTCCAGACCCCTCATATGGCGGCGTTTCAACAAGCACTCAGCGGGTTAGAGGTGCAAATCACTGAGCTTGCTAAGTATCAAGCGGATGACGGCTCACCGATGATGTGAGCAGCGGACCACCGCGTCCAAACGGGGGGAACACAATGATAGTCGTCACCGGCACCTTTCGCGTGCCGCCCAGCATGATGGAAGTCGTCATCCCAGCGATGGAAGAGATGATCGCCGCCAGCCGCGCGGAAGAAGGCTGCATCGAATATGCCTACGGCTTTGATGTGCTCGACAAAGGGCTGGTGCGCGTCACCGAAAGGTGGCGGGATCGCGCCGCGTTGGAAGAGCATTTCCGCACGGCGCATATTGCTGAGTGGCGCGCGCAGTTTTCGGCACTCGCGATTTCAGAACGCGACCTTTTCGCCTTTGTCAGCCAAGATGAGGGCTTTCACATCTAGGCAGCGCAAACCTATTCTGCGGGCTCTTGGATGGGCCCTCGCGTTGTTTCGGTTCCTGCACCACCACCTGCAAACCGCGCAGAAAGCTTGCGACGGAACCATGCAAGCGGCGCGGTGATAACGCCGTTTTCTTCCATCCAGTCGTAATATTCACGGTATTTGGGATCTTCGGACAGCAGATGCGCCTCTTCCGTGCGTGCGCGCCAGTAGTAGATCGCGTTGACTGCCATCAAGAAGAACACATTGCGGATCACATCCACCATCGATCCGCTGGTGGCGAAGAACGGCATATGGAGCGCCCACCAGTAGAGGTTTTTTGAAAGGTATGCCGGGTGCCGCGTCCAGCGATAAGGACCAATGGTGATGACCCCGCGATAGGTTAGGTTGGAAAAGCGGATGCCGAACACAACAGTCGCCCACGCGTAGATCAGCGTCAGGAACACCATCCAGATTGCACACAGCCACAACAGACTGTCATTGCCCGCGAGCCAGAAGTCCCACTTCGCCCCATTCAACTCATAGCTCAGGATCTGGTTGTTGTTGCCGATAATCCCCCACACGAAAGGCGGGTAACACAGCAGCGCCGCGAGCCAGCCTGAAAGGAACGGATTGCCTGATCGGATATGCGCATCAAGCGGGCGCAGAGTGAACAGATATCCCACCGTACCAATCTGTACATCGATCATGTAGAGAAGCGTGGTGAGGATCACCATGAAAGCGATGGGGTTGGTAAAGATCTCCGCCGCGTCCGCCTCCACTATATAAGCGAAACCGGGCGGGATGATCGAGATCATGAAGGCGCCAAAGAACCCCTTGATAATCCATGCGCGCCAATGCTTTTTTATGGCCTCTACATCCCAAGGCCCGCGCCCAAGCAGCATTGCTCCGAAATGCCAGGTGCCGTCCTTTGGATCGACCATATAGCGGTCCAGCCAGATGACATAGGGCACGCTGAGCACCACCATCGGCACGATCGCGTAACCAAGCACCTCCATCGCAAACAGGTACTGCCCATCCCAATACCAGCGCCCGAGGCAATACAGCGCCCCGATGATCGCCCATGTCGCCCATAGCCCAAGCACTTTGACCGTAGCGGTGGGCATCGCTTCGCCTACGGAGCGGTTCAGATCCCAGTCGAGCCCGGTTGAAGGGCGCAGATGAACCTTGTCGACCAAAACCGACCAAATCGCCATCGGCCCAGCGGTAAACAGCATCGCGGTAAGCGCCGCATGCGGTCCGGACAAAACGCCATATTCGCCCTCAAGCCCCAGCAGATCGGCAAAGGCAGGGAAGGTCCGGCAGAACAAAACCCAAGCGAACAGGCCAAGCAGACCTGCAAGACCCACGCCGGGTGAAACGTCGCTTTCAGGCAGGCGCAATGGCGGGGTTGAACCCGTCGCAGAGGCTCTCGAAGGTGAATTCGCGCTCATCGCCCATCCCCTTAGCGGGAAAGGGTTAATTTCCGGGATAGATAACGCGCGACGTGTCACGAAGAAACGCCGCTTGCGCAAAGGTTAACCGCGCAGCCTTGGTCTGATCTGAAATCAGGACCTAACGCCAGGCGTGAATGGTGCCGCTGTCATCCAAAATGTAGAGATGTTCACCCGCAACCACGGGCGGCAGGCTAACACCGTCATCCAGTTCAGTGAACAGCTGCGCTGACCCTTCGCCTGCGCTAACTTTCCAAACCTCTCCACGCGAGCTTGCGACCCAAAGATGGCCGCCCGCCAGCACCGGGCCTGTCCAGAAAATCGGGTCTTCGCGGTCTTCCATATCGCGGAACTGCTGCAATTGGCTGATCCAGCGCACGCGCCCGCTTGAACGCGAGATCGCTAGCAGCCTTGCATCATCGGTCAGTGTGAAGATCCACTCGCCCGCAATCGCCGGGGTGGAGATACCTGCGAGGTTCAGCTCCCAAATGCGCTGCCCGGTGACAAGTTCATACGCTGCCATCCGGCCACCCTGGCCCAAGGCATAGACGCGGCCTGAATCGATAATCGGATCTGCATCAATGTCGGTGAGCGAACTGACCGTTGTCGAGATATTGGTGCGCGCCAATGCGTCCGCCCAAAGCGTCCGGCCATTTTCGTAGCGATAGGCGTTAAGCTCGCCAGAGGAATATCCAGCGATCACCGTACCATTGCCGGCGGCCGGTGCGGCAACGCCGAAAACGCCCGATTGCGCGCTCGACCCGCTTTCATTCCAGAGCAGTTCGCCATCATTGAGGTTGAGCGCAAGGATCTGGTTATCCTGCGTCATCACATAGACCTGCCCAAAGGCGATGGTGGGCGATCCACGAAGGGGACCGGCAGGCTTCACCACCCACGAAATCTCACCCGTCATCGCGTTCATCGACTTCGCTTCGCCCGCGCCATTGGTCGCGTAAAGCATGCCGTTTTCATAGCTGACCCCACCGCCAAAGGCAGAGGGGCGCAGGTCGTCGGTCATCTGCGCATCGGAATTCCAAACGCGCGCGCCGGTTTCTTTGTTAAAGGCGTGGATCGTGCCGTCTGCACCCACCGCAAACAGCATTGCCCCCCCGACTACAGGCGCCGCAGCAAGCCGCGCGCGGTCGCTGGAACCTTCAATCTTCGAACTCCACACCTTTGTGGGATTTTCAGACAAAGCAAGGTGTCCGTAAGACTTGCTAGCATTGCCGCCAACCTGCGCCCATTCCGCGTTCACTTGCGCGGGAGGAAGAACAACGCTGACACCGGCAAGCGTGGGGTCAACCTGCGCTCCCGTTTCAATGCGCGATAGAATCGGTGTCCGCTCACCGATGGTGGGAGTGGTTTTTTCTCCGCCGCCGAACAATCCGCCACTGCATCCGGTGATCGCCGCTGCCATAGCGCCCAGCGCCAGCGCGCCTTTAATCTGCCTTGTTCGAAACATCATCATATCGTCCAGTCCAAATCCCAATTGTAGTGCGGCCGCCTATTGCCCCTGCGGCGCCGCAACAGGTGATGGCGCCCCTTGCGCCGGGATCACCCCTTCATCTTCGAGCAATTGCTCAACATCTTCAATCGCATCAACGCCAAGCAATCCTGCCATCTGCCGAGCGCGGGTGCGCAGGGTTTCCGGAAGGTTTTCATCCTTGGCGATCTGTCCAAACAATTCGCCTGCTTTATCGTTGTTGCCAGCTTCCAGATGCGCGATTGCCACCAATTCACCCGCACTGCCAAAAAAGGCGCTGTCCGGTTGTGCCAGTCGATCAAGCTTCGCGATAATATCGGCGGGTTCGCGATCATCGAAATTGGTCGCAACTTCGCGGATCAGCGCGAGGTCGCGCAGGGGCTGTGGCGCGTCATTGTCTGCGGCAATAGCGGCGTAAAGTTCAACCGCGCGGCCAGGCTCTTCCTGTTCCAAAGCAGAGGCGGCCTGAAGGAACCGCGCTGTTGTACGCGCGCCGGCAGAGCCATCCTCGACCAGCGGTGCAACCTTCTCGTCCGCACCGGGAAAATCGTTCGCATCCACCGAATCCAGCGCGCCGACAATCGCCTCTGATTGATCTTCAAGCGCACCTTCGCTGGTGCTGTCCCAGTACCAATAGCCCGCCATCCCGACGAGCAGCAGCGCAATCGCTCCGCCAAGGACCACGCCATATTTCTGAAAGAACTCAGCTGCGTCGTCCTGACGAACAGCCTCGTCAATCTCGCGCATGAGGATTTCATCCGCTGTCGATGGCTCTGCGGGATCGGGATTGCCGTCGGTTGGTTTTTCAGTGGGAGTGCGCGCCACGGGGCGAATGTCCTTGATGGTTTCAGGTTAGCTTTGCGCGGCTCTTTAAGCGGCGCAAGCAGCCCTTGCAATGGCTCGAAGGCCAGCGGTCACAGCTGTGTGCATATGTACAAACTCACAAAATCGACCCGCTTCGTTGGACGAGATGCCTCGGTGAAGTTGAACGGCGGGTGAAGCGCGTTCTCAATCCTCACGTCCCATCGCGCCCCAATAGAGCGCACGATAGGCTTCAACCATATCCGCTTCGTCAAACTGCGCGCGCGCCTTTTCCTGATTGGCTTTGCCCAATTGCGCGCGCAATTGCGGGCTTTCGGCCAAATCGTCGAGAGCATCGCCAAGCGCCTGCGCGCTGCCGGGCGCTGCGATAAAGGCACGGTTTTCCTCTGACACGATATGGCGGATGTCGCCGACATCGGGCGCAGCAATCGGCAATCCGGCGGCCATTGCTTCAACCACAGAGAGGGGAAATTGCTCGCTCTTTGAAGATAGCGCAAAGATATCGAACAGGCCGATAATGTCATGCGCGTTGGTTATCGCTCCGGGCAGATGGACGCGGTGGTTGATCTCCAACTCATCAGCCATCTTTTCTATAGCTGCGCGTTCTGGCCCCTCCCCCAGGATCACCAGATGCCAGTTTTCGGGCAGGCTCTCAAAACTTTGCACCAGCATCGGCAATTGCTTCACCGCGCGAAGGCCAGCCAAGGTCCCCACCCAGCATTCGCCCTCACGCTTGACCACTCGAAACCCAGCGGGCTTGGGTTTGCCGGAAAACTTCGCCGTATCAATGCCGTTGGGAATGCGCTGGACATAGGCAGCAGGCCGTTTCCAAACGCGCAGCGCAATATCCTCAAGCCCCCGGCTTGGCACGACGAGCTTATGCGCACGGCCCAGCGCGATCCGGCGAAACCAGTTGCGCTTGACCGAGAGCTTATCCGCCTCGTCCGCGTTAAAGCCGTCTTCGTGATGGATCAGCGGCGGCAGGTCGAATGCATCGCCAAACACGGTATGCGCCATCACCGCGTTCATCGCGCCCCAATTGTAGGTGAGCACAAGGTCAAAGCCTTTCATCGCCTTGGCGATCTCCACCAATCGACCCGGAGATGGTGCACCAGTAAGCGAGGGAAAATCAGCGGGAAACGCGGTTCTTACGCCGCGGGCAATGTGGTCTTTCGCGCCCGTCTGATCGGGCATGGCCGACACGACGGTATGGTGAAGCTCCGCCCCAAAAGCGTTCATCAACTGCACCGCGCGCAATTCCTTGCCGCCGGGCGCAAACGTGGAATGCAGGTGCAAGACCTTGGCCGGGCTGGTTTTTGCTACCATGGAATTGCGTTCAAATCCCTTCGAGCAGCGCGTCAATCGCGGCGCGCGCTTCCGGTTCGTCAAGCGTCGGCGCATGGCCGACACGCGGCACGATTACACTGGTCATGGCGGGGTTGCGCACCCCCATCTGCTTTTGTGTTTCGGGTGTCAGAAGATCAGACAACTCCCCGCGCACCAGCAGCATCGGCACATCGCGCAAAGCTTCATAGGCGAGCCACAAATTGGGAGGCGCGGCATTGCCCGGCTGTTTGAAGGGATCGGCAATGGCCATGTCATAATCAAGGCTGATCCGCCCGCTCTGGCTCACCACAAAAGTGCGTTTGGCCATTTCCAGCCACTGATCGAGATCATAATCGGGAAACGAAACCCCGTGCACTTCGCTGATCGAGCGCGCGGCGTGCATCCAAGTGGGATAGCTTTTGCCTTGGCCGACATACCCTGCAATCCGCTCTATCCCTGCAAGGTTTAGTTCCGGCCCAATATCATTCATCACCAAAGCCGCGATCCGCCCCGGCTTTGCCGCCGCCATCAGCATTGTCATCAACCCGCCCATCGATGTGCCGATAGAGATGAAACGCTCAATTCCGAGCTCGCCGAGCAGCAGCTCAACATCACCGACATATTGCACCGGATTGTAAGTCGCCGAATCGGGCGCGTAGTCGCTTTGCCCTCGCCCACGCATTTCAGGCACTATCACCCGGCGCGTACCCGCCAAATGCTCCGCCAGATCGGAAAAATCGCGCGAATTGCGTGTCAAGCCATGCAGGCACAGAACCGGCGGACCATTATAGCCGTCGGGCCCGGCATAGTCGCGATAAAAGAGGGAAAGGCCGTCTGCACTGGTCCAGCGCTTATCTTCGTATGAATTGCCCATCGAATTGTCTGATTTCCTTTTGATGGCAGCGCTTGCGCATGCCCGGTCTCGTCCCCACTATCGCGGGATGAGAGATGAACTGCAAGCCACCAGCTACACCCCAGATCCTGCCATAAAAGGGATTGCTGAATGGCTCGGCAGTCCGGTTGAGGCAGCAGACTTTCCCGAAACGCGCCTGCGCTTTCGCAATGATCGGGCGGCGGCGAGTGTTGGGTTAGCAGGGCTTTTTGACGAGCAATGGTGCCAGCACTTCGGCCGTTTCAAACCATTGCCGGACAATCTGCCCGGTCCGCTCGCGCTCAAATATCACGGGCATCAGTTTCGCAATTACAATCCTGAAATAGGCGATGGACGCGGGTTTCTGTTTGCGCAGATGCGGGAAGGCAACGGGCGGCTGATGGACCTCGGGACGAAGGGTTCGGGCACCACACCCTATTCAAGGGCAGGCGATGGGCGGCTGACGCTGAAAGGCGCTGTGCGCGAGATCCTCGCCACTGAAATGCTCGAAGCGCTGGGCGTCAACACGTCCAAGACCTTTTCTGTCATTGAGACGGGCGAGAATTTGATGCGCGATGATGAGCCCTCGCCCACGCGCTCTGCGGTAATGGTGCGGCTGTCGCATTCGCATATCCGGATCGGCTCGTTTCAGCGGCTTTTGGCATTGGAAGAGAAAGCGCAGATGGAGGCGCTGATCGCCTATTGCCTCAAACACTTCCCCGGCCCGCCCCCTCCCGAAAACGCAGCGGGCCGTGATGAGCCTGCGGTGCAACTGATGCACAATGTGGTGGAACGCATGGCTGATTTGGCCGCAAGCTACATGGTCGCAGGCTTTGTCCACGGGGTGCTCAACACCGACAATATGAATGTGACCGGCGAAAGCTTCGACTATGGCCCTTGGCGATGGCTGCCGCGCTGGGAGCCGAGCTTTACCGCCGCCTATTTCGACCATGGCGGGCTGTATGCCTTTGGTCGCCAGCCCGAGGCGCTGCATTGGAATTGCGGGCAGTTTGCCGTGGCGCTGCGGCTGCTGGCTGACACCGAGCCTTTGGTCTTCGCGCTCGAACGCTTTGGTCCGCTTTACATGGAGGCGATCGCGCGGCGCTGGTGCTGGCGGCTTGGGGTCAAACCGCGCGGAGTGGAGGCGGACAGCGCGTTGGTTGGCGCGTGCGAGAAAGCGATGCGTGAAGGACAATGGCAGCCAGATGCGTTCTTTTTCGCGCATCGTTGGGGCCGGGGCGCCTCAGACGAATTGGGTGAAGCCCTTTCCCTCTATGAACCCATCGAAACGCCGCATGAATATTGGCAAGACGACGCACCGCAAAGCATGTTGATAGATGAAGTTGAAGCAATCTGGGCCGCCATTGATGAGCGGGACGATTGGGTTCCTCTCAACAACAAAGTCGCCGTTTTGCGCCGGATGGGCGATGCGCATGGCCCCGCACCCATTGCCATGGGGCATCTGTAGCGAGCCATCTACGCGCCAACACGCAATAAACCAAAAGTGTAAAGCGCACGTTTGCCCCCTATCATTTGTGGCAAACCCATACTAACGACGTCTCTTGGAGGGCGCTGATCAGAGGGTCGGCGTAAGTGACTGCAAGGCAAGGAAATAAGAGCCGGCAGGATGACGGACAATACAATAATCTCTTTCGCGCCCGCGACGGGCGAAGAAATCTGGCGCGGTGAACATGGCGATGTTGACGCCGCGGTTAGCCGCGCGCGCCGCGCATGGCCAGCCTGGGCCGCAACCGCGCTCGCGACCCGAATTGAACTCGCGCGTCGCTATGCCAACGAAGTGCGCAAAGCGGCAGAAGACCTCGCAGAATTGATCGCAAAAGAAACCGGCAAGCCCCATTGGGAAGCCAAGACCGAGGTCGATGCGGTTATCGCCAAAATTGATATCTCGGTTCAGGCCTATGCAGAACGCACAGGCAAAAAGAAACTCGACAGCGCGCTGCAAGGCACCGCAGCTGTCAGGCACAAGCCGCATGGGGTTATGGCCGTGCTGGGTCCGTATAATTTCCCTGCGCATCTGCCCAACGGCCACATGATCCCAGCCTTGATCGCGGGCAATGTGATCTTGTTCAAACCCTCCGAGAAAACCCCCGCAGTGGGGGCAAAGCTGGTCGAATGTTGGGAAAAATGCGGCGCACCCAAAGACACCGTGCAGCTTGTGATCGGAGCGATAGACGAAGGCAAGGCGTTGGTCGCACATCCCGGTGTTGACGGGGTGCTGTTCACCGGCTCCGCTCAGGCAGGTATCGCGATCAACCGGAAGCTTGCGGCCAATCCGGGCAAGATCGTGGCTTTGGAAATGGGCGGCAACAACCCGATAGTTGTCACTGACACGCCCAAAGCCAGCGATGCCGCTGCGCTTATCATCCAGAGCGCCTTCACCACTGCGGGCCAACGCTGCACTGCCGCGCGTCGTCTGATCGTTAAAGACAGCATGTATGATGCGCTGATGGCAGAACTGGTGCCGCTCACCAAAAAACTGCTGGTGGGTGAACCCTTCGCTGAACCGCAGCCTTTCATGGGCTGCGTGATCGACAACGCGGTCGCGGATGCGTTGACTGAAAGCTTTCTCGCGCTGCTCACCAATGGCGGCAAAGCGCTCCTACCGATGCGCCGGATCGATCCGGAAAAGCCGTTCTTGACCCCCGGTATCCTCGACACAACCGATATGCCCGACCGGCCAGATGTGGAATTGTTCGGGCCGATCCTGCAGGTGATCCGCGTGCCCGATCTTGATGCAGCGATTGCAGAGGCGAACAACACCCGCTTTGGCCTCTCGGCTTCACTTATCGGTGGATCGCCAGAGGATTATGGACGGTTCTGGGCCAATATCCGGGCAGGGATCATCAATTGGAACCGGCCCACCAATGGCGCATCGTCGGCGGCTCCGTTTGGCGGCATTGGCCTGTCTGGCAATCACCGCCCGGCGGCCTATTATGCGGCGGATTATTGTGCCTATCCGGTTGCGAGCACAGAGATGGACCAACCGCGTGCCAATATCGGGGTTGGTCTGAAAGAATAGAGCCGAACCCCAGCCCAAATGGCTGGTCTCGCCTTTCACTTGCGCCAGTGCACCACGTCAACCGCGGTCATTCCGCCCGGCCCTTTGCGCGTGTTGATCGTAAAAATCTGATCTCTGCGTTCGGCGCGCAATTGCGCCTCTGGCGTGGCGAACCGTTCGATGCGAAAGC
Organism: Erythrobacter sp.; assembly: GCA_965262265.1. Taxonomy (GTDB): domain Bacteria; phylum Pseudomonadota; class Alphaproteobacteria; order Sphingomonadales; family Sphingomonadaceae; genus Erythrobacter. The sequence continues at coordinate 1,453,933 of OZ253506.1, forward strand.
GGGCGCGGTCCGCTTTCGCAAAGTGGTATTCGAGCGCGTCTTCCTCGCTCACTGGTGTCAAGTAACGCACAACTCTGATCACACAGGTGCCCTGATCGACACCCGCAGCCTGCTGCGCCATGCCGTGCGGCATGATCGATGAGGTCGGCGGCAGGCCATCAGCCCATCTGAGCGATTCTGACATGGTAGCGATGCAATCGGTGCGGCTTCCTAGCGCTTCCACCATCTGATCGGCGGTGGAAAGGGTTGCCAGAGAAACCCCTTCGCTGCCCCCTGCAGCGGGCAAAGTCGGGATCGGGCCGTTTTCTAGCAATTGCACCCGCGCTGCCTCACGCGCCCGATTGGCCGCTGCATCGCTCGCATCAAAGGGTGGGAGCGGGTGGCCATCGCGATAGCCAATCACCGCGTTGGCTTCGCTGCGCCAGGACAGATCGGGATCAACCATCAAGGGGTCATTGAGCGCGCGCGACAGCAAGGGGTCTTTGCCCAGAATATCAGGCGTTTCCTGCGTCTGCGTCACATCAGTGCACGCAGCAAGCGACGCAAGAGCAAGCGCGCTGAGCGCTGGAATGAGGACGCGGTGCTTCATTCCATAGCTCTATGCCGCCGCTTGGTTAATTTTCGCTAAGTCTAGCAGCGATTTTGCGGGCCCAGCCTCGAGAGAGGTTCAGAATCGAAAACGCCCCCACCCCCGCAAAGGAGATGAGAGCGCCTTCCACGGCTGGTGGGAGCCGCGCCTGTGGCATTTGGTGGGAATGCCCCAAGTTCAGGAGAGAAAGCGCAAGCTGGGGTGCGTGTGGCGCGCCTTCTCAAATGTATGTTCATTTATATATGAATCAATCTGAACGGACTGGGAGCGCTGCGTTGGGACCTGTTCAGAGTTTGATCGAGAAATCTTACAATAGACTGCCCTCAGTGCTTGCTTGCGCATGGGCGCATGCAGGCCTAAGGCGCCTGTGTTCATGCGAACGCCTCACCCCGAACCCGAACCCGCACAAAGCGACAAAGCCACACCGTCTGGTCTGCCAGCGGCTTTGGGTGCCTATCTGATCTGGGGCTTTCTGCCGCTGTTTTTCATGCTGATGGTGACCGTTCCGCCGTTTGAGTTTGTGGGCTGGCGGATCATTTGGACATTGCCACTGTGCCTGATCATCGTTGCAGTCAGAAAGCAGTTTACAGCGCTTAAAGCGGCTCTCTTCAATCCGCGCACCATGCTTGCGCTTACCGCCAGCGCATTCCTGATCGGCGCCAATTGGCTCATGTATATATGGGCGATTGTAAACAATCAGGTCTATGCAACCAGCCTTGGTTATTACCTCAACCCGTTGCTTAACGTGCTGCTTGGCACGCTTTTTCTGGGTGAGCGTCTGTCCAAATGGCAATGGCTGGCCGTGGCAATCGCATCGAGCGCGGTGGCGCTGCTATCGATTGGCGCGCTGACGACCTTGTGGATCAGCCTCAGCCTCGCATTCAGTTTCGGCCTTTATGGCCTTGTTCGCAAACAGGTCGATGTCGGATCGCTGCCCGGATTAACGATTGAAAGCATGATCCTGCTAACCCCGGCGGTTGCGGTTGTGGGGTGGTATGCAGCGACGCCGCAGGGCGCTTCGTTTGGGAAGGACGCCTTGCTTAGCACGGGGATCATCTTTTCCGGGGTTGTGACTGCCACACCGTTGCTGCTGTTTGCCATCGCTGCACGGCGCATGCCCTATTCGACGCTGGGCTTTATCCAATATCTCGCGCCGACCATCGTGTTTTTCTTAGGCCTCACAGTTTTTGGCGAACAACTGCGCCCAGTGCAGCTTGGCAGCTTTGTGCTGATCTGGACGGCGGTTGCGATCTTTATCGCCGATATGTGGTTCAAAACCCGCCGTGCAAAAGGCGACGTCCCAGACGCCTAGGGCCATCCTACCCAACAAACCGCCAATTCAAAGTCTGCCCACCATGCCATGGCACAATGGTAGAGCCTGCCAGCACCAGTTCTTCAGGCACCGGGTTCTCCACGCGCTCGAGCGTCACCTCATCTTCATTGATCGGTAGGCCATAAAAGGCAGGCCCGTGGAGCGATGCAAAACCTTCAAACCGGTCAATCGCATCTTCATCATCAAACACGGTAAGATAGCTTTCAAGCGCAACCGGAGCCCCGAATATCCCCGCGCACCCACACGCACTTTCCTTATCTCGGCGGAAATGCGGCGCGCTGTCCGTCCCCAGAAAGAACTTGGGCGAACCGGACGTGGCCGCTTTACGCAGGGCGATCCGGTGCAGTTCTCGCTTGGCCACAGGCAGGCAGTAATTGTGGGGCTGAATGCCGCCGACCAGCATAGCGTTGCGATTGATATGGAGGTGCTGAGGGGTGATGGTTGCGGCTACATTGGCAGGAGCGGCCTCAACAAAATCCACCGCATCTTTTGTGGTGATGTGTTCAAACACCACTTTAAGCTTCGGGAAATTCGCGACAATGGCGCGCAGGTGCCGTTCGATAAACTCCGCCTCGCGGTCGAACACGTCGATATCAGCCTCTGTCACCTCGCCGTGAATGCACAGCACGACACCCTCTGCCTCCATGCGTTCAAGCACGGGATAGATCGCCTCAACATTGGTCACGCCGCTCGCCGAATTGGTGGTGGCGTTGGCGGGATAAAGCTTAGCCGCAGTAAACACACCCTCACCCGCCCCGCGCGCAAGATCATCAGCGTCGGTCACATCGGTCAGATAACATGTCATCAACGGCGTGAAGTCCACACCATCAGGCACCGCAGCAATAATCCGGTCGCGATACTCGGCTGCCAGAGCCGTGGTGGTGATCGGCGGGGTCAGATTGGGCATCACAATCGCGCGGGCAAATTGGCGCGAGGTATAAGGCACGACACCGCGCATCACCTCTCCATCGCGGAAATGCAGGTGCCAGTCATCGGGGCGGCGGATCGTCAGTGTATCGGTCATCAGCAACATGCCTTAGTCGCGCATAAAAAGGCTTTCCAGTGCCGCTTCATAAGAATAGACGGCGCGCATGACGGTGATTGGATTTTTGGCCTGCGCAACGACGCTTCCCGGCTCGGATCAGCGGCGCGAAGACGCTTATGAGCATGACCTGATGGTCGCTGCGATAGAGCCCGCTTTGGCCGAGGCAGGAATGGCGCTCAAAGTGGTGGATTGGGAGGCACCGCTAGAAGCCTTTGCCGGTATTGATCTGGTGATGCTGGGCACGGCATGGAATTATGCGGACCGCGCCGACGCTTTTCTGACAAAACTAGAGATGCTTGAGACAGATGGTATTGCGGTTTGCAACGCCCCTGACGTGGTTCGCTGGAACATCAAAAAGACCTATCTGCGCGCGCTTGAAGAGAAAGGCGCTGCGACCATCCCAACCCTTTGGCGTGAGACGGTGACCGCAAAGGGCGTAACCGAGGCGCTCGACATGTTTGAATGCGACCGGGTGGTGGTCAAACGCCAAGTTGGCGCGGGCGCAGAGGGCCAGGAATTGATCGCGCGCGGCAGCCTGCCCGGGCCAGACTGGAGCTTTGGCGCGCCCGCGATGCTGCAACCTTACCTGCCTGCCATCGCCGAAGAGGGCGAATTGAGCTTCATCTTTGTCGATGGCACCTTCAGCCACGCTGTGCGCAAATGCGCGAGCAAGGGCGAATACCGTATCCAATCTCTCTATGGCGGAACTGAGTTGGATCACACTCCCACGCCGAAAGAAGCCGATGCCGCCGCCGCGATAATCGCAGCCCTGCCCTTTGACCCGCCACTTTATGCCCGCATCGATATGCTCAGGATGGAGGATGGAAAGCTTGCGGTTATGGAAGCGGAGCTGATTGAACCCTATCTCTATCCTCAACAGGGGCCTGAACTGGGCGAGCGTCTGGCCCGCGCCATAGCTAAAAGAGTGGCAACACAGTGACCGTGAAAGTATTGGAATCGCGCGCAATCATTCGCCTTTCTGCCACCGATCAAGGCGAAGATGTGCGCGGCTTCTTGCAGGGCCTTGTGACCAATGACGTGTCTGGAAACCTTCCTGTCTATGCCGCTCTCTTAAGCGCGCAGGGCAAGGCGATGTTTGATTTTCTGATCTTTGATGGCGGCGATGGTGCGCTGCTGCTCGATTGCGAAACTGCCATTGCAGATGATCTTGTGAAGCGTCTTTCGCTTTACCGCCTGCGTCGCAAGATTGAGATCGCGCGCGAAGATGGGCTGGTATCTCTATGGAGTACCGACAGTTTTGAAGGCGGCGTTCCCGATCCTAGGCTACCCCAACTGGGCCACCGCGCTGTTGGGGCTCGGCAAAGTGCATCTGCGGGGGATGAAGACTATCTCTCCCACCGCTTGTCACTCGGTGTGCCTGAGGGGAGCGAGCTGACTGATATACTCTGGCTCGAAACCAACGCGGTTGAACTGCATGGCGTGAGTTTTGAGAAGGGCTGCTATATCGGGCAGGAAAACACCGCGCGGATGAATTGGAGGCAAAAGGTCAATCGGCGGCTGGTTGTGGTCCCGTTGGAACAGTCTGACGAAAAGCGTCAAAAAGCTGTATATCCCGAGCTTGGACTAGCCATCGATCATCTGCGGGTCAGCGATATTGACGCTGCCTCCCTGCCCGAATGGCAACGCGCAGGAATCGCCGGTTAGTTACTGATAATACTCTGCCATGGATGCCTCGAGGTTTGCCGCCGCCCGTTCGCGCGCGGTGTCACGCGGCAGACCCAAAGATTTTGCCAAAGCCGCCCCGATCAACGCATCGCCTAACGCAAGAAGCACCAAACTGAGAGTGTCCTTGTGGACGTGCAGAGGATCTTCCTTGCTCCCCACTTCACCCGGCGCGATCTCGTCGACCAGTTCGTGGATCGTGCTGATTATTGGGTTGAGCGCGTCTTCATTGCCAGTCAGCAACATCCAGCTGGTAAGCGCGGCGGCGCCTTCCCTGTCAAAAGCGTCAAAGGCCAGGTCCACAACCTCACGCGCCGAGCCCAGCCCAGCACGGCTCGCCCGCACCGCCTCGATAATCGTCTCGCACACGGTGCGCGCAAGATGCTCAGCCAGCGCCTTTTGCAAACCGGAAGCCGAGCCAAAATGGTGCAGCAAATTGGCATGTGTGCGCCCGATTCGGGTTGCCACAGCCTTCAGCGTCACCGATTGCGGACCGGTCTCGATCAGCAAAGCGCGTGCAGCTTCAAGGGCAGAATTGCGCGATTCTTCAGGGGTTAAGCGTTTGCGAGCAGTCATTGTGCAAGTCACTAGGCCAAAGCGTGGTTACGCTCAAGGCGCACAAATGGACTAGGCCTGCAGCCCAGACTTTTTATGCGGCTCTTGGAAAGGGCTCTTCGCCGGCATCGAGGGCAATCTCATATTCGATCGCTGGCGCTTCCTCGCCGCGGCCCAATGAATGTTGCATGCGCTGTGTCCCCGTGGGTACGAATCCAATCTTTCGCAGCACCCGGCCAGAGGCAGGGTTATCGGTGAAATGCGCGGCAGAAAGGCGCCTGTAACCCATAGCCCGCGTCATTGACGCGACCGCGCGACCCGCCTCCGTCGCATAGCCGTGCCCCCACGCTTTGCGCGCGATCCAATAACCCAGTTCTGCATCCGCACGCTCGCATGGATCAACACCGATGGTTCCAATGGCCTCAGCGCTGTCGGCAAGGGTGATAAGGAAACGCGGATACAGCGCAGGAATGGGCCGCGATGCAAAAGCCTGCGCGTCTTTATCGTCATAGGGATGCGGTGCGCTCGCCAAATTGCGCAACACGCCAATATCGGCGATGCCCGCTTTGATCGCTGGCCAGTCTTCGGGCCAGATGGGTCTTAGCAACAATCGTTCACTGCGATGGAACACGATAAATCCCTCTCTCGTCCCCTGCGCGCGGTTCGGATAGCGAGCGTAGGTGACACTTTGGTTGCCGGAAAGCCGGGGCTTCCACGGATTGATTTGCCAAAACGGCGAGTCGAGGGAGGAATGCAAAAAGGGAGACGGCTCCCCATGGTCTGGGGTGGCCCTTCTCCCTCTACGCTGCCGGATGGTTGCTCCGGCTAGGACCGCCCCGGTGGACGATCCTTTTGCTGAACCGTCCGGTTATTCGGCTGCTTCCGCAATCATGTCTACTGAGACAAATTTGCGGCCAAGCTTGCCCTTGTGGAATCGCACCACGCCTTCTTCGAGCGCGAAGAGGGTGTGATCTTTGCCGATGCCCACATTGGTGCCCGGATAGAATTTGGTGCCGCGCTGACGCACGAGGATATTGCCGCCGATCACTGCCTGACCGCCGAACTTCTTCACACCAAGATACTTTGGGTTTGAATCGCGACCATTGCGCGATGAACCGCCTGCTTTTTTATGTGCCATGGTTCGTCAATCCTTACTTGGTATCGTCAGCTTTGGGCGCTGCTTTTTTGGCCGGGGCCTTTTTCGCAGGTGCCTTTTTGGCTGCGGGTTTCTTGTCAGCTTCGGCCATGGGAGCCGCTTTCTTGGCTGGCGTCTTTTTGGCTGGTGCCGCTTTTGCTTCGGTTTCAGCCTTTGGCGCCGCTTCCTTCTTCGGAGCAGCCGCTTTCTTGGCCGGAGCTTTCTTCGCGCCTTCGCCCACATCGGTGATGCGCAGCAAAGTCATTTGCTGGCGATGGCCTGCCTTGCGACGATAATTGTGACGGCGACGCTTTTTGAAAACGACAACCTTTTCGCTCTTCGCCTGAGCGATGATCTCAGCCGACACGGTTACTTTTGACGCATCTGCGACAGTGTCGCCTTCGCCTGCCAAAAGCACATCGTCCAGCGTGACCGTCTCACCGGCTTCCCCGGCAAGCTTTTCAACGGCGATTTTGTCTCCGGCGGCAACCCGATATTGTTTGCCGCCAGTGCGCACTACTGCGAACATGGCTTTAAAACTCTCTGTCTTGTGCTGTGCCTGATCGCGCAAACCTATGCAGCGACCAAACGCAATTGCCGCGCGGCTTCAAAGCTGCGCTGCGAAAGAAGCGTGCCGTTAAGGGAAAGGGGCGCGCAAGTCAACGACGATATCGCGAGAATTTGATCGCGATGAGCAGCGCAAGCAGGCTTTGCGTGATCTGTTGGCCATGGTAATCCGCCAAGGGATTATGAAAAAGGCTTCATCAAAACCTTCTGGGTCTCTGCTCGTCGGGCTTTCCGGGCTTGTTTGTCTTGGCCTGGCCGGATGCGCAGCCAGTGAAGATCGGTATCCGTCCCTTGCACCGCGGGCGATCGAAACCGCTCGCGCTCCCGTGCAGGCGCCCCCCGACCCCATCCCCCTATCGACCACCGCCCTTGCTCAAGTGGCAGACCTGACCGCGCGCGCTCGAGCCAGCCATCAGCGTTTTCAAGCCGCGCAGCCCGGCGCCTTGCAGCTTGCCAGCACCGCAGCGAATGCCGGCCGCGAGAGCGATGTGAGAGCACGCGCTTTGGTTGCAGCCGCCCGGTTGAGTGCCTTGCGCGGGGAAACCTCTGTGGCACTCGGTGGGCTGGATGACCTGGAGGCTGAAGCCGCTGCGAACTTTGCCGAGACTGGAGAGATTCGCGCTGCGCAGCAGCAGATGACGCAATGGATCGCCTCCCAAAGCGAAGCAATCGCCATTGTCGAACGCAGGTTGGGCCTGTGAACCTCGCATGCGAAGAATGCCTCGTCCGTGAAACCGCTGCCTGCGCGGTTCTAACCGATGAAGAGCGCGATGCGATGGCGAAGGCGGGCAGGACCCGGACGCTGAAACGCGGGGAAATGCTGTTTGCTGCAGGCGACGAAGAAGCGGCCTGCGCGACCTTGGTATCAGGCGCGCTGAAGGTTGCGACGATTGACCCTGAGGGCAACGAGCAGATCCTTGCTCTGGTCCATCCATCAGGCTTTATCGGTGAATTGTTTGCGCCTTTTGCGCATCATGATGTGGTTGCGCTTACCGAAAGCAGGCTTTGCACTTTTGCCAAGCGCGATCTTCAAAGTGCGATTGAGCGTTACCCAGCATTGGCGCGCGCATTGCTGCGCCGCAGTCAGGAAGACCTGCTGGCGACGCGCAACCTGCTGGAACTGACAGCCAACGCCAATGCAGAGACGAAAATCGCAGCCTTGCTCCATGATTTTGCTGGGGCGGCGAGCAAGTCATCGTGCCATTTGGCAAACCATTTTGAGCTGCCATTAACCCGCGGCGAGATCGCCAATATGCTGGGCCTGACGATTGAAACCGTCAGCCGCAAGATCGGCGATTTGGAAGAGATGGGCGCAATTCAGCGCACAGGAAAGCGCGGGATCGACCTGATCGACCCCGCGCTCCTTCATAGCCTTTCGGCAAGATAGTCGACCTTACCTCACCAAGGCTGCGATCGTCACCACGGTGCACCCCCACATCAGGATGAGCACAGGCAAGATAAGCATCTGAATGCTGGCATCACGCGGGGCAAGGCGCCCGGTGTGGGTCATGATGCCGTCCTTTGCGAAACCGCCCAATGTCATCGGCTTTGTGTCATTGCCCTTCAAGCGCGCCCAAATCGCAGGTACGCCGAACATCCCAACAATAAACACCGCAAAGATCGCCATGGGAATGATCAGACCAGGAGTGCTGAGACCTGCAAACATGATCGCGATAAATCCAAGATACAGCGCAACGGTCGTCGCATAGAGCGCGGTGGGAAGCTCAAAATTGCGATCAACATCCACCTGATGGCGAACGGGAGCATCCTCAGTCGTTTTGGGCGCGCCAACGATGCGCGCTTTGCCGAGGGTGATTTGGTCTTGGATTTGCTTGCTCATGGGTCGGCTCCTTTGTTGAGAAGAGAGCTAACCGGGTCGCAACGCGCGCACCTTGATCTGGATCAAACTGAGCGAGATTTTTGGCCCCAGCGCGCCAAATCTGCGTGGTCAGCGTCGCGCGGCTCGATCCAGTGCCACGTGCCAGCGCGTTTCTCCCGTTTCCAGAACCAGGCTGCGCTCTTCAAATGGTCCATGCAGAAATCGACCGCTTCAATCGCATCGCGGCGATGGCGCGCGGCGGCGGAAACACAGACGATGGGCTCACCGGGATAGAGGAGCCCGGTGCGGTGGAGCATCACCAGACCCATCAGCTCGAAACGCGCATCGGCCCGGTCGGCCAGCGCCTTCATCGAAGGAAGCGTGAGCGGGTCATAATGGCTCAGCTCCAATGCCTCAACCGCATCAGGCCCGGTCTCGCCCGCACGGACCTTGCCAACGAAAGTCGCTATCCCGCCTGCATCGGGCGTTGCCGCAGCCAGCACATCAATCGCCGGATTGGGATCGAACGGCGCATCGAGCAGGCGGATATCCCGCATGGCTACCCGCCTGATACCGGGGGCAGCAAAGCCACCTCATCGCCATCGCGAGCAGCAAGTGTCGTTTTGTCAGCGAGCACTTTGCCAGCGCATGCGATGTTGACGCGCTCGCTTTGGAGTTGAGCGGCCACTTCATTGCCCACCGCACCCAGCAATCCGCCCCAATCGAGCGGTGCCGCGACTTCGATAGCGTCCTCTCCAGCCATATCGCGCAAGGGGCCGAGAAACAGGATCGTCACCGCCACGTTCCTATCCCCCCGTCATCGACATATGCCGAGGCAGCGCCGGGTCAGCGCCGCGTTTATCCATACGGAAATGGTGTTTTTCAGGCTTGATCATCATCGCCCGCTCCAGCGCCTTGGCGAGCTCTTCTTGAGGAGCATCCGAACGCAAAGCCGCGCGCAAATCAACCCGCTCTGCCCCGCCAAGACACGGATAAAGCTGCCCGGTCGCGGTCACCCGCAAACGGTTGCAGCCAGCACAAAAATTGCTGGTGTGCGGAGTAATAAGGCCAAGCCGTCCACCGGTCTCTGCAATATCGATATAACGCGCCGGGCCGCCGGTCGATGCGTCATTGTCAGTCAGCGTCCAGTCTCGCTCCAACCGCGCGCGCACGGCGTCGAGCGGCAGATATTGGTCAAGCCGCTCCTCTTCGACATCGCCCAATGGCATCACTTCGATCAGGGTCACATCATGGCCCTGCCCATGCGCCCATGCGATCAGATCGCGCAGTTCCTCTTCATTGACGCCCTTTAGCGCCACGGCGTTGAGTTTGACCTTTAATCCCGCCTCGCTTGCTGCTTTGATCCCTTCGAGGACTTGCGGCAGAGCATCGCGCCGGGTCAGCTCAGCAAACTTTGCGCGGTCAAGCGTATCGAGCGAGATGTTGACCCGCTTCACCCCTGCACGCGCCAGGCCATCGGCGTGTCCCGCCAGCTGGGTTGCGTTGGTGGTAAGCGTTAGCTCTTGCAGCCCATGACCCAGCCGCCGACCCAGCGCATCAAACAGGTCCATAATATCACGCCTTACCAGAGGCTCGCCGCCAGTGATACGGATTTTGGTAACGCCGCGATCGATGAAGCCGCTAGACAGCTCGAACAACTCCTCAAGGCTCAAGACTTCACGCTTGGGTAGGAAGGTCATGCGTTCGGGCATGCAATAGGTGCAACGCAGATCGCAGCGATCGGTAACCGACAGCCGAAGATAGGAAATGCGCCGCCGGAACGCATCGAATAGCGGCGCAGCGCGCACGCCCTTGTCCTCATCGACCAGAATCAGGTCGGGTTTGCGTGTGGATCCCTCACTCATGGGCGGCAAGATACTGACCTGTCACTCCGGGCGCATCTGCCAAATATGTGAGCATGGCCTCGCGCGCCTTGTCGGCGCTCGCACCCACCACATTGACCCGCTTGGGAGTGTGCGCACGGGCAAGATCGCGCGCAAGCGTGCGCCGCCAATCGTCATGATCCGGCCCTGCATCGGGCAGCGCAATCGCCACCGCTGTTGTATTCCGATCGGCCAGCGCCTGCCTTACCGCATCCAAGTGTTCGGAATAAAACTCAGCGCTCGCCTCAATCCCGCTGCCGGTTCGGATTGTGAATTCGAGCACCACCTGCACGCGTTCAATCCGCAGGCCGTTCACGGTGGAGGGTGATACCGATCTTTTCATCCGCCTCGGCAATGGCAAGTTTGACGATCTTCACCGTTACCGCCTGCACGCGCCTGTCTTGAACGAACAGGGTCTGGCAAATGTGATCACCAACCGCTTCGATCAGTTTAAAATGCACGCCCTGCGGCAGCCCTTCGGAAGCCGCAAACTTTAGGTCCATATAGTTCTTGCTGGCCTCCAGCGGAGTGTCAGGCTCGTAGCGGTCCGCCACATCATAACGCGCCTGAACCGTGATTCGCAGCGGCTGCGGCTTGCCTGTCTCTTCGGAATAAATGCCGGTGAGCACATTCACTTCAAGATCGGCAACTTCAAGGATCAGCGAATCGTTCATTCAGGCAATCGTTTCCTGTATTGTGCAGGGCGCTCCTACCGCGGCCTCTATGCGAGCAAAATCCTCATCGCTTGGGCCATTGATCTGAATTTGCCCTCCAAGAATTGGTTCGAGGATCATCGGCTCGCTTACAACAGTCGATCCGATCACGATCTGCATGGTCTGCCCCACACTTTGGGTGGTCATCGCGGCAAGCTTTTCCGATCCTTCACCGCTCAGTGTCACAAACAAAGCAGGTTCACCGGTCACTTCATCGATTGAGCTGTAGGCTTCAAATACGCTTTCATCACACAATTCCAACTGCGCCAAAACGTCTGCATTATCAGGATCCATCACACGCAGAAACACGCTCGCCGCAGCAGGTGTGGCAATGGCGAAAGTGGCAAGAAACAGAAGGGCGGCACGTGCGATCATGAGGTGTTGCTCCATCTGGCGAATATTGCGGTGGGGAGCAACCGGCTTTCTGTTCCTTCTTCGCGCACTGCCAAATCGCCATGTTCGACCTTACCGGGCAGATCGCGCAAAGCCTCTTCCAACAGCCCAGCGATCGCAAGGCTGCTCATCCGCACGGCGTAAACGGTGAGGAAAAAGAAGCGGCTTTCTTTGTCAAGCAACTTGGCGCAATCGCCGATCAAACCGGGCAGTCCTTCTTCTAGCCGCCACGTCTCATTCTTGGGCCCGCGCCCAAATTTTGGCGGGTCGAGGATTATGCCATCATAACGCTTCTCGCGCCGGACCTCGCGCGCGGTGAACTTTGCCGCGTCATCGACCAGCCATCGGATCGGGCGATCCTGCATCCCCGACAATTCCGCATTGGCGCGCGCCTGTGCCACCGATTTCTTCGACGCATCGACATGGGTAACACGGCCATATCGGCTGAGCGCAAGGCTTCCGAGCCCGGTATAGCCGAACAGGTTCATCGTTTCAGCGTCGGTTTTCGCGCCGAGCTGTTCGCCCATCCAATCCCATACAGGGGCCATATCGGGAAAGAATTGCAAATGGCGGAACGGCGTGGGAAGCGCGGTGAAGCGTACATCGTTCCAGCTCAGCTCCCATCCATCATCTGGAACCGCCGGATCGAGCGTCCAACGCCCACCGCCATCCTCATCCGATCCGGGAACGAACTCACCGTGTGCAGGCCATTCAGTTAGGCGCGGTTTCCACATGGCTTGGGGTTCCGGGCGGACAAAGGCGTGCGGGCCAAACGCCTCATATTTACGCCCACCCCCGCTATCAAGCAGCCTGTATGAGCCACCGTCTGGCCAGCCTGTGCATTCCATCACCAGCGGTTGCTGGATCAACTCAGCCATCAGCCAGCCTCGCAACGCGCCGACGCTGCCGCATGGGACAGCACAAAATCGCGCGATGCTTCATAATCGCCCGCAATCGGGGTGAAATGCTCCTCGCGCCCGAACAGATCGCCCACCCGCGCAGGCAGAGCCGGACGCACACCCAAGGCGCGCTCCACGGCATCGGGGAATTTCGCCGGATGCGCTGTGGCGAGGGTGACAATCGGCGTGCCGGGCGCAACCTGCTGATCGGTCATCGCAAGGCTCGCATGAAGGCCAACGCCGGTATGCGGGTCGATCACCTGATCGGCATTGCGATGAGCCCATTGCAACGCTCTGGTGGTGTCGTCCTGATCCGCGCGGGCGCTGGTAAAGAGTGTGGATGCACCCTCACGCTGGCTGTTGGTAAGCTGCATGGCGCGCGCGCTTTCAAAGCCGCGCATCTGCTCGGCCATCGCGGAGCCATCGCGGCCACCGCAATCGAACAGCAGCCGTTCAAAATTGGAGCTGACCTGAATATCCATCGACGGGGTGATGGTCGCGGTGGTCTCTCCGGCGGAATAGTCACCGTCTTTCAGAGCGCGGTGCAGGATGTCGTTGACGTTGGTAGCCACGATCAGCCGCTCAATCGGCAAGCCCATTTGCGCCGCGACATAGCCTGCGAAGATATCGCCGAAATTGCCGGTGGGCACCGAGTAGGCGATCTTGCGGTCAGGTCCGCCCAGTTGCAGCGCGGAATAGAAGTAATAGACCACCTGCGCCATCAGCCGCGCCCAGTTGATCGAATTCACCGCGCCAAGGTTCAGCGGGCCGTTAACCGTGCTATCAGCAAACATCGCCTTCACATGCCGCTGTGCATCGTCAAAACTGCCGTCAATCGCGAGATTGTGGACATTGGGCGCTCGCACTGTCGTCATCTGGCGGCGCTGCACATCGCTGACCCGGCCATGGGGTGAAGCATGAATATCTCAACCCGCTCCAACCCTGCGACCGCGCGGATTGCGGCGGAGCCGGTGTCTCCGCTGGTCGCGCCGACAATTGTCAGCTGCTCACCGCGCCGTTCGAGAAAGGTATCGAACAGCCGTCCCAGCATTTGCAACGCGACATCTTTGAAGGCCAGCGTCGGCCCGTGGAACAGTTCGAGCAGCCAATGGGTCTCATCCATCTGCACCAGTGGGGTGACGGCCTTGTGGCCGAAATCGCCATATACCGCTTCGCACAGCCCTTCGAGTTCATCGTCCGTGAGGCTGCCCGCGACAAAGGGGCGCATGATGCGCGCGGCAAGCTGCGCATAGGAAAGACCGCGCATCGCCCGGATGTCTTCAAGCGAAGACGCGGCCATTCGCGTGGTAGATACAGCCCGCCATCGCTGGCGAGGCCCGCCAAAGTGGCGCCTTCAAAATCGAGTGTCGGGGCAGAGCCTCTGGTGGAGATGTATTCCATATTGCGAGAGCGGTTAGCGGGTGTGAGCGAGCCGGGGCAAGCAGGGGTGGCTTTTTGAAGGCCCTAATCCCGCTTCTTTGCGCGCGAGCGCACCGCAAGGCCGTAGATGACCAGTGCCGTCAACGCGAAGAAGAACCACTGCCCGGCATAGGCGAGGTGGTTGTTGGGCAGATCGTTGGGGTCAGGCTTGGCGAGAGGTTGGAGGCCAGCGAGCGGCTCGCTCGCGACAATCTTAAACACATTGGTTGTTACCATCACGCCTTCGACCGGTCCGCCGGTGTAGCCGGGGTCCACTGGCGAGCGCGACCAGCCCACATCCACAACAGTGGTCTGAGGACCGTCGGGCGGAAGTGTCATGCTAGTCGTACAGCGGTAGCGATGCACAAAACCAGTCTGCCCGTTTGTGTTGCGCCCAGCGACCGCTTCCCATCCATAGGGCGATTGGCAGTCCATGCGCACGGTGCGGTAGTCTAGACCGGGCTCGCCATAGCTGATCTCGACGACTTCCGTTTCCTCAAGGGCAGTAGAGTGGCTAGCAATCAGCGCCGCCTTTTCATCCGCCCTGCCAAGCTGCCAAAAGCCGAGCCAGACCATCACACCGGCGGCCGCGAGCACCACGATTGTCGGAACAACAGGAAGCTGCCGGATCATTCCACTTCACCCTCGCGCCGATCCTCATACGCTTCATAAAGCAGCCTTGTCTTAAACAGGCGCAACGCGAAGATGACCACTCCAACCGTCACCGGTGCCCAAAACGCGGCTTGCAGCCAGAGCGGCGGGTGCAGCGTTACTTCAATCCCATAGGCGATAAGGATCAGGATAATCGCTACCAACGCCGTCAGCACGCCGCCAAGCCGCCCTCCCCGCTCGAGCGAACCGAGATCACACTCGCAATTGGGACAGGTGAGCGCGACGCGTGCGGGGGCTTCAAACAAGGTCTTCGCTCCGCAATGGGGGCACAAACCCAAAAGGGCAGCCCGGAGGATACCGGACTGCCCTTTTGTTGTCTCGTGGCTCTCGCCAGAACTCATCAGTGGACTTCGGCTCCCGCACCGCCCCAGATGTAGACGGCAATGAAGAGAAACAGCCACACCACGTCGACGAAGTGCCAGTACCATGCAGCGGCCTCAAAGCCGAAATGCTGGCGCGGTGTGAAGTGGCCGATATAGGCGCGGTAGAGGCACACGGCGAGGAAGATCGTCCCGATCAAAACGTGGAAGCCGTGAAAGCCGGTCGCCATGTAGAAGGCCGAGGAATAGGTGTTCTGGCCAAACACAAACGGTGCGACGCTGTATTCGTAAGCTTGGATCGCGCTGAACAGCACGCCCAGCGCAACGGTTGCCCACAGGCCCTGCTTCAGCCCTTCACGATCACCATGGATAAGCGCGTGATGTGCCCATGTGACGGTGGTGCCAGAGCACAGCAGGATCAGCGTGTTGAGCAGCGGCAGGCTGAACGGGTCGAGCACCTCCATGCCTTCAGGAACCAAAGTGCCGAGCGCGGTGATGCCTTCGGATAAGAAGAGGTTGTTAGTGGCTTGGTCAGCGGTCCCTGCCGCGGTCACTTCTAGCGGGGCAGGGAACAGTGCAAAATCGAAAAACGCCCAGAACCATCCAACGAAGAACATAACTTCAGAGGCGATGAACAGGATCATGCCGTAACGCATGTGGAGCTGAACCACAGGAGTGTGATCGCCGCGCTGCGCTTCGACAACGACGTTCTTAAACCAGAAGAAGAAGGTTGCGAGCAGACCGGCAAGACCCGCCCAGATCACGATGTTCGCAGCCGCGCCAAACTGATCAGGGTAGAAGCTGAGCACCATGCCAGACGTGAACGTGAGCGCCGCAAAGGCGCCAATCAACGGCCACGGATCCGGGTCCAGAATGTGATAATCGTGGTTTACATTGCCAGCCATGGTCTTTGTCCCATCCCTAGGAAGCGAAATCTAATTGGAACGATCAAGAGCGCTCGATAGAGGCTCTTTCGTGCGGTGAAAAGTGTAACTCAAAGTGATCTGCTCGATATCGCCGATTACCTCATCCTCGAGGATCGCCGGATCGACATAATAGAGCACGGGCATGTTGACTTCCTGGCCCGGCTCCAAGGTTTGTTCGGTAAAGCAGAAACACTGGATCTTGTGGAAATAGATGCCGGCCTGGGCCGGTTCCACATTGAAGGTCGCGGTGCCGGTGATTGGCTCTGACCCATTGTTGCGCGCCACATAGGTCGCGATATCGCGTTGCCCGATGCGGACCGTGTCGGTCGATTGCGATGGCGAGAACGCCCACGGCATGTCGCGCGCGGTCGAAGCATCAAAACGGATCGAGATATCGCGGGTCACACCCACGCTGGCTGCAGCACTGGCTTGCGCTTCACTCGCCACTTGCGTGGTCCCGCCAAAGCCCGTCACGCGGCAGAACAGATCGTAAAGCGGCACCGAGGCGTATCCGAGCCCGAGCATGGCGAATGCGCCAAGAAGCGCAAGCACGCCGGTCTTTGCGTTTTGGCGCGATACGTCGCTCGTGTTGGGGCTGGTGATCGGTGTGGATGCCATATCAGTCGGTCATCCTCACAACCGTGATGGCGTAGAACAACGCAGCAAAGAAAATGAGCGTTCCGCCGACCACTAGGTTGCGGCTTTTCTGGCGGCGCTTGAATTCGGTTTCATCATCGGGGGTCATGCGAAGATACCTCCTCCGATCAAACCGTTGGCAGCCAGCAGCCGGTCAGCGACAAGCGCGGCAAAGAGCACGAAGAGATAGTAGATGCTGAATTTGAACAGCGTCTTTTCTTCGCCCATCGCATCTTCCTGGGCGCGCATGCGGGTTCCGACTGGCACGGCGAGTGCGAAGAACAGGACGGAAAGAACCACCGCGACCGAACCATAGACCCAGCTCGTCCCGCCAATCACCCAAGGCGCGATGGCGATGGGTGCAAGCAGCACGGTATAAGCGAGCACTTGGCGACGCGTGGACTTTTCCCCAGCAACCACCGGCATCATCGGGATTTCAGCATTGGCATAATCCCGCTCAACAAACAGAGCGAGCGCCCAAAAATGCGGCGGAGTCCACATAAAGATGATCGCAAACAGCAGCACCGGCATCGCCGTCACTTCGCCTGTCACCGCCACCCAAGCGATCAGCGGAGGAAACGCGCCCGCTCCGCCGCCAATGACGATGTTTTGCGGGGTGCGCGGTTTCAGCCACATTGTGTAGATCACGGTGTAATAGATAATCGCGGCAAACAGCAAGGCCGCGGCAAGCCAACCAATCGCGACCCCCATCAGCATCACCGAAACAGCCGAGAGGAACAGCCCAAAATCGCGCGCATCGTCGCGGCGCACTCGGCCTGCCGGAATAGGCCGGGCAGCGGTGCGCTTCATCTTGGCATCAAGATCGGATTCCCACCATTGATTGAGGACGGCTGATCCTCCCGCGCCCATCGAGATTGCAAGGATTGCGGTAAAGCCAAGCACTGGATGGATGGTCCCAGGTGCTGCGAACAGACCGCAAATCGCCGTGAAAATCACCAGCGTCATCACGCGCGGCTTGGTCAGCGCGAAGAAATCGCGCCATTCCGCCGGGAGTTTGGCCCCGGTTTCAGCAGCAGAGGTGTTGACGGCGGTGTTCATTCTTGCGGCTTTTCGCGTCTTTCTGTTTGCAAGAGAGCGCACCCTTACGGCGCGCCCCCTTTAAATCCGACAGTCTGATCTCAGACCCTCGTCAGGCGCCGCTTTAAGCGGTCGCCGGACGGTGGTCGTGATAATCGTGGTGATCCTCGATCACTGGAAGCGTTTCAAACTGGTGGAAGGGCGGCGGGCTCGAAAGAGTCCATTCCAGCGTCGTTGCGCCTTCGCCCCATGGGTTTGCCTCAGCCTTTTTCCCAGCGAGGAAAGCATAGGCAAGGTTGATGAAGAACAGCACCATCGATGCCGCCATGATCACATAACCCAGCGAGCTGATCTCGTTCCAATAGGCATAAGCTTCCGGATAATCAGGATAGCGGCGTGGCATGCCCTGCATACCGAGGAAGTGCTGCGGGAAGAAGATCACGTTCACGCCGATAAAGAAGGTCCAGAAATGGATGTGCGAAAGAAGCTCCGAATGCATCCGCCCGCTCATTTTCGGGAACCAGTAATAGAAGCCTGCAAACATCGAGAACACAGCGCCCATCGACAACACATAGTGGAAGTGAGCGACCACATAATAGGTGTCGTGAAGGTTATCATCGACACCGCCATTGGCGAGCACAACGCCGGTCACACCGCCCACAGTGAACAGGAAGATGAAGCCCAGCGCCCAGACCATGGGTGACTTGAACTCCATGGAACCGCCCCACATCGTCGCGATCCAGCTGAAGATCTTCACACCGGTCGGAACCGCGATCACCATCGTCGCGGCGGTGAAATACATCTTCGTGTTCACGTCGAGGCCGACCGTGTACATGTGGTGCGCCCACACGATGAAGCCGACAACACCGATTGCGACCATCGCGTAAGCCATGCCGAGATAGCCAAAGACCGGCTTCTTCGAGAATGTCGCCACGATCTGAGAGATCATACCGAAGCCCGGCAGGATCATGATGTAGACCTCTGGGTGACCAAAGAACCAGAACAGATGCTGGTACAGGACCGGATCACCGCCACCGGCAGGATCGAAGAAGGTCGTGCCAAAGTTGCGGTCGGTCAACAGCATCGTGATCGCCGCCGCCAGAACCGGCAGAGCGAGCAGAAGCAGGAAGGCCGTAACCAGCACCGACCACACAAACAGCGGCATTTTATGCAGGGTCATGCCCGGCGCACGCATATTGAAAATGGTGGTGATGAAGTTGGTAGCACCCAGGATCGAGCCAGCGCCCGCCAAGTGCAGCGAGAAGATTGCGAAATCGACGGCAGGCCCCGGCGCGCCCGTAGTCGAGAGCGGTGCGTAGACCGTCCAACCCACACCGGCCCCCAGACCAATCGAGTTACCGGGCACAAACAGCGAAAACAGCAAGCTAAGGAAACCAACAACCGTCAACCAGAAGCTGATATTGTTCATCCGAGGGAACGCCATATCCGGCGCACCAATCATCAGCGGAACGAACCAGTTACCAAAGCCGCCGATCATTGCCGGCATGACCATGAAGAAGACCATGATCAGACCGTGGGCGGTGATGAACACGTTCCACATATGGCCCGCAGCCGCGATATCCTCTGGCGAGCTGTTTGCCCACCAATGCAGATATTGGATGCCTGGCTCAGCAAGCTCGAACCGCATAATGCCGGAGATCGCACCGCCAATGATCCCCGCGATTATCGCAAAGATCAGATAGAGCGTGCCGATATCCTTGTGGTTGGTCGACATGAACCAACGGGCGAAAAAGCCCGGCTTGTGATCCGCGTGATCATGGGCGCCATGATCTCCACCATGTCCGGCGGCGGGAGCGAAACTGTCAGCGGTGGTTGCCATACTATGCGTCTCTTTGGTTCGGTTTAATTCGTCGTATTAATTCAGCGGCGCGATTGAGTTACGCAGCTTCCTCGGCAGCGGCTTCTTCATCGGCCACCTCTTCTTCGGTGGCAGGCTCTTCGGCCGCCTCTTCAGCGCCGGGGATCGTGCCACCTTGTGAAGCGACCCAGGCTTCAAAATCTTCCATCGGAACAGCTTCAACAGCGATTGGCATAAAGCCGTGCAGCGCGCCGCAGAGCTCTGAACATTGGCCGTAATAGACACCCGGCTCATCAATCACGAGCATCCGCTCATTCAAACGGCCCGGCACTGCATCCTGCTTGAACCACAGCGAGGGAACCGCAAAGGCGTGGATCACGTCAGCAGCCGTCGTTTGAATGCGAAGCGGCACGCCCACAGGCACAACCATCCGGTTATCGACGGCCAGTTGGAACGGCTCACCCGATTGGAGCGCCTCGTTCTCATCCAGCATGTTGGAGATCACTTCGACATCGTGGTCTGGATATTCGTAACCCCAATACCACTGATAACCGACCGCCTTAACTGTGATCGCATCGGCAGGCGGGGTCTCATACTGACGCGCCAAAAGCGTGATTGAAGGCACCGCAATCACCACCAGAATCAGCGCAGGAATAACCGTCCAGACCACCTCAATCGCGGTGTTGTGCGTCGTCTTAGACGCAACCGGATTGGCTTTGCGGTTGAAACGCACGATTGTGTAGAGCAGCAACGCAAGCACAAACAGGCTGATCGCGGTGATCACCGGAAGCAGGATCCAATCATGCATCCACAGCGCATATTCGCCATCTGCGGTGTACTGATCCTGGAAAGTCATGCTTTTCAGCGCGTCTTCTTCATAAGGAGTCGGCATTCCGACACCATCTACAGGATCGAGCGGGGTGTAAGCCGACGCCTCTTCAGCAGCAGCCTCTACCGGAGCCGCCTCCGCTGCATCTTGCGCCACCGCCATTTGCGGCGCCACAACAGCAAACACGGCAGCCATAAACGCCACCATCCCAAACTTTACGCGGGCAAAAGCCTGACCCATAATCATGCCTAATCGGTTTTCGTATTTATCCCATGCCGACCGGGTGAACCACTCTGAGAAGGTGCCCCACTCGCCCAGCGCCAAAGGTGACATTGCTGCCACATTCCAAGTCCCCTTAGCCGCGCTTGCCCAGACCCTCAAGCGCTTCTAGGGAGAAAAATATGCAAGCCTCCATGTTGCCTGCGCAAGTTATCTGCGTGTTAGCACAGATTAAGACGTTAACCCCTTCGGAAAACTCCTGATTATGACCATTTCTGATCGCATCCCCGAAACTGTTGAAGACGTGCTGGCCGAGTTCCGCAGCTCTGGTGCGCTACTGGAAGGCCACTTCAAACTCTCCTCAGGACGGCATAGCGGTCACTACCTACAATGTGCGCGGGTGCTGATGAACCCGGCGCGCGCTGCACGGCTGGCGCAAGCGGTGGTGAACAGGATCCCCTCAGAGGTCTTGGAGAAAATGGACGCGGTCGTCTCACCCGCCATGGGCGGCATCATCATCGGACAGGAAATCGCGCGGGTTCTGGGTAAGGATCACATGTTTCTGGAAAGGCCCGAAGGCACATTCCATCTGCGCCGCGGTTTCGCGCTGGAACCGGGCGCCAAAGTTCTGATGGTCGAGGATGTGGTCACCACCGGCCTTTCGAGCCGTGAGGCCATCGCTGCCGTGGCAAAGGAAGGCGGAGAAGTGATCGCGGAATGCTCGCTGATCGACCGCAGCGAAGGGTCCGCCGATCTCGGGGTTCCCTTCTATCCCCTCGCCGCCTTTAACTTTCCGACCTACGACGAAGGTGACATCCCGGAAGAACTCGCCGCCGTAGCTGTGACCAAGCCGGGAAGCCGAAAAGAGTAGATTTGAGGATGACGAACAGACTGCGCCTTGGCGTCAATATCGATCACGTCGCCACGATCCGCAATGCGCGGGGGGGCGATCACCCCGATCCCGTGCGCGCGGCAGAGATCGTGGCGCGCGTCGGAGGCGATGGAATCACCGCGCATCTTCGCGAAGACCGCCGCCATATCCGCGATGAAGACCTCGCACGCATTCAAGAGGCCACCAACCTGCCGCTCAATCTGGAGATGGCAGCAACGCAGGAGATGCTGGAAATCGCTCTGCGCCACAAGCCACACGCCGCCTGCATCGTCCCTGAAAAACGCGAGGAACGCACCACTGAAGGGGGCCTTGATGCGGCGGGCTTGCACAATCAACTCGTCCCGATTGTCGACCAATTGCGCGAAGCGGGCATCCGCGTCTCGCTGTTCATTGAGGCGACCGAGCGGCAATTGGACGCAGCTTTGCGACTTCGCGCGCCCGTCGTGGAATTTCACACGGGCGAATACGCACATGCGTTCCTGGATGGCGACAATGAAAAGGTCGCAAACGAGGTGAAACGCATCACCGACATGGCCGCCCTCGCCGCCAAAAACGGCATTGAACCGCATGCAGGCCACGGCCTCACCTTCGACAATGTCCAGCCTATCGCAGCCATCCCGCAAATCGCCGAGCTCAATATCGGCCACTACCTGATCGGCGAGGCCGTCTTCACCGGGCTCGAACCCGCCATCCGCCAGATGCGCGAATTGATGGATGAGGCGCGGGGCTAGCGCGTGGCAGAATCTCAAGACCTTCCCGAGCTTACCCGAGCACAAAAGATATGGGCCTTGGCCGCAGCGGTCATGTTTCTGATTGCGATTGCGTTCCTCGGCTTTGCGCTCAACACCGGCATTTTGCGCCCCTTCGCGATTGGTTGGGTCGCCTTGCAGATTTTCGGCTTTGTCGGCGCGCTCAAATTCGCCAACGGAGACTTCGCGCATCCGCTGTTCAAATCTCAGGTTATGATCCATGTGATCGGGCTGGTGCTCTTGGTGGTATTGATCGGGAGAGCAGCGTGATCATCGGCCTCGGCTCTGACCTCTGCAATATTGAGCGCATCCAGAGTTCGCTCGACCGTTTTGGTGAGCGGTTTGAGAACCGTGTCTTCACCGAAATCGAGCGTGCCAAGGCCCGGCGACGGCCCTACACAATCGCTGGAACCTACGCCAAACGCTTCGCCGCAAAGGAGGCGTTCAGCAAGGCCGTGGGCACCGGTTTCAAGGCGGGCGTCTATATGAAAGACATTGGCGTTGTGAACAAACCGTCAGGCGCGCCGACGCTTTCGCTCACAGGCGGGGCAGCAAAGCGGCTTGAACAAATGATCCCACCGGGCCATGAGGCGCATATTCATCTCACCCTAACCGACGATCATCCATGGGCGCAGGCCTTCGTCATAATTGAGGCGTTTCCGAAACCCGAATAACGGGCTGGGAAAACAGAGAAAAGACAGCTTTGACCGACACGAACACGCCATCGACCACCCCTAACTTTGCCTCGTCTGACGGCGATCCTTCGGCTGAACTTGCTGAATTGAGGAACCCGAAGGAGGAAGCGGAAGAGGAAAAGATCAACTGGTTCGCGGAGTTTCGCGGGCTGGCCTTGATGCTGCTTGCGGTTCTGATGTTCCATTCTCTGGTCGCAAAGCCGTTTTACATTCCCTCGACATCAATGATGCCATCGCTGCATGTCGGTGATCGGTTGGTTGTTAGCAAGTATCCCTATGGCTGGTCATGGGCATCGGCGAGCTTTCACATCCTGCCGCGCGGCGAATGGCGCGTGTTCGGCTCAACCCCTGAATATGGCGACATCGTCATCCCGGTGCATCCAACCAAGAATGAAGATTACATCAAGCGTGTCGTGGCGCTGCCCGGTGATGTTGTGGAGGTTAGAGACGGACGGCTGATCCTCAACGGTGTGCCGGTGAAGCGCGAAGTCGTACCGCCCGTGCGCATTCCGTTTGAGCCAGAGCTGATGTGCGAGAACGGCCCGTGCCTTTCCAATTTCGAAAGCTACCGGGTGCGCGAGGCAGATGGCTCTGAATATTTCGAACCGCCCACTTACCGCGAAACCCTGCCCAATGGGGCGACCTATCTGATTATCGATCACAAGAACCAATTCCTCGACAATTACGGCCCTTACACCGTGCCAGAGGACAATGTGTTTGTGATGGGCGACAACCGTGATGAAAGCGCCGATAGCCGCGCGTCAGCGGCGGATCGCGGGCTTGGCTATGGCGTTCCTTTGGAGAATATTGGCGGGCGCGCAGAGTTCATTACCTTCTCGCTCGATGGATCGGCCTCGTGGAACCCGCTCACATGGTATTCTGCGATGCGCGGGGAACGCGCTTGGAGCACTCTTCGCCCCGCCATAGCCGAACAGCCTGAGGCGGCTGAGTAACAACGCAGGCGGCAGCACATGGCCAAGAAATTCCTCTATTTCATCGCGATTTGCATTGTTGCAGTTCTCGGCGCTGGGATTGCGTGGCAGATGTTCAGCGAAGACATCATGGCCGCCGCTCTTGTCCCCACGACCGAGTTCACACCGACTGAGGCTTTGGAGGCGAACGCCTATGAAGACCCCGGCCTGTGGTATTCACGCCCCGGAATTGGAGTGAGTGACCCTGCTCGCTGGCAGCCTGCTTTTGCTGCAGGTGAAGATGGTTCTGAAGAGCCCTCTGAGCCGGTCCAACGCCCCGAAACCGGGCCTTACGCGGTGTTCTTCGTTCACCCCACCAGCTATCTTAGCCGTGACAATTGGAACGCACCGCTTGGCGATGAGGAGGCAGAACGGATTGCGCGTATCTATGTGCGCGGCATGGCGAGCCCATTCAACGGCGCGAGTGAGATCTGGGCGCCGCGCTATCGCCAAGCAACCATGGGCGCATTTTTGACTGACGAATCCGAAGCGGAGCAAGCGATTGGCGCGGCCTATGGCGACGTGCTGGAGGCCTATCGCTTTTTCCTCAGTTCGGTTGATGAAGACACGCCTATCGTCCTAGCGGGCCACAGCCAGGGATCACTCCATCTCTTGCGGCTGCTGCGCGAGGAAGTCCAAGGCACGCCCGTCGCACAGCGCCTTGTCGCCGCATACGCCATTGGTTGGCCGATTTCCGTCGCGCATGACGTGCCGCAACTGGGCTTTGCCGCCTGCGCAACCCCCGCACAGACCGGCTGCGTGCTGTCATGGTCAAGCTTTGCCGAGCCTGCTGATCCCTCTTCCGTGATCGACACCTATGCTGCATCTATCGGATTTGACGGAAGCCCGCGCGGCACCAGCCAGATCCTGTGCACCAACCCGATCACCGGCACATTTGGCGGCTCTTCCCCAGCGGCGGCAAACCTTGGTACGCTTGTGCCAGACGATGCCATGTCCACAGGAGAGCTTGTTCCATCAGCCGTCCCCGCGCGCTGCGATGATCGCGGGCTGCTGTTGATAGGCGACCCGCCCGAGATGGGCTCTTATGTGCTGCCGGGCAACAATTACCACGTTTACGACATCCCGCTGTTCTGGGCGAACACGCAGTTGGATGTGGAACGCCGGGTGGCGGCGTTTGCAGGCGGCGCAAACTGATCACCGAATTCGCCCCGGATTTCGCCGAGGCGCTTCCGGATGGCGGCGTGCTCATTGGCCTAGACCTTGGTACTAAGACCATCGGGACCGCCTTTTGCGATGCGGGATGGCGCTTTGCGACCAATGGTAAGACGATTGCGCGCGGCAAATGGGGCCGCGACCGCGAGAGCATCGCCGCGCTGATCGCTGAACGCGCGGTGAAAGGTATTGTCCTAGGTCTCCCTCGCAATATGGATGGCAGCGAAGGCCCCCGCGCGCAGGCCTCCAGAGCCTTTGCCCGCAATGCCGAAGAGGCTTTCGCGCTGCCGCTGCTCCTATGGGATGAACGCTGGTCCACCCAAAGCGCAGAGGCGGCGATGATCGGCCAAGACATGAGCCGCGCCAAACGCGCCGAAGCCATCGACAGCCACGCAGCAGCGGTGATCCTGCAGGGGGCGATTGATAGGCTTGCCGGCGGGGTGCTTTAGGTTTGGGCGAGATTTTCAAAGAACTAACCCAGCAACTGCTCATCGCGACCATTCAGTTTCTTAAGGTCGCAGAATTTCGACGCTTGAAACTTCCTCTTCGAATTGGCTGTGTTGTCCTTGGCTTTGCGATTGTTTTTGCGTTTGCTTGGATCTTCTTTCTTGGTGCGGCTTTGGCAACGCCTTAATCGATCAAAGCACGCCGCTCTTTCGCCAATTCCGCCAGCATCCGGCTGCCAGACTTCTCTGCTTCCCACCAGACCACATCGCGCTCTTCCACGCTTTGCGCTGCCCCTGCCCGCGCCTCGAAACTTGCAAGCCGCAGCCTCTCGCTGGGATGGGTTGAACCGATCCATTCGGCGAAATCGAGAGCCTCGTCCAACCCGCTCGCCACCGCTGTGCGCAGGAAGACTTCGGAAGTGTTGGGGCTCAGCACCCGGCTCACCTCCCCGCTCTCAAGATCAAAACCGTACTGATCGAACCAGCTCTGCGATGGGTCCACATGCATCACATTGAGCGAAACCGAGAGGCTTTCGGGCGGCAATTGCGAATGCACGTCCAGATGCGCGCGGTACAGCATCAGCTTGCCCTGCTCCAACGCGCTGCGGCCGTGAAAGCGTAGACCCGCATCCTCGCCCGCATATCCGGCCACCGCGTCATAATCGTAGGTGTAATAGTCGCTGCGATAGCCCGGGCCGAGATAGCCGCTCGTCAGAAACGCGAAATTGTGATCATGCGGCACGCCATAGACAAAGCTGCGCGCACCGCTGTTCATAAAGCACAAATCATTCTCGGCAGGCCAAATGTTGGCGCGTAGAAACATATTGCCGCGCACCGGGCACAAGACGATGGCTTGGGGGCCAAAGCCACTTGCCGCCTCACCCGCGCTGCGGCCCGCAAGACGATCCAGCAGCCGCTCTGCCAGAAAGCTCCGGTTGTTGGTGAGCCTCCGCAGCCACAAAGCGGTTTCCTGCGTGCTTGCCGCATCGCGCGGGTCAAAATGGATCTGGCTGAGCGCTTCGATAGCCTCCTCAAGCCCGCAAGCCTTTTTGTCGTTTACATCGAGAAATTGGGGCATCAGCAAGCCTCCTGCATGGGCTGAGCGAGTTGCGGATAGGTCTTCAGCAGCTGATCGCGCAGCGCCTGCGCGTTGGCACTGAGCGGGTCTTGCGGGCGAGTAGCGATGCCAGTGAGCAAATCGAAACCACGCGCGCTGTCGAGGCTCAGGACCTGTCGAACCGCCTCCCACCGCGCATCGGGATCGCGGCCATTGTCGCGCGCAAATTCGCTCATCTCGCCGATCCCTTGACGGTGTTGCAAAGCCCCCAACACCGCGAGCGCCATCACCTGCTCACTGGCGCGTTTATCGCCCGATGATTGCCCGATAAGCGCTCCATCGGCGATGCGGTGTTCATAGGTGGGCGAGGCATTGGGCGTTGCGCGGTGCAATTGGAGCAAAAGCATGGTGCGCTCCACTTTAACGATGTGACGAGCCTCTCGCAGGGGCTGCAAAGCCACCTGGGTGCCTGCACGCCATGACTGGTCAGCAACCCGCACTTTCGCCCCACCGTCCGCGCCGCGCACAGGAGTGTGGAGCATTGCAGTCGCCTGTCCAGCCAAGACCAGTTCATGCGCATATCGATCGGCAAACCGCGCCGTTGAGGGCGCGCGCGGATCGGCTATCGGCTCATAGGTGCAAAGCGACAGCATAGTGCCTCCATGACGCAGCAACACCAGTCGCGAAAATCCGTTGTTGCTGGAATGGCGGAGGGGCACGGTTGCCAGCGGGCTTTTCCGCAGCGCTTCTATATGGCTGGATACGAAACCGCTTACCCAGTTGCTCGCAAGGGCGATGTCGGAAAGCAGGGCCGCTAGGCAGGGGGAGCTTTGGATGTCACCGTCGGCATCAAACACAGCCAGTTCGCGCCGGATGGTCCTGGTCCGCTCTCCATCCAGCCATTCCCGATGAGCCGCCTCAATAGCGGCGTTGGCGCAGCGCTGCCGAGCGGGATCGCTCCGCAGCGCCGCAATGGCGGGATGAGTATGCATCGCCTTCCCGCCCCATCAATCACAGCAAAGTGGTGGTCTGAGCAAGGCCGGGATCCGTCTCGTAAAGGAAGACCATGATTTCGACGATGCGGTCATCATAGTCTGCTGCGCTTTGAGCAACCGATCCGTAGAGGGCTTGAGCCGTCTCAAGACCCGGAATAGTGGTGAGTTCAATTTTTGGCATTTCGAAAGCCTCCAGTCTGATAGCCAAGCGAGACAATCGCGAGGCATCTGAAGAGTGGCTGAGACAGTGCCGATTTAGAAATTAAATGCTTTTAATCAGTTACTTATGGGTCAAGGGGCGTGAGAATGAGCAGTGAAGCAAGCGAAAAAGCGCCGCAATTCAACGCAGTGCAGTCGGCCAAGTTCTTCTTTCGCGTCGGTCACACCGGATGGCTGGGGCTGCGATATTCGGCGCATGGAGACAATTGGGTCGAATTGGAACTGCCTTGGCGTGAAGATTTGTTGGGAGAGCCCGACCGCGCCGTCCTCGCATCCGGACCGATCATCAGCCTGATGGATATGGCGAGCGGCATGTCGATCTGGCATACAGCAGGAGTGTTTGCGCCGGTCGCCACCCTTGACCTGAGGGTCGATTATCAACGCCCAGCGCGTGAACGCAGCGCGGTTTGGGGGCGGGTCGAATGCTATCGCCGCACCCGCTCTGCTGCCTTTGTGCGCGGCATCGCCCATGATGGCGATCGCAACGATCCGGTCGCCCATGTAGCCGGCGTTTTTATGAATATCGGGCAAGACCCCCGGCAAGATTCGCAGCTGGGCAAAATTCCAAGCGACCCGGAGTTAAGCAAGGAAGCAGCAACCGAAGCGGGGACCGGCGATGAGTGAGCTTGGGCTTCCCCCTTATGCCCGCGCGCTCGGCATCCGCATCGCTGAAATCGAAGACGGTGTGCCCATCCTGACGGTTGATTTCAGCCGGAATGTCGAAGGGCGCCCCGGCCATTATCACGGCGGCGCCACCGGCGGCTTGCTGGAAAATGCTGGCTATGCAGTGCTGCGTGCGCGGCTGCGCGAAGAGGGTCGCGAGGCTCAGCTAAAGCCGGTGAACATCACAGTGCAATATCTCTCCGCAGGCAAATCGCAGCCCAGCTTTGCCAAAGGCAGGATCACCCGGTTAGGACGGCGCAACGCCAATATTGCAGTGGAGGCGTGGCAGGATGATCGCGGCCGCCCAATAGCCACCGCGATCATGAACATCCTGATGGCGTGAGGCCCTCCAGCCTAGTCCTGCGGCTCAAGTTCCTCGATCCGGAAGCCGTCTTCATCCAACCGCAGTTCCACCGGCACGCCGTCCTGCGACAGGATGATGCCTTCCTCCTCAAACCGCAATGTGGTGCCTTCATCACCGAGCGGAATTTCCTCACCCTCTTCGATATCGAAAGGCTGGACGGGGCCTTCAGGGTTGGGCGCAGGGCGCGGGCGCGGAGCAGGCAGTGACAGGGCGCTGCGCATAAAGTCTTTCCAGATTCGCGCAGGCAGTCCTCCGCCTGTCACGCGGCCCATGGGCGAATTGTCATCATTGCCAACCCATACGCCGACGACCAGGTCGCCCGCATAGCCAACGAACAAAGCATCACGGTAATTCTGAGTCGTCCCGGTCTTGCCGAAATTGGCGATGGGAAGCTCAGCGGCCTCTCCCGTCCCGCGATTGATCGCCGCGCGCAGCATGGTCTCAATGTCTTCATGGCTGCCATAGGAAAGGCTTTCAGTTGGCGTGGTAAGCCATTCCCACCAGCCCTGCTCCTCCCGCGCGAAAGCATAGGGGCGCACCGGGAAAGTGTTCGACGCAACGCCCGCATAGGCTGCAGTCAGCTCCAGAAGGTTCATACTCGAAGAACCCAGCGCAAGGCTCGGATCACCTTCGGGCAGCGGCGACGAAACGCCCAATGATCGCGCCATGCGGATCACACGCTCGCTGCCGACCTCATTGAACAATCGCACCGCGGCGACATTGCTGGAAGAGGCGAAGGCATCTTCGAGGGTGATCTCTTCAGAATAGCGTTCACGCGAGTTCTTGGGACGGTACGATCCCACCTCTATCGCGGTGTTTGCGATCATGTCATCCGGCGACCAGCCGGCCTCAAGCGCGGCGAGATAAACGAACAGTTTAAAGGTCGATCCGGGCTGCCTTTGCGCCTGTGTTGCTCTGTTGAATGGGCTTGTCGCATAGTCGCGTCCGCCCACCATCGCGACCACTTCGCCGGTCGGCCGCATCGCAACCAAGGCGACCTGCGCATCACCCAACTCTGCCCGATTGGTCACCCGGCTGGCAAGCGCCTGCAATTGCGCATCGAGTGTGGTGGTAACAACTTGCCTTGCATAGCCGCGCTCCAGCCCCTCGCGCGCCATGGGCAGCGCCCAATCCGCAAAATAGGTGCCAGTGGGAAGGTTATCGCTGGCGCGCACATCCATCACAGGGTCAGGCAACGCATCAGCCTCCGCCTGCGTAAGATAACCCGCCGCCACCATGGATCCGATCACCTGATCCATGCGCGCTTTGGCCCTGTCATAATGTTTCGACGGGGCATAGCGCGACGGGGCCTGAAGCAAGCCCGCCAGCATCGCTGCTTGCTGCGGCAGCAGATTTTCCGGCTGGCGGTAGAAATAGTGCAAGCTCGCTGCGCGCAGGCCGTATTGGTTGTCTCCGAAATAGGCGTTGGAAAGATAGCGTTCGAGGATCTCATCCTTAGTCAGCCACCCTTCCAGCCAAAACGCGATCAGCGCCTCTTGCGCTTTGCGGCTGAGGCTTTGTTCGCTCGTGAGGAAGGTGAACTTGGCGAGCTGCTGCGTGATCGTGCTTCCGCCCCCACGCCCAGTCCAGATGGCGCGCGCAATGCCGCGTGGGTCGATGCCCCAATGCGAATAAAACCGCCGGTCTTCGATGGCGAGGAAGGCTTCGACCACATGCGGGGGCAGCTCCTCCACCTCCACGGGCTCATCCACCATCGCGCCGTTGCGCGCTATCGGCGTGCCGTTGCTTGCCAGCAAAGTGATCTGCGGCGCGGCAATCGGCTCAAGGCTTTTGGAAAGCGGCGCGGTCCATGCAAGCCATGCGAACAGCACGATAAAGAGCATAAAGCACGCCGCGATAAAGCGCACCGCCCACCAGCGCTTGCCCCGCCCCAGCCAATGCGCGCGCCGCCAGAACGGTGCGCGCCGCCGCTCTTCGCGTTCGACAGCGCCATCAACGCCCGCAAGCTGCGCGTCCCAGGCCTCGAAATCGGTGGAGCCTGCGGGGCGATAGACCTGCGGCTCATCATCCAGATCATAGGGACGCTGGGATTCATACAAAGCGTAATAGCCCGGATCACCCGGCGTCGGGTTCTCCCCTGACTTTCGCTTCCAGAATCGTTGAAACACAGACATCGCCCACTGTATTAGCAGGCTAATACGGTTCAGCGCAAGTTGACGCCCCGCTGACCGCTATAGACTGCCCCTATGCAGCGCCTTCTGGCAGGTCTTCGTTGAACACCCGCTGAAAATATTCGGCCACCAGCACCCGCTCTGCCTCATCGCATTTGTTGAGGAAGGAGAGGCGGAATGCGAAGCCGACCGATTTGAAGATCGCCGCATTCTGCGCCCAAGTGATGACGGTGCGCGGGCTCATCACAGTGGAGATATCGCCGTTCATAAAGCCTTGCCGCGTCAGCTCAGCCACCTTGACCATATCGGCGATCATCGCGTCATCTGTGTCGGGCGTCTTCGATTTGACGATCTGCTCTTCGGTTTCAGCGGGCAGATAATTGAGAGCGCACACAATGTTCCAACGGTCCATCTGCGCCTGGTTGATCGCCTGCGTGCCGTGATACAGCCCGCTCGTATCGCCAAGGCCAACCGTGTTGGTGGTCGCGAACAGGCGGAAATGCGGGTTCGGCGTGATCACGCGGTTCTGATCAAGCAAAGTCAGCCGACCATCAAATTCAAGCACGCGCTGGATCACGAACATCACATCAGGGCGGCCTGCATCATATTCATCAAAGGTCAGCGCGACCGGGTGCTGGAGCGCCCATGGCAGGATGCCCTCTTTAAACTCGGTGACTTGCAAGCCGTCTTTCAGGACAATCGCATCGCGGCCCACCAGATCAATCCGGCTGATATGCGCATCAAGGTTCACCCGGATACTTGGCCAGTTGAGGCGCGCTGCCACTTGCTCAATATGCGTCGATTTACCCGTTCCGTGATAGCCCTGCACCATCACCCGGCGATTATGCGCAAATCCAGCTAGGATCGCGAGCGTCGTGTCGGGATCGAAGACATAACTTTCGTCAAGCTCAGGCACATGTTCGCTGGCTTCGGCAAAGGCAGGAACCTGCCAATCGACATCAACGCCAAATGTGTCGCGCACATCGATGGTCGCATCGGGAGTGGATGGGATGGCCGCGGAGCCTGCGAATTCTTCGGTTGAGTGAGAGTTCATATCGCGCAGAGCGTTAGAGCGCGATTAGCACACGGGCAAGAGTGGGTTGCGAATGGGGACCTGACATTTTTGCAAGGATGGCCACAAGGATGATCGGTTAGGCCTGCTGCGGCACGCGGATTTCGTTCAAATGCCCCCGTTTGATCCAAAGCCGCGCGCCTGCTGCGCCAGCGGTGAAAACAGCGGTTTTGTCAGCAGGCCAGCGGATCCAATCGTGGGCTTGGTAGGTCTCACCCTCGAGCGTGACCTCTCCCGCCAGCAGCAGAACCTCAAAGCCGCCACCATCTTCCAAGGTGATTTGCGCACCGGCTTCCCACTCCTCAAGCGCAACCCGCTCGTAATCACGCTCCGCCAGAACGGCATGGCTCACGCCAGCGCGATTGGGGTCCGGCGTCAGGGCAAGCGTGCCCAAATCCACAGCGAACTGCTCCTGATCCTCTGGGTCAAACTGCCACAATTTGACAAAGATCGTGCAGCCCGGCTCGGACCCCGGCACATGATGCGTCCCCACCGGATTGCGGACATAGGTGCCCGCCGGATAGTCGCCATGCTCATCCTGAAACACGCCGTCGAGCACAATAAACTCCTCACCGCCCGAATGGGTGTGTTCGGGAAAGGCGCTGCCCTTGGCGTAGCGAACAATCGACGTCGCGCGGGCAACCTCCCCTCCAATCCGGTCCAGCATCCGGCGGTCCACGCCCTTCATCGGCGAAGGCACCCAATCAAGCGCATCCGTTTTCACAAGCGCAGGAGCGGCAAAATCGGCATTGATCGACATAGGCGAAGATCTCCATCAGGCACCGGTCACCTACACACTAGGCGTCAGTTTCCCTGCCGCTCATGTGCGAATTCCATCCGACATTCGCAAGCCCTGTTTCAGGAGGCCAATCTCAGCAAAGAAACGTCGCAGTCTGGGGGTGGAAGCATACGTATCGCGGAAACGCGAAACCCTTGTGATCCAAGGCAAATGGTTAGCCCTCAATTGGAAGTGCCTCGATTGTAGGCAAGCTCTCAAGTGCGGCCCTAATTGGAACGCGTCAGCGCCGCCAATATTTCATCCCAGCGCGCCATTTTAAAGTTCTGCGCTGCGGGCGGGTTGATACCGTCTTGCGCGACGAACAGTCCTCCAGGGAAGGCCGGGCCAAAACTGCGAGGATCTAAAGCTATGCCGTCGGTTTCTTCGGTTGCTCCGAAAGTGCCTTCAGCGATGCGGAACCGGCCAAATGGGGTCATTTCCGGCAAAGCGTAAACCGCGTAGGCGTTATCGCCTTGCGATGATGCAACCAGGTAACCGCCATTCGTGCCTTCGGGTGCAAGCGCAAGCCCTTCGACGTCGGGAACCATCATCCCGGTCCCCGTCTCCGCAACAAGAGATTTTTCGCCCGTTTCAATGTCGATGGCCCATATCCCGGCTGCCTCTTCGCCAATGTAAAGCGTGCTGGTCCGGTTATCGACCACACAGCCTTCAGGCTGGCTCGGAACAGTGGTGAGAGTCTCAGTCGTTGCGAATGGGTCGCCACTTTCCAGTTGCGGACCAAAATGCAGGCGGGTGCGATAGATAACGCCATTCTTGGGAGCGGAAAAGACGGTCAGGCTGCGGTCTTCACCGGGCTCACCCAGGCAAATGCCATAGCCCTCTCCCGGCCCGACACTCACGCGGTCCTTGGCCATAAGAGCGCCGGTTTCAGTGTTGAGCACGGCAAGTTGAATATGCGCAGTGGTGAGATCGGACCGATCGCTCGCAGCCACCAACACGCCGCCCCAAGGCAGATCAACCAGATCGACATTGTTGAGCCCCGCCCCCGGCATAAAGCCGAGCTGCTGGCCATTGAGATTGTAGACGTGCAGCCCCGCCTTTTTGTCCGTGCCGACGATCAGGCTTTGCGATGGATCGCTTGAATTGCGCCAGATGGCAGGATCATCCGCGGCGTCTTCATTCTC
Source organism: Erythrobacter sp. (assembly GCA_965262265.1). GTDB lineage: Bacteria > Pseudomonadota > Alphaproteobacteria > Sphingomonadales > Sphingomonadaceae > Erythrobacter. The sequence continues at coordinate 1,487,776 of OZ253506.1, forward strand.
TGTCCCAACTGGAACAGTCTCCGCGACCGCGGTGACCGTGACAGCGGGATCACCGCTCGGGATTGTCGCGCAAGCCGCAGCGATCCCGAGCGATATGAGCGAAAAGCCGTGAAAGGGTCTCAACATCTTGCGTTTCCGATCAGAAGGTCAGACGAACGCCGCCCTTCATTGTCCAGCTGTATTCTTCATATTGCAGATTGTTCTGCCGCCCGCCAAAATTGTTGAAGGCGAAGAATTCCGCATCGTTGATGTTGATCCACTCAAAATAGAGCTGAACGCTGTCCAAGACCTGATACCGCGCGGTGAAATCGAGCTGGAAATGGTCGGCGACGAAGCGGTCAAACTCAGGACCGTCCGAGTTGATCTCATCCAAGAAGCCATCGCGATAGGTGCCAGCAAGACGCAGGCTGATCGGGCCTTTCTCATAACCGAGCACCGCGTTGAACGTATGCTCAGAGGTCGCGGGCAGAGCAATCTCGCGGAAGGTTGGCGTGTCGCCCACCGCATCAAGCTCGCCATCGATCACAGAGCCGGTGGCGTCAGTGTAGGTGTAGTTGGCCTGCACCAGGAGGCCATCGAGCGGCGCTGGCAGGAAATCGAGCTGTTGGTAAAGGCTCAATTCGATTCCGAAGATTTCCGCGCTCTCGCCATTGATGAAGCTTTCCGCCGCATCAAAGTCAAAGCCTAGGAAGCTGCCAGCTCCGTCGAAAGCGACTTCGACAACATAGTCCTCAATGTCCTTGTAAAAAACGCCGGCAGTGATCGCGCCGTTGTTCGACATGTAATATTCAACCGTCGCATCAAGGTTCCAAGCGGTGAACGGCTCCAGCGTTGGGTTGCCGATGACAGCTTCGTTGTCCTCGTCAAACTCCACCCTGGGGGCGAGTTGCTCAAGGTTAGGGCGAACCAGGCTGCGATACCCGGCAAGGCGCATCACCAGATCAGGTTGCGGCGAATAGCGCAGGTTAAGGCTGGGCAGCCAGTGGTCATAGTCCCGTTCAAACTGGATCGGGGTGACGATGACTGTGTCATCGGTTGCCACCGAGCCATTGGGAAGCGTCTGATCTTCTTCGAATAATGCTGTGTTGAAGCCGGAAAGCGTGTTGTCCGTGCGCTCATAACGAACCCCGCCGATCACCAGCAGATCATTGCTTTCCCAGCGGCCCAACAGATACCCGGCAAGGATGTCTTCCTCGACAGAATAGTCTTCATTAGCGCTGTCGATCAGGCTGTCGGCCTCTTGCAGCTCGAAAGAGGCTTGGTTCGCAAAGAAGAAGTCGCTCGCCTCAGTCAGACCCGGCAGGGGGTTGAGGTCAGCGAGACTGTTTGTTGCCGGGGCCCCTAGCACATCGGCGAGCGTGTAGTCGTCGCGCTCGTAAAATTCGATGGTGCCGTTGAAGGACTTCTCGCGCCAACGGCCTTTGAAACCGCCCTGAATGGTGAAAGTGCCAGCATCCATGTAGATGTCATGCGCCAGATCAAACTGCGCGGCGAACTCTTCGTCTTCGGCATCTGAAAGGACGGTCAGCTCAACCTCATCAAGCTCGTAAAAGCTCGGGTCAAAAAAGTCGGCGGTGTTGCCTGAGATATTGAAAGCCGGGCGGCGCGCATCGGAATAGTCAAATCCAACGCCGAGCCCTGAATCCTCAAACTCACCCTTGAAGACGGTGGGATCGACAGAGTTGTTCTCTTCCTCTGAGGATTGGGCCCAGCTCAGCGCATATTCCGCGCGCAGCCCGCCAAAATCGCTTTCGCCGCCAAAGGTGACGGTGCGAATGCGCTGACGTTCGAACCGGTCTTTAACGTCGCGCTCAACCTCGATCACGGTTTCATCTTCGGGGTCGGTGGGGTCGCGGCTATCATCAAACAGCGGATTGAGCCCACTGCCTGAGACATTGGCGTCTTCCAATTTGAAGACAACACGGCGGCGGAATTCCTGATCGTCAAACTGGCTCCACACGCCGCGCAGATACAGCTCGGTGTTGTCGCCAACCCTCGCATCAAAGCCAAGCGTTGCGCTGATCCGCTCGCGTTCAACCAGATAATCGCGATATTGAACCTCTTCGGCGTAGATCAGACCGTCATCTTCGGTCCAATCATCGGCTTCGATATTGTCGGTTTGGAATTGGCGATTGACGAAGGTCACGCCGCCGGTGACGCCGAAATTCTCGCTCAAGCGCGTCGCGAAGTTAAGGCCAAGATCGGGGCGCAGTTCGTCGCGCAATTCGTTATAGGTGCCGCCCAGACGCAGCACATACAAATCATCGCGGCGGTCAAACGCGCTCACGGTGTTGATCTCGATAGAAGCACCGATTGTGTCCGCGTCCATATCGGGCGTGAGCGACTTTCGCACCTCAATTGATTCAACGATCTCCGAAGAGACCACATCGAGAGCGACTGCGCGGATGTCGCCTTCGGGTGAAGGGAGACGCACGCCGTTCAAAGAGGTGGCGTTGAGGTTCGGATCAAGCCCGCGAACCGCCACAAAGCGGCCTTCACCCTGGTCGTTGAGCACGTTAATACCCGGCAGTCGGCGCAGGCTTTCCGCAACGTTCTGATCGGGAAACTGGCCGATGGAGTCTCGCGTCAAGACATCGGACACGCCATCTGCTGCGCGTTTGCGCGAGAGGGCTGAGGCTTGGCTTGCGCTTTGGCCGATCACGAGGATGCTCGAACCGGATTGCCCAAGTGCGAAATTGCGCGTCACGATCCCTTCAGCAGGGACGGCCACGGTTTCGCTCACAGGATCGGCGCCGACATAATTGGCGGTGATCGTGTAGCTGCCCGCCGGGACATCAGCAAAACTGTACGATCCATCGCGGTCAGTTACGGTGCGGCGGTTCAGCTCTTCGATGCGAACCTCGACCGCTTGCAGCGCGTCAGTGTCGCCTGCATCAGCAACGATGCCGCGAACTTCCCCTGCAATAGCAGGCGTAGCGAGCGAAACGGCAAGGGCGAATGACCCCGTGCCTGCGAGAAGGCGGATATAAGACATTTTGATTGTTCCCCTTGACCCGTGCAGATATGCGCGTTCGGGTGGGCGTTAGGTTGAGCAGACTACCGATCCACGACAGATAAGTTGCGAAAGCGCTACAATCACCAAGTATTCTGAGACCAATCTGTCACAAACCGGCAGCGAGCGTGCCTTGATCTAGAAAGCGGCCTGAGAGCGTTCGAGTACGCTCGGTTGCAGACACCGGCCTCCACTCTTGGTTGGATGCTGGGGCATGAAAGAACAGGCTATTCTGCACGGATCTTGGGTCGTCAGCGGAATGGCCGCTTTCAAGACCTAGTTGTCAATAACTCGGGCAGAGGGAAAGATAGGCCGGCCCGTCGCGCTTTAGCGTGCGAGCCTATATCGATTGGAAACCGCAGCATTTTCCTACTGGCCGCCTCCACGCTATGTTCGCGGCGGGCCTTTGCAACCTTCGAAAAGTGCATCCTTGTGTGAGCTTGAGTGGCTCAAGGCCGCTTACGCATGCGTTTTATCAACTAACCCCCCATTGGCTGACCGCGACTCGGAGAAATTGATCGGGGCCACTCCCATTTTGCGAGCCGGGTGACTACATGTTGGGTCATGCCCGATCCCATCGAAAGCCTTCGTCTCAAACTGGTCGATCAGGTGCGCGGCGTGTTCAATGAGAACGCTGCCGGGCAAAAGCCCACTCCGCCCTCAGACAATGCGCTGTTTGCCAAGGACACGCCGATCCGTCTGGTCCATGCTGATCTGGTGGGGATGATGACCGGCGGCATTCGCAGTCTGCTGTTGCAGATGCTCCATCCAGAGGCGCTGCAAGGTGTGCTCGACCATTCCAACTTTCGCGAGGATATGCATGGCCGCCTGCGCCGCACCGCGCAGTTTATTGCGGTGACAACCTTTGGTCACGAAACCCGCGCTAATGCCGCGATTGAGCGGGTGAACGCGATCCATTCCAAAATCACCGGGACCCTGCCCGATGGCACGCCCTATGCCGCGAACAATCCGCGCACGCTCGCATGGGTGCATGTTGTCGAAGCACAGAGCTTTCTCGCTGGATATCTTCGCCATGTGCGCCCCAATATGCCGGGGGCCGACCAAGATGAGTATTACCGTCAGTTCGCCGTTATCGCCCGCGCGCTGGGTGCTGCTCCTGTTCCGGAAAACCGCCGCGAAGCAGAGGCAATCTTTCGCGAGTTGCGCACTGATTGTCGCGCCTCACCCGAAGCGCGTGAGGTCGCGCAATTGGTGCTCACCCAGCGCCCTGAGGGCACACCGCCAGGGGTGCAGACGCTGCTTGGGGCGGAGGCGGTGGCGATGGTGCCGGAATGGGGGCGCAAAATGCTGCATCTTCAGCGCCCCGTCCTCACCGCCCTGCCTGCGCGCGCGGCGACTTGGGGTGTGGGCCGGACGCTGCGCTGGGCTTTCAAGCAAAACTGACGCATTCCCCTGCCATTCCTGCTATCTTGAGCGTGGGAATCGATGAGTGGGAGATTGTCCAATGTATATCGCTGTGGCCGTTTTGTCCGTGCCAGAAGGTAACCGTGAAGCCTATGAAAAGGCTGCTGAGTTCATGGCCAATTGGTCGATGGATCACGGCGCGCTTGAGGTGATGGAATTGTGGGAGGCGAACGTGCCTGATGGCAAGACCACCGATCTGCGCAAAGCGGTCGCTGCACCTGAAGGCGAGAAAATCGTCGCGGGATGGGTGATCTGGCCCGACAAAGAGACGCTCCAAAAAGCGCAAGAGGCGATGGGCAAAGGCGAAGGGTTCGAAGGCTACCCAGAAGGCGATCCGCCCTTTGATGGCTCACGCCTGATCTTTGGTGAGTTCGAACCTGTTTTGACACGCGGAAGGAACGAGCGGGGCAATGGCTGAATTCACCTTCTACACCGTCGCGATGAGCCGCGGGCAAATCTCGCGCTGGGCCTTGCACGAGGCGGGCGCGGATTACGAACAAGTGGTGTTTGACTTCGCCAATCGGCCTGATGATTTTGTGACCATCAATCCGATGAACAAGGTGCCCGCTTTGGTTCACCATCACGGCAGCCACGATCACGTGATCACTGAAGCCGCCGCGATCAACCACTACCTTGCCGAAACGCATCCCGACAAAGGCTTGCTGCCAGATGCCCATGAGAAGGCCGCTTACTTCCGCTGGATGTTCTTTGCTGCCGGACCGATTGAGCAGGCGGTGGTTGCTGCTGCAATGGACTGGAAAGTTCCCGAAGAGCGCACCGGAATGGCAGGGTTTGGCAGTTTGGAACTGGCACTCTCAGCGATGGAAGGCTGGCTCAAAGAGAACGACTTTGCCGCAGGTGAGCGCTTCACCATGGCGGACACTTATGTGGGCAGCCAGTTCGTTTGGGGCCTGCGCTTCGGCTCAATCCCGGAGACGCCCACCTTCAAAGCCTATGTCGAGCGCGTCACCCAGCGCCCCGCCTATGCCGAAGCCAATGCGATCGATGCGAAGCTGATTGAAGAAGCGGGTTAGGCGATGGCCGCGCTTTTCCTCAAGAGCTGATAAGCATCCACTATTCGGCCCAGCCTCGCTTCATATTGCCGATCCCCCCCATTGCGATCAGGGTGATAGCGGCGCACCAGCTCTGAATACCGTCTGCGCAGGCGCCGGCGGTCGGTGTCCGATCCCAAGCCCATCGTCTCGAGCGCTTCTGCCTCGTCTTTGGAGAAGCGACCTGACATTTGCATCGCCGCCTGGCGTTGGGCTTTGCTCTTAATTCCGTTTGCGCGCGCTGAGATCGCATCGAGCGGATCTTGAAAATCGGCCCATCGCGGCATTCCATCCACCGCCACGCGCGGGTTAAAGCTGGGGCTTTCGGTTCGCCAACCGCTTACCGGGGATTGCGCGTTGAGGATCTCTTCGGCGCTCATTCCTTCGAACCAATCATATCCCGCGTTGAATTCGCGGACATGCTCTAAGCAGAACCAGCGCCATTCGCCCGGCCCATCAAAACCACTGGGACGGTATCCGGGCGCACGAAACTCCCCAGGCTCTCGGCATGTGGGATGCTCGCACACACGGCCTGCATCTTCGTGGCGCCCGTGAAACCGAGTTTGAGATTTGGACTTCGACATCAGCCCTTGAGAATGGCAAGTGAGAGGCCAGATTCCAAGGCGCAAACACTTGCAAAGAAGGAAAGTCAGCCGTGAGCGGAACTGTAGCTGAAGAAATGCGGGGGCTGTTAACAGAAGCGTTTGCCCCGACCATTCTCGAAATCATCAATGACAGCGCTCAGCATGCTGGCCATGCGGGTGATGATGGTTCGGGAGAATCCCACTTCACCATCGTGATCGAGGCGCCATCCTTTGCCAGATATGACACGGCTTGCGCGCCAACGCGCTGTGATCGCCGCCCTTGGAGATATTGTCGGCCAGCGTGTTCACGCGGTCGCTATCAAAGCAAGCGCGCCTGCTAATCAGGCTCCATGAATGAGTTTGGCAATTTCAAACGGGTTCGCCGTTCTTCAAGGATCATTGTGCTTGATCCTGTATGCCGCGCGCTCATGTTCCGGTTTGATGTGGGAGACCGCCCGCCATTCTGGGTGACCGCTGGGGGCGAATGCGAGCCGGGAGAAAGTTTCGACGCTGCGGCAAGGCGCGAATTGTTCGAAGAGACTGGCATCACTGCCGATCCGGGTGAACAGATCGCACGAACCACTCCCGAATTCGTCACGGTTGAGGGCGAGCCGGTGCAGGCTGATGAGCGCTATTTCCTCATCCATGTCAGAGATACGGCCATATCAACCAAAAACCACACCGCTTTAGAGCAAAAGGTGATGACCCGGCACCGGTGGTTCACAATGGCGGAGCTAGGCGACTGGCCCGAAGCCATATTTCCTGAAAACCTCGCTCAGATCATCAGCGAAGCGCCAGTGAAGTTTCAACCGCGCTAGCCCAATGTGAAGAACATCGTGTAGATCAATCGGCCGTTTTCTAAAGTCGTGCCAAAGCCTTTACCCGATGTGTGAAACAACCACGGGCGAAGCAACAACAAACGGTTGTACCGCATCGGGATTTCCATGATTTTATCCCACGCATCATGGTTGAGCGCGTCGGCCTCAAGTGTTTGCGCCATCGCATCCGCTTGAGAAGCAAACCCCTCAGCGCGCGCCGCCGCATCGTTGAAGGGTGCACAGTCCAACCCAGTCTTCTTATGGCGAAAAAACTCGGTCCCTCCCTGACAGTCTTCGGGTCTGGATAGATACAAGATTCCTGACCATTGAGAGGGATCTATATGAATCGCGGGGGTTTCATCATGCTCGGCCAGAGTGACACGGAACTTGCCATGTGATTGGGGCGGATGGATCGGCTTCAACCGTTCACCGACGAGTTGCGAGACATATTGATCAAGGCCAGGAAGATTGGCTGCCTGCTTGCTGTTTCGGCCGACATATGGTCCAGGCTGGTCGGGAAACTCCAAGCCCAGCGCTTGCTCGCGCATCCCATCGGGGTTCTCCAAAAAGTCGTCGATCACAAGGAAAGAGATGGCCATATGTCATTCTTCTCTATTTGGAGTTTATCCATCCGGGATTGGATAGGCAGCGCTTTAGTGGGATGGTGCAATATTTCAATGCAGACACCGCGCTGACAAAACTGAACGTTGTGCCGGTCTTGCATGGCTAGCAATCCTTGACCATCACTTGGGTTGAGGGAGACGATAATGGACTACACCGGAAAAACCGTCTGGATAACTGGCGCATCCTCAGGCATTGGCGCAGCCTTGGCCCGCGATGTGGCATCGCGCGGCGCGCATGTGGTGCTGTCTGGCCGCAATGAAAGCCGGCTAGCCGAAGTCGCCAGTGACTGCCAAGAATGCCTGATCCTACCATTCGATGTACGCGATGATACCGCCTTGGCTGATGCCAGCGCTAAGGCCATCGCGTGGAAAGACAGCGTGGACTTGGCCTTTGCCAATGCGGGCGTGTCCCAGCGCAGCCGCGCCCTTAACACCGACATGCAAGTCTACCGCGACATAATCGATATCGATCTAACCGCACAAATCGCTTTCTCGCAGAGCCTAATCGGGCACATGGCGGAGCGCGGATCGGGTGCCATTGCGTTTATCTCCTCAATCGCAGGCAAAGTCGGCGTACCCATGCGAACCGCCTATTGCGCGGTCAAATTTGGTCTTGCGGGCTATGCCGATGCCTTGCGCGCGGAGCTTTCGCAGAGCGGGGTCGGTGTTCATGTCATCTATCCGGGCTCTGTGGCCACAGATGTTGCCAAGAACGCCTTGGTCGCAGACGGGGCTACCAGGGGGCGCTCTGACAAAGCCATCGATGAAGGGATCCCTGCACCAGATGCAGCGAAAACCATGCTCGATGCTATCGCTGCCGGTGAGCGCGAAATCATTGTTGCGCAGGGGATGGAGGCAGGCATGGGAGAATTGCGCCGAACACCGGACAGCCTATTTGATCAGGTCGCAGCGATGGTCGCAAATGGCTATATGGAAAAAATGGAGTCGTGAAGAAAGGCCGTAAGAGCCAGCAAAGCTTTGTTTTCTCGTAACTACAAACCCTCTCCTGACCTCGCACCGTTTGTCAGGGATTATTACGTCTTTCAGGCGCCGCTTCCCAACGATCATGTAATTGAGGACTTTCTTCTCGCCGAGACCGCCTTTGTGCGCTGTCTGATCAAAGGTGATTGGCGGGGCAGCGATGCACCAGAAGAATTGTCGCGCGGCGGGATAGCGTTGTTCTCAGGCGCAAACAGCAAACCGTACAAAGTCCGCCTTACCGGCAGCCTCGACAATGTGGGTATCGCGTTTCGTCCGGGAGGCTGGCGCGGGTTGTTTAAACAACCTCACAGCCAGTTTGCCGACACTGTGCTGGCCTTGCGCGATGTGTGGGGCCCGCTGGCCGATGATCTCCACAAAACCGTCAAGAATGCGAAGAACGATGAAGAAAAGGTCGCCGTCGTTGAAGGCATTTTAAAGCGACGCCTGGAGGAGGTTGGAACCTATAAGGTCGATGGAGCCATGGCACAGTTCGAAGTTTTTGCGCGGAGCGACAGCACGATCAGAATTGAGGACGCAGCCGAACGGATCGGCCTATCCGTCCGCAACCTAGAGCGACGTTGCAAGCATCATTTTGGTCTCACTCCCAAGGCTATATTGAGACGCAGCCGCTTCCTCGACATGGCGGCCGCCTTGCGCGGCTTCAGCAGCCCAAGCGAGCAAGTGCTTGCCGAGCTGCGCTATTTCGACGATTCCCATCTCAACAGAGAGTTTCGTCGCTTCGCTCATATGACACCGGGTCAGTTTAAAAGTGCCATAACACCCTTGCAAACCGCAGGCTTAAAACTGCGCGAGGACAGCAAACAGGAGGATTAGCCTCACGGAATGCGGACATCCTGATCAACGCACAAGGCAACTCAAGACAATGCTGATCCGAAAGAGCGAGGTCCATTGTTTTGGAAGCGCGCAACAATCCAACACGCGACAGCTTGTTCAAACCACGCCAACGGTAAGGCGAACATGATCATCGAATAGGGCGCAAGGCCCATATTCGAGATCCCAAGCCAAATCAGTCCAAAAATTGTGATTGTGAAAGCCAGAGATGCGATGAAGATTTGTTGCATATCCCGGCCAAAACGCTCCAACCACAACCAGAAAAAGCCTGTCGCCCCCACAATCAAAACAAGGTCCCAAATAGCCCAAAGCGCAAAGACCCCCCAATCCATCGGCGCAATATGCGCTTGGCCAGGAAACGCTTTATGCAACAAAGGCCGTACTATCCAAAAGTAACGGGCAATTTCCGATAGATTGATCCAGACAAAATTGATGGCCAGCGCAGCCAGAAAGGCGCGGCGACTGAAATTGTTATCGGTCATCCAAAATCTCCTTTTCAACCAACCGAACGATTGTCGCTGCCTTTGCGCGCAATTCATTTGCATTGCTCACAACACGCGACTGCGCCCACAAGCCTTGCGCTACGACAGTCAAAAACTCGGAAAGTTCCTTTCGCTTTATGGATTCCAAACCGGCAGGCAGTGCCTTCGCAAAGGCAGCGCAAAGCCTCTCATTATGCTGCTCGACAAGCATCTGGACTTCGAGACTTGTCGGAGCGGTCTCCGTCATCGCGTTTCCCACTAGGCAACCAGGCCCAGGCATTCCCATTTGTTCAGCAAGACTGATCTGAGTTTCAAAGTACTCTGTTATCCGGCTCAGCTCTTGGTCTGGCTTTGCAATGGTCGCTCCGCTCATTAAAGGGTTGATCGCTGGCTGGACAATCACGTCTCTATAGTGATCGAAACATTCAAAATACAAACCCTGCTTACTGCCGAAGTCTCCATAGATCGTTTGCTTAGTCGATCCGGTGACGTCCACCAGCTTGGCCATGGATGTAGCCTCGTACCCATCCCTCCAGAACAACAGCATCGCTTTTTGCAATGTGTCTTCACGGGCAGATGTTCGGGGTCTTGGCATACTCGCTGAGTATCAGAACGTTCGTTCTTAAACAACCAAGATTTTGCTGGCCTTGCATTGCGCTTCGCTGCAAAGCTTCTTGCTATGAAGCAAAAACGCGTTGAACTAGCCAATGGGATTCATCTGGACGTAGTGGATGAAGGGCCGCACAATGCGCCGGTTCTGATTTTCCTGCATGGCTTTCCCGAGAACCACCGGACTTGGCGTCATCAGATTGCGCATTTTTCCCGAAGCCATCGCTGCGTCGCCCCCGATCAACGCGGCTATCGCGGATCGTCTAAACCGCAAGAAGTCGAGGCCTATTCGCCCGACAAGCTGATCGGCGACATTTTCCTGCTCGCCGATGCGCTGGAAATCGAAGAGTTCACTATCGTCGGCCATGATTGGGGCGGAGCAATTGCCTGGGGGGTTGCGCTGGGTGGTCAGCACACGCGGGTTGAGCGCGCCGTCATTGCCAACGCGCCGCACCCTGCGATCTTTCAAAAACTGCTCTACACCCATCCCGGCCAACGCGCCGCAAGCCAGTACATCACAGGCTTTCGCGATCCCGCCAATGATGCGCTCGTGCGCGAACGCGGGCTAACCGGTATCATGCTCAAAGAGGTCGAGTGGGACAAGCCAGGAACCATGCCGCGCGAAGAGCGCGATATCCTGCTGAAAGATTGGGAGAACCGCGAGGCCTGTTTCGGCATGCTCAACTATTACCGCGCCAGCCAAATGGTTGTGCCCGATATGGAGGCGCCATTTGAGCTTCCGGCTGATTACGCGCCGCCGACCCTCCCCAAGCTCACGATCCCGACGCTTGTGATCTGGGCGCTTGATGACCTTGCTCTGCCGCCAGAGAATCTGGGTGGGTTGGAGGAGATCATCAATCCGCTCACAATTCATCAAGTTCCTGATTGCGGGCATTTCGTGCCTTGGGAAGCGCCCGGTCAAGTAATCGATGCGATGGAAAAATTCCTGCAACGTTAGCGCGATACATCTTGGGGACTCGAACAAGGAGCCCCCATTTTATGACTGAAACATCTGGCCGTGACGTCACAAAGACCTACACAACCGAGCAAAACATCCAAAAGCTGGAAAGGCTGGTGGACGCGCTCAAAGAGAATAAAGCCTTTGAAATTCAGGTCGCGGGTGAGCGGCTTTACATCCCCGCTGGCACAGATTTTTCGATCGAGCACGAACAAGAAGGCCCAATGCACGAGCTAGAATTTCAATTTCGCTGGCGCACTGATGAGGATTGATGTAACTCTCTGAAAGATAAGGAGAGTTAGTATGGTATATCATATCCCACCCAATTGCTGCGACTGCGATTGCATCAAGTGTAGAGAGGGCGCGGATTGCAGCAGCTGCGATTGCTGCTGAGTGGGGATTAAACCGCGAGGGTGCGGGTGATCCCGAACTCCTCGCGGATATCCGCAACTCGTGCGTTTCGGTATTGGGCGTTGTCGGACCAGCGCCACTTCTTGCGCATCCGACGCGCGCGCCATGCCATGCCCAGGTAGTCGGGAAGCGCGCGCACAAATGTCTTGGTGATCGACCACCAACCCAGCTCCGTGATTAGCTCTTTTTCTTCGGGCAGTCGCATAAATGTACGGATATCATTCCAGCTGATGTCGCTCGCCAGCAAAGTCCATCCATCGGCCTGCGCTTCTTGTCGCATGCTGGTGTCAAGTCCGAACAGAACATGGATTATGTCATGGCGTTCGTAATGCGCCTGTGCATCGGCGCTTAGGTCTTGATACTTGCCTTCCAATCCGTGCTCATGACGAAACGTCAGGAGAGCTTTTTCCAGCGTTAAATCGGAATAAGGAAGCTTTGGTTGGCCCATAGAAAATGGTTACCAAATTAAATTTCAAAATGCAACTTTAATCCGATTCCAGCCATTCCACCCACGCACCGTGTGGGTGGGCGTGGGCGAGCAGCCGCGGCTCTCCGTTCCCCGCCGATCCATCCCAATAGCGCACCGTCAGCTCATGGCGAAATGTCGCAGGATCGGTTTCAAGGCTGACCCATGCAAACGGTTTTTCTTCGGTTGCCTTTGCGCCTGCCGCCTCAAACGCGGCACGGACAGCGTCTTGCGCCTCATTGGGCATGTATTGCCACATAATGGAATGGAAGAAGGCCCGTGTGGTCCCCTTCGCGTGCGGCCTTTCTAACATTTGCGCGACAAATGCATCGGCACCCATTTTGATGAGCGACGGAGCCTGCTGATTGGCAAGTTCGATGGCAGCATCAATGCGCGCCATGCGCTGCGGCGCGTCGGGCCAGACATAAGCCTTTAAGTTCAACGCACTCGCCGGGTTAGTCAAATCGATCGGTGCGAGGTCGCAGCCAGTTACGTCGACAATCTCGAAAGCGTCGGGTGCAGCGGGAGGCGATGCACCGCTCCCCCTCCATTCAGGCTCTATCTGCATTGGGCTTTGTGGAGGGCCCACTTGTGTCTCACCCAAAGTGAAGTGATACCGCTCCAGCATCGTATTCACGCCCGCGCTCGCGCCCAGCTCAAACAGTTCGAACCTTGGCCGGGCGCGCTGCGCCAACCACAACAGACCCGCCATAATGCTGGCAGATCGCCCCGCTTCATTGGTCTGCGGCGGCCCATCGAGCCAAGGCAAAAGCAGATTGTCGTAGGTTTCGACCAATTCGCACACTAGCCGATCAATCTGTGCCTGATCCGTTATCTGCGCTGAATAGACGCGAGCAAGTCGATCATCCCTGCCTGACAGCAGCAGATGATGCAGTCCGCCGGCCATGCGCAGTGGCATGGCATCTTTAAGGGTCAGCCCTTGCCAATTGGCAATACGCCGGCCCGTTGCCGTGTCCCCCTCGCGTAACTTTGCCAAGGCCCTTACAACCCGCGCGGTGCAAGGGGCACCGTTTTCCTCAGCATGGGTGGCCTGCCAATCAATCGCTGCGACAAACTCTTCAATCGCCATGATATCGCCGCTGCTCATCTGCCCTCCTTCTCTTGCGGCGCATGCCGACACGTTAGCGTTTCAGTTGCCCTTTTCCGACGCAATCCCTAAGTCCGCCCGCGCTATGACGCACGACCCCTCTCTTACGGCCAGTGGCCAGCTCACCTTCGCTGTGCCCAAAGGACGCATCCTGGATGAAGCGCTGCCGGTGATGGCGCGCGCTGGCGTGGTGCCCGAAGACGGCTTTCACGACAAGGCCAACCGTTCGCTTTCCTTTGCCACCACGCGCGAGGATATGCGGTTGATCCGCGTGCGCGCCTTTGATGTTGCGACCTTTGTGGCGCATGGCGCGGCGCAAGTTGGCATTGTTGGGTCTGATGTGATCGAAGAGTTCGATTATGCGGACCTCTACGCGCCGGTTGACCTTGATATTGGCCATTGCCGCTTGTCGGTCGCTCGGCTCGCAAGCTCACCCGACGAACCCGCAAGCCAAAGCCATTTGCGCGTCGCGACCAAGTACCCCAATCTCACTGCGCGCCATTTTGAGAGACGCGGAATTCAGGCCGAATGCGTAAAACTTAACGGTGCAATGGAGCTTGCCCCTTCGCTTGGCCTTGCCACTCAGATTGTTGATCTGGTGTCGACCGGCACTACCCTGAAGCAAAACGGGCTTGTCGAAACGCAGCGGATTATTGACATATCGGCGCGGCTGATTGTGAACCGCGCCGCGCTCAAGACCGATCCGCGTATCGCCGATCTCGTCTCAGCGTTTCGCGCCGATGCTGATTCTCGGGCACGAAAGGACGCGGCTGAATGAAAAAGCTGTCGACCCTAGACCCCGATTTCGAGCAACGCTTCACTCGGATTGTCGAGGCCCGCCGGGAGGCTGATGGCGATGTCTCTGGTGTGGTGCAGGATATCTTACGCGACGTTAAGACAGCTGGTGATGAAGCGCTGATCAAATACACACAGCGTTTTGACGGCTATTCGCTGACCGAAGATGCTGATTGGGTTGTCACCGCAGACCGTTGCCAAGAAGCCTATGACGCGCTTGAGCCTGAGTTGCGAGAGGCGCTCGACCTCGCCGCTTCGCGAATCCGCGCCTATCACGAAGCGCAGCTGCCTCATAACCGCGATTACATTGACGACAGTGGCGCGCGGCTCGGCGCGATCTGGCGTCCTGTCGATGCGGCCGGATTGTATGTACCTGGAGGGCGCGCTGCCTACCCCTCCTCTCTTCTAATGAATGCAATCCCTGCGCGCGTTGCCGGGGTCGAGCGCCTTGTGGTTGTCACGCCAACCCCCAAAGGGAACTCAAATCCGCTTGTCCTTGCAGCTGCGCATATCGCAGGCGTTGACGAGATGTGGCGGGTTGGCGGTGCACAGGCTGTCGGCGCGCTCGCCTACGGCACCGATCGGATTAAAGCTGTTGATGTCATAACCGGACCCGGCAACGCCTATGTCGCCGAAGCCAAGCGCCAACTTTATGGTGTAGTCGGTATCGACATGGTTGCAGGGCCAAGCGAGATATTGGTGGTCGCTGATGGCAAGAACGACCCCGATTGGACCGCAGCCGATCTTCTGAGCCAGGCAGAGCATGACCCATCCTCACAATCGATCCTGATCACCGATGATGCGGGGTTCGCCGCGTTGGTTGAAGACTGCATTGATGTGCAGCTCAGCATGCTCGCAACGCAAAAAGCGGCCAAAGCAAGCTGGAATGATCACGGCGTCATCATTTTGGTGAACGATCTGGAAGCCGAGGCCCCAGCTTTCATCAACCGGCTAGCTTCTGAGCATGTGGAGCTTGCGATCGACAATCCCGATGCCATGATGGGCAAGATACGCC
The DNA here is from genome assembly GCA_965262265.1 of Erythrobacter sp. Taxonomy (GTDB): domain Bacteria; phylum Pseudomonadota; class Alphaproteobacteria; order Sphingomonadales; family Sphingomonadaceae; genus Erythrobacter. The sequence goes on from OZ253506.1 coordinate 1,502,968, forward strand.
ATGCAGGCAGTGTGTTTCTTGGCCGGATGACGCCCGAGGCTGTGGGAGATTATGTAGCTGGTCCCAACCATGTTTTGCCCACCGGCAGGCGCGCGCGTTTCTCTAGCGGATTGTCGGTCCTCGACTTTATGAAGCGCACCAGCTTTATCGCGCTTGACGAGGCGAGTTTTGCGGCGATCGGACCAGCAGCCGCAACCCTTGCGCACGCGGAAGGCCTGCCGGCCCATGCAAAATCGGTGGAGCTGCGGATCAAATGAACACCCCATCGCGCTCTCAGGCCCGTTCCACTGCGCGCCTAGCTGCCGTCCAAGCGCTGTATCAGCAGCAAATGGAGCATACGCCCTTGGATGCGCTGATTACCGAATTTCGCCAGCACCGGCTTGGACGCGAAGTGGACGATGAAGACCATGAAGGCGAAGTCTTTGCCGATGCTGAGGTTGAGTTCTTCGAAGACATTGTCCGCGGCGTAGATGCCCGGCGCGAGGAGATTGACGCGCTCTTGACTAACAAGCTTGCCGATGGATGGACGCTGGTAAGGCTCGATAAGACCATGCTGCAAATCCTGCGCGCAGGTGCTTATGAACTCATAGCCCGCGCTGATGTGCCCAAAGCCACTGCGATCACTGAATATGTCGATGTCGCTAAAGCTTTCTTCGATGACCGCGAAGCGAAGTTTGTGAACGGTGTACTGGATGCGGCGGCTAAGGACACTCGCGATTAAGAGTATGCCCGCTTATCCGTAGAATTTCAAAGGATAGTCCGCTTACGCCAGCCGCTCCGGCTAGGCTTCGACAAGCCCCAGGCTAACGGGTATTAGGCAACCCATGACCGAAACAGACTTCATAGCCGCCCTGTGCGCTCTCCCGCTCCATTCGGGGGCGCGCGGGCTTAAGGATGATTGCGCGGTCATCGAGGTAGGTGGCGAGACCTTGGTGCTCAACCACGATATGATGGCCGAAGGCACTCATTTCCGAGAAGATGCTGAGATGGCCGATGTCGCGTGGAAATTGGTGGCGAGCAATCTCTCCGATCTCGCCGCAAAAGGCGCCGAGCCGATTGGAGTGCTGCTTGGCCATTGCCTTGACACCGACAATGCGGGCTTTGCCAAGGGGCTTCGCGAAGCGCTCGAAGCTTTCGATGTAAAGCTACTGGGCGGGGACACTATCAAAGCACAAGGACCAAGAGTCTTCGGCCTAACGGCGATCGGCAGAGCAACCCACACGCCAGTGCCTTGCCGTAGCAAAGCAAGAGCGAACGATGCGATCTATGTCACTGGTGTGTTTGGCCGTGCCATGCTGGGGTTCGAAGGCAATGCAAAACACGCCGAGGCCTTCAACCGTCCAACCCCTCGCCTAAGCGAAGGTCGCGCTCTAGCCCCCTTTGTTAGTGCCATGATGGATGTATCGGACGGGCTGTTGCTCGACTGCTGGCGAATGGCATGTACCAGCACAGATGTAACCTTCGAACTGGAGCGAGAAACTATTCCCGTTGCAGATCCGAACAGGCGTGATGAATGCATAAGGTGGGGTGATGATTATGAACTCTTGTTCACAGCCGCGGCACAGGTTGACCTGCCTGTTCAGGCAACCCGTATTGGCACTGTAACGACCGCCGATCTGGCGCCACTGTGGCTCGATAACGATATTTTGACCCCTGATCAGGGTCTTGGGTATCAGCACAAATAGCCAGGAAGCGCGGCCAACTTGAGCTCGAAACCCTGCCAAATCTGGTGACACGCGCGCGAATGGCCACATTGCTGCCGTTTTCCGCCTTGTCAGATGGGCCGCTTTCCCTATGACTGTCGGCCTCGCGTCACAAATTGCAGAAAGCACGGGCGCATTTCCACTTCGGAGAGGGGATACTTCGTGGACTTAATTCTAATATCAATTGGACTAGGTGTGCTTGCCGTCGTTTACGGCTTTGTCACCAGTCGACAGGTTCTTGGTGCGAGCGCCGGGAACGAAAAAATGCAAGAAATCGCAGGCGCTATTCAAGAAGGCGCGCAGGCCTATCTCAATCGGCAATACACCACGATCGGGATCGTTGGTGTGGTCGCAGCCATTGTTGTTGGCTTGTTCCTAGGCGTTATTCCAGCGGTCGGCTTTGTGATCGGCGCGGTGCTTTCCGGCGTTGCGGGTTATATCGGGATGAACATTTCGGTGCGCTCCAATGTACGCACGGCCGCAGCGGCTGAGCAAGGTTTGCAACAAGGTCTCACCATCGCTTTCCGCGCTGGCGCGATCACCGGGATGTTGGTGGCAGGCCTTGCTCTGCTGGCAATTGCGGTGTTCTTCTACGTATTGGTTGGTCCGATGGAAATGGCCGCAAACAGCCGCACCGTGATCGACGGCCTCGTCGGCCTCGCCTTCGGTGCATCCCTCATCTCGATCTTTGCGCGTCTTGGCGGCGGTATCTTCACCAAGGCCGCGGACGTAGGCGCTGACCTTGTTGGTAAAGTCGAAGCTTCGATCCCAGAAGACGACCCCCGCAACCCGGCGACGATCGCTGATAACGTAGGCGACAACGTAGGCGACTGCGCAGGCATGGCCGCTGACTTGTTTGAAACTTATGTTGTGACCGTTGGCGCGACCATGGTTCTGACCGCTCTGCTTTTCGCTGACCAGCTTGGCGATCTGCTCTTGCCAATGATGGCTCTGCCACTCCTGATCGGCGGTGCATGTATCGTAACCTCGATTATTGGCACCTATTTTGTGCGTCTCGGCAATGGCACCAATGTCATGGGCGCGATGTACAAGGGCTTCATCGTCACCGCAGTTCTCGCCATTCCGCTGATCTACTTCGCCACGCAGTTTGCGCTGGGGGATATGAATACGGTTTTGAATGCAGGTGACGCGGTCGAGTTTAACGGCATGGATTTGTTCTATTGCTCGCTCATCGGCTTGGCTCTCACAGGCATCATCATCTGGATCACAGAATACTACACCGGCACCAACTTCCGTCCGGTGAAGTCGATCGCCAAGGCATCTGAAACGGGCCACGGCACCAATGTGATCCAAGGTCTGGCGATCTCGCTTGAATCGACGGCTCTGCCAACCATCGTCATCATCGCAGCCATCATCGGTGCGTACCAACTTGCTGGGCTTATCGGTCTGGCCTTCGGTGCGACCGCGATGCTTGCGCTGGCTGGTATGGTTGTGGCTCTCGACGCTTACGGTCCGGTGACTGACAACGCTGGTGGTATTGCCGAGATGGCTGAGCTTGACGCAAGTGTGCGTGAGAAGACTGACCTTCTCGACGCTGTGGGTAACACCACCAAGGCTGTGACCAAGGGCTATGCCATCGGTTCAGCGGGTCTTGCAGCACTCGTCCTGTTTGCCGCTTACACCGCTGACCTTCGCCTCTTTTTCCCAGAAGCAGATGTGAACTTCAGCCTTGAAAACCCATACGTCATCGTTGGGCTTCTGCTCGGCGCACTCCTCCCGTACCTCTTCGGTGCGATGGGCATGACCGCTGTGGGCCGGGCTGCGGGCGACGTGGTGGTCGATGTGCGTGATCAGTTCGCCAAGGATGCAGGCATTATGGCTGGCACCAGCCGTCCTGACTATGCCCGCACAGTGGACCTCGTGACGAAGGCCGCGATCAAGGAAATGATTGTGCCGTCGCTGCTTCCAGTGTTGGCGCCGATTGTGACTTACTTCGTGATCTACTTCCTTGCTGGCCAGGATAACGCATTTGCAGCGCTTGGTGCTTTGCTTCTGGGTGTGATCGTGGGCGGCCTGTTCGTCGCGCTTTCCATGACCGCTGGCGGCGGCGCATGGGACAATGCGAAAAAGTACATCGAAGACGGCAATCACGGCGGCAAGGGCTCAGAGGCTCACAAAGCCGCTGTGACCGGCGACACTGTGGGCGATCCTTATAAAGACACCGCAGGCCCCGCCGTGAACCCGATGATCAAGATCACCAACATCGTCGCGCTGCTTCTGCTCGCGGCGTTGGCCGGAGCGCACTAAAGCTTACACCAAACCAAGCTCTTATCAGAGCTGATCAAGCCCCGTCCGGCACTCGCCGGGCGGGGCTTTGCTTTTGCGCGGAGGCCTGTGCCGTTCTGATCCACCCTCATGTTGCGAAAGCAAACCGGCGCCAATTCACGCTAAACAACGGGTTCGTAATAAGTTCTTGGGTAAGTATCCCTGGACAAAGGGGGTCAACATGGACATGGCGCGCGCGCCTAAACTCGATGATCTGAAACATTTGCCACGTTCGCAAGCGGCGGCAAGCGGCGAATTGCGTCTCATTTCTGCTAAGGAGGCAACCGATCCCCGGTTTATCAAACGTTGGCAGCATCTGGCCGGCGAAGCGAGCGAGCCCAACCCATTTTTTGAGCCTTGGTGCCTGATCCCGGCGCTCAAACACCTGCATGCCGAATCGCGGCTTGCTCTCTACACGCTGGTCGATGGCGGAATATTGCGCGGGCTTATGCCAGTGGCAAAGTCGCCGCGTTATTACGGATATCCCATCCCCCACATTGCAACATGGCTTCATGCCAATGCCTTTTGCGGTGCGCCTTTGGTAGCCAAAGGGTATGAGCAAGCCTTCTGGCACGCAGTGCTCTCACGGCTCGACGAAAAGCCCTCGCGCGCCATGTTCTTGCACGCACCAAGTCTTCCCGCAAACGGGTCGACAGCGCAGGCTTTGGCCACTGTGGCAGAGCGCGATGGCCGTCCCTGTTTAGAGGTTTCATCAGAGGAGCGTGCGATGCTTAAGTCGCACCTTTCCCCTGAAGAGTATCTCGAACAATCGCTCACGAAGAAACGCCGCAAAGAATTGCGACGACTGTTCAAACGCCTTTCTGAGTGTGGCGACCTGCGGCTGGAGCAGCGCGAGGATGCGGCTGACATCAGCGACTGGATCCGCGAGTTTCTCACACTGGAATCTGCGGGGTGGAAGGGCGAGGCTGGTTCCGCACTCGGCAATGCTGCGCCGACGCGCGAATTCTTCAAGGAAGCTCTTTTTCGCGCTGCGAAAGCTGGTCGGCTCCAGCGCCTTGCACTGCGTGTAGACACCCGTCCCGTGGCAATGCTCGCCAACTTTGTGACCCCGCCCGGTATATTCAGTTTCAAGACCGCGTTTGACGAAAACTATGCGCGTTTTTCACCCGGCCTCTTACTACAGCTTGAAAATCTTTCTCTGCTTGAACGCGGTGACATTGATTGGGCGGATAGCTGCGCTGCTGAAGGCCATTCGATGATCGAGCGGCTATGGCGAGAAAAGCGCCGCATTGTCAGCGTGAACGTCGCAATCGGCGGGCGAGCCCGGCGCTTTGCGGCGCGCAGATTGATGGCATATGAGACGCGGGGGAAAAGCCAGTGAACGCTCCTGCCCATCCCAAGCTTGCTGCCTCACTTCAACCCGGCGACGTGTTTGACGGCCAAGCGCGCGCCACCTTCGCGAAGTCGTATCCTGAGACACCACAAGGCTTGAACCATTCGCTAAGCGCCCATCCATTGCTCGAGCTCAACGCATTAGCTGCGCTCGCCGAAACGCTACCTGAATCAAGCATTGAATACAATCGCGGCGATCTGCCACTAGGCGTCGATGGTAAGCCGGGTGCAACGGGAATGAGTATCGGTGAAACCATCCACAAAATCGCCGAGGCTAATAGCTGGGCGGTGCTCAAGAATGTTGAGCAAGCCCCTGCTTACAGCGCATTGCTAAATGACTTGCTGAAAGAGCTAAGGGGTGAGATCGAAAACAAGACCGGCGCAATGCTGACCCCGCAAGCGTTCATCTTTATCTCCAGCCCCAATGCGGTGACGCCCTATCACTTTGATCCTGAGCACAACATCCTGCTCCAGATTACAGGCCACAAGGTGATGACACAGTTTCCTGCCGATGATGCCCGGTTTGCACCTGATACGGTCCATGAAAGCTACCATACCGGCGGCCCACGCGAACTTGCCTGGGACGATAGTTTTGCGGAGCATGCACGCGAGTTTACGCTCAGCCCCGGCGATGCAGTCTATGTCCCCGTGATGGCGCCGCATCATGTCCGCAACGGCCCGGAAAGCTCGATTTCGCTTTCGATCACTTGGCGCAGCGAATGGAGCTATGCCGAAAGCGATGCGCGCGCTCTCAACCATTGGCTGCGCGCACGCGGGTTTTCGCCTAAGGCACCTGCGCGCTGGCCTGCTGATAATCGTTTCCGCGCCTTCTCTTATCGCGCCATCCGGAAGCTGGGCTTAGCGGGCTGAGCGCTTAGCTTGACCTCGGCGGGCGCGCCGCGCATTGGACAGCGCGATGACTGACATTCCAATTGATAACGAAAAGCTGGTTGCTGGGCTCGTCACGCTGCTCACCGTAGAAAAGCGCGCATCCGACATCTATCAGGGCCGCGAGCAAAAGGGCGGCATTGGCCGCGTATTTGGCGGCCAGGTGCTGGCTCAGGCCTTGCAAGCCGCACAGGCAAGCGTCGATGCAACCAAGGCCGCCCATTCGCTCCATGCCTATTTCCTGCGCGGTGGGCGCGAGGGCGCTCCGATCGAATACCGTATCGAGCGTGACTTTGATGGTCGCAGCTTCTCCAACCGCCGCGTTGTGGCTGCGCAAGAGGATGAACACGGCAAAGCTGTCCCCATTCTAAACCTCACCGCCAGTTTTCAGACCCCTGAAGAAGGCATGGAGCATGAAGATGCAACGATGCCCGATGTCGCACCGCCCGAAGATCTAAAAACCGATATGGAATTGCGCCGCTTAATGGTGGAAAAGATGGGCGACAAGGTCTCCGATACCCAGCGTGCGCTGATGCTGCGTCCAAGGCCCATCGAAATGCGCACGGTGGACCGGCTGCACTGGATGAACTCCGAACCTAAAGAGCCGCGCGCCCACAGTTGGTTTCGCACCGCCGCCCCTTTGCCTGATGATCCCGCGCTGCACCGCGCAGTGATCACCTATGCCAGCGACTTCACTCTGCTTGGCACAAGCGCCCTGCCCCACGGCCTTAGCTGGATGCGCGGCGAGCTGGTAGGTGCCAGCCTTGACCATGCGATCTGGTTCCACCGCGAAGCGCGCGCGGATGAGTGGCTGCTCTATTGCACTGATGCGCCGTGGTCGGGCAAAGGACGCGGCTTCAACCGAGGCCGGATTTTCAACCAATCCGGAGAGCTGGTTGCCAGCGTCGCGCAAGAAGGCATGATGCGCCGACGCAAAGGTCAGTAGCCTCACTTAAGGTTTTGGATCTTCGCTCAATGAGCCAAGAGGATCGGCAATTGCGGATCGGTAAGGCTGCGCCTTGTCACCCCGCCCAATAGCAATTCAGTGAGCCGTGAATGGCCAAAGGCCCCCATTACCATTATGGAACTTCCAAGGCGCAAAGCCTCTGATGAAAGGGTGTCGGCGATTTTTGCTTCGCCGCGCGGTACCTCACTGACCTCGGCTGAAATGCCATAACGGCTGAGATAGGCGGCGGCCTCAAGCGCGGAAAAATCGATCCTCTTGCGCTCCTTTTTCTCACTGATCGTGATCAACGTCACCTGGTTTGAATGCACAAGTAGGGGGATTGCCGAGCGCAAGGCAACGCTGGCTTCGCTCGATCCGTTCCAGGCAATTGCGATGGGCGCGGACAAATCCAGCCGCTTCGTATGCCCCGGCACAACCAGAACTGGAGCGGCCGCCCTGAGAGCGAGATCACCTGCCATAGTAGAGGGACCGTCCCCATCCGCTTCGCCGATATCATGCGGGCCGATGATGATGATATCGTGCAAGGCGGATTGTTCGAGCAATCTGTGCTCTGCCTGACCATAGATAAACCGCCATTCCCAAGGCACATCCTCATTCGCGAGATCGGCCTCCATCTCTGCGCGCAGCTTTTCAGCCGCTTTCTTGATCTGCGGCATGGCCGCAGCCATCGCCGATCCGTAGATATCTCCGGGCGCGAACACCTCGTAGCTTACCGATTGCAGGCAGGTGATGTGTCCATCGCAAGTTCGGGCAATATCAAGCGCTGCCTGCTTACGCGCTTCCATGCATGTGTCGCTGTCGATGTGGAGCAGAATGGATTTCATTTTACGCCTCCTCTTTAATGGGAGCACGGATAAGGAATGTCAGAATGCCTGTCCTTGACCCAAATCAAATTGCGCAATGCGTTTGATCCGCTAGTCTCATGTCCTCGGGAGACTTACATGCCAATCACACGCCAGCCACCAATAAAGACCAGCCTGGAGCCATCCAACCACCCTTATCTTTCCGGGCCTTGGACGCCTGTTCATGAGGAAGTGGATGTTGACGAGTTGGAGGTGATCGAAGGCGAAATACCCGCAGATATTGACGGCATTTATCTGCGCAACACCGAAAACCCCGTGCACCAGCCACTTGGCAGGCATCACCCTTTTGATGGCGATGCGATGGTGCATCAGGTTAGCATTTCAGGCGGTAAAGCGAGCTATCGCAACCGCTTTGTGCGCACCCAGTGTTTTGAAGCAGAGCAGATCGAAGGCGGCGCATTGTGGGGCGGATTAATGGACCCGCCTGCGCTCTCCAAGCGGCCGGGTTTTGGAGCGCATGGCTCGCTTAAAGACACAGCCTCAACCGATATCATCGTGCATTCTGGCGTAGCCTTGGCGACGCTGTATCAATGCGGCGAAGCCTGGCAGATGGACCCCGTAACGTTGGAGAATTTGGGCAAAGCATCTTGGGGACCGCTCGACGGGGTTTCAGCCCATCCAAAGGTTGATGAGAAAACCGGAGAGCTGATGTTCTTCAACTATTCCAAACACGCACCCTACATGCATTACGGCGTGGTAGATCGCTCAGGCAAAATCGCGCATTATGTTCCTGTTCCCCTGCCCGGCCCTCGCCTGCCGCACGACATGGCGATCACCAAGAATTGGTCGATCCTGAATGACCTGCCGCTTTTCTGGGACGAAGAACTGCTGAAACGCGGCATTCATGCGGCACGCATCCATGAAGGCGTTCCGGCCCGTTTTGCTCTGATCCCGCGCTACGGTAAGCCCGAAGACATACGCTGGTTCGAGGCCTCACCCACTTATGTCCTCCACTGGACAAACGCCTATGAGGTTTCCGGGCCCGAAGGCGATGAGGTGGTCCTGGAAGGATATTACCAGGACAAGCCGATGCCTGATCCCATCGAAGACGCAGGCGAATACAGCCATATGATGGCCTATGTCGACGAACATTCCTTCCAGTCTCGGCTTCATCGCTGGCGCTTCAATCTCAAGACGGGAGAAACCGTCGAGGAAAGGCTGTCGGATAGGATCGTCGAGTTTGGAATGATCAATCCCTCCTATCTGATGGAGTCGAGCCGTTACATCTGGTCCACGACCACGCGGCCCGGATGGTTCCTGTTCAACGGCTATGTGCGCCATGACACCCAGACCAGTGAGGAACAGGTCTACCAGTTGCCTGAAGGCGTTTATGCAAGCGAAAGCCCGATGGTACCGCGTAAGGGTGCCAAGAGGGAAGATGACGGATACCTCATCACCTTCCTCATCGACGAGAATACGGGAACAAGCGAGCTTGCCGTCCTCGATGCGAGCAATGTGACTAGGGGACCGATCTGCCGTGCACGATTGCCTCATAAGATTTCAAGCGGTGTCCACTCCACTTGGGTTGAACGCTCCCAGCTAAAAGCCGATGTTCAGTTTAAGCGCGAGGCGATGGCTGCGGCTTAGTCTTGGCCTATTCAGCAGGTTCGGCTGTATCCGAAATCTGATTGGATGAACGCCATCTGATCAACGGCACTCTAAAAAACAGTCTGCCATACAGATGTTCGCTCGCAACTGGGCCGGGGCGCCTGCGTATCAGAAGACAATTCTGACAAACCATGCAGCGAAATCGCGCCTGTTCTACCGACAGCATGTACTTTCTTGACCACCCAACCAAATTCTGGGTGGTTCACCAAGACAATATCAGCCCGTTTCACCCTCTCTACACGGCGAAACACGCCAAATGCTCCGTCACGCAGCTTTGGCTCCAAACCGCGCCCTTTTATCTTTGCGATCTTAAACATTTCTCAAACTTTATAGAACGGCAGAACAAGATTTTCATGCAAATTCTTGTAAAAGTGCCATTGTGTGACATTTCGGAGACAATCTTATCGCGGAGTTTGCATCCGGGCGGATCGGCTTGCGTGGTTTTGCGAGCGGTGCACTTTCGGGCTTCCGCGGCTAAAAACGTGCGCCCAAATTGCAACCTTTGCCGAAGCGAGACGTTGTGTTTATAGCGCTCCTTAAATCCAACCGAAGAGGAAATCCAAGTGGCCTTCAACCTGATTGACCTGCCTTACGCAGACCTCGACCCTGCTATTTCAGCAGAGACTTTGTCATTCCACCATGGCAAGCACCACCAAACCTATATCGACAAAATGAACGCTGCAATCGACGGCACGGCCCATGCTGACGCTGCTCTTGAAACTATCGTGGCCGATGCGCGTGGCAGCAATGCTGGACTGTTCAACAACTCAGCGCAAACATGGAATCACGGCTTTTATTGGCTTTCGATGAGCAACGAGGAAACTGCTCCATCAGCTGAACTTGCAGCAAAGATCGACGAAGCTTTTGGATCGATGGAGGAACTGAAGGCCCAACTGAAAGCGCGCGGTGCAGGCCACTTTGCAAGCGGCTGGGTCTGGCTGGCTGAGAAAGACGGCAAACTGTCCATCGAAGAGACTCATGATGGCGACACGCTGGCGGATAGCGGTTTTAACCCGCTGCTGGTCGTCGATGTATGGGAACACGCCTACTACATTGATCACCAGAACAAGCGCCCTGCTTACCTCGATGCTGTGGTCGATGCGAAGCTCAACTGGGCGTTCGCCAGCGATAACCTCGCGCGGGGCACTGCTTGGACCTATCCGAACTGATCGCTCGATCAACTAGATGCACACAAAGGGCTGGTTCGCGTGGTTGCGGGCTGGCCCTTTGCTTTGGTGAGCATTTTTCGCGACGTCTATTCCATCGAATGGCTGGCCCACTCAGTGAGCCGGACGAGGTCGTTGATCTGCTTTGTTACAGCGCTCGCTTTGTTGGAGCCAAGCCGGTTCGTCAGCTTGTCAGCCACCTCGCTTAGCGGAGCGTAGGCCGTCTCAATCGCGCTGCGTCCCATCGGGGTAGCTTGCACCCGAACGACCCGGCGGTCCTTTGCATCGGCGGAGCGCTCCACCAACCCGCGATCCTCCATCCGATCGAGCAAGGCGGTTACCGAACCGCTTGTCAGGTCAAGCTCAACCATCAGATGCCGCGCAGGAACAGGGCCGTTGTCACGCACAAATCGCAAGGCGCGCGCATCGTTTAGACAAAGGCCAAGCCGCTCGGCCACTTGTCGGTCGCAGGTGTCGAGCGCGGATTGCAGCGACCGCATGGCGGTGAGCAGAGTGGGGTTGTGGCGGTGTAGGTCGCCTTCGCGGTGCATGTCAGGTGCTTTATCCATGGCGCCATTATGCCAGCATCCACGCTCCTCGCCATTCCGGATGATTGCGGATAGGTGGACCTCCAAGAGGCTTTGCCGCCAAGCTGTCTAAGCGCCCATCACTGGCCTTTCATCCACTATAGTAGGTCGGCGAACCAGGTCCCACTGGCAACCCCAAGACGAAGGTCCATAGATAGAAGAACAGCGACCAGAACACTATGAACAGCATCGAGTAAGGCAGCATCATCGCGATCATGGTGCCAACGCCCAGATTGCGGTCATAGCGGGTGGCCCAGGCAAGGATCAGCCCGAAATAGCTCATCATAGGCGTGATGATGTTGGTGGTGCTGTCTCCGATCCGGTAGGCCGCTTGGATGACTTCGGGTGAGTATCCGATCAGCATCAGCATCGGCACGAAGATCGGCGCGGTCACCGCCCATTGCGCGCTTGCAGAGCCCAACGACAGGTTGATCAGCGCGCATAGCAGGATAAAGGCGAAGAAGATGACAGGCCCCGTCATCCCTGTTTCCACCAGGAAATTCGCCCCCGTCACCGCCGTGATCGCGCCCAGATTGGTCCAGCCAAAGAACGCCACAAACTGCGCAGCGAAAAACACCAGCACGATGTAGAGCCCCAGCGAAGCCAGCGCCGCTGCCATGGCGTCAATCACATCTCGGTCGGTCTTCATCGTACCGACTGCGCGGCCATAGGCGTATCCCAAAGCCACGAAGAAAATGAGGATCCACACCACAAACCCATCGAAAAACGGGCTGTCGATCCTGTCGCCCGTCTCCGGGTTGCGAAACACGCCCCATTCCGGCACCAGCGTCAGCGCCATCAGCGCGAGCACACCAAGCAGCGCATAGCCCGCCCAGCGCAGCCCCTTATACTCGGTCTCGCTCACCGCCTCCATCATCCGGTCATCGAGGATCGTCGGGTCGGCGACCGAAGCGTCATACTCGCCCAGCTTCGGCTCCACGACGTAGATCGTTACCAGCGATCCGATGATGGTGATGAGGAAGGTCGAGGCAACCATGAAGTACCAGTTCGCCGTCGCCACCACGGTGTAATCGGGTGCGATCAGCCGCGCGGCCTCTTGTGTGATCCCGGCGAGCAGCGGGTCGATCGTGCCAATCAGCAGGTTCGCGCTATACCCGCCAGAAACTCCGGCGAAAGCGGCGGCCATGCCGGCAAGCGGATGGCGGCCCAAGGCGTAGAAGATCGCCCCTGCCAGCGGGATCAGCACCACATAGCCAACCTCTGATGCAGTGTTCGACACGATCCCTGCAAACACGATCGCGACCGTTACCAGATGCTTGGGAGCGCCCAGCACCATCGCGCGCACCGCCGCGCTGAGCAGCCCGGACTTCTCCGCAACCCCCACGCCCAGCATCGCGACCAACACGACCCCCAAAGGCGCAAAGCCGGTGAAGTTGTCGACCAGCCCTGTGAAGATGCGCCGGATCCCATCGCCATCCATCAGAGGTGACCGCGCGGATCATGCCGTCTTCGGCTACGCCGTTTGCCCCGGCAGGTCTCGGGTCCTCTACCGCGACGCCCAACCAGCCGAGCAGGCCTGAGAGCAGCACGATACCGACCGCCAACAGCGCAAACAGCGTCACTGGATGCGGCAGCAGGTTGCCAAGCCATTCGACTGTGTCAAGGAAGCGCGTGAAGGCTCCTCTCTTTGCCTGTGCTTGCGCTGTTCTGGCTAGCGGGTGCGGCGCCCTGCGGTGGGGACGGTTGGCTGTCAGCCATGTGTGTCTCCGACTGAGTAATCGCCGCAGTCTATGCGCGCCCTTGTGTGAATGCGAGGCAAATGGGCACCACTGCTCGATCCATCCACAGTGCCTTCAAGGCCGCCCTGCGCTGGACCGCCAAAGGGAACTTTGAAAACTGTGACTTTCCGCGCGCGCTTCTCCCAGCGCCACCGCTCCTCAGCCGCATCCTTCCGCCGAAGCAGCGTTAAAAGCGCATCATTATCAGCCATTTGCACCGCTCCCCTATAACGCCCTTTGCGAAGGATCACACGCCATCTGCCCGTCTCTATCCGCCAGTTCAGCATCGAAAGTGTGACTTTCCGCGAAGGCTTCAGCGCGTCGCGCGCCGCATCGCGCGCAACAAAGAACGCCGCCCAGCCCGCTTTCGTGCCCCGCCGCGCCAGCGCCATATCCCACACAGCGGCAAAGCCCTCTGCCCCTTCGCGGGTCCGAAACCAATAAGCGCTCTCCCGCCCCATCGACACAGCCCGCGCTGCCTTTGCGACACTGCGAGTTGAGGCGAGATGCCCGATAAACTCCACCTGCCGCTGCGGCGTCCACTCATCCTTGCAAAGCCGCGTGCGCACCGGGTGAAACGGCGGCAGCTCGAGCAGCGGGATAGAGGGAGGGTTCGACGGCGGGGGATAGAGTTTCATGCCCAAGGTTAAGACATGGAATCGGGGGTGTAGGAAAGGGGTGGGCTTCGTTGCGGTGAAGGTGCGGCTTTGCGGGCGCCTACGGGCAAAAGCGGACCGTCCGGTTGCGACCCACTTGTTGACTTTGGTGCAGCTAAACGATCCTGCCAGCTAACGTCTCGTCTACTTCTGACCCGCACGGATGCGATCGCGCGCGTGCTTCCGGGAGCCACTAGCGTCAACGACACCCGCTATCCTGCCCAGTCCAAACGGCGTCATGTTGGCATATAACGTTTCGTAAGCCCCACCTTGGACGACATAGGTCTCATGAAAGATCCCGACTGTGCCGTCTGACCCGACATTGCGGTTGAAAGCTGTCCAAGCCGGAAAATGCTTGTCATCTTTCGATCGCGCATATTGCTCAAGGCTTTCAAAATCTCTCCAGTACTGAATTAGAGTGATCTGACGCGGGCCGGAAAATGTGAACTCAGCCCCGAGAAATCCGTAGTCTTGGTTGCCAGATAGCTCTTCAATCATTGGCCTCATTGATTTGAAGACAGGCCACCATTTCCGGAAACTGAGGAAGCGGTTGATCCGCATGCCGATAATGAAGACCGTGACTGGTCCTGTGAAGTTGGTGGTCTGTCTGCCTTTGACAACTGCCATGCGATACGTCCCTGTTGAGGAATTGATCAGAAAATGGGGCTCTTGCGACCTCTGTTTAGATCACCGTTATCCAACCTCATTCCACCGGAGTTCGTCCTCCAACCTTTCGACATATTCCTTCCAGAGCGGAGCATCATCAAGCAGACCCAAACGAGCAACCATCCGCATCCCCCAATGAACAAAAATGTCGGCAGCTGATAACTCGGACCCAGCGCAGTAGGGGCCTACAAACATTTGCGTTTGTATCGTGATGGCCCTCCTGACGCCCTCGTCTGCCCCCTTGGAGGCGTTGGGGGCAAAGATTGGAGTGACCATCGGCTCAAGTGTCGCTGCAGTCGCAATGATCCAGTGCAAGTAACGTTTGCGAGAAGGGTGATTAACAGGTGGCGCCAGTCGATGTTCGTCATCAAGATCTGCAATTAGGATGGTCTGCGCCGCGCTTTCAACAATTGGCACATCGTCTACCGTCAACCCTGGCAAAGTGCCGAAGGGGTTCACCTTGAGATACTTGCCACCCTTTTGTTCATCGCGCGCCGTGTCAATCCGCGTTATGGAATAAGGCAAATCCAGGCGGTCCAGCACAAGCTTGACCCTGTCGGAACGAGTGCCCGTCGCGTGGTATAGATGAAGATCGGGAAAAGTTGACGAAGTTGGGGACACCATTTTGAGCTCCTCTTTGAGTTAGCTTGTGATTGCAGCCGAGCGTTTCAGCACCGCTCGGTGCCAAGGCACAAAGAGCAGGACTGCGATCTCAATAACCGCTGCACCAATCATCGATGGGGCGGGCATCCCGACTTGGTAGATTGACCATAGCCGTGCCAGTCCGCCGAGCGCCATTGTGCTAAACATGATCAGCATCACTGGTCCGGCGATGTCCAAGTTCCTCACACACCAGATGGTCAGGAAAAAGACGGCGGTGAACCAAACGGCGTAGAAACGCAGCATACTGTCGAGGTCTGCGCTAACCTGGTCAGCAGGCACAAACGCTTCAGCACCAGCGATCAGGTTCAAGAGTCCCAAAATGAGGGGAACTGCGGCCACTGTAAGCATGGTGATTTGGAGGGTCCGTCTCACTTGAAGCTATCCTTTCTGTCAAAGAGCTTTGAAGTGACGCAAAACTCATCGACTCATCTGAACAATGTTCAGATAGCAATATGATCACTGTTCAATTGAGTCAATTCGGCTAAGCTGCTTTGCGTTCTTCAACACCAGATGGGCTGAGACACGAGTTGAAAAGAGACAGCTATCATCACGGCAATCTGCCAGATGCATTGATCCGCGAAGCCGCTCGCTTGCTCGCTGAGAAAGGCGTCCAGGGTTTCAGTATGCGTGAAGTTGCAAGGCGGGCCGGCGTCGCTGCAGCCGCGCCTTTGCACCACTTCGGCAACGCCGAAGGGCTTCTAAACGCCGTCGCTGTTGTCGGTTTCGACACTCTGGCCTCTCGCCAGAAGACCGCAGTTTCCTTAGCAAAGACACCCACCTCTGGACTTGTTGCGCTATGTCAAACCTACATCGAGATGGGCTTTGAGCATTCGGGCTATGCAGTTGCGATGTTCCACCGGGAAAAGTCGACGAATTATGATCCAGAACTGGAACGCGCGGCCAAGGAGGCGTTCTCGGTTCTCATAACCGCAGTGACCAAGGCTGCGCCAAAGAAAGCTGACAAAGACGTTATCGAAGAAGCTGCCATAACCCTTTGGGCCACCATGCACGGGTTTATTACCTTGCCGCTTTCGCAATCGAACACACAACAGTCTCGCGTAGAGTTTGCTGTCAATTCTGTCTTGATGGCGGTCGCAGGCTCAACGCATTTCGGTTCAGAGCTTCAAAGTTAGTCACCAATCTTGATGGCGCATTTTCGCGGCCCACCTATAAAGCTTCAGTGGCAATTCGTGCTGCCAAGCACGTCCGCTCCCACCTACCAGTTCACGCCATTCCCATCAGGCTTTGCTCAAACCCAAAGCAGACGCAAAGCCATCGCCGGGAGGGTATCCATTGGCATGAGCCTGCCGAACCAGATTGGTTTGCCTACAGTAACCGCACTCCGCTGCGCAAAATAGGCAATTGCCCTCTTCCATGTTTCGCAACGGGGTTTATGGCTGCTTGCACCCTTACTCGATCATTCGAGGATCTATGACCTTGCAAGAGCCGGGCGCTTCTTTGCCCATGAAGTCTGATCTTGGCGAAACCGTTGATGATACTGGCGAAGGTGTTGATCCTGCCGGTTCTCACCCCGCCCAAATCATCACCCCGCAATTGCTCCGCTCGCTGGCCGCTTTTCGCACGCCAAAAGCCTCGCGCAGTTGGTGGGAATTGGCGATCACCCTGACCCCACTTATTGCGGTGCTTGGGTTGATCCTTTGGGCGGTTTCATCAGGATATTATCTCGCGCTGCTCTTCACCCCGCTTTCCGGCCTGTTTCTGCTGCGCGCTTTCATCATTCAGCATGATTGCGGGCACGGATCGTTCATGCCGGGAAAGATGAGCAATCGCTGGATCGGGCGCGGGATGGGCGTGCTGACGCTGACGCCGTATGATTGCTGGCAGCACTCGCACGCGCTGCACCATGCGGGCACCGGCAATCTCGATGCGCGCGGGGTTGGCGATGTCGACACTTTGACGGTGAAAGAGTTTCAGGCGCTCTCACCTTTCGGGCGGTTTGGGTACCGACTTTACCGCCATCCGATTGTGATACTCGGCCTTGGGCCAGCCTATCTGTTTCTGCTGCGCCACAGGCTTCCCATCGGCTTGATGCGGGAGGGTTGGAAGTACTGGATCAGTGCGATGGCGACCAATGCGGGCACAGCTCTCCTGCTGCTGTTGCTGGCATGGCAGTTCGGGATTTGGGCGACCTTACTGGTGTTTCTACCAACTTTGCTGGTGGCGGCAACGGTGGGTGTATGGCTGTTTTACATCCAGCATCAGTTTGAAGACGCGCATTGGGATTACCGCGAAAACTGGTCATTCAAAGAGGCCGCGATGTTGGGAAGTTCCTACCTCCATTTGCCCAGCCCGCTGCGCTGGTTCACCGGCAATATCGGCATTCATCACATCCATCACTTGATGAGCCGCATTCCTTTTTACCGCTTGCGCGATGCTTTGGACGCGCATCCAGAGCTCGCCCATGTCAACCGGCTGACGATCGGGCAAACCGTCAAACCTTTCCTGCTGACATTGTGGGATGAGGATCGGGGAAAGATGGTAAGCTTTCGCGAGGCACGCTCTTAAAAAAGCCAGCCGCGCGCGCTTAAGCTGCCGCGCGAATCTGATCTCGCCCAGAGTTCTTTGCCCGATAAAGCTGGTCATCCGCCGACGCCAAAAGCGACCTTCGCGACATTCCCTGCGTATAGGTGGCAATTCCTATGCTCAAAGTGATCGGAGCAATCTCCTGTGTATCCCAATCGACATTCTTGATCTTTTCCCGAATGTTCTCAGCAAGGATCGCGGCTTCGACCAAAGAATAGCCTCTGAGAATCTGCAAAAACTCCTCGCCGCCAATTCTTCCGATTTCGGTGTCTTGAGGCGCCACAGATGCAATGGTCTGCGCCACAATCGTCAGCGCGCGGTCTCCGGCTGCATGACCAAACCTATCATTGATCTGTTTGAAGTGATCAACATCGATCATAAGAACGCTCAATGGAGTTTCATCTTCAGTGGCTTCTTCAATTGCCGCTTCCAAATCCCCCAATATCTTTGATCGATTCATAACCCCGGTGAGACTGTCTTTCTCTGATGCTGAACGAAACAATATCGCGTTGAGCTCAGCCTTTTCCCTTGATCGGTTGAGCGCAAGCACCGTGGCACGGTGGTCTTCCAGCAAAGTGGCGATAGGCAGGATTGAGGCAAGCACACCCATAAGATAGACTTGAAGGAACAGTGTCCGCTCCCCCATGAACGGGCCGCCAAGCGCAATATTGGTGTCCGTTACAGAGAAAACGGCGCTGGCCAAAGCCAAGATGAGCAAACTGATCGCCGCGCCGGAAAGGCCCAGCCGATAGGTCGCATAGCCTGATGCAGCCATCGGGATCCACAAAATCGGTTGACCGCCGTAAAAGAAGGCACATCCTGATGCTGCGGTGACGCCAGCAAGAATTGTCACAAATTGGGGCTGGTTTTCAATCGTCAGTCGTGCGCGATCTGAAACCAGAAACAAGATTGCCGGCGCGATTGTTGTCATGCCGAAAAACACTGTCGTCGACCAAGACAGGAAAAATTCGCCGCTAAAGTTGAAACTAAGGATTGTGGCAGTCAGGGCACTCACCAGAGCCGCAAGAACCGCCGAAACAGCGGCACAGCCAATATTCTTGGGGGCCGCAATATGGCGCGATTTATCGCAGAACCTTGAAATCAAGGCATGAGCTGCAATCACCTCCACTATGTTGGCGACGCTAAAGGCAAATGCCACCCACAGCGAAGCGCCAATTGTCATATTGGCAATCAGACTTCCAACAAAGCCGCCAGCAAAGAGCAAGGTGCGCTCTGGCTTCTTCAGGAGAAGCGAACCTGCCAGCATAATCCCACTTGCCGGCCAGACTGACGCTATACCCGAAGCACCTTTCGTCAAAACCAGAGCTGCGAGCGCAGCGAAAAAATAGACCAGCGCGAAAAAGCCGGCTTTGCCAATTGTACTGTTAAAATGAATTGCTTTGACCATCGGCGCCTCAAAACCGACTAGGATTACCAACCGGTAAAGTTCGCGAAATCTAACAACAATTTACAAGAGTTTCTCAGTCATTGAACGCGGCCAAGTCTTCCGAAGAAAGTGCTACTATGTGGCCCTTGGCGTCTGTGCAGGCGCGCAGGATCACCCACCCGCGTGGTAAAAGTCGTATATCTGCCGCGCGACCTTATCGGAGACGCCGGGCGCGCGTTGCAGGTCTTCAAGAGCGGCGGCGCGTACCTTGCTCGCCGTGCCAAAATGCAAGAGTAGAGCGCGTTTTCTTGCAGGACCGATGCCGGGAATTTCGTCCAATGGCGAAGCAGTGATTGCCTTCGATCGTTTCGCCCTGTGTGCGCCGATCACATAGCGGTGGACCTCATCACGCAGCCGCTGCGCGTAGAACAGCACGGGCGAATTGGTAGGGAGCATCTTCTCCCGACCATCGGGAAAGTGGAACACTTCGCGCCCCTCGCGTCCGTGATGCGGGCCTTTGGCGATGCCTATCACGGGCAGGTCTTCGATACCCAGTTCACCCAGCACTTCCATCACGCTGGACAGCTGACCTTTACCGCCATCGACCAACACCAGATCGGGCCACACACCGGCACGCTCTCGATCCGGGTCATCCTTCATGGCGCGGGTGAAGCGCCGCTCCATCACCTCACGCATCATCGCAAAATCATCATTGGTCTGCGCGGTCTTGATGTTGAACTTGCGATATTGTGATTTTTCAAAGCCTTCGGGCGAGGCAACCACCATCGCGCCCACCGCTTTGGCCCCCTGGATATGCGAATTGTCATAGACCTCGATCCGCTGCGGCGGCTCGGGCAGTTCAAGGAATTCGGCAAGTTCGCGGTTGATCTTGGCCTTTGTGCCGGTCTCCGCCAAGCGCCGCTCCAGCGCTTCGACCGCATTCCTCTGCGCTTGAGCGAGCAGTTTGCGTCGGTCGCCGCGTTGGGGGATGGACAGCGCGACCTTCTTTTCTGCAACCTCCGACAAAGCCGCCTCGATCAGTTCTTGCTCAGGCAATTCGCGGTCGACAAGAACCATGCCGGGCGGCGGCACCTCTTCATAGAATTGTAGCATGACGTTGGAGAGGACTTGGCCCTCTTCTACATCCTTGGTGTGGCTGGGGAAAAAGGCGCGGTGCCCCCAATTCTGTCCGCCGCGAATGAAGAAGGCCTGCACGCATATCTGTCCGCCTTTCGCCGCCAATGCGAAGACATCGGCGTCGCCCACTCCGCTGGCATTAATCGCTTGGGAGCCTTGGATAAAGGTCGCCGCGCGCAGCCGGTCGCGCAGGATGGCGGCGGTTTCGAAGTCCAGTTCCTCCGCAGCCTTCGCCATCTGTTTTTCAAGGTCGGCCTGCACTTGGCTCGATTTGCCCGCAAGGAAATCCTTCGCTTGGCGCACCAGTGCCTCGTAGTCCTCCTCGCTCACGCGGCCTACACAGGGCGCAGAGCAGCGCTTGATCTGATAAAGCAGGCAAGGTCGATCGCGATTGTTGAAGAAGCTGTCGGTGCAAGACCGCAGCAAGAACAGCTTTTGCAGCGCGTTGAGCGTCGTGTTGACGCTGCCTGCGCTGGCAAAAGGGCCGTAATAATTGCCCTTTGCCCGGCGCGCGCCGCGATGTTTGTGGATGCGCGGGAAATCGTGGTCAGCGCGCAGCAGGATGAAGGGGAAGCTCTTGTCATCCCTCAGCAGCACATTGAATGGCGGGCGGAAACGCTTGATCAACTGCGCTTCAAGCAGCAGCGCCTCGGCCTCTGAATTGGTGGTGATAATCTCCATCGCACGGCATTGCGAGACCATGCGAAGCAGCCTTTGCGTGAGCCCGTTGACCTGCGCGTAATTGGCCACGCGTGCTTTGAGACTGCGCGCTTTGCCGACGTAAAGCACATCGCCGCGCGCATCCAACATGCGGTAGACACCGGGAATTGGCTTTAACGTCTTCACCACCTCGCGGATCGCCTCAACCCCTGCGTCCAGATTGGGCTGCGCACGCGACACTGTGTAGGCCGCGCGCTCTTCGTTGAAACGCTCGGCCCCGTCTGGATTGTGCGGGGAGCCTGCCTTGGTCGACATGGCTATCAGATAGGGAATGAGAGTAGCGATTGGCAATGCGTGCGCACCGCACTATCGCCAAATGCGTGGAGCACTTCGACGTTATCATTCTGGGAGCGGGCGCGGCGGGCCTGATGTGCGCTGCGCGCGCGGGCCGAAGGGGGTTGCGGGTCGCGGTGCTCGAAAGGGCGGAAAAACCGGGCAAGAAGATCCTGATTTCAGGCGGCGGGCGCTGCAATTTCACCAATGTGGATGCAGGCCCCGGCAACTACCTGTCAGCCAATCCGCACTTCGCCAAATCCGCACTCGCCCGCTACACTCCGCAGGACTTTATCGCGCTGGTCGATGCGCACGGGATTGCTTGGCATGAAAAGACTCTGGGGCAGCTGTTCTGCGACGGCTCTGCCAAGCAGATTGTGCAGATGCTGCTTGATGAATGCGGGCCGAGTGTCGATTTAGTCTGCGGCGCTGAACCCAGTGCGGTTGTCCATGAGGATGGCACCTTCGCAGTCGGCGCACGCGATCGGAGCTTCGCCGCGCCCAATCTGGTGATCGCCACTGGCGGGCCTTCGATCCCGAAAATGGGCGCTACCGGATATGCCTATGATCTGGCGCGGCAATTTGGGCTAAAGGTCGTCGAACCGCGCCCAGCTCTCGTTCCACTCACCCTTGGAGGAGAGGATGTGCTGTTCCGCGAGCTTTCCGGCGTTTCCGCCCCGGTCACCGCGCGCGCAGGTGCGGGCAAATCCAAGGCGGAGTTCGCGGAAGCGGCGCTCTTCACCCACAAAGGCCTGTCTGGTCCCGCAATCCTGCAAATCTCGTCTTTTTGGCGCCATGGTGAGGAGGTGGGGATCACATTCCTTCCGCAGGCCGACGCCGATTGGTTGTTGGAACTCAAACGCGACCGGCCCCGCGCCACGATCCGCGCCGCTTTGCGCGAGCATTTGCCCGACAGGCTCGCCGATGCGCTCGCCGAACGGCTTGGGATAGAGCGCGAATTCGGCAATGTGCCCGACGCTGCCCTGCGTGAAGCGGGCGCGCGGCTAGCGGACTGGCGCTTTTCCCCCAATGGCACCGAAGGCTTTGCCAAGGCCGAAGTCACTATCGGCGGCATCTCCACCGATGAGCTTTCGAGCCGAACGATGGAGGCCAAGCGCGTCCCCGGCCTCTATGCCATTGGCGAAGCGGTGGATGTGACGGGGTGGCTGGGCGGCTACAACTTCCAATGGGCCTGGGCGAGCGGTGTTGCATGCGGAGAGGCTGTCGCAGCATAATTTTGTTTCTCAGATGGGAGCAGGGCCGTAACTTACGCCCGCGTCAGCTTGTAACAGCGCCCAAACCTGCCTACCGATGGTAAGAGAGCCTGAACACAGGCCGCGTCACTCGATGTTTACAGGAGAGCCACTTGCGCCAATTGCAAGGTATGGATTCCTCGTTTGTAGCGCTGGAATCGCCCAACTCGCCGATGCATATCGGCAATCTTCTGATTTACAATCCGGAGACGGCGCCCGGCGGCTTTGTCCGCTTTAAGGACATTCTCGATTTCTTCCGATCCCGGATGCAATTGTCCAAGACCATGCGCCAGCGGCTGGTGCGTGTGCCCTTTGACCTCGACTATCCCTATTGGATCGAGGATCCCAATTTCGATCTTGAATATCATGTGCGCCACGTCGCTTTGCCAAAGCCGGGCGATTGGCGGCAATTGTGCATCCAGACTGCGCGCATCCACGCCCGCCCAATGGACCTCACCCGCCCACCTTGGGAATTCACCGTGGTCGAAGGGCTCGATAATGTCCGCAACTATCCGCCGGGATGCTTTGCCTTTGTCACTAAAGTCCACCATTCCGCGATCGATGGGATGAGCGGGATCGACATGATGGAGGCGATCCACACGCTTGCCCCGCATGCCCCCCCTCCCAACGCGCCCGATGAATGGAAACCAGAGAAAGTCCCGGGCCCGGTTGAACTGCTCGGCAAGTCCTACCTCAACGCTATCGTCAATCCAGTGAAACAGGCACAGGTGGCGGCTCAAGCCGTCCCCGGCGTCGCCAATGCGATCAAAGGTCTGGTGACGCGCGAGTTCAAGCTCACCAGCGACTATGTGCCGCCGCGCACCCGTTTTAACCGCTCGATCTCACCACACCGGGTGGTCGAAGGGCGCAGCTTCCCCCTAAAGGACATGAAAGCGATCCGCGCGCTTTTGCCAGAGGCGAAGGTCAATGATGTGGCGCTGTCGATCATTGGCGGGGCGCTCCATAAATACCTCACCGCCAAGGATGATCTGCCCAAATCGACGATGACCGCGATGGCCCCGATCTCAGTGCGCTCAGGCGATGAAAAGGGGGATATGGGTAATCAGGTCTCCGCCATGATCGCGCCGCTTGGCACGCATATCGCGGAGCCTGCAGAGCGGCTGCAATATGTCTATGGCAGAACCAGCAATTCCAAAGCGATGACCAACGCCATCGGCGCGCGCACCATGACAGAGGTGAGCAAGGTCAACCCGCTGCTCTACATGGCTTTGGGTGCGCAATTGTTTAACCGGGTCAGCATCGCGCACCGGCTCGCCATGCCGTTCAACACCGTGGTGACCAATGTACCCGGCCCGCCAATCCCGATCTATTCGGCAGGCGCGCGGATGGAGAGCATGGCGCTCTCGCTAATCTGCCTCACCGACGGGCTGGGCCTTGCCCATGTCGTCCAATCCTATGTCGATGAGGCTTACATCAGCTTCACCGCCTGCCGCGACATCATGCCGGACCCGGAATTTTACTCTCAGTGCTTGCAAGACAGTTTTGATGATATGCTGGCAGCTGTAAAGACGGTCAAGCCGCCCGCTGGTGCAGCGCCAAGTTCAGGCGGGGCTAAGACGCCTGCCGCTAAGAAGAAGGCTCCTGCGCGCAAAGCCGCGCAAAAGACTTCAGCCGCCAAACCACGAGGCACAGCGGCGGCTAGGAAAGCGCCAGCCCAAAAAGCGCCGGCAAAACGCAAGCCCCGCGCGGCCACCAAAAAGACAATAACAACAAAGAAATAGAGCCCTTTAGGAGAGCAAAATATGGCCAGCATGGCACCGATATCCAGCGGTCCCCTTCCCGGCAGCATCGTCGTTGATGACGGCAAAGGCGGGCGGCAAAAGCCATCGCGCGTGGCCTCTCCTCCCAACCGGTTTTGGACATGGATTGAGGGGCGCGCGATGTTCGAGCTTGCCTCTTTCTACGCCTCGCGCCCATTCCTGTCGACGCTTCCCAAGGGCGATGGCCATGCTGTGCTAACCCTGCCCGGCTTTATGGCGACCAACAATTCCACTCGACCCTTGCGTGGGCTGCTCACCGACCTCGGCTACGAAGCGCATGGCTGGGATTCGGGCCGCAACGTCCGGGTGAACGAGGAATTGCTCACCAAACTCGAGGCACAGCTGGAACGGCTCGCCGATGTAAGCGGCGGCAAGATATCATTGGTGGGTTGGAGCCTCGGCGGGGTGCTCGCGCGCGAATTGGCCAAGCTTAAACCCGATCATGTGCGCCAGGTCATCAGCCTCGGAAGTCCGATCTCGGATGATCGCGGGCACACCAACGCCGCGCGCTTGTTCAAGTTTTTCAACGGCGATGAGCCTGAACAATTGCGCGATGGCCAGTTTCAAGGTCTCGACGTTGCGCCGCCGTGCCAACAACCTCAATACTCACCAAAACCGATGGCATCGTCCATTGGCGTGGCAGCGTGCAAGACCCGGCAAAGACCAACGGCTACCCAAGCGAAAACATCGTCGTTTATGCCAGCCATTGCGGACTAGGCGTCAATCCAAGTGTGATGATCGCTCTGGCCGACAGACTTGCACAAAAAGAGGGTGAATGGGCACCGTTTGAAGCCAATCCCATGCACGTCTTAATGTTTCCAAAACTGGCGATGTGAAGCATTTCCGTTTGGGCGAGGCAAAGGCTTGAAATGGCGCCCACCGCCATGCATTATGTTGTGAAGAGCCAGTAAAACTGGCCAGCAAGGTCGCCTGTTCAGTGTGATTACTCACGCAAAGGGGACCTGCCATGCGATCATTTTTTGCTGTAATTGTTTCTGCCTGCACCGCATTGTTCATCACCGTTCCAGCCGCTGCGCAAGAATTGGTGCCGCTCAATCTGTATTACTCGCCAACGCGTGAGGACAATCACACAACCGCCATCCCCTCTCGCCAAGAACAAGCCCTTCGCGAAGGCTATCGCTTTGTGCGTACGGAGGCATGCCTGTTTCGCAATCGCGAGCTCGGCACTGTCCCGCTCACAACCTATTACAGCAGAGCGCGTGAAGAGCATATCAGCGTCGCATCGGGCACCGGTCGGGGCGATGCCAACGCTGCGGGATACGGCGTGCTGAGCGATCCGGAAGGCTATGTGTCAACCGTTGCCCTTCCCGGGCTGGTTCCGGTCTATCTCTATTACAACGATGATCGCGAAGACAATTACACCACCGCAACTGCGGCGGGACAGGTTAACGCGCAAGGCGACAGCTATCGGCAGGTGCGCATCGAAGGGTATGCAAGGCCAGCAACAGATTGTGCGGCCATCCCGTCGTCTGACGCAAGTTCACAATATTTCATACTTTTCGACAGTGTTACCTGCAGTGGTCGGTGCGAAGGCGGGAGCTTAGGCTTTCAATTCGCATCCACACCAGATGGAGAAGACCTGCGCATCGGACCGCGCTTCGATTTGGACGGGGAACGCACGTTCATTCTCAACTACGGCTTCCTTATTGATAGCTCCACCGATGCCATAGAATACTCCTATCGCAGCTTTTTGGCGAATATTGAAACTGGCATAGGTGTGGCCAGAAATACGTTCACAATCGATCGCGAAGACGGCGTTGTCGCCCTTGGCACACCGCATACTCAAACAGCGACTCACCGTGCCAGGTCACAGGAGGAAGACTCCACTTTGACGACCACCTTCCGCATCTTTCGCGCATCGCCATAGCGCCCCGATTTTCGAGAGATTTTGCAAATGAGTAAGGGAAAGGGAATGGATATGCGGTCAGCTTTGGTTTCGACGCTTGTTGCTTTGGCGACGCTTTTCGTTGCGGTGCCAGCCGCCGCGCAAGAATTGGTGCCGCTCAACCTGTATTATTCGCAAAGCAGGGTGGATAATTACACCACCGCCATCCCCTCACGCCAGGAACAGGCCCTTAACGAAGGCTATCGCTTCGTCCGCACCGAAGCCTGTCTGTTTCGCGAACAGGAGCCGGGGACTGTTCCCCTCACAACCTTTTACAGCGGCCCTCGTCAAGAACATATCACCGTTGCAACCGACACAGGCCGCGGCGATGCGCGGGTTGCTGGATATGGAATATTGCGCACGCCTGAGGGTTTCATCTCACCAGAGCCTGGTCCGGGTCTCATTCCCATTCATTTGTATTACAACAGCTTGCGAGAGGACAATTATTCGACTGCCACTGACTCAGGCCGCAGCAATGCAGAACGCGATGGATACCGGCAGATTCGGATCGAAGGCTATGCACGGCCAGCTATCGAATGTGCGGCAGCCCCCCAGCCGATTACCGATTCTGAGTATGTGATTATTTTCGATAGGCTCACCTGCGAGGGTGAATGCCGGTTGGGGCGGGTCGATTTTCGAGTGGTCCCACCACAAGGCGATTCTTTTGCCAGGATTGGCGAAGACTTCATCATCGACGGGGCCCGCAATTATGGGCTCAATTTCGGGATGCGATTTAATGGCCCTGGCGTAAGATGGGGAATGGTGTTTGAAGATCGTGGGCCGACTGCGATCCAGCAGCCATTGACTGTTGAGGCCGATGGCCGCGTGATGTTGAATGGCCCACAGAACCGCGCGTTCGACATTCGTTTGCGGGGAAGAGGGGAACTGACACGGATCACCGCAACTTACCGCGTCTTCCGCGCATCGCCCTAAGGCGCTGGACGCGTCAGAAGAGCTTGCGGATATCCACGCCGATAAAGCGCCCGACCGGATCGACGAGGAAGGGTTGGAAATTCGTCGGTGTGTCGCCGTTTTCGTCGACAATGCGTCGCTGAGCATCAAAGACATTGTCGACGCGGAAAGACAGCCTGAAGTTCTTCAAGACACCGTCATTGCGGCCCACCAATTGTCCGACTTCGGTAAAGATGCGCAGGTTCAGTGTCGCGAGATCATCGAAGAACAAGTCGGAGCTCCCCGGTAGACCTGACCCATCAAGCCGGGTCGAGCCCGTATAGCGCCCGGAAACGCGCATCCCCACGCCTTGCCCAAAAATGCCCGCTTCCAGCCGCGATGTATGGCGCGGCAGGCCAAAGGCAGCGGTCGCCTGCCCATTGAGCTGATCGAGCGGTTCAAGGCCAGGCGCGATCAGGATCTCATTCTCCAGCTCAATTGAGTGGTTCAGCGTGACAAAATAGCGGAAACCGCGGAAGTTTCTCCGCGCCAGTGGGTTGAATCCGCCGGGGGGACCACCGCGACCGCTCGATTGGCCAGAATTTCGACCCGCTGGAGCGCCGCCCTCCCCTTCACTCTCGCAGAACCGCGCACGCATTCCTGCGATCCGCTGAGAGGAAATCGTGCCATCGTCACCGCGCAGCCGGTCAAGAATGAAGCCCGCCATGCTGGGGTCAAATCCGGGGAGTTCGTCGGAGACATCTTCGCCTGCCTCTATGCGGGCGATCAGCGCGCGAATGCGGACTTCGCCATCTTCACCGCAAGCGATGGCGCGAAAGGCGGCGAAGCCTTCGCGCATCGGGCCGCCGCCTGGACGACCACCGAGGCCTCCCCGGGGACGGCCGCCAGGACCGGCGCCCTGAGCACCAGGACCACCCCGCCTGCCACCAAGGCTTGCCGGGTCAAAGCTGCAAATCCGTTCCCGAACCCGCGCTAAACGTTCGGGGTCAACGCTGCCATCCTCGTTGCGGACCCTTGCAAGCAACCGTTCGAACCGCGCCGCATCAAAGCCGGGAACGATGGTGGAGAGGTCTTCGCCATTGCTCGCCGCTTCAACGAGCCGGGTTAGCACATCGAGCCCATCCTCGGCGCAAATCCGCGTGCGGAACTCGGCGAAGGCCGCGCGCTGGGCCGCGCTTGGCGGGCCGCCTGCTCCGGGAGGGCCACCTGGCCCGCCTGCACTTGGAGGGCCGCCCGCTCCGCGAGGACCACCGGGCCTTCCTGCACCGGGTCGCCCTCCGGGGCCACCGCTTTGTCCACCGCCAATGCTTCCGCGAAAGCTGAGGTTGAAATTCAGCCGGTCAGCGCGCGTTTCAGCAAAGGTCACAGAGCGCCGGTCGATCGCTAGCAAAGTCCCGTCTGCATTGCGCGTCACCCGATCAGGAAAAGCCGCCTCAATCTCCGGCGTGAGATTGGGGAAGCTGCGCGTCACATCATCGGAGCGGTTGCGGATATATTCTACCGTAAAGCGCGCGCCCTGCCAGAAGGGCAATTCCCAGTTCGCTGCAAATTTCCAGTCACGCTGGGTTTCCGCCAACAGGTCCGGATTGCCGCCCGTTATCACGCTTGCCAACACGGTTTCGCCATTGACGAAATCGAAGACGGGGACGTTGAGCAATTCCACCTCTGGGTTGCCCAAAGCGGTGATCGAGGGGGCAACTTCGCGCTCAATATAGGTTGCAGACAGATCGAGATTGTCGAACGGCTCCCAATTGAGCCCAACCGTGAAATCGCCCAATGTTCCAAAGTCGCTGAGGCGGTTCAGCCCAACCTGCGCGTTGAAGGTAAAGCTGCCCAACGCATCGGCAAAGCCATTGCGGCGGCTGGTGATCGGGATGACGAAATTCGCGCCCGTTGAGATGTCCCCGCGGGTCAACTCCACAGGCGCCGCATTGCGTGTATCGGTGCTCTCAAGCCGTTGCCAATCGAATCCCACATCAAAGGTTGCGAGCAGTTCGCCCCCCGGAAGATCGGCCAAAGGCCCGCGCAGTGTGTTGAGCGTCTGCGCGTTCCAACTGCGTGTGAAAGCGGTGTCAAAGCCGCCTTCGGCGCTCACTGGAAGCGCTCCATCAAGCGCGAGCGTCCCCGCCAAGGTTTGCGCTTGCAAACTGGAGGTATCAACTGCGCGATCGATGAACTGGGTATTCTCAGACAGGCCCGCATCAAACGAGCTGGTCAAGCGGAAGTTGTTGACCGGCTTTGTCAGTGAGCCCGAAATGTTGACATTATCCTCGGCCGTCACCTGTTCCAACGGCGTTTCCGCACCAAATGTCCGAAACACGCTGTCGCCATCCGCATCAGTGAGCAAAACCGTGTTTAGCCCGCGCAATTCGCGGCGGTCGCTGCGCGCATAATTAATGTTGGCAGAGACTGATGTGCCGCTTTCAGTGAATGCGCGCGCATAGCTGACATTGCCCTCTAGCGAGCGGGAATCGGCGACAAGACTGCGAAATTCGGCAGGGTTTGGGTCACCGGCAATGTCCGAAAGCGAACCCTCGGTCTGGATGATATCGCGTTCATCCTCAGTCAGAAACGAGACATCGCTTGCCTCCAGATTAACGTTGATCCGCGCGCCATCCGCGATTTGGAGAAAGCCCAGCTCTTGCTCGCGTTGGTGATACCCCCCGCGAGAGGGACCTTCGAATTCAAGCTCAACCTCTGCATTGCGGTAATTGTCTTTGAGGATCAGGTTGATCACGCGGCGATCGGGCGGAAAGCCAAAGCGCTGCGCGACCTCTTCAGGAAACACTTCCAGCCTTTCAAGCGCTTCGGGCGGGTAGTTCGCAAACTCCCGGAAAGAGCCCACGCGTATACCGTTGATCAAGATCACTGGACGCCCGCCGCCGCGTCCCCTCGCAGAGCCTGATTGCGCGGTGATCTGGGCGATGAGATCGGCAATCGAGGTGACGCCTTCTGCGGCGATATCTTCTTCGTTCAGCTCTTGGAGGGGGGCCTGGTCAACATCCAACTGCCCGCGCAACCGCCGCGCCTGAACCACGATGCCATTATCTTCAGACTGCGCAGCGGAGTCTTGTGATTGTGCGGAAGGTGAACTGGCAGCAGGGGAAGCGCTGTCTTGGCTTTGCGCCTCGGCAGGCTGCGCATGCACACCAACAAAGCAAGCGCCGGCCATCAAGGCAGCGCGGGAGAGGGGAGAGGGGATCATAGAGCGCCTAGTTCAATCAATCGGTCACGCAAGCAACCATCTGTTTTGTATCGGCTTGCATCACTGCCAACGGTCGCACAGCGGTTTGGGTCCAGTGAACATGCAGATAATGCACCCGCTTGCCCGGTTTGGGTCCGCTAGAGCAGGAGGGTTTCCTTTTCGCTCGACCATCGCTAAACGGCGCGCTCACCACGATTAACGACGGCGGCCGGACAAACAGGCCGCGCCACGAATAGGGATAATATGGCCAAGGAAGAACTACTCGAAATGCGCGGGCGCGTCGTCGAGCTGCTGCCCAATGCGATGTTCCGGGTAGAGCTTGAAAACGGTCACGAAGTGCTGGGTCACACCGCGGGCAAGATGCGCAAGAACCGCATCCGTGTGCTGGTGGGGGATGAGGTTTTGTGTGAGCTTACCCCATATGATCTCACCAAAGCGCGGATCACCTATCGCTTTATGCCGGGCCGCGGCGGTCCCGGCCCGCAATAGACCCAAGGGGCCTTTGATTGGGCTCGCCTCACCTCACTCTTGCATCCGCTTCGCCCCGGCGGCGTGATCTGCTCGCGCGTCTGGGGATCAAGCCCGACGCTGTTACCCCCGCCGATATAGACGAAACGCCTGCACCGCAGGAGCGCCCGCGCGATTACGCTTTGCGGATGGGCCGGGAAAAAGCGCTCGCAGTCGATGCCTCTGGCTTTGTGCTGGCAGGTGACACAGTGGTCGCCGCCGGACGCCGCATCCTGCCCAAGACTGAGAATGAAGCTGAGGCGCGGCGCTGCCTCGAATTGCTGTCTGGGCGGCGGCATGTAGTCCTCTCAAGCGTCGTTCTGCGCGCACCCGATGGCACAATCCGAGAGCGGCTGAATGAGAATGTGGTTCGCTTCAAGAACCTCTCTTCAGAAGAGATCGACGCCTATATTGAAAGCGATGAATGGCGCGGCAAAGCGGGCGGTTATGCGATACAGGGCCAGGCTGAGGCGCTGATCCAATGGATGCGCGGCAGTCACTCCGGCGTCATGGGCCTGCCGCTTTATGAAACGAGGGCGCTTTTAAAAGCGGCGTGTTTTGCGATTGGCTGAGTGGCTTATCGAAGATGGTATTGGCGAGCGCCGCGCGCTGCTAGTCGAAGCTGGAGAGGTGCGCGCCGCGCGACTCCACTGGCCCGGCGAAACACGCGCAGGCGAGCACCATGAAGCCCGCCTTACTGCAAAGGCAAAGGGCGCATCGCGCGGCACCGCCACGCTTGAAAATGGGCGCGAGGTGCTGGTCGATCACTTGCCCGCAGGCGTCACAGAGGGAGCCGAGGGCACGGTTCGTATCACCCGCGCCCCGATCGCTGAGCGCGGGCGGCTCAAACTGGCGCAAGGGCGCTGGAGCAAGGCGGCGGATGGTCCCGGCACACCTCCAACAGATGGCGAACCGGTGCGCGCCTTCGATGCTGGCCTTTGGGAAGAGGTCTGGCACGCCGCCTCATCTGGCAGCATCGCCTTCGCCGGTGGTGAGATCCTGTGCAGCGTGACCCCGGCAATGACCGTCATCGATATCGATGGCGACCTGCCCCCGCGCGAACTGGCCTTGGCCGCTATCCCCGCCATTGCCAAAGCGCTGCGCTGGTTCGATCTTGGCGGCAATATCGGGATCGATTTCCCCACAATAGAGGCCAAAGCGGACAGGCGAGCAGTGGACGAAGCGCTGGCTCGCGCGCTTACCGATTGGCCTCACGAGAGCACCGCCATGAACGGCTTCGGATTTGTGCAGATTGTGGCGCGGCTTGAAGGCCCTTCCCTCTCGCACCGCTTCGCCACCTCGCGCGTGGGGCTGTGCGCACGCTATGCTCTGCGGATTGCCGAGAGAGCTCAAGGCGTCGGGCCTGCTGTGCTCCTAACCGTGCACCCTGCCCTAAAGGCGAAGATCAAGCCCGATTGGCTCGAGGAACTCGTCCGACGAACCGGGCGCGAAGTGCGGATTGAAACCGACCCCTCCCTTGCGCTCGAGGCGCCCAGCGCACAGATATTGAGCGCATGAATACCGCAGCCAAGAAACCCTGTCCGATCTGCAAGAAGCCGCGCAAAGAGGACTTCAGTCCCTTCTGCTCACAGCGCTGCAAAGACCGCGATCTCGCGCAGTGGTTTGGCGATGGCTATGCGGTGCCGGGCGAACCTGTGAACCCGGAGGAGATCGCCGCAAGCGATTGGGACAAGCAGGAATAGCGCATAGGCGCTGATTCCCCCTTGCCAACCGTGTCCACCTTCGCCATAGCGCCGCTCTCATTTGCTCGCCGGATCATGCAGGTCCGTCGCTGCAGCGAATGCCCGGGTAGCTCAGGGGTAGAGCAGCGGATTGAAAATCCGCGTGTCGGTGGTTCGATTCCGCCCCCGGGCACCATTCGCTGATAAGGGGTTTTGAAGCATGTCCCGTCGTCGCCAAATCTACGAAGGCAAAGCCAAAATCCTCTATGAGGGGCCAGAGCCCGGCACGATCATCCAGTATTTCAAGGATGACGCCACCGCCTTTAACGCTGAGAAGCAGGGCACAATCAACGGCAAAGGCGTGATCAACAACCGCATCAGCGAACATGTGTTCACGCGCCTCTCGCATATCGGCATCCCCACCCACTTCATCCGCCGCCTTAATATGCGCGAACAATTGGTGCGGCAGGTAGAGATCATCCCGATCGAAGTGATCGTGCGCAATGTCGCGGCGGGCTCAATCTGCAAGCGACTGGGTCTGGAAGAAGGCGAGCCGTTGCCGCACACTCTGCTCGAGTATTGCTACAAAGATGACGCGCTGGGTGATCCGCTGGTGGCAGAAGAGCATATCGCCTGCTTTAATTGGGCAAGCCTTGATGAGATGCAGGACATCTCCAGCATGGCGATCCGCATCAATGATTTTCTGTGCGGAATGTTTGCCGCTATCGACATCCGGCTGGTCGATTTCAAGCTTGAGTTTGGCCGGCTTTTTGATGGCGATTACAGCCGCGTGATCCTCGCTGATGAGATCAGTCCAGACGGCTGCCGCCTGTGGGACATGAAATCAGGCGAAAAGCTCGACAAAGACCGCTTCCGCCGCGATCTGGGGGGTGAGGAAGAGGCCTACCGCGAAGTCGCACGCCGTCTGGGGCTGCTCCACGAAGAAGAATCAGGCCCTGGCGAAGTGCTCGACCTGTCGAGCCATCGTTCACGCCTTCGCGGAACACCTCCATCGAAAAAGTAAGCTGACAGACAGAATTGGGCCGCTAGTCTCTCAAAACACACAAGTGGACTGAGAGACACCTGCCTTTATGAAAATCGCCCGCAGCGCGTTTGCCGCCGGATTGCTGCTTACCCTTCCCAATATTGCTTTAACCTCATCGCTCGCAGCGCAAGAGGCGTCTGAAGCCACCATTGAGGCTGCTGCACACCGGCCCATCTGGCCGTTTGAAAACAGCGATCTGCCCGTCGATCCCAGCTTCACTTTTGGGCGGCTCGACAATGGAATGCGCTATATTCTCCGACAAAACGCCACGCCTGAAGGCACCGCACTCGTGAGGATGCGGATTGATTCAGGATCGCTGGATGAAACTGACGAAGAGCGCGGCCTGTCGCATTATCTTGAACACATGGCCTTTAACGGATCGACCAACATCCCCGAAGGCGAAATGATCAAGCTGCTGGAGCGTGAGGGGCTGGCCTTTGGTGCGGACACCAACGCCTCCACCGGTTTCAGCGCGATCACTTATGTGCTCAACCTGCCGCGCAATGATGAAGAGCTGCTGGACACCGCCTTGATGCTGATGCGCGAGACTGCGAGCGAGCTCACCATCGCAGAAGATGCCGTGGAGCGCGAACGCGGCGTGATCCTTGCCGAAAGGCGCGACCGGCGCGGGTTTCAACAGCGCGCGCAAGAGGACAGTTTCGACTTTATCGCGCCCGGTGCCCGCTTTGCTGAACGGCTGCCAATCGGTGCGCTCGAAGTGCTCGAAAACACGACCGCTGCGCAATTGCGCGCCTTGTATGAACGCACCTACACGCCTGAAAACACGGTGCTTGTGATCGTTGGCGATTATCCGGTAGAGGTGATGGAGGCCGCGATCCGCGCTCGTTTCGCCGATTGGCAAGGCGGCGCTGCGCCGCAAGACCCGGTGACTGGCCCGGTTGATATCACCCGCGAAGGTGAAACCGATATCTATCTTGATCCAGCCTTGTCAGAAAGCGTGTCGATCTCAGCCATGGGCGAATGGCTCGACCGGCCCGATACAATTGCAAACCGGCAGACCGCTTTGCTGCGCACTATTGGGTACGGGATCATCTCGCGGCGTATGACGCGGCTTGCGCGCGGCGAGGACGCTCCGTTTCGCGGAGCGGGCTTTGGTACGGGCAATGTTTTTGAGGATGCGCGTTCAACCGGGCTTTCCATCGCCAGCGTCGATGGAGAATGGCGTCGCGGTGTTCTTGCCGCCGTGCGCGAGCTGAACCAAGCGCTCACCTTTGGCTTTACCGATGCGGAAGTGAACGAGCAGATCCAGAACATCCGCACCGGCAATGAAAACGCGGTTGGCGGCTATGACACGCGTTCAAACGCCCAGTTTGTGGGCGCGGCTTTGTCGCTGGTGTCTGACGATCGGATACCAACCCATCCCGAAACGGCGCTCGCCCGGTTTGAAACGCTCGTCCCCTCGATCACGCCTGAAAGCGTGCTTGAGGCGCTGCTTGCCCATGTAGTGCCGCTTGAGAACCCGCTTATCCGTTTCACCGGGCGCACCGCTCCTGAGGGAGGAGAAGAAGCGCTGCGTGCGGCCTTTGCCGAAGGGATGGCGCTGGCAATTGCTCCGCCTGAAGAAACCGGCGCTGTCGAGTTTGCCTATACAGATTTCGGCGAGCCGGGACAGATTGCCTCCGACACGCGCGATGACCGTTTGGACATGCGCTTTATCACGTTTGCCAATGGGGTGCGGCTGACGCTTAAACACACCGATACGCGCGAAGACCGGGTGCTTTACCGGATGCGGGTTGATGGCGGGCGTCTGATGAACACGCGGGAGGATCCCTTGCGCACCTACCTGGTCGCGTCGCTAACGGCGGGCGGTCTGGGACAGCACTCAGTGGACGACTTGCAGAGCGTGCTGGCAGGGCGCAGTGTCGGCCTAAGCGTTTCGAACAGCGCGGACGGGATCAACTTTAATGGCGGCACCACGCCGCGTGATCTCGAGTTGCAAATGCAGCTGCTCGCCGCCGGTCTCACCGATCCGGGATATCGCGCAGAAGGGATCGCGCAGTTCCGCCGCGGCATTGACAATTTTTACGAAACCCTGAGGGCCACGCCTGGCCGGGCCTACAGCAACGCAGCGGGAGCAATTCTGTCTGACAACGATCCGCGCTTCTCTTTGAGCAGCAAGGAAGATTTTTACGCGCTCGATTATGACAAGCTGGAAGCTGCGATTGGCGACCGGCTGGAAAATGGCGCGATTGAACTGGCGATTGTGGGCGATATTGATGAAGAGGCGACGATCACAGCGGTGGCATCGACCATTGGCGCTTTGCCGCGGCGTGAGGCCGATTTCCGGCCCCGCTCCGAAGCGCGCAGCCGCACCTTTACGCAGATGCGCGGCGAACAAATCCTGCGGCACGAGGGCGAAGCTGATCAGGCGCTTGTCCGGCTCGTCTGGCCCACCGATGATGACGATGACTTTGCTGAGGAGATGCAAGTCTCGTTGCTCGCGCGCGTGGTCCGTTTGGAACTGACCGATCGGCTGCGCGAAGAGCTGGGTCAGGCCTATTCGCCCAGCGCCTCAAGCTCTATGAGCCGGATCTATCCCGATTACGGCACCTTTACGATCTCGACATCCGTCGATGTGGCTGAGGTGGAGGCTGCACGAGCCGCCATTGTACAAATGATCGAGGATCTGCGTACGACACCGGTAAGCGAAGACACGTTGCAGCGCGCGCGCCAGCCGCTGCTCGAAGCGTTTGAAAACGCGCTCAAATCGCCTGCGGGTTGGATGAGCCTTGCCGACCGCGCGCAAAGTGAGGCTGACCGGCTACAAAGGTGGTTCGATGGTCCCGACGCAATCCGATCGGTAACGCCTGAAGAGGTGCAGGCAGCCGCGCAGAAATTTCTCACGCTGGAAAACGCCGTGCAATTCATCGTTCTGCCAGAAGAAAGCAGCGAAGACGGGCAGGCCACCGACGGTTGAGCAGCCTCATCAATGGTCGGCGCGCTCTTTGCCTTATGTAGCGAGCGAGATGTTGATTGTCTGGGCGCTTTGATTGCGCGTCAGCACACAGCCGCTATAGGCCGCGATACAGCCATGTATTCAGCGCAGGACCCAAGCCCATGAAAGTTCGCATCCTCGTCCGCCTAAAACCCGGCGTTCTCGATCCGCAAGGGCGCGCTGTTCACCATTCGCTCGACAGTCTTGGGTTTGAAGGCGTGGAAGATGTCCGCATCGGCCGCATGGTCGAAATGGATGTGGCAGAGGGCACCAGCGATGAAACGCTCACCAAAATGTGCGAGCAATTGCTGGCCAATATGGTGATTGAAGATTTCGCGATTGAACGACTGGCCGGCGAGGCGGAGCCAGCCTGATGGCGCACCCCACCAGCAATTTCCGCGCCGCCGTGGTCACTTTTCCGGGCTCCAATTGCGACCGCGACATGGCAGTGGCGATTGAAGCGGTCACCGGCGAGCCAGCGATCAGGGTGTGGCACGGCGATGCGGAGTTGCCTGAGGGCCTTGATTTCATTGCGCTGCCTGGCGGGTTCTCCTACGGCGATTATCTACGGTCCGGGGCGATGGCCGCCAAGAGCCCGATCCTGCGCGCAGTGATAGCAGCGGCGGCACGTGGCGTTCCTGTTCTGGGCGTGTGCAACGGGTTTCAGGTGCTCACGGAGAGCGGACTCTTGCCGGGCGCTCTGATGCGCAATGCAGGGCAGACTTTTGTGTGCAAGACGGTAGAGTTGAAAGTTGCCAATACCACCTCTCTCTTCACCCATGGATTTGAGACCGGCGAGCGGCTTCGCATCCCCGTCGCGCATCACGATGGCAATTACTTCGCTGATGAAGCGACACTGGATGCGCTGGAGGGCGAGGGCCGGGTGGCGTTCCGCTACACCGACAACCCCAACGGCTCACGCCGCGATATCGCCGGAGTGCTGAGCGAAAATGGCCGAGTGCTGGGTATGATGCCGCACCCTGAACGCGCCATAGAGCACGCCGCGCATCCTGCCATGGGCGGCGAAGACGGGCGCGCTTTGTTTGCCAATGTTCTGGAGAGCCTGACGCCCGCTTAGGCCAGACTTTGCTACGATTAGGACTCTAAGCGCGCAGTCGCGTCGTCCCGTCGCGATTAAACAGCTTCCGCGCATCTTCACTGGGCATGGGCCGGCCAAAGAAATAGCCTTGGATCTTGTCGCAGCCCAGATTGCGAATAAGGTCCGCTTGCTCGCGATCCTCCACACCCTCAGCGGTGGTCGACATATTCAGGCTCTTTGCCATCGCCACCACAGCGTTGATGATTGCGAGGCTTTCATTGGCCCCTTGCGCTGCGCCTTGCACAAAGGAACGGTCAACCTTGATTGTCGAGAATTGCAGTTTGCGCAGGTAACCGAGCGACGAATAGCCGGTACCAAAATCATCCAATGCAACCGAACATCCGAGGGCCATAGCCTGTTCCAACGCGTTGCGCGCGACACTCGCATCGCGCATGAAAATGCTTTCCGTCACCTCAATCTCCAGCCGTTCTGGCCGTAAGCCTGTTTCCGCAAGCGCGTCCACGACATCCTGATGGAAATCAGGTTCTAGCAATTGTTCAGGCGATACGTTCACGTTGACCTTGATGTGTTCGGGCCAATTGCGCGCTTCCAGACAGGCCTGACGCAAGACCCATTGGCCAATGGGAACAATCAGCCGAGTGTCCTCTGCCAGCGGGATAAATTTGCCCGGACTGACAAAACCGTGTTCAGAGCTGTCCCAGCGAACCAGCGCTTCAAAGCTGACTATGCTTTCACTGCGTGAATCGACGACCGGCTGATAGTGCAGCACAAACTCATCAAGCCCAAGCGCTTTCCGCAAAGACACTTCAAGTCGGCGGCGTTCTTCAGCGGAAGCGTGAAGGACCGGTTCAAACCGGCAATGTTCACCGCCGCCCAGATCCTTTGCCCGGTACAGCGCCAAATCGGCATTGCGCATTAGCTCTTCGACACTGCGACCATCACGCGGTCCAATCGCAGAGCCGACACTTGCCCCCACATACAGAGTGTGGTGATCGACCTGATAGGGTTCAGACAGCGATTGGATCACCTTCGTCGCCAACACCCGCACAGCATCATGATTGCTGGCGTCTTTCACTACAATCGCAAACTCATCGCCGCCCAAGCGGCCGACTGTGCAATTGTCGTTCATCAACGCTTCGAGACGCGATGAAACTTGTGCGAGCAATTTATCGCCGGTCAGATGGCCGAGCGAATCGTTCACTGCCTTGAAGCGGTCGAGGTCGACCATGAGCAGCGCGCAGCGTGTGCGCCATTCATCCGCATGCTCAAGCGCTTCGCCAAGTGCCTCTGTCAGCATCAACCGATTGGGCAGAGATGTCAGCGTGTCATAACGCGCAAGATAGGCAATCTTTTCGGAGGATTCGCGCTGTTCGGTCACGTCAGAACCCACCCCGCGGAAACCAGTGAAGCGGCCGCGTTCGTCTTTGATCGGTGTGCCTGAAAGCTCCCACCAGCGCTCAACGCCTTTGATCGACACTTGCACGATCAGGTTGGAAAAGCTCTCTCTGTTGCGCAGCATCTCTGCAAGTTGGTGCAGACTTGGGGGGAACTTTCCGCTTTCCCAGTTTGCACCGGCGATCATTTCAAGCAGCGGCTTGTTCTCAACCTCACGCTCGTTCGAATCTAGCGCGAAGGCGAAGCGCGGCGAAACCGAACGGAGACGGCGCTGCGGGTCTACTTCCCAAAGCCAATCTGCCTCATTCTCTTCAAACTCGCGCAGCAAAAGGGAAACGACATCTTCCTTCTCTGCGATGCTGTCTTCAGCAATCCGAGCGATCAAAAAAACACGCCCCACTTCAATCGTCCCCACCACGGTGACGATCAGGAACAAGACAAGTGCACCAACAATTTCCCATTGCCCTGCAAGCAACGGGAGGATGCCTGAAGAAACCGCGATGATCGTTGCGAATATGAGGATGCTGATCGGGGATGCGGTGTAAAAATAGACTGATCCCGCAACCAGCATGAACACCACCAACAGCAGTGCAATCGTCTCGCTTGCCGAGGCCAGCGGCGCGAACAAAAGCAACGGAACTGACCACAAGACGCCAGAGGCAAGCGCTGTCAAAGTGTGCTGAAAAAAGGCCGCGCTGGCAGCATCGCCGTGGGGAGCGGTCGCAAGCCTGCGATCCACAATGATGCCCCGTAATTGCACTCCCGCCAGAGCAGCAAGCCAGATGCAAACCCACAAGGACCCCACACTCGCTGCGTACATTTGCGCGATAAAGACACCCAGCATCAAATGGGAGTAGGCACGGTAGAAGGTCACTTGGGCGAGCGCAGTAAACTGCAGATTGCGCAGCCGCGGCCAGTCAAACTCCCCCTTGTCGGACAGGCCAAGGATCGCAGAAACCGGCAAGCTCTGCTTCATGCTTTGAATCGAAGGGGAACTCGCGTCATTCACCCTAAGGGCGATTAAGGTTGAAAAGTTAGGACCCGGTAAAGGTTTACACCGCTGTGACGCTGTTTTTAAGGTTAATTTTCTGCCACTTGCCCTGCAATCCTTAATCGATCATTCCACGGTAACAGATTTTGCTAGGTTGCGCGGCTGATCGACATCGGTGCCTTTGACCACGGCGACATGATACGCGAGCAATTGCACCGGAATGGCGTAAACGAGCGGCGCGATCAGCGGGTGGACGACCGGCATTTCGATCGTAGCGAGGCATCCCTCGCCCGCCTGCGCGATCCCGGCAGCGTCTGAAATCAGCACAACTTTGCCGCCGCGCGCGCGCACCTCTTCCATGTTGGAGACGGTCTTTTCAAAGAGCGGGCCTGACGGCGCAATGACGACCACTGGCACGTCATCATCGATCAGCGCGATAGGCCCATGCTTCATCTCTCCCGAAGCGTATCCTTCGGCATGGATGTAGCTGATTTCCTTGAGTTTTAGAGCACCCTCAAGCGCCAATGGATAGTCCTGACCCCGCCCCAGATACAGCACGTCGCGCGCGGGTGCGATGAGATGCGCCATAGCCGCGATATCATCATCATGCGCAAGGGCTGCGTTGAGCGCGGCGGGCGCTTCGAGGAGATGCGCAACTACGTCCTTTTCCTGATCGCGGGTTAGGCGGCCTTTTTTGACAGCCATATGCGCCGCCAGCGCCGCCAGAACGGCCAGCTGACAGGTAAATGCCTTGGTCGAAGCCACGCCAATCTCTGGACCCGCATGGGTGGGCAGCAGCAAATCTGCCTCCCTTGCCATGGAGCTTGTGGGAACATTCACGACAACGCCGATCACTTGTCCCTCTGCCTTGCAATGGCGCAAGGCGGCGAGCGTGTCGGCAGTCTCCCCGCTTTGGGAGATAAACAGAGCAAGCCCGCCCTCTTCCAGCACCGGTTCGCGGTATCGGAACTCAGAGGCAACATCGATATCAACCGGAACGCGCGCAAATTGTTCGAACCAGTATTTTGCCACCAAACCGGCATAATAGGAGGTCCCGCAGGCAACGATTGTAAGGCGCCGCACGCCCGACAGATCAAAGTCAAATTGCGGCAGCGCGACCGAATTGTCCTCTCGCCGCAGGTATGAGCTGAGGGTCTGAGCAACCACCGTGGGCTGCTCAAAGATCTCTTTCTGCATGAAGTGGCGGTAATTGCCCTTCTCAATCGTCGCAGCCGATGCGCCAGATGCCTGCATCGGGCGAAACACTTCTTCGCCGGTCTCATCGAAGACCTGCGCACGGTCATGATGGACGACGACCCAGTCGCCTTCTTCGAGGTAGGTGATGCGCTGCGACAGAGGAGCAAGCGCAAGGGCATCGGAGCCCAGATACATTTCTCCTTCGCCATGCCCGACCACCAAGGGCGATCCAAGCCGAGCTCCGATCAGCAAATCAGGCTGCGAGCGGAAGGTGATCGCCAAAGCAAAAGCGCCGCGCAAACGAGGCAGGACTGCCCGCACAGCGTCTTGCGGCTCAGCCCCGTTTTCAACCTCTTGGCTGATCAGATGCGCGACCACTTCGCTGTCGGTTTCGCTTTCAAAACTGCGGCCGGAAGCGGCCAGCTCTGCACGCAACTCTTTGAAGTTTTCGATGATCCCGTTGTGAACAATCGCGACTTCGCCTGTGGCATGCGGATGCGCGTTGGCGGCAGTTGGTGCGCCGTGGGTAGCCCAGCGCGTGTGCGCGATACCCACTGTGCCGGGCGCAGGCTCGCTTTCAAGCACGCCCACCAGATTGAGCAGCTTTCCCTCAGCCCGGCGCCTTACCAATTGGCCATCATGCAGCGTGCAAATCCCTGCACTGTCATAGCCGCGATACTCCATCCGCCTAAGGCCATCGACCAACCGATCTGCCACCGCTTCGGCGCCTACAATTCCGATAATGCCGCACATGCTGTAGAAAAGTCCCCGTTTGATAAGCGCCTATCGAGAGCGCCCCTAAGCCTCTAAATTTGAATTTCGCGTGAAGATAGAGGCAACTTGGCTTTGATGACGGGGTTTGGGGATTAACGGTTTTGGGCCTGCGCGGGTTCAGCCGAGATGTCTGTCTGCGCATCGCGCCACAGATAGAGTCCCGCGGCAATGATCAACCCCGCACCCAGCAGCGTGTAGCTATCCGGCACGTCGCCAAAGAACGCCCAGCCCATAACCACCGCCACCAGCATTTGAACATAGATTGCAGGAGCAACTTGCGCGGCGCCAGCACGGCTTGTTCCGATGTAGGCAAGCCAGTGCGCGGTCGATGCAGTCACCGCCACGACCATGCAGCGCGCCACAACATCCCAACTTGGCCAACCGAAATCGAGCACCTCGGCGCCTGACAACTTGGCTCCGAATGCCACAATTGCGAGGATCGGGACGCTGAATGCCGCAACAAATACCTGCATCGACAAGGCGCTGCCCTGCCCTGCACTCATCCGGTTGGTAATCATTAATAGCGCGAAGAATGTCGCGGAAACCAACGGCAACAAGGCCGCCCACCCCAGTAAGGCAAGGTTAGGCCGCAGAATGATCGCAACTCCGGCGAGCGCCACCAAGGAGACAGCATAGACCTTGGGTTTAACTTTTTCTCCCAGAAACAGCCCTGCAAACATCTGGGTGAGGATCGGCGCCAGAAACCCTATCGCCATCGCCTCAGCCAAAGGCATTATGTAGATTGCAGAGAAGAAACATACAGATGCGAGCGCAAGGCAACACCCTCTCGCGATCTGCAACCAGAGGTTTTGAGGCACGAAAGCCTTCGCTCCCTCGCTCCGCCAAAGCAGCGCAGACAGACCGAGCGCCCCAAGGCTAAAACGCAAGAGAGCGACCGCG
Organism: Erythrobacter sp.; assembly: GCA_965262265.1. Lineage (GTDB taxonomy): Bacteria > Pseudomonadota > Alphaproteobacteria > Sphingomonadales > Sphingomonadaceae > Erythrobacter. Next base: position 1,545,738 of record OZ253506.1, read on the forward strand.
TAGGGCGGCCAATCGCCTGCCATGCTCTTAACCACTGCGTCGCCTGCCGAAAGCACGGCAAAGCCTGCCACAGCAATCGCCACCCCGCTGCGCTCGGTCGGAGTCATCGCCAACTGGTTTCATCTGACATCATCCGCCGCGCTTGGGCCAGACGGCTGCGAAACGCAAGCGCTGCCAGTCTTGGCCCCTCAACATGGTTTACGATTGTTTAAACCCCTGTCGGTAACACGGGCTCAATCGCGCATTCAAAGCGCAAGCCGGGGCCGAAACACCGTTTCTATGACAAAACTGATCATCCAAATTCCCTGCCTCAACGAAGCCGAGGTGCTGGCGGGCACTCTTGCAAAGCTGCCGCGCACCATTCCGGGTATCGACACGATCGAATATCTGATCATCGATGATGGTAGCTGCGATGACACATCGGGCGTGGCCCGGCGCTGGGGCGTGCACCACATTGTGCGCCATCGCCGCAATCGCGGTCTTGCCGAAGCTTTTCGGTCTGGAATCGACAAATGTTTGGCAGAAGGCGCGGACATCATCGTAAACACCGATGCCGATGGCCAATATGAAGGCGCAGACATCGCCAAAATCGTCGCTCCAGTCGCTGCGGGTGAAGCCGATATCTGCATTGGCGATCGCTCGGTTGGCAACAACTCGCATTTTGGTGCGGGTAAACGCCTACTCCAGCGGCTTGGCAGCTATGTCGTGCGGACCTTGTCCTCAACCGATATCACCGATGCGGTGAGCGGCTTTCGCGCGATCAGCCGCGATGCGGCCCAGCGCATCAACATCACAACCGATTTCAGCTACACAACGGATATGCTGATCCAGGCGGGCCGCAAACGTCTTGCGATCACCAGCGTGCCAATCCGCACCCACGCCGCTACGCGCCCTTCACGGCTATTTTCATCGATCCCGCGCTTCATTCAGCAAACCGGGGTAACAATCCTGCGCGCCTACACGACGTTCAATTCTTTGCGGGTGTTTGTTGGGCTAGGCGCTTTGGCCACGTTGGTTGGCCTGTTCCCCATCGGACGGTTCTTGTGGTTCTTTGCGACCGGAAACGGTGACGGTCACATTCAATCGCTGGTGATCGGCGGCGCTCTTTTGACGGTTGGTGTCTTGGTTGCAACCTTGGGAATTCTTGCAGACCTGATCGCCACCAACCGCAAGCTGTTAGAAGCCAACATGCTTAAACTGCGCCGGATAGAAGAGAAGCTGGAAGAGCGTGCACCGGCCAGTCATTCGCAAGCAGACTCAGACATCCCCCACCCACCGCTGCGCAATTCAGCATGAGCGGAACCGCTGTGCGCCTTCAGCGCGGCAGCATGCCTTTCGCGCGTAACGCCGATGCCTTGATCATCCTGGCGCTGGCCGGTGCCGCGTGCCTCCAGATCGCACTGGCGCTGAGCAAGAGCATCAATTGGGACGAGTTCTTTCACTTCAGCCTCATCCATGCCCAGGCACGCGGCGAAGGAGTAGCGCTCTTTCAGACACCCTTTGTCTATCTTTACGGTTGGGTGATTGATTGGCCAGGCTCCAACATAGAACATATTCGGATCATCAGGGTGCTGATTGCACCGTTTGAACTGTTGCTTGCGGCCGCCATTGCCTTGTGCGCTGCCAAGTTCACAGATCGGCGAACGGCTTTGCTGTGCGCGCTTGCCTATATGACCGCGGGCTATGCCTTCACCCAAGGCCTGGCTCTGCGCGCGGACATTATCGCTGCATCCTTGACGATGAGCGCACTTGCACTGGGGCTTCACCGCAGGCTCGATGCCGTGACGCTTTTCGCAATGGCGCTGCTACTGATGCTGGCTTTTGTCGCAACAATAAAGGTGGTTCTGTTCTTCCCCGTTTTCATCGCTTTGGCGATCTTCAAGCGAGGCGAATTGGGCCGCGCCGTCTGGATTGTGCCGATTGGGCTTGCGGTCGCCATTGCCGTTTTGCCTGTCGCGCTGCCAGAGGTGTATGCAAACCTGATCGCAAAATTGCATTCTTCAGCGACACGCATGTTTGGTGGAGGATTGATGCCGCAAGGCCAGTACTGGCTGCGCCAGATAACGCTTGCCCCGGCCTTCTCTATCCTGACGCTAGGTCTTGCTGGTTGGCTAGTGAGCGCGAAAGTCGATCGCGATCATAAGTGGATCATCGCACTGCTGGCTGCACCGGTTTTGTGGCCGATCATCTATTTCAATTCCTATCCCTATTTTTTCGCCTTTATCCTGCCGCCAGTGGCCGTCGCTATTGCTCCAATTATTGCGATCATGGTCCAGCGTTATGGCTCCATCTTACTCGCGGCGATCTTCCTTTTGAACGCGGCCGCTTTGTTCATCGCCGAGCCGCGCGCTCCCATCGCGGTACAGACTGAGCTGCAAGATCAGGTGCGCGCCACGTTTGATGAGCCGGTTGAATACATCGATGAAAGCGGGATGATCGCAGACTTTCCGCGCGCGGTGCCGCATTTTGCATCGGGTTGGGCTCTGGCAAATTACCGGGCTGAAGGTCAGCCCACTTATTCCGCTCGGCTGATGAATGGCGAAGTACCCCTGCTAATCACCAATTCCCACGCCTTGGGCAACATCTTCAGCGCGCGCCCGACGGGCGACAGATTGCTCGCCGAGGACGAGGCGCTGCTGCGCGCCAACTATGTCCGCCACAACGGCATGGTCTATGTTGCAGGCAAACGGTTCGAGGCGCAGAGCGCACCCCGCTCTGAACTCGTCGCTATTCCGGGCCAATACCGGATCGAAGGCGCGCCTCTAATCATTGACGGAAAGACGCAGACGATCGGGTCGACAATCAATCTTGCACGCAAAGAATATGTTTTCGCCAATCCATCACCAGATTTTGCAATTTTGCGCTGGGCTGGCGCCGGATCACCCGGATCGAGCGATATGACTCTCCAAGATCTCTTCACGGACTATTGAGAGCGGGATCGCGGCGCACCATGAGCATGATGGAAACCATTGAGGCCCCGACGGAAACTGCAGCGATGCACAAACCCGCGATTGGCCTGATCGTTGCCGCGATAGCCATAATCGCCGCATTCCAATTGCATCTGGCGCTGACCCGTACAATCAACTGGGATGAGTTTTACTTCTTCGGTCAGATTGTCGATTTCAATTCTGGAACAGACTTAAGGCCGCTCCAAACCTTGCATGTGCAACTCTTCGCATGGTTACCCGGTGCAGCGCGAACAGGGGTTGATGCAATTGTGCTTGGGCGAGTGGTCATGTGGGCATTTTCGCTCGCAACGGCGGCCTGTGTAATGGCGATTGCGCAAGCGTTCGCACGGCGCGAAATCGCGCTAGTGGCCGCCCTCGTGTGGCTGACCGCTGGTTTCACAATGCAGCATGGCTGGTCTTTTCGTACGGACCCGATTGCGGCTTTTTTGATCACAGCCGCCCTTGCAGTTTTGGCACGCGCGCGGCTTAGCATCGGTTCCATTCTTATCGCGGGGGCTTTTGTTGGCCTTGCCGGGATGATTACGCTCAAATCTATCCTGTTGGCACCTGCCTTTGCTGGATTGGCTTGGCTGAGATGGTCGCAGTCGGGCTTCGCCAAAGCCACCGCTTTTCGTATCGCCGCTGTTCCGATTGCAGCAATGGTGATCTTTGTTGCCACCTATTTCGCACATTCAGCCAGCCTCGGCCACACAGACAGCGCGGGTGGAGGCGAATATGTTGGCAGCGTGGGCGGTGCGATGCTGTTTGCAGGCTGGCCGATCTACCTCAATCTGGCGGTCAAAGGCGCGGTGCTTTCGGTGGTGGCCGCTGCCGCGATTGTTGTTAGTCTCTTTTGCATAGCCAATCGCTCGCGTGACCACATCATCGCGGTTGCAGGGCTAATGCTGCCCCTCGCTGCGATCCTCATATATCGCAACATGCTTCCCTATTTTTATCCCATGGTGTTGGCCCCGGTGATTGCAGGCAGCGCGATTGGTATTGTCGCAATTGCGGACCGCTATGGGACGCGCCTGCTGATTGCAGCAGCCCTGATAAGCGGGACCGGCGTTTGGGCGATTGACGGCCCCACCCACCAAAGCAAGCAGCGCGATCTGCAACTGGCCGCTGATGCAATCTTCGACCAACCCGTCGGTTACTTTGATTTCTCCGACATGCTGCCACAACACCGCAAGGCGAACGGCTTTCTCACACGTTGGGGGATCGAGAGCATCTATTCCGGGGGACCCGGCTATTTCCGGACGCGCTTGGAGGCGCAGAGCGTGCCGCTATTGCTAACCGCAGAGCCCGCCGCAAACCCAACCTTGCTTGCCGTGATGAATGACCTCCCTCAAGCCGCCCGGTTCCATCAGGCCGAACGCGATGTGTTGCGCGCCACATATCGACCGTTTTGGGGACCATTTTGGTTGGCAGGGGCCGAAATGCTGGCGCGCTCCGAAATGCAATATGAGGTGCTGGTTCCGGGCCCCTACACCATCACGGGCGGAGATTTGGAGATCAACGGAGTACTCCATAGCGCTGGCAGCATCGTACTCTTGGATCGCGGTTCCATCTTGCTCGCCAATGATGGCAATGATGATGCTGGGATTATCTGGGGAGAGCAGCTGAAAGTCCCCGGAACCGCACCGCCTGATCGCCCCTTTTGGCGAGGATTCTGATAGATGAGCTTTATGCCAACCAATGCCGCTCAACCCTCACGTGCTGACAGTTCAGCAGTGCTGTCTTCCACGCGCGTCGTGTTCATCACCCGCAAATGGGGACCAGCTGTCGGCGGTATGGAGACTTATTGCGAGCGTTTGACGCAAGAACTCGCCAAACTGCACCGGGTTGATGTGATCGCTCTGAAAGGCCGAGCCAATGGCCAACCGCCCAGCGCTCTGAAGCTGCTGATGTTCCCGATCACAGTGCTGCGCAGCCTTGCCAGATTGCGCGACGAGCCGGCCATCATCCATCTGGGTGATATGGCGATCTGGCCGCTTGGGTTGCTCGCATGGGCGTTCTTTCCAAGAGCAAGCCTGGTCCTGTCCGCGCATGGCACCGATGTGGCCTATGGCGCGCGCGCAGGTTTGCGCGGATCGCTTTACGCACTCTACCAGCGGATCGGGACGCGGCTGATGTCGAGAGCGCGGGTCATCGCCAATTCGCGCGCCACGCGTGACCGTTTGCAGGCAATCGGGTGGCGCAGCGACGCGGTGGTGGCCTTAGCGACCGATTTGCGCGCAGAACCGACTGATGATTACGATCCCAACTGCATCGTTTTTGCAGGCCGCCTCGTGCGCCGCAAGGGGCTGGGCTGGTTTGTACGCGAAGTGTTGCCGCTCCTACCCGGCGCGATGCGGGTGCGCGTTATCGGGACGCGATGGGATGAGGCAGAGAACGCTGCCTTGAGCCATCACCGCGTCGAATTTCTCGGACCAAAATCGCAAGCCGAACTGACGCGGCATTTCGCCAAGGCAGCCTGTGTAATTGTACCAAATATCGAAATGGAGAACGGGGAATATGAAGGCTTTGGCCTTATCGCACCCGAAGCAGCGAGCGCGGGAGGCGTGGTGCTGGCGGCGGCGAGCGGGGGCCTCACCGACGCTGTGATTGATGGCGAGACGGGTTTCCTGTTGCCTTCTGGAGATGCACAGAGCTGGGCAGCCAAGATCGCGGTGGTCACGGGCTGGTCTGCGCAGGAGCGCCAAGCATTCCTTGCATCGTCGCAATTGGCCGCGCAAACGCAGTATTCATGGAGCCGGGTGGCGGCTGAAACCTCTGCTGCCTACTCCGATTAGCGACGCTTGCGATTGGTAAGCGACTTCATCGCCGTCCCCGGATCGCTCACCACAGCAGTGCCAAGTGCGGGCAGATAGCCCCGCGCATACCACACAAACGCCGCAATACCGGCAGGTGAACCAAGCCCCCCTGCCCTCGACAAAAATGCATCTGCGAGCAAACCTGCCATCATCTGGCGTGCCCATGGGGCATGCTTGCCCGCCTCAACGCGGTCATGCGCCATCATCGCATCGGCGCCTGCAACCGCAGCCTTGATCGCTTCGCGCGTCGGCGGAGCGTTGTAGGCGAACATCTCAACCAAGGGCGCCAGCACGCGCACGACATTTTCAGGCAACCTTGCTGCAAGATGCACCCTGCCTATCGCTGCGCAATTTTGCGCTTGCTCATGTCTTTTTGCGTGGGTGATGGCGCCGTCATGACGGCGGTACTGCACCAGCACATCGGGCAGTCTTGAGGTTTGCCCAAAAGAAGCCAGCCGGCCCCATAAGTCAAAATCCTGTGCAGTGCGATAGCCCTCGTCATAGAATATGGGATTGGTCCCATCGGGGCAGCGTTTGAAGAAGAAAGTCGGATGCGGCGCAGGCGGATTCCAGCCGAGCAGCCAGCGCACCTGCCAATCATCAAGCGCCTGCGTGACGCGGCGCACCTCCAGACCCTGCGCATCAATCATCGCAAATCCGGACGTAACGCCCACATGATCAGGATGCCTTCGCATATGGGCAAGCTGCACGCTCAGTCTGTGAGGCAGACACACATCATCGGCATCAATACGCGCGATAAAGTCCCCGCGCGCCTCTCCAAGTCCGCGATTGAGTGATTGTGTGAGGCCGATATTGGCCGAGTTGGTCAGGATACGGATACGCGGATCGCCGCCTGCAGCCTCAGCCAACATAGCCGCCGTTCCATCTGACGAGGCATCATCGACAATCAGGAACTCGTAATCCTGATGGGTTTGCGCAGCGAGGCTGGCAAGCGTTTCGGCAAGGAACGCTTCGCCATTATGCACCCCCATCAAGACGGTAATGGCCGGCGTCATGGAGCCTCGACATCCACGCGATAGAGCGCGCGATGCCCGTCATGCGTGGAATCGACAAATACCGATTTCCCATCGCGCGACCAACGCGGATGCAAATCGCAGCGCCATTCATCCTGATAGCGACGATCCGCTGCAAGCCGGCCAATCTCGCGCCGCTCGCGCGCTTCCTTGCTCATCACAAACAAGGTCTGCTCACTGTATAGATCGGGATAAGTGTCGGTGATCCAGTTGCCGCTTTTATAGTGGAGGCTGGGATGGCCATCGACAGTCGGCGCGGCAGATGAAAGCGGTGTCAATGATCCATCGCGGCAATCAAAGACCACATAATCCGCGTTGATGCCCCTGTTCGAGGTGTAGACAATCCGGTCTTCATCGATCCACCAATAATGCGAGGCTCTGCCCGTCAGCGGCACACGGGTTAGACCAGATCCATCGCAGTTGCCGATCACGGCATCAACCGTCCAGCTATGCACATCGTCTGGGCTTGGGAGTCGCTTGTAGAGCACAGAGAAGCGACTGGCCTTGGGGCTTAGAAGCGCTGCATTGAGATAGTGGTATTCTCCATCATGCGCACCAGGCACCAATCTTGCGAAGTCCGGTATCGCATAGGTTAGCTGCGTCTTCCCGCTCGCAAAATGGGCAAGAACAACGCCGTCACCACTGGGCATGTTCTCACGCACAAAGGGATCGTCGAGCAGCGGGTAGCCATAGCCCGGACGACATCGAGCGAGCCGAGCAAAGTTCAATGACAAGCCAAGACCGGCCTCTTCATTCACATCGAACAAAGGCACATCACAGTGCTGGCGCAGCCCCTCTTCATCGGCAAGACAGTGGGCAGGCTTGCCATCAAACATGGCGTTAAAGGCAAGCGTTCTTGGCCCAGCGCTGTCCCACCAGCGCAGCCGCGCGCCCATTTGCCAGCACCACAGCCGGGTCTCAGCGACCGGGTTCCAATCGCCTGAACCAATATCGAACCAGCCGACCGATGTCATTTCCTGCCCGGTTAAGGTTTTGCGCGCGGTGCGCGCCGCATGGGCTGCGACCGCCATACCATCCTTCGACACCGGCTGTATCTCGTAATACCCCGCAAAGGTTTCATGGCCTGCAACACGGTATTCCTGCATCAAAGGCAGCTCAGGCACCTCGCCGCGGATTGCACGCACCCCGCGCAGCATCGGTGGCAGTATCTGCGTCTTTAAACTGCGCCGCACCGGACGCGGCACCAACATCGCAACTGAGGAAATCATCGATTTGAACATTCTTGGGATATTAACCATGCAGTTACTAAGATTTCTTAATCACAGAGCCGAGTTTTGAAGCGCCTCTGATGAAGCGCAATTGAGTGAGCGCAAATGGCAACCACAGTGCAATCCCCCGATACCCTTTACGACACCAGCTTCCACGCTGATCGCGACGAGCGCACCAGAGCGTCTGCACGGCTGGTTCTGGGCAAGCTCAAAGAATGGATCGATCCCAAGAGCGCCGCTGACGTCGGTTGCGGGGTAGGAACGTGGCTCGCGGCTGCCAAAGAGATGGGCATCGCAGATGTTCAGGGATTTGAAGGCCCCTGGGCTAAGACCGCTAACCTCGTGCTCAAGGAGGGTGAGGTCAGCTTTCAGAATCTGGAAGAGAAGGTGGCAATGAACCGCACCTTTGACCTCGTAATCTCACTTGAAGTGGCCGAACACCTCGCTCCGTCGCGCGCCGCTGGGTTTGTCGCTGATCTTGCCGCTTTGGGCGATTGTGTGCTGTTTTCCGCCGCCATTCCGATGCAAGGCGGCACAGGCCATGTGAACGAGCAATGGCAAAGCTATTGGGCAAAACACTTTGCTGATCAGGGCTTCACCGCGCTTGACCCGCTGCGCCCAATGATCTGGCAGGACGGCGAGATTGCCTTTTGGTATCGCCAAAACATGCTTGTCTATGCGCGCGAGGGATCACAGGCGGCAGCGGATTTGCAAAAGCTGGGGTTTGCAGCACCCGCAATGCTGGACCTTGTCCATCCAGAGCAATATCTCCATGCCGAAGCCGCGCAGCCTGCGCGGGCCATCAGCCGCAAGGTGAAACAAGTGTTTGGACGCGCATAAGCGCCTCGCATTTGCAGAAATTTTCGACTGGCGCCTCAGCCCGCTTGCTGGCTTTGGGCGTAAGAATGCGATTTGGAGGGAAGATTAAGTGTCCAATCTTATCAAGAGCGTGGTGCGCAAAACGGCGACAATCCCCGCACTTGGCGGCCCACTTTCGCGCGGATTTTCAAAGGCAAATGCCTATTTCAGTGCAGTCGCCAATGATCGCATCCGCGATGTCTATGCCCGTTACAAGGATTACACTCGGCTTCCGCCTGAAATGTACATCACCAATCTCGAAATCCTCGAACAATTTTCCGACATTGAGGGATGCGTGGTGGAATGCGGCGTGTGGCGCGGTGGCGTCGTTGCGGGCATGGCAGATCTGCTTGGGCCAGAGCGAACCTACCATCTGTTCGACAGTTTCGAGGGCATGCCCGATGCCAAAGGCATAGACGGTCAGCGCGCACTCGATTGGCAAGAAGCTGGTGAAGTCGACAATTGCCGGGCTGAAGAACATTTCGCGCAGGAAGCCATGGAGAAATCTAGAGCCACCTCTTTCGAACTTCACAAGGGGTGGTTCAGCGACACTCTTCCTGGGTTCAAGCCAAGCGAACCGATTGCGATTTTGCGGCTTGATGGAGATTGGTACTCATCCACTGCCGAATGCCTAAACTATCTTTACCCGATGGTCCGCAAAGGCGGGTTGATCTTGATCGATGACTATTTTGCTTGGCCCGGCTGTTCGCGCGCAGTGCATGATTATCTTTCAGCAAATGCATTGGTAGACCGTATCCAGACGGCCGATACGATGCTCGCATATATGGTGAAACGAGAAGAGGCAGATTGCGTGATGATAGATCCGCAGCGCGATGCTGGCTAAGCACTTGCCGCGTTTTTGCACCGCAACTCGGTGCGTTTTGAAAGTTCATTCCGCAATGCGATGGCGTTGAAACCAAACCAAACGGCGATGAAGACGACTTGCGCCATTCCGATCCCGATCAGAGCGTAATGAGAAATCAGGAAAGGCATCGCAAGAACGTAAGCAACTGACCCCCACAATGTGGATCGCAAAACAAGATCGCCACGATCCAGTGCCAAGGATAGCGGCATCGTCGCAATCCCGCACATCAGAATTGCAGCTGCAAGCAGCAGCCAAACCAATACATCAGCAGCAGCGCGAAATTCGACGCCAAACAGCAAACCGAGCCCGAAGGGACCAAAAAGCCATCCTGCGAACACAGCGATCAAGGCTCCGCCACCGGCAAAGAGTCCCCCTAGCAATGCTTTTTTGAAGGCTGAGGCGTAAGCTTGATCGGCCACAGCCCGCGAAATTGGCACACTTACAACCTGCTGCAACGGGCGGCCTAACTGCCCCACAATATTGGCGATGTTCTTCGCCGCCCGCAAAAGGCTTGCCGCCGCTGGACCCAAAACTGCGCCGGCAATCACTACATCGCCGTCTTGGCTCAGCATCCGGATACCAAAGGTCGCATTTGTCTGCCACAACATCGGCCAGAAATTACGCGACTGTTCAATGGCGTCGCGGGCCTTTGCGGTGCGCAGATCGGTAAGGCCATGACGGCGAATCTCAATCATTGACCAACCCAGAAATGCTAGATTGGCCGCAGCCTCGCCGATCAACCAGACCAAGAGAAAAACCTGTGCGCTTGCTCCGTTCGCCCAAGCCGCGAGCGAGCCTATAAGGACCGCAAGAGACGCTGTCGCTGGCCTTATCCCAATTGCGCCAAACCGGTCAAAGCAGCGTAAGCCCGCCTCAATGGCGCCGAACGCCCTTGTCGCAATCACACAGCAAAACAGAGCTGCAAGCGAGATCCATTCACCGCCCAGCCCTATCAAAGGCGCTACCAAAGGAAGCCCTGCGATCGCCAGCAAAGTCGCCAGGACCGCGGTGCCAAAATCGATCGCCAAGCCGGCTTTCATCAAGCCTTGGACGCGGTCCTGATCGCCTCGTTCTTGGGCTTGCGCGAGGAAATGGGTTAGAACATTGACCGATTGGAAATTGAGGAGGCCATCCACCACCCGAACATAGGCCTGAACCACAATGAGAACACCCAACGAGGTGAGATCCAAAGCCTGTGCAGCCACTGCAAAGATTGCCAGTTGCAGCACGCCATTGGCGGCGTTTCCACCCACCAGCTTGCTCCATCCTGCTAACAATTTTCGCATGAAATTGGCCCGTTTGTCCCTAGCTCAAGGAACGCTGCCCTCTGCTTCAACGATCCACTCTATGGACGACCTATAGTAAACAGGTGCTAAATTTTTCCGCCGGATTACGCGTGTCTGCTTATCTGCGCTTAACCCTCTCGTACTCATACAAACGAGAGTGTGTTTAGCGGAAAAACCGGTGCGCAAAGCATAGCGAACAGCTTTAAGGCTCCCTTCCCAATCGGAAGCATTCCGGGGGAATCTCCTTTCGGGAAAAATTAAGGTTTCCCAATTATTCACCACATTTCGAGAGACGGCGTTCGTGATGGGACGCGAGATGTCGTCAATGATTTGAAGTGTTTGATGCCTTGGGGGCTTTGTAATGAGCGCATTTGGGAAAAAAGGCGGTGCGGGCGGCATGAGAGCGGGCGCAAAGCCTGCTTTTGGTGTCGCACGGCCGATGAAAGGCGGCGCCCCCGCAGCCGGCGATGATGAAGGTGGCGATCAGTTCCCTCCTCTACCCGGCGAAGACAATCCAGCCGCGCCCAAACCCAAGCCTTCCGCCCCTTCTTCCGGCAACGCCACTGCCAATGCCATGGATCGCCTCGCCGAACGCATGAACGCAACCGCGGCTGCCGAAGCGGAAGCAGGCGGGTTCGAAGCCTCAGTTCACAAGATCAAAGAGCAAGTCCTCCCGCGTCTGCTTGAACGTGTCGATCCCGAAGCAGCTGCGACGCTGACAAAGGATGAGCTTTCCGAAGAATTTCGCCCGATCATTATGGAGGTGCTGGCCGAGCTTAAGGTCACACTGAACCGTCGCGAGCAATTTGCGCTCGAAAAGGTCCTGATCGACGAACTCCTCGGTTTCGGTCCGCTCGAAGAGCTGCTGAACGACCCTGATGTCTCTGATATCATGGTCAACGGCCCTGATCAGACCTATATCGAGAAAAAGGGTAAGCTGGTCATTGCGCCGATCCGGTTCCGCGATGAACAGCACCTTTTCCAGATCGCTCAGCGGATCGTGAACCAGGTTGGCCGCCGCGTCGACCAGACCACGCCGCTTGCCGACGCCCGATTGAAAGACGGATCTCGTGTGAACGTCATCGTTCCACCCCTGTCACTGCGCGGAACCGCGATCTCAATTCGTAAATTCTCTGAAAAGCCGATCACCTTGGACATGCTCAAAGAATTCGGTTCGATGTCCGACAAGATGTGCACCGCGCTCAAGATCGCGGGCGCGTGCCGGATGAACATCGTTATCTCGGGCGGTACGGGTTCGGGTAAAACCACAATGCTCAACGCCCTGTCGAAGATGATCGACCCGGGCGAACGCGTGCTGACGATTGAGGATGCCGCGGAACTTCGTCTGCAACAGCCGCACTGGCTGCCGCTTGAAACGCGTCCGCCTAACCTTGAAGGGCAAGGCGCGATCACGATCGGCGACCTTGTGAAGAACGCCCTGCGTATGCGTCCTGATCGGATCATTCTGGGTGAGATTCGGGGAGCCGAGTGTTTCGACCTTCTCGCCGCTATGAACACGGGCCACGATGGCTCCATGTGTACGCTTCACGCCAACTCTCCGCGCGAGTGCTTGGGCCGGATGGAAAACATGATCCTAATGGGCGACATCAAGATCCCGAAACAGGCAATCTCGACCCAGATCGCTGAATCGGTTGATATTATCGTTCAGGTGAAACGTCTGCGCGATGGCTCGCGCCGCACCACCGACATCACCGAGGTGATCGGGATGGAAGGCGATGTGATCGTGACGCAGAACCTGTTCAAGTTCGAATATCTCGACGAGAGCGAAGACGGCAAGATCATGGGCGAATTCCGCTCATCCGGCCTGCGTCCGTATACGCTGGAAAAAGCCCGTCAGTTCGGGTTTGATCAGGCCTATCTTGAGGCGTGTTTGTAACACGCCGCTGTCTAGCAATCAGTGATTGCTGAAGAACAGCAGGTCGCTCCTCGGATCAAAGGCGTAGGGGGTGACGGCCAAGGCCTTTTCCCGCGCATCGTTGGCGCAAGCCTCTTCACCCAACCGCTCGCAAACCTCGTTAAGCGTCTTGTACTGCTCCGCTGCGCGCCAACCGGTCGCCTCCAGCTCTTCCAGAATCGCCTTTGCGCTTTCATCGCGACCGCGAACGGCTGCGGCACGTGCGAGCCCGATGCGGCCATCGCCATAGGGGCGCGTGCGATAATTGAGCGAGGCAAGCTGCCACGCGCGCGCCTCATCACCCTCACCCAGAGCTGCGTCAAAAGCATGATCGGCATAGGCTGCGGGATGGCTTGCGACCCTTGCCCGCCACAGTTCCGCCGCTTGAGCCTCGAATGCCGCCGCCTCATCGCTGCGGTCCATTTCGTGAAGCACCGAAGCGAGCGCTTCCATCACAGAGGGCCGTTCGGCACCCTCCATAGCCTGCCTGTAAAGCGCCTCTGCCGCCGCATAATCGCCGCGCACCGCTGCCATTTGCCCCAAATGCGCGCGCGACAGCCACCAGCCAGGAAAGGCCGCATCAGCCTCAGCAAAGCGGGCCTCTGCCGCCTCCCAGTCGCCTGATTGGAGGTCGATCCCACCCAGTTGCAGCAGCAAAGCAGCGCGTGTCCAAGGCGTCATCCCGCCCCGATCAAACGCTACTCCAAGCAAAGCCCGCGCTTCATCGAAATCGCCCATATGGCGGTGCCAATCGGCAATCCGGACCTGCGTTCCAAAACTGCTGTCAAGTTCGTCTGCTTCTTCATAGAGAGCCAGTGCTCGGCGGTAATTCCCCGCAAACAACGCCACATCACCATTGATCGCCAGCGCCTCTGACCGATCCGGTCCTGCAGGAAGCATGGCAAAAAGCTCCATCCGCGCGGTTTCCTCAGCTGCGATATCGCTGCGATGCAAGGACATGGCGGCAACCGATCGCGACAAAACCGGCCCGCTGCGATCGGGCGCAAAGCCGCGTGCAGTGTCAGCGCTTGCCAAGGCCGCCGCGCGATCTTCATGCGATCCGGCAAGCTGACCTCGAGCATGCAAGGCCACAGCCAGGCTTTCATGTGCCGCCCACGATGAAGGGTTCGCGCCCACGCGCGCTTCACCGCGCGCGACTTCGCGGTCAAGCATGTCGAGCGCTTCGGCGTAAGTCTTTGGTCCCCAAGCGGGAGCCGCGCGCGCTTGCACGCTCTGCTCCCCGCTCCTCCACACTTGCTGAAGCCCCGACACAACCAGAAGAGCAACCAGCAACAAGACCACCCAACGCAGCGGCTTTGCCGGGCTGAAGGCGCGCTTTTGTGCCGGCACCATCAGCCGGTCTGCGCGCATGGAGTTAGACCGGCCGCATCAAAATCATCAAGCAGCAGATCGGTGAGACTGGTCAATTGCGCGATCAGTTCGTCAGCGAACACCAGAGCGTCGTCCTCTGCCGGTCCTGCATCGTTGTAGTCATCCCGCACAGGCACACCGATCAGGGCTGGTGAGAGTGCGGGCATACCGGTCCGGTCAACCCGGACATAATCGCTGGCCGGATTCTCGAGGAATGCGAACTCAGTCGCCGTATCCGATCCCGACAAAGGCGGATTGCCTTGCGGCAGGCCAAGGAACGGAAATTCATCGCGGAAGGCCACATCATTGGCGGGCGGATTGAGCGGCAGGTTGACGAAGGTGTCAGGCGCATGGACGCTCATATCGAGCAGCGCGACTGCCAGCGTCACATCGATCACCGGGTCTTCCAAACGCCGTCCATTGGGAAATCCTGATCCCTGTGAAAGATCGACTGTGATCGTATCGGGCACAATCAAATCGAGCACTGTGGTGCCTGTTCCCGGAACCACTTGATCAAGGCATGGAGCAACGCTTTGGACCGTCTGCTGGGCGGGCGGAGCGGGCGGAGGCGCTTGAATTTCATCGTCGCTGCCACAGCCGGCCAACGTCATAACAATCACCAATGGCGCGCCCATCAAGGCGATGCGGGGTACAGGATTAGTCATCGAGCTGCCCTCCCAAACGATCACTAAAGGTCCAGATATCAAGAAGATTATCGCCGTTCTCAATCCGGTCGCGCGGGATCTCGATGGCGAAAGCGGTAATGTTCTGCGCGCCGAAAAAGTCGCGGTCGGCCATAAAGCTTAAATCGCCAGTGCCGCGTGTGTCAGTCAGCCCCTGGGAATCGAAGAAGAACGGGTCATCGACCAGTCCTGCAAAAACCCTCACGCCGTCTTGTTCGATGATCCGTTCAACAGAGCCGACAATGTCACCATCAACGCCGGGGACATTGCGGACCCGGACACCCCATGGCCCGTCTTCCACTCCCACTTCCTGAGCGAATTGAAACTGAATTGGAATATCCGTCGTGGTTCGAGGAGCCTGATTGGACACTGAGATAGTGAACAGCAATTCTTCGTCATAGAATGCCGGCAGTTCGGTCGCCGCCGGTCCGCCAAAGGTCACCGTCATGGTGATTACATCATCGTCATGCGTCACGTAGAGATCAGCAATATCAGCAGGAAAGTCGGGCGTCGCATCGCTATTGGGGTTGGTGCGGGCCGGAGGATCGAGGTGATCAGCAGCAGGCGCAGGCTCTTCCGTGCTAAGGAATGCCAGAGGCAGCAAGGCTGCGGCACCCAATCCAAGCCCGGCTATCATAGTGGCGGAGCGCATAGTTCATTCTCTTCGTAATCAAAGACGAAAGGCGAACGCGACTCGATTATTTGCTTATCTCTGTAGTAACGTTACCGAGCTTGACCTGTGTTTCAAAGCTTAGATGCGACATCGTCTAAACTCAGAGCGATATTGACGTCCTTCTACAAATTTTGTGGCAAGTTCCTACAAATTGCCCAACACCACAGGCAGGCTGACGGCCAAGCAGCCCCCTCCAATAATCGCAGAACCTACAAACAGGTTAGTCCAGGGGACCCAGCCCACGTTTTCCAAGGTCTCGATCGAGCGGCGCGCATTGCGAACACGTTCCATCACCAAACACACACAGGCAAATAACCAGCTCAATAGGCCGCCTAGCGCCAGCATTTCGGCATCGCTGGCAAAGGTGATTTCGCGCACAAATTCCATGGTGATCGCCGTGTAAGCACGCGCGGCCTTTCCGCAAAGCTCTTAGACGCCTAAGGCGCTGCAAGATGGATGGTTCCGTTGCTCGCCCTCGCCCGTTTTTAGCACTAGCCTTGCGTCTGGCGACGGCGGGCGCGCTCGCGACTATGGCCATGCTGCTGAAACTGGCGAATGAGCGTGGGGCGAACCTTGTAGAATTGGTGTTCTGGCGGCAGGCGATCACTCTGATTGCGGTTGCCGTTTTGCTGGCTGCTTTGGGCAAACTGGCCGATATCCGCACGAAACGGTTCGGCGCACATGCAAGACGCGCAGGCTTTGGCATTGTCGGCATGTTTTTCGTCTATGGCGCAGTGGTTCTTTTGCCACTGGCCGAAGCCACCGCCATTAGCTTTACCGCCCCGTTTTTCGCCGTGGTGCTGTCGATTGTCTTGTTTGGTGAGAAGGTTGGCAAATATCGCTTGGGCGCCGTGATACTTGGTTTTGCAGGTGTTTGGGTGCTGACCCAGCCGACATTCGGCTTACTTGACGGTCAAGCAATTAATCCCTTGGGCGCGCTGGTTGGTTTGGTAGCGGCATTCTTGGTCGCGATAATTAGCTTTCAGATCCAGGATCTTAACAAGACAGAAGCTCCATGGAGCATCGTTTTCTGGTTCGTGGCGCTCACAGTCCCGCTAATGGCGCTCTCCATGCCTATTGCTTTTCAGACGCATGATACGCTGACTTGGGGGATCATCCTTGCAATGTCGTTGTCTGGCGCTTTGGGACAGATATTGCTGACAAGCTCACTGAGATTCGGGTCCGCTGGAGTGATTCTGCTGATGGATTATACCAGTTTGCTATGGGCGACATGGTACGGATTCACCATTTTTGACCGCGAACCATCGGCCAATCTGTGGCTGGGCGCTCCACTCATCATTGGTGCAGGGCTACTCATCGCATGGCGCGAGCGTCAGTTGGCGATTGCTCGCGATAAAGGCAGTGCTGTATCCGGCTGATCCCTCTTAATGCCGGTAAGAAACAA
This sequence comes from Erythrobacter sp., assembly GCA_965262265.1. GTDB lineage: Bacteria > Pseudomonadota > Alphaproteobacteria > Sphingomonadales > Sphingomonadaceae > Erythrobacter. Next base: position 1,562,821 of record OZ253506.1, read on the forward strand.
GGAATACTCTATGCTCCGCAAAACAACCCTAGCGCTCGCGCTGACGGCCTTTGCTGTGACTGCGACGGGCTGCAACACTGTCAAAGGTCTTGGTCGCGATATCGAATCGGTCGGGCGCACCGGCGAAGAAGTCATCAGCTATGCGCCCGAGGACGCAGAGACACAAAACACTCAAATCGCTCGATAAACGGGCATTAGATTGTTGGCGGGCATAAAGTGCAGTGCTGTTCGGGTGAAACCGTTTGCCGCGGCCAAAGCGTCCACATCTTCGAGGTTGCGAATGCCCCATTGCTCGTTTCGCGCGCGCAAGCTCTGATCAAAAGCGAGGTTGGACGGCGCTGCCTCAGCCCCTTGCTCAAAATATGGGCCGTAGAGAATAAGCGGCGCATTCTTGCCGCTTAAAGTCTGGGCAGCCCCTGCGAAAAGACCTTTGGCCGCTTCCCAAGGCGCGATATGAATCATGTTGATGCATATCATTGCGTGAGTTGATCGCACTTCCCAACCCCCAGGCGCACACGCATCGAGCAGCAGCGGAAGCCGAAGGTTCACACCTACATATTCTGCCTTGTAAGCGACAATAGACGCGATCGCGTCCCGATCAGGATCGCTGGGTTGCCACTCCAATTGAGGAAACCTGTCTGCAAAATAAACAGCGTGCTCGCCTGACCCTGATGCAATTTCGAGCACCACGCCGCGCGCCGGCAATTCTTCGCCAAGCACATCAACGATTGCCGCCCGATTGCGCAAAGTGGCAGGCGCATGTTTCTTCATGGGTCTACGAGACCTGCCGATCCTGCCCTTCCCAATAGGGTGCACGCAATTGTCGTCGAAGGATCTTACCAGAGGCGTTGCGCGGCATTTCGGGAATAATATCAATACTTTTGGGCGCTTTGAATGCCGCGATCCGCTCTCGCGTGTAAGCGATAACTTCGCCTTCATCGATCTGTGCCCCTTCTTTGGGCACACAGCACGCCTTGACCTCCTCACCCCATTGATCGCTAGGAATGCCGATCACCGCAACCTCCGCAATCGCCGGATGGCCATAGATTGCGCTCTCAACCTCCGCAGGATAGACATTCTCTCCACCCGAAATGATCATGTCTTTGATCCGGTCTTGGATGTAGACATAGCCATCAGCGTCCATAATCCCAGCATCGCCAGTGTGGAGCCAGCCATTGGCATCTATCGTCTTGGCGGTCGCTTCTGGCAGCTTCCAATATCCAGGCGTGTTCGATGGGGACTTGATACAAATCTCGCCAATTTCGCCCAGCGGCAATTCGACATTGTCGCCGCCGCGCACTTCGATGGTCACACCCGGCACCGCTTTGCCGGCCGAACGCATTCGCTCATTGCCTTCGAGCGAGTGATCTTCGGGCGGGAGCATAGTCACCGTCCCGCAAGTTTCCGTCATGCCATAGACCTGCAGAAAACCTGTATCCGGCATTGTCCGGACCGCTTGTTTAAGCAGTTCAAGCGGCATCGGGGCCGCCCCATACATCAGATATCGGAGGTTCGAAAAGTCAGTTTCCTGCGCTTTTGGATGTTGGATTACAAACTGAATCGCCGCGGGCACGAGGAACATATGCGTTGCCCCATTTTCGATCGCATCAAGCACACCATGCGGAGTAAATTCCGCCAGAACCTGCGCGCGGATACCATAGGACACGGCAAGGCCGGCAAGCCCAGTGCCTCCAATATGAGCACAGGGCATCGCAGCCAAGATGCAATCGTCAGGCTCGTAACGGTTCCACGGTGAATTGGCATCAAGACTGGGTTTGCGCAGCGAAAACATGTTCGCATTGGTCAACGAAACACCTTTGGGATTCCCTGTCGTTCCAGAGGTGTAGAGCTGCAAAATTGCATCGTGTTCGCCCGCAGGCTCAAAACTTGCAGGCTCAAAGGCCTCAGCCGCGCGAAACGCCATCTGCGCCTCAACCACAGCCGGACTGCGCTCCATTCCTGTGGCCACCTGTTGTGCGGATTCAAGGAATTCCTCGGAAGCGACCACCAGCTTGGCCCCGGTGTCGCCCAAAATATAGGCAACCTCTGGCGGAGCCAGCCGCCACCCAATGGGAGCGATCACAGCCCCAAGGCGTGCACCTGCATAAAGCAGCAGGAAATAGTGATCGGCATTCTTGCCATACCATGCGAACCGGTCGCCCTTGCCAATGCCGTAATCTTGCAAGAACGCGACCAGCTTTCGCGTTAACATATCGGCTTGGCGGTAGGTTGTGCGCCGGTCGCCCTCTTCAATCGCTATCTGGTCCGGACGATGCTTGGCCCAATGGGTCAGAAACTGATCAAAAGTCGTGTAGCTGTGATGCTCTGGCGGTGACATTGAGTGGGCTCTCCATCCCTACTTGAATTGCCCAAGGTTTAAGCACGCGGATCAGAGCACGTCCATTGATTTGCCGTTCTGTCGGGCAGCTAACCAAACCGGCCTTGCCGTCGCGCCGCTGGTTCTCTCACCAGAAGCCAAATACCAAGGCCTAAAGGCCCTGCAAGAAATGTCGCGAGCAGGATCGGGGCTTGAATGAGGCGATTGATGTCCTTTGCATCAGCATCGCGCGCAATCCAAAGGCCCACGAAAAGATCAAAGGCTAGATAATGCGTCCAACCAATCGTGACGCCGGCATCACTGGCAAAGATTTGCCGCACGCCTTCAATAGTGCTGAAATTCGCGCCACCTTCTCCCGCGGGAAAGGCTCCGCTCAGCACGCCAATCAGCCCGGTTGCATAGATGAGGCACAAAAGCCCCACTCCCAGATAGAGAAGAGCGGACAACAAAGCTGGCCACCGCGGCAGCAGGATAAGCGCTGCCCATGCAAGCATCGCCATCAGGTTGGCCATACCGAAGACAGCGTTCCATTCCATCCGCCCTATCCTGCAAAATCGGGCAATTTCGCCCGCCATTCACGCGCCGCGCGCTTCATCGCATCGTTGTCATGAGTAAAGCGTCCTTGCGCTCTTCGCAAAGCGAGTCCCAAAGCCGCTTCCGCAACAAGATCAGCGTCTACCGAGCGGTACATTGCCCACTTTTCAGGCATCAGCGGATCGACGAGAGGCGCTGCAAACTTGGCCAGACTCTCCATCGGTCGCAGATCGTTGTCACGCGCGCCCTTCAACAAACCAGGCCGTAAGATATCGAGCCGCTTCAAACCAACTTTCGACACAGCGTTTTCGGTCTCGCCTTTCACTCTAAGGTAGAGGTTCTTCGCACTCGCATCAGCCCCTGCTGAAGAAATGAGCACCATTGTGGATATTCCGGCATTTTTTGCCGCCTGTGCTGTCGAAATGATCAAATCGTGATCGACCGCGCGAAACGCCTCTTCATCGCGGCCCGCTTTCTTCCACGTCGTGCCGAGCGCGCAGATCAGCGCGCGTGGCCGAACCGCTTCCATGATCTCCCCCCATTTCGCAGGGTCAGCAACGAACATCTCCACCCGCGCTCCTTTGGGAAGGTCAACCTCTCGCCGGGCAATACCCACCATACGCGCTTCGTCGGTCGCGCTCGAAATCTCAATCAAACGGCGCCCGATAAGACCAGTCGCGCCCACCAGCCCGATCCGCGTTGGAGACTTGGGTTCAGCAGCGGCATCAGACATTGGTGAGCCCCGCTGGGACATCGCCGTAGATTTTCTCGCAGCTTTGCATGGCAAAGCGATCGCTCATCCCCGCGATGAAATCGGTGATCATACGACTGCGAGCGGGCTCTTCTGACGGCAAGGCATTCTGCCAGTTTTCAGGCATTAAGGATGAATCTTGCGAATAGGCAGCGAACAACCTTGCGACGACATCGCGTGCATGCTCAGCTGCGCTGACCTGCTCAGGATGGTAATACAGTTTCTCGTACATAAATGCCTTTAACGCCCGTTCGTGTTCTTGCATCGCGGGAGAGAACCCTGCCAATTGCTTGCCCGCTCCCCGTATTTCGGCGACCGAGCCATAGCCACTCGCTTGCTCACGCGAATGCTCCAACACGTCATTCACCATCAAGCCGATCTGATCGCGCACAAGCTCACGCAATTGCCTGTCTTGTGGGGCGCCTGGAAAGCGTTTTTCGACCGCCCGCCATTGGTCCGCGAGGAAATCCAGTTCCAGCAAGTCATCAAGCGTCAAGAACCCGGCGCGTAGGCCATCGTCAATGTCGTGATTGTCATAGGCAATATCATCCGCAACCGCCGCAATCTGGGCCTCAAGCGAGGGCCAAGTTGTTAAGTCCAACGGGAAAGCTGCATCCAGTTCTGTCAGCGCCCAATTGGGGGCGGTGACAGGGCCATTATGCTTTGCAAGGCCTTCCAGAACGTCCCAGGTCAGGTTCAACCCGTCATGCTCTGGATACGGGCTTTCAATCCGCATCACTGTTCGAAGGGTCTGAGCGTTGTGACAAAACCCTCCGCGCTGCTCCATTGCATCTGCTAAAGCGGCCTCTCCCGCATGACCAAAAGGCGGGTGACCCATATCATGCGCAAGACACAAAGCCTCGGTCAGATCCTCATCCAGTTGCAGCGCACGGGCAAGCACTCTGCCGATCTGGGCGACCTCTATCGAATGGGTCAGACGGGTACGGTAATGATCGCCATCTGGCGCGATAAAGACCTGCGTTTTGGATTTGAGCCGGCGAAAGCCCATTGAATGAATGATCCGATCCCGATCACGCTGAAAATCTGTGCGCGGGCCGCGGGTTTCAGCTGCGGTTACGCGGCTGCCAGATCGAGCACCAAACTCACGCCCGCCATGGGCATAGGGATCAGCGGCATAGGGGGCTCGGTTTGACACGCATTTTCGCTTATTCGAGCCACACATCAGGCTCAACGGGAACAGATTGGCAACCCACTGCAATTGCGGTGGACAGCGCCCTCGTCCACTCGAAATTCAGACATGTGAGAAAAAATGGGACCGCTCACCGGGTGCAATGGGGGGTGGTAAGCGGCCCCAAGGGCTTAAAGCCCCTGGGTCTTCGGTGCGACCCGAGGACCCGGAATCTGTCTGTGTAATTTTGATGACAAATTCGCAGGTGCGCCTAATCGATAGGCAGTTAAACCGCACCCCTTACCGACAGGTCAATGCGACGGTTTGTGCCTCATCATCGGCAAAGCGAGTTTTATCCCCCGACTTCCTGATCGAGGATCCAATTGGCGGCGGCTTCGCAATGGATCCGGGTTGAATCAAAGACCGGAAGTACATTGGCGTCAACATCAACAACCAAATCCAGCTCTGTGCAAGCCAGCACGATTGAGTCCGCGCCTTCTTGCGCTTTGTTGGTCAGGATCGTCTTCAAAGCCCGCTCCGCATCGCGGCTAACTTTCCCGACCATCAGCTCGTCATAGATGATGGTGTCGAGCTTTTCGACATTGGCCATATTGGGCGGCAACAGATCGATCCCGTGCGCGACCAACCTTTTGCGATAAAAACTTTCTGTCATCACATTGCGCGTGCCGATCAGCGCGGCTCGTGTGTTGCCCGCGCGTTTTAGCTCCAGCCCGACATATTCAGCGATGTGAAGGATTGGGATGCTTACTGATGCAGCGACGTCATCGTACAATTTGTGCATCGAATTGGCACCGATAATCAATGCACCAGCCCCTGCGCCTTCCAGCCGCCTCGCGCTTTCTGAAAGGATCCCGCTTGCACGCTTCCAATCCTTATCTTCGCGCAATGCGTAGAGCTGGCAAAAATCGAGGCTTTCGATCAGCATCGGAGCCGACGCCATCGGTGCTGCCCGCTTTTGCACGATGCGATTGATCCGTTCATAATACATGCCGGTTGAGACCCAACTCATCCCGCCTATCAATCCCAATGTACGCAAGTGGAGCCTCGATTCTGTGTGCGCTGCACCATTGGTGTAGCGAGGAACGAGGACACACGTCCATAGGTTCGATTTTTTATTGGAAGCACAGGCTCTTGGTTGGTTAACTGCGACTTAAGATCAATCTTCAATCTATCGTGGCAAGCCACTCACGCAATGTCGCAACACTGGCTTTTGGCGCTTCCTCCTGCGGCAGATGGCCGATGGAAGGAAGACTTGTTAACGTAGAATTGGCCAGATGCGTGTCGTACCATTCGCCTGAACCTAACGGGATCAGGGGATCTTCCGCCCCCCAAATCAACAGGCTAGGCATCGATATTCTGCTAACATCCTCAGCCTCAAACGCGGTTCGTGGGGTGGCAAATCGCTTGATCGTTGCGTCCCTGTTGCCCGGATAGCGGAGCAATTCCCAATAGCGATCAATCGTGTCCTCCGTAGCGACATCCTGATTAGACAGCGTCGCGCGCAGATTGCTCTCAATCATAGATCGCGGGGTGATTTGGGTCATGACCTGGTTGAGAACGGGGGTCTGCGCCAATTGGTAAGCGAGGCTTGCACCACGTTCTGGCCTGACAGGCGCGCCGCTGGCACCCACAAGCACCAACCCAGCAAGCTTTTCAGGATGCGCCATCGCATAGCCAACCGCATGCGCCCCGCCCATTGAACTTCCGGCGAGGATGAAACGATCCAAGGCCAGTGCATCAGCGACCTCATCAATATCCGCGACAAAGCTGTCCATGGAATAGTCGTCATTGGGATCTGCCCCGGTGAGACCATGGCCGATCTGATCAAAGCGGATCACCCGGTGGGTTTCGCGCAAGTTCTCTACCCATGGTTCCCATGTGTGAAGATCGGCTGCCGAACCGTGCAATAGGACAATCGCTGGTGCATTGCGTGGCCCCTCATCACGCAAATGAACCCTCACCCCTTCCCCAATCTCAACGAATTGCGAGGGAGCAGCACCATATTTCGCGCGCATCTCCCGTGCGTCAGTGTCCGGCGTGCGGAAGACGAGAAACGCGATGAATAGCACGGCAAGCAGGCAGCCAAAGATCCGCAGAACCCATTTCAAGGCTCCATCCCCTCAATCCATTCGCGCATCAATGCCACGGCTTGGGCATCAATGGTTGAACGCCCCAGTTCCGGCATCGCCACCCCCGGTTCGGTGGAGTTCATACGGTGCACAAGTATCGATTGGTCTGGCTCTCCCGGAGCGATGCTGACCAACAAGCCCCCAGCTCCGCGTCCCGCTGCCACCGGAGGCTTACCCACGCCAAACGCGAAGGGATCACTCTGCTCCCATCGCAGATCAAGGCCGGTGTTAGACGCGCTTCCACCCGGCTTGTGGCAATGCGCGCAATTGATGTCGAGATAGGCCCGTGCGCGCGCATCAACGCTTGCAACCCCCGTCTCTGTCCAGTCCGGCATGTGAGGGCTGCCAACCACTGGCGGCACCAACAATGCACCAGTCGATTCCATGGCCAAAGCCCCCGTGCGGACCGCAATGCTCAACCAATCCCGTGGCAGATTGCGCACTTTCGGACCAATCGGAACAATTGCGCCGTCCTGTGAGTGGCAGGTCTTGCATTGGTTCATATTGGGAATGCGGTAGCTGATTTCCTCACCAGCAGGCGTGGTGATCGGGATGCGCGCCCCCGCAAGGGCAAGCCGTGCCTCGGTCTGCTCTTCATTCCAGCGATAGGGCAGCGCCGTCCAGCCATCGGCGCGGTTGAGTAGAACGCGCGTTTCGATAAACCGCTGCTCGTCCCCTTCGCCAAAGGCAAAGGTCTTAATGATCGCGCTACCAACCGGAAACTGGATCAATCCGCCATCATCGCTGCCGATATCAGCGGTCATCCGCGTTCCGCTTGGCACGTAGATATAGCGCAGCTTATCCGCCCCGTCCGAAAACAGCGCCGAATTGAGCTCATAGGGTAACAGCCCCGTGGTAGGCTCGCGCCCCGCGCCATCGCGGAAAAAGCCGAAATCACCCAACGAACGGGGAAAGGTGTCCCCGGTGATCAGCGCATCATTGACCATGGGCGGCGGCAGCGCACGCGCATCATCGCGCGTGCTGCCCGCTGAAACCGCGAGCGCCAGCGCTGCTGCGCCAAGGAAGCCAAGCGAACGGATCACCCGATGCGATCGTCGAGCTCAGCAGGAGCCCCGATCCCGCTTGCGTCAAACTCTCCTGAAGGTTCCGGCACGCTGAGCGGCGAAGGCGATGCTGCGGCGATACCGCCACCCGGCTCTGTCAGATTGAGAGACCACCCCGCCGTGCTCGCCTCGGCATAGAGGCTGCCAAGCCCATCCCACAGCACGGGAGGCAAGCTTCCGCCAAACCCGGCGAGCAGCATTTCGGCACCATCAATCTGCGGGTCATCGCCTCCCCTCCCATACGTGTTGGGACCAACCACAACATTGCGCGGCAGCGGATTGTATTCGGCATCCTCCCAAGCCTGCGTGTAAGCGATCACCATGACCGGTGCGGTCGGGTTGTTTTCTAGGATATTGCCCTCAATCAGCACACTTTCATTGGCCATCACCATGATACCTGTCCCGCGCCGAACCCCTGCGACGATATTGCCGGGAGGAGCAAAATTGGGAGTATCATTGGCGACGACGAGATTGTTGGCCACAACGACATTGCCGCCATTCTTCACCGGCAGGCCGGGCAGATCGAACACCAAGATACCACCGGTGTTGCGCACCGCAGTATTGTGCTCAACTAAAGCGTTGCGGCTGTTCTCAATCTCGATCCCAGCCACATTGGCTTCTGCGATCGAGTTGCGCACAGTGATGCGGTTGGATTGGCCGACATAGATGCCGGCATCAGAAGCGCCTGTGACTTTCACCCCATCCACTAGCACACCGGTGCTTTCGACGGGGTAGATGCCATAGGCGCCGTTGCCCGCGTCAGGCCCGTTGGTCCATGTCACGCGCAAGCGGTAATAGACGATATTGTTTGCGCCCTTGGACTTGATCCCATCGCCCTTGGGGTTCTCCAGAGCAAAATCACGCAAAGTGACGTTGTCACTGGTGACCAACAGCCCCTCGCCTGAACCTTCCTGCGAGGTGAAATCGAGCACGGTGCCGTCCATTCCAGCCCCGCGCACCGTCACACCGTCAACATCAAGGCTCAGCCCATCGGTGAGCGTGTAGCGGCCCGCCTCAAGAACGATCTCGTCGCCCGGTGCAGCAAGGATCAGCGCCTCCTGCAGGCGCTCCTGCGCGCCTTCGCCCGGCGATATTGTGTGGGTTTCAGCCCAAACGGGCGCAGCTGTGGTGAGCAGCAATGCGGCTGCAGCCAATCTTATCATGTGATCCCTCCGTCTCCGCTGCGCATCATGCGCAATGGGAAGGGTTATGGCAAGATGCTCTGCAATTGCTCTTCCACCGCATCGCGCGCGGCTTCCAATCCGCAGGCCGCACCGGTTTCGGCGAGCACTCGGACAGCCTCGTCATCGTCCACACGCCGCAACCGCTCGAGCGCATCGCCGGGACCACGCGGTAGCCTCTCTTCGCCCTCTTCAGGGGCAAGCCGTTCGAGCTTCAAAAGCTGGCTGATGCTGAGCCTGTCAGTCATGCGGGGGGCCATGCATGCCGCGAGGTTTTCCGGCACGCCATTGGCAAGCAGCGCGGCTTCCACCCGCTGCTCAGTCACTTGCTCCAGCAAGCCATCTTCGCGCAAAACGAAATATGCGCCAATGCCGATAAGAAGGACGACCAGAAAGATGACGAGACGGCGCAAGGAAGGCTGCCCCTAATCGAGCGCCTTGTTGATCTCTTCAACCATCTTCTTGGCATCCGACAACAGCATCATGGTCTGATCCATGTAGAACACGTCATTATCAACACCGGCATAGCCAACACCGCCCATTGAGCGTTTGATGAAGAAGACCTGTTTGGCCTTGTCCACATCGAAAACCGGCATCCCGTAAATGGGTGATGACTTGTCAGTCTTAGCCGCGGGATTAACCACGTCATTGGCCCCGATGATGAAAGCGACATCTGCCTGAGCGAATTCGGAATTGATGTCTTCGAGTTCGAACACCTTGTCATATTCCACGCTCGCTTCAGCCAGCAAAACGTTCATATGCCCCGGCATCCGGCCCGCCACGGGGTGGATGGCGTATTTCACTTCGACGCCCTTGCCTTCCAGCAAATCGGCCATTTCGCGCAATGCGTGCTGCGCCTGTGCAACCGCCATGCCATAGCCGGGGATGATGATGACCTTCTCTGCTTGTTCGAGCATGAAGGCCGCGTCATCCGCGCTGCCCTGCTTGTACGGACGCTGTTCGCGCGCTTCTCCGCTGCCGCCAGCGCCATCCTCTGCGCCAAAGCCGCCAGCAATAACGCTGATAAAGCTGCGGTTCATCGCGCGGCACATGATGTAGGACAGGATCGCTCCCGAAGAGCCCACAAGCGCCCCGGTGATGATCATCGCGGAGTTGCCAAGCGTAAAGCCCATCGCCGCCGCCGCCCAGCCTGAGTAGGAGTTGAGCATCGATACCACGACCGGCATATCCGCGCCGCCGATGGGAATGATCAGCAGGAAACCGATCAAGAAGGCGAGCACGGTCACCGCGATGATCAGCGGCAAAGTTGCTTCGGGCCCAGCTGCCAAAGCGAACATGACCGTCAAAACGATGATTGCTGCCAAGGTGCCCAGATTGATCACATGGCGCATGGGCAGCAATATCGGCGCTCCGCCCATCCGCCCCGACAGTTTGAGGAAGGCGATAACCGAGCCCGAAAAGGTGATCGCACCGATGGCTATACCAAGACCCATTTCGATCTTGCTGACAGGGCTGATAAGCCCGCCTGCGCTGTTCACAACGCCGTCTGTTTCGGCGGGGATCAGCAGGCCAAAGGCGCCCGGATCCAGATAGGCAGCCCAGCCGACAACCACCGCAGCTAGGCCCACCAGCGAGTGGAAGCCAGCGACCAGTTCCGGCATCGCAGTCATGGCGATCTTGCGCGCCACAGTGACGCCGATGATCCCGCCAAGGAAGATGGCAAGCGCAATCTCAACGATGTTGGCGATGTCGTGCGTGACCAAAGTGGTCACCACCGCGATCAGCATCCCGATAATGCCGTTGCGGTTGCCCGCGCGTGAAGTTGCAGGGCTGGAAAGGCCGCGCAGCGCAAGGATGAAGAACACGCCTGCCGCGAGATAAGCCAACATTGCCCAGGCGGGGGTGGCGGCCGCGCCGTCTGCGACGCTTGCGAGGATGGAGAAGGTCATCTCTTACTTCTCCTTCTTCTTGTACATGGCGAGCATCCGCTCCGTCACGGCAAAGCCGCCGAAGATGTTCACGCTCGCGAGCACCACACCAAACAGGCCAAGCCACTTGGCAACCAGACTGCCTGCCTCAGCCGATGCGATGAGCGCTCCGACGATAATCACCGAGGAAATCGCATTGGTCACCGCCATCAAAGGCGTGTGCAGCGCAGGCGTGACCGACCAAACCACATAATAGCCGACGAAACACGCCAGCACGAAAATCGATAGGATTGATATAAAGTCCATTATTCTGCCTCCGCTGCGATCGCAGCTTCCAATGCGTCGTTTGCCGCTTGGTAGATTTCCAAACTCGGGGTCGGCTCGTCCAGATCACCAGCACTTTGAAATGGACAAATCTTGTCGCTGTATCCGTCGGTCTCGATCCAGTGTTGTTCCGCCGCATCAATCGCCGAGCCAACACCATTACGCCGGCCGAAATCCAAAATCGCCTCGGTTCTATTCTCTTCGCGGGCCATCGCATCAGCGTCTGTCCGTGGATCCAATCCTGCACAAATTCGCGCATCACGCATGGCAAAATAGGACTCAGTCAGCGCAGGTTCCTCTCCCTGGCCGCACGAAGGCAAAACGAAGAGCGCGCCAGCCATGATCGGTGCTGCTAGCGCGGCCCTCACCCCTTCAGCCTCTCGTTCACCACTTCGCCGCCCTTGGTCAGTCGGATCGAATCGCCTATCTCTTCGTCGAGTTCAGGCTTACCCGTTTCTTTGTCCCAGAAGGCGGAGAGGAAGTTGAAGTGATTGCGCGCGAAAAGCGCCGAGGCGTCGGCAGCGAGATGTGCGGGCGTATTGGCGTAGCCGATGATTTTGACGCCATGCTTTTCGACGGTCTTGTCAGCCTCAGACCCTTCGACATTACCGCCTTGCGCGACCGCCAAGTCGAAGATGACGCTGCCCGGCTTCATCGTCTTGATTTGTTCATCCGTGATCAGCACAGGCGCTGCGCGTCCGGGGATCAGCGCGGTGGTGATGACGATATCCTGCTTGGCAATGTGCTCAGAGACCAGCTTGGCTTGGGCTGCCTTGTACTCATCGCTCATCTCGGTCGCGTAACCGCCTGAGCCTTCGCCTTCGATCCCTTCGACATCGGTGACGAAGATGGCTTTTGCGCCAAGGCTCTCAATCTGTTCCTTGGTGGCGGAGCGCACATCGGTCGCAGAGACCTGCGCACCCAGACGCTTCGCGGTCGCAATCGCTTGAAGCCCGGCAACGCCCACACCCATAATGAAGCACTTGGCCGCCTGAACCGTGCCCGCCGCCGTCATCATCATCGGGAAAGCGCGACCATACGTGTCGGCCGCAGCCAGCACCGCCTTGTATCCGGCAAGGTTTGACTGGCTGGAGAGCACATCCATCGATTGGGCGCGCGTGATGCGCGGCATGAATTCCATCGAAAGCGCTTCAAATCCGCCCTTGGCATAGGCATCCAGCAAGTCGGCGTTTTGAAACGGATCAAACAGAGCCGCAACCCATGCGCCCGGCTTTGCACCTTTCAATTTCGTAACCGCTGGAGCCTGCACGCCGAGCACAATGTCTGCGTCTTTGACCGAGGCCGCAGCTGTTCCGACGCTCGCGCCAGCTTCAACATAGGCATCATCGGGAATAGACGCGGTTGCACCTGCGCCTTTTTCCACCGCCAGATCGTTGCCAAGCCCGATAAACTTTTTCACCGTCTCCGGCGTGGCAGCGACGCGGGTTTCCCCGGCGGCGCTTTCTTTAAGCACAGCGATTTTCACGTATTCAGTGCCCTTTTATGGTGCGATCAGCATAACGACAAACAGGGTGATCACCGCAATCAGCGGGATCGTCCATTTCAGCGTTCCCATGAAGCTTTCATAGGTGGAACGCGCTTTGTCGATGTCATGAGATGCCATGATATGTTTCCCCTTGAGGTCCATAACTCGCCAACCAGCCAAAAGGTTGCCGAAAAGTTTCGAAATAGCCCCGTATCGAAGGCTAGCAGCGATCTCAAGTGAGCAATATCGCCAGTTTTGGTCGTCCAGAGCTGACACGCCGGAGAATTCTTTCAAACAGCCTTAATTCTGTCTTTACCCCCCTGACCTATTGAGGCGGCTCACGTTTCACCCTGGGACGATTGCCAGGGCAGTTGAGGGGCCAGACAAAGCCTGATGACGCAAGCGGAAACCCGCCTCGATGCTGATGTCGAACAGCGAATCGTAATGCTGATCGACGATGAGCCGGCACAAAGCCGGTTGATCGCGGCGATTGCGGCGCGTGAGGGTTGGCGCACAGTCGTTGCTGGCGATGCGGAAACCGCAATCGCCATGCTTGGCACGCGCGAAGGTATGCAGCTTTCTGCCATCCTGCTCGATCAATGGGTGCCGGGCGACGATGCCTGCACGCTGATTGCAGAGCTTAAGGAACGCCGTCCTGCCCTCCCCATATTGATGCTGACCACAAGCGCCTCCCCTTTGCTTGCGGTGGAAGCGATGCGTGCAGGCGCCAGCGATTACCTTGTCAAACCCGTGTCGCCAGACCGCCTGATGGAGGCTCTGCGCGCCGTCACCACGCGCGAAACGCCGCAAAACGAGCTGGCCCCGCTGACAGAGAAAATGTCCGCACGCCTAGACTTTGACGCGATGATCGGCACCGCACCCACCTTCCGCACCGCGCTTGCGCAAGCGGCGAAGGCTGCGCGTGGGCACGCCAATGCACTGATTGAAGGCGAAAGCGGTACCGGCAAGGAAATGCTGATGCGCGCAATGCACGCTGCATCGCCGCGCGCCAAAGACGCTCTACGGATCATCAACATTGCCAGCGTCCCTCCCAATTCGATCGAATCTGTACTTTTCGGCCATGAACCCAACGCCTTTCCCGGCGCGTTTGACCGCCAAATCGGCGCGTTGCAAAACTGCGAGAACGGCACTTTGGTTCTCGACGAGATTGACCGGCTGAGCATGACTGTGCAGGCGCGGCTGAGCGAAGCGCTGGAGACGGGCATTGTGCGCCCTGTCGGAGCATCGCATGGCTTCCGAGTGGATGTCCGCATACTCTCTGCAAGCAATTCAAGCATTGCTCGCCTTGTCGAGGGCGGGATCTTCGAACCCAAACTTGCTGAGCAATTGGCGGGCACCCGCATTGCCCTGCCCCCTTTGCGTGAACGGACCGGCGATATTGCGGCTCTGACCCGCCACTTCCTCGCCCGGATTGGAGAGCAACCGGGACTGACCCATCTCTCCATTTCTGACAGCGCATTGGCGTTGCTGGGCGCTTATGATTGGCCCGGTAACGTGCGCCAGCTGCAATCAGTGCTGTTCCGCGCTGCGGTCTATTGCGAAGGCGATACACTCACCGCTGACAGCTTCCCGCAGCTCTCAGAAATGCTTGGCGAGCTTGAGACGACGCCAGGATCAACCGCGCATGAAGGCGTGGGCATCATGCTCTACACCGAGGATGGCAATCTGCGTCCCTTGGAAGAGATCGAAGCGGACGTTATCCGCCTTGCCATCGGCCACTATCGCGGTCGCATGACAGAGGTAGCGCGGCGTTTGGGCATCGGGCGCTCGACCCTGTATCGCAAGCTTTCTGACCTTGGAATTGACAACGCGGCTTGATCGAGCCCGACGCTGCGCCTAGCGCGCTGGCATGACATCACTCAAAGATTTCGAGAATCGCACAGCGCTGATCACTGGCGCGGCTTCTGGTATTGGCGCGGCCTGCGCAAAGGCGCTTGCGGCGCGCGGAGCGGCCAAGCTTATCCTTGTCGATGTCGATGAAGCGGGCCTTGCAGCCTTGGATCTGGACTGCGCAGCTGAGCGGGTGACAGGCAGCGTTGCAGATGAGGACTTGTGGACCACACTCGCACGCCATCTCGAAAAGCTGGACCACGCTGTCGTCAATGCCGGGATCGGATCGGGCGGACCAATTGCCGATCTCACTCTGGGCGAGTGGCGACGGATCATGGACGTTAATCTCGATGGTGCCTTTCTCACTTTGCGCGCCAGCCTTAAGGCGATGCAGGCAAGTGAAAAAGGCGGCAGCGTTGTCATCACCGCTTCGACCACCGGCGTGAAACCTGTGCCCGGAGTGGGCCCTTATGGCATCTCCAAAGCCGCTGTGGCGCATATGGCCCGCATTGCCGCTGCAGAGAACGCCGCTGCGAATATCCGCGTCAACGCCATCGCACCTGGCGGGGTCGACACGGCTATTTGGGATACCGGCGAGGATTTCCGCCGCTCTGTCGAAGCGATTGGCCGCGAAGAGACGATCCGCCGCATGGCCAAGACTACGCCATCGGGCCGGTTCGCGACCTCCGAAGAGATCGCTGACAGCATCCTATTCATGCTCTCAGACGCCGGATCGAACATCACCGGCCATGTGCTGGTCAGCGATGGCGGCTTCACCCTCTAACGCTCACCAGTCGTAGACCTGCTGCGCGTATGTCTCGCTTTCATTGCTCATCAGCGACAGTGTGACCGCGCGGGCTTGCCAGTCGAGGTCCACCAGTCCGTAATTTTCAACGCTGAACATCTGCGACACACGCGAGGGATCGGGCTCACGCTCAGTGCTCGATTCAACGCTCCACCCAAAGGCCATGTTGAGCGAGGAACTGGTCAGTTCCCAGAATGTCTCACCGCCATGCTCCAGCGTGTAGATCCCGCCCGAGTGGCGATCCCCTGTCAGCAGCACCAAACCGCTCTCCTCGCGGCCTGACAGCATCTCAAGCAGCTTTGTGCGTTCACGCGGGAAGTTCTCCCAGCTTTCGTAATTGTGCGCCTCGGTGATGATCTGGATCGACGAAGCCACAATCCGCACGTCCGCTGGCTTGGCGAGCTCAGCCTCAAGCCATTTCCACTGCGCATCGCCCAGTATCGTTGCCTCAGGATCGTCATTGGGAACATAGTGTCCCAATGGCGGCCGTTCGAGCGTCCATGGCATGCGTTTAAGGTCAGAGCGGAAGTAGCGCGTGTCGAGAAGGATGAACTGCACCCTTTGCCCCTCTGGCCCCACAATGGAGCTGTCATAGATGCCCGGGCGTGATCGCACGGTCTCAGACGAGTTCCAGAATGTCTCAAACATCGTCTCTGCCCAACGCCGCATGGGGAAGCTCGCGCCCTTGTCGTTGAGACCGTAATCATGGTCGTCCCAAGTGGCCATCATCGGCACTGAAGCGCGGAAGCTTGCAAATTCGCTATGCGCTGCCTGATCGGCGTAAGCGACCCGCAGGCTTTCCAGCGCAGCATCCCCTTGCCAGGCGTTGTCACCATAGACATTGTCGCCGATCATCAGGAAGGCTTGCGGGTTCTGGCTGGCGATCTGCTGCCACATGTGCTGGCTGCCTGATTGATGGTTGCAACTGCCAAAGGCGATACGGGTAAGCATCGTGTCAGCAGCCAATGCAGGGTTCGGTCCCGCCTCGGGCAGGTCCACCGTCTCAGCAAGCTTCGCATAGTAGGGAGCAAGCAGTTCGTCAGGAGCAAGAGAGACCTCTCCCGGCGCGCCTTCACTGTGCGTATCCGCCAGCAGCGGTGCAGAAGCAAGAGCAGCGGCTGCGGCTCCAAGGGTGAGAAGCGAAAGGGTGCGCATGGGGTGTCTCCTGTGTTCGTATGCTGGCTCACTGACGCTGGAGCATGACGGTATCGCGACAGCCATGGATCTCGGCTAGAGCGGTGGCAAGGTGGTGAAGTCGGTTAGCGCTGCATCGCGCATTCCGCGCCATACGTTGCGCGCCTGTACGGTCTCGGCCACGTCATGGGCCCGCAAGATGTGCACCCCTGCGTCCATCCCCCGCACCGCAAGCGCAACCGAGCCACCAAGCCGTTCATGCGCAGATTCCTCATTCGACAGAGCGCCAATCATCCGTTTGCGGCTCGCCCCCAGCATCACCGGGCTGCCCAAAGCGTGGAACAGCGGCAGCGCGTTTAGCAAAGCGAGGTTGTCTGCCAAACTCTTGCCAAAGCCGATACCGGGATCGAGCAGGATGCGCTCTTCCGCGATTCCGCCTGCGATCGCTTTCGCACGCTGTGCCTTGAGCATGTCGAACACCTCTGAGACCACATCGGTATAGCCTGCACCCTCATGCAGATCCTCGCCCGTTCCGGGCGCATGCATCAGCACCACCGGGCACCCGCTTGATGCCACCAGATCCAGTGAGCGCGGGTCATAGCGCAAGGCAGAGACATCATTGGCGAGATGCGCGCCCTTTTCCAAGGCCGCCTCCAGCACGCCTGCGCGGCGCGTGTCGACGCTGATCGCCGCGCCCATGGCAACGCAGTACTCAACCGCGGGGATCACCCGTTCGATCTCATCGCCTTCCCATGTCGCTGCTCCGCCGGGTCTCGTGCTTTCCCCGCCTATGTCGATGATCGCCGCGCCCGCTTCCAGCATCGCGGCGGCATGCGCGCGGCCCGCATCGGGCTTGTCGAGGAACTCGCCCCCATCGCTGAAGCTGTCCGGCGTTACGTTGAGCACACCCATGACCTGCGGCTGATCGAAGCGAACGGTCCGCTCCCCCAGCTGCAAGGGCGCATGGACCCGTTGCAGGTTGGCCCATTGCCGCTCCGCCTCTGTAGCCAAGTCTCCGCCCGGTTCGCTCAAGGCGTCGGCCGCCTCGCGCATGCCGAAGACCCGGCGATGGGTAACGGCCTCACCCTCGCGCACCACCAGCGCAAACCGGCTCGCATAGACCATGCTCCCCGCCAGCCGGATCGCCGCGCCGTCTTCTGCCTGCGGGCCAGAGGCGAAGCCGATCGGGTGGAGGTAGAGCGAGGCGGTCATGCAAAGGCACCATTGCAGCGGTGCCGGAGCCGGTGGCTTGGAGCGCCGTCAAGTGGGTGAGACATGGACCGCATGTTACACGGTCCTAGGGCAAAAAACCGCGCCCCGCTCAACAGCCGATTTTCGGCCGTTTTCTGCGGGTTTAGAAGCGAAATGCGAGTCATTCCCAAGCCATAGCGTTACGATGGCGTGTAGGACAGGGGCGTGCCTTTCTTTTCCCAATCGCTTGCCGCCCAAAAAAGGGCCACCCAGCTTTGCTGAGCGGCCCCCGTTAAACCCTTTAGGTCTAGCTCAGACAATCACCCTCCCAGTTTAACCCGTACACCTGCCGTGATCAGCGATTGCTGGCTTTCCACGCCCAGTGTTGCGGGCGGCAGGGTGAGCGGAATATCCGCATCTTCTGTCGTGTCGCGGAAGGTGTATTGGCCGAACAGCTCCACATTGTCGGTCACCGCATAGCTCGCACCCGCCATCAGCTGATACGCAAACACACCATCATCATCCTCACCCACTTCGATGCCGGACGGGCGATAGTCTACATCTACCCATTGATACCCGGCACCAGCTCCTATGTAGGGCTTAAACCCGCTGCCGGTGTTGATGTCGTAATAGACATTGCCGAACAGCCCGAAATTGGAAACGCTGCCCTGCCCATCGGCCAGCACATCGCCCACCAACGGATTAGCATCATTGGCTGCGCCGCGCGTCAACACGGCGCTGTCCACGCCATCTAGATTGGCACCGCCGACTAGCAAGCCCGAATGGCTGGTGACGTCGTATTCTGAATAAGCGGCTTCCGCTTCCAAACGGAAGCCGTTTTCGAACGCATAGCCAACCTGACCGCTGATTGTGTAGCCAGTGTCAAACTCGGTGTCCCATGCAAGATCGCTGTCTGTTGGGATGGAGCCGAAATCATCAGTTGCGGGGATCGCCGTGTTGATCTGACCGGAATTGGAGCTGTCCGAAGGCAGAGCGACACCTCCGCTCAATCCGATATACGGCCCTTGATCCTGAGCCACCGCCGGAGACGCCGAGACCGCTGCAAGCGCAATCGGGGCGATAGAGAGTTTCATTACGTTTTTCATGATGTTCCTCTTCATTTTCCCGCGCGCAGAGTTAGGGGGGAAGCGCGCGGGATGAGAGGAAATACGCCGGGGTTAGATGAACCTCATCTGTCGCCCACGTTGGGATGTTGCGCGATGGCGGCAACCGGACTTGCTTTTCGACGAAGTGCCTTTTGCGCCGGTTGTCGGTGTTCGCAAGCCCGCCGCCTAAGCCGCAGAGCTCGCCACCATATCGCGCTGGAGCGTTCTGCCTGCCAGAAGGTAGTGCAACGCTGCCCAGCCATAGATGCAGCTGAAGATCACCATCGACCATTGCAGCCCGCTCGCCTCGGCACTGGCGCAGGCGGCCAAGGCTTCGCTTTGCGCCCCTTGCAGCGCCGCTTGCGCATCCGGCGCAAGCGAGAGCAGTGGCTGGCACGTCTCCAGTGTCAGCCCCAGAGACTGGGCATCAAGGAACGCCGTTTTCAGATAGGTCGAAAGCACACCGATCACCGGCGGGCCAAGCCCATAACCAAGCAGGTTGACGACAAACAAGGTAATCGCAACCGAAGTCGCCCGCATCCGGCTATCCACCACGCCGCCCGACACCGCATACATCGGCCCGAGATAGAAATAGTGGATCATCGCTGCGATCATCAATGCAGGCACGGCCAGCCACAAACTGTCGAGCAAAAAGCCAGCCGAATAGAGCGGCACCGATGCCCCCATTCCCAAGGCGGGAAGCCATGATAACGCGGTCGGGTACTTCTTTGACATGCGATCAGACAGCCAGCCCGAACTGAACACGCCAATCGCAGCCATCACGCCCAGCACAACGCCATAAAGCAGCGAGGCTTGCTGGATCGTCAGGCCGTGTGTGCGCAGTAGAAATGACGTGGTGAACTGCCCCACGCCATATCCCACAAACGAGGCAAGCGTCGCGCCAAACACGATATGGCGATAGGCAGGCTTTTTGCTGAGGACCGCCAAAGCCTCTCTAAAGCTTGCTTTTTCCAGCCCCTGCAAAGCGGCAGGATCAGTGTATCCGCGCGGCGGCTCTTTGATGCTGCGCCACACGATGAGCGATACGATCAAGCCCGGCACACCGACAACGACAAAGGCCACCCTCCAGCCTTCGACCTGTGACCAGTCGAGATTGCCGAACAATCCGCCCAATCCTATCGAAGCGAGCCAAGCGCCATATTGCGCGCCATCGAGCCCAGCCAATTGCCCGCCAAACACCGAAGCCAACATCCCCCCCAGCGGCACGCCCAAGGCGTAGACCGAAACTGCGGTCGCACGGCGCGATGGGGCGAAGTAATCCGCGATCAGCGATTGCGCAGGCGGGGTGCAGCCCGCCTCCCCAATGCTCACTCCCACTCGGAAAAGGAACAGCATCAAAAACGACATCGCAAAACCGCAAAGCGCGGTGAACAGGCTCCACACCGCGACCGCCCATGCGATGATAAGCACGCGATTATACCGCTCTGCCCCGCGCGCGATGGGGATCCCGATAAAGGTGTAGAGGACCGCAAAAGCCGGCCCACCCAGCAAGCCCATCTGCCAATCTTCAAGGCCAAAGGTGAGCTTGATCGGCTCTGTCAGGATGTTGATGATCGTGCGATCGATGAAGTTGAAGATGTAAACAACCAGCAAGGCGCCCAGCACATAAGCGCGGTATCCTGGTGTTCCGAAACCTTCAGATGCTGGCGCACCCTGTGTGGGTGCTTGCACCGCTGCCTCGGCCATCAATGTCTCCCAATACCAATGCGCGCATGCAGTCCGCAATGATCGGCCAAATGCGCTTTATGTCTTTTCTTGGGCGCATCCTGTCCGGATATGGAAGGACAGTAAAGCCAAATCGGATGATCGCCGGTTTTGGATTGCTGTCAGGCTCTGACTGATAGCCTTGATCGAACAGCCGTCACAGATTTGCTAACCACCGCAAGACACACCGCAGGGGCAATAACCAACCAAAGCAGGATCGTCCAAGTCGAGCTAGGATAACAGCTATCGTAAAATCCAGTCTCGCCAATATCCATCGAGCGATAGCATGAGGACAAAATGTGGCCATCGACCACGCTCAAAATGGCAAAGGGGCTCGCAACCATCAGCAGAATCAGAAAGCTGCGATAATCGGCGAACCATCCTTTCCGACGAGGGGGATTGCTGTCCGCCTCTAAGAAATCAAACATATGCCAGATCGCCAACAGCGGGAAGAACATGAAATACGGCCGGAAAGCTTCGCCCAAAAACCCTGCAAACGCGTCTAATGGCCAATCCCCACCGGCAAGTTCGGCATTTGTCAGAATGATCCGCCAGCCAAGGCATAAGGAAAGCGCGCAAACCAGCAGCAACAGCAGCATAGTGCAAAACCAATTGAGCAGTTTTTGGCGGTAAGCATCAGACATTCACGTAGAATGCCATTTGTCAGGGATGCGTCAATCCTCGCTCGCCAACCGGTACAGATCGCGTGCGGCGTCCACCGGCTTCACATCACCGCCATCTTCATAGTGCCAGAAGGTCCATCCATTGCAGCTTGGTGCGCCTTGGAGATCTTTGCCAAGCCCGTGGATCGAGCCTACTTGTCCCTTGCAATCGAGTGAGCCATCGGCGCGTACGGTCGCGAACCAGCGGCGTTTCTTGTCGAAGACCTGCGTGCCGGGTTTGATAAAACCGCTTTCGACCACCGCGCCAAAGGCAACGCGCGGGGCGCTCTTTTTCGACTGCATCGTGGTGAGCGCGCTTTCGTCCAAAGGCAGCTCTTTTTCGATCCGTTTGTAGGCCGCATCGCGGTAGACGCTTTCGCGCTCGCACCCGATCCATTCGCGCCCCAGCCGTTTGGCAACTGCGCCGGTTGTGCCGGTGCCAAAGAAGGGATCGAACACCACATCGCCCTTTTCCGTGGTCGCCAACAAAACGCGGTAGAGCAGGCTTTCGGGTTTTTGCGTGGGGTGAACCTTGGTCCCACCCTCTTTCAAACGCTCGCCGCCCGAACAGATCGGCAGCAGCCAATCGCTGCGCATTTGCAGCTCATCATTCAGCGTCTTCATCGCGCGGTAATTGAACTGATAGCGCGCCTTTTCCCCCTGGCTCGCCCACAGCAAAGTCTCATGCGCGTTGGTAAAACGCGTCCCTTTAAAATTGGGCATCGGGTTGGTTTTGCGCCAAACGATATCGTTGAGGATCCAAAAGCCGATATCCTGCAAGATCGCGCCCACGCGGTAGATATTGTGATAGCTGCCGATCACCCAGAGCGCGCCATCAGGCTTAAGAATGCGCCTCGCCTCGATCAGCCAAGCTTTTGTAAATTCGTCGTAAGCGCGGAAGCTGTCGAATTGGTCCCAATGATCGGTGACAGCGTCCACCTCTGAGCCATCGGGGCGGTTCAAATCGCCACCAAGCTGGAGGTTGTAGGGCGGGTCTGCAAACACGCAATCAACCGAATTGTCCGGCAAAGAGCGCATTGCCTCAATGCAATCCCCTTCGAGGATCTGACCGAGTGGCAACAGCGCGCGCACGTCCTCAGGCGCAGCCTTCACGGCGCGCTGTGCACGGCTCTTTGTTGTTTCAATCACGCCCATAATCTGCCCCGAACCAAAGCTATCGCCAAACTTATCCACAGGCATGAGTCCTTCGCGGACTCCCGTCAAGCAGTAAGATTCTCGGGGCTTATGGTTAACCCTTGGTAAACGCTGACAAGTAAAGCGCGGAACAAATCGTGGCCCCACATGATATGGAGTACGCATGCCTCCAGCGGACTCCATATGTGGGGGTGTTGCAACCAAGACTCGGTGGCGCATCTGATTGCGAAGTAAACAGTCTACTGATCCTGCTGCGCTGTGATCCCGAACGAGAAGGAAACCGCCGATCCGTCTGCCAGCGATTGCCGACCTGAAAAAACGATCCCTATTTCCTCGCCTTGCGGGCCGAAGAACCATCCCGATGCTGATGCGATGAAGTTAATGCCATCAGGATTAAACATGTCTGCAAATAGTGTCTGTTCGGTATCGGTAACTTGCGCTTCGCCGGTCATCGTGCCGAATTCAGTGATGTCAGTTCCATCGACACGGTTTCCGTCTGCATCAAAGCTAAATTCGACCCCCCTTATGTCGACCGAGATCGTAACCACACCTGTGTCCGGATTTGCGGTCACCGTAAATGCAGTCGGCGATAGATCAAAAGACGTGGCCGTTGGCCCGAATCCCGCTCCCGATTGGCCGGGGAAAGTGACCAGAGTGCCAGCGGCGTCCGTTTCCTGAGAATAGGTAACCGTGCTGCTTGGCAAATCGTCCTCTAGCAATGTCGGCACACCAAACACGCAATTGAACGCTCCGCCTTCGCTGGACTGGAAAAAAGAGCCGCGCACATAGTCCGGAGTAGCGTTTGGCCATTGCGGAGTCCCGAAAACAAAAATGTCGCTTAAAACTCCGGCAGGATTTTGCCGCTGATAGAACGTACGCACACCCGGCTCGTCCTCGACGATGTCTGAAGGGCCGAACGTCTCACTAAATCCGCCAAAAGCGCCATTAGAGGTGTTGGTCCATGTTTCGCCAGCTTCTGCGAAAGAGTAGGATATCCCTCCCGCGTCACTGAACAGGGAGAATGCGAATGTCTGCATCGAGTTCGCTCCGATGGCACATGCCGTCTGGAAGCTTTGATCTCCCGTCAGATCGTTGAAAGCGGTGTAGGTGATCGCCGGTGGTGGCGGTGTGGGTGTTCCGCCTCCGCCCCCACCAGTGCCGCCACCTCCGCCCCCTGTCGCCGGCGGTGTGGACGAGTTCGAGGAGCCGTCACCCCCGCCACACGCAGCAAGAACCACCGCGCAAAGCGCAACACCAAAGCGAAACTGCAACATATATAGACCCCTCGTTCGTTCTTTTCGCGCTTTGCGCATTCTTCATTGGGCGGGCCCGAAGAGGCTTGCTGATGGTGGAGCATCTGAGTGATCGGGCTTACCATTCTCGCACCATGTGCCAGCAAGCCTCCCCCGCGACCCTGTCCGTCGATTTGAATCAAGCAGGGTTGATTGCCAATCTGTAGAATTCTACACTGCACCGTGCAGTTCGATCTAAAACATTGAATAAAATGAATATAATTTCAGAAATACTCAAAGAATGAAACTGACGCAGCGGCAAAGCGACGTTTCACAACGTCTTGTTGAAGGTATGACGATTGCGGCAATTGCCGATGATCTTGGGCTGACAGAAAGCCGGGTCAATCAGATCATACGCGCGCTCAAAAACAGGTTTGAGACCGACACGCAGGCCGGGATCGTTGCCGCTTACCAAAGCTACTTGCTCAGCGATGCGCAGAGCGCAGATTCAGACGTTGATTCCAAAGTGGGCGACGAAAGTCTTGTGCCCGAAATCCTGAACACGCCCCACCCGATCCTTTATCGCATCGTCGCGGTGTGCGGCGCCGCATTGATGTTGGCGCTTGCGCTGTTCTTCGTTGGCGTTTTCGCATCCATGATGACCGACCTTGCCGATGGCCGGGTCAGACTTGCTACTCCCGAAGAAGCAGTCCGATAGCATGCCTGACGTATTTTTGGCCTTTTTCGAATTGATGGCGCTGACGCATGACTATCGTCAGGAACTTCATCGTTTTCTGATAGGGTGCGTCGCCATCGCCTGTTTTGTGTGGGGACGCGGGCCTGAAAAGGCCTGCGCTTCGGCCTGGGTCGTGTTGTATTCGGGCAGCGGTGTAGTGATGCATATGCTGGTCGATCCGGTACATTTTACCAATTCGATGATCGGGGTTCCCCCTGTCACTATGGAAACCGATCTCGTCTTGTTCCTATCCTTTCTGCTGCTCGCTTTGAGCGCCAACCGCCAATATGTGTTCTGGCTAGCGGGGTGGCGGCTGATGGCGTCGCTTGGCGATGCAGCTCGGGCGATCGATGAAACAATAGCCCCGCTCATCTATGTCGTGCTCAAAGATCTGCCCGACTTCATGTGCACTTTCATAATTTTCGGCGGCCTCATCGCGCAGATACGGCGCGAGAAAGGGCGCTATGCCGATTGGGTCTGGCAGGTTGCGCCGCGCTCCGCCAAATCGATCACAGACTAAGCAAACACCAGCACAACATTCGCCGCGAACGCCGCCAGCAGCAAAGCCCCGAGCCCTCGCCCGATGCTTTTGGCGAACCAGAGAAGCGCCAGCAGGCCCGCCGCGCTCACGGTCAGCAGCGCCATTTGCAGTCCCGCCAACTCTATAGGCAAGGCAATCGGCGCGATGGCCATCGTTGCGCCGCCGATCAGCAGAATGTTGTAGATGTTCGATCCCACCACATTGCCCAGCGCCAGCCCCGATTTGCCGCGCAAAGCCGCTGCGATAGACGCGGCCAGCTCGGGGAGCGAAGTGCCCACCGCGACAACGGTCAACCCGATCACGGTCTCTGGCACTTTGAAGATCGTGGCGAGCGCTATGGCTCCGGTCACCAGAGCGTCTCCGCCCGCGACCAGAATGCCCAGCCCCACGACGAACAAAGCGCCCGCGATCCAGCCGTTTGAAGGCGCTTCGTCCATATCCTCTTCATCGGCGGCGGCGCCCGGATTACGATAACGCCAGATAATATAGGTAAGGATGCCTGCGAGTAGGGCGATGCCGATCCACATCGATCCCCGTTGAGAGATCACCAGTCCCCACAACAGCAGTGTCGCGCCTAAAGCCACCAGCGCATCGCGCCTACCTGACCCCACCAGCGCAATTGGCATGACGAGCGCGGATACGCCAAGGATCAGGAGCGTGTTAGCAAGGTTCGACCCGACAATATTGCCCCATGCGATCTGCGGAGATCCCGCAAGGCTCGCCTGAACGCTTGCGACCATTTCGGGCATACTCGTCGCAAAACCCACGATCACGAGGCCGGTAAAGAGCGTTGATACGCCCAGCTTTTGCGCAATGCCCACCGCCCCGCGCACCAGCAGTTCGCCGCCAATGGCAAGGCCCACCAGCCCTGCGAGGCTCAAGAGGATCGCTTCAATCATGGTGCGCGCATGTAGGGATGATTGGCGTCAGAGCAAAGCTGCTTGCGCAACCGGCGCGAAACTTCTTCGGTGGAGGGTGCAAGGCCCATGTTCGCGTAGGGCCGCCATATGCTCTTTGGTTCCATAGCCCTTGTTACGTTCCCAACCATAGAGCGGGTGATCCTTGGCCGCTTCAATCATCAGCCTGTCGCGCCATTCTTTTGCGATGATTGAGGCGGCACTGATGGCGGGCTCGACCCCGTCCCCGCCCACGATGGCGCGCGCCGGCCAGCACCACTCATCGCAGCGCCCTTGCGGGGTTTGGTTGCCATCGATCAGCACCATTTCCGGCGCATCGGGCAGCTTTTTTGCAACGTCTCCCACACAGCGCGTCATCGCCAGCATGGTAGCCTGAAAGATGTTCACCCGGTCGATCTCTTCAGGCTCCACCACCGCCACCGCCCATTGGCACCCCGCACGCAGGGTTTCATCGAGAGCGGCACGGCGCTTTGCAGAAAGCTTCTTGGAATCATCGAGGCGCGCGGGTATCTGATCGCCAAGCACGCAGGCTGCGGCCACAACAGGCCCTGCCAGCGGCCCCCGTCCGGCTTCATCGACCCCAATCACGATGCCGCCAGAACCCGAATACAGATCAGGAGCCACCTGAAGCATGAACCTCTCTTTCAAATCAATCGTCACTGTGTCTCTCCCCGCGCTTGCCCTCGCAAGCTGCGCCGCTGCAGAAGCTGGGGAAAGTGTGGCTGCAACAGGCTCTGTGGCGACGCAATTTGTAACGGAAGTCGAACCGATGCCAGCCGCTGAGGCGGGGCTCACGATCAGCGATATGGGCGAATTTAACAGGCCATGGGCAATCGAATTCGCGCCGGGCACTGACCAGCTCTTCATCACCGAAAAGGCCGGCACACTCAAATTGATGAACACCCAAACAGGCGCATCGAACGAAATCTCAGGGGTGCCCGACGTTGCTTTCGGCGGCCAGGGCGGTCTGGGAGATATTGCTTTTCTGCCCTCTGAAGCTGATCAGCCCCTCGATGGCCGCACGATCTATCTTAGTTGGGCAGAAATGGGCGAAGGCAATGCCCGCGGCGCTGTCGTAGGACGCGGCGCTTTGTCGTGTGATGAAGGCGGCGAGGATTGCGCTCTTGAAGGGCTCGAAGTGATCTGGCGCCAAGCCCCCAAGGTCGAAGGTCGCGGGCATTACTCGCACCGCATTACCTTCTCCCCGGATGAGCAATATATGTATGTTGCCAGCGGCGACCGGCAAAAGCTTGATCCCGCACAGGACAATTCAAACACGATGGGTACCATCGTTCGCCTCAACCTTGATGGGTCGCCAGCTGAGGGCAATCCGTTTGCCGATGAAGGCGGGGTGACGGCGCAAATCTGGTCTTATGGCCATCGCAACATCCTCGGCATGGATTGGGACGCTGAAGGGCGCCTTTGGGACGTCGAGCATGGCCCCGGCGGCGGTGATGAGCTTAATCTGGTTGAGCGCGAAGCCAATTACGGCTGGCCCACGCGCTCCTTTGGCAATCACTATAATGGCGACCCGATACCCGACCACACCGCAGATGATGGCTTTACGAAACCCGCTGTCACTTGGACTCCGGTGATCGCACCAGGGGACATGATTTTCTATTCAGGCGACATGTTTGCCGACTGGCAAGGAGATGCGTTGATTGCGGGTCTGGCGAGCCAGGCGCTGGTCCATGTGGAGATTGACGGGACAAACGCGCGCGAAGTCGCACGCTATGCGATCGGAGGCCGTCTGCGCTCGGTCGAACAGGGCCCTGATGGCAGCATTTGGGTAGCGGAAGATGGCGAAGAGGGCCGGGTGCTGAAGATCAGCATGTGATCCTCTGGCCCCTTGGCAGGGCGCCAAAAACCACATAACCCGCGTCGCCCGTGACACAAACTGCAACCCTTATCCCGCTCTCAGCGGTCGAGCCCGCTATGATCGAGGCGCTGCTCGATCGCGCATTCGGCCCGGATCGCCATGCGCGCACCGCCTATCGTATTCGCACTAGGATGGAGTGGCTCGACGCATTGAGCTTCGCAGCGCTTGATGAAGAGGAAATGCTGGTTGGCACGATCCAGTGTTATCCAGTTGCTCTGATCGACGATGAAGCGCGCGCCGTGCCGCTTGTCATGGTCGGCCCAGTGGCGGTGGTCCCCGAACGGCAGGGCGAGGGCTTTGGCGTAGGCCTGATGGCGGCGATGCTTGATGCCGAAGCGCGGTTGAAGGCCGATGGCTCTCCTCCGTTGGCGCAGGTCCTGATCGGGGACGCTGAATATTACGGGCGCTGGGGCTTTTCCGCCGCCGCCACGGGAGGATGGCGTTGCCCTGGCCCCTATGAACCCCACCGCCTGCTCGCGCGTGGAGACGCGCTCGCTGCGATGCCCGCGCAGGGGATGCTGGGGCCTTGGGTAGTGCAATAACGCTCTTCCCTACCGCAATCGCTTCTGCCATCGCTCCCCCCATGCCTTACGAACCGCCGCCTTATCTCGCCGAACTCACGCTGGCTCAAATTGCGGAGCAGGTTGCGCAGCGCAAATTGCCTCCGGTTGAAGGATGGGCACCTTCCCAGATTGGGGAAAGCCATATGCGCATTGCCGCCGATGGCGCTTGGTTTCATGAAGGCGACCCGATCCGCCGCCCGGCGATGGTGCGCGCGTTCTCTGGGCTGCTGACGCGTGACGATGCGACACAGCATTGGCTGGTCACTCCGTTCGAAAAGCTCTCGATTGAGGTTGACGATGCCGCGTTCATCGCGGTGGACTGCGTGTCGCGCGATGGCGATTTGGCTTTTCGTCTGAACACCGATGAGCTCATCATTGCGGGGCCTGAGAATGCGCTTCGCGTTGCAGGTGATCCAGAGACCCCGGCAATTTACCTGCATGTGCGGCGCGGGCTAGAGGCGCGTCTCAACCGATCAACCTACGCTCAGCTCGCTGAGATCGCTCTGGAGACGAGCGGCGATGACTGGATCGTCAGCAGCCAGAGCGCGCTGTTCTCATTGAAAGCGTGAACCGTTGAGCGACCTGTTCGACCAGCTCAGCGCGGCTTTTGCAGCGGGGCACAGCCGCGACTTCCCGGATTTGCTTAGCGATGCGCAGTTTGCCGATCCGCAAGGCCAAACTCCGGCGGCGGTGCTGATCGCAGTCACTGAGAGGCCTGAGCCCGGCGTGCTGCTGACCCAGCGCCCCCGGGGCATGCGCAGTCATCCGGGGCAAGTCGCCTTTCCCGGCGGCAAATGTGATCCGGAAGAGGATGCGGTGATGGCGGCTTTGCGCGAGGCGGAGGAGGAACTCGCCTTGCCGCGCGAGGCTGTGCGGGTGATCGGCACGAGCGATCTCTACCAAACCGGCACTGGCTTCGATGTGACACCGGTGCTGGGCGTAATCCCGCCTGACCTGCCGCTCACTCCCAACCCTGATGAGGTCGAAGCATGGTTTGAGGCCCCGCTTTCGCTGCTGCTTGATCCGGCAAGCTGGACCACCAATGAAACCTATTGGAAGGGCGCGATGAGGCGTTATCTTGAATTGGATTATCAGGGGTTTCGCATCTGGGGCGTGACCGCGGCGATACTGCACAATCTGGGACGGCGGATTGCGCCCTGGGATCAATAGGGCCAAGACGAACGGGCAGAGTCATGGTGAACAAACTTGAGACCGCAGATTGGCCCCATCGCGATGGCCTAAAGACCCTGACCAATGCCTTGGGGGAAGAGCATATTCGCTGGGTCGGCGGCGCGGTGCGCGACACATTGCTGGGTCTCGATGTGCGCGATGTGGATTGCGCTACCACGCTAACGCCGGACGCCGTGATAGATCGATGCGCTGAGGTCGGGATCAAAACCGTTCCTACTGGGATCGACCATGGCACCGTCACCGCGGTGTTGGAGGATGGCCCGGTGGAGATTACCACTTTGCGCCGCGACGTTTCCACCGATGGCAGGCGCGCCACTGTGGCCTTTGCATCCGAATGGCGCGAAGATGCCGCGCGGCGCGATTTCACCATCAACGCACTGTATGCGCATCCTGAAACACTCGAGATTTCAGACTATTTTGGCGGGCTCGCGGATTTGGAGGCACGCCGGGTGCGCTTTATCGGCGACGCGAGGGAACGCATCCACGAAGATCATCTGCGGATCCTGCGATACTACCGGTTTCAAGCGCGGTTTGGCGCGCAACTTGATACCGATGCAGAAGAAGCCTGCGCTGCGCTCGCCGATACGATGAAGGGGCTCAGCCGTGAACGCGTATCGAATGAGCTGTTGCAATTGCTCGGCCTGCCCGATCCCGGCGCGACTGTTGAGCGGATGTTCAACCGCGCGGTTTTGCGGGTCATTCTGCCAGAAACCGCGCTGCGCCATGTTGAGCAATTGCGCGAACTGATTGCGCGCGAGCAGACCCAAGGCTTTCCCGGCGATCCGATCCGGCGGCTTGCCACTTTGCTGCCCCCCTCCCCCGATATTGCAGAAGAGGTCGCAGCGCGGCTGCGGCTATCCAAAGCGCAGCGCGCGCGGCTAATCTCGGCATCAGAAAGGCTGGGCGCGGATGTGCGCGATGCGAGGGCGCTTGCCTACACAATCGGCACCCAATTCGCCGTAGACCGGCTACTCTTGATGGGAGAGGATGCACGCGCCATCGCCGATTGGCAGCCGCCGCAATTCCCTCTGAAAGGCGGAGCGATTGTCGCACGCGGCGTGGCTGCCGGACCAGAAGTCGCCCGGATCATGCAAGCGATCGAACGGCAATGGGTGGCTGAAGGCTTTCCCGATTCAGCGCGGATTGAGCAATTGCTGGCGCAAGAGATTGGCGGCAGCGCTTTCGATTTCGATTGAGAAGGTCACCATCAGACCCTCGCCCGAAGGCAGGGATTGAAGGCAGGCGGTCAGTCGAACCGGTTGCCTTTCGGAAAACCCTGCGGCGGCAAACGCCCTGCCGCCCCGCGCGCGACCTTCCACATGGCGATGTCATCGGCGGTTCGCGTGCGGCCGCTGTCGCCGCCCATTGGCCAGCTCAGCCCGTCTGCAAGCGTGAAGGTCGTCGCATCGCTCAAACCGCCATCGCGGTATCGTTGCAGCATCACACCCTGCCCGCGAGCCATTATGGGCAGTTCTTCGAGGTTGAAAACGATAAGCTTGCGATTGTCACCCACCGCCGCGACATGGTCATGGGACGCGGGCACTTCGCGGATCACTTGCAGGCGCGCATCACCTTTGAGGTTCACGACCTGTTTGCCCTTTTTGGTTTCGGCAAGCAGCTCGGCGGTTTCAGCGATAAAGCCCTTGCCGATGCTGGAGGCGAGAAGCAGACGCCCCCCCTCTTTATGGACGAGCATCTTGGCGATTGAGGTTTCCGCGGGCAGATCGATCATCGTCCTCACCGGCTCACCAAAGCCGCGCGCGCCGGGCAGTTTGTCACAGCCGAGCGTGTAGAACCTCCCGTCAGAGCCTGCCACCAACAGCTTGTCCGTGGTCTGTGCGTGGAGGACAAAGGCGAGCGCATCACCCTCTTTGTATTTGAACTCCTGAGTGAGTTCGATGTGTCCCTTCGCCGCGCGGATCCAGCCTTTTTGCGAGAGAATAACGGTGATCGGCTCTTTCTCGATCATCGCATCCATGCTGAATTCGACCGCAGGTGCCGCCTCTTCGATCCGCGTACGGCGGCGGCCAAGCTCGGTGTCCTCGGCATAGTCCTTGCGCAGGGTGCGCAGGTCTTTCTTTAGCCGTGTGCGCTGGCGCGCGGGGCTATCGAGCAGCTTTTGCAGGTCGTCCTGTTCGTCGAGAAGCGCGGTCTTTTCATCGCGCAGCTTCATCTCTTCCAGCTTGCGTAAAGACCGCAGACGCGTGTCGAGGATCGCTTCGGCCTGACGGTCGGTGAGGTCAAATTCGGCGATCATCACCTTTTTGGGTTCATCCTCATAACGGATAATCTCAATCACCCGGTCGAGGTTGAGGAAGGCGATGATATAGCCCTCCACCAGCTCCAACCGCCTCGCAATCTGATCGAGCCGATGCTGTGTCCGGCGTTGCAGGATCTCAATCTGCGCCGCCGTCCAGTGCTGGAGCAGCTCTTTGATCCCCATCACCATCGGGGTCCGGGTCGCGTCCAGAACGTTCATATTGAGACCAAAGCGGGTCTCCATATCGGTGAGCTTGAAGATGCTTTCCTTTAGCAGCTCCGGATCAACGTTTCGCGTTCTTGGCACCAGCACGATACGGATGCTCTCATCCGATTCATCGCGCACATCTTCGAGGATCGGTAGCTTCTTTTCGGCAATGGCCTGCGCGATCTGTTCGATCAACTTACCCTTTTGCACCTGATACGGGATTTGCGTGATGACAAGCTGCCATTGCCCCCCACCAAGCCGCTCAATCCCCGCAGCCTGGTCTTCGACTTTGTCAGCCTCAGGCGCATGGAACACACCGCGCAGGCGGAAGCTGCCGCGCCCGGTGCGATACGCCTGCGAGATGATGTCCGCGCTGTCGACCAAGTGGCCGCCGGTCGCAAAGTCCGGTCCTTGCATCAGTTCCATCAGCCGCTCGTGCTCGACATGCGGGTTGTCGATCAGTTCCAGCGTTGCATCAATCACCTCGGCGACGTTGTGGCTAGGAATGTTGGTCGCCATCCCCACCGCAATCCCGCTTGCCCCATTGCCCAGCAGATTGGGGAACAGGCCCGGCATCAGCTCAGGCTCTTGCTCTTCGCCATTATAGGTCGGGATGAAATCGACCGTGCCCGCATCCAGCCCTTCCATCAGCTGCATCGCAGTCTTGGTCAGTCGGCATTCGGTGTAGCGGTATGCTGCGGCGTTATCGCCATCGACATTGCCGAAATTGCCCTGCCCTTCGACGAGAGGGTAACGCAGCGAGAAATCCTGCGCGAGCCGCACCATCGCATCATAAGCGGCGGTATCGCCATGGGGGTGGTACTTGCCAATCACCTCGCCCACAACACGCGCAGACTTTTTAAAGCCGCTGGTGGGATCAAGCTTCAATTGCCGCATCGTCCACAAAAGCCGACGGTGAACCGGCTTTAGCCCGTCACGCAAATCGGGAAGCGAGCGCGCCGTGATCGTCGAAAGCGCATAGACGAGATACCGTTCTGACAAAGCGGCATCAAAGGGCGCGTCAACGATAGCGTCGAATGGATCAGAATCGTCAGTGGTCGTGGTGGGGTCAGCCATTTGCCCCGCTTAGCAAGCGTGACGGCGCGCCGGGAGAGGGGTTTCCACAGGGAATGCTCTGAAGGGGCCTCGCGCGCACCATGTATGGGAATGCGAAATCCGGTCAGGCAATGCCTCCCACATGTTTGCGGATTGCCTCCACATCGCCAAAACTCCAATCCTTGGGATCTTCAATCCCCGCAATTTGCAGTTTGGGATCGCTCTTGGGTATCTGAAGTGGTCTGGCAACCGTCCAATCGGACCTTTCAATTGAGTAAAACGCGGTGACGTTTGCGCTGTTGCCGTGGACGCTCTGCTCCCGTGTCAGTGCGAGCATCCCATTGGAAAGTCGGACCACCAATCCCTTGGGAAAGGTGTGGAGCACATGCATGAGGTCCTCCATCACTGACCGATCAAGATGCCCCTCCCAGCTCCACATCCGTGCGAGTGCCTCCTGCCAAGGCCAAGCCTCTTTGTAAGCGCGGTTGGATGTCAGCGCGTCAAAAACATCGCACACCGCTCCCATCCTCGCGGCTAGAGTCAATTCATCACCGGAAAGGCCAAAGGGATAGCCGCTGCCGTCGATCTTTTCGTGGTGATGCCGGCACACATCAAGCGCAACCGGACTGATCCCCGGCGCATCGCGCAGCAGGCGGTATCCGTGTTCGGGATGTCCGCGCACAGCTGCAAACTCTTCATCCGTCAAGCGATCGGGCTTGTTGAGCACCGCATCGGGCACACCAATTTTGCCGATATCGTGCAGCAAACCCGCCATTCCAAGATCGCGGATTTCGCCGCGCTCCATCCCCTGCCGCTGCGCCATCGCCACCATCAAGGCGCACACCGAAAGCGAGTGCATATAGGTGTAATCGTCTTTGGTCTTCAGCCGGGTGACGCTGATCAGCGCCTTGGCATCGGCCTCCACCTGATCGATCACATCATCAAGCACTGCATTCAAAGGCGCAGTATCAACCGATCCGCTCTGTTTAAGAGTACCGAACAGGTTTTGCAGCGTGCCGCGCGATCGTTCAGTTAAGGCAGATGCGGAGCGGCGGGCGGCCTCGCGTGGATCACTGTGGCCCGGTGCCTTGTACAAGACGCGTCCACCGTTCCGAGTGGAAGGAGCCTTTTCAGGCGTTACGCCTGCCGCGCCGTCATTGGCAGCGGTCGGAGAGGCCGGTATCTCCGCCGGGCGGCCAAGCTTTTCGTCAATCACGACATAACGGACATTGGATCGGGTGATTTTGTCCAATTCAGCAGGGGTGCGCACCAGAAATTTGCCGCGCCAGAACGCATGATCGAACCACGCCCCGCCAAAGCGGACGATATACATGCCGTATTCGACTTCATTGGGGGCGATTTTGCGCTGCATCGGACGGACGTGCGGGTTTCTAGTCAACAGGTGAAGCTTCGCATTAATGCCTCACCCGCCAAGAATTGCAGCCGCATCCCCCTTGGGAAACACCCAGGTGCAGCGTGAGATTGTGTGAACCATAAGCGCTGTACAGCCACCCAGTAGCGCGCCTTTTTCCTCGCCACATTTGGCTCGGAATGCCGCTTACGCCCTCCGCACACCCGCAAATCCTGAGAAATAGAAGAGCTTTTACTCATTACTTTTCAGAGTCTTACCGGAATTATACGCTTCTTGCTTGAAATGTGGCGAAAATTAGGCACAATTACGGCGAAAGTAAGGCAAAACTGCGATTCCCGCCTTATTCTCCCTCGCTATCGAGGCCACCCGAAGGAACAGCCGTAGGAGAGTGTTATGATTGTCAAGAAACAGGTTTTCACAGGCACCGCTTTGCTTGCTCTCGCCCTTGCTGCGTGCAGCGAAGCACCAGAAACCAGCTTTCAAGGCAGTGATTTTGAAAGCGCCGTGCCAAGCGATGCTGCGATGGAAGCGGCCGATATTGCCGCCGATGCAGAGGCAATCCCCGAACTTGGCGACATTCCCGTCAACCTGCCGCAGCTCGCCTACACTTATGATTATCGCTGGCGAATGCCGTCAGCCGAAATCGGCGCGCTCCAGCGTCGCCATGCGAGCCTGTGCGAACAGCAAGGCCCCGCCTCTTGCCAAATCCTTGGCATGGGCAAATCAGGTGAGGAAGCCGACAGCGTCACCGGTGTACTGCAAATGGCGGTCGCCAGTCGGCAGGCCCGCGCTTTTGGCGCTTTGCTGGAGGATGAGGCTGAAGATGCGGGGGCAGAACAAGTCTCCGCCGAAATCGCCTCTGAAGAATTGTCCAAGCAACTCGTCGACACCGAAGCGCGGCTGCGCGCCCGCACCGAACTGCGCGACCGATTGCAGGACGTGCTCGAAACCCGCCAGGGCACGGTCGAAGAGCTGGTCGAGGCCGAACGCAGCGTCGCGCGCGTCAATGAAGAGATCGACCAAGCGCGCAGCTGGCTGGCGCAAATGGAAGGCCGCGTCGCTTACAGCCGCGTGACGGTCCGTTATGAAACCGGCACCCCCATCACCAATGACTTCTTATCACCCGTCCAAGGCGCACTGGGATCGCTCGGTTCGATCATGGGTTATCTTGCAGCCTTCCTGATCCTGGTTGGATCGGTGGCTTTGCCGGTGGGCCTCATCGCATGGGGTATCCGCAAGGCCCGACGGCGATTTGCAGGCGAGCCACAAGCGGAGGGGTAAGAGGCTCGATTGGCTGAAACTGGAACATTCGCGATCAATGGCATAGGGTTCCCCCAGGCGACATCTGGGGGAACAATCTTTGATTTTGGAAACTCACAAATGGGGCGGCCTTGTCGCCCTCGCATCCACTGTTGCACTTTTGCAAGGTTGCGGGGGTGGAGGGTCTTCGAGCGGCTCTTCTTCCTCTGCGCCCTCCGCTGCTTCTTCGCCCACATCAACGCCACCAACGACTGGCGGAACGGATCAAGGCCCCGCGACCACATTCTCCAATGCCACGGCTGGCTCCGGCTTGACATTGGCGATCGCATCACCGGGCTTCTTTTCCAATCAAGAGATTCCGCTGATTTTCCCTCATGGCGTGGCTGCAGGAGATTACGACAATGATGGCGATGTCGACCTGTTCATCGCCAAAGCGGATGACGGCGCCAATCACCTTTATCGCAATATGGGCAATATGGTGTTTGAAGACGTTGCGTCACAGGCAGGTTTGGCTTTCACAAAGTCAGCCACCGAAACTTATCGCCACGGCTCACCCGCCTTTGTCGATCTGAACGCGGACGGCTTCCTAGACCTGTTCATTCCGGGATTGGAGAGCGATCCCACCATGATCTTCCTGGCCAATGGTGACGGCACTTTCACCGATGCATCGGCGGGATCGGGGCTGGAGCAGATGCAAGCGGCCTATTCGCACTCGCCAGCCTTTGGCGATTATGATCGCGATGGGGATCTTGACCTGTTCCTTGGCCATTGGGGAACCCCGCGCGATTACACCAATGTTGGTGACACGGAGAATCTGTGGCGCAACGATAGCGATGATGACGACGTGCGCTTCACCAGTGTCAGCTTACAATCCGGTATCGCGCCCGGCATTTTGACAAGCGCCGATCCGATGATTTCGCAAAGGGTGTTCGATCACATCTTCACCCCCACCTTCACCCATGTAGACGATGATGGCTGGCCCGATCTTGTCGTTGTTGGCGACTTCAATTTCAGCCAGGTGTTCATCAATCAGCAGGACGGCACCTTCACCAATAAAACCGACTTTAACGTCATCATCGACGGCAATGGCATGGGTTCGGCGGTCGGTGATTTCGACAATGACGGTGATATGGATTGGTTTGTCAGCAGCATCCTCGCCCGGCCATCCAGCGACGCCGACGATCCACGCCCCATTCCTGACACACTTTCGCAGATCGGCAACCGGCTCTACCGCAACAATGCGGGCGTCTTTGAAGATGCAACTGACGACATGGGCGTCGCGGATGGCGGCTGGGGATGGGGAAGTTGCTTTATCGATTTTGAGAATGATGGCGATCTAGACATTTACCACACCAACGGGTGGCCCCAGCCCGATTTTGGAAGGTTCAACACCGACACTTCAAAGGCCTTTATCGCAGGAGATGATGGCCGCTTCAGCGAGATGGGCGAAGCGATGGGGTTGGCTGATTCAGAGCAGGGACGCGGTATTGTTTGCGATGATTTCGACAATGATGGCGATGTAGACATCCTGCAGCTTCACCGAGGCGAGACCAACGCGCTTACCCTTTGGCGCAACGACTATCAGGGTCCGAATGACTTTCTGAAAGTGGTATTGCAAGGCGATGCATCAAACACCCGCTCCGTCGGCGCGCGCATCACCGTCACCATCGATGGGAAAAGCTATGTGCGGGTCGTGATGCTGGGCAGCAATTTCGCCTCTCACAATTCAGCGGTGCAGAATTTCGGCCTTGGCGACGCAAGCGCGCAAGCCACAGTCACCGTCGACTGGCCAGATGGCGAGCATACAGTGCTCAGCGGGGTCCAGCTCAATCAGTTGCTCACCGTCTCGAAGAGTGGGTAACGGCTAGACCTCGCGGTCAGGCGAACGCTAATCGGATTTGCCTTGGCGCAACGCCGCCACATCCTCGCGCAGGGCCTTTAGCTGCTCCAATATTTCTTCGCGTTCGGTGTGCGCTTCTTCGCCGGTTGCCTCTGCCATGGCGTTGACGATCACACCGATAAACAGGTTGAGCACGATAAAGCTGGTGAGCAGGATAAACGGCACAAAGAACGCCCAAGCATAGGGGTACTCTTCCATCACCGGGCGCACGATCCCCATGCTCCAGCTTTCCAAAGTCATAATCTGGAACAGCGAATAGAGCGAGGCGCCCAGATTGCCGAACCATTGCGGGAAGGCCTCTCCGAACAGCTTCGTCGCCATCACAGCACTGATATAAAACAGCAAAAGCAGCATCACGATCACCGTCCCAATGCTGGGGATCGCGTTGAACAAGCCGACAATGACCTTGCGCATGCTGGGCACGACTGAAATGAGCCGCAGCGCGCGCAGGATGCGAAGGGCGCGCAGCACGGAGAATTGCTGAGCCGCCGGGACTAGGGCGACGCCGACAATCACAAGGTCAAAGATGTTCCAGCCATTTTTGAAAAACGCAAATCGGTAGGCGACGAATTTGAGCAACAACTCGACCACGAAGATCGCAATCGCGACTGTGTCTAGCCATTCAACCACGCCGCCAACATATGCCATCGCAGCAGGCGAGGTCTCGATCCCCAGCCCAATCGCGTTGACCACGATCACGGTGATGATGAACCGCTCAAACGGCGAGGATTCAACAAGGCTTTGAGCCCGTGCTTGCAATGTCATGGCTAGAAATTCCGCCCCTTGGTTCGGCCCATCATATTCCGCGCGCGTCCTGCGCTTCGCCGGGCACGGTGACGGTCAACCCGTCAAGCTCTTGAGTCAGATCGATCTGGCACGACAGCCGCGACGTGCGCCGCGCGCCTGCGGCAAAGTCGAGCATGTCTTCCTCTTCTTCGCTGGCCTCGGCGAGCTTTTCAAACCACTCAGCCGCCACGATCACGTGGCAAGTGGAGCACGCCATCTGCCCTTCGCAGGTGCCTTCAAGCGGCAAACCTGCGGCTTGGCCGACGCGCAGAAGATTGTCGCCCGCCTCCGCTTCGCAGGCTATGCCCTCGCCTTTGGGATCGATAAATGTGACCGTCAGCCCCACAGCTCTTGCTCCTTCGCCGCCTCCAGAATGGAGCGGATCGCGCTTTCGAGCTCGTCCATAGTCGTATATCGGCCCCAGCCAAGCCGAATTGAGCTTTTCGCCTCGCTATCGCTCAGCCCGATGGCCTTGAGCACATGGCTGGGCCGCCCGGAGCCGCTGGCACAGGCGCTTCCTGCGGAGAACATGACGTTGCGGCAGTCCGACATCAGCCGAGCGACATCCAGCCCACCTTTGCGGAGATTCATATTGCCGAGATAGCGGTGGTCAGCGCTGCCATTGAGGTCCCAGCCATCGAACATATCGCGCGCTTTGTGCCAGAGCGCTGCGACATGGGCGGTGTCTTCCTCCATGCGCTTATTCGCGAGAGCAGCGGCCGCGCCCATACCTGCGATCAGCGCGGGCGAGAGCGTGCCTGAACGAAGGCCATGCTCCTGCCCTCCCCCGGTTTGCACCTCGGTTAGCTCCACGCCATCGCGCACCCACAAGGCGCCCATACCCTTGGGCCCGTGGAATTTGTGCGCGGAGATCGCGATCATATCGGCCTCAGCCACCGTCATTTTGCCATAGGCCTGCACCGCATCGACCAACAGTAGCGCGCCGGTGTCGCGAGCGCGATTGGCCCACAGATCAAGGGGCTGGATCACCCCGATCTCATTGTTCAGCTGCATGATGGCGATGAGGCCCGGGGTGGTGGTGAAATTTTGATCAGGGCGGCAAATGCCTGCCGCATCAACTTTAAGCACCTCATGCGCGCCCACAGCCCGCGCGGTGTCGCCAACGGCAGAGTGTTCGATGGCAGAGAAGGCAACCGGTCCCTCGCCGGAGGCGGTGCCGCGAATGGCGAGGTTGAGCGCCTCAGTCGCGCCAGAGGTGAAAACCACTCGCCCGCCCGATGGGAAGAGCGCCGCGACTTTCTCACGCGCGGCTTCCACTGCCGCTGCCGCCTGCCTGCCCAGCCGATGCGGTGAGTGCGGATTGCCAAAGCCCGTGCCCTCCGGCCCCTCAAGGTGCCGCAGCATCGCCGCCCGCGCTTCCGGCGCAAGCGGGGTGGTGGCTTGGTAGTCGAGATAGGTCATGGGGTTTCCCCCTAGCTCCAAATCTCGTCATGCTGAACTTGTTTCAGCATCCATCATCAGAGAAATGCTGGCTATCGAAGCGCTGGGCATGGACCCTGAAACGAGTTCAGGGTGACGAAGTGGCTAGCAAAGCGACCGCCAGGCTTCAGCAAACTGTTCCAGTTCCTCCGGCGTGGTCGACCAACCAATACTCACCCGAATGGTTCGCGCAGCAACCTCATCGGAGACACCAAAGGCATCGAGCACCCGGCTTTTCTTGAGTGTCCCCGAAGAGCAAGCGCTGCCCGCCGAAACGGCGAAACCCATCGCGTCGAGGCGGATGAGGAGCGCTTGGGCGGAGAGGTTTGGGTGGGTGAGTGCGATGATGTGGTCGCACCCAAAGCCTGTCGGATCAATCGTGTCACTGTACTCCAACAACCGTTCTCGAAACTTTCGACGCTGATCAAAATCAGTCTGCCAGCTTTCTAAACCGCCCAATTCTAGCGCCGCCGCCATACCCATCGCAGCTGGGAGATTCTCGGTGCCTTGGCGATAGCCGCGTTCATGTCCCCCCATTGGCTCGAGCACGGTAAAGTCTCGAACCAGCAGCGCCCCAATACCAATCGGACCACCAAACTTGTGGGCAGAAACGACAAGCAAATCGGCGTCTGGCAGCGACTGCTTACCCGCGCTCTGGGCACAATCTGCAAGCAACATGCCATCGGCGTTGGTCACCAAATCCATAAACTTGGGATCCACAGAGACGTAGTTGTCAGTCCCCGTTTCGGAGTTAAAGTGTTGGACGGCCAAGATCGACCTGCCATCGCGTGCTAGGAGTTGTTCAAGGGCGGCGAAATCCAAGTCACCATCCACTAGCCCCTTGGGATCAATACCAACCACCTCCGCATCTGGCGCGGCCCGAAACACCGCATCATGCTCCACGGCACTGACGATCCGGCGATCGACCTTCGCCCGATTGAGCGCAATCCACAAAGCCTCGCTCGCCCCTGACGTAAAGATCAACTCCCCTTCCCAATCCAGCGCCCGCTTGATCCGTTCGCGTGCGTCTTCGAGCGCCTGCTTCGCCTTGCGCCCCTCTGCATGCGGGCTCGAAGGGTTGGCCCAGATCGCAAAGCCCTCCTCCATCGCCGCGCGCGCCTCGGGGCGCAGTGGAGAGGTGGCGGCGTGGTCTAGATAGATGCGCTTTTTTGGGGGTGAGGATTGCGACACGGACGGCCTTATTGCGAATGATTCTGAACAAATTGCACTTTACGGTGAGCGCTGTATATAGCGCGCAACCGCCAGTGTCAGCCGACACTTTGCGCCACCCAAATACACAGGATCACCCATGCCATCCGTCATTTTCCCCGGTCCAGAGGGCCGTCTTGAAGGCCGTTTCTCCCCTCCGCCCCGCCCACGCGCGCCGGTGGCGATGATCCTGCACCCGCATCCTGAGGGCGGTGGCACGATGAATGATCGGATCGTGCAAAGGCTCTACAAGACCTTTACTGATCGCGGCTTTGCGACCTTGCGCTTCAATTTTCGCGGGGTCGGGCGCAGCCAAGGCAGCTTTGACAACGGCGTTGGTGAACTTTCGGATGCCGCAAGCGCGCTTGATTGGGTGCAATCGATCCACCCCGAAGCACAACAGACATGGGTTGCGGGCTATTCCTTTGGCGCGCTGATCGGCATGCAATTGCTGATGCGCCGGCCAGAGGTGCGCGGGTTTATCTCCATCGCCCCGCCTGCGAATATGTATGATTTTTCTTTCCTTGCACCCTGCCCAGCCTCCGGCATCTTTGTGCAAGGGGCCGCCGACACCGTAGTGCAGCCCGGCGCGGTGCAAAAGCTGGTCGACAAGCTGCGCACGCAAAAGCACATCACCATCCACCATGACGAGATTCCTCGTGCGAACCACTTTTTCGAGAACGAAGTGGAAGACATGATGGCCAGCGTCGACAACTATCTCGACTTCCGCCTGTCGCCCGATTGCCCCATAAAATAATAAGGGATGGCGGGCATTGTGAACGCTATCATGAGAGAGCCTAGGCAATGTCCCGATGATATCCGCCGCAGGCGCATAAGCTTTCTCGCCTATCTCGCGCCAACGCCCCGATTGATGGACAATCGGGCAATGGCTTTGGCGAGGGAAAGCATATGGGAATTGGCTCAAGTTTTTGGCAAGCGCCGTCATCCCATTTGAGTGCGCATCAATTGATCCTCCAGCAATATCTGCGTTTTGTGGTGACAGGTGCCTTTGCAATCGGCACCTATCTGGGGCTGTTTGAAACTCTGCGTCTTCTCACACCGCTGCCGCTTTGGGCTGCGACGGGTTGCGCCTATCTCTTGGCATCCGGGCTGAACTATTGGCTCAACTACAACTGGTCGTTCGCTTCACAAGAGCCGCATTCGAGCGCCCTGATGAAATATGCCGCGATTGCGCTTGTAAGTGTGATGCTGAACGCGGTGATCGTGCCCATTTTGGTGCGAGAAGGTTTGTCACCGCTTGTGGCTGGATTTGCGTTTGCGATCACTTGGCCGATCTTCTCCTTTTTCGCGCAGAAATACTGGGCGTTTAAACAGCCAAGTTAAGCCCCTGCGAGCGACAGTTTCGGGGTCAAAGCATGGCCCCTGAGACTCAAGAAATCACGTAAAAACAATGCGTTTCATTCCGCGACTGGTCGCAAAGGGCAACTCGATAGTTCTTGATTGCTTTACCAATTAGGGTCAGCTTGAGGTCCCCTGAGGCCAAAAGGGCTATCCCTAAACGCTCTTTTGGCCGTCCAAATTGGGAGGGTAAACCTGAGAAGGAGAGAGCTCATGTCTTACGCAACCACCGCCAATCGCCCCAACCCACGGGCCGCTATAGGAGCGATTGGTATCCCCGCCGGCTTTGCGCTTCTGCTGATCACCGGCCTTGCGGTCACCGTGCCTTTGCCGACCGATGACACCCCGTTCACAGGAAACACGATCTTTGACGAAGAGATTGTTGAGGTCGAGGTTGAGCCGGTTGAGATTGATAACCCGGTGACATCCGACCAGCCGGTCACTCAAACCCCGCAACCGGTGGATCAGTATCGTCCGGCCCCGCGCCCGGACACGGCGATTACTTTCA
Source organism: Erythrobacter sp. (assembly GCA_965262265.1). Classification (GTDB taxonomy): domain Bacteria; phylum Pseudomonadota; class Alphaproteobacteria; order Sphingomonadales; family Sphingomonadaceae; genus Erythrobacter. Next base: position 1,605,712 of record OZ253506.1, read on the forward strand.
CCTCGGGCGAGAGCGGCCCGATTAGCGATCTTCCCGGCCTTGATGGCCCCATCGGCGATCTGCCTCCCGTTGATCTTGGTCCGCAGCCTGCCCCAACGCCCAGCATTGATCCGGTGGCCGCTGCGCCCCAAGGCAATCCCGGCACATGGGTGCGCGACAGCGATTATCGCAGCAGCTGGATCAGGCGCGGGCTTGAAGGCGCGGCTGGCTTTGCTCTGGAGATCGACGCCAAAGGCCGAGTGACCAATTGCACGATCACTCGTTCGACAGGACACAGACAATTGGACGACGCGACATGCGAATTGCTTCGCGAAAGGGCGGGCTTCACCCCTGCTAGAGACAGTTCAGGTGAAGCGGTCGCCGGCACGTTCCGCAGTACGGTAAACTGGCAGATACCATGAGCTTGATCGGTTTCAGCGTCCGACCGTGAACCTGAGACGCTGAACTCCCGGTGGCCGGAGTGGTCTTTACCCCGCTCCGGCTGCTTCGGCTTGTTCGATTGGCGCGGTGCCATCGCCTGTCGGAATGGTCCAGATCAACACATTAATGAGCGCAATCGCCGCCAACACCACCATCAATGCTGGCTGCTTAAGCTCGCCCGTTCGGCGATACATGAACACCGCCCCAGCAATCAGCGCGAGAGCGGTCAGCATCACGAGCGAAAGTACGAAATCGGCCATTTTCTTTAAATGAACCCCTTTTGCCGCTGTGAAGCGTCATTCTTCTGGAACATCACACGCTTAGCGTCTATTCCGTGATCTTCATAACAAAAGGAGGGATCTCATGGGAATTTTCAGTTCAATCTCAAACGCTATCTTTGGCTCAGACGAAGAAGAAGCACCCGCTGCAGAGGCAGCGCCTGCTGCGGCTGCGGCTCCAGCTGAACGGCCCGCACGCGCTGCGATTAGCGCCGATGACGTTGCCGCTCGTATCGGCAGCATTCCGGGCGCGGATGATCTCAACTGGCAGGATTCCATTGTCGACCTGATGAAGCTCGTTCGCATCGATCCGAGCTATGAGAACCGCAAAGCGCTTGCGCAGGAAATGGGCAACACCGATTATTCGGGCAGCGCCGAAGACAATATCGCGCTTCACAAAGCGGTGATGGACCAAATGGCCGCTGCTGGCGGGATTGTTCCTGACCACCTCAAAGGCTAAGTCTTCGATCGGTGACGGGGTTGGCGCGAGCCGATCCTGCCATTCTACAACACCAAATTTGACGCCGTCAGAACCAAGCGGGACTGGCGGCGTTTTCACGTCCCAAGCACGACCTTCTCCATCGCCATTCACCCAGCATCATGAAATTGCCTCCTGAGCTTCCTACTTACCTTTGGCGTAACCCCGCAGCCGGAGACATCAGATGGAACAGCTTGGAGAAGACCTCGAAACCATGCGGCGCGTGCCGCTATCGGACGCGCATGTCGCAGCCATCTGCGAAATTGGCGCCGAGCGCGCATACAAAGCGGGCGAGATCGTTGCTGAGATCGGCGATCCGATGGACACATTCGTCTATGTGATCGACGGCGAGCTTGAAGTGGCAAACCCCTACACGGGCGAACGGCTGCTCGAATCAGGCCTTGGCCCGACGCAGTTCATGGGCGAGATCAACTTTCTGAATCGCGGCACCAACTACCTGCGAATGCGCGCTGCGGTCGATACCCGCGTGATTGAGGCACCGCGTGAGGCGATGCTCGACCTGATGGCCCGCGTTCCCGAGCTTTCCGACCATATCATCAAGGTCTTCGCCGCACGCCGGCGCAAACAGTTTGAGCTCAACAACGGCGCGATCACCTGTATCGGAGCGGACCGCGATCCAGCAGTCCAGGCGGTCGAACGCTTCCTGTCGCGCAACCGCCTGCCCTTCAAGAGCTACGACATTGATGCGAAAGACGCCGAAACCCGCGAAGTCTGCAGCGCGTTGGGTCACGAGCCCGGCGTCTACCTCGTCTCAGGCGAAAGGATCGAAGACCCCACACCCCGCAAGGTTGCGCAAATGGTCAATCTCGATCTCGAGATGTGCACTAAGACGCTCTACGATTTGCTGATCGTAGGGGGCGGCCCTGCGGGCGTGGCGGCGGCGGTTTATGCCGGTTCCGAAGGGCTTGAGGCACTCGTGATCGAAGACACAGCGATCGGCGGGCAAGCGGGCACGTCGAGCCGAATTGAGAATTATATGGGGTTTTACACCGGGATCAGCGGCGCGGACCTCACCTATCGCGGGCAGATCCAAGCCATGCGCTTTGGCACCCGCTTTGCGATGCCGCGTCGGGTTGAAGGGTTGGTGAAGCGCGAAGACCAGACATTTTGCGCAACGCTCGAAGACGGGCAAGAAGTGTGCGCCAAATCGATCCTGGTTTCAACAGGGGTACAATATCGCCGCCTGCCCCTCGACAAGCTGGAAGCGCTCGAAGGCGCAGGCATCTTCTACTCAGCCACCGAAATGGAGGCCCGCTTTTGCGGCAACACCGAAGTCGTGGTGATCGGCGGGGGGAATTCAGCTGGGCAAGCTGCGATGTTCCTGTCTCGCTCCGCCAAACATGTGCATCTGGTGGTGCGTTCAGGATCGCTCGCCGCCTCAATGTCGAGCTATCTCTCCAGCCGCCTCGAAGCCGATCCCAAGATCACGATCCACTACCACACCACCGTTACCCAACTGCACGGTGAAGACTGGCTCCAAGGGGTCACCTTCACCACACCCGAAGGCAATACGCGGATCGACACCAGCGCGCTGTTCATCATGATTGGCGCAGCGCCCAACACCGATTGGCTGTCTGGCTTGGTCGAAACCGATGAGAAAGGCTTTGTCCGAACCGGTGCCGCTGTCGGGCGTGAGACGCCGTTCGAAACCGGCACCGATGGCATCTTTCGCGGTCGGCGATGTCCGATCAGGCTCGGTCAAGCGCGTGGCAAGCGCGGTCGGCGAAGGCAGCGTGGTGGTGAGCACGATCTGGAGCTATCTGGATGGGTTGAACGCCCAATAGCTCCTCGGATCGCTAGCCGCAGCCTTCCTTCGGCTAGCGCGACATCATGCCTGTCACGATCGAGCCAAGGATCCCGCCCAACGGGCTTCCGCCGCCACCCGGTGCCCCGCCGCCGCCAGCGCTTTTTGCAAGGTAGCCCGCGACCGCCATGGCAAGGATCGGCAGCATCTTTTTGAGCAAGCCTTCATCAAGGCCGGTCATCGCCGCGACTTCCCCTGCGACTGAACGGCTAACATCCTTGCTGCCAAAGATGTTACCAAGAATATCATTTCCCGGCTGGGTGGGTGTGGGCTGAGTGCCAAGCACAGCATCAAGCAAACCCCCGCCCAATCCGCCGGCTAGACCGCCGCCGCCTGAGCCGCCACCAAGGATTGCTCCAGCAAGACCGCCCAGGCCGCCCAACGGATCGGGCGTTGTTGTCCCGCCCGTTGCACTGCGGCCCATTCCAGCAACGATCGCGGGCAGCAGTGCGCCCGCTGCCGTTCTCGCGGTTCCTTCATCAATCCCAAGCTCATTGGCCATAGATGTGATGGCTCCTGTTTGTTGGAGCATTGCAGCTAAGCTCATGGCGTTCCCTCCCTATGCTCTGGCCGGTTCTATTTCTTACCGAACAGACCAGAGGCCATGTCAGCGATATCGTCAAGCGGATTGCCGTCGCCATCGCGGTCTAGCATTGAAGCGATGCCTGCAAGCCCGCCGCCTTCGCCGCCTTGCAATTTGCCAGCGATATCGCCCAACGCGCCCTCGCCGCCTAACTGCTCCATGATCCCAGAGAGCGCGCCTGTATCGAGGCCCGTTTTTTCCGCAGCCAACTCGACAGTGTCACCGTCTTCGGCGTGCGATTGGCCAAGCGCTGCCACCGCTTTTTCCGCCATGCTTGGATCGATACCGACCTTTTCCGCCAAAGCCGCGACCGTATCGGGCGATCCGGAAACCTGCTGCATGATGCTATCAAGAATGCTCATATTGTATCCCTTTCCTATCCAGTTCGGACGTAAGCCTAGCGGCTTGTGATGACACAAAAAAGGCCCCGGGCGGCGAACCGGCGGAGCCTTTGGGTAAATTCTTGTGTCGGGCGCCTCTAAGCAGCGACAGGAGCGGCCTGACGGACGCCTTCGTCAACATGCGCTTCGAATTCAGCAAAATTGTCGATGAACAGCTGCACCAGCTTTGACGCTGTGGCGTCATACTCACTCTTGTCCGCCCATGTGCTCCGCGGATCAAGGATCGTCTGATCGATACCAGCTTCTGCCAGCACTGGGACGTGGATCGGAACAGCAAAGCCGAAATTGGGGTCTTCGCGGAAGTCGGCTGCGTCAAGATGGCCGTCCAGGGCGGCGTTAAGCAGAGCGCGAGTGGCTTTGATCGGCATCCGGTTGCCAACGCCATATTTGCCGCCGGTCCAGCCGGTGTTGAGCAGCCAGCACTGCACCCCACCGCTCGCGATCCGCTCTTTCAAAAGATTGCCATAGACGCTGGGATGGCGCGGCATGAAAGGCGCACCAAAGCAAGTTGAGAAGGTCGCCTCAGGCTCTGTTACGCCAATCTCGGTGCCCGCGACCTTCGCGGTATAACCCGATAGGAAGTGATACATCGCCTGGCTGGGCGTGAGTTTGGCGATCGGAGGTAGCACGCCGAACGCATCCGCTGTCAGCATCACGACATTGCTCGGAACCGGACCCAGATTGTCTTCGCTCGTGTTGGGAATGAAGTCGATTGGATAGGCGCCGCGGGTGTTTTCAGCGAGCGAGTTGTCATCGAAATCAAGCTCTCGCGTTTGCGGGTCCATCACCACATTTTCAAGCACCGTGCCAAACCGGCGGGTGGTGGCGTAGATCTCTGGCTCAGCCTCTTCGGAGAGGCGGATCATCTTGGCATAGCAACCGCCTTCGAAGTTGAAGACCGCGGTGTCTGACCAGCCATGTTCATCATCGCCGATAAGGGTGCGGCTGGCATCGGCGCTGAGCGTCGTTTTTCCGGTGCCTGAAAGTCCAAAGAACACCGCTGTCTGGCCGTCTTCTGAGATATTGGCCGAACAGTGCATCGGCATCACCCCTTTGGTGGGCAGCAGATAATTGAGAATGCCGAACACACTCTTCTTCATCTCACCTGCATATTTGGTGCCACCGATCAGGATCAGCTTTTCGCTCAGATTTACTGCGATAACCGTTTCGCTGTTGGTGCCATGACGCGCTGGATCGGCTTTAAAGCTGGGCAGATCAATGATCGTGTATTCGGGTGCGAAATCAGCAAGCTGCGATGCGTCGGGGCGCACCAGAAGGGTACGAATAAACAGGTTGTGCCAAGCGAGTTCGTTGATCACGCGGACATTCACGCGGTGCTCTGGCTGAGAGCCGCCGAAAAGATCCGCCACATAGAGCGTCTCTTTATCGGCGACCGCCGCCATGAAATCCTCTTTAAGCGCAGCGAAGTGATCGGGTGTCATCGGCACATTGACCTTGCCCCACCACACCGTCTCCTCTGTTTCATCATCGCGGACGATGAATTTGTCCTTGGCGCTGCGTCCGGTTTTTGCTCCCGTCTGCACAACCAGCGCGCCATGCTTCGATAAAGCGCCTTCTTTGGCCGCGAGAGACGCTTCGACCAGCGCGGATGTTCCAAGATTGGGAAGAATGTCGGCACCTGTCAGGATACCTTGATCTGCGAGCGATGTGGCGAGGGGCACCAAGTTGTATTCTCCTGAAGGCACATAGTTTTCTGGCGCAAATGGAAAAACGGACGCCTTGTAAAGCGAAGTGAGCCACGATTCGCAGCTCAGCATGATCCCATTTCCCTTGGGTGCATACGTATGCAGAACTTGTCCGTCAAACCGATTGCCTGCCGTTCCTGAGTAGAATTTGCATAGCCATTTAAAGACTAGCCATGGGTATGTGTTAGCCGGGCTGCTTTGCCTCGCTGGCGTTGCTCATGACTGCGCATCGCGCTAGGCCAAGCCACACAATTTGGAGGAACCGCAAGACCATGACAGTCGAGACAGGCGAAGGAGAGAGTGTGCCGATCAGCTCTACGCGCAGGGATGCGTTCGAAATCGCGCTTGTCGATGATGACCGCAACATCCTTACGACCGTATCGATTGCACTTCAGGCCGAAGGATTTGTCACTCGGCTATATTCTGACGGTGAAACCGCTTTGAAAGCGCTGCTCGACAATCCTCCTGATCTGGCCGTGTTTGACATCAAAATGCCAAAAATGGACGGGATGGAACTGCTGCGGAAGGTCCGCGAACATTCCCCGCTTCCCGTGATTTTCCTCACCAGTAAAGATGACGAAGCAGATGAGGAAGCGGGCCTCGAACTGGGCGCCGATGATTACATCGCAAAGCCTTTCAGCCTGCGCCTGCTGACCGCGCGGATCAGAGCGATCCTGCGCAGGGCCGAACCTGACCGTTTGATCGGCAACGAAGCTGCCCCTGCTGAGCCTGTAAATCCCAAGATTGACCGTGGGCGTCTGCACATGGATCCTGCGCGGCACTTTGTGACATGGGACGAAAAATCGGTGACTTTGACCGTGACCGAGTTTCTCATCCTCGAAGCGCTTGCCGTGCGTCCCGGCGTGATCAAAAGCCGAAATCAATTGATGGATGCTGCCTATCCGGACGATGTCTTTGTCGATGATCGCACGGTCGACAGCCATATCAAACGAATGCGGCGAAAGTTCCGCGTGGTCGATGGCAGTTTCGATGCAATCGACACCTTGTATGGCGCAGGATACAGTTTCAACGATGGCTGACAAGCAGCCCATTGCTGCCCATGACGACCCGCCCGCCATCAGCCGATCGGAAGAAGGGGGCAGCGCGGTCGGGCGGTTTTCGCTTACCGCGCGCATCCTGATTGTGAACATATTGCCGCTTGCTCTGCTGTCTGGCGGGCTGTTTTATCTTGATACCTATCGCACACAGTTGATCGATGAGAGGTTCAAACTAGCCCGGATCGAAGCGCAAATCACGGCTGAGGCGCTCGCAGGCGCAACCCGTGAACGTCAGGAGGCCTTATTGGTCCAGATTGGGCGCGAACAGGGCATGCGGATGCGAATGTTCGATGCAGAAGGTCTGCTGTGGGCAGACAGTTTCGCGCTCGCTGATCCCGCCTTTGAGCTTGACGACATCACCGATGACAGTTGGGAGGAAGAATGGGCGCGCTGGCTCGATAGCACGGTTGATGCGATCGTCAGTGCGGAGGCCGCGCCCGCTTATGTTGAGCCGGAGGCACAAACCGCCGAGGCCTTTCCCGAATTGGTTGATGCGCGCGCACAAGGGGTCAGCCAGATCAGGCTCTACGAATGGCTTGATGGAACACCCGTTATCACCGCAGCGGCGCCCGTCGGACTGAACGGTGCGACCTTACTTACGGTGCGCAACGCGGTCGATATCACCGAAAGTGTGCGATCGGCGCGTTCGGCTTTGGTCCTTGCAGTGCTGCTGGTGTTGTTCGCTTCCGCCATGCTCTCATTGTATCTTGCGCGGACCATTGTGACGCCACTGCAATTGCTAGCCCGCGCCGCGCAAAAGGTCCGGCAAGGGCGCGAGCGTGATGTCGAAGTGCCCCGCCTGCCCGAGCGCAGCGATGAAATCGGACAACTGGCTCGATCGGTCTCCGATATGACTGAGGCGCTGCGCCAAAGAATTGATGCGGTTGATAGCTTTGCCGCCGATGTTGCGCATGAAATCAAAAACCCGCTCGCAAGCCTGCGCAGCGCGGTTGAATCGCTCCCCAAAGTCAAAGACCCCAATCTGCGCGAAGAACTGGAACAAATCGCCACGCACGATGTGCGCCGTATTGACCGGCTTGTGTCCGAGATATCTGATGCCAGCCGGATCGATGCGGAGATGTCGCGGGCAACACTGGACCGGCTTGACATGGCGGACCTAATCAGAGCCATCATCGGAAGCAGGGAAAACCGCGCGGAAAATCTCGACCATCAGATTGATTTGAAAACCCGAGGCTATTCCGCCCATGTCTTGGGAGTGGGCGCACGGCTTGAACGGGTGATTGAAAACCTGCTCGACAACGCGGTGTCTTTCTCTCCGCCTGATGCTCCGATTGAGGTTGAGGTCGACAATGATGGTGATTGCGTCACCGTGATGGTGTGCGATTCTGGACCCGGCATCCCGGCGGAATCGCGAGAAAAAGTGTTTCGCCGGTTCCATTCCGTGCGCCCGGATGAAGAGGATTTTGGCAACCATTCCGGTCTTGGCCTGGCCATTGCCCGCGCCATTGCGGAGGCACATGATGGCTCTCTGACGGCTGACGCCCGGCCTGATGGAGCACCCGGTGCCTGTCTGATGTTTCGCTTGCCGGCAGCGGCCTGATTTGTGACCAGCGGCGCCGAAACCATAGTCCTGCAAGCCAGTTGCGTCGCATTAAAGGGGCGCGCCGTCGCTATTGAGGGCCCTCCAGGCAGCGGCAAAACCTCGCTTGCTCTGGCCTTGATCGATCGGGGCGCTGAACTGATCGGAGATGACGGTGTATCGCTGAAAAGTTCAGCCGCCGGCGTTATCGCAAGCGCGCCGCCCAACATCGAAGGCCTGGTCGAGATTCGCGGTGTGGGTCTTGCACGGCTTCCCATCGCACAGCCCACTCCTTTGGCGCTGATCCTGACACTGGAGGGCAAAAGTGATCGTCTTCCCGAATGCGCAGCCTTGCGGCAAATACTGGGTCATCGCATTCCGTGTCTGCCATTCACCCCGGGATTAACAATTCCGGCTCTGCGTGCTGAATGGGCATTGGAACTGCACGGCTTGCCATCGACCCGGCAGTAACGATGATAGGCATGCGCAAGTTTCGGCTTTTCAAACTTCGATGAAAGCGCGAAAAGCAGGCGCGATGACGATCAGAGCCCCCTCCCAATCAGAACCCCAGCGATTGCTGTTAGTCACTGGGCTGTCGGGCGCAGGCAAATCAACTGGGCTCGATGTGCTCGAGGATCTCGGTTGGGAAATCATCGACAACTTTCCAGTACGCCTGCTTGAAAGGCTGGTCGGTGACCCAGAGGAGATAAAGAACAGCCCCCGCGCACCGCTCGCGATCGGATTTGATTCGCGCACGCGGGGTTTCGTCCCCAATGAAATCATGGCACACGTCAAACAGCTCTCTACGCGCAGCGATCTTGCGATCACCTTCATGTTCATGGACTGCGCGGGCGGCGAACTGGAAAGGCGCTATAACGAGACACGCAGGCGCCACCCCATGGCGCAAGGGCGCACTGTGCGCGACGGTATCGCAGCTGAGCGCGAATTGCTCGAACCGCTTCGCCGCTGGGCGGACATCGTCATCGACACAACCCAAATGGCGCGCAACGACTTGCAAGAGCATGTGCGCAACCTGTTTGCGGATGATACGGATTCGCCCTTGTCGCTGACCGTTTCGAGTTTTGGTTTTGCGCGTGGAATGCCGCCGCTCGCCGATCTGGTGTTCGACATGCGATTTCTCGACAACCCACATTGGGTTGAAACCTTGCGTGAATTGACAGGCAAAGACGAACCGGTTGCGCAACATATCCGCAAAGATCCGGCTTTCTTAAAGATTTACAATCAGATTGCGCGACCTACTCCTCTCCTTGCTGCCGCTCTACACCGCGCAAGGCAAATCCTATGTCCATGTCGCCTTTGGCTGTACCGGGGGGAGACACAGGTCGGTGTTCACCGCTGAAACCATGGCGCAAGACTTGCGCGAGGCTGGTTTTTCGCCCACTGTTCGCCATCGCAATCTCAGCTCACGCGCGGCTGACGCCATCGAAGAAGGGCGGCAACCGAGCGAACACGGATTGTAACGCATGGTGGTGATTAAGGTTTTGCCCGTCTATTGCAGTGTTGCATCGGGCCGCAGGACACGAACGGACTGAATTCGCATATGATCGGTTTGATCCTGGTAACCCACGGGCGGCTCGCAGACGAATTTGTTGCGGCGATGGAACATGTCGTAGGCGCGCAAGAAGGCGTCGCCACCGTCTGTATCGGGCCCAATGATGATATGGAACAGCGCCGCGCGGAGATCGCCGACAAGATCGAGGCCGTGGACACAGGATCAGGTGTGGTGATCCTCACCGATCTGTTCGGAGGAACCCCTTCCAACCTTGCGATCTCTTTGCTGGAGATCGGCCGGGTTGAGGTCATTGCCGGGATCAACCTGCCAATGCTCATTCGGCTCGCGGGCGCGCGCAAATGTATGGATGTCGCGGCGGCCGTGGATGCCGCGCAGACGGCTGGCCGCAACTACATCACGGTTGCAAGCGAGCTGTTGGGTGACACGTCTGAGCCGCGCGCCGCTAATGCGGGGTCATAGGCGAGCAGCCGGGGGGCAAGACTATGAGCGACATTCGCCAGAGCGTGACTATCGTGAACAAGCGCGGCCTTCACGCGCGTGCGAGCGCCAAGTTTGTCGGCGCTGTCGCAGCGCTCCCTGATACCGTCGCAGTCCGCGTTGCCAAAGACGGCAATGAAGCCGCAGGCGGCTCAATCCTGGGCCTTATGATGCTGGGCGCGGCCAAAGGCGACGTGGTTGAACTCATCGTTGGAGGCGAGAATCCCGATGCGGCGCTCTCGCAGCTTGTCGCGCTTGTCGAAGATGGATTTGGTGAAGACAAAGGGTAGTGAGGGGATGATCCCCACCCCTTTTGTGATCTTTCGCGGGTGAGTCTCGATGCAATCCAAACACATCACTGGCTTCTCCAACCCGACGGTTAAGTATCTGCGGGGCTTGCGCGAGAAAAAGCACCGCAAGCGTTCAGGCCAGTTCCTCGCGGAAGGGCTACGGCTGCTCGAAGATGCGCGCGCCTGCGGCCATCTTGCTCGGCAATTGGTTATGGCCGAAGGGCGTTCTGAGCATAACCTGTTGGAGAGGTTGCGGGCTGAGGTGGTCGCAAGTGGAGGCGAGGTCATCACCACCACGCCCGATATCCTTTCCAAGATCACCGGCAAATCGAACACGCAAAGCGTAGTCGGGGTGTTTGATGAGTTTGACACCGGCTTGGACGCGCTGGACCGGACCAGCGCTGATATATGGCTGGTTGCGCAAGACCTGCGCGATCCGGGCAATCTTGGAACCATGTTACGCACCAGCGATGCGGTGGGCGCAGGCGGGTTGATCCTGATCGATGATTGCACCGATCCCTTCAGCGTGGAGGCGGTTCGGGCGAGCATGGGAGCGGTGTTCACCCAAGGCCTAGCCCAGGCGCGGTGGGAGGAGTTTGTGCTGTGGTTGCGCCGTGGGTCAGGCCAGTTGGTAGCGGCATCCTTACGCGATGCGGTACCCTATCGCGGCGCCCCTTACCAAGCGCCGTGCTTCATCCTTGTCGGCAACGAATCGCAAGGCCTGCCCGAAACTTATGAGGCCGAATGCGACCTGCGCGTCACTATGCCGATGCGAGGCCGCGCGGATTCGCTCAACGCGGCAGTTGCGGGGGCGGTGTTGGCTTACGAGGTCTTGGACGCGTTAAAGAACTGACTATTCCGCTGCGTCCTTGTGCTCTTCGAGCATGAAGCCTTCTTCACCCACGCCATCAACATCCTTCGCATCTGCAGCGTTGTAGCGCGGCGAGCTTTCGACCAGCGGCACGTCTTCGATCTCGCGTTTGCCGATCTCAACACCCTTTTCCGCGAGGCGCTTGCCGGATGAGAGGACGTTGCGTTCAAAGCTGCCGACGAACTTATTGTAATTGTTGACCGCGCTTTCGAGCCCTCCACCAACACGTTTCAAGTGCTGCGCGGCGGTTTCAAGCCTACCGTAAAGCTCAGCGCCCATTCGGCCAATTTCCTGCGCTTCTTTCGCTAAGCCATCCTGCCGCCAAACTTGCGCGATTGTGCGCGCAATCGCGACCAGATTGGTGGGGGTCGCCAACAACACGCGGCGTTCAAAAGCGAAATCCCAAAGGGCCGGATCATGTTCGAGCGCGGCGGCGACGAAATGCTCACCGGGCACAAACATCACAACGTAATCGGGCGCTTCCTCGAACTGCGATTGGTAGCTTTTTGCGCCCAATTGCTGGACGTGGTTGCGCATCGAGCGGACATGATCGGCCAGCGCCGCATCGCGAGCTTCATCGCCATCGGCTTCGAAAGCTTGCTGATACGCGTTGAGCGACACTTTGGCATCGATCACCAGCACTTTGCCGCCTGGTATCCTCACAATGGCGTCGGGCCGCAGTCTGCCCTCTTCAGTCTCTATCGATGCTTCGAGTTCAAAATCGGTGTGCTGCGCCAGCCCAACTTGCTCGAGCAGGTTCTTAAGCTGTTGTTCCCCCCAGCGACCGCGCGCTTTGGGGGCATTGGTGAGCGAATTGCCGAGGCGCTGCGCCTCGCGCCGGACCTCTTCTTGCCCTTCGCGCATAGACTGGATCAGGCCGTTTAGTTGACCAAAGGCATCCTTGCGTTGGTTTTCGAGCGTTTCGACCTGCTTTTCATACTTTTCGAGCCGCTCACCAACCGGTGCCAACAAGGTCTTGATCTTCGCCTCGCCTGCCTCTTCGGATTGTTTGAAGCGTTCCTCGGCGCGCTTGAGAAACTCATCCTGATTGCTTTTGAGCACCGCTGCGCCGGTGGCTTTGAACTGGTTGAGCAATTCTTCGCGCTGCTGGGTGAGCGCGCGCTTCTGCTCTTCAAACGCCTTGTCCCGCTCCGCCGCGCTGCTTTCAAGCGCGGAAAGGCGCTCGGCCAATTCTGCCCGCTTGGCCTGCGCTTCATCGAGCCGCTCAGCCAAAATATCCGCCTGCCCCGCCCGCTCCGAAAGGCTGGCCACTTCGATGCGCGCCTCGCCCAATTCGGCAATCGCCTGTTTGAACTCACCCTCTCGCGCATCGAGCCTTTCGCGCAATTCGGTGACGGGCCGAGAGGCGAAAAACCAAGCCGCCCCGCCGCCAAGGGCGAGGCCGATCATAAGGGTGAGAATCAGGGGTAGTGCTTGTTCCATAAAGCCTTATAGCACGGAACAAAATAGGAACAACAACGCTTTGTTGGATATCCCCAGCTTACCGCAAGCCACCGCGCTCGCAATGGATCCTGAAACAAGTTCAGAATGACGATGATAGCGACAGTCGGCTCGAAGCGTCGCAAGCGCGACCGCGCGTCGCCGCCCCTGCGGCGTGCCCTCGCAGGCCGTCCGCAGGACGATCAGCCGTGAGAGAAAACTACGCTGCCCGCAGCTTTTTCAGCTTTTTCAGCGCCATATTGCGCTTGAGCCGGGAGAGGTGATCGATAAAGACGATGCCTTCGAGATGGTCCATTTCGTGCTGGATGCAGGTTGCCATCATGCCTTCCATGAACTCCTCATGCGAATTGCCCTCGACATCCTGATATTGCACACGGCAGGTCGCGGGGCGGTCCACATCGGCGTAGATTTCCGGTACGGACAGGCACCCTTCGTTATAGGTCGACATATCCTCTGCCGGGTCAAGGATCACCGGGTTCACAAACACGCGCGGGTTGTTCTTGACCGGTTGGCGTTCGTTGCCTTCCTCATCCTTGATCGGTTCTGCGTCCATATCGGGCTCTTGCAGGTCGATCACGAGCAAACGTTTGGGAACGCCGATCTGGATCGCGGCAAGCCCGATGCCGGGCGCTGCGTACATCGTCTCAAACATATCCTGGACAAGCGTTTTGAGATCCGCGTTGAACTCTTCGGGTTCAACCGGGACAGAGACCGTTTTAAGCCGGGGGTCCGGCACTTCGATGATTTCGCGGATAGCCATGTCGGGTGATTTAGTGCCGGTGCGCGGGCGCTGCAAGCGCAAGGCTTCGATCAGGGTGATCGGCGCGCGGCGCGGCCCTTATTGCGGAAGCGACTTATGCTCGACCACGGCGGTGATCATTGCCTCGTCGATGGTGATGATGTGCCCAGCCGCTCCCCGACATACCCACATTCCGGGAAGATCAGGATCGTATTCCGCTTTGACGATCATAAAATTGCTGTTTCCGCGCAGGAAGACGGCGGCGACATGCTCTTTTTCCTCAATTGCCTGAACGACCTTGAAGAACGAATTGGGGGCTTGTGACATATCAATATCTCCGAAAGCGGTTTCGGGTGTCCTTAGCCAACCGGACGCCGCGCCCGCAAGGCTTGAGCGAGAGTGCCTTCGTCAAGGTAGTCGAGCTCCCCGCCGACCGGCAGTCCGTGGGCGAGTTGGGTGATGCGCACGCCTGCCTCCTCCAGCCGCTCAGCGAGGTAGTGGGCCGTGGTTTGCCCTTCGAGCGTGGCGTTCATGGCGAGCACCACTTCGTCCACCTCTGGATCGCTGGCGCGCTCCATCAGGCTGGCGATGTTGAGGTCTTCGGGGCCTATCCCATCGAGCGCAGAGAGTTTGCCGCCCAACACATGATAGCGCCCTTGGAACAATCGCGCGCGGTCGAGCGCCCACACGTCAGCCACATCCTCAACCACGCACAGCGAACGCGGGTCGCGGCGCGGATCAGAACAGATACCGCATGGGTCAGACGTATCGACATTGCCGCAGACCGAGCATTCGACGAGCGTCTGCGACACTGCATCGAGCGCTTCGAGCAGGTCGGGCAAAGCGCGCTCGCGGTTCTTGACCAGCCAGAGCACAGCCCGCCTTGCGCTGCGCGGCCCAAGGCCGGGAAGCTGGGCCAAGGCGCTGCTAAGTTGGTCGATCTCTTGCGATGCCATGGGGGGAGAGATAGGGGCAGTTGCAGTTGCACGAAAGGGGCCGCACAGCAGTCATGCGCATAGTTTTTATGGGAACGCCCGAATTTGCGGTGCCCGCGCTGGTCGCGTTGCGCAATGCTGGGCATGAGATCGCCTGCGTCTATTCGCAGCCTCCCAGCCGGTCTGGCCGGGGCAAGAAACTGCGCCCCTCCCCCGTTCATGCGAAGGCAGAGGAATTGGGGCTGGACGTGCGCACACCCAAAAGCTTGCGCAAGCAAGAGCCTCAGGCGGAGTTTGCAGCACTTGGGGCGGATATCGCCGTGGTCGCTGCCTACGGCTTGATCCTGCCGCAAGAGGTGCTCGATGCTCCCAAGCATGGCTGCCTCAATATCCACGCCTCGATCCTACCGCGCTGGCGCGGGGCCGCGCCGATCCACCGCGCGGTGATGGCGGGAGATGATGAGACAGGCGTAACAATCATGCAGATGGAGGCGGGGCTGGATACCGGGCCGATGCTGCATATTGTCCGCACCCCTGTGGCGCACAAAACAACGGGAGTTTTGACTGCGGAACTCGCCGAATTGGGCGCAGGCGCGATGGTGGAAGTGCTCGCAAATTTCACCAGCTATGAACCAAAGGCTCAAGACGATGCAGCCGCGATCTACGCGCCCAAGATCGACAAAGCTGAAGCGCGCATTGACTGGTCCTCGGATGCGCATGAGATCGAATGCAAAGTGCGCGGCCTTGCGCCCTTCCCCGGTGCTTGGTTCGAAATGGGCGATGACCGGGTGAAGCTGTTGCTCGCAGAATTGGCTGAGGGAACAGGCGAACCGGGTGAAGTGCTCAATAACGATCTCACCATCGCTTGCGGAACCGGAGCGATCCGTCCCTTGCGCCTGCAACGCGCAGGCAAGCCGCCTATGGACCGCACGGAGTTCTTACGCGGGCGTCCGGTTGAGGGTGGGGTGCGGCTGGCTTGACCCGTTTCGCTCTCACCATCGAATTTGACGGGACGCCTTTCCAAGGCCTCCAGCGCCAGAAGCACGGACCAAGCGTGCAGCAGGCGATCGAAGAGGCGCTGGAACGGGTCACAGGCGAGGCAGCAACTTTGCACAGCGCGGGGCGGACAGACACCGGCGTCCACGCGCTGGGTATGCGCAGCCATGTTGATCTGGAAAGGGAAATCGCGCCATTTCGGCTGATGGAGGCGATCAACGCGCATCTTCGCCCCGATCCGATTGCAATCCTCGCCTGCGAGGTCGTGCCCGATGAATGGCATGCGCGCTTTTCCTGCATCGGCCGCCGCTATGTCTACCGGATCGCCAATCGGAGAGCACCGCTTGCGCTGGCAAAGAACCGCGTGTGGCAAGTCGCCCAGCCGCTTGATGCTGAGGCTATGCACGAGGCCGCGCAAGCGCTTGTCGGACGGCATGATTTTACCACTTTCCGGTCCACCCAATGTCAGGCGAAGGATCCGGTGAAGGCGCTTGATCGGCTGGATGTTGTGCGGGCAGAGAGCGAATTTGGCCCGGAAATTCATGTCCATGCGGCGGCGCGCAGTTTCCTGCATCATCAAGTGCGAAGCATGGTCGGATGCCTCAAATTGGTGGGCGCAGGCACGTGGTCCAAGGCACAGATTGCCGAGGCTCTCGCAGCAAGAAACCGGCAGAGATTGGGGCTTAACGCGCCCCCACAGGGGCTCTATTTCGTCGAGGCTACCTATCCAAAGGAGTGCGATTAGATATGGCCAATTGGTATAAGCTCCCCACAAGTTCCAAGTTAAGCGAAGGCGATTACCGGGCAAGCGTAAACGCGCTTAATATCGTATTTGGCGCGGTCTTGGGCTTTGTGCTGGTCGGCGGCGAAGGCCTTCCGATTGTCGACTTTATGGCGCTGCTGATTATCAGTGCGCTGGCAGTGATGATGATTCAAGGCATTGTGCTTAGCGAATACACTTTGTTTAACGTCGTTTCGACGGCGGCGATTATCTATTTTCTGCCGCTGTTCGCCGAAGAATGGTTTTCCCTGACCAGAGTGCCCAAATTGCAACCAACACTTGCCGTATGGGCTGGCATGGCGACAATCATAGAACTTTCGCCGCGCGAAAAGCTTGAACCTGATAAAACCAAACACATAACTGGAGAAAAACACCCATGACCACCGGCAAACAGCTGTTCACCACGCTTGGCAGCGACGGCAAACTCACTCTTGAGATCAGCGAAGAGACCTTTCCAGAGCCCACTGGCAACCAGGTTTTGGTGAAGATGGAGGCAGCGCCGATTAACCCATCGGACCTGGCGATCCTCACCAGCGCCGCCGATTTTGAGAACGCTGAATATTCAGCAGGCAAAGTGGTTGCGAACATGCCAGAGCCGTTCTTCTCCGGGCAAAAGGGCCGTCATGGCCAGCGTATGGCCGCCGGCAATGAGGGCGCGGGCACTGTGGTTGCGACCGGCGACGGGGATATGGCCAAAGCGCTTATGGGTCAGCGCGTCGCCTGTGTCCCCGGTAACGCCTTCAGCCAGTACGCGATTGCTGATGCGATGATGTGCCTGCCCCTGGGCGAGCATTCATCTGAAGTTGGCGCATCTAGCTTTGTGAACCCTATGACCGCGCTTGGCTTTGTCGAAACCGCACGGATGGAAGGCCATGATGCAATCATCCACCTGGCCGCCGCATCAAACCTTGGCCAAATGCTTAACAAGATCTGCATCGAAGACGGAATGAAGCTCGTTAACATCGTGCGCCGTCAAGAGCATGTCGACATGTTGAAAGCGGCGGGCGCGCAATATGTCGTGAACTCTTCTGACGATGATTACATGAAGCAACTGCGCGCAGCGATTGCAGAGACCGGTGCGTTTCTAGGCTACGATCCGATTGGCGGGGGGCAGAACACCGACCATGTGCTCAAAGCGATGGAGCAGGTTGCCGCTAGCCAGATGGACGAATATTCGCGTTATGGCTCCAACCAGGACAAGAAAATGTACCAGTATGGCCGGCTAGACCTCCAGAATCCGACTATCCTGACGCCTTCCTATGGCCTGCAATGGACCGTTTCGGGGTGGCTGCTTACGCCGTTCCTTGCCAAAGCAGGGATGGAGACCGTGGTCAAAATGCGCACCCGCGTGCAACAGAACCTCACCACCACTTTTGCCTCCAGCTACAAAGCGAAAGTGTCACTCGAAGGGATGCTCGAGAAGGACGCGATCCTGGATTACCGCCAAATGAAGACGGGTGAGAAATATCTCGTAACGCCTTGGGGATAGGTCAAAGAGTTTGCCTAAAGAAAACCGCTCGCACTCACTTGGTGCGAGCGGTTTTTCTATCGCTCATCAACCTCGATCAAACGCAGCCTGCACCCCCGCGGCATCGGTGACGCCGTTCGCGATGAGCACCATCAACAAGAGCCGCGCCTTTGCCGGGCCAAGCGAACGCGCAGCCACAAAACCATAAGCGTCGTCATCGACTTCGATGTTGCGGTCAACCAACCCTTCATCCACACGCGATGATCGCACAACAGGCACCCCCGCCTCCACGGCGGCTTTCAGCGCATTGAGCACCACGCCCGGGGCGTTGCCTTGCCCCATTCCGGCGATCACAATTCCCTTACAACCAATGTCCAGCAGCGCCTCAACCGGTTTGGCGTCCATCCCGGCTCCGGCAGTGAGGATGGCCACACGCGGGAGAGCGTCAGGCCAAGCAAAGCGTGCAGCCTCACCAGTTCGGTGGGCTGGTGCAAACCAGTCGAGCGATGAAGGCGTCACACGTGCCACAGGTCCACGCGGATAGCCTTTGAAGGCATCCACACTGGTCGTCGCGGCTTTTCGCACGTCATTTGCTGCAAAGACCGCATCTCCCATCACCACCAAGACTCCGCGATCGTGGGCATCAGTATCGCTAGCGGCCCGCACTGCATTGGCGAAATTGCGCATACCATCGCTGCCAACGGCATCGACCGGCCGCATCGCGCCCACCAGCACGACGGGTTTTCCCACAGCAAGCGTCAGATCGAGCAGAAACGCGGTTTCCTCTGCCGTATCGGTGCCGTGGGTAACAATGATCCCATCATAGAGCGTGTCCCTGCAACCTTGCTCAATCGCGGCATGCAGCGCGTTCCATTCCTGCCAGCCAATATCCTGCGAACCGATCCGGGCTATGGACTGGGGAAACAGCTCGGCGTTCAGGTCCAGCTTGGCGACCTCTTGGAGCATCGCATCGAGCGCGATTTCACCCGCGGCGTACGCTTTACCGGTGGCCTTCCCTGCGCTGCCCGCAATGGTGCCTCCCGTGCCAAGAACCAAAAGTTTGGGGGTGCTCATCTCGTCGCCAATAGCGACGCTGGAAAAATCAGGCCAGATGGCAATTGATTTTGAACGTTTAGGCGTTAGATAGGCCGCTTCCGATCAGGGAATCGGGCGATTAGCTCAGTTGGTAGAGCATCTCGTTTACACCGAGAGGGTCGGCAGTTCGAGCCTGTCATCGCCCACCAGTTTCGCTGACGCAAGACCATCCGGGGGATGGTTTTGGACGCGGAACTCCCGAGCGCAAGCGACCGGCCGACTGCAGACCTAACCTGTCTCTCCCGCAATAGCGGCGCGCACGTCGGCGATTGCCTCTTCGCTGTCCCATTCGTAATCCCCTGCCACCCGCAGCAGCTCTTTGCCGTCGGCACCGAACAAGATTGTCATAGGCAGAAGACCGCCATCCGAAAACTGCGCGCCCAGATCGTTTTCAGGATCGAGCCATTGCGGCAGATTTTCAAAGCCTTGTTCTTCAAAGAAAGGCACAACCACTTCGGCACCGCGGGTATCTTGACTGATCGTCAGAACCCGAACCTCGCCCTCCATCTCGCTCGCCAAACGGTCGAGCGCGGGCATCTCCACCCGGCAAGGCACGCACCATGTCGCCCACAGATTGATCAGCACCGGCTCTTCCAAGGCAGCCAGATCAAGGCTGTTTCCCTCCGGGTCCTGCAAAGTCAGAACGGGCAGCTCAGTCCCCGCAAAGGCGCGCACGATCTGCCCCGGCAATTGCGGCGGAGGCGGCGGCGCAGCTTCGCTTGACCCAGCATTAGCAGCGGTTTCTTGCGCTGCCTCATCCACGCCACTATCGCACCCCGCAAGAGCAAGAGCGGCAAGGCTGGCGAAAGCGATCGAACGAGACATGAGCGACTCCAAAAACAGCATGTGGGGCGGCAGGTTCGCCGAAGGGCCTAGCGCGATCATGCGTGAAATCAATGCCTCAATTCCCTTCGACAAGGCGTTGTGGCGTGAGGATATTCGCGCTTCGCAAGCCCATGTCGCGATGCTGAGTACGCAAGGGATCGTGTCGGCCGAAGATGCAAAGACAATCAGCGACGGCCTTGATCAGATCGCTGCAGAATATGAACGCGATGGAGTGCCCGAAGACTGGGATCTTGAAGACATTCATATGACCGTGGAGGCGCGTCTCACTGAGCTGATCGGGCCGGTTGCGGGCCGACTGCACACAGCGCGCAGCCGCAACGATCAGGTCGCAACCGATTTCCGCCTGTGGGTTCGTGCTGCCAATGCCCGGGCGCTTTGACCGGACTCCATGCTTTACGCAGCGCTTTGGTGGACCGCGCTGAGCGAACATGCGGATACGATTATGCCCGGCTTCACCCATTTGCAAACAGCGCAGCCGGTGACTTTGGGCCACCATCTTATGGCCTATTACGAAATGCTCACCCGCGATGCAGCCCGTTTTGAGGCAGCACAAGAGCGTTTGAATGAATGCCCCTTGGGCTCCGCCGCTCTGGCTGGAACGGGCTTTCCAATTGATCGAGAGGCAACGGCCACCGCGCTCGGTTTCCGTGAGCCAACGCGCAATTCGCTCGATGCTGTGTCCGACCGTGACTTCGCGCTCGATTATCTGATGGCGGCGAGCCAGTGCGCGCTCCACCTCTCGCGTTTGGCGGAAGAGTTGATTTTGTGGGCGAGCCAGCCCTTTGGCTTTGCCTCTTTGCCTGATAGCCTTTCAACCGGCTCTTCCATTATGCCGCAAAAGCGCAATCCCGATGCGGCGGAACTGGTGCGCGGGCATGCAGGAAGGATCATCGGCGCTTGCAACTCCTTGATGATCACGATGAAAGGCCTGCCGCTCGCCTATTCAAAGGACATGCAGGACGACAAGCCTCCGGTGTTCGAGGCCGCCAGCCTGTTCGACCTGTCGGTGGCTGCAATGATCGGCATGATCGCTGAAACATCCTATAGCGCAGAACGGATGCGCGGCGCAGCTCAAGCGGGCCATGCCACCGCTACCGACCTTGCCGATTGGCTGGTTCGCGAAGGCGATATCCCGTTCCGAGAAGCGCATCACATCACGGGTGAGGCGGTGAAGCTGGCTGATGCGCAGGGCTGTTCGCTCGAAGAGCTTTCCTTGGCTGACCTGAAAGCCATCGACGCCCGAATAGATGAGCGGGTCTATTCAGCGCTTTCAATTGAAGCCTCGGTCGCATCGCGCGCTTCCTATGGCGGGACGGCGCCCGATCAGGTAAGGCTACGCGTAGAAGAGGCGCGTGGGCGGCTCAGTGATGAAACGGCAAAGGATCAATGATGCGCATCGCTTTGGTGCTCAGCCTATCAATCGCGCTTGCCGCATGCGGCGCGCGCACCGGTGTGACCCCGGTCGAAGGCACCAGCCTTCCGCCAGCAGCCTTCGGGGAAAACGCCAGACCGGATGCGGAACAGCTGCTCGAGCTCGAAGCCCTTGCCGCCCCTGAACGCAGCGTCGAATTGCGCCGCCGCTCTGAAGAGCGCGAAGACGATCCCTTCGATCTGCCGCCCGAATAACTCCCATCAAACAGCCAAGACACACTCGATCCCATGGACCATTTTGCCCTTAAGAACGGCGTCATGCATGCCGAAGACGTTCCCCTGCCCCGTATTGCTGAGGAGGTGGGCACCCCCGTTTATGTCTATTCGCGCGCCACATTAGAACGCCACGCCCGCGTCTTCCGCGAGGCTTTGGACGGCGTGCCGGACAAACTGATCGCCTTTGCGGTCAAGTCAAACCCAAACCTTGCCGTGCTCAAAGTGCTACAACAGCAGGGCTATGGCGCTGATGTCGTCTCCGTGGGCGAAATGCGCCGCGCGCTTGCTGCTGGGATTGCGCCAGAGAACATCGTCTTTTCCGGTGTAGGCAAGACCGCCGTTGAATTGCAGGCTGGCCTTGAAGCGGGGATTGGCCAATTCAACATCGAAAGCGAGGAAGAAGGCCTCGAACTTGCCGAGATCGCAGCGGCGATGGGTAAGTTGGCGCAGTGCACCTTACGGATCAATCCCGATGTCGATGCGGGCACGCATGACAAGATCTCTACTGGAAAAGCGGACAACAAGTTTGGCGTTCCGATTGACCAGGCAGGACAAATCTTCGGCAAGCTTGCAAGCCAGGACAGCGTCAATCTGCGCGGGGTTGCGGTGCATATTGGCAGCCAGTTGGGCGATCTTGCGCCGCTGGAAAGTGCCTTCACCAAAATTGGCACTCTGATCACATCCCTGCGCGGAGCCGGTCACACAATCACCCATGTTGATCTGGGCGGCGGTCTTGGCGTGCCTTATCGCAAGGACGAAACACCTCCGCCCCCTGCGCAATACGGAGCGATGGTGGAGCGGATCACAAGAGACTGGGGCGTGAAGCTGATCTTCGAGCCCGGCCGGGTAATCGCGGGCAATGCTGGCGTCCTGCTGACCCGCGTTGTGCGGGTGAAGCGCGGGATCAACGATCCCTTCGTTATTGTCGATGCGGCGATGAACGATCTTGCGCGCCCTGCTTTGTACGGCGCCTATCACGATTTTGCCGCCGTCGAACCGAGCGGTGCGAGCATGACAGCCAACATTGTCGGCCCCATTTGCGAAACGGGGGACACATTTGCCATGGGCCGCGAATGCGACGCGCTCGAAAACGGCGATCTTGCCGTGTTCCGCACCGCCGGAGCCTATGGCGCGACCATGGCCTCATCCTACAATTCACGCGGCTTTGTCGCGGAGGTGCTTGTGGCTGGGGACAAGTTCGCCGTGGTGGCTGACCGGATCGATGCCGGCGCGATCATGGATGCAGAGCGCGTTCCGGATTGGCTAGCCTAGAGAGCGTGCATGGCTGAGCTTCAAAGCCTCCCATTGTTTCACCGTATTCACGGCCAAAGCGTGCTTGTGCTGGGCGACGGGGCGGCTGCGGAGCCCAAGCGGCGATTGGTGGAGCGCGCGGGCGGGAAAGTGATCGAGGATCAGGCGCGCGCGATTGATGAAGGCGTTCGCATCGCCTTTGTTGCCCATGACGATCAAAAGGCCTGCGAGGTTGCCGCGATCAATCTGCGCTGCGCGGGTATGCTCGTCAACGTCGTTGATCGGCCTGACCTGTGCGATTTCACAACACCCAGCATTCTGGACCGCAACCCTGTGTTGATCGCCGTTGGCACAGGGGGCGCGTCGGCGGGTCTCGCCAAGCATATCAGGCTAAGACTTGAGCGGATTTTGCCTCAAACGCTGGGGAACCTGGCCACGAAGCTGTTCGCAGCACGGCCTGCCCTGCGCGAGCAATACCCCAATGGTGCCGAACGAAGGAGAGCGCTGGATGACGCATTGCGCGAAGGGGGAGCGTTGGATGCGCTTGCCGTTGGATCAGACGCGAAAGTTGACCAGTGGCTGAGCGCACATACCTCTACAACGGAACCGATGACAGCAGAGTTCACGCTAACCAGTCACGATCCAGAAGACCTGACCATCAAACAAGCCCGGTTGCTGGGTGAGGCGGACACGGTCTGTGCTGATCCGAACATACCTGCCAAACTACTCGCCCGCGCACGGGCCGACGCTCAGCGCATCACTTGTGACGGGAAAGCCTGCGGCCGCGTTGCCGGTACATCCGCAGATAGGAAGGCGTCCCCTTGCCCTCGCATGGCGCGTGAAACCAATGCTGAAAGCGCAGGTCTAACAGTTATCTTGCGCTGGGGCAGCTAAGGATCAGGCAGCCTTGGCCAGCGGCGTTTCCACCTCGGCAAAATAGCGCGCCATCGCCCGCAGCGAGCCTTCGCTGAGCGCGATAAAGGCGCGGCGTTTATCGGTGGGATCAGCCACCCTCACAAACACATCGCTATCAACCAGCTGCTTTATCCAGCGAAGCGCGGTCGTCCCTGGCACCCCAGCTGCAATACACAAGGATGTGACAGAAACGCGCGTATGTTCGGCATGCGCAGCGGTAAGATCGAGCAGCATATCCCAAGCGGGATCAGCAAACAGATCACCATCAAAAAATTTGCCACGTGCCTGCCGTGCCGCGATCACCCGTCTTACAAGACGCGGTTCGGGAAGTGGAAGGCGCGCCGCATTCAGCAAAGGGTTTGCTTCCTTGCCTCGAAAACCCTGACCAAATTCGCTCACCTTGCTGCTTGCTTGCCCATCATCTGTGTGGCGGTGCCCGCTCAACCGATCAATCTCACGCGCGATAGTTTCCACCTGACGCGAAAGATGCAGCAGGCTCAAACGATCCTCATCCGTCATTTCACGCACACGTGGATCGGAGATTTCAGCCAGCACGCGGCCAACAGCAACAATTCTTTCAGCGCGGCTTGGCTGAACAAGTATCTGCGGATCGGAGATATAGAGCGCTGCAAAAACATCGTCGAGCGCATCGAAAGAGGTTGAAATGATAATCTTCGCCCCACTTCTTTTCGCGCGCACATCCAGCCGGGCAAGCGCTGCAATCGTCGCCGCATCGACAATCGGACAATCCACCATCACAACATCGCCCAGATAGGTGACAGGCCCATCCAGCAAATCAGAAGTCTTTCCGCCATCAACAGCCCGAAAGCCGGCGCCAGTCAGATCCTGCGCAATCTCATTTCGAACAAGAGCACGTTCCCCAAAGATAGCGACGCGAGCGGGAAGACCCGCATTATCCTGAGCGGCACCATAGCTGAAATCTGCTGCTTCATATTCGAGCTGTGTCATCGAATCGCCCCCTTGACTGACTGAAACATAAATAGAACAAAATGGGATCAAGTCAAGATAATCGACTACTGCGCATTCAATTTCGCCGGGAGGATTGAACTGTTTGAGCTGTTTGCGCGACTACTGGGGTGATGAAGAAGTCGCATGCCTTGTTTTCAACTCCCACTGCAGGAGCTGTGTTTGACGAATTGCTTGTCATCATGGTGCAAGCTGGTGAACGCGGTGCGGCGGACAGGCTGTTTCAGCGCTGGAATCCCCGGCTTTTGAGGGCGGCACGGCGATATTGCGGTGATGACGATGCAGCCGATGATTTGGTGCAGGAATGCTGGCTTGGTATTTGGAAGGGGCTTCGCACATTGCGCGATCCAGCCCGGTTCCGTTCCTATGTCTTTGCGGTGCTTCACCGGCGCGGGGCTGATCATTTGCGCCGAGTGGTGAGAGACCGCTCCGCATTGTCTGTCAGCAATGATGAAACCAACGCAGCAAGACCCGCGCCACAACCTCAGCAGGCAGCCATCAAGCAAGCTTTTGCCGCTCTGCCACCAGACCAGCGCCTGGCTGCGCACTTGTATTTTGCTGAGGGCCTGACCTTGCGCGAGATCGCCGCAGTTCAAAGCATTCCCGAAGGGACCGCCAAGAGCCGCATCTTCCACGCTCGCCGCGCGCTCAAGATGGCGCTGGGGGAGCAATCCAGTAACGAGACTGAAGGAGCAGAATGATGAACGACACAGACGAACAGATTGCTGAGGCGCTGAGCGCCGATGACCGCGCTTTTCTCGACAGCCTTGAAGGGGAACGCGGGCTCTTCCAGCAGATCGGTGACAGCTGGAAGGGATCATTGGGCGGTTGGGCCAAACTGATTTTTGGTTTCACTTTCGCACTGGGAATGCTGCTGTTGTATCTCATTTGGCAGGTGGCCCACACGCGTGAACCGGTTGAGCACACACTCTGGGCGATTTCGGCGCTAGCGGTGATCGTCCTAATGGGCTTTGCCAAGGAGTGGATGTTCGCCCGCTTGAACATGCTCACCATATTGCGCGAAGTGAAGAAGCTGCAGGTTCAGGTGGCGCTGCTTTCTGAGCAGAAGCAGAAAGACTAAGGCCTAATCTCAATGAGCGTGCCATCGGGCACGATCTGCCACAGCTCCTCAATCTCTGCATTGGTGAGCGCGATGCAGCCATCGGTCCAGTCACCGCGCATTCTTCCAGGGCGCCCGGTGGGCTGGCCGTGGATGAAGATGTCTCCTCCCGGAGATCGGCCATAGGCAGCGGCAAAGGCGCGGTCGGCCTCGTTCGGGTAAGAGATACCGAGGCTGAGGTGGAAGCTGGATTGCGGGTTGCGGCGATTGATGCGGTAGATGCCTTCCGGCGTGCGCTCATCGCCTTGGAACCTCTTGTGGCCATAAGGCGCCTCACCGAATTGCAGCCCGCGATAGGCTTTGATCGGGCGGCCATTGCGATAGGCAACCAGCATCCGCTCTGACTTGTCGACTACGAGATAGTCAGCAATCGCAATCTGACCTGAGGCGGTTCGCGGAATCGAGCGATTGGCATAGCGCTGCGGCAAGGCAGTCGGAAAGGCGTTTGTGGTCGCGGTGGGCGCAGCGCCGTTTGCGGCCCGTTCAGGCGCGCTTCCTGACCCCGCGCAAGAGGCGAGCAGGGCACTGGCAGCGAGGACGGCAAACCACTTCATGCCGCCAGTGATACAGCGGTAGGCGCGCAGCTGCAATTCCGCCCCTTGCCGGGTGTCCCATGCAAGGACTCATTGAGGTCCCATCAATCCTCGAACGGATCCCGCATCAGGATCGTGTCGTCGCGTTCGGGGCTGGTTGAAACCAGCGATACGGGGCATTCGATCAGTTCCTGAACGCGCTGGATGTACTTGATCGCATTGGCGGGCAGATCGGCGTAGGAGCGCGCCCCCACAGTGCTTTGGCTCCAACCTTCCATGTCCTCATAGATCGGCTCAACCGCCGCCTGGTCAGCCGCGTGGCTGGGCAGGTAGTCATAGACATTGCCATTCAGCCTGTAGCCCGTGCAGATCCGCACCGTCTCTAGCCCATCGAGCACGTCGATTTTGGTGAGCGCTATCCCGGTGACGCCGGACACCGCGCAGGTCTGCCGCACCAGCACGGCGTCAAACCAGCCGACCCTGCGTTGACGGCCGGTGACAGTGCCAAACTCATGGCCCCTCTCACCGATGCCCTGTCCGATCTCGTCGTCAAGTTCGGTAGGGAACGGGCCTGAGCCTACGCGTGTCGTGTAAGCCTTGACGATCCCCAGCACGAAGCCGGTCGCATTTGGTCCAAGCCCGCTGCCGCTGGCCGCCGTGCCGCTCACCGTGTTTGAGCTGGTGACAAAGGGATAGGTGCCGTGATCGACATCGAGCAGCACGCCCTGCGCGCCTTCGAACAGGATCTTCGCGCCTGCCTTGCGCACCTTCTTCAGCCGCTTCCACACAGGCTGAGCGAAGCGCAGCACAAACGGGGCGATATCGCGCAAGGCCTCCAGCAGAGCGCCACGATCAACGGGGGCCTGATCGAAGCCTGCACGCAGCGCGTCGTGATGCGCGCATAGCCGGTCTAGCTGCGCGTCCAGACTGTCGAGATGCGCCAGATCGCACACGCGGATGGCCCGCCTGCCGACCTTGTCTTCATAGGCAGGGCCAATCCCGCGGCCGGTTGTCCCAATCTTGCCCTTGCCCGCCGCCGTTTCGCGCAGGCCATCAAGGTCGCGGTGAAGCGGCAGGATCAGTGGGCAGTTATCGGCCACGGCCAGATTGTCATCATTGATCTCAACGCCCTGGCTTTCGAGTTTTTCCACTTCATCGCGCAAAGCCCAAGGATCAAGCACAACGCCATTGCCGATCATGCTCATCGTGCCAGACACGATGCCCGACGGCAGCAGCGACAGCTTAAACACATTGCCATCGATCACCAGAGTGTGCCCAGCATTGTGACCGCCTTGAAAGCGCACCACGGCATCCGCGCGGCTCGCTAACCAATCGACGATCTTGCCCTTGCCTTCATCGCCCCATTGGGCGCCGATCACGGTGACGTTGGCCATGGCCTTTGACTATCCTCAAAACTGCAAACCGCGCGGGCCTAGGGGCTTGCGAGGGTAAGAGCAAGGGCGGCGAAGCGTGGACCACCCATGCGAGTTCTCGAAAAACCGTACTCAACCAACAAGGCACTGATACATCATAGGAAATTGCCAAACCTGTTGGACAAAGTGTGACTTTCCAATTTCCGCAGCTTTCCACCGAACAGTCTAAAGCGCGGGAGTCGCACATTGGCGATTCCCGCGCTCAACACTCTGGCCCAATAGTGGGGGTAGGAAAGGGGTTCACCCCGCCGCTTTTGCCCTGTTATTCAAAGGCGACGCTGGTCACCTCGCAGACATTGGCCCGCGTCACCTGTATCTCACGTCCGCTGGCGGTTACCGCCTTGAAATCGAACAAGCACGCATTCGATCCGTCGCCCGCATTGACATTCCATTGCTGTCCAGCGGCCAAAACCGAGGAACTGCCCAGCTTATCTTCGCCCCATTCAAGCGTCGCCGAATTGGACCAATAGATAAAGTTTAGCGTCTCGCCAGTCTGGTTCAGGATTGCGATGTTGCGATTGTTGCCATCGGTGCTGGCATTGTCTGGCGGCACCTCGACAAAGGTGGAGGTCGCAGTGCCCGAACCACCTGTCCCCGTCGCACCGCCACCTATTGTCTCATAGGTCACAGCAAACTGGTTATAGACACCACCAAGATTATCGACCGTCATACTAAACGTCTCGCACCCATCGGCTGGTGTCAGCGCGGTGGAGGTGCGGTCTGAGAAATCATAGTTCGAATGGACACTCTCGCCATTGGCGTTGGTGATGTCGAAGTCGAGATCGGTGTCGCCATCGCCTTCGACCGAAAGGAAAGTGCGGTCGCATACGGGCAGTTCCACACGCACCATGCTGCGTGCGCCCGCACGGTAGGAACCGGGGCCACTGCCGACCAGTTCCGCATTGCGCGGCGATGGTGCAGGCGGCGCGGGTGGTGGGATAGTCCGGATGGGAGGCGGCGCCGTGGGCGCCGGGCTGATGGTGATAGGCGGCGGCGGCACCGCAGCAGGCGCGTCCGGCAGCGCAACAATATCCGGCCCATCCTCAAAGGTGATGGTCATCAAATTCCAGACGCTGCCCAGATTGCTGACGCTCAAACTATAATCCGCGCAGCCATCATCGGGCCGCAGTGTAAATTGCGTCTGGTCTGAATAATCATAGTTGGAATGGACGCTGCTGCCCGAACCGTCGGTTACGTCATAGTCGAGATCAGTGTCCCCATCGCCGCGCACGAACACATTGGTCATGGAGCAAACCCGCAAGGGCACTTTGGTCGCGGCATTGGCGTTGACGCGGTATTCGCCAGCGCCCGATACGGGGCGCTCTTCGCTCGCATCGGTTAGGGCGACGGTGAAGACGTTGTAGACATCGCCCAGATTGCTGACTTCCATTTCGAAAGTCTCACAACCACCGCTTGGCTCCAGAGTGGTGAAGGTGACATCCGAAAGATCGTAATCGGAAAAGACAGTGTTGCCGTCGCTGTCATCAATCGAAAAATCGAGATCGGTGTCGCCATCGCCGCGCACTTCCAGCCGGGTCGCGCCGCAAACCGGCAAATCGACACGGATCGCGGAATTGGCGTTGGCACGGTATTCGCCTGCCCCTTCGCCAGCGGCCTCAGCAGGAGCTCCTGCCACGCCGCTCACCAGAGTTGTGGATGGCTGGGTGCCGGCAAAGGTCTGGATCGGAGCGCCTTCCGGCTCAACCACTACCATCAGGGCGTTGTAAACTGCGCCGAGATTGGCGACTTCCATTTCGAAGGTCTCACAATCGGAAAGCAATCCGGCCAATGTCGCAGTGGTCTCATCGCTTAGGTCATCATCCTCATGGACGACGGCTTCGTCAGAATTGCGGATGATGAAGTCGAGATCGGTGTCACCATCGCCGCGCGCGGTTACTTGGGCGGAGGTGCCGCAGGCTTTGAAATCGATGGTCTGGGTTTCATTCGCGCCAATGATGAACTTTTCGATCCGGGTCGAATCTTCAAGGATCGGTTCAAGCACAACGGTGAATGTGTTGGTCTCTTCACCCAGATTGGAGATACCAAGCCCGAACGTCTCGCAATCATTGCCGTCTTTTTCGAGCACGAGGCTGATGAAATCATCGACTCCCTGATCGGTATGGACCGTTGTGCCACTTGGATCAGTGACCACGAAATCGAGATCGGTTCCCGTATCCCCGCGCACCGCCAATTGGGTTTCGGCAGAACACACTTCCAAGCTGATGCCAACGGTGGACTCGCCGCCAACGCTGTATTCATCGACGCTGGCATGGGCCGGAGCAGAAGCAAGGGCAACACAGCCCGTTCCAACCAAGAGTGACGCGCGACAAATCTTCATTTCAGCCCCCAAGCTGTTTCAAACACTAAACGTTTTAGAAGCTATATCTTTTTGTTTGTGAATGACAGGTTATTTGCGCAAATGATCCGGTTTGGCGGTTTTTGGCTTCTCGTTCGAGGACCATTCAGGCAGCGTGCCCATTACAATTCGCGACAATTCTTGCGCCATTTATCGCGAAGGCTGTGCAAGAATATGTGCGTTGTTGTGGCACTTACTTAGAATTGCAGGATGCCCCGAAAAATGACCCCTATCTCAATCCCCCGCGTTGCAGCCAGGATCGCAGCTGTTGCTGCATTGTTTATAGTGCCCTTGGCCGTGCAGGCGCAGGACCGCCCCTCTCGCGGGTGCATGCAAGAAATCCGCGCGTTGTGCGCTTCTGATGGATCGCGTGACCGGTCTCGGATCAGAGCCTGTCTGCGCGAACGTATCGATGAACTTTCGGATGATTGCGCACAGGAAGTGCGCGCGCGTGCCGGAGCGCAAAGGGGCGAACGCCGCAGTGGGGCCGCGCAGACCGCCGCACCAGAGTCGCTTCCTGTGGTGCGCGTAGCTCGCACTGTGATCTATGGCGCGCATCAGCGCCAGCAAGTTAACATCTATGAACCCGAAGGCGCGGTGGATGACGCGCCGCTGATCCTATTCGTGCATGGCGGCGGTTGGAGCAGGGGTGATAACACCTATGTTCAATCCAAACCCGCTTACTTCACTAGCCGTGGCTATTTCTTTGGGTCAGCCGGATACCGCCTGCTGCCGAACTCTCCGGTTGAGCAGCAGGCTGCCGATATTGGCGCAGCGATCCAGGCCATGCGCGGGCAAGCCGCCTCGATCGGGTTCGACCCGGAGCGAATCGTGCTGATGGGCCACAGTTCGGGGGCGCATCTCGCGGCGTTGGTTGCCAGCAACCCTGATTATGCAGGCGATGCGTTCGAAGCGATCAGGGGCGTCGTGCTGCTCGATGGCGGGGGCTATGACATCGCCGCCCATATCGCCGATGCCGGACCGCAAAGCTATCAACGCTACACCAATGTCTTTGGTTTTGATCCCGCGCGCCAATCGGCGCTCTCTCCGCTCACCCATGTCGGTGGGTCCGATGCGCCGCATTGGCTGGCGCTGTATGTCGGGAGCCGCGACATTGCCCGCGATCAAGCACAAGCTCTGGTGAACGCGCTTATCTCCCAAGGCGCTGAGGCAAGCGCGCTGCCGATCGCCGGCACCGATCACAGCCGCATGACCCGTGAAATGGGCACCCCGGCGGGTGCTGCTCAGACTGAGGCGGTGGACGCGTTTCTTGAGGTGATTTCGGGTTAGATTGCCCGCAGTTCAGCGCCGTCGAGCCTGTGGGTGCAACCCAGCGCTGACGGATCTTCCCCCTCGCCGATCTGAGCGATGGTGCGCGCGCCGCCTTCGCGCAGCTTGGCCGCCGCTGAGTGGTCGTGCCCCAAAGGCAAATAGACGGTCTGCAAAGTCGGCGCGGCAAGAGCGATTTCGGCGATCCGATCGACAAACAGTGTAAACCCGGTTGCCGCCTCTTCGCTGCCCCCAATCTTGTAGGTGCCCCCGCGCCCGACAGCCCCGCGCTGCCCTTCGGCATAGAGGGTAAAACCAAACCAAGATTGATATTCAAAGCCATAGCGTTCGGTGGGATCAAGCGTCACGCGCGCCGCATCGCCAACGCTTGCAGCGATCGCCTCCAACCCATCGAGCCGCGTGGCCAGCACCCCGCCCGCATCCAGTTCGCGCAGTTTCGCCGTCGCTTCGGTGAACGGTCCAGCGGCATAGAGGAGCGGCAGATATGCTGCTCCGCCGACTTGCTTTAGCCCGCCTGCATCCTTGGTATCGAGCTCGCGCCGGATCGCCTCGATTGTTTCAGCGTTAAGCGACAAGTCTTGCGCTGCCAAAGTGTCGACCAGGTCAGGCAAAGTGAAATCCACCGAAATGCCCTTCAGCCCAGCCGCCTGCAGAGCCTCTACCGCCAGCGTGACGATTTCGCCTGCCGCCTGCGCGGTGTCTGAACCGATGAGCTCCCCGCCCAATTGCAGCCGCTCGCGCGCGGGATCGAGCTGGCTTGCCTTGATCTGCGCGGTGTCACCACAATAGGACAGCCGCAAGGGACGCGGTGCGCCCTTCATGCTCGTTGCCGCAATCCTTCCGATCTGCGGGGTGATATCCGATCGCAGAGCAAGCGTGCGCAAGCTCGCCGGATCGACAAAGCGGAACATCTTGCGGGTCTGCACGCCCTGCATCCGGCTCGCCAGAGAGCGTTCAAACTCCAGCAGTGGCGGGCGCACACGGTCATAGCCATGGCCGCCCAGCACATCGAGGCACGCGCGCATCGCCAGAGTGATCCGCTCTGCCGAGCGCGGAAGGCGGTCTTCGAGACCTTCGGGAAGGAGATCAGTCGATTGGGTCATGTCAGGTGCGCGCGCTAGGGGAAGTTGGCCAGCGGGGCAATGCCCACCCCGCTGCGACTAACGCAGCTACGCAGCGAAGTCTCGCTCCCCTCCCGCATGCGGGGAGGGGCTGGGGGTGGGCAGACTCAGTCAGAATGACAAGGCTTTCACCATCTTCACGCCTTCAAGGCCTTCGGCCTCAGCCACAACATCAGCCGAAGGCGCATCGTCGAGCGAGAGCAGCAGCACTGCTTCCCCGCCCGCATCGCGGCGGCCCAGATTGAAGGTGCCGATATTGATGCCTTTGGAGCCAAGCAGCGTGCCAATGCGGCCAATAAAGCCCGGCTTATCGTCGTTAACGACATAGAGCATGTGGCCATCCAGATCCGCTTCGATCCCGATCCCAAAGATTTCCACCAGACGCGGCGCGTCTTTGCCAAACAAGGTGCCGGCAACAGAGCGCGTGCCCGCATCGGTCTCTACTGAGACGCGGATCAGCGTGTTGAACGCTCCGTCGCGGGTCTGACGCACTTCGGAAACCTCAAGCCCGCGCTCTTTGGCAAGATAGGGCGCGTTGACCATGTTCACCGTGTCCGAATAACGGCGCATAAAGCCAGCCAGCACCGCGCCCGTGATCGGCTTTCCGTTTAGCTCAGCCGCCGCGCCTTCACGTTCGATGCTGATCTTGGTGAGATTGCCGTGCGCAAGCTGGCCGACAAGGCTGCCGAGCTTCTCAGCCAGCGCCATATACGGCTTGAGCTTGGGCGCCTCTTCTGCGCTCAGCGATGGCATGTTGAGCGCGTTGGTAACACCGCCATTGACGAGGTAGTCGGCCATTTGCTCAGCCACCTGCAGCGCGACATTGACCTGCGCTTCGGTGGTGGAGGCCCCGAGGTGCGGGGTGCAGATGAAGTTGGGCGCGCCAAACAGTGGGTTTTCCTTGGCAGGTTCTTCCGCAAACACATCCAGAGCAGCCCCCGCAACCTGACCACTTTCAAGACAGTCTTTCAGCGCCGCCTCATCAATCAAGCCGCCGCGCGCGCAATTGACGATGCGGATGCCGGGCTTTGCGTTTTCGAGCCGCTCACGCGAAAGGATATTGCGGGTCTCATCGGTCAGCGGGGTGTGCAGCGTCACGAAATCCGCACGTGAAAGCAGCGTGTCGAGATCAACCTTCTCAACGCCCATTTCTACCGCGCGATCTTCAGTGAGGAAGGGATCATAGGCGATGACCTTCATCTTGAGACCCTGCGCGCGGCTCGCGAAGATAGAACCGATATTGCCCGCACCGATAAGGCCCACGGTCTTGCCAGTAACCTCAACGCCCATGAAGTCTTTCTTGGGCCACTCGCCTGCCTGCGTGCGTGCATCAGCGGCCGGGATCATCCGCGCCACCGCCATCGTCATGGCGATGGCGTGTTCAGCGGTGGTGATCGAGTTGCCGAACGGAGTGTTCATCACCACCACGCCTTTGCCGGACGCATAGGGGATATCGACATTGTCGACGCCGATACCGGCGCGGCCAATGACTTTAAGATTGGTCGCCGCATCAAGGATGGCCGGCGTCACTTTGGTCGAGCTGCGAATCGCAAGCCCGTGATACTCGCCAATGCGCGCAGCGAGTTCTTCGGGGCTTTCGCCAGTGATCACATCAACATCACAGCCGCGCTCTTCGAAAATGCGCGCGGCGTTGGGGTCCATCTTGTCTGAGATGAGTACTTTGGGTTTGGTCATTGGATAATCCTTCCAACGTCATTCCGGCAAAGGCCGGAATCCAGGCCCACCGGTTGCAACTGGACCCCGGCCTTCGCCGGGGTGACGATTCATGTTTGATTGCTAGGAGGCTCAGCCGTTCTTGACGGTCTCGTATGCCCACTCGATCCAGGGCAGCAGACGCTCAAGGTCTTCTGCTTCCAGCGTGCCTCCGCACCAAATGCGCAAAGACGGCGGGGCGTCACGATAGCCGTTGAAATCGTAACCGACATTGCGCTCTTCGAGCAGTTTGACGATCTTTTTCGGCACCGCTGCCTGATCTTCTGGAGAGAGGCCATCATACCACTCGCCTTGGAAGACGAAACAAACGCCGGTGTTGGTGCGCTTGGCCGGATCATCGACCATGTTGCGCAACCAGGGCTTTGCCTCGACCCAGTCTTTGACGATGGCCGCATTGCGGTTGGCGCGGTCAAACATCGCCTGACGACCGCCAATCGATTTCGCCCATTCAAGCGCCGCTATATAATCTTCTGTGGCGAGCAGCGAGGGCGTGTTGATCGTCGCGCCCTCAAAGATGCCTTTGTTGATCTTGTCGCCTTTTTTGATGCGGAAGAGCTTGGGCAGTGGCCATGCCGGATCGTAGCTTTCGATCCGCTCCACCGCTTTGGGAGACAGGATCAGCATGCCGTGCTGCGCCTCTGAGCCCATCACTTTTTGCCAGCTGAAGGTCGTCGCATCGAGCTTTGCCCAGTCCATCTCCATCGCGAAGATGGCCGATGTAGCATCGTTGATCGTGATCCCTTCGCGGCCTTCTTCAAGCCAATCGGTGTTCGGGATCATCGCGCCCGACGTGGTGCCGTTCCAGGTAAAGACAACATCGTTGCGCTGCGGGATCGTGGTGAGGTCTGGGATCTCGCCGTAGTCAGCCGAGAGTGTTTGCAAATTGGGAAGCTTCAACTGCTTCACCGCATCCTGAATCCACACATTGCCAAAGCTTTCCCACGCTGCGACCGTTGCCGGGCGCGCAGGATCGAGCATGGTCCACATCGCCGCTTCCAAAGCGCCGGTGTCCGATGCCGGCATGATACCGACGAGGTAATCGTCGGGAACACCGAGCAGTTCGCGCGTCAGGTCAATCGCATATTTCAGGCGGCCTTTGGCCAGCGCTGACCGGTGCGAGCGGCCCAGCGAATCGGTTTTCAGCTTATCGAGGGACCATCCGGGAAACTTGACCGTCGGGCCGGATGAAAATTGGGGGCGCTCAGGTTTGAGCGGCGGCTCATGGAGGAGCCCACGTGCGTATTCAGTCATGTATTCTCTCCTTACAGAGAGCTCGCGCGGCGTTGGGACCGCGTGGCCCGCAGCCGCCTTTAGAGATGTCGCATTACGAGTCAATGAACATTCACGCGAGATCGGTGGAGTGTGGTAAGTTCTCGCCTAATCCCCTAGAGGCTCCGCTCCATGGACGTGACTGATCTTCGCATTGCCCTGTTTAGCGGCAATTACAACTACACCCGCGACGGGGCCAATCAGGCATTGAACCGCCTTGTCGGCTCGCTGCTCGCAAAGGGTGCGGCAGTGCGCGTCTATTCGCCAACAGTAGAAGAGCCCGCCTTTGAGCCAACCGGAGATCTGATCGGCACGCCTTCAGTCGGCATGCCCTTTGGCAGGGGCGAATACCGCATTCCTGTGGGGCTTGGCGGTCGGGCGAAGCGCGATCTTGCCAAGTTTAAACCCAATATCGTCCATCTTTCCGCACCTGATCCGTCTGGCCATGCAGCGTTGCGGTTTGCGCAGGACATGGACATTCCCGTCCTTGCTTCGGTCCATACGCGGTTTGAGACCTATCCCCGCTATTACAACATGGCTTTCCTTGAGCCGCTGCTGATTCGGATGCTGCGTCGGTTCTACAATCGCTGTGATGCTCTGGTCGCGCCTTCGCAAAGTATGATTGATGAGCTGCTCGCGATGGAAATGCATGACGATATCGGCCTGTGGTCACGCGGGGTGGACCGAACGATCTTCTCCTCTAATCGGCGCGACATGGCGTGGCGGCGTAGCCTTGGCCTTGTTGATGACGATGTCGCCATAGTGTTCCTTGGCCGTCTGGTGATGGAAAAGGGGCTGGACGTCTTTGCCGAAACCATCGTCCAATTGCGCAAACGCCAGGTGCCTCACAAAGTCCTAGTCATCGGCGATGGCCCGGCACGCGGCTGGTTTGAAGAAACGCTGCCCGGCGGCATTTTCGCAGGGTTCAAGACAGGCGCAGAACTGGGTCAGGCGCTCGCCAGCGGCGATGTGTTCTTCAACCCCTCTGTCACCGAAACCTTTGGCAATGTGACGCTGGAAGCGATGGCGAGCGGATTGCCCGTGGTCGCAGCGGGCGCAACGGGTGCGTCCAGCCTGGTGCAGGATGGCGAGACCGGCAGGCTAATTCCGCTGATCGGCAAGAAGGGCGCAGAGACCCCGTGCAGCGAAGCCTTGGCAGAAGCCATCGCGCCCTATTGCACCGATCCAGAACTGCGCCGCGCGCATGGCGATGCAGGCGAAGCGCGCAGCCTCGAATACAGCTGGGAAGCGATAAACCAAGCGGTCGCCGACACCTATGTCCGGCTGGTGCAAGACCGCCAAGCGCTGATCGCCGCCGAACAAGCCGACACGGCCCCCAGCTAAAGCGTTATCGCAACACGCCTTCGCGTTGCATCCGCATGATGTAGAACAGCATAAACAGCGTCGTTGACCAGATCAGCACCGGCAAAAGGGCGCTTTGTAGGCTTTCGGGCACGTCGGCTGTGTATTGGAAATAGTTTGAGCCGATGAGGCCGATAATCGCGACCACAATGCTGGGAAACGCCATGCGTGATCGCAGCAAAAGCAGCATTGAGGCCGCAATCGCACCCCACACGCCGAGCGCCCAAAACGTGTTCGCAATCGGAGAATAGCTGGCGAAGAACGCGATCTCTTCCGCCCCCATGCCAAGATCAGCCAGCTTTCCCAGCCGCGTCATGGTGTAGCTGAACCCGCCGACCGAGTTCCACAGCAAGGTCAAAACCCCCACCACCCAAAGGTGCCAAGGTGTCTTGGGCGCAGCGCCCATTTCAGAAGCAAGCGTCGCGTTCATAGTGATCCCTCCCCAGAAATCATCAATCTGGAGAGGATGTCACACTATTCGGACACTCGCAAGTGTCAGAGGATTTTGAGGGGAATGCAGCTTTTGCCCTACAGCCGCTCAATCCGTTTAGCGACCTCGTCTATAATGTCGACGATCTGGTCGATCGCTTCTTTGTCGAGCTTGCCGCTGCTTGCGCGGTTTTTGAGCACGTTGGCAAGGTTACCCATTGCGCGAAACAGATCGGGTGAACGCTGGCGCACGCGTTCGGCGCGCTCGCCATGTTCGCTGATCCGGCCCAGCAGTTCCTCGACCTCGTCTTCGCGGTCGGCGAGTTCCGCCTTGCCCGCTTTGGTCGCTTTAAACGGTTTTTTGCTAGAGGTTTCCTCGTCATCATCTTCGGATTTGACCTTGGCGGGTTTGATCAGGCCCTCTTCCTCAAGCATTTGAAGCGTCGGATACACCGCACCGGGGCTCGGCGCATAACCACCACCGGTCATATCCTCGATCGCGCGGATCAACTCATATCCATGGCGCGGTTCTTCAGCGATCAGAGCCAACAGCGCGAGCCGCAATTCGCCTTGCCCAAACATGCGTCCACGGCGTTTGCGGCGACGATTGTCCTGCCAATCGCGGCCTCTTCGTGATCGGCGTTCACCGCGCTCTTCGCCGCTTTCCCAATCGCTTGCAGCCGAGGCCGCCATCATTGCGATCATCGGGCCTAGATTGTTCCAGCCGCCCTTCCCATATTTCTGCCAAGTCATAATCATTCTCCCACGAGGTTTAGAGTTACTTCGATAGCTCTAAGATATATCTAAGATAATGCTGTTCAAGAGTGATGTGGTGCGAGCGTGCATTTTTCCGATGAAGCGCCTACGCACGTGGATGAATGGCAAAGACGATGGCTGATCTGTTTGGAGAGACTTCGGGGGACGCACCAATAGGGGGCGATGCTGCGGGTCGTCAGACGCCGCGCGATGATGCGCCGCTTGCCGACCGGTTGCGCCCACGCGCTTTGGATGAGGTGATCGGGCAGGAACATCTTACGGGGCCGACTGGCGCAATTGGGCGGATGGTCGCGGCGGGCAAGCTTGCCAGCATGATCCTGTGGGGACCGCCGGGCACTGGCAAGACCAGCATTGCGCGCCTTCTCGCTGACGCGGTTGGCATCCGCTTCGTTTCGATAAGCGCGGTGTTTTCAGGCGTCGCCGACCTCAAGAAAGCCTTTGCCGAAGCCGACAAGATGGCTGAGGCGGGCAAAAAGACACTGCTCTTCGTGGACGAAATCCACCGCTTTAACCGCGCACAGCAGGACGGGTTTCTTCCTTTTGTTGAGCGCGGGACTGTCACTCTGGTGGGCGCGACCACAGAGAATCCCAGCTTTGCCCTCAACGCAGCCTTGCTCAGCCGCGCGCAGGTGCTGATCCTTGAGCGGCTGGGGCACGAGGCATTGGAGGCCCTGCTAACCCGTGCTGAAGCGCTGGAAGGTCCCCTTCCCCTTACAGCAGATGCGCGCGCCGCTTTGATCGCGAGCGCCGATGGCGATGGGCGCTTTCTGCTGGGCCAAGCGGAGACACTCTACAACGCGGCGCTCACGGAGCCTCTCGATCCGGCGGCTTTGGGAGCCTTCCTCCAACGCCGCGTCGCGGTCTATGACAAGGACCGCGATGGGCATTACAATCTGATCAGCGCTCTGCACAAATCCTTGCGCGGGTCAGACCCCCAGGCCGCGATCTATTACCTCGCGCGAATGCTAACCGCGGGCGAGGAGCCACTTTATGTGCTGCGCCGGCTGGTGCGGTTTGCGAGCGAGGATATCGGTTTGGCCGACCCGCAGGCGCTCACTCAATGCCTCGCTGCCAAAGACGCCTACCAGTTCCTCGGCAGCCCCGAAGGCGAACTCGCCATCGTGCAGGCCTGCCTTTACTGCGCCACCGCGCCCAAATCGAACGCTGCCTATGCCGCGCAGAAATCCGCCTTTAAGGCCGCGCGCGAGACGGGATCGCTGATGCCGCCCGCCAATATCCTCAACGCGCCAACGAAGCTGATGAAGGATATCGGATATGGCGAGGGATATTCGTATGATCACGAGGCGGAAGACGGATTTTCCGGCGACAATTACTGGCCCGATGAAATGCAGCCGCAGACATTCTACGCTCCCGTCGAGCGCGGTTTTGAACGCAAAATACGCGAACGGATCGCCTATTGGGACAAGCTGAGAGGGGAGCGTTCCTCTTGAGAGTTTGGGACCATTTCCTCGCCATCGATTGGTCTGGCGCCAATGGAGAGAGGCACAAGGGCATCGCGCTCGCCATTGCCGAAGGCGCTGGCGGCCCACCAGTGCTGGTTGAACCGCCGCGCGGGGGTTGGTCGCGCACGGAGGTGATGGGGATCTTGCGCGATGATCTGCCCGCCAACACGCTTGTCGGGATCGACCTTGGCATCAGCCTGCCGTTTAACGATGCGGGCGCGTTCTTTCCCGGCTGGGACCGCTCACCTACCCATGCGAAAAAGCTCTGGGCGCTGATCGATGCAATCTGTGAATATGATCCACATCTGGGGGCAAACAGCTTTGTCACCCACCCCGACGCCTCCAAATATTTCCGCCATTCCAAGGCGAATGAGGGAGAACATTTCCACCTCCCCGGCTCAATCACGCGCGAAGGGCGATTTCGCGAGGCGGAGATCGCGCAGCGCCGCCAGAAATGCCGCCCGGTGAGCAATTTCAACCTCGTCGGCGCAGCGCAGGTGGGCAAAAGCTCGCTCACCGGCATGCGGATGCTCCACCAATTGCGCGGGCATTTGCCAGTGTGGCCGATGGACCCGATCCCCAGCAAGATGATCACCAAAGGCGGGTCCATGCTGGTCGAGATTTACACCGGTCTTGCCTCAAGGGAAGCGGCGAAGAAAAGCGGTTCGC
This sequence comes from Erythrobacter sp., assembly GCA_965262265.1. Taxonomy (GTDB): domain Bacteria; phylum Pseudomonadota; class Alphaproteobacteria; order Sphingomonadales; family Sphingomonadaceae; genus Erythrobacter. Next base: position 1,645,850 of record OZ253506.1, read on the forward strand.
GCACCAAGCTGCTGACTTATGGCGATTTGAACGTGGCGCTTGAAGCGCTCGGCAGCCCGCCGGTGCGCGAATATGGAGAGGTGGATGACCATTCCTCCGATGCGCTGCTTACTGCGGCCTGGCTTCGCAAAGCGGCGGGGGAGGAGAAACGCTGGGAGCCGCGCTTTTTGACGGCAGAGATTGCGTGGACGGAAGGCTGGACTTTCGGAGCGCTTTAGTTTTGCGCAGCCCCATCCGGGCGAGCGCAATTACCGATACAAATTTGTCGGGTCCCGGCGTTCGCGTTTGTAGCCGGTTGCGCGCAAATCTTCGAGCATCGCCTGTCGTTTGCGGTCCGCCTCGCTCATCGGACGGGGCTGACGCTTTTGTTCTGGCCGCACCGCTCCGGTTTGTTGGGGTGGCGAAAGCTCCATAATCGTCTTGAGATTGGTTTCGCGCACCAGCCCAGGGATAAGGATCAAATCCAAAAGGAGCCATGGCACGAGCACCAGCCAGCCGATAATGCTGAACAACAGCACAAGCTGGATCACACCGGACCTGGTGTGGCCCGCATAGAAGCGATGAACGCCAAATGGAGCGAGCACGAGCCACAGCAGATAGGCAACGCCCACAGATTTGCGGTTCGCCTGAAACAGCATTTGCCGCTGAGCGTCATCTGTCCCGCCTGTTGGCAGTCTGTCGTCCATCACCAGTCCCTTCCGCCTGTATTCCAAGATGTATCTTGGCGCTGGTCAAAACAAGGGCAATCGGCAGCCGTTCGACCAATCGCCGTTTTCGTTCGGCGAATGCAAGGCAATGCGGAAAATCATACGATTGGGTGCGATTGCCATCTGGACAAAGCCTTCGCTTTTTGGTTAGGCGCGCGCTTCCGCTTATCGGGCGGAACGGCGATGGGCCGGCTTAGCTCAGTTGGTAGAGCAGTTGATTTGTAATCATCAGGCCGCGGGTTCGACTCCTGCAGCCGGCACCATCTTTTCTTGCAGTACGGTTCGAAGCCCAGCCTTTTCGAAGCATTGCCTATTCGCCGTTCTCACCATTGGCGGGGCTATCTGTGCTTACGCTTCCATCGCCATCAATCGAAAGCGGTTGACCGGTCTCCTTGGAGATTTCGGTAATCATCCCCCCCGCCATAACGACAATCCTATCAGCCGCGCTGATCGTTTCCTGACGGTGCGCGATGATCACGCGGGTTATACCCATGGCTGATATAGCCGCGTTGACCACGCGTTCATGCTGCACATCAAGATGGGCTGTCCCTTCATCCATGAACAGGATCTTAGGCTGGCGATAAAGCGCGCGGGCGAGCAGCACCCGCTGCTTCTGACCGCCTGACAAAGTCGACCCCATATCGCCGATCAACGTCTCATACTGCATCGGCATCCGCTCAATATCGTCATGCATGGAGGCCGCGACGCAGGATGCGATCACTCGTTCCATATCGATCTCATCATCGAACAGAGCGACATTGTCAGCGATGGAGCCTGCGAACAGGCTGTCTTCCTGAAGAACGGCAGCGATTTGGCGGTGGAAGCTTTTGTAGCCGAACCGGTGCAAGGGAATGCCATCGACCAGCACATCGCCGCTGGTCGGCTCGACAAGGCCTAAAATGACCTTCAGCAAGGTGCTTTTGCCACCGCCTGATGGCCCAGTGATCGCAACGAAATCACCCTGCTCAATCGTCAGATTGGCCCCGTTTACGACCATCGGATCGCTAGATGAATACCGGTAATGGATATCGCGCAGCTCAATTTTGCCGTTCAGCACACTTGCCGCATCCGACCCGTCGCCAAAGCTGCGATCCTCCTCAGTCAGAGCAATATCGGAGAGACGCTCTAGGTGGAGCCCCAGCATTTTGAACTGGATCGCCTGATCGATGAGCGCCGATGATTTGGTGATGAATTGGGTTTTGTAGGCCATGTAGGCGAACACCATACCCACGCTGAAACCCGCGCCGTCGATCACAAAACCAACCGCGAGCCAGATGGCTAGGATGTTCTCAATCCCAAAGATCAGCAAATTGGCCGTCGATTGCCAGATGCCGATCCGCGCGAGCCGAACATTGGCGTTCACCGAATCCGCCAGCCGCGATTGCCACAATGCGTGGCGCAAAGTCTCGCGCCCGAAAAGGCGCAATGTCACCATGCCGCGCAGGCTTTCAATCAGCGTCGATTGCTCTTTACCGCCGGTAACGATGCTGGCTTCTTGTGCCTCGCGCTGAAACGAGAAGCTAACCGCGCGGGTGATGCCATACAAGATGAAGGCAACGATCGCGATCAGCGCAAGGACGGGGCTGTAAAAGAACATCACCACCAGCGTGAACACCGCCATCACGCCGTCAACCAGAGCCGCAACCGCCCCTTGGGTGAGCAGGTTCTGGATAGGCACAATTGAGCCAAAACGCGAAAGAATGTCGCCAGTATGCCGTTTCTCAAACCACTCAATGGGCAAGCGGAACAAGCGGCGCGCAATGTTGGTCGCAAGCCCATACCCTACACCGGTTCCCGCGTTTAGAAGCACGAAAGATCGCAGCAGGGTCGTGATGACATTGATGACTGTGAACAGCCCGAAACCGAGCGCTAGAACCGTCAGCAAATCGTTGTCGAGCGCGGGCAGCGCGTTATCGATTGCGATCTGCATGTAATAGGGCGATGCGAGCACAAAGGCCTGTAAAACGAGGCTCAAGAGCAGGATCTGCGCCAGCGCGCGTTTCAGCCCCGTCATGCTTTGCCATAGCTGCGAGAGGCGCAGGCGTTCACGCTCAGATTTTTGCGTGAAATCGCTGCTTGGCCGCAGTTCGAGCGCAACCCCGGTGAAGTGATCCGACACTTCATGCAGCGGCATCCATTTGGTGCGACCATCCGGGTTATGGATCAGCGCCTTGCCGCCCTTCACATCCTCGATCACGACATAGTGATTAAGGTCCCAGTGAAGCACGGCTGGCATCTGGAGATTGCCCAGTTCCTCAAGCGGCAGTTTAACAGCGCGCGGCGTAAGACCGATCTGATCGGCTAAGTTGATGAGCGCCCTTAACGGCGCGCCGCGCAGCGAGGGCGAATAACGCCGCCGCATCGTGCCAAGGTCCACATCGAGGCCATAATAGTTGGCGACCATCGTCAGGCTGGCGAGTCCGCATTCAGCGACCTCCGTCTGGCGGACAAGGCGCACTTTGCTGCGCGTGAAGAAACCTAGATCAAGGGACATATCAGCGCCTTTGGACTGCAAAGAGCGGTTCAAACAGCCACTCAATCAAGGATTGGTTTTCAGTGATGATGCGCGCGCTCAAAGTCATGCCCGGCACCAATTGTTCAGACCGGCCAAACGCGTCGATATGCGCCTGTTGCAGTTCGACCACGACCGGATAGACCGAGACCACCGCTCCACTGGGAGCCTGTTGGCTCAGAGCACTGCTGGCCACGGTGCGGACGGTGCCGGGAACCGTACCAAAGCGCTGATAGGGGAAAGCGTCGATGGCGAGGCGCACCTCTTGGCCCTCTTTGACAAAGCCGATGGCCTGGCTCGGTACATTGAGTTCGGCGCGCAGGGTTGAACCCTCGGGCACGATCGCCATCACTTGGGCTTGCGGTCCCACACGTTGGCCGCTGCGGGTGGTGAGCGCGGTCACATTGCCCGTGATCGGAGCTGACAGCGCGTAAGAGCGCGCGCCCTCATTGCCCGCCGCCTGCTGTGCAACTTGCGCGCGCGATGCGGCAATATTGGCGGCCTGCGATTGCGCTTGCGCGGCGATATTGGCCGAACTGCTCGACATCTCTGCAAGGCTGGCCCGGCGCGATGTGATCGATTGCTGCAATTGCGCAAGCTGTTGCTGGCGAGAGAACAACGTGTCTTCTCGAGCTTGCAAATCAGCTTGGCTGATAAATCCGCGCTCAGCCACGCCGCGCGCTTGATCGAGGTTCTGCTGGGCAGAGTTCACAAGGTTCTGTTGCAAAGTGATCTGCGATTGCAGCTGATCAATCTCGCTGCGCAGCCCTGCCATTTGGACAATTATTTGGCTGCGCTGCGCGGCGGCGGAGCGCTGCGAAGCGGCGAGTTGCGCAGCAAGGCTCGCATCCTGTTGCGCGATTGCTTGCTCGGTCATCGCGGCGGCAGAAAGACCCGATGCGCTCGCTTCCTCAGCGCGGATCGCGACCAGCGTCGTGCCTTCTTCCACCCGATCGCCATCTTCGACCATCACTTCGGTGACAGTGCCTGCGCGTGTCGGGATGATCGCCGCGACGCCTCTGTCAGGAACCACCGTTCCGGTTACCGTTTCGACCCGCGAATAGGTGGCGAGCGACAGAAAGATCAGCGCCACGACGACGCTGCCGAATAGCAAATAGCCGATCGCCTGCCACGGCATCGGCACTGCGATAGAGACCTCGCCCGAGAGCCGGTCTTTCTTTTGGTTGAGAACCTCAGTTCGAAAGAGAGCTGCCATAAGGCTTTGCACTGACCCCTGCTGAAATGTGCGACGCTAATGTGTTTAGGCGGGGTTAGTGTTCAGGGGAAATAGTGCATTTGGGTTAGCGGCGGTTCGGTGGTGATAGGGCGCCAACTCAAACGATGTTGAGTTGGCGCCCTACCATGACATGGGTTCAACTGGTTGGATCAGCCTTTCAGTGCGCGAAGGCCGAGTGCGGTGGCATAATCAGCTCATTCTTTAGCTGAACAGCTCCTTCGCTTTGTCTTCGACCCAGCTGCCAAAATCGCCTGCGAGCTTCTGGGTGTCGGCATCCGCGTCGAACGCTTTGGCGATGTCCTCACCAATCTTGCGGCCAGCTTCGCCAGCACCGTTGACGCATTCGATTTCTGCAGGTTCAATTGTGGTGATCGAGTTCTTCATTGTGTTTCTCCATTTAGTTCTGAGTTGGGTCCCAAGGGTTCTTCTAGGGACATGGAAGATTGAATATTGACGCTAGAATGGCGTCACCAGATGGGCGGCAGCTTTGGACCAGGCTCTGGCGGGAATGGTTCCGGCGGGAATTGGGGACCGGGCGGAAAAGGATCGGGCGGAATGGGCGACGGGCCCGGCGGAATTGGCGAAGGAGAGGGATCAGGGATCGGCCAGATGAGGCCGCCCGAAATTTGATCCAACTCGTTCGTGTCGAGCGTTTTCATGGTTTGTCTCCTTAAGACTTGCACCAGTTTGAAAGGGGCGGCTGGGTCGCTGAGGGGTTAGGGATGCGACCCAGCCTTTGTGCACGGCCTCCGGGTTGCGGGAGGCGCGTGCCAATTCAGTGGGCGAGGCTCAGAAGCCGAAGGCTTTGACCGGAACACCGCCTTTGGTGACAGGATCATCCAGCGGTTCAGGCTGGGGACGCGTGGGGCCAGGCATGCCGCCCATGGGGCCATCTTGCGGGCTGGGAATGCCAGCCGGCTTTTTGGTGCCAAACGCGCCGCCATTGACAGCGTTGATTTCATTCAGATTCAGCATTTGCATTGTCATTCTCCAGATTGCCCCAGTGGGGTGCGAAATCAGCTCATTGCCGATGCCAAGAGAGTCGCTGATCTGGATTTTTTCTCAATAGATACAGTGATCTAAGCCACGCATCTTAGCTCGCTTGATCTGGAACGCTTGGGCTAAGCTGAGCTGACTAAACATAGTGTGCTAGATCAATTGCACACGTGAGAATGAGCCCTCGCCACTCTCGCTTGTTAGTGTGCATGTGCTATGGCGTTTTCTGCTCAGCTGCGGCAGGTTTTCCGGCAATTGCAGGAGTAGCATGAAGTGAGAGTACAGCGCCTAAATTCGAATGCGGCCACCAGGATGCTCGTAGCGGACGACCATCCAATCTTTCGCGATGGGATCGTCTCGATCCTTGCCAAGATTGATCCAGAAATAGAGGTCGAACATGCTGGCACTTATGACGAGCTGATCGAGGTTGCTCGGGCTGGATCGGACCCGCAATTGTTCCTGCTGGACCTTCGCTTCCCCGGCATGGATGTTGAGCGCGCCGTGCCCGAATTGCGGGTCAAGTTTCCGCTTGCATCAATCGTCATCATCTCAATGGCCGATGATCGCCGGTCGATCGATCACGTGATGTCGACAGGGGTCGACGGGTTTATCAGCAAAGCGGCCAGCGAAGATCAAATTCGCGATGGTATTGTGGCGGTGATGAACGGCGAGTTTGTTAATGTCAGCGCTTCTGGCAGCCTTGAGGGTACAACCTCGGTATCGCAATTCTCTCAGCTTACGCCGCGCCAGCTCGATGTTCTGCGCGGTATTGTTGAAGGCCATTCGAACAAGCAGATTGCCAAGGACCTTGGCATTTCGCCCTTCACGGTCCGGATCCATGTCTCAGCGCTCTTGCGCGAACTCAAGGTGGAAACGCGCACCGGCGCCGCGGCAATGGCCAGCAAATACGGGCTCTAGGTCCTGACCCTAACCTGAAAACAGCCAAAAAAGAAAGCGCAAGGGGCTTTTAACGCTTCGCAACAAACACAAAAAAGGGCCGCGTTTCGCGGCCCTTCAATGTGTCCTAGACAATCATTTTTGTATCGGACGTGGACCAGGTCCCGGCCTTGGCCACCACCATGGCCATTCGTCAAACAGGCCATCAATCGGAAGTCCCAAATCATCGGTTCCCCCGCTCACTTCCAAAATCTCATCGGCATTTAAGGATACAATTTTCCCGTTATCCCTCATCATTATCTCCTTGATCATTATGCCTGTCGAGCAACCCGTTGCGTCGTCCAGGATTTAACTATGCAACATGGCTAGGCATCCGGCACTAGTTATGTTGCACTATTCCGGTCATTTTGAGCACATTTTTTCAATGCGACACGCTGCCTGCTCACGATGATGCACCCGCTGCGATACGGGCTGACATCAAGGCTGAGCGCAGCTCTGCGGCGCGCAAGGGTTTGGACAGGACAAGCCCCCTATCCCCGCCCAGAGCTTCGCGTATAGTATCGGGGTGATGGCCTGACAGGATGATCAACTGCGCGCCCATATCGGTGATCCTGGCAAGTTCGGCGCCCTGATCGCCCAAAGTGCCGCTTTCTCCAAAATCGAAGTCGCTGAGCATCACGTCGCAGGGCGGCACTTTGTCTGGGAAACGCGCAAAAGCCGCAACCTCGCAGCCCCACTGTTCCAATAGACTTTCGGTTGATCTGAGCGTCTCTGCATCATCATCCGCCACCACAACGCGCAGGCCCGACAATGGCAGTTTTCTGGAAGGGCTGTCCTTCTTCTCACGCACATTGTCCGTGGCAATAGGCAGGCCTCTGATCCGGGCAGATGTTCCCTTGCCTTCCTCCGAATGGAGGACAAACACCAAATCCAGCATCAAGGCCAGGCGATTGACAATAGCAAGGCCCAGCCCTTTGTTGTCGGTTCCAAGGCGCGATTGGTCCGACGCGCGATAGAACTCCTTTTTGACATGTTCGAGCTCGGCGGCGGGAATTCCAGGCCCGTTATCGACCACATGGATCGACACACGTTTTCCGCGCCGCCTACACCCCACCACGATCTTGCGCCCCGGCGCGTATTTGATCGCGTTTGTAACTAGGTTCTGCAGCATGGAGCCAAGCAATGCGCGATCGGTCATGACAATAAGGTCCGATGGAACCAGCCTTAGATCGACGCCAGCCTGTTCGGCCACAAGCGCGTTTTGGTTATCGATTTCGGCCAACAATTCGTTGATCGACACCGGCTCAATCCGCTTTTGCAAAGTGCCGCTTTCAATCGCCGCCACATCCAACAACGCGCGAAACATGCCGCTGGCATTGCCCACTGACCAGGAAATCTTTGAAACCAGCTCTCTCTGGTCAGGCGTTAGATCGGTTTGTGAAAGCCGCTCAGACAGCAATCCGATGGCATGAATGGGCTGGCGCAAATCATGGCTGGCTTGGGCTAGGAAACGTGATTTGGTTTCGGCCGCGCTGCGGTATTCCTTCACGGTTTCACCGCCACGCATCCAAACTTTGCGCAGCGCGACCATCAAAAGGACAAATATCCCCTGCGACGTCCATTGAAAGATCAACGCCCGTTCAAACAGAATCGGGCTGAGACATAGATAAACAAAGGCGGCGAAAGCAATCCAGCGGCCGATGGGTCGCCGGATGAACAGCCAAGCCAAAGCGCCAAGCACTCCCACCAAGAGCCCTAGATTGCCGCCGATCTTGATTGGAGGACCATTCTCCAGTGTTTGCGCTGCAAAAAGTGTGGCTGTGGCGCGCGACGTGTAAGGATCAGAAGGCGTAATGATCGTATCGCGCACAAGATTGCTGACAACCGCGATAATCACCTTTTTCCCGCGTACATCTTCAGCGCGAAAATCACCATTAAGGATATCTGATGCATTCAACGAAGGGACAGATGCAGCATCATAACTGACATCGATATTGAACAGATTTGATGACGGCGCGCTGCCATCGCTGAGTACAGCCGCCGCAGACAGAAGCATCCGTTCATCGGCTGGAAGCGTGTACCATGCATCCCATGGCGCTGATGAACTGTAGTCATTGAACAACATCGCCGTTGGAATGGCCAACCCTTGGGCACCGGGGTCCAACCGAACCTCCGCGGGGCTTTGCTCCTCTATTGCAGGCGGTGCGCCGTTGTTTTGTAGGCGCCTAAGATCGTCTTCACCAAGGCTGGCAATCCAAAAAACGTCAAAAGATTGTGCGCTGATCGCCGATCTGAGCCGGTCCACACCATCAGCGCTGTTCCCAGCAAAATACTGGCGATCAACAACCACTTTACGCGGCTGTGCCTCACCTAAGCTTTCGAGCAGTTGAGCAAGGTCCGCTCTCGTCCATTCATTGCGCCCGAGGCGGTCGAACGTCACTTCGTTTATTTCAATGACCAGACCGTCTCCATCATAGTCTTTGGAGTTGATCTGAGCTGCAACGGGACTCTGGAACCAGGTAAGGCCGCCCGTCCACCCGCCATCTCCTGATCCATCACCTGACGCCCTGTCAAAAGCGATGAACAAGGCAAGCAAACCCAAAAAAAGCAGCTCGCCGCGAGACGGTTTTCGCAAGAGGGACCGGCGGGAGATGAGATCAACCATATTGTCACTGTGAGCCTTGTTGTCCGAGCTGCGAATACCAAGCTTCGTTTGATCCAAATGCAGCAGCTCAGCGCCCAAGCCGCAAGAGCAGCTGTAGGTCAGGTGGAAAAATGCAAGGCAACAAAACCATACTGGCGCCGCACTGCATATAGTTCACATGCGCTAGTTGAAGGGTTTGCGCTATGCGCTGCAATCTGTTTGAGTGACGGTTCATGTCGGCAAGGGGAGAGACCGAGACTATGGCCACGTCAATCACAAGAAAAGACCATCAGGGCTGGACGCAGCTTACGCTCAATCGGCCCGACAAACTCAACGCGCTGACGGTTGAGATGTTCGCTGAGCTGCGTGGTCATGTCGAAGATTTGGCCAGCTCCAGCGGGATTGGCTGCGTGGTTATCAAGGGCGCGGGCAAGTGCTTTTCAGCCGGGCATGATCTCGGCGGCATCTCAGAAGGAGAAACTCCGCCCTCAAAGGGCTGGCATTCGGAGACATTGCGGATGCTGGAAAAGCTGCCCATCCCCGTAATCGCTGCGGTGCATGGCCATTGCTATACCGGCGCGCTGGAGGTTGCATTGGCCGCCGATCTCATCATCGCCAGTGACAATGCCCGCTTTGGCGACACCCATGCCAAATTCGCGCTAACCCCTGTCTGGGGGATGAGCGTGCGTTTGCCGCGCAGGGTCGGCATCGCGACGGCCAAGCGGTTGATGTTCACCGCAGACATGTTTGGGGCTGACGAGGCTGTTCGCATCGGGCTTGCCGAATATGCGGTGCCACATGACGCGTTTGATGCTGAAATTGAGCGCTTGGCCGGCCAAATTGCGGCGCAAAGCCATTTCTCTCACGCGGCGATCAAGCGCTTGCTCGACAAGGCTGATGGCAAACCCGCCGATGATGCCTTGATCCGCGAATGGATGGATGGCGAAGGGCGCGGCCCCGATATGCAGGACCGGATCCGCGCAGTGATGGGTAAGCAAGCTTAGTAGGGGCGCGCGCATGACCGTTTGGCAAATCGGGGAGGCGAATATCACCGCCGTGGTCGAACAGCCGCTGGGCGATATTAACGGCCTGATCCAGAAGGCGACGCCCGAAAACCTTGCCGAGATCAGCTGGCTGCGCCCCCATTTCATGGATGCAGATGGCACGCTCTTGGGGCTCGTCCAATGCTTTGTTATTGAAATTGGCGGTGTTACCATTGTCGTCGACACGTGCGTCGGCGACCACAAGGATTTGCCAAGTTCCCACGAATGGCACCAGCAAGTCTTCGGTCTGTTCGAGAAATTCAAGAAGGCCGGTTTTGCGCCCGATGCAGTCGATTATGTGCTGTGCACGCATCTGCACCTTGATCACGTGGGCATGAACACTTTGTTGGTCGATGGCGCGTTTGTGCCGACCTTCCCCAACGCGAAATATCTGTTCGCGCGCACCGAGTTTGAGTTCTGGTCATCGGAATATGACAAACCCGAAATCGATCCTGCGACACTCGAGCGTCCCTTTGACCGGATGCGCGCGAACTTCCACAAGACGCAAAAGAATGTGCACGACCAATCAGTCCAGCCGATCTTCGATGCGGGGCTTGCAACCTTGATCGATACGCCTTGCGAAATCGTAACGGGGGTGGCGTTGATTCCCACACCCGGCCACACGCCAGGCCATTCGAGCGTCGAGGTCATATCGAAGAGCAAACGCGCGATCATAACCGGAGACAGCTTCCATCACCCCTGCCAAATCGCGCGAAGCGAATGGGGCACCTTTGCCGATATTGACCGCGACAAAGGCGCCGCCACCCGCAAAGCGATGCTGGAGAAGCTATCGGGCACTGACGACCTGATGATCGGCAGCCATTTCGCCCACCCCACCGCCGGGACCATTGTGCCCGATGGCAACAGCTACCGCCTTAAGACCGAAGAATAAGGCTGGCCCGCGCAAGGTGGCTCTGCCCTTTATCTAAACCGTTCTTGGTTCAGCTTTGGCACCATCGCCAAAGGCCAATTCGGCGCTTTTGCCAAACACCAGCCGGTTCACCGCGAGCGAGGTCGCGACTGAAAGCAGCAGCGTCACCGCCATGCCGTGGATGTAATGCGCAGGCTCCCACACCATGCTCCAAAAGCCGTAGAACACAACGCCCGTCACAACCCCGACCATCGCCGCCTTGGCATCGACATTGCGAAAGGCGAGGCCCACCACAAAGGCTGAGAGGATCGGCATTGAGAGCAGGCCATAGAGCTGTTGCACGGTGTTGATCAGGCTTTCCTGGCTCGCAAAAAACGGCACCAGCGCAAGCGCAAGCAGGCTCATCAGGATCGACACAATCGCACCCAGCCGCGCCACGCGCTTTGGCTCTTTATCGACATAGGATTCGTGCAGATCGCACACATAGAGCGCCGCAGACGCGTTGAGGATCGAGTTAAAGCTGGTCAAAGCAGCTGCGAACAAAGCCGCTGCAAACGCGCCTGAAAGCCAGCTTGGCAGCACCGCGCCAACGATCATGCCATAGGCGCCATCTTGCGGGACATCGCCGAACAGCTTGAACGCCACGATACCGGGGATCACCACGATCATCGGCACGATCAGCAAGCGGATCGCCGCTGCCGCCAGAACGCCCTTTTGCGCTTCACGAATGGTGGGCGATGCCATGGCTCGCTGGGTGATCGTCTGGTTGGTCGACCAATAAAAAGTCTGGATGAAGATCATTCCCGTCAGCAACGTGTGCCATGGAATATCGCTGTCATTGTCGCCCACCAGCGTCAGCCGCTCAGCTGGAATGCCGCTCAGGTCAAAGTCGATCGCGATCAACGCGAGGATCACCACCAAAATGGCAAGACCAAGGATCAGAAAGCCTGAATAAGTGTCCGACACCGCAACCGCTCTAAGCCCACCGAAAATCGCATAGGCCGCGCCGATCGTCGCTAGCACGACCGACAGCGCCATGATGTTCTGCAATCCCCCATCAAGCTCAAGCAACGAGAGGAAAAAGCGCGATCCGCCATAAAGAATGGCGGGAAGGAAAATGAACAGATTGCCCGCCAGAAACAGCACCGAGATGAGCGCGCGAATATGCTTGTCGCCATACTTCTTTTGCAAGAGTTCGGTCGTGGTGGTGCAATTGTTGCGATAATAAACGGGCAGAAACACGAAGGCGAGGATGAACAGGCCAACAACCGCTGCCAGCTCCCACCATGCAACCAGCAGCATCTGGTTGCCGTTCATGCTCACCAGCTGATCGGTTGAAAGGTTGGTCAGAGTGATGGAGCCCGCGACAAAATACCAGGCAAGCCCGCCATTGGCGAGGAAGTAGTCGCGCCCCTGCTCTTTCGCATCGCCATCGACATTGCCGCGTTTGCCCCGGCAATGCATATAGGTGGCAAAGGCGATTAATGCTGTGATGGCCAGAAAAACGGCGACCTGAACTGTATCCATTGTGGTGTTCTCTCCCTCGCCGCTCACGCTTTTGCTGCGTGACCTGGCGCATTATGCACTCTTTCAACAAGTCAGAGCTGGGGCAAGCCCTGCCCTTACTTCAGCTCCAAAAGAAAATGGCGGACATCCCCCCTCAAGGATGCCCGCCGTCTCCTTAGCGATCAGGCGGCTCGCGTTTCACGATCACGATCCGCCTATCGCCGGATCAGAACTTTGCACGAACCCCTGCGGTATAACGCGCACCGGTCCGCTCATAGGTCAAAACGCGGTTGGGGAAGCGCGAGAAGTCCCGCGTGTCCTCATTCAGAACGTTCAGGCCTTCAATGAAGAGCTGGAAGCTGTCCGTCAGCTCATAGCTGGCTGAAAAGTCGACCTGGCCAAAGCTTTCCCGCTGACGCGGTTCGCTTTGATCGGCGTTTTCCTGCACCAGGAACCCATCACGGAAGTTGTACGAAACACGTGCTGAGAAACGATCGGTTTCGTAAAAGCCGGTGACGTTGACGGTGTGCGGGGTGAACCCGTTAAAGCCAAGGTCGCCGATTGGCGCGTTGTCCTGTGTCGAGGTCACATAGGTGTAGTTGATGATCCCGCCCAGACCGTTGTCAAACGTCTTCTGGAAAGCGATCTCTGCACCGCTGATGCTACCCGACAGACCGTTGCGCTGGCGAGTGTCCTGGAAGGTAACATCGACGGGTGTGTCTTCGGTGAGACCACCATTGCCTGCTGGGAAGATCACCACACCGGGAACAGGGAGAGTGCTCTCTTCAAGGAAGCCGCCCAACTCTTTGTGGAAACCGGCAATGCTGAAATAGCTCAGGCTGTCAAAATACCATTCGAACGAGACGTCAAAGTTGTCCGCTTCAAAAGCTTCCAACAGCGGGTTACCGCCGCTGCTAAGAGGAGCATCCGAACGACCACCAAAGGTGTTGGCAACTCCCAAAGCCGTCAGCGTCGGACGGGTCACGGTGCGCGCATAACTCAACCGCAGGACGATATCGTCCGCAGGCTCAAGCTTGATGTTCACCGAAGGCAGGAAGTTCACATAATCGTTGGGCACTGACACATTGGTCGCTGGACCAAACACGGTAACCAACTGGGTATCGCCCGGTGTTTCGCGGAACTCGATAACAGGCTGATCGATGCCGCTAGAAAGCACATCGGTGAACGCCAGACGGAAGCCGATATTCATCGACCAAGGAAGCTCCCCGCCAAAATCGCCGCCCCACTCTGTGTTGACATAGGCAGAAACGATTTCTTCCTCGACCGCAAAGCTGCCGCCGGGGTTGAACGATGGCGTGTAGATGCCGAGCACCGGATCAAGCCCGCCACTGTTGAGATAGGCGAGCAGGTCAGCGGTGTTGCCGCCGGTGCGGTTGGGGTCTTGAAGGTTGGCGACATTGTTAAGCTGCGCAAAGGCATCTTCAAAGCTTGCGGTCAGGATCTGGGCAGGAACCGTATCCGCCCCGTCAACACCGCTTAGGAAATTGTCGAAAGAGAATGTCGACAAGATGCTGTCGTCGAAATCCACCGTATACCCGCAATAGGCGCAGAAGATTTGCGCAGCGGTCAGGCTGCCAAAGCCCGGATCGGCGAAGTTATCAAACAGGTTCTGCGTTTTCTCACGGTCGGTGTAGATGCCGCCAAACTGCACCGCGTAAAGCGGGCCAGCATCGACTTCCCATTCACCGTCAATGCGCGCTTCGAACACTTCATCGTCGACCGTCGTGCGGTTGACGTTCACAAAGTGCAGGCGCTGGATCGAGGTGTCGACGAAATCTGCATCGCGGATGTTGGTGATTGTCGAGATACCGCTGTTGCGGGTCGAGTCGATCAGCGGCGAGGTCGGAGCCAGTGCGCCCAGCACCACGAACGGGTTGGTCCCATCGCGTGTGGCCTCTGAATAGGACACGTCGAACACGAAGGACAAAGCGTCGCTCGCCTGCGTCTCCATGTTGAAGCCAACCTGATAGGTCTCTGCTTCGCGGTTGTTGGAGGTGAGCACGTTGTCGTTCTGCGACAAGCCTACCGTGTCAGCAATCGCGGGGTTGCGCGCTTGGAAATCGATGCTTGGGCGGTTAAACTGAACCACCGTGCCGTTGGCATCGATCTGCGGGTTGAGGAAAGGCGGGCTGAAAAAGCCTGAGAATTGCTGATCGAACGAGTCGATCGTGAAATCGGTGTAGAGCCCGTCAAACGTGATCGTGGTGTGATCGCCCCACTCGAATTGCAGCGCACCGTTAAGCGTCAGACGTTCGCGTTCTTGCTCGTCGCGACTGAAGATAACCTGCTGCTGGACGCGCGAGCCGGCTGGCAGAGCGCCAATATCTGTCGCCTCCAAACCCGTGGCGGTCTCAGGCTGGAAAATTGCCGCGTCACCCTGACGCAGCGCAAAGCCATTTGTGATATTGCGATCAATCTGTGCGTTGCGCTGTTGATAGGACGCACCGAAGAGCACGCCGAAAACGTCATTCGAGTAGGAAACGACCCCTGACACGTCCGCGCCGAAGTCTTCGCTTAGGTTCTCATAAATCGCTGCGGTCGAAACCGAGACATTGAAACCGGGCCGGTCGAGCGGGCGGGCTGTTTGAATATTGACGAGCGCGCCAATGCCGCCGGATTGTAAGTTAGCAACGCCAGTCTTGTAGACTTCAGCGGTCTGAATAATGTCAGCTGCGAGCACATCAAAGGAGAATTCGCGCCCCGGATTGTCGGTCGCAAGCGTGCGCCCGTTCAAGAGCACCGCGTTGAATTCTGGGCCTAGGCCGCGAACGGTAATCGACTGGCCCTCGCCGCCGGAACGATCAATCGCGACGCCGGTGATACGCTGGAGCGCCTCAGCCACGTTTTGGTCGGGGAACTTGCCCACGTCTTCCGCAGAGACGGCATCGACAACGCCTGATCCGTCGCGTTTGAGGTTGATTGAGCTTTGCAGGCTTTGCCTAAAGCCGGTTACGACGATGGCATTGCCTTCACCTTCGGCAACTTGCGTGTCGGTGTCGTCCTGCTGCTGTGCGTAGGCAGGGGTGGAAATGGCAATTGCTGCAAGCGCAGCGGACTGGGCCAGAACGGCCCTTTTTGAAAACAACATGGCTCTCTCCCATTGCCATGCCCCGTTTTTTCTTGTCCGCGATTGCGGATGGGCATGGAGTTGAGACCCCAGCAGGGCCGCGTTACAAAATCTGACGATAGAAAGCGCGAACTCCATAGGCGGATTGGACCCGCATGAACAATTTGGGAATTTTCACGTCGAAGCTGGGCGAGAAAACCATTTGTGTCATAATTTTGCCACGCCTACTCCACCATGCCGTGCGGAGTTAGTCCCAAAAACTAAAATTCTTCAGGCTCGCGGGCTATGCGAGAGCGATATTCAGAGGGCGACCATCCCACAGTTTTGCTGAATTGGCGGCTGAAATGATATTCATCACAAAAGCCCAATTCGTCAGAGACCTCGCGCAGCATGATATCAGGGTCGGTGAGCATCTGGCAGGCGCGCTCCATCAACAAGCTGGTGCGAAACCGTCCGGGTGATCGCCCTGCAAGCTTGCGAAATCGCTTTCGAAACGCCTCATAAGATGTGCCCATCACCTGCGCTGCTCTGCGCACATCCATCGTCTGGGCAATAGCCTCTTTCGCGTTCGAAAGCCAAGCAATGTCGTCAGCCATATCGTCTTCACCGGCTTTGACAATATCTGCTAGCAAGGCCTGTAAACCCACGGTTTCGCTGATCAATTCGCTCTCTGTGCGAGCGCCTCCCCCACCTATCAGGCTGAGAATGCGGTCGCGCCAAAAGTCCATTGGACGAAGAGAGACAACCGGATTTTCGCGGTCTAGGCTCCCGGTATTTTGCCAAAGATCGAAGACCGGTCCTTCAAAAACCAGATAGAATTCATCCCACGTGTCTCCGGGTGCAGGGCCGTACCAATGCTCAAGCCCAGGATAGACCAGGATAGCGTCTCCAGCCTTTACCGGCAGCTCCACACCTCTTTCGTCACGATATGCGCCATGGCCGCGCGTCACATAAACCAATGTGTAATGCGGTAAGGTGCGCCGTGCCGTAAGGACACCCACTCCATCGGTAAGAAAGCAAGCAATCTTTATCCCCCCAATGGCGGACAGATGCATATTCTGCTTATAGACTTTTTCTTCCCACATGGTCTTACTCTAGCGGTCAACGCATACACGGATACCAAAAAATTCATGCACTGCCAAAATCCCTCTTCACATTGCGCCTCAAATCGCGTGATTGTCTCTATTGAACTGACCATTGGCGTTCAGATCGTGGCAGTTGGGATTGGATCGAAAGTAGGGATGGACAGTTTGGATGGCAGATAACGCCGATCTGGGCGCTGGGGAAACGACCCCGGTTGAAACCGGCTCACTTGATGAAGTGAACCCGCATCGCGCTCGCGCAGGTGGGACGGAGAGCATAATGGATGCGCCCGAAATCCACGAACACCGCCCCGTGCCCGTAAGAGATCCGGTTGAGCGCGGCTCAGGCACCCTAAACTTTTGTGAATTGCGCGCAGGTGGGACATTCGTCGCTATCGAGGCCACCAAGGGCATGCGCCCCATAATGCTTTACGCTGGCCCCGACCTGCCCGGCGTCGCGGCATCAGAATTGGCGTTGCTGCAAACGCGCCAACACGCCCCCGGAAGCGCCTCTGTACCTTTGCGTGGCTCGCTGCTTAATGAGATTGGCACCGGGATTTCCGGGCCATCGGGTCTTGTGGCGCACCGGCTGGGCCATGATTGGGCGATTGATCTCAGGATCACCGCAATTGACGAGGGCGCAGCCAACGCGCTCGAAATTCACTGCGAAGACACCAACACTGGTATCGCGACACGGCATCTGTTCAGACTTGACCCTGCGACTGGAATACTCACCGCCAGCACCCAGATCGACAATCGCGGCGAGCATGAGATTGAGCTCGATTGGTGCGCAGCACTATGCCTGCCGGTCGACCCACGCCTGTCGCGCTTCTTGAGTATCACGGGGCGCTGGTCAGGCGAATTTCACACAGAGGAAGTGCCCGCATTCCAAGGCAGCATTGTGCGCGAGAACAAAGCAGGCCGCACGAGCCATGACGCCTTTCCCGGGGGGATTCTCGCCGCATCAGAAACGAATGAACATTCTGGTCTGGCCGCAGCGTTCCATTTGGCGTGGAGCGGCAATCACCGCCTGCGGATTGATCGACACAGCGATGGCCGCGCCTTCGCGCAGATGGGCGAGATGAGCTTTCCCGGTGAGTTCCGCCTTTCCAAAGGCGCAAGCTATCAGACCCCAGACTTTCTGGTCGCATGGTCAAACGAGGGCTTTAACGGTGTCGCCCATGCATTTCAGGATCACCTGCGCGGATCGATCATGGACGAGCGCAGCCTTACAAAACCGCGCCCTATCCATTACAACACATGGGAGGCAGTGTATTTCGACCATGATGAAGACACTCTGATCGAACTGGCCGAAGCAGCCGCCAATGTCGGGGCGGAACGCTATGTGCTGGATGATGGCTGGTTCGGATCACGCAGGCACGATGCGGCTGGGCTTGGCGATTGGTGGGTTTCAAAAGACGTGTTTCCAGATGGCCTGCACAGGCTCGTCAATCGTGTCCACGATCTTGGAATGGAGTTCGGACTTTGGTTTGAGCCAGAAATGGTCAATCCTGACAGTGACCTCTACCGCGCGCATCCCGATTGGGTGCTTCAGGCAGACGGAGTTGAAGCGGTGCCGTTCCGCGGTCAGATGACGCTTGATCTGACTAAGCCGGCAGTGTTTGATTACCTTTTCTCAAAGATCAGCGATCTCGTCAGCGAATACCGCATCGCCTACATCAAATGGGATATGAACCGGGACACCAACCATCCGTCTTCCAATGGGCGCGGGGCGATGCATTTCCAGACGCAGGCAGTGTATCGGTTGCTCGAGAAGCTGCGGACGGCGCATCCCGAGCTAGAGATTGAAAGCTGTTCATCAGGCGGTGCGCGCGCGGATTTCGGCATCTTGCGCAACACCGACCGGATATGGACATCGGACAACAACGATGCGCGCCAACGTCAGGCAATTCAGCGCGGGGCGACGCATTTCTTCCCCTTGCGCGTGCTGGGCAGCCATGTTGGACCAAAGACCTGCCATATTACGGGGCGCAAGTTCAGCATGGATTTCCGCGTCGCGAGCGCCGTGTTCGGCCATATGGGAATGGAGCTGGATCTACGCGAGGAAAGCGAGCGGGATCTGGCAATCCTGAAAGCGGGCATTGCTCTCCACAAACAGCACCGCGAACTCATTCATTCGGGCCGGTTCTGGCGGCTTGGATCAGCAACTGGCACCAATCTTATTGGCTGCGTTTCTGAAGATTTGAGCGAAGCCCTGTACTCCTATGCCAAGCTGGAAACAGAGCTGGCCACTCTCCCGCAAAGGGTGGTGTTCAAGGGGCTGGACCCAGCGCGCCACTACCGTGTTAAGATGGTCTGGCCGCAGCACAATCCTTCGATTTCGACCCCCTCGATTGTGGATGCTGCTAACCTTCAAGCATGCGGCACCATCGTATCAGGCGCGGCCCTGATGGGGCACGGGATTCAGCCTCCGCTCACATTCCCCGACACGTGTCTGTTCTTTCATCTTCAAGCAAGCGCGTAGCAGTCTATGGAAACTGATGTGATATCGCTTTCACGCACATGCGGAGGGCGCACAACCTTTCGCCGGGATTTCAAGAAGGCCGATGGCCGGATGCTGCGCCTGTATGGTCGCGCACATCATGATGAAACGCCCCAGCCTGAAAGCGCGGACGAGCTTGCACAAGGCGGTGAAACCCGTTTCCACCCGCTTCGGCAGGAATGGAATGTCTACGCTGCGCACCGGCAGAACCGCACCTTTAAGCCTTCTGCCGCTGACGACCCTCTTGCCCCAAGCATACCAGGAGGCCCCGAGACCGAAATACCGTTCACCGATTTTGAGCTGGCCATTTTTGAGAACAAATTTGCCGCCTACCACCCCTCTGCCGCACAGGCTCCTTTGATCCCCGGTGTCGACACTGAGCCTGCGCGCGGAGCCTGCGATGTGGTGGTGTATGACCCGGCAGGCACAGGCAATCTGGCAAGCATCGGTCAGGACCGGCGCGAGGTTTTGTTAGACGCGCTGATCGACCGGTATCAGGCCTTGTTTGCGCAAGGATGCGGCTATGTCCTCCCGTTTGAAAACCGCGGCGATGAGGTCGGCGTAACGCTCCACCACCCGCATGGGCAGATTTACGGGTTCGAACGCATTCCACAGGTTCAACAGCGCGCAGCCGATGCCTTTGCCGCTGGCTATGACTTGGCCACGGAGATCACCGCCGCAATGCCAGAATACGGTGTTACCGAGGCTGGCGGTGTCGCGGCGTTCGTACCGCGCTTTGCTCGGTTCCCTTATGAGCTATGGCTGGCCCCCAAGGTGCGGCGCGAAGGGCCTTGGGATTGCACGGACGAAGAGCTGGAAGGTCTCGCACATTTGCTTGGGGACGTGACGCGCCGATATGACGCGCTGTTCAAACAGCCTGCCGCCACCATGATGGCTTTCCACGCAGCGCCGGGCGGCGGGTCGAATGGTTACCATTTCACCGTCCAGTTCTACCCTCTTTTGCGCGCTCCGGGTCGGGTCAAATATCTTGCCTCTGTAGAGCAGCACACCGGGACTTTCACTGTGGATGTCATGCCCGAAAACGCCGCCAAGGCCTTGCGCGAGATCGGATGATGGCAATGGCGACTGGCACAGCTCCGGGCAGGGTGAACCTGATCGGTGAACATATCGACTATAATGGCGGCATGGTGCTGCCTGCGGCTTTGTCGATTGGTCTGGAGGTCGAGTTGGACCTTCGCGATGACATGACAGCCACCTTTCGCGCAGACCATTATAACGACGTGGCAGAGCGCGCAACTGATGAAGCCGCATCAGGCCATTGGTCCGACCCGGCGCTGGGTGCACTGCATCAGGCACGCAAATTGGGATTGATCGAGGCAGGCGCAGATATTGCAATCCGCTCGACAATTCCCGAAGGCTCTGGCCTTTCCTCCTCTGCCGCGCTGATCGTCGCGATCCTGAAAGCGGCAAGGCAGGTTGCAGGCAACAAGACCGGCGCACTATCCGACACGGACATCGCAGTGGAAGCGCGCAAGGTCGAAAACGACTTTATGGGAGTTCCCTGCGGTATCATGGACCAAATGGCGGTCGCTCTGGCTCCGCCCGGATCGGCCATGGCACTCGACACGCAATCGCTCGAATTTGAGCTGGTCGCTCTGCCTGAGGCGCACGATGTTATGGTCGTTCATTCGGGCCTCACACGCAAACTCACCGATGGCCGCTATGGCGCGCGCAAGGGCGAGTGCGACGCGGCCAAAGCGCATTTTGGCACAGATGATCTGTGCCATCTTGACCCCGCAATGATCGCCGCATCTAGCCTTGCAGACCCCGTTCGCAAGCGCGCGCTTCATTGCGCGAGTGAACACCGCCGGGTGCTAACTGCGATTGAAGCGCTGAAATCGGGCGAGATGGGTGCGCTTGGCGCGGTCATGAATGAAAGCCATGTGTCGATGCGCGATGACTTTGAGATGTCGCTGCCTGAGATCGATGCGCTGGTTTGCGATGCTCGCGAGCTGGGTGCACTCGGCGCGCGGCTGACAGGGGGCGGTTTTGGTGGCTGCATTGTTGCCTTGGTGGACCGCAGCCAAAGAGCGATTTGGCTTGAAGAGCTGCTCGCAAAGCATCCTCAAGCGCGCTTTATCGCATCAGCCTGACGAACCGACGCCGATCTAGTCGGCGTGCCAAAGAAAAGGGCCGGACGCAAAAAGCATCCGGCCCCATTCTGTTTCATACGCTTTGGATCAGAAAGCTTAGAACGCGATGCGCCCGGTGATCCGCGCAGCATGGGCTGAATAGCCTTCTGCAAAATCACCCAAGTAGCCAAGATCAATCGCGAAGCTTTCGCCAATATCGATCGTTGCTCCTGCAGCAAGTTCAAAGCGGTCGTCTTCGCGGTCCGCGGTCCGGACAGCAAGAGTGCCCAGCTCGCTTGACGATAGAAGGAAACCGCGAGCGGTTTCGCCAAAGTCACGAATGATCGTTCCGCGGATGAAGCCGCTGACGCCCGGTGAAAGGTCAGCGCCAAGCTCAACCGCGCCGCGCAGTTCGACAAAATCCGCATCTTCGCGGACCACACCAAAGCCGAACCCGCCGGCTTCTGTGGAATCGTCAAAGCTAATCGAAGCACCGTTCACCGCGAGCGATGGGACCAGAGCAACGCCATCATCTGGCAGAAGATCGAGGCCAACCGTCAAGCTGTAGGCAAAGCCGTCAAAGTCATATTCAGACGTGATCGCTCCAAATGCGCCGCCGCGTGCGCTCTCAACTTCACCGGTGAGATAGGCGATTTCACCATTGATGAAGACGCGTTCGGCAACGGTCAGCGCGCCGTATGCACCCAGCTTGATGCTGTCGATATCGGTCGTACCACGCAGATTGTTACCAACGGTGCCCGACGTGTTGTCATTCTCGATCTGAGCATAGCTGCCCAGAAGACCGATACGCACCATGTCGCTGGCCACGAAATCGCCGCCAAGGGTGAAGATCAACTGATCGCTCGAATATCCGCCAAAGGACTGACCAGTCGGGTCTTGATCGGCAGAGCGAGCAACAAACTGGCCCCAAAGCCCCGAACCTTCACCCGCCAGATGCTGGCGCAGCACTTCGCTGGCAACGCTTGAAGTTTCGAAGATCTCACGCGCATCGCCCTCGGCCAGGTTAGGAAGAGAATCAGCCAATGCGTCAATAGCGTCGGCTTGGCTAAGTCCGTTGAGAATGCCGAAACTGGTCGCGCTCAGCGTCGCATTGTTCAGCGCGCCGGTCAGATTGCGGCCGAGATTTTCAAGGTTCGCATCCCCTGTCCCAGCCAGCGGATCGACGGCAGAGACGTTGACCAACAGCGATCCGATCACCGGAGTGTAATCGAGCAGCAGATCATCATCCACGATGTTGATCGTTGCCCCATTGTCAACGAATGGCCCGCCATCTTGAAGCACAAGAACGGTCTGGCCTACCAACGCGTTATCAAGCGGCGTTGTGATCGTAACAGTGCTGCCGTCCTCAAGTGTGATCGAGCCGGTTGCCCCCAGAGTGTCCACACCAAGCGCGAGGGTCACTTCGCCAACCACGCTGACATCACCGTCAATCATCCGGTTGCCGCTGATGACCGCATCGTTGAGCGTACCGCCCAGGGTAGAACCCAGCTGGATCAGTTCGAAACCGAAGATGTTGTCGGCATCCAGAACACCGGCGATGATCGCAGTATCGGTGCCTTCACCGCCCTGAACGCCGCCAGAGATGCTCGATGCAGTGCCTTCGAGGATAAAGGTGTCATCGCCGCCTTCCAGATCGACCCAGCCATTGACGGTAGCGCCGGTCCACTGCTGGAATTCATCCGCGCCAGCGCCCAGCAGCACCGCATCCATGCGTCCGGTGACCGGGTTCACAAGGTTGCTGGTAATCTCGCCGAAATTGACGACTGTTTGCGAGCGAACATTCGCCGGTGAGCCCTGCTCAGAACCGCCTTCGCCATCGCTGACGAAATTGCCTGAGCTTGCATTGATGCCGATATCGCCGCGGATAATGCCGCCAGCCATGTTTGTGACCAGATCGGTCGCTGGTCCGGCGAGATTGTCGGGGTCGTCAACACCGTCAAAGTCGATACCAGCGTCAAGTTCACGATTGGTCAGAGCCGCATCGGAGAAGTCGCCATCAGGATCGCTTGAAAGGCTCTCAATGATGCCGGAGTTGGTGATCGTGCCGCTGTCGAGCTCAAGCCCGTCATTTTCGCCGCCCTGGATAAGGCCAGAGTTGATGATCGTTACGTCAGCATCGCCGTCAACCGCGTCATCCTTGGGTGCAATGATCTCGCCCGAGTTGTCGAGGAACAGGCCAGCGTCTTCGGCTTCAACCGCTTCGTCGAGCACAGATTCGATCCGGCCGGTGTTGATGACCGTGAGGTTTTGTTCGCTCTCGATCCCTTTATCGCCGCCGTCGCGGGCGATGATCAGGCCATTGTTGATGACGGTGAGGTCGTTGACGCTACCCGCTTCGATCGCCTCGTCGTCAGCTGATCCGATGGTGCCATTGTTGATGATAGTTACACCGTCGACATCAACGTCGATCCCGTCATCATCGGCCACGTCAACCGAAGCGCCTTCGGCAATAGTAAGCGTCGAGACGCCGAGGACTTCAACCGTCTCGGTGACCGCGCCTTCGATTGTGACCGAACCGCCAAGCACGTTGATAGTCTCATCCGTGTCGCCCGCAAGGATGATCCCGCCGCCATTCTCGTCGAGGAAGCCGATGGTTTCAAAGCCTGTGTATTTCAGCGGATCAAACACATTGGCGAGGTCGCGGGTGACAGAAGTCATTCCGTCATTGCCGAAGATCAGCGTGTCATCGCCGCCCTCGCCATCGACCGTGCCGTTGGTGACGCCGGTCTGCATTTGGCGGAAGGTGTCATTACCGCCGCTCAGCAGAACCGCATCCGTGCGGCCAGTTGCCGGGTTCAAGAGGTTGCCCGAGATGGTGCCGTAGTTGATGATGACCTGCTCGCGGACATTGGCAGGAGAGCCAGCAACCGAGCCGCCTTCGCCGTCGCTGACGAAGTTGCCCGAGCTGGCGTTGATGCCGATATCGCCGCGGATGATGCCGCCTTCAAGGTTGGTCACCGTGTCGAACGCTGGACCTGCAAGGTTCGCCGGATCGTCAACACCGTCAAAGTCGATACCAGCGTCAAGCTCACGATTGGTCAGAGCCGCATCGGAGAAGTCGCCATCAGGATCGCTTGAAAGGCTCTCAATGATGCCGGAGTTGGTGATCGTACCGCTGTCGAGCTCAAGCCCGTCATTTTCGCCGCCTTGGATAAGGCCAGAGTTGATGATCGTTACGTCAGCATCGCCATCGACCGCGTCATCCTTGGGTGCAATGATCTCACCGGTGTTTTCAAGCATCAGGCCAGCATCTTCGGCTTCGACTGCTTCATCATTAACCGATTCAATCCGGCCCGAGTTGATGACCGTCAGGTTCATCTCGGATTCGATCGCTTTGTCACCACCTTCGTCGGCAATGATCGTGCCCGAGTTGATGACGGTCAATCCGTTGACATCGCCAGCTTCAATCGCTTCGTCATCGTTTGAACGGATCAGACCAGCATTGGTGATCATCGCACCATCGGTGTTGATCTCGATACCGTCATTGCCTTCAGAATCGATCACACCGGTTTCGGTGTTGGTGATCGTCACCATACCGCCGATCTCAATCGCGCGGGCCATTTCTGCGGTGATTGATCCGCTGTTGGTGATCGTCGCGTCACCGGCAAAGGCAACCGCAGTGGCACCGTCACCGATCGTCGTGATCTGGCCGGAGTTATCGAGCGTCCCGTTTCCAAGCACCACAAGACCGGCGGCGTCTGTACCGCTCGTCGTGATAATTCCTGTCGCGCCCACGGTAATCGCAGAACCATCGCCGGCGATGATCCCGATCGAGTCAACACCCTGAGTACCGACAATACCATCACTCGAAATCACAGCATTTTCGCCGACATTGATACCAACGGATTCGTCACGTTCTGTTAAGATCGCGCCCGTGTTGGTGATCATCGCATCGTCACCGGCATCCACTGCGAAAGCTTGATCGCCCATCGTCATGATCGTGCCATCGTTGACGATGGTGGCCATATCCAGAAGCGAGATACCAAAGCCACCTGCGCCGCCAGTGATGATTTCACCGGTTGCGGTGTTGGTTACTGTGGTGTCGTTGTTCGCAAAGACCCCGAAGAAATCGTCCCCCGCCGTTTGGAGGAGACCACTGTTGGTGAGGACAAAGCCATCAATACCCTCTTCAACAAAGACCGCATCGCCATCGACTACGTCAATCGCGCCTGTCTCAGTGACGGTCAGTGTGCCCTCACCAGTGAAGGTCAAAGTGTCGAGCAGGGTGCCTTCAACGGTGATGTCCCCTTCGAGAACGTCGAGAGCAATCTCGCCCTCACCCACCAGAGTGATGCCAGCGCCCACGTCGAGCAGCTGGGTGGTTTCGAAATTGGTGAAGTTGGCCTCATCAGAGATTTCGCTGAGATCGATAACAAAGGCCTCGGTTCCATTATTGCCGAAGATCAGCGTGTCATCGCCCTCTTCGCCATCAACGGTGCCGTTGGTGACGCCGGTTTGCCACTGCTGGAACACATCATCGCCAAAGCTCAGCAGCACCGCATCGATGCGCCCGGTGTCCGGGTTGACGATATTGCCAGAAATCGTGCCGAAATTGACGATCGTTTGCGAACGGACATTGGCGGGCGAGTCCGCGACCGATCCACCTTCGCCATCGCTTACGAAATTGCCTGAGCTTGCGTTGATGCCGATATCGCCGCGGATGATACCGCCTTCAAGGTTGGTTACCGTGTCGGTTTCAGGCCCTGCAAGATTATCAGGATCATCGACACCATCAAAGTCGATGCCCGCGTCAAGCTCGCGGTTCATCAAGCCAGCATCGGAGAAGTCACCTTCAGGATCGCTCGAAAGGCTCTCGATGATACCGGAGTTTGTGATTGTACCGCTGTCGAGCTCAAGCCCGTCATTCTCGCCGCCCTGGATCAGGCCGGTATTGATGATGGTGACGTCAGCATTGCCGTCCACCGCATCGTCCTTGGGTGAAATGATCTCACCCGAATTGTCGAGGAACAGACCTGCACCGTCAGCCTCAACCGCTTCTGAGGTCACCGATTCGATCCGGCCTGAGTTGATCACCGTGAGGTTTTCGTTCGCCTCGATACCCTTATCGCCGTTTTCATCAGCAATGATCGTGCCGGTGTTGTTGACGGTGATGTCGTTAAGGCCCGAGGCTTCGATTGCCTCATCACCGTCTGAGCGGATCAGGCCCGCATTGGTGATGGTCGCGCCATCGGTGTCAAGACGGATGCCGTCATCGCCATCAGAGCTGATCACGCCCATTTCGCTGTTGGTGATCATGGCAAGGCCGCCAATGTCGAGCGCGCGGCCATCGGCAGAGAAGATCGTGCCGCCATTGGTCACGGTCGCATCACCAGCAATCACAACCGCATCTGCCCCGTCACCGGTGACCGAGATCATGCCGTCATTGGTGAATGTGCCTGCGCCCAGAATGACAACACCCGCTGCGTCCTCGCCTTCGGTCGTGATCATGCTGTTCGCGCCGAGCGTAACGGTTGAGCCTTCATTTGCAATAATCGCAAACGCCTCAAAGCCTTCGGTCGCAATTGTGCCGTCATTGACAATTGTACTGTCAAGTCCAACCGTGATTCCAACTGACTGGTCGCCGGTCACCGTGATTGTGCCGGTGTTCATAATCATCGCATTGTCGACAGCATCGATCGCGATAGACAGATCGCCTCCAATCGTGATCGAACCCGCATTGGTAATGTTGGCCATGTCACCAAGCGAGATACCAAGGCCGCCAACGCCTGTGGTGATGATTTCGCCGGTTGCAGAATTGGTGACCGTTACGCCGTCTTCGCCAAAGATACCGAAGGAATCATCGCCGCTGGTTTGCAGCAAGCCGTTATTGGTGACGAAACTGTCAAAACCCACTGCGATCGCGTCAGCCGCATCGTCGCCAGTGGTCGTAATGGTGCCATCATTGGTGATATCAACTTCATCACCGCCCACAATACCAGGCTCACCAGCGTCGACAGTCTCGATCACCTCATCCGCGCCGAGCACAAATGTGTCGCCATCATCGACCACAACCGTCTCTGTGATTGGTCCGCCCATCATCTGGGCAGAAGCTGCCGAAGCCAGCCCCGTTGACAAAGCAATAGCAGAAGCGCCGTAAACCATACGGAATTTGGTCGAAGCAGAGATTTTCATGAAAGGCCCCTTGGGTCGCTGAATGGTTAGCTACTCATGGGGAAATTTTGGGCGTGCGACTCCGCAATTGCCCTCTGCCCCCAAATTGCATTCAGGCTCTATGCCTCAATTTGGTCAGAAATATGAAACATTTTTTTACTCGGCCCGCAAACAAACCGGGGATGGTGGAGCACAACAAGGTGCTGATACCATGTCGGAAACCGGATTTGGGGTCTACCATCCGGTAAGAAGCAGCTCCGCCTCTGGCGCGTCGTTTGGGTCAGCCGCGTCCGCGATAGGGGGCGACACCTTGGTCAGGCAACCAAAGGCCCTCTGGTGCCGCACCGCTTTGCCAGAACACATCAATGGGAATGCCGCCGCGCGGATACCAATAGCCCCCGATACGCAGCCAGTGCGGCTTCATCTCGTCAAACAGGCGCTGACCAATCCCCACCGTCACATCTTCGTGAAAGCCATTGTGATTGCGAAAGCTGCCCAAAAACAGTTTGAGGCTCTTGGATTCGACTATTGCCTGGTCGGGCGCATAATCAATCACAAGATGCGCAAAATCCGGTTGATCAGTCACCGGGCATAGCGAGGTAAACTCAGGCGCGGCAAAGCGCACAAGATACAGCGATCCCGCACGCGGATTGGGCACGTAATCGAGCACCGCTTCGTCTGGCGAGGTTGGCAAAGGCGTGTCTTTGCCGAGAAATGCGGGAGCGGCGGCGGGGCTGCTGGGTGTGCTTTCCATGCCGCGCTGTTGCCGCGAAAGCGCCTAGGTTGCAAGCAGGGAACTTGGAGGATCAACGCTTGGCCTCTAAGGTGGTGATCAATCGCAATTCCAGAGGCGTTGGACGCAAAGCTGTCCGAATGCGCCTGCGAACCCTCTAGTCTGGCAGGCTTACAAACCCGATACCGCAAGATGCGCGCACCTAATTCAGAACTCTCCCCCATTTCCAGCGGCGCTGTGAGGCTGCTTTCAGGCGCGGCGGCCGCTGCCTTGTTGGCGGCTGGCAGTCATGCGGCTGATCCGCTGGTCGCACAAAACGCGCCTGGCGGGTTCTCGCTTCCCGAAGGCACCCCTACCCCGACACCAGCGCCCGAAGGCCCGGCGGATGAACGAGCAGGCGTGCCGATCGGACCGCGCGTGATACCCGAACAAAGGCCCAGTGCGACGCCAACGCCGCCGCCTTCAACCAGCCCTGCAACCGCGCCTTCGCAGACACCGGACCAAAACCTACCGCAACAGCCAAGCGCGCGCGCCACGCAAGCCCCGATTACTTCACCCTCGGCAGGCAATGCGTCGACTCGCGCCCAGCCGGGCAGCGGCACTCCTGCGGGACCAGAAGCGACCCGTCTTTCGCCCAGCCCGCCAGCAGGCTCGCCCGCGACCGCGCCGGGTGCAGTGCGCGGGCCCGCGACCAATCCGGGCTTTGAAACAGACCTTCTTCCGGGCGAAGGCGCGCAGCAAATCGGCCCGGATGATTGGTACGATGTTAGCCCGCAAGGTACCGAAGGTGTTGCGCCGGCAAGATCGAGTGCCAGCGGCGCTGAACCATCTTCCAACCAGAACACAGATCTGACATCGGGTGATGAACAGAGTTGGATTGCCATTTTGCGTGCAAACCAGTTCTCGCTTTTGGCGACATTGGGGGTCCTGATCGCTGCAATTGCCGGCCTTTGTTTGGTGGCGCAGACGACAAGTGACAGAACAGGCGGTGCCGATCGAGGGACCATCTTTGGCGATGGGATTGCGGCAATCGCTTAGCGGATACAGTGACCGGTGATGCCGCCCGATCCGAGACCAACCCGCCAGCCGCAACGGACGAGACAAGACTCCAAGAAACCGCGCAGGCGCAACCTGCGACAGCCGCGCCTCCACCGTCTTCGCCTGCTTCCGCCAAGCAGGTGCGGCTCGACCTTGCGCTCGACATTATCAGCGCCTCGCGCAGTGTGATGATGTTCAGCGTCGATCTGCGGCTGGAGATCGCCAACCGATCAGACAACGCCGCGCGCGATATGAAGATTTCGGCTCAAATGACATGTGCGGAGCGCGGTGGATCCAACGCTGCTCCAATCGCCAGCGCGCAGCCAATCGGAGAGATCACCCGTATCGGCCCACATCAAAGCCGCAGCGTGAGCGGCCAGCTCTCCATACCGCTGAGCGAAGTGAAGGTGATCCAGCAGGGCGCAAAGCCACTTTTCATCCCGCTGATCCACATCACCATCGAAGGCGAAGGGCAGAAAGCCGCGACCCATTCTTACGTGCTTGGCACACCCAGCGCATCGAGCGCAGGTCGTGTACACCCGCTCACGCTGGATGGGCCTCCGGGTGGGATGCCGGGTCTGCGGGCGCAGCAAATCAAAGCGCCGTTATCTGATGGAGCGAAGGCCACTCAGCCCGCCTGACACGAAGGCTTGGCGTCAGCCATGCATCGCGCTAGGCCAGTGCCATGAGCACCGACCACCCCAGCCTCGTATCAACCAATTGGCTCGCGGATAATCTGGACGCAGATAATCTCATCGTGCTGGATGCGTCGCGCCATTTGCCCGCGGCCGGCCGAGACCCGAAAGCGGAGTTCGAAGCAGGACACATTCCCGGCGCGCGGTTTCTGGACCTTGCGAGCCTGACCGACAGCGCCTCGCCCGTCCCCGCTGCCCTTCCAGACGCGGATCAGGTGGCCGAGCGGCTTGCCTCGCTCGGCGTGCGGTTGGGTGATCGGATTGTTATCTATGATGACAGCGCGGTAAAAACATCGGCGCGGGCGTGGTTTGCTCTGACAGCCCACGGGATCGACACAGTCGCGATCCTCGATGGTGGACTCGCCAAATGGCGCAGCGATGGCCGCCCGCTTGAAAGCGGAATGGTGCAGGTTTCCGCGGTCGATCCGGCGCAATTGCCTGATGCTGAAGGCGTGCGCTCCAAAAGCGATATGCTCGCCATCCTTGAAGAATGTTCCGAGCAAATCCTCGATGCCCGCGGGGCAGACCGGGTATTTGGCAGCGGCATAGATCCAGTGCATGGCGGCCAGAATGGGCGCATTCCGGGCGCGCTCAATGTGCCGTTTGGAAAGGTATTTGCTGAGGACGGAACGTTCAAAACCCCTGAAGAACTGCGCAAAGTGTTCACAGCTGCCGGTGTCGATCTGGGCGCCCCGGTCGTAACCACCTGCGGCAGCGGCGTCACCGCGAGCGTGCTGCTCTTCGCGCTCCATCTTACGGGCCGTAACGACACCGCGCTCTATGATGGCAGTTGGCAGGAATGGGAGGCCGATCCGAACACGCCCAAAGCGCAAGGCCCTGACGACAATTCGGCATGAGCGAGGGTGCGAACAAGGGCAAGGACCCGAAACCCGAAACGCGTATCGCCCATGCCGGGCGACGTGAGGAATGGACGGGCGCGGTGGTCAACCCGCCTGTTTGGCGCGCCTCCACCCATCTCTATGCCAGCGAAGCCGAGCGCAAGGCGGCGGGCAAGAACAACCGTGATGGCCAGTTCTTCTATGGCCGCAGAGGCGCTCCAACTCAGTGGGCGCTCGCCGAGGCATTGAGCGAGATTGAGCCGGGCGCCTTCGGCACCGTACTGTATCCCAGCGGTGTTGCAGCGATTGCGGGCGCTTTGCTCAGTGTGCTGAAACCCGGCGATCATCTGCTGATGGCCGACAATTGCTATGATCCATCGCGCAGCATGGCGACCGGCCTGCTCAAACGGATGGGCATCACGCATTCATTCTTCGACCCGCTCGACCTTGATGCGTTTGGAGTGATGGTTCGCGAAACCAATCCCCGCGCAGTCTGGCTGGAAAGTCCCGGCAGCCTGACGATGGAGGTTTGCGATATCCCTGCGCTGACTGCGATGGCAAGGGAGGCAGGCGCCATCAGCTTGCTCGACAACACTTGGGCAAGCGCTTTGGGCTTTGCCGGTCTTACCCATGGTTGTGACATTGTCATGCAGAGCCTTTCCAAACATGTCGGCGGGCATTCCGACCTGATGATGGGCAGCGCATCGGCGGGCGAGCGGTGGTACACAGCCCTGCGCCGCACATCGCAGCAATTGGGGCAGGTCGTTTCCCCGGATGATGCCGCTTTGGCAGCGCGCGGGCTCAGAAGCATGGCGGTGCGGCTTGAACGCTCCACTGCAAGCGCGGTTGAGATCGCCCGTTGGCTCGATCAACAGCCGCAAGTCGCGCAAGTCATGTGCCCGATGCTGGAAAGCGATATCGGTCACGCGCTGTGGAGCCGCGATTTCACCGGTGGCTGCGGATTGTTCAGCTTTGTCCTAGACTCCACCGATCCCGGCGCATGCGGGCGCGTGGTCGATTGCTTGGAGCATTTCGGCATCGGATACAGTTGGGGCGGGTTTGAAAGTCTTGCTTTACCGATCTTTCCGCAGGATTATCGCAGTGTGATGCAGCCACCAAATTTGACCGAGACAGGCGAACCGCGCGCCGCCATCCGCCTTTCCATTGGTCTTGAGGACCCGCAAGACTTGATCGCAGACCTTGGCAAAGCCCTTGGGCAAATGGACAATAAATGACTGTAGCCGCCTCCCCTGCATCCACCACTGATTTTGCTGATGCGTTAGAAGAACCCGTCGCCGAAGGCACGGCTGAGGCCGCCGGAGATGCAGACGCACTGACGGTCGAGGCAGGCGAAGGCGAAACCGAGGCCCCACCTCCCGCTGAAACCGAGCCCGAGGTGCCCGAAGAACCCGTCGAAGTTGTCGAAGGCTCAAACGACCTTATCGAAACCACAGAAGCGCAAAGCGAAACCGCAGGCGCGGCCCTGCGCTATCTTCACGAAGCCGCTTTCGAGATTGGCGATTTTCGCTTTTCGGTGCTCGATGGCCTTCTGATTGTCGGGGTGATCGTGCTGGTCATCACGGTCGCATGGTTCGCAACGCGCCTTGCCCGAACCGCAATCCGCAGGATCGCCCCTTTCGATGGCAGCCAAAAAGTGCTCGCCGAAAAGCTCTCGACCATCCTCATATGGGGTCTCGCCTTCTTTATCGGGATCGATATGCTGGGGATCGACCTTACCGCGCTCGCCTTTTTCGGCGGGGCGTTCGGTCTGGCGATTGGTTTTGGTCTGCAAAAGACCTTTGGCAACCTGATCTCAGGCATCCTCCTGCTGCTCGACAAGTCGATCAAACCCGGCGATGTCATCTCCGTCACGGACAGCGCTGGCAACGAAGCGGTCGGCCAAATCCGCAAGATCGGCATCCGCGCAATTTCGGTCATCACCCGCGATCAAACTGAGTATCTCATTCCGAACGAAAACTTGATGATCAATCAAGTGGTCAATTGGTCCTATTCATCAAAGGATGTCCGGGTGAAGGCGCCGGTTGGCGTGGCCTATGACAGCGATCTCGAACTGGTGACCAAGCTGCTTTATCAGGCGGTCGATGAAACCGACCGCATCCTCGCCTTTCCCAAGCCGCGTGTGAACATCATGGAGTTTGGGGACAATTCGGTAAACTTCGAAATCCGTTTCTGGATTCAAGACCCCGAAGGCGGGCTCGCGAATATCCGGTCCGATGTTTACATGCGCATCTGGCAGCTGTTCCAGAAACATGAGATTGAGATCCCCTATCCCCAGCAGGACATGCATCTTCGATCATCCAAACAGCTTGATCGCCTGATCGATGTGATGAGCAGCGGGAAAACATAGGCTGCACGGGCGCAAGAGCTTTCCCCAATAGCTTTGCTTCACGCCTCCCAATCCATTCTCGCTGGAGAGTTGGGCGCGCCCACGCCATTTGGGGCGCATGGAAACTGGCACCATCTTTTTGGTAGGCGCAGGTCCGGGTGATCCCGACCTGCTGACATTGCGCGCGGCGCGGCTGATTGAGCGCGCTGAGGTGATTGTTCACGATGGGCTGGTCAGCGCTGATATTCTCACAATGGCGCGGCCCGATGCGCGTCTGATCTCAGTCGCGAAACAACGCGCGCGGCACACTTTGCCTCAGGATGAGATCAACGCTCTGCTGATCCGCGAAGCCAAGGCTGGCCGCGATGTGGTGCGGCTGAAAGGCGGAGATCCGTTGATTTTCGGACGCGGTGGCGAAGAGGCTGAGGATGCACGCGCTGCCGGAGTTTCAGTGGAAATCGTCCCCGGTATCTCCGCTGCAAACGGAGCGGCGGCAGCCACACAGATTGCGCTGACCCACCGCGATGCCTCCAGCATCGTGAGCTTTGTCGCGGGCCAATGCAAAGGCCTCTCCGATCAGGATTGGTCGGGACTCGCGGGCAAGGGACGCACTCTGGTGATCTATATGGGCGTCAAAACCGCGCCGCAGATCGCAGAGAAGCTGATGGCCGATGGCCTTGCCCCAGACGTACCGCTCGCCGTGGTCGAAAACGGTGCGCGCCCAAACATGCGCGTGGTGCGCGGATTGCTCGCAGGCCTTCCCGATCTTGTCGAAAGCCACGCGATCAAGAGCCCGGCCCTGATCGTGATTGGCGATGTGACCGCGCGCGATGATTTTTCCTTATCCCAGGTCGCGGTGGAGGCGGCGCAATGAAAATTCTAACCGGAAACGACCTCAAGACAGGCGATGTCATCTGGTGGACCGGCACAGCCTGGTCGCGCCATGTCGATGACGCGGTTGATGCGGGCGAGGAAGCCGAGGCGATCCTCGCCGCGGAAGAAGCCGCGCGCCGCGTCAATGTCCCCTATGTGATCGAGGCAACGCGCGAAGAGGATGGCAGCATCCGTCCCGCTCATATCAAAGACCGCATCCGCGCGCTCGGCCCCACTGTGCGGCCCGATCTGACGCTCAAACCCAAAGACCCTGAAGCTCTGGATTGGATCATCTAGGCATGTACCAATACGATTCTTATGACCAAGCCATGGTCGATGCCCGCGTCGAGGAATTTCGTGACCAAGCGCGCCGCCGTCTCGAAGGCAAGTTGACCGAGGACCAGTTCAAGCCCTTGCGGCTGATGAATGGCCTTTATCTGCAACTCCACGCCTATATGCTGCGCGTCGCGATCCCCTATGGCACGCTCAATTCGCGCCAGATGATCGCACTGGGCGATATCGCGGACAAGTATGACCGCGGCTATGGCCACTTCACCACGCGCCAAAACCTGCAATACAACTGGATCAAGCTGGAGGATGCAGCCGACATCCTCGCCGACCTTGCCAAGGTTGAAATGCACGCGATCCAGACGAGCGGCAATTGCATCCGCAATATCTCGTCCGACCATTTCGCAGGCGCCGCGCATGACGAATTGGTCGACCCTCGCCCTTATGCCGAACTGATGCGGCAATGGTCGAGCTTCCACCCGGAATTCACCTATCTCCCGCGCAAGTTCAAAATCGCCGTAATCGCGGCGGAGAAAGACCGCGCGGCAATGCGGTTGCACGATATCGGCATTCAGATTGTCGAGAAAGACGGCGAATTGGGCGCGCGTTTCTATGCGGGCGGCGGTATGGGCCGTACCCCGATGATTGCGCCGATGATCCGCGATTTCGTGCCGCTCGACCAGCTGATCACTTATGCTGAGGCGTGTCTGCGGGTCTACAACCGCTATGGCCGCCGCGACAACAAGTACAAGGCGCGGATCAAGATCCTCGTCCACGAACTGGGCGCAGAAGAGTACACGCGGCAGGTCGAAGAAGAATTCGCCCACATGCTCGATCAAGGCGTTGAACCGCCGCTCGAGGAACTGGAGCGGATCAAGCCATTCTTTGCCGACCCGGCGTTTGAGGACGGTGCCAAGCAGGTCGATCGTTCGGACCCTGACTTTGCACTGTGGGTCGACAACAACACCCACCGGCACAAGCACGATGCTTATGTCTCAGCGGTGGTCTCACTGAAGCCCGTGGGCGGTATCCCCGGAGACGCCACCGGCGATCAGATGCGGCTGATGGCGAAGCTCGCCAAGCAATACAGCTTTGATGAACTGCGCATCATGCACACGCAGAATGTCGTCCTGCCGCATGTGAAGATCGAGGACCTCCACGCGCTTTGGACGCAGCTTGATGCAGCAGACCTTGGCGCGCCCAATATGGACACGATCGAGGACATGATCGCGTGCCCCGGCCTTGATTATTGCGCGCTCGCCAATGCCCGCTCGATCCCCTTGGCGCAGCGGATCAGCGAGCGCTTTGATGCGTCAGGCAAGACCGAGAAATTGGGCGAGCTAAAGCTCAAAATCTCCGGCTGCATCAACGCCTGCGGGCACCACCATGCAGGCCATATCGGTATCCTTGGCGTCGACCGAAAAGGGGTTGAGAATTATCAGCTTTCGCTCGGCGGATCGGAAGCGGAGGACACCAGCCTCGCCAAGATCACCGGCCCCGGCTTCACCGAAGACGGCGTGATCGAAGCGGTCGACACGGTCACCGATGTCTATCTAGCGCAAAAGCAGGGGGAGGAACGCTTCCTCGACACTTATCGCCGGATCGGCATGGCTCCGTTCAAGGAGGCTTTGTATGACTGATCTCGGCACCTCTCCAGACGACGTGCAATTCCGCTTTCGCGATGACGAAGTCGCCGATCACGGCACTGTCACCGTCGATGCGTGCTGCGATCAGACCAACGCCACCGCCGTTCGGATAGAGCCGGGCGATGACGCGCGCGCATTGCTGCCGTTCCTGGACCGGCTTGCGCTGGTGGAGGTAAACTTCCCCAGCTTTGGCGACGGACGTGGTTACTCCTCGGCCCGAATTTTACGCGAGGCGGGCTATGCGGGCGAACTCCGCGCGGTGGGTGATGTGGGGATCGACCAGCTTAGCCATATGCGCCGTTGCGGATTCGATGCCTTTGCGCCCGACAAGCCGCTTGATGAGGAGGACGCGCGCCGCGCCTTTGCGACATGGGACAACGTCTATCAGGCGACCATCGATGGGCGCAAAACAATACCGGAGCTACGCCATGAATGAAGTGCGCAAGATAGACCGGCTCGACGCCGCCCCGCGCTTCACCGAGCATGACGCGGTGCGCCTCAACCGCATGTTTCGCGGCTCTTCAACGCGCGAAATGCTCGAAGGGGTGATCAAAGACAACCTCGCAGGCGACATTGCCATCGTCTCCAGCTTTGGCGCGGAAAGCGCAGTGCTGCTGCATTTGGTCGCGCAAGTTGATCCCGATATCCCTGTGCTGTTCCTCGACACCGGCAAGCATTTTGCGGAAACGATCGAGTATCGCGATCTGGTGGCAGAGAAGATTGGCCTTACCAATCTGCAAGTGCTCACTCCTGACGCCGATGAGCTCGCCAAAAAAGACGAAACCGGCCTTCGCTGGTCCTACGATCCCGATGGCTGCTGCGAAATCCGCAAGGTGAAGCCACTGGAAAAAGCGCTCGCCGGATTCGATGCCAGCTTCACGGGTCGCAAAGCCTTCCAATCCTCGACCCGCGCAAACCTCCCCCGGTTTGAGATCGACACGTCAGACGCGCAAGGGCGGCTCAAGATCAACCCGCTGATCGACTGGTCGGCAGAGGACATCGCCGACTATTTCAAAACGCACGATCTGCCGGTGCACCCCCTCGTCGCCAAAGGCTTTCCCTCAATCGGCTGCGAACCGTGCACGCACAAGGTCGCGCCGGGCGAAGACCCGCGTTCAGGCCGGTGGAAAGGCTGGGACAAAACCGAATGCGGCATCCACAAGCCGGGCGAGGAACCGTTTCTTTAAGCGCTCAGAGCCAACCCTCGGCCTTATACCAGTCGGCGGTGGCTTTCAGGCCCGCCTTGCCCTCAATCTTGGGCTGCCACAGATTTGCAGGAGGGCGTTTGTCAAAGCGCACCACCCAGTTGGGATGGCTCATATAACCCACGCGATCAGCCGTCAGCTTGGCTTTGTCGCCGCGCAGCAACTTATCGGCTGAGGCGGCGATGTTGAGGATTCGCTTAGGCAGGCTTGGAGCGAAAACACCGCGACCCGACACAGTTTGTCCGATGGCCTGCGCCAGCTCCTTGTGCGACCAGCCACCCTCGCGTCCATCGTCGGGTTCGTAGGTCGTTTTGAGCGATTTATGCTCTGCCAAAGTCACAAGCAGCCGCGCCAAGTCATCGCCGTGAATGATCGAGGTTGCCCCCCCGGGAGGCAGCGGCACAATTCCCAGCTTGGCAGAGCGGAACAGTTCGAACATCTCGGTATCGCGCGGGCCATAGACGGCGGGCGGGCGCACGATGGTCCAATCGAGGCCCGACGCCTTCACCAATTCCTCCGCCTTGGCCTTGGACGCGCCATAGGCAGAGAGCTGCGGCTCGCGCGCGGAGAGCGAGGACACGAAGACAAAACGCTTCACCCCCGCTCCTTTCGCCGCAGCCATCACATTCGCGGTGCCGGTGACATTGGCGCGTTCGAACTCTGCAAGGTCCGGCGTATTAGTGAGCCCTGCAATATGGACCACAGCGTCAGTGCCTTCACAAAGATTGGCGAGCGCCGCCTCATCTTCGAGAGTGCCAGCCACCCATTCAACACCATCGCGCGGCGGCTGATCGCGCCGGGTGAGCGCATTTGCGCTGTGCTCTCCCAGTGCGTTCAGCACCGCGCTGCCGACAAAGCCCGTTGCGCCAGTGATCGCCAGCTTCATCCGCGCCTTACCCTTGCACCATGTGATCGCGGTGCACCACGGCGGCACGGGGCGCATAACCGAGACGCGCCTCTTGCTCTGCCTGTTTCAGCCCCGCAATCGCGCGGCATTCTTCAGCGGAGTATTCGACAAGGCCCTGCCCCAATCGCTCGCCCTTCGGGCCATGCAGGCTGACCAAAGCGCCGCGGTCAAATTCGCCTTCAACCTCAGTCAATCCCGCCGCGAGCAGGCTTGCCCCGCCAGACAATGCCTCGACACAACCCGCATCGACAGTGAGCACCCCTTCAAGCGCTTGTCTTCCACCGAGCCAGCTCTTACGCGCATTGTCGCTGCGCACGGGCAGGAACACTGTGCCGCGCCCGTTTTCCAAAGCGATGGCAAGCGCGTGATCGCCGGTGCCATTCACAATGCCCAGCGCAATACCCGCGCGCTCAGCAATCCGCGCAGCCTGCAGCTTGGCTTTCATCCCACCCGATCCCATGCCGGAGGAAGAGCCTTCACCCGCCATCGCGATCACTTCAGGCGTGACCCCTTCGACCCGCTCAATCAGCTGCGCGCCCTCTTCGCTCGGCGCGCGGTCGTAAAGGCCATCGACATCCGACAAAAGCAGCACCGCATCCGCATTGGCCGCCTGTGCCACACGCGCAGCAAGCCGGTCATTATCCCCAAAACGGATTTCCTCGGTCGCTACGCTGTCATTCTCATTCACGACCGGCACCGCGCCCGCCTCCAGCAGCCGTTCTAATGTAGCGGCGGCATTGAGATAACGGCGGCGGTCTTCGAGATCACCCAAAGTCACCAGCATTTGCGCAGCCGTGATCGTATGCTCACCCAGCACCTCGGCCCACAATTGCGCGAGCGCCACTTGCCCCACCGAAGCCGCCGCCTGCGCATCGGCAAGGTTTGCGCGGCCTCCTTTGGGCAAGCTCAATCGTGCGGCCCCCAGCGCTATTGCTCCGGATGAGACGACGATGACCTGCGCGCCCTGTTCGCGTAGCTGCGCAATGTCCGCCGCCAAAGTAGCCAGCCGCGCCCGAGCAGGCTCTCCGGCTTCGACCAGCAGCGCGCTGCCGATTTTTACGACCAGCCGTTTGGCCTTGGCCATATCTTGAAGCGCAGTGATCTCCATCAGATCAGATCGGCGACCACTCGCCGCCCTCTTCAGTCTCATCCTCGACCTCAACCGCTTTGGTTTCGGTCGAAGTGCGGTCGGGCAAATAGCTTAGAACCGAGTCCATCAATGGCTCAATCCCCTCACCGCTGGCGCCTGAAACTGTGAAGACCTTGTCCGCGCCCGCCGTGATCAGCTCTTCGGCAAAGGCATCGCCCAATTCGCTGTCTGCGAGGTCCATTTTGTTGAGCGCGATCAGCTGCGGTTTGTCTTCAAGCCCTGCCCCGTAGGCGGCGAGCTCCTCTTGCACGATCCGCATTGCCTCTGCCGGGTCATCTCCAGCAATATCAACAAGGTGGATCAGCACACGGCAGCGCTCAATATGGCCCAGGAACCGATCGCCGATCCCCGCGCCGTCGGCCGCCCCTTCGATCAGACCGGGTATGTCGGCGAGCACAAATTCGCGCGCTTTGTGCCGGACCACACCCAGCTTGGGCACAAGCGTTGTGAAGGCGTAATGCCCGACTTTTGCCTGCGCGTTGGAGACCGCGTTGATAAAGGTTGATTTGCCCGCATTGGGAAGGCCAACAAGCCCGACATCCGCCAGCAATTTCAGCCGCAGCCACACCCACATCTCTTCGCCCGGCTCGCCCGGCTGAT
The DNA here is from genome assembly GCA_965262265.1 of Erythrobacter sp. Classification (GTDB taxonomy): domain Bacteria; phylum Pseudomonadota; class Alphaproteobacteria; order Sphingomonadales; family Sphingomonadaceae; genus Erythrobacter. Next base: position 1,685,482 of record OZ253506.1, read on the forward strand.
GCTGACGCGGGGCGCGGTTGGTGGCGGATTTGTACGAGGCGTTGCCACGCCCGCCGAGACCCCCTTCGAGAAAGACGATGCGCTGGCCCACTTCTGTAAAATCAGCCAGCACTTCTTCCCTGTCATCAGAAAGCACCTGCGTTCCCACCGGCACTTCGATCACCAGATCATCCGCGCCCGCACCGGTTTTGTCCTTGCCTTGCCCATGGCTGCCGCGCTTGGCTTTGAAATGCTGGGCGTAGCGAAAATCGATGAGGGTGTTGAGGCCTTGGACGGCTTCAAAGATGATGTCGCCGCCTTTGCCGCCATTGCCGCCATCAGGACCGCCATATTCGATATATTTCTCACGCCGGAAAGAGACCGCTCCCGGTCCCCCAGCCCCAGACTTGAGGTAGATTTTGGCCTGATCGAGGAAATGCATGGAGGGCGTTTATGGGTTTTCGCTCGGAAATGCGAGGGGTTTGGGCGATTACCTCCCCTCCTTTGCCAAGGGAGGGGATCGAGTTGCGTTCCTTGTCGGGTGCGGATCAGCCATCCGGCTGATCCTTTGCCGTAGCCACCCGCGCACATCAAAACCTCGCGCTGACCCCCGCAGTCACCGTCCGACCCGGCGAGACAAAGCTGAAGACCTGCTCATAGGTTTCATCCAGCAAGTTCTCCGCCCGTGCGAACAGATCAACCCCTTCAACGACCTCAACCCGCGCATTGATGTTCACAAGGGTGAATTCATCGAGCGTCACCCGCGAAGATGTGCCAAAATTTGTGTCTTCAGCCGCGCCATTGTGGCGCACCACCAGAGTTGCTGAGGCGACGTCATCAGGCGCGGTCCATGTCAGCGCGGCGCTGGCGATGCTTTCGGGGCGGCGCACTTCGGTGACCCCGTCCTCTTCGGAATCGACATAGGTGTAGGCCGCATTGAGGTTCCATTGCCTGCCCATTTGCGCGTTAAGCGCGACTTCAACGCCCTGTTGTTCGCTTGTCGTGTCGCGGTTGGCAGGCGTTGCGGTGAAGGTTGGTGCAGGTCCAAAGACCGAAAAAATCTCGCGCTCCAGCTCCGCATTGAAGAAGTAAGTCACCGAAACCAAAGCTTCGCTGTCAAAAAGCCGTTGGTCGATCCCCACTTCCCAGCTTGTCGATTCCTCTGGTTCGAGGTCGGGATTGCCGACAAACACCCCATCGAAAAAGCCGAACAATTCGGTGAAGCTGGGATTCTTGACCCCCGTGCCCACCGAAGCGCGCAGGCGGGTGGTGTCAGTCGCTTCGAAACCAGCGCCTATGCGGAACGTGGTTGTGTCCTGAAACCGGTCGTTGAAGTCCTGCCGAATGGCCGCTGAGAAATCGAAGTGCACCCCCGCATAGCGATATTCCCCGACCAGCCCGATATTCTCCGTCTCGCGCCGGTCGTTAAAGGTGGCGACATTGTTGAAGCCTTCCTCCTCATAATCGGCGGCAAAGGAGACGCTGTGTTCGTCATTGACCTCAAAGCCAGAGACATAGGAGGCCTTAAACCGGTCGCTTTCCGTATCGCTTGTGGTGCCGAAAGGCGCAAAGGTGTTGCGCTCAATATCCGCGAATTGGAGCGAGAGATCATGCGTCCAGCGGCGATCCAAGGTCAGCAGCCTTGCACCGACAAGGCCGTACAAAGCCTCAAAATCGAAGCCCACGCCGGGGCTGTCGATTACGAGACCCGCGGTGGGACTGCCGAAGCCGAAATCCTGATCGTTGCTGTCGCCTTCGGTCTGCGAGTAGCGGCCCACAGCGCGCAGTTCGAATGTATTGGTGACCTCAGCGGAGATCTTGCCGGACAGCGCGTAACTGTCGCGGCCAATATCGCGGGTGCCGCCACCATTGACCGACGCGCATTGGGCTCGCCATCAGTCGTGACAATGGTGCCGGACAAAGAGGCGGAGACATCGCCAATTTTGCCGACGCGAAAAGCACCGTTGATCGTATCGTTGGTGCCTGCCTCGATCATGCCGCCGACGCCATCGAAATCGCCGCTTCGATAAGCGACCACACCGCCAATCGCATCGTTGCCGTAGAGAGCGGATTGCGGCCCGCGCAGCACTTCGACCCAGCTGCCGATTTCAGCCTGGAGGGTGCCAATGTCGAACTCGCCGCTGCTGGGGTCAGAGACTTCAATGCCATCAACCAGCACGAGCACATGGTTCGCCTCTGTGCCGCGCAGGCGGATTTGTGTCTGGCCCGCGACGGAACTAACCGCTATCCCCGGCACATCGCGCAATACGTCTTCGATATTGCGGGTTTGGCGGTCTTCAATCTGTCTACGTGTTACGATTGTCGACGAACCTGTGAAGTCAGGCGCAAACAGCCCACCAATCCTTTGAGCGCTAACCAAGATTGCGTCAGGCCTGATGGGATGTCCGAAGGTAATTTGCTGGCCTACCTCATCATCAGCACACTGATCCGTCGGATTGCAGTCTGTCATGATAATCTGGTCATCCTGCGCCGCCGCAGGTAAGCTCCAGCCGAGCGCAGCCACCGCCGCGCTTGCGAGAAACACTGATCTTTTCATATTCGGTTGTCCCTTCCGAACGAGCGTTTGGACGCCGCAAGGGACCACCCCATGCGGCTATCGAAATCGTCGCTCGAAACGAAAGGTTCAGCCGAACCAACCCGCGCCTCTCCAATCCCTGAGAGGGGCAACAAGCGACACGCTTCGGTCGGTCTCCTGGCTTGCGGGTCGATGCGTCTGCCTCCCCTTCCCAGACCACAAAGGCCCAGTGGGAGCATGCCGAAGATGGCATGCGTGAGGCAGACACTCACCGCTTACAGTTGCAGGGACAGCTGCGGAATTGGCGCGCCCGCGAAGGCGCCCCGCACCGCATTCCCGTTACCGATGCGTGGGTGCGCTTTAGGCTTGGCTCTGAATTAGCGCAAGCGCGCGGGATCAGTTGCCGCCGCCGCTATCGGTTGGGACAGGCTCAACCACCGGCTGAGACACAAAGTCGGTTTCTGTCGGTATCACCGGCACTTCTGCGCCCGTCTCGCTATCGGCGACCAGACCCGTCTGCACAGGCGGCGCTGCGAGTGTGGTTGCAGGCGCGCTGGTCACGGTTGGGATCGGAACGCCGCGCGCGCGGGCCTCTTGCACCGCGACCCAACCGGGCTGCGATGGGCCATATTGCGCACCGTAACGCGCATCCCAAGCCGCAGAATCGCGCTGATAAGCTTCGTAAGCCACGAAGAAATCCTCAAACGGCTGCTGCATCAAAGCAAAGTTGCTGCGCGCAAATTCGATCGGATCAACGGGTGCCGCGAGATAGCGGTTTGAGAGATCAAGCGCCGTGTTGCAAAAGCTGGCTCGGGCCGGTGGCAGGGCGAAGAAATTGTAGACCGAAGTCATATGCTCCTCGCGCGCTTTCAGCCCTTCGCGCCGACCACCGTTCTCACGGCGATAGACGGCCTCAACCCGGTCATTGACCTGCCTGAGCGCGCGCCCGTGATCATCAATATAGGCGCTGTAAGCGGTAAGGATCGGGGTGAACCGAGCCTGCGTGCAATTGAGCGCGGCGACATTCCACGAGGAACGGAACTGCCAGATGCTTTCATCATCGCTGCGCCCCGTGTTGATCGTCTCGCGCACACCCAGCGCGTTGCGCGGCGGTATCTGCATCACATAGGCGGCGCCGCCGGGAGGCAGCGGACGATAGGGCACGCTTTCAACCACCGGAGGCGGCGGGGGTGGAGGCGGCGGCGGCGGTGCGGGCGTGGTGCAGGCCGCCAGTACGGATACGCCGATCGCGACGCTGGCCAGCTTGATCGGAGACCGCTTCGAAACCGGTGTGGTGGAACAGGATGGTGCGGACGCTGTGTTGGACAGAGGAGTGCTCATGATTGGTTTGCCTTCCATTGTTCAACCCCTTGCGCGCCTTTATGCGCGATCAACTCTTGCTGCTGCCTGAAGCGCTCTGGCCCCAATTTCGAGGAAGTGTGTAGTCGCGCTGGCCAGCAAAGCAAATGCCCGGAACCTTAAGTAAGGCCCCGGGCATCGCAATTTTCAACAGTTGGTTTGGGGCTCGCCCAAGTTTCAGCTTAGCTGTGCGATCACTCGCGGCTGCCGAGGAACTGCAGCAGGAACATGAACATGTTCACAAAGTCGAGATACAGGCTGGTTGCGCCCATAATCACCGCTTTGCCCATCATCGGCGTGCCAGCAAGATACTGGTAATCGTTTTTCAGGCGCTGCGTATCGTAGGCGGTGAGACCAGCAAAGATCAGAACGCCTAGGCCGCTGATCACGAAAGCCATCTGTTCAGAGCCAAGGAAGATGTTGATCACGCTGGCGATGATCAGGCCGATCACGCCCATAATCAGGAAGCTGCCCCAGCCCGAAATGTCTTTCTTGGTGGTGTAGCCCCACAGCGACAGTCCGGCAAAAGCGCCTGCCGTGGCGAAGAAGGTCACAGCGATCGATTCGCCGGTGAAGGCGAGGAATATCCACGAGATCGAAAGGCCCATGACTGTCGCAAACGCCCAAAAGACCATTTGCAATGTGCCGTAGCTCATTTTGTTGAGGCCAAAGCTCATCGCAAGGATGAAGGCGAGCGGCGCGAATGCCATCACGATGCCCAGACCCGAGCTCATGATGGTGGCCGTGAAGCCGCTAAACGCCGCGACAACAGCAACAATACCGGTCAACAGCACAGCAGACGCCATATAATTGTAGATCGAGAGCATGTAGGAACGCAGGCCCTCATCGTAATTCGCCCGGACATCGCCGCCCGCACGGGGCACCGAACCGAAAGCTTGGCGGGTGCCTTGAGTGTCATTCCAATCAGACATTTTGGATCCCTTATCTCCAAATAGAGGCACGAGGATACGCGCCTTGCCCAAGCAATATCGGCATTTTGCGAGCAATTTTCAAGCAAAACCGGATCGATTTCGACGAAATACGTTCAGTTTTCGGGTATTTATGCTTAACGGAATGTCAGGATGACCCTGCGGAAAGCTCAGCCCCTCTGTCCCGCGTCGCTCGCAATGTCTCCGTGAGCAGCCGAATGAGCGCTTCCTCGTCATCAAGCACATTCAACCCTTCGCGCGTCATGCCGCCGGGACTTGCGACCTTATCGGCCAAAATGCCGGGCGAATCTTGCGATGCCGCTGCGAGGCCAGCAGCGCCTTCGACCATCGCCAAGGACAGGCTGCGCGCTTGCTTAGCATCCAGCCCCAATTGCTCCGCCGCCACCGCCAGCGCGTCGATAAACCGATAGACGAAGCCTGGACCCGATCCTGCAAGCGCGGTCGCAAGGTCAAATTGCGCTTCGTCCTCCAGCCACACCGCGCTGCCCAATGCTTCATAATACTGGGTGGTCTCGGCGCGTGCCTGGGGGGAAAGCCCGCTTTCGCTAAGAATAATCGGGGACTTGTTAATGCGTGAGGCGAGATTGGGCATCACCCGCAGATGAGATGCGGCACCGGGAAAAGCGGTGGCAAGCTGCTCCAAAGTCTTGCCCGCAAGCAGGGAGTGCACTTGCCTCCCCTCAGCCACCCTTGCAAATCCCGGCGCGAGCTCATCCAATTGGTGCGGTTTGAAACCGAGCATAATGGCATCATGCGATCCTGCCTGCTCAGCCTCGCTTAGGTCAGAATAGGCCTTCACCCCATCGGGCACAGGCTTGGGTGACCGGTTCAGCACCGCAAACCGGGCTGGATCAAAGCCAGCATTCAGCCATCCCGCGAGCATAGCCCCCGACATATTGCCATAACCGATAATGAGAATCTGTTGTGCCATCGCTGCCGCCTTTCGTGCGATTTGCTCGCTAAGCGACCATGGCTATGCCTCACCCGCCGCGTCAACCATGGCCGCATCCAGCGCATCGCGCGGGGCTTTGTCGCCCCACAGCACGAATTGGAACGCGGGATAGAACCGATCGCATTCATCAATCGCCGTCTCGACCAGCGCCTGCGCCTGTTGAATTGAAAGCATGCCCTCATCGCCCAGCAGCACACCGTGGCGGTACAGCAGCACATCACCGTTCGACCAGATATCGAAATGGCCAAGCCACATCTGCTCGTTCACCAGGCTGAGCAGTTCATAGGCGCTGTTGCGCTTTTCCTGCGCGACGCGAATCTCCGGCAGGCACAGGAATTGGAGGACATTGTCCGCGCTGCGCCAGATTGCGCGCAATTGGTACTTGGCCCAGCTGCCCTGCACCTCACCCACCATCTCATCGTCCGAGACAACCTCGCATTGCCAGCCGCGCGCCTCGAACAAGGCTGCGAGCATTTCAACCGGGGCGGCGTCATCCGATCCGCCAAAATCGCTGTCTCGCGTCAGCATGGCGCGGTCCAATCAGAAACGGGGGAGGAAAAAAGGGGGGGCTGTTTCTTCATCGATACGACCAATGCCGTCACAACTTGTATCTTGGCAATGCGCGCTCTTGCCGGACTTGGGGAGAACCCACTTCGCCTGTTCAAAGCTTGTGCACGAAAAGCCGGGGATTACCCCAAAATATCAATCAAGCTGTTGTATTTCAACGCCTTTGGGGCTGGTATAGGTGAATGTCTCAATCCCACTTTCAGCCAAGGCGTTGACCAGATCGCGCGCCGCGCTGCGGTTTGCAATGGGTCCAGCAAGAAGGCGGTTTGCCTCGCCCCAAGGGGTGATATGCGGCCTGTAGTCGTCGAGCGATCCGCCTGCGCGCCGCGACAAGCGTCGCCAGTCAAAGCGCAAGGCATCGACATCGCGACCTGTTGCAATCTGGACCCAAATGCGGCTGGGATTCGCGGGGGGTTCGGGCGCTGCCCGTTCTGGTTCTTCTGACGCAGCTGTCTCGCGCGGAATATCAATCGCACCCAAATCGACCGCACCCGAGGCAGAGCCAGCAACCGGCAGTTCCCCGCCTCCCAGATCGGCGAATGCATCTGCGACGCTCGGCGTCGGTTCAGAAGCAGGTGGGGTGGGAGCTGGGGCCGTTTGTGCAACAGATGACGGGGTCGCTTGCGCCACCTCACCTGAAACAAAGGTGGTGGTTGGCGCTGCGGAAGCAGACACCGGCGAGGCAACCGTGGCAGCGCCAGCATCGGAGCTTGCAACCTGTTGAGGCCCTGATTCTTCGCCCCCCGAACTTGCTACTGTCGCCTCTTCACTGCCAGCAGCCGGCGCGCCCAGCGGTTCACCTGCGGGTTCGAGCAGTGATCCCACCGAACCTTCCTCCGCAAAACGGGCGATGCGTGGATCTTCACGGCCAATGTCCGCAGCGCGCGGAAAAATGCCGAGATTGGCCGCCGCCGCTTGCTGCGCAGCGGTAAGGCGCGGCATATATTCAAGGTAAGGGTTGATCCGCGCCGCCAGATCAGCGGGCATCACCTGATTGACAATAGCGGCCGCTCGGCTCTGTTCACCCAAGATCGCAAGGCCGAATGCACGCGCGCGAAACGCCGCCGGATCGCGTCCTTCAATCAAGGGAGCAAGTGTCGACTGAAACGCCCCTTCATTGCCCGATATCGCTTGGCTGATTGCGAGCCTTCGGCGCGCTTCGTCATCTTGCGGGTTAAGTTCGATGGCGCGAGCATAGGCAGTTTGCGCTGCGGCCTGATCGCCCACAAGATCAAACGCCAATGCCTGGTCGCTGAGCACATCGCGTGGCGGTGCGCCTGAAGTCAGTGCGTCGCTAAGGAAAGGGATGGCGTCCACCGGCCTTCCTGCGCGCAGATAGGTTCGGCCCAGTCCCAGTTTCACCCGCGGATCATTGGGGGCCAAATCTGCCGCGCGGCCATAGAAGCCCACAGCCGCCTCAACATCGCCAGCCTCCAGCGAGGCATCGGCAGCCTCAATCAAACCGCTCACGCTGCCGGGGCTGCGCGCCAGCTCCATCAAAGCGCGGTTGAGACGCTGCACTTCCTGCGATGGGAGCGGCTGAACCACCTCTCGCGAGGCATTGGACTGCGCACTGACTGGGGTAGCAATCGCGCTGGCGGCACACACCGCAGACAGGGCGATCAATCGATAAGGGGACAAACTGCCAATCACCCAGCAATCGCTAATGAGTTTTCAGCGCAAGGCCAGTGTTATTCGCCCAAACAAGCGACCAACGGCATCAGGCACCCGATAGCTCGGGAGACACCAGCTGGTCTGGACGACAGCGAACCGGGTCGCTTTACTGGTTGTTTTGGCGGCCAAGAAAGCGTGGGATGCTGAGCGCTGGCGCATCATCGTCATCGTCGCCATCGTCCTCTTTGTCCGAACCGGAAGAACGCGACAGGTTGGCCATTCGTTCAAACAGCGTCGATCCGCCGCCTGATCCCCCACCAGATCCGGCGCCATCTGAGCCGCCCGCGCCACCAGAAGCGGCAGCCCCGCCAGCGGCTCCGGCACCCAAAATACCGGCTCTGCGACCGCCGCCCGATTTTTGCTCTTCGGCTTGCGGTTCGATTGGCTCATTCGCTTCATCAAGCCGGTCGGCATCGGCGAGTATGTCTTCTTGCGCCACCTCAACCTCTGCAGCGTCATCAGTCAGTGCGCTACCATCGCCTTCTGCAATGTCCCCAAAATCTGCTTGCTCAAGGTCCAGTGTGCCCTCAACCGGTGCGTCTTCGGCGGCGGCAAAACCATCATCTGCACCTGCGCCAAAGGCATCATCGTCAGCGGGGTCGCCAAACGCATCGTCATCTGCCCCGCGAAGACCAGCGAGCGGATCGACGATACCGTCAACATCATCGCCTTCATCACCCATATCATCGCCCGCTTGCATGCCGCTCAGATCAAAGGGTTCTGACCCTTCATCCTCATCCTCGCCCAAATCAGGCTCTTCATTGATCGCATCGGCAACAGGATCAGAAAGCACGGGAATGCGCGGCGGCTCGGCGGCGGCCAAGCCACTTTCCTCAGGCGCAGCCATTGGCGGCGTCAGCGTCATCGGAGCCTCTTCAGCCGGAGCTTCAGCCTCTGTCCCGCCAGTCAGATCGAGCACCGGACGTTTTGGTGCGCGCGCTGATGGCATGGCTGAACTGGCCGCGTAGGAAGGCTCTGATGCTGCACCCGGCTCAATGCCTGTGGCAACAACCGAAACGCGGATCTTACCAGACAGATCAGGGTTGAAGGCGCTGCCCCAGATGATGTTGGCGTCTTCATCAACCAGATCGCGAATGTGGTTCGCCGCCTCGTCAACTTCCATCAGCTTCATGTCTTCGCCGCCAAGGATGGAGATAATCACACCCTTCGCGCCCTGCATCGACACGCCGTCAAGCAGCGGGTTCGCAATCGCCTGTTCAGCGGCGTCGAGCGCGCGGTTTTCACCTTCGCCTTCGCCCGTGCCCATCATGGCTTTGCCCATCTCGCTCATCACAGAGCGCACATCGGCAAAGTCGAGGTTGATCAGCCCCGGCATCACCATCAGATCGGTGATTGATCGCACGCCTTGCTGGAGCACTTCATCCGCAAGCTCGAACGCTTCTTTGAAGGTCGTCTCAGGCTTAGCGACGAGGAACAGGTTCTGGTTTGGAATGACGATCAGCGTATCGACATGATTTTGCAGTTCGGCAATGCCAGCTTCGGCGGCGCGCATCCGGCGCGTGCCTTCGAACAGGAACGGTTTGGTCACAACACCAACGGTCAGCACACCCTTGCGCCGAGCAGCCTCTGCTATGACGGGTGCAGCACCGGTGCCGGTGCCTCCGCCCATACCAGCAGCGATGAAAACCATATTGACGCCATCGAGCGCCTCTTCAACCTCGCTCACGGTCTCTTCAGCAGCCGCCTTGCCCACTTCGGGCCGCGCGCCAGCGCCAAGGCCGCCTGTGATATCAGGGCCAAGCTGAATACGCATTTCAGCAGGGCTTGAATTGAGCGCCTGCGCATCGGTGTTCGCAACGATGAAGTCGACGCCCTCAATTTCTGATGCGATCATGTTGGCAATCGCATTGCCACCAGCGCCGCCGATCCCGATAACGGTGATCTTGGGGCGCAGATCGTCTGTTTCTGCTGGGCCGATATTGATGCTCATCGCTTGTGTCCTCCAGACGTAGATTACGGTTTTCGCGTGCTTTTCCTACGCCGCGCATGACTGTGACATATTCGTGATGCGCCTGTTATAGTGTGCACAGCCTTATCCACAGTCGGTTTAACTACCAAATACACCAAATCCGGCGGTGAGAGAATTGCGCTTCACCGTTGATATGGCTGGTTTCAAAAATACTCTCGCATCGCCTGCCACAACCGGCCAACGGCAAAGCTCTTGCCCAGCGATCCGCCAAAGTGTGCGCCGCTCTGGTAGCGCGAGCCGATGGAGCGGATGTCGATCGGGTCTTCGGCGGCGTAAAGGCACAGGCCCGAAAGCCCGGCAAAACCCGGCGTGGCGTGTGCTTCGGGCAGCCCGGTAAGCGCAGGAGAGCGCCCAATCCGCACCGGCATCGCAAGCGCGCTTTGCGTGAACTCAGCCAGCCCAGCAAGCTCCGCCCCGCCGCCGGTCAGCACGACCTGCCCAGCGCTGACACCGGTAAAGCCCAGTTCTTTCAGAGCCTTGCCTATCGCTACGGTGAGCTGCGATTGGCTTTGCGTGATGACCGAGATCAATTCTGCGCGCGCAATCCGGTTCTTGTCATCCGCGCCGCGGGCCAAGGGACCTGCGGGTTCGCCTGCGCCTTCATTGGGCCCATGTACGGGGATCATCTCGCGGTGATCGCTGGGGCTGGCAATTGCGGAGCCTGATACGCATTTCAATCGCTCTGCCTGAAACCGGCGAATACCAAAGGCGCTTGCGATCGCATCTGTGATATCGCCCGATCCCATAGGAATGGCGCGCAGGCCTAGCAGCATGCCGCCAGCAAAAACCGAGACATTGGTGACATCTGATCCGATCTCGACCAATGCGACGCCAAGCTCGCGCTCTTCTTCGGACAGGCACGCATAACCAGAGGCGAGAGGGGCTGCGACCACCGCCTCAACCTCAAGATGCGCGTTCTGGACTGCCTCCATCAAATTGCGCACCGGCGCGCCATCGGCCAGCATCACATGGACATCAACACCCAAACGCTCTGCATGGAGACCGCGCGGATTGGCAACGCCATGCGCGCCGTCCAGAGTGTAATGCGCAGGGATGGCGTGCAGCACCGTGCGGCCATCGGGTTCAATCATGTCGCGCGCTTCGATCAGCAAATGTTCGACATCTTCCTCTTCGATACGGCGCCCGCCGATCTCTATTTCGACCTTCGAGACCCGGCTCGATAGCCCCGCTCCCGAACACGCAATCCACACACTCTGGACGCTGGTGCCCGCGTTCTTTTCAGCGCGCTCCACCGCATCGCGGATCGCATAGGTCGCCGCCTTCATATCGGTGACATAGCCGCGCTTGATCCCCTGGCTCGCGCGGTGGCCTGAGCCTAACACGAGCAAATCACCGGTCTCGGTTTCCCCCATGATCATCGCGGAAATGCGGAACGAACCGATGTTCACAGCACCAAAAATCTTGGCTAGCCGCGCTTTGGGTGAGCTCTGCTTCGACGTGGATTTACGAGAGGAAGATTTGTTGCTGGGCATTATGCTCCGCCTTCGGTCCCGCTGATATCGACCTGTTCGGACCGGCCCGGAACGCGCATATAGATGCGCGGTGGTGAGCGCATATCAAAGGTCGCCACTTGCCCACCGAGCAACCGGTTCTGGCCATCCATCCGTGCGAATTTGACAAGAGCGCTTGCGGACGTTTCAGCGCCCTCTGGAAGCGCGAGGATCTGGCCGCTCTTGAAGGTCAGGTTCCAGCGGCGATTGCCAACCCATTCCGCCGCTTCAACCTGCGGACGAAGGGCAGGCGCGGTGGCAAGCAGCGTTTCAAGCGGTGCAACCTGTTTGGCAGCACCCGGCCCCGAAATGCGCAGCCGCTCGCCCGCATTCTCTGCCGACACGGCCGATAGTTCTTCGCCTTCCGCGTCGATCAACACCAGGCGGTCTGGCTTTTCGAGCACAGCATGCGGCGTACGCTCAACAATATCTATGGCAAGCGTTGAGGGCAATTGCACCGAAACCCGCGCATCTTTCACCCATGGCAGTTCGAGCAAGTCTTCGCGCAATCGCTCAAGCTCAACCTGCGGCATAGGACGATCACGCTGGGCAAGCGCGCGGGCATAGACTTCGCGTTCATCCATCCGGTTGGTGCCGGTGACGCGCACATGTTTGACCTCAAAACCTGCATCAGAGGCAATTGCAGCAACTTGCGCCTGCGCCATCGCAGGAACCCCAGCCAGATTGGCAATCACGAAGGCGAGCGCAACGCCCGCACCGATGATCACCGCCATCCAGATCGTGCTCCACTGCTCTTCGCTGAACGGGAGCAATCCCATCGCGCCATCGACAAAGCCGCTGGTCTTCGCCTTTGCCCGGCGCGCGCCTGCAGCACGGCTTTGCGATTTGGCGGCGCGGCGGACGCCTTTGCTGGCAGCTCGCTTGATCTTGGCCATCAGGCGGTCTCCTCAATCTTAGGGGTCGCGCCAGTGGATGAACCGCCCAAACGATCCTGGTGCACCCGCAAAGCCTCCATCACGATCAGCTCGACCAATTCGGCATAGCCAATGTCACAGTGGCGCGCTTGTTCCGGGACAAGGCTGAGCGGCGTCATACCCGGCTGCGTGTTGGTCTCCAGCACGAACAACCCATCTTCACCCGCTTCATCATCCCAACGGAAATCGGTGCGGCTAGTGCCATGGCAGCCGAGCACGTCATGCGCTTTCAGCGCGTATTGTTCGCAAAGCGCGGCGATTTCAGGCGGGATTTTCGCAGGATAGACATGCTGCGTGCGCCCTTCGGTGTATTTGTGCTCGTAATCGTAAAAGCCGGTTTCGATAATCAGCTCGGTCACGCCGAGCGCGCGCGGTCCGCTCGCACTGTCGATCACAGCCGTGGTGAGTTCACGCCCCTTGATGAAAGGTTCGGCGAGCAGCTCGTCAAATTCCTGCCACGGCCCCTTTGCCTCGCGCGCAATCGGGTTGCCGACATTGGAGTCCTCAGTGATGATCGCGACGCCCACGCTGGAGCCTTCATTGACGGGTTTGAGCACATAGGGGCGCGGCAGCGGGTCGCGCTCATGCAGCTCAGCCACCGGCACAATCCGCCCGCCCGGCATCGGGATACCATGGGGGATGAGCGCCTGCTTGGTCAGCTGTTTGTCAATCGCGATCACCGATGTGGCAAGCCCCGAATGCGTGTAGGGAATGCCCATCAGATCGAGCATCCCTTGAACGCTGCCATCCTCACCCGGCACACCGTGGAGCGCGTTGAACACCACATCGGGCTTTAGCTCAGCCAAGCGCAGCGCCACATCGCGGCCCATATCGACCTGCGTGACGCGGTGCCCGTTCATCTCCAGCGCATCCGCAACCCCCGCGCCCGAGGACAGCGAGACATCCCGCTCATTCGCCCAGCCGCCCATGAGGACCGCGACGTGGAGGGGTGGTTTCTGGGTCATTATACCCGCCCCACCCGCTTGATTTCCCACTCGAGCTGGATGCCGGAATTTGCATAGACCTTCTCGCGCACCAGCTCGCCCAGCTCCTCAATCTCGGTGCTGGTGGCGGTGCCGTTGTTGATAAGAAAGTTGCAGTGCTTCTCGCTCACCTGCGCGCCGCCATGGGTGAAACCGCGCAGGCCCGCCGCATCGACCAGCTTCCATGAGGAATGGCCCGGAGGGTTTTTGAAGGTCGATCCGCCCGTCATGCTGCCGATGGGCTGCGATTCTTTGCGTTCGGAAGAGATGCGATCCATCTCGGCCTTGATCGTGTCTGGATCGCCGGGGAAGCCTTTGAAGCGCACTTCGACCACCACCGCGCCATCGGGCAAAGCGGAATGGCGGTAGGAATATTGGAGGTCAGCGTTGGTCAGCGTCACGAACTGGCCATCGGGCAGCACCACGTCGCAATCGACCAGCACATCGCAGGTCTCACGGCCATAGCACCCGCCATTCATCTTGGTGACGCCGCCCACCGAGCCGGGGATACCGGTGAGGAAGGTCATGCCGTCAATCCCCGCCTTCGCCGCCCGCCGTGCAACCTTGTTGGCAGGGGCCGCCGCGCCCGCTTTGACAGTGTTCTCGCCAATGACTTCCACTTCGGCAAAGGCCGGACCAAGCTTGATCACAACGCCGGGCACGCCGCCATCGCGGATAATCATGTTGGACCCCACACCCAAAGCCATGATCGGGATTTGCCCGTCGAGCTGTTCACAAAAAGCTTTGAGATCATTGAGGTCGGCCGGTTCAAACAGCCAATCGGCTTTACCTCCGCTCCGGAACCACACATGTTTGTCGAGCGGAGCGCCCTGCGTCAGCTTCCCGCGGATGCTGCCCAATGGCACAGGCGCGCTCACATCGCCCTCAACCGCGCAATTGGGGGCCATGCCTGTATCTAGGTCATTGGGTTCGCCGGGCTGCCGGTGGTTCATTTGTCCGCTCATGCCTCCCTATGTGATTCAATCGAACCGGCAAGGGTAGCCGCCCACTTGGTGATATCCCCCGCGCCGAGGCACACAATGATGTCTCCGGGAGCAATTTCGCCTGCAAGTGTGGCGGCAAGGTCGCTTTGTGAGGGTGTGGTGGCGGCAGAGCGATGGCCGTGCGATTTGAGGCCGGCGACCAGAGCGGCAGCATCGACGCCTTCGATGGGTTCTTCGCCAGCTTCAAAGACCGGGGTAACAAACACCATGTCGGCATCGTTAAAGCAGGTCTGAAAGTCCTCCATCAAATCGTTGAGGCGCGAATAGCGGTGAGGCTGCGCGACCGCGATGACCCGGCCTTCTGGCACCGCCTCTCGCGCCGCGCCCAAGACAGCGCGGATTTCAACCGGGTGGTGGGCGTAATCGTCGATCACCGCGACGCTGCCGCCTTCCAACTGGACCTCGCCCGCCTTGGTGAAGCGGCGACGCACTCCGCTGAAGCCGCCGAACCCTTCGCGGATGACCGTGTCCGAACACCCCATCTCAATCGCAACAGCAATCGCGGCGAGCGCGTTCTGGACATTGTGGCGACCCGGCATGGGCAGATGCACGCCCTCGATCCGGCGGTCTTCCTCTCCGCGTTGGCGGATGATCACATCAAACGTGTTGCCGCCTTCGACCGGGCGCACATTCACGCCGCAAATGTCAGCCTGAAGCGAGAATCCATAGGTCACCACCTTGCGGTCGCGCACTTCGCCGATCACCGCCTGGACCTCCGGGTGGTCCACACACAGGATCGCTGCGCCGTAGAAGGGGACATTATGAATGAACTCGACAAAGGCGCGCTTCACCCCGTCGAAATCGCCGTAGTGATCCAAATGCTCAGGATCGATATTGGTGACGACCGCGATGGTGCCGTCGAGCCTTAGAAAGCTGCCGTCGCTTTCGTCCGCCTCGACCACCATCCAGTCGCTGTCGCCGAGCCGCGCGTTGGAGCCATATTGTTCGATAATCCCGCCATTGATGACGGTGGGGTCGACCTCGCCCGCGTCAAGCAGGCTCGCGATCATGCTGGTCGTTGTCGTCTTGCCATGCGTGCCCGCAACCGCGACGGTGGATTTCAGCCGCATCAGCTCCGCCAGCATCTCAGCGCGGCGCACCACGGGAATGCGCGCTTCAAGAGCGGCGGCGACTTCGGGATTGGTGCGGCGCACGGCGGTGGAGGTGACCACCACAGCGGCGCCTTCGACATTCTCTTTCGCGTGGCCGATATGGATCGTGATACCGCGCCCGCGCAGCCGCTCTACACTCGCGCCATCAGCGAGATCGCTGCCTTGGACCGTGTAGCCAAGGTTGTGCATCACCTCGGCAATGCCTGACATGCCAATGCCGCCAATCCCGACAAAGTGGATGGTGCCAATATCGGTGCCAACGCCCTTCATTATGCGGCCACGTCCTCCGAAGCGTTGCAGCTTGCGGTCTGCGTCTGGTTGGCGGTGCGTGCGGCTTTAGGCGCGGCCTCTCCCACGCGGATAACGTCCATCAGGTCAATTCCGCCCATGCTCTCGACAAGGTCTGCCAAGTCCTTCGCCGCCTTGGGCCGCCCGCAATTCCACGCGCCATGCGCCGCATTGGCAAGGCTTGATGGGTTCTGCGCGAGCGCCTGAATCTGCTTAGCGAGCTCTTTGGGCGTGAAGCGGTCCTGCCGGATCATCCGCGCCCCGCCCTGCTTGACCATTTCAGCGGTGTTCGACGCCTGATGATCGTCTGTCGCTATCGGCAAAGGCACCAGGATCGCCGGACGCCCCACCGCCGTCAGTTCGGCAATGGTCGATGCGCCCGCACGCCCGATAAACAGATGTGTATCGGCCAATCGGTTGTGCATATCCTCAAAATAGGTACCAAGCTCTGCCGGAATATCATGCGCGGTGTAGCGTTCGCGGACCTTATCGACATCCTCGCTGCGGCACTGCTGCGTGACCTGCAAACGGTTGCGCAACGCAGGGGGCAGCATCGCAAGGCCATCGGGCACCACATCGGAAAGCACGCTCGCGCCCTGACTTCCGCCGGTGATAAGGACGCGCAGCAATCCCTCTTCGGTAAGCTCCGGAAAATCCTGATCGCGCAAAGCCAGCACTTCCTCACGCACCGGATTGCCAACCAGGTGGGTCTTCTCCGCATGTTTGGGCTTCAAGCGCTCGACCTCAGGGTAGGCCGTCGCAATCGCATCGACCCGGCCCGCGAGCAACCGGTTCACACGGCCCAGGACCGCGTTTTGTTCATGCACCACGCTTGGCACCTTGGCGCCGGTCGCGGCCAGCAAAGCGGGAAAGGCGGGATAGCCGCCAAATCCGATCACGGCGGCAGGCTCAAAACTTTCAAATAGGCGCAGAGCCATATTGCGCCCTTCCAATACGGCGCGCACCCCGCCAATCCAGCGCAGAGGATTCTTGCCAAAACGGCCAGCAGGAAGGACATGCGCAGTCAGAAAATCGGGCTTGCCCGGAATGTTCGCGCCGCGCTCATCCGTGATCAGCGCCACATGATGCCCGCGCGCATCCAGTTCATGCGCAAGCGCAAAGGCCGGGATCAGATGCCCGCCTGTTCCGCCAGCTGCCAGCACGAAGTGGCGGCTCGCCCCTCCCCTTGGTTCTGCGTTCATCACCGTACCTCCTTAGGCGCGCTTTTGCCCCCGCGCGCCTCTGACCGGCCAAGCAAGTCCTTAAGGCCCGGCCGTTCGCGTTCCAGAAACGGATTGCGCCGCGTAATGGTGAGCAACAACCCGATCGTAAGACACACCGCCAATGTCGATGATCCGCCATAGCTGACCAGCGGCAATGTCATCCCCTTAGATGGGAACAGCTGGAGATTTACCAACATGTTGATGAACGCTTGCCCACCGAACAATGTCACAAGGCCGGTGCCCGCCATCAACGCGAACAGGTTCTCCTCATCCGCCAGCCGGATGAGCACCCGCGCGACAATCGCGACATAGACAATCAGGATCAGCGCGCAGGCGAGCAAGCCGAACTCTTCACCCACGACCGAGAAGATGTAATCGGTGTGCGCCTCTGGCAGGTTCATCTTGCGCGTCCCGAGCCACAATCCGCTGCCGGTCCACCCGCCATTCAGCAGGGTCCGCTGCGCCAAGTCCACTTGGTCAAACGCGGTGCCACCGCCAAGGAAACTGTCGATCCGGTATCGCGCATTGTCATAAAGGAAATAGGCCGCTGTCAGCCCGCCAATTCCCGCGCCGATCAGCGCGCCAATCCGCGCGAGCGAAACGCCCGAAAGCACAACCAACACAAACCAGACCCCGCCAAACAGGATCGTCGCGCCCAGATTGGGTTGCAGCATCAGCAAAGCCGCCACCAACGCCATCGCCAAAGTTGCATAGCCCAACACGGGTAGATCAGGATCACGCAGCCGCCATGACAGCATCCAAGCAAGAAGGATCGCAAAGCCAGGCTTCAAGAACTCGCTCGGTTGCAGCGTCAGCCCCAGTTCCAACCAGCGCCTTGCACCGTTGCGCTCAACCCCGATGATCGGGACAAGGAGCAGCAGAAACAGCATCCCCACCGCCAGCAAAATGCCCAGCCGCCGCGCATCTTCGCGGCTTGCAAATGATGCGAGCAGCATGACGCCCACGCCCGCCACTTGAAACACTAGGTGTTTTTGGAAAAAGACAAATTCGCCAACGTCATATTGCTTGCCTGCCGCCGGAGACGCCGCCGCAACCGCCAGCGTGCCCAGCGCCATCAGTACCAGGACAAGACCCAGCAGCCATTTGTCAATCTCACGCCACCATACGCGGATGCGTTCTGCCAGCCCTCCGCGCACCGGAACCGGTGCATGAAATGTGGCATCGGCACGTGGGCCTGATCTTGCGGTTGAATAAGAGGTGCTCATGCCGCTTGATCCTCTTCGAAGATATCGGGTGACCCATCCACCTCGCACTGCGCGATAACGCCGACCAGTTGGCGGAAATGTTCGCCGCGCTTTTCATAATCGCGGAACTGATCGAAGCTGGCACAGGCGGGTGAGAACAGCACAACATCGCCAGGTCTTGCAGCGTCGCGAGCGCGCGCAACCGCTTCGCTGACCAGTTCGCAGCGTTCCACCTTGGGCACTTCGCCTTCGAGCAATTCGGCAAAGCGCGGGCCTGCCTCGCCCACCGTATAAGCCGCGGCAACGCAGCCGAGATGCTGCGCGCATTCCCCTAGCCCATCCTCTTTCGCAAGCCCGCCCACGATCCAGTGCACACGCGGGGCTCCGTCATGGATGTTCGCATCAGGCGGATAGGCCGCAAGCGCGGGCGCGGTGGAGGCGGTGTTGGTCGCCTTGCTATCATTGATAAAGATCACGCCGCCATCTTGCGCCACGCGCTCCATCCGGTGCGGGAGGCTGCGAAAGCGCGGAAGAGCGTGCTGCCATTGCGCAGGCTTTACACCCAGCTCTTCAGCAATGGCGACCGCCACCGCAACATTTTCAAGGTTATGCGGGCCTTGCAGGCTTGGCCATTGGGGTTGAAGCGGGCGTAGGAGATCAAGATTGACCGCAACTGCCCGGCCTTGTTCTCGTTCAGAATTGGTCGCCTCGTAGATCGCGCCCGCCGGTGCATCTCTCGACCCAAACACGGCGAGATGCCGCGCGCCCTGCATAGTGAACAGCCGCGCTTTGGACGCGGCATAGGCGTCAAAACCGTCATAGCGATCAAGATGGTCAGGGGTAATATTGGTGAGCGCGGCAACCTCGCAATCGAGGCATTGCGTTAGGTCAATTTGATAGCTTGAAAGTTCGAGGACATAGACCCCCTCGCCCTGCTCATTGGGCGCAAGCGGTTCGCGGGACATAATCGGTTGCCCGATATTGCCGCCCAAAAGCGAAGGGATGCCCGCCATCTCAAGGATGTGGTGAACCAGCGCCACGCAAGTTGATTTGCCGTTCGTGCCGGTGATGCCGACGACCTTGTGCGGGAACAGTTCCGCGCGCGCCTGCGCAAACAGTTCAATATCGCCGATGATCGGCACGCCGAACTTGGCCGCATGAGCGGTGATCGGATGAGTGTTGAGAGGGACACCGGGCGACACGATCAACCCATCGCAGCCGGTCAGGTCCATCTCCAGCGGATCAGCAATGGTGCAGCGCCCTTCAAACGCCTCGCGGGCGACGTCCTGCCTGTCCCACACCGTCACATTAGCACCACTGGCAAGCAACGCCTCTGCCGCAGCCGCACCCGAACGCGCCAGCCCAAGCACGCTGTAGGATTTGTTGGAAAAGGCGTTTCTTGAAATGATCACTTACGGCTGTGTTTCATCAACTAAGGGGTGGACGCTACCTCAATTTGAGGGTCGAAAGACCGATCAGCGCAAGCACAATCGCTACGATCCAGAACCGGATCACGACCTTGCTTTCTGACCAGCCAAGCTGTTCGAAATGGTGGTGAATGGGGGCCATGCGGAACACGCGCTTACCCGTGCGCTTGAACCAGAAGACCTGAATGATAACGGACAAAGCCTCAAACACGAACAGCCCGCCTACTATCGCCAGAACAACCTCGTGGTGGGAGGCAACCGCAATAGCGCCCAGCGCTCCGCCCAGCGCCAGCGATCCGGTGTCACCCATAAACACAGCAGCCGGCGGCGCGTTGAACCATAAGAAGGCGAGCCCCGCCCCCATGATCGCCGCGCAAAAAACCGCCAACTCGCCGGCTCCGGGCACATGCGGGATACCGAGATATTCGGTGAAATCCGCGCGCCCCACCAGATAAGCGATGATAGCGAAAGTGCCCGCCGCAATGATCACCGGCATGATCGCCAATCCATCGAGCCCGTCGGTCAGGTTCACCGCATTTCCAGCTCCCACCATCACGAAGGCGGCAAAGACGTAATAGGCCGGGCCCAGCGGGATCTCCACGTCGGAGAAGAACGGGATGTAAAGGTTGGTGTTGATCTGGCTGACAATCAGATAGCTCGCAATCCCTGCGACGCCGAACTCAAGCAGCAGGCGGATGCGGCCTGACAGCCCCGCATGGCTGTTCTTGGTCACCTTGTCGTAGTCATCGACAAAGCCGATAACGCCAAAACCAATCGTCACCGCAAGGCAGGCCCAGACGAACGGATTGGTCAAATCCATCCAGAGCAACAGCGCAAAAGTCAGCGCGATTAGGATCATCAAGCCGCCCATCGTGGGCGTCCCACGCTTGGCAAGGTGGCTTTGCGGGCCGTCTGCGCGAATTGGTTGGCCTTTGCCTTGGCGTACGCGCAGCATATTGATGAAGCGCGGACCAATGATCATTCCGAAAATCAGCGCCGTCATCAACGTCGCGCCAAAGCGGAAGGTCTGGTATCGCACCAGATTGAAAAGCCCTTCAAATTCCAGCCATTCTGCAAGCAGATAGAGCATCTAGATCCCTTGGGCGCCTTTACTTGGTGGCGCTCTTGAAGTGTGAAACCAAACGGCCAAGCCCCATGAAATTCGAACCCTTGACCAACACCACATCGCCGTTGGTCACACCGAATTCTTCAAGCTGCATGATAGCTTCGTCCGTGGTGTCGCAATGCGCGAAGCTTCCCGCAAAGCCAAGCGAGTTCGCGTTTCTTCTCCCCAGCTCCGCTGCCAGCTGCGCCATGCCATCGCCCACAAGAATAGCGTGATCGACTTCGGCTTCGGCTAGAGGTTCGGCAAGCTGGCGATGGAACCGGGTCGCAAACTCGCCCAATTCGCCCATAGTGCCAAGAACAGCAACACGGCGATGCGCAGGTGTTTGCCCGAGCGCTTTAAGCGTAGCACGCATGGATGCCGGGTTGGCGTTATAGCTTTCATCAATCAAAAGCGCTTTGCCGCCAGCCGCTTCGATTTGAGAACGCTCACCGCGTCCTTTCAACCCGCCCATCTCAGCCAAGGCCAAGCCTGCGCTGGCCAAATCGCCTCCAGCCGCGCGCACCGCCGCCATGACGCCAAGCGAGTTGGTGATCCAATGCTCGCCGGGCTCTGCAATGGTGTAACACAGGCGCTGTTCGCCAAGGTCGGCGGTGACGATCGATCCGCCATGCGCGCCGGGGATCGCATCGAGCAGCCGGACATCGGCATCTGGGTGCCGCCCAAAGGTGATGATAGTGACGCCGAGCGCCTTGGCGTGGTTGACCATCCGCCCTGTGTAATCGGTGTCCGCCGGGATGATCGCGGTGCCGCCTTCGACAAGGCCGGTGAAGATCTGCGCCTTCTCATCCGCAATCGCCTCCATCGAACCGAGATTCTCGATATGAGCTGGCGCAAGCGTTGTGATGATGGCGACATGCGGGCGAACATGGTCGGCAAGCGGGGCAATTTCGCCTGAATGGTTCATTCCCATTTCGAACACGCCAAACTTCGCGCGAGCAGGCAGCCTGGCAAGGCTGAGAGGCACGCCAACATGATTGTTGTAGCTGCGCACGGAACGATGAGCAGCGCCTCTGCTGGTGCGGTTGAGGCTCGCAAAGATCGCCTCTTTGACGCCGGTTTTACCGACTGAGCCGGTGACCCCGACCCTTACCGCTTCGCCGCGGTTCCGCGCGGCGTGAGCCAATGCATGGAGCGCAGCGGTCGTGTCAGCGACTTGGACATGGGGAAAGTCAACCGGGCGATCGGTGATTGCGGCAACAGCGCCCTTCGCAAAGGCGGCAGGCAGAAATCTGTGCCCATCCATTGCCTCGCCTTTCAGAGCGACAAAAACATCGCCTGGGCGCACATCTCGGCTGTCCATTTCAACACCGGATGCCTGAAAGGCATGGCTTGCCCGCCCGCCGGTGGCCATTTCGATTGATGCTGCATCCCAAAGCGCTAACGGAAGTGTATCGCGCGGATCAGCAGGCCAGCTGCGCAAAAGAGCATGGGAGTTTGCCAGCGGTGCGTTCATTGCACCACCTGCGCTGCGCATTCGCGCGCCACTTGCACATCGTCAAAGGGTAGAACCCGCATTGTGTCTCCAGACCCGATTATTTGCCCCTGTTCATGCCCCTTGCCAGCGACAAGAACAATGTCGTTTGCGCCCGCTTGCTCAACAGCGGCTAGGATCGCCTCTCGCCGGTCGCCAATGTCGCGAACATGATCCGTGCCGCCTGCCCCTTGGAGCACCTCAGCCCGGATCGCTTGCGGGCTCTCTCCGCGCGGATTGTCGTCGGTGATGATGACTCTGTCTGCTGATTTGGCAGCAACCTTGCCCATCGGCGCGCGCTTGCCCGTGTCGCGGTCACCGCCTGCTCCGAACACTACGATGAGCTTGCCGTCCTTCTCGCTGTCAACATGCGGACGCAGCGCGGCAATTGCCGCCTCCAAGGCATCAGGCGTGTGCGCATAATCGACATAGACCGGCGCGCCCGAAGGCGTGATCACGGCGCGCTCCAACCGCCCGCGCACCGGTTGCAGCCGGGATACCGCATCGAACACTTGGGCCGTATCGCTTCCGGTCGCCAGCGCCAAAGCCGCCGATGTCAGCGCATTGGCCGCCTGATAGGCGCCGATCAGCGGGAGCTTGATCACCCGCTCTTCGCCATCAAACGCAATCCGTAATCTCTGCCCCAATTGGGTCGCCTCGCGTGAGAGGAGACGGAGGAAGGTGTCACGCTGATCCTCCGCCTCCCCGACGAGGAGCACGCGCAAATTTCGGGAAAACGCGTGCTCCATGGCGCGGCGGGTCCATTCGCTGTTTTCCCCGCCGTTCCAAATGATGGCCGATCCGCCCTCTTCGACAACCTCGTCAAACAGGCGCATCTTGGCCGCGAAGTACTCTTCCATGCCAGCATGGTAATCGAGGTGGTCGCGGCTGAAATTGGTGAAAGCCGCTGCCGCAACCCGTAAACCTTCATTGCGGTATTGCGAGAGGCCGTGGCTTGATGCTTCGTAGGCGACATGGGTCACGCCTTCGCGCGCCAGACCACTCATATTGGATAGGAACGTGACGATATCGGGCGTGGTGAGCCCTGTTGAAACGCTCTCATCAGGGGTCGTCACGCCCAAAGTGCCAATGCTCGCCGCCCGTTCCCCGCACATGCGCCAGATTTGCCGGGTCATCTCAGCGGTCGAGGTTTTACCGTTGGTGCCCGTCACCGCGACGATTGTTTCCGGCGCGGGGGTAAAGAACTGCGCGGCTAACCGTGCAAAAGTCTGGCGCGGTTCATCGCTCGCAATATGCAAGGCGCCTTCAACCTTCGCTTCAAGCGATGTCACGACCGCCACTGCGCCCGCTTCGATGGCATCGGGTATCACCTCTTCTGCGTTGAACGCAGCGCCCCGAAACGCGCCGAACACGGTGCCGGGCGCAATCTTGCGGTGGTCAATGGCAAAGCCGGTGACAGCGATATCCTCACCGCCCTCAATCGCCAATCCAGCTGCTTCCATCAGGGCCGCAAGCTTCATCGCCGCCCCTCCAGCAGATAACGCAGATCAGAGATATCAACGTCGCGCGTGCTGTCCGGACGCACGCCCAGCATAGGGCCGATGCGTGGCACTAACTCGCCCACGATCGGAGCCGCCGTAAACGCCGCGGTGCGCTGGCCAGACGAAGCCGCTGTGCCCTTCGGTTCATCTAGGACTGTAACCACCACAAAGCGGGGGCGCTCCATCGGAAAGGCGGCGGCGAAAGAGGAGATCAGAGAGGTCTCCGCATATCCGCCGCGCCGCGCTTTTTCAGCAGAACCGGTTTTGCCGCCCACCCGGTACCCCGGTGCATTGGCGCTTTTGCCGGTGCCGTAAATTGAGATCATTCGCATCAACTGCCGCATACGGGAGGAGGTAGAGGCCTTGAACACGCGGCGCCCGCGGGGTGCTTCGCCCGGCTCAACTTTGCGCAGGGTTGCCGGGCGCCAGATCCCACCATTGACCATCGCGGAGTATCCAGCGGCAAGGTGCAAAGGCGTCACCGCAATACCGTGGCCATAGCTGACCGTCATATTGGTGAGCCGCGACCATGTGCCGTTGGGGCGCACTTCGGGCCATTGCGGAGTGCCGCGCGCCTTTAGCTCGATCTGCGGTGCATCGCGCATTCCCAGATCGATCATCAGCTGGCGCATCCGCGCCTCGCCCAGTTCGTCCGCGATCCGCATTGTCACTGTGTTTGAGGAATAGGCGAGCGCTTGGGCAACATTGAGGGTACCGCCTTTTGACGGATTGTCGCGAAACAGCCGCCCTGACATTTCCACCGGGGTCGCATCCCAATGCTTGCCTAGGCTGCGCACCACGCCGTTATCGATGGCGGCGGCAACAGTCAGCGGCTTAAAGGTCGATCCCAGCTCATAGGTCGCATTGGTGACGCGGTTGTAGATATTGGGCGAATGCTGCGCGCTTTCGAGATTGGGGTTGAAATCCGGAAGCGAGGCCATCGCCAGAACTTCACCCGTATCAACATCCATCACGATGCCCGCTGCGCCCTTGGCGTTAGTCGCCAGCATTCCGCTGCGCAGCTCATCTTCTAGCGCGCCTTGAACACGGAGATCAATCGATAGCGCTACTGGCTTACCGCGAAGCTCCGGATCGGCAAGCTGCGCGTCCAGCACCTCTTCCATCCCAAAACTGCCTTCAAGCTCGCCTTTGTCATTCTCCAGCGTAAAGCCGAGAACATGCGCGCCGAGCGAGCCTTGGGGATAGTGCCGGTCAAACTCACGCGGAATTTCCAGCGCAATCTCTCCCAAACCCAGCACCTTGTTCGCGTCTTCGGGAAGAACACGGCGCAGGATATAGCCGCCGCGATCAGATGACAGGATGCGCATCGTGCGCGCCGCATCGAGATCGGGAAAAATAGCTTTCAGCCGCGCAGCGACCTCAGCAGGCGAGGCGACCAAAGGCGCGCCATCATCGCCCATCGCATCGGGGTTGTACCACAAGGCATAGGCGGGGAAGGTGCGAGCGAGCGGGGTGCCGTTGCGGTCGGTGATCTCTCCTCGCGGGGGCAACAATGCCTCAGCCAGACTGGTCTGGCTGGGCGGCGCCCCGACAAAACCCAGATATCCGATCCGCAGCAGGGCAATCGCGGCGATCAGCACAAACGCGCCGACAATCACAAACAATCGCAGGCGCGCTGAGGACAAGCAGGGTTGCGCGAAGATGGACAGACTTGACGCGCCCTGACGGGATTGCAGGACGCGGGGGGCGGGTAAGATGTGTGTCTTTGGAAGGAGCGCTTTTCTGGCGGGGTTGGACAGGGTCAAACAGCCCCCCATCCAACGGGCTGCCATTTAACGCAAAGGCGTTCATTCACGCACCTGTGATGCGGCCTGAGCCTGAGTTCGAGCTGGGGTTTGAGCAAGCGCGCTAGGCCCAGCCGTCTGCGCGTTGGCTGCGCGGATAGGGGAGGCCTCGATCAGAAAATCACCAAAGGCCTCGGTAAACACAGCCCCTGCATCCTCGTCTGGTGGACATGGACGGCGAGCGTCACTGGCTCGCCTGTCAGGGGAGAGACCATTTCGCGCTTTGGCGCATCTGCAGAGGCAAGATCGCTGCGCGCCACCCGGATGGGAGCAGGCGCGTCCGTGCCGCGCGGCTCACCCAAAGCGGCCAATTGCCGATTGCTGTCGAGATATTGGTCCGCGCGCGGGGCTTCATAACCCAGCTCAACCGCGTTCCATTCAGCAAGCTGACGTTGGCTGGCGCGGGTCTGAAACTCGGTTTCCAGCATCAGATTTTCGCGTTCGAGCGCGATGATCTGGCGTTCTGCCAATTGGACTTCGCTTTTGACCGCATGGACATTGAATGTGAGGATGGCGAACAGGGCAAAGCAGGCCGCAAGGACGGCGGCCCAGCCAATCTGGCGGGTGCGTGAACCAATAGGGATCATAGGGCGTCTCCCATTCTGGCAGGGGCAGAAGTGCGGATGGCATGGCGCAATGTGGAGGAACGCGCGCGCGGGTTGTGATCGATCTCTGCCTCTGATGGGCGGATCGCTTTGGACAGTTTGGCAAAGGTGGGCGGGGGTCCGGGAACCTCGCCGGGAAGGTGGCGAGAGACCGCGCGGCCTGCACCAGATGCTTCCTTCAAGAACCGCTTGACGATGCGGTCTTCGAGGCTGTGAAAGCTCACCACCGCCAAAACGCCGCCTTCACGCAGCAAAGCCTCTGCCGCGTTAAGCCCTGCGCGCAGCTCACCAAGCTCATCGTTCACATGGATACGCACCGCTTGAAAGCTCCGCGTCGCGGGGTCTTTCTTATCATGCGGCTTGTGCCCCAAGGCCCGGCGCACAACGCGGGCGAACTCGCCGGTCGTCTCAAGCGGGCGTGCGGCCACAATCGCGCGGGCGACCCGGCGCGACTGGCGCTCTTCGCCGTAATGATACAGCACATCGGCAATCGCGGCCTCGTCGGCGGAGTTGAGGAAATCGGCCGCGCTTTCGCCGTCCTGGCTCATCCGCATATCGAGCGGCCCATCCTGCTGGAATGCAAAGCCGCGCTGGGCCTGATCGAGCTGCATCGAGGACACGCCAATATCCATCACCACTGCATCAACCTGCGGTACACCGATACGCGCCATTTCCTCGCGCATGGCGGAAAACCGCTCAGCGTGGAGCGACAATCGACCTTCGAACTCGGCCACCATACCTGCGCCATCGCGGATCGCGCCCGGATCGCGGTCAAAGGCAAAAACGCGCGCGCCTGCCTCCAGTAGCCTGCGAGAATAGCCGCCCGCACCGAATGTCCCATCGATGACCGACAAGCCCTCATGCGGAGCGATAGCGGCAATCACTTCATCAAGAAGCACAGGGATATGGGGCGCGGATTGATGGGCAGGAGCGGTCACTTCTTCGCCCCCTTCGCCTTAGCCTTTGCAGCAGCTTCAGCCAGCTGTTTGCGGCACGCGGCCTGCGCGCCTTTGTAAGCAGGGCCCATCTTGGCAAGTTCATCGGGGTTCCAGATCAGGAAAAAATCGCCGGCGCCCTGAAAGAACAGGCCGCCTTCAATCTCGCCCAGATCGCGCAAATAGTCAGGCATGACGAAGCGCCCGCTGTCATCGAAAGGGAGCTGTTCAAACCCAAACAATTGCTGCGCGCGCGTGTCGTAATCGAACTCCGCATCACTCATGCGGATCGCGCGCTCTTGCTCATCGTCGAGCTTTTTTGAAGCTTCTCGATACGCGACAGGCCAAATCCGATCAGGCAATCCAGCTTATCATGGGCCGCAAGGCACAAGGTTTTGGCGCCACCAGAGCTGTCCTTGACGCCCTTGCGAAAGGCAGGCGGCAGCACAAAACGGCCCTTATCGCCCGCAGGCGAGTAGGCATAGCCGCTATACGCTCCTCCAATTCCTGCGCCCGCTGACACGCGCGTATCCCCTTCCCCATCCTTGGCCGACACCCAGCCGGTAAAAATCCCTCCTCAAACGCGCCTGCAACTGGCATAGCTTACCCGCCGTCACCCCCGCGCAAGCGGGAGTAACGCGCCCACTCAGACGAGCAGCGCGGGGCAAACAGACATGTTTGATGGAACCCGGACATATCGGGGAAAGAGGCGGGTTTCTAGGGTAATTCTAGGGAAATTACGGGATTACTTGTTAAGTATTTGATTTTTCATCATATAATTCATGTAAGAATTTTGCACAAGCGCGCCTTAGGCACTGAAATCTCCGTGTTTTCCCCGGTTTAACCCGCGATTCGAAACCGATTCCCGCGTCATCCCCGATTTTTCCGGTGGTTTCGCGGCACTCTCCCGCGATTTCCCCGAACTGGCAAAAGCCCTCAATCATTTTCGAAAGCGAGGCGGAGAAGTACTTGAATTGCGGGTGTTCTTGACACTTGCCCGGGCTCCTCGCCGTGATCATCTTCGTCATGCCCACCATTGTCGTGCTCGGGCGGCGCATGACCTTCGGGAGGGTGAATGTCCTTGAAAGCCTCAGCATCAGCAACCAGAGTCACTTGGCCTTCGCCAATTTCGCACCGCGCTGCTAGTCCCTCGCCAAACAATTGACAGTTAGTCCCTGAAGCATCGAGCTCTCTCACCTCGCCCGCTGAGATCACAGGGACCAGTGTCCCTTCGATTTCGGCCTCTCGAAAAACTTCGAGCACAGCATCATCGACATGAACTGCCAATCCCCATCTTTCGACGACCGGTGGGATTAAGGCAACTTCGTTTGGCAGGCGCGGATCGCCCAATGGCAGCGGATAATGCCCGGCCAAATAAGGATCGAGCACAAGCAGCAAATGCCCGCCTGCCCGCACCCATTCATCCAGCGCCACATTATCCGCAGGAGAAAGCCCGCGCGGCTGGATCACGGCGAGACGTTCCAGCCCAGCCAGCGGATCGGTCTCAGGCGCATCATCCGTCAACCCCGCAATAGGCGACAGCGTATCGAGAAGGACAAGTTCGTGCTCTTTCTCCAAGACTTCGCGTTGCCAAGGGATCTCAGCTTCTCCCCCAGCCAAGTCAGCCAATTCTGCCCCCAGCGGCCAGTAAAGTGGAAGGCTTGTCATCAAGCCCAGTCTGGGCTTTGCTTGCAAGGCTTCAGAAGGGCTTGAGGCAGGATACTCCCCGCTATCATTTGCGCCGGTTCCGCAAGCGATCAGACAAGCGGCAAGACACGCCGCAAAGGTCTTATTGTGCGCCTGCATCGCCCTCAAGATCATCGGGCAAATCGGCCGTTTCAGGCAGGGGCAACGTCTCGTCTGCGGGAAGCGGCAAATCAGCCACCTCGCTTTCTTGAGCCGGTTCTGTAGGCTCTGCCGGAATATCCGGCACGATCCCGGCATCAGCCAGAGGATCGGTTTGCGCAGGCGCTTCGGTCGGTTCGGTGGTTGGGGCCGCATCGGGCACGGCGGCCTCTTCGGCAAGGTCTGCTTGAGAACCGATAATGCTCGCTAGACCAACCAACAGAACCATCGATCCAAGCCCAAATAGACCAATTTGTAGGCGCTGCGTTGCCTCTGCCTTTGTCCCGCCCAGCGGCGCTCCATCGGGCGCAGCATCGTCCTGCGCCTGCAACCCTGCCAAACGTCTTGAAAATCTGCCTTGAGCCATTGTGGCAAGCCTAGCGGCCAGAATCTGGCCTGTCGATGAATTGGTGGTTAGCCTTCATTCTCGGCCAGCCAGTCAAACACGGGCAGGCCCTTCTCCGCGAGCCATTCGGCGTTGTATAGCGTTGAAAGGTAACGAAAACCGGTGTCGCACAGGATCGTGGCGATTTGCGGGTTTTCGCGCCCTTCGGCAACCAATTGCTTGCCGAGTTCAACTGAGCCAGCCACGTTGATGCCGCTGGAAAGGCCAAGACACAGCCCCTCTTCGCGCAGCAGGCGTTCGACCCAGATCATGCCTTCTTCGTCCGAAATGCGGAATTGCGTGTCGATCGGCGCGCCCTCAAGGTTTGCGGTAATGCGGCCCTGCCCGATGCCCTCTGCAACGGACGAGCCTTCGCCTTTCAGCTCGCCATGAGCGTAGTAATTGTAAAGCGCTGCGCCATGCGGATCGGTGAGCGCAATGCGAATATCGGGGTTCTTCTCCTTTAGCGCCATGCCAACACCCGCGATCGTGCCGCCTGTGCCCGCTGCGCAGGTAAAGCCGTCGATCTTGCCGCCCGTTTGCTCCCACAATTCAGGCGCGGTGCCTTCAATATGCGCGCGGCGGTTGGCGACATTGTCAAACTGGCCGGCCCAGATCGCGCCTTCTGTTTCTTCCGCCATCCGGCGAGAGACGTGCTGAAAGTGGGCGGGATCGGCATATTTGGTCGGCGGGACCAAAACCAATTGCGCGCCGAGTGCCCGAAGGGTGTCCATTTTCTCTTTGGACTGATTATCGGGCATAACGATGATCGTCTTATAGCCCAGCGCATTGGCGACCAGAGCGATGCCGATGCCGGTATTGCCCGCCGTTCCCTCGATCACGGTTCCGCCGGGCTTCAGCTCCCCGCGCGCCTCTGCATCGCGGATCATGTAGAGAGCCGCGCGGTCCTTTACCGATGAGCCGGGATTGGCGTATTCGCATTTGCCCCAAATGTCGCAGCCAGCCGCCTCACTGGGGCCAGCAAGGCGCACAAGCGGGGTGTTTCCGATCAGGGCGAGCGTGTCGCCAATGGGTTGAGTGATGTTCATGTGGAGGGACTTAGGGGTTTGCCCAGAGTCCCGCAATCAACATCAATCTTCAGGGGCGATAGTTACCTTTAGCCCATCAAGCTCCGCGGTCAGCGGGATTTGGCACGAAAGGCGCGATCCGTCTTTGCGGTGATCGGAGGATTCGAGCAGGTCGTCTTCGTCTTCGCTCATTTCAGGAAGGCCGCTTTGTGCCGGGTCGACAAAGACATGGCAGGTCGCGCAGGAACAGCAACCGCCGCACAATGCGAGCAGCTCATCAAAGCCATTGTCGCGGATGGCTTCCATCACGGTCAGGCCATCTTCGACCTCGATATCCGACGTTTCGCCTTCGCGATTGGTGACGACCAGCTTTGGCATGGCTTGATTGTGTCCTCTTCAAAAGGTTGAGCGCAAGACCCGGAGCCTTGAACTCTTGGAAAATGTCGCCGCTCAGCTAGGAGTTTCCATTGCCGAGTGCAACCTAGAGGAAATAAGAGTGGGCCTTTCAGCTGAGATTATTCGTGCAGAAATGGACGCGGTGGCGGCAAAAGACTCGCGCGTCGCAGAAGAACTCACCCGAATTGGCTATCCTGAACCGCGCTTGAGAGCCCGTGGGTACAAGACGTTGTTGCGCACGATTGTCGGCCAGCAAGTCTCTGTCGCAGCGGCAAGTTCGATGTGGAACAAGTTGGTGGCTGAGGTCGGCGAGGACTTCACCCCGGCCTGCATCCTTAAGCGCGATTTCGACACGCTTCGCGCCTGCGGGCTGTCGCGCCAGAAACAAGGCTATGCGAGGTCGCTGTGCGAGCTGGTCGACGCTGGCGAACTCGACTTTGACGCTATGCCGCCAGACGACGAAGAAGCCATCGCCGAACTAACTCGGATCAAGGGGATAGGGCGCTGGTCTGCGGAGATTTACCTTCTGTTCGCAGAAGGCCGCACCGATATATGGCCTGCAGGCGATCTGGCAGTGCAAGAAGGGGTCAAACGCCTGCTTGACTTAGATGACCGCCCTAAGGAAAAAGAGTGCCGCGAACTTGGCGAACGCTGGTCCCCGCACAGGGGCGCGATGGCAATCTTCACCTGGCACTTCTACGCAAATCCGGCGCTTTGATCGGCGAACCGCATTTCAGCTTCGCCGAACCGATATTGCGCGCCATCCCCACTCAGTTATCGTGCAAGATATGGCACGGGTCGTCGCTCGTGCTCATTCTCTTGCAAACAAAGGGGAAATCACCATGTCGCTATCCAACACTGCAACCCGTTTGCTGGCCACCAGCGCCGCCGTCTTAGCGCTCACTCTACCAGGCCTCGCAACAGCCGACACATCCGCTTCCCAAAATGGAGCCTTCATGACTGCCACTTCCACCGCCGCTGTCGAAGCCGCCCCCTTGATCCCGCGCGAAGCCCTGTTCGGCAACCCGACCCGCGCTGGCGGCCAAATCAGCCCCGATGGCGCCATGCTCAGCTGGCTCGCCCCGCAAGACGGCGTGCTCAATGTCTGGGTCGCCCCGCGTGACAATCCGGAAGCCGCGCGCGTTATCACCTCTTCCACCGACCGCCCAATCCGCCAATATTTCTGGGCGCCCGATGGCGGCAGCATCATGTATATTCAGGACAAAGGCGGGGATGAGAACTTCCTCCTCTACCAGATCGACCTCGATACGATGGAAGAGAAAAACCTTACCCCCTTTGAGAATACGCGGGTGCAGGTCTTCGGCTCTTCCGAAACGATCAAAGACAAGGTCATGCTGGGCCTTAACAACCGCAACCCGCAGTTCCACGACGCCTATATCCTCGACATTCCCACCGGCGAGCTGACGCTGGTTTACGAGAATAACGGCTATGCCGGGTTCATGGTCGATGACACGCTGACCATCCGCATGGCGATGCGCCAGAATGCGCAAGGCGGCACCGACTATTTCAACGTCACCGACAATGTCGTGGCCGATGAGCCATTTGAGACGAGCGCAATGGAAGATTCGCTCACCACAAGCCCGGCTGGTTACACCACCGATGGTTCCATCCTCTATTGGATCGATAGCCGCGGACGCAACACAGCGGCGCTTTATGCGCAGGACACCGCGACAGGCGAACGCACTTTGATCGCAGAGGATGATCAGGCCGATCTTGGCGGCACGATCCGCGATCCCAAAACCGGCGTGGTCGAAGCCTATTCGGTCAATTATCTGCGCAATGAATGGACCGCGATTGATGAGGAGCTGGGAACAGCCCTTAACTGGCTCGATGAACGTCTAGAGGGCGATTTTGGCATTTCCAGCCGCACCGATGACGATCAAACATGGATCGTGTGGAACGACCCGCTGACCGCGCCAACCGCAACCTACATCTATGACCGCGAGGCTGAGACGCTAGAGCCGTTCTATGTCACCCGGCCAGAACTGAACGGGATGCCGCTGCAACCCATGCACACGGTTGAAATTGCCAGCCGCGACGGCCTGACGCTGCCATCTTACCTGACCTTGCCGGTTGGCAGTGACAGCGATGGCGATGGCCGCCCAGATGAAGCAACGCCAATGGTGCTGCTAGTTCATGGCGGCCCATGGGCGCGCGATGGATACGGGTTCAATTCGCTCCACCAAATGCTCGCCAATCGTGGTTATGCGGTGCTGTCAGTGAACTTCCGCGGCTCAACCGGCTTTGGCAAAGACTTCCTCAATGCAGGCAACCTTGAATGGGGCCTCAAAATGCATGACGACCTAATCGATGCGACCGATTGGGCGATCAGCGAAGGCATCGCGATTGAGGATCAAGTGGCGATCATGGGCGGCTCTTATGGCGGCTATGCCACACTGGCCGGGCTGACCTTCACGCCTGACAAGTTCGCCTGCGGCGTTGATATCGTCGGCCCGTCTAATCTTGAAACACTGCTCAGCACGATCCCGCCATACTGGGCACCGATTGTGCAGATGTTCCACACACGGATGGGGGACCCGAACACCGAAGAAGGACGCGCAATCCTACGCGCCGCAAGCCCGCTTTACAAAGCCGATCAGATCATCCGGCCTTTGCTGATCGCACAAGGCGCAAACGATCCGCGCGTCAAACAGGATGAAAGCGATCAAATCGTGGGCGCTATGCAAGAAGCGGGCATTCCGGTCACCTATGTGCTGTACCCGGATGAAGGGCACGGCTTTGCCAAGCCCACCAATTCGATCTCTTTCTTTGCGATCGCTGAGAATTTCCTTTCAGAATGCCTGGGCGGACGCGCAGAGCCTTTGGGTGATGTGCTGGATCCTTCGACAGCGGAAATCGTTGAAGGCGCAGAGCATGTCCAAGGCCTTGTAGAGGCTCTGGGTGGCTAAGCCTGCGATAACGAACTGTGGCTGGCCACAAGTCAGCACCTGACAAAGCGATCGCCCGGATGTAACAATCCGGGCGATTGTCTTTGGGAGCGGAACACATGTCAGACCAA
Source organism: Erythrobacter sp. (assembly GCA_965262265.1). Classification (GTDB taxonomy): domain Bacteria; phylum Pseudomonadota; class Alphaproteobacteria; order Sphingomonadales; family Sphingomonadaceae; genus Erythrobacter. The sequence continues at coordinate 1,719,318 of OZ253506.1, forward strand.
CGTCGCCACATCTTCATCACCGGCGGAGCATCCGGCATTGGCCGAGCGGTCGCAGTTCTTTTTGCTGAGCGCGGCTGGTTTGTGTCGATTGCCGATGTCAACGCAGCAGGTATGCAGGACACGTTGGGCCTGATGGATAAAGGCTTCACCTATTCGCATGAGCTGGATGTGCGCGACCGCGCGGCATGGGATGTGGCTTTGGAAGCGGCGGCGACAGCAGCAGGCGGGCGCATAGACGTTATGGTCAACAATGCTGGAATTGGCACAGGCGGGCCGCTCGCCGATCTGGAGGTAGAGGAGATTGATCGCTGTCTCGATATCAATCTGCGCGGGGTCTTGTACGGCGCGCAGGCGGTCTATCCTTACTTGCAAAAGACCGCTCCGGGATCAGCCCTGGTCAATATTGCAAGCGCTGCCGGGATCACCGGCGGCACCGGCATGAGCGTGTACAGCGCCACCAAATTCGGAGTGCGCGGGGTTGCTGAAAGCCTCGATTCGGAATGGGCGCCCGAAGGGATCAAGGTCTCCTCCATCTGCCCCAGCTTTATTGAAACCCCTTTGCTTGATGGGACCGGTAACCGCCAGTCAAACGAGCCGGTGCGTGACCGGGTGAAAGCCGCTGGGCTGGAGATCACTCCGGTCGAAGAGGTCGCCAATACGGTGTGGGATGCGGTGCATGGCGATGAGATGCACTATCTGGTCGGCAAGACCGCAAAGCAGCTGAACTTTGCCAAGCGTTGGATGCCGGGGCGGGTGCGCAAGCAAAACCGTTCAGCCGCGAGTTTGCTTGGGCGGTAGCGAGGGCTAGCCTGCCGCCTAGAGCGAGATTGGAAAGTCACACCTGTTGGGATGGCGCGCGGAGTTTTCGCTGAAAATTCAAGGCTCCGCGCGGAAAGTCACATTCTTCAAAACTCGCTTTGGTGGTCCAGCGATGGGCCGCGCAATCACAAGTCGGTCCACAGGACCGCAAGGCCGACCGGCCGCCCGCAGCGATGCGACCCTTGGGTCGCGTGAGCGAGGACATCGCGGTCCGGATTGGCCGCGTAATCAGAGAAGCGCGTCGACAGCGCGCGCCATCTTGGCATCGCGGTAGGAAAGCCCGCCTGCATCATGGGTTGTCAACGTGATCTCTACCTTGGCGTAGACATTGAACCATTCGGGATGATGGTCTTGGCTGTCCGCGATCAGAGCAACGCGGCTCATAAAGCCCCAGGCTTCGGAGAAATCGCCGAACTGAAAGGTGCGCGTGATCGCCTTGCTCTCGCGCGTCAATTCCCACTCTGGATGGTCGGCGAGCAGCTGATCGCGGTCTTCAGCGGAAAGTTCAGGCACGGTTGTCATCAAAGCGGCTCCTTAAGCAGCACAGTTGTGAGTTGCTGCGCTTTTGCCTAACGCTCCGCCGCATGCAAGGCTCAACCGCGCCCCATCTTTCAGCAAAGGCCCTCGCCTGTCGGCGCGGGGACCGGCTGCTTTTCAAAGGGGTCAGCTTTGAATTGGGTGCGGGCGAAGCGCTCCATTTAACCGGCCCCAATGGAACCGGCAAAACGACGTTGATCCGCGCTTTGGCAGGCCTGACGTCGCCGTTTGCGGGCGAAGTTTTGCGCGAAGGGGAAGCGGGCCTGCTGGATGAACGCCCCGCACTGGACCCCGACCTTCCTTTGGGAAAGGCGCTGCGCTTTTGGGAACGGGTGGATGGGTGCCGAGACCCGAGCAAAGCATTAAAAACGCTGGGTTTGGAGCAACTTCTCGAAGTGCCAGTGCGCTACCTTTCAACCGGCCAAAGGAAGCGTGCAGGCCTCGCAGTGCTGCTCAATCGCGATGTGCCGATCTGGCTCCTCGATGAGCCGTTGAGCGGGCTCGACGTCAGCGCGATCGGCCAAGTCACCGGGCTGATAGAGGATCATGTGAAAGCAGGCGGCGTGGCGCTGATAGCCTCGCACCAAGAGCTGCGCATTGACGGGCTAAGGGCACTGGAATTGGGAGACTATGTGCCTGCCGAGGCTCCGCTGGAGCAGGAATGGTGATCACCACCCTGCTGCGCCGCGATCTTTCACGCTTCTTCCCCTTTGCTGGCGGAGGAGCGGCCTTGCCCGTCGTGTTCTTCGTGGCGATTGCGATGCTCTACCCTTTCGCCGTCGGACCCGACGCCAATCTCCTTTCGCGCACGGGCGGAGGGGTGGTGTGGATCGCCGCCCTGCTCGCCGCAATCTTGCCGCTGGAGAAGCTCGTTGCTCAAGATATTGAGCTGGGCACTTTCGACCAGCTGCGCCTGCGCGGGATCACCGAAGAGGTGATGATGGCCGTGCGTTTGCTCGCCCATTGGTTGAGTTTCGGCCCGCCGCTGGTCCTCGCCGCGTTTCCTGCAGCCGCTTTGCTCAACCTGGATGGCCCAACGTTGCATTTGCTCCTGCTCGGCCTCCTCGCCGGCACGCCGGGCCTTGCGGCAATTGGCCTGATGATCGCTGCCCTTACTGCGAGCCTAAGAGCGGGCGCGGCTTTGTCGGGCCTGCTGCTGATCCCTCTTGCGCTCCCGATCCTGATCTTCGGTGCGGGCGCTCTTGCTCGGCAAGATGCGGCAAGCATAGGGTTCGTCGCGGCGATAAGTCTGCTGCTGGTAGCGCTCGCCCCGTTTGCCGCCGGAGCGGCGATCCGGGCGGCGCGCGAAATCTAGCCCTTCCTTACCCTCTTATGTTCTGCATAGGTCGATTGCGATGAAAGCGCAGAAGCGGCCCCCGGTCAATAAGGTGGCCTATCCCGCCCCGTGGGGCTCTTGGTAAAGATCTCCACCCCATCTTCGGTAATCGCAAGGCTATGCTCAAATTGCGCAGAAAGCGACTTGTCGCGGGTCACAGCGGTCCACCCATCGCCCAGCACCTTTGCCCAAGGCTTGCCGAGATTGATCATCGGTTCAATCGTGAAGAACATGCCAGGTTTCAGCTCAGGCCCCGTGCCCGCTTTGCTCGCATGCACCACTTCGGGCGCATCATGGAACAACCGGCCCAGCCCGTGCCCGCAAAACTCACGCACCACGCCATAGCGATACTGCTTGGCATGCGCTTCAATCGCCGCGCCAATATCACCCAGCCGCGCTCCAGGTTTTGCCGCCGCGATGCCTTGCATCAGGCATTCATACGTCACCTCGACCAGACGCTGCGCCTTCACCGACGGCTCGCCTGCGAAGAACATGCGGCTAGTGTCGCCGTGCCAGCCATCCAAAAGCGGTGTCACATCGACGTTGAGAATATCGCCGTCTTTCAACACTTTTGGCCCCGGAATGCCGTGGCAAATCACATGGTTGATCGAGATGCAGCTTGAATGCGTATAGCCGCGATAGCCGAGAGTCGCTGGCACCGCACCGCCATCCAGCATCATTTCGCGGATCGCGGTGTCGATGCTTTCAGTGGTGACGCCCGGCTTCACAATATCTGCAACTTCATCAAGTATCGTCGCCGCCAACCGGCCAGCGGCGCGCATCCCTTCAAAGCCCTCCTCAGTATGGAGCTTGATGGTGCCGTCGCGATAGACGGTCTCGGTGCCTTCGATGAGCTGATATTCGGTCATGCCGGTCCATATAGCGAACGGTTCGCAAGATTACGAGTGCGCAATGCCCGCATCATTGCACTGAGAAGTGATCTTTGAACGCAGGCTTCACCGCATCGATCACTGCCTGCGTCACCGGCAAAGTGACCTCATAAGGCCCTTCTGCATAAGCGCCCGCGACATAGGGCGCAGCAAGCAGACCCAGCCGGTCGAACGTCTCTCCATTCGAGGAACCGAGGATCAGCACCAGCTCGGCAAGCTCCGGGCATTCTGATCCGAAGCCGCCGGGTTCAACGGGCGCACCACGACGTTTGGCCCGCTCGGCATCAAGACTGGCGCAATAGGGTGCGCGGATAGCTTCGGAAAGCGCTTCATCACTTGAGAACATCTCGAAGGACCTTAGCGCCTCACCCGCCCCGTCTGCACCCTCACGGTCCCAAACGAGCGCATCGAAATAGGAATTCCCATGCGCGCCGCCCGAATAGACATAGGTATCCGCTGAAAGCGAGAGGAAACGCGGCGTATCGGTGACCACCTTCCACTCTTTTCCAAAACCACGATTGACGCACGAAATGCAGCCTTCGGTCCCAAACTCTTCAAGCGCAGATTGCCACTCGGTCACCTGTTCGCTGAGGGCTTGATCACGCTCTGCGCCCAGCCTTTGAACCAGCGTTTCGATTGCCGAAACTTGCGCCGGCCACTTGTAGCTGAAGGTGCGTTCTGCCTCGCCGTCGCTTGCATCATCATTGAAGACGAGCGGCTCAGCATCAACCACACCGATAGCTTCCGCGATTTCTTCAACGTTTTGGCCCGACTGCGTATCGGCCACGCCGACATCTTCGCCCATTTCCTCTGGCGAGGAACAGGCAGCCAAACCGAACAAAATCACTCCAAGACCAATCCGCCGCATTGTATTCCCCCAAATCACGCGTGACATGTCAGCACGCCTCTTTATGGACAAGCGCATGACTGATGTTCAAGACCTGATCCAACCAGATCGCGGCCAAGAGGCCATAGCGATCCATCTGACCACCAAAGACGGCTTTGAAGACTTTGCCAAATCACTGAGCGCAGGCCAGCGGGCAAGCATTGCCGGGCAAAAGTTCAAAGGCGCTGCGGGCGCGGTCGGGATTGTGCCCGATGGCGATGCGTTCTTCGCCATCGGCGGGGTTGATGATCCGGAAGAGCTTTCGAGCTATTGCCTCGCCGCTTTGGCAGCCAAGCTTCCGGAAGGCATCTATCGGCTTGCAAACGCGCAGCCCGGTGCCGCGATGTTTGGCTGGCTGACCGCACATTACCGTTTCACCCGCTACAAAGATGATGAGAACGCGACAGGTCCGCGTGTGCTCTTGACCGAGCAAGTTGGCCAATTGCCGGGCATAATCGCAGAAGCCGAGGCAGAGATGCTAGTGCGCGATCTCGTCAACACCCCGGCAGAGGATATGGGCCCGGCAGCGCTTGAGGCAGAAATCGAGAAACTCGCAAAGGCGTACGGCGCTGAGCTGAAAGTGACGAAGGGTGACGCGCTGGAGACGGGCTATCCTATGGTTTACGCCGTCGGGCGCGCTGCGGCTCGGCAGCACGCGCCGCGAATCATGCACCTCACTTGGGGACCAGAGGATGCGCCAGTGCTCGCCGTCGTTGGCAAAGGGGTATGTTTCGATTCAGGCGGTCTCGATATCAAGCCCGCATCAGGCATGCGGTTGATGAAGAAGGATATGGGCGGCGCGGCCCATGCTATCGCTCTGGCAGGTTTGGCCATGGGAGCAGGGTTGAAGGTGCGGCTGCATCTTCTCGTGCCCGCTGTCGAAAATGCCATATCGGGGCCCGCTTTCCGGCCCGGGGACGTGCTTGCCAGCCGCAAGGGGCTTAGTGTCGAGATCCACAACACCGATGCCGAAGGGCGGCTTATCCTTGGTGATGCGCTAACCCGTGCAAGCGAAGAAAACCCTGATCTCATCATCGATTTTGCGACGCTGACGGGCGCTGCTCGGATCGCGCTCGGTCCCGATTATGCCGCGATGATGACGCGGCGCGATGAGACAGCTCAGGCCTTGATCGATGCGGGCAAAGCGAACGATGATGAACCGTGGCGATTGCCTTTGCCAGAGGCCTATCGCAGCTATTTAAAATCCGACATCGCGGACATGGTGAACGCGCAATCAAACCCCTATGCAGGCGCAAGCGTTGCGGGGCTGTTCCTCGACCGGTTTGTGGGTGACGAGATTGACTGGGTGCATTTCGACACCTTTGCCTGGCAACCCTACCCCAAACCCGGCCGCTCTAAGGGTGGGACCGCCTATGGGCTGAGAGCAAGCTGGCATATGCTCAAGGCTCGCTATTCTTAAGGCGCTTTAGCGCGCTCCGCCAAAGCACCTATCCACGCCTCAACTTGCGGCAAAGGGAAACTGCGTATAAGCGGCGCCATTCACGTCTCGGGAGCGGGGACTGGAGACGACAAAGAATGAACGCGGCGCAAGGCCAATCTTTTGAGTATGTAGTGCCAGGAGGCGTTTTGGGCCTCGCAGGTCCGGTCAAAAAGCCTGCTCCAGGCACGTTACCCCTGCGCGGTGATCTTGCGCATATCGCGCTTGCTGGCAAGCATCTGGCGGCACATTACGTCATCCCTCAACTTCAAACGGTTGGCAAAGATGGCGTCGATGTCATGGAGAACACACGCGAGGACTCCCCGGTCATAACCCGCTTCGGTCCCGGCACCAGGGTAGAAGTTCTAGACGTCGCAGGCGACTGGATCTGGGGATGCCTCGGTCCCGATGGTCCAAGCGGCTATATGAAGGCCCATTGCCTCACCGCATGATGCCGCTACAAGCGCGCAGCTTATGACACACCGCATTTTTATCGATGGAGCCGCCGGGACAACCGGCCTCGAAATCCGCGACCGTTTAGCGGACCGCGAGGAGTTTGAGCTGCTTGTGCTCGACGATGCGCAGCGCAAGGATGTGGCCGCGCGCCGAGAGGCTTTGCACGAAGCGGATGTAGCGATGCTTTGCCTGCCCGATGATGCCGCACGCGAAGCGGTGAAGCTGGCAGAGGGTTCGGATACGCGGATCATCGATGCATCCAGCGCGTACCGCGTGGCGAAGGGGTGGACCTATGGCTTTCCTGAAATCATTGGTCACGACAAAGTTGCCGAGGCGCAATTCGTCTCCAATCCGGGGTGTTATCCGACTGGTTTCATTGCTCTGGTTGCGCCGCTCGTGCGCGCTGGGATGTTACCGGCTGATTGGCCCTACACCGTGAATGCCGTGAGCGGCTATTCGGGCGGCGGGAATGCGTTGATCGAACGATTTGGCTCTCACCCAGAGATCGCGTTTCGCGCATATGGGCTAGGCCTTGGGCACAAGCATCTGCCCGAAATGCGCGCCTATGCTGGGCTTACAAGTGAACCGATCTTCTCTCCCAGTGTTGTCCCGGCTCACAGAGGGATGATCGTAGATGTTCCACTACCGCTCGCCGCGATGGGAGCGCGTGGAGCTCCGATGGCTTTTTGGAACGAGCTGAACGAGTACGCCGAATTCGCAGTTCCACATGGCGTCATCACGATGCGAGAAATGTCTGACAACCCAGCGGAGCTTCTCCTAGAACAAGGTGCGGAAGCATGGGACGGTTTAGAGATCTTAGTTTGCGCTCCACGCGCTGACTGGACGAACACCAAAGCCACTCAAGCCCGCCTAATCGCTCGGCTCGACAATCTCGGAAAAGGCGCATCCGGCGCGGCGATTCAGAACCTCAACATAATGTGCGGGCTGCCTGAAACCACTGGGCTTCGGCTCTGATCGCGGCGCAAGCCTGCCTAAAAATCAGGCACGCTCCGCCCCCACTTTAGGCACCGCCACCGCAATCCGTTCTTACCAGCCGCTTACAAGCGCATACGCAATGATCCTTGCGCACGGCGCAGGATCGGCTACCGAGTTACCAAAGGCCTTGGCACGATTCTTGATCGAATTGTTCAACACCAACAGGGCGGGACCGGGAAACACGTGAAAAAGATCGAAGCGATCATCAAACCCTTCAAACTCGACGAAGTGAAGGAAGCGCTGCACGAAATTGGAGTGTCAGGTATTACCGTCACCGAAGCGCGCGGATTTGGACGCCAGAAAGGCCATACAGAACTGTATCGCGGCGCTGAATATGTTGTCGACTTTCTCCCCAAAGTGAAACTCGAAGTCGTCGTTCCGGACGATCAGGCTGACCGCGTGGTTGAAGCCGTCGCAGCCGCTGCGCAAACTGGCCGGATCGGCGATGGCAAGATCTTTGTTTCGCCGATTGAAAGCGCCTTGCGTATCCGCACTGGCGAGACCAACGATGATGCAATTTAGAAAGGCGGCCTAAGGGCAGCCCAAGACCAACCAAGCCTGTACTGAAAAGCGGGCACCTCTCGAACCATACCAAGCTGGAGAATACAAAATGGCGAGCGCTAAGGAAATCGTACAACGCATCAAGGATGAAGAGATCGAATGGGTCGATCTGCGCTTCACCGATCCAAAGGGCAAATGGCAGCACCTTTCCATGGCAGCAGCTGTGATGGACGAAGATGCTCTTGAAGACGGTTTGATGTTTGATGGTTCATCGATCGCAGGTTGGAAAGACATCAACGAAAGCGACATGATTCTGAAGCCCGATCTTGACGCTGTCTATGACGATCCGTTCTCGGCCACTCCGATGATCAGCATCTTCTGCAACATCATTGAGCCATCAGACGGCCAGCTTTATGTGCGCGATCCCCGTTCAACCGCGACCCGCGCAGAAGCCTATCTCGCTTCGACCGGCATTGGCGACACAATCTATGTGGGGCCTGAGCCTGAATTCTTCATGTTCGACGATGTCCGTTTTGAAGACGGCTATGCTGGTTCAGGCTTTGCCATCGACGATGTCGAATTGCCAACCAACACCGGCAAAGAATACGAGATGGGCAATATGGGCCACCGCCCACGCGCGACCGGCGGTTACTTCCCCGTTGCCCCCGTGGACAGCGCGATGGACATTCGCGGCGAGATGGTTTCCACGATGATGGAAATGGGCCTCAACATGGACAAACATCACCATGAAGTGGCCGCGGCTCAGCACGAGCTTGGCATCACCTTCTCGTCGCTGACGAAGGCTGCGGACCAAGTGCAGGTCTACAAATATGTCGTGCAGCAAGTTGCGCATGCCTACGGCAAGACCGCGACCTTCATGCCCAAGCCGATCAAGGAAGATAACGGTTCTGGCATGCACTCACACATGTCGATCTGGAAAGATGGCAAGCCGACTTTTGCGGGCAATGAATATGCCGGTCTTTCGGAAAACTGCCTGTATTACATTGGCGGGGTGATCAAGCACGCCAAGGCGCTGAACGCCTTCACAAACCCGAGCACCAACAGCTATAAGCGTTTGGTCCCGGGCTTTGAGGCACCGGTTCTGCTTGCTTACTCAGCGCGCAACCGTTCGGCCTCTTGCCGGATTCCTTACGGTGCGGGTGAGAAGGCAAAGCGCGTGGAATTCCGCTTCCCAGACGCGCTGGCCAACCCATATCTTGCGTTCTCAGCGCTGCTGATGGCGGGCCTTGATGGGATCGAGAACAAGATCCACCCCGGCGATGCGATGGATAAGAATCTCTATGACCTACCACCAGCAGAGCTTGCAGAAGTCCCGACCGTATGCGGATCGTTGCGTGAGGCATTGGAAGCGCTCGAAGCCGATCACGACTTCCTGCTCAAAGGCGACGTCTTCTCGAAAGACCAGATCGAAGCCTATGCCGAGCTGAAATGGGAAGAAGTGATGCGCATGGAAACCACCCCATGCCCGGTCGAATTCGACATGTATTACAGCTCGTAAGAGCTACGCCATCGAGCAATCAAAAGGCCGCTCGGAATAATCCGAGCGGCCTTTTTGATGGAACCGTGATGCTGGCCAACGTCACCGAGGGGTCAAAAGCCCGCGTCTGCCGCACACCCAGAACGTGCTGATTAGAGTGGCCGCCACAAACATCGTAACCCAGTCCAAGGCTTGCGGCCCCTTGATATAGCCGAGATGGGTCAGCATCGCCCAGCCGCCGCCAACAACGAACATTCCGTAAAAGGCGCTCGAAGCGGTCTCTTGCGACACGCTGCGCATCAATTCGTCCGATGCAGCCAATTGCCGCTTTGAAGTGAAGAAGGTCAATGCGACCAAAAACACAGCTATCACCAAAACGAATATTGGCGAAAGCGGTCCCGCGGGAGCTGCCAATGCGAGGCAAAACATCATGATGCCAAGCGCAAGAACTCCCAGCGTGCTGTAGCGCAGCAAAACCTGCTGTTCGCGCAGTTCATCAGCATCTTCGACATTGAGAAACTTGGCGCCGATGCTTGGATTGATCACACCAATACCAACGAAAAGGCCGCAAAGCAGCAAAAGTGATCCGACGAGAGCCGCGATAACGCGGGATTCGCTGAATTGGCCCAGCACTTCGCTTTCAAACAGCTGGGTGACGCCAAGAGCGACGGCAAAGCCGGCTACTCCGCCAAGCACTAGGCTCATCCATACCTTGCGTGATTTTCTATTGTCCATCGCCGTCAGCTCCATCTTTTGTCATCCTTGCGGTTCCCAATCGTCAATAAACATGTCCGGCACGTCCACCTTGAACAGCTTTGCCATGCGCAAGGCGAGCGGCAGCGAAGGGTCATACTTGTCGGTCTCAACCGCGTTGATTGTTTGCCGCGACACGCCCAGCCGCTTTGCCAGTTCTCCCTGGCTCCAGCCGTGCGTTTCGCGGTGTTCTTTCAAGCGGTTCTTCAAACCCGCATTCCCTTGACTTGATTCGTCTCTGTAAAGAACTCTTTACTGTAAAGACCTCTTGTCAGTCAAGAGCTCTTTACAAGCATCTTGCTAGAGGGGCGCAAAAATGGGGCTGCCCGGCAAAAACCGAACAGCCCCTTATCTTGTTGCTTCAGACTGGCTCAGCGTGCGCCAATGCGCTCCACAGGGCCATCAAAGGTCGGCACTGACATCACAAATGGATCGGTCGGATAGCCAAGCGCTTGCTCTTCCAGCATTCCGATCGCGATCTCTTCACCCATGCGAACGCTGTCGAAATAGTCGGTGAAGTAGTGCACGCCTGCCATGTTACGACCGATGGAGATGTTAGCGGCCAGCTTGTTAAGTTCACCCTCCAGCGTAAGCGGGCATTTGGCTTTCTTCGCATCGAGCTTCTTGCCGTCATTGACCGATTCATACTGGATGAACTCGACCTTTTTGGCGCCCGCTAATTGCTCACTTGTAAACCAACCCACAGTGCCGTCTGCCTCTGCAAGCATAGCCGAGGTGTCGAAGAAGGCTTTGAGGATGGTCACGCATGCTCCAGCGACCGTCGCATGGCCAGCTCCATAGGCCGGGTGCATTGGCGAACCTTCTGCAAAGGCCATAGGCAACAAAATCGTGTCAGCCGAGGTGCGCGGCGCAGGGATCGACTTGTTGTGCTTATTTATGGCTTTGGCTGTGTCGCGCAGATCCTTGACCGCCTTGGTCAGACAGCCACAAACCTGCGGATAGGCCTTCTCAATCTCTTTCGCCTTCTCCAGTCGAGCTGCAAACGCCTCTGGCCGCAGGCGAATGTGGTTGTTGAACTTTTGGAAGCGAACGGCTTTCAATGCACGGGTCGCAACCTCAGTCACCAAAGTCAAAATGTGCGGACCACCATAGAGCGCAAAGCCGCCTGCATTGGTTGCTTTCATGTCCCCTGTCGCCGCGTTGGTCAGCACGCTAAAACCCGATGAACCAGACAGATTGTCAAAGGCAGGATCAAACGGAGCGCCACCTGACAGCAGGATCAAACAGGCATTAAGATACGCCTGATACAGCGCGTCAAAATGCACATAGGTTGCTAGATCGCGAGGTGTGTGGATAAAGCGATAGGGCTGTCCTGCCAGGTTCTGACCACCCGACAGACCATTGGCGGCGTTAACGTTGAATCCCTGTTGAACCTGCAACCATTCGCCAAAATCGACCATATAATCATCCGCGTCCGGCGCTGCTGGGACACGCTGATCGATGAGCTGTGCGCCATATTGGATCATGCCGTCCGAGACGCCGAAAGCGCCTGTGCGGTCGCCATTACCCATCAGCAAAAACTGAGAGACATACGGCCCCTCATCCGAGCCCGGCGATGAACCGCGGAACACTGTTTGCCGGTCTAGTTGTCCACTGTCATCGGTCTTGCGCGGACGACCAGGAAAGCCTGCTTTGGCATAAGGCAGATCGTTCAGACGGTTGATCGATGCCGTTAACGCTGGGCTTGGGCCTTTGTTGTCGAATTGGTTCAATGGCACGTCGCGAAGCAGCGCAAGTTCATAAACCTCCGCCATCTCAAATGTCAGCTCATCGCTGCACAATGGCGGCGCTGGCGGCATGGTCACTGCCTGCGGGTCAGGCCCTTCAAGGTCGAACACCACACCGGCTGTCGGCGCTTCCCACTGGCGGCGCGGCAGTTTCTTGTCCATCGGGACTGGGACGCGCGTGGTGAATGGCTCTATTTCCGCATTATCAATTGCGCGGCGAAACGCCTCAAAATCATTCTTGTCTTTGATCAAGCCGGTGGCCGGGTCATGATCAAGACCTTTAGTAAAGCTCATGAAATATTTTGCAGATGCAAACTTCTGTTCGTCTCCATTTGCAAAATGTTCAGGATGATCCCTGTTGAATGCGGCTTCGGCTGCATCTTCTCTGAAACGTTTTGCCCCAATTCTTCTATCTTTGTTAGCTGACATGGTCTTACCTTCCTAGTGACTGAGATATGCGACCATATTTTTTGCAACTATACTTCGAGCATCTGACACAAATTTGTATCGATCCGACCAAATGTATCACAACCTCGACTCGACCGACCCATGAGTAATCCGAGCGCAATAGTGTGCTCCTTATGCGATGAAGTGTTTTCTTGAGTTGAAGATAAGCGTCATTGGGGCACTGAAGTTGGGCCTTATGCAGGATTTCATTTTCCTACCTGTTGCTCTTGTGCGTAATAGCATCGCCTCGAATGAACGAATCGAGGTGTCTGATGAAATTCGTCTCAACTAACAAGGCAGCACACTCGACTTGTCAGCGGGTAGAACGTTTATGCCCGCCTAAAGACATGGTGGCCTAGGCCATGGCCCGTTCAGCCCGATATCTGGATACGATCGAGCGCACCTTAGCTTTCATTGACAATCATCCACGCAGAGCGGTGATTGCAGTACCGCTCGTGCTTGTGATTGGGGCTTTCGTTCTCGCATTTTGGCAAGCCCCTGCTCTCATCAGCCTATACGAAACCCGGACAGACCGTGAGTATGAACGACGCATCCTGCGCGAAGACCGAGATAGAAGGGCGGAGGTTCACGCGATTGAGGTGGACGAATTGGTCCGCGCACGGCTCCTGCAACTGCGCCTACGGTCCTCTTCAAGCCGCGCGGTGATCCGCGCGCTTGTCTTTGACATCGACCAATCCGAACAGATTGTGGGAATCGTCGATGTGTTTGAAAGCATGGATATCCGTACGGAAGAAACCGGTATTCGCCATCGCCAATTGCCGCTGACTGCGATTAGGCGCACTCTCAACTACATGCTCGCCAGCGATGTGCCGCGCTGTATTGCCCGCAATGTCCAGGATTATGACGATGAAGAGCTTAAGGCCTTCATGCTGGCGGGCAACCTTGAAGCTTCTGTTGCCTGCCCCCTGCGGGCTCTTGATGGCAAACCGATCGGGCTTTTGGCGGTCAGCATTCAAACTCCGCTCGAAGAAAACAAACTCGTATTGCCAATGACGCGCGATGCGGCGTTGGAACTGGGCGGCATCCTTAGCGAGGCAGCTTCTTTTCAGGCAGTTGTCCGCCGATAGCTCAATTTAGGAACATTTCATGAACACACGCAAGCGAGTATTCGATGCCATGCGGCGGGTCTTGGGCCGCGGCTTTCGTCAGAGCGAAGTTGATCAAATCGACGCAGCATTTGAAGGCCGCGAGATCAACCGCGCCTCGGTTCCGATCATAAAGAAATCAAATTGTCCGAGCCAGGTTGGCGCCGCCGGTATTGCGATCATCAAACGTTTCGAAGGATGCGCCCGGTTGCGTCGCGACGGTCTGGTGGAGGCATATCCTGACCCAGGCACAGGCGGCGCGCCTTGGACCATCGGATGGGGAGCAACCCGAAACGGACTGTTTGGTTTTGTGGGTCCCGATTCAGTCTGGACGCAGGAGCAATGCGACCAACGGTTGGAGGATGATCTTAAACGCTATGCCCGCGATGTTGCGCGCGCAATCGGCACAGCCCCAACATCGCAAGCGCAATTCGATGCACTTGTCAGCTTTCACTACAATACCGGGGCGATTGCCCGCGCCACGCTCACCAAAAAGCACAAAGCGGGCGACCAAGCCGGAGCAGCGGCAGAGTTCTCGCGCTGGAACAAAGCGGGTGGCAGAGTGCTGAAAGGTCTGGTCCGCCGGCGAGCAGATGAAGCGAGGCTTTACACCAGCGGCTAACGCGCCGCGTCAGTTGGAACTGGAAGGAAACTTCACCGGCTGACCATCTTTCCCGCGCGCGCAAGATACGGTTTCGGCAGATTTATCGCGCGGTGCTGTTGCGGCGGCGATAAGGCGCGATTGTTCGCCCTGATCCATGCGCTCCCACCCTTCACGAGATAGTCGCTCAAGCGGGCGATAACGCACCTTATATTGCATGCGCGGGCTGCCTTCGACCCAGTAACCCAGATAAACATAAGGCAGGTTAGCCTGCTTGGAACGAAGGATGTGGTCGAGAATGATGTAATTCCCTAGGCCCGCACGTCCTTCATGCGTGGGGTCGTAGAACGAATAGATCATCGAAAGACCGTCGCCTTGGCGGTCGGTCAAGCAGGCGCCAACCAACTTTCCCGGTTCACCGCTAGATGTGGGTTCACGATATTCGACCAGTGTGCTGGTGACAGGCGTGTGTTCGACCATATCAGCGTAATCGAGCTCATCCATTGACGACATACCGCCATCTGGATGGCGTACGCTCAGGTATTTGGTCAGAAGTTCAAACTGCTCATCCGTCGCCCAAGGGCGGCACTCAGTCACCACCAGATCGCGATTGCGCTTGATATCGCGCTTCTGCGTACTCGACGGTCTGAATTCGCCAGCGACAACGCGAACCGATACGCAAGCTTGGCAGTCCAGGCAGCTAGGGCGATAGGCAACGGTCTGGCTTCGGCGGAAGCCTATTCGGCCAAGCGCCTCGTTCAGCTGATCCGCATGAGCCCCCTTCAACTCTGTAAACACTTTCCGCTCGCTGCGGCCCGGAAGATAGGGGCACGGCGCTGGGCTGGTCACAAAGAAGCGGGGGAAACGGATTGGGGCCGACACGGGTCTTGGTTAGTCCTTGGTCCAAATTGCTTCAGGGAATCGCCGTTGAGCGCGTTAAGACATTCTTATGCCTGTTCCGCTTCACCGGTAAAAGACCCTTAACCACAAAACGCGGTAAATTTTGGGTTACTTTGCACAAAGTACCGCACAAGATTGATCGGCTTTGGAGCAATGATTTGCACTCTTGCTAAAGCCTGTAGCGACGCGGGACAGATGCCCTGCAGCCCCCTACATTGCGGTGCAATAACTAGGGCGCAAAACGAATCAGATCAAAGCTCAGTTTAACTCGACGACCTGCACGTTGTATCTCGCAGTGCGCAAAGCATCGACCAACCGTTCGACCTGCTCAGCATCACGGGCTTCGCATTCGATATCGGTGATGAGGCCCTTGGCTGGTAGCGTCGTAAAGATGCGTTGGTGGTATATCTCTATGATGTTGACGTTGTGATCATCGAACAGCCGCATCACTTTGAACAATGCCCCGGGGCGGTCTTGCAAAGTCACGCGCAGCCGCGCCAGCCGCCCTTGCCTTGCCAGATCGCGCAACAGGACATTGGCGAGAAGCCGCGTGTCGATATTCCCCCCGCAAAGCACCAACCCAACCGATTTGCCTTTAAAGCGTTCTGGATTGTCTAGAACAGCTGCAAGACCAGCAGCGCCTGCGCCTTCAACGACAGTCTTCTCGATCTGAAGAAGCAGCGAAACCGCCTTTTCCAGCTTTGGCTCCCCAACAAGGACAATATCATCGACCCGCTCAGCGATCACTTGGCTGGTAAACTCGCCAGGTTTCTTAACCGCGATGCCTTCCGCTAACGTGTCTCCACCACAAGCGCGTTCCTCACCCTTGATCTTGGAGAACATACTTGGGAACAGACCGGCTTGGACACCGACCACTTCCATTTCAGGCTGTAAGGCGCGCGCTACAGTTGCCATTCCAGAAATCAGTCCGCCGCCACCTATCGGTGTTACAACACAATCAAGGTCCGGCTTGGCTTCCAGCATTTCAAGCGCAACAGTGCCCTGCCCCGCAGCGATTTTTGGGTCATCAAAGGGGTGGACAAAAGTGAGGCCGCGTTCCTTCTCCAACTCGCGCGCGTGACCGTTTGCATCGTCGAAAGTTTCGCCGAACAAAACGACATTGCCGCCCACGCTCTCAGTTTGCATCACTTTGACGGTAGGTGTGGTTTTCGGCATCACGATTGTAACGGGAACGCCAAGACGCGTGCCGTGATATGAGAGGCCCTGGCTGTGATTGCCGGCTGATGCAGCAATAACGCCGCGCTCTTTTTGTTCATCGGTTAGTTGCAGCAGAGCGTTCAGTGCACCGCGTTCCTTATAGGCCGCAGTAAATTGCAAGTTCTCAAATTTCAGCCAGATATCAGCTCCGGTGATCTCGGAAAGCGTAATCGAGTGCATCATCGGCGTATTGACCACCGCGCCATCAATCCGTGCGGCGGCGGCGCGTACGTCATCGATAGTCAGGTCAGCCGGACTGGGAGCGGCTTTGAGGCTGTTTTCTGGCGCGTTCATAATGGAGATGCCCTAAGCCTTCGCAGAGGCCAGAGCAAACCGATTTCGTTGGCAATCGGGGCATTACGGTTTAGTCATCCTTCCAATGGAAAACGCTCAAAACATCGCCTTTCTAGGCCTCGGCGTAATGGGAGCACCGATGGCGGGCCATCTTGCGCGCGCGGGCCACCATGTTGTCGGCTACAATCGAAATTTCGCCAAAGCGGAGGAATGGCGCGATGCGTTGAGGGAGGAAGATGTCTTTGCCTCGATCGAAAGTGATGCTCCTGCTGCGGCGGAAGGCAAAGACGTGGTTCTTGCTTGCCTTGGCAATGACGATGATGTGGAATCGGTTCTATTCGGAGAGAACGGTGTCCTCGCGGCTATGAAACCTGGGGCAACCTTCATCGATCACACAACCGTCTCCCCCGGCTTGGCACGCCGCATTGATGGAGAATGCAAAAGGCTCGGCCTGTTAGCCCTTGATGCCCCGGTATCTGGCGGCCAGGTCGGAGCTGTGAATGGCAAGCTTGCGATAATGTGCGGCGGGGCCGAGGAAGCGATGGCTTCGGCGCAGCCCGTCATGCAGGCCTATGCTGCGCGCATTGTTCATATTGGGGAAGCGGGAGCGGGTCAGGCGGCCAAGGCGATCAACCAAGTGTGCATATCAGGCGTTCTTGCCGGCTTATCCGAAGGCGTCCGGCTGGCACAGGCCACTGGCATCGACACCGGCAAAGTGCTGGACGCGATCAGCGGCGGCGCGGCACAAAGCTGGCAATTGGAGAATCGCTGGCCAACTATGGTGAACGACGAGTTTGATTTTGGCTTCGCGATTGACTGGATGCGCAAGGATCTCAAGATCGCACTTGAAGAGGCTGGAAAACACGGTCTCGACCTGCCCATCACTCACCTGGTCGATCAGTTCTATGCGGAGGTGCAATCGCAAGGTGGCAACCGGCTGGATACAAGCGCACTCGTGACTCGCTACCCGAAAACACAAGAGAACTCATGAAGACCACTTTGATCCGCGCGGTATTGGCAGCCGGAGCACTCTGCCTCAGCAGCACGGCTCTTGCTGACACATTGGTCTACAATGTCGATGGCATCACCATTGATGAACAAGGCGATGTCCTGCGCTTCACGTCGCTCGTCTTCGATGATGGAGGGCGCATCACGCGGGTTCTTGAGCGCGGGGACGAGCGCCCGGAAGACATCGAGTTCGCGCTTGATGGCGAAGGCAAGGTCATGCTTCCTGGCCTCATCGATGCACATGTCCATGTTATGGATATCGGTTTTGCAGCTTTGACACTCGATTTGTCTGACACAAACAGCCTCGAAGAAGCGCTCACCAAAATCGCGACCTTTGCTGACGAGAACCCAGCCAGACCATGGATCCTTGGCCGCGGCTGGAATCAGGAAAAATGGGGGCTTGGCCGCTTCCCGACCGCGGCTGAGTTGGACGCTATCGTCTCTGACCGACCCGTATGGCTTGAGAGGGCAGATAACCACGCGAACTGGGCGAACAGCCTGGCGATGGAGCGCGCCGGAGTTACCGCCTCAACACAGGACCCAGAGGGTGGACGGATAATTCGCGATGAAGCTGGCAATCCCAGCGGCGTTTTTATTGACAACGCCATAGCCTTGGTTGGCGGAAGCGTACCACGGCCTCGACCTGAAGACCGAGATCTGGCTTTTGCTCGGGCTCAAGAACGATTGCTTGCCAACGGGATTACGGCAGTCGCCGATATGGGCACGCCGATTGAAGACTGGCAGACTTTCCGCCGCGCTGGCGATAACGGCTCTCTGCAAATCCGCATTATGTCTTACGCAGATTCTCCGGAATCTATGCATCTGATCGCAGGGCCTGGTCCCACCCCTTGGCTCTACCAGGACCGGCTGCGGATGGGCGGGATAAAGATATACGTGGATGGCGCGCTCGGATCGCGCGGAGCCTCCCTTAAACAACCCTATGAGGATGAGCCGCATACACGCGGTATTCCGTTGCTTACTGAGGCACAATTGCGCAACCGAATGAGTCTTGCCGCGCTCGACAATTTTCAAACCGCCGTCCACGCGATCGGCGATGCTGCAAACTCTGATGTGCTTTTGGCAATAGAGGAATTGGCGGGCACATACACTGGTGACCGGCGCTGGAGGATCGAGCATGCGCAGATTGTTGACGTTGACGATTTGGCCCGATTTGGCCGGCACGGCGTGATCGCATCCATGCAGCCGCTCCACCAAACTTCAGACAGAACGATGGCAGAAGCCAGGCTGGGCGAAGATAGGCTGGGTGGTGCCTATGCCTGGCGCAGTGTTTTGAGTGTCGGCGGAAGGTTGGCCTTTGGGTCAGACGCTCCAGTTGAGCCCACAGATGTTTTTGCGGGCATAGCGGTTGCTGTCAGCCGGACCGATGAAAATGGAGAACCATTTGGCGGTTGGCGCGCACAAGAAACCATCACACGGGAACAGGCCTTGGCGGCTTACACCTCTGACGCCGCCTTTGCCGGATTTGCTGATGGGCGGTTCGGACGCTTGATTCCCGGTGAACGCGCCGACTTCATTTTGGTCGACCGCGATCCGTTGCTTTCATCTCCAAATGATATTCGCAGAACTCAGATACTCGAGGTCTGGATCGGCGGCCTAAAAGCCTTCGACAGGGCAACGAGTGACGCTCAATAGCTCATCTTTGAGTTCATATCAGTCGCACCAGAACTCTTCTGCAACGGCCCCAGCTAGGTACTAACCCTAGGATTGTTGTCGCTAACTAACCCGCCCATAGGACCGTGGTAACCAAATCAGAAAATGAATTGCGAAGGGATTCACGGAGAGTTCCGTTAACTGTCTGTGCAAATGTCATGCTCTACCGGTCCGATCGCCTCCTGTTGTGCAGCTGCAATGCTGCAAATGCACAGTTTGACCGGTCGGTAGGTGGTGTCCGCTTGATAAGGTGTTTTTAAAGTCTTGAAATTGTAATCTTCTTTCTACCTCCCGTGGTGCACAATTTGCATCATTTGGGGTTGCCACTCACTCTTCACTCGCATAAACAAAATGCGGGTTTATCGCAGAAACTCTAGGAGACGATTCGATGAAACTTCGTAATGTGGCACTTGCTACAGCTGCACTTTCTCTCGCAGCAACCCCAGCAATTGCCGAAGCAGCCTTTGAGCGGTCGAACGCTCCCGTTGAAGGTGAAAGCGAATTGGCAGCTGGTTCAGGCATCCTGATTGCTGTTCTTGGCGCAGCAGCCGTGATCGGCGGCATCATCCTCATCGCTGATGACGATGATGATGAGCCTGCAAGCCCTTAATCCGGCTTAAAGCTTTAAGGAAAGGCCTCGCTTGTCGGGGCCTTTTTTGTGTCTAAGACTGACTCGCGCGACCAGATTGTCGCGCGCCTCAGGCTTTCTGAGTGATCTGGAAACGCGGTATACACAGATACTCTTCTTTTCGCGATTACCCGGCCGTCATATCCACGTGGCCGTCATCTTTCTCATCGGCAGCGGCATCATTTTCGTCATGCGCGCCCATACTGCGTTCTTGCAGCCACATGACAACCAACGATCCCTCGAACAGAATTAGGAGAGGAATCGCCAAAATCACCTGTGATCCAGGATCTGGCGGAGTGACAATCGCTGCCAATGCCACCACGGCGACAATCACATATCTGCGCGCGCCAATAAATTGAGCCCTGCTCACAATCCTTGCTCTGTTCAACAACACCAAGAGGAGCGGGAGAAGAAAAGTCAGGCCGAAAGCCAAAATGAACTGCATCACGAGATCAAGATAAGCGCCTGCAGATGGCATAGCCTCTACTGGCAATCCCCCGGCTTCACCCCCATAGCCGAGGAAGAACTTGAATGCCGTTGGCATAATCCAATAAGCGAGCGATGCTCCCCCAAGAAAAAGGACCGGGGTGGCGAAAAGAAATGGCAGAAATGCCCGCTTTTCCTGAGCGTACAGGCCCGGAGCCACAAACGCCCAAAGCTGATTTGCAATGATCGGAAAGCTGACAACGAAGCCCGCGAACACAGCTACCTTTAGATCGACAAAGAACAACTCAGGCAATCTGGTGAAGATCAGTTGCCCTTCTCCTTCAGGGAAGGCGTCGACCAAAGGCTGGACGAGAAATCCAAGAATAGGATCGGCAAAATATAGGCAGACGCCAAACGCGACCAGCAACGCAAACACCGCGCGAACAAGCCGCGTTCTCAATTCAATCAGATGATCAAGAAGCGGAGCTCGCGTTTCGTCAATGTCTTTGATTTCAAACGCCATCTTGGCCCGTCTCATTTTTTGAGGCTGGATCTGATTTGACAGTTTGCATATCTGCTGGCGGCGCCTTTGGGATGGCAGCTTCAGCGGACGCCTGCGGTGCTTCTGGTGATTGCGTGGTCTCCGAACTCTCGATCGGCGGCGGCCCCGTCATCACCGGCTCCATATGTTTTTCTTCACTCGAAAGAGCCGAGCGCTTCATGATTTCCTCATTTTGCGCCTTCCACTTTTTCTCCATGTCTTCCAGTTCCGCTTCGCGCACCATAGCGTCGATGCCCGTGCGAAAATGGGCGGAGACCTTGCGCACCTTGCCGATCCACCGACCAGCTGTGCGCATGGCGAGCGGCATGTCTTTAGGACCGATGACAAGCACCGCGACGATCACGATTACCAACAGCTCAATAGCGCCAATATCGAAGAACATGGAAAGCCTTTAGCGCTCTTGCCGCAAACTGCGGCCAAATGAAAATCAGCTGGCTGTATCGCTCGTTTCGCCAGCTTTGGCTTCGCTGGCAACCGGATCTTTGGCCGGAGCTTCGATTTGAGCGTTGGATGTGGAAGTAGAATTTTCTTCTTCGCTCATTCCTTTTTTGAAGCTGGAGATGCCTTTGCCGAAATCTCCCATCATCTCAGAAATTCGGCCACGTCCGAAGAGGATCAGGATGACCACAGCCACGATGAGGATTTGCCAGATACCAATACCGCCCATGCGAAGTCTCTCAATTTTCCAATAATTGGCCCTGCGGACCGAAGTAGGACGAATATAGGCACTAAGACGCTCTTGCGCCAGTCACCCTTTCTTATAGCGATTTTCGGTCAATCAGCCGATTTCGTTTCTGGCAGAATCTCGGGCATTCCCTCTGCGCTGCCTGCATCTCTGTGAGGCTCTTCGTCCGCCTCACTTTGACCATGCCCCATCGCCTCTTCAAAGGCGTCATCAACCGGGTCGAGCAGGCCAGCGGCCCGCAATTCTTCCATTCCGGGCAGGTCGCGGCGGGCCTCAAGCCCGAATTGGTCAAGAAACTCAGGAGTGGTCGCATAGATCACCGGGCGACCGGGCACCTCACGTCGACCAGCAAGCTTGATCCAACCGGCTTCCATCAGCACGTCAAGCGTTCCTGAGCTGGTTTGTACGCCGCGGATAGATTCGATTTCGGCCCGACTGACCGGTTCGTGGTAGGCGATGATGGCAAGCACTTCAGTGGCGGCTCGGCTGAGCCGGCGCACCTGTTCTTTCTCACGGCGCAAAAGATGCGCAAGATCGGGTGCGGTTTCAAAATGCCAACGCTTCCCGCGCTCCACCAGATGCACCCCGCGATCCTTGTAGTGCGCCTGAAGCGTCTTCAATCCATCGCGCACAAGCACCTTGTCTAGATCACCCAAATGCGCTGCGATCGCATCAACGCTAAGCGGCTCTTCGGACGCAAACAATGTCGCCTCGAGACCGCGCTCGACATCGTCAGGAGCGCTGGTGTTGTTGTCGTCGCTCATGCCTTCGCGCCCACTTTCAATCCTCGTATTCGCAGCGGGGCAAAGGCTTCGGCCTGTTCAATCTCCGCTCTGCCCATTCGCGCAAGTTCGAGCGCTGCGACAAAGCTTGAAGCAAGCACGGACTTGCGCAGAGCTGGTTCAGCCTTTGCCGGCAGGAAATCGCGTATTTCCATCCAAGCCAGCGTCACACCCAACATTGAAGAAACACGTTCCAAGGCGCTGTCGAGCGTCATCACAGGGCGGTCTGAAACATGATAGATGCGCGGAGCCGTGCGTGCCTTGACCTGTCCATATGCTTGGATCAATGAATAGGTGTCAGATCGCCACAAGGTCTTGCGATCGGTACGCAGTCCTTCAGGCGCGCCGCGCAAAAAGATGTCACGCCCAATCCGATCCCTGCCCATCAGCCGCGCTGCAGCCTCGCGCATCGCACCAAGACGTTGGAGGCGCAATTGGAGCCTCAAGGCGAGTTCTTCTGGGCTTGGGTCTTCCTGCTCATCCTTGGGCAACAAGAGCGCAGATTTAAGGTAGGCGAGCCACGCTGCCATTACGAGATAGTCCGCCGCCAGTTCCAGCCGCAAATCCTGTGCGCGCTCAATATAAGTCAGATACTGATCCACAAGGGCAAGGATAGATATCTGCCGAAGGTCGACTTTTTGGCGCCGTGCTAAGTCCAGTAGAAGATCGAGCGGCCCTTCCCAGCCATCAAGCTCCAGATACAGTGCTTCATCGCCTGCCTTCGCGCCCTGCTTACCCACTTCATCAGCGGGCCATTCATCTGGCATTTCCGCAGTTGGCTCCGATGTTCCAACAGCTGCGCCTGTCAGCATAAAGCCATCGTCCTGATCCATGTTCATGTCGGCTCCCCGCAAAGGGCCAGAAGCTCATCGCGCTTGGCGATCAATTCGCGATGTTCAGCGCCAATGTCTTCTCCCACTCGAGTGTACTCAAGCGCCCGATCAAGGCGAGCTTTGGTGGCATCAGACACCGTTGGAAGTGCATTGCAAATGCCCTCCATATCCTCAACTTTCGCCCAGCAATTCAGAACGATATCACATCCTGCCTGATGCGCACGTTCAGAACGCTCCGGAATGGTGCCGGCCAGTGCCTCCATATCGATATCATCGGTGAGCAGCAGCCCATCGAAGCCAATCTTTTCGCGAATGATATCGCGGATGATCGTGGGAGAAAGGGTCGCTGGATGCTCTTTATCCCAAACCGGAAACTTTAGGTGTCCGGTCATCCCAATCAATGCTGAATTGAGCGAACGGAACGGGGCAATATCATGTTCAAGCTCATCAACACTCGCGTGTACCGTCGGCATTTCCTTATGAGTATCGCATAAGGAACGGCCATGGCCCGGCATGTGTTTGATGCATCCGGTAACGCCGCCTGCTGCAAGCCCATCGAGAATGCCCTTACCAATTGCGGCAACTTGCATCGGATCGCTACCCAGCGAGCGGTCTCCAATTACGTCATGCGCGCCTTGCTGCCGAACATCGAGCGGCGGGTGAAAATTTACATTTATGCCCATCGCGGAAAGTTCAAGCGCCATTGCCTTTGCGCCGCTGCGCGCTGCTTCAATCGCGCTTGCGGGTGCGACCGCGTAAAGCCGATCAAAAGCCTCGCCCGCCGGGTAGGCTGCCCAGTGAGGAGGGCGCAGCCTCGCAACACGGCCACCTTCTTGATCGATCGACACCAAAAGACGTTCGCGACCATGGATGCCACGCAGTTCGTCTGTAAGCGCGCGCAATTGATCAGGCGTCTCACAATTGCGGCCGAACAGGATGTAGCCGGCAGGATCAGCGTCGCGAAAAAACGCGCGTTCATCGTCATTCAGCGTGGGCCCAGAACATCCAAAGATCGCAGGTGTCATAAACGAAGCCTTGCAGCGTCAGCGATTTGGAGCAAGCGCGCCCACCCTTCGCGCCTTATTTTTCGGGGGGAAAGGCGGTGGGAAACCGCCGAAGCAACGCGTTATGGCATTTGTACCATCGTCCAATTTCTATGGCTTCACCTGACAATCCAGCCCGTCAGCTCTCAGAGCTGCACAAAGGCGATCCGCAGCCGCGCGGTCACTCGCCACGGCCTGAAGCCTGTAGACAGTGCCAATATCAACTTGCCCCTGCTCAATGCGATAGCGCACTCCATCAAGAGCGTTCGTGCGGCGGCTGAGATCATTCCAACCTTGTTCCGCCCGCGCTCTTGAAGTGTAGGCTGCCAGTTGAACCCCAACACCGCTTGCCGAGGAGGCATTGCCAGCTGAGCCACTATTGGCATCAGCATCAGAGTTGGCATTTGCACCAGCGCCGTCGTTTGAAGCCTCGCTGCCGCTTCCAGCTTGGTTAGCAGAATCGGCCGATGCACGATCGCCATTTTCGGCTCCAGCGGCTCCAGTGCCATCCGTGTCCATCACACCTTCGCGCGTTCCACCTTCACCTACAACCGGAGCAACATCGCCGGTTCCGGCAAATTCACGGCCTCCAGGATCTTCTGGGCGCTCGCGCAGAGGGCCTTCGGGCGCTTCGATCGTGCTTCCATCAGCGACCGGAGCACCATCTGCGCTGCGGTTGGTGAAATAATAGAGCGCGCTTAGAAGAACACCTGCCACAACGGCAAGGATCAGCGCGAATCCAATGATTTGCGCGATATCGACGCCAGAACGTCCTTCATCCTCTTCATCCGCCTCCAACCAAGGCAAGCTGTCGTCTTCGGAAAGGTCCAGCTCAGCCTCTGTCGTTTCCGCCGCTTCAGCAGCGTCTTCGACTTCCTCGTATTCAGCTTCGATAATCACGGCCAAGTGACCCCCGTAATCAGTGCCGCGTTTGTTAGCCGCAGCTTACATTCGATCAACAGCCTCAACGCCCAATACGCGAAGCCCATTGCGCAGCACTTGCCCGATTGCCTCGGCAAGGAAAAGGCGCGCTGCGGATAAACCCTTATCATGTTTCACAATGAAGCGCTTTTCAATCATCGTGTTACCAAGGCTGTAAAAGGCGTTGAGGTCGGTTGCTAGGTCATAAAGGTAAAACGCAACACGGTGGGGCTCGCGCGCTTTAGCCGCCGCTTCGACCTCCCTTGGAAATTGTGCAGCGCGGCGAATTAGAGCGATCTCCTCATCGCCAAGTTCGCCAACTGCGTTAGCCGAAGGGCTAATCCCCTCTTCGTCGGCTGCCTTGCGAATTGTCGATTTTATGCGGGCATGCGCATATTGGACGTACCAAACGGGATTGTCTTTTGATGCCTCGACGACCTTTGCAAAGTCGAACTCCATCTGAGCGTCTGGCTTGCGGGTGAGCATGGTAAAGCGAACCACATCTTTGCCCACTTCCTTCACCATCTCTTCGATCGTGACGAACACACCCGACCGTTTGGACATTTTGAGCGGCTCGCCGCCACGCATGAGATGGACCATCTGAACCAGCTTCACGTCAAAGGGAGTTGGTTTGTTTTTCCCTTCAGACAGAGCAGCGACGGCCGCCTTGATCCGCTTGACCGTGCCCGCATGATCGGCGCCCCATATGTCAATGAGTTCATCGGCATTTTCAGCCTTCTGCATATGATAGGCTAGGTCAGCACCAAAATAGGTCCAGGCACCATTCGACTTTTTGATAGGCCTGTCCTGATCATCGCCAAACTTGGTTGAGCGGAACAGTGGGAGTTCCACCGGCTCCCAATCTTCGGGCGGTGCCTTTCCTTTGGGCGCTTCGAGAACACCATCATAGACAAAGTCATGGTCGCGCAGCCATGCCTCTGCAGCTTCGGGTTTGCCCGCAGCTTGCAACTCTGCTTCAGAAGCGAAGACATCGTGGCGGATGCCTAAGAGAGCCAGATCGTCCCTGATCCTATCCATCATCCGGGCAACAGACTCGCTGCGGAAGATGGGCAACCATTCAACCTCTGGAGCGTCTTGAAATGCGGACCCATGAGTTTTCGCGAGCGCTTCGCCGACGGGGATCAGGTAATCGCCAGGATACAGCCCTTGCGGGATCTCGCCGATATCCTCGCCCAAGGCCTCGCGATATCTTAAGTGGACGGATCGCGCCAGGACGTCCACCTGACCGCCTGCGTCGTTGATGTAGTACTCGCGTGTGACTTTGTGGCCCGCAAATTCGAGCAGGCTCGAGAGTGCATCGCCCACTATAGCGCCGCGGCAATGCCCCATATGAATGGGGCCAGTGGGGTTGGCAGAGACATACTCGACATTGACCCGCCTGCCGTTGCCGATGCGAGACTGTCCATAGTCATCACCCAGCGTGTGAATGATGCTAAGCTCATCCAGCCAAGCCGCAGGGTCGAGCCGTAAATTGATAAAGCCCGGCCCAGCGATCTCGGTGCTATCAATACCATCCACTGCCTCAAGCTTTGCGGCAATCTTCTCAGCCAAGGCGCGTGGATTGGTCTTGGCAGGTTTGGCAAGCACCATCGCGGCGTTCGTCGCAAGATCGCCATGCAGTGGGTCACGCGGAGGCTCGAGCGTTACGTTCGTGAATGATGTATCGGCGGGCAACGCACCATCAGCGACAAGCGCAGAAAGCGCGGCTTCGATTGTGCCCGCAAAAGTGGCATATAGGGTTTGCATAGGTTCGATTCCAAACGCTCAGATAACGCAAAGACAGAGTCTAAAACAGGTCGAAAACCGCATAAGAGTGGAGCATCCGCAGTGACGCGATTTCCGATCCAGACGATCGCATGGCGCGGATGCGCTGCAGGTACTATCGTGTTGCGTTATACGCTAATTGTTCCTGAGAGAGCTGAAATCCAACCAGCATCTCAAAGCGTGATCGCGCAATCGCAGCGCGCACTTCTGGGGCGGCCAGCGGATCAAGCGCGGCCTCTGGGTCTCCAGGTCGTCGCCTTCTGGTGATCCGTTCTCGAATATCTTCGGGCAACGAAGCCGCTGCACTGTCGACAAATGAACCAGCCTTAGCGCTTGCGCTGGCGCGTTCTTCACCATCCGCGAAATTTAGAGTTACTTCCCCCACACGCTTGGTCACTACCGCGCTGCCGCCTTGGAGGACGGTGACAAAATAGGGCAGAGTCACACTGCGCGCCCCGCGAATATCCGTCCTACGGGCATGCACGTCAAAGGTTGCCTCTGTATAGATGCGCTCTTCGCTATCGTTGCAGGTCGAGCGCAAATTGGTCATCGAAGCGGTCACATCAAGATTGGCGAAAGTCGGCGATCCGGCGGAACGGAAAGAAGTCACATCGCCGGTATAGTCAGGGATACCAACAGCTGGGCAACGCGAAAGCACGGAAGTGATGCCAACACCTTGGTTCAGGACAAGGTCCCCTTCGCGCGAACATCCTGCAAGCGCGGCTGCTAAAACCACAGCAGACATTGCGCGTGTGCGAAACTTCATTGAAATCTGTCCTTCAATTGCGATCTTGCAAAGAGCAATCGCTCCAATGCGTCCTTGCCCTAGCGAGACGCACCACAAAGCGCTAGAGGCTCAGTCATGAACGCGCCCTTTCAAGATTCCAATTCTGGAGCAAAACCGCTCAATCTGCTTATCGCCGCCCCACGTGGGTTTTGCGCAGGCGTCGATAGAGCCATCGAAATCGTTGAAAAAGCGCTCGAACGCTATGGAGCGCCGGTCTATGTCCGTCACGAAATCGTCCACAACAAATATGTGGTCGAAGGGCTAAAGGCTAAGGGCGCGATCTTTGTCAGAGAGCTAGACGAAGTGCCAACCGATGCACCGGTGGTGTTTAGTGCGCATGGTGTGCCCAAATCAGTCCCGGCAGAGGCCGAACGGCGCAACATGGTCTATGTCGATGCGACTTGCCCGTTGGTGTCCAAAGTCCACAGACAAGCCGAGCGGCAGCTTGAAAAAGGTCGCCATATCATCTTCATCGGTCACGAAGGACACCCAGAGGTTATCGGTACGATGGGTCAGGTTGAAACAGGCCAGATGACCTTGGTTGAGGATGTCGAGGATGTCGACAAGCTGCCATTTGATAGCGATGAGCCGCTTGCTTACCTTACGCAAACAACCCTTTCGGTTGATGACACACGCGAAGTGATCGATGCGCTGGAATGGCGCTACCCCAATATTCGCGGACCAAAGGCGGAGGATATTTGCTACGCCACATCCAATCGTCAGGCAGCGGTCAAGGAATTGGCGCATGATTGCGATCTGGTTTTGGTTGTCGGTGCACCCAATTCATCGAATTCACTGCGGCTGGTGGAAGTCGCCGAACGGCTGGGCACTCCGGGCAAACTGATCCAGCGCGCTGAGGAAATTGATCCTGCATGGCTAGAGGGGATCGAATCGATCGGGCTGACGGCTGGAGCTTCGGCCCCGGAGGTCTTGGTCCGCGAGGTGGTGGATGCGCTTGCAAAACTGCGCCCAATCAATGAACAAACGATCAAGACTGCCGAAGAGAAGATGGTTTTCAAACTTCCCCGCCAACTCACCGAGTAAGTTGGTAGAAACTTGGCAGTTTACACCCATCTTGGCGCTGAGGAACTCTCAGACCTCATTGGTCGTTACGATGTCGGCACTTTGACATCAGCGAAGGGCATTGCAGAAGGCGTTTCCAATTCCAATTGGCTGATCGAAACGACCAAGGGCCGCTACATCCTCACAATGTATGAGCGGCGCATTGAACTTGAAGATCTTCCCTATTTCCTCGGCCTGCTCGACCATCTTTCTGCCAAAGACTGCCCCGTCCCACGCACCATCCATGATCGCGATGGTGCGAGCTTTCGCATGCTCGACGGCAAAGCGGTTGCGCTGATTGAGTTCTTGCCCGGTGTATCTCCGAACCGCCCCGAGGCAGATCAAGCCTTCGCTGTTGGGCAAGTGCTGGCGCGCATGCACACGGCAAGCGCTGATTTCCCGATGCAGCGGCACAACACGATGGACTTTGCGCAGAACTGCACAGTGTTGGAGAGATGTGGGACTGATAGTCTTGCCTCGATCCATACCGATCTGCCCGCGATGCTTGAACCAGCCAAGCGTGCCGCTGGGCTTGAATTATCGCAGCTGCCAAACGCTCAAATCCATGCCGATCTGTTTCCGGATAATGTATTGATGCTCGGCAGCAAGGTCAGCGGTCTGATTGACTTCTACTTTGCTTGCACGGGACCGATGGCACTCGATCTGGCAGTTACCCATGCGGCTTGGTCCTTCGATCCAGGAACAAACGCCTACTTGCCACCAATCGGGGATGCCATTTTGAACGGCTACCAAAGCGTTCGAGCGCTGACTGAACCCGAAAAAATTCTGCTGCCAGAAATTGCGAAGGGCGCAGCCTTAAGGTTTGTTGCGAGCCGCGCTGAAGACTGGCTCGATACCCCTGATGATGCGTTGGTGACTCGCAAAGACCCGATGCAGTTCGTTTCACGGTGGCACGTTTACGATGAATGTGCTGCCGACATATTTGATTCGTGACATGAACTTGGCAAAGGGGAAGCCATGAAGAAGGTAGAAATCTTTACCGATGGCGCTTGCAAGGGGAATCCTGGGCCCGGTGGCTGGGGCGTTCTGCTGCGCATGGGGGTGCACGAAAAAGAGCTCTCAGGCGGTGAAGTGGACACCACCAACAATCGCATGGAAATGCAGGCCGTTATAGAAGGCCTTTCTGCCCTCATCGAGCCGTGCGAAGTGGCTCTGTTCTCGGATAGCAAATATGTGCTCGATGGCATGACAAAATGGGTTGATGGCTGGCAAAAGCGCGGCTGGGTCAATGCAAGCAAGAAGCCGGTTCGTAATCAGGACTTGTGGCATGAACTGATTGAAGTGGCCGCCAAACACGAGGTTACTTGGCACTGGGTAAAAGGCCATGACGGACACCCGGATAACGAGCGAGTGGATCAACTTGCCAGCGATGAAGCCAACCGGCTCGCTGCAGAAGCGTAAGCGAAAATCATACGCCAGAAACAAAATAGGGCGCGCCGATTTCACGGCGCGCCCTTCTTGTTTGGAGATACAACCGTTTAGCTGTTGTCTTCGGTCGGCGCGCCAGGGCCGTTTTTCTGGATCGAAGCAATCGCGTTCTTCGCGCTGTCCTTGCTCGAATAGCCTTGGGTTGAGAACATCACTTCAGAATTGTAGCTAAAGCGCACGCGGAATTCGCCAGCTTTATCTTTATAAATTTCAAACTTGTGAGCCATGATTTTCCCTCTCTAAAAATACGAGACCAGCTTCATTTCTCGCAGAATATCGACGCGCTGGCTAGCCCGCAATCGCTTCTCTCTGCTTGGAAAATCGCTTCGGTGAGTAATTAGATGTATCAATCGCGCGGGTTAAATCATCGCTTTGCTTGCCAAGGGCAATTTGCGCACCCAGGCGCGCCGCTGCAGGCGCAGTCTGGATCCCGAACCCCCCTTGTCCCGCGAACCAGAAAAAGTCCGGACATACAGGGTCTGGTCCATAAACCGGCAGCCGGTCCGGTGCGAAACTTCTAAGTCCAGCCCAACGCCGTTCCACCGCTTCAATTTTCCAGTCAGTCACTTTCTCAAATTGGTCAATTGCCCGCGCAACATCAATCTCTTCGGGTGCCGCATCACAAGGTTGACTGGGAATCTCATCATGCGGACTCAACCACAAGCGACCATTCTCAGACTTAAAATAGAACTTTCCAGAGATATCCAGCACCAAAGGCAAATCGTCAGGCGCTGTTGGTGATACTCGCAATTGCGCGACGGTGCGTCGCTTGGGTTCGATACCAATCGGCCGAACGCCAGCCTTGATCGCGACTGTATCGGCCCATGCTCCAGCTGCATTGACAATCTTAGCGGCGCGATACGTGGCTCCGGATTGCGTTGTGACTTCCCA
Organism: Erythrobacter sp.; assembly: GCA_965262265.1. Taxonomy (GTDB): domain Bacteria; phylum Pseudomonadota; class Alphaproteobacteria; order Sphingomonadales; family Sphingomonadaceae; genus Erythrobacter. The sequence continues at coordinate 1,750,275 of OZ253506.1, forward strand.
TCCCCCACGTCGGGGCGAAAGCGAGCTAACCAAGGCGCTGCACACTAGATCAACCCCAGCCCGCCTAAGAGTCTTCAGGTAATGTTGGTGTAATCCAGCAACATCAATATCAGCGCAGGCCGGTTCCCAAATGGCGTCACACCATTCCCCGCGAATTTGAGGCGCTTTGCAAGAAAGACCAGCACGGTCCAATCGCTCGATCGTTACTCCGGTGTCTGCGAAGCGGCTAACAAAATCATCCATGGCCCGCTTGTCTTGGCTGCGCCCGATATAGAGCGCACCACGCGGCCTCAAAAACCCGCCATCGCGCAAAAACCTCCCGGAGGCGAGTGTTAGAGGCACAACCCCGGGCCCACCATAGCATTCCTCCCAAAAGGCTGCAGATCGCCCGGTTGAGTGGTAGCCCGGCACATCTTCCGCTTCGAGAACCAGCACCCGCGCGTAGGGGCTTAGTTCAGCAGCGATGCTGGCCCCCGCCATCCCTGCCCCAATTACGGCAAAGTCATATTGGCGCTGTGTCATAGACGCGGAACGGCCCCATCGAGAAACCAAGCAACTTCTTGCATCACGCGGTTACGCACAGCGTCGACCTCGCGCAGGATTTCGTGGCGTGCCTCATCCCCCAGAGCCACCAATTTTCCATGTGGAAGCCGCTTTGCCGCTCTAACATTGGCCGAATGGCTCACCAATTTGTCATTAGAGGCTGAGACTATCAGGACCGGAGTTTCAACCGCTTCCATCGCGCCCGGCTCTTCGAGCCGCCGCCACGATGCATAAGCTCGTTCAACCCAGTGCCAACTCGCAGGGCCCATCACCAGTTCTGGCCGCGCCTCACGCCACCATTGTTCATCTTCATAGCGTTCTGGATCATGGGTGAGCAGATTTTCGCGTCCTGCTGGCAACTCCCCAGGCTTCTCGCTCCACTTCCAAGCTTGGCGCAGAGGGTCGCCGACTTTGGTCATCATTTTGGCCACATTGTGCAGAAATCCAAGCGGCAGAGGCGGACCATTCATGCCCAGCATCGGGGCACTTAGAAAAACCGCATCAGGCGCAACATCACCGTCGACCAGAGCTCGCATGATCAGATGTCCACCCATTGAATGGCCTGCGAGCACATGAGGACCGGGCGTCTCAGCGATCCATCTTTTCCAAAAGTGTGCCAGATCGGCGGTCCAGATTGTGAAATCGTCGATATGCCCCGTTACATCATCTCTGCCGAGCCTGCCTGACCCCGCTTGTCCGCGCCAATCTGATGCCGTGACCCGCCATCCGCCACGGTGCCATTCTTCAAGGCTCTCAAGATACTTTTCATAATTGTCCCCGCGCCCCGGAAAAAACAGAATCGAGCCGCGCGGCGCAATTCCAGCCCCCGGCCAATCAATGCGGCGCATGACATGGCCATCAGCTGCGCCCCATGTGCTTTCGCTAGCAGCTTCAGGAATTTCGCGCCTGTTGATGGCACCAGCCTTCGCAAGGACCGCTTCGTTAAGGTTAGTGATGAGAGCCTCCGAACGTGGTTACTATTTGGTAAGCACTGACCTGTAGCACTCCGCCCAGATCAAAGTTGCGCAGCGCGATTGATGCTCTTGCGCAACCCAACGGGGGCTTCATGCTGATGACTTTCATTTCCTACGGATTGCTGGTTGGCTTGGCAATTGCGCTGGTAATTGCAGCAGCGACCGACATTCAAAAGCGGCAAATCAGCAACCGTCTCAACGCTGTCATCGCCCTTGCTGCGCCAGCATTCTGGTGGGCAAGCGGTCTTTCGGTTTGGCCCGATATTGTCTGGCAAGCGGGATTTGCATTGCTGATTTCGGCTATCCTGATTGGCATCGCCTTTGTTGGGTACAAAATTAACGTCGTTATTCTTGGCGGCGGCGACATCAAGCTTCTCGCTGCATTGTCGATGTGGCTCACCCCGCTCATCTATCTCGATTTCCTGATCATGATGGCTGTGTTCGGCGGCGCTTTAGCCTTTGTTTTCATTGCGCGCCGTATCGTCTTCAAACCCAAGAAGCACGCCTCACTTCCATACGGAGTTGCCATCGCTCTTCGGCGCACTGTGGGTCCTGTTTCCCAAACTTTTGGCAGTTCCAGTCTACGCATAGGCCCTGCCGTGAACCCGATCTTAACCAATTCGCACGTACGTCTCGCAACCATACCTGCCCGAGCATTCACACGGGCCTACATTAGGGGGCTGATTAGCCATGGATAGGAAGAAACTGGTTCTGCTGCTTGGTGCGCTGGTCGTTGCGATTGGCAGCGCCTTTCTTGCACGGAGCATGTTTGCCGGGGAAGCTGCACCGGTCGCAGAGGCGGCTGAGCAAGAACCCCAGGGCCCGAAGGTGCTCGTGGCAAATCGCGCGCTCCCTGCAGGCACCATTATTACTGCTGATGCCATGGGTTACCAACAGTGGCCAGAAGAGCTGGTTCAAGACGCCTACTTTATCGAAGGCGAATCCGACATGAGCCAGTTGCTGGGCACAGTGGTGCGTTTCCCGGTCACCGCTGGTGAGCCTGTTACCCAAGGGTCGCTTGTGCGCCCTGGTGATCGCGGCTTCCTTGCAGCTGCGCTTGGTCCAGGAATGCGCGCCGTAACGGTTCCTATTCCTGACGCCGAGATTGGTGTTGCTGGCTTTGTCTTCCCCGGCGACCGTGTTGACCTGATGCTGACCCAAACGCTGGCGGGTCAAGGTCGTCCATTGCGGGTGGCAGAGACTGTTTTGCGCAATCTGCGCGTCCTTGCGACCGACCAATCGACCGAAACCGTCACGGATGAAGCCGGCAACACTGTTGTCCGCGGCTTCCGCACTGTCACCCTCGAAGTAACACCGCAATTGGCTGAGAAAATCGCGGTTGCACAGACCGTTGGCACGTTGCGTCTTGTCCTGCGTTCGATCGCAGACAATCAGGCTGAGCTTGAACGCGCGATTGCATCGGGTGAGATCGAAATTCCTGAAGATGCAACGCCGGAAGAAGAAGAGCGCATCCTTCGCACCGCGATGGGGCGCCCAACAGATGGCGCATCGACCTATCAAACCGGCGGCGACGTATCGCGTTTCCAGCGCAAGAACGTTCCTCCACCAGAAGAACGTCGCGGAGGCGGTCGTCGCGCCGCAGCAGCACCTCGCGCAACGCCAGCTTCGACAGGCGTTCCTGCTCGCACCGGCAACGGCGCTCCGGTCAATCGCGGCCCAACGGTCCGAGTGACCCGCGGGAAGGCGACCACCGAAGTGCCTGTAGGCGGCTCTATCAGCACCACCACCGCCAATGGTGTTGGACAGGTTGGGCAATTGGCACCCGTTGCTGGCTCAACCATTCGCTGAGGACTGGACCAATGCACGCTTCACTCAAGAATATCGCCGGCCGAACGGCCAGCACTCAGACAGGGACATTCACAGGGGGCCCTAAGATGAAGAACATGTCATTTGCTAAAGCATTGCTGGTAGGAATTGCCGCATTGCCCATGGTGGCTGCCCCGACCGGGACCGCCACGGCACAGCAAGTCATTAGCCCAAGCCAAGACATCGTTCTTTCGATTGGCCGCGGCGAGTTGATCAGCGTCCCGGGTTCTATGGCCGATGTCTTTATCGCCAATGAGAACGTGGCTGATGTACAAATAAAATCACAACGGCAGCTCTATGTCTTCGGCAAAGCCGGCGGGGAGACCACCATCTATGCGAGCAACGCGCGCGGTGATGTGATTTTTTCTGCCAATGTCCGAGTTGGCAACAACATTGGGAGTATCGACCAGATGCTCGCACTCGCCATGCCAGAGGCACAAGTGAATGTTGCAACAATGGGCACCAACACTGTGCTCTTGACAGGGACCGTGGCTGCTCCTGAAGATGCAGCAGAGGCAGAACGCCTTGTGCAGGCCTTTTTAGGCGGTGAGGCGAACGTCATCAGTCGCCTTCGCACTGCGACGCCTCTCCAGGTGAACCTGCGGGTGACATTTGCTGAGGTCAGCCGCAGCCTCGTCCGCGAGATTGGCGGAAACCTTCAGTCTGCAGACGGCACAAATGGCTTCCGCTTCGGCGTTGGTACGGGGCGTTCTATTGGCGGTGAAGAATTCAACTTTGGCGGCCCGCTCGGCGCTGGCAATGGCGCTGCACAAACTGCCTTTACCTTCCCAGATGGCACACAGATTGTTGGCCCATCGGTCGATTCGCAAGGCGGCTCTTCGCTGGCCGGACTTGGTGAGTTGTTTGGTCTCAACCTGCTTGGTGCTCTCGACCTATCCGAAAGGCTGGGTTTGGTTACGACAATTTCGGAACCCAACCTGACGGCGCTCTCAGGCGAAACCGCGACATTCCTAGCCGGTGGTGAATTTCCGATCCCAATCTCACAGGGCCTCGGCAACGTTGCTATCGAATATCGCGATTTTGGTGTTAGCCTGTCTTACACACCGACTGTTCTCGCCAATGGCCGCATTTCGATGCGGGTTCGCCCTGAAGTTTCAGAGCTTTCGACCCAAGGCGCTGTAACGCTGAACGGGTTTCAGGTTCCTGCGCTTACTATTCGGCGCACTGAAACGACAATTGAACTTGGTTCTGGCCAAAGCTTCATGATCGCTGGCCTGATGAGCAACAACTCGCAAAACGCATTGGATAAAGCTCCTGGCCTTGGCGATGTGCCAATTCTTGGCAACCTTTTCCGCTCGCGCTCATTCCGTCGTGGTGAAACCGAGTTGGTTATCGTTGTGACCCCTTATCTGGTCCGGCCGGTCGACGCATCGCGAATTGCTTTGCCCACCGACGGGTATCAGTCTGCCAACGAGTTTGAGCAACTGCTCGGATATCAGAACAATGCTGGTGTTAGCGGTGCTCAGCGCCCTGGCCCAACGGCATCTGACGGTGAGGCACCTAATCCCGATGTCAGCAGCGCCGATCCAGCCGCAATCGTCCCGAACGCTCCGCAACAGCAACGCCGCGCGGATGATCGCAGCACTCGCGGTCGTGAGCGTTCAGCAGACGCAGCCACTCCTGGCTTCAGCCTCTAAAGTCCGATGCGAAAGGTTTTTACCATGAAGAATGCACGCAACAGCAAACTGATGAGCGCCGCCCTTCTCTCGCTCGGCCTTGGCCTTGCAGGGTGCGCAGGCATGCCCACTAACACATCGCTTTACAGCACCAATCAGCCGGTGGTTGAGCGGACCAACTTCACGCTTGATGTGGACACCAGCCGATCTGGTCTGTCGGTTTCAGAACAGCAACGCCTCAACGGTTGGTTCGAAACTATGGAGCTCGGCTATGGCGACCGTGTTTCCGTTGAGGATCCGGCCAGCAACCCTGCTGTGGCCAGTGCAGTGAATGATCTTGCGGGGCGCTATGGTCTGATCGTCAGCAACGTCGCCCCAACTACAACCGGAGCGCTTGCTCCTGGTCAAGCTCGTGTTGTGATCACCCGTTCGAGCGCATCAGTGCCCGGTTGCCCGAACTGGTCTGCAAAGGCCGATGCAAACTATCTCAACGCCACCAGCCCCGGATACGGATGCGCGGTCAATAGCAACCTTGCTGCTATGGTCGCCAATCCAGAAGACCTTCTTCAAGGTCAAACGGGCACCGGCGAAACCGTTGTTGCGACTGGCACCCGCGCTATCGAAACCTATCGTGACGCTGCTCCTACAGGTGCTGGCGGTCTTCAAAACGCAAACTAAAGCCGGAGGAAACTGATCCATGAACGCTCCCTGGAAATCGGGCCTACCCGGCAACCGCGATCCATTCGCAGCTTACATCTGCGACGACGCAGCATTGGACGTACTGCGCCCGGTCGTTATCGAAATGGGCTGGCAGCCTGAGAAGTGCAACAAAGGCGGTCTGCGCAATGCTGTGCAGTCACTTTCAGTGAGCGCTTCGCCTGCGATCCTTGTCGTAGACTTGTCGGAGAGCGGAGATCCGCTCAACGATATCAACGCCCTGGCAGAGGTTTGCGAGCCCGGCACTGTCGTGATCGCTATTGGGCAGGTCAACGATGTGCGCCTCTATCGCGATCTTCTCGCAAGCGGTATCCATGATTACCTGCTGAAGCCGCTGAACGCGCAAGCGGTGCACGATGCACTAAACGGTGCGCTGGCTGTCTTTACCGCGCCCAAAGCTGGCGACGGCGAAGCGGTTAAACGCCATATCTCAACCGCCATCGTCGGAACTCGGGGCGGAGCCGGTGCATCGACCCTAGCCACCTCGCTCTCTTGGCTCTTCAGCGAGCATCACGCAGCGCCAACCGCGATGCTTGACCTCGATGTGCATTTCGGCACTGGTGCGCTTGCGCTGGATTTGGAGCCAGGACGCGGCCTGACAGACGCGATTGACAATCCTAGCCGGATTGATGGTCTGTTCATTGAACGCGCAATGATCCGCGCAAATGACCACCTTTCGATACTGTCGGCAGAGGCTCCAATAAGCCAACCTTTGATGACCGATGGTGCGGCGTTCGTGCAGCTTGAGGAAGAGTTCCGCCAGGCGTTCGAAATGACCGTCATCGATTTGCCGCGCAACATGCTGATTAACTTCCCGCATTTGCTGGCTGACGTGAACCTTGTGCTCCTAACCTGCGAACTCACCCTCGCCTCGGCGCGCGACACGATCCGCATCTTGTCTTGGCTGAAGACCAACGCGGCACACGCGCATCCGATGATCGTGTGCAACAAGTTCCAGCCGAATGTTGCCGAGATCAGCAAGGCCGATTTCGAAGCGTCGATCGAACGCAAAATTGATTTCGCGGTCCCCTACGACATCAAAGCTGCGTCAAACGCCGCCAAACTTGGTCAAGTGTTTGTTGAGGCGAACAAATCGTCAAAGGCAACCGCTGCGATCAAGCAAATCGCCGAGCGCATTATGGGCGCAAGTGAAGAAGATCTCGCTGCCGTATCCGAAGAGAAGAAATCGCTCTTGGGCGGGTTCGATCTTAAGGGATTGTTGGCGAAAAAAGACAAAACCGAAGCCGCTCCGGCTGAATAAGAAACAGGGATGGCGGGGACAAGAAACCTCGCCAACACCGTTTTGGTTGAAGAACATTGGCTTCAATAGTCTGATTGCCAAATCAGGTTTGCGAGGCGGAACAAAGGCAACAGGCGAAGCACGAGGCCATTATGGATTTCACTCAGACCTTATTGATCACGGTGGTGATCTTTGCCCTGTTGGTCGCTGGATACATCGTTCTTTCGAGCTCTGGCGCTGGCAAAGCGCAAAAGCGTCGTCTTCAGTCTTTGCGGTTCCGCCACTCAGAGAGCACAGACACCAAAGTTGAATCGCAACTCAAGAAGGCAATTGCCGCGCGCAAACCCAAAGCGCACCACGTGGCAGGATCAGGTTCGCGGCTGGAAGCGCTCACCATCCGACTCGATCGCACAGGTAAAGGCTGGACTGTTTCACAGTATATTTATGCCACTTTGGGCCTCACCATTGCGGTGGGCGTGCTTATGTTCTTGCAGTCTGGCGCGCCGCTATTGGCGCTGGGGGTCGGGGCATTTCTCGGGCTTTTGGTCCCGCATTTGGTCGTGGGCTTCTTGATCAAAGGGCGTACCAATCAGTTCAACGCAAAATTCCCTGATGGGATTGAGTTGCTCGTGCGAGGTTTGCGCTCTGGCTTGCCAGTAACAGAAACGCTCGCAGTGGTCGCACAAGAGGTGCCAGGCCCAGTTGGTATCGAGTTCAAAGGAATCGTTGAAAGGATCAAAATCGGTAAGACGATGGAAGATTCGCTTCAGGAAACCGCCGACCGGCTGGGCATACCCGAGTTCAACTTTTTCTGCATCACGCTTGCTATCCAGCGCGAGACAGGTGGTAACCTGGCTGAAACCTTATCGAACCTTGCCGACGTGCTGCGCAAGCGTTCGCAGATGAAGCTGAAGATCAAAGCGATGAGCTCTGAGTCCAAAGCATCAGCCATGATCGTTGGCTCGCTGCCCTTCATCGTTTTCGCGCTGATCTATTGGATCAACCCGAACTATATTGGTGGGTTTTTCTACGAAGATCGCCTCATCATCGCAGGTCTTGGCGGCCTTGTTTGGATGAGCATCGGCGTGTTCATCATGGCCAAGATGGTCAGTTTCGAAATCTGATCCGGGGACATTATCACCATGCTCAATCAAACCCCTGGACCAACGCTTCTCGGTTTCGACGTAATCTTTGTCGGCACCGTGCTTGCAGGCCTTGCTGCTTTTGCCGTTATCATGGCGATTTATGCCGCGGTCACGATCAAAGACCCCATGGCCAAGCGCGTCAAATCGCTTAATGAACGCCGCGATGAGTTGAAAGCCGGTATCGTGACCGGCGGCACCAAGAAGCGCGCATCGCTCGTCCGCAAATCCGACACCACGGACAAGGTGAAGGATTCGCTGGGCAAGATGAACGTGCTTCAGGAAAGCCAGCTTCAGATCGTTCAGCAAAAACTGGCTTGGGCAGGCTATCGCAACAAAGAATTGGCCGTCATCATCATCGGCCTGCGGGCTGTTCTGCCAGTCATCTTTGGAATTATCGGTTTTGTCGTTTTCTATCTGGTGAACTATTTTGAGTTCACGAGCGATATGTACAAACTCTTCTCGCTCGCGGCTTGTGTGTTCCTCGGTTATAAAGGTCCCGAATTATACCTTTCGAACAAGGCTTCGAAACGCACGCTTGAGATTCAAAAAGGCCTGCCCGACGCTCTTGATCTGTTGGTGATTTGTGCCGAGGCGGGCTTGACTGTTGACGCAGCTTTTAACCGCGTCGCAAAGGAATTGGGCCGCGCCTATCCGGAACTTGGCGATGAATTCGCGCTGACCGCAATTGAGTTGTCATTCCTTAGCGAGCGCAAAATGGCATTCGATAACCTTGCCTATCGAGTCAATCTCGAAGCGGTCAAAGGCGTTGTGACGACTATGGTCCAAACCGAGCGCTATGGTACACCGCTTGCTTCTGCTCTCCGTGTGCTCTCAGCTGAGTTCCGTAACGAACGAATGATGCGCGCAGAAGAAAAGGCCGCGCGTTTGCCGGCCATTATGACGGTGCCGCTAATCCTGTTTATCCTACCGGTTCTGTTCATCGTGATCCTTGGCCCGGCGGCCTGCTCGATTTCCGATGCTCTGATCAACCGCGAATAGGAAAATCCAAAAGTGCGCGATTGCGCAGGAAATTACGGGGCTGTTCCATGAGGCGTGGATCAGCCCCTTAGTACTTTCAGCCTTTGGCCATCTGCGCCGCGCGGGCTCGCACCCGATCTAGCATGTCACGCAGCTGCGCTTCCTCTGCAGGGGTAAAACCATCAGTCAATTCACGCTCGGTCGCTTTGGCGAGTGGCATCACTTCACGATGGATAGCTTGCCCGTCATTGGTGAGCGCCAGCAAATGCGACCGGCCATCGCTTCTATTGGTGGCACGCGTTACCAATCCGCGCTGTTCCAGAACCTTGCACGCGCGGTTCACTGCGACTTTGTCCATCAAAGTGACTTCAGTCAGATCGCGCTGGGTCAAGAAGTGATCGCGTAGTGCCGCATCACCCAGAACCGCAAGGATCCGCCATTCGGTAATTTTGAGCCCAAAGCGGCTGCGATAACGCTCTGCGATCAAACCGCTGACGGCGTTGGATGCAATGGAAAGCTGGTAAGGCAAGAACCCCGATAGCTGGTATTCGCCATCTTGGTCGCCAAGTTTCGGAGCGCTCATCTCATTCATTCGCACTGGTTACCCATGAAACCAGTTGGTTGGCAAGCTCGTGTCCGCCCTACTCGTAGGAGCGTTCTTCCCACCAAGGATAAAAGTCGGGCATATCTTCGCTCACTTTGCCAGGATACATCGGTTTCCTTTTTTCAAGGAAGCTTGCAATTCCCTCTTTCGCATCATCGCCGCGTGAAAGACGATAGATGGCGCGGCTGTCGATCTTGTGCGCCTCCATTGGGTGGTCAGCGTTCATCATCCGCCACATCATCTGGCGGGTTAGCGCGACTGAAATTGCCGATGTATTCTCGGCAATCTCGCGCGCAATATCACGGGCGTCGTGGAGCAGGTCCTGCGGATCATGGATCGAACGGACCAGACCGCCCGCTTTGGCCTCTTCCGCATCGAATACACGCCCAGAGTAACACCATTCAAGCGCCTGACTGATCCCGACAATGCGAGGCAAAAACCAGCTTGAGGCAGCCTCCGGAATGATCCCTCGGCGTGCAAACACAAATCCATATCGCGCATTGGAGGCCGCCAGCCGGATATCCATGGCAAGCTGCATCGTCGCGCCAACTCCCACCGCGACACCGTTGCAAGCGCTGATCAACGGTTTTTGCTTTCAAACAGCCGCAGGGTCAAACGCCCACCCCCATCGCGCACGCGCTCGTCTGACAAATCTGATACTTCTGTGGGGTCAGAGAATACATGGCCTCCACCTTCAGGGGTCAGATCAGCGCCTGCGCAAAAGGCGCGTTCTCCGCTACCGGTAAACACGACCGCACGCACTGCGTCATCGGCGTCGATATCGTCCATCGCCGCCATGATCTCCGCACCCATCGTGCGTGTGTAAGCGTTCATTTTCTCAGGGCGATTAAGAGTGATTGTCGCGATCCCATCAACTTTGTCGACGATGATCTGGGTGTAATCCGACATTATAGTTCCTCTTGTTTGAGTCATAGCGATTGCGGGTGATTGTCCTGGCCATATTGGTCTGATCGAACAAGACTGCACAACGCCATTTTCGATAGCAGACCAGAACACCCCCCGGCACCAAATTGCCGCGCCGGTTGGGCAAAGGTTTGCAAGGGTAAAACCGCCACGTGTCTTTTGGCCCCACTCAGCCTGGTGCTGGTACCCTTGCCCCACCGTTTGGCACGTGCCTTGCGACGCGCTGGCCATGCGCATCCTTTTCTACCTTCCCGTCGTCACGCCATGGTGGTTTGCCAACATCATTGTGCCGCTTGTCCGCGCCTGCGCGCAAACGCATGAGTTGCATGTTATGGCCCCACCAACCTGGCGTGGAACTGGGATTGGTCGCGGTGATGCGGCCCACATTGAGACTTTGCCGCATGTGCATTGGCACTTGCTTGATGGCCCTGATCATCCGCGTCTGCGTGTAGACGCGAGCGGCGAAAGTGACTTGATCGACTTTGTCGACAAGTTGGCCCCCGACCTAACCTTGTGTCGCAGCGCTGACACCGTCACGCCAGCGCTGTTCCCGGGGGAAGTTCGCTACATCATGGAAGGCGGCGCGCCGCCCTTTTGTATGCCAGCCGAGGGCGTCACACTCAAACACACATTGTTCGATCACGGATTTCTCCCGCCGATGAACCCCGAAACCGCGCGCGCCCTTGATGCGATTGGCGAGCGAATCTGGTCATCGAAGATCGCACACTTGAAAGCACTCGTTCTGCCATCACGGGAGGAATTTCTCACAATGGCGGGTATCGAGGACGGCAGCCATCCGCTGATCGGCCTGCCGCTCGAATATGAGCATCCCGAATGCTTCTTCACACAGCATCATGCCTTTCCCAACAACGCTGACATGATCCGCGCTGTTGCTGAAGCCATCGGCGACAGAGCGACACTTTTGGTGACGCACCACCCTCTCAGTGAACTCCATGGCGATGTCAGTGAAGCCAATGCCGTGATCGCCGGTTCAAACGGAAAGGTTCGACTGCTTCGGCCCGATGCTTTTGCTTCGTCACAGGCCAACATCGCAACGCAAGCTATGGCAGCGCATTGCGATGCGATGATCGTTGGCAATTCCAAGAGTTGGACAATCTGTGCGGCATTGGAGACCGCGGTGTTGCGCCTCTCGAGCGCTAGGAGCGCGGATTGGGTCAGTCCCTATTCCAACCTCACTTCACTCCTGTCCGATGTGGCGAATGGCAGAGCCCTCCCACCCGACCAGACGAGTGCCAAACGCTGGCTGGCACATCACATTTGCAATTGCGTTTTCGATCCGCTCGACCCCGCGCTTAGCGCCGATGACATCACCCGCCGCGCGGCTATGCCGGTGGATCCGACGCGCTGGGACGCCGCGCTTGCCCGGTATCACGCGCTCAATCCTGATCCCCTGAAACCCACCCAAGTCACCGAGGAGACTTCCCCTGCCCCATCTTACGCATAACGCTTCGCCCAATGACCTCGCTGTCATCATCCCTGTTCGCCGGGGCTCTTCGCGGATCAAGGAGAAGTGCTTGCTCCCCTTTGGCGATCAACCCAGCCTTATCGCCTGGAAGCTTTCGCAGCTCACCAAGGTGATCGACCCTGCGCGCATATTCGTGTCGAGCGAAGATGAAGAATTTCTCGCTATCGCAGACCGTTTCGGGGCCTCCCGCCACAAGCGCGCCCAGCGACTTTCCATCGGGCATGAGGCGCCCTTTCGCGATGTCATCACCGGTATTGTGAGCGAGATTGAGCATGAGCATATTGCCTGGGCCACAGTCGTCTGCCCTCTGATGACCCCGCGCGAATACGCAACAGCCTTCGCAACCTATGAGGGCCAAGTGGTGCAAGGTTCAAAGGACTCGCTGCTCGGCGTCAATCCGGTGCAAGATTACTATTGGTGCGACCATGGAGCATTAAACTACAAAGCGACACGCGAGCACACGGTCAGTCAAGATCTGCCCCAATGGTATCAGGTGACCAACAGCCTCTACATGGCTCCGCGCGATCTGATTTTGCGTCGCGAGTATTTCTTAGGCCCTGACCCCGTCCTGTTCGGTCTATCCCGCCTAGCTGCGGTCGATATCGATTACATCGAGGATTACCGTGTCGCGCGGGCTCTGTATTCTGTCTATGTTGAGGATGGTCTGGGTGAGTTGGATGCGAATTTGGATGCTGCGGCTTAGACCAGTGCAGCGTATCAGTCGTTGATCTGGTATGTTATGGAAGTTGTGTAGAAAGATCGAAACGGCTGGCCATTTGAATCCAACGCGGGCGCAAACTCTGCATCACTCATGACTTCACATACGGGCGATTCCAACTCGTTGTCCGTTGCTGCAATCAGGAAACACTCGGTAACTTGGCCTTCTTCATTCACGGTCACCCGCATACGCAAGACGGTGGAAACTCCCCGTCGCAAGGCACGGTCAGGGTAGTCGGCTTGAATTCGCTCTACGACTTCTAGCTCATTCAGCCACTCCGGCAGACGCATAGCATTCTTGTGCTGATCAACATCAAAGCCCCACGCTCTGACTAAGTCTTGCGTACAATTGTTGAGGACATCGAACGCTTGGTCCAATGCCCCAGTTTCAAACCGAACTTCTCTGCTGCGCTGTTTCAGAGACACATATTCGATGCTGGCACCAAAACTCGTGTCCAATTGCGCCGGGCGAGCACTTTGGCTGGTCGCGCCGTCCGGCTCAATCTCGGGCTGATCAAACAATTTGATGTTTGAGTAGATTACCGCTGGTCCAATACTACCCAAAGTTCCTGTAAAGGGCTCCGTCTCGCGCGGGTCGGACGCCGAAGAAAAATTGAGTAATGTCGATGACCGGTTTCGAAACCTGCGAAACGACGGCCCTGCGACTGTTAGACCAGCCGAGGCGCTTGGATAATGTTGCTCGATGAACAAGATATGTCGGTCTTCGCCATCGCTAAAGATCCGCAGCAGTCGGCATCTGGTTTCAGCAAAGTCCACATTCCAGGCTGAACTGGGTTCAAGAACTATCGGCGCTCTTTGCGCATAAGCGGGGTTAGCGAACGCCAAACACACTGCACCTAAAGGCGCGCAAGCCACTGACAGACGCATATCAAACCCCAGAAATTGCAAGACCCGATGACAGAATTGCCACCGGGTCTCAAATCGATCAAGTCGATTGTTTCGAAGCAGAGGCTTTACCGCGGAGCCATGCGTATGGCGCCGTCAAGGCGTACGTCTTCACCATTGAAATAGCCGGTTTCGATCATCGTCATGGCGAGGCGGGCATACTCCTCCGGCATTCCCAGACGCTTGGGGAATGGCACAGAAGCGGCGAGCGCTTCTTTGACTTGCGGCGGGGCGGCGTTCATCAGTGGAGTCTCGAAGATGCCCGGAAGGATCGTGTTCACCCGAATGCCTTCACGCATCAGATCGCGGGCGATGGGTAGAGTCATACCCACAACGCCGCCTTTCGATGCCGAATAGGCCGCTTGGCCCATTTGACCGTCTTCTGCCGCGACGCTGGCCGTGTTGACCATCGCGCCGCGCGCGCCGTCTTCGCCCAGCGGGTCGAGCGTCATCATTCCCGCAGCCGACTTTGCAATGCAGCGGAATGTGCCAATCAAGTTCACTTGAATTACGAAGTCGAAGGCGCTGATCGGGAAGTGCTTGATTTCACCTGACTGCTTGTCGCGGCTCGCCGTCTTGATCGCGTTGCCGATGCCTGCGCAATTGACAAGGATGCGCTCTTGGCCATGCGCGGCGCGCGCTTTTTCAAAGCCCGCATCGACGTCTTCGTCGCTGGTCACGTTGACCTTGCAGAAGACACCGCCGATTTCGGCAGCCATCGCCTCACCCTTTTCCTCGTTCATATCGAAGATTGCGACTTTGGCGCCCTTGGCAGCCAAAGCGCGCGCGGTTGCCGCGCCAAGGCCTGACGCACCGCCGGTGACTACAGCCGGTGTGTTAGCAGATACTTCCATTTTTAAATGTCCTCTCGAATGGTCTTTTCAGATGGTATTCAAACTGATTCAATGATTGTCACGTTAGCGACACCGCCACCTTCGCACATCGTTTGCAGTCCATATTTCTTGCCATGGCGCTTGAGCCCGTGGACGAGCGTTGCCATCAATTTCGTGCCCGAAGCGCCAAGCGGGTGACCCAAAGCGATCGCGCCGCCGTGCACGTTCAGCTTTTCTGGGTCAGCGCCAGTGTGCTTGAGCCATGCCATAGGAACAGGCGCGAAGGCTTCGTTGACTTCATACAGGTCGATATCGTCAATCTTAAGACCAGCGCGTTCGAGTGCCTTGTCTGTTGCGAACAACGGCTCTTCGAGCATGATGACAGGGTCGCCCGCTGTCACGGTTAGATTGTGAATGCGCGCCATTGGGGTGACGCCGTGGGCCTTCACCGCTTCCTCACTCATGACGAGAACGGCAGATGAGCCATCGCAAATTTGGCTGGCCGAGGCAGCAGTCACCATGCCATTGGGGTCGATCAGCTTAACACCTGCAATCCCTTCGAGCGTCGCGTCAAAGCGAATGCCTTCATCGACCGTGTGCGTATCATCGCCCTCAGGCGTTTCAATAGCGATCGGCACGATCTCGTTTTCGAACGCGCCTGCTTGTGTCGCAGCGATGGCTTTCTGATGGCTTTGAAGCGCGAACTGATCGAGCTCGTCTTTGGTCATGCCATGCTTTTTCGCGATCATCTCCGCGCCCATGAACTGACTGAACTGGACGCCTGGATACTTTTCTTTGACGCCGTCGGACATGTAATTGCCCAGCCCCTCTTTCATGTGGAGCGTCATGTTCGATCCCATCGGCACGCGGGTCATGCTCTCCACGCCGCTGGCGATCACGACATCCTGCGTACCGCTCATTACAGCTTGCGCGGCAAACTGGATGGCCTGCTGAGATGATCCGCATTGCCGGTCAATTGAGACAGCCGGCGTCGATTGTGGCAACAGCTTTGAGGCGAGAACCCCCATGCGGCCCACTTGGCCAGCCTGTTCACCAGCTTGACTGACGCAGCCTGTTACCACGTCATCGATAGCCGTGGGATCAATCCCGCTGCGGCCGACCACCGCGTCTAAGGAATGGGCGAGCAGGTCAACCGGATGAACGCCTGCAAGACGGCCGCCTCTGCGCCCGCCAGCGGTACGCACGGCATCGACAATGTAAGCTGTTGTCATGGTTTGAGTCCTCTCGTTTACGTAAACGTCGCGATTTGAAACTGACCTATGGGAGGTCCAAGAGAGAAGCAAGCCGAGATTGCTACCAGATTTGCGAGGTCCACCTCAATTTATATGAATACGGATCCGCCATAGCGTCCGGTAACCCAGTCGCGCTGTACAGGATGATTTCAGGCCATCCATCCACTGGATCGAACGCCAAAGATCGCCAGAAAAGCGCGCGATTCCTACTGTTGCGCCATTGCTACACTGATATGTCAATTTCGGTAACACGCGCAGGTTTGCTTCCCTTGCCCCATATTAGAGGCTTAATCCCTTGCTCAGGGACTGAATCAGGAATCCGCCTGCCTTTTTGGGGGAGAGGTGGGTTCCCTACCGGCCCAAATGTGTGAGGAGATGCCCACCGCAGCTCGGTGGACGTCGAATCAATTGCATGTCGTCGAATACAATAATGACGTTAGCCATAAGGGTAGAAACCATATGAACATTTCGAAGCAGCTTCGCCTCAGCGCGGGGTCTATGGCAGTTGGCATTGCGCTTGCTGCAACACCTGCTTTCGCGCAAGACTCAGAGCAGCCGGTTGATGTAACAACCGAAGACAGCGCAGATGATTCTCCTTCCATCACCGTTACGGGTTCTCGTATCCGCCTTCCAAATCTGGAAGCGACAGAGCCAACGGTTACGATCACGGACGAATTCATTGATCAGCGCAACTTCATCAACGTCGCCGATGCTTTGAACGACCTTCCGATCATCAGCGGCTCAGTGACACCTGACGGCGCGCAAAGCGGATTTGGCCAAGGTGTTAACTTCATCAACATCTTCCAGCTTGGTACCAACCGGACGCTTACCCTTGTAAATGGCCGCCGGGTTGTGTCTTCGAACACGCCAACGCTTTTTGGTCCAGGCGCACCTGGGCTTCAGGTTGATTTGAACGTCATTCCTGCAGCGCTGGTGGAGCGTGTCGATATCGCCTCCACCGCTGGTGCTCCGATTTACGGTTCGGATGCTATCGCAGGAACTGTGAACCTCATCCTCAAAGATGATTATGAGGGTCTCGAGCTCACTGGTACTTCCTCGATCTATGAAGAAGGCGATGGCTTCAGCTACCGCATCGAAGGCGTATACGGTTCAAGCTTCGGTGATGGCCGCGGCCACATCCAAGTTTCATCATTCTACACTGAAACTGATGGTATTCTGCAAGGCCAGCGTCAGCTTTTCCGTGATCAGGTTGAGAACGAACCCAATACGGTTACAGATTTTAGACTTGATCCAACCGCCCCGCTGAATGGCAGCGTTGATGGCGTGGATGAAAGCGAAGATGGTATCCCATCGCAGGTGGCTTTCCGCGATGTGAACCTGTTCATCCTCTCTAACAATGGTGTTCTTACGGGCGGACCTTTGGGTGTGTTCGGTACAACAGACAGCCCGTTCGGGTTTAACGCGGCTGGCGATCTCATTCCATTTACACTCGGACTGCGCCCCCTTAACCCCGTCACAGGCAACCCTACGGGTATCCGTCACTTCGGCGGCGACGGCTTTAGGTTCGTGGATTTCGGTCAGCTGACTTCGGACTTGCGCCGGTTTGGTGCCAACGTGTTCCTCAATTACGATGTGACCGACAACGTCAATGTCTTTACTGAGCTTCAGTATTTCGATGCTCGCGCTGACGAATTGGTACAACAGCCGACCTTTAACACCCCGTTCTTTGGTGGCGGTTCAAGCGGTGTGACCTTCCAGACTGACAACCCGTTCCTGAGCGATCAGGCGCGCGGTATCATCGAAGGCGCAGGCCTCACTGAGTTCACCGTATCGCGTGCGAATGTTGGCTTTGCTGATCTAACCGGTTTTTCTGAAACCGAACTTCTTCGCGGTGTTGTTGGCGCACGCGGTGATTTCGAAGCGTTTGGTGATAGCTGGAACTGGGAAGCCTCTCTCACTTACGGTTCGTCTGACGTTATTGATAACCGTCAGGATATCAACCAGCAGAACTTCACCAATGCGATCAACGTAGCCGTTGATCCGGCTTCTGGTGAAATTGTTTGCGCAGCGAACTTGGGCGACGTGGACACTGTGGTTCAGGCTGGGTTTACGCCGATCGCGGATTCCGCCTGTGTGCCGTTCAACTTCTTCGGTCTCCAAGCATCGCCTGAAGCGCTTGCCTACGTAATCGAAGAGAACCAGACACTGTCAGAGCTGGAACAGGTTGTTTTCAACGCCAACGTTGGTGGTGTCCTGTTCGAAATTTTCGGCAACGACGTAGGTGTCAACGTGGGTTATGAGCATCGCCGTGAAAGCGGTAGCTTCAACCCATCAGAGTTCGAACAACAAGGCCGCGGCCGTGGTGCAGCCATCACGCCGATCAGCGGTTCCTTTAACGTGGATGAAGTGTTCGGCGAATTGTTCGTCCCACTCGTAACCCCTGAGAACGACATCTTCATTGATTCGATCACAGCCTATGCTCGTGGACGTTATGTCGACAACACAGTGAATGGCGGGTTCTTTTCGTGGGCCGCAGGGGGCAGCATTGCTGTGATCCCTGACATTGAGTTCCGCGGTAACTACACCCGCTCTTTCCGGGCACCGGCCATCACTGAGCTGTTCCTGCCGGAATCGCCTTCGTTCACCTTCATCCCGGATCTCTGCTTCGGTGCAGCAATCGACGCGGGACCTGTTCCGGAAATCCGCCGCCGCAACTGTGAGGCGTTCTTCCAGCAGTTCCCGGAACGTAGAGATGATATCCAGCTCGCTGCTCAGCGCTCTATCCCGAGTATCTCTGGCGGCAACCCGGTGTTGGATAACGAAGAAGCCGACAGCTACAGCCTTGGTGTGATCTTGCGTCCGCGGTTCGTCCCAGGTCTTTCGATCACGGCTGACTATGTGAACATCTCAATCACACAGCCAATTGCCAACTTGACTGCGGCTCAGATCAACTCCGCTTGTTTCGACAACGAGAACTTCGATCTGACCGATCCTGCAAACGGCAACGCTTTCTGCTCGATCATTCAGCGTGATGGCACCGGCGAACCGATCGCCGACGCTGCCAATCCAGGTGTTCGTACCGGTTTCACCAACGGCAACGCGATCGACTTCGAAGGCATCCAATCAGTGATGGACTACAGCACGTCTCTCGACGGGCTTGGTATTCCGGGCGACCTTGCGCTGCGCGGCAGTCTGCAGGTTGTTTTGGAACGGGTCATCGACCTTACCGGTGTTGCTCCGTCACGGACTGACGCGGACATTGGCGATCCAACCTGGTCGGCCCAGCTGTCTGCTCAGTACACACAAGACGGCTTTGGCTTTGGTACGGTGCTGAACTACACTGGTGAGCAGCTATTCTCTCGCTTCGGCCGGACGCCTGATGCTCGTCAGTTTGACCAACTGGACGGTTTCGTAACAGCTGACTTCAACATCTACTTCCAGACGGAAGATGATTTCCGCTTCAACTTCGTTGTGAGCAACGCGTTCGACCGCCGGTGTCAGGAACTTAACGGTTTCTGTATCCCCGGGGGTATCAACGACGCTTTTGGGCGTCAGTTCTCTGCGAGCGTTACCAAGGAATTCTAATCGATCCTTCGATCAGAACCTCAAAAAGAAAGGCCCCGGGCAACCGGGGCCTTTTTTGTTGCTTGGGCACCAGCCCAGCGACGACAATTGAGCGTCTGCCTAGGGGCGCCAATTACCCGACGGTGATCTGCAGCTCCCCATCACCCTCATCGACCTTCACGGTTGCGCCGTCGCTCACTTTGCCTTCGATGAGCATTTCAGCGAGTGGGTCTTGAAGGTAACGCTGCACCGCCCGCTTCAGAGGCCGCGCGCCATAAACCGGGTCATACCCAACTCGCCCAAGCCAGCGCAAAGCGGCTTCGGTCAGGTCGAGCGTGATTTTGCGATCATCGAGCAGCTTTTGCACGCGCCGCACCTGGATTGCGACAATCGGAGCCATATGCTCCATCGCTAGTCGGTGGAATAGGATGATCTCATCAAGCCGGTTGAGGAACTCGGGGCGGAAATGCCCGCGTACGACATCCATCACGGCATCCTCCACATCGGCGACTTTCCCGTCGTCGGGCATATTCGCGAGATGCTGGCTGCCGAGGTTTGAAGTTAGGATGATCAACGTATTCGAGAAATCGACTTTGCGCCCCTGCCCGTCGGTCAGATGCCCGTCATCGAGCACTTGCAGCAGAACGTTGAAGACATCGCTGTGCGCTTTTTCGACCTCATCAAACAGCACCACCTGATAGGGTCGCCTCCGCACCGCCTCGGTCAGCACCCCGCCCTCATCATAGCCAACATAGCCCGGAGGCGCGCCGACCAGGCGGGCGACAGAGTGCTTCTCCATAAATTCGCTCATATCGATCCGGACAAGCGCCTGATCATCATCGAACAAGAATTCGGCGAGCGCTTTGGTCAGCTCGGTCTTGCCGACGCCGGTTGGGCCGAGAAACAAAAAGCTGCCCAGCGGACGGTTCGGGTCTTGCAAGCCGGCGCGCGCACGGCGCACCGCTTTTGACACCGATTCAATTGCCGGCAATTGACCGATGACACGCTTGCCAAGGATGCTTTCCATCTCCAGCAGCTTTTCGCGCTCGCCCTCCATCATCTTGTCGATGGGGATTCCCGTCCAGCGGCTGACCACGCTAGCGATGTCCTCTTCGGTCACTTCCTCGCGTAGCAGCGCATCTTCGGTAAGGTCTTCGGCCTCTGCGAGCTTTTTCTCGAGCGCTGGGATAGTGCCGTAAGACAGCTCACCTGCCTTAGCGAGATCGCCTTCTCGCTGCGCCTGTTCCAGTTCAAGCCGGGCGTGGTCGAGCTCTTCCTTGATCTTGCCTTCGGCCTCAATCTTGTCACGCTCATTCTGCCAACGCGTGGTTAGCTCAGAGCTTTCCTGCTCAAGCTCAGCCAATTCCTTACGCAGGTTTTCAAGCCGCTCTCTTGACGCGGCGTCATCCTCTTTCGCGAGCGCCGATTCCTCGATCTTGAGCTGGATGATCCGGCGGTCGAGAGCTTCGATTTCTTCGGGCTTACTCTCAACCTCCATACGGATGCGGGACGCGGCTTCGTCCATAAGGTCGATGGCTTTGTCGGGAAGAAAGCGGTTCTGGATATAGCGGTCGGAGAGCTTGGCCGCGGCGACAATAGAGCTGTCAGTAATGCGGACCCCGTGGTGCAGCTCGTATTTGTCCTTGATTCCGCGCAGGATGCTGATCGTGTCTTCAACGGTCGGCTCGTCAATATAGACCATCTGGAAACGCCGTTGAAGCGCAGGGTCTTTCTCGACATATTTCTGATATTCGTCGAGCGTAGTGGCGCCGATGCAGTGCAGCTCACCACGCGACAAAGCAGGCTTAAGCAAATTGGAGGCATCCATTGAGCCTTCGCTCGCCCCTGCCCCGATCAATGTGTGCATCTCATCAATGAAAAGAATGATCTGGCCATCAGCATGCTTGACCTCATCAAGCACCGATTTCAGCCGTTCTTCAAACTCACCACGATACTTAGCGCCAGCGATCAGCGCGCCCATATCTAGGCTCATCAGTGTGCGCCCTTTCAGGCTATCAGGCACGTCGCCATTTGCGATCCGTAGCGCTAGCCCTTCAGCGATCGCCGTCTTTCCCGTCCCAGGCTCCCCAATCAGCGCAGGATTGTTCTTGGTCCGGCGGGCAAGGATTTGCACTGTGCGCCGGATTTCCTCATCGCGCCCGATTACGGGATCAAGTTTGCCGTCGCGCGCTGCTTGGGTCAGATCGCGCGCAAATTTCTCCATGGCATCATAGGTGCTTTCGGCGTTTGCGCTGTCCGCCTTTTTGCCGCCACGCAGGTCTTCAATAGCGGTATTAAGCGCTTGCGCGGTGATACCTGCGGTCTTCATAGCGCTGGCTGTGCTGTCTGGCGCGATCGCAAGTGCCGTTAGCAAGCGCTCCACAGTGACATAGCTGTCTCCCGCTTTCTCCGCGAGCTGCTCAGCGCTGTCGAGCACTTTAACGGTGTCGTTGTCGAGACCTGGAGTTGATTGCGCCCCAGAGCCAGTCACCACCGGGATCTTTGAAAGACCGAGGTCAACCGCACTGACTGCCTGACTCGCTTGCCCGCCCGCGCGCTGTATCAATCCAGCGGCCATACCTTCCTCATCCTCAAGCAAAGCCTTGAGCAAATGCAAAGGTGTGATGCGCTGATGGTCCATCCGGATCGCGACCGTTTGCGCGCTTTGCAGAAATCCTTTGGCCCGGTCGGTAAACTTGTCGAGATTCATGGAAGCCCCTTCGATGAACAGGTGCGCATTCAATCGAATGCAGGTGTGTTACCCAACTAGGTGGGTCAACCTAGCAAGTTTGCAAGGGGGTGCGCAGTATGAAGCTAGCGCTTCAATATCGGCTCAAGCCCGGCGCATTACTGCCACGCCACCGAGAAGCGCAATTCCAAGGCCAGCACCCAGAGCGAACATCAGACCAAATCCGCTGTCCTCGTGATCCCCGTCTTCTGGTGAACCAGCCAATCGCACTTCTTGCTCGCTATCGCCTGAAGACGTGGCATCAGCGCCCTGACGTGGAACAAAACCTTCGCGCGTCAGGGTCATAAGCGCTGGATCAAGACCGTTTCCGCGTAGGGTGCTGCGCGCCGCAGCTGATAGTTGGTTGAGCTGTCCAGGGTTGCTTTGGGCAGCGGTGAAGGCATCGGCCATTATGATCGCCTGCAACAAAAGTGCTTCTGCATATTCCTGTCGTTGGGCGTCACTTGTTGAGACAAAATCAGGCGTCGCTGCGATCGCTCCTCGCACTTGCTGGCGCACTGCATTTACCGTGACTTGATCCGGGTCCTCATCGCGTTGTTCAGCGACCAACCAATTGTTGATCGCCCACACGGTGTAAGCATCTGCGACATTATGCGTATCGATCCCGATTGGGCTGAACATCGCCCTGATCTCATCGATGATGTTCGGCTGCGTCTCGATCAAACGCTGCATTTCTGCGCGTGCGGACGCATCGGATGTGCGGTCAACGAAGTTTCGCAGGTTTCGCTGCGTGCGGGCTCGATTGGGCGTGAAAGAAAAGTCGAAACGCGATGTGTCGATAACAGCATCAGGCGCGACCAGTTGGTCTTGTGTTCGCCGCGTGTTGTTGCGCCGATCAAGCAGATCGCTTTGCATTTTACCCATGGCGAACGGGGGCGCGATGTTAACCGGTGGAGGAACAAAAGCCGAGGCCGGAGCGCAAATGCCAACAAGGCTGAGCGCTGCCAAGAAGACCGGA
The DNA here is from genome assembly GCA_965262265.1 of Erythrobacter sp. Classification (GTDB taxonomy): domain Bacteria; phylum Pseudomonadota; class Alphaproteobacteria; order Sphingomonadales; family Sphingomonadaceae; genus Erythrobacter. The sequence goes on from OZ253506.1 coordinate 1,773,291, forward strand.
AAACGAAACCGAGAGTACCACCACATAACGCTACTCCTTCAAGGTCAACGACCTTCAAACTATTGATCGTTCATACAAAAGAAAAGGGTGGCCGCAACGGGCCACCCTTTCCATGAACCGATTGGACGATCAGTTCTTGCGAGCCATGTTGGTGTTTGCCTCGCCGATCGACTTGATCGTGTTGTTAAGTGCCGATGCAACGAGACCCAGTTCTTGTGACAGAGCCTGCATTTGCGCGCTCAGTTTGCCAGTGTCGTCGGTGCCGTCAATGGCTTCGCCGATCTCAATCATTTCATCCATCTTGCTGTCCATGACCTGACCCAGAGCCAGAGCAAGGCGGACCAGACGCGATTCGCCAGCACCTGCACCGCCCTCTTCGTCTTCACCACGGATGCGCTCGAGCATCATGTCGGTGAACATCTCTTGGAGTGACTCAGCCTGACGTTGGGTTTGCGCGATCTCACGAGCAGAGAAGCCGCCCTGCATGATCCCGCTGATCGCTTGCGAAAGGTTTTGGCGAGCAAGGCCTGGCTGACCCATCGTGCTGGCAAAGGTCGCCTGAGCCAGGTCAATCGCCTGTTGTGGCAGACCCATCTGTTGGCCGAGTTGTTGGAGGAAATTCATCCCGATTTGCGAAGAAATCGTGCGCATGGCCATGGCTGCCCAACCTCCAGGGCCAGTGAGCGCAAGACCGATGTTGACTGGGTTGATTACCGAACGAATGAGACCACCAAAAGGCATAGTAACTGCTCCTCAAATGCGATGTGAACCTGTTTCAGACGATCCGTCGCCGTCGGATGGTGGTTTGCTTCATTTGTGGGATTCGCAATATCGACAGAATGCATAGATCAGGTCTGCAAAATGCAGAGGGGCAATCAGCAGTCATGTCCTTAGAGCGGGGTCCTACCATGAGCTTCGCGCTATTACAGAGTCGCAGCCATGTAATCTGAGCATGGCACTAAGCATTCGAAATCTTTGAAGTTTCCATAGAAACCATGAGGTGCTAAATTCGTGTCCATGTTGAATAGGCGCTTCCCTTCGAAACCTCCCTCAAGGTCGTCGGATTGGCGCGGCAACACGAAGGGGCTATTGGTCGCATGCGCGCTGGCGATGTTGATGGCGGCGCCCGCACTTCTTGCTCAGGAATCCGCCGCTGAAGAAGAAGATTCGGCGGGACAAGCTGTAAGTGACGGACTGCTAGGTGACGACTTCGCCCGCGACACGGGTGCAATCATCGTTACTGCAAACCGCCTCGGCCGCGGCAATCTGTTCGAAGCGGTCGATATTCCAGAAGACTCGTGCCTTGCAAACGCACCCGAAATTGGCAGTGACAGACCCGGTTTCACAATTGACGCATCTGAAATGCGCCGCGTTCGCGAGCTTGAACGCGTTCGCAGGCGCACACGCGCCGGCACCATATTCGTCTCTGGCGGCTCCTTTGTGGGACGCGATTTCAGCGACGCCAAACTCTACGACATGTGCTTTTTCGGCACTGATCTCAGCCAAACCGAATGGACTGGGTTAAACACTCGCGGCATGGGATTTGTCGATGTCGATCTAACCGGCGCGGATATGCGCCGTACCAACCTACCTTTCGTTCTTTTCCGCAATACGAAGCTTGGTCTTGTCGATGCGAGTGAGGCCAATTGGCGCCAAGGGCGCATTGATGGAGGTTGGGAAAGTTCGCTGCGCGAACTCAATCTGACCCGCGCCAATCTCAACGGGTTTGAAATTGCCTGCGGAACCGATTCCACCAATGGGTGCGCGACCGATCGTGGCGGGATCTCGATGGCGTCTGCTAGCCTGCGCCGCGCTAGCTTTCATTCCTTCTTTGTGAGCGATCTTAACCTTGATGGCGCACAAATTGACCAGACAGAATTGGCGTTGGACCATTTGCAACTGCTGAAAGATGCGCGGCTTGTCGGGCCTGTTGTCTTACGCTCACCCCGCCGCGCTATCATGCTTTTTCCGGGAGAGGTCTCAATCCTGGCCGAGCTTGCGGCAGCAGAACAAGACACCGGCAGCGCTTGTGCATCCCCCGGAGCGGGCGCACTTGCCTTGATTTGCGAGGCACCGGGCAGCGCTCCGCGCGCCCTAATCGAAACTGTAGCGAGGCTTGAGGCAGAGGCTGAAGGCCGCGCTGGCTATGCTGAAAGGCTCGTCGCATGGAGCGCAAGCCGGGATGCTTGCATGGAATTGGAAGGTTCCGACCAGCAGCTTGCCTGCGTGTCTCAGGCCTATAGGTCGCGCCGCGATGAACTGAGCAGCGCACTTGGTTCGCCCAGTTGGATGCGCAGCGAAGGGTTCCGCCTGTTCATCTCGCGCGAAGCGGCTTACCCAACCAATCGCGGGAGGCCCGGGCTCTATGGGCGTATATTGCCAATCCTGCTCGATTCCGCGGTGGCAGCGGTGATGGTTAAGACCGACGGGCGTGGAAGGGCCTTTGCCAAAGGCATGACCCAAGATGGCTGTCTGTTCGAGGCCGAAGGGCTCCGATACAACACCGAAGAGGCGACATTGGGTTATGCGAGAGCACGCCGCAGAAGATCGCCGATCTTTGAAGAGCCGCTCCTGGGTTTCAATGGAGAGTTCGCCCGGGTGCGCGATGAGGGCCTGATGCGAGCCGGCGGATGCGATGAACAGAACCCGTTCCCCCAATTGGAAGAGATTGAGCTTGATCACGAATTGCTGACGACAATCTGGGAACGTTTCTGATCTGAGTGCCCGCCCCAAGGGCGGCGCTCCTTTAGACCAGTTCAAGCTCTACGAAACGTATAGAGACAGGCTTTGCTGCTTTGTGGCATTTCTGTAGGGTTATCGCGGTGCAGAGGGTCGTCATGGAAACCAACCGCAGTACTGGCATATCCAACGGCGATACCGGTGTTGATTTTTCTCAAAGTTCTCAGCTTGAAGCTGCAGGTGATGCCCGGATTGAAGCTGCGCGGACGGCGCGGCAAGACGGTGCCATCAGGCCAACGCCGCAAGTTCAGCAAGCGCAGCTTAATCTGGGACCGAGCACCCCTGCTGCAATGCATTTTGCCAAAACTGCAGCTCCACTACCACCTGAGCCTACAGCGAACGCAGCTGGTCTTTCCAAGCAGACCCTCAATGAAGCCAAATCGTTCGCCGCCGCCGATGGGCAAGTGGATATCCCCGATATCAGCGTCTTCTATATGCGCGGCGAAGTGCTTTCAGCGCTTCAAGATGGCGGTGACACCCCGCTTGATGCAACAATCTGCTTTGGCGATTTCCGCTTTGCCGAGGCTCTGATATCTGGAGGGGCGAATCCTTGGCTCGTGGGACACAAAGGGCTACTCCCTGCAGCAATGCTCCAGAACCCCGGAAGCGATCCGGCACAAGAGCCCATTCGCAAACGCTTGCTCGCAATGGTTGAAACTGCGGCACCCCCATGCCCCCCGCCCTCGCCAACTGAAATCTTCGACAAGTTTGCGAACGGCTCGTGGCCTGGCGCTGCAATGCGCAACGCCGGGTTTATCGCATCCGAAGAAGCGCTTGCTTCAATCCGGCAAACTGAAAACAGAAGGCATTGATCGGCAATGGTTGGTGGCATCCGCTCTACAGGCGTTTCATCTATCTCCGCACTTGGCAGAGGAGACGGCAAAAGCGGCTCCCGCACTGGAGGTGCGCTGCGACAACTTGCAGGAAGGGTCGCAGGCCGGGTCGCACGTGAATTCAAACTCATCGATGAATTCGATGCACAAGATGAGAGAGAGGAAAGCCAAGAGCGGCGCATGAGTGGTGATGATATCTACGACATTCGTCAAACGGCGCGCGACCTCACGAACGATCTTAATGGCAAGCCCGCAGATGAGGGACAGCTTGCACGCTCGCTGGATGGCTTTGTCCAAGAAAGCGCATCTTTGTTAGCAGCGCGCCCTGACGCGGCATCGCTTGACACGATTGCTCGGCTTATTGTCGAACACGAGAACCAAGACGGACCGGAAACAGTGGACCGCTCGCTCAACCAGATCGATCAGACTGCGCGGGGTATCGCCGAATTCAAACCTCGGTGAAGGGCTGATATACGCTCGAATGTGACCGAATTCACCTTGAGCTTGCGCAATGCCAATGCCTGGCTTAGCTCCATTTGCGCTCTAGCAGCCTCACGCGCGGTCAGGCGGGGGTCAATCCCCGCCAAACGGATAGCCACACTGCCATCGGGTTCACGGCGGATCATCGCGCTTTCGGCAAGCGAGCCTTCGGGAAACTGGATCGAGGCGTCTTGAACGCCGGCAGAAGGCCAGCTTTCCGCGATCTGCGCTGCCATGCGTTCGAGCATTGCAGGGTCGAATGCGGATTGCGCTGCGCCGCTGACGAGGCCTGCGCCGTTTGCATTCATCCCCAGCATCATCGGCGATTGCTGCGCCAAACCGTCTTGCCCGCCACTACCCGAGCCACCCCCTTGTGAGCGGTCTTGCACTCGCTGATCAGGAGCCAGCGCACCTTCGGCAGAGGCGGAGATCGCTCCCCCCTTGCGTTCACCACCTGACCCTTGATTGTCGCGTTCAAGCTTAGAGGCAAACCGGTCTTTGGCCGAACGGTTCTCCGCCTGATGACGCGGCGTATCTGAAGGCCGCCATGACGGGCGATCCGAATAGGAAAGTCGGTTGGCGGCGTTCGAAGGCGGATTGGTGTTCAAGCGCGCTGCTCCTCGCTGTCTTCCAACGCCCTTTCTTCTTCGCGGTGCATGACAGTGCGAAGGCTCATCGCAATTTCCTCATCAAGAATAGTCACTTTCTCGCACGCCTTTTCATGCTGCCGTCTAGAGATTTCGGCATCTCTTGCCGCCGCTTCGCGCTGCTCAATGGCACTGTCACGCTTTTGCCCAGCAGAGTGCTTTTGCTCTTCGCTTGCAATAAGCCACACCCTACTGTTCTCGTCGGCGGGGTTGGAGAAGAACAAGGCTTGGGCAGAAGCTTCTTGAACCGCGCTCTCGGCCAACTCGCGCTCTGCTGCATCGCTCTTGCGTTCACACTGCTTAAGAATATGCTGCGCATCAAGCCGCACGCGCCGAACGCGCCGCTCGCGCAGTTCGGCAATGCGTTTGGCCTGAGCCAATTGTTTGGGAGAGGGATGGCCGATCACAAGATTGTCTCCCCAATTGCGCGCAGCCGCGCAAGCGTTGCTGCGCTATCACTGGCTTCATCGGGTCGCTGTTGGAGGAACGCTTCAATCTGGTCACGCTGCGCCAAGGCGATGTCGGCGAGCGGGTCTTGGCCAGCCTGATATTCGCCCATTTGCAGCAGCAATTCAATATCTTGAAGCTTCGCCATCATTGCACGCATCGCCTCTGCCGCACCAACTTGCCCGCTGCCTGCAAGTTTGCGGAACAGGCGCGACTGGCTGCGAGCAATGTCGATAGCTGGGAAATGCCCGCGCGCGCCCAATTCGCGCGACAAGATGATGTGCCCATCCAGCAAAGAGCGCACCTCCTCTGCAACCGGGTCCTCTTCTTCGCCCTCTGTGAGAACCGTGTAGAGCGCTGTGATCGCGCCTTCGCCTTCAGAACCTGCGCGCTCAAACAAGCGAGGAAGCTCAGCGAAAACGGAAGGCGGCAGACCGCGGCGCACTGATGGCTCCCCTGCCGCAAGACCAATCTCGCGCAAGGCCCGTGCATAGCGTGTGACGCTGTCCATCAGCAGCAGAACATGTTTGCCCTCGGCCCGGAACCCTTCAGCGATAGCGGTCGCAGCGCGAGCAGCGCGCACTCGCTCCATTGCCGGTTGATCAGAAGTTGCGACCACCACGACCGAGCGTGCGAGACCCTCTACGCCCAAAGCATCAGCGATAAACTCGGGCACCTCGCGGCCGCGTTCTCCGATTAAGCCGATCACAATCGCATCAGCATTGGCCCGCCGAGCGAGCATCGCAAGCAGCGTCGATTTGCCGCCTCCGGCTGCGGCAAAAATGCCCATCCGCTGGCCTCTTCCAAGTGTCAAAAGGCCATCAATCGCGCGGATTCCGCTTTCAACCGGCTGATCAATTGAGCGACGGCTCATTGGTTCAGGCGATGGCGCTACCAGCGGGCGGTCCGGCATCGGCGCAACCGGCCCGCCCCCGTCAATCGGTTCGCCCTTCGCGTTCAGTACGCGGCCAAACAGGCTGGTATTGGCTGGCACACGATCAGCCATCTCTCGTAGGACAACCTCAGCATCTGCGTGCAATCCACGCAATTCACCTAGCGGGGTTAGAAGTAGGCAATCGCCTTCAAACCCGACCACTTCCGCGCTTAGCGCTGGTGTATTGGAATGCGTGACAATCTCCACGAGATCACCGATCCTTGCGCGCACACCGCGCACGCGCAGAGTCGTACCAACCGCACCAACCAGAGTGCCGCGCTGTTCAAACAGCGGCGCTTTCAGGCCTTCGAGCAAACTGCTGCGCGCTATTGTTCGCTCATCGGAATGAAGTGGGAGAGCGGCGGATTCAGCCATTGGCGTCCGATCTTGCATCTGCGTGCTCGCCAATTCCCCAACGCTCCCGCAAAGTGACAAGCTGAGTATCAAGGTCGGCGATTATCCGCCCTTCTCCAGAAGTGACCCGGCAAGCAAACCCGTCGAGGCTTGGATCAGCGGCAACCTCAGTTACCCCTTCTTGATCAAGGGTGTCGGTCAACTGGGCGGCCCATTCGGGCGCAACATGCAAGCGCACGTTCCCCGCATTTGCTCCGAGATGACGGAGCGCTTGGCGGGCAAGCCCTCTCACTCGGTCCACCTCAGGTACAGATCCAATCAGTTGCTCGACGGCCGTCATCGCGGCATTTGCAACCTCAGCTTCGCGTCGTGCGTTCTCTAGAGCGAATTGCTCAGTTAGGTGCGACAGGGCCTGCGTCAGCGCGTTGTGCATCTCACCCAGAGCTTCCAATTTACCAGCTTCATATCCGGCATCCTTCGCGTTGGCCGCTTCAGTTTCGGCCGCATCGCGTGCCTTCTTGGCTTGCTCATAAAGTGATCCGGCATCGCGCAAGACCGTCACGTCTTCGCGCGCGACACGCGCCGAGGAAACACCAATCGCCGCATCGCCAAAAACCATGTAAGCGCTCATGCAGCCTCCTCCCGTACCGTCTCTTGCACTAAAGAAAGCGCAATTGCCGCGAGATTGGAAAGGCGAGGGTCATCATCAGAACGCGCCAAAAGTTTCTCACCCATGGCAGCGATATCGCCAGGCTTGGGCAATGGACTATGGATTGAAGACAAGAGCGCATCGGGCAGTTCGCACTCACACACCCGGTCAAAAAGATCTTCGCCAATGCGTGCTGCCAAACCGCTCAAGCGTTTGCCGCTGAGTTCGACATCGATAACGGCTCGTACGTCGAGCAAGGCGAGGACCTCGGCGACGAGTTGTCGGTTGGCTTGCGCCGCGTTTTCAAATCTGGCCTTGCGCATCAGACCTGCGAAACTGGCTTCAGGCAGGCCTTTCAAACGCGCTGCGAACCGCTGGGCCCGCGGCGTTACATGAGAAAATGGAGCCTCAGCCTGAGAGGGGACCATCTGGGACAAAGGAGCGGGAATTTTCATTCAGGTTGCGTCTCTATTGCAATATCGTCCTCAAACTTTTGCGCGCTCCGGGCACGGCGACGCCGCGTAAACAACTGAAACCCGCCGAGAGACAAAAGGCCAAGTCCAATGACTGCAGCGATAGGAGAAAAGACCGTCCCAAACCTATCCAAGGGGGTTTCGGCAGGAGGAGCGGGCAGCGGGCGTGCCTCGGTCATTGCTATGCTTACATTGTCATAATCCAGCCCTTCAATGCTGTTCGTAACCAAAGCTTTGATCGCCGCGGTTTGTGCAGGAAGGTCCATGCCTTCGCGGTATTTTACGAATACCGACGCCGATGGCGGATTGGCCGCACCAGTTAATGGGTCGGCTTCAGGGAGGGCAAGGTGTACTCGCGATTCAATCACACCATCGAACTCGCTGATCGTGTGTGACAGCTCCTGGCTGATGCCGTAAACCAACCGAGCACGCTCTGCGAGAGACGAGGAAGTGAAGCCCTCCTTGCGAAACACCGTTCCGAGAGACTCATACTGTTCGCGTGGGAGACCGTTTTGTCGCAACAGATCGACCGAGCGGGCGAAATCATCTTGCGCGACATAGACGGTGAACAATTCATCATCGCCCGGACTTTTTTGACTATCGATGCCCGCACGCATCAGCACTGCGATCATCTCATTGGCTTCGCGCTCATCAACATTGCGATAGAGTTCTTGGCCGCTGCATGCTGCCAACAATCCGGCAAGCACACAGGCAACCACCGCTTTAGCCCATCCGCTCGTGTTTCTCATCGCTTGTCCTTTCAGTGTTTTCTGGCGATCCCGATCATCCTTGCTGACGGAACAATTGCTGGACCCCGTCCGCGCTCCGATTGGCGATGTTTGAGGTAAGCTGGCACTGGAACATAAATTCCTGGCACTTCATCGTCAGTTCGACGACCTCGCCCGGCGTCAGTTCCCCGCCGCTCGCTTGCGCGGACTGCGCAAAATCGGTGACAGAACGTGCTTGCACGTCGATCCCATCGAGCGCGCGCAAGACATTGTTGATGGGGGCAGGCATATCTGCTCGCGAGGCAGAGCTTGCCGATGCTGCTTGATCCAAGGCAGCGGCAAAGCGCCCCGCTTGGGAAGCATCGGAAACACCGCTTCCACTTGGGCCGAGCGCTATGACCCTTTCTCCGGCTGAACCTGCGCCCAGTGAACCGAGTGTCGCGGCTATACTTTCGAGGCTCATGATCAGCTCTTCCTTGCCATGGTTTCGAGCGCTTTCGAGACGCTGTCGAGCGAGGTGTGGCTGCTTTGCGCCATGAAGCTCATCCGCATAGATTCGGCTGTCAGCCGAGTAATCTGAGACGGGCTATCGTCAGCGTTTTCACCGCTGATTACCATGGATTGCCGTTCGATCTTGTCAGCCTGATTGTCGAGCGCGGCTCCCCAAGCTCCGGCAAAGGCTTCAAACCAATTGCGATTGCTCCCAGTGGAGGAACCCAATCCAGACGAGCCTGCCAAGTCTGAAAGCACACGGGTGGAAATGTTGGTCATAATGTTTCCCTTTCACCTTCAAATTTCTGGCCAAACCTGGCCCAAAACGCTTTTCCTATACCTTGGCCATGCGGGTCGAAGGGACGCGCAAGCCACTCAAGAACTACATTGTCAGCGTGTCACGGATGCCTCCGCGTTCCAGTGTCACGCTGTTGTCGGAAATCTCGATGATTGTGTGTCCGGTGGGCAAGGTTGCGCCGCTGAACCAGCGGGTGCCATCTTCTGTCACGATAAAACCGGGATCGCCCGACACGAAGCTTGCCGCACCGTAACCGGGTGCATTGAAGAAGTAGGCAAGGTCGCTCTCACCGCGATCAGCTGATGATTCAAAACCAAAGGCGCGCACACGAGGCAAGTCATTGCGCAACATCTGCTCTAGCTCGGCCACTCGGTCCCGAGGCAGAAAAGGGGTTTCAATAAGCAAACGGTTCTGGCCATCAGGCACAACCTTTGCATCGATATTTTGTGCTGCCAGAAGGTTGGTTGCATCCTCTGCCGCGCTCTCCAAAGTAGCAACACCAAGAGCGATGTCAGGATGGTTCGTCTCAGCCCATTGACGCAGTTCAAGGATCGTTTCGTCATTGTCGACAAGGCCTACGATCGCGAGCTGACCAGCCTCGCCAGTTTCTTCAACCGTAAGGCCGGTATAGCCAAGGCTTATCAACTCGCTTGCCAATTGGCCACGCGATGGCTCAGCGGGTGGCAATAACAAAGACCCAGCAAACGCTCCGCCTCCAACCGCGAACAGCAGCCCGCCCGCAATCAAAAACGCACGCGGTGCAAGCAGTCCGCTGCGCAAACGTTCCCTTATCGGAGTGGAGCGCAGTTCCAATCGCTCGGCAACATCGGTGCGCTGCGTGTCCAGAGCAACTGCAATTGCTTGAGTGGGGTCGTTCAATGCGTTTTCGAGCGCATCATCCCAACGATCATCGTCATCATGACCGATCGCAAAAACGATATCGCCAATGTGCAGAGGGATATAGCGTTCTAGGATCACCGTCTCGTCGACACCAAAATCGCGTCCCAGCATTCTGGCGCTGCCCGAAAGCACTTTGAGCACGGCCCTTTTGCCGCATGTTGTCAGTTCGAGAGAATGACCTCTGGTCGATCCATCGCGTATAACGACGTCATTTTCGAAACTGTGACCTACCAGCAGCTTTCGATCTTGTGGAAGCGTGTATTCGGCGCCCTCGCTCCGGCCCGAAAGCACGCGCAGTTTAACCACCTCGCCCGAGCAATTGGATGACGAAGCATCGCCTCCAGCACGAAGAGAAGAGACCGCGTTCATAGAGGCTGTCCCGGCAAAGGTTCCTCCCCTCGCAACTGTTCGAGAGAATAAGTCTCACGTTGCTCAGCCGCATATTGGGATTGACCAAGATTGGAGACACGCGGGGTCAACAGAAACAAACGTTCGACTCTATCCGTCCCTCTTCTGCGGCTGTTGAACAGCTCACCAAGGCCCGGAATATCGCCAAGCACCGGCGTGCGCCGGCGGCGGTCAGATGTTCGCGTGCTTGTCATGCCGCCGAGCAAGACGCTCTCCCCCTGCCTTACAATTGCGGTAGTGGCCAACTGGGCCCCACCTGTAACGGGAACACCATCGACCTCTTGACCGCTGACCCCAGTGTCTTCGAGCTCAAGCTGCAAGCGGATGCGCATTTCGCCACCATCCTCAATCGCGGAGGGGCGCACCCGAAGGCCAAGACCGTAATTGATCGCGACCGCATCAACCTCACGCTCGCCGAGCAAGCGTACGAGTTGTTGTTGAGAGATGTCGAAACTGGCAACCTGATTGTTGGCGGTCGAAAGCACTTGGCGGGTGACAACGCGCAAGGCGCCGCGTTCCTTGAGGGCTTCAATCCGGGCAAGAAACAGGGCGCCGCTGCCACTCAAATAGCCCCCAGTAAGCCCACCTGAGTTGAAGTTAACACCGTTTCCAAACAACGCGCCAAGGCCATCAAGACCAAAACCAAAGCCGAAGCCCAGCCGTTCAAGCCGCGTCACATTGAGTTCAAGGATTGTGACCTGCGTTTCGACCATCAAAGGTTCAACATCGAGGTTGGCAATCATGTTCTCGTAGACTTCCATCATCTCAGGAACATCGCGAACGATCACAGCATTGACCGTGGGGTCCGCTGAAATGCGTGGGCCGTTGAGTTCGGGTTCGAACGTGGCGGGCTCGTCTCGGTCATCAGGGAAGAAGTCACGGTCCGCACGCGAGCGGCTCGACCGGCTTCCGCTGACCGAACGCGCCCCGGTGATGTCGTACTCGTTCGCAGCTGATGACGTGACCGAACCGACTTGGCGGCCGTCTCCCATTTGCTCTTGCAGCAGCGTGGCGACACCGGGAATGACAGTGAGCCTGTCTGCGCTTCGCACTTCGCGATCAGCCGCATCGCGATAGGTCAGGAAGAAGATGCGCACCTCAAACGGATCACGTCCGCCGGCGCTGCGTAGAATTTCAGAGCGAACAGTTGCGCGGGCAAGCGGCGCGCGCAGCAATGGGGAGGCCACGGTCGGCACTGCAGCTGCAGGCGTGGCCGCCGCCAACTGTGTCACCGCTGGCGTCTCTGCCTGCTGCTGTGAGGCTGCCCACTGCGAACGCATACTGTCCGCGAGCGCTTCGACCTGTTCGAGATATTCCGGAACCCCGGTCGCAAGCACCAATCCATCGCCAGACCGCACGGTGTTTACGCTGTCGCTAATCCCGAGCCTGCCGACCTCAGTGACAAGCCGATCAGGCGCGAAGGCGGGAATGGAGCGTGAAGTGACCTCTTCGTTTGAATAGATCCGGACAATTGTACCATCCCAATAGGCGGTGAGATTGTATGCTCTTGCGATGGTTGCCCAGACCAAGGCGGGAGGATCGCGAAACACCCCTTGCACTTGCCCGCGCACATTGTTGCTAACTTTTGAACGAAGCCCGGCCTCGCCAAAGAAGTCTGTAACAAAATCACGCACATCCTGGCCGCGGGCGCTGATCGAAACCGTCTCTGCGCCGAATGGGGGATCAGCTGCAAGAGCGGGAGCAGAGGCACCCAAGAAGGCAGCAACCGCTGCAATGGCGGCTGCCGCACCGGGCAATCGATGGCGGAGCGCGAAAGGAGATAATCGGGTCACTCGGCGGCCTCCATTTGATACTCATTTGGGGATGACTGTCCGACCAAATCGGGGGCAATGTCGAGCTGGCGCACGACATCAAGGGGGACAGCTGGGTTGAGTTCGTTAAAACTGACAATCGGCACGTCAAACAGATCAGCAGCGCAGATCAAACGCATTGGACGGCGAAGGTCCTGCGCTGTCAGGATGGCCCGAGCGCCGCTTTCTTGAACCTCGCGCGAGACCAATTGCACGAATTCACGCATCCTCACCGGATCAATCGCAAGCCGGGTTTGCCCGTCGATGGCCGTTGCAGTCGCTCGGATGGTCTCTTCTGCGCGCGGGCCAATCATCAGCACTTTGAACCGGCCATCTTCGCAAAGCGGTGCGATGATGTTGCGGCGCAGTTTGACCCTGACCTTGGCGGCAATCGCCATCGGATCCCGCTCAGACTGGCCCGCCTCACAAATCGCTTCGATGCAATCGCGCTGGTTGCGCAGCGATACTTGTTCGTCAGCAAGCAGGCGCAGAACCTCAAGGATCGTCGGTACAGGAACGGCGCGCACCGCTTCCTTGACGACTTCAGGATAAATCTCACCCAAAACGTCAAGCATTTCGCTGGTTTCTTGAAGGCCAAGAAACACTGAGAGATTTCGCCGGAGCAGCTCACGAATAAGCATTGGCAAGCGGTCTTGGATCGCTGCAGGCTCTTCCTGGGATGCCGCAAGCGGCGCGTCAAAGGCCAAGAGTTCCCAGCTTCCTTCAGGCACTTCGGATTGGAACCGAGCGATCCGAAGATTGGGCAACGCGATGCCATATTGGTCTTGGACAGAGCCGCGCGCCTTATCGATCGCGCTCACCAGCTCATCCATCTGCCCGACTGAAAGCGAACTTGCCGCCAATCGAAGAACAAGCGGTTCCGCCATTTCAGGAGCCCGCGCGGCAAGGACGATATCCTCGGTGGACGCAGGCTCGGATTTATCCATCTTGCGCTTGAACGCCGATCTGATGTGCGGCGAAATCAAAGGGTGCTGCCACATGCCCGCCGCAATCAAGGTCAGGCCGAGAGCGCAAAAAACGAGAAACGGAAATCCGGGAATTGCCCCCAGCAATACCGCAATTGCGCCCGCAGCGATCAAAGTGCCGGGCTTAGCGCCCACTTCTGAAAATATGGCCGGAGCCAAGTCCGGCTTTGTTTCAGGATCATTGCTGCGGGTGACCAGCAAACCAGCGGCAATCGCACAAAGGAAGGCTGGGATTTGTGCGACCAGTCCATCACCGATTGTCAGGATCGAAAAGGTCGTCGCAGCCTCCGACAAAGTGAGGCCGTGATAGAACGATCCGATCGCAATGCCGCCCACCAGATTGATGACCACGATAACGACCGATGCCATCGCATCGCCTTTGACAAACTTCATTGCCCCATCGAGGCTTCCGTAAAGGCGGCTCTCTTGCTCTAGCAGCTTGCGCTTTTCGCGCGCCTCGTCCTTGTTCAGCATTCCCGATCGAAGGTCACTATCAATCGACAATTGCTTTCCCGGCATCGCATCCAGGCTGAAACGAGCGCACACTTCTGCAACCCGCTCTGAACCTTTGGAAATTACGATAAACTGGACAACGGTTATGATCAGAAACACCACAAGCCCGATCACGATGTTGCCCGCTGCTGCAGTCTCCCCAAACTCGCGAATAATTTGACCACCATCCATCTCGCTCAAGATCATGCGCGTTGTGGCGATGCTGATGCCCAACCGAGCAACAGTGGTGAAAAGCAGGATCGAAGGGAAAGTTGAAAAGTCGAGCGGCTGCTTCACGCTGATGACTGCAATCACTAGCATGGCTGCTACCACCAGGTTGCAAGCGATAAACACATCGAGCAGTGCCGGAGGAATCGGCAAGATGAGCATTGCAAAGATCGCCAGCAATCCACCTATCACCGCCAATTGGGCAAGGGGCGCAGACTTCGCTGCGCCAAAGATGGATTGCGCGAAGGTCATCAGAAGTTGACCGCCAAGCCGCTTTCACCAGCAAGCCTGGTGTAGATCGCTTTGACGCGCACGACATAATTCTGGGTTTCACGGTAAGGGGGGATCCGCATACCGTGGCGTCTCACGGCGCCTTCGCCTGCATTGTATGCGGCCAAAACCAGATCGATATTGCCGTCAAAGGTCTGCCAGAGCTGGCTGAGGAGCCTAGCGCCTGCATTGATATTTGTATGAGGATCAAACAAGTCAGCGGGGTTTGAAACCCCAAGCATCCGCCCCGTTGCTGGCATGACCTGCATCAATCCGCGCGCGCCAGCATGACTTACGGCGCGCATCCTGTATCCCGATTCCTGCTTGATAACAGCATGGAGCAGCAGCGGATCGACGCCGTGTCGGCGCGCGGCTGCCGCGATATGCTCATCATACGCGGTGGTGTAACTTTGCGGCCGCAGGGCCATTACCGCTTCGATACCAGGATCAGCGCCTTGCAAACCACCAGATGCCGGTTCGCTTGGAGCAAAGTTCTCACGCGCTGGCGTGATTGCAACCCATCTGTCGCCGCGAGACACGATGGTTCGATGCTCATCTGCTGCGCTCCCTCGACGCCCGTCAAACGATTCGGCCCGATCACCCTCAGCGCGGGCAACGATGATGGTCTCGCTTCCATTCGGAATACGCGGCTGATCCCAATCAGGAACACCGTCGCCGTCCTGGTCAAACTCGACGTCTCTGACCCGCGGCTGGTTGGCCTGATAAGCGGGCGATTCAATCACAGTGTCGCCGGAGCAATGACCCAGTAGACCCTCAAAGTGGCGAAGCGAATCCAATCCGTGAACTCGGACTGGAGCATCAATGGGACACTCACCTGGATTCTCGAGTGGCTCGAGTGGACGATCACCCGCAAGAACTGCCGGTGTAAAAAATACTCCAGCAAGAGAAAATGCCATTAACTTTAAATTACTTCTATTTATCTTTTTAAGATAAAAACCATCAATACTTCGCGATTTACCCGACCTAAACAGCGACTGTTGTTGCATGAATCCTCCATGCTGGGCTGCGACCCAATATGTGCCTGTCTTAAAACAGAAACTCTTTGTCCGATGTGGCGCCCCCCAAAGGCTGCCTCTGTCTGCGCCTCAAGGATACCAAAGTTTTCGATTCTGAGAAGTTCATTAATGATGGTATCTTTTATCTTTAATTACAATAGGTTGAAATGATTCTTCCAATATTTTGTCGAAAAACCTCTCTCCACTTCATCGCAAACATGCAACGCTTTAACCATGACGCTAAAGTTACAATGTGGATGAAAAACTACCGATTCGCTTACTGACTCTAGTGTCAATATTAAATCTATCATTGACATTACTTTTTCGACCGGGAATCCCAACCATCCAAACGCAACGCCGGATAAAGCCCTCGGGCATCTAGAATACTGGCTAGCTCATCGAGGAACGGGTGGCACTTCGCGATGTCTGACAAGGATAAAGGCGGCGATAAAACGGAGCTGCCGACAAACAAGAAGCTGCAAGACGCGCGCAAAAAGGGCGATATCGCCAAGGGCAAAGAGATCACGCCCACGGTCGGTACGTTTGCTATCCTTGTCCTGTTCCTTGCGGCGAGCGGATACGTCGCTCAGCGGATCGTTGCCTTCATGGAACTCGCACTCGCCAAATCGACTAACGCCGACTTTGCCGTCACGCTTTCTTCAATAGCGGGGGAGGCAATCGTTTTGATGATCATGCTCAGCGCGATAGTGCTGACCCCTCTCGCTGCGATCGGCGTGTTGTCAGAGATTTTTCAGACCAAGGGATTGTTTGCAGCCAAGAAACTCGAACCTAAGCTTGAAAACCTCAACCCTGTCGAAGGGATCAAGCGGATGTTTGGCAAGGATGGATTGATTGAGCTTGCAAAAACGCTCGCAAAAGCCGCGGCAATCGGCGTCACCGTGTGGTTCGTCACGCGGGGACATGTCGAGCAGATGGGCGCAATGCTGGTCCCCGCGACCAACCCCATTTGGCAAGAAGGCGCAGGCATGCGCGCGGGAAGCGCCGATGCCGCCTTGCTGTTCTCCCTGACCATACAGGTGCTCGGCTGGATTGCAGCGGTCTTCGTCTTCATCGCGCTACTCGATTACGCTTGGAGCAAGCAGCGCTTCACCAAAAAGATGATGATGAGCCGGCGCGACATCAAAGACGAGATCAAACGCGACGAAGGTGACCCCCATATCAAGGGCCACCGTAAACAGATGGCACAGGAATGGGCGCAAACTGGGTCGGTTTCTAAGGCCGCGAATGCATCAGCGGTGTTGGTCAATCCAACCCACATCGCCATCGCTCTTGACTACAATCCGGACGAAGCCCCTGTGCCCGTGGTGGCTGCGCGCGGCGATGGCGATATCGCGGCCGCCATGCGTCATGCCGCCACCGATGCCGGGGTTCCGATCATCCGCCATATTCCCACAGCAAGGGCCTTATGGGCTCGCGGCGAGGTCGGTGAAATGGTGCCCGAAGACATGTTTGATGCAATCGCAGAAGTGATCTTGTGGGCCCGAAAAGCCCGGGACGGAGAGGCACCCATGGATTGCGACCTGCATGCCTATGACGAGGCCGAAACGGTCGAGGCACCCGCATGAGTTTTGGAACTGTCTTATCGTCGCTGCTGGCGATTGTGCTTTCTCTCGCTTTTGTCATGGCGCTTGCTTGGGGCGTGTTGTGGCTGCTCAAGCGGTTTCAGGATGGCAGTTTTGGGCGGTTATCGGGCAATGAGACAGGCCCGAGTCTACGGTTTGAACGCGCACTTCCTGTGGGCCCACGCGAACGGCTGGTGTTAGTGGAAGTGGATGGAGAGCAAATTCTGCTGGGCGTAACCGCGCACTCAATCACCCGTCTAAAAACATGGCCAAGCAACTCCAATAACGATGACGGCGGCGAGCCTCTAAAGGCCGATGAGAGCAAAATTAGTGATATGTCGCGCAAATTCCGTTTGCGCATGGCTAAGGGAGCGCAAGTGGAGGACGGTCAAGAATGATTGAGATGGCCCACCCTCAACCAGTCAACCATGCGGCTAGGACAAGCAGCCCGGCCGCAGCAACGACTGCTTTGCCCAGTCTCGACCCTGACCTTGTTCGCTGGTCAAGCGCCGCGGCTGTAAACCTAAAGATTGCCGGATTTGAAGCGGTCGTGCGCAGTTCATTTCTTGATGGGGCCAAGTGGTTCCTGGGCACAAAGCTGGCGTTTCGACCGACCTCAGATCCTCGCCCCCTCGAGGGAGAGGCGGCGGAAAAACTGGTCGAGATCATCTCTTCACATGAAACACTGATTGGCGAGATTGAACAGGCCACCGGGCTTGCTGCTGAATTCGCCGATTATGCACCGCTCCCCTACAGCGCTCCCGTCATTGATGTCGCGCGCAGCGGAGCCAGTCTATGCAAGATTGTCGTCCGCGCGCAGGTTCTTGCACACCATTCAAGCAATCCCCCCACACTCTTACCTTTGCGCTTTCAGGCGGCGCGCCTGCCCCTGCTTGAAGCCCAAAAACTGGCTGCAGGCGATATGCTCGTCCTTGAGCGCGGGCCGTGGCTCCTGATCGATTGCCCCGCCGCCATCTCCCGACAACCGCTCGCTCTCGATCCCACGACCGGACGCCTTGGCAACACACTGGACCAGCCCATGACAAACCCATCGGCAGACGCCGCCACTATCGATGAAACCGGAGCTCTGACAGTGCCAGTTGCGGTCCAACTGGCCGATGTGGCGGTCACGCAGGATGAGCTTTCCGCGATGATCGAGCGAGGCGCTTTCGATCTTGGTCAGATCTCGGAGGGCCTGACTGTCACCCTCGCGGTGGGGGGACGCAGAATTGGAGGCGGCGAGATTGTGCGGTTGGGCGATCGTTTCGCCGTACTGCTGGATGGCAATGAGCAATCCTTGTCCACCCAAGCTCACGAAGGATTATCCGAAATAGCACGAAATCCAGACATCCCAGCGGAGAGCGAATGATGGAGCTCGGGAGTTTCACCCCCGGCTCCGCGCTTGTTACTGTTGTTCTGATCGCGCTTGCGCCATTTTTTGCAGTGATGGTCACCAGCTTTACGAAAATCGTGGTGGTCCTGTCGGTCGTGCGATCTGCGCTGGGATTGCAGCAGACTCCGCCCAATGTGGTGCTCAACGGCCTGGCGCTGATCCTCACCGTTTATGTGATGTATCCGACGCTGCAGGATATGTCGGCAGCAGCAGGGCTTGGCGCGGATGATGCCGTAGTGGCAATGCCTGGCGATACCCCGCCCGATATCGGCCAAATCCAAGACACGGATGAGATCATCTCCACCGCCGATCGGGTGAAAGAGCCTTTGCGCGACTTCCTGCTCGCCAACACCGAGCCGAGCGACCGGGCGTTCTTCCTTGCCACGCAAAGACGCATCAGCGGGCCGGAGCGCGCCGATGAGCTCTCCGACCGCGATTTTGTCATCGTCATCCCCGCCTTTGCCGTGCGCGAGTTAAAGATCGCGTTTCAGATCGGCTTTTTGATCTTCTTGCCGTTCTTAATCATCGACCTGTTGATCGCGAACATTTTGCTTGCCCTGAACATGATGATGCTGAGTCCAGTGACCATTTCGCTGCCTTTCAAGATATTGCTGTTTGTGCTGGTCGATGGCTGGGTGAAGCTCAGCCATGGTCTGGTGCTGTCTTATGCGATGTAGCCGGGCTGGGGTAAGATCATGGATATGACCGACATCACTTTGGAGGCCTTGTGGCTGGTGCTGCTGCTCTCCGCACCGCCGGTGATCGCCGCATCGGTGGTGGGCCTGCTCGTCGCCATCGTGCAGGCCGCGACACAGATCCAGGAACAAACGCTCCAATTTACGCTCAAATTCTTCGCGATCGTCCTGACCTTGTTCATCACAGCTTCGTTGATGGCGCAGAGCCTTTACACTTTCAGTGATCAGATCTTCAGCAACTTTCCCGGCATGGTGGGATGAGTCTCGCGGGCTCCATCGGCAATTCGCTGGTCGAAGCCGTGCCTTGGACCGAGCAGGCGCTGCTGGTGGGCGCGGGATCGGCGCGGTTTGGCTTTGCCTTTGTAATGGTGCCGCTATTCTCCAATGAGCTGGTGCCGTCTTTGGTCCGTAATTCACTGATCATCACCTTTGGCCTTGTAACGCTGGCGCTGCCCATCAGCTTTGATCCGCAGGCGCTTAGCGCCACCCAGTGGGCGTTGCTGCTTGGAAGAGAGGCTGCTGCAGGCATCGTGCTGGGCCTCTTCTACGGCACGTTCCTATGGGCGATGGCCTCTGCTGGAGAGATGATTGACAGCAAATCAGGCGCCACAATCGCTCAAGTGATCGACCCGGTGAGCGGGGGGACGCAGTCGCTTTCGGCAACTCTGCTGGGCCGGTTTGCACAAGTGACCTTTGTGTCCGCCGGAGGGCTTACCTTGATGGTCGGCTCACTGATGATCAGCTTTGCGATTTGGCCGATGGGGCCCGGGGGATTGACGCTGGAGCTGGACGCGGTGCGCCTGTTTGAAGGCGAATTTGGCCGCCTGTTTTTCGTTGCATTCGTTGTCGCAACACCCGCCCTGATGGTGCTATTCCTGATTGACCTTGCTATGGGTTTGCTCAACCGATTTGCCCAAAACTTCAACGTGTTCATGTTGTCCTTGTCGATCAAATCCCTGTCATCGCTCTTGGTGATCCTACTGATCCTGCCGATCCTTGCCCAATTGGTGGTGGGCGACTTGATGACCAGGCAAGAGGTGGGCTTTGGCATCTTGGAGCGTGCTGGAGACGCGCCGTGAACCATCCGCCGGGCTCAGGCCAATCCCAGCCGCGCGCTCAAAACGCCGCGATGGACGATGCGGTGCTCGATCCAGAAATGCTCGCCCTGCTCAAGAAAATGCGCGATGCTGCGAGTCGCGATCCCGCGCGCCAACGCGATGTGAGCATCGGCGAATTTACAGTCGATGGCGCACGCGTGCCGCTGTCTTTGGCTGAACCGCTGAAGCAATTGACCCGAACCGAGGCGGCTGCCTTGCGATTTGCTGGTTGGGGCCGGTCCAACGCCGATATTGCGACGCTGCTGTCGGTTAGCGAAGGGACCGCGCGCACCCACCTGAACAGCGCGGTCCGCAAGCTGGAGTTGGACGGTATGCGCGGTCTTATAGCGCTCGCAGGATTGCTGTTTCACCCGCTTGATTAAGCGCCCCTGCGCAAAGCTGCATGCGCATCCTATACGATATGCAGATACCCTGAAGTGCGTGCGAATCTTATGATCGCGCCGTCTCGTAAAGGAGGATGCGCAATGGTCGATGCAGCTCGTTCAGAAGGTGTCTCACAATCCCAATCGCTCGGCGGCGAGAGCGCTGGCGCGGAAGACCTGGCCGCAGAACTGATCTCGCTCAACACAAGCGGCGGAGTGGTTGATATGGAGGGGCTGCGCAGCGACCTCACCGCTCTGGGGCAAGTTATGCAGCCGGGTGCGAGCGGGCTGCTCGAACAGACCGTGCTCAGCCAGCTCACCCCGCGCCAGGAGGGTGAGTTTATCCGCGTCCAATCCGGCGGTATGCAAACCCCAACGCCGCTTGCGGCCAACGATCCCGGACCCAGCACCGCTGAGGTCGTGGCTGACCTGACACAGCTTACCCTCGATCTTGTTGGGATTGTTGAACCAACGCCTTTTGCCGATGGGAGCAATGCGCTGATCTCGCTGGGCCGCTCAATTGGATCGGCATGGAATGGCGAATGGGGTCAGGCTGGCGGGCACTTGTTGAACGGGACATTGTCGGCCGTCGGAATAATCCCCTATCTGGGCGATGCAGCTAAGGCCGGTAAGATCGGCAAATGGGCGCAGACAGTCGCTGATGCCGTGACGCTTGCGGCGCGCAGCCCCGCCGCTCGGGCCACCATGGAAGCGCCTCTGCGCGAAATCGCAAGACTGGTTGACCAGATCCCGCAAAGCGCGATTGACGCCCTTCCCGCCAGCGCGCGCGAAGCTTTGGACCGGATGAAAACTCAGCTCGATGAGTTCCTAGGCACAGGAGCACGCGCCGCAGATGCGCGTCCGCGGGTAGAGTTGGATGGCGGATCGACAGGGAGTTGGCCGCGCGAGCTGAACACTCCTGTCCTGCGCGCTGATACCGACTATGTCGTCAATGGTTACACTTATCGCACCAATGCGAGCGGCCAGGTAGAGAGCGTTTCGGGTAGGCTTGATCTCAGCACAGCAGACCGCAATGGCTACCAACAACGTGTAGCCGGACGCGCTGACCGCTTGCCCGATGATCAAGGCGGGCACCTGATTGCCAGCATCTTTAACGGCGCAGGGGACCGGGTGAACCTCGTCCCCATGGACGGCAACCTCAATATGGGCCGCTGGCGCGCGCTTGAGGACAATTTGGCAACCGCCGTGCGTGAAGGACGCACCGTTGATGTCAACATCAATGTCAGGTATCCCGAAGGCAGTGCAAGGCCCGATGCGTTCCGGATCGAATACACGATCGATGGCAACACAAGGGTTCAGACATTCAGAAACCAACCCGGAGGGTGATCAGTGGATCAGACCGCGCTTTATCAAGTCCTTGCCAAAGCTTTGATGGTGGCTTGCCCAAGCGGTTTTGAAGAGGCGCAGATCCAGGCCGAGCTTGAAGCTGACTGGTCTGAAAAGTCCTATCGCTGCAAACAGGATGGCGCATGGTCACAGGGGCTTTCTGTGCCCGCCGATGTCGATTTTGACGTGGACGATGCTCTGCATGATCTACGCAAAATGATGCAGCAAGACGGGCGTGAAGCGTGGAACCGGTGCACCTTCACGCTGAAGCCAGACGGACAGTTTTCGCTCGATGTGTCTTACCCCGATACTGAAGCTGCAAACTAACCGATCCAAACGCATCGCTTGACCTCTCCCCTCGCTCTGGCATGACTTGCTGTCAGAGAGACAAAGAGGCATCCTTATGAACTGGCTTAGAGGCGGCGCAATTGCGCTGGTTGCGATCGTGCTGGCGGTGTTTATCGGGCTTGCGACGTGGGAGCCTTTCTTCGCCAAGACCAGCGAAGCGCCCGAATACCGCGAATATTCCGCTGAGATCGTGCGTGACGAATATGGCGTGCCGATGATCTATGGTGACACCGACGCCGATGTCGCATTCGGCGTTGCGATTGCCCATGCAGAGGACGATTTCTTCACCCTCCAAGATGTCGCTGCCATGTCGAAAGGGCGCTATGCGGCGATTGCAGGTGAGGAGGGCGCGACCTTCGATTATGTCTACCATCTGCTTGATGCGCGCGGGACCGCTGAACGCGAATATCCCAGGCTACCGGAGGACACACGCGCTCTTTTTGAAGCCTATGCAGCAGGGCTTAACCACTACGCTGAGCAGCATGCCGACGAGATAAAGCTTGCCAATCTCTTTCCGGTGAATGGTGAAGATATGGCTGCAGGCTTTGCGCTGCGCCAGCCGTTCTTCTTTGGCCTTGGCAATGTGATTGGCCCGCTTGTCGAGGGCGAAGAACTGCGGCGTGAATTTGGGCCCGACATCCCGGGCTTTCCACGAAGTGGTGCCGCGATTGAACCCAGCGGTCCTGCAACCGCTGACGAGGAAGAAGCCAATGAGGTCGCGCATCGCAGCCTGGTTCTGCCTTGGGGTGAAGAGGCCGACCACCTTGGCTCAAACGCGTGGGCGATAACTCCAGAGCGTGCAGGAGGTCCGACCACGCTCATCTCCAATTCGCATCAGCCTTTGCGCGGCGGCGTGGCATGGTATGAGCTTGGCGTGCAATCGGGTGAAGGCTGGCACTTCACCGGCGCAAACTTTCCCGGATCGCCCTTCCCCTTTCTTGGCCATAATGAAGACCTTGGCTGGACGAACACAGTGAACCGGCCGGACATGGTCGATATCTACAAGCTCGAAATGAACGAAGCTGGCGACAGCTATCGGCTGGACGATGACTGGTTCTATCTCGAAGAAGAGACTGTCACTTTGCCGGTTAAACTAGGCCCCATAACTCTGCCGATTCAGCGCACGATCTATCGCTCCACCCATCACGGACCTGTGATCAAGAACGACAATGGCTTCTTCGCCATTCGCTATGGCGGGATGGGTTCACTGCAACAACTCGACGCCTATTATCGCATCAACAAGGCAAGCACGCTGGAGGAATGGCAGACGCAGATCGCGCGTATGGCGATCCCCTCGACCAACTTTATCTATGCCGACCGCGCTGGCAACATTGCCTATGTCTACAACGCCGCGATCCCCGACCGGCCAGAATTAGACGAAGTGCAGGCCAATTGGCGCGGGATCCTGGACGGTTCTCGCTCTGAGCTGATTTGGGATGGCACGGTTGACTATGCGGAGATCCCCAAGCTCATCAATCCCGCCTCCGGCTGGCTCTACAATTCCAACAATGAACCGTTTACCGCAGCAGGCGAAGGCAGCGATTTGGACCCCGCCGATTTCTCACCTGTTCTGGGCGTTGAGCGCAAGCAAACGAACCGTTCACGCCGCGCATACCGTCTGCTGAGCGAAACCGAAGGGCCGCTGAACCGCGCAGAGTTGGAGCGGATCAAATACGACACGGTCTATGAACGCGCGGGCTATGTCGCTGACATGTTCGCTTCACTGGAAGAATTGGAAGCAACAGCATGGCCTGACCCGCAGATCTTTGAGGCCCGCGACCTTCTTCTTACGTGGGATTTTACCGCTGACAATGAGGGAGCGGCAGACGCCTTGGCCCTGCTGATGATACGCGACTTTATGAGCGCCGAATACAACAACACAGGCGCACCGCCCGACGTAAAGGAACACCTTCAAGCCGCAGTTGACCATTTGAACGAGCATTTTGGCCGGCTCGATCCACCTATGTCTGAATTGCTCCGCCTTCGCCAAGGGGATGTCGATCTCCCCTTAGATGGTGGTTCTGACACTTTGCGCGCCTCGACCACATGGCGAGTCGACGATGATGGGCGGTTAAGCCTTGTCCACGGCGACAGCTTTATCCAATGGGTTGAATGGCCCACCGATGGCGGCAGAGTGTTCTCGCGCTCTATCCAGCCTTTTGGCGCAGCCACCACGCGGCCAGACAGCCCGCATTACACCGATCAGATGCAACTTTACGTCGATCACGCGCTCAAGCCCGTGCGGTTTTGGGAAGACGATGTCCGCGCGCACGCAACATCTGTAAAGACGGTCACAAATTCTGGCACTGCCGCTCAGTGATGCTTATACCTTTCAATACTCAAGAGATCCCAAAAGAGAGAGACCCTTCATGAAGTTACGTTTTGCCGCTGCGAGCCTTTCCGCCTTGGCGATAGCAACCGCCGCCCCATTCGCCCCGGTCTTTGCTGAAGCGCATTCAGAAGCGGCACCGGCTCCAAACGAAACAAGCGATCTGGCCTCTTTGGTAGAGCAGGTTCAGATCCCGTATGAGGAATTCCAGCTCGAAAACGGTCTCACAGTCGTGGTCCACGAAGACCGCAAGGCGCCGATCGTTGGCGTTGCCGTATGGTATAATGTCGGTTCAAAAGACGAGCCCGAAGGCCAGACCGGCTTTGCCCATTTGTTTGAGCATTTGATGTTCAATGGATCAGAAAATGCGCCCGCAGATTACTTCCAATACCTTCAGGAGATGGGCGCGACTGATTACAATGGCACCACCAATTTCGACCGCACCAATTACTTCCAAACCGTGCCCCGCCCCGCGCTTGAACGCGCGTTATGGCTCGAAAGCGATCGCATGGGGTATCTTCTAGGTGCGGTGACACAGGAGAAGCTCGACAACCAGCGCGGCGTTGTCCAAAATGAGAAACGTCAGGGCGACAATCAGCCGGGTGGGCTGATATTTTACGAAATCCTCGACACCATCTTCCCCGAAGGCCACCCCTACGCGCATTCCGTGATCGGTTCGATGGCGGACCTTGATGCGGCATCGATGGACGATGTACGCCAGTGGTTCCGCGACAAATATGGTCCCAACAACGCCACTTTGGTGCTGGCAGGGGACATCTCCGCCGAAGAAGCGCGCCCCTTGGTGGAACGCTGGTTCGGCCCGATCGCGCGTGGTCCCGTTAACACGCCCGCAGCGGCTGACATACCAACCTTGCAAGAGCCTGTTCGCACGGTGATGTACGATCAAGTGGCGGCGACTTCGATCAACATGTATTGGCCAGCCCCCGGCATTATGAGTGAGGATTTGACCGCTCTTAATGTCGGCACACAGGTTCTGGGCGGATTGCTTTCCAGCCGTCTTGATCAGATCCTAGTTCGCGAGGAGCAACTTGCGGTCGGCGTATCGGCTGGCAATTTCGACTTCCAGCGCGTGGGCATAATTAGCGTCAGTGCAACTCTGAAACCGGGCGCGGATCAAGAAACTCTTGAGCGGCGTCTCAATGAAATTGTCACGGCATTCATCGAAGAAGGCCCCACCGAAGACGAAGTGCGCCGTGCGGCCACCAGCAATCTTGCGGGCACAATCCGAGGCCTCGAACAAGTTGGCGGGTTTGGCGGCAAAGCAGTGGCGCTAGCGCGCGGCGAGGTGCTGGCAGGCGATCCCGGTTTTGCGGTTGATCAGCTTGCCTTGCTTGCCTCGATCACGCCTGCTGATGTGACCGCTGCGATGCAGCGTTGGATGACAAGACCGGCCATGACACTGGTCCTCACCCCCGGCGAACGTCAGGGCAATTATGAAGAAGCCGCCAGTGTGGGCAGCAGCGGCTCCGAACGCGACCGCGCGGCTGAAGAACTGACTGTGAGCGTTGAACGGCCTGCTCCACCTATTGAGTCGGTTGCGCAGCTCGACTTCCCCGATCTCCAGCGCACCACGCTCGCCAATGGGATGCAGCTCACTTACGTTCAGCGCGATGCCGTTCCAGCAACCTATATCACTATGTCGTTTGATGCAGGCACTGCCGCTGACCCTGCCACTATGCGCGGGCTTGAATCGCTCACGCTTGGCCTTTTTGATGAAGGCACCGCCGCGCTGAGCAGCCAAGAAATCGCCGAGGAGCGGGAGCGTTTGGGCGCTGCCATTTCAACCGGCGGCGGCGATGATCGTTCGACCTTCACCCTGTCAGCACTGTCAGCCAACCTTGCACCCTCACTTGATCTGTTCCGGCAAGTTATCCGCGAACCCGCCTTTAACGAAGAGGATCTGGCGCGGGTCAAAGCGCAAACCGTCACCGGCATTCGCCAACAAATGCGCTCACCGCAGGGGATCGCTGTCAGGACAATCGGGACAGAATTGTTCGGCACAGACACCCCCTATGGCGGAGTAACAACCGTAGAGGGCGTCAGCGCGATCAGCCGCGAAGATCTGATCATGTTCAAGGACACTTGGATCCGCCCGGATAATGGCGAAGTGTTTGCGATCTCCAGCCTTCCAATGGAGGAACTGGTCGATCAGCTCAACGCCGCGTTTGGCGACTGGAGCGCGCCGGATATGCCGATGGGGCAAAAGGACTTTTCCGATCTCCCGACCGAAACGACCAACGGGAACCGGGTGGTTCTGGTCAACCGTCCGAACTCCCCACAAAGCTTCATTCTCGGAGCGCAGATCACCCCGCTTTCGGCGAGTGATCCGTCCTATGTTGACTTCACCAACGCCAACAACTCGCTGGGCGGCAACTTTCTCGCGCGGCTTAATATGAACCTGCGCGAGACCAAGGGTTGGAGTTACGGCGTACGCGGCGGGCCACAAGCGCGTGAGAACAGCGTCGTCTACGCTATCAGCGGTGGTGTTCAAGCAGACCGCACTGGGGATTCAGTGGCTGAGATGATCCGCGAAGTGGCAGGCTTTCTTACCACCAATGGTGTGACCGACGAAGAGCTGACCCGCGCCAAGGCGAGCGAGATTGGTGAACTTCCAGGGCGTTTCGAAACATCCCGTGCGGTGCTTGGCGCGATGCAGTCCAACGCGCTGTATAACCGCCCGGATGATTACTACGAAGGTTTGGTGGCGCGTTACACCGCACAAACACCAGAAGGTCTTGATGCGGCGGCGCGCTCGGCTCTCAATGTCGGTGACTTTGTCTGGGTTGTGGTTGGCGATGCGGAGCAGGTTCTTCCGCAGCTTGAGGCAATCGGAATGCAGGTCGAAGTGCGCGAGGTTGAAGGCACTGAATAAGAGAAAAGGGCGCGCGAAGCGTTTGACGTTACGGTAACGTAAGGAAAATGGGCGAAGGCGATCTTTAGAGAGGCTTTCGCCCTTTTTCTTTGGGAATGATAGGTGTTGAACACCCCCCGCCGACGTGCCAGAAAGCGTCTCAAGCCGCACGGCCGGGAGGGTCTTGGCCAACGCTTACACTCCACGAATATCTAAGGGAGACGCAGATGTCTGTTTCAGGAACGTATAACACCACCGTCAAAAGCCCGATGGGCGATCAAGCGGGAACTTTCACCGTCGAAGACAATGGCGATGGCACCTTCACCGGCAATATGGCTGGCGGCATGGGTTCCATGGATGTTGAAGAGGGCAAAGTTGACGGTAACACCCTCACATGGAAAATGAACATGACCGTTCCCATGCCAATGACGCTCGAATGCGAAGCGACCGTTGATGGCGACACCATCACCGGCAATGTGAACGCAGGCGCATTTGGCGCGATGCCGGTTTCAGGCACGCGCGCTTAAGCTACGCCTGGCTAGAAATTCAAAGGCCGCCGGAGCAAACGCTCCGTCGGCCTTTTTTGTTTCAATACGAGAGCGCTTTGCCTCAGCCGAACTCCGCCGTGTGCGCCGCGTCGTCTCCGGCGGCGAGCAGTTTGGCTTGATCAACCCAGCGATCACGCTCAATGCGGCCCTTGATCTTCAGATATTGATCAACCTCAGCGACATCGGCTGCGCTCCATGCGGCAATCTGATCAAAGCGCAAAATGCCCAACGAATAGCAAAGGCCGTTCAGCTTTGGTCCGATCCCCTTGATACGGGTGAGGTCATCAGCCTTTCCTTGGGCGGCTTCGATCTTGGGCTTGGCCCCATCCAGACCTTCGCCCTCCCTATTCGCAAGAGCGCCAATGGCAGCCGCGGCACCAGCGCTTTTGAGTTGCACGCCCAGCTGACAGTTCTGGCTCGGGGTCGCGTTTGGGTTCGGCTTCGGCAGGCGGCGTCACCGGATCATGCTCTGTTGCTTTTTCAGCATGCTTTTCCGCAGACCTGCGCCCCCAGATCCACCAAGCGGTGGCAATGCCAATAATCAAAGCGACAAGAAGGCGGCCCCATCCGTGCACAATCAAATCCTACATGGCTGTTCTCGTGTTCCTTATAGCGGCTTGCATTCCCAAATGAACCACCCGATCAACTGCCTGCTTGGGAACACCGCCAAGATGGTGAGCCAGGTTTCAAGCAAAAGCTGCAAACGCCGGGTGTAGAGCTTAGATTTGTAATGAAGTTGAGGACCTACAGCAGGTTCAATCGCCTTCGGGCAGCAGCTCGAATTTCATCAGCAGGGTGCGTTGGTTGGCCGAGAAATTGTCGTCGCTAACAATGTAGAGAAAGGTGCGATCCCCCTCTTCTCGCACGGCCAGACCTTCGAAATTGTCGACGGTGAGGGGTGGACGCAGCACCGCAATATCGCGGCGGGCTCCGTCCGGTTGATAGGCAACGATGGCGGCGGTGTTTCCCTCTGCGGGTGAGTAGCTGCGAAAGAGCACGATGAAGGTTCCGTCGCTTAATGCATCGGCATCGGTGGGCACCGCACCCTTTTCGACGAGGTCTTCGGGCGGGTAGACTGGAAACCATTCGTGGCGATCTTCAGCAAAATTGTAGAAGTTGCAGTTTGCCAGTTCCAGTGTTGCAGCCCGCTCAGCGCACATCAACTGGCCCGCCTTCCCGATGGCATAGGCTTCCATCCCGGCGTTTGCTTCCACGCCGCCCAAGTCGCCATCGGGATCAAACAAAATCTCAAAGGGCCTTTCCTCAAAGCCATTGAGGTATCTCAACACCCGATGCTTGCGCTCGAAGGCAACGGCCCAAACGCCGTCTGCGTCCCTAGCCAAAGCTTCACTGTCGCCTTCTGCCTTGCCCTCTAATGGTTCGCCATCAAGGCCAAGCATCGGAGCCGTCTCAATCGCGTCGAGCCAGATGATGTGGTTCTTTTCTTCGGCGAGCGTGATCCAAACCAAGCGCGCATCGTCTGTGATCGCCAAGAAGCGCCCGCTATCCGCGTCCCAGCGAAGCCCAGACAGGCCGCCGATATTCTGACCCATACGCGGTATGTCGAGACCGCCGAGATAGAGCAGATCTCCAACTCTGTCGGCAGACGCATCCTGTGGGTCCAGCGAGACCTTGGAAATTGAATCTGAGTCCTGCGCAAACGGCTGATGCAACCAAACATAGCCGCCGACAAGCATTGTGGCGATCAGCAGCGGCCCCCAAAAGACAGCGCGCAAAAGCATGGCTCAGCCTAGCTTATCCTTAAGCAGTTGGTTCACGACCTGCGGGTTCGCCTTGCCCTGCATTGCCTTCATCGTTTGGCCGACAAAGAAGCCGAACAGCTTGTCCTTACCGCCTTTGTACTGCTCGACCTTATCGGCGTTGTTCGCGAGGATTTCATCGATGGCCACTTCGATGGCGCCGGTGTCGGAGACCTGCTTCAAGCCTTCGGTATCGGCAATCTCACCGGGTTCACGGCCCGTTTTCAGCACGATCTCGAAGATTTCCTTGGCCTGACCACCGCTGATTTCGGACTTGTCTTGCATCGCGAGGATGGTCGCTTGGCGCTCGGCAGTCGCATGGCTCGCATCCGCCTCATCACCGACCATCTTGATGACGCCGGGCGCAACCGATAGCGCCCAGTTTGCAACTTGCGTTGCGATCTTGGTCTCGGGCTTTCCAATGGCGCTCGCCGCCGCGGTCAAAAGCGTTTCGAAGCGCGCAAAAGTCTCGACCTCGGCGGTCAGCTCACGCGCATTGTAGGGCGTCAGGCCCAGCTCGCTCTCATATCGAACCCGCTTGGCATCGGGCAGTTCGGGCAGGCTGGCGCGGCATTCTTCGAGGAACTCGTCTTCGAGAACCACGGGGAGCAGATCGGGATCGGGGAAATAGCGATAATCATGCGCGTCTTCTTTGGAGCGCATAGTCCGCGTCGTGCCGGTCGCGACATCGAACAGCCGCGTTTCCTGATCGACCGTTCCGCCGCTCTCCAGAACATCGACCTGGCGGTTCGCCTCATATTCGATCACTTGCATGACGAAGCGCACAGAGTTCACATTCTTGGTTTCAGTCCGCGTGCCAAGCTTCTCTGTCCCTGCCCGGCGCACCGACACATTGACATCAGCCCGCATTGAGCCTTCTTCCATATTGCCATCGCATGAGCCGACATAACGCAGGATGCTTCGTAGCTTGCGAACGTATGCCCCAGCTTCAGCGGGCGAGCGCATATGCGGCATGGAAACAATCTCCATCAGCGCCACACCCGAACGATTGAGGTCGACATAGGACATAGTTGGGTGCTGATCGTGCATCAGCTTGCCTGCATCCTGCTCGACATGGATGCGCTCAATCCCGATGGTCTTGTCTTCGGGAATACCGTGTTTTTCATCCGCTTCGATCAGCAGCGATCCTTCGCCCACGATGGGATGGTAGAGCTGGCTGATCTGGTATCCTTGGGGAAGGTCAGCGTAGAAATAGTTCTTACGGTCGAAACGGCTCCAAGCGTTGATCTGCGCCTCAATCGCCATACCGGTGCGCACCGCCTGCCGGATGCATTCGCGGTTGGGCACAGGCAGCATCCCCGGCATCGCGGCATCAACTAGACTGACCTGCGAATTGGGTTCCGCGCCGAACGCTGTCGAAGCGCCAGAAAACAGCTTGGCGTTGCTCGTCACCTGCGCGTGAACCTCAAGGCCGATCACGACCTCCCATTCGCCCGTTGCACCCTGGATGCGGTAGTCAGTCATCGTTTGTCTCTTCGTCTGTCTTTTCAATCCGGGACGCTGGTTTTGCTGGGCCGGTCTTTTCAGACCCATCCTTAATCACCTTGCCACTCGCGTCAAAGCGCGCTTCGCCATGGTCAATCGTTTTAGAAAGGTACATCACAACCCCGCCCAAAATGACGAAAGCGCATAGGAATATCGTTGCAAACAGCATTTATGCGCCTTCCCGCGCATTGTTCGGCGCCTGCAACCGGGAAAGCCACTTGCGCGAAAGATCACGGCCCGGCTTTTCGATCAGATAATAGGAGATGAACGAGGCGATCACTAATAAGATCAGCATAACTATGGTAATTGCATCAGCCATAAGTGGAGAGCCTTGAAGCAATGTGCGGCCATCCCGATCCACGCTCAGATCCACCAGCTTGGTAATCTGTAGAACTTCACCAAGCCGCCCTTGAAGGAAGATGTGCACCATATAAATCGAATAGCTCACCAGCCCAAGCTTTTGAAAGGCCGTGTGGCGCAGTGCTTTGGCAACTAAACCACGCTCGCTGGCGAGAATGAATATCATTGCACCAAACACCAATGGTGCAAAGAAGGTCAGCTCCAGCTCGGCGTAGGATACATAGACAATCGTCAATATGAGTGCTGCAAGCTCCCAGCCAGTGCCACCAAACCCACCAATACGACGAAACGCGTGATAGGTTAGAACACCAACACCAAAGCCGAAGATACAGCGCAAGATGCCGCCATTGAAAGTCACGTGCAGATCGGCCGCATAGGAGACCAAGCTCATCGCGGCACTCCCAACCAGAAGCGCCACAAGCCACAGCATGAAACGCCTTGGCACGAGGAAAACGAGTGCAAACAGCCAATACGTCCATATCTCCGCTGCAATGCTCCATGCAGGGCCGTTCCAGCCCGCTCCACCCGGAATGCCAAAGCTCTGCAAAAGGAATATGTTCTGAAACAGGGCCTCCCAACTGCGCGATCCGGTAAACGGTTCGCGGGAAACATAACGTGCGATTGTCTCACCGCCCAAAACCAAAACCAGTTCCAGCGCAGCGAAGGCGAGTAGCACCGCAATATGGAGTGGATAAATCCTTCCCATGCGAAGCCCCATAAACTTTCCGACAGAGACCTGACGTTCAGACAGCCTTTGGCCATACGAATGGGCAATTACAAAACCACTCAGTACGAAAAAATAGTCAACGAACAGCCACCCATTTTGCACCAATAGCAATGATGCGAGGTAGCCGTTAGAATTGAAGTGGTACATCGCAACGAGCAAAGCGCAAATGCCGCGCAAAGCATCAAGAGTGTCAAATCTGAGCGCCGAAGAGTGAGACCGCAAGGCTATGCTCACCACCACTTATCCGGCGCTGCATCGAACCCGGCGCGCTGTTCAATCGCGAGCCCTGCATTGAGCACCATCTGTTCATCAAACGGCTTGCCTACCAACTGCAGGCCGAGCGGCAGACCATCGGGGTTGAGACCAGCGGGCACACTCATCGCGGGAAGGCCTGCGAGCGAGGCCGGCACTGCGAACACATCGTTCAAGTACATCGTCAGCGGGTCTTCGTTGAGGCTGCCCAGCGGGAACGAAGCGGTCGGCGTGGTGGGCGCGAGGATTAGATCGCATTCACCCCATACCTGCTCGAAGTCGCGGGCGACCAAAGCGCGGACCTTTTGCGCTTGGTTGTAATAGGCATCATAAAAACCCGCCGAGAGCACATAGGTACCGATCAGAATGCGGCGTTTGACCTCATCGCCAAAGCCAGCCGCGCGGGTTTCGGCATACATGTCTTGCAGGCCAGCGCCCTCGGGCAGGTCGCGCAGGCCATAGCGCACGCCGTCATAGCGCGCGAGGTTCGAGGAGGCTTCGGCAGGGGCGATGATGTAATAGGCGGGCAGCGCATACTTGGTGTGCGGCAGCGAGATATCGACGATCTCGGCACCAGCATCGCGCAGCATCTGCTTGCCCTGCTCCCACGAGGCAAGGATCGCCTCGTCAGTGCCATCCATGCGGTACTCTTTGGGAATGCCCACTTTCTTGCCCTTAAGATCAGCCGACAGGGCGCTGTCCCAATCGGGCACATCCATGTCGAGGCTGGTCGCATCCTTGGCATCAAAGCCAGCCATCGCACCCAGCATGATCGCGCAGTCCTCAACCGAACGCGCCATGGGCCCTGCTTGATCGAGCGAGGAGGCAAATGCCACCACGCCCCAACGCGAACAGCGGCCATAGGTGGGCTTGATTCCGCATATGCCGGTGAAGGCGGCAGGCTGACGGATTGAGCCACCTGTGTCGGTACCGGTCGCCGCAGGAGCAATGCGCGCGGCAACGGCGCTAGAAGACCCACCCGATGAACCACCCGGGCTCATGGCCGCATTGGTGCCGTCTTTGCGCCATGGCGAGGCGACATTGCCAAATGCTGACGTCTCATTTGAGCTGCCCATCGCAAACTGATCGAGGTTCAGCTTGCCCAGCATCCCGGCACCAGCGTTCCAAAGGTTCTGGCTGACGGTGCTTTCATATTCGGGCTTGAACCCTTCGAGGATGTGGCTCGCCGCGGTGGTCTGTACGCCATTCGATGCGAATAGGTCCTTCATGCCGATGGGAACGCCGCCCATAGCGCCCAGCTCTTCGCCAGCGGCGCGTTTCGCGTCAACCGCATCAGCGGCAGCAAGCGCGTGGTCAGGCGTGGTGACGATGAAGGCGTTGAGTTCAGCGGCACTGGCGACAGCGGCGTTGAAGGCCTCGGCCACTTCGCGCGCGGTAAACTCGCCAGAGGCCACCCCGTCGCGGATTGCTTTAACGCCCAGATTGGTTAGTTCGCTCATCACTCAATCACCTTAGGAACACCGAAAAAGCCGTGTTCAGCCGCAGGCGCGTTGGCGAGCACTTCGTCGCGTTTGCCCCCGGCGGTTTTCGGGTCGACATCGACCACATCATCGCGCAGACGCAGCGAGTTGGGGATCACCGCGCTCATCGGCTCAACGCCGGTGACATCGACTTCGCCCAACTGTTCCACCCAATCGAGGATGCCGTTCAATTCCGGCACCATCCGTTCGAGTTCCTCATCGCCCATCTTGATGCGAGCAAGGCCCGCGATCTTGGCGACGGTTTCTTTGTTGACTGACATGACCGCCGCTTAGCGCTGCATGCCTCAGCCTTCAAGCGGGACTTGCACCGATCGACGCCCTATTCAAACGGCGCGCTTATCGGTTGTCCATCGATATAGATTTGCTGGCCGGTGAATGGCCGCAATTCAATGTTGCTTTCTTGGTCTGAGGTTGGATTTTGCAGCGGCGGCTCCGTTTGGAACCGTCCTTTGACCAGATAGATCTCGGTCAATGCATCTTCCCCAGGGTTGTACCGAAGGAATTGCGGATCGCGGGGATAGGCCCCAATGGGGATGAGGGCATACACGTCGCCCTGATCATCAGATCTCGCTAGGAAGACGTTGCAGCCATTTTGGCAGATATAGGGCTGGTCGGTGATGAAGTCGCGGATCGACGCAGCCGCATTTTCATCAAGCGACGACAGATCGGTTTGCTCAACCTGTGCGCGCAGCTCTGCGGTTCTGGGGCCGTAACGCGCCTTTCTATCCAGTGTTTCTTTGGCCAGCCTAGCGATATCCGTATTTTCGCTTTGCGTCAGAGTTGCCAGTGCCTCACGCCCAGCATCGCCAAGATCCCACCTAAGCGCCTCGTAGTCGAACTCTTCGACGCTCACCGCGCCTGATTGCAGGCGGGCAAGCTGGTTGCTTACTGAGACCGCGCCGAAATTGAAAATCGGCAACGCGAGCACCAAAGCAACCACACACGTCAACACCGCCAGATGCAAGTTGGATTGGCGAAGATATACACGCCAACCACCGTCCAGAATGGAGCGCCATCCGCGGAGGGCAGAGACGAAGTAAGCAAAGCCGTAAGCCACTGCGACCGCTATCGCGACAAGCGACCACAACCGTTCGGGGCTAAGCCCGTGCTGGGCGACCCTTGTACCCATCGACATCGCCGCCATCATCGCCAAAGGCAAAATGCCCAGCGCCAGCACAAATCCGGCAATCCTGAGCACGCGCGAATTGCTGGCATTGGCGTCGTCATCGCGCACCACAGCGTTGGTCAGTACGAAACAGCCAACAGCCACCGCAAGCAGCAACGGGGTCGCGCTCCGCGTCGCCTCCCACAGAACACCAAGGCCCGATATCAATACTGCAAGCAGGAAGAATACCAGCGCGACCGCGAGCGGCACCGCCAAAATAGAAAGCACCAGCAGTACCACATTCTGCAACGTCCCGATGATCTTAAGCTGGTTGCGCAGCACGCCCAAAGCGGCGCCAAAGGCCGCACCAGAAAAGCTCCAGCCGAACCATTCCTGATCCATGAGATTTTCCAAGATCTCGATCTGGATCGCACTGAACAGCTCCGCAAGGATCGCCAAGAGCGCCCATGACAGCCCCACGAAGGCCAGCGCTCCACCCCCGGTGATCGCGTCGGTCCAGACGTGGAAATGGGTGGCCTTGTAGCTGGTGCGCCAGCGCAATCGGTGAAAACCGGCCTGAAACAGCGGAAGCGACAGACCGACCGCAAGAACACCCGCTGCCACCCAAAACTCTTCATCGACAAACCGATCGCCCGCGCTTGCCGCGCGCCACGCAATGCCTGCCATCACCAAACCGGCAATTCCGGCATAGAGCGAAGACGCCTTCCATCGCTCGGGCGAGAGTGTAAAGGCGAGCGCGAGCGAACCGAATAGGATCGCGGCGGTCAGCGCCATGCGCCATGGGATTTCCTCAGCGTTGTAACTGGCAAAGTGGACGCACAATCCAGTCAGCGCCAATAGCCCGGCAAGTACGTAGGGACGTTGATCCCAAACCTGCTCGTTCCCGCTTAGATCTGTATTTGTGTTCATTCGCCCCTCCGCAGCCTGTCGCTAAACCAGCGCCGTGAACCCCGCATGAAAAAGCGCACGATCACCATTGGCGACCGCGCGCTTCGCAACTCTAGGGAGTTAGGTGGCTTTACTGGCCTTGTGGCTGAGGTGGAGCGCCTTGTGGTGCGCCGCCGGGACCGCCCTCGCCCGAAGGCTGCATCGCCTGTTGGAGGATGCTGAGATTGCGATCAAACATCTCGCGGCTCATAAAATCCACCACTTCAATCTCAAAGATCAAATCGGCATCAGGAGGGATCGGCGCACCGGGGGGCGGCTCTGAACCATAGGCCTGCTCTGCCGGGATATAGAGTTCGTATTTGCCACCCTTCTGCATCTGCTGGAGGCCCTTGTAGAACCCTTCAATCGTTGCATCAGGCTCCACTGGAAAAGGGCTGCCCTCGGGAAAAACACCTTCCACAGGGAGCGGGATATCCTGCGATTCGTCAAAAACTTCGCCGGTGTCAGCCAGCCTGCCTTTGTATTTGACGAAGACCATATCGCCTTCGCTCGGTGTGTCGCCTTCACCTGCAACAATGGTGTCGATACTGAATCCCTTGGGCACCGCCGCCCAGGCCAAGCCAGCGCCGATCAAGAGAGCTACAATAACGCCAAGCCAAAGCTTGGTAAGGGAGCCCTTCGCGATGGGCTGCAAGGGTACGCGGGTGACTTCAGTCATAGATGATCCCTGATTATTCGGCGCCCGAATACGGACGAAACACAAAAGGGCGCGGAATGCCTTCCGCGCCCTGATGGCTTATCCGGTTGGGTGTTTCAAGCGGTTCTGCAATTCAGAAGCGCCCAAACGCATCACTTGATGCCGTCACGCTCCATACGCTTACGCTCAAGCTTGCGAGCGCGGCGAACGGCAGCCGCCTTTTCGCGGGCGCGCTTTTCCGATGGCTTTTCGTAGTGACGGCGCAATTTCATCTCGCGATAAACACCTTCGCGCTGCAGCTTCTTCTTAAGCGCGCGCAGGGCCTGATCGACATTGTTATCGCGGACGATGATTTGCATAAACGGTGACTACCTTACTTTCTCAAAGCACCAGAGCCCGCTGAAATGCTGTGCGGGATTGCGCTAAATTGACGCGGAAAACGGCGCGATTCTCTTACAAGATCACGCTGAAACTGTGGGCCACATAACGCCGGTGGGTAAAAATGGCAAGATAGCAGTGTCATAAGTGTGGCGCTCGTGCACCAGCATCGCTAATGCAGCGCCGATGGCCTCTGGTTTTTTCTCAAGTATCATTCCCACCCTGATGGTCGCTCTTGGCGGAGCGATTGGTGCGGCTGCACGATTTCAGGTGGGTCAGATCGCCGCGCGCTGGGCTGGATCAGGCGCGCAATTCCCATGGGGCACGCTAACCGTGAATGTGCTCGGCAGCCTGATCATGGGCGCACTGCTTGGTTGGTTTGCCAAGACCGGTTCGGGCGGTGAAAACCTGCGATTGTTCCTAACCGTAGGGATTATGGGCGGGTTCACCACTTTCAGCGCATTCAGCGCAGAGCTTGTCACCATGCTCCACCGCAGCGAATTTGGGCTCGCCGCAGGCTATATCGCGGTGTCCGTGGTGGCTGGGATCGCCGCTTTTCTCATCGGGCTTATTGGGGCTCAGAGCACGTGATGGCCCACGAAAACGCCCCGTCGCAACCAAAGCCAGCACCCAAAGAAGTGCGTCAATTCACCGTTAGCGATGATGATGAGGGGGTGCGTCTCGATCGCTGGTTCAAACGCAACCTACCCCAGATTGGCTTCGCCACCGTTTCGCGCTGGGCGCGCACGGGTCAAATCCGCGTCGATGGCAAGCGCGCCAAGCCAGAGGATCGCCTGACGGCAGGACAGGTCTTGCGTGTTCCTCCGGGAGGCGAAGCCAAACACAAAGCGCCCAAGAAACGCCGGGAGCTAACCACAGACGATATCGAAGAAGCGCGTGAGATGGTGATCCGCGAAACGCCGTCTGCCATCGTGCTCAACAAGCCGCCGGGCCTTGCAACGCAAGGCGGCAGCAAGACGACGCGGCATGTCGATGGATTGCTCGATGCCTTTGTCGAAGAGCCTGATGCGCCCCGCCCTCGCCTTGTCCACCGGCTCGACAAAGACACATCAGGCGTTTTGCTGATCGCGCGCACGCCGGGCAGCGCCGCCAATTACTCACGCCGCTTTGCCGGGCGCAGCGCGCGCAAGGTCTATTGGGCGCTCGTCGTCGGTGTTCCCGAAGTGCGTGAGGGCACGATCGAGGCTCCGCTTGCCAAGCAACCGGGAACAGGCGGCGAGAAAATGCATGTCGATGAGGAAGGCGGCCAAGCGGCCAAGACCCGCTACCGTGTGGTTGAACGCGCTGGGACGCGGGCGGCATGGGTGGAGTTGGAACCGCTAACCGGGCGCACCCACCAATTGCGTGTCCATATGGCAGCGATCGGCCACCCGATTGTAGGTGATGGAAAATATGGCGGACAAGACGCATTTCTAACCGGCAGCATCAGTCGCAAGATGCACCTGCATGCACGCCGACTGATCATCGCCACGCCTGAAAGCAAAGGCACTGGACACAGGTTGGATGTGACCGCTGACCTGCCGCCGCATTTCAAGGCGAGCATGGATGCGCTGGGTTTCGAAGAAAGCCAGAGCAAGGCCGACCCGATGCGCGATGAGGCTCCAGAACGCACGCCCGCAGAAAAGAAACAGGCCGCCCGCCGCCACGCCAAACAATATCGCAAAGACCGCCGCGGAGAACGCCGAACGCGAACCACTTCAGCGAACACAGCGAAGAAACAGTCGCGAGCCAAGCTGGGCGGAAAATCGCAAAAGCGCAGCCCATCAGGGTCGAAACCCAAAGGGCGCCGATAGTGCATCCTGCCCCTGCTTTTCGTCACGACGATCCTGATTGGCAGGATGCGTTTATTCGATATGTCAGTTTTGCCACCATCGCAGGCAGCGCGCCGGGGGGCGTGCACATTGCACATTCGCCTGTAGTCCTTTGCAAAGATCGCATGCTGAGATTTCATCTTGCCCGGTCTAACGCCCTCGTCCCGCATCTTGAGAACCACAGTGCGGTGGCTGTGTTTAATGGGCCAGATGCCTATATCTCAGCGCGCTGGTACACCGCAGACAATCAAGTGCCGACCTGGAATTACATGGCGCTTGAATGCGAAGGCTCGGTCACGCGGCTGCCTGATGAAGCCCTTCCTCAATTTCTTGAGGAATTGAGTTCTGAGCATGAGGCGCGCCAGCAACACGGCGTTCCATGGACAATGGAAAAGATGGATGATGCGGCGATGCGCGCTTTGTTGAGAGGCATTGTGGGATTTGAGTTACGCATCGAAATCGTCAGAGAAACGGTCAAACTCTCTCAAAACAAACCCGTCGCTGAGCGCGAGCGTCTAATCGAAGGGCTACGCGCCGAAGGAGCAAACGATATGGCAGACGCGATGCGGGATTGGACCGCATGACGAAGCTTGCCGTGTTTGATTGCGATGGAACGCTCGTCGATGGTCAGGCGGATATATGCGACATTATGGAGCAGGCCTTTGCCAAGGCCGGTCTCGCCAGCCCTGATCGCAACGATATTCGCCGGATCGTTGGCCTAAGCCTTCC
Source organism: Erythrobacter sp. (assembly GCA_965262265.1). Taxonomy (GTDB): domain Bacteria; phylum Pseudomonadota; class Alphaproteobacteria; order Sphingomonadales; family Sphingomonadaceae; genus Erythrobacter. The sequence goes on from OZ253506.1 coordinate 1,812,828, forward strand.
TGTGGCGATCCGCTCGCTTTCGCCGGGTATTGATGATGAAGCCGTGCGTCATGTCGTCGAGTTCTACAAATCAGGCTATTTTGCACGGCGTCAGGAGGGGCTGATTGAAGAGCCGCTTTATGACGGGATCGCTGAGCTGCTTGGCTCCCTGCACAGGGAGGGATGGAGCCTCGCGGTGGCCACTGGCAAATCTGATCGCGGTCTCAAATCCTGTCTTGCAGCGCACGGGCTGACCGACATTTTCGTGTCCCTGCAAACCGCCGACCGGCACCCTTCGAAGCCGCATCCTGCGATGTTGGAGGCAGCCTTGTTCGAAGCAGGCGCACAGCCGGAAGAAGCGGTGATGATTGGCGATACCAGCTTTGACATGCAGATGGCCACCGCCGCGCAGGTCCGCCCAATTGGCGTCGCTTGGGGCTACCATTCGCCTGAAGACTTGCTGGTGACCGGCGCCGATGTGGTGACACGCAGCGCCGCGCATTTGGCTGAGGAATTAGGTGTCTCGCTGTGAACGCCCCTTCTCCGACACCCGAAGAATCAGAGGCGGCCAAACGCTTTGCGCTCATGAATGTTGCGCGAATTGGCGCGATTGTTTTGCTAGGGGCCGGTTTGTTGATCGCGCGCGGCGTTATCGCCGCACCCTATCCCCTTGGCGTTGCATTGGCGCTTGCAGGGGTCGGCGCGTTCTTCTTCGTTCCGCCATTGCTCGCCAAGAGATGGAAGTCCCAAGACAGGGGCGAAAGATGAAGCGGTTCTACAATGAGGTGAGCGTTGAGCCGCAAGACGGCCAGTGGCAGGTGATGCTCGACGGCCGAGGAATCAAGACGGTCATGGGATCAGCGCAGCTGGTACCGACCCAGCAGCTTGCGAAGGCGCTGGCCGCCGAATGGGAGGCGCAAGGCGACGAGATCAACACAGGCTTGTTCCAGTTTCGGGATATGGCCGACTATGCCATCGATATGATCGCCCCCGCTCCGTCAGAGATTGCACAAAAATTGGTCGCTTATGGTGACACCGACACCATCCTCTACCGCGCAGACCCCGACGAGCCTCTTTATGCGCGCCAGATTGAGGTTTGGGAGCCGATCCTCACTGCTTTTGAGCAGCGTATGGGCGCCAAATTCACCCGGATCAGCGGCATCATCCACCGCGATCAACCCGATGAAACCCTTGCCTGCATGCGCGATGCGTTGGACCGGCTTGCCCCCTTCGCGCTTGCAGGGCTGGAGACGATGACCAGCCTTGCCGCTTCGCTTATTATCGCGATGAGCGCGCTGGAGGCTGAGGATACCGCAGCAGCGCGCGCACTGTGGGATGCGGCCAGTCTTGAAGAAGATTGGCAAGCCGAACTGTGGGGCCGCGATAAAGAGGCTGAGGAGCGCCGAGCGCGGCGTCAGGCCGATTTTCTCGCAGCCTACCGCTTCACGCAGCTCGCCTCATTCGGCTAAAGCGCCACCAGTAAGGACCCAATCAGACACATCAGTCGCCACCGTGTTGGCAACGCGGTTCAAGGCTGGGCCGACAAAGATGGCTTCGGGCAAAACCCCCTCTTCGCGCGCTTCGAACCGGCGAGAAAACACCGCGCCATCCTCGGTGGAGATTATCGCCTCATATCGCACAATCACGCTGCTGCTGGGCACATCATAGCCAAGATCAAGCAGGGTTCCGCGGACAAAGACCGTGGGGCGCACGGGCGTATCCTCGCTGTCCAGCACCAGTCCTTTGTCGCCAATCCGCTCGCGCAGGGTCTCGCCCACCAAGCGGCGGAACAGGCGCGCGGGTTTCTCAACCCAAACGGCGTTCTGCAGATACGCGATTTCAGTGTCAGACACCGTGACAGGAACCCGCACAACGTCGAGCTTTGCAGGCGTTTCAGGGACCAGAACCCCTATCACCCCCACGCTGTTTTCTCCGCCCGCTGCGCTGAGCGTGCCAGCCGGAGCAGCAGATGTCGCCGTTAGCGTCAGCAGGCTGGCGGGCGGCTCACTCGCGGTGCCAAGGCTTACGCAGCCGGTAAGCGCAAGGCAGGCCGATGCAAGAATGCCCAAAATGGAAAGGTGGTTGGTCGTTTTCATCAAGGGCCCCTTCATTCCGGCTCATATTCGGGCAAAGTCGGCCCGCCCAACAATGCGCCCGCGCCCTGGCTTTCTATCCGGTCTGTAATCGCGCGCAGAGATCGGCTGGTGGTGCGCAGATCCTGCAAAGTGGCCTCTGCAGCGGGCAATGTGCTTTCGCGCAGAGCCCGGGCTGCGGGCCTGGTGTCTTCCAATGTCCGCGCCAAAGCGGCCGCGGCGTCGTTTGCTGAAGACAAAGTCCCGCGCAATTCTTCAGCCAAAGCTGGCCCTTCTTGATTGAGCAATTGATCGGTGGTCGCGGTTGCTTGTTCGAACGCGTCGAGCGCTTCGCCTGCTTCGCGCAGGGCCACTTCCAACTCGGCGAAGGTGTTCTCAAGCCGCGGTGCGGCATTTGCAAGTTCACCGGTCAAACGGTTGGAGTTCTGCAAGATACCCGCCAAATTCTCCTGATTTTCAGGGCCAAGCAGAATATTCAGATTTTCTGTCAGCGTCGCGAGCCGCTCAAGAAGCAAGGGCGCATTGTTCAAAAGCGCGTTTATGCCACCATCTTTGGCCGGGATGACCGGACGGTCTTCCGGGCAAGCAGTGGTTTCGCAGCTGATAGGCGCAGCTCCGCCCCGTGCACCGTCCAAAAGGATCGTGGAAACACCGGTAAAGCTTGCCTGGATGGTCGCGGTGGTGCCGTTTAGGATCGGCACATCCTCTTGTACCCGGATACGAACGCGGACAAATTCGGGATTCTCTTCCGACAGCGAAATATCAATCACTTGGCCGACAGGAACTCCAGCGTAAGAAACCTGGCTGCCATTGGCGAGGCCAGAGACACTTTGCGCATAGAAGATATCATATTCGGTTCGGTCGCCCTGTCCCAGCCGGGCAATCCAGACGATAAAGGCCGCAAGCGCCGCCAGCAAAAGCAGCGTAACCGCGCCGACCCAAAGGTGATTGGCTCTTGTCTCCATTACCTGCCCCTAGTGACGCGAAAGCATGCGTATGTCCAACCCGGTAATGGGTGATACATCTTTGATTGTTTCACACTAATCCCCCCAATCCGAAGCAGCGCGGCCCACATTCAATTGATGCGCGGTCTTTGCACCGCGCCCGCGTGGTCCGTTAAAATACTCATCAATCCAAGGATGGTGCGTCTCAAGCAGTTCCGGGATCGTTCCTACCGCGATCACCTGCTTGTCCGCCAGCACTGCTACCCGGTCGCAAGTCTCATAAAGCGTGTCCAGATCGTGGGTGATCAGGAATACGGTCAGCCCCAGTGTTTCTTGCAATTCCTTGGTCTGCCGGTCGAATTTGGCCGCACCGATCGGATCTAAGCCTGCAGTGGGCTCGTCCAGAAACAGCAATTCAGGATCAAGCGCCAGCGCACGGGCCAGCCCTGCTCGCTTTTTCATTCCGCCTGAAAGCTCTGATGGGTATTTGGCGATCGCCTCCTCCGGAAGGCCCGACATCAGAACCTTGTAGCGCGCGATTTCTTTTCTCAGATCATCGTCAATATCGGGATAGAACTGCTTGAGTGGAACCTCGACATTCTCTCCCACGGTCAATGTCGAAAACAGCGCTCCACCTTGAAACAACACCCCCCAGCGGCAGCGCACGCCGATATTCTTGTCAGGATCCACAGAGGTGATTTCGCGTCCCAAAACCTCAATCCGCCCGGCCGTTGGCGTTTGCAGGCCGATAATGGACCGCATCAGTACCGATTTGCCCGTGCCCGAGCCGCCGACTACTCCGATGATCTCCCCTCGGCGCACTTCAAGGTCCAAGCCATCATGCACGGCATAATCACCGAAGCGGTTGACCAATCCTTCAACCACAATCGGAGCCTGATCGCTAAAGCGCTGATGATCATTCATCATCTTAACCCCAGCCAATCTCTGTGAAGAACACCGCGAAGAACGCATCGAGCACGATAACCGCGAAGATCGCCGATACCACTGCCATTGTGGTGCGTTTGCCGACTTCTTCCGAGTTTCCGCTGACCTGCATCCCGTGATAGCATCCGGCGAGCGCGATGATCAGGCCGAAAACCGGTGCTTTGATCAGGCCCACCCAAAGATCATGAGTCGCAATCACTCCGGGCACACGTTCGAGGAACGTAAAGAACGGTATTCCCAGCGCCACTTGGCTGATCACGGCCCCGCCCACAATTGCCACGAGCGAGGCGTAGAAGCCCAACAGCGCCATCATAAAGGTGCAAGCGAGGATGCGCGGGATCACCAGCTTCTCTATAGGTGAAATGCCGATAGTGCGCATCGCATCGACCTCTTCGGTCAGCTTCATCGTTCCAATTTGTGCAGCAAACGCGCTGCCTGATCGTCCCGCAACCATGATTGCCGTCATCAGCACGCCGAGTTCGCGCAATGAGAGCCGCGCGACCAGATTGACCGTCAGTGTCTCCGCCCCGAACTGCGCCAATTGCACCGCGCCTTGTTGCGCAATCACAATGCCAATCAAAAAACTCATCAGGCCGATGATGGGCAGAGCGGACACTCCCACCAACTCCATCTGCCTTACCAATGCGCGCATCGGGAACGTGCTTGGGCGGCGGATAATGCTGCCCAGTCCGATCAGGATCTGACCAAAGAACCCCACCACGCCATAAATCCCGGTGCGCGCATCATAGACCTGTTCACCAACTGCCTCTGGCACGCGCTTCCAAACGGGGACGCGCGGCGGGATGAAATCAGCGTCCGACCCCGCACCTTCGACCGCGTCGAGCAGCCGCCGGGCTTGATTGCTGGCGCCAATGATCTGAGAGGAGTGTTCTGCAGCAAGCCTGCAGGTCACCCACGCGCCGACCGTGTCGATCTCATCGACTTGAGACAGATCGATCACGGCGATGGGGGCAGTGATCTTCGACAGTTCATGCTCAACAGGGCCGATGCTTTCGACAAGCAATTGGCCAGAAAGCGCCAGCTTCGAAGCGCCCTCTTGCGTCTCTTCCAAGGTAAAATGTGCGACCCCATCCATTGCGCCAGAGATATGCGGGCAATTCGTGATCTTCACAAGTGGGTGATGTGAGTTGTTGCACCGCCGCATCAGGCTTGGCATGGGGTTGCTCACGTCGGCGGGCTGCCCCCGCGAGCAGGAACGAGCCTAGAAATGACACTACCCACCACCTTCAACCCCGCTGATATCGAAGCGCGATGGTACAAACATTGGGAGGAAAGCGGCGCGTTCCGGCCTGAACGCCCAGATGCGGAGCCCTTCACGATTGTGAACCCGCCGCCCAATGTCACAGGCTCGCTGCATATCGGCCACGCGCTCGACAACACGCTTCAGGATATCGTCATCCGTTATGAGCGGCTGCGCGGCAAGGACGCTTTGTGGGTCGTCGGCATGGACCATGCCGGGATCGCGACGCAGATGGTGGTCGAACGCCAGATGGAGGCCGCCCAAGACAAACGCACGAACTACTCACGCGAGGAATTCGTCGAAAAGGTCTGGGAATGGAAGGCGGAAAGCGGCGGGCAGATCACCCGCCAGCTGCGCCGTCTGGGCTGTTCAATGGACTGGTCGCGCGAGCAGTTCACCATGGACGAGCACTTTACCAAAGCCGTACTCAAAACCTTCGTTGATCTTTACAATGACGGCCTCATTTACCGCGACAAGCGCCTCGTAAACTGGGACCCCAAGCTCAAGACCGCGATCAGCGACCTTGAGGTGGAGCAGCAGTCGATCAAGGGCAGTTTCTGGCACTTCAAATACCCGCTTGCCGATGGTGAGACGCTGGCGGATGGCCGCGACTACATTGAGGTTGCGACCACGCGGCCCGAAACCATGCTCGCCGATATGGCGGTGGCGGTGCACCCTTCGGATGAGCGCTATGCCAGCGTCGTGGGCAAGCATGTCGTGCTCCCCATCACTGGGCGCCGTATTCCAATCGTAGCAGACGAGCACGCCGATCCGGAGCTGGGCTCAGGCGCGGTCAAGATCACGCCGGGGCATGACTTTAACGATTTCGAAGTCGGCAAGCGCGCAGGGATTGCAGCGGGCGATATGCTCAACATGTTCGATGGCGATGCTAATGTTTGCCAGACGGCGGATGGCTTGGTGCCGGAGGAGTTTATCGGCCTGCACCGCTTCAAGCGGGACGGGGTGCCCGGTGCGCGCGAATTGGTGGTCGAGCGGCTCAAGGAACTCGGCTGTCTGATCCCGCATATCTCTAAAAACAAAAAGGGCGAGGACATCACCGCCGACGCCGAACCGCGCACGATCCAAACGCCCTTTGGCGACCGCGGCGGTGTGGTGATTGAGCCGTGGCTGACCGACCAATGGTATGTCGATGCGGAAAAACTCGCCGAGAAACCGATCAAGGACGTGCGCGAGGGCGTGATCGAGATTGTGCCCAAGTCTTGGGAGAAAACCTTCTTCAACTGGATGGAGAATATCCAGCCTTGGTGCGTCTCGCGCCAGCTGTGGTGGGGGCACCGGATCCCGGCTTGGTTTGACGTCGACGGCAACGTCTATGTCGCGCTAAGCGAAGAGGAAGCCCAGGCCAAGGCAGGCGAAGGCGTTGCCCTGACGCAGGACCCCGACGTCCTCGACACGTGGTTCTCCTCCGCCCTCTGGCCGTTCGCAACGCTCGGTTGGCCGGAGGACGCGCCCACCCCCAACCCCTCCCGCAAGCGGGAGGGGAGCGAGACTTACCAAGCCGAAGGCGAGGTTAGTCGCAGCGGGGTGGGCATTGGCACCGCACCCGATTTGTTGAACAAACACTTCCCCAACAACCTGCTCATCTCCGGGTTTGACATCCTGTTCTTCTGGGATGCGCGGATGATGATGATGGGGCAGTACAATATGGGAGAGGCCCCGTGGCCGCGCCTCTATCTCCACGGCCTCGTGCGCGCCGCCGATGGCGCGAAGATGTCCAAGTCCAAGGGCAATGTCGTCGACCCGCTCGGCCTGATCGACCAATACGGCGCGGATGCTCTGAGGTTCTTCATGGCCGCGATGGAGAGCCAGGGCCGAGACATCAAGATGGATGAAAAGCGGGTGGAAGGGTATCGCAACTTCGCCACCAAGCTCTGGAACGCAACGCGCTTTTGCCAGTCAAACGGCATCGGCGCATCGACCACTTTACGCGCACCACAAGCCCGCCTCGCCGGCAACCAGTGGATCATCGGCGAAGTGCAAGCGGCCTGCACCGAGATCGAAACGGCGATGGCGGACTTGCGCTTCGATGCGGCAGCCAATGCGATCTATCAGTTCACGTGGAGCAAATTCTGCGACTGGTATCTGGAGCTGATCAAGCCGGTTTTTGCGGAAGGCTCGAACCCCGAAGCGATGCCCGCCGTCGAAACCCGCGAAGTCGCCGGGTGGGCGCTCGACCAGATCCTCGTGATGCTGCACCCGTTCATGCCATTCATCACGGAGGAATTGTGGCATTCTCAGGGTGAGCGCCAATACGATCTGATCCTTGCCAGTTGGCCCAATCCGCGCGCCGAAGTCTCCAAAGACGCCACGCAAGCGATTGACTGGGTGATCGACCTCACCACCAATGTCCGCTCGGCCAAGAATGAACTGGGCATCCCTCCCGGTGCGAAACTCGCGGCCTTCTTGCCCAAAGCATCGGACCTCGCCTCAAGCACCATCGAGCGGTCCTCTGCGGCCATCGAACGGCTCGCACGCCTGGCACCTGTTACCGTCGGAGAGGCGCCAGCTGGCCCAGCCATGCAAGTCACCGCTTTGTCCGATGTCTTTATCATCCCGCTCGAAGGCATCATCGACATCGACGCAGAAAAAGCGCGACTGACCAAAGCGCTCGAAGTCTCACAGAAAGAGGCGAAATCGCTGGAAGGTCGCCTGTCCAACGCCAATTTCGTCGAACGCGCCAAACCCGAAGCGGTGGAGAAAGCCAAGGCTGATTTCGCGCACCATTCGGGCGAGGTGGAACGGCTCAAGGCGGCGCTGGAGCGGTTGGGATGAGGAGACATGATTAAGCGCGTTCTTATGCTCCTTGCGCTGTTTTTGCCGACATCCTTGGCGGCGCAGGAGGATGAAGAGACAATCGTGCTTCGCGGCGTTATCGATGGTCTTGGAACCACCGCTTACACAGTCCAAGACTCTCCCTTATGGACGGCCGCATTCAGGCTGGTTGCTTGGCGCGTTGAAGACGAAGCACCGGAAGCAGAGCAGGGCCAAACCAGCGCGGACATCAACACCCATCCGCTGCGCGTTGAAATCCCTAACCTTGCCGAGGACCAGTTGCGAGCCTGGCAGCGATCCTACCCGCCTCGCACGCTGGTGAGACTCGCCATTCGCGCACCTATCGAGCCGGGGGAAAGGCGCGCTTTTGCGCTTTGGCACTCGGCGCTGGACTTGGCTTCGGACGCCGATCCGGAGCTTGTCGCAGCGGCAGCGACAATTCTAAACCCGCCCCCCTTTGTTGATGAAGAGCTTGGTACATTCACGCCCGATGAAACTTTTCCCACTTGGTTTCAGCAGGACCGCCAATGGCTGGGGGCACCGGTTTCGATCACCCTTAGCCTGATCGATGGGCCTGCGAGCGCCAACCGGGACCATCTGACCGGAGCAGCTGACACGCTTAGGGCCTTGGAACAGACCGCGGCATCATGGGACGAACGGATGCGCAAAGCCATTGTGGATGAGTATTACACATTGTGGGTCGAGACGTGGCGAGACGAAAAGCCGCTGATCACGCGCGAGGCCTTTGGAAAGCGCTTCGCTGTGGAGCAAGCAACACTGTATCCTGACGGCGGTTTCCGTTTTTACTTTAGCGATGATGGCCTTTTCTACGGGCACTCGCTGGAAGTAAGCGGATCGATAGAAGAAGGGATCAGCGAAGTATCGCTGGTCGGTTAGGTCCAAATTGTCCCAATTGCTGGCGCTCGATCCGGCACGCTGGGTGATGTGACATCAATCGATAGGTGAGGGTCGGACCGGGCTCTTGTCAGCCCTGATCCGACCCTTCACGAATTCAGCCTAGAAATTGACCCCAGCCGAAACGCCCCAAACGCGTGGTTCGTTCACCAGCGCCGTCAGGTTGTTGAAGTCAATTGCGCCCACCGCTGATGTGTCATTGGTGATGTTGCGGACAAAGGCAGCCACTTCGTAACTGTCTGTCTTGTATCCCAACCGAACGCCGCCTTCGAGTTGGCTGCCGTCTTGGAATTCCAGCGCTTCATACAAGAAGAAGTTGATCCGCGAACGATACGCCCAATCGGTGAAGGCATAGACCTCGCCATCGCCCACTGGCACGCTGTAACGCGCGGTCCAGTTTGCGATCCAGCGCGGGGCCTGAGGCAGCGAATTGCCATCAATGTTCACAATCGCAGCCGAGAAAGGCGCAGCCGCAGTCACGATCGGGTCTTGGATGGTGCAGAGCGAAACATCAGGGAACGTATCCACCCGCACCGCGCCGCAGGCAGCCGTTGTAAGACCCTGATCCTGTATCTCCGTGTCATTGAAGCTGAGGCCAGCGGTGAAGAACAGATTGTCCGTCGGTGCCAGTTCCGCATCAAGCTCAAACCCATAGCCGCGCACATTGTCGGCGTTGATCAAGCGGTTGGCGTTCACATCGCCGCCCACTGCAGTGAGCTGCGCGTCGTTTAGATCGAAGTAGAACGCGGTCAGATTGACGCGCGCACGGCCACCCCAAAGGGTCGACTTAATACCCGCTTCATAGGATGTGATCGTCTCTGAATCCGCGATCGTCACGCCGTCTTCCAGCGGGGTTGCAGTCGCCGGTGGGAACAGCACGCGCCCCTGGATGCTGGGCGCACGATAGCCGCGCGCAACCTTTGCATAAAGGTTCACATCGTCATTCGCCGCGTAAGTCGCGCTCAGATCCCAAGTCACCGTGTCATCGCTGACTTCGCGGGTGACTGTGCCAAGGGGGTTCTGGAGAAACTCAGGGAATTGCGTGTCCCTGCTGCGCACAACCACAAAATCACGCTCGTCATCGTTGTAGCGGATACCGCCGGTCACGCTCAGCTGGTCGGTGAGATCGTAAGTCAGTGAGCCAAAGATGCCCAATGCCTTGCTCTCTTGCTCTTGCGAGACGATGATGTTGATCCCGCCCGGCGCGTTAAGCGGATCGCCTAAGGTCGAGAAGTTGTTGCTGACGATCTCAAGGTCTTCATCGAAGTAGAAGATGCCCGCCTGATAGCTAAGCGGTCCACCGCCATTGCTCGCAATGCGCAGTTCTTGGGTGAACTGCTCAAGGTTTGGAATGGTGTCTTGCGTCTCCGCCGTGAAGGGGATGACGCCCGGGCCGGTCAGCTCAGGCGGCAGGAAGCTCGCGCCAAAGCCGCCATCCACGTCGCCGACAGAGGCGGCATCGCCGCTCCAGAAACTGGTTACTGAGAAGATGGAGACAGGCCCCAGATCCCACGTTGCGCGGGCTGATGCGTTGCGGGTGCTGACCGTTTGCGCGTTCTGGCCATCGACCGAAACGCGTCTGCGGCTGAAGTTTTCGTTGAGCCCCGATTGGCCGCGCGTGAAGTTGTTCGCACGGAAGATCCGCGCGGTGCCGTCAAGATCGCGGATCTGACCGGTCAACAGCAGGTCGAAATTGTCTGAGAGCTGGAAATCAAACTGCGCACGAAACGCGAATTCGTCAAAGCCGCCCAAAGCATCCTCGGTCGTGCCGCTGGGAAGGACATTGTCCACATAGTCGTCTTGACGCTGATACAGCGCGGACAGGCGGACATTGACATTGTCGCCCAACGGGCCGCCCACGGCGGCTTCGGCGTTCACATTGCCAAACCGGCCGACGCTAAGATTGGCATAGCCATCGGCGTAGTCGCGTGGCTTGACGCTGTCGAACTTGACGATACCGGCCGGCGTGTTGCGTCCAAACAAAGTGCCCTGCGGACCGCGCAGAACCTCAACTTGCTGCACGTCAAACACCGGAAAGCCTTTGAGGATCGGGTTTTCCAGAACCACATCATCATAGACAAGGCTGACGGGCTGCGAGGCGTTGAAGTCGAAGTCGGTGTTTCCAAGTCCGCGAATGTAGAAACGCGGGAATGTCCGGCCAAACGAGGACTCCACCACCAGGCTGGGCACGCGGGCCGAAAGGACGCGAATGTCTTGCCCGCTGGCGTTAATGGCTGACAATGTGTCTTCGCTGATGGCCGTCACCGAAACGGGAACATCCTGAATGTCCTGTTCGCGGCGCTGTGCGGTCACGATAATTGTGCCAACGCCTGTCTGCTCTTCCGCTTCGTCCTGCACAGGAGCGCTGGATTGGGCGGCGGCGGGCGCTGCCATCGTTAGGACGGCAGCAATCGGCGCGATGGCTGCTGTGGTGAAAAACCGGGAAAGTGTCATTGTGTAGGCACTCCTATGATGTCGCGAGTTAGAGATGCATCGCTTTGCAGTTCGGCGACGCCGAAACGAATCGAGTAACAAAACTGTAGTCTGGTCACCCATTCGCAACCGTCCAAGCCATGGTCAATTTGGCGACGTGGAAAGCAGGAGAATGGCGAACGATCGTTGCTCTTAGGCAACGCTTGCGCAGCCAATCTGGATATTATTGAGCGATACGCTCGGCGAGAGGAAGAGATGTGATCGCCGGACGCGCGCCGACTTGATCACCCATCTCTACCAGCAGCACGTGATCGAGCCTTCCTGGCCCATCGCGCAGCCAAACGCCGCCCGCCGTCGCAGTGACGATATAGTCTGCGCCAAAACGCTGCTCTTGTTGCAGATAGTGCTCATGGCCCGCAATAACGGTGTAACCGCGCCCGGACAGCGCTTCCTCGATCTGTGCAAAGGGTCCCGGTTCCTGCCGCCAGACCGGACGATGCACAATCACAAACGTCCATCGCGCATCGCGGTTGTTATTGAGCATATCGATAGCCCATTCGACTTGTTCTTCGCTCATTGCTGCCTGCCCCGGGATCTCGGTCGGCTCCCTGCCTCGCACGGCTTCCAGAATGCGTTCCTGGGTCGCTACCGGATCGTTGGCCCATGCCTGCTTGAGCGCCGCTTGGCGCGCTTGGACCTCTGGCGGAAGCGGCTGCGGAGGGTCTTCGGTGTCGAGAACAAGGAACAGCGCTCCCCCGCGTTTGAAAGCGTAATACCGTTCACCGCGCCGCTCTTCCCAAATCGCGCCTGATGCGGCGTCCCACACATCGTGATTGCCGACAGCCGCGCAAACCGGCACACCAAGCGGCGCGATCATGGTGTCGAGTTCATCCCATTCGGCTTCGACAGCACGCATATCGTCGGTGTAGCCTTCGATGATATCTCCGACTGAGATCACAAATTCGGGATCAAGCGCGCCGATTGTAGCGATTGCTTGTTCGAACTTGCCAGGGCGTTCTTGGCCGGTGCGGTCCGGCAAGATGGCAAAGCGCAAGGGTGTCGCTGTGTCGCCCTCGCTGCCAGGTAAGGCGCATTGCGCGTTCGGTTTAAGGGCTGGCGTCGAGGGCAAAGAAGCAAGCCCAGGGCCGCTGCCGCATGCAGCGCATGCGGCAGCGGCGATCAGGCAAAGCGCGGTTCGCATTAAAAGTTTGCAGTCAACGAGACACCATAGCGCGCGGGCGGACCAGCGATGAAGGTCGGGATGTTGAACACACCGCCAGTGTTACCACCGTCGATAATGAACTCTTCATCAAGGATGTTCTTGCCCCAAACGGCAATCCGCAACTGGCCATCATTGAGCGTCAAACCAATTTGCCCGTTCACCAGAGCATATTCATCTTGTAGCACGCCTGGTACAGTGAACAACGTCGTGGTGCCAGTTGGATCAAGCACATTGAAAGCCAGATCATTGTCGTTGGTGAAGAACACGCGGCTTTGATACGTCACGTTGGGCCGTGCAAAGAAGGCCACATCATCCGAGATTGGCACATTCAGATCAGCGCCAATTGCAAAAGAATGGTCAGGCGCCAGACGGAACTGGTTGTCTGCAAAACGTTGCGGGTTGCCATCACCGTCAGTTTCGCCGAACCGACCACGGTTCCACGCATAGCTGGCGAACATGGAGAACTGATCGCTAAATTCGTAATTGGCGAGGAACTCCACACCATAGCTATCCGCGCTGCCCGCATTGATCAGGTCAAACACCGGCGCCCCGCCAGCGGTCTGCTGCGCAACCGAGGTCTGGAAGTTGGTGTATTCGTAGTAATAGGCCGCCGCTTGGAATGACAGGCGGCGATCCATGAACTGCCCGCGTAGGCCCACCTCAAAACTGTCGACCGTTTCGGCTGGAACAATCGTGAATGAGCCAACGATGTCCGAAGTGCTCCCATCGCCATCGCTGTCTGCGCTGTCGCGGCTGAAATCTTCTTCAAGCACTTCAGGGCGGCGACCGCGCGCATAGTTGAGATAGACAAAGGCATCATCGGCGATCCGGTAATTGGCAACCGCACGCCATGAAAAACCGTCAAAATCGCCTTCGAGCCCCGCTTGGTTGCTCGACAGGATTTCGCCTTCGCTGTCCCCGCCCAAAATGGCGGTGCTGCCGGTAAGGATGCCGATCAGCGGGTTGGGCTGCGTGATCGCTGCGGTGAAACCTGAGACCTTTTCATCATAGGTCCACCGCAGGCCAAGGATGATCTCCAACCGGTCAGTCGCATCGAAAGTCAGCTCACCAAAGACATCATAGCTTTGATTGTCAGCTGTGTTGGTAACGGTTTCAACCTGGGTGATGCCTGTGGGCGCGAAGATCGCCGGATTGCCAGTCAAGATCGCTCCCAGAGCCTGCTGGTTCACGAAGGCCGGGAGGAGCACGTCCGCGCCGGGTGTGGCCGGATCGGGAACCGCGCCGAAGGTGCTAAACAAAGAAAGACCGCCAAGGTCAAAGCCAAGCGGCACACCCTGTGCGCCGGTCTCGTCGAAATAGCCCACACCAAAGACTGCCGAGAACGGTCCGCCGTCATCATAGACAACGCGAAGGTCGGTGCTGAACTGTTCGCCTGTTGCATCTTCTGCAAAGATCAACAGATCAAGCGCGGTGCCATCAGGGTCGAACACCTCAAGGCTGTTGAACTCGCGATAGCTTGTCGTGCTGGTCAGCTGGAGACTGTCAGACAGCTCAAAGGTCCCGATCAAGGTGACATCAAAGATGTCGCGGTCCACGCCCAGCGGCAACCCGCCAAGGAAATTGCCGAATGTGTTGAGCGAGGCGAAACTGTTAGGATCCGTGTCACCGCCCAGCGCAGGGATCACACCCGATTTGAAAGAGATACCGGTGGGATCGTTCTCAACATAATTGGCAATCAGATCAAAACGCACAGTGTCGCTCGGCTCAAACAACACCGAACCACGAACCGCCACATTGTCGACCGAGTTGAGCGCCACGCCATCAAAGGTGTTGTCAATAAACCCATCGCGAACTTCATTGAAGGCAGCGATGCGAACCGACAGCATATCGTCAATGATCGGCAGGTTCACAAAGCCATTGGCCTGAACATGATCAAAATTGCCATATTCAAGGTTCACTCCCATGGCATGATCATAGGTCGGCTTGGCTGTGATGATGTTCACCGCACCGGCCTGTGCGCTGCGGCCGAACAATGTGCCTTGCGGGCCATTTAGAACTTCAATCCGCTCAAGGTCGAATAACGGCACTGCCGATCCGCGCGACCGGCTGATCGAGACGCGGTTCTGGAACACAGACACACGCGGCTCAATAGTCGATGCGCCATCATCCGAGGTGATACCGCGCAGCACAAAGCCGGGATTGTTGGGGCTTTGCTCTTGAACGACAAGGCCGGGGACGAAGGCGGAGAGTTCATCAAACTCATCAACCTGAAACTGGTCGAGCTGATCGCCATCAATCACGCTGAGCGCGATGGGCACCTCTTCAAAAGTTTGCTCACGAAACTGCGCAGTCACGATAATAACATTGCCATCATCCGCGCTTTCGGGCGCCGACTGGTCTTGGGCAAAGGCAGCGGTGGGCAGCAACATCGAAGCGCCACAAAGAAACATAAGTTTTGATCGCACGGTAAGTCCTCCTATTTGAGGACGCCGCTAGGTGGCTGGAGTGACACTTTTCTGGCGGTATGAAAAACCCGTGATGATCGCGTGACTGGATAATGACGTCAGGTGCAAATGCGCGTCAGAAGGGCGTGTGGGCACCGGTATGATTTGCTGAGCACCAATTTCCTACCGCCCTTTTCCATGGCATAGGGCGCACATTTATTTTGCTGTCATTTTGCTGCTCTGCCCGGCTCGCCTTACGCCGTCAAAAGCCGATTCCACACCGGATTGGTTTTTTGCCTCTGGACCGTGTAACATGCGGTCCATGTCTCGATTAAACGCTTGGAATCGCTCAAAATCCATGTTGGATGCCAAATGACGGATCTGATCCTTGCCACCAACGACGAAGGCGGGGCTGAGATCTTCGCCTCCCTGCAAGGCGAAGGACCATCGGCGGGCACTCCGGTCGCCTTCCTGCGCACCTCGCGCTGCAACCTCGCCTGTACGTGGTGCGACACCGCCTACACCTGGAGGTTTGCGGATGAGCATGGCGGGAATGCGCGGCCTCACCGCGATGGGATCGCCTATGATCGCAAAGCCAATCAGGTGGCGCTCTCGCCCGCTAAAGCGGCGGCCAAGATCGCAGCCTTGGGGCAGAAGCGTTTGGTGATCACCGGTGGGGAACCGCTGCTGCAATGCGGTGCCTTGGCGGACATGCTCGCGGTGCTGCCCGATATCGAGGTTGAGGTGGAGACGAACGGGACGACGCGCGCCTCTGCCCATGTCGATATCCGGGTGGATCAGTACAATGTGAGCCCCAAGCTTGCGCATTCCGGCAACCCGGCAGACCTCGCTCTGATCGAAGAACGGCTCGACCACTACGCTTGTGATCCGCGCGCCTTCTTCAAGTTCGTGATCGCAGATCGGCAAGATGTCGGAGAGGTGCTAGACTTGCAGAGCCGTTTTGGCTTCATGCGGGGGCATGTGTTCCTGATGGCGGAAGGGACCAACAGCGCGGCGCTTCGCAAACGGCAGGAATGGCTGGGACCTGTGTGTTTGGAGCATGGGTTGAGGATGAGCGATAGGTTGCATATCCATCTTTACGGGGATGCTCGCGCGACGTAAGGGATGGGTTTGGGGGTAAGACAGGGTGGATATCTTCATAAGCTATTCGCGGGCTGACCGGGAGCGGGTCGCCCACATAGCCGCAGCGCTTGAAGCTGAAGGCTACTCGGTCTGGTGGGACCGTGACATTCGCGCTGGCGAAGAGTTTGACGAAGTCATCGACAAAGCGATCAAGCAATCCAAAGCGATCGTGGTCGTCTGGTCAAAGACATCGATCACCAGCAATTGGGTCAAAGAGGAAGCGGAAGACGGCGTGCTCGCAAACACGCTCGTCCCCTTGATGATCGACTTCGTCACGATCCCGCGCGGGTTTCGGCGAATACAAGCCGCTGAACTGCATGATGCGCATGACAATCCCACGCTGAGTGAAAACTGGCCAGAGTTTCTTGGAAGTGTTCGCAAGCAAGTGGGAAAAGGCGAAGGTGCAGAAAAAAGCCGGCGTCCGACGGAAACGCAGGGAGCGGGCGCGGCGGTGCCGATTGGTGACGATTTGGAGCCCTTGCCTTCGCCAGGCTCTGCCACCTCTACCCCATCATGGAAGCGCTATCTGCCTCTCGGTGCAGGTGCTCTTGCCGTTCTGATAGCAGGCATATTCGTGGTACAGTTCGCAGGGTTGGGAGGTCGCGCCACCCCTCCCCCTCCAGAAGACATGACGCCTGTCGTCTTGGGCATTTACCCGGATGAAGGCTTTGGCTTGGATCAAGCGCACGGCCTCAAAGCTGCTTTCAACGATACACCTTCAATCGTCGTCCAAGACCTTGCAGCGCCGCTTGATGCGATGAAAGGCCGCGATGCGCCGGAGCTAATCCAGGGTCTCAGAAGGTTCCTCGAAAACCGCAATGTCATCGCCATTGTCGGTCCCTCGATCACCGAGTTCACCCCAGAAGTTCTTGGTGTAGTAGAGGAAAGTGGCAGGCGTCCTGCGATCATCTTGACGACGGCAGCATCGCGGCAAGATATTGGCTGGGATGCAAGCGAATTGCCACTTTTCCGTGTGGGATCAGGCGTTGACGAGCGCGCAGACCAGTTCGCAAGGCTCGCAACCAATACGATCGCAAGCGGGGTTGAGCTTGTTCTGCTTTACGAATCAATCCCCAATTCTAGCGAAATGACGTACGGCCAGTTGTTCTATCAACGGATCACCGAACGCCTCCCACAATGGCAGCAATGGTCGGATAACAACCAAGTCCGCTCGATTTCCTACACCCGTGGGCGCATCATGGACAGCTTCTCCCGCCCTCGGCTGCGCGGGTTGTTTGACCAGAACAAGATGATCATCGTTGTGGGCCTGTCGAGCGACTACAAGGACTTGGTTGAGAACTTCTACAGAGGCGAAGACCGTTCGCGCACTGCCATTTTGGGTGGATGGAACACCAGTAAGGCGGTGCGTGATCTGAGCGCCGAGATAAACGTTCAGCACACGCGCTTGTTCGATATGACCGATGTTTACCGAAGCCCTGCAGACGTTAATGGGCTGCCTGATTCACGGAGGTTTCAAGCGGAGTTCGGCCCACTTACTCCCGCTTTGCGGCAAGAGGCCGTGGCCTATGATTCAGGTCTCGTTATCAAGCAAGCTATCAATCAGATGGAGGGCGAGGTGACTGCTGAACAGCTCGTTGAGATCATGCGCGGTCAGCGATTCAACGGGATCACCGGAGAGATCACGTTCACCGGCACGGGTGACAATTGGGGCCAGAACAGCGGAACAGCCGGCGGCATGCGACCGCTCTACAATCTGCGCTACAATCCCGGAGACACCAATTGGACCGAGATTGAAAGCTTTGACGCGCTCCTCAGAACGACTGTCGCGGCCAATTAGGCAAATCGGTTTCTGTTCAGGTTAGCCCTGACTCCGCCAGCGCAGAACAACGCGTTCGACCAGTTCTTCTTCCTGACCGCTTTGGTTCCACAATTCAGAGAAGCTTGGGTCTTCAGATGCAGGTCGCTTGTGCTCTTCGAGAGTGTCGAAGTTCACCCGGATCGGAATAGCCACACCTTCTCCGCAGACGATGCATTCGCGGTTACGCAGAGCCGGGATGGAATCGAGAAAGCCG
This sequence comes from Erythrobacter sp., assembly GCA_965262265.1. Classification (GTDB taxonomy): domain Bacteria; phylum Pseudomonadota; class Alphaproteobacteria; order Sphingomonadales; family Sphingomonadaceae; genus Erythrobacter. The sequence continues at coordinate 1,830,994 of OZ253506.1, forward strand.
CGTGACCCTTCGGGCATGGCCGAGCGGACAAAGGCTTGGTCGCGATCGTTGTTCAAACGCATGGAGATGATTGTGCCGCACTGCGACAAGACGCCCTCGGCAAGGTCAGATGGACGCTGCGTAATCAGGCCCAGGCTGATACCGTATTTCCGCCCCTCTTTCGCGATCCGGCTGAGAATACGGCCCACTGATGACCCATCGGAGTTTTTCTCATTGGGGACATAGCGGTGCGCCTCTTCGCAAACGAGGAGGATGGGCCGGGTGTTTTCCTCCCGCCCCCAAATCGCAAAGTCGAACACAAGACGGCTGAGCACCGCAACAACGGTTGAGGTGATATCAGAAGGCACGCCGGATACATCGATGATTGAGATCGGCTTACCATCACCCGGCATGCGGAAGACCTTGCCGATGAAGTCAGCCATCGTGTCGCCAACCAACATGCCGGAAAACATGAACTGATAGCGGGGGTCAGCTTTCAATTCTTCAAGCTTGGCTTTGATTCGCATGTAAGGCGCCGACGATGTGGCTTTGTCCAGCTTACCCATCTCGTCTTGAATCTTATTTGAAAGATCGGACAACAAATAGGGAATGGGCGAATCTACAGTGATCTTGCCCATTGTTTCAGCCAATCGATTCTTGCCGCGCGCATGCAGCAGGCATTTGGCGAGGATGTCCTCATCCACCTGCCGTTCGTTGCCAGAACTTGTGAGCAGAACTTCGCAATGCTCTTCGAAGTTCATCAGCCAATAGGGCATTTGCAGGTTTGAAACATCGAGGATTTGCCCGGTCTGGCGGAACGCTGCGGAATATTCGCCATGTGGGTCGACCATCACGATATGGCCATCTGGCGCGTGCTCGCAAATGCGGTGAAGGATCAATGCCGCGCTTGTTGATTTACCCGTACCGGTAGAGCCCAGCAACGCGAAGTGCTTGCCCAACATCGCGTCGATGTAGAGGCCGGCGCGGATGTCTTTTGTAGGGAAAACCGTCCCGATAGTAATGTTGGCGCGGCCATCGCTGGCATAGATCTGTTCCAAGTCCTTCGTCGTCGCGGGATATATCATCGCTCCGGGGACTGGATAGCGGGTCACACCACGCTTAAACCCGTGAATACGCCCCGTAAGCTTTTCCTCAGACCCCTCGCCCAGAAAGTCGATATGCGCGATGATGCCATTCTCCGCACGGCGATCGCGGCGCTGATCACGAACATTGGCCAACAACCAAGCCTCACCTACGCGGATCTTGATTTGGCTGCCAACTTGTCCGGCAAGCGCGATAGATCGATCCTCATCTTGCATGCACTCGTTAAGACGTTGAAGATCAAGCGCGATCTGCGACCCTGCGCCAGAGATTTCGAGCACCACGCCAATCGGCTGGCGGGCGTTTTCATCGCTTAGTCGGCGCTGCGGTGTGTCGCCAGCAGCAGCAGCAGAGGCTCCAACGGCTTGTTGACGTTCGAAGTTCTGATGGCTCATATCCGTCATTCGGTCTTCCTAAACCCCTGATAACTCGCAGGGCCGGGGTCTTTCGCCCGGTCTATCCCTTTGACCGAATATCAATGCTGGATTGGAGTTAATATCGCGTCAACGCAGCCGCTTTTGCGCAACGACTAGGACCGGTCAAAAAGCCGCCCTGCAAGCCATCCCATCGTCAGCGACAGCATGATCGCCCCCATCCCATAAAGGAGCGACCAGCGCTGTGAGGCTTGCACCACTCTGCCTTCCAGGCCGACCTTGACCACGTCGACATCCGCTGTTGCACTTGCCAAAACGCGGCCATCGGCGATGGCGAAGGTTTCGGCCGTGTATTCTCCCGTTGTCACGTTGGAGGGTAAGGTTATGCGGGCTTGGTAAAGCACTTTCTCGCTGATCCTTACTGCGCCAGCCTCTTCCTTGTACAAGCCTGCGCGCTCGCGCATTTCGACGAGCCCGCGCGCGAACCGGTCTTGTACAACCGGATCGATCTGCCCGGATGGGCTGAGTTGGATGAACTCGGTCCCTAGCTCATAAATCGCCGCGGTGCGCGGATCGACGATTTCAGCGATCGGACGAGAGGAGGCAACCGCAAAATAGCTGGGCGCCGATCGGAAATCGGTTGCCGCTGCGTTCATCCAGATGCCAGCGATGCGGTCTTTTTCGCGCAGACGAATTGCCTCTGTTGGACCTTTTAGAATGACCACAATGTCGTATTCGGTGTCCCCGCTTGTCCCGCCCGGATCAATGACAGCGCCGTACAACAGCAGGTCTGCTCCAGTGAAGCCCTGGCGCACTTCGATGCGAGACTGGCTGACTTCAGGAACGAGCAACGGCTCGCGCTGCCCCATTAGGAGCGGCGCGGCGAACACCAATGCTAGAGCCCAGCTGCGTCTCACAGAGGACTAACCGTGTAAATTTCATCCGGCTGAACGCCCAGACCATACAGCATTCTAAGCGCAACAAGGATAACAATCCCTGCCAAGACCAGCCGCAAGACCTCAGGCCGAGCCTTAATCGCGATCTGCGTGCCGAACTGTGCACCCAACACCGATCCAAGCAGCAGCAATCCCGCGAGCACAATATCGACAGCCTTAGTCGTTAGGGCGTGCGTCATCGTAGTCACCATCGTCACGAACAGGATTTGGAACAAGGATGTGCCGACCACGACATTGCCGCTCATCCCAAGAATATAGAGCATGGCGGGTACAAGGATAAAGCCTCCGCCAACCCCCATCAGCATGGTCAGAACACCAACGATAATCCCAAGAATCAAAGGAGCCAGCGGGGATATGTAAAGCCCCGATGCGTAGAACCGCCAGCGATAGGGAAGCCCCGCAACCAACGGATGATGGCGGCGTTTTCGCGGTCTCGCATCGCCGCCGACCTTGGCAGGTGCGAGCGACTCAAGGGCCTCACGCATCATTAACGAGCCGATCGTGGTCAACATCACCACATACAAAATGTTGATCACAACGTCGATCTGGCCAAGTGTTTGAAGCACTTGAAAAACAACCGCGCCAATTAAGGCGCCAACCACCCCGCCCGCGACCATCACTCCGCCCATTCGATAATCCACGCCCTTGCGCTTGCCATGCGCGATCACCCCGGAGACGCTGGCGCCTGTCACCTGCGTGGCGGCAGATGCGGCCGCGACCGTGGGCGGGATACCGTAAAAGATCAGCAAAGGCGTGGTCAAAAACCCGCCTCCCACACCGAACAGACCAGACAGAATGCCGGTGATCGCGCCCAATGCGACCAACACCAGCCCATCAACCGAGAGATTCGCAATGGGGAGATAGACATCCATACGGTGTCGAATACCGCAGCAGCGAGAGGGTGGGAAGGCAGGGTTTCGCCGTGATCCCCGGACCTTGGGGGTAATCAAGCCGTTTTCTGCTTTTCGCGCGGGGCCAGCCTAAAAGCGCGTGGAAAGCGTGGCTGCAACACCTGATGTCGGCGCTGCATCGCCTGCCACACGCTCGCGCCAATCAAAGGAAATGCGAGCAGGCACTTCGCCGACTGAAAGATCCACCCTAAAAGTGGGTCCCACATCCAATCGGCTTGCGTCATTCTGCGCCCCGCCCCACGCGCCTGCACCAAAGCTCAACTGGACATCTTGATCCTGTGAGCCTGTGTATTTGATCACTTCGCGGGTAATGGCGACCTGCCCATCGACAAATGGTGTGTCCGCTTCCCCACCGACATAGCCAGCACCCGCATAGACTTCGAGTTTGGTATCAAGTGGCAGAGATTGGACGGGAAGTTCGGTGACAGCAAAAGCGGCAGGGCGGATGTCTGTGCCGAACGCGCTATCGGTCACTCTGACCTCTGTAAAGACACGGGCTGGCACGTTGGGCAACGGCCGTGCAGATGCGCCGATAGCTACCTCGTCCTCCGGCACGGCGGCAAAGGCTCTGTAGCCACGCAGATAAGCGCGCGGAGTATGACGTGACTCAGGCGCCAAAGCGTATTGAAGCCGGGCTGCCGCTTGGCTGGCTCCGTAAACGGGAACGCGTCCCTGCGATATCGCAGTGGAGTTTGAACCAGCGCGATAAAACGCAAACGCATCCAAAGACCAGCGATCAGCGGCAGGTGAGCCGAGGCTCAACCTATCCGCCGATTGCGGAAACGGATAAGGCTCTGATACCACACCTGCGCCATCTGAACTCACGGGCCGGAAGGCAACTCCATCTTCCCAATCAATCTGAAAAGCAGCCGACATCAGGAAAATGTGCCCGGCGGCAACGACTGGGGTAAGCGCGCCCTCGGAATGCTTTGCAGGTGTGGAAGTGATCAATTCGGAATTCCCACCCCAGCTCCGCGAAAAGGCAGTGGCAAGCAAAATCGGCTGTCCTGTATGGGCAGGGGATTGAGAGCGAGGCAGCGCTTTCTCGGCCAAAGTCTGGTCCTCAATCGGGCCTTCAGCATTCGCGTCTGCCTGCGCGAGAAATGTATCCAGTGAAGGCAGCCCAGCGGCATCCAGCGGGAACGGATTTTCCCAAAGGATGGCTCGTCCCGACACCCAGACTCCCAACAAGAGCGCGAGCATGGCCAATGGGCTACCACGCCGCCGGGATTTTTCCGCAAGGCTCAACGCAGCGCTCCTTGGGTCATCGGCACAGCCGGGTTGGCGATCTCAAACTGGGAAGGATGGCGCAGATGCGGTGTCTTCTCCCAAACCACTCCCTGCCCAGACAGTGCGCGGGCATAGGCGAACAGTGCGCGCCGCCCTGCCATGATTGCAATGACATTGGCCGCAGGGATGCGCAGAACGGCAAACACACCTTCGCGCACACCGTAATTGCGGGCCGTGAATGCAAACCGCCACGCTGCGCGCCAGATAAAGAAGCCAAGATTGGCATAAAGCAGCGCGATCAACCCTGATGACAGTTCGACCGGTTCCGCCCAGCCCAATGCAACAGCCGCAGCGATGGCCAGCGTCAATGCCAACAAAGTGTATCCCATTAGCAAAACCAGTGCCGTAAACGGTCCGCGCCGATCGCGGGCGCGCATCCAAAACTCTTTAGTGCCTTTCCCCCAGCCGGTGCGATCCCAACCTTGCAGCGCAACACCGTGCACCCACCGGGTCTTTTGCCGGACAATTGTGTCGAGCTGCGAGGGGAAAAACGCGCGCGTTGCGATCAAAGATCCATCCTGAGCGCGCGCTCTTACAAACTCGCATCGCCCCCCAGCCTCACTGACCGCAAGGCCCAATTCGTAGTCTTCCGTTAGCGAATCCAGATCAAATGGCTTCATATCCAGCTTACGGCGACACAAATGCTGGAGAGCTTGGCGTGAAACTGCACAGCCCACTCCGGCTGCGGGTAGGGCTGCGCCCAGACGGCCACGAAGCACCATCGCTTTGCCGTGCGCCTCAGCGAATTCTTCGCAATAATGGCTGCCAAGCCAGCGCCAGCCTTGCTGTGGCAGTGGTTCTACCGGAAGTTGGGCGAAATCCGCACCGCTCGAAATGGCGTGATCAAGCATAGCAAGGCCAGCCGGATCAACGAGGTCTTCAGCATCGTGGAACACAACCGATGCAAACGGTCGTCCGCTGCGCCTTTCATCATCGCGCATCGCGTCAAAAAGGCGATTAAGGCAGTCCGCCTTAGTTGTCGGGCCGTCGCGATCATGGATCACAAGCCGTAAGCGGGTATCGCCCGAGGCAGCTTGCATGGCAGCCTGCAACGTTTCCACATCATTGCGATAAATCCCGAGATAAAGGCGAAGCTCTTTTTGTGGCCAAACCTTCAACATGTGCGAAACGGTTTCACCGATGACCTGAGCCTCTTCCCAAGCGGGAATGAAGACCGCTGTTCGATTCCTCAAAGGTTGAGATTGAAGAGCAAACCGGTCAATTCTCGAGGTCCTTGCGCGCCCGGTAAGCCGCAGCCACAGCCAGCCAAAGTCTACAGCGAGATCGTCCAGCGCACCAATCAGAAAAAACACTCCTGCAAACAGGAGCAATTCATGCTGAATGACCGCCAGCCATTGCCAGATATTCCAACCAAATAGAAACAACGTTTCGACCCTGTTGCCCGGCCCGGAAGTTACCAATCCCCGATTAACCTTGCAACAGGGCAAGTTTTTGGTGAAAGGCGGTCGCGATATGACCAGCTCTTCAAGCCAACCGCCCGCCCCACTTTCACGAATATTTGCGCCTGTTCGCGCGCTGTTTGTTGGTGATGCGTCTGCCGGTGTTCTACTGATTTTGGTGGCAGCTGCTGCCATGCTTTCCGCAAACTCTGCTTTTGCTGCGGAGTATGACGCGCTCATCAACGGCAAGTTTGCTTGGTATCCCCACCCAAAACTCAGCTCGGTTCATTACATCGTAAATGATGGTCTGATGGCCATATTCTTCTTTGTGGTTGGTCTTGAGGTCAAAAGAGAGATGATCCAGGGCCAGCTTGCAGATGCGGCTGCCCGCCGATTGCCGATGGTCGCTGCGGCAGCTGGCATGGCCGTTCCGGCAATCGTCTACATGGTTGTATCAGGCGGCGGGGATTTCACCCGCGGTTGGGCAATTCCCGCGGCAACAGACATTGCCTTTGCAATGGGCGTCTTGGGCTTGCTGGGCAGCCGTGTCCCTGCTTCGCTGCGGCTCTTCTTGCTAACCGTTGCAATTGTCGATGACATCGGTGCGGTCTTGGTAATTGCGCTGTTTTACACCGATGTAGAATCGATTGCGTCATTCTTGATGTGGATGGGAGCATCGGCGGTTATCTTAGCAACGATGATCGGTTTGAACCGCAAGCATATCAGCGTGTTCTGGCCCTACATTTTACTCGCAATAGTTTTGTGGTTCTGCGTACTCAACACAGGCATCCATGCAACAATCGCAGGCGTCTTGGCGGCGCTGACGATCCCTCTGCATCGCAAGGACGGGAACTCTATGCTGGAGCGGTTAGAGCATGGCCTTGCACCGTGGAGTGCCTATCTTGTCGTACCCGTATTCGGCTTTGCCAATGCGGGAGTTTCTCTAAGTGGCATCAGCCTTTCAACCTTGGCCGATCCATTGCCATTGGCGGTTGCTGCAGGGTTGGTGCTTGGCAAGCAAGTAGGCATATTCACAACGGTGTTTATCGCTGACAAGACCGGATTCGCGCCGCGTCCCGCTAATGCGAGCTGGGCGGAGATCTGGGGCATTTCAATCTTGTGTGGCATCGGATTTACGATGAGCCTGTTTATCGGGCTCCTTGCCTTCACAGATCAGGCTATGATTGATCAGGCGAAAATCGGCATCCTCACCGGATCAGCGATTTCGGCCGTCCTCGGTTTTGTTGTTCTTAGGCTGACGACCAGCCATACTGACGAGGAATGCGACGATCATGGTCGCGAACCACAAGACCCCTATCCGGACGATCCTCTCAGGTAGGCAGCGGCTGCAATTCCTGGTTTGGCCGACTGGGTAGATCGAATACTACCAGCTGCCCGTGTTCTCCATGCTAGCCCAGGGTTCTTGCGGCTCCAACTTGCCATCCTGGAGCAGCTCAACGGAGATGCCATCGGGCGATTTGACAAAGGCCATATGCCCATCGCGCGGTGGGCGATGGATTGTATGTCCGGCATCTGCGATCCGCTGGCAAGTCTCGTAGATATTCTCGACCCTATAGGCGAGATGGCCAAAGTTGCGTCCGCCATCATAGTCTTCGGCCTCGCTGCCATCTTCGGGTGGCCAATTGTAGGTCAGCTCCACCTCTGCGACGCCCTCTTGCCCCGGTGCAGCTAGGAAAATGAGGGTGAAACGGCCCGCTTCAACATCGAACCGCCGTACTTCTTCAAGGCCAATCAATTTGAAGAAATCGACCGTGGCTTGCGGATCGGTGATCCGGATCATGGAGTGGAGATACTTGACCATAAAGCAAAGTCCTTTCGGCGGCGACAAATAGGTCTGGCACTCTGGCAGAGCAAGGGCGCAAAACCATAATGGTTTCGCGCCCCGTTCCTCCCGCTTATGTGCGGGTTATGTTTGCATGTTGGTGAGCTTAAAAGCTTGCCGTCACGCTGACGACAAAGGCATCGTCAGTGAAGACACCCCCGGGATCAATGGCCGCGTCACCTTCAACGCCGACATAAGCAGCTGAGAAAGTGACAGGCCCGGTCGAAACATCTGCACTGATCGACCAGTCAATTGCTTCACTGTCATTGGTAAACGTCAGGAAACCGTCAGTGTAGCCCACATGGCCGTTCAGAGTGATCGGAGTATCTGGAATGCCAACACTAACGTCGGTGTAGAGATAGAGGTTATCGGTGCTTCCCAGCGAGTCCTGTTCGGGCGCGTATGCGACACCGCCAGTGATGGATGCCGGACCGATGCCAGCGCTCAACGAACCGTAGAATTCAACGTAATCTGTTGGACCGGCTGCTGTTGGGGCATCGGGGTACAGATATCCAATTACACCCACATCTGCGGAGATTGCGTCGGAGAGATTTCCACTCCAACCACCATAGAGATCAAGTTCAGTTGAGCCAAAGCCAACGGTGTCTTCGTCTAGGTTTGAAGCCCAAGTTCCGACATAAAAGCCCGAAGAATGGCTGACATCAAACCCGCCCTGGACAGCGAATTCGCCGCCAGACAAATCTACACCGCGGAAACGGTATTCTGATGCAAAGGTGATGTTGGCTGAGAAAGACAGGCCGCTTTCGCCTGCAAACTCATTCGAAGCCTCATTGTCGATCGGCTGAGCAGCACGCTCAAGCGCGACTTCCGCCGCGTCCGTTGAAAGACCAGCCTCAGCACCGTTTGCGCTGGTACCATCGAGCGCCGCAGAAGCAGCAATCAGTTCATCGCTGACGGTTTCATCAGCGATGGGAGCTTCTGACAAGGTGCCTGAAGCAAATGCGGGTGCAGCTGTTAGAAACAGACCCGCGGAGAGGGTTGCGGCAGAGATGCCGCGGATGGACGTGAGCATTACAACTTCCTTATTTATGTTGTTGCTTCGTCCCGCCTGCACACCTGCTGGCTGCAATTTTTCGGCGCAGTCTCATCCAAGTGCGAAATAATCGTGCCCAATTTTGCTGCATAGCACAAGAGAAATTACACTTTCTGGCTCAGTCGTGTGCCGATTGCACCGTGTTGTTGAATTTGTGCATCAGGTACTATCGCTAAGGTCATGGGGAAAATGCAATGCTTCCATGAAGGACGGTAAGGCGCCATATTGCTGTTTGCTGATGTTCATACTAAGGCTCCTACATAAGGTGTGCGCTCAAAAGGCTCAGGCAATCGACGCGCGATCAATTTCTCTTCAGCAAAGCGACTTACTTTCAAGCCAAGCCCACCCTTAAGCGCAATAACAAAAACACCATGATCAAGGCCCTGCGCAACATTTTCGGCACAAGAGCTGACGCTCCGTTACCGCACGTTCCTGACGGCACGCGATTTTACGTGATTGGCGATATTCATGGCAGGTTGGACCTTTACAATGCGCTTGCTGATGCCATCGAGGCGGATGACGCGGCACACTCACCTGCTGAGTCTCATATCATCCTTTTAGGCGATTTGGTCGACCGTGGGCCAGACAGCGCAGGCGTCATCGCCAAAACGCGCAAATGGCAAAGCAAACGTAGTGTCCGCGTCCTCGCAGGCAACCACGAAGAAATGTTCCTCAACGCTTTCAAAAAGCCCGAAATCCTTCGGCATTTCTTAAAACATGGTGGGCGAGAGACCGTCTTATCCTACGGCATCTCGAAAAAGCAGTTCAACGCGTTGGACATAGATGAGCTGTTCGCATTGCTGCCGCAGCTTATACCCGAAACAGAACTTGATTACCTGCGCACCTTTGAAGAAATGATCGTCGCAGGTGACTATGTGTTTGTTCATGCAGGGATCGATCCTGCGGTGCCGCTGGACCAGCAAAAGCGCAGTGACTTGCTGTGGATCCGTGACCGGTTCCTTGATCATCAAGGACCGCTCGATAAGGTGGTCATCCACGGTCATACAATTTTCGATAGGGTGATGGATTGCGGTAATAGGATCGGCATTGACACTGGCGCTTTTCGTTCAGGTGTGCTTACCGCGATCGTCCTCGAAAAAGATCAGCGCAGGATCATTCAGGCACGGCGAGAAGACGGCAATCCGGTCGAAATTTTCCAGGGCGACCAGGCGGATTAATCCATTGCGCCGAACTTTAAGAGCAATTGAAGGGCGAAAGATGAGGGCGAAACAACCATGAAGATTGCAATGGTGGGTTCCGGATATGTCGGGCTGGTTTCAGGGGCATGCTTTGCTGATTTCGGTCACGAAGTGGTCTGCATTGACAAAGACCAGAGTAAAATTGACCGCCTCCAGGAAGGCGTTATGCCAATCTACGAGCCAGGCCTTGAAGGATTGGTCGAAACCAATGTGAATGCGGGCCGCCTGTCTTTCACCACCTCGCTTGCTGACGGCATCAAAGGTGCCGGCGCGATCTTCATTGCGGTCGGAACACCTAGCCGCCGCGGTGATGGTCACGCTGATTTATCGTTTGTCTACGCCGTGGCCAAAGAAGTTGGCGAAAGCCTAGCCAATGATGCGGTGGTCGTGACCAAATCGACGGTCCCGGTTGGCACCGGCGATGAAGTCGAACGGATTATCGAAGGCACGGGCACTGCGCACAAAGTGTCTGTCGTATCAAACCCCGAATTTCTGCGGGAAGGGGCTGCTATTGGCGATTTCAAGCGGCCCGATCGGATCGTAATTGGTGCTCAAGACGATTTCGGTCGCGAAGTTATGCATGAGGTTTATCGCCCATTATTCCTCAATGAATCGCCAATCCTATTCACCGAAAGGCGTACAAGCGAGCTGATCAAGTACGCTGCCAACGCTTTTCTCGCGACAAAAATCACCTTCATCAACGAAATGGCTGATTTGTGCGAAAGAGTGGGTGCCAATGTTCAGGATGTTAGCCGTGGTATCGGGATGGACAATCGGATCGGTGCCAAATTCCTTCATGCGGGCCCCGGCTATGGCGGGTCCTGCTTCCCGAAAGACACTTTGGCGCTTCTAAAAACGGCCGAGGATTACGACAGCCCAACCCGGATCGTCGAAGCAGTGGTCAAAGTGAATGAAAGCCGCAAACGGGCTATGGGCCGAAAAGTGCTAGATGCGCTGGGCGGAGCGGAGCAGGCGCGCGGGAAAAAAGCAGCATTGCTTGGCCTGACTTTCAAACCCAACACGGATGATATGCGCGATTCGCCAGCGATAGCCGTCGCACAGACCTTGACTGATGCCGGCGTTGAGGTGAGCGCTTTCGACCCTGAAGGAATGGAACTCGCCCAGCCTCTGATGCCCGAAGTTCAAATGTGTGCGGAGCCCTACGCTGCGATTGAGGATGCTGACGTCACGGTAATCGTGACGGAATGGGACGCATTTCGAGCGCTTGATCTTGAGCGCGTCAAACAGCTGGCAAGATCACCGGTGATGGTAGACCTTCGCAACGTCTACAACCCTCAGGATATGCGCGCAGCTGGGTTTGAATACACTTCTGTCGGACGCGTTTGACGCCTGCCCATCGGGGCTATCGTTGGCATCCTTCGTGCTCATGCCTACCAAATGGTAAGCATTGAACTTGTGTCATATTCTTACAACACGCCATAGCTTTTCCGCTTCTGAAACCGGCCAATGAGCAATCATTCGGTCGATTCCTTCAGATTCTCAAAACGGCGCTTGGCTTCATAGAAGAGTCATGTAGCGTGCGAATCAGGTAGGGGAAATTCAACACTTTAATTGGGGGCTTACATGAAGAACCGCACTTTCCTTTCTGGCGTATGCGTCGCAGCGCTTGCAGGGGCTCTTTCCGCCGCACCAGCACATGCATCCGAACGCGATGGCACTAGGCTGACCGTTTCTCTCGACGAGATCTTTGCGGCCGACAACGCAAGCCGCGGAACAAGCGCGCGTCGCGGTGAGCGCCTGCGGATCACGGACAATTTCTTCCCGGGTGCTCCTTCTGGTCCGCCCGCACCGGAACCAGCGCCAGAGCCTGCTCCGGCTCCTCAGCCCGCGCCTACACCTGCTCCTGCTACAGGACCAGCGCTGACGCCTGCTCCTGCTCCGGCTCCAGTGGACACGTTTGGAGGAATCGAATCATTCAACTTTGAGGCTACTCTCGAAACTCTGGCAGATCTGCGCGGTTCGCGTACCGGCGAAGGGTTTATCGGATCCATCCAAGATCCTGATCAACAGCTTCTGGTTCGCGACGATGTGGGTGTCGATTTCGGCGATCCGGATAACATCGCGCCCTATGCCGTTCATATATTCCAGCAGCGCAATTCTGACGGCGGCGTGTTCTTCAACTGTTCGGGCAGCGTTATCAACCCGCGCACTGTCCTGTTCGCTGCACACTGTGTGAACGGCAGTGACGGGCCTATCGCCACCACGTCTTCGGAAACCTATGGTTTGCCCGGTGCTGGTGCCGAAACCACGCTGCTTATCGCTACCGGGCAAAGCAGCGCGGATCGTCTCTTCACATATCTCTTCGAAGGAGGCGTTGGCTACGCTGATGGCGGGGTCGCGCAAAGCACCGACGTCATCATCCACCCCACCGGCAACCCGGACAATACGGGACTGGGCTTTCCATGGGCGGATGTCGCGCTGATCGCGCTTGATGCACCGATCACTGACGTGCCGAGCCTGTCGATCCTCCTCTCGCCTCTGGCAGAGACCACACATGTCCTCCAGGTTGGTTACGGAACCAACGGTACAGGCCTGACCGGCGGAACCAATGCCGGCAGCCGCTTCTTGCGTCGCATCGGTGAGAACACGCTGGGTCTGCTTGGCAGCACGGCTGACTTTATCGACGGTGTGTTCCCAACCTTCGCCCCAGCAAGCCAAACAATCGGATTCGAAAGCCAGAATTACTACTGGACCGATTTCGACAATCCAGACCGCACTCCCGAAGAGGTTGCGGGCTGCGACTTCACGGGCACCAATATCAACTGTGGCAGTTTGGCCGACGTGCTGGCAATCGACTTCTTCGACGGAGACGCTCTGCCGCTTGAGGCTGGCACTGGCCCCGGCGATTCGGGCTCACCACTGGTTGCCGATCAGTTGGCTGACTTCCCGCTGGCAATCGGCGTGCTGTCTGGCGGTTTCGACTTCTTCCGGTTGGGCGGCACGTTTTCAGACGTCAGCTTCTACAACCCGCTGTTCCCATTTTTTGAGTTCATCACTGAAAACACGCCATACAAATATGTGTCGGCCGTGGCAGGTGATGGCAATTGGTCTGATCCCACGCATTGGACGCAGGATCTTGATCCGGGCTTCTTCATTCAGGATGAGACCGGAGCAATCGTCAACGGCATTCCTACCGGCAATGAGCCGGGCATCTTTGCCTCAGACGGCCAGTTTGGCAGCATTCTGGGCCAGGACATCTCGGACTTCGACAACACGATTACCGCTGGGTTTGAGGACATCGACGTAACGCTTCCTGAAAGCTCTGCGCTGCTTGGTCCGGGGTCAACCGGCTTCGTGCCGCAAAACACCGATGGTGAGATTGGCGTCGCATTTGCCAACCCTGCTCAATATTTCGAAGTGCACCTGAACAATGATGGCCGCACCACGATCGATATCGATGTTGAGATCGATAAACTGGTCGTCAACAGCTCGGGCGCTGAGTTGTTCCTGCCTGACGCGCAGAGCCTCACGGTCATTCAAGATATTGAGCAGTTTGCCGGTCTTGTCGAAGTCGATGGTACTTTGAACACGCCATTCTATACCATAGCCAGCGGGGAACTTGCTGGTGACGGCGGTACGATCAACACCAACGCTTTGTTCAACGTCGCTGGCCTTGTAAGCGCTGGCGGAACAACGGGCATCGGTGATCTTTCGATCGACGGCGACTATGTGCAAACCAGCGGAGGCGCCCTGTGGGCGACCTTCTCATTGGGACGCCGCCGGTCGGTATCGAGCGACTTCTACGACATTAGCGGCATCGCAGTTCTTGACGGAGACCTGATCCTTTCGACCAGCAGCCGCCGGGTTCGTTTCGGCAGTGAGTTCACGATCCTTTCGGCCGATCTGATTGACGGTGACTTCAGTGATGTCACTTTGGTGTCCGGCTCGCCGATCTTGGATGTGGAACATCGGATTGAAGACGGTAGTGTGATCGTAGAAATCACAGCGCAGTCGATTGGTGATCTTGTGCGCGGGCGTGGTGGCTTGGATTCACTGGGTGATGCACTCGACACGATCCGCCAAGAGAGGTTCGCTGAGTTCGTTGGTCTGTTCGACGTGGTCGACAATGCTACCTTCCAAACGCTCGGAGCGACGCTCAGCTCGCTGACCCCGGTCAGTGCGTTCAATCAGACCTTCACCGCCAATGGCTTCTCACAACGCTTCACCGGCCAGATTTCGCAGCGCAACCTTGCACTGCGCGGCGGTTCGCGTGCGGCGGGCGGCTTCAGCGCTGCTGGCAATGCCAGCTACGCGTTGACCGGCACCACGCCTGAACAAACCGGCGGCCTCGGCGTGTTCGGTTCAGCATCGGGCGTGTTCCTCAATGGCGGTCAGAACAATTCTGTTCTGGGCAACGGCACGAGCGGCTTTGGCGCCCATGGCATCAACGGCACTACGCAAGGTGTGATCGGTGCAAACGCTCTCGAACGCGCCCAGCTCAGCGAAGCCGGTGAATTGACGATCGGCGCCGATCTGGAAGTGGCAGAGGGCGTCAGCTTTGGTGTTGCGGTTTCCAACATCCGCAACAGTCAACTGACCGGGAGCGTCATCCAGCCGCAAGAAGACCGCAGCCAATCGGTTGCGATCTATGCCAACTATTCCGAAGGCGCGTTCTTCGCTGATGGCTATGCGGGCACATCGGATCAGCAGTTCGGTGTAGAGCGGGCTTCGCAAGGCGATTTCCGCAGCGCCTATGCCAACGCTGTTGGCCAAACCGATGGCGGCCAAACCTTTGGCGGCGTTCGCCTCGGTTATGCCTTCGACCTTGCTCAAGGGTTCGAAGCGGGTCCCGTGGTCAGCATGGACTACGTCCAGAACCGCATTGCCGGTTATGACGAAATCGGCGCTGGCGCGTTCGGCCTGTCGATCGATGACCGCACCTTCACATCAATGGGCGCGAAAGTGGGCGCCATGGCCAGCCTGGACATCGCTACCGGCGAAACCAGCCGTCTGCGTGCCTTCGGCTCGGTAGCCTATGCGCGTGAGCTGGCTGACACTGCCGACGTGGTCACAGCCCGCTTTGCTGGTGCAGCTGACACGCCGTTCTCCATCTCAAACCAGCTTGATCCTCAGTGGGTCTCGGTACATGCCGGCGCTGAGTTCGATATGGGCCAGAATGTGCGCGCTTCCATCTCGGTGACATCCGATATGGGCCGCGGTCTGCTGTCAAACGACCAAGCACAAGCCACGGTGAGCTGGCGCTTCTAAAGCAGCAGCTTCGCCTTTCCGGCATTCACAAGCGCCGGGCCTTGCACCAACACGCAAGGCCCGGCGTTTTGCTTTTGCGGATCATCGGCTAAGGTCGCTCGCTAGGGATCGCTATCGGAGAACGCCGCATATGACCGCCATGATCGATTGGCTGACATCGCTGTTTGTCTTTGTCATTGGACTGGGCACGCTCGCACTGATCGCGCTGTTCTTTATCGACCGCTATCAGACAAGCGACACAGTGCGCCGCAACTATCCGGTGATCGGGCGGATGCGCTACATCTTGTCCGACCTTGGCGAGTTCTTCCGCCAATACTTCTTCGCGATGGACCGCGAGGAAATGCCGTTTAACCGGGCACAGCGCGAATGGGTGGACGATGCTTCCAAAGCGCATTCCACCAATGTCGCTTTTGGGTCGACACGCAATCTGGAGCCGGTGGGAACCCCCATCTTCGTCAATTGCCCGTGGCCGGTGCTGGAGCGCGATGCTGTCAAGGCGCGCAGCATGGTGATCGGCGAAGGCGCGGCGCGCCTACCTTATGACGCGCCCTCTTTCTTCAACATATCTGGCATGAGCTATGGCGCGCTGTCCAAGCCTGCTATTCGCGCTCTGTCCAAAGGCGCGGCCAAGGCGGGGTGCTGGCTCAACACAGGCGAAGGCGGCGTGTCGCCCTACCATCTCGAAGGGGGCTGCGACCTTGTCTTCCAGATCGGCACCGCGAAATACGGCGTGCGCGATACAGACGGCAACCTTTCCGATGAGAAACTGCGCGAAGTCGCCGCGCACGAACAGATCCGCATGTTCGAAATCAAGCTCTCCCAAGGCGCAAAGCCCGGCAAAGGTGGCATCCTCCCCGCCGCAAAGGTCAACGCAGAGATTGCCGAGATACGCGGTATTGCTGAGGGCGAAGCCTCCATCTCTCCCAACCGCCACCTCGATATCGGCACCAATGAAGAGCTGCTCGATATGATCGCGCATATCCGCGAGGTGACGGGCAAGCCGGTGGGCTTCAAAACGGTGGTGGGCGCCTATGGCTGGCTCGAAGAGCTGTTTGCCGAGATCAACCGACGTGGGCCAGAGAGCGCTCCCGATTTCATCACCGTTGATGGAGGCGATGGTGGGACGGGCGCGGCACCGCTGCCGTTGATGGACCATGTCGGGCTGACTTTGCGAGAGGCTCTGCCGATGCTCGTCGATCTGCGCGACAAGGCGGGGCTGAAAGACCGCATCCGCATCATCGCGAGCGGTAAGCTTGTCACTCCATCAGAGGTCGCATGGGCTTTGTGCGCGGGCGCGGATTTCACCATTTCAGCGCGCGGTTTCATGTTTGCACTTGGGTGCATTCAGGCAATGAAGTGCAACACCAACACCTGCCCCACCGGCGTCACCACCCACGACCCTGCCCTGCAACGCGGGCTGGACCCTGCGAACAAGGCAGAGCGGGTGGCGAACTTCGTCAAAGCAATGCGCAAAGAGGTCGGCGTGATCGCCCACAGCGTCGGCGTAAGAGGCCCGCGCCAGATGAAGCGGTTCCATGTGCGGCTTGTGTGCGCGGACGGCAGATCGCGGCCGCTGGATGAGCTGTATCCGGATGTGGTGGGTGAGGCGGCCTGAGAACTCCCGCCCGCGCTGGTATGCCGCTGTGGGAGCGGGTGCCTACGGCAAACTCGAAAACAGTGCATCAGGGGGCCTCATAAGCCGGGTTCTGTCTCCCTCTGGGCGGAGCCCAAAAGGCGGCAGCCATTCATCTGGGCGGCCTGTTGCCAAGCGCGCTCTAGCAGCCAACCCGGGTCTCTCGCGGCGAAGCGCCACTGCCGGCTAAACCGGCGCGAGACCCCTATTTGGCCTTGCTCCGGGTGGGGTTTGCCATGCGGACGCTGTTACCAGCAGCCCCGGTGCGCCTTTACCGCACCCTTTCACCCTTGCCTGTGAGCTTTAGGCTCCATCGGCGGTATACTCTCTGTGGCACTTTCCCTAAGCGCGCCTGTTTCCAGACGCACCCGGCGGGCGTTACCCGCCACCCTTGCTTCGTGGAGCCCGGACTTTCCTCGCTTTCAATCGAAAACGCGGCTGCCTCAGCCCCCTGATGCGGCAGGCCTATATAGGAAGGGCCGGCTTTAGGAAAGCCAGCCCTTTTGCACATATCGTCAAACGGATTTGGCGTCGCCTCGTTTACGCCTCATCTGTCGACAACAGGTACTTCCATATGATCGCCCCAATCGCCGCGCCTATGAGCGGCGCAACCCAAAACAGCCACAACTGTCCGGTCGCGCCTGTCTCAGCATAGAACGCGACGCTGGTTGAGCGCGCTGGGTTCACCGAAGTGTTGCTCACAGGAATGGAAATGAGGTGGATCAACGTCAGGCCAAGGCCAATCGCAATCGGGGCAAAGCCCGCTGGCGCCTTGGGCGATGTTGATCCGAGAATGATAATGAGGAACAGCGCGGTCAGAACAATCTCTGCCACCAGCACCGCCTGCATAGAGAACCCTCCGGGCGACAGGTCGCCATAGCCGTTTGAAGCAAAGCCGCCCGCGCTCCAATCGGCTTGACCGCTCGCGATGACGAACAACAGGCCTGCTGCGACAAAGGAGCCGAGGACCTGCGCGATCCAATAGGGCAACAGATCGCCAAAGCTGAAACGTCCGCCCAGCGCGAGGCCGAGCGAAACCGCAGGGTTGAAGTGTCCGCCAGAGATGTGCCCAACGGTGTAGGCCATGGTCAAAACGGTAAGGCCGAAGGCGAGGCTAACGCCGACAAAGCCAATCCCCAGCTCTGGGAAAGCGGCGGCGAGGACAGCTGAACCGCAGCCTCCAAACACCAACCAGAATGTGCCGACAAACTCGGCGCCGAGCTTCTTCATCATAATCGATCCCTCCATCATATTATTGTTACTCGGACGTTAAAGCACGTTTCGCTCCCGCTTGCTGTGAGCAATTGTAAACTCGCTCCTGTCGCCAGCGAGCCATCACCGCGTCACCCCACGATCGCGCTCAAGCAGCAAATGCCACAGGATCGCGCCCAATTGCGCATCGGGCACGCCCGTAATCCGCTCTGGTCGCCAACGCCGCTCAAACGCTTCGATTGCCTTGCGGCCTTCAGTGATGTCGTAGCCATAGCGTTCAAGCGCGAGGATGAAGGCACCCTGATTGGGGAAGGGGTCGGCGGAGTCGAACTTGGTCGGTGCTGGCAGGCATAGGCCGTATTCGGCCAAGCGCTCCCACGGGAACAGCTCTCCCGGGATCGATCTTGCGCATCGGCGCGACATCGGAATGCCCCACCACATTGGCGCGCGGTATGTCGTGATCCTTCACGATCCGCGCAGCGAGCGGGACGAGCGCGGCGAACTGCTCCTCGGTGAAGGGGCGGTAGCCCCCGTTTTCTTCCGCATGGCCGGGATGGTCTAGCTCAATCCCGATGCTGGCCGAGTTCACATCCTTGATCCCGCGCCAATAGGACGCGCCCGCATGCCAGGCGCGCTCACGCTCTGAGACAAGCTGCATGACCTCACCACCTTCACTGATGAGGTAGTGTGCGGAGACGCCCGCCTCTGGGTCAGTCAACCGGGCGAGCGCGGTCTCAACCGGCTTCATCTCGGTGTAGTGAATCACCAGCATCGTAATCGGCAATTTGCGGGTGTTGCAGTTCGGCGAAGGGACCACTTTGTGGACCAGCTCGCTCACTTCCATATCGCGCCATTCGGATGAAGGCCCCTTTGATGGCCCCTGTGATGGCCCGTTTGTCGAGCCTGCGCTCACCCGATCATACCCTCCGGCTCTGGCAAGACCGCACCCAGCACCAGAGCTTTTTCTGACAGAGCGTATTGCAGACCTCCGCCCATTTCCTCAGCCAACAGCGCGATCATGTGCGCTGCGGCGGTGCGGCTGGTCACGGGCCCCTTGTTCTCACCTTGAAGGGTCTGTCCGATGATCTCGTCGAAGGCGATCCTGTCCCCACTTGCGCGCGCGACGATCTCGACATTGTTGCCCCCATACTCGCTGGGCCGCCGTTCCGCGCCGATATCGAGCTTACCCCCGCGCACCAGTGCATCGAGCGCGATTTGCGACAGGTTGAGCAGCACCTTCACCGCTGGCTTTGGCAGGGTCGTCTCTGCCATCGCCCAATTGAGCTCCACCCGCTTCACGTCTGATGCAAGCGCGCTGACGACGTCCTGCGCTTCCTCCACGGGGACTGCTTCGCCAAAGCCGCCAGCAGCGCCGAAGGCAAGACGGAAGAACTTGAGCTTGTCAGTGCTGATCTTGGCGCTTTGTTCCAGCAATTCGATGCAACGTTTCTGCATTTCAGGATCGTTCTCATCCGCCAGCAACTCCAGCCCGTTGGACAATGCGCCCACAGGGGAGAGCATGTCATGGCACAGGCGTGAGCACAGCAGAGCAGCAAGGTCAGTTTGCGAGGTCATTGATCACTTCCAATGGGATTGAGGGATGGGCCGAGTTCGGACAAGCACGGTGACACCGAACCGAGTTTTGAAGAGTGTGACTTTTGCCAGCAAGTCCATGTCATTGTTGATTTATCTTCCAAATCACGAACCCGAACTGTGACTTTCCAAACGGCGGTGAAAGCATGGCAGACCCTGTAGAGCAAATTATCGGCGCGTGTGCACCTGTTGATTGATACTTACCCCTATCTTCCGCTGACCCGGTAGGAAGGCGGGGCAAAGCCTATCGCGCCCGAGCGAACCAGCTTCCGCCATAATCGCGATCCACCGCTTCCTTGCTATCAAACTTCAAAACAACCTCAATTGCATGCTCAGGCACGCTCCGCCGATTTGCCAGCCACTTTGTGGCGACCACTATGATCTCTTTCCTCATCGGTTCACGCTTTGGAATATCGCCATCCTTGCGCAAAAACACCGTAAGCCAGACACCGTGAAGCTGATTGGGATTGGCCCAAACATCAACTACCCAGACAAAGCGGCGCGTTAGGAACCGCTTTATCTCTGTCGCCAGTTCGCTCATCCCCTCGCGCTGCGCACGCATCCCGGCCTCCACCAATTCAGTGTGAACGTCGCGCGGCGTTTCGATCACAGTATGCTCCAAGCCCGCAAAGCCATCTGGGCGATCCTCGAAAAACCGGACCTCGTTTTTGATATGCGCGTTAAGATCGTCGATATGTGCAACAACCGCCCAGATCTTGCCATCGCCCGCAGCCATTTCCCGATCTTTGTCTGAAAGATCTGGGTTGCCATTGGGGTGTGAGTGGAAATAGCCGACAACCTCAGCCCCCCCAGCCCGCGCAGCTTTATGCGCTTCAATCAGCGCGGCAGGATCGATCTCAAAAAAGCGATCGGGCTGCGTGTGAATATTGATCACCTCGCGCAGATCATCGATCCGGGTTTGCTTTGCCGCTGTCCGTCCAAGCAAGATGCCGCAAGCTTCGCGAGGAGCATGATGGACGGCGGATGCCCGCATCAATGTCATCACAGCGCTTGCGACTTGGAGGTTCATGGGGCAGCGCTAAATGAAGCGCAGCCCTTCGACAAGTTTAGGGCAAACAGATAAAAGCAAGAGCGTGAGTGATCCAAAAACACTAAACGGCACCATCCCGGCCCCCGCGCGGCTTGACAAAGCGCTTGCCGATGCGACCGAGCTAAGCCGGGCGCGGGTGCAGGCCTTGATTGCGGACGGGATGGTGGAAGTGGATGGTAAGCCAGCCGCCTCGCCATCTGCCAAGGCACCCGAAGGCGCGTCGTTTCGCATCAATGTACCCGCCGCTGCGGAGGCAGAGGCGCAGCCGCAGGATATTCCGCTCTCCATCACCTATGAAGATGCGCATCTGATCGTGGTCGACAAGCCGGCTGGCATGGTCGTCCACCCCGCTGCCGGAAACCCCGACGGCACGCTGGTCAACGCGCTTCTCCACCACTGCCGCGGACAGCTTTCCGGCATCGGAGGCGTCGCGCGCCCCGGCATCGTCCACCGTATCGACAAGGACACATCGGGCCTGCTCGTGGTCGCCAAGTCAGACGCCGCGCATGAAGGGCTTGCCGCGCAATTTGCCGATCATTCGGTGCATCGCCGCTATCTTGCGGTCTGCGGCGGCGATCCTAGCCCGGCTGAGGGCACGGTGGATGCGCGTTTGGGCCGGTCTGATGCGAACAGAAAGAAAATGGCTGTCCTGCCCAAGAATTCCTCACGCGGGAAACACGCGGTGACGCATTATAAGCGGCTCAAACGGCTCGATCACAGCGCGTTGATCGAATGCCACCTTGAAACCGGCAGGACCCACCAGGTGCGCGTTCACTGTGCATCAATCGGCCATGCTCTATTAGGAGATCCACTCTACGGACGAACACCCAAATCGTTGAAACCGCTGCTTTCTTCTCTGAAGTTCGCACGGCAGGCCTTGCATGCGGCAGAATTGGGTTTCCTACACCCGATTTCGCAGGAATCCTTACGGTTTACCTCGGATTTACCCGGCGACATGCAGGAACTAATCGACGAACTGGGACGTTCTATTCGATGAACGGTGCATCAAAATGCGCTTTTCTATCGTATAACAGATAGACGCACCCTACATAAACCCCGTGGCCCAAAGGTCCGGATGCCCATCAGGGGTCCGACGCATGCGGTCGACACTAGAAAGGTTGGTACAATTGTGAGCAAATCAGCAAGCATGCCGGCACTCAGCGGCGAGCAGAGCCTCAATCGCTATCTGTCGGAAATCAAGAAATACCCCGTCCTCACGGCTGAGCAGGAATATATGCTCGCCAAACGCTATGAAGAGCATGAAGACCCCGAAGCGGCCTCGCAGCTGGTGTCTTCGCATCTGCGGCTCGTCGCCAAGATCGCGATGGGTTATCGCGGATATGGCCTGCCCGTCAGCGACCTCATATCAGAGGGCAATGTCGGCCTGATGCAGGGCGTGAAGAAATTCGAAGCCGATCGCGGCTTCCGTTTGGCCACCTATGCGATGTGGTGGATCAAAGCGAGCATTCAGGAATACATCCTGCGTTCGTGGAGCCTTGTCAAAATGGGCACCACGGCGGCTCAGAAAAAGCTGTTTTTCAACCTGCGCCGGATGAAAAAGCAGCTTGAGGCCTATGAGGACACCGATCTCTCGCCCGATGACGTGAACAAGATCGCAACCGATCTGGGCGTGCCGGAGCAAGAAGTCGTCAATATGAACCGCCGGATGATGATGGGCGGCGATGGCTCGCTCAACACTCCCATGCGCAATGGCGAGGATGGTTCGGGCGAATGGCAGGACTGGCTGACCGATGATCGCCCGCTTCAGGACGAAACGGTCGCTGACGCGCAGGAAAGCGAAGTGCGCCACGAAATGCTGGTTGAGGCGATGGACGCCCTTAACGAGCGAGAACAGCACATCCTGACCGAGCGCCGCCTGACCGAAAAGCCGCAGACCTTGGAGGAGCTCTCACAGGTCTACGACGTGTCGCGTGAGCGTATCCGCCAAATCGAAGTGCGCGCCTTTGAAAAGCTGCAAAAAGCAATGCAGCGCATCGCGGGTGAGCGGCTGTTGCCGGGGATGGCTTAGTACGAGGCACTTAAACGGAAAACCGAAGGGCGGCCCCGAGTGGTCGCCCTTTTTTGTTTTTACGAGGTGCGGCTTTGCTCCAATCACTTCAAAAGACCAACATTGCCTCGCGCATGAGGGAGCATTCTGCGATTGGAGCAAATTATGACACCCGACACCGAGAACTTAGTCCTCATCGTCAGAAAGACGGTGGACCAGTTCGGCGGCGCAGTTCTTGAGTTGAAAGAACAAGGTTATGAATTTGAGATAGTGTTTACCGTGAACGAGCACCGATTTCATCTACGGGAGCGAGGTGGCCGCGACGCTGAGGGATCTGGGCTCTTCCACATTGTCAAAGGTAAAGAGAAAGACGTCTATCAGGAGCTGTATGGCTTCCAAGGCGACAAAAGCGACGTTGACGCTGCGATAGAATATATCGCGACAAGGCCCGGCAATGGGTTAACTGAATGGCGCCGATTTTTCCCGCAATTGTTGCGAGAGTACGTCGAGAGCCTCTAATTTTCTCACCGCCTCAGCCGGCAAAAATCCTCGCCCATCGCTGTGTCCAGCGCGGCGCGGTATTCGGCGAAGCGCGCATCGCCCTCGCTCACCAGGCCGAAGACCGGCTCCTCCATTTGCCCCATCGGCACGAACGCGACCGGACAGGACACCGGCACCAATTGCGACCCCTGCCCCACTTGCAGGGTGGAGAGCAGTCCGAACATCCGCTGTTCCCTTGTCGCCCTTCCCAGCATGATCATGCGGTATTGCCCGCCCTCGCTCGTCATCAGATAGGTGTGCCCCGAAAGGTGCGGCATCGAGACAAAGCCCGCCTGCTGGAACGTCGCATCGAGCCGGTCGCTTTCGGCAAAGACGAGATGGCCGCGCGGCGCGCTCCAACGGATATCAGTGCGATAGGCATAGACCGCGCCTTCCTCGCCGAAACTGGCGCGCAGGGTGAGGTAATCCCCCTCGATCCATTCAACCGCAGGCCGGGCATAGGAACCCATCTCCGCAGGCGCGAGTGCTGGCCCTGAAGGCTCCGGCACCGATTCCTCGCGCAGGCTCGCGCCAAGCGCCTCTTCCAAACGCACGATGGTTGCGAGAGTGAAAGGCCGCCTACCCGACAAAGCCTTTTCCAAAGTCGACACCGAAAGCCGCGCCGCATTGGCCAGCCCTGCCCTTGAGAGGCGTTGCCGAGCGATCTCTTCGCGGAGGCGAAACGCGACCTCTTGTTGATTAAACCCATCCACAAACCCCTGATACCCCATTTCACCCTCTCAAGTCCCGCACAAATGCGGACAAATCCGCACAAATTAGCCCATCTTCTCCAAACGGTCCGCCGAAGTGGCGGAAATCGGCCGGTTTTGGCGCTGGCTTGTCCGCCACATCGCCGCATAGGGGCTTAGTCTCTAGCGATGAATGGAGGCTGACATGCGACGAATAGCGCAAAACTTAGACCGAGACGCGATGACCCTGATGCTGATCATGGGGGTGGTCGCAATCTGCACTTTGGCTGGAACGACCCTTGCGGCAAGGGCAATTGCTAACCCCGCAGCGCCCGCTCCCGCCGCTGCGCCCGATCCCGTTCGCACCACACCGGCCAGCTTTAACCCGGCATCCTCTGAGGGCGGCCTTATGCTACGTGGCACTCCGGCAGAGCCCGGCGGCGTTGCCACCTCGGTTCCCGCCGTTCGCCTCGGCACCGATATCGTCGCCGATGTTGACGGGCAGACCGCTCGGGTGACGGTCACGCAGGCTTTCCGCAACACATCGGATGAGTGGATGGAGGCGACCTATCTCTATCCGCTGCCCGAAAACGGCGCAGTCGACACACTCAAAATGGTGGTGGGCGACCGGATTTTTGACGGCGAGATCAAGCCGCGAGAGGAAGCCCAGCAAATCTACGAAGAGGCCAAGGCCAACGGCCAAAAGGCGGGCCTCGTCGAACAGCACCGCCCCAACATGTTCCGCAATTCCATCGCCAATGTGGGGCCGGGTGAGACGGTGCTGGTCCAGATCGAGTTTCAAGCGCCCATCCATCAAGTCTCAGGCGACTATTCCCTCAGGATGCCGCTGGTGGTTGGGCCGCGTTACATCGCTGGGAGCGCAAACAGCGAAGGATCGCTAAGCCGCGCCGCGATGCTGGCGGGCAATGCCGATATTCTCGCTCCCACCGCTGATCCCGATATGGTCGCGCAGGCGGGCAGCGGGCTTAACCCGGTCTCGATCACCGTAAACCTTGATCCCGGCTTTGATACGGGCACGATCTCCAGCCCCTATCACGCGGTCAATGTCAGCGGCGAAGGCGCGCAGCGCACCGTGACGCTCGCCGATGGAGCTGTGCCAGCGAACCGCGATTTCGAACTGCGCTGGAGCGCGGTGGGCGATGCCCCGCAGCTCGGCCTGTTCAAACAGAGCCACGGCGAACTCGACTATGTGATGGCGACGATCACCCCGCCCTCGCTTGATCGGATCGGCGAAGCGCCGCCCCGCGAGATGATCTTTGTGATCGACAATTCGGGCTCCATGGCGGGAGAATCGATGCCCGCGGCGCGCCGCAGCCTGCTCTATGCGTTGGAGACGCTCCGCCCGCAGGACCGGTTCAACATCATCCGCTTTGACGACACGATGACGGAGCTGTTTCCTGACGCCGTCGATGCGAACGAAGACAATATCGCCACCGCCAAGACCTTTACCCACGGTTTGGAAGCTGAGGGCGGAACCGAGATGCTGCCTGCTTTGCAGGCTGCGATTGGTGGGCCTCCCGGACCAGTCCCTCCCGCATGGCAAGCGCAAGAAGTGCAAGAAGCGCGCGTGCGCCAGATCATCTTCCTCACCGATGGATCGCTTTCAAACGAGGCAGAGATGATGGAGGAAATCGAGCAGAACCGGAATGGCAGCCGCATCTTCATGGTCGGCATCGGTTCCGCGCCCAACAGCTTCCTGATGCGCCGCATGGCAGAGGCAGGGCGCGGCACCTTCACCCATGTTGGCATGGGGTCAGAGGCCGAAAGCCAGATGCAAAGCCTGCTCAACCGGCTGGCACGGCCTGTGGCGACCAATCTGACGGCGAGTGTTGAAGGCGGCAATATCGACTTTGCCCCGCGCGACCTGCCAGACCTTTATGCAGGCGAGCCGCTGGTGCTGCTGGGCCGCACGCGGCACCTTGCAGGGACTCTGACGGTCAGCGGCACGGTCGAAGGTGTGCGCTGGAGCCGCCGGATTGACCTTTCCGAAGCCTCACAAAGCGATGTCGTGGCAAAGCTGTGGGCGCGCCGCCGGATCGCCGAAGTAGAAGCAGAGCGTTGGTCAGGCGAAACTTCGCATGAACGCGCGGACACCTCGATTGAGGAACTGGGCATGGATTTCCACCTCGTCACAAGCCGCACCAGCCTGATCGCTGTTGATGACACGCCCAGCCGCCCTGATGGCGCGACCTTGCGCCGCGAAGAGCTGCCACTTCTGCTGCCTGCTGGCTGGGACTTTGACCACCTCTTTGGCGCTCAGATTGCCCAAGGGTCGCGCGAACTCCCAGCGCGCGAGAGCGAGAAGCAGCGCCAGCGGCTCGAACTGCCCAACACCTCCACCGGATACCGGATCACCCTCGCACTCGGCCTGCTGTTACTCCTGTCAGGCGGGGTGAGTGCGATGCGGTGGCGGCGAGAACGGACGGATAGGGGCCTCACCAGCACCTGCCTTCTGCCGGTGAGCGCCTAATGCCAGCCGTTCTCGCCCATACTGCCCAAAGCGTGGCCCCGAACCTCGCTCTTGAAGAGCGCGCCGAACGGAAAGGAGGCATCTGGCGCGCTCTTCCTGCAGGGCTGGCACAAGGAGTTAAGAAGGGCCTGATGCTGGGCCTTTTGCTCAGCGGATCGGTGCTTACAGGCCAAGCGCTTTACATCCCGGTTAAGGCTGAAGTGGCGCAAGTATTGCTCACCCGTGCTTTTGAACGGAGTGTGGAGACCGGCAGCCCGGTCAAGCCCTGGAGCTGGGCCGACACCGCGCCTATCGCCCGCGTCACCGCACCGCGTCTGGGGGTGAGCGAAGTGGTGCTGTCGGGCGGATCAGGAGAGGCGATGGCGTTCGGCCCAACCGCGATACTCGATGATCCCGCGCGCCGCATCACCGTCCTCGCAGCGCACCGCGACACGCATTTTGAGTTCGTCCGCGATTTGAAAGTCGGCGATGCCGTGGCGCTGGAACGGATCGATGGGTCTGTCATGGCCTATCGCATCACGCGCTTCGAAACGGTCGAGTGGGATGCTTTCGCTGTGCCCGGCACCGGCGGTGACGGTCTGATTGCGCTCACCACCTGCTACCCCTTCGACACCGACACGCCCGGCCCCCTGCGCCGCGTTGCTTGGGGAGAGAAGATTGGGGGAGAGCGTATTGGGGGAGAACGTATCGGCGCAGAGCCGCCGGGATCTCAACAAGTCATTGCACGGTCATCTATGCCCCGATAACCCGCCTTTATGGCTTTCAAGCTCGCCCGAATCCTCGCGCAGATCATCCTGTGGTTTATCGGGATCAGCCTTATCCTTGTGCTGGTGTTCAAATGGCTCCCCATCCCCGTCACCGCAACCATGCTGATGGATGAAAACGGGATTACAAAGGACTGGGAAAGCCTCGATAATATCGATCCCAATTTGGTGGCAGCAGTGATCGCTGCAGAAGATTCCAAATATTGCGAACATTGGGGCTTTGACACCGAAGCCATCGAAGAAGCAGCGCGCAAAAACGCGCAAGGCGGGCGCATCCGCGGCGGCTCCACCATTTCGCAGCAAACCGCCAAGAACGTCTTTCTATGGCAAGGCGGCGGCTATCTCCGCAAGGCGCTGGAGGCGTGGTTCACCTTTTGGATCGAGAATGTCTGGGGCAAGCAACGGATCATGGAGGTCTATCTCAACGTCGCGGAAACCGGCATCGGTACCTATGGCGCAGAGGCCGGGGCGCAGCGATACTTCAGCAAGTCTGCTGCCCGCCTCTCACCCGATGAGGCCAGCCGTATGGCCGTTGCCCTGCCCAGCCCCAAGAAGCGCGCTGTTCGAAGCCCATCGGGCTGGCTCGCACGGCATGGCAACCGCATCGAGGCCTCGATTGGCGTTGTGCAACGCGAAGGTCTGGATGATTGTGTGTACGAATAGAACGCAATCTGGCCTTGCGCCGCTTGCAAGGATTGACGTTGATGCGCGACAGGCGCATTTGACACTTCTATGAGGAACGACGCGTTGCATAACCTGCATGAAGCGCAAATTTCTGCAGCTGGAGGGTGCGGTTGATGGCCGATGGCTCTACCGAACCGGCATCGATAGCGCGCGAGCAATTGCGCGCGGCGATGGTGCGCCTGGCTGATGGGGAGTCAGCGGCGCTTGAAGAAATCTATGATGCGACCCGCGTGAAACTGTTTGGCATCTGCTTTCGTATCTTGGGAGATCGAAAGGAAGCCGAGGACGCCTTGCAAGACGTCTATATCAATCTTTGGCAGCGCGCCGACCGTTACGACCCTGAACGGGCAAGCCCTATCTCGTGGCTGGCGACTTTCGCGCGCAACCGCGCGGTGGACCGGTTGCGGACCGGCAAAGTGCGCGGAGGGGCAGTCCCCGTGGAAGAGGCAAATCCACTCCCCGACGAAGCGCCCTTGGCGGACGCATTGCTGGTCGATGCTGAGCGATCGGCGCAAATTCACACATGCATTCAGACGCTTGATGAAAAGACCGCCAAGCATATCCGCTCCGCCTTCTTCGATGGCTACACCTATGCCCAATTGGCAGAGGCTGCTGATGTGCCGCTGGGCACCATGAAAAGCTGGATCCGCCGGGGCTTGCAGAAACTGCGCGTCTGTCTCGAAGCGAGCGAGGCAGCGTCATGAGCGAGCAGGACAACAGCTCAGAGAACATCAAACGCGACGATCCCCCGCGCGATGACCCAATGCTGGCCGCAGAGTATTCGCTTGGCCTGCTCGAGGGCGAGGAGCTGCTGAGTGCGAAGGGCAAGATTGTCTCCGACGATCAGTTCGCATGGCGCAAAGATTGGTGGGACAATTGGTTCGCCCCGTGGAGCGATGAGGTCGCCGGAATGGAGCCGAGCGCCGATCTATGGAACCGCATCGCGGCGCAAGTGAACGCTCCAGCAAGCGCAGGCGCCGCTGTGGTGGATTTCGAACGCGCTCAGCGTGAAGCCGTCGAAGCCAAAGCGCGCGCGACCCGTTGGCAGTGGACCGCTGGTCTTACGTCCGCCGCTGCCGCCGTCATGCTGGCGGTGATGGTGTTCAGCCCCGGAAGCGGCCCGGCGCCAATTCCGGGCACGGGCGACGCGCCGCAACTCGCTGCCGCTGATCCCTTGGTCGCGCAGGTACCGATTGGCGAGACCGGTCTGCGTCTTGATGTGACCTACATGCCCGATAGCGAAACCATGCTGGTTGGCGCGATTGGACTGACCGCCGATGGCGTCCATGATCACGAGCTGTGGCTGGTGCCCGCCGACGGCAGCGATTTGCAGTCCCTAGGCGTGGTGGCCCCCGGGGAAGTGGTGGCAATGGAACTACCAGACGAGATCGCAGGCAACCTTGCCGACGGAGTGAACCTTGTCCTGACGCGCGAGCCAATCGGCGGCAAGCCTGAGGGCCAAGATGCGGGTCCGGTGGTCGCCGAAGGGGCCTTTTCGAAGGTCTGAACAATCGGCAAGACATCGCTCGCTTCACCGCTAAGCGATACCGCTCTGACCCGCTTTTCTGCAGTTTTCCGATAAAATTAGATGCTCTTGCATCTCATTTGCGCAAGTTATCGTAGCTTCAGCGCAAGATCGGGAGGGCTTGCTCCACGTTAGTAACAACCAAAGGAGATCCCAATGCCTATCCCAACGAAAACTTTCAAAGCCGCTCTTTTCGCCGCTATCGCTGCAACCTCTGGTTTGGCAGCCGTTGCGACCACATCGGCCAGCGCACATCACCCCAGCCGCACCGCTGCAAGCTCTGCCCCCAACATCGTCCAAACCGCTGTCAGCACCGGCGTGCATGAAACGCTGGTTGCCGCTGTTCAAGCCGCTGGTCTCGTCGATACGCTTTCAAGCCCTGGCCCTTTCACTGTCTTCGCGCCAACCGACACCGCCTTTGCGAAGCTCCCCGATGGTACGGTGGCAACTCTGGTGATGCCTGAGAATAAAGGGACACTCACCAATATCCTTACCTATCATGCGGTTGCAGGCCGAGTGACCTCATCTGATCTCGTAAACCTCATCAACCGCCATGGCGGGGAAGCACGCATTGAGACCGTGTCAGGCGGCACGCTCACCGCTCGGCTCTCAGGCGACAACATCATCATCACCGATGCCGCCGGCCGCGCGACAGCAGTGACCACGGCCGATGTCAGCACATCAAATGGAATTATTCACGTCACTGATGGCGTCTTTTTGCCCGGCTGATTCGTAGCTGTTCACAGCAAGCACCTTCCCACCGTTCCCCTCCCACTTAGGGAAGGCGCTGCACACTGCCCCGCCCGGGTCTATTCCTCCAGAGCCGGGCGGGGTTTTTGTTTGCTATGAACCTTCTGAAAGGTGGAGATCGAAGTGGAGCACTTTCTCGCCTACACCCAGCCTCTCGTAGAGCGAAATCGCAGGATCATCGCCATGGTCAGCTTGGACGAAGACAACATGCACCCCTGCTAGATCGGCAATGGGCTTAAGAAACCGAATGAGCGCCTCAGCGATCCCGCGTCTGCGAAAAGGTTCGAGAACCGCCAAATCATAGATATAAAGCTCGGCGCGTTCCTGTTCGAACTTTAGAAGCACATAGGCGCTCAGAGCCCCAACAACATCTTTTGCTCTCCACAAAAAGCCGCTAGCTGAACAAAATTGGGGTTGGCGAGCAGATCGCGGAGGTAGGCGTCGCTTGGTGGCCTGTGAGCATAGTTTTCAGGCTCATCGAAAGCTTCGGAATAGACGTCCATCGCTTTCCGATGGTGCGGAATATCAGCTTGGCTTAGCCTGCGGACAACAACCCCAGGCAGATTAGACAACCTTAAGCCGCCTCTTCCTTCTTGGCATCGTCATCGTTGGAGTGGACGCGGACAGGGTCTTTGTTACCTTCGACCACGTCTTCATCGATTACGATTTCGCTGACGCCTTCCATATCCGGCAGATCAAACATCGTATCGAGCAGAATGCCTTCGACGATAGAGCGAAGGCCGCGCGCGCCGGTTTTGCGTTTGATCGCGCGTTCGGCGATGGCTTTGAGCGCTTCCTCAGTGAAGGTCAGTTCGACATCTTCAAGCTCGAACAGCTTGCCATACTGCTTCACTAGAGCGTTTTTCGGCTCCTGAAGGATCGTCACCAGCGCATCGACATCAAGATCGTGCAGAGTCGCGATCACCGGCAAACGGCCGACAAATTCGGGGATGAGTCCAAATTTGAGGAGATCTTCGGGTTCGCTCTTTTCAAGCAGTTCGCCCACTTTGCGTTTATCGGGGTCCGCCACATGCGCGCCGAAGCCGATAGAGCGTTTTTGCAGACGGTCCGCGATGATCTTGTCGAGGCCTGCAAAAGCGCCGCCGCAGATGAACAGGATGTTGGTCGTGTCGACTTGCAGAAATTCCTGCTGCGGGTGTTTGCGACCACCTTGCGGTGGGACAGAGGCAGTTGTGCCCTCCATCAGCTTGAGCAAGGCCTGCTGCACGCCCTCACCCGACACATCGCGGGTGATCGAGGGGTTTTCGGCCTTGCGGGTGATCTTGTCGATCTCATCAATGTAGACGATGCCGTGCTGAGCTTTCTCGACATTGTAGTCGGAGGCTTGCAGCAATTTGAGGATGATGTTCTCAACATCTTCGCCCACATAACCCGCTTCGGTGAGCGTGGTCGCGTCGGCCATCGTGAAGGGCACATCGAACGTCCGCGCCAGCGTCTGCGCGAGCAAAGTCTTACCCGTACCGGTGGGACCAACGAGCAGGATGTTCGATTTCGCCAGTTCTACATCACCCGATTTGCCCGAGTGCTTGAGCCGCTTGTAATGGTTGTGCACCGCGACCGAGAGATTGCGCTTGGCCGAGTTCTGGCCGATCACATAGTCGTTGAGCGTCGCGAAGATTTCGGACGGAGTAGGAACCTCGCCCTCTTTCTTGCCAGCAATGCCCGCTTTGGTTTCTTCGCGGATGATATCGTTGCACAGCTCTACGCATTCATCGCAGATGAACACCGTTGGACCCGCAATCAGTTTGCGCACCTCATGCTGCGATTTGCCACAGAAGCTGCAATAAAGAGTGCTTTTGCTGTCAGATCCGCTCAATTTGGTCATTCCTGTTATCCTCGAATCCGGACGCAAATGAATGGCACAAGCGCCTTAGGATTCGGTAAGTGTATCTAGGCTGCCGAATGAATCAACTCATAGGGCCCCAATTTGCACCCGGTTAAGTGGTTTTGATGCACCACTTGTGAATTTCGGCCCCGTGGTCTTTGCCGTCGTCCCATTACGAAGCGCGACGCAAAGCGGACCTCAAAGATCACTCGGGCGCGCCGCCTGAACCTTCGTCTTTGTCGCCTTCTTCATTTTCGGGGCGGGTTTCAAAGACCTTATCAACAAGACCAAAGTCCTTGGCTTCTTCCGCTTCAAGGAAAGTGTCGCGGTCCATCGCCTTTTCGATCTCTTTCAGCGTTTTGCCAGTGTATTTGACATAGAGATCATTCATCCGTTTCTTAATGCGCAGGATCTCATTGGCCTGGATCTCGATATCCGAGGCCATGCCGCGCGCGCCGCCCGAAGGTTGGTGGACCATGATCCGCGCATTGGGCAGCGCAACCCGCATCCCGGGCTCTCCAGCGGCGAGCAAGAAACTGCCCATCGATGCAGCTTGTCCCATGCACACGGTGGAAACGCGCGGCTTGATGTATTGCATCGTGTCATGGATCGCCATGCCAGCTGTCACCACGCCGCCGGGCGAATTGATATACATACTGATCGGCTTGGATGGGTTCTCGCTTTCAAGGAACAAGAGCTGCGCAGTGATCAACGAGGCCATTCCGTCTTCCACCTGACCGGTGACGAAAACGATGCGTTCGCGCAGCAAGCGTGAGAAGATGTCGAAGCTGCGTTCGCCCCGGCTGGTCTGCTCAACCACAACGGGCACCAAAGCCCCGGTCATGGGGTCGCGGGTGAACTGGCCTTGCGCGCCATAGGTTTCGCCATTGTTGCCAAGCAGATCGATCATGTGTCCAAGTCCTCTTCCATCTGAACGGCCCATGTCGGACGCCGCGCAGCGAGTTTCAAGAGGGGGCAGTTAAGCCTTTGGGGAAAGCTCTGCTGCGCCCGTATTTTTGGCAGGATTTCGCAACGGTTTGGATACGAAAGCTTCGATGAAGCCAGGCTGCTTTTTGACCTGCTCGACATCGGTCTTGCCGTTGCCCAGCAGCCTTGCGAGCGCAAACCGACGAATGATCAGTTCGTGGATTGCGATAACCGTTCCCGCAGAAACAACAGTTAGCAAGACGAATTCGAGCGCAATCGGCCAGTCCACCGCAACAAACATCTGGCCATAGATGTAGATGAAGCAGTGGTGGAACAGATACATCGACAATGCACAATCCGCGAGCCAGGTGGTGCGCGGACCGCCTTCGTTGAAGAAGCGGTGGAAGAATTGCAGGATGAACAGCACCAAAGTCCAGATCGCAAGCTGGTTGCAGAACATCGCAAACCAGCTCAGCAGCGCGTCACCAGCTGGAATGGGAGTAGCGCTGAGCGCCGTGGTGAACCCTGCCCACCCCTCACCAATCAATGGAACCGAGACAAGCTGGGTGGTGAACCAATTGGCCGCAAAGCCAGCACCCGGCTCTGCGTAGGGTTGAAAACAATATGCAGCGACAGCGGCATAAGGCATCCACCAACGCCACTCGACGAGCGCGGCGAGCAGGCGCGGCGATAACGCAGCCATCACACCAATGACGAAAAAGGGAAACTCGCTCGTCAGCTTGTACCAGCTCTGGAAACCCGGCGCGATCAGATCATAGCTGCCCGGCACGATCGCTGCAGAGGCGTAATTGGCGGTGTTCGCGAAACCGAGGAACAACAGGCCGAATGCAAACGGCAAAGTGCCTCTAATGAGCCCACCAAAGCGGTCCGACAAGACAACAGCAGCCCCGCGCGCTCGCGACGTTTTGGGCACGACCACCTGCACAATCGCGGCAAGCACAAACATCGGAATGAGGCTGACAAGGAACCACAAATGCAATTGCCATGTGCCGCCTGACCAGACCTCAACAAAGGCAGGGCTGCCGATCCAATCGAGCATCGAACCCTCACCGCCCGCATCGCCCCAGCGCAGATAATGTTCAAGCATGTTGAAGGTCAGTGCGATGAAAATCAGCGGAATTGCAGTGCGGAGGAAACGGTTCCACAGGAAATCGGCTGGGGTGCGCCGGGTCAAGAGCAGCACCGCGAAGAACCCGCCGACAAAGAAAAAGGTGGGTGTGATAAACAGGTGCAGACCAAAAATGAGCCAATCAAAGACAGCGGCCCGGTCCACGTTGGAGGTGATCCAAGGGCGCACCGGCGCGTAGACCGTGCCCGCATGCAGCGCGACTGAAAGGAACATCAGCACCGAGCGCGCGCCATCAATATCATGATAATGCTTGCGCTTGGGGGGCGCTGCTTCGCCGGATGGCTGGGCTGTTTGTGTCGCTGTTGTCACTCTAGTCTCACGCATTAGGGGCTGCTCGCAGACCTGCCACATACGGGTTAAGGGCTGGTGGACAATGCGCGCGGGGAGCCGCGTCCATTTGTGGAACGCGGGCAGGCCAAAGGTTAACGCAAACAAGGTTCAATCCTGTAGGCCCTTGGCAAGGCGCTTGCCTTCGATCACCACTTGGGCAAAGTGTGCCCATGCAGAAAAGAACACTGATCGCCGCCCTTGCCCTGTCCTCAACTATGGTTTCGGGCAGCCTTGCCACCGCGCAGCAGGCCACTGAGACAGGCAGCCTTGCCGTTGAAACTTACCAGCCCGGCAGAGACGCGGCCAATTTCATCATCCGCATTCAATCGCTCGATGATGCGGGCCCCACCCTCAATTCGGTGATCGATTACAATGTGCAGGCCATAGCGGAGGCGAACCGGCTGGCGGATACCGGCATTCTTCTCGGCCGCAGCGTGCTGGTCAAAGACAACATCGAAACGCGAGAGTTCGCCACCACCGCAGGAAGCCTTGCTCTCGCTCAAAATCGCACGGGCCGCGATGCGCCTTTGATCGCCAATTTGCGCGCGGCGGGCGGAGTGGTGCTGGGCAAAACAAACCTATCCGAATGGGCCAATATCCGCAGCAATGACAGCGTGAGCGGATGGAGCGCCATCGAAGGACTCACCCGCAATCCGCACGCGATTGACCGCAATTCCTGCGGTTCTTCTTCAGGCAGCGGCGCGGCGGTCGCAGCAGGCTTTGCTTGGGGTGCGATCGGGACAGAGACGAATGGCTCTATAACCTGCCCCGCCTCGATCAACGGCGTCGTCGGGTTCAAGCCTAGCGTCGGGATCGTCAGCCGCACCCATGTGGTGCCGATTTCGAGCACGCAGGACACCGCCGGGCCGATGACCAACAGCGTTTACGATGCCGCGTTGCTGCTCGAAGCGATAGCCGGTGCTGATGGAGCAGACAGCGCCACAGTCGGCGTGCCGCGCGCATTTGATTACCGGTACGGCCTAGACCAATATTCGGTCGAAGGCGTGCGCATTGGCGTTATGCGCAATCAAATCGGCAGCAACGCGCAAGTCGCAGATGTGTTCGAAACCGCTCTTGCCGATCTGGAGCGCGCAGGCGCTGTGCTGGTCGACATCGAATTTGAGACCAACAATCAGATGTTCGCCGACAGTTTCACTGTGTTGATGTTCGAACTGCGCGAAGAGATGGGCGAGTATCTCGCCTCTATCCCTGAATTCGCCGAGGGCGATACCCCGCGCACTCTGGCTGATCTGATCGCGTTCAACAACGCAAACGCAGATACCGAAATGCGATGGTTTGACCAAAGCCTGTTCGAGCTCGCTGAAAGCACCACAGACCGCGAAGCTTATGAAGAAGCGCGCGCCAACGCTGTGCGGATCGCGGGCGAGGAAACGCTCGACATGCTGCTGGCCACACATGAGGTCGAATTTCTCGTCGCGCCAACACGCGGGCCCGCCTGGATGAGCGATCTTGTCCTAGGCGATCAGTTCAACGGCTCGATCGGCTTCGGATCACCAGCGGCTATTGCTGGCTATCCGCACCTCACCGTGCCCATGGGTCATGTTGAACGTCTGCCGGTTGGTATCAGCTTCTTTGGTGCCAAATGGGCTGATCACGAGGTGTTGAAACTAGGCGCAGCCTATGAACGCGCGCGCACAGCTGAACTGCCCGAGCCAAGCTTTCGTCGCTGGAGCGCAGACGATTAAGGCCGTTAGGCCGCACGCACTTCTTTGAGGAAGGAAGCGACCTGTTCACGCAGCACAGTGGCTTGCTCAGAAAGGCTGGCGGTGCTGATCTTCACTTCGTCGGCCGTCGCTCCGAAGACCATCGAGACTTGGTTCACGCCTTCGACCGTTTCGCTGACGGTCTGCGTGTTGCGCGCCGCGACATCAATGCTGCGCGCCAGATCTTGGCTGGCAACCGCTTGTTGATCGACGGCAGTCGCAATCGCGACAGCAGTGGTTTCAAGCTCAACCACCTCCTCAGAGATCAGCTTCAGCGCAGCCACGCTTTCACCGGTCGATTCTTGCATTTGAAGGATAAGGCTTTCAACTTCGCCTGTGGCTTTGCCGGTTTGTACCGCAAGCTCTTTTACCTCACTTGCGACCACCGCGAAACCTCGGCCCGCTTCTCCGCCGCGCGCCGCTTCGATCGAAGCGTTGAGCGCGAGAAGGTTCGTGCGCTGAGCAATCCCGGCGATCACTTCGATGATCTGGCTGATCTTGTCAGCTGACCCGGTCAGCGCCGCGACGGTTTCATCCGCTTTCGAAGCCGCCTCTGCCGCCTTCCTTGCCCGCTCTGACGATGATGTCGCCTGGCGGCTCACCTCGTTGACTGACATTGCAAATTCGTCCGATGCGGAAGCCGCTCCAGTGATACCGACCGACGCCTGTTTGAGCCCGGCATTGGCCTCTGAGACAGACTTTGTTGATTGCCCAACATGATCTGACAACTCGCTTGCGGCGGCATGCATCTGGTCCGACGCAGCGGCAACCTCGGTCGCAACACCGCCCACTGTCTGCTCAAATTGATCGGCAAGTGATTTGAGGAACTCGGACTGCTCACGCCTTTGCGCCTCGCGTTCTTCTTCCAGTTCCTGCTGGCGCTTGATCTCACGTTTGTGCTCTTCTTCCGCTTTCGCGGCAGCCTCACGCTGAGACTGCTTCATGACATTGAGCGCGCCCACCAGCACTCCGATCTCATCCTCTCGACCTGCACCAGGTAGCTCAAGCTCGGTTTCTCCGCTCGCGATGCGCTCGCTCGCGCTGCTAATCGCGGAGATTGGGTCTGTCACCCGACGTAAGACCATCCTTTTGCCCAATACGGTTAGGACCAAACCGACAAACACAGCTAGGAATAGTGCGGCGATCAGGATTTCAATCTCAGTCTGCCCTTCCTGCGTGTAAATTTCGACCTGCGACACCATCACGGTGGATATCTCATTGATATCTTCAACCAACGCATCGATTCTGTCATATCTCGGGCCGAGAAATGGCTCGGTGTCGACGACATCATCTGGCGCTTCTCGCATTTCCCGCAAGATAGAGAGAAGGTCCTGCAAACTGGCGTCGAGCTTGTCCATCCGCTCAATTTCGGGACGCTCCAATTGCACTAAGAGGGTACGCAATTCTTGGTTGTTGGCAACCGCCTGATCGGCATACAAGACAGCGTTAGTCATGCGTTCAGGCGAGCGTCCCCGCGCATGGTACGCTCCCATATTGTTCTTCGACAAGGTGACATTGCGGGTCATCTCATTGGTGAGAAATGCAACGTCGGTCAGCGTCGCCAAATCGTTTGAGCGTTGCTCGATGCGCAAAGAACCGACCAGTGCAACCAATCCGAGCGCCAGAATGAGCCCACCAAGCAGCGTAAAGCAACGCCCCGTTTGCAACTGGATCGACCCTCTTTGAAGCCACTGCTCAATTCGACTTTTCATCTGACTGCTCTCATAAACCCAAACCCGTGCGGTCGCTCCCTGACGCGGAACGAGGCGGCCACTGCCAGGGATATTATCGGTATGGTTAAGAGTCAGTAACTGAGGTGGAAATTGGAGAGTTTTAAATCAAAAACGTCTCCAAAAAGACAAAAGAAGGGCCGCGACTTCTACTGAGGCGCGGCCCTTCGGAGCATGCTATGCTTTTCGGCAAAAAGCCTAGTCGGCCTTCTTGGCTGGCGCTTTCTTGGCCGGAGCCTTCCTGGCAGCAGGCTTTTTAGCAGGTGCCTTCTTTGCGGCCGGTTTTTCGGCTGAGGTGGCTTTCGCAGCTGCAGGCTTCTTCGCAGGAGCCTTTTTGGCTGGAGCCTTTTTCGCAGCCGGCTTGGCCTCAGCGTCGGCATCTGCCTTTTTGGCGGGCGTTTTCTTCGCTGCGGGTTTCTTGGCTGGAGCCTTCTTCTTTGCCGGGGCCTTAGCTTTTTCCGCTTCGGCTTCCTCGTCGGCTTCGATGGCTTCTTGAAGCTCTTCTACGGTCACTTCGCGTTCGGTCACTTCCGCCTTGTCGAACAGGAAGTCGACCACCTTGTCCTCATACAAAGGCGCGCGCAATTGGGCTGCGGCCATCGGTTCTTGTTGGATGTACTGCATGAAGCGCTCGCGATCTTCCTCACGATATTGCTGCGCCGCTTGCTGGATCAGCATCTGCATTTCCTGCGCGCTCACTTCAACGCCGTTCGCTTGGCCGATTTCGGAGAGCAAGAGCCCCAGACGCACGCGACGTTCCGCGATACCTTTGTAATCGTCTTTCTCTTCCTCGATCTGTTTCAGAGCCGCTTCGGGGTCCTCTTCCTTGGCCGCCTCCTGTTGAAGCTGCGCCCAAATCTGCTCGAATTCCGCATCCACCATCATCGATGGCACTTCGAAATCATGGCCGGCGGCAAGCTGATCAAGCAGCGCGCGCTTCATTTGCGTGCGGGTCAGGCCGGCGGTTTGCTGTTCAAGTTGACCTTTCATGATCTCTTGCAGCTTTTCGAGGCTGTCGAGGCCGAGATTCTTGGCGAACTCATCATCCACCTTGGTCTCTGTCTCCACCTTCACCGCTTTAACAGTGATGTCGAAGGTTGCCTTTTTTCCGGCGAGGTTTTCCGCCTGATAGTCTTCAGGGAAAGTCACGGTGATGGTTTTCTCATCACCTGTTTTGGCGCCGATCAATTGCTCTTCAAAGCCGGGAATGAAGGAACCTGAACCGATCACAAGCGGGGCGTCTTCCGCTTTGCCGCCTTCGAACTCTTCACCGTCAAGCTTACCGACAAAATCGATAATCAATTGGTTGCCATCAGCCGCTTTCTTGGTCTTGGCGGCGTCTTTGTAGCTCTTGTTCTGACCAGCAACGCCCTGGATCGCCTCCTCGATCTGTTCGTCGGTAACTGGAACAATAAGCTTCTCGAGCTTCAAGCCATCGGTGCTGGGCGCCTCAACGACCGGGAGCACCTCAAGCTCAACCGTAATTTCTGCGTCCTTGCCCTCTTCATAGCCCTCGCCAAGCGCGATGGCTGGCTGCATGGCTGGGCGCAGTTCCTCGTCCTTGATCAGGCTGTCGGTCGCGTCGCGAATCATATCGTTCAGCGTTTGCGCGTGCAGCTGTTCACCGTGCATCTTCTTGACGAGGTTCGCAGGCACTTTGCCCGGGCGAAAGCCCGGCATCTTCACCTGTGGAGCGATCTTTTTGATCTCCGCATCGATTTTACCCGCGATCTCATCAGCTGTGAGAGTGATCGCATAGGCCCGCTTGAGCCCTTCATTCACGGTCTGCTTGGTTTGCATAGGGATGTACTTGAAACCTTCTTGTACTTAACTGTCTGGCACTTCATTCGAGCAGCCACCGCCGCAGGGCGAAAGTGGTGCGGGCGAAGGGACTCGAACCCCCACATCTTGCGATACCAGAACCTAAATCTGGCGCGTCTACCAATTTCGCCACGCCCGCATAGCCCGAACGAAGCCGCGCGGGAAACCGACAGGCTCCCGCGCGCTTTATCGAGCGCCCTTATCCCCGCTTGAGAGAAAGGGCAAGCGATACGCGCTTGTTTACGTCGATAGCCGGGATTATGGGCGCGGTTATGACAGACGAAACCAATTCCAACGACGTTCCACCAGACCATCTATCGGTGAACCCACGCAACGCCGCCTTCAACGCCGAAGTGCTCCAGCGCGGGGTCGGTATCCGGTTCAAGGACCGTGTTCGCACCGATATTGAGGAATATTCGATTTCCGAAGGTTGGGTTCGCGTTCAAGCGGGGAAGACCGTGGATCGGAAAGGCAATCCGCTCACGATCAAGCTGACCGGCCCAGTTGAAGCTTGGTATGAGGATCTGGGCGATAACCCGCCAGTGGCCAAAAAGCCCTAAATCCGTCCACTACAGGTCGGCGAATGCGTCTTTGAACACTTGTGAGGGCGCTCTGTTCGCAGGGCCGGTGGGGACGTTGTTAACTGGCAGAGCGCTGCCTGCCCCCCTGCCATCGCCGTTGTAGATAAAGCCGTATAGTGGCCAATGCGTGCCTCCGGGAGCCTGGATTGAGTGATACCAGACGCGGACTTCGCTCCAATCATTGTTCGGTGACACGTCGATGGCAGGCACATTGCGCTCAATCTGCCCGCGCCGACCATTGATCCGCGACCAATTGGCATGGGAGAGGCGAACCGTGCGCGAATCGACCACTTCGCTGACATAGGCGACATGGCCAAGGCGCATATTGCGGTGCGGTTTGAACACCATCACCGCACCTTGCTGCGGCGTAGACCCGCGCGCATAGCGACCCTGCGCTTGGCTCCACCACGTGTTCGCATTGCCATAGATCTGCACGCCCGAAAGCTCACGGGCATAAGGCACGCATTGCAGATATCCAGAGCTTTGCGCGGTGACAGGCACAGGTAGAGCCAAAGCCGCAGCAGCCATCGTGAGGGCGGCAAAGGGAAGAAGGAAACGGTGTGTCATGATGATGCCTAATGCCCTGGTAAGGTTGATATGACCTCAGCGATAAGGGTTAATACTGCGTTACGGGCTTCCCTAAGCCCGATCCCCCGCAGCGCCCCTATTCCAATGGCGCCCTCCTATTGGCGCTTGCCATTGGCGCGCGATGAGGCCACTTGGCTCGGCTACCCATGAAACCGCAAGTCATCATCATCGGGCGTCCCAATGTGGGCAAGTCCACTTTGTTCAACCGCTTGGTGGGCAAGAAGCTGGCGCTGGTCGATGATCAGCCGGGAGTGACGCGTGACCGGCGCATGGGCGATGCAGAAATTGCAGGACTGCAATTCACTATTGTCGACACCGCCGGATGGGAAGATGAGGACGAACTCTCGCTTCCCGGCAGAATGCGCAAACAGACAGAGGCGAGCCTGGAAGGTGCGGATGCGGCCTTGTTTGTAGTCGATGCGCGCGCCGGGCTAACCCCGCTCGACAACGAAATCGCACGGTACCTACGCGAACACGACGTGCCGATTGTGCTGGTCGCCAACAAGGCCGAAGGCGCGTCGGGCGAAAGCGGCGTTCTCGAAGCCTATTCGCTGGGCATGGGCGAACCCGTAGCGATCTCGGCAGAACACGGCGAAGGGGTCGCTGACCTGTTTGGCGGGTTGTGGCCGATCATCGGCGAGAAGGCCGACGCCGCAGAAGAAGCTGCCGCTGCTGCGCTAGAGGCGGAGTGGGATGAAGAAGATGTCCCGCTTGGCCCGCTCAAACTAGCCATTGTTGGTCGTCCCAATGCTGGCAAATCGACGCTGATCAACCGGCTGCTGGGCGAGGACAGGCTGCTCACCGGCCCCGAAGCCGGGATCACCCGCGACAGCATCGCCATCGATTGGGAATGGCACGATCCAAAGGCCAATGAGACCCGCGAAATCCGCCTCATTGACACCGCGGGGATGCGCAAAAAGCGCAATGTCACCGAAAAGCTCGAAAAGCTATCGGTCGCCGATGCCCGGCGTGCGGTGGATTTTGCCGAAGTTGTGGTCCTGCTGCTCGATGCCACCCAAGGGCTTGAACATCAGGACTTGAAGATCGCGAGCCTTGCGCTTGAAGAGGGTCGCGCTCTCATGGTGGCGATCAACAAATGGGACGTGGCTGAGAATGCCTCCAGCCTCTTCAATGGAATCAAGCAAGCGCTGCATGATGGATTGGCGCAGGTGCGCGGCGTGCCGCTGTTCGCGGTGTCAGCCAAAACCGGCAAGGGACTCGACACGATGCTAAGTGCCGCCTTCGAACTGCGCGAAAGCTGGTCCAAGCGCGTGCCCACCGCCGCGCTCAACCGCTGGTTTGACGATGCGCTTGACGCCAACCCGCCCCCTGCGCCCGGAGGCCGCCGGATCAAGTTGCGCTACATCACGCAGGCCGGCACCCGCCCGCCGCGCTTTGTGGTGTTCGGCACAAGGCTCGACGCGCTGCCTAAGAGCTATGAGCGCTATCTGGTGAACGGTATCCGTGCGAAGCTGGGGTTCGAGGCCGTGCCGGTGCGCGTGATCCTCAAAAGCCCCAAGAACCCCTACAACGCCAATCGGGGTGGCGGGGGCAATTACTCCGGAGGCGACGGGAAGGCCTGATGGATGACGTGTTGCCTTTCCTCTTGGCCAGCGGCGGCGAGGTCTTTGGCGCCGACATCCTTGAACGCACCGCTTCAACCCCGCGGGTTCAGCGCGCGGTGGAGCTTTCGCTTGCGCCCGTTTTCTTGCTGGTCGGTATTGGCGGGATCATGAATGTGATGATGGCGCGACTCATTTGGCTTGCAGGCCGGATCGAGCGCTTGGCAGAGCCGGTCGCTGGCGCGTGCGATATCAGCCACCAAGCCGAATTGGATTGGCTGCGTCAACGCCGCCAGTTTGCAAGGCTGGCAATAAAGTTCTCAACCGCCTCTGCGGTCGTAATCAGCGTGGAGATCGCGCTTTTGTTCCTCTCCGCCTTTATCGAAGCGCAGATTGGCGTGGTGGTGGCGGTGCTTTGGGTGATCACCATCGGCCTGCTTATCACCGGCCTCGTCTATTTCCTGCGTGAGGCGTTGTTGGCGGCGGATGGTTCAAAGAAGGATAAGGTCTGACGAAGGAGGCGGAGCATCGCTGCCCCGCCTCTTTCTGTGACATCAGACCCAAAGGGCTGGAGAGCGCTTACGCTCCCTCGCCCGCTGCTTGGCTTTGCAGTTGGACGTAGTTTTCAAGACCCATCCGCTCAATCATGTCGAATTGGGTTTCGAGGAAGTCGACATGCTCTTCCTCGTTATCGAGGATGTATGCGAACAGATCGCGGCTGACATAGTCGCGCACGCTTTCGCAATATTCGACGGCATCGCGCAGCAATGGAATCGCGTCTTCCTCAAGCTTCATATCGGCTTCTAGGATTTCTTTGACGCTCTCACCCACGCGCAAATTGTGGATCGCCTGAAAATTGGGAAGACCGTTGAGAAACAGGACGCGCGCTGCGAGCTTGTCGGCGTGCTCCATCTCCTCAATCGACTCTTTGCGCTCATAAGCGGCAAGCTTGGTCACGCCCCAATCGTCGAGAACGCGGTAGTGGAGCCAATATTGGTTGATGGCGGTCAATTCGTTGGTGAGCGCCTTGTTCAAAAACTCGATGACTTTTGGATCGCCCTTCATGGCGGTGGTGTCCCTTTTCTATCATGGTGAAAGCCGACAACCTGCACCGGCCTTACGCACTAAATAGGAGGTCCGCCCGCCATGTGACAAGGGGGAATTCCAGATTTTTTGTTTAGAATCAGTTGCTTGCGATCCGTTCGCAATTGCGCAGTGCAACCCTATAATGCGACTTCCTTGCAAGAATGTGCGAGAGCACAATTACCGCGTTCCTCGTCGATAATTTCGCCCGCCTTCGCAAGGCATTGGCCGCAATTGGGAGTTTTGCCGAGCTTTGCATAGGTCGCTTCTGCATCCCCACTCGACGTCACCGCGGCTTGCCGCAGATCAGTTTCGCGAATTGCATTGCAGATGCAAATGTACATGGGCTTCCAATCACTCCTGCGAGTCGTTTGCAGAACCAATTTATGCGAGTTAATCGCAATAGCAAGCCCTAGGCTTCATTTTCTCGCAAGAATGCGGCAATCTTTTCGATTGCTCGTTCACACAGCCACCGTAAACTGAGGCAAATTTTCGAGGAATGGGGTGTCGAGTGCGGACCAAGCAGATCGCGAGAAGTAGAAAATGCACGGTCGTTGGGGCGCTCAGCCTTACCTTGGCTGCTTGCGGGCTATCGCCTGAAAGCGATCGCGCCGCGATTGAAAAGGGTATTCTTGAAACACCCGGCGCCGAAGAGCTTTGGCAGACCGTCAAACAGGAATATCCTGATGACTTCGACGCGCTGCTTGATCAACTGCAGGAACTCGACCTTGCCG
The DNA here is from genome assembly GCA_965262265.1 of Erythrobacter sp. Lineage (GTDB taxonomy): Bacteria > Pseudomonadota > Alphaproteobacteria > Sphingomonadales > Sphingomonadaceae > Erythrobacter. The sequence continues at coordinate 1,875,346 of OZ253506.1, forward strand.
AAAGGCTCGACGAAAGCCGAGCAGAAGAAATCGGAGCAGCGTGGTTGCAAAGCTTCTTTGCTGAGATCACACCCAATGCCATAAGGGCGCCGGCGGAACAGATGATCGCATGGAGCACAGCTGAAAAAGAGCTCTACGCCACGCTTCAACGCAGCGATGTTGAACAATGCGCGGCGATCACAATGGGGCAATGGATCTTCATTGAAGATGAGAACGCGGTAGGCAAAGCCGCTGTTTCGCGCCGCAACGCCGCCATGGTGCGTGCATCAGCAGCAGGGCGCGATACCCCTCAAGATTATGCGGAACCAAGCGATGCCGCTTTTGTGCAATTGGGCGACGCCATTGCCGCGACGGGACTTGCGCCGGAGCTACAGGCGACTTTGGGCTCAGATGAAGCCATGGCTGGCCTCTCCAAAGCGCAGCAATGCGAGATCGGCGTTGCTGTCTATGAAGGGTTGTCTGCGATGCCCGATGACGCCGAGCCAGAAATGGCGGCCTATATGCTCTCGCCAGAGTAACTGGGCGCTATCTCTTTAGGGCAAAAACCTTGCGATAGGTCAACGAGCGCCAAAGCCATTCCAGCGGCCCATAGCGATAACGGTCCAGCCAAGGCTTAGACCAAGCAAGCATCAACACGCAGATCAACACCGTCAGCAGGTACAATTGCGGGCGGTTGAGCACGCCGAAGAGCCCGAGAGCCCAGCCTTGCATGATAAACAGCATCACGATGGATGTACCAAGGTAATTGGTGAATGCCGCGCGTCCCGCAGCGCGCACCCGCTCCGCCAGCCATCCGGTCCAGCCGGGTGAATAGGCAATCAACAAGGCTGCAATGCCCAAAACCATGGCTATGCGCGGCAGCGGAGCCCACCCCATAAAGGCTGCAAGTGTCGCGTAATATCCAAATCCGCTGCCCTGCACGATTAGACCAAGTCCAAGATGGCAAAAAGCGCCCGCCGCCAGACCAATCCACCCCCAACGGATCATCTTACCCCGATCAAAGGCTCCGCTGAAGAACCCGAAACGGTAAAGCGCCATCCCCATCAACATCAATGGCAAGGTTTCAAAGACGAACAATGCGGTGTTTGTCAGCGGCAAATACCATTGCTCAGTCAATCGCCGCGCAGCCAATCCGGCGTAGTCGCCCGACTGGATCAGGCCCGTGGCGATCGCATCGTCGGCCAACGCCTGTTCGATACCTTGGGCCATTCCGGCCCGGGCCTCGGACATTTCCGGTTGCTCGCCGATTGAGGTCTCCGCGATCAGATACGGAAAGCTCATCATGGCAGCGTAGAACAGCGCTCCAAAGATGTATCCGGTAAGGCCAACCACCCATTGCATCTTCGCGCTCCAACGCATCGCCGCAACTGCCAAAAAGCCGATCAGGCCATACATCAGCAAAATGTCGCCCATCCAGATGAAGAAGAAATGCACCGCTCCAAAACAGGCGAGCAGGAACAATCGCCAGATTTGTAGCCAGCGCGAGGAACCGCGCGCCCATGCGCGCTCCATGAACAGATACATGCCCGCGCCGAACAAGAGCGTGAACAGCCCGCGCATCTTCCCATCGATAAAGACATACTGCGCAATCCATTGCCACCCACCCGGATCGGCCGGATCAACCAGGAAGGCGGACGGATACATGTAAGCGTTGGACGGCTGGCCAAAGGCAACGATATTTGCGGCGAGAATACCCATCACAGCAATGCCGCGAATGAAGTCGAGCGTCTCAATGCGATTGGAGCTTTTAACCGGCGCAGCCTCCAACGCTGCATCTTCACTCGAAACAGTGTCAGCGGCCATTGCTGCTGGATTGTTCATAGATTTACCCTGATCCCACTATGCGATGACCATAGCAGGACCCGAGGTGAGGGGAAGAGCGCGCTCGATTGAGGGCTTAAGGAGTCAGATCAGGGGCGCTGCACAAGGCAGGCTTGCCCTTGCCTTTTCAGCGTGGTGCAAGCCGCATCCGCCTCTGCCCGGCTATTGAAGCCAACCGCTTGCAAACGGGTTACATTGCCCGATGGCACAAGCGCGCGCCGCGTTCCGGCAAGCGCGGGGTTGGATTGCAGGCGGTTCCACAGACGCTCTGCGTTGCCAGCCACACCAAAGGCACCAAGCTGAACCCGCCAGTTGCCGCTGCGCCGTCCTGCAACAGGTGTTCCAGAGACCGGAACGGGCGTGACACGGCGCGGCTGGCTGACCTGAACCGGCTGAGGCACAGGGCGGGATATGGCCGCGGTGCGAGCCGGTGCAGCTGGAGCGGGCTGAGAAATCGGAGCCTGAGTGGTGCCAAGATCAATCGCAGCCAGCTCTGCGGCGCGGCGCTGTTCAGCCTGCGCCTCAATCTGACGTGCAAGCGATTGCGCCTGCTGGCGCTGTGTCAACGGCACATGCTGGTCCATCTGTGCAAGAGCGGTTCCTGCCTGTGGCAGACCTGCCCCATTCGCCAAGGTCAGCAGGGCATAAGCCCGTACCCAGTCTTTTTGTGCATAATCAGCGTTGAAATGCGCAAGGCCCAAAACATATTGCGCGCGCGGATCACCGCGCTCAGCGGCGGCCTGAATAAAGGGCATCGCCGATTGCTGCTCACCTTGCTGGAACAACAGCAGGCCGTAATTGTCGGCCGCTTTGATATGTCCGAGATTGGCGGCCTCAGCGTACAATTCGCGCGCACGGCGGATATCGGCATCAACACCCCGCCCCAAACGATAAGCTTGCGCTAGGTTAAACAGAGCATCGGCATCGCCATTTTGCGCAGGCATCTGCCATTCGCGAACGGCAGCGTCATAATTGCCCGCGCTCCAAGCATCCACGCCAGCTTTCACATCGGCATGAACCGGCGAGGCTATAATAGCAGCGGCAAGACCACCGGCTGCAATCAAACAGCGCAGCTTGACGGTAAGAGCGTTCGAAAGATGGGCCATGACAAATGCGTCCCTTTAATTGGCGCAACTGTTAGCTGCGCTGCCGAGTGTCTGTGATGTCGCAATACATAGTGAATGAAAGGTTAGCATTTCGTTGCTGCGTCTATGTCGCCTTTACCCCGTCGACCAATCGTGCACCGCATGCACATAAATGGTGCCGTCAAAAGGCCGCCCCTGAAGAATGCATGTCAGCAAAGGGTAACGCGCGTTAACCCAAAATTAGGGGTAGTCTGCGATCTCCCTCCTACTCGCTCAATTTCGAGCATGTTCACAGGTTTCAAACCAGGGGGACCCAAGCGTTGCGTGTACTCGCTTTGGCATCACAGAAAGGCGGATCGGGCAAGACGACCCTATCTGGCCACTTGGCCGTTCAGGCACAGCGCGCTGGCGCTGGCCCGGTCGTGTTGATCGATATTGATCCGCAAGGCTCACTTGCCGATTGGTGGAACGAGCGTGAGGCGGAATACCCAGCTTTTGCGCAGACCACCGTGTCGCGCCTCGCCAATGATCTGGCTGTTCTACGCCAGCAGGGCTTTAAACTGGCCGTTATTGATACGCCGCCGGCCATCACCATGGCCATTCAATCAGTCATTGGCGTGGCTGAGCTGATTGTGGTTCCGACTCGTCCCAGCCCGCATGATCTTCGCGCAGTTGGCGCAACTGTTGATCTGTGTGAGCGCGCGGGCAAGCCTTTGGTGTTTGTCGTCAACGCGGCAACGCCGAAAGCCAAAATTACTTCAGAAGCGGCCGTAGCTCTCTCGCAGCATGGCACAGTAGCACCGGTCACACTTCATCACCGCACAGATTTTGCCGCCTCGATGATCGATGGGCGCACGGTGATGGAAGTCGATCCAGATGGTCGCAGCGCAGCCGAAATGACAGCCCTTTGGAAGTATGTCTCAGATCGGCTTGAAAAGAACTTCCGTCGCACCGTCTTCGCAGCGCCTGGCGCTGGCCAACAGGCCGCCGCAGGTGGTGTGCATCGTCCCGCTGGTGGCTTTGGCCGCCGGGTGGCTCAGTAAGAGGCGCCCTGAAGTATGTCCGATGCCAGCTTTGCCTCGCTAGGACCGACTTTGCTCGCTCGTAAGGGCGGCGCAAAGCCTGCCATGCGTCCACAATTGGCACCGCTTCCAGAAATGGTTGCCGACGAACAGCTCGAAGATTTGGGCTGGAACGATATGGGCCAAGACGATCCGGCGGCAAATGAGAATGGCGCCGATATCGTGGAACTGAACCCGGCAGCAGCTCAGGTCACAGACAAAGATGGCCCGTTGGTTAAACGCCAGCAGCGCGATCTGGCTACGCGCCTTTTGAGAGAGGACGCCGAGGCCGAGGCACCGACCCCCAAGCCAGTGGCGAAGACCCAAAAGAAGCGCACAAAGACAGCGGCCAAACGCCGCGCAGCCTTTACGCTGCGGCTTGATCCAGACCGGCATCTCAAACTGCGCCTCGCGGCAACTATGCAAGGCGTCAGCGCTCAAGCGCTGGTTACCGATGCTCTCGATGCAATGTTTGATGGCATTGACGATCTCGACGCGCTCGCAGCGCGAATGAAACGCACCTGACACTATCGAACCGATCAACCACTCAACACCAAGACGCAGACAATCATGGTTAATTTAGGGGAAACAAAAATGGCTTGCCGCAACTCAGGACCGAAATTCGGCCTTTTTGTAAGCACCGCGCTTGCCAGCATGGCGCTCGCAGGGTGCACTAGCTCTGCACCAGTTGCAGAAGCGTCCTTTGCCAAGGCTCAGTCTGCGCTTGAAGACGGCCGCGTTGATAGCGCTGTGGGCCACGCCGAAACGGCGGTCTTGGCTGAACCGCGTAACGCCGGATACCGCGCTGTCTTGGGTGCCGCCTATATGGAAGCGGGACGTTTCCAATCCGCCGCGACAGCGTTTGGTGAGGCTATCGAACTTGGTGACACCGATTCACGCACAGTGCTCAGCTATTCGCTGGCGAAGGTGGCCACAGGCGACAACGCAGCCGCGCTTTCCAAGCTCGCAGAATTCGAAGGTGTCATCCCAGCTGCTGATCTCGGTCTGGCACTAGCGCTGGCTGGCCAACCCCAGCGCGGCGTGCACCACCTGATCAACGCAATCCGCAATGGCGAAAACACTGCGAAAACGCGTCAGAACCTAGCGTATTCTTATGCTCTTGCAGGCAATTGGCGCGCAGCCCGCGTTATGGCCGCCGAAGACGTACCCGCTGACCAAATCGATCAGCGCCTTTCTGACTGGGCGTCAACCGCAAGCCCTGAGGACTACCAGATCCGCGTTGCGAGCCTGCTTGGTGTGACAGCCATCAATGACAATGGTCAGCCGCAGCATCTGGCGCTTGCCAACTTCCCAGAGCGTCCTGAAATCGTGGTTGCTTCTGATTTCTCTGATGCACCCGCACCAATCTCGGTTCCGGCCGCGGCTCCCAGCGAAAGCGAAGCTCTGGCCTTTGGCGCTCCGGAAACCGCTCCTGCGGTCGAAGTGGTCGATGTTTCTGCGCCGGCTCCCGTTGAAACGGTTGAATTCGTGTCAAACGAAGTGGCGCAACCAGTCGCGCCATCAGAAAGCACTGCTGCACCGCGCGTCAGCAACCCGCGTATTGCAAACGCCCCGCAGCGCGCGCCAGCGTCAAATGCGGTCGAGCAAGCAACTCCAGTTTCTATGCCAACTATGGCAGCATCAACTTCTGGCGGAATTGCCCGTTTTGTTTCCAATCCGGTTGTTCAATCCGTACCAGCAGCCTCAGCTGAAGCGCGCACCCCTGCACGCACCGCTGAACGCGCAACGGCCACGGCAGCCGAACGTGCCGCCCGCCCAGCACCTCAGCGCCGCATGGCGGTGGCCACTGGCTCTGCAGCGACGCATCTCGTCCAGCTCGGCGCGTTTTCCAGCCGCGCTGTGGCCGAAAGCAAATGGGATGAGCTCAAACGCCGTTTCCCAGAGCTCGCCGCTCACGACGTTGTGATTACAGAGGCGCGCGTGAACGGCCGCACCTTCTTCCGCGTCGCCGCCGCTGGCTTTGGCCGCCGCAGCGCCGCTAACATGTGCAACGCGGTGAAATCGCGCGGTCAGGGCTGCTTCGCCTATGCCGCAGCCAGCCCGCCTGCCGGTGCCGTAAATCGCGGCGTCCGTATCGCGGCGCGCACTCGCTAAACCCAGTTTCTCTCAACTTTGAGAGCTTCAGCGAAACTGCCCTCGGAGCTTCGCGCTCCGGGGGAGTTTTTTACTCCACAATCTGAACACCGCCTTTGATCAGCGCCCGGACGCGCCCCTGTGCGCCTTGGCGATCAAACGGAGTGTTGTCGGCGGTGGCCTCCATTTTGGTGCGGTCGATGATCCATGGGGCATCGGCATCAATGATCGCAATATCCGCCTCATAGCCTTCCACCAATGCGCCAGCATTGACGCCAAGCTGCTTTGCTGGATTGTCAGCGAGCAGATCAAAGGCGCGGGGCATGTCTATCAGGCCATCACGCACAAGGCCCAAAGTCATGGCGAGCAGGGTTTCAGCCCCGGACATCCCAGGCTCCGCGTCCGAAAAGGGGAGCCGTTTGTCCTCAGGGCCGCGTGGATCATGGCCACTAGAAATGACATCGATTGTGCCATCAGCGATCGCCTCCCGCGCTGCCTGACGATCCGCCTCGCAGCGCAAGGGCGGGGAGAGCCGCGCGAATGTCCGGAAATCAACAGTGGCGAGGTCCGACAGCATGAAATGGGCCGGAGTAATCCCGCATGTAACCCGAACACCGCGGACTTTTGCCGCTTTCACCAGATCAAATCCGGCAGCGGTTGTGACCTGGCGAAGATGCAGGCGTGCACCGCTCATTTCAGCCAGCACAATATCACGAGCAATCGCTAGCGCTTCAGCTTGAGCAGGGGCGCTGGGGAGGCCCAGCCTTGAAGCAACCTCTCCCGCAGTGGCTGAGGCCTTCCCAACAAGCGCCGCATCTTCCGCATGCGTGACAACAACCAGATCGAGCATCGCGGCATACTGGCACAGGCGCAGCATAACCCCGCTGTCAGCAATCCACTGCCGCCCTGTTGCAACACCTTTCGCGCCCGCATCGCGCATCAAAGCAATCTCAGCGAGCTCGACGCCTGCCAAACCGCGCGTTGCCGCCGCAAGCGGATGAACCCACAGATCAGGCTTTCCGCTTTTGGCGGTGTAAGCAACGCGGCTTGGGTAATCGAGTGGTGGCGATTGATCGGGCATCAAGGCCGCCCTTGTGATCCCGCCGAAATGAAATGCCGGTTTGTCGACCGCGAACACGCCGAGGTCCACCAGTCCCGGCGCGACAAGCTTTCCGGCTGCGTCAAGGACCTGATCACCTTCTTGAGCTGTAACGTCTGCGCCCACGGCTTGGATTATGCCGTCGACCAATCGCACAACGCCCGGTGCCACCCCGCCAGCGGCAACAATCTGCCCGTTTGTGATTGTCAAAGGCTGCGTCTGCTTCATGCCCAGCCCTCCACACTGCGTGCGGTTCGGGTCAACACGTCTAGACATGCCATGCGGATTGCGACACCCATCTCCACTTGCTGAGTGATGATCGACCGGTCGATCATATCGGCCACTTCGCTATCGATTTCCACACCGCGGTTCATCGGGCCCGGATGCATCACAAGCGCGTCAGGCGCCGCGCGTTCCAGCCGCGCTTTCGTAAGGCCATAGAGATAGTGGTATTCGCGCGCCGAAGGGATGAACTGGCCGGACATCCGCTCTGATTGGAGCCGCAGCATCATCACCACGTCGCTTCCTCTAAGGGCAGCATCAAAGTCGTGAAACGGCTCCGCCCCCATGGCCTCCACCCCGGACGGCATCAGCGCAGGTGGGGAGCACAGCCGCACTGTCGCTCCGAGCGCCTGAAGGCAAAGGATGTTCGAGCGCGCGACCCGGCTGTGCAGGATATCGCCGCAGATCGTGATAGTGCGCCCAGTGAAATCTTCCGCCGCCTCACCGCGCTTTGCAAGCGCCTCTCGCAGGGCAAGCGCATCAAGCAGCGCCTGCGTCGGGTGTTCGTGCTGCCCATCGCCTGCGTTGAGGACCGGGCAATCCACCTTATCCGCAATCAACTGAGTCGCGCCTGACGATCCGTGGCGGATCACAATTGCATCAGCGCGCATCGCGTTAAGAGTGATCGCGGTATCGATCAGCGTTTCACCCTTTTTCACAGAGCTCTGCGCGGCGTGCATATTGACCACGTCAGCGCCCAGCCTTTTGCCGGCAATCTCAAAGCTCAAAAGTGTGCGCGTCGAGTTTTCAAAGAACGCGTTTATGATCGTTAGACCGCTGAGCAAACCGGCATGCTTGGCGCTTTGACGATTGAGCGCAACCCATTGTTCTGCTTGCGCCAACAGATACAGGATTTCGTGCCGCTCAAGCTGGCCAATACCTGTGAGATCGCGGTGCGGAAAAGCCAGACGGCCTGCAGGAAATCGCGAATCCGTGTGAGCTGGTTTGGGAGTGTCCATTAAAGCCACGCCCTTAATCGAGCGACGCCAGCGGCTCAACCCATTGGAACAAGCGCTCCCCATGGAAGTTTGGAATCAAGTGGCTATATTCATCGTGCCAACCGCACACACCATCCGATTTAAGAAAGACAGATACGTATGAGCTTCCTTGGAAAAGCATGGAAAGTCCTGGTGGGGATCAAGGACGCGATGGTGCTCGTCTTTCTGCTGTTGTTCTTCCTCGCATTGTTCAGCATTTTGTCGGCCACTCCCAATCCAGGCCAAGTGCGCCAAGGCGCGCTCTACATGGATCTGTCAGGCTTTGTGGTGGAAGAAAAGTCGGTGATTGACCCCTTCCAGACGCTGCTCTCCGGCCAGGCGCCGCCTGTTGAATTGCAATCGCGTGATCTGGTGCGCGCGCTTGATGCGGCGGCAGAGGACGACCGGATCAAGGCTGTGGTCCTCGATATGAGCGGCTTTGTCGGCGGCGGGCAAGTGCATATGCAAGCAATCGGCGAAGCGATGGACCGTGTGCGTCAGGCGGAAAAGCCGGTGCTGACCTTTGCGGTTGGATATGGCGACGATCACATGCACTTGGCCGCCCATGCCAGCGAGGTGTGGCTCGATCCGCAAGGCGGCGCTTTGATCGCAGGACCGGGCGGCAGCAACCTTTACTATGCTGGCCTGCTCGAACGGCTCAACGTGAACGCCCGCGTTTACCGCGTGGGCGAGTTCAAGTCTGCGGTTGAGCCGTATCTGCTTGACGGCCCGTCAGAAGCTGCGCTCGAAAACCGCGCAAGCTTCTACGGAGCGTTGTGGGAGGAATGGCAGGCCAATGTAAAAAAGGCCCGGCCCTCGCTCGATCTTGATCGAGTGACCGGTGACCCAGTTGCATGGGTGGAAGCCTCCTCAGGTGACCTTGCCGAAGCCGCGCTTGAAGCGGGATTGGTCGACACTTTGGGCGACCGGATCGCATTTGGTGAACGCGTTGCAGAGATAGCAGGTGAAGCCAGCGGAGACGATACTCCCGGCACCTATGCCAAAAGCGACCTTGGCCCTTATCTCGCCGATATCGGTCCGGGCACAGGCTCATCGAGCAACCAAATCGCTGTGGTCACAGTCGCGGGGACAATTGTCGATGGCGATGCCGGACCGGGCACTGCGGGCGGCACTCGGATCTCCGATCTGCTCAACAAAGCGCTTGATGATGATGGGATCAAAGGGCTGGTGGTCCGGGTCGATTCCCCCGGTGGCTCTGTTCTCGCCTCCGAAGAGATCAGGCGCGCCGTCGAACGCTACCGGGCAAAAGACATTCCCGTCGCCATCTCCTTTGCCAATGTCGCGGCATCGGGCGGCTATTGGGTCGCGACCGCCGGAGACCGGATTTTCACCCAGCCAGAGACCATCACCGGTTCGATCGGTGTCTTTGCCGTCATCCCCACATTCGAGGACGCCGCCGCTGATATCGGTGTGAACGCCGATGGATATCGCACCACGCCTTTGTCTGGCCAACCTGATCTGATCGGTGGGTTCAGCCCAGAGATCGATACGATCCTCCAAACAGGGGTCGAGGACACCTATTCCGATTTCCTCAGTCGTGTCGGCGAGGCGCGCGGCATGTCGAGCGAAGAGGTTGACCGGATCGCACAGGGGCGCGTCTGGGACGGCGGTACAGCTCGCCAGCTCAAATTGGCCGACCAGTTCGGCGGCCTGCCAGAAGCGCTGCAATGGGTCGCGAGCGAAGCCGGTTTGGAAGACAATGATTGGTCCACGCGTTTCCTTGGAAACCAAGAAGCCAATTACGATTCGCTCATCCGGCAGCTTGTCACAAACGCTGTTGCGCCCGCTACTTCAGTGCATGGAGGCGATGTGTTCGCGATGGCAGCGCGCGAGCGTGAAGTCCTGCTCCGCCGCCTTCTGGTCGATGCCCAGATGCTTGCTGGAACTAAGGGCGTGCAGGCCTATTGCCTAGAATGCCCCGCACCCGTGAGCGCTGCACGGTCGCAGGACAGCCAAGGCCTTGTGCAACTGATCGCGGGCTACATTGCACGCTAGGCTAACACCGCGCCTTGCAATGACGGCAATCGAACAGTAGAGGCGCGTCCCTGTCTTGCGGCGAGTGGCAATTCACTCCGCACTGACGGGCGCGTAGCTCAGTGGTAGAGCACACCCTTCACACGGGTGGGGTCGCAAGTTCAATCCTTGCCGCGCCCACCATTTCCTTCATTCGCAACAGGGCGCAGCCAAAGTGCCAAGCAGCGGCATTGCAGGAACCGGCGCAATCGATTAGTCCGTGTGATATTGTATCATGCCACAAAGCCGGTCTTGAATGCCCACCAACCTCGCCCCAACTTGCTTTTCCAGCGCCGATCCAAGCGCGCTGTCGCAAATCCGCGAACCCGATTGCAATCTGGCGATCTGGCAGCGCGAGCCGATTTCCGACATTGCTGAACTTCTTGACCCACGCCCTCGAGACATGCGGCTGTCTTCAAGTTTGGACGAGTTGGCCGGCAAGCTCCCTCTTGCGATGGACAAGCATGGCTACAAAGCCCACACGATCCGCACGCAGTTGATCGAGGATATTGTCAAACTCGCCGGGCTTTATGGCGACGCGATGCGGATCGACAGGCTTGATCTGAGGCTGGAAGTGGTCACCACCAATTCCTGCCGCAAATTTCACGCCGATTATGTGAAAGCCCGGCTGATCACCACCTACACCGGAACCGGCACGCAATGGCTCCAAGCGCCCGATGCACAAAGGATTGAGCAAGGGAATGAGCCCCTGGACATTAACACGATGTCAGCGGGCGATGTCGGTCTGTTCAAAGGCAAACTGGCAACAGATGCGCCCGCTATCCACCGCTCTCCCCCTATCGAAGGCACAGGCGAGCAGCGGCTGCTTCTGGTCCTAAACCCGCCTGAAGCTCGCTGACCGGGATCAAGATCGCCGTTTTTTGCGTGCCTGTGCGATGCGCGGAAGGACGAAGAGATAGGCCCCCGTCCCCCACATGATCAGCAGCAATACGCCAGTGGGTAGGAACACATAGAGCTTCACCTCATCCGAAAAGAACGAGCCGTCATGGATGCTCTCAATTAGGTCAGATCGGCGATAGGCGACATGAAGCACTTCGCTGGTCTTGGTGTCGATTTGTACTTCCCAACCCGAATTGGCGCGCAATTTGGCAATGCCGCGATCCACGCGCAGATCGATGCGGTCGATGTCAGACCATTGCTCAATCCCCGCCTCAGGGTGCTGACGCGCAGCGGCCAGCATGGCTTCAAAAGAGGCCTCAGGCAGCTGCGCTTCGGCGACGCCGCGTTCGGTGCCTGGCTGGATCCAGTCGATCTCTTTCTTGAGCATCAAGAAGAGACCCGCTGCGATCATGATCCCCGCCGGCACGAACACGGCCAGAGAAAGCCAGTAATGGATCTGGCGGAATAGGCGTTTGGTGTTCATCTTTACTCATACTGCCCGATTTGCGGGCTCGGTAAACTCAACCGTTATGGAATAGGTGCGCCGCGCACCCAAGGCGCACCTGCTGCGACCAACTCCGTTTCAAAGGCAGGAATGGTCTGATCCACCAAAGTGGTCAAGCGCGAACGCACCTGTTCGAAATCAGCGCGAGCATAGCCGAATTGGTCCCGGTGCGTTTGCGTGGGCCCATAGGTCGATGCGCCAAGCCCCGTCAGGATAACACCCAAGCGGCTGCGAACGGTCGGGAAATTGCGCTCCGTGACCCCGTTTCGGGCAGGGTTGCCGTTCATCAATTCATTGATCGCAGCGACCTCTGCCCGGATCCCCTCAAGCCGGTTGTCGAGCGTCGTAGGATCACCACCCTGCACGCGCGCGGTTGCATCCGCTAGCCGGGCAAGCTTGGTCTGCGCATCTTGCAGAGTGCGAGCCGCCGCCGTCACGGAACGGTCAAAGGCGGCAATCTCAGCCCAGAACTCAGCCGCATCAGACTGCGGCGGCAGCGCGCCGCTACGCAGGGGGCGCACGTTGAAGGTCTGCGGGCCAACCAACTCAGTCGTTTGTCCGCGGACCCGCATCGCCATGGATACAGTGTATTGGCCGGGCGAGACGAGGAAGCCCGAAGGTTGATCATCATTGGATGGCGAAGCGCTTGCCTCGCTCATATCCGGGAAACGCAGATCCCAATTGACCCGGTGGAAACCCCTCGATGCAGGACCTTTGATCCGCCGCACAACATTGCCATCGGCATCGCGCACGGTGAGCCAGATCGCTGGATCAACCTCCTGCAACTCTGCAGTTAGCGTGCCGAAATCGGGGAATGGGTTGTTCTGCCCCGCCTCAGCGCGCGGGCGCTCACGCTCTTGGCGTTGGTCCTCGAGCGACTGGATGTCTTCGGCGAGATAATAGGTGAAGTTCGCGCCAAAGGGTGGGTTGGGCGCGCGGAAATATCCGTGGCCTTGGCTGCCGCCCTCGGAAAAGGCGAGCGGATGCTGCTCGATATACCACAATGCATCGCGCCCCGGGAACAGCATGGCTTGTTGCTCAAGGCTCGCTTCGCTCAAGGTCCTCAAGGGCGAGATATCATCGACGATGTAGAAGCCGCGGCCAAAGCTCGCCGCAACCAGATCGTTCTCACGCCGCTGGATCGTTACATCTCGAAAGGCAATCGTCGGGGCATCGCCAGACAGGCGCACCCATTTGTTGCCGCCATCAAGCGTAAAGAACAATGCAAACTCGGTTGCGGTGAATAAAAGGTTCGGGTTCTCATGATCCTGCACCACCCGCCAGACAAGGTGACGGTCAGGAATGTCGCCCTTGATGCTCCGCCAGCTGCGCCCGCGATCCGTGCTCTTCAACAAATAGGGCGTGAAATCGCCATATTTGTGATTGTCGAGCGCGACATAGACGGTGTTCTCGTCGAACAGATCGGCCCGAATATCATTGACATAGGCGGTCGAGGGCACGCCGGGCAACGAACCAACCTCGATCCGGCGCCAGTTTTGCCCACCGTCTTCGGTGACTTGGATCAGGCCATCATCGGTGCCGACATAGAGCAGGTTTTCGTTGAGCGGGCTTTCGCCAACATTGGCAATGGTGTTGTACTGGCTCATTGCGAGCAAGTCCCAACCTGCATCCCAACTCCACTGACGCCCCTGCACTGGCAGACGCAGGCGGTTCTGATTGCGGGTAAGATCGGGTGAGATCGCGCGCCATGTGTCACCGCGATCATCCGAGCGCCACAGACGCTGCGAGGCATGATAAATGCGGGTGGGCTGGTGCTGGCTCACCAAAATGGGAGCATCCCAATTCCAGCGTTCAATATCATCACCTGGGGCTGGCTGAGGCTGAATATGCACGACCTCGCCTGTTATCCGGTCAACACGCGCAAGGTTCCCTTGCTGCCACTGCGCATACATGATGTTGGGATTGCCAGGCTCGGTCGCTGACTGGTGTCCATCGGCAAACAGTGTGATGAACCAGTCGTCATTGCGGATGCCGTGACGGTTGTCCGTGCGCGAAGGGCCGCCTTGCGAGTTGTTGTCCTGTGTGCCGCCATAGACGTAGTAAAACGGTTCCGCATCATCGACCGCGACCTTATAGAATTGGGTCACTGGCAGGTTGCTGATGAAGCGCCATGTTTGGGTGTGGTCATAGCTTTCATATAGCCCGCCATCAGAGCCAAACAGGATGTATTCGGGATCATCAGGGCGGAAGGCGATGGCGTGATCGTCAACATGCTTCAATTCATTGTTGAGCCCCGTAAACGTCTTGCCGCCATCGTTGGAGATTTGGCTGGTGTTGGACACCAGATAGATCCGGTCGAAGTAATGCGGGCTGGCATAGAGCTCTTGATAGTAATGCGGGCCCGTTCCGCCTGAGACGGTGTCAGACATCTTGGACCAGCTCGATCCGCGATTGTCAGAGCGCCACACGCCCCCTTCGCGCCGGTCCAGCTCAATCGCGGCGTAAACGACATCAGGCTGCATGGGCGACACGGCAATGCCGATTTTGCCCATATTGCCGCTAGGCAGGCCGGTGGTGAGTTCATCCCAAGTCTCACCGCCATCTTCACTGCGCCATAGCCCGCTTTCAGGGCCGCCGCCGACATAGGCGGCAACGGTTCGCTGGCGCTGCCACATCGCGACATAAAGCCGGTCGGGATTGCGCGGATCGATGATCATGTCGCCTGCACCGGTCCATTCACCGGACGACAGAACATTCTCCCAAGTCTCACCGCCATCGGTGGTCTTGTAGACGCCGCGCTGGCCTCCCGATGACCAGAGTGGGCCCTGGGCGGCTACCCACACAGTGTTTGAATCTTCGGGGTGGACAATGATATTGCCGATCCGCTCAGTGCCCTCAAGGCCCTTTTTCTCCCAGGTTTGGCCGCCATCTTCCGACAGGTAGATGCCATCGCCATAGCCGATATGCCTACCGCCATGGTTCTCACCCGTACCGACCCAAATGCGGCTGGGATCATTGGGATCGAGGCCAAGCGAGCCGATCGAGTAAGAACCCTGCCCGTCAAAAATCGAGGTCCAGGTGGTGCCGGCATTCTCGGTCTTCCAGACACCGCCAGAACCGACCGCGACATACCATGTCGCCGGATCATCCTGTACGATAGCGATGTCGGCGATCCGGCCAGACATGAAAGCGGGGCCAATACCGCGCAGATTGAACGCATCAAAGGTTGAGCTTGATAAAGCTGGCTGTTCATCATCCGATTGGGCAACAGCGGCGCTCCCCAGTCCAAAAGCCACAAGAAGTGCGATAAGGAATCTGGAGAAATTCATAGCTGCCCCTGCGAATGCACAAAGCGCTGCGCAATTCCGCATCGCTTTCGTGATACTTTGTAACGCGAGGCGTAACTCTTTTTTACAAGCTCTGCAACGGACTTGTCACACAGCCCAAGGCCCGGTGATCGCGACCGTGCGTGTGGGCGCGTAGGCATTCACAAAGAACCATTTGCCGTCAGGCGAAAAGCACCCTCCGGCGAGTTCCGTCTGCATATTGAGCCGCGCGAAGTCATAAGGCGCGCCACCGGGCGTTATGCCACGCACATGGTTGTCAACCGTCTCCGTATAGGCGTCTTCACAAACCAGCAGATGGCCGTTGGGCGCAACGCACAGATTGTCGCCGTAATTGAACTGCTCAATATCTTCGCTTTCAAAGAACAGCTCGACCCTGTCCGGCCCCGCGCCGCGTCCCGGCACAAGGCGGAAGATTTGCCCCAGCCCTTTCGCACCGCCGCTGGTGGAGCAGAAATAGAGGTCACCCTCGCCCATATGGATGCCCTCGCCGCGTGCGATCAACGCCGCTCCCTTGGCCGCCGCTCGCTCACGCAGATCATCGGCAGGGGCCTCAACATTGTCGAGATCAACCCATCTAGCGGCGTAGGATTGACGCAGCGGCATCACTGCGGGTGAGTTTTCCCAGTTTCGGGTGTCGGAAAGGCCTTCAATCACCATCGCTTGTAGGCGGCCTCCGTCTAGAAGCCTGCCCGGCGTATTGGGAAGGAATCGGTAGAGCACTCCATCATCGCGGTCTTCAGTCTGGTAGATATAGCCGGTCACAGGATCGACACAGGCAGCCTCGTGGTTGAAGCGGCCCATGGCGCGCAAGGGGACCGGATCGACCAAACCTGTGGCGTTGCCCGGCACCTCAAAAGTCCAGCCATGATTGACCGCCAGTCCATCGCCATAGCGCTGTCCGGGGCCAGTGGGGGCCTCTTCGCAGGTGAGCCAACTGCCCCATGGCGTCACCCCGCCTGAACAATTGCGGATCGTGCCACCAAGCGTGCGAAACTGGCGCTTAACCTCCAAAGTTTCGGCATCCAGGACGATATTGGTCGTGCCGCCGGGCACGATTGCACCGTTGCGCGTGCCAAAGCCTTTGGCAATCGCGCCGCCAGCATCATCACTGGGCACAAGCTCATGATTGCGCACCAGCACAATCTCGCCATTGCCCAAATCAAGGCAACCCATCCCATCTGCTTTGTCAGGAACGGTGCCGCCATCGCTCATAGGATCGCCCAAGCTGGAGAGCAGACGGTACGAAAAGCCCTCTGGCAGATCGAGCATTCCCGCGGGATCAGGGAGCAAAGGGCCATAGTTGTCAAACCCGCCCGCAAGGACTGGAGCGGTGGCACCGCGCGTCATACAGCCGCTTGCGAGCAGTGCCGCAAAAGCCGATCCTGTCGCACCGAGAAACTGGCGGCGGTTGGCGTTGTATGGAGGCATACGAGGTTCGTCCTGTGTGATGAGATTTGGGCAGAGCCTATCAATCCTTTGTGACAATTGGAATGAAGATCGCGCCAGTCGATCTGGACGTTGCGAGGCGTCCAGAACAGTGTACACTTGCCACCCATAATGCACGTTTTTGAGATCCTTGTTGTCTTGCATGTTATCACCGGCCTAACCGGTCTGATCGCCTTTTGGGTGCCAATCGCCACGCGCAAGGGTGCCACCAACCACCGCCATTGGGGCCGGATCGCTTGCTATGGCTTTATGGGGGCGGGCGCTCTTGCAGTCGCGATGGCGCTGTTGTCGCTTTATGGCCCGGAAGAACGCATCCCTTCTGTCACGGATCGCGAGTTGTTTGACGGCCTGTTTGGCTGGATGATGCTGTATCTTGGCCTTCTAACCATCGGCTTTGCCGATTACGGTTTGAGCGTGGTCAAACATGCCCGCAGCCGAGAGGCATTGAGAAGCGCACGCTATCAGATCGTCATCGGGGCAGTCATCGCCTCTGCGCTTTATTGCGGGTATTACGGCGCGCGCATTGGCGAGGTTTTGATGATGGCGGTCGCGGCGCTGGGCGTGGTCGCGATGAGCCTGCAACAGCTGTTTATCTGGCGGCCAAGCGCGCCCTCCCCCAAGAGCTATATTGGTGAGCATTTCCGTGCGCTGATCGGCATGGGCATTTCGGCCTATACCGCGTTTATGTCGGTGGGTCTTATCCGCTGGGTGCCCGAGGAAGTGTTCAACCCGCTGATCTGGGCAGGCCCAAGCGTGGTTGGAGTTGGCTTGATTATCTGGTTCACGCATCAGGCGAACCGTAAGAAGACCGCCAGCGCCAAGCGAGACGCTTCGCCTAAGGCTGCCCCCACATCCTGAGCAGATTGGCGATGGCTTTGTCCAAGCTAAGCAACTCCGCAGTCGCATCAGGGATCTTCTTACGCAGAGTCGCGCGTAGATTTTCAAGGTCAAACAGCATTTCGCGCTGCGTCGGATCGCTGATCAGGCTCTCGATCCAGCCCACGCAAACGATCCGTGTCCCCTTGGT
This sequence comes from Erythrobacter sp., assembly GCA_965262265.1. Taxonomy (GTDB): domain Bacteria; phylum Pseudomonadota; class Alphaproteobacteria; order Sphingomonadales; family Sphingomonadaceae; genus Erythrobacter. Next base: position 1,892,985 of record OZ253506.1, read on the forward strand.
GACGGGCCGCACTTCATGGATGCTGGTTGAAGGATAGAGGATCAACTCGCCCGACTGGCCCTTAATGGTCTGGGTCAGCCCGGCCGCATGCACCACCAATTCCCCGCCTTCATATTCATCGCGCCCGCTCAAAAACAGGGTGAAGGAGATGTCGGTGCGCATCCGAGCATTGCCTGCCCCCATCATGGCGTTGTCAACATGCGCGCCGTAATGCCCGCCATCGGTGGTCCGGCTGATCATCGGAACCGAAATACGACGAGGGCGTGCAGCCGCTTTCACCACCGGGTTTTCAGAGATTAGCGGAAGCAGCAATCGCTGCATCGCCTTGCCCGGTACATCCTTCATGATCGCTTGTTCGTTGCGCTTTACCTGTTTGGCCGTCGCGCCTGCGGTTGCGCGCCCATCCTGCCAAGTCAGCTCTTCCAATCCGGCGCGCAATTCGTCGATCTTTTGCGGGTCTTGAACGGCGGTAACACTGAGGATCATTGAGGCCTCTTGATAATCATTTGCAAAGAATTCTGGCACGGCTAATGCTCGCGGCAAAGCATTATCCTTGGAGGACATCAAATGAAAGTCGAACTCAAAACATGGGGTGCGATCGGTCTTGCAACCGCCCTTGCTGGCGCAGGCCTTGCAGGATGCGCGGGCGAAGCTGGCGAAGGCGGAGAGGGCGGCGAGGCTGCCCAAGTCGGAGAAGCTGGTGAAGGAGAGGGCGGCGAAGGCGGTGAGGGCGAAGGCGGCGTATCCGCAGGCGAAGCGGCATCCGACCCGGTTGCCTATCTTTCTGCGCTCGCGGTAGCCGAAGCGCATGTGCTCGCCGCGCGCGATGCCATGGCCGTCGGACAGACCGACGCGGCAGCAGAGATGTTCGCACATCCTGTTTCCGAAGTGCTGCTCGAACTCGATCCGGTCTTTGCCGATCGCGGCGTTGGCGACTTCAAGGAACTGTTCTCTGGCGCTTCCACCGCCGTGCTCGAAGGCGAAGACCAATCGCAGATCGAAGCCCGAGTCGACGCCATCATTGCAGCCCTGCGCGGTGCGGCAGAAAAAGCGCCCGAAGGCGATGCAAGCGCGGCCATACTTGCCGCCAGCGTTAGTGCCGATCAGATCGAACGCGCTGCCTCCATGTATGGGCAGGCAGCCGAGATTGGCCGCTATGAACCCTATCTCGACGGCTATGGCTTTTACAAAGCTGCTGAGGCTGCTTTTGACGGGTCAAGCGATGCGATCAAAGCGGAGAACGCCGATTTGCATGCCAAGATTGCCGCCGCTTTGTCGGTGTTGGCCGAAGCCTATCCCAATGCCGATGAGCAGCGCGAGTTCGACTACGATCCCGGAGCTCTGCAGGGCGCATCTTCGGCCGTTATGCTGGCACTCGGCTGAGGCCCAGATTGAGAGGCGGATCAAAGGCGTGATCCGCTCTTTCAATCGTCATACTATGCGGGCATAGGCTGCGCGCATGCATGATATTCGACTGATACGAGACGACCCCGATGCGTTTGACGCCGGGATGGCGCGGCGCGGATTGGAGCCGGTGGCGCACAGCATCTTGGCGCTAGACGAAGAACGCCGCGCCTTGGCGACCCAGTTGCAAGAGGCGCAGAGCAGGCGCAACGACGCCTCCAAAGCCATCGGCAAGGCGATGGGTCAGGGTGACCAGGAAGAGGCCGAAGCGCTCAAAGCTGAAGTGGCGCAGATTAAGGCTGATATGCCCGCGCTTGAGGAGCGGGAGAGAGCATTGGGCAAGGAGCTTAATGACCTCATGCTTGCGCTCCCCAACGTGCTCGATTCCTCCGTCCCCGAAGGCGAGAACGAGGACGACAATGTCTATCTGCGCGAATGGGGGGAAAAGCCTAGCTTCACCTTCGACCCACAGGAACACGCCGACATCGCTCCGGCGCTGGGTATGGATTTTGAGACCGGCGCCAAGATTTCGGGAGCACGCTTCACTTTCCTGAAAGGCGACATGGCGCGCCTGCACCGCGCGCTCGGGCAGTTTATGCTCGACAACAACACGCGAGAGCATGGCTTCACCGAATGCAACCCACCGCTCCTGATTAATGAGGAGGCTGGATACGGCACCGGCCAGTTGCCCAAATTTGGTGAAGACCTGTTCTGGACCAAAGATGATCGCATCCTGATCTCCACTTCCGAAATGGTGCTGGGCAATTCATTCCGCGAGCAATTGTTCGCCGAAAGCGATTTCCCGATGCGGCTAACGGCGCTCACCCCCTGTTTCCGCTCTGAGGCGGGGGCAGCGGGTCGCGATACGCGCGGATTCATTCGCCAACACCAGTTCGAAAAGGTCGAGATGATCGTTGCCTCGCTCCCTGAAAAGGCTGAGGAAGAACTCGACCGGATCACGGCCATTGCCGAAGGTCTCTTGCAAGCGCTCGGCCTGCACTACCGCGTCATGGCGCTTTGCTCTGGCGATATGGGCGCGGCAATGATGAAGACCTATGACCTAGAAGTGTGGCTGCCCGGCCAAGGCGCCTATCGAGAGATCAGTTCATGCTCGAACGGCGGCACCTATCAGCCCCGCCGAATGAACGCGCGCTATCGCCCCGAAGGTTCGAAGAAGAGCGAACACTTCCATCTCTTGAACGGTTCCGGCCTCGCGGTGGGCCGCACGCTTGTCGCGGTGATTGAGAATTACCAACAGGAAGATGGCAGCGTCACCGTGCCTGAAGTGTTGCACCCTTATGTGGGCGGCGTGACCGTCCTTACACCCGTGAAAGGCTAAGCCATCATGCGCATTCTTGTTACCAATGACGATGGCTACCACGCGCCGGGCCTCGCCGTGCTCGAAGCGATTGCGGCGGAGTTCTCTGACGATGTCTGGGTATGCGCGCCATCCGAAGAGCAATCGGGCGCTGGCCATTCATTGACGCTCAACCGCCCGGTGCGTCTCCAGCAATTTGGCGAGCGGCGCTTTGCCGTCACCGGAACGCCCACTGACAGCGTGATGATGGCGTTGCGCGAAGTGCTCGATAGCCCGCCCGACCTTATCCTGTCTGGCGTCAATCGCGGGGCGAACCTTGGCGATGACATCACCTATTCGGGCACCGTTTCTGCCGCCATCGAGGGCGCATTGGCAGGCGTACGCTCGATCGCGCTTTCCCAAGTCTATAGCGGAGAGACCCGCGGGACCGATGGCGAATTTGCCGCAGCGCGCCAATGGGGGCCCAAAGTGATCCAGCCGCTGCTCGACACGCCGTTCGACGAACGCACTCTGGTCAACATCAACTTCCCACCACGAGCTCCCGAGGCAGTGGAAGGCATCCGCGTGGTCCGCCAGGGCTTCCACGATTACTCACGCGGGAGCATCGTAGAAGGCAAAGATCCGCGTGGGCATCGCTATTTCTGGTTCGGGCTCCACGCGATCGAACACACGCGCGACCACGGCACCGATCTTGAAGCAATTGATGACGGTTTTGTAGCGGTCACACCCTTGCAGCTCGACCTCACGCACCACGCAAGCTTGGACAGCTTAGCCGCCAAATTTGCGAGCTAGGCGGTTAGTCACTACGTAGGTCCGCAATGGCGAAGATCGACACGGACAAAAAGGTAGCCGCTCGCAAATTCAAACCCTTGCGCCGCGCGGTCAAGCTGCCGGTGTGGGGCGATATCAGCATCCGTCTGGGCGCGGCTCTGTTCCTGATTTTCGTGGTGGTGATGATCCACTGGATCGACCGTGATGGTTTGATCGACAATGTCGATGGGCATGTGAGCTTTCTCGACGTGGTCTATTTCACCATGATTTCGATCACCACGACCGGCTTTGGCGATATCGCGCCAGTCAGCGACAGCGCGCGCTTTAAAGAGGCGGTGATCGTTACGCCGATCCGGTTTCTGGTGTTCTTTATTTTCGTGGGCACAGCCTACAATTTCATTATCAAGCGCAGCTGGGAGAAATGGCGCATGGCGCGTATTCAGGATAAGCTTTCGGGCCATGTCGTCGTCCTCGGCTATGGTGTTTCAGGCTCACAAAGCGTCGAGGAGTTGATCGAACGCGGCACAAAAGCGAATGAGATTGTGGTGGTCGATCCGAGCGAGGACCGGTTGGTTGAGGCAGAGAAGTTGGGCGTCAATGTCATGGCGGCCGATGCGACGCGTGACGAGACGCTAAAGGCCGTGCGCATCCACGAAGCGGCGAGCGTGCTGGTCTCCGCCGGGCGCGATGACACTTCGATCCTGATCACTCTCACCGTGCGCCACCTTGCGCCCAAAGTGCCGATCAGTGTGGTCGTGCGCGCTGATGACAACGAGTTGCTGGCACGCCAAGCGGGCGCCAATAACGTCATCAACCCGGTCCGCTTTACTGGGCTGCTCCTCGCCGGGAGCGCGAATGGCGCGCATATTGCCGAATATCTCGCGGACCTCGCTTCGGTCTCTGGCCGGGTGCAACTGGTTGAGCGCGTGGTTACCGAAGAGGAATGCGGCTGCTCCATTGGCGATCTATCGAGCGGCGGGCAGAGGCCTGCGCATCTACCGCAATGGCCGCGCCTTCGGCTATTGGGAGGACGAATGCCAAGACCTGCAGCCCGGCGACGTGCTGGTAGAGATTGTGCCTTCTGAAAATGGTAACGGCGCGCCCGCCAAGGCGTGAGACCTCACAAGAACAGCAAAAACACTCCGCCCATTGCTGCCATTCCGACGAGGAAGTGCGCGGCTATCGATTGCGAAGAGCAAGCCCGCTGCTTGCGCTGAAACAAGTAGTTAATTCCCATCGCCGGAATCATCACGCCGAGCGCAAAGCCAACCGACATCATCATCACCACATGCGGTGCCGCGCCCGTGCGCGCGATCAGGTGCCAAAGCACCATCGCAATCAGCATCTCGAACAAGAAGCACAGACCAAAGATAACCGCCGGATTGCCACTCTGGACTTGCTCGTCGCTCAGACTTGCCTCGCGTTGCCAGACTTTGCCGAACAGCACCCCGTACCAAAGCGCTCCGACAGCAAAGAACGCCGCAGTTCCGGCAAGCACTGGCCATAATGCAAAGTCACTCATGAAATAACCCTCCCGTTTTGTGGAGATGCTAGCGCAAATCGTCCGCCGCGTGTAGGGCGCAGCGCATAATGAACACCCCCTCTACCTCACTCCCCGATGCCAAACGCGTTGGCATGGTCTCGCTTGGCTGCCCAAAGGCGCTTGTCGACAGCGAGCGCATCCTCACGCGTCTTCGCGCCGATGGCTATGCAATGAGCCCCGATTATGAGGGCGCGGACGTGGTCTTGGTCAACACTTGCGGCTTCCTCGACAGCGCCAAGGAGGAGAGCTTGGCCGCCATCGGAGAGGCGATAGCCGAGAATGGGCGCGTTATCGTCACGGGGTGCATGGGTGATGAGGCTGAGGCGATCCGCGCCGCCCATCCGCAAGTGCTCGCTGTGACAGGCGCGCATCAGTATGAGCAAGTGGTGGAAGCGGTGCATGACCCACGCGCCGCCCAGCCAAGGGCCGTTTGTAGACCTGATCCCCCAGCCCTCTGACACCGACGTCAAGCTCACACCGCGCCATTACAGCTATCTCAAGATCTCTGAAGGCTGCAACCACTCTTGCTCGTTCTGCATCATCCCTTCGCTGCGCGGCAAGCTTGCCAGCCGCCGGATCGACGCAGTGCTGCGCGAGGCGGAGAAGCTGGTGGCCGCTGGTACGCGTGAGCTGCTGGTGATCAGCCAGGACACCTCTGCATATGGCGTCGATACGCGCCATGAGGCGAAGCCATGGAAGGGCCGAACCCCGCGCGCCCACATGACCGACCTTGCGCGCGAGCTGGGCCAGTTGACCACGCCAGAGGGCACCCCGCCTTGGGTGCGGCTGCACTACGTCTACCCCTATCCGCATGTCGACCAAGTCATCCCGCTGATGGCGGACGGTCTGCTTACCCCCTATCTCGACATCCCGTTCCAGCACGCCGCGCCTTCCGTTCTCAAGGCCATGAAGCGCCCTGCCAACGAGGCCAAGGTGCTCGAACGGATCAAGGCATGGCGTTCCATCTGCCCTGACATCGCGATCCGATCCTCCTTTGTTGTCGGCTTCCCCGGTGAGAGCGAGGCTGACTTCGCCTACCTCCTCGATTGGCTGGAGGAGGCCCAGCTTGACCGGGTGGGCGCATTCCGCTTCGAACCGGTTGAGGGTGCAGCAGCCAACGCGCTTCCCGATGCGGTGCCAGAGGAGGTGAAGGAGGAGCGCTATGCCCGCCTGATGGAGGTGACAGAGCGCATCTCCGCCGCCAAGCTCGCTGCCAAGGTGGGTCGCACCCTGCCTGTCATCATCGACGAGGTGGGCGAAGCTGACGAGGACGGAGACATTGGCGCAACCGGGCGGTCCCAAGCCGACGCGCCTGAGATCGACGGCGCGGTTTACCTGCGCAACGTGCCCGATACCCTTGCCCAAGGCTCCATTGTTGATGTGCTGATCGAGGATGCGGATGCCCACGATCTGTACGGTGTGATTGAGAGCCCTTAGGGGGCGTTACTCCCCCCAAACTCTCTCCAACACGGCATACACAGCTATACAGTCACTTAGGTGAGACATGGACCGCATGTTACACGGTCCTAGGGCAAAAAAGTCAGTCTGCGCATTTCGCCCCAAATCCGCTACTGAAAATTGAGAAATTTGGGATAGGCAAAACATGCGCCCTCCCTAACCCGTTCGCGCAATGTAGGAAAATTGAAAGCGGGCCAATCCGAGGTACGAAAACGGGGAACCTTCGCTGCCCCGCACAGTAATCCAGCCGTGGCCACCGCAATCTTTGCATCTTTCGCTTTCGAGCTCGATCAGCCAACCGATGCGCTGTTGCAGTTTGAGGCCGCTGCTCTGCCAGACCAGACGCTGCTGTACGCAAACACTGATTGCACAGAAACTGACCATTTCTCTCGCATTGCAGGACAAGATTCAATCGGCGATCGGATTTGGTTGCGCACAGAAGGGCTGATCGAAGTCCAATATTCCGCAGAAATCGCCATTCACCGTTCACGCATCGACCTACCCGCTATCAAAGCGCTGCCAACCCACAAGATACCGGGCGAAGCGGTGCCCTATCTGCTTGATTCCCGCTATTGCCCAGCGGATCGATTTCAGAACTTCGTTGAAACCGAATTTGCGGGCACTTCTGGCGGCGCGCGTGTTGATGCCATCCGCCAATGGATTGCGGACCATTTTACCTATCTCCCCGGTGCAAGCGGCCCTTACACCGACGCTGCCGAAAGCTTCATCATGCGCCAGGGCGTCTGCCGCGACTATGCGCATATGCTGGTTACCTTGGCGCGCGCCTCGACCATCCCTGCACGATATGTGGCCTGCTACGCGCCGGATGTGGATCCACAAGATTTCCATGCTGCTGCCGAGGTGTATCTGGCCGACCCCGAAAACAGCGATCATGGCACATGGCAAATCGTAGATGCCACCGGCATGGCCAAACCGCAGAAAACCGCAAAGATTGGCATCGGCCGAGATGCTGCCGATGTCAGCTTTCTCACCACATTTGGCCCCCACCGCTTTCTGAGATCGAGCGTTCAAGTTAGCGAAGTCTAGGTTTAGGTGCTCCCGCGCACCAAAAGCTTGACCGGCACGCGCCTTGTGCTCGGATGTTCTCGGCTGGTTGTTACGGATTCAACCAATAGCCGGCCTGCCAGATCAAGATCAGGCTCGATTGTTGAAAGCGGGGGCCTTGTCATTTCACTCGCGGGCAGCCCGTCGAAACCGATCAGGCGCAGTTCTTCAGGGATAGACTTACCCGCTTCCTGCACGGCCTCGATCACACCGAAAGCCAGCGCATCACAGACTGCGAAAACGCCATCGCTCGTCGGATACTCGGCCAGCAATTGCTGACCCGCAATCCGCCCTTGTTCGCGCCGCACACCACCCGGTTCGATCTCTATCAGGCTAGCAGGCACGCCGCGCTGCTTGGCCCGCGCCAGAAACGCCTCTGCTCGCTCAGCAAATTGGCGCTGCGGACTGCCGAGCGAACCGATACACACAAGATTGCTTGCACCTTCGTCGATCAGATGGTCTGCGGCCATGATCGCGCCTGTCTGGTTGTCGGAGGACACCCAATCAAGATCACCCAAAGGCGATCCCCAATAGGCAACGGGCTGCGTGGCTTCACCAATCGAACGAAAGAAATCCCATGCAGGGCGGTTGGCGGTCGTGCCGATCACGATCAACCCCTCTGCCTGCCCGCGTTCAATGAAATGGCCGAAAAAGCGCTCTTCTTCAGATTGCAGCGATACGAGCACTTCCAGCCCCTTTTCAGAGGCCGCCGCGCAGATGCCGCCTAGCAAAGCATAAGAAAACGGGTTCACATCGCGCGCGCTGCCACCGGGCATACAGATCACTACAACCGCCAAGGTGCCCGAATGGCCGCGCCGCAATCGCGCGGCGCGCTCGTCAACGAAATAGCCCATTTCGCGCGCGGCGTTCAGGACCCTCTCGCGCGTTTTTTCGTTGATCAAAGACGATCCCGAAAGCGCGCGCGAGACGGTTGGCTGGCTGACGCCTGCCCGCTCTGCCACTTCGAAACTGGTGACGCGCCCGCTTTTGCGCAGATCATCCATGTCTTGATCCCTTATTGCGAAAGGCACTTTAGGCGCAGAGGCGGCGCATTTGAATAGCTATGCAGGCTATGGTCCACACCAAGCTGCGGCGCTAAAGAGGCTGGCAGCGATGGACCGCGAGCGGTCTGTGCTTTTGCGATAGGAGGACTTCGCCCCCATGACTGCCCCCCAATTTGCAGCCGACCGGTTGCTGCTTTTTGGCGCAACGGGAGACCTTTCCCGCCGCAAATTGCTGCCCAGCCTGTGCGCGCTGGATGCCGATGGCTTGCTGCCCGAAAAGCTCGCGATCATCGGCACCGCCCGCAGTGCGATGTCCGACGGTGAGTTTCGCGATATGGCGCGCGCGGCTTTGGAGGAGTTTCTGCCAGCCGAACGGCGCGGCAGCATGGCGACTTTTCTTAACCGACTAACCTATCAAGGGCTCGATGCGAGCACGGTCGAGGGCTTCGATGCGCTCGCTGAAAAGGTCAATCAAACGGGTGATCCGGATGGCGGAATTGCGATATTCCTATCCACCGCGCCCAGCCTGTTCGGCCCCACGATTGCCGGGCTGGAACATGCCGGGCTGACGGGTGAGAATGTGCGGATGTGCTTGGAAAAGCCGCTTGGCACCGACCTCGCCTCCTCAGCTCAGATCAACGATGCGGTGGCAGCGGCCTTTAGCGAAGACCGGATTTTCAGGATCGACCATTATCTCGGCAAAGAGACGGTGCAGAACCTGCTCGCTTTGCGCTTTGCCAATATCCTGTTTGAACCGATCTGGAACTCAAACATTATCGAGCATGTCCAGATCACCGTGGCTGAGACGGTCGGCCTCGAAGGCCGCGTCGCATTTTATGACGATGCGGGCGCTTTGCGCGATATGGTGCAGAACCACATGCTTCAACTCCTTGCGCTTGTAGCGATGGAGCCGCCCACCAGCTTTGATGCAACTGCAGTGCGCGATGAGAAGGTGAAGGTGCTGCGCGCACTACGCCCTGCCCTCGCCAGCGAAACAGTGACTGGCCAGTACCGAGCGGGCGCGATCCTTGGTGAAGCTGTGCCAGGTTATGATGAGGAGCTGGGCAAGGAATCCGCCACCGAAACCTTCACCGCGATAAAGGCACATGTCGACAATTGGCGATGGAAGGGCGTGCCATTTTACATGCGAACCGGCAAACGTCTGCCTGAGCGCGTGACGGAGATTTTCGTGCAGTTCCGCTGCGTGCCGCATTCGATCTTCGATGGGATGCAGGCGCCAGGCTCTGCGGGGCTTCAGCCCAACAGCCTTTTGATCGGGATTCAACCGGAAGAGAACATCACTTTGTCGCTGATGGCGAAAGTGCCCGGCCTTGATGAAGACGGCGTGCGGCTGCGCGAGGTGCCTTTGGAGATCACCATGCCCGATGCCTTTGTCGGCTCGCATCGCCGGATCGCCTATGAACGCCTGCTGCTTGATCTGATCAAGGGCGACCAGACGCTGTTTGTGCGCCGCGATGAGGTGGAAGCGCAGTGGGAATGGGTCGATGCCATCCGCGCGGAATGGGAGGCAAACGGGGTCTCGCCCAAGACCTACACCGCAGGCACTTGGGGGCCGACTGCTGCGGTCGCTCTTGCCGAACGCGACGGGGTAAGCTGGCATGAGTGAACTCAACGACACGATCCACCGCGTCACACAGCGCGTTATCGAAAATTCGCGCGAAGGGCGCGCCGCTTATCTCGACCTGATGCGCCGCGAGGGCGACCGGCGCCCTGAACGCGAGGCGGTGAGCTGTTCGGTGCTCGCTCATGCCTTTGCCGGAGCGCTGGAGGATCAGGACGCGCTTAAGAACAATCGCGGGCCCAATATCGGCATTGTCAGCGCATATAACGACATGCTCAGCGCGCATCAGCCCTATGGCCGCTATCCCGACCGGATGAAGATCTATGCCCGCGAGGTTGGCGCGACAGCGCAAGTTGCTGGGGGCACGCCGGCTATGTGCGACGGGGTGACGCAGGGCGAGGATGGGATGGAGCTCTCGCTTTTCAGCCGCGACAACATCGCAATGGCGGCGGGCGTAGCGCTCAGCCACCAGATGTATGACGGAGTGGCCTGCCTTGGCATATGCGACAAGATCGTGCCCGGCCTGCTGATGGGCGCTTTGCGCTTCGGCCATCTGCCCGCGATCTTCGTTCCCTCCGGCCCAATGCCGAGCGGGATTTCGAACAAGCAGAAACAGGCAACCCGCCAGAAATACGCGGCGGGCGAAGTGGGCCGCGATGCTTTGCTGGAGAGCGAGCTTGCCAGCTACCATTCGCCAGGAACCTGCACCTTCTTTGGCACCGCCAATTCCAATCAGATGATGATGGAGATGATGGGGCTGCATGTGCCGGGCAGCGCCTTTGTTCAGCCGGGCACGAAGCTTCGCCAAGCGCTCGACCGCGCGGCGGTGCACCGGCTTGCTGAGCTGTCCGGCACGACGGAGCGCACGCTCGCCCAAGTCGTCGATGAGAAAGCGATCATCAACGCCGCCATCGGCCTGCTCGCGACCGGCGGATCAACAAACCACGCGATCCACATTCCCGCTATGGCGCGCGCAGCGGGCATCCGGATCGACTGGAGCGATCTGGCTGAGCTCTCCAGCGTCGTCCCGCTGCTCGCCCGCGTCTATCCCAATGGCTCTGGCGATGTGAACCAGTTCCACGCAGCAGGCGGCATGGGTTATGTGATCGGCGAGTTGCTCGAAGCAGGGCTAGCCCACCGCGATATCCTCACCGTTTGGGAGGGCGGCTTTGACGCTTACACCGCTGAGCCTGTCTGGCATGAAGCCGAACTGCAATGGACCCGCGTCACCGAAACGCGCGATGACACGATGCTGCGTTCCGCCGCACAGCCCTTCCAGCATGATGGCGGCATGAAGCTGCTCACCGGCAATCTGGGCCGCGCCTGTTTCAAATCCTCCGCTGTGGCTGAGGAGCGTTGGACCATCGAAGCACCGTGCCGGATTTTCGGGAACCAAGCCGATGTCAAAGCTGCCTTTGAAGCCGGAGAGCTTGACCGCGATGTTGTGGTCGTCGTCCGTTTCCAAGGACCGCGCGCCAATGGGATGCCTGAATTGCACTCGCTGACCCCGGCACTCGGCGTCTTGCAAGATCGCGGGCACCGCGTTGCGCTCGTTACCGATGGCCGCATGTCGGGCGCGTCGGGTAAAGTCCCCGCCGCTATCCACATCACACCCGAAGCTTTAGGTGGAGGCCCGCTCGCACGGCTGCAAGATGGCGATATTGTCAAAGTCTGCGCTGCCACCGGCGCGTTATCCACCACCGCTGATCTGAACGCGCGCACGCCAGCTTGCGAGCCATCGCCCGAATGGGGAGTGGGCCGCGAACTGTTCCGCATGATGCAGGTCCAGGCCGACGGCGCAGAACAAGGCGCTTCTGCCATGCTTGCGAGTGCGGGGCTTTAGCGCGATGGCCGCGGGGAAAGAGATTATCACGGTCGATGTGGGCGGTACGCATGCCCGCTTTGCCATCGCCTCGATCGGCGATGATGGCGCGATCAGCCTTGGCGAACCCGTCACGCTCCACACGGAAACCCATGCGAGTTTCCAAACCGCGTGGGAGGATGTTCGCGATCAAATGGGCGGAAACTTGCCCGATGATCTGGCGATCGCAGTGGCAGGTCGGATCAAACCCGATGTGATCCGCTTCACCAACAATCCGTGGATCATCCGCCCGCCATTGATTGCAGAGAAGTTGGGCTGTTCACGGCACCTGATCGTCAACGATTTCGAAGCGGTCGCCCATGCCGCCGCGCGCGCGCCTGCGGACCAGTTTTTGCACCTCACCGGGCCAGACGAGGACTTGCCCGCACAAGGCACAATCAGCGTCCTTGGCCCGGGCACAGGCCTTGGCGTGGCGCATTTCTGGCGAAGTGGAGCGGGCTCTTACCGTGTGCAGGCGACAGAGGGCGGCCACGGCGATTTCGCCCCGCTCGACGCCATCGAAGACGCTATCCTTGCGCGCCTTCGCAAGCGCCATACCCGCGTTTCGACCGAGCGTGTCGTCTCCGGCCCCGCGATTGTCGATATCTACCAGGCGCTCGCCGCGCTAGAAGGGCGCGCCGTGGTAGAGCAAGACGATGTCGCGATCTGGACAGCAGGCACCGATGGATCAGACAGCCTTGCCGCCGCGGCGGTCGACAGGTTCTGCCTTTCGCTGGGTTCGGTTGCGGGCGATATCGCGCTCGTCCAAGGCGCAGTCGGCGTGGTGATCGCTGGTGGTCTCGGCTACCGCATTCGCGAAACGCTTGCAGCCTCGGGTTTTGCCTCTAGGTTCCGCGCCAAGGGCCGGTTCGCTGGCCTAATGGGAACCTTGCCCGTCAAACTCATCACCCATCCGCAGCCCGGCCTACTTGGCGCAGCAGCGGCCTTTGCCCAAACCCATCTGGAAGCAGTCTCCTCCCCATGACACTCCCGCTCAATTCCATCGCCGATCTCAGCGCGCGCTTGCAGGAACTCCACGCCCGCACGCGAGAGACGCCTTTGTTCAACCCGGTGTTTCAGCTGGGACTTGATCTCAGCCGCGCGCTTGAAGGTGATGTGATGAGCCTCGATGGGCTGGAAAGCCTGGTTGAAGAGCTTGAATGCACCAGCCTGAAAGCGCGGGCCAAGCGGCTGGAACGGCTCGCCTCTCCCGTAGCGCCTGACGCCAATCAAAGCGCTCTCAAGGATCTGTTTGCGCGCGATGGCGATTTCGACGCGTTCAAAGCGCGCTGGGAAACCCCGCATCTCCACGCCGTATTCACTGCGCACCCGACTTTTTTACTGACGCCAGCACAAACCAAGGCAGTCGTCGATGCCGCCAGCACAGGCGCGGCGATTGAGAAAGAGGCCTGCGAGCTAGGCTCAGACCGCCCGGCGGTGACGCTTGACTACGAACATGGTCAGGCCATGACAGCCATCGCCCATGCGCAGGATGCGCGCGCCGATATGGTGCGCGAGGCTTTGACACTGGCGGCTGAGAATTGGCCTGATGAGTGGCAGGAGCTCCAGCCTCTCCCCTTTCGCTTTGCGACATGGGTCGGATATGACATGGACGGGCGGACCGATATCAAATGGTACACCTCGATCCGTTTCCGCCTGTCGGAAAAGGCTGAGCGGCTCGCGCGCTATGCCGATGACCTGGCGGCGATTGATGCGGGTCATGCTGAGGTGGAAGTCCTGCGCAAAGCCGCCGAACATGCCGGCGCACGCGCTGCCGATTTTGCCGAGGATTTGACCGAACCCGCCGCGCTTTCAGCCGCCGCGAACAAGTTGACCGCTGACGATCCAGCCAAGCTGACGAGCCTTACGCCTGTTGTCGCTCAGCTCGAAGAGGAAGCCGCATCGGCTGGCGACACGGCGAAAGCCGTCGCGCTGAAATCACTTGCGGCAACCATGCGGGCGGACGGACTGGGCATGGCGCATATCCATTTCCGGGTGAACGCAAAGCAGCTCCACAACGCCATCCGCGCTCACCTGCACGAGACGCCTGATCTCGACCTTGCAAGCAAAGGGGCGATGGCGACCTTGCGCAAGATGCTCGGTGAGGTGACACCCAAAGCGACCAATTTTGCCAGCCTTGCGATCGAAAGCTCCACCGCGACCCGGCAATTCCTCGCCATGGCGCAAATCCTTGGCCATGTGGACGCCGACACGCCTATCCGCATGCTGATTGCGGAGTGCGAACAGCCCTCCACCATCCTAGCCGCGCTCTATTTCGCGCGCGCTTTTGGGATTGAGGAAAAGGTCGATGTTTCTCCTCTTTTCGAAACCGAAAGCGCGCTGGAGCATGGCGGGCGCTTCTTGGAGCGCTTTGTGCGGAGGAGCAATTCCGCGACTATGCACGCACACGCGGGCGGATGTGCATCCAGACGGGCTTTTCCGATGCGGGCCGGTTTGTCGGGCAAATCCCTGCAAGCCTCGCCATCGAACGGCTGCAAGGGCGCATGGCGCAGGCGATGGCGCGCCATGGCCTCACTGATGTCTCTGCGTTGATCTTCAACACCCACGGCGAAAGCATGGGCCGCGGCGCGCATCCTTCGGGCTTTGCCGACCGGCTGACATGGCCGCTTAGCGAATGGGCACGCAGCCGCTTCGTCCGAAATTCGATTGAGCTGGAGCCGGAAGTCAGCTTCCAGGGCGGCGATGGCTATCTGCATTTTGCGGGGCCTGAGATGGCCCGCGCGACTCTGACACGGATCATCACTGAGGGGCCAGAGCGGAGCGAAGTGTGCGACGATCCGCTCTACACCCGCACCGATATAAGCCTCGACTTCTACCGCGCGATCCGTGCGCATCAACGCGCGCATCTGCGCAGCCAGACTTATAGCCGAGCCGTGACCGCGTTTGGCCTTGGCCTGCTCAATTCGACCGGCAGCCGCGTCTCGCGCCGCCAATCTGACCTTTCCGCCGACCGCGATATGAACCTGCGACAAATCCGCGCGATCCCGCACAATTCGATCCTGCAGCAATTGGGCTATCCGGTGAATGTCATCGCCGGGATCGGAGAAGCAGCCGATGGCAATTACGAAGAAATCGCCGCGCTCTTGAACGAAAGCAATCGCGGGCAGCAGCTATTGCGCCTGGCGCGCACCTCCAACGCGCTCGCCAGCGTTAAGACGGTCGCGGCGCATGGGGAGCTGTTCAACTCTGCCTATTGGGCAACGCGTCCCTATCGCGGGACCGAACCGCATCTGTCCGCCGCCTGCGAAGCGCTCGCAGAATATCTCACAAAGGATGACCGTGCTGGCGTGTTCCGTCGGCTGGCTTCGCGCTTGCGGGTCGACGCGCTCAAGTTTCACCGGCTGCTCGATCACCTACCCGAAGAACCGCAAGCAGAGACGACGCAGCAAACAAGGCGAATGATCGGAGCCGCGCAGGCTTTGAGGCTCGCTTTGATGCAGCATATGTTCTTGAAAGCGGTATCGGTGCCGGTGTTCAGCCGCGCCAATGATATCAGCCGCGAAGACGTTCTTGAGATGGTCTTCACTTTGCGGGTTGACGATGCGCTTGCACAAATGCGACGCGCCTTCCCAACCCATTTCCCCTCGCTCAGCGACTTCGCAATGGATGCCCCTGCCGAATATCCAGATGCCGCGACCGAAGGGTACGCGCAGATCACCCGCGACTATATCGACCCGATTGAGAAAGCGTACGCCTTGATGCTGCGGCTTTCGGTTGTGATCGCCAACCAGTTTGGCGCGCATGGGTGAATTTGGGTTTGTTGCGTGCGGTTTCCCATCCGGGAAACTGACGGCCGTCACCGCAAACAAGCGCACACACCTGACAAAAAATTACACTTTAACCTTTGCGGACCCCCCGTCCCCCGTAGGGACGCGCATCGGTTAGTCACTGGCAGTTAATGCAAAAAGCAGGCATAATGCTCGCCATGAACGAGGGAACTTCTGAGATGGCTTTTAGGAATATCCGCCTTGCAACCGTGTTTGGTTTGGCAGCGTTGACAGGTGGTGCGACTTTGGCAATTGGCCAGACATCTGCCGATGATGCAGCGGATGCGGCGGTTGATGTGGCAGCGGATGCTGAAAGTGCAATCCGCGCAATTGACCCCACAACCGGCGGAGATTCGCTGGTGATCGATCCGAGCCTTCCGCAGCCCTATAATGTTGATAACACTGGTGATGTTGCTCTTCCAGAGCTTCCGCCGGCGGGCAATGTTGAAGCTGTGATCGCTGATGAAGCGCCGCGCGGTCCCGCTGCCCGGATGATCTCAAACCCGCAAGTGCAGGCAGTGCCTGCACGCACCGCCGCAGCGGAAACCGACGATCCGTTCGTGATTAAGAGCATCCTGCCGATCGAAGGTACGATCCGTTATGGCGAGTGGTATTGGGACGAATCAGCAGCGCCCGCCAGCGGCCCCATTGTGATGACGGTCGATCTGGATGCGCGCGTGATCAGCGTGTTCCGCGATGGGCATGAGATTGGCACCGCTGTCGCCCTGCTCGGCACGACCGACCACCCCACCCCGCTCGGCACCTTCCCGATCCTGACCAAGGAACGCGACAACGTCTCTGAGAAGTATAACAACGCGCCTATGCCATGGACCCTGCGGCTAACATGGGATGGGATCGCCATTCACGGTTCACCGGTCGCCAATGGCTATGCTTCGCATGGCTGCATCGGAGTGCCCGATCCGTTCGCTGAAAAGCTGTTCGAGATCGCTGCACGGGGAGACAAAGTGGTGATCACTCGCGGACAGATGGCGACCGTGGGCGACCGTCTGCTTTCCTGATTTCGTCCAAACTACTGGATTAATGCGAAGTGCGCGGTGGTTCGGGTGCGAACCGCCAGACGCGCATTTCCACGCCCACTTTGGCGACCTTCTCAACGCTCGGCACCGCCAGAACGCCGCCCAAGGACGCGTTCTCACCGCGCCACAACCGGTCGGCGGCACGGCCCGCTTCTGAGCGGCTGACGCGGCCACCCAGCTCCTCAATAATCCGGCGCACCGTCTCGATCTGGATGGCGCGCGGAACATTGGCGAAATAGCGAAAAGTGGGTTGGACAGGCGCCTCTTCATCGCGCGCGACCATCTCTTCCCAATCGAGCTCAGCGTACCATTCGAGCGCGCGCCACCCTTCCGCAATGTGCTGGGCGCTGGCGGCGAGCGCGTGCGGGTCGAGCCATTCATTCTCAGCCAGGTGCGCGCGCACCCGCACGCGGTCAAAAGCGGGATCACGGTTGGAAGGGTCGCGCGCAGGTGTGATCCCTGCGCTTTCAACAACGCGTTCCAGCTCCGCCTTGGAAAAGCCAAGCAAAGGGCGCAGCAGTGCAATATCGCTGCCCGGCAAAGTGCTCCACTCGCGCACCCCGGCAAGGCCAGACAGGCCGCTTCCCCGCGCAAGACGCATCAGCAAGGTCTCTGCTTGATCATCGGCATGATGCGCGGTCGCCACGGCCTCGACCCCTCGCGCCTCAGCCCATTCGCGCAAAGCGGCATATCGAGCCTCACGCGCTTTGGCTTGCACATTGCCGCTGCCCACTTTTACGGTTTTTTCGGTGAAAGGCACGCCCAGCGCCCTGCACACAGCTTCGACCAGAGCCACTTCACTGGCGGCCTCAGCCCGCAGACCATGATTAACGCTCAGCACAGCAACACCGTCAGGGACTGTCGCAGCTGCAAGCAACAGCATAGCCAAACTGTCGGGTCCGCCAGACACTGCAAGGCCCAAAGGTGCATTGCGATCGTCTTCAGGCCAAAGCGAGCGAAGTGTATCGCCTGAACCGGATGATCAGTTCAGCGTCAATCGCTCCGAGATCAATCCGCGTATCAATCAGCGCCCCCTTTCGGCTGATCCCTGAAAGCCGTAGCGTTAGCTGCCAATTACTCGCAGGTCACTCTAGCCCGGTTGCTTTGATACTGATCGGCAAGCCTTCCAGTGGCCACCGCTGGATACGTTTCTGCAAACTCAGACAAAGCGATGCAGGCGCGGCGGGTGTCTTCCATCGCGATCATGCTTTCGGCCAAAAACAGTAGGCTGTCAGGTGCGCGACGCGCGGTCCGATCGGCCTGGTAATTGCGCAAGAACCAGCGCGCGGCCTCTTCGGGCATGCCATCATCGAGAAATGCGCGACCCAACAGATTGCGGCCATAGGTCGTGCGCGAATGGTTAGGATATTGCTCTACGAAGGATGACAGCTGCTGGCGTGCTTCGGGATAATAGCCAGCGTTCCACAAGCGGAAGCCGTATGAATACTCATCGTCGCCAGGATCATCGGTTTGCGGTTTGGCGATGGCTTGAACACCTGAGACACGATCAGCGCTGGGTTGGGTAGGCGTTTCGTCGCCTGCGGGGCGCTCTTGTGGCTCGGTCGACCGGTCTGAGGGGCGCAACACATCGCTGGAGACAGTGCCGACGCGCTCATTGGACGGCAGCGGATTGGGCCGGGTTGGTGATGCGGTGAATGGTCCATCCGCAGATTGGCCACCCTCCAAGGTTTCAACCCGCGCTTCGAGCAGGCTCATCGCATTGGTCTGCTCCTCGCTTTGCGCGGTGAGACGCTGCAATTGAGCCTCCATCGCATCAAGCCGCGCGAGAATATCGGTCACAGCGGTGGTAGAAGCTGCGTTTGTGCCTGATTGCGGGCTAGGACTGCCGCTTCGCGCTGAAATTTGCGGTTCAAAGAACTGCCCATCACCGCCCGGAAACACCACGCGTTGCAAGGCGCGGATCTCTGCCTCTGCACGGCGCAAACGCGCCTCTGCGTTGTCTTGCGCCATCGAAGGGATCGGCGTTGTCGCCGCAACAGCGGCAGCAACCACAGCGCCGATTGCTGGAAAAGCTCTAAAGGTCATCCTGGTTCAGACTCCTTAGTTTTGAAACGCGAAACCACACTGGCGGTGCGCGCATGAATATCACCCGAATCTGTGGCGGAGCCTCACGCGCAAGTCGACCCCGCACAGTGACTTAGCCGGGGAATGTGCGATTAACCGCCAGGTGGCAGCGGCCCAGATGCGCTTTGCGCATCTGGCTGGGCGCGCGCCAGCAGTGCCTCAGCCGAAACGGGGGCATCGGCCACCGGCACCATCACCTCAGAAATCGGCGGAACAGCCTGACCGCCAACAGTGATGCTGAGCAGATTGGGCCGTCCGGTGTTTAGCCGAGGATCTTGAGCGTCAAGCGGCACTTCATAGGTGTCGCCTGATTCCATCACTCCTTCGAACAAACGCTCTCCGCCCTCTTCGTAAAACCTTACCCAGGCACCTTCCCCGGTTGCAGTCAGCACCACCTGCCCGCCCGCAGAGGGCGCAGCCTGAGTGGCACCTGCTTCACCTTGGCCTGATGAGCCATCGGCGAGCGCTTCTTGCCCCTGTGCTGCTTCCTCATCAGCGAGCAGGGAGCCGGGCCCGGTGCCAGCGCCGAAATAGGTATTGTAAAAGAAGATCAGACCCACTGTAAGTAGGATCGCAGCCAGTCCGCCAAACCAAGCAAGGCCAGATGATGGCAGCTTGGCAGGGTCATCGGTTTCTAGCGCGCCTGCCCCACTATACGTCCGGGAATATCCGTCAGCGAATTCAGCGCGAACCGCTTCGGCGATTGGTTCTTCGTCTAGGCCGACCGCGCGAGCAAAACTCTTGGCAAAGCCCACAGCATAGGTGCGCGATGGCAAAGCTTCCAGATTGCCCGTCTCAATCGATTGCAAATGGCGTTCCGGAATACGAGTTTCCGCTGCGATATGGGAAAGCTCCAGCCGCTTTGCCTCACGCGCCGCGCGGAGGCGATCGCCGAAACTGGCCGAGCCTGATTCCAACAAATCGGTCTGGCTATCGCTTGTGCTTTCGTTCTCGCTGTCCATGACCCGGCCCGTGGTAAATTTTTTGTTTGCGACTGAGCCTTTCAAGCGGTGAGGCTTACCTGCTGTCAAGGATGAATCAGAAAATTTGCATTGCGGCGCAATCGCGCCCTGCTGCGTTGGAGGCGAAGGGTGCTGTGCATCAGTTCAATCGACGTCAATGTGTCGTGCCTCTGCCCACCCGCCAATGGCTTCACGCAGATTGCAGCCCGGCGTCTTTAGCCAACCTTCCATCGCCTCGCTCAATTCTGCCAGTTCAACCTGCCGAACGAGGTCCTTTATCGGACCGACCGCCGCCGGGGTGATAGAGAGTCTGCGGACCCCGATGCCAAGCAGCGCGAGCGCTTCCAGACGCCGACCGCCCATCTCTCCGCATACGCCTATATCGACGCCCGTCCCCTCTGTCGCCTTGACCACGCGGCGCAGGAACCGAAGGATCGGGATGCTCAGCCAGTCATACCGCTCTGCCAATGCCGGATTGCCCCGGTCAGCGGCGTAGAGAAATTGCGTAAGATCATTCGTCCCCACCGAGAGAAAGCTCAGCTTGGGCAGCAATTCATCAAGCACTTCGGCGAGAGCCGGAACCTCCAACATGGCGCCGAAATGAATTTGCTCTGGCACCACCTTCTTCTTCGAACGCAAGAAGGCGAGCTGATCGTCAAACACCTGTTTGGCAGCATCAAACTCCCACGGTTCTGAAACCATCGGGAACATCACATGAAGCGAGCGCCCTGCGGCCGCTTCAAGCAGCGCGCGCGCCTGAGCTTTCATCAAACCTTCGCGAGTCAGCGCCAGACGGAGCGCGCGCCAACCCATCGCCGGGTTTTCATCCGTATGCTCCATCCCCGATGAAAGGTACGGCACCGACTTGTCGCCCCCAATATCGACCGTGCGGAAAATAACGGGCTTGTCGCCCGCTGCGTCCATCACATCGCGGTAGAGCTTCAACTGGCGCTCCCGCTGAGGCAGCGTTGCTGAGACAAGAAACTGGAACTCGGTACGAAACAGCCCGACACCATCAGCCCCCGTAAGCGCCAAAGAACTCATATCATCGCGCAGGCCTGCATTCATCATGACCTGAATACGCGTGCCGCACGCGGTAAAAGGCTCCACATCGCGCAGTTCGGCATAGGCCGCCTGTTTCTCGCGTGATTTGGCAAATCGCTGCGCAAAGGCATCTGCGACTTGGGTGGAAGGCCGCACAGTCGCATTGCCCGCATTCGCATCAAGCAGCACTTCATCGCCATCGCGAATGATCCCGCGCAACCCTTTCGCGCGCCCCAGCACCGGTACGCCCATCGCACGGGCAACGATAACCACATGCGCGGTAAGCGATCCTTCTTCAAGGATTACGCCTTTCAGCCGCCGCCGGTCATATTCGAGCAATTCCGCAGGCCCCAGATTGCGCGCGATCAGGATCGTGTCTTTTCGAAGACCCTGCTGCGCAGCGGTGCCAAGCTGGCCTGCGACAATGCGGAGCAGCCGGTTCGCCAAATCCTCCAGATCATGCATCCGGTCTGCAAGAAGCTGATCGTCTATTTCTCGCATCCGCATCCGAGTGTGTTGCTGCACGCGTTCAATCGCAGCCTCTGCCGTTAGACCCGCATCAATCGCCTCGTTGATGCGCCGCGACCACCCTTCATCATAGGCGAACATCTTATAGGTCTCGAGCACCTCCTCATGCTCTCCGCCCACGCCAAATTCCGCCTGATTGGCAAGCCCATCGATTTGCTCGCGCATCTTGTCAAACGCCCGGTAAACTCTGGCGCGTTCAGCCTCGATATCGTCAGCCATGACTTGCGTAATTTCAACGCGCGGCTGGTGGAAAGCGGCAATGCCTGCGCCTAATCCCTTGACCAAAGTCAGCCCCGGCAAGGTCTGCGGCCCTGATTGCGCCTCAGTGAGGCCAAGTGCCTCTTCCTCATCGACCAGTTCCGCGTTCGAAATCAGTTCTGACAAGACCATCGCGGTGGTTTGCAGAGCCTCTATTTCGACCTCTTCATAGCGGCGCGGTTCGACATGCTGAACGCACAAAACCCCCACAGCGCGCTCATGATAGACAATTGGCACACCGGCAAAGGAATGGAACTTATCCTCGCCCGTTTCAGGACGGTATTGGAAATCAGGATGCGCTTTTGCTTCGGCAAGGTTGAGCATTTCGACCTTGTCCGCGATGGTGCCCGTCAGCCCCTCGCCAATCGCCATCCGGGTGACATGAACCGCGCTTTTGTTGAGCCCTCTGGTCGCAAACAGCTCCAGCATGCCTTCGCGCAAGAGATAGACCGAGCACACTTCGCTAGCGAGATTTTCGCCAATGATATCGACCACCCGGTCAAGCTTGCCCTGCGCATGCAAACGCGAGGCCATAACCTCATGCAATCGGGTGAGGATTTGTCGGGCGGAAGCAGCAGCTGTCATGGTTGCTATAGAGCCTAGGCGTTCACAGGCTCAAAAGCAAAGGAGCAGCGGGCCGGACCCCGCAAAAATGGAGCCGAAATGGGCGCGCCGCTAACAGCGCGCGATCTCTTCCTTCAGCCTCAATTTCTGTTTTTTGAGTTCCTGGACCATGGCCGCATCTGGCACAGGACGTGCCATCTCGTCGCGCAGGGCCATCTCAAGGCCTGCATGTTTCGATTGGAGAGCATTCACGTGTGATGAAGCTGCGTGAGATGCGGTGCGCGATGCCATATGCGGTCTCCTATGTGTAAGCGGGGGGACACCCCCGGGGAGCGACTCGGCATCTGACGGCCGGGCCGCAGGACTTCAACAAAACACAGCTAAGCTAGTTTGCAAAGAGCTGATAAAGTGTGAATCGATCCACATGCGATAATTCTGCGGTCAAATGCCGCGACAGGCTTTTACAAATCTCTATGGAAAGCGGATGGTGCGCTAAGCCAGTTGGTAACGGCGCGATTCGCAGGCGAACGGAGCGATCTTTCAATCGATGAACGAAGCTGAGCTCCAAAAGAAACTAGAATTGCTGCGCACCGAACACCGCGATCTTGATGCCGCGATAAGAGCGTTAAGTGATGCGGGATCGACCGATCAATTGCAGATCGCGCGGCTGAAAAAGCGCAAATTGCGTCTGAAAGACCAGATCGCAATCATCGAAGACACGCTGCTGCCTGATATTATCGCGTAGTTTTTGTGTCCGCCCCTCCGGGCAAGCTCCCCGGTGTGGTTGTTCGCTTCGCTCATACCTCGTTAAGACCAGCCCCATATTGTGCCGGTACGGGACGCGCAAAAATCGCCAAGGGAAAGTAACCATACGCCGCTGGTATCGCGGTCAATAGAGGCCTAGCGCACACTGCGATGGCACGTACAACCAATCTCTCACGCCCGATTATTGAGGCCCTATACACCGAAGCACTGGTGCTGGCTGATGATGTGCGTGCGGTGTTTGCTTTGGGCACGAGAGAACCGGAACCCGGCGAAGACGCGACATTGCGTTTGGCGCTTTCGACCGAAGGACTGAAGACCACCACGCGAATGATGCATGTGCTGGCATGGCTGCTCAATCAACGCGCCTTCTTTTCCGGAGAGCTGACCGAGGAGCAGGTCCGCCGCCACGGCACACTACCCAGCGACCGCAAGAGCGATCCCAAAGCACTCGGCGCGCTGGAGCCAGAAACCTGCGAATTGATCGCTGAGACCGAACGCCTTCATCAGCGCATCGCTCGGCTTGATGATGCATGGCGCAGCGGTTTCGAGATGGCCTCGCCCGCGCGCGCAATCCACTCACGCCTTGAACGCCGGCTCAGCGATCTGGGATAAAGACGGCGAACGGAAGCTGGCTAAAGATCTACGCCACAGAAAGCGCCCGCTCCCACCGTGCCAGCCGCTCTTTGCGCAGCGCATCATCCATATCCGGCTTGAAGGTCTTGAGGGTCCCGCGCATTGTCTTGGCCGCGCTCTCAATATCTGGATAGAGGCCCACGCCCGCCGCCGCCAGCATAGCTGCGCCCAGCGCGGTTGTTTCAACAAAACCGGGTCTTTCGACCGGCACTCCCAGCATATTGGCAAGATCCTGCGCCATCCAGTCATTGGCAGCCATCCCACCATCGATCCGCAACGTATCCCAAGGGGCGCCATCTGCGGCAAAGGCCTGCGCCAGATCATAGGTTTGATGTGCCATCGCCTCCAGCGCCGCGCGCGCCAGTTCTGCTTTTCCGCTCGCAAAGCTTAGTCCCGTGATCACCCCGCGCGCCTCAGCCTGCCAATGCGGCGCGCCAAGCCCCGCCAAGGCCGGCACAATCGTCACCCCCCCGCTGCTCTCAATCGAGCGCGCCAAGGCCTCAGTTTCCGATGCGACATCAACGATGCCAAGCGAATCTCTCAGCCATTGGACAAGGCTGCCCGCCACAAACACTGATCCTTCAATCGCATAAGTCCGTTTGCCATCGATCTGGCAAAGCACCGTGCCGAGCAGCCGGTTGGAGGATTGGGGAATCGCCTGACCTTGATTGGTCAGGACGAATGCGCCGGTGCCATAGGTCGCCTTGGTCTGTCCCGGCGACAGGCAAGCCTGCCCAATCGTGGCTGCCTGTTGATCTCCGACAAGCCCGGTGATCGGGATGGCGCGACCAAAAAGGCTGATTTCGGTTTCAGCGAGCTTACCTGACATATCAACCACTTGTGGGAGCGCTTCATGGGGAACGCCCAGCAATTCGCACAGCCCTTTGTCAAAGCCGTCACCTGCAAGCTCCATCAGCAAAGTCCGGCTGGCATTGCTGGCATCGCTGATAAAAGATGCGCCGCCGGTCAGTTTGTAGACCAACCAGCTTTCGATTGTTCCAAACGCCAAAGTCCCGGCATCCGCTGCCGCATTCACCTCCGGCACATTGTCGATCATCCAGCGCATCTTGGTGCCGGAGAAATAGGGGTCAAGCAGCAAGCCCGTGCGCTTTTGCACGTCCTTTTCATGCCCCGCTTCGCGCAACTCGGCACAAAAAGGCTCAGTCCGCCGGTCCTGCCACACGATGGCGCGGGTGAGCGGTTCGCCCGTCACCTTGTCCCACGCCACGACGGTCTCACGCTGATTGGTGATGCCAATCGCTGCGATCATGGCCGCCCCGCCCGCTTTGGGGATCACTTCATTGGCGCATCGCAGGGTCTTTTCCCAAATCTCTCCCGCGTCATGTTCAACCCAGCCGCCTTGCGGATAATGCTGCGTCAGTTCCTCCTGCGCTGAGGCCGCCAGCACCCCATCGCTGGCAAACAGCATTGCGCGGGTGGAAGTGGTGCCTTCATCAAGAACCAGAATATAGTCAGACATTGTTTTCCCCTTGGGGCCGTAGCCACCCGCTATCAAACTCCCAATCGACTTCTGCCACGTCATTCTGCATATGCAAGCTCATGTCGAAGATACCCCCACAGCCTTGGCCAACGGGCCTTGCCGATCAAGTTGAGCCATTGGTTTACCGCGTGCTGGCGCCCAACCCCTCGCCCTACACCTATACCGGGACACAGACCTATGTGGTGGGACAGGAGGATGGACCTGATTGTGCAGTGATCGATCCGGGGCCTGATGAAGCGACGCATCTTGATGCGATAGAGGCGGCTGTCGGCGACCGTGCAGTGCGCGCGATTATGTGCACCCACACCCACCGCGACCACTCGCCTGCCGCAGCGCCTTTGGCCAAGCGGACCGGTGCGCCGATTGTGGGCTGTGCTCCGCTCGTCTTGCAAGTCGATGGCCCACGCTCTGACGAAGCCTTTGATCCAACCTATGCGCCTGACCGCGTTCTCGAAGATGGCGAAGCGATGCGCGGCACGGGTTGGACCCTGACTGCCGTGGCGACCCCGGGACACACCTCCAACCATCTGTGCTTTGCGCTGGAAGAGAGCGGCGCGCTGTTCACGGGCGATCATGTAATGGGCTGGTCAACCAGCGTGGTAATCCCGCCCGATGGCGATATGGGCGACTATATGGCAAGCTTGGAAAAGCTGATGGCGCGCGAGGACAAAGTCTACCACTCCGCCCACGGCGCCGCGATTGACAAACCCAAGCAATTGGTGCGCGGCATGATCGGCCACCGCCGCCAGCGCGAAAACCAGATCCTGCGACTTTTGGGCGAGCGCGCGCGGGCCGTCAGCGAGTTTATCCCGGACATGTATAAGGGCCTCGATGAGAGGCTCATTGGAGCCGCAGAGATGAGCGTCACCGCGCATCTGCTCGACCTTGAGAAGCGGGGGATGGCGGTGCTTGAAGGAGAGGTTTGGCGAGCAAGCTGAGGCGATGACACCGAGCGCGCATCCCGATGATCCGCATTACGTAGGACGCGGCGGCTGGCTCAGGGCAGCGGTGCTCGGCGGCAATGACGGGATCATTTCGGTCGCCTCGCTCATCATCGGCGTCGCTGCGGCGACCCCTGCTCTTTCAGTTGTAGTCATATCCGGTGTGGCAGGCCTTGTCGCCGGCGCGATGTCGATGGCGGCGGGCGAGTACATTTCGGTTTCGGCGCAGCGCGATTCCGAGCAGGCCGATATCGAACGCGAGAAACGCGCGCTTGAACAGATGCCCAGCGAGGAGTTCGACGAACTTGTTGCAATCTACAAGGAACGCGGCCTCAGCCACGAGACCGCATGCGCCGTTGCGCGCGAACTGATGGCCAAGGACCCGCTTTCGGCGCATCTGCGCGACGAGTTGGGCCTGTCGGACGAACTGGCGGCAAGGCCTCTTCAGGCAGCCATAGCCTCAGGTGCAACATTCACCACGTCCGCGGCACTTCCCGTTCTTGCTGCGGTGCTGTCGCCGCTCGACTGGGTTATCCCGAGCGTTGTGATCATATCGCTCATCGCGCTCGCAGTGCTGGGCGCGATCGGGGCAAAGCTCGGCGGAGCGCCACTCGTGCCTGCTGCCACCCGCGTGATGGTTTGGGGCGCTATCGCAATGGCGGCCACCGCCTTGATCGGTTCGCTGTTCGGGATTGCGGTTTAGGCCGAAGTCAACTCCCCCTTCGCGAAGCTTTCCGCCAGCTGGAACTTCTGGATTTTGCCTGATCCGGTTAGCGGAAACTCTTCGACCCAGATCCAATGTGCCGGGGTCTTTTGCGGGGAGAGCCGCTCGCGCACAAAGGCCTTCAAATCATCTTCCGAAGGCCGCTCGGCGCCCTCGGCCAGCCGCATAAAGCACGCGACGATCTCGCCCCACTTCTCATCAGGAACGCCCGCGCAGGCGACCTCGGCAATCGCGGGATGTTCTAGCATTTGCGCCTCGATCTCGGCAGGGAACAAGTTCTCTCCCCCACGGATGATCATCTCTTTGACCCGGCCGGTGATCTTGACATAGCCGCGCACTGACATGCTGCCGAGATCGCCTGTGTGCAGCCAGCCATCGGCATCAATCGTTTCCGCCGTGGCTTCCGGGTTGTCATTATAGCCGACCATCATGTTAAAGCCGCGCATGCAAATCTCGCCCTGCTCATCAATGGCGCACACGCTGTTATCATTCGGGGATCGGATCGAGACCTCCATATGGCTGCAAGGCTGACCTATCGTTTCGAGCAGCTCTTCGCCCGTATCGGTCGGCCATGCGGCGGTGATCGCTGGCGAGGTTTCGGTCTGGCCGTAAACGATCAGGATGGGAACACCGAAGATCTCTTGCGCGGCGCGGTTGAGCTCAGGCGGGACCATCGCGCCGCCGCTTAAGATCGTTTGGACACTCGACACATCGGTCCCTGTCGCTTTGGCCGCTTCCATGATGGCAAAGATCATCGTGGCGACCCCGCCCAAAACCTCTGGCTGCTCACGCTCAATCGCTTTCGCAACCGCGACCGGATCAAATACGGAGACCAGAAGCAAAGTCGCCCCTTGCGCAAAGGTGCCGAGCACATTCACCGCGCTTCCCGCTGTATGAAACAGCGGAAAGGGGCACAGGACCGTTTTGCCCGCGACGATTTCCCAGCGCTCAAACACATCCTTGTTCGATTGGATCAGCCCATGCTGGTGCAGCAGCACGCCTTTGGGAAAGCCGGTGGTGCCTGATGTGTATTGGATCATCACGATATCGCGCGGCTGGCTCTTGCGCAGCTCCCCATCACCCTCCCCTGCAAACAGCTCTGGGTGATCGGTGATGTCGATAATGTGGTCATGCGCCGGGAGCCCGGCTGCCGCTTCATCGACCACCGGGCGTAGGGCCGTCCCACGCACATGGGGTTGGTAGTAAACCGCGCCAGACCCTGATTGTTCGAGCACATAGCGCACCTCACGCGCCAGAAAGCTGGGGTTCACCGTCACTATGGTCAGCCCCGCCATCGCCGCGCCCAATTGGACAATCACCCATTCAGGGCAGTTGCCACCCATAATTGCAATGCGCGTGCCCGCCGGGTGCCGCGCCGCCAGAGCCCGCCCGCAGCGCTCCGCATCACCGAGCAGCTCAGCATAGGTCCATTCGCGGCCCAGACTGCCATCAGCGACAAGTTCGCGCAGAGCCAAAGCATCGGGCCGCGCCGCTGCCTGTTCGCGCAGCACCTGTTCAATCGTGCGCTCATTGTATTCGGTGTCGGTCTGCGCAGGGCAATATGCCTCGGTCAGATTCAGCTCATACATTTCTCTCTCCCCTGGCCATGGACGCTAGCACAATCCTCGCGTAAATCCCTCGCAAATCGGCGCATCAATTCCTATATCAAACGTAACATTCTTATCGGGATCTGACATATGAGCATCGAAACCAAAGTGCCCTCTGGCGATGATTTGCTGGCAGAGATCAACCGGCTGCGCAAAGAGCGAAACGCGGTCATCCTCGCCCATTATTACCAGACGCCCGATATCCAGGACATTGCCGATTTTGTCGGCGACTCGCTGGAGCTTTCGCGCAAGGCGGCGGAGACCGATGCCGATGTCATCCTGTTCTGCGGGGTGAAATTCATGGCCGACACTGCCAAGATCCTGTCGCCTGAAAAGACCGTGATCCTGCCGGACATGGACGCTGGCTGCTCGCTCGAAGACAGCTGTCCGCCAGAGAAATTCAAGGCCTTTCGCGAGGCGCATCCCGATCACATCGCGCTGACCTACATCAATTGCTCGACCGAAGTGAAAGCGCTGTCCGACGTCATCGTCACCTCCTCCAGCGCGGAGACGATCCTCGCGCAGATTCCGCCAGCGCAGAAAATCATCTTCGGACCCGACCGCCACCTTGGCGGATGGCTGAGCCGCAAGTTTGACCGCGAAATGCTGCTATGGCCTGGCGTGTGCATTGTGCATGAGGCATTCAGCGAGACTGAACTTCTGAAGCTCAAAGAGCAGCACCCAGACGCCCCCATCGCCGCCCACCCCGAATGCCCGCCAACGATCATCGACCACGCGGACTATGTCGGCTC
The DNA here is from genome assembly GCA_965262265.1 of Erythrobacter sp. Classification (GTDB taxonomy): domain Bacteria; phylum Pseudomonadota; class Alphaproteobacteria; order Sphingomonadales; family Sphingomonadaceae; genus Erythrobacter. The sequence goes on from OZ253506.1 coordinate 1,922,180, forward strand.
AACCAGCGGCATCTTGAAGTTCGCAAAAGGCTTTGAAGGCGACACGCTGATCGTCGCAACCGAGCCGCATATCATGCACCAGATGGAAAAGGCGCTCCCTGAAAAGACCTTCATCGGCGCGCCGGGAGCGGACGGAAACTGCTCGTGCAACATCTGCCCCTATATGGCGCTCAACACGATGGAGAAGATGTACACCGCCCTGCGCGATCTCGAACCCCGCATCGAGATGGACGAAGACCTGCGCCTGAAAGCGAAGAAGAGCCTCGACCGGATGCTGGAGATGGCCAGCGGGACTGTGGGCATGGGCGATTTGGGCGCGGTGCCGTTTAGTGGGGATTGAGATGCTGTTTTTCGCTTAGCAAAGGCAAATAGCCAGCGTGATTTTACGACCCTAATCTAGGGGCATGAATAAAGACGAAGCCTCAATTGTCCTTGCTCTGATTAGCGCAGACCGGCCCTATCTCGCCGGGTGCGCTGCTTTGTTTTTCAAATGGCCATGGCGAACCACCATCACCGTCGGTGCGTTGATTGCCCTAGATACCAGCATGCGCTGGCATGACGTTCTTTTGTAGTCGTCACCCCAGCGAAAGCTGGGGTCTAGGGCTGTTATGAGAGAAGCTTGAAGTAGAGATCATCCCACCCTGGGTTCTGCTCCTCAATCGCCTCGATCTTCCATTCCCGCTTCCACGCTTTTATCGCTTTTTCGCGGGCGATGGCTTCTTCGATTGAGGCAAATTCCTCGACATAGACCAATTGAGTGCAGCGATACTTCGATGTGAATTCGCCGCCATCGCCTTCGCGGTGCTGGGTGACACGGGCGGTGAGGTCTGCGGTTACACCGATGTAGAGCACGCCGTAGCGTTTGTTCGTCATAATGTAGACGTGGCCGCCGCGCTTCACCGCTCTAGACCCCAGCTTTCGCTGGGGTGACGGGTTTGGGATTTGCAACCTTCGCCACCACCAGCGCACTCCCCAGCAGCACCATCCCCGCCACGTCCAACCCGCTCAGCACTTCGCCGAAAACGCTCCATCCGATCACCGCGGCAATCGCGGGCTGAGTCAGCAGCGCTAGCCCGATCACCAGCGGGGGGAAGTGGCCGAGCGAATAGACCAGCAGGCCCTGCCCGATCAGCTGGCTGGTGATGAACAGCGCCACAATCGGCGTCCAATTGGTGGGCCAGACGGGCTCTCCCAAGGCCAGTGCCAGCGCCAACAAGGCTGGCGCGCCGAAGATGCAGACCCACAACAGCAGGCTCCACGATCCGAACCGTGCCCGCTCCCCTTGGAGGGTCAATAGATACACGGCGTAGAGCAATCCGGCGGTGATGCAGAACAGGTCTCCGGCGAACGTCTGCGCGGAAATCTCGAGGCTGCGGCCCAGCAAGATTCCCGCGCCGGAAAGCGCGAAGATGATCGCGAGCCACTCAAACCCTTTGGGCAGCATCCGCGCCACGACAAACCCCCAGAACAGGAGGATAATCGAGCCGGCATTGCCGAAGAGAGTCGCATTGCCCAGCCGCGTCATGCCGATGCCGATATGCCAACTGGCGAGGTCTCCGGCAAAAGCGAGCGAACCAATGGCCACCAGCACCAGCGTCTTCTTCGGCATCCCGGTGAGCCGCTGTCCCGCCACCCTCGCAAACACCACCAGAAACGGCAGCGCCAAAGCGAGCCGCCAAAACGCCGCGCTGACAGGGCCAGTGTCGGCCATGCGCACCAGCATCGGCCCCAGCGCAAGCGCCACGTTCCCGGCGAGCAAAGCGCCCAGCAGAAGCGCGCCGCGCATGCTGCCCAGCCGTCCAGCAATTTTCTCTTGGGAGGGCCCCACTCTTTCCACTCACATTGCGCACTTGCGCCCTAGACCGATCCCCGCCAAGTGAATAGCCAAATGAAACCCAATGGGAGAATTCTCAATGCATGACGCTCTGTTCCAGCCGCTCAAAATGGGTGCGCTCGAAGCCAAGAACCGTATCTTTATGGCCCCACTCACACGCGGGCGCGCGGCTGATCCGATGTTTGTGCCCAATGCGATGATGGGCACCTATTACAAGCAGCGCGCGGGCGCTGGCCTGATCCTAACAGAAGCCACCGGCATCAGCACCGAGGGGCTAGGCTGGCCGTCTGCTCCGGGCATTTGGAGCGATGAGCAAACCGAAGCGTGGAAGCCGATTGTCGAAGGCGTGAAAGAAGAAGGCGGCCTGATCGCGATGCAGCTGTGGCATATGGGGCGGATCGTTGCGCCCTATTTTCTTGGCGGGGGGCGTCCGTTCTCAGCAAGCGAAACCAAAGCTCCAGGCGAAGCGCACACTCCAGAGGGTCGTCAGGAATATGCGGTCGCTCAAGCGATGACGCAGGATGATATCAATCGCACAATCGACGATTACAGGCGGGGGGCGGAGAACGCCAAGAAGGCTGGGTTTGACAGCGTCCAACTGCACGGCGCCAATGGGTACCTCGTCGACCAGTTCCTGCGCGACAAAACCAATCTCCGCGAAGACGATTACGGCGGCTCGCCGGAAAACCGGACCCGATTTATGCGTGAGGTTCTTGAAGCGATTGTCGATGTCTGGGGCGCCGATCGTGTCGGCATTCGCCTTTCTCCCAATGGCGACAGCCAAGGCACCGATGACAGCAACCCGCCCGCCACTTTTGGCGCTGCCACAAAGGTTATCGAGGATATGGGGCTCGCTTACCTTGAGCTTCGGCAGCCCGGCCCCGATGGCACTTTCGGGCAAACAGACGTGCCAAAGCAAGATGCGCTGATCCGCGGAATTTATTCAGGTCCGCTAATCCTCAACTCGGATTACGGCGCGCAAGAAGCTGACGACGATGTATCAAGCGGTCGCTGCGATGCTGTCAGCTTCGGCCGACCTTACATCTCCAATCCCGATCTCGATAAACGGATCGCGGCGGGTGCAGAATTTGCGCCCAATAAGGATGTGCCCAAAAGCTGGTACTTCCCCATTCCGCAAGGCTACACCGATTATCCGACCATGGAAGAAGAAGCCGCCTCAGCTGCTTAGTGCCGTCTGACTAGGTTTCGTCATTTTCGGCATCGGCCCCCTCTTCATCGCCCGTTCCTTCGGCGGGCGGTGAAGAGGAAGTCAAATCTTCAAAGGGCAGCATATCGTCGCTGATTGTGCCTTCGAGCACATCGCCGGCAACCTCCCCACCCGTCTCAGCAGGCGCGTCTTCTGGCGCGGCGTCGCCGTCGCAGGCTGCAAGCACCAATAGCGCGGCGGTGATGGGAAGAGCGGTTCGAAGCGTCATGGGTTGCAGGCCTTTTGCCGAGCGGTTTCCAAAACACCAAGGAAACCGTGCGCTCGGTCCATCAGTGCCGTGTCCCATTGCTCTGCCGAAACGCTTTTGCCAAGCCGCGCCAGGCTTGTAACCCCAAACTCATCGATCCCACAGGGCACGATCCCGCCGAAATGCGACAGGTCAGGGTCAAGATTAACCGAAAAACCGTGCATGGTCACCCAACGCCGCACCCGCACTCCAATGGCGCCGATCTTTGCCTCACGCCCGTCAATATCGCGCGTCCAAATGCCCACGCGCCCTTCTGCCCGCCAAGCCTCTACGCCAAAATCAGAAAGGGTGTCGATCACCCAGCCCTCAATCGCATGGACAAAGCAGCGCACATCCTTGCCGCGTTTGCTAAGGTTGAGCATAAGATAGCCGACGCGCTGGCCCGGTCCGTGATAAGTGTAGCGTCCGCCACGCCCCGTTTTGACCACGTCAAACCGTTGATCAACCAATTCGGCAGGATCGGCGCTGGTCCCAGCTGTATAGACCGGGGGGTGCTCCAACAGCCAAGCAAGCTCTTGGCTCTCGCCTGCAAATATTGCGCTGTTGCGCGCCTCCATCTCCTCAAGCGCCTGCGTATAAGGCACAAGATTGGCCGAACGCTTCCATTCAATCGTTGCGGGATCGGTCAGATTTGCGTTTGAGAGCTCTTGAGCAGTGCTTGCCATTCGTCTTGGGTGAAGGCATTGACTGCCAAGATCAAGGGGCAAGGTGCCTGCGCCATAGAGCCCAAGCAACTCAGGGGATCGCTATGAATTTCGACATGAACGCTGTTTGGGCGCGCTCGGTTGAGCTGATGCGCGACAATTTTCAGCTGCTCTTGGTGATTGCCGGGGTGTTCCTGTTGTTGCCTACAATTGCAATGTATCTGTTCATCCCGAACTTTCAGGCACTCATTGATCCCACCGCAGACCCTGAGGTGCTCGCAGCCCAGATGGGAGAGATGCTAGGCCCCGTCTTTCTGGGCTTCTTTTTCGGAGCCATCGTTCAATTTACCGGATACGGAGCGATGGTGGCGCTAATGGGTGACAATCGGCCTACGGTTGGACAAGCGATAACAGCAGGCCTCAAAGCGGTGCCCAGCCTGTTTGTCGTCTTTTTGCTGTTTGCACTCGCTTACGTGATTGGGGCGCTGGTTATTCTGGTGCCCTTCTCTTTGATCGCGGGGGTTGCAGGCGCGCCCGCGCTGGGGCTGATTGGTGTGCTGCCAGTGCTGGTGTTTGTTGCGTGGCTCATGGCACGAATGTCGATGACAATGCCGGCTATGGTATTGGGCGGGACGCTCAACCCGTTCAACGCGATTGGTGAAAGCTTCAAACTGACGGGCCCGAAACAGTGGCTTATTGTCGTGTTCTGGGTTGTGATTGTCGCGGTAATCACCGTTATCAGCCTGCTTGTTAGCGGCATCTTCGGGCTGCTTATCGGGCTCTTGGGGTCGGGCACAACTGCGATGCTGCTTCTTGGTTTGGTCAGCGGGGGTGTCGGCGTCGTGAACGGGATTATCACCTGCGCGCTGGCTGCCGCCATGTATACGCAGCTTTCTGGTCCGAGCGCACAGGTCATTGAAGACACATTCGACTGATCCCACCAATTTCACCTACGTGAACGCCGAAAGTTCTGCCGCGGGTCCACGAGGCGATTGATCGACGTCGCGACCTCGCCTAGCGCGAAAGCCATGGCAGCGCCGCCCCCTACCTCTCAATCGAATGAGCCAGCGCTCGCATCTACAGGGCCCACTGGCGAAGCATCGAAACCGCATAAGCCAATCTCCAATGGGAGAATGGCGCTGCTGTTCACGGTTATGCTGGTGACGGCAGCGGGCAACACCGCGATGCAATCGGTTATGCCATCGATTGGCTCAGCGCTGGAGGTCGAGGATTGGTGGATCAGCCTCGCCTACAGTTGGTCAGCACTCTTGTGGGTGGTCTGCGCGCCAATCTGGGCGAGACGCTCTGACCGGCGTGGGCGCAAGTCGATGATGGCTTTGGGATTGGTTGGATTCATAACCTCGATGGCTTTGTGCGGGCTTGTTCTGTGGGCGGGTTTAGCCGGATGGATAACCGCGTTCTGGGCATTGATCGCATTTGCGGCAGCGCGCAGCCTGTATGGCGGTTTCGGCAGCGCCGCCCCGCCGGCCGTCCAGGCCTACGTTGCCTCGCGAACACCGCGATCTGAGCGCACCAATGCTCTGTCGCTGATCGCATCAAGCTTTGGCCTTGGCACGGTGATCGGCCCGGTTCTCGCGCCGCTGATGATTGTGCCTTTTTTGGGGATTGGGCTGACCGGCCCGTTTATCGCCTTTGCCTTGATTGGGCTTGTGGCTTTGGTTCTTTTGCGTTTCCGTTTGCCCAATGACGAGCCGCAATTTGCAGCGCGCGGGCAGGCTGCGCCTTATTCAAACACATCCGAAGCGATGGCTGTGTCAGATGAGGCGGAGGAACTGCAGCACTCGGAAGAACCAGCAAGGCTCAAGTGGTCCGACACGCGGATCAGACCTTGGGTAATTGCAGGCCTCGTAGGCGGCCATGCGCAAGCGATGATCATGGGCATTGCTGGCTTTCTGGTGCTAGACCGGCTTGGGCTGAGAGGATCGCCAGAGGAAGGCGCAGTTCTGGTCAGCCTTGTTCTGGTGTTTGGCGCGCTCGCGACCTTGCTTGCACAATGGGGATTGATCCCGCGTTTCAAACTGGGCCCGCGCATCGCAACGCTTTTAGGCATGGGGATTGCCGCAATCGGCACGCTGATCCTAGGTGCTGCTGGAGACGTTTTTGCTTTGTCTCTAGGCTATGCGATTGCCAGCCTTGGCTTTGGGCTATTCCGCCCCGGAACAACTGCAGGCACCTCGCTCGCAGTGACCCGAGCAGAACAAGGTCAGGCATCGGGCGTGGTCGCCAGCGTTGCCGGAGCCAGCTTCATATACGCTCCTGCACTCGGCGTTGGACTTTACAATGTCAGCGACTGGTTGGGCTTTGGATTGATCGCAGGGCTTTGCCTCGCGGTTGTGATCCTTGGATGGCGCGGTTTGCAGGCCGATAGCGAATTGACGCGCGATAGCGCCTAAAGAAGCTTCAGAACCTCATCTTGAGGGCGGCACAGCGCCACGCCTTTCTCCGTTTCAACGAGAGGGCGATTGATCAGGATAGGCTCTGCCGCCATCGCGTCGAGCACCGTGTCAGCATCCGCATCGGGAAGCCCCCGCTCTTCCGCATCTGTTCCACGCAGTCGCAAACCCTCGTTCGGCGTGATCCCGGCATCGGTATAGAGTTGCGCGAGCTTTTCCCGCGTCGGCGGATCCTTGAGATACTCGACAACAGTAACGTCGACCTTTGAGAGGTTTTCAAGGATAGCCAAAGTCTTTCGCGACGTGCCGCATTTGGGGTTGTGCCAGATGGTTGCTTTCATGTTGTGCCTCCTGTGAGCTGCCTTCGGCGCAGCAAGAATCGCCTCTCCGATTTGGCTCCAGCGCTACTTCAGATGCGACAATTTGGCCACTCCAACCCGTTTTGAGAATTACTCGCAAATAAGCGATTGCAATTGCGATTAGGTTGCAATAGCGCGTCATTCACAGACGGAAGGAACCAAATGACCACGAAATTCTCTCGCGCTGCGCTTCTCGTGTCTAGCGCGCTTGTCGCTTTTCCAGCGGCAGCACAAGACTATGAAGCAGAGGCGGCAGAGGACGGTCATAACATCGTCGTCACCGGCGATGTGCTCTATTCGAGTGAGATCAACGCGGTCAGAACACCGACCCCGATCATCGATGTTCCGCAATCGCTTTCGATCACCACAGAAGAAGAAATCCAATTGCAAGGCTTTGATAGCCTTGGTGATATCGTCCTCTACACACCAGGCGTCACCAATTCTCAGGGCGAGGGGCACCGCGATGCGATCGTCTTTCGCGGCGTTCGCTCCACGGCCGACTTCTTCGTAGATGGCGTGCGCGATGACGTGCAATATTACCGCGGCCTCTACAACGTTGAACAGGTCGAAATCCTGCGCGGGCCGAACGCTTTGCTGTTTGGACGCGGCGGCACAGGCGGCGTTGTTAACCGGGTGACCAAGAAGGGCGCAATTGGTGAACAATTCGTCGGTTTTCTGGGCTCGGTGGACACATTTGGCGCCTTCACTGGCCAAGTTGATCTGAACCTTGCGACCAGCGAGACATCGGCGTTGCGCATCAACGCGGCATATGAAAACCTCAACAACCACCGTGATTTCTTTGATGGCGAGCGGATCGGTTTCAACCCGACATTCCGCGCGGAGCTGGGCCCAGACACGATCGTCGACTTGTCCTATGAGTTCGCCGACCACAACCGCTTCATCGATCGCGGTATCCCGTCAAACAATGCTGGCGATCCCGCGCGCGAATTGATCGACATCACCTTTGCCGACCCTGAAAACAACTTCCTCGAATTTGAAGCGCATGTCTTCCGCGGGACAATCCAGCATGCTTTTTCAGAAAACTTCAAAGGCAACTTCACCGTTTCCTATGGTGATTATGACAAGGTCTATTCGAACCTTTTCCCGGTTGGCTTTGACGATACGACAGGCGTGGTCGATCTCGATGGCTATATCGACACAACCCAGCGTGAAAACTTCGTCCTGTCCGGCAATCTGATCGGAGACTTCGAAACAGGCAGTCTTTCGCACACCCTGCTGTTCGGCGCTGAATATATCGACACGGTCAACAACAATGATCGGTTCAACTCACTGTTCGACACGTCCAATGACGATGTTGAGAGCTTCCTTGCTGTTCGGCCCTTGGCGATCAATAATTTCACCGGCACCAACGCCGATGGCGACCCGACCAGTTTCGCCTTTTCTGCCCTCAATGACGACACCGAAGCCGATGTGCGCGTGTTCTCGATCTATGTTCAGGACGAGATTGAAGTCACCGACTGGCTGAATGTTGTTATCGGAGGCCGCTTTGACAGCTTCGATATCGAGGTGCTGCGGCTCGACAATGGCGACTTTCGCACACGCAAGGATGAAGAATTTTCCCCACGCGGCGGCATCATTGTCAAACCACAAGAGAACATTTCGATTTATGCCAGCTATTCAGAAAGCTTCCTGCCGCGTTCAGGTGGGCAGTTCGCCAATATCAATGGCAACAACAACATCCTTGATCCCAACACGTTTGAAAACCTTGAACTGGGCCTCAAATGGGATTTCGCAGACGGATTGAGTTTCACCGCTGCAATCTTTGAGATCGAACAATCCTCTCCCGTGGTCTCAGATCTAGATGCAGGCACTTTCGATATTATCGACACGCAAGTGCAGGGCTTTGAGGCGCAGTTGCAAGGGCAGGTGACGCCCTGGTGGTTCCTGTTAGCCGGATACAGTTACATTGATGGCGAGCAGGCAAACGAAACGCTGCGCCCACGCGAACTACCGGAAAACCAGTTTTCGATCTGGAACCTTTTCCAGCCCACTGACCGCCTCGGCATCGGCGCAGGGCTTACTTATCAGGATGAAAGCTTCGCCGATAACGGCAACAACGTGACGTTGCCTGACTACGCGCGGGTCGATCTGGCCGCATATTATGACGTGTCGGACAATCTGCGCCTGCAGGTGAATGTCGAGAACCTGTTCGACACCGATTACTTCCCGAACGCGCACACCGCCGACAACATCACTGTAGGCGCGCCTTTGAATGCGCGCTTCACAGTGATCGGGCAGTTCTAAACAAGCCTTACGTGCCTATTCTGACGCTTCGGAAGCTTCCTCCGGAGTGTCAGTGGGCGTAACCCGCAAGGCAGGCACCTGCGCTGCGGCATCGGCGGCTTCAATACCCGGTGCGGGCGCTGCGCTGATACTCTCACGCCTTTGTGTCACGCGCCCCGCCCGCTCCACTGCGCGCACCAGCCGGGGATAGACCCCGCAGCGGCACATGTTTTCGAGCGCGGCTTCGATCTCCTCCTTGCTGGGCGCAGAATTGCGTTGCAGCAAGGCCGCGCCCGCAATCACAATTCCCGGTGTGCAAAAGCCGCATTGGATCGCTTGTTCCGCGACCATCGCTTGCTGCATCGGATGCGACCGATCGGCGGACAACCCTTCGATAGTGGTGATCAGCCGCCCCTCGGCCTCTGCAAGAGTGATCCGGCATGACCGCAAGGCCGTGCCATCGACCAGCACCATACAGGCATTGCAGCTGCAATCCTCTCGCCCACCGCCGCTTTTTGTGCCAGTCAGATTGGCGGCCTCGCGCAGCGCGTAAAGCAGCGGCATATCCGGGTCGAGATCAAACTCAACCGGACGATCATTAATCGTCATCCGCGGCATTGCTTACCGCAAGTGAGTTTTGAGCATCAGAGACATAAGCGCTTAGTCTTAGGCCTTAGCTGCGCCAGCTGTCGTCGATTTTGTCGACTTTGCGTTTCCACGCTTCGAAATCGAAGATGCCCGCGCCACCCTGTGATTGCATCACGGAAAGGTCGCGCTGGTGCACATCGACAACCTCTTGCGGGACGATGTTGGCTTCGCCCTGGCTGAGGGTTGCCACCTGAATCTCGCAAGCGCGCTGGAGCGCCCACATCTTCACGAACATCCCTTGAATTCCCTTATCCATCACAACAGGGCCGTGATTGCGCAGCATCAAGATTGTGTGGTCGCCAAGATTCTCGACCAGCCTTTCCCCCTCTTCGGCGCGCACCGTGACGCCTTCGAAATCGTGGTACCCGATCTGGTTCTGGAAGTTGCAGGCGTAGAAATTGGTCGGCAGCAATCCATCCTTGTGGCTGCAAACCGCCATCGTTGCGGTGGTGTGAACATGGCAGATAGCGTTGGCGCGTTCACCCAGATGTTTGTGAAAATAGGCGTGCTGGGTGAAGCCTGCTTTGTTCACCATGTAAGGCGATCCGCCGACATTGTTGCCCTCGACATCGATCTTCACAAGGTTCGACGCGGTGACTTCATCATAGAGTAGGCCGAATGGGTTGATGAGAAATGTGTCCTCTTCCCCTGGAACTTTCAAAGAGATGTGGTTGTAGATCGATTCCGACCACCCCAAATGATCAAAGATCCGATAGCAAGCGGCCAAATCCAGGCGTGCTTGCCATTCTTCCTTGCTGACTTGACCTTCGAGACTTTCAGACGGTTTAAGCTGCGTAGCCATTGGGGGCATCCCTTCCCTTGCAAAGTGTTTCCACGCCCTATCGCATGGCAAGGCCATTGAGCACAAGAACTTCGCTTTGCGCCAACCGGATTGGGCCGCTAGGCGGATGCCTCAGATGAGCGATAAAGCCTCCCCTCAGTCTGCGGCCGCCAACGCCAAACTTGCACGCGGAAGCATCGTTGGCCACCTGATCGGGCAAACTCTGCCCGCAATCATCGGTGTCGCAGCGATCATGTCGATCGGCTTGGTCGATGCTTATTTTATTGGACAATTGGGCAGCGACGCTCTGGCAGCGATTTCATTCATCTTTCCCATATCCGTCGCGCTGACATCTTTGGGCGTTGGTGTGATGGTCGGCATTAACTCGGTCGTCGCAAGGGCGCTTGGCGAGGGAGACAATGACCGCGCTGCAAGGCGGGCAAATTTTGGGATTGTCTTCGCAGTGGCGGCCGGAATTGTGATGGGCTTGTTGCTACTTGTCTTTAGCGAACCGTTGTTCCGACTGATGAATGCTCCTGAACATGTTCTGCCGCTAATCCAAACCTATATGCAGCCCTTAGCGCTCGGCTTTCCGCTGATCTTGCTGATTATGGGCTTCAACGGCGTTTTGCGCGGACAGGGCGAGGCGCGCAGGACAAGCACAGTCAGCATCACCTATGCCGCAGCCAATTGGGTTCTTGACCCAATTCTGATTACGGGTGCTTTCGGGTTTGAAGGTTTCGGCATTCTGGGCGCGGCCTATGCCACAATCATCGGCTGGGGATTTGGCGCGGTGATGGCTTGGTGGTTGATGCGAAACACAGCGCTCCCGTTTGACTTGTCACTGGTCTCAAAAAACAATTGGAGCGATTCTGCAGGCGCGATTGCAAGGGTCGGAGGACCTGCCGCCTTTTCAAATGCGATCAACCCGATCGGCTTATCGATCTTAACGGCTTTGGTCGCTTTACAAGGCGAAGCCGCGGTTGCCGGCTTTGGCGCAGCGGGGCGATTGCAAAGCTTTGCGACTGTTCCCCTGCTCGCTTTGTCCGGCTCCATCGGTGCGATTGTCGGGCAAAATTGGGGGGCGCAGGAATATGAACGATCAAAGCAGGCAGCGGCCTATGCTTTTGGCTTTTGCGTGTTCTGGGGGCTTGGCATCGCGATCGCCATGGTGGCGGCGGGCGAATGGTTTGCGTTCCTATTCACGCAAAGCCCAGAAGTGGTCGCCGAATTTGCGCTCTATTTGAAGATCTCCGCTTGGGGATATGCTGGATTTGGTATTTTGATCGTTGCCAATGGCATTTTGAATGCCGTCGACAAAGCATCCTTCGCACTTACCCAATCAGCCATGCGGGTTTTCCTAATAATGCTGCCATTCGCGATCCTTTTGAGCGCCAGCTGGGGGAGCGCTGCCATCTACGCTGCGGAATTGGCCGCCAATCTCTTTGGGGCAGTCACCGGCCTTGCGTTAATATGGTGGGCGCTTTCGCGAAACGTGCCACCCAAAGAGCCCGCAGCCTCATCGTAGGGGTTCGTTAACCATCTCGCTTCATAGCTGTGATGCAACTGAAACGGGCTGATACAGGGGCACGCAAGAGATGGACGAACTGCTGGCGGACTTCGTCGCAGAAACGCGCGAGATGCTGGAGGCGAGCCAAGGCGAGATTGTCGCCTGGGAAGCCAATCCTAACGATCGCTCACGTCTCGATACCATTTTTCGGTTTGTTCACACGGTAAAGGGCAATTGCGGCTTCTTTGACCTCCCCCGTCTCGCCAATCTCAGCCACGCAGCTGAAGACGCCCTTGCAGATTGTCGCAATGGTCGCCGTGAGCCAAACGCGGCTCTGGTATCAGCAGTGCTTGCGATCATCGACCGAATTGTTGCGATGGTGGATGCAGTTGAAGCGGGGGAAGAGTTTGCTGCTGATGATGACGATGCTCTGATTGCCGCGCTCGATCTACCGGGTGGACAGCAAGACTCCAGCACAGGCCAAGATACAGCTCTCCAAGATCAGGCAGGTGATCTTTCGCCCATTTCAAGTGACAACAGCCCGAAAGAAGCATCGGCATCCAAAGCCCCGGAACAACCCACCATTCAGCGCTCTATCCGCTTGCCCGTTGATCTGCTCGACAGGGTGATGAGCGGCGTCTCAGACATGGTTCTGGCGCGCAACGACCTCGCCCACCGCCTGCGCCAGGCGGGCACCCAGCCAACAATTGATGGACCCTTTGAACGGCTAACTGCAATTTTGGCAGATGTCAGAGACGCGATCACCCGCATGCGGATGCAGCGGGTTGAAACGCTTTTCAGTGCCTTTCCCAGATTGGTCCGGGACCTTGCGGCAGAGCTTGGCAAGCAAGTCATCGTCGATTTGGAAGGCGGCGATGTTGAGCTTGACCGTGAGATGATCGAAATGATCCGCGACCCGTTGATCCATATCATTCGCAACGCGATCGATCACGGGATGGAAACGCCCGCCGAGCGCGCTGCGGCGGGAAAATTGGAAAGCGGGTTTCTTTCCATTGCAGCTCGCCAATCGGGCAACACTATATCGATCGTGGTAAGCGATGATGGTGCTGGCCTTGATGAAGAAAAGATCGGCAACAAGGCCGTTGAGATGGGGCTCGTCACCCCTGCCGAGCTTTCCAAAATGGATCGCGACAAGCTGCTTCAGCTGATTTTTGAACCCGGATTTTCAACCGCAAGGCAAGTCAGCAATGTCTCTGGCAGAGGCGTCGGCCTTGATGTGGTGCGCGACAATCTGGAGCGCGTGGGCGGGTCGATCAAGGTCAGCAGTTCGTTCGGCGTCGGCACGCTGTTTACGCTTCAGATCCCTCTGACGCTGTCGATTATTGCCGGGCTGACAGTCGAAGTGGCAGGCCAAAGATTTGCAATTCCCCAAAGTTATGTTGAGGAAATCGTGCTGGCCTCTTCAAAGGCGCTCGACTTTTCGAAATTAGGCGAGACCGCGTTGGTTACGTTCCGTGGGAACCGGGTGCCCTGCGTTATGCTAAGCGAAGTCTTACAGCTTGAGCGAAGCCGAGAGGCAACTGCGGAGCAGACAATGGTCATGCTACGCCTTGCAAGCGGCGATCTGTTCGCGCTTGCCGTCGATCAAATCCATTCTCATGGCGATATGGTGGTCAAACCGCTCGCTCCTGCGATTATGCGCGAAGGCCTGTATGCAGGCGCTACTTTGCTGGATGATGGTAAGCCCGTCTTGCTGCTCGATATCACCAATATCGCGCAGGAGAACGGTCTGGTTTCGGACGCGCGGGGCAGGGTCATGAATGCAAACGATAACAGCGGACCCAAAGCCACCCAAGATGCCTGCCGGGTCATGCTCTTCTCAGATCTAACAGGCCGTCGCAAAGCTATCCGGTTGGAACTCGTTCAACGCATCGAAACCGCCCCCGCTTCTGCCATCGACTTGTCCGGCAATCGTCCAAGAGCGGTGATAGACAATGTGATCCTTCCCCTTGTCGGGCTACCCGAAGGCACTGTGCCAAGTGAAAAGGTACGCCTCCTGCGGCTTAGCGATGGATCGTGCGAACTGCTCCATGCAGTCAGCGCGCTTGATGATGCAGCTGAATTGACGAGCGCGCTGAAACCAGCCGATGATGATCCAATGATCGAGGCCGTTACCTTGGTCAAAGGTGAAACCGTCTCCATCATTGATGGGCACGCTCTGTTCGCGCAGTTTGGCGAGGCGGCGCAAGCCGCCCAAAAGCCGCTTTGCCGCTTGCCAGACAGCGACTGGGCACGCACAATTTTAGGCCCACTCGTCACATCTGCGGGATACGACATCACGACAGATGATCTAGCCAGCGAAGACGTCGCAATTTGGTTTGATGACGAATACGAAGTCGCCAAAGCACTCGATCTCGAATTCAATTCTCCCATTGTCCGACTCCGCGATGTGCCAGAGGCGCCGCAGGGCACCGAGACTGTGTACCGATATGACCGCGAAGGTGTGGTCAATGCTTTACGCGAAGCACGCCAACGATCAGCAGGAGCATCTCAGTGAACGAACTTCTGGTCATGTCGCAGATCGCCGGAAGGCGATGCGCGATGCCTGCACAGGATGTGCAATCCGTGATTGAGGTCGGGGCGGTCGCTCCGGTCCCGCGCACCCCTGATCACATTGTCGGCATAACCGCTATGCGAAGCCAGACATTGACTGTGATCGACTGTCGCCGCGCACTGGGTTTCGACCCCGACCAATGGGAGTCCGATCACCGGGCGATCGTCGCGACCATCGAGAATCACCCATACGCTTTCAGGATCGACTCGATTGAAGATATCACCACGGGGATGAGCGATCCTAGCGAAGTGCCCGGGGGGTTTGGCGCAGAATGGAGCCGCGTTGCAAACGGAATGATCGAAACTCGCAATGGACCAGCCTTGCTGCTCGACCTGTCCGCAATAGTCGAAGGGAGCGGCGAATTTGGAATTGCTGCTTAATCTAATCCTTACGTTCTCTCCATACATTCGCGTTTCTGAATGAGGTCGCACTCAGAAAAATAGGTTCCAGATCGAAGGATCAGCCATGAAAACGTGTCTTATCGTCGACGATTCTCGCGTTATCCGAAAGGTATCGCGCCATATCCTAGAAACGCTCGGATTTGCCGTCGACGAAGCGGAAAATGGCCAACTTGGTCTTGAAGCCTGCGATACAGCCATGCCTGACGTTGTGTTGCTTGATTGGAACATGCCCGTCATGACCGGCATTGAGTTCATTACCCAACTGCGCCAACGTCCGGGCGGTGACAAACCCAAGGTTGTCTTCTGCACGACCGAAAACGATGTTGCCCATATTCGCGAAGCGATTAGCGCAGGTGCTGACGAATATGTCATGAAGCCTTTCGATCATGAAACGCTTCAAATCAAACTTCAGTTGGTCGGCTTTGCGTGAACGCCTTCTCTTCCTCCGCGTCCCGCCTGCCTAGATCGGGGCTTCGCCGGCCCAACGATAAACAGGTAACGTCACCGGGTGCGATCCGAGTGATGGTCGTCGACGATTCTCTGACGGTGCGCACAATCCTTAAACGGATTGTGGAGAGCGATACGGCAATGATTGTGTCAGATACGGCCAGCAGTGCCGAACGTGCGCTTGCACAGCTCGAACACGCCCAAGTCGACATAATTCTGCTTGACCTCGAGATGCCTGGAATAGGCGGACTAGAAGCCCTGCCTGCTATCTTGAAGGCTGCGCCGCAAGCACAGGTCATGGTGGTTTCCTCGCTCACCGAAGATGGTGCGGAAGCGACAGTCAAAGCGCTGAGTTTAGGTGCTGCAGACACAATGCTGAAACCGCGCCCCGGCGGGTTCAACGAGGAGTATCGCAGCCAACTGCTCGAAAAGGTCAGGGCGCTCGGTCAGTCTGGTCGCGAAACCAATCACACAGCCGCTGAGGGGACGGAGAACTGCTCGCGCGCCGAAGAGTTCACGTATCGGCCAGAAGTGGTGGCGATCGGTGCGTCTACCGGCGGCATTCACGGCCTAAACATTATGCTGCGAGCGCTTCCGCTTGAGTTTGATCTGCCAATCTTAATCACACAGCACCTGCCCAACTCATTCATCCCCGTCTTTGCCCGCCAAATAGAGGTCGCTAGCGGCCGCAAAACCCATATCGCCGAAGATGGCACTGAAATCCGGGCGGGCGAAATCGCAATTGCAACGGGGCACAGCCATCTGACCGTGCGCCGAATTGGGGGAAAGCTGGTGGCACGCTCGCTTGCCGAAGCAGCGCGCACGGGATGCCTTCCCTCCGTTGATCCGATGCTGGCAAGCCTTGCTGAATGCTGCGACGGGAGAGCCTTGGCCATCATCCTATCCGGCATGGGCCGTGACGGGTTTGAGGGCGCAGAAAAATTGGTCGCCGCTGGCGGAACTGTCTGGGCACAAGACGCAGAAACCAGCGCTGTCTGGGGAATGCCTGGTGCGGTGTCAAAAGCCGGGCTCGCCAGCCTGATCGCTTCCCCACAAACCCTCGCAGCTGCCCTGTGCAACTATTTTGTATCCCATGACGCAGAACAAACGGCGGGCTGATCCGGAATGGAAATCAGCGAAGCATCATTTCAGGTAATCTCCGATCTTCTTGCCAAAGAAACCGGCCAGCAATTGACTGAAAGCCGCCGTTGGCGCGTTGGAACGGCTTTGGCTGGAGTCTTTCGCGATAACGGCATTAGCAATCTCGATCAGCTCGTTTGCTTGCTGGATGCACCTGGACGTCGGGCAAATGATAGTGAGCTCACCGCGCAGGTTATCGAAGCTCTGCTGAACAACGAGACCTACTTTTTCCGAGACAAGCCAACATTCGATCAACTGCCGAACGACATTTTGCCTGAACTCGCCGAGCGCCGGTGGTCATCGCGCAGATTATCGATTTGGTGCGCCGGATGTTCAACCGGTCAAGAAGTCTATTCTCTCGCGATGCTTTTCGAGGATCAAAAAGATCGCTGGCAAGGCTGGGACATAGAGATCTTGGGAACGGACATATCACACCGCGCAGTACGCACGGCTCGGACCGGCCTGTACACCCAATTCGAAGTGCAGCGCGGACTGGGCATTGCACAGATGCTCAGGCATTTCGATGAGACACCCGATGGCTGGCAAATCAGGGACCACTTCTGCGCCAAGACCCGGTTTCTTCGTCACGATGTCCTTGACGAACCGACTGCCCGATCGTCTTTTGATCTTATCCTGTGTCGCAACGTCCTGCTTTACTTTGATCTTGAACGACGCGCGGATGCCTTTTCAAAATTGGCGAAAGCGTTGGCCCCTGATGGCTTTCTGATGCTCGGAGCGGGCGAAACGGTTGTCGGACAGACCCAGCAGTTCACTCCGCTCGATAAGCGGGTGAGCCTGTTTGGGATGCGCCCTATCACCACATCCCCTGCCCGCCTGAACGTTGCACGTTAACCACCTGACCAGCGCTCAAATTCGACCAAGCATGCGCTGAGTTCACATTTCATTAGCGACCTTCATTTACCAGATCACAAAGACGCGGCCTGCATTTTGGCTAAGAGGAAACTTCGGTGGCAAGAACCATAAATCCAAAACGATGGAGGCCTTTGGGCTTCGTTTTGGTGCTGTTTGCCGGACTTTCTCTCATTTTCGGTCTGGCACTTGAAGTCGTCACTGCAAGTGATGCTTCTTCGATAGCCTCACACGGTTTTTTCCTGATCATAGGCGCCCTTGCCTATGCAACGGCAGTGTTTGTTTTGAGACACAATAGAATCGCCAGCCTTCGCGAGCTGGCGAAATTCGGGGACATCGATCCATTAAGCCGATTGCCAGGGCGTGGCACATTGCAGTCCCATATCGAACGCAAATCGCTGACTGGCGAGGAAATTGCGGTGGCGATCATCGACCTAGACGGCTTTAAGCAGATCAATGGTCGTTACGGCCATTTAGTCGGCGACCAGTTGATCGGTCAGGTCGGTATGCTGCTGAAAGAAACGTTCGGGACGGAGGCCAAATGCTACCGATTGGGCGGCGATGAATTTGCTGTGATGCGGCATGGTATGACGGCAGGAACCATCCTCGAAGGATTATGCAGAACCTTTTTGACAAGGCTGCAATCGCCGATTGAGATTGACACGCGTTCGGTCACAATCAGCGCAAGTATTGGTCTGGTGCGCAGCGACGAGCCAGAACGGGCAACGGCTTCCCAGCTCTTACGGCGTGCAGACATGGCTCTTGATGCGTCAAAACGCGCCGGCAAGATGCGCTGTCATTGGTACAGCGATGCACTGGAGGAAAGCCGGCACTCCATCCGTCAGATCGAAGATGCGCTTCGCAAAAGCCTACAGAACGAAGAACTGCACCTTGTCTATCAGCCTGTCGTTCACGCGGAAAAGGGTCAGATTGTCGCGGTTGAAGCCCTTTTGCGCTGGAACCGAAAGAATGGCAAACCGATCGGACCGAACATCTTCATCCCGGTCGCAGAAGAAACAGGACTGATCTATCCGATTGGGCTGTGGGTCCTCAAGGAGGCAATGAGCACCGCCAAACGGTGGGAGGGCATTGCCCTTTCCGTCAACATTTCCGCCGCCCAATTGCGCAATCCGGAATTCCCAATCAAGCTGGGCGAAATACTCGAAGAAACGGGTTTCCCGCCTGAGATGCTCCAATTGGAAGTGACTGAAACAAGCCTTGTGCTGGATCCCGTTGTTGCGGACCGCAGCCTAGGCCTTATTCGCAAGTTTGGCGTTCGTATTGCTCTTGATGACTTTGGGACCGGATACGCGTCTATCGGGTTTCTGCGCCAATTCCGTTTTGAAAAGCTCAAACTGGACCGCAGCCTCGTGGTTGAGGCCGAAGCCGATGAAGGCAGCCGCGCCATGATGGTTACAAGTGTGGTCCTTGCCCGTGCACTCGACATGGAAGTGACTGCCGAAGGGGTTGAAACAGTAGAACAGGCAGACCTTGCAAGGCTTGCCGGTTGCGATCAAATCCAAGGCTGGCTTTACCACAAAGCGATGTCCGCCGAAGAAGTGGATGCGCTATTGGCCAAACCACACCCGCAATTGGCAGCCAGTCTCACTTTGTAATCCCAGCGTCTCGCGACCCTTGCTTGATCAGGCAAAGGGTTAACGGACGTTACCCCATTCCCGGTTAGATCCTGCTTCAATTGCTGCAAAGCTGAACTGTTCGGCTTCCTGAGTAAGCAATTGTAAAGGACTTTCGTTCATTCATTTGACGCAACAAGTTGCTCTTTCGTGCGATGGGGATGGATGCGGGGAAACCCATGAACATGATGAAACAGAACTTCGACCAAGATCGTGCGGACATTGAATTGGATGCGCTCAAAGAAGCGCGCGATCTTGCACGCGAGGATGCCTCTGGTGGAGATCAAATCGAACCCACAAGCCTTCTCGATCGGATCGGCTGGTTCCGAAACTTGTCACTGCGCGGTAAAGTCAATTCAATATTTGGCGCGTTTTTTGCCGTGGGTCTTTCCATGATGCTCGTGCTGAGTTTGGGCTTGGGAGAGCTTTGGCTTCGCTACAACACAACGGAACGGGTTAATGATGCGGTCTACGAAGCCGTCGAACTGCGAAGTGTTGCCGGCGATCTGCGCTACGATTCGGCCTTGTTCCTCTTCATCCAAGAAGACCAAGTGCTTGAGACCCAGAGAGCTGGCTATGATCAGGCTCGTACTCGGATTGACACCATCGAAAGCATAGCGAACGAAACATCGCCGAACTTGCTGCCCAATGTCGAACGCGCACGCAGTCAGCTAAGCGCCTACAACGCCGCTTTCACCACAGTCATAACCGCGCAATCGCAAGGCGCAGACGATGCAAGGTTGACAACACTTGGAGAGCGGCTCGCAGCACGGGGAGAAGAACTCATCGCAGGCACTCGGCAGCTCGCCGATGATTTTGATGCAGAACGCGAAGGTGCGCAGCGAGCAGGCATCGCATATTTCAGCAATATGATCATGGTCTTGGCCATTCTCGCTGCCATTGCAACTATCATCCTATTTGTTGGCCTTCGCTATTTGTCTCACAATTTCTCGAGCAAGATTGAGGAAGTCACCGACCAGATGAGCCGCCTTGCTAGAGGCGACAAAGACTTCGAAATCTCAGACGGTCATCGTCAGGATGAAATCGGCGCGATGGCAAGAGCGCTGGCGACATTCAGACGCGCCAGCGAACAGTATGAAGCTTGGGCCAAAGAGCGCAGCGAGCGTGCAGAGGAGACGATTAGGCTTCAAGAGGAGCGCGAGCGCGAGCGCAAGGAAACCGAAGAGCACAAGGCGAAATTGCTCGAAGAGGTCGCTTGGCAATTCGAACGCACCGTTGGTGAAGTGGTCGAAAAGGTCGCTTCGGCATCGGCTGAGCTCGGCAACACAGCCACCAACATGGCGGCCACGGCAGAGCAAGCAAGCGAACGCACAAGCGATCTTGCACAGAACATGGAAGAGGCAAATGTCGGGGCCACAGCTGCAGCAGCCGCAAGCGACGAGTTTGCCCTTTCGATCGGTGAAATCAGCAGACAAGCGACATCGTCCAGCGAATTGGCGCGGTTGGCCAACAACGCAACAGTGGAAGCCGACACCACAATCTCCACACTGGCAAGCTCTGCCGATCAGATTGGTCAAATCGTCGAGTTGATCCAAACTATTGCGCAGCGCACCAATCTGCTGGCTCTCAACGCCTCTATCGAAGCGGCACGCGGCGGTGAGGCGGGTCGCGGGTTTGCCGTGGTCGCCAGCGAGGTGAAAGAGCTCGCCATGCAGACAAGTCGCGCGACCGATGAAGTCGCCGAACAAATCAAGGCAATGCAGGATTCCACCGGTGCCAGTGTGTCCGCGCTAAGGGCCATTGCCAGCCAAGTTATGGATCTGGAATCGACAGCCACCGCTATCGCCACCGCTGTAGACCAGCAATCCATTGCCGGCCAGGATCTGGCGCGGAATATCGATCTTGCCGCACGCGGAACCGATCAGGTGGCGATAAACATCAAGGATGTGCGCGCTCTGTCTCTGTCAACAGGAGCGGCGGCGAACCAGGTCCGGACGAGCGCCGGCGATCTCGAAACGCAGGCGACCACACTGAGCGAACAGGTCAAAACATTTCTCCAGCGGGTGCGCGCTGCCTAGGTTGCTCGCCTTATAGCCGTTTCATTCTTGCACGCGGGGCCGCTGTCACATTCCTGCAAGAACGGCTCGCCATTTGTGCCTCCATGGGCGCGCAAGACCGGGTCATCGAAGCGGGCCTTACCGCGAACAGCGTATCACCGCCGCAGCTTCTTTGCTCGCTTCCCGAAATCGCCGCCGATCCATCACCATGCGCACACTATGTCGAAGCGCTTACAGTCAACGGCTCTAATGCACTCATTGAGAACGTCCGTTCTGATGTGATGGTTCTAAGGTGCGGGGACATAATTCTACCCGTAACGCTTGAAGATGGTGGATATGGAGCAAGTTATGTCGCAAGCCCGCACAGCAATTACGTGCTCTATGCTCGCGATGAGATCGACATAATCGGATTGCGCGCAGGACGAACCGCAGCAAAGGGCGTGCTTGGTATTCTGGATCGCACTCTACGCAGCATCGCAATCAATC
Organism: Erythrobacter sp.; assembly: GCA_965262265.1. Classification (GTDB taxonomy): domain Bacteria; phylum Pseudomonadota; class Alphaproteobacteria; order Sphingomonadales; family Sphingomonadaceae; genus Erythrobacter. The sequence continues at coordinate 1,943,660 of OZ253506.1, forward strand.
GCACTGTCCATCTCGACAATTGGCTGCTTTCCACCAATCTCCACGGCAACTGGAACGGCGAGCATCTTTCCGCCATCCGCGCGCATCTCACCCAGACCTATCCGGATCGTTTTGTCATTATGCGCTCGCTCGATCCGTGGAGTTGCCCCGAACTGCTCGCAGCAGTGAAAACGGATGGTTGGACACTGATGCCCGCGCGACAAATCTGGGTGACAGATGATCTAAAACGCGACTGGAAAAAGCGAAACAACTCGCAAAATGACCGTCGCGCGCTCAAGAAATCCGGCCTCTTGATCGAGGAACCGACGGCGATCAACCCGGCGGATGCGCAGCGGATCGCAGAGCTATATCATGCGCTGTATATCGGTCGGTACTCGGCCATCAATCCGATCTTCACTGCGCGCTTCATCGAAGCGGCCGCGAGCACAGGACTGCTCCATTTTCGACTAGCGCGCTCGCAGGACGGACAAATCATGGCGGCCTGCGGAATGCGCGCGGCCGGTGGGATCGGAACAGTGCCGCTGCTTGGCTACGACATGGAGCGCCCCCAATCCGAAGGGCTCTATCGCATCGCCACCTATCTCGCCTCCGAATGGGCGATGGAACGCGGGCTGCGCTTCAACGGCTCAGCTGGTGCTGCAGAATTCAAGAGAATGCGCGGTGCGCGTGGCCAGATTGAATACATGGCTGTTTATGCAAGGCACCTGCCTTTTGCCCGGCGCGCTGGCTTGGGTTTTGTCAGCGCTTCACTGAATGGGTTGATGAAACCGATGCTTGAGCGCGCTGGGTGGTGATTGACATTGGGAAATGAGCATGCGGCTGGTTCGTTATGAGCCGTGCCCGCCTATGCGGAGCCAATTCCTTCATTCTTAGCCCCGCTTCCCCAAGAAGCCGCGTTCATAGCCTTGTCAGCCATCTTTGCTTTGTTGACGGTCACTTTGGCTCCGCCCACAGCTGCGATTTCGCGGTTCGTCAAGCGGCTGATATTACGAGAAACTATCATACCTCACGCATTCCTCAATTGCTGCACTGCACACTCTTAATTGCCATATGGAACACAACGAGGCAACGCGTTCACTGCGTATTACAATGGGCACGCCATCAGATCTGGACGAGGACACGCCGATCAGCTGCAGTCGAATGGGAGAACGGTCGTCGACGAATGCTGGTTGCGGGAGTTGGATTTGAACCAACGACCTTCAGGTTATGAGCCTGACGAGCTACCGGACTGCTCCATCCCGCGATACCTAGCTCGGCGTACAAAAGGCAACCAAACTTCTAATGGGCCCAGAGACGCCAAAAGGGCCAACCTTGAAGGCTAGCCCTTTGACTTATGAATGGGTTTTTTGCCTGCTCCCACAAGCTGCAATGCCTGGCGGCGACCTACTCTTCCGCGCCTTAAGACGCAGTACCATCGGCGCTATCTGGTTTCACGGCCGAGTTCGAGATGGGATCGGGTGGGTCACAGACGCTATGACCACCAAGCAATGAAGCTTGTGGAAGGCGGGCTTAAATCGATGAACACTCAGGAGCGAGTGTAAGCTTTGCAAAGGGCGTATCTGGCTGGAGAACTCCTCCTGCCAAGGCCTTTTCAGGCCTGTCATTGACAGTGCGAACTCTCAAGCGCGATCAGAACTATTAGGACCAGTTAGCTTCACGCATTACTGCGCTTCCACACCTGGCCTATCAACGTCATGGTCTATGACGGTTCGAAGATACCTTATCTTTAGGGAGGCTTCCCGCTTAGATGCTTTCAGCGGTTATCCCGTCCATGCATAGCTACCCAGCGGCACCCTTGGCAGGATGACTGGTACACCAGAGGCATGTTCACCCCGGTCCTCTCGTACTAGGGGCAACTCCTATCAAGTATCGACGCCCACGGCAGATAGGGACCAAACTGTCTCGCGACGTTCTGAACCCAGCTCACGTACCACTTTAATTGGCGAACAGCCAAACCCTTGGGACCTGCTCCAGCCCCAGGATGTGATGAGCCGACATCGAGGTGCCAAACACTGCCGTCGATATGAGCTCTTGGGCAGTATCAGCCTGTTATCCCCGGCGTACCTTTTATCCGTTGAGCGATGGCCCTTCCACGAGGGACCACCGGATCACTATGACCGACTTTCGTCTCTGCTCGACCTGTCGGTCTCGCAGTCAGGCATGCTTATGCCATTGCACTCTCGCAGCCGGTTTCCAACCGGCCTGAGCATACCATCGCGCGCCTCCGTTACTCTTTAGGAGGCGACCGCCCCAGTCAAACTACCCGCCACAGAGGGTCCCACTACCGGATAACGGTAGTTGGTTAGACATCAGAAACAAGCAGGGTGGTATTTCACAGATTGGCTCCACTCGGACTGGCGCCCAAGTTTCAAAGCCTCCCACCTATTCTACACAGTTTCTTCCTAATGCCACTCTGAAGCTGCAGTAAAGGTGCACGGGGTCTTTCCGTCTAACCGCGGGTACTCCGCATCTTCACGGAGAATTCAATTTCGCTGAGCATATCCTGGAGACAGTGGGGAAGTCGTTACGCCATTCGTGCAGGTCGGAACTTACCCGACAAGGAATTTCGCTACCTTAGGACCGTTATAGTTACGGCCGCCGTTTACTTGGGCTTCAATTCGGAGCTTGCACTCCTCCTCTTAACCTTCAAGCACCGGGCAGGCGTCAGACCCTATACGTCGTCTTGAAGCCGACTTAGCAGAGTCCTGTGTTTTTGATAAACAGTCGCTACCCCCTGGCCTGTGCCCCCTGAAAAGAGTTGCCTCGATTCAGGGCCTCCTTCTTCCGAAGGTACGGAGGCAATTTGCCGAGTTCCTTCAGGATACTTCTCTCAAGCGCCTTGGTATACTCTACCTGACCACCTGTGTCGGTTTCGGGTACGGTCTATACGGAGAGGCTATTTCCTGGAACGACTTGGCAGCATGCCCAATCCAATAAGGACACACTACTTCCGCCATCCGTCACACATCTCCAGGCCCACGAATATTAACGTGGTTCCCATCGACTACCCCCTTCGGGCTCGTCTTAGGGGCCGGCTTACCCTGCGCCGATTAGCGTTGCGCAGGAACCCTTGGTCTTTCGGCGAGAGGGCATCTCACCCTCTTTATCGCTACTCATGTCAGCATTCGCACTTCCGATATCTCCACCGTCGGTTACCCTTCGGCTTCATCAACTTACGGAACGCTCCGCTACCGCTGCAGTAAACTGCAACCCTAAGCTTCGGTGCATATCTTTAGCCCCGTTACATCTTCGCCGCAGGAACCCTTATTTAGACCAGTGAGCTGTTACGCTTTCTTTAAAGGATGGCTGCTTCTAAGCCAACCTCCTGGTTGTTTTGGGATTCCCACATGCTTTCCCACTTAGATATGACTTGGGGACCTTAGCTGTAGGTTAGGGCTGTTTCCCTTTTGACGACGGACCTTAGCACCCGCCGTCTGTCTGCCAGACTAGACTCATTGGTATTCGGAGTTTGGTTAGGTTTGGTACCGCTCGCGCAGCCCTAGCCCATCCAGTGCTCTACCCCCAATGGCAAAAATCTGACGCTCTACCTCAATAGATTTCGCGGAGAACCAGCTATTTCCCGGCTTGATTGGCCTTTCACCCCTAAACACAAGTCATCCGAGCATTTTTCAACATGCAACGGTTCGGTCCTCCAGTGCGTGTTACCGCACCTTCAACCTGCTCATGCCTAGATCGCCGGGGTTCGGGTCTAATCCAACATACTCAGTCGCCCTATTCAGACTCGCTTTCGCTTCGCCTACACCTAACGGCTTAAGCTCGCATGTTAGATTAAGTCACTGACCCATTATGCAAGAGGTACGCTGTCACCCCCTATGGGGCTCCAACTGCTTGTAAGCATCCGGTTTCAGGTACTGTTTCACTCCCCTAATCGGGGTGCTTTTCACCTTTCCCTCACGGTACTGTGTTCGCTATCGGTCATGTACGAGTATTTAGGCTTGGAGGGTGGTCCCCCCATGTTCAGACAGAATTTCACGTGTTCCGCCCTACTCAAGTCCTTTTCTAGTCTTTTCGCATACGGGACTGTCACCCACTATGGTCTCACTTTCCAGAGAGTTCTGCTAATAATAGAAAAGGCACTGGCCTGGTCCCGGTTCGCTCGCCACTACTACGGGAATCTCGGTTGATGTCTTTTCCTCCGGGTACTGAGATGTTTCAGTTCCCCGGGTTTGCTTCACCAAAGCTATATATTCACTAAGGTGATACCTTATCCACCTCTCTCAATCTCTCCGAAGAGAAAATGAAAGAAATGGTGAAGGTGGGTTTCCCCATTCGGAAATCGCCGGATCAAAGATTGCTCACATCTCCCCGACGCTTATCGCAGCGTGCCACGTCCTTCTTCGCCTGTACATGCCAAGGCATCCACCAAATGCTCTTACCTCACGCTTGAGAATCCACACCATCAACGACAGGCCTGCATAAAAGCCCGTTCGTCTTCGCGATGATGCGGAGGAATTATCTCAGCCAGATAATCAATTTGATTGATTTGTGATGCATAGACTTAAAGTTTGACGGGCCGGCTAGACCCTCAAATGTCAAACAATCTATGCGCCACGGCATCGATTTAAAAACCCATTCACAATGTCAAATGTCGGCGGCAGATCCGCCTGACCGGTCGAAACCGGATCTCTTTCGTTTCATCTATCAGATCAAAATGCCTGGTGGAGCCTATCGGGATCGAACCGATGACCCCCTGCTTGCAAAGCAGGTGCTCTCCCAGCTGAGCTAAGGCCCCTTAGGCGGTGAACGCGCCATCCCACTAAAGAGATGGTAGGTCCGAGTGGATTTGAACCACCGACCTCACCCTTATCAGGGGTGCGCTCTAACCAACTGAGCTACGGACCTGCACCAACAAACCGGCCCATGAAAGCCGATTGCGGCGCGAGCCAGCTCAGGCAAACAACGCAAACATTGGGGCAAGCCCCGCCGGAAGCGATGTATCTGATTGATGAAAGGACATGAGGACGACGGCAATGTTCTTTGGAACTTGCGAAGCACTTCCAAGGGCTAGCCTCGGCGCTTTCGCATGTATCCTTAGAAAGGAGGTGATCCAGCCGCAGGTTCCCCTACGGCTACCTTGTTACGACTTCACCCCAGTCGCTGATCCCACCGTGGCTAGCTGCCTCCTAAAAGGTTAGCGCACTATCTTCGGGTGAAACCAACTCCCATGGTGTGACGGGCGGTGTGTACAAGGCCTGGGAACGTATTCACCGCGGCATGCTGATCCGCGATTACTAGCGATTCCGCCTTCATGCTCTCGAGTTGCAGAGAACAATCCGAACTGAGACATCTTTTGGAGATTAGCTAACCCTCGCGGGATCGCTGCTCACTGTAGATGCCATTGTAGCACGTGTGTAGCCCAGCCTGTAAGGGCCATGAGGACTTGACGTCATCCCCACCTTCCTCCGGCTTATCACCGGCAGTTTCCTTAAAGTGCCCAACTAAATGATGGCAACTAAGGACGAGGGTTGCGCTCGTTGCGGGACTTAACCCAACATCTCACGACACGAGCTGACGACAGCCATGCAGCACCTGTCACTAGGTCCCCGAAGGGAAGAGATCTGTCTCCAGAAATCGTCCTAGGATGTCAAAGGCTGGTAAGGTTCTGCGCGTTGCTTCGAATTAAACCACATGCTCCACCGCTTGTGCAGGCCCCCGTCAATTCCTTTGAGTTTTAATCTTGCGACCGTACTCCCCAGGCGGATAACTTAATGCGTTAGCTGCGCCACCCAAGCTCTATGAGCCCGGACAGCTAGTTATCATCGTTTACGGCGTGGACTACCAGGGTATCTAATCCTGTTTGCTCCCCACGCTTTCGCACCTCAGCGTCAATAATTGTCCAGTAAGTCGCCTTCGCCACTGGTGTTCTTCCGAATATCTACGAATTTCACCTCTACACTCGGAATTCCACTTACCTCTCCAATATTCTAGTCACCTAGTTTCAAGGGCAGTTCCGGAGTTGAGCTCCGGGATTTCACCCCTGACTTGGATAACCGCCTACGCGCGCTTTACGCCCAGTAATTCCGAACAACGCTAGCTCCCTCCGTATTACCGCGGCTGCTGGCACGGAGTTAGCCGGAGCTTATTCTCTAGGTACTGTCATTATCATCCCTAGTAAAAGAGCTTTACAACCCTAAGGCCTTCATCACTCACGCGGCATTGCTGGATCAGGCTTTCGCCCATTGTCCAATATTCCCCACTGCTGCCTCCCGTAGGAGTCTGGGCCGTGTCTCAGTCCCAGTGTGGCTGATCATCCTCTCAGACCAGCTATAGATCGTCGACTTGGTAGGCCGTTACCCCACCAACTATCTAATCTAACGCGGGCCCATCTAAAGGCGATAAATCTTTGGTCCGAAGACATTATCCGGTATTAGCTCAAATTTCTCTGAGTTATTCCGAACCTAAAGGCAGGTTCCCACGCGTTACGCACCCGTGCGCCACTAACCCCGAAGGGAAGTTCGTTCGACTTGCATGTGTTAGGCATGCCGCCAGCGTTCGTTCTGAGCCAGGATCAAACTCTCAAGTTTGTGAAACTAACAAATCGGACACGAAGTAAACTTCGCCATTCCGACAAGCCAGAGTATCAAGGAGCCGATACCTGCACTGTCAAACGTAATGGATACGAATGAACATGCTTCATCACGTATCGCCTGTGGAGGCGATAAGGATGTGGCAATCGGCTTAAGGTTTACCGGTGCACGAGCCCTTGAGGTGCTCGGACCGGGCGCCGTCGCCCACATGTCCCTTCATCAAAAACCAACAATGTCAAAGAGCCACCAAACATTAAAAAGCGGACAGCGAAGGTGTCCCCGATTTGAAACCGGGGGACCGGCTATCCGTTTATGTTGGCGACCAACGTTGCGGTGGCGGTTTGAACCGGCTTCGCTGCGTCGGTGGAGGGGCATATATGGGCGCCCTCAGATTCGGTCAACGCCTTTTTGCAATTTTATTTCAAAAAGACGCCAGACCCCCGGAAATCAGCCATTCTACACACTTCCAGTGGCAATCGAGATGGGGAGCTTGAGCCAAATTTCAAGACCACATTAACGAATGCGACCCGCAGATCCCTGCGATTCACAGCTGAATCGCTCTTTGAAGGAGGCCTTTTGTTCACCTTTTACGCGTAACGCATCAGCGATGACTACGAATGCCCCCTCTCCCGACTCGCAATCGGGTGCGATCCCGCCTGCCAGCGAAACCGAGGCCAGCTTTGCCTCTAGGGTGCGCTCAGCCGTAGCGTGGCGTTGGGGAACTCAGGTCGCGGCGCAGATCATTACTTGGACGTCGACCTTTCTGGTTGTCCGCCTTCTCGGCCCGACCGATTATGGCCTCTTTGCGATGAGCCAAACAATGGTTGTGGCTCTCACCGTGCTCAACGGGCAAAGCTTCGCCACCTCGATGGTGCAAACTGATAGACTCGACGATAGGAGAATCGGGCAGGTTTTTGGGATGCTGCTGGTTTTGGCCGTTACTCTTGCCACAACCCAATTGATCCTCGCCCCTCAAGCCGCAGCCTATTATCAAGAACCATTGGTCGCTGATATGCTGCGTTTGCAGGCGGTGATTTTTCTGACCATCCCATTCTCTGCACTGCCGCAGGAATGGCTCGCTCGACAGCTGGAGTTTCGCAAAGCCGGTCACGCCAACATGGCCAGCGCGGTGGTGGGCGCATTGGTCGCCTTAGGGTTAGCATGGATGGGATGGGGGGTATGGGCACTCGTCTATTCGGGTATTTCGATGTTTGTAAGCCGAGCTATTGGCCTAATGATCGCAGCCAAGCTTTGGGTGCGTCCGGTTTTCAATCCTACAGGCGCATGGGATCTGTTGACCTTCGGCGGCACGCTAACGCTGTGCCAGATATTCTGGATCGTTCAGAGCCAATCGGACGTGGTGATAGCGGGACGTTTCCTATCGACATATGATCTTGGTCTTTATGCTCAGGCGATCTTCCTTGCGTTGATCGTCACCGCTCGCTTCATCCCGCCGATCAACGAAGTGGCCTTGGCTGCTTATTCAGAGCTGCACCGCTCGAACAAGCCGCTGGGCCCATACTTTCTTAAAACCGCGCGCATGGTCATGATGGTAAGCGCGCCGATCTATATCGGTCTTGCTCTCACCGCCGAAAACACAATTCTGGTATTGATGGGCGACAAGTGGGTGGAGCTCATCCCGATCTTTCAAGGGCTAACAATCGTTATGCCTGCCTTTGCGCTGCAACTGATTTGCGGGCCCGTAACAAACGCAATGGGAAGACCACAGATTCAACTGTTCACCAATATCAGCGGTGCTTTGATTTTTCCGACTATGTTCGTTTGGCATATAACAGTGGGAACGATGGGCCTTGTTCAGGCGTGGTGGATCGCCGCTCCGTTGCTGATGGCGGTGACATTGCTAGTCACTCTGCCGCGTATCGCAGTGAGTTTGGTTGCCCTAATCAACACCCTGGCGCCGATTGCACTGGCTTGCGCGGTGATGGCTATCGCAGTTCTTCTGGCTCAGCTCCTAGTTCCCATCCCATCCCCTCTTCTTGAGCTGATCTTCAACGCCGCATTGGGCGCTTGCACCTATGCGGCAGCCTTTTGGTTTGGCTATCGCGGAATTGTTCGGGAAACCTGGGACTTACTTAGAAACCGGGAAAGAGCACCCGTTGTTTGATGAATGAGGCGATCTCTACGCCGGTCCATTTGGGGTTCATGTAACAGTCTGGTAATCTCCCACGCAAGACTCAGCTCAGGACGCAGCCGAGCAAATGGGATTGGATGGACTATGATGACATTTTTGATGACTCCAGTCGTGGTCGCCAGCCTTGCGGGATCGAGCGCGGCATCTGTCGCGGTCGAGCCTCCAGTGGTACCCACTGCCCCAGATATCGAGGCCATCGCTCCCAATCTGACCGACCCCACGACCGAAATCCTTGAGCTTGAAGAGGAACGGCACGATCGGTTGACCCTTCCAGTGATGGTTGAAGGGATGGGGCCGTTCGATTTCATGATTGATACCGGCAGCCAGGCAACGGCGGTCACGCATCGGATCAATGAGGGACTGGCTCTAACGCCCTATGGCACAGCGACGCTGGTCGGCATGGCAAGCCGCCGCCCGGTTGATGTCGTCGAAGTGGATGAGGTGAGCTTTGGCAATCACACGGTTTACGATCTCGTTTCACCGGTCCTTGATAGCCAGCACGTGGGAGCTGACGGCATTCTGGGGTTGGACAGCCTTCAGGACTTTCGCGTCCTTATTGATTTTCGCGAGCAAACGATCGCCGTTCAGGATGTGTCGGAGGTCGACAATTACCGCAAAGGATTCGAAATTATCGTCAGAGCGCGGCAAGAGCTGGGTCAATTGCTGATCACAAACGCGATTGTCGAAGGGGTTCGCGCGACGGTTATCATCGACACGGGCGCTCAGGGAAGCATCGGGAATCTTGCCCTTCAAGAAAGGCTGCGCGCAAAGCGTGCGCAAGAAGTCATCACTACTGATGTAAATGGCGTGGAACTGACGGGCGAGCTTTCCTTTGTACGCACTCTCAACATTGAAGGGCTTGCCCTCACTAATGTTCCGCTGACATTTGCTGATGCCCCAGCGTTCCACGCACTTGGACTCGGAGATACGCCCGTGATCTCATTGGGCATGCAGCATCTGGAAATGTTTGATCGGGTCGCCATCGACTTTTCGCGCCAGCGAATATTGTTCGACGTTCCGCGCGATGTCGCCCGCCAGATGAGACGCAATCGCAACATCCAGCGCGGTCGCTCCTTCAGGTTCTAAGACCTCAACACCTTGCACAGCCTTCGCATCGCGCCCACATGACGCGGCGCGATGCCGCCTGACACTGCCTCTTCCGACCGCCCGACCAAACCGCCTGAGGCTGAAGGTTGGAAAACGCTACGGCGCTTCCTTCCTTACCTGTGGCCGAAGGAGAATGCAGGGCTAAGAGTACGGATTGTCGTGGCAATGCTGCTGGTGCTTGCCGCAAAGGCAGTCACGCTCGCCCTTCCCTTCGCCTACAAAGGCGCGGTCAATGCTATGGAAGGGACCGATGCGGCGGCTGAAATAGCCGCCGGCGCGCAAGTTGCGATGGCTTTGGTCGCAGCCTATGTGCTTGGCCGCTTTACGTCGCTCTTGTTCGATAATCTTCGCAATGTGGCGTTTGAACGCGTCGGACAGATGGCAACCTTGAGCCTTGCCGAAGATGTATTCCATCGCTTGCATCGATTGAGCCTGCGCTTTCACCTGACAAGACGCACAGGCGAGGTAACCAAGATCATTGAACGCGGAACCAAGAGCATCGACATGATGCTCTACTTCCTCCTGTTCAACATTGCCCCAACCGCGATTGAGCTAATCGCGGTCGGCGTTATCTTCTACCTCAACTTCGGCTGGGAATTGGTGGCTGCAACCGCCTTCACGGTCGTGCTCTATATCTCCACCACACGCTGGATCACCGAGTGGCGCACAAAGCTGCGTCGTGAGATGAACGATCTTGATGGTAAGGCTCTGCACCGCGCGGTGGACTCGCTCCTCAATTTTGAGACGGTAAAGTATTTCGGTGCCGAGCGCCGCGAAGAAGAGCGCTACGGACAGGCAGCGCGCGCCTATGCGAGGGCAGCAGTGAAGTCCGAAAACTCGCTGGCAATGCTCAATGTCGTGCAGTCGGGGATCACCAATGCGCTGATGGCAGGGGCAATGGCCTATACTGTTTGGGGATGGAGCAAAGGCGATCTGACAGTCGGCGATTTGGTTTTTGTGAACACCTATCTGATGCAGCTTTTCCGTCCGCTTGATCTGCTGGGATGGGTGTATCGCACCATCCGGCAAGGTCTTGTCGATATGGCGGAGATGTTCCGGCTGATGGACACTGAGGTTGAGGTGAAGGACCCGCCCGGCGCACCGGCCCTTGCGATCAGGGAGCCTTCGCTGGCATTCGAGAATGTGACCTTTGGCTACGAATCAGAACGCACCATCCTGAAAGGTCTGAGTTTCGAAGTGCCGGCGGGATCGACCCTCGCTATCGTAGGGCCATCCGGAGCAGGCAAGAGCACAATCGGCCGCCTGCTCTTCCGCTTCTATGATCCCGGCGCAGGACGCATCCTGATAGATGGGCAGGATATCGCAAAGGCCCAACAAGAAAGCGTGCGCGCCGCAATCGGTATCGTCCCGCAGGACAGCGTGCTGTTCAACGACACGCTCGCCTACAACATCGCCTATGGCGCAGAGAACACCGCTGAGGAGACCGTCGAGCAGGCCGCGCGCGATGCGGCCTTGATGCCGTTGATTGAGCGGCTGCCAGACAAGTTTGAAACCACCGTTGGAGAACGCGGTCTCAAACTGTCAGGCGGAGAGAAACAACGCGTCGCCATCGCGCGAACTCTTGTGAAAGATCCTCCGATCCTGCTGCTGGACGAAGCGACCAGCGCGCTCGACACCCGCACCGAGAAAGAGATACTTGGTACACTCAAACGTGTGTCCCAAGGTCGCACCACAATCGCCATCGCGCACCGCCTTTCGACGATTGCAGACTCAGATCGGATCATCGTGCTCGATCACGGCGAACTGCGCGAAAGCGGAACGCACGAAAGTCTGCTGGCTGAAGGCGGTCTCTATGCCGAGATGTGGGCGCAACAAGCCAATGAGCGCGCCGAAAACACACGAGACGAGGAACTGGCAGAGTAGATTACTCTTCCGATACCGAAGCCGCTTCCATAGGCTTAAGCAAGTCAGCCCTCGCCAGATCTAGTTGATCCGCCTCGATAACTTCTACGTCAGGCAGAATATCCTGAAGATCAGTCAGAAACTGTTCGGCATCACCGACAATCACAAAAGTGGCACGATCAGGGTCAAGATAGCGCCCCGCTGCCGCACTGGCGGCGTTAGCATCCACTTCGGCAAGACGCTGCGCGTATAGCGCTGCCTCCTCTGGTGCCAGACCCTGCTGCAACAAGGTCGAAACGATCCCGTTGAAACCGCGGCTGGTTTCTAGCGAGCGGCCATAGCCGCCACTAAGATACAAACGCCGCCGTTCTAAGAGCTCCTCGCTTAGGTCCTCGCCGGCAAGGCGGGCAAACTCATCGAAGAAGATCCGAACAACTTCATCGGCAGTGTCATTCTTCGTTTGAGCGCTGGCGGTGAGAATCGCGTCGTCACGGCGATCCGGGAAGCCCGAATAGGCCCCGTAACTGAGCGATCTCTTGGTGCGGATCTCTTCAAACAGTCGCCCGCTCGATCCTCCGCCCAGCACACTGTTGGCCAGTTCGAGTGGGAAGTAATCCGGATCGGTGCGCGAAGGCGCGCGAACCGCAGCAACGACCGAAGCCTGACCTGCATCGGGCATGTTGACAACAATGGCTCGCGGCGGCTGCGCTTCGCCCGCTGCCTCTTCAGGCAGGGGTCCGGCAAACATCGAGCTTCGCCAATCGCCGAACATGGCCTCAGCAGTTGCGATGGCGGCCTGGGGATCAATACCGCCAGAGACAACAATCTTCATCCGGCTTGAATGGAAGTAACGTTGCCTGTGCTCCAACAAATCATCACGCGTGATCACACTCAGAGTGTCATTTGTCCCACCAGGCTGGGTACCATAAGGCGCATCACCATACATTGCGGTGCGGGCTACCATCCGGGATAGACCGCCGGGTTCATTCATAGAGACCCGCAGACCATCAAGAGCCCGCGCGCGTTCGCGTTCAAACATTCCTGTCGGATAAATCGCGCCCTTCACGATAGATGCGGCTAGCGCGCCCGCTTCATCAAGATTGGCAACGGGGGCCGTGAGGCTGAAGCTGGTCCCATCGCTGCCAGCACCGCCGCCAAACGTTGCCCCAAGGCTTTCGAACGCGGCTGCGATCTCAACCTCGTCCATACCATTAATGCCTTTGTCAGCGAGCGCCGCGGCCATCTGCGCAATGCCTGCCTTCTCGCGCGGGTCCGTCTGGCTGCCTCCAGGCACAAGCATCGTGATGGTCGCAATCGGAACATCGCCGGTTTGCACTGCGACCACCGGGATGCCGTTTGACAAAGTGGCTTCAACGATTTCCGGAGTGGCAACCTCGGGCACCACACTCGGTGCCGGCGGTGCTTCGCGTTCAGCTTCGGGTCTTACCGCTCTGGGTGCATTGACCGCAGGGGGCAAAGTCCCAAAATCCGGCATCGGCACGGGATTAGCATAGCTTGAAACATCATCCTCTCCGGCGCGGTAGGTGATCGTTACACGCTTGTTTGGGTCCAGATGTTCGGCAGCAGCGCGCATTATGTCTTGTGCTGTCACGGCGCTAATGGCCGCCAAGCGTAGATCAGCCGCATCCGGATTGCCGGTTGAGACAAGCGCCTCACCTAGCTCGAATGCCCGCCCCCGCGCTGTCTCTCTGCGGCGCAGGGTTGCGCCGATTATCTCGTTCTTGGCCTCCGCCAGCTCTTCGGCTGTCACGAGTTCGGTGCGCAGCCGTTCCAGTTCGGCGTCGAGCGTGGCACTTGCCGCTTCCATTTGGGCTTCGCCTCGCACGACGGCGAAGGCCCCAAATTGGCCGGTATCGCGGAAGGAGGAGGATCCACCGAATGTCTGAACCGCCTGCCCAGTGCGGACCAGCGCACTCGCCAGCCTGCTGTTATCGCCGCGATCCAGAATGGCCGAAAGAACCTCAAGCGCCGCAGCATCCGGATGAGCCGTCGAAACGCCTTTCCAAACGCCGCCGATCACGGGCAGCGGGACGTTGGGAGCAGTCGCGTTGACCGTCCTAGGACCACTTGCCTCGGGCTCGATGACATCCAAAGCAGTGCTGATAGGATTGGCGCGGCGGGGGATGTCACCAAAATATTGATCAACCAGCGCCCGGAGATTGTCCATTTCGAAATTACCCGCAACGATCAATGTGGCGGTGTCCGGCCCATAATAAGCCTCGTAAAAGGCCAACGCATCATCCAATGTTGCGCTGTCGAGGTCTTCGATTGACCCAATCCCCGCGCGCCGATGCGGCATCGCATCATAAGCGTTTTCTGGAATGACGAAGCGTTGCAGGCGTCCATAGGGAGGCGCGAGAACACGCTGGCGCAGCTCTTCCTTTACAACGCCGCGTTCGGTTTCGAACACTTCTTCATCGACGACCACATTCGCCATCCGCTCACGGTGGGTCCAGAGCATTGTTTCGAGATATTGCGCGGGCACCTGCTCAAAGTAATTGGTGCGATCGATCCAATTGGAAGCGTTGCGTGTGCCGCCAATGTCCGCCGTCAGTCCATAAATCATATTGTACGGCATATTCTCGGTCTTACGGCTGAGAATATGCTCAAACAGATGCGAAAAGCCTGATCGGCCTGCCGGATCGTGCTTTGATCCGATATCGTACCAAAGCGAGGTGGTCACTGTGCTCGTCGTGTCATCTTCGATCGCGATAACTCGCAGACCATTGGCCAGCGTCCACATCGAATATTCGATCGCGGGAGCAGTCAGGGCGCCACTTTCGTTAGCAACCTCACTATGCGCCTCAGCAAGTGCGGGCGCCGAAAGAGTAAAGGATGTGGCCGCCACCCCAGCCAAAAAGATGTTACGGATCATGGATATTTGCCCCGTGAGAAAAGTCAGTGATGGGCTAGAATAAAGCGTGCGCGGCCTATCCATGCAACAGCAAAAGCGCGTTCCGTCCTGCTAGATGGTGATGTTCATCGACGTGCGTCTTTGCTCAGCTGCTCCAACAGTCCCAACGCATCATCGCGACTGTCCCAGGGCACAAACAGGTGATCATGATAGAAGCCAGCAATTACATTGCAGGCAATCCCCGCATCGGCAAGAACACCGGCGACCTGTGCCGTCAGCCCGACCCCTTCGAGAGAGGAATGTACCTCTAGGGTGATCCGCGCAAAAACGGGTACCTCTTCTGCTTCATCATACGGGACCACATCGGTTGTCCCTTCCGCTTCGTTGATGATGGCAAAGGGCGCCTGACCTACTTTCTCATTCGAGCTTTCAACAAACTGCCAGCCATGATCTTCAAACAGGCACGGCTTCATGCCCGCCAGCATCTCGCGAAGACCGGCGACGGCCCCCTGAGAACTCATAGGATGTACTTCGACAGATCGGTGTTGCCAGCAAGATCGCTGAGCCGTTCACTGACATAAGCGGCGTCGATTGTAATGGTCTCACCCTGATGCTCTTCAGCCTCAAAGCTGATCTCTTCGAGCAACTTTTCCATCACCGTCTGCAAACGCCGCGCGCCGATATTCTCAACCCCTTCGTTCACTCTCGCCGCGATGCTCGAGACTTCGTTGACCGCATCTTCGGTAATGTCGAGCTCAACCTTTTCCGTGCCAAGCAAAGCGCGATATTGCTCAACAAGATTTGCCCGCGTTTCAGACAGAATGCGGACGAAATCCTCCTGCGTCAACGCGCGTAGCTCAACCCGGATGGGCAAACGGCCTTGCAATTCGGGCAGCATGTCGGATGGCTTCGCGACGTGAAACGCGCCGCTTGCGATGAACAATATGTGATCCGTCTTCATCGGCCCATATTTGGTGGCCACTGTGGTGCCTTCGATCAGGGGGAGAAGATCGCGTTGAACCCCCTCGCGTGAAACCGAACCGCCACGCACATCGGAAACCGCGATTTTGTCGATTTCATCGAGAAAGACGATCCCGTTGGTCTCTGCGTTTTGGAGAGCAACGCGCGCAACGTCCTCATCATCAAGGCGTTTGTCTGCTTCCTCATCAACCAGTTTATCCCACGCATCGGGCACGCGCAGCTTGCGCTTTTTCGTTGGCTTTTTGCCGAACGCTTTGCCCATCATATCGCTGAGGTCGATCATCTGCATATTGCCGCCCATGTTGCCCATGTCGAACCCTGGGGCAGCGCTTTCGGTGACCTCAATCTCGACCTCGACTTCGTTCATAGCGTTTTGAACAATGCGCTGGCGAAAGCTCTCGCGAGTGGCTTCTGAAGCGTTGTCGCCCACCAAAGCGGTGAGCAGCCGCTCCATTGCGGCTTCTGATGCTGCCTCGCGCACTGCGTCGCGGCGGCGTTCTTTTTCGAGCCTGATCGCCTCTTCGACCAAGTCGCGCGCGATTTGTTCAACATCGCGGCCGACATAGCCGACTTCGGTGAACTTGGTCGCTTCCACTTTGACAAAGGGCGCTTCAGCAAGTTTTGCGAGACGCCGACTGATCTCTGTCTTGCCGCAACCTGTAGGGCCTATCATCAGGATGTTTTTGGGAGTGACTTCATCGCGCAAATCCGCGCCCAGTCGCTGACGCCGCCAGCGGTTGCGAAGCGCGACAGCAACCGCACGTTTCGCATCCTTTTGTCCGATTATATGCTCATCAAGCGCGGCGACGATCGCCTTGGGAGTGAGGTTATCCATTGGTTCTTGCTTCATTTCCTAGTTGTCCCGTCATGTGGCGAGCCTGCGGCGCGGTTCAAGGCTGCAGTCATCGGTCGCTCAACCCAAAGATAGAAAACATAAGAGACGATTAGGGTCGCAAAGATGGCCGTGATCAAGAAATCCCATGGCCCGGGGCTAAATAACGGAAGCTTGCGGTAGAACCACTGCCAAAACCATACGACCGGTACATGGAGCAGGTAGAGCGCATAGCTCATATCGCCAGCACGTGAAAAAATGTCGGGACGCGGCAGCTTCAGCGGCCCGCCCAAGACTGAAAGCGCAAAAAATGCGGCGGGCAGCGCGGCCCAAGCGAGATAATCAAACCCCATAGCCGATCCGTCTTGAGGCGAAGGAACCAGAAACATCGCAGGCGCTATTGCCGCCAGACTTGCGATACGGACCCACACAGGCGCCGCCCAGCCCGCCTCGCGCCACACCGCAAGAGCCATCCCCACAACAAACATCAAACAGACGGGCCGGGTGACCGTGAATAGAAAAGCATTCTCAGTTGATATCCATAGGCCAACCAGCACCAGCCCAACACAACCTATTGCAGCGCCCAAAATCGCTCCCCGACGCCCATTGCCAATCAGCAATCCAAACAGAAAGTAAAAGACAAGCTCATAGAAAAGCGTCCAACCCACCCAAAGAAATGGCAGCGCGGCAAGGCTGCCGTCCTCTGGCCAGTGAGGAATAAGCAAGAACGATAAGGCCAACCGGTCTAGTGGAACTGGACGATCGAGAAGAACCAGGAACACCAGGGCCAGCAACAGTGTCGCGATCCAATATGGCGGCATAATCCGGATAAGTCGTCGCATCCAGAATACACGGCGAGCACCTGGCTGACCGAACAGCCCTTTCGAGGACACCACCATTATATAGCCCGAGATGATAAAGAACAGCATCACCGCGCTTTGTCCCAAAAGGCTGCTCAAAGCTTGGGCTTTATCACCTAGGCCCAACCCAGCACCGACCTTGTCTGCAAATCCAAATGCAATGTGACCGACTGCGACAATTGCGGCCGCCAAAGCACGCAACAGCTGGATTTCGGCCAGTTTTGGGCGCGGCGTTGCTGCAATCATGGCCGCTTCATGCCTGCCTTTTCGCTTGCAGGAAAGGACGGCCAGAGCTGATGCTAGACGGTTTCGACGGTTAAGTTACCATTGGTGAAGACGCAGATATCGGCTGCAACTGCCATGGCTTTGCGCGCGATCTGTTCGGCATCGCCTTCGTAATCCGAAAGCGCGCGAGCGGCGGCGAGCGCATAATTCCCGCCAGAACCAATGGCAGCAATTCCGCCTTCAGGCTCCAGCACATCGCCATTGCCCGTCAAGACCAGCAGGCTTTCTGCATCGGCAACTATCATCAACGCTTCAAGGTTGCGCAGATATTTGTCTGTGCGCCAATCCTTGGCCAACTCAACCGCAGCGCGCATCAACTGGCCCGAATATTGCTCAAGCTTTTTCTCAAGCCGTTCAAACAGGGTAAAGGCATCCGCCGTTGCACCGGCAAAGCCCGCGACAACTTTCTCACCCTCCCCAATGCGGCGGACTTTGCGCGCATTGGGCTTCATCACTGTGTTGCCCATTGAGACTTGGCCATCACCGGCGATCACGACTTTATCGCCGCGTTTCACGCCAATGATAGTTGTGCCGTGCCACTGGATAAGGCCGTGACTAGCCGGATTGTCTGTCATGCTGAGCGATATGGGCGCTGCATAGTAGGGATCAAGTCAAGTCACCCCAGCTGCATCAAGGACCACCCGGTCCTCCGCCGCCCGGCAGACCACCACCGACCTGTCCGATATTGCCAAACAGATCTTCAAGAAATCCGCGTTCCCTACCCAATGTCGGTGTCACGCTCGCATCGGGCTGCAGGAACACGACCTCTTCCACACCCGATCGATCAACCGATGCGACATTGCCCTGTGCATCAAAGCGAACCGCCAGAACCGCATGGTCTCTGATACGAGGCCGAACAAAGGGACGGCGCCCAGTTGTTGAAGCAATGTAATACCACACCGGCTCACCATACTGGCTTGCAAAGGTGGGACGCCCCAGCGTCCCTTCAACAGAGCGCTGATTATCAATCCCCGGCTGAACCGTCCGTGTCAGTAAAGGATCGTTCACAAAACCGCGCGATTCACGGATCGAAGAACACGCTCCGAGTGCCAGAACTGTGACGGCCAACAGTGCCGCCTTCGTAACGCGCCGCTTTTGAAACGCTTGCATATTCATAAAGCCCGTCAAATCCCGTGATCTCTTACCGCTTGGCTGTGCGAGCCTTAGGGCCTACCGCACAGCCTTGCAACGCCGCACCAAGGCCGAGCTGGGGTTATGGTCGTGAATCATGGCTGAATAGACGTTGCTGACCTGGCAAGATAAGATGTTGCCGGGATATATATAAGGTGTTGGCAGTTGAGTGTTCGGGCCCTGAGCCTGCGATCAAACGTGGAAAGGGATGCCATGTCATTTATCAACCGCCTGCTTGGAACTGGCCCGGACCCACGGGAAGCTGTGAGGCCCTTATGGCACCGCGTGATCGAGCTTGCACGCGAACCCTCGCTCTACACCGATTGCAATGTTGCAGACACGGTGGCCGGCCGGTTCGACCTTATCACGGCGGTCCTGTGCACCGTGATGGTGCGTGTCGAAGCCAGCGATATGCGCAGCGAAAGCGCGCTGCTTGCTGAACTGTTTGTCGAAGACATGGACGGCCAATTGCGCGAGTTTGGCGTCAACGACGTGGTTGTCGGCAAACGGATCGGCAAATTGATGAGCGTTCTTGGCGGCAGGCTGGGCGCGTATCGCGCTGCCTTGGCTGCACAAGATGCGGATAAACTTACCAAAGCGGTCGCGCGCAACGTCACTTTTTCAGATGGCGCGGATCAAGACGCCAGCGCAGCCTGCGTATCAGGCAAATTGCTGGCCTTGTCCCAACGACTGGCGACATTCGACGATGAACAGGTGCTCAAAGCCTCAAGCATCTGGTAGACACTTGCGCGTGAACAAGCAGACAGAACTCGCGCGACCGATCAAGGTCAAGGCTATTCCCGCCGAACCTGTTGTGGTGGAGGCAAGAGAAAACGAGCGCGCTGACCTGGCCGCCCGTTTTGACCTGCCCGGCATTGATAGCCTGCGCGCTGAGGTTCACCTGACAAAAACACCCAGTGCGGTTCGCGCGCAGGGCACTTTAACGGCAGCAATCCGCCAATCCTGCGCCATATCGGGAGAGGAATTCCCCACCACGATTGACGAGACACTCGACCTCAAATTCATCGAAGAAACAGCGCTGGATGAAGCGCAAGATGATGATGCAGGAATCGAGATAGAGCTCGACGCGGATGACTGCGACGAGATTGAATATTCCGGGGATACTTTCGACCTGGGGGAAGCCGTCGCACAAACACTCGGCCTGGCCATTGATCCTTATGCAGAGGGGCCAAATGCCGATGACGCGCGCAAGCAAGCGGGAATCGTTGGCGACGGTGAAAAGGAAGGCCCGCTAGCCGAAGCACTGCGCGGGCTAAAAGGGGACTAGTTGCGGAGCACCCAGGCTTTAGAACGGGATGTCATCATCTAGATCGTCGTAGCCGCCAGCACCGCCACCGGAGCCACCGCCCGATCCGCCACCCGATCCGCCGCCTTGGTTCCAGCCTCCGCCGGAACCGCCGCCTTGATTGCCGCCACCGCTATAGCCGCCGCCCTGGTTGCCGCCACCATAGCCACCGCTTTGACCGCCGCCATCACCGCGCCCGTCGAGCATGGTCAGGGTTCCGCCCAGCCCTTGGATCACGACTTCGGTGCTGTAACGATCATTTCCGCTTTGATCCTGCCATTTGCGGGTTTGAAGCTTGCCTTCGATAAAGACCTTGCTGCCTTTTTTCAGATAGCGCTCAACAACATTGACAAGCCCGTCTGAGAAAATCGCGACAGTGTGCCATTCTGTCTTTTCGCGTCGCTCACCAGTGTTCTTGTCTTTCCAGCTTTCCGAAGTCGCGATGCGCAGATTGGCCACGCGGCCGCCATTTTGGAACGAACGGATTTCAGGGTCGGCGCCGAGATTGCCGATCAGCATGACCTTGTTGAGCGAGCCCGCCATAAAGTATGTCCTTCCCAGTCAAAATGCGATTCTCTTGGTCAAGACATAGGGCAGGCGCACGGACAGGGCGACCCGCGCGCAGGCTTATCCACTTCCGATATGGAGGTAATTACCTAGAAGGGTATCGAAGACGCCCAAGGAACCGGGTCAGGCTGGGCAGTTCAATCTCTTTGCTTGTCAGTTGATGCTTGAACTTTTCGAACCGCATCACACCATCAATCCGCCGATCCAGAAACTCATAGGTCTTGGCTTTGCCTTCGCTGTCATCATTGACAAAAAAGGCAAGCGTGGCGGAGTAGATGCCTGCAAGGATGGCGCGTTTGGTGTAATGGTTGTAATCAGTCGCGGTGTCGCCCGCGAGCCTCCACATTATGTCGGCTGAACTCCACCCCAATTGCATTGCGCGCGGCGCGTTTTGCGGCATTGCCATGATCGACATAGCGCGCCGAACCGCTTCATCAATATGCTCCACCTCCTCCAGCCTGAACGCAACCAATGTTCGAATACGCTCGCGGATCTTGAGCTCTGCTAATCGCTTTTGTGGCCATTCGGCCTCCATCGCTTTATCAACGCTGGTGATCCACGCCTCGATCATGTCCATCGCTTGCCCGCCCGCAGGCTTTTTCGGAAAAGCAAGCTTCGCCACATCCACATCCGCGCCCGCCATCTCGGCGGCGGCGATCAACGCGGTTTCATTCCAGCCATCGAAGATCGCGGATGCCGCAATATCCGGTGCAAGCGCGATGCGCAGCTCATCCAAGGTCATGTCGGCAAAGTCAGGTGTGTCGGTCATATCAGAAAGACGGTCCATATTGCCTTTGGGTTCCCGTGTCTTCGCGCGCCGCATCCGCTTCTGCAAATTCGCGCGCCAGCAGGGTGTTGCCTGTCATCAATTCCAGGTAATCGCGCGCCGATCGGCCAGAATTGTCGTTGCGATCAGGGTCTGCCCCTTCTGCCAACAAGGTGCGCACCAATTCCACATTGCGTTGATGCACCGCGGCGATCAGCGGGGTTTCGCCCTGCCTGTCTGCGATGTTCACTTCTGCGCCCTTGTCGATCAGGATTTCAGCCCCTTCGATAAATCCCAAGCCGGTGGCGAGTTGCAGAGGTGTGATGCCTTGATTGTTGCGGATATTGGGATTGGCACCGCGCTGTAGGAGAAAGCGCACCCACAAAGCATCGCGGCGTGCAGTCGCAAGGTGAAGCCCGGTATCCCCGGTCGTGATGTCACGTGTGTTGACCACTTGCGTACCGGGCTGGTTGAGCATCTCGGTTGCGGTGTCTCCATCCCGGTCCTTTACCGCTTCGAGGAACTGGAACCCTTCTGAACGCAGTTGTGCCGCCGCAGGTTGCACCGCGACAAAAGCAAGTCCCATTGCAGCCAGAGCACTGGCAATTGTTTGGCCCATTCCTAATTTGCGCAAAACAGTGGACACCACGCTTTGAACCTTTCGCATTTCCTGTCAGACTTTAATCTCGAGAACCCCAGATAGGGCGTTCTTGCTGTGAGGCAATTAGCAGACCATGAACCGTACCGCCATTCCTTCCCGCGTCTTTGCATTCGCCACTGCTGTTGCCCTTATCGGCCTAACGGCTTGCACCGACAGCGCCGCCGCTCCTGTTGAGGCACCGCCTTTGGCAGGCGCCACGATTGGCGGTGACTTTGCTTTGACGGGCAAAGACGGTGAAACGGTGCGCTGGACTGACTTCGAGGGTCAGTACCGAATTGTCTATTTCGGCTTCACCTATTGCCCTGATATCTGCCCCACCGATGTTCAGAGGACTATTCAAGGCCTCAATCAATTCACTGATGCTGAACCAAGCCTTGGAGCCGATATCCAACCAATTTTCATCAGCATCGATCCTGAGCGCGATACACCAGAGACAGTGGGCGAGTTCGCCAGCGCTTTTTCCGACAGGCTGATTGGCCTGACCGGCACACCTGAGCAAATCGAGCAAACCGCGCAGGCTTTCAAAGTGTTCTATTCGCGCGGGGAAGAAAGCGAAGGCGGCGGATATCTGATGAACCATTCGACCGTGACCTATCTCTTTGGTCCCTCTGGCGAGCCCATCGCAACTCTACCCACTGACCAAGGGGCCGATGCGGTAGCCCAAGAGCTGGCGAAATGGGTGATTTGAGGGAGACCTTCTGGGAGCTTCCTTTAGCGGAGCTCAACCGGGCCGAGTGGGAGGCTTTATGCGATGGGTGCGGGCGCTGCTGCCTGCACAAGATCGAAGACGCGGACACAGGCGAGATCGAAGACACTAATGTGGCGTGCAAATTGCTCGACACCGGCACCGCCCAATGCACCGATTACCGCAACCGCAAGGCATTTGTGCCCGATTGCTTGCGATTGACGCTTGCGATTGTTGAGGATGTCCCCTGGCTGCCCTCAACCTGCGCCTATCGCAGGCGTGCGCAGGGGCGTTCGTTGCCAAGCTGGCACTATTTGATCAGCGGCGATCGCGATGCGGTGAAGCGCGCCGGAGTTTCCGTGGTAGGCCGGGTGGTGAGCGAGACTGAAGCCGGACCTCTTGAGCACCATATCGTCCAATGGGGGCCTCCCAAAACGCCCGTGCGCATGGGGTTTGATGTGGATGAGACAAACGGATGATCGACTGGCTCAAACGCGCTCCTATCGAGCCTGAAATTGAGCTCAATGGCGTCACCGTACCCATAACGCTGCGCCGCCACCGGACAGCCAAACGATTGACCTTGCGGCTTGCGCCCGATGGCAGCGAAGTGCGCATCACTCTGCCCAGTTGGGCGCGCAGCGCAGAGGCGACCGCCTTTGCCCATGCGCGGCGAGATTGGCTGGCGCAGCAGCACGCGAAAGTGCCCAAGCGATCCGCGCCGGGACCTGGCGATTGTCTGCGCTATCGCGGTGACAAAGTGCACATTGATTGGGAGCCTAAGGCTGCGAGACGGCCTTTTCTTGTCAATGGAGCGCTCAGGATAGGCGGTCCCGAACAAGGTTTGGAGAAGCGCATTATGCGCTGGCTTGAAAAACAGGCGCTGGCGCTGTTTGAAGAGGATCTGGCGGATTACACTAAGGCAGCAGCCCTTGATCCGGTGCCCGTCGGCCTATCGCGCGCGCAAAGACGATGGGGCAGCTGCTCTGACGGAGGGCAGTCAGGCAGGCAGCGCATCCGCCTCAATTGGAGGCTCGTTCAGGCCCCTGATTTCGTCCGTCGCTCAGTGGTCGCCCACGAAGTCGCGCACCTCGTCCATTTCGACCACAGCCCCGCCTTTCACGCGCTGCTGGGCGACATTTATGAAGGCGATATCAGCGAAGCGGATGCGTGGTTGAAGGCGCAAGGGCGCAGCCTTTACGCGAGCTTTGGTTGAGCAAGTACATACGCGGGGGCGGTGGACCAGTTTCAAAAAGTAAAAATCTTTTGACATTTCATTCAAAATGTTTAAACCTTTTTACATTGCTCACAGCTTTGGAAGGTTTGGCATGACACATCGAATGAAATTCTGGCTACTGGCAGCTCTGGCTGTCGGTTCTTCACTCATTGCTGGCACGATCATCGGAAAGACTGTTCCGCTCAGCGGCGGCGTTGATAATCCCGAATTGGTTCTGCCCGCCCTCCTCGCGGTCGCGTCGCTTGTCATGTTTGCGTGCTGGCTGTGGTGGCGCAAGACCGATGATCTACAAAAGCAAGGCCAAATGCTCAGCTGGTGGTGGGGAGGCAATATTGGTGCGCTCGTTATGGCTGTATGCCTTGCAACGCTTACAGGAAGGCATAGCGATCTGACCCATGGAGCGTTCTATATGTTTTTCGCGCAGTTCGCAGGGTTCGTTCTGGTCTGGCTCGCCTGGAAGCTGCGGGGCATGGGGCCGACGGAATGAAAAACCGTCTTCGCGAGTTGCGCAAAGGACGAAAGCTTAATCAAGCTGACCTTGCCGAAGCCCTTGAGATTTCGCGCCAGACCATCATCGCCATCGAAGCGGACAAATACGATCCCTCCCTGCCCATGGCATACCGTCTGGCCGCCTATTTTGAGGTTCCGGTTGAAGATCTGTTCTTCAACCCCTGGAAAGAGGCCTAGGCCCAGCGCAGCTCCCTCTGGTCTAGAGAGCATTGGCGCACTATATTGCCATTCATGCTTTCCAAATCGCGCTTTAATCCCAAGCCGGGCATACTCGACTTCTGGAACGAGTTTCGCAAACCCAATCCTTTGCGCGGGCCGATTTTGCTTATCTCCATGGCGCCGTTTGCGGTGATCTTTTACTGGCTGTCTGGCGAGACCGTTTACAAGACACCGGACCGGCCAAGGATCACCTATATCACCACCTTGGATGAAAATCGCAGCGATGAAGAAATAATCGCGTCCAACATCGCCAATCAAGAGGTGCGCGATCTGCGCGAAGAGCAGCAAGCGGCGCTCGACGCCCGCAAGCGTGAACTCTACCGGGCGCTGGGCGAAGCAGCGGGAATGGATGTAGAAGAAATTGAGCGGCGCGCCGATGCCAATCGCGCTGCCGAAGAAGCAGAAGAGCAGGCGCGGCGCGAAGACGTGCTTGCCGGGGCTCAAAGTGCTGATCAAACGGGTGAGCCGCTCTCCCAAGAGCCAGTTGAAAGCCAAAACCCATAGCACACGGTGCTGCCAGTGATGCGAGTTGGATGGACGCAACCGCGCGTCTTGCCGCGCGCTCCCGGCCCATAAGCCGCCCCAACCCCGGAGTGGCCGCGCTGCTGGTGCGCGATGGCAAAGTCATCGGGCGCGGCTGGACGCAAGCTGGTGGCCGCCCCCATGCAGAAGCCCTGGCGCTTAAAGGGCTCGGGCCGGGCGACGCAGCCGGGGCAACTTTGTATGTGACGCTGGAGCCTTGCGCCCATCAATCCAATCGCGGCCCCGCATGCACTGATCTTGTTATTGCCACGCGCCCATCGCGCGTCGTCATTGGCCAAGGAGATCCCGATCCCCGCACTGCCGGTACTGGCGCGCGCAGGATAGCGGAGGCGGGAATTGCGGTCACGATGCTCGATCACGAGGCCTCGCGTCAAAGCATCGCTGGCTATTTGATGCGGGCTGAATTGGGCAGGCCCTATGTTACGCTGAAACTCGCAACCAGCCTTGATGGCTGCATCGCGCTTGCGGACGGAACGAGCCGGTGGATCACCGGGGACACGGCCCGCGCGCATGTCCATGCGCAGCGTGCGCGGCACGACGCCATCCTTGTCGGCGGTGGCACTTGGAGAGCGGACAGGCCGCGTCTTGATGTGCGTTTGCCCGGCCTATCGGATCGAAGCCCGGACCGCGTCTTGCTGTCGCGCGGCGTGGCGCCTGATGGGGTGCGTGTGATCAACCGCCCCGATCAGATCAGCGCTTTGGAAGGCGTTCAAACCGTCTATATCGAAGGCGGCGCGCAAACCGCCGGCGCGTTTTTGGCCGAAGACCTAGTGGATGAGCTTCACCTCTATCAGGCCCCTATTCTGATTGGCGATGGCATGCACGCATTGGGCGCAATTGGGCTTTCTGATCTTGCCGAAGCCCATGGTCGGTGGAAGATGAGCGACAAACGCCAGCTTGGCAGCGACACATTCACCGCCTATCTGCGCACTCGTTAAGTGGAAGGGCGGCAAAAGGAAGTGCATCCATGTTCACCGGAATAGTCACGGCCATTGGCACCATCACCTCAGCGGAGCAGCGGGGGGATTTGCGGCTGCGCATTTCAGCGCCCTTGGACCCTTCGCGGATTGATATTGGCGCCTCGATTGCGTGTTCGGGCGTGTGCTTGACCGTTGTTGAGCGCGGCGGTGAGGCCGGTGATGCCTGGTTTGATGTGGATGTCTCAGGCGAAACCGTCAGCCGCACGCGCCCGGAAATGTGGGACAGCGGTGCGCGGCTGAACATTGAGCCATCGCTGCGCGTCGGAGATGAGCTGGGCGGGCATATTGTAACCGGCCATGTTGATGCGGTGGGAGAGGTTGTCCTTGCCGAACAGACCGGCGATAGCTGGCGGCTCGCGATCAGAGCGCGGGCGGAGATGGCCCCCTTTATCGCAGAGAAAGGCTCTATCACCGTCGATGGCACATCTTTGACCGTCAACGATGTGCGCGACCGGCCCGATGGCACCTGCGATTTTATGCTGAACATTATCCCGCATACGGGCGAAGTCACGACGCTGGGCGCCTTGAAAACTGGCGATCACGTCAATCTGGAAATTGACGTTCTGGCTCGATATCTCAAGCGTATGCAGGGTCTTGCAGCTGCTGGTTAAGCCCAGCGCTGGATCAAAGCTCAAGCCGCTCGTTCAAGAAGCGCGCGGAGTTTTCCGGCGGTCTTCGCCTGACCTTCGATCTGTACTCTTTCGGCGATCTGGCCCATCGAAGGGCAATTGCGCTTTTCGGCGATCTTCGCCTTTGCGTCGATCGCCCGATTTGGTCTTCCGGTTTTCCTCATTATCGGCCACGGATGTTCCCCCATTGGCTAGGGGATTATACGTAGACGATTAAACCATTGTGGTAAAACGAAAAAGGGCGAGCCTTGTGGGCCCGCCCTTTGTTTCTATCGATTTTGCCGTGACCTACAGGCCATCAACGCTCTTTGACACGAGCACATTCACCGCAACACGGCGGTTTTGCGCCTTGCCATAGGCGGTTGAATTGTCTGCAGCCGGATCAGCCGAGGCCATCCCGGTGGGTGTGAGCATCCGATAAGGAGCCCAGCCACATTGTTGCTGCAGGTAATTCACAACCGCGCCTGCGCGGCGTTCGCTCAAGCGCTGGTTGACTTCCTGGCTGCCAGTGGAGTCGGTGTAGCCGACCACCAAGAGCAATGCGTTATCGGTCTGTTCAGCCATGGATGCAGCGCTGCACAATTCGTTGCGAGCGCGATCTGACAGATTGTGCCGCCCGGTGTCGAAATAGACGTTGGTGGTGCTGCGAATGTTATACTGGTCGATATCGCCGAACCGTCCGCGCAGCGCTTCGGTTGCCGCGGCGTTTTCGCCAATGGCTTGCTCATTCGCTGCGAAGCGCTGTGATGTGCCGGTCCGGATCATCTCAGCCGTTTCAAGATCACCGCCAGAAAAACGCACCTTGCTGGCCACGAGGCCGCCGCGCCATTCGCGGGTTTCAACTTCAACGGGAAGCCCGTTCAAGAGCGCATCTGCGCCCAGCGTATCACGGCCAAGGCCCAAAAAGCCTCCGCGTGCGCGAATGCTGGTTTCATCGGTGAGTGTGAACACGGCCGTCGAACCGTCTTCGCGGGTGACCTGAACTCGGTTGCCTTCGCGCGCAGAGATAAAGCCATCAATGTCCGGCCCATCGGCCAGTCCATCAAGTGACGGCGCCTCTGGTGCGTAAACGGTGGTCAGCACTTCAGCTTCTGATTGCGGTATCTGCTGTGCACTCGCAGCGCTTGCCATGGGAAGCGCAAACGCACCCACAACAGCCAGCATCACAGGTGCCTTAGAAACAAAAACCATCTGGGTACTCCTTCAATTCACTTTACCCGATAATGCAAACTCGCACGGCTTCGCCAAAAGCCGCCCCAAAATTCGCGATTGCATAAAGGGCTGAGCAAACCCCCTTTTATGTTGGTTAACGCGCGCTAACCACGCTTTCGTCCGACTACCGCGCATCAACATGTATCAGATGTTGAACCCAAGCTTTCTGCTAGATGAACGAACCCGGCCCATTGTGGCGAGATGAAGGCAAGAAGAGGCGATGCTGCGATGAGCCGCGCCGACACCTCAACCGCTCTTGCAGCAAGGGAACGGCTCAGCCGGTAACCTTGGCAATGGCATCGATGAACTTGTCGATATTGTCCATGGTGAGACCGGCCACATTGATCCGGCCTGATCCTGCCATGTAGATGCCATGCTCCTCTCGCAGTGCCACCACTTGATCTTTCGAAACTGGGAGCGTGGAGAACAGGCCGTTCTGCCTGCCCAAAGGCGCAAGATCGACGCTTCCGGCCACACCGGCATCAGCCAATCGCGCGCGGACCTGGCGCATGCGTTCGCGCATCTGATCCAGCTCATCGAGCCATTGTGCCGTCAGATCGCTGTCGCGCAGGATAATCCGCACGGCCGCCGCTCCATGATCAGGAGGCATGGACCAGCTGGCCCGGGCAAGCGCATTGGCATTGGAAAAAGCGGTGTCCAATGTGTCTGCATCCTTGGCCAGCACATAAAATGCACCGACGCGGTCGCGGTAGAGACCGAAATTCTTGTCACACGAATAGGCGATGAACGCCTCTGGCACCTTGGCTAGAACGCCGCGCAATCCTGCCGCGTCTTCCTCCATACCATGGCCTAGCCCCTGATAGGCAGTGTCGATGATCGGGAAAATGCCGGTCTCAGCAATAGCAGCGCCAATCGCCTCCCATTGCTCTGCCGAATAGTCGATACCGGTGGGGTTGTGGCAGCAGCCATGCAGCAAGATGCCCTCACCCGGCCCCGCCCCTTTGATCGCAGCCAACACAGCATCAAGATTGGCCGTGCCATCCGGATTGGCGTGATCGAATGCGCTCCAGTCAAGATCAAGGTCGTTGATGATCTGGGCGTGGTTTGGCCAGCTGGGTGTGCCCATATGCAGTTTGGTCATGCCAGCCTTCTGTGCCAGCGCGAGCGCCAGCCTCACAGCGCCTGTGCCACCGGGTGTTTGCATCCCGGAAATGCGCCCGCCCATGGTTGCATCTTCGCCAAAAATATACGGCATCAGAGCATTCACGAAGCCCATATCACCTTCAGGCCCCAGATAGCTCTTGGAGTCCTGCTCATCGACGAGCCGCTGTTCTGCCGCTTTGATCGCGCCAAAAACAGGGGTCGCGCCCTGCCCGGTCCGATAAACGCCCACGCCAAGGTCAACCTTGTCGGGGCGCGCATCAGCCGCGTGAAGTTTGATCAGCGCCAGCAGCGCATCGGGCGATTGGGGTTCGAGTCGTTCGAGCATGATGGGATGCCCTGTGCCGCGCACTTGCGCGCACCGCAACCGCAATTCGACTTAGTTTTGGGGTTTGCTTAGCTCAGAAAGGCAACCAGCGGTGCTTTTCTGAAAATCTCATATAGCCCGCATTGACGCCAAGCCGCAGACCTGCCCCTACCCTGATCGGGATCAGCACCACATCGCCGCGGCGCATATAGGAGGCATGCAAACCGCCCACGAAATAGGCCTGCCCCTCACCCGCCGGGTAGCGTTTGAAGATGTCCTGCGTGTCAAACAGGTTGTAGACCAGCACAAAAGTGTTGCCCGCATTGGCACCTGCATCAAAGCCGACAGAGGGGCCAGTCCAATAGACTTTGCGTTGCCCTTCGATCCGGTGGTGCAAAGTGCCCGAGCCATAGCGCACACCGAAGATGAACGCGCCGCCGCCTTCGCGCCCAACAATGTAGCCGTTGGGTTCCCCTTGTTCGCGCAGCAGATCTTCAATCAGACCCGCCAGACCTTGAGCGCCTCGTCCGAACACTCCCTCAGCAGCGCCAATCAGATCGTCGCGGCCATAGGTGCCAGAGCTGGCTTGAACCGGCGGGACGCTGTTGACGTCGCTGCCAATGCCCGAGGGATCAACCGCCTGCGCCGCGGCTTGATCGGCGGGAACCGGGGCATTTTCGGCATATTGCGAAAATTCATCGTCAAAGCCGCTTTCGCCAACGACAATATCGCTCGCCGACGCGGTGTCTGCGGGGACAGGGACAGGCGCTGGCAGAGTGGGATCGTAATCGGGAACCTGATTTGCAGCATCGCGCAGGGATGGATCAACCAGGTCAGCATCAATTGCGCCGCCCTGCTGCCTCACATCATCGACTTGTTGGCTCGCCTGCTGACTGGCCTGATCAACTGCACCGCCGGGATCAAAACTCTCAACATCCTGCGCATGCGCCGGAGCCATTGTCAGCATCGCTGCAAAGGCCAACCCAAAGACCATTGCCGCACCGGATTGCACCTGCCTTGTAAGCCAAGGCTGCTTATCGCTTGATACATTGGTCATCGCCTGCACCTCTCGCATTCTCTTGATCTGTTCACGCCTCGAACCTGCGCTGATCCACCCGCACCGCCGGATGCGGTAAGCAGAGTCCTTTGCGGTTGGTTCGACAATCATTCCTCGGCGAACCGAATCGAAAACGCGGCCAATTGAGTCGATAATGCGATCATGCTTAAGCTGAGCTGGCCGCCGCTACGTAGAGATGCAGAGGGCCTGTGCGGCCGAGGGGCGATAGCGACCAAACGATCCCATTCCACTCTTGCCGCTGCTGCCAAGCGTGACTATAGCGCCCTCTTCGCAGCCGAACGCAAACCAAATGCACCGGCGCGCTGCGGAGACGTGGGTGAGTGGCTGAAACCAGTTCCCTGCTAAGGAACCATACCTACTACGGGTATCGAGGGTTCGAATCCCTCCGTCTCCGCCACCTATACCATCCCATGAGATGCCGATACTGCTCTTAAAGTCCCGGATTTCCAGGCCTTTTGGGTCTTGCATTGGAATCTATTGTTCTTATTATGTTCCGCTCATTCCCGCTGTTTCTTTGATTCATTGTGGGAGCAGTTGTGGGAGCGGACAGATGGAAGAGATCCATGGGAAAGCTTACTGCACTGCAAATCCGCAATTTAAAGACTCCCGGTAGATACGGCGATGGTGATGGACTGACGCTCGTTCTGAAGGCCGCTGGAAAGGGCCATTGGGTTCTCAGAACGACGATTAAGGGGCGAAGGCGTGATATTGGCCTTGGGTCTTTGTCGCTATTCTCGCTCAAGGAAGCCCGCGATACGGCGATTGATCTGCGCCGTGATATCCAGCGCGGGATTGATCCCATTGCGGAGCGAGAGAAAGCAGAAAGGGTTGTCCCTAGCTTCGCCGACGCGGCCAGAACCGTTCACGCTGAACAGAAAGCAGGCTGGAAGAATGGCAAGCATCAGGATCAATGGATTACAACGCTTGAGAAATATGCCTTTCCGAAGCTTGGTTCTCGTTTGGTCAATGATATTGAAGGCCCGCTGATCCGCGAATGTCTGCTTCCTATCTGGCTGGACAAACCCGAGACCGCTCGCAGGGTCAAGCAACGTATCGGCGTGGTTCTCGATTGGGCCTATGCCAATGGAATGCGCGCAACTGAGGCGCCCATGCGTTCCTTAGGACGCGCTCTCCCACGCCAACCAAAGCGCAACAATCACTTTGCGGCTATGCCCTATGAAGATGTTCCTTCGTTCATTGAACATCTTCGCAAGCGGGTGAGTGTTGCCCGCCTTGCTCTAGAGTTCCTCATTCTGTGCGGTTCTCGGTCTGGAGAAGTTCGAGGCGCTAAATGGGCTGAGGTCGACCTTGAGAACAGGCTGTGGACAGTCCCTGCCGAGCGCATGAAAGTTGGCAAAGAGCATATCGTGCCTTTGAGCGATGCTGCAGCAGATGTATTGAACCGCGCAAGACCATTCTACGCCCCTTGCAGCGATCTCATTTTTCCGGGGCGCAACGTCATGCGGCCCATGTCCGATATGACGCTTCTGAAGATCCTCCGCTACGCCAAACTCCCCTTCACCGTTCACGGCTTCCGTTCGTCCTTCCGCGACTGGTCAGCGGAACGAACAAGCTACCCTGGAGAAGTTGCAGAGGCGGCGCTGGCGCATACAGTTGCGAACCGAGTGGAGGCTGCTTACCGGCGCACAAACTACCTCGACAAACGGCGCGACCTCATGCGCGACTGGGCTGCCTTTTGCACGAACTACGAAGCATTCTACGTCTCTCGGGCTTTGCTTTTGGCCTGAAGCCAGTCGTCTATTTCGCTCTCAATCCATGCAACCTATCGCGCACCTAGTCGCACAGGTTTGGGGAAACTCCCTTCGTCCATCCAACGGTAAATCGTAGAGCGGCCCAGGCCCGTTTTGTGCCGCACTTCCTTAAGCCTTAGTACCCGTTTGATGTCGGTGTCGCGCGACGCATCTTCGCCGCTCTCCTCGAGAAACGGCATCGACAATTGCTCGATTTCATTCTCCATGGTCTCTTCCCTCCGGACGGGGCGCAACAAGACCGAGCCGAACAAGCCTACGGTGATAGGCATCGACCACCCGCACGCGCAGATCGGGCACAGGATGGTGGGTCAGCAACGCATCCAAGGCGACTGTGATGAAGATGTTTTGGCGCACGGGATCAGTGCCCGGTTTGTCATGGTGACCTTCGACATCGCGCTGCCACGTATCGAATATACAACCGCCAATCACGATGCTTGAACTAACCCGGCGTGCTTCAGCCTGAGTCTTAATCCACTCTGCAATAAGCGGCGTGACGTAGGTCACAAAACGATGTTCTCTTTGCATGAATCCAAGTTCCTTTGCGTTCAAAGAACCTGGTTCACCCTGCGGAAGGCGAGTGCCACTCTATGCCAGTGATAAGGGTGTAGGAAACTGCGAAGTTACCTAATGCAATCAATAGGATGGATGCATTTGAGCCACTCTAGCACAGTCGAAATACCTACTGGCACGCGACTGGCACAGAAGTTCCATTTTTGATTTTGTCGTCTAAGTACCTGTTCCTCAGAGGTTTTTCGAGCCCCCTCCTGCAGAAT
Organism: Erythrobacter sp.; assembly: GCA_965262265.1. Taxonomy (GTDB): domain Bacteria; phylum Pseudomonadota; class Alphaproteobacteria; order Sphingomonadales; family Sphingomonadaceae; genus Erythrobacter. The sequence continues at coordinate 1,976,658 of OZ253506.1, forward strand.
TCGCTGCGTACGGTGTGCACGAAGTTGTTCCCCATTTGGACCGCTGTGATCAACTATTTCCCCGCCTGATCTTGAGAGGCAAAGGCCTTGATTTCACTTGGCCTTTGTAGCCTATCCGGCGCTTGAAGGATAGCTGTTCCTGCAAAGTCCCCCACCTGCAAACTCGTGAATTTGTAGCAGATGGCCAACGGAATAAGCTGATCTCAGGCCCCGCGTCTACGACGCTGGCGAGGCAGGCTCAAGTTTTTCGGGCAGCGGTTTTCGCCAGCACATTTGCGCCAAGTAAGGCAGGCGCGAAATCAACCAGATCGCATGGTTTGACGAATTGGTCCAAGCCACCAGGAAAGTCCAAGTACCGACCCGCCTTTATCTCCATTTGCTGACGAACTATGGCAAAAAGTCCTCCTGTCTGCGTTACCCCTCCACCCAGAATGATCCGGTCCGGACGGTGCAGATAGGTTAGCGTCATGCAAGCCTCCGCAAGGTAGTGGGCTTCCATTTCGAGTGCCAAGTCATTGCTGTTTCCCAACTGGCCCAGAGGTTTGCCCCAGCGCTGCGCAATTGCCGTGCCGCTAGCGAGCCCTTCAAGGCAATCGCCGTGGAAAGGGCAACTGCCTGCAAAGTTCAAATCCTGGGGATGGCGCGGCACCCGGATGTGACCACCTTCAAGGTGGCCGGATCCATTGATTGGCTTACCCATGTTGAGCACCGCTATTCCGATACCGGTGCCAACTGTTACGTAGGCAAGAGTATCGCAGCCTTGTCCTGCGCCGCTCATCCACTCGCCTAATCCTGCGCAATTCACGTCGGTATCAAGAGCAATGGGCACATCAAAGTGGCGCAGTGGTTCAATCATTGAGGCACCCGTCCAGTTAGGCTTGGGCGTGCCCCCCATGACCCCGAATGAAGGCGACTGATCATCGATATTGATCGGACCGAAACTGGCAATGCCGAAAGCTGACAGGTTTCCAAACTCTTGCTGCCCTTGCTCGAAAAACTGGGTGACAAGCGCGAAGGTTTCTGCGGGCGTAGTGGTCGGCAGGCTTTGTTGAGCAAGGACCTCGTCGTCCGATGCGCAAATAGCGACGACGAATTTGGTGCCGCCGGCTTCTATTGCTCCAAACAAAGGACCATTCGGGTCATTCACTGATGCTCACCTTCGTATTGCCGATAGCACTTATCCTCAAGTCCTCACCCAGAAACAGACGGGACGAAAGGATCCTTGCGCCGCTGTTTTGGAGCACCGTGAGGCACGAATGATCGAGGATAATCTCGATCTCGATTGATGCGCTTTCGCACAGCGGTGCTCGCGCGCTCATCGCATAATTGGGCCAATCTGAGTGCCCTGCCTCTTGTCGGTCGACCACCAGAGAATTGGTTGCCCGATCAACATAAATCGACACCGCCAGCCCTTCGCTGTCAGTTATGCGAATTCCGCTACGAGCGTTAGAATATTGACCCACGTCGCAGCGTATAAGAGCAGTGCGCGCGCAGCTGATGCTCGCCCTTTGCTCCAAGGCTAGTGCCTCGTCGAAGCGCTCATACACAGCTGGCACCAAGCGCTGACCTAACCGCCACTCGCCCTCCTCCTCAAAGACAAATAGTTCTCGCGGAAGCGATTGGACGCCACGCCATGGTTCGGTGGGTTGAAGCCGAGCGTTCTGGTGGTTCGACTGCCAAGCAATCCAAACCGGGTGGCCTCGTTCGGCTGGCAGATTATCAAAGCTTTGTGCCGCATAGAAATCTGTGCCGTAGTCGGCGAGTTGTGGGTCTTTTGCAGAAGGCACAAAATCGCGCCCGTCGAAGCTTCCCACCCAATATTGCGCTGCGCAGCCGCTGCCGATGACACCTTGATCGACATCGATTTTGAGCACCCAATGGCTCTCATTCCCATCAAGTGTCGGGACGAGTATGAGGTCAGGGCACTCCCATTGTCCGCTTGTGAAACCCAAGGGTCCAAAGTCGCTAACATGATCCCAATCGGTAAGATTGCTCGAGGCATAGAACGCAACGCGGTGTTCCTGAGCCTTGGCCACCACCATCACCCACCGCTCTGATCCCTCGTGCCAAAACACCTTGGGATCGCGAAAGTTCGCCATGTTTTCATCGAGCACGGGGTTGGCGCCATATTCCTCAAAGCTGCGGCCATTGTCATGGCTGATCGCGAGATGCTGCCGCTGCAATTGCGGATCGCCATAATGCGCGGTGTAGAAGGCCAGCATGGCCGGTGTTGTGGATGAGCCACCTCCGACGATCTTACCCCTATCAAGGATCGCGGAGCCAGAGAACGCCATATGGTCGCTTTCCGGGATGGCAACGGGAAGCTCTTCCCAAGTCACCAGATCGCGGCTCACCGCATGGCCCCAACTCATGTGCCCCCACTGGGAACCATACGGATTATACTGGTAGAAAAGGTGATACTCACCCTCATGGTAGATTAGCCCATTGGGATCGTTCATCCAGTTCTTGGCCGGCGAAAAATGCAAGCGCGGCCGGTGCAATTTCGACACGTAGTTTCAATCCGCTTTCACCGTGCGGGCCAAGCATTCGCCCGTCTCGGTTTCAAAGAAATGCAAGTTCGCCAGATCCAGTGCGAGCGGCACCTCGTCTCCAGCCTTTGGAGGATGGGGGAAAAGGTCACGCACACATAGGGCGCCGCCCTTGGTCTCAGCGTGTAGCACCACCTCATTGCCCATCAACTCAACGATATCAGGCGAGAGCGTCACTTCCGCAAATTCCGTTAGGCCATGCGTTCCTTGCTCATAGAAGTGCTCTGGCCGGATGCCCAGCGCAATCCTCTCACCAGCACGAGCCGACAGCCGTTCAGCGGCAGCTTGTGGCACCGGAAAATCAAACTGACCGGAATCATTTTGGAAACGCAACTGGCTCTCAACCTGCACAAGAGAGCCCTCGACAAAGTTCATCGCCGGGCTACCGATAAAGCCCGCGACGAAACTATTGACCGGGTAGTGATAGAGGTTGAGCGGAGTATCGACCTGCTGGATCACCCCGTCTTTGAGGACGGTGATCCGGTCCCCCATAGTCATCGCCTCAGTCTGGTCGTGCGTCACATAGACCATCGTCTTGGCAAGCTTACGGTGGAGCTTGGTGAGCTCGCTCCGCATGGCAACGCGAAGACTTGCATCAAGGTTGGAGAGTGGCTCGTCAAACAGGTAGACTTCGGCGTCGCGCACGATTGCCCGCCCCACAGCGACACGTTGACGCTGGCCACCGGAAAGTTGTTTGGGCTTGCGCTTCAGGATCTCGTCAAGCTCGAGCATCTCAGCAACTTCGGCGACGCGCTCGCGGATTTCGGCCTTAGGAACTTTCTGGTTCTTGAGACCAAAGCCCAAGTTCTGCTCAACCGTCATATGCGGATAGAGCGCGTAGTTCTGGAACACCATGGCGATGCGGCGATCGCGCGGCGGGGTGAAATTGACCATCTGATCGCCGATATGCATCTCGCCGCCGCTGATCTCTTCAAGCCCCGCGATCATGCGCAATAGCGTGCTCTTGCCGCAGCCAGACGGGCCGACCAGCACCATGAATTCGCCATCGCGTATTTCAAGGTCCGCGCCCTTAATGGCCGAGAAGCCATTGGGATAAACCTTACGAATGCCGTTGAGTGAAACCTGTCCCATAAACCCTACCCTTTGGTTCCGCTCGCAGCTGCGTTCTCGATGAAGAGGCGTTGGAATGTGATGAAGATGATGAGCATGGGCAGCGAGAGCAGCACAGAGCCAGCCATCAGCATGGTCCATTCGACTTTGAACTCGTAACGGAACATCGCCATGCCCAGCGGCAAAGTGTACATGTCCTGCGTTGTGGTCACGATGACGGGCCACAAGAAGTCGTTCCAATTGCCTTGAAAAGTGTAGATGCCAAGCGCGACAAGAGCCGGCTTGGAAACCGGCAGGATCACCTGAATGAAGGTCTGAAACCGCGTCAGCCCATCTATCCGGGCAGCCTCTTCCAATTCCACAGGAAGCGATTCAAAGAATTGCTTCATCAAGAAGATGCCGAAGACCTGCACGATCCCCGGCATGATCAGACCGGCATAGGAGTTGATCAGCCCAAATTCATTCAACAGCATGAATTTGGGCGCCAGCGTCACGTGGCCCGGTATCATCATGGTTGAGAGAAAGGCGTAGAAAATAAGGTTCTTGCCCGGAAACTCCATGCGCGCAAAAGCGTATCCGGCAAGGCTGGCAAAGAACAAGTTGGCGCTGGTGACAACCACCACCACGATGGTCGAATTGAGCAGCCATTGGCCAAAGGGTATTTCGGTCCACAGCCGCTGGTAGTTCTCTGTCGTCGCGGGATCAGGCAGCAGCTTGATCGGCCAGGCGAAGACATCGCCCTCTGGCTGGAAAGAGATAGACAGCGACCAGATATAGGGCAGGATAAAGAGGATCGAGAAGGCACTCACGAAAGCAAAGCCATAGACCTTGCGGCGAATGCGCCTATCGCCCAGCGCCTCTAGCCAGGAACGCGATTGTATGTCGTCGTTGTGAGCGGCTGAAGCCATCAGTCTTTCTCCGCCACAATCTTTTGCTGCAGTAAGGTCAGCCCAAGGATGATGAGGAACAGCACCAAGGAAGCCGCCGCGGCATAGCCGAACTCGAAATATTTGAACGCGGCGTTGTAGATGAAATAGCTGACCGTGGTCGTCGCGTTAACCGGTCCGCCCGATGACATGACATAAATCTGGTCGAACACTTGGAAACAGCCGATCAGGCCCAGTGTCATGACGAAAAAGATCGTTGGCCGAACGCCTGGCACGGTGACATTCAAGAACCGGCTTACGGGTCCAGCTCCATCGATGCGTGCAGCCTCGTAAAGCGAGGGCGGGATGGATTGGAGCGCTGCGAGAAAAGCGATCATGAAATAGCCTGACGTCGACCATACATTCAGAGCCATGATCGAATAGAGCGCGGTTCCCGGCGATCCGATCCAGTCAGGCCCATCAATGCCAATCCCTGACAAGAGATAGTTGAGAAGGCCCGTCTTGGAGTAAATCCAAAGGAAGATAACCGAGGTCACGACCGAACTGGTAATCGCTGGCAGATAGAATGCGGCCCTGAAAAAGCCCTGTCCCGGTATGCCCTGATTGACCGCTATGGCGAGCAAGAGCGCAAGCAAAGTCTGCGTCGGGACAACTCCTGCTGCGTAGACAAAGGTGTTCTTGAGCGCGATGTGGAAGACTTCGTCTTGCGAAAGCTCCACAAAATTGTCTGCCCCTACAAAGTTGATTTCAGGGTCAAGCAGGCTCCAGTCAAAGAACGCGAGCGGCAGCGAAAAGAGAATTGGGCCAAAGACAAAGATGCTGGTGATCGCCAGCGCAGGCGCCAGAAAGGCATAGGCAACCAGCGTCTCCGAATTGGCTGATTTGACCTTGTTTCCGATCATTCGCCTGCCCCTTCTTGGCGAATATTCAGCCGATCTTTGAGTTTGGCCAGCGCTTCGCGAACAGGCGTATCGGTGATGAAGATCGATTGCATCGCGGTTTGCGCCTCGTCCAGCAATTGCTGATCATCACCCAGTTGCCATGTACGCGAATAGCCGGCGCTATCGGTAAAAACGGATAGTGTGGGGTCGCTTGCAGTCCCAGCGAGTTCGGCAGTTGACCGGCGGGGTGGCAGACCGATGCCAAGTTCGACCCAGCTTTGCTGCCCCTCTTTGCTGGTGAGATACCGCAAGAGCCGCCAGGCTTTCTCCGGATCGTCGGCATTCTTGGGGATCACGTATCCGACCACATAAGCGATAGACGCCCGTTCCTTCCCAATGGGAAGCGGTGCGACCTTGTAAGGCACATCAGCAAAGGTCTCATCCATGAAGTTAACCGCCCAAAGGCCCGACATACTCATGGCGACGCGTTCACGGCCCATGCCGTCCATATTCCACGCAGCACCTATCTCGGACGGGAGCCTCGCATGTCCCTTGCGGCGCATAGTCTGGAGGTATTCAAGCGTTTCTATCAGCGCTGGATCATCCAGATTGGGCTGGCCGTCTTCTCCGATCAGGCGTGATCCATTTTGCCAGATGAAAGGCAGCACATATTCGAGCCCATCGACAAGGCCAAAACCGGTTTGATCTATTCGGCCATCACCATCGGTGTCGCGTGTTAGCTTCTCTGCGTAGTGCGCAAGCTCTTCCCACGTCTCCGGTGGCCGCTCAAACCCTGCCTCAGCCAGCATTTCAGGGTTGTAGAACAAGACCAGAGTCGAATAGTCTTTTGGGATTCCGTAGAGCTTGCCATCGCGCCTAAAGGCATCGAGCATCGCTGGCTCGAAATCGCCAAGGTCAAAATCAGGATCGCCTGCGATGAAATCATCGAGTGGCATCAGCGTGTCATAGCCAATAAGCGGCGGGGCCCAGAAGGCCTCCAGCATAAAGACATCGGGCGCTGTCCCAGTGCCAAGCATGAGCTGCATCTTTTCGATGTAGTTGGCCTGAATCGGATTGTAGGCAACCGTGACATCTGGGTTCTCGGCCTCGAACCCGGCCACCACTTCGCGTACAAGATCATCCTCGGTAGGGCTGGAAACCCAGCCAGCCATTTGCAGTGAGCCATCATCTTGTTGCTCAGAGCACCCTGTCAATCCCGTCAGCGAGAGCAAAACGGCTGCGCTAGCCAAGAGATGACGTCCAATCCGCACGCCCTATAGCTCGATCCGAGTAAGGCCGACGTCAGCCCTGATCTCGCGCGATTGACCATCGCGGTGGAAATGCACAGTTATCGCTTTGTCTGTTTCCAGCTTTAGCAATTTGCGGGACGGGTCAAATTCAAGCGAGCATTTCGCGCCGCCGAAAGTCAAATCCTCGATCCCATGCCTATCGGCACGGTAGGAGTGCCAATCAATCGACATGTTTGACGCATCCGGCGTGATGCCAATCACATTCTCAATCAGTGCCTCAATCGGTCCACAGCCGGTCCAACCGACAAATTCTGGCCGGGAGATATTGCCGCGCGCTGCTCTCTCCGAAGCGTAATTTTCCCAAACTGTGCCGTTCTTGCGCTGCACTTCGGCGATATTGGCAATGTGGTTTTCAGCTATCTTGCTCGCCACATCGTGCCGGTCATTGGCCATCATGGCTTTGATCGTGACCATCGTGAGCGGTGGCCAGACGGACCCCTGCCAATAATTTCCACCCCCGTGATAGCTTGGGTGATTGGCTGACACGCTGGGGAGAGCATGCGGTCGCCAGAACAGTTCTGGGTCGAGATAGGCGCCCACCAGCCGCTCAAATCGCTCCGCTGAGGTTTTGCCGAGCAGCGGAACCCAGCTGGCCGCAGGCGTGAGGATCTCTGTCAAGGCGCCTTCGCCATCGCGATCGACATAAAAACCCAGATCAGGATGCCAGAACTCGCGCTCGCAATAATCGGCAAGCTTCTGGTGTTCTTCGGTGAAATGCACAGCAACGTCGGTATCACCAACAGCTTCAGCTATCTGACGAATGCGCATTGCCGCCAAGCCTTGCTGCGCGGTCAGACACATCCAAACAAAGCCGAAATGATCATGCGCATCATCGCCAAAGGGCAATGTTCGAGGGGTGTTATCCATGCCCGAGGCAAGCGCCGTCGTCCAATAGCCCGTGCCATCTGCATGTTTGCGATTGGCGGCGAGCCACTCATAGTAACCAATCAATGGGCGAAGGCTCGTGCGCAGCCGCTCAGTGTTGCCAGTGATCTGAAACAGACGCCATTCGGCATCCGCAAACAAAGGAGGGTTTACCGCGCTAGGATGATCTTCACCCCAGAAATCTTTGCCGGAAACCGAGTTGATCTCTCGGCAGATAAATCCATCATCGTGCTGCTTTGCATAAAAGTTCTCAAGCGTATCCTCGACGGGCAGAACATGCGCTGCATAGCGAGCAAAGCCAATAAGAAAACACGTGTCCCACTGGAACATATTCTCGCTAAAGGCAGCGTCGCAAAAGGGCTTTAGGCCAGTCTTGGGATCAGGCCTTCGTACCCGGTCAACGGCAATCGCCCAGCAGCGCCAATACAGGTCAATCCAGTCAGGATTGCCCTCCAATATCGGCTTGGGCAGTGCTTTGGCGAATTCAGCGTCCAGGTCAGACGCCCGATAATCAAGGTCAATGCCGGAGACATGAGCATCGGCGATGCCCTCTCCCTCCATATCCAACGGCTTTGGTTCCATTCCAGCTTTCTCGTCCATTCCAGCATTCCGCTCAAGCTGTGGTCAATGGTCTTGACCGATTGTCCCTATAGAAGAAACTGTCTGCGGCGGGAGACGGGAGAGTTCGTGCCTCCCGCCGCAAACTAACTCAGGCAGTCTTCGCTTAGAAGGACTTACCAATGCCAAAGATGACATTGCGGCCAAACAACGGACGGCCATAGAAGCCGTCAGTCAGGCTGCCGGTGAAGGTGCCAAAGCCACCGATCCCGCCGAACGCATCCTGAAGCGCATCTTCATTGGTGAGGTTTTGGACGTTCACACGGCCATACCATCCATCAGGGCCATTCACGACGAGGCCCACACCCACTGTCACATAGCTTTCAAGCTCATTGGTGTTCTCATTGTTGACAAAGCGGCTACCAACATAGCGCGCCGTGCCGTTGAGAGCACCGGACCATTCACCAATATCAAAGTCCCAGGTCAGACCGAAGGTGCCAAGCACGTTAGGCTGTTGCGGGGTCTGATTACCATCGAAAGGATTGGCGTCGCCAGGAAACTGCGAATTGTCAGACTGGAACACAATGTCCGTGATGGTGAGCGTTGGATCTTGATATGTGAAGTTGATATCGGCCCGCAGCATATCGAGAAACTCGATTTGGCTCTCAAGCTCGAAACCAGTGGTGCGATTGTCGCGGAAGGCGACGCAGTTCACGAGGTTTTGGTTCGCATCCTGACAACCAAAGGTCAGCTGATCGCTTTCCTGATTGACCCGGAAGAAGTTACCAGCAACTGCAAATCCACCAGATTGGAAACGTGCACCAAGTTCGATCTGATCGGTGCGTGACACCGCGCCTGCAAAAGGAAGGCCACTATCGGTGTAACGAGCGTAAACACCCAGATCAGGCGTGATCAGATAGTTCCCGCCAATGGTGTAGCTGACGAATGTCTCATCGACCTCAAAGTCATCCGCATTGGGGCTATTTGGCCCTGTGCGGCGCTGAATAGCGAGCGTAGCTGGTGAGACCGATCCTGCCACCGGCAGCGGCAATTGGTTGGTGTTGGTGCCGAAAACCGATTCATTTCCGAAGAAAGCCTGCTCGCTACGGAATTGGTCAACGCGAAGGCCACCGTCGATCTTGAGATCGCCAAAATCACCTTCATAGACGAAATAGCCGGCATTCACTTCATCATCGATGCGGAAGCCGCCTGGGAAGATATTGTGCGCCAACAGGCCCTGATCCGTCAGCAAGACCGTGTCAGTGCCGTCCGTAATCTGAACATCGACCAGCCGCGATTGCTGCTGAAGGTCGGTCAGGAATATGGAAACGGTCCCATCCTGCACCCGATCCACCTGATCGTAATAATAGCCAACGGCGACACGGTGATCAGCAGATCCTGTGCTAAACTCATAGCTTGCCTCAAGATCGACTTGGAACTCTTGGAATGGATTGCTTTGCGTGAAGACCGCGATCGGCGTGAAGATGCCATTGCCATTGGCGAGCGAGCCAAGTGTCGACGCCGCAGCAACTTCCCCAGCGTCAATGATTCCATCGCCATTGGTATCCGTTATTGCCAGCGTACCGCTATCGAGCACGTCGCCTGAACGGTTCACGAGCTGATAGGAGGTTGGAGCAAAGCCAGCGGGAAGAGCCTGTTGGTAGATGCCCACACCGCCTGCCGATGGGAAACCGGCAGTCAGGAGGTTCGAAACCAACTGGTCGCCGGTCTGGAAGTCCGCACCGCCAGCAGCAAAACCTGATGCGAACTGGCCAGCAAACTTGCCGTTGCTATCCGTGTAGCGGGCACGGGCGACAACAGAGAAACCGCTATCCCACTCTTTCATAAACTCAGCGCCAACATAACCAAAGACGGTGTCTTCACCGTTGGTATTGTCGACAAAGTTCTCAACACCTGGTGCGGATTGTGAGTTAAACTGCAAAATTTCACGGGAGAGCTGAGTGCCATCACCAATGTCGGGACCACCGGGGAATGGCTGTGGGTCGCTGGTTGAACCAAGCAGGGGATTGCCCACGAAATAGATCAGGTTGGCCTCTTCGGTGTAGCGGCCGCTGACCTTGAAATGACCCGAACCATCTGAGAATTCGTGCTTGACCGATGCACGAATGTTGAATCCTTCGTTGGCATTGAAATCAACTTCGCGGATGCCGTCATCCTGACTGTACCACCCCGAAACCGCGAATGAGGTGTTTTCTGCGAGCGGGCCACCAAGGAACACTTCCGCGCGGCGCTGGCCGAAGTCAGAGAGTTGGAAATAGACGTCGCCTTCAAATTCTTCGGTGGAGCCCTCTTTGTATTTGAAGTTGATCGTCGCACCCAAAGCGCCGGAGCGATAGATCGGCGAGACACCACCGCGCACAACGTCAATCGACTCAATTGCGTTGGAAATGCGATAAAAGAAGTCCGGCGCGTCGCGTTGAATGGGAATGCCGTCTTCTTCAAACTCGAGGAACTGTGTGCCACCAGCGCCGATACCGCGGAAACGGAATTGGTTGTTTGATGGGCCAAAGCTGGGGTCAATTTGCAGCGAAGGCACGTTTATGAGCGCATCCGCAACCGAACGAGGCGCCTGCAGCTCCAGAGTATCTGAGGTGATTTGAGTAAATGGGTTTGTCGCCTCAATCAGAGGCTGCTCCTGGTTACCGATGACGACAATCGTGTTGACGAAATTCTCGTCCTCTGCAGCTCCTTCATCCGCTTGATCTTGCGCGGAAACCATCGAAGCAGAGCCAAGCGCAAGAGCCAGAGCGCTGGTAGCCCCCATAAAGCGAAGCGAACGGCGAACCATCCGTGTATTTGAACCAATACCTTTCATGATCTTCTCCCATTGCCGCAATTGCGACATTGACCGAACGGCATTCCTTGAGAAGGCCACTCGAACATCCTCACCCCGCAGCCATGGCTTTTACGCGCCACTTGCTACGTCAACGCCTCTTTATGAAAACGTTTCCATATAGTGATGCCACTTTATGGAAACGTTTTCAAGCCTTGCTAAAAAATGTGCGCCTAAGGCCACTTAAGCTTTTATATTCAATAGCTTGGTGCTTTTGCAGTCGATCCGCGCTCTACTAAGTGATGCGCAATGAGCACACTTGGCGGCTCTGACTGTGAAAGGTCTAGGCGACCTTCGTGCAGCGCGATCAAGAGCCCCGCCGCTTCGTCAGCCATCTGTTCTAACGGCTGTTGGATCGTTGTTATGCCCGGCTTGACAATCGATGAAAGCGGTAGATCGTCAAAACCCACCACTGAAAGCTCATCTGGGACGCGAATACCAAGTCGCTCCGCTGCAAACAGGATCGCCAAAGCGGATTCGTCATTGGCCGCAAATATCGCCGTCGGCCTCTCTTCGGCGCCCAACAACCGAAGAGCAGAGCGCAGCGCTGTGTCAAAAGTGTAATCGCCTTCGGCAACCCAATCCTGAGGCACTTCGAGCTTTGCACAAGCCATCGCTTCCATGAACCCAGACAGCCGCGCCGCTGCGGATCCATGGCGCGGATCACCTTGGATATGGGCAATCTTCTTGTGACCAAGCCCGATGAGATACTCTCCCAGCTGTTTGGCCGCACCATAGTCGTCCATATAAACGTACGGCGTATGGTGCCGGTCGCGAAACGGCACGAGGCGCACAATGTGGTGGCCGCGTTTCTCCAGCTCTTCCAAAAGCGCCAAATCGTCGCTGAGAGGCGGTGTCAGAATGAGACCATCCAAGTCGGTCCGCTCCGCCAAACGTGACGATCTTGAAGGGTGAGGGTCTTCACGTTCGGACTCAAGGCATTCAAGCGCCAGACGGTAACCATACTCCTCACATCGCTCGAGCGTCCCGACCAGCAGGCGGGAGATGTAATGTGCCGTCGGGTTGTCGTAGAGAAGTCCGATTTGGTATGAACGGTCGCCTTTCTGCTTGAGCCTTTGTGCCTGGATATTGGGCCTAAAGCCGAGCGCCTCGATCGCACCCTCGACTTTTAGTCGCTTGGCCTCGCTGACATACTGGCCTTCATTGATGACGCGCGAGACTGTGGTGATCGACACTCCAGCCTTTGAGGCTACCTCGCGCAGTGTTGGGCTTCGGCTCATGCTCCTGTCTTTGCCGATCCGCCACGATTTGGCAAACAGGTGTCCTTTTTGTCTGTGCTCAACGCGAGATCGAACACTTTTCAAGAGCCATAGTTTTAGGTTGCAAACCGACTGTCCGCTTCCAAGGGCCTGAACCTAAATATTGGGAGCGATTCTGCGAAACGAAACAGACCGTCCATCCTACTTGCTGGCTTCAGCTATATCCTTCTATCCGGTATGTCGTCAGGTCACCGAGAATGAAGCAGCCCAGTAGTCGCGTGTGGGCGCGAATGTGGGAGCAGCTTATATGTGAAGCGAATTTCTATATTTTGCACAAGAGGTTAGCACGTTCCGCTTGCCACCTCCGTCTCCGCCACCCACCCCTAGCACAAGTCTCAGCTTTGAGGGATGCCGCGCAAGTCTCCAGAAAGTCGGGGTATTAGCAGGCTAAACCGCCGTTCGTTGGCGCTTCAGCATCAGTCTCTTCGTGTTTCAGGCGGGAATTGCGCGGGCAGTCTCTGCGCCAATTGCAATCAGTGCGGTTTCCCTGTTTTTCAGGGAATTAACAGGGAAATTGGCACTGTCAAAAGGATGGCGGTCGATTTGCGAGCTTGCTAGCGGAGGCGATTGAGCAAGCCGAAGAACCCGTTTCGCTATTTCCACTCATCGCCTGAAGTCATCCGTATGGTCGTGATGCTGTATGTGCGGTATCCGCTGTCGTTGAGGAACGTGGAAGATCTGCTGTTCGAGCGTGGCATCGATATCTGCCACGAAACGGTTCGGCTGTGGTGGAACAGGTTTGGTCCCTTGTTCGCCGCTGACATCAAGCGGCAGCGGATAAGCCGAATGAAGGGCTACACAAACTGGCGTTGGCACGTCGATGAGGTCTTCGTGAAGATCAACGGCGAGACGCACTATCTGTGGCGAGCCGTCGATCATGAAGGCGAGATCCTGGAGAGTTATGTCACCAAGAAACGCGACAGAGCTGCGGCTTTGCGCTTCTTCAAGAAGGCGCTGAAGCGCCATGGTAGCCCGGTTGAAGTTGTGACTGACGGGCTGCGATCATACCCTGCAGCCATGAACGATCTTGGGATCGAGGATCGCCGGGTAATGGGAAGATGGCTCAATAATCGAGTTGAGAATTCCCATTTGCCGCTGCGGCGAAAAGAGCGCGTCATGCTTCGTTTTCGACAAATGAAGACGCTTCAGAAGTTCGCGTCAGTGCATGCGAATGTGTACAACCATTTCAATTCCGATCGCCATCTCATCGATAGACAAACCTACAAAACAAATCGCTCAGCCGCCCTGGCTGAGTGGCAAAACCTCATGGCCTGAAGCGCGAAGCGGGTAGGGGGAGACTATTCCAAGTGGAGACGAGTTCGCGTCGGACTGACAGCACCTGGCCTCTCAATCGAGAACGGAAAGCGCCGTTTCTAGTTCAATTCCCTCGCTTGGAGTAATTTCGTCATGATGTTATTTGGCCGCTTTTCTGAGGGTCAATTGGTCAGCAACGGGAACCTTCGTTCTGTCCAATCCGGGTCGAAAATTGCCAGGTCAAAGGCACTTGCTTGGTATCTACTTGGGCATTCTTGCGCTCCCGGATAGCGCAGATGGAGGGCCTAGTGTGTGGTGAGCCTCGCACCTAAATCAGGTCTAGAATGCGCCCAATCCAAGTCATTAGCTTACCCACCGAAGGATCCCAAAAGCTGTTATAATTAACACGTCGCCGAGTTCCGCTTTAAGAGCATCTCAAACGGGAATACCTGCCCATCAAAGCGCAAAGCCAAGCGAGCTCGAAATAATACAATTGACTTAAATTCTATATCCGGCCTACTCATTGCCGCTATGAGATCGGTACAAACGAAGGTTAAGCCAGACCCAACCTTGGTGCTTAAAGAAGCCGCCTTGCGACTCTTTGCAGAACGCGGCGCGGATGGCGTCAATGTCCGCCAGATTGCGGAAGCGGCAGGCCAACGAAACCACGCCGCCGTTGGGTATCACTTTGGGTCGAAAGAAGCGCTGATCCGTGCGGTCATTTTGCACGGCGCAAAGATTGTGGACTCCGCGCGCAATGCTGTGCTGGACGAAATAGAATCTCAGGGCGGTCCAGAGGATGTCGCTCAGATGGTGCGAGTTCTCTTCGAGACGTCTGTTCCCAATGCGCCGAGCCCTTGGTCAGATTGCTACATTCGTTTCATCGTAATCTTGCAATATTCCAACAGACCCCTGTTTTTGGACGCCTTGGAAGGGCGCTGGGAGTCTGGCTACCAAAGATGCTTGGCGCATATCCGCAGGCTCAGGCCAGATGTCCCCAAAGACGCCATGACGCGGCGCTTAGTGCTTTTGGAAGCCACGCTGGGCGGCGTGATCGCAGCACGCGAAGGGGCCATATCGAACACCGCGCGAGAGCATCACACATGGCAAAGCCAAGCCATGAATGAAGAAATCATCCGCGCTGCAACCGCCATTGTGGATGCCTGATTGGCACGATCCAAATCCCTGCCGGATTTAGACTTATCTGAGAGGTGAAAGATGTCCGATTTTGAGAGCGAATACCTTGACATCAAGATCGATTCCAAGGTCGCGACTATCACATTTGATCGCGCAGACAAGCTCAATGCATTTAACGTCTCCATGATGTATGACTTTGTCAAAGCGCTCGATTATTGCGATGGCAATGATGCAGTTGGCGCGGTTGTCATCACCGGCGACGGCCGTGCATTTTGTGCCGGTGCAGACATTTCGTCCGGCGCAGACGGTTTCGCTGATATTGAAAATTCGGACGTCGTCGGACCGGACGGCCAGATCAACTATGGCGCTGAGCAGGTGCGCGATGGCGGTGGCCACATCACTTTGCGCATGTTCGACATGAAGAAGCCGCTCATCGGTGCGATTAATGGCCCTGCGGTTGGCATGGGCTCTACAATGTTGCTGCCAATGGACTACCGAATTGCCAGCGAAACGGCCAAGTTCGGGTTTGTCTTCACAAGGCGTGGGATTGTTGCTGAATCGGCTTCGAGCTACTTTCTTCCTCGCCTGGTTGGCATCGCCAAAGCGACCGACTGGTGCCTGTCTGGAAGGGTTTTCGATGCCCATGAGGCGCTGAGCGGCGGGCTGGTCAGCGCCGTGCATTCACCAGACGATCTGCTTGGCGCTGCGTATGCGATCGCTGAAGATATTGTCTCAAACACCGCGCCAGTCTCGGTGGCTTTGACCCGTCAGTTGCTGTGGAAGGGCTTGGGCTGGGACCACCCAATGGAGGCTCACCGATTTGAAAGCCGCGGAGTCTTCACCAGAGCATCAAGTGCCGATGCAGCTGAAGGGGTTGCCTCCTTTCTCGAGAAGCGACCGCCGGAATTTCCGATGGCTCCTTCACGTGACATGCCCGATTTCTATCCATGGTGGGATGAGCGCACATACAGCTGAGCCAAGCCCCTTCTTGATTGACTCTCATCTGCACCTTCTTCATTATCCAAATGGATTAAATCTGGCTAAAGACAGATTTTCGTATTGAAGGGATGGGGTTTTGAAGCTGATTGAGGGCGTCGATCTCGAGGGGCTATCGCGCTGGATGGACGGTGCGGGGTTTCCTTCGGGCACTATATCGCAGCCCATTCCTCTTGGCGGTGGAACGCAAAATATCGTGCTCCTATTCGAGCGCGGTGGGCGGTCTTATGTCTTGCGCCGTCCCCCTTTGCATTTGAGGGACAATTCCAACACGACAATGCTGCGCGAGGCCCGTGTGTTGCAGGCGCTCGCTGGTTCTGATGTGCCGCATCCCGCCTTCATCGCAGTTTGTGATGATGAAAGTGTCATCGGTTCGTGCTTCTATTTGATGGAACCTGTTGACGGCTACAACGCCGTTGAGGGCTTGCTGCCCTTCCATGCGAGCGACCCCGCCATCCGGCATCAAATGGGGTTGTCGATGGTCGAGGCGATCGCAGCGCTTTCCAAAGTCGACTACAACGCAAAAGGTCTTTCTGACTTTGGCAAGTTGGACAATTGGATCGAGCGGCAAGTCGACCGCTGGGCCACGCAGCTGGAAAGCTATTTGAGCTTTGAAACATGGGTCGGCCCAAAGGGTCTCCCGGGAGTGGAGCAGGTGATACGGTGGTTGCGCGACCATCGCCCGAGCAGCTTTGAGCCGGGAATCATTCACGGTGATTTTCATCTGGCGAATGTCATGTTTCGAAAAGACAGTGCCCAATTGGCTGCGGTGATCGATTGGGAGTTGTGTTCTCTAGGAGATCCCTTGCTGGATCTGGGCTGGTTGATCGCGACCTGGCCGGAAGGACAAGAGCCCTCACCAACCGATGTTGCGGTTAGGCCCTGGGATGGATTTGCCACCGCCGATCAGCTTGCCGAACATTATGCCACGAAAACGGGGCGTGATCTGACGAACCTCAATTGGTTCGTCGTGTTGGCATGTTTCAAGCTTGGAATCATCCTCGAAGGGACAAATGCAAGGGCAAGTGCCGGGAAGGCACCAAGGGAAACCGGTGACAGATTACATTCGCACGCCGCTGATCTGTTTCAAAGGGCGCTGCGCAGGATTGGATAAGAGGACGTGATGGATACTGATTTTACTGGCAAAAATGTGCTGATCGTTGGCGGGTCCAGCGGCATTGGCAACGGAATTGCGCATGGTTTTCGCGAACGCGGTGGTACGGTGCATGTCTGGGGCACACGGTCCATTGCTTCGGATTATGATGATGAGCCAGGCTCTGATCTGTCAGGCCTCGGCTATAGCTGCGTCGATGTCGGCAACCCCGATTTGATCGAGCAGGCAGCCGCTCCGTTTGATACGCTCGATGTTCTGATACTTTGCCAAGGCATCGTCGCCTACAAGCGCGCTGAGTTTGAGCGTGAGGGGTGGGACAAAGTTATGTCTGTCAATCTCGATAGCTTGATGCACATCGCGCGCAAATTCAAACCACAATTGTCTGCTTCAGGCGGGTCGATCACTATCGTAAGCTCCGTGTCAGGGTTTCAAGCCAATATTGGCAATCCTGCCTACGCTGCCTCAAAGGCGGGCGCGGTAAGCCTTACGAAAACCTTGGGGCAAGCCTGGGCGCCAGAAGGCATTCGCGTCAATGGTTTGGCGCCGGGGCTTGTCGAAACCAAGCTGACCAAGGTTACCACCCAAAACCCTGACCGACTGAACGCTACCCTCAAGACCATTCCGCAGCGCCGCATGGGACTTCCACAAGATATGGCAGGAGCGGCGATCTTTCTCGCGTCTCCGCTAGCCTCATACGTAACCGGTCACACGCTTATCGTGGACGGTGGGCTAACGCTTTAGGAGCAGAGCTATGAATTTTGAGTACACTGAAAAGACGCAGGCCCTGATCGCCAAGCTTGAAGCCTTCATGGACGCTCACATCATTCCCGCCGATCCAGAGATACATGCTTGGAATCAGGGCCCAGCAAACCTCTGGAAAGTCTGGCCGGGATTGGACGATCTTAAAGAGAAGGCGAAAGCTGCGGGGCTTTGGAACCTGTTTCTACCCAAAGAGTATGGCGATTTCAGCCCGGGCCTTACCAATCTGGAATACGCGCCTTTGGCCGAGAGAATGGGGCGTTATCCATGGTCGCCTGAGGTGTTTAATTGCTCAGCGCCAGACACGGGTAACATGGAAGTCCTGGCCAAGTATGGCAATCCTGAGCAGCAGGAGCGCTGGCTCAAGCCGCTGCTCAATGGCGATATCCGTTCGGCCTATGTCATGACTGAGAAGAATGTTGCTTCGTCTGATGCAACCAATCTTCAAACGACGATTGAATCGGATGGCGATGACTATGTGATCAACGGTCTGAAGTGGTGGATCTCCGGTGCCATGGATCCGCGCGCTGAGCTGCTGATCGTTATGGGTAAGACGAACCCGGAAGCTTCAAGGCACTCACAGCAGTCCACCATAATCGTCCCGCGCGATACGCCCGGGGTGCGAGTGGTTCGACCCCAAAGAGTGTTTGGTGGCCTTCATTCGCCGGGCGGCCATTGCGAGGTGGAATTCAAGAATGTTCGGATCCCCAAATCCAATATCATCCTTGGCGAAGGACGCGGGTTTGAGATTGCGCAAGGTCGCTTGGGTCCAGGCCGTATCCATCATTGCATGCGCTCTATCGGCCAAGCACAGAGACTGCTTGAGTTGATGTGCAAGAGGGTGACTGAAAGGGAGGCGTTTGGTCGAAAGTTCTCTGATCGCTCTTACCTGCGTCAAGAAATTGCGAACTCTTATTGCGAAGTGGAGCAAGCGAGGCTGTTAACTCTCAAGGCTGCGGATGCCATCGACAAAGGTGGAGCGAAAAATGCCCGCGACCTGATCGGTGCAATCAAAGTCGTCGCGCCCAAGATGGCCCAGACAGTCGCTGATCGCTGCATCCAAATTCACGGAGGCATGGGAGTAAGTGACGATATTCCAGCAGCTTCGTTTATGGTGACCAACCGATATGTCCGCCTCACAGACGGCCCTGATGAAGTGCATGCCTCGCAACTCGGGAAGTACCTGATCGGTCAATACGCCGATATTGCTCGATAACGGGGGAACAACATGAAGGCTTTGTTCGATCTTTCTGGAAAGGTCTGCCTTGTAACGGGCGGAAATAACGGCATTGGCCTGGGAATGGCTGAGGGGCTGGCCGCCCATGGCGCCACTGTTGTCATTTGGGGCACCAATGCGGAACGCAATGCTCAGGCAGCCGAAAAACTGTCAGTCTATGGCGGCATAGTGCGAGACGCGCGGGTCGATGTGACCAACGAAGACGCTGTTAAATCCGCGATGGACGACATAATTTCCGATTTCGGACGTATCGATCAAGCCATTGCCAATGCGGGGATAAGTTTGGCGGGCCCGGATGTTTTCAGTATCTCCGCAGCCGACTTCAACAAAGTCATGGACGTCAACGTCAATGGAGTGTTCTACACTCTGCGCGAAGCTGCTCGTCATATGATCGCGCGGTCCAAGGCAGGCGAGCCGGGCGGCTCACTCGCCGGCGTCGCGTCGACGGCTGCGATTATGGGAGCGGCTCGCAATGAGCATTATGCCGCATCCAAAGGTGCGGTTGTGACGATGCTCAGAGCCATGGCGGTCGAATTTGGTCCTCATAAGATTAGCGTCAATTCCATTTTGCCAGGCTGGACCCGTTCAGGAATGACCGAAGGTCACCAGAAGTGGCAGAAGTTCACGGACAATGTGATCAGCCGGGTCCCCACTGGAGATTGGCTCGATGGATCGGATTTTGCCGCAATAGCCGTCTACCTCGCAAGCGACATGACGCGCTACCATACCGGCGATGAAATTCTAATCGATGGAGGTTATACAAAATTCTGATCGGACCAACCTTTCCAAATTCGATCAGTCTCCTAGTCGCTGAGACATCTAAGACCACCATCAGCCTATTCTGTTCACGTGGTCAGCAGCTCCAGCGTCCCAATTGAAACACCCAATTCGACCACCTGGCAATGCACGGGGCGCAAACTCCCGGCTTTCGTTCACAGGTCAACGCCCACCTATTCCGTTAACGTTCTTTGGAGGCACCCGAGATGAGCAACATAAAGTCAATCAGCAAGCTGAGCTTTCAGGATGGAAAATCCGCTGAATTCTTGAGTGGCACGAATGACAACGAAACCGGCGTCCACTTTACGCGCAGGGCACCTGGGAACGTCAATGTGTCAATCTTGCAGGATGTGAGCGATCCAGATGTGGTTTTCTTGGTGTCTGAGTGGGATTCTCAAGAGAGTTATATCCAATATCTTCAAACCAGATCTGAGCAAGGATTTATGGAGTTCCTGTCTACACTACTAATAAAAGAAACCGAAATTCATATTTTAAAGGACGTTTCTCCAGAATAATTATCTGAATTCAAATACATCGAGCTCTAATTGTTTGCACTCTCCATAAGGGCGAGGCAACTCAAATGAAAGCTCCTAAAAAGAGCAATTGAGGCATGTTATGGCAAAGAATTTTTTTGACCTAGAGGGAAAAGTTGCGCTTGTTACAGGCGGAAACGGGGGAATTGGCCTTGGATTGGCCGAGGGGTTGGCAGCCCATGGCGCAAAAACTGTGATTTGGGGAAGGTCAGCCGATAAGAACGCTAAGGCGGAAGAGGCGTTGAAGAAGCTAAACCCAACGGCCTCAGCCATGACAGTCGATGTTGCTGATCAAACGGCAGTCGATGAAGCTTTTGCCAAAATAATCTCTGAACATGGACGAGTTGATGCAGTGTTCGCAAACGCCGCCCGTGTTCAAAGTCCGACACCGTTTTTGGAGCAATCCCGCGAGATGTGGGAGGAGCTTTTTGAGACGAATTTGTGGGGCGTTCGGTCGACTCTTATGGCAGCAGCGCGGCACATGGTCGAAAGGTCAGAAGCGGGTGACCCAGGCGGCTCCTTAGTTTCCGTTGGAAGTTTGGCGGGCATGAAAAGCCCAGCGACCATGCAAGCCTACGGTGTCTCAAAGGCGGCAATCCATATCTTAGCCAGAAGCTTGGCCAAGGAATATGGGCGTTATGGCATCCGCTCCAACGCAATCATTCCAGGGTATGTCGAGACCCCATTGACGCTTTCCCATAGCTACCCCCAGGAAGTGATTGATTCAGTCAATGCAAAAACACCCTTGGGATGCTGGGGCGTGCCTGATGATTTTTCGGCGATCGCAGTATATCTGGCGAGCGACCATTCCCGCTTTCATACGGCGGACCAATTCGTCATTGATGGAGGCATCTCAGTCGTTCTTCGATAAGGTCTGAACGGAAAGGGCAGCCCAATCAGGCTGCTTCTTCTTCTTCTTCTATACGATCAGCAATCAGACTGCGCCCTTGATGCTGACTCAGATCATTTGTCCTCAATCGGTTGCGCTGCTGACCAAGAAACGCAATGACCATCTCGAGCGATTTCATGTTTGCGCCAAAAGCATGACCACGCCTTCCTCTCTCGTTGAAGCACTCATTGGGCTACTTTAAGAGCGAGATGCCAAAATGATCGCAAAGAGAGAAAATCTTTAAGGCGTTACCTGAACACCGACACCCTGATGTCGCATTTCCTTGCGCAAGCGGCCCGGCAGAAAGCGCTGAAGGAAGAAAAGACGGCTGGCCATTTTGCCTACTGTGTAATCGAGCTTGTCGCCATGTACTGCGTTCCAGACCACTTTAGGCACGCTGGAGACAGGGTTTACTTCAACGCCAGAATCGACCAGCTGTTCTTTCAGTGTCTGATTGGAGTCTACGCCCGCGTAATCGATAATGGGTGTGTCAATAAAGCCCGGGCTAAGGGCACACACTTTTATGCCGTCCTCGGCCCACTCAGCATCCAAACTGTGGGTGAAGCCGCGTACACCCCATTTAGTGGCACAATAAACCGATACATTAGGAGGAGAGATAATTCCGGCAAGGCTTGCGGTGTTGACCAACGCTGATCCGGGCGCGGTTCGCTTGAGATGAGGATAGGCAGCTTGCGCGCCATAGATGACCCCTTCAAGATTGACAGCAATCAGGGCTTTTATCTGGGTGACGGGCTGTTCAGCTATCGGACCGTCGTTGACAATTCCTGCATTGTTAAAGACTACATCAACTCGTCCGCCGGCCGCTGCCGAAAAGGCCTCAAGAGCTTGGCCCCATGCTTTGCGGTCCGTGACATTGAGAGTGTGGAGCGAAGATTCTCCGGCGGGTAACATGCTCTGCGTCTCCGCCATGCCCGCTTCATTGATATCGGCAATACCAACAAACCAATCACGCTCTGCAAAATAGACCGCGACAGCACGTCCAATGCCGGACGCTGCGCCGGTGATGAAGATGCTCTTTTTTTTAGACAAACTGCCTCTCCCTAAATTGTACCCACGCTAGCATTGCAGATAATTAAAATATTCCATTCACGATCACGCATGAAGCCATAATTGAATTTTTTATATTATTAATAAATAATTGGATCTATTTAAAGCTATCTGAGTTTTTAAATCATTTTTAACACCAAATAGTATGCAACATGATCATGGAATTACGCCATCCAAGGAAAGTTTTATTTGGTAGATATTAGATTCAATTAGTCACATACTGAAATGATTACCCAATCAGGCTGCTTTTTCTTCTTCCAAACGCTTTTCAATCAAACGGCGAAAAAGGGCTGGAGCTTTGTCCTGAGCGATGAAGGCTTTGGGCGCATCAGCCGGAGTGATATCCCAAACGCTCTGCTGCGCTTCAATCATTTCCTTATCTTCCGCAAATGCCTCCATCACCACTTCAAAAAATTGATCGATGACGGCCTGATCTGTTGGCTCTTCGGTTTTGGGCAGACCGGTTGCAAAAATATAGCGGCTTTTGCCGGGTAAGGTGGGTGTCACAGCTTGCTGTTGATACCGGCGGAGCGGTGACGGCTCTGGCGGAGGAGCGAAATTGAGCGCAGCGGCCGTGCCTTCGGGATAGAGATCGTCCGACATCAAGAACAGGCCGGGGAGCAGATAATCATAGCTGTTCCAACTCTCGAACTTCGGGCTGCCCTCACCCATACTAGCCACGGCCGGGAACCACCTTTGGATGCGCAATCCGTTCTCCAGTGATGTGACTTTGGGAAAGTCATTTGACCACTGTGACAAGGTTGCCGCGCCCAAGGTCGTTTCATGGACGAAATCAAGGTGCGACAGGTCGGCCAAATTGTCGTTGATCAATTGATAATCGGCTTGGTAGTCAATCGCACCAGACTTAGCGATGAATTTGTCGGAGGTTAGGCCCCAAGCATCAGGAATAAGAGCAGGATCGGCCAGTTTGGGATCTCCGGTCCAAACCCAGATCCAGCTGTCTTTCTCGATCACAGGAAAGCGCCGGACATCCGAATTAGCCGGAATTGTATCGGTGGCGGGGATGTGTACGCATTTGCCACCCTGCGAAAACTTCATTCCGTGATACATGCAGCGGATCTCATTGCCCTCGACGCGCCCCATGGAAAGCGGTGCATGGCGATGCGGGCAACGGTCTTGCAAGGCTTGTATTTCGCCCGCTTCATTCCTCCAAAGAACGATAGGTTCCCCGGCAACGATCCTGCCGATAGGCGCACTGCCCTCGACCTCTATATCCCAAGCAGCGACGTACCAAATGTTCTTGATAAACATATCCATCTTCCCTCCCAACGGGTCTGACTAAAGGGCGCAATAAGTGCACCGCCTAGATTGTTGCGAGATTGAGTGTAGTCCCATTTCGAACCGCGCTAATTGACCTTGGAAGACGCGGGGCCCGAGCTTGGGGCCGCACATTCACCAAGTGTCTTGAGCGATGCCATCAATTGCCAGTGCCAGACATTCAGTCTGGCTCGATCATCTCAGCAAGAACGAATTGCGGGCCACTTGTCACAAACGCCTTTGACCTGGCAGAGCACAAGAAGTGCGGCTCAGGCATTAGCGGGTAACTCGCCCGCCAATGCCCAAAGACCACTTTGTTACTCAGCATTGAATCTGGCCTGAGCGCCCATATTAGAAGCTGAACTTCATGCTGACGCCAACTTCGCGCGGCATGATCGGAAGTTCATCAAATGCGGTCGGTTGAACTGGCGCAGGGATTCGCAGACCAGGATGCCGTTCATCGCTGCAGTTTCGGCAGAAGACACTCAATTCCAGTCCGTTGTCCAACTCAATACCACCACCCAGTGTGATCAAACCGAGTCCTCCCATGAAGTCGAGAGTATCGGTCGTGCCCGGCACAATACGCAACTCGCTTACAACCTCGCTGGTATAACTGTAGGATGCTGAGAGGAAAATATCAGCACTGGCGCTGATGGGCCCACGGTAATTGGCTGAAATGGCGGGTTGCCACTCTGCTGCCTCACGCGGTGGCTGCCCCTCAGGGTTGGGAACGGTGGGGCCAAGGTCAACTCCCGAACCAAATGCCACATCTGCATAAGCAACGGAGGCAGAAATATCCAAACCTTCCAGCGGCGTGCTCCAGTTGGCCTCAATCTCGAAGCCTTTGCTGGTTACAGAACCTGCGTTGGTCACCACGAAACCCACACCGGTAAATTGAGTGACCTGAAAATCAGAGTACTTGGAATGGAAGGCTGTCGCATTGAGTGTGAGCGCGCCATCCGCCAGAACGGATCGCAAACCAAGTTCGAAGGAATCTACGGTTTCCGAGCCAAATTCCGGTATAAGGCCTTCGCAAGCAAAAATCGGCGGCAAACCTCCGCCGCCTGGGCTGATCGGTGGGCCATTGGCTATACACGACGGATCTGTGGTTGG
Source organism: Erythrobacter sp. (assembly GCA_965262265.1). Taxonomy (GTDB): domain Bacteria; phylum Pseudomonadota; class Alphaproteobacteria; order Sphingomonadales; family Sphingomonadaceae; genus Erythrobacter. The sequence goes on from OZ253506.1 coordinate 2,001,088, forward strand.
ATCTGTCGAGAACACTGAGCCACCTCCATCGCGCTCAAAGGAAAAGCCACCCGATTTAAATCCGCGACTGTACGACAAATAGGTGCTGACATCGTCGGTCCAACTGTAACGCATCGAAGCGGTCCCCGAAAACGCATCATCCTGAAACCGAGCTGCCCAGTCGTTAGAAAGCCGGAGGGGAAGTGGGAAAGCCGCAAAGGGAAGGGCTATGGGCCCTGATGTTGCGTTGAATGTGCCGGTCCCGTCTTTGGTCTCTTCGGTGTATCGCAGACCAAATACGAATTGCAGACGATCAGTGAAATCCACGATATTGTGTGTGAAGACAGCGAAAGTCTCACCCGACTGTCCAATTTGCATAACATTGCCATCTGTTGTCGCGTTAGGGGCATAAAGAGCCCCCAAGGTCGGATCGCGGAACAATGCGCCGAAATAAATGGGCGCCGATTGACCATATTGCACACCATCACGCCAATCGACGTCCTCTTCGGCATAATAGACGCCTACAAGCCAATCCACGCCTTCAAAAACGGAGTCGAATGACCCGGTCAGCCTAAGTTCCTGAGAGAACTGCTCGTTTCCAAAATCGACTGACTGATTAAGGAAGTCGAAACCGACAAAGTCGATATCGCCGAAGCTAAATGAATCGTAATCTCGAACACTTGTTTGCGAAAAGAGCTCCACATCACCGATTTCCCAAGTGATATCGATCGAGAGCCCCTTGTCATCAACCTGCGAGATCGGGACAGCATTAAGCGAAGTCTGCAAATCCTCAGGACGCGCCGGGTCAAGAATTACGCCGCCATCTGCGACGGCAAGGCCAGCGATGAGGCCTGCAAGGTCAGGGTCTAGTGGTGCGCCGCCTCTTACAAAAACACAACAGTTTTCATCGATCTCCGAGATGTCGCCCCGGATCAAAACACTCAAGTTGTCCGTCGGTTCGAACAGGAGTTTGGCGTTGAGGGCCCAGCGGTCGAGATTGTTGTAATCTGCGCCAGTGACCACATCCTCTACAAACCCGTCACGTCTCTGGTAAATGCCACTCACTCTGAATGCTGCCACCTCACCCAGCGGGACGTTCAGCGCGCCTTGCGCGCCAAAAAGATCGAAATTGCCGACAGTTGCCTGAGCAAAACCCTCAAAATCGAATACGGGATCTTTTGTCCTCGCGACAATTGCACCCGATGAGGTGTTTTTCCCGAACAGCGTCCCTTGTGGACCTCGCAAGACTTCGATGCCTTCGAGATCGACCAAATCACCGATGCCTTGTGCTGCACGACTGCGATAGACCCCGTCAATAAACAGACCGACGGACGATTCCTGGCCACCGTCAATTGAGGTTGTCCCGATCCCGCGAATAACCACAGTCGAGCCTGAGCTTGGGCGTTGGCTACTAGTGGTGATCAGACCAGGGACAGCTGTTTCCAAATCTGGAAGCGTGCGGATTCCCTGATCTGCGAGTGCATCACCAGTCAATGCTGTGATCGAAAGCGGGACTTCCTGAAGAGACTGCTCGCGCTTTTGCGCCGTAACAATGATGACGTTTGAATCCCTAGCATCCGCCTCCGCCCCAGTTGTTTGCGGCGCATCAGCACTGGTCGCCTGCGCTCTAGCTTCCGCGCTGGAAAGGCCAACGGCGATTCCCGCAGCCACAAGCGCAGTCGTATTCATCAATGTACTTTTCATTGCAGTTTCCTCTCCAACCGCTGCAATTGCTTGCAGCCAACTCTTTGCTCCCATCCCGCCCAACTCTCTTTTTGGCCGGATATTTCTCAACCTTTTCAAGGTCTTTCTAGTTATCTGAACACCAATGCTGGCGCATTTCCCAGCTGGATTCGAATTCATCGCTAGACTTTCTTGAAGAATCAATCAAGAGTGCGATCAGCACGTGATGCCGTCCGCACACCCCACTTGAATGATCGCTCAAGTTAGGCTAAAGGCTACCGCAGTCACCGTCAAAAGCGATGCAAGCGAGCTGCTGAAAAGGCGGAATAACAGGAGAGAAATGATGCTGGATTCAAATGCCCCCGAATCGGACCCCGTTCGCGCCGATTTTCATCCGATCATCGAGGATCAGCAGGCACGCGGAATTGAAATGCGCGAAAATGTCCGTGCAATTCTTCCGACAATTGCAGCAAACGCAATGGCTTGCGATGAAGCAAGGCAAGTTCCCGAAGAGAATGTGAAGCTGCTTATCGAAGCTGGCTTTACCCGGGCTTTGCAGCCTTTGGCGCATGGTGGCCTCGAATTGTCTCCTGACGAATATTGCCCCGCAATCGTAGACATTGCCGGTGCCTGCCCCTCAACAGCTTGGGCCCTTGGGCTCCTGGCTCAACACAATCACGGCCTCGCGCTCTTCTCCAAAGAGGCGCAAGAGGAAGTTTGGGGCCCAAGCAAAGACACGCTGGTATCTTCATCTGTTGCCCCCTTGGGCAAGGTTGAGGCTGTCGATGGCGGGGTCAAATTGACTTCGCGTGCGGGTTGGTCGTCTGGCTGTGACCACGCAGACTGGGCAGTGGTTGGCTTTATGCGCCCCGACCCTGTCATGGGCGGAGAGATGGGCCCTCATCTCGCGCTGATCCCACGAGCAGATTACGAGATTATCGACGATTGGCACACTGCCGGTCTGCGCGGCACCGGCAGCAAGACCTTGAAAATTGATAATGTCTTCGTGCCGGAACATCGTATCGAATCCATGATTGGCCTAAATGTTGGATCGAGTAAGGGGTACGGAATCCATGATGGCGGTATCTTCAAATCTGCTTTCAGTCCGTATTTCTCTTTCGGCTTCTCTGCTGTCGCTGTGGGTGTCGCGAAAAAGTTCCTCGATGTTTACCGCAAGAAGGTCTCGGGCCGTGTGCGTGCTTACACAGGTGCGAAGGTCGGGCAGGCTGCACCTGCTTACATGCGCTTAGCTGAATCCATGCATCAGGTTCGTGCCGCACAGGCGTCCCTTGCTCAGGATTGGCGGGAAATTGCATCGCGCTCACGGTCGGGTCAGTTGCCGCTGCCAGATGAAATGGAGATGTGGCGGACCAATCAGGCTTACGCGACGAAAATGTCAATTGAAGCAGTGAACAGGCTGTTTGTGGCGTCTGGCGGCGGTGCTTGGTTTAGCTCGAATGAGATGCAGAAATACTGGCGCGATGTGAATATGACAGGTGCTCACGCGTATTCTGACTATGACGTCGCCAGTCAAAAGCTCGGGCGTCACGCTCTTGGTCTCGACCTTGATTCAAACTTGTTCTGAGGGCGAGCCATGAAATTTGTTAGTTATTCAAGCGGGGGTGTTCCCTGCTACGGTATCCTTGACCCTGATGGAAATGTGATTGACGTCGCCGAGCTTCTCGGTGAACAGGCGCCCGCTTCGATCGAAGATCTGATTGAAGCGCAATCTAAAGGCGCCGAAATCATTGAGGCGCTCAATTCAGGGCTCAACCAGAGCCCGACGTCCATTCCGGCTGACGACGTCAGCTGGGAACCTCCTGTAAGACGTCCGGGAAAGGTTCTGGGTGTCGCACTTAACAATAAGATCGCGCAGGAACACGCGTTTATCCCTTTCAAGAAGCCAGCGTTCTTTCAAAAGCCGCGCTCTAGCTTGACGGGCCATCAAACGGCGATCCGGGTGCGGCAGGACTATGGGGTTACCCATGCAGAGCCCGAGATGGCTGTGATCATTGGGAAGCGTGGTCGCGATATATCCGAAAGCGATGCCCTCGAGCATGTCTTTGGCTATTCGATCATGAATGATGTGACCTCTCCGGGCCTCAAGGAGAAAGACAGTATCGAACTGCTTGCCCCGGCCCATCTTCGCCATATCGTGAAGGTGGGATGGCGTAAGGTTGATGAGGCGGAAGACCCGCTTTCGATTTACCTAACCTATCACGCGATTTCCAAAGGCTGCGACACCTTTGGAGCTTTTGGTCCATGCATTGTGACAGCCGACGAGATCGACGATCCCAACAATCTGGCCATTCACACCTACCGCGGCGACACGTTGGTGTTTGTCGATTCCACTGCGAACCTCACATTTTCTGTAGAGGAAGTCATCGCCCACGCCTCACGTTACATGACACTTGAGCCTGGCGATGTTATCCATCTGGGAACCGCGATGAAACCCGCAGAGGGCGGCCCTTATGCGGCCCTCAATGAGTGGGATTTTTGCGAGGAACAGGCCGATGTGCGCATCGAAATTGAGGGCATCGGCACCCTGGTAAACCAAGTGACTGTCGAATAGCCGGCAGCACTGAAAGTTGGAAATTCATGTCAAGATCAGCTGCAGCAGAGCATAAGAGTGATCCGGTCAAAACAAGCGAGAAGATTTTGCGAGTTGCGGCCGATCTGTTCTGCGAATTCGGGTATACCGCTGCCTCAATCTCTAAAATTGCGAAAGAGGCAGAGGTCTTGCCCGGATCGATCTATTGGGCATTCCAATCCAAAGAGCATCTTTTTGCAGAGGTTCTGAAGAGCTCAGCAGATCGTTGGCTATTGGCTAATATGCCAGAAGATGGGCATAGTCAGTTTGACTTTGATGACTTGGTTAGCTCCTCCCAAGCCATGACCGGTGCTTTCCAAGGGGGGCCGACGTTTGTTCGCCTCATGCTGATTGTTGCAACAGAACGCAAAGCCGGGGACCCGGAGATCCTTGCGACTGTGCGCAATGTGCGTCGGTCATCACGGCAAAATTTCCACAATGCGTTGGCGATCCGTTATCCTTCTTGGGACCCGTCCTATCGTGAGGAGGTCGCTACGCGCCTCAGCCGTATGATCCTTCAATTGCTCGACGGAATTTTCATCTCTCAGCAGCTTGAGCCTGACGAAGTCGGCATCAAAGAAATGCTGGGTGACTTTGGGCATATGTTGCAGTTGATGGTGGCTGATGCTGCACTTCACGCCGAGGTAGGAAAGCCAGCGGCAGGTTAATAAGGTTGCAAAATCGATGAATCCGCTCACATTCAGAAAAGCACTGGGGACTTTCCCAACAGGTGTGACCGTAGTTACCACGGCGACTGGCGATGGAGAGCCGGTTGGTTTGACCTGCTCAAGCTTCAATTCTGTGTCCTTGTCACCGCCTCTTGTCTCGTGGGCGCTGCGCAAGGAAAGTGGGTCGCTCGAGGTCTTCAAATCCTCACGGCGTTTCGCCGTGCATATCTTGGCCGAAGACCAGATCACCTTATCGAACCGCTTCGCTAGCAGCAAACCGGGACGGTTTGACGGTCTTCATTGCAAGATGAGCAAGCACGGCACACCGATAATCGAACATTGCTCTGCGCGGTTCGAATGCAAAACGGCGTATGAGTATGAAGGGGGCGATCATATCATCTTTGTAGGGGAAGTGATTGATCAAGAGCTGATACCAGATCTCTTTCCGTTGCTGTTTCACAACGGTGCCTATGCACAGCTAAAAGAGAGGGTGAACCTCAGCGATGCCCAAGACGCAACGCTAGCACCGGACCTCACCTCTCCCTTGCATGAATTGGCCAAGCCTAAGTGAAAATTACTTTTTGCGGTTGAGTCGCCTCCCTGATCCTAGTCAATATAGCTTAGAGATCCGGTGTCCCAAACAGGATGTCTGTTTCCCTCGACTCATAAAACCAGCGGCCATCTTTTTTGACCACTGTATCATGATATTCCACCACAAGGTGGACCTCTGGCGCATGCGGACCTTCACCGTCTGCTGCGAACAATGTGAGCATTGTAGTGGACTCGACGCGATCCTCACCCACTTCATGGACAAACGGTGGAGAGAAAATATGGCGGGACACACGGTGTCCACGTGCCTTTCGTGCATCGTAAAAGGCTTTAAGCTCCGCGCGGCCGCGCAACTTGCGTTGTGAATTGCCATACCAGCCATCTTCGACAAATAGCTCGGGCACGCCGACACCATCTTTATGGTCGATCAGCCAAGAGAACTGGGCATTCAACTGCATGATTTCATTGTAAATAGTCATCGGGTTCTCGCTCTCCTGCATAGCGAACCGGTTGTTTTGTGTCCGCGAGCTCTCGTTCTTTCTTGAACGTTCGTTTAAGACATAGTAGCCTGTTGCGATAAAGACAAGCTTTGGGAGAGGCTAGAGCATCATGGAACTACAATACGAAACGCATTTGACGGCCAGAATTCTGCTGACGATCGTGACCTTCTTTTTCGGCATCATTCCCTCGATCGCCGATTTCAACAAAACGCATGCTACCAATCCGCTTTGGACCGGGCATGCAAGGTTCCACGTGGTCTGGCAGTGCCTGTCATATCAGGTGCTTGCGGCATTTTCGCTTTATCTGATTTGGCTGCATCCCGGCGATGCAGGTTACGCGCTCAATTTCTCTATGGTTTTGGCGCTCGCAGTCTTTCTCGGGTTCTGGGCGACATTGCTTAATATGGATCGCTTCGGCGGTGAGCCTTATGATGAGAATGGATACCCCCCTATCCCGGTCCAGTTCCTCGGTAGAACCATAAATATCGAACGCAACATTACCGCGTTCGGCATCGCGCACGTGCCGCTCCTTATAGCTTTCCTTCTCGTCAACTTCTGAGTTGATCGCCCCCTTCTATAAGGACTTAGCAGCCGTGCATTCATCAATTCCCTTCGAATCCCTGTCGTCGATCTCTGCCATCGAGCAGCGCGATTGGCGTGAATATGTGACTGCAAAGAGCTCTTATGAAGTGCTCCAATCCGCAGCGCAATCGCACCCAGAACGCGCGGCTATTGAGTTTGTCGAGACGGTCGAGCCGCTCGCTGAAGTCCAAACTCTGAGCTATCAGCAATTGTTTGAAAGGGTGACGCAATCGGCCAATTTGTTCCATTCATTGGGCATTGCGAAAACAGACGTTGTTTCGGTTGTGCTGCTGAATTTTCTGGAAGCGCATGAAGTGATTTGGGGGGCAGAAGCAACGGGAATTGTTAACCCGATCAATCCATTTCTTGAGCCTGAGACGGTCGCGGAAATCATGCGCCATGCTCATACCAAAGTGCTTGTAACACAGCCGCCGATCCATGGACTTGATATCTGGGATGCCCTTCTGGAGCAGGCTGACACCTGCTCTGATCTCGAGGCGATTGTTGTCGTAGAAGCGCCCCAATCTTTGAGAGTCTCTGATACCCCCTTGCCCAGTGAAACACCTGGTGGGAAGCCGATCATTCTTTTCCAGCAACAGGCTGCGAAGCAAGATGGAGCGCGCTTGGTTTCAAACCGCGTTTTCCAAGAAGACGACCTAGCCTCGCTTTTTCACACAGGTGGGACAACAGGGACCCCCAAGCTTGCCCCTCATACCCATCTGAACGAGATATTCACATGTGCCATGCTCAAGAGCACGGTCTACTCAATTCCCAAAGAACGTGTTTTGGTGGCGCTCCCGATGTTTCATGTGAACGCAGTGATCGGAACCGGGATCGCAGCCTTCGCTGCCGGACTGACTGTGCTTTTGTTGACGCCGTTTGGTTTCAGAACGCCTGGCACAATCCCGAAATTCTGGGAAATAGTCGATCGCTATCGTCCCAACATAATGAGCGCGGTACCGACCATTTATGGGGCGCTGACATCTATTCCCAAAGAGGGGGCAGACACTTCTTCTATAAGAACGGTCTTGTGCGGGGCCGCGCCCCTTTCGCCAGAGCAATTTAGGAAGTTCGAAGACTATTCCGGCCTTCAGCTTACGGAGGGCTATGGCCTTACCGAAAGCACTATTACTGCAACTATGAATCCAATCTTCGGGGAGAAGAAGATTGGTTCTATTGGGGTGCGAATGCCGTGGACGGAGGTGAAAATTGCACAACTCGACGGCCAAAAGATTCATCGAGAATGTGGTGTCGATGAGGTGGGCACGGTTGTCATACGTGGCAAGCATGTCTTTCCTGGATATTTGGGCGAAACGAACTCTGGTATTTTGGAAGGGGGCTGGCTCGACACCGGCGATTTGGGGCGCCTTGATGCCGATGGCTTCTTTTGGCTGACTGGTCGGGAAAAGGACCTGATAATTCGGGGCGGACACAACATTGATGCATCGGTCATCGAGAACGCATTGGCAAAGCATGACAGTGTTGAAGCCGTCGCGGCAATCGGACAACCTGATAGCTATGCTGGCGAGTTGCCTATTGCATTTGTCCAACTCAAACCCGGTCATGAGACAAGCGCGGAAGAGCTCCTGACTTTTGCGAAAGCCAATATCTCTGAACGGGCAGCTAGTCCGGTCTATATCGAGTGTGTTGAGGCCATGCCTGTGACTGCAGTTGGCAAGATTTTCAAACCGACACTCAGAATTTCTGCGACTGAGCGTGTGCTTGCGATGGCTTTGGAAGAGGCGAATGTGAGTGCGAAGATAACTGTCGAGCAAGATAAGCGCCGCGGCCTAATCGCAAAAGTCCAAACACAAGATGAAAGCGCTGCACGAGAGGTGCTGGGACGTTTCACAGTTCTGTTCGATTTCGTTTGAACCAAGAGCCGGGTCACACAATTGGCCCTTGAGGGAGGTAGCATTGCAAAGTCAGGTACTCAACTTCAGGAAGGCGGGCGGTGTCAGCGGCCCATCCGTGCCTGTTGGCGACGACACCAAGCCTCCAATTTCTCTTGGTGAGGTGACGATTTCATCTCCTGAAGATATTCGAGATGCCGCGAAAGCTCTGGAGCAGGCTGCACGCAGAGCAGGCTTTTCAGTTGCTGCGTTTCACGATCTGAGATCTCGAGACTTCATTCGCGATCACGAAGGAAATTTGGTCAACGAAACATACTTTGGGTGGGATGATCTTGAAACGAAGTGGTGGGATCACCCGCATGCGGGCTTAACATCGCCTGTTGCCCATGCTGCGCGCTGCGAAAGCGAGCCCTTCTGGGTCGACGCGAATGGTGCAAACACACCGACACCCAACGCGCATCTTAGAAGCATCTCGTTCAAGAGTGTCTTTGGCAGGGGTAGCCAATTTTCGATGGGCTTCTTTGTGCCTGTCCATCAAGCATTTGGTCGGATCGGAATTGTGTGCTTTTTTGTAAATACAAACAAAAAGCAGCCAAACTCCATTCCACCTCAAGAGCGCATGAACGATCTGGCCACAATGGCACGTGGGTTTGTATCAGGCTATAGTTCCGTTTTGCGTGATATCGCCCCGATACCAAGGAACTGCGCCCTTACAAAGCGGCAGGTGCAGTGCTTGCATTGGGCTTCCTTAGGAAAAACCGACGCTGAAACGAGTCAGATATTGGGCGTCAGTCATGCAGCGGTTCGATACCATATCAACGCAGCAATGGATCAATTGGAATGCGTTAACCGGACGCAGGCGGTCTTTAAGGCCGGGCAGCTTGGCTATGTTGGCTGCATTGTTTGATTCGCTGTTGATGCCCGTTACCGAAAGACTAGCCAATGCCAAATAAGACAAGCTCAGTTGTACATGTGATCGATGAAGCGTGCATCGGTTGCAAACAATGTGATCAGGTATGCCCGACTGGAGCAATCGTTACGATTGATCGCTTGGCCCGGGTCGATGAAAGCATATGCACAGGATGCAACCGGTGTATCGAGGCTTGCGGCGATCATGAAGCCATCCGCCCGCGGTATCTAGAACAAGACGCCCGTTGGGGACTGGCGGTGCCGACGAGTGCTGACGAGCAGGCGCGCGTCTCGGAAATTTGCCAGGCCGCCTATCTTCCTGTCGAAGAGGTTATATGCATGTGCACTGGGACCACGGCGGGGGAAGTTGCAACAGCGATCATCCGCGGAGCGAATTCTCCCGAAGATGTCGCGATTATGACAAGCGCTCGCGGTGTATGTTCGATCTGGTGCTCTTCTCCAACGATCCGACTTTTCGAAGCTGCCGGGGTCACTTTGGAACGCAAGCCCAAAGACTGGCGTGTTTACACCAAGCACACCGGTCTCGAGGTGGGGATATGGAATATCTCCGATGAAGTCGCTCAAAAATACCCTGAGTATCGTCTTGCTGAGAATAAGGAGCGGCTAAAAAGCGGCAGACTTCAAGTCCCGCTGTTCGCTGACATTGAAGGGAAGCCGTCATGACCGCACATCTGGAACCTAGCGAACCACCACCGCTTCACAAATCGATCTTTGGCTACAAACATCCTGAACTGCGTGCAGCGCAGTTGCCTGGAATGGTGGCAGTGCCAGTGCGCAAGCTGTTTCCCGATGTCCCCGAACCCTTGATGGAAATGGGTCAAAGTGCAGACGCGATTGCTCCCGCCACGCGCCGTGCGATGGAGGGGGTCGATCTTTCCCGCATCGGTGTGAATGATACTGTCAACCTGCTGTGTTCAGAGCATGGGTTTGCGATGATGGGGGGCGAGGCTTACGCAAAGATGCTTGTTGCGGTGCGCGAGATCATATCTGAGCGGACCGGTAACACAAAAATCCGGCTTGCCTTCAGTGCCGGATCAAGCAAGCTCGAAAGCGCTGAGATTATTGAGACGTTCGGGCTGAAACAGCACTTTGAGAAGATCATTAGTTTCGGTCCCTACGATAGAGGTGTTGAGATCGAGACTGAGATCGGCACGCTCTACGGAATTGGCCAAGCCTACAAGGCGCAGCATCTCATTTACTGTCATTATGATGATCCACGCGAGACCCACTTTCACCGCTTGAACGGCCGGGCGCTCAAAGCCTTTACAATGAGCTACGCCCGGATCGAAACACGGGCCATTTTTCATAACAATTTCCCGACATCCAGCGCCAATATTGTACCTCGGGCTTTGTATGAATCCGATTTCATACAAAAGAAGTTTTGCTGCGTTGTGATGCTCCGCAGCGCGCCATCCGGGATTCTGGGTGTTGATGCCGAGAACGACTTGCTCGCCCTCGACAAGGCAATGTCGAAGCAGCTTCTTCATGACTATGGCAAGATGATCCATCTGATGGAGTCCATCGATGAGTGCATCGTCGTTCTCGATGGACACCGATGGCTGCATTATCAGCACGCTGGCGGCACAACGGCTTGCAATCTCTTCTTCGGCGATGTTGATCATCTCGACCTGGATTACGATCATTCCTGGTCTGGCAATCCCGCAGTCAAAGCGGTGGTGATGAACTATGCTTGGAAGAGTGCCTTTCCGCTTCCAAACACACCGATCATCGCGTCAAGCGATAAGACTGCACGATCGCTGAAGCGGATCATCCACCATACAAATGTCCAATCTGCTGACAGCCTGGCTGACGCAATGGACAAAGCCTATGCGCTAAGCGGCACTAGAAAAGCCATCATCTTCGATGGGGCCTACGGTGTTGTTCACTGTACCCCTGAAATGGCAGATTACCTTTGCCAAATTGCGCCCGATGTTTCTCGCGCCGTGGATGAGCACCATCTGCCCAAGTGGCTCGCACAAAGGGGGCTGAATTGAGCGTTTTGAAACATTATCCCGCTCTGCGACCTGCCATTTTAGGATAAGGGCGCAGCGTGTTTACCCATGATGTGCGAGAGGACATTTTTGCCTCAATCTCAAGCAGCATTGTGCATGCCAGCATACTTGCTGATCAAGATGGGATAGTTTGTGACATTGACGTGGCCGTTTCCAAGGCAAGGGAACTCGGGCTGCAATGCGAAGCCCGATGCGAAGGCGGCGCGCGCGTAGTTGTTGGTGATCCAATTCTCGAATTGACAGGTCCGCCAATGGCCATTGCTGTTGCCGAGGATAGGCTCATCGGGATCCTTGCCAAGCCTTCAGGTATCGCAACTGCGGCTCGCCAGTTTGTCGATGCCTCACAAGATCGGCTTACGGTGGTATCGGGGGCCTGGAAAAAAATGCCGATCGATCTCAAGCTTCCGATTAGACGGGCAGCTGTTGCCGGAGGCGCGCTGCCCAGAATTGCTGAACCGCCATTTCTCTACCTCGACAAGAATTACACTCGCATGTTTGGCGGCATTTCCCAGACTCTCAGAGCAACATCGCAAATTCCATCTGTCACTCGCGTCATTCAGGTAGGGGGCATCTTCGACCGCGTTGAGAACGAAGCCATAGAAGCAGCGCAAACGGGGGCGGATGTGGTCTTTATCGATACAGGCGAGATATCAGACATTGCAGCGGTCCACTCGGCACTGGAGGCAAGAGGCCTTAGGCAAGGCTTGAAACTGGCCTTTGGAGGCAGCATCACTCTTGCAATGGTCGACCAATTGTCGCGCAGTCCCGTCGATATTATCGATGTGGGAAGGGCGATTGTGGATGCACCACTGCTCGACATGCGCTTGGCGATCACCAAAGTTAAGGCGGACAAATATTGGCCCATATAGATTTCAACCTGCTCGAAAAAACCGAAGTGCGGATTACGCAGATATCTCTCACCGGGGCCAATCTGGACGATATAGCGACGACCGTTGCCCGCGTACTGCAACTTGGAGAGGATGAGGTTTACGTCATCGATGCGATTGGAAATGTGCTGGCATTGGACATTCTAACCGAGACAATCACGGCGGATCAAATTGCAGGAAAGCAGCAACAGATTTTTGCCGATTTGAATAACCTTCCAGGGGTGAGTTTGAATGCAGATTCCAGGCTGGAGTCTGACGGGATTTTGGGTTGGATTGGACTTAGCCCAGATCAGCAGGACGAGATTGTCAATCAGACCAGCAAGATGTCCAACGAAGTGCTCTCTACTATTTCAAAGCGGGCATTGATCATTTCGACCGGTGATGAAGTGGTGAACGGTCAAATTGAGGATACCAATAAGCCTTTCTTGCTCGAAACCCTTAGCAAAGCTGGCTTCAAAGCAAAGGCAGGCCCCACACTCAATGACGATATAGATGCAATAACTGCAGCCCTACTCGAAGGCGGCGAACAGTTGGGCTATGGGCTTTTGATCACAACGGGCGGCGTGGGTGCGGAAAGCAAAGACTGTACGATCGAAGCCTTGCAGCGTCTCGCACCGAACGCTGAGACGCCTTATATATTGAGTTTCAAACAAGGGCACGGAAGACACGCAAAACCTGGCGTGCGGATAGCGGTCGGGCAAGTGGGCACGGCGCTTGTCGTATGTTTGCCCGGCCCAAATGAAGAGGTTCGCTTGGGAGTTGATCAATTGTTGGCATGCTTGGCTCAAGAGGAAACCCCCAGTATCGCTCAGATCGCGGAAGCGGTTGCTCAAGTCCTAAAAGACCGCTTCGCAAGACTGCGGGGATGAACAGCCAAGGCTATTGACGCTTTGAGATTATTCGCCCGGCTTCAAGACGACTTTTCCGGTCACCCCGCGTGTGCGCATCAAATCCAAAGCTTCGTCGATCTGCGATAGGCCAAAGCGATGTCCGATTTGCGGATTGATCTGGCCGGCGACAGCCATGGCAAAGAGGTCTTCTAGGAGTTGTGTAGCCAGTTGCGGTTCTGCGGGGTAGGCGCGTGCCCAATTGACCCCGATCAACGCTGCGCCTTTTATCAGGGCAAGGTTGGCGGGGTATTTTGGGATCGTGCCGGAAGCATAGCCAACTGTAAGAATGCGTCCGTTCCATCGTATTCTTCTGCAAGCGCTCTCAAACGATTTGCCGCCGACCGCATCGTAGATGACATCCACGCCTTCGCCATCCGTCAGCACCTTAAGCGCTTCGCCCAAGTCTGATTGAGAAGTGTCTATCACCTCGTCTGCGCCAAGACTGGCGACATACTCGCATTTTGCCGGGGTTGAGCCAGTGGCTATGACGCGGGCTCCCATTGCTTTGCCCAATTGCACCGCAAAGCCTCCGGTCCCGCCAGAGGCGCCAAGCACTGCCAGACTCTCTCCCTTTTTCAAGGAACCGCGGGCTTTGAGGCCGTAGCAGGCGGTCCCCCCGGCAAGGCACAGAGTTGAGGCGGTCTCAAAGTCGAGGGCATCTGGGATCTTCCAGCAGCCATATGCATCAACGGTCGCATATTCGGCAAAGGCGCCAACATGCATTCCAGCGACACGGTCCCCCACTCGCAGATGCTGACAATTGGGTCCGGTTTCGACGACAAGACCCGAATACTCCATCCCTAGAATGAACGGTGTAGGCGGTTGCACCTGATAGAGATTGGCAATCTGAAGAACTTCGGGGAAGTTTATCGCAAAGCTTTTGGTCTCAACCACGACTTGCCCGTCACCCGGTTTAACCCGCTCAATATCGCGCAGTTCAACGTAGCCTTCAGGGCCGACCTTTGGACAAATAACAGCCTTCATGCGCAAATAAAGAATGGCACATGCGGATTAGGCTCGATCGCATTGGGTTTTGACAAGGAACCACTCGCACTCTTGCTGAAAGCTCGCTCCATTATCGGCGCTCTGATGGCCGTCAAATGGTGATAGTTCGTCATGATTGATCTCCCCCTTTCCCATTTGCCTCAATGAGGTGGGCGAGAATTTGACATCACCAAGCCCCTTGATCTAGTTGAACGACTACTCAAGTTCCCCGATTTGGTCAATCGATGACGGTCCATACAGACCCTCATAAAATTGCCTCAGATCATGCAAGGCGCCTCTAATGCGAGCACTTTATTATGATTGCAGTGCCGGTATTGCTGGCGACATGCACCTTGCCGCAATGTTGGACTTGGGTGTCCCCCTAGACCTTGTGAAGCAAGAGCTTAGCAAGCTCGGGCTTGATGATCGTTTCGAGCTTAGACTTGAACCCGCGCACAAGATGTCCATCCATGGGCTCAGAGTGAACGTCCATTTGACCAAAGAGGATCATCACCACCGCCACTGGTCAGACATCCAAAAGATGATCGCTGACAGCCGTTTGTCCGATGACGTGAAGGCCAGGGCTTTGACTATTTTTGAATGCATCGCCAAAGCCGAAGCGAAAATTCACAATATCCGAGTCGAACGGGTCCATTTTCACGAAGTGGGCGCGATTGATTCCATTGTCGATGTTGTCGGTGCTGCGATTTGCCTCAGCCACCTTGAGGTCGACCAAGTTTGGTCGGGCCCGGTGCAATTGGGATCAGGCTTTGTGAAATGCGCCCATGGGAAAATGCCTGTCCCGGCCCCGGCAGTGAACGAGATCCTTGAAGGGGCATTGTGTAAGCTGGGAGGTGTGCAGGGCGAAGCGACAACGCCGACCGGCGCAGCTATATTGGCGGCCAATGTGGACGAATACGCGCCCACCCTCCCCTTTCGCCTCCAAACCACCGGAATCGGTGTTGGCTGTCACGATTTCGACATTCCCAACATCTTGCGTGCAATGCTGGTAGAGTTTGAGTTGACGGACAATGCACCTCTCGTATCGGCCCCTTCGAATTTGGAAATCAAAGCCAATATCGACGATATGTCGCCAGAAGCTTTCGCCCCATTGCTTGACGGTTTGATTGAGATTGGTGCCAGCGATGCTTTCATCACGCCGATTGTGATGAAGAAAAACCGTTCAGCCCACATGCTTACCGTACTTTGCGCAAAGCGCGAGGAAGCCAAGCTGGTTGAATTCATTTTCAACAACAGCACCACCATTGGGCTGCGTGTTTCGCCGGTGGGGAAACATCGGCTGGAGCGGGAAATTCGTACGTTCGACACCGATTTTGGTCCCATTACAGCCAAGATCGTCACTCAACCTAACGGTGAATTGCGTTGGAAACCGGAATACGAAGAGGTCCGCAAAGCCGCCGACAAAACCGGCGTTCCATATCTGCAGGCCCGGTCAAAGGTTGAACACACCATCTCGCAAGCGATGCTAGCGTGTAAAGAATAAATGAAAAGGCGCCGCATCCCGTGAATATTTCAGACATTTTGGCCGCCTATTCCGATGGCAAAATATCACAAGCAGAGGCTGAAGCTGCGATCCAATCGGCGAACGCAAAGGACTTGGGCCACACCACTGTCGATCTCGCCCGTGAAGCGAGGGTCGGTGCGGCTGAGGTGGTCTATGGAGCAGGCAAAACCGTTGACCAATTGATCGATATCTTTGGAGCCTTGGCATCAAGTGGCCAGAACGTTCTCGCGACGAGAGTGTCAGATCAAAGTGCAAAACAGTTGATTGACGCTCTTCCAGATTGTGTTTGGCATGAGCAAGCAAGAATAGTCACATGCATGCAAAAACCGCCGATTGCCTCGCAGACAAGTGTTGCGGTGGTGAGTGCGGGGACGTCAGACCAATATGTCGCAGAAGAGGCCTGTGTCACACTTGAGTTTTATGGCAATCGGGTGCTTCGCATTCGCGATGTTGGTGTCGCAGGCATTCACCGTCTGTTTTCAAAACTTGAGGAAATTCGCAGCGCTCAGGTGGTGATTGTGGTTGCTGGGATGGAAGGGGCTTTGCCCAGTGCAGTTGGAGGGCTGGTAGACAAACCCGTCATCGCTGTGCCTACATCAGTGGGTTACGGCGCCTCATTTGGTGGTCTTTCTGCCCTTTTGGGAATGCTCAACAGCTGCGCGTCAGGTGTGACCGTTGTGAACATCGATAACGGCTTTGGTGCAGCCTATTCAGCTTCGATGATCAACCGTTTGTCTATGGCAAAGGCACATTCATGATGAAGCCAGCCCAGCATCAAAAATTGGAAGAGTTGCGCCGGACCATCCGTTCGATGAAGTCTGTCATTGTGGCCCTGTCAGGGGGCATCGACAGTTCATTGGTGGCCTTTGTAGCCGGAGAGCAACTGGGCCGACACGCTCTTGCGGTGACGTCTGGTTCGCAGAGTTTGAAGCGTGATGATCTTGATCTTGCCAAAGCCATCACGGCTGATTGGGGACTTGATCATCTGGTCATTATTACCAATGAACTCAGCAATCCTGACTACGCAAAGAACCCGGCTAACCGCTGCTATTTTTGCAAATCGACCTTGTATGAAGACTTGGCACAGCTGGCTGATGATCGTGGGATCGATGTGGTTCTGAACGGCTCAAACCTTGATGATCTTGGTGATTATCGTCCAGGTCTTAACGCAGCACGCGAGTTCGCCGTTCGCTCTCCTCTGATTGAATGTCAGTTTAGCAAAGAAGACATTCGCGCGGTTGCCAAGCACCTCAATCTTCAAAATTGGGCGAAGCCGCAAGCGGCCTGCCTTGCCAGCCGACTTCCCTATGGAGTGGAAGTGACTTCTGAACGGCTGAATATGATCGAGCAGGCTGAAATGGTCCTGGCTTCATTCGGCTTCTCACAAGGCAGAGTGCGATATCATGGCAAGGTCGCAAGGCTTGAATTGCCGCTTGATGAGTTGTCCCGAGTGCTTGCCGACGCAGAAGAGATCAATGCTAAGATCAAAGCCTGCGGCTTTACCTATGTGGCGCTTGATCTTGCGGGCTTCAGAAGCGGTTCAATGAACGATGATCTGGCAATCCGTAAAAATCGGCCATCATCACCCGGATCGACCTCCAATAAAGGTAAGAAAAACAAGGAATATCAATGAATTACCTCAAACTTCCTATAGTCTTGGTCGCGTTTCTCGCAACGCCAGCATTTGCTCATGAGACTGGGGTGGAACACAGCCATGAACAGATTGCCCTTATCACGGCGATTGTTTTCAGCGTTCTTGCCCTGAGTTTTTATGCCTATCTGAGAGTGCGTCAAAAAGACAAACGACTCTGACCCGTGCCAAGAAATATACGAGGCGCCTCTTGGGACATCTAAAAAGGCATCCGAAAGTCGAACTTCGCTCGATCAGTGTAGGGCACTATTATAACGGGTAGTGATCGTGTGTGTGGTTCAGATGGGGCAGCGGGACTAAGTTTCTCATCCGGTCAAAGTGATCAAGTACGCTCTTTGGGAGCAATTGTGGGATCGGCAATACTAGCGAAATGGAATTTGAATTCAGGATCAATTGCTTAGGCTTTCGGGCTTGCCACCTCCGTCTCCGCCACCTAGTCCGGCCCTCCCAACTAATTCCTGAGCCAGTGCCCCAAAGCCCCGCACTCTGCGGGCTTGGGGCGGGGACCCAGCACCGCTGAGACCGGGGATTGGCGTCTCAAATCGGCATATTTGGCAATAGTCTCAGAACGAAAACTGGCCGGTGCTGAGAGCCAATTAACAGGGAATTTTCAAGTTTTGAGGCTCTCCAACGCACTGTTTCTGGCTAAACCGCTGGTATTACGCGGGATTCGTCCCAAATCCTGATTTCAGATCAGGGAACTGAGTTTGCGATATCAGGGAAGACGCCCCTGTAAATCAGGGTATCTGTCTTGCCGAACAGGGAAATCAGTTTCCCTGTTCCAGTAGTAGGGATTCCTGAGGGTGTTGTCAGACTAACTGTACCTGTTGCGGAATGAGGCGGCGAGGGTAGGGCGTTTCGATGCCCAGACGCCGCAAACCAGACAGTCCATTCAAACGTTTCAACTCATCACCGGAGGTCATTCGGCTTGTGGTGATGATGTATGTCCGGTTTCCGCTCAGCTTGCGCAACGTCGAGGACCTGCTGTTCGAGAGGGGCATTGATATCTGCCATGAGACGGTACGGTTCTGGTGGAATAGATTTGGACCTATGTTCGCAGCCGACATCAAGCGCCAGCGGATCAACCGCATGCGCGGTTTCAAGCAATGGCGCTGGTACCTTGATGAGATGTTTGTGAAGATCAATGGCGAGACGCATTATCTGTGGCGCGCTGTCGATCATGAGGGAGAGATCCTAGAGAGCTATGTCACGAAGAAACGTGATAAATCAGCAGCTTTGAGGTTTATCAAGAAGGCTCTGAAGAACCACGGCAGTCCTGTGGAGGTGGTCACTGATGGGCTTCGATCTTACCCTGCTGCACTGGGCGAGCTTGGCATCCAAGATCGTCGCGAGATGGGTAGGTGGCTCAACAATCGAGTGGAGAACTCCCACTTGCCGCTACGACGAAGAGAGCGTGTCATGCAGCGATTTCGCCGCATGAAGAGCTTACAGAAGTTTGCTTCCGTTCACGCCAACGTCCACAACCATTTCAATACTGACCGTCATCTCACCGATAGAGAAACCTATAAGACCAACCGCTCTGCTGCACTGGCTGAGTGGCAAGATCTTATGGCCTGACCTTGGATGAGGGGAGGGTGCTTCACGTCTAACGGAGACGATTTCGCGTTAGACTGACAGCACCGCCACCCGGCTTGTGTTCCCACCCTCAAAATTTGATTTGGGACGCGTGAGTTCGGCGTCTGCCGCCTGCCGGGAAGAGTGGATCCTACCCTGAATGCGCCGAACAATAGAGGGTCGCGGCTTAGGCGGCCACGGCATTCGGCGCGCGCGAAGCATCAACCAGCCAAATGCCCAGCTCTTTCGCCGGCACCTTGGCCACCGCATTGCCTAGCTTAGATACGGCATCGAAGCGGCTGTTCGGACCGACTTCGTCGCCTTCTTGGACAAAGGTTCGCGCCCCCTTTTTCGCCAGGGCATCCAATCCGCGCACGCCATCTGAATGGCTCGCAGCAAGCAATCCTCCGATCGCTTTGCACCCACAACGCGCGACGCTGGCAAAAAGCATATCAGCGGATGGGCGATGGCCGGCAATAGGATCGCGCTCAACCATCTTGATAACGGGCGCCCCTTCATTCTCAATGACCATATGGCGGTCTTTCCCGTAGGCCAAATACACGGTGCCGGCGGCGAGTTGGGCCCCACTTTCAGCATGAGCAATCTTGCACGCGACGGATGGAAGCAACCTGTCGACAGCGCGTTCTGCAATCTCGGTGTCAGCGTCGACCAGAATCACAGTCGGCGGGCAATTGGCCGGGAATGCTGCGATTACTTCCCGCATAACCTCGATGCTATCGGACGATGCGGCAACCACCACCAAACTTCCATCTGGTTCGTAATCGCCGATCATGTGCTCTGCATCAGCGTCCTCATCTTCCGCCGCATCTGAAGATTTGTTGAAGCGGGCCTGAGCCGCCCTGGTGACGATATCGCCCAGCTTGTTCACTGTGGCGGTGAATTCTTCTTGGGAGGTGTGAAGCGGTTTGGGGAAGCAGTCGAACGCCCCTAGCTCCATCGCCTTTTGTGCAGTGCCGGTCCCCTCCTGAGTGACGCTCGAAAGCATGATCACTGGCATGGGTTTGGTTTCCATCAACTCCGCTAGAAACTCCATTCCCGTCATGCCGGGCATCTCTACATCCAAGGTCAGAACATCGGGATTAAGCTCGGCAATCACATCGCGTGCCTCGTCGGCATTGCGAGCCGTGCCGACCACTTGAACCCCCTTCGCCTGGTCTAGAATGTCACAGAACAGCGCCCGCATTGCGGCTGAATCGTCTACTACCAGAACTCGAACATTAGGCATTATCAGTTCCCATAAAGTGCATATCAGGCCCCAGCGCTCTGCTGGCTTAGGCGGTGGTAGTAGGGGAACGCGAAGAATAACTTTCGGCGCGCTATGGGATAGTTCTTAAACGCTGAGCAAACCTCCCTTTAGCCATGGCCCGTATCACCAAGGATGTGATCGGCTGCACACACGGCCAAAATTCCGAGAGGTTATTATGAGCATCCAACGACTGAGCCGGCTGGGCGGACTTGGTTTGATCGGCTTTATCGCATTGGTCGCAATGGTCGCGGCTTGGGGCATAAACGAGATCCGCTTCGGCGGCGAGATGCACATGAAGAGTCAGCAGTTCGACGAATTAAACGCGGATATTCTGCCGCCACCAGAATATCTGGTGGAACCTTTCATGGAAGCCCAATTGCTGGTGCGCTATCCGGACAAATTTGACTTTCACATCGAAAAGCTTGGGGAGCAAAAGGCGATATGGCAGGAGCGAGCCGATTATTGGGCGCAGTCCGACCTTAACCCTGATTTGAAGTCTGGGATTGCCGAAACCGTTACCAATGACGGCCGCGCATTCTGGCAAGAAATTGAAACCAACCTTGCGCCAGCAGTCCGCCGCGGCGATACCGTTGCGACAGATCGCTCGCTTGATCGCCTGTTGGAAATCTACCGCTCACACCGATCTGCTATTGATGAGCTTGTGACCACGACCGCTCAGCTTAAGGCTGATCTTGACACACAAAGCGCTTCGCATCTGACTTGGATCAGCGGTCTGCTCGTCCTGTCCGGCCTGCTGATCGTTGCCTCCACCATCGCAGGACTTGTGATGATCTCGCGCAAGGTGCTTCAACCTTTGTCAGACACTGCCAATACAATGGCAAAAATGGCAGCAGGTGATCTCGAGGTCGGACGCACAAACTCGCACCGCGATGACGAAATTGGCAAAATGACACGCGCGATCGAAGTGTTTCGTGAGGCATCACGGGCACAAAGGGAGAGCACGAAGAAGCAAGAGAATGTGGTTCAAACGCTGTCTGGAGCGCTCGAACAGCTTGCTGATGGTGATCTGACTGTGTCGATCCGCGAGACGATGGACCCGGAATACGAAAAGCTTCGCGAGGAGTTTAACACGACGGTCTCGCGTCTGGCAGATATGATCGAAAATGTGAGCAACTCTGCTGGCAGTGTGAACACCGGCGCGGATGAAATTCGCGCGGCTTCTGATGATCTTGCTCGCCGCAACGAACAACAGGCTGCCAGCCTGGAAGAAACCGCAGCAGCGATGAGCCAGGTCACCGATCTCGTAAGAAAATCGGCGAGCAACGCAGCCGAAGCGCAAAGCTCAATGTCAGAGACCCATGGCCATGCTGCCCAAGGGGGTGACGTCGTCAAGAAGGCTGTTGGCGCGATGGCTTCTATTGAGAAGTCAGCGCAGGAAATCACCCAGATCATCGATTTGATTGACGGGATTGCTTTCCAGACCAATCTGCTCGCGCTCAATGCCGGAGTAGAAGCGGCACGCGCTGGTGATGCAGGCAAAGGCTTTGCCGTCGTTGCCAACGAAGTGCGCGCATTGGCTCAGCGAAGCGCCGATGCAGCGCGCGATATTAAAGAACTGATCTCTGCAAGTACGCAGCAAGTGGGCGATGGCGTCAAACTGGTGGATGAAACCGGCAACCTGCTGGAAACCATCGTCAGCCAGATTGCTGCAGTCAATGAACAGGTTCGAGACATCGCCGAAATGGCCGCGACACAGGCCAGCAATCTCGAACAAGTGAACGGTTCCGTAAGCGACATGGACCGTATGACCCAGCAAAACGCAGCCATGGTAGAGCAATCAACCGCCGCAGCGCGGAGTCTTGCAGACGAAGCGGGAGAATTGGGACGGCTGGTAAAACAGTTTGCGGTCCCTGCAAGCGGCAATTCGGTGGCTCAGATTGCGCCAAGACCAGTGCCCAAAGCGCCAATAGAAAGCTTTGAGGCACCACGCCCGACTGTCAGCGGAAACCTCGCCCTCCAAGAGGAACCCGACGATCAGGACTGGAGCGAGTTTTAAGCAAAGTCTGCCGGGAGATTACCATGCAAACTATTGAACTACCTACCAATTGTGATCGAGCCGCAGCGGCTGCCCTTTACACAGACTTTGTCGAAGCGACGAGTGATGCAGCCACCAAGGTTGACGCAAGCAAAGTCGAGAAGCTTGGCATGGCAATGCTCCAATTGCTTCTTTCGGCTGACCAAAGCGGCGGTGGGATCGAATGTATCGGTGCATCTGAAGCTTTTTCGGAAGCGGTTGAAACCGCTGGGCTGCGCGAAGTGATTTCAACCGGAGATGCATCATGAATGCCGATGAAATTCAGAACATCTTCTTTGTTGAATGCGAGGAATCGCTTGAAGCGGCCGAGGCCGGTCTGGATGCCTGCAAGGCGGGAACGCAGGACGCTGAAACCATCAACGCAATCTTTCGCGCAGTACACTCGATCAAAGGGGGGGCGGGTGCATTTGGCTATTCAGCGCTCCAGACTTTTACACATTGCTTTGAAACTCTTCTTGCCGATGTAAGGGAGAACAAGGTCGAGATTTCGGGAGACTTGGTCAACAATTTGCTCAATGCATTGGATTGTTTGCGTGATCATGTCGATGCGGCGCAAACAGGGTCGGATGCCCCCGACGACGCTGCGATATTGGAGTATCTGACTAAGGCCCATGAAGCGGCCAATGCCGGGCCCGAAGACAAACCGAAAGCGAGCGAAAGCACGGAAAGCGACGACGACGATATAGACGCATTGCTTGATGATCTCTTGGGCGATGCTGGTCCTGAAGCAGATGCCCCATCACAATCCGACAATTCTGAAGCAATCGCTGCGAACAATTGGTTTGTTACTTTACGACCAAAAGCGGGCGCAATGGACAATGGGTGTGAGCCGCTGTTGTGGCTTAGAGAGCTCAATGTTCTTGGGGGAGAATGCCAGGATTGCGATATTGCGTCGGTGCCGGCCTTGGAGGAGTTTGATCCGGCGTCTGGCTATTTGGGTTGGACCTTCCGCATGCCGGGTTCGGTATCGCAGGATCAGGTGCAAGAGATTTTTGAGTTTGCAGAGGATGATTGTATTCTCCAGTTCAGTGAGGATGGATGCGAACCGGCTTCTTCCAGCGAGGAAGCGGCCACAGAAGGCCCATCGGAAGAACCGGCCCAATCCGATCAGCCCAGCACCAATCCGGCGCCTGAGGCTCCGGTTCCGCAGGCCAAGGCGGCATCCAAACCAGCATCCAGCTCTCAGCCCAGTGCGAAATCGACACAGGCCGATAACGCTCCTGCCGCAGGTGCCGCTCAAAATGTCACGCCGGTCTCACAATCGATCAGGATTGACCTTGGTAAGCTGGATAAACTGATCGATGGGGTAGGCGAGCTTGTCATTGCTCAAGCCATGCTGACACAGCGATTGGCCGACCATGATATTGCCCATGTTGAAGAGCTGTCGATGCTCGACAGCCTAGTGCGCGATGTCCAAGAAAGCGCGATGGCGTTCCGCGCGCAGCCGATCGGATCGGTGTTCAGCCGCGTGCCAAGGCTTTTGCGAGAACTTGCAACCTCTACCGGGAAGCATGTCAAACTCGAAGTACATGGCGAAAGCACCGAGCTCGATAAGACGGTTATTGAAAGGCTGGGTGAGCCACTCACTCACCTTATTCGAAACGCGGTCGATCACGGGATCGAAGACGCTGATGAACGGCGCAACAATGGCAAAGATCCTGAAGGCACTTTGACTTTGTCTGCAGAGCAGAAGGCCGGCCGGGTTCTGATCCGCATTTCAGATGACGGGCGCGGAATTTCAGCGGAAAAGGTCCTCGCAAAGGCGATGGCTAACGGTCTTATCACTGAAGATGCGCAATTGAGCGAGGAAGAGATCAACAATCTCGTTTTTGCTCCCGGATTTTCGACGGCAGAGAAAGTTTCCAGCGTTTCGGGAAGGGGCGTTGGCATGGATGTTGTTCGCCAGAATGTGAAAGAGCTGGGCGGGCGTATCATGATCGAATCCAAGCCCGGTGTTGGCACGTCGTTTATCATGGCGCTCCCGCTTACGCTCGCGATCTCTGACGGGATGATCGTGCAGAGCGGTGATCAATCGCTGGTTGTCCCTCTTGCCCATGTGGTGGAAAGCCTTCGACCGATGCCGTCAGATATAAAAGCGATGGGATCAGAAGGCTGTATGGTGAATGTGCGAGGGCGCTTTCTTCCTGTTCTGTCACTGGCAACGCTGACCGGTGGATCTTCCGAACTCACAGACCCATGCCAGGGTGTTGCGGTTATTGTCGAAACAGAACGCTGCGGTCAGGCCGCCTTGCTTGTTGATACGATCACCGATCAACGTCAGTTCGTGATCAAAAGTCTTGATACACATTACCACGCTGTCGATGGCGTGGCGGGCGCGACCATTCTTGGCAATGGCAGAGTGGCCTTGATTGTTGACGTAGACCATCTTGTACAGGCTGCGGGTCAGGCTGGTAAATGGCAAGCGGCCGCGTAGCAATGGAGGATACGCTAACACGAAGCACCGATGGCCCCATCGTGCCCGGTGTGAGCCCGCAGGTCTACTCGCCAAAAGACTTCGCCGCCGTGTCTCAATTGGTGCGCAAGGAGTCGGGCATTGTCCTGAGCGAGAGCAAGCGGATGCTCGTTTATTCGCGATTGGCACCTCTGCTGCGAAAGCAAAATTGCTCCACTTTTGAAGAGTATCTGACGTTAATCGGTAGCAACAGCGAACTGCGCACAAAAACAATCGCGGCGCTGACGACAAATCACACCTATTTCAACCGAGAATCCCACCATTACGATCACTTCGCCACAGAGGTGCGACCGGGGCTTGTCGCCGCTGCCAACAGCGGCGAAGCCGTTCGGATCTGGTCAGCTGCTTGTTCAAGCGGTGAGGAAGTTTGGACATTGATGATGGTGCTGCTTGGTGAAAGCCGCGCCGAAGGTCGCAAGATCGCGGGCAAAGACATTGTCGCGCTTGCAAGCGATCTTGCCGATCATGCCATCGCTGCAGGAATGCAGGCACGATATGACACCGATGCCATCAAAGAGGTGCCCGAAACATTGCGCCGGAATTGGTGCATTGAAGATGGCCGCGAGACCAAAATTGGTGATGATCTGCACAAACTGGTGCGGTTCAGACGCCTCAATTTGTTGGGCCCCTGGCCGATCAAGAACCATTTCGACGTGATCTTTTGCCGCAATGTGATGATCTACTTCGATCACGACACGAAAGAAGAGTTGGTGTGGCGCCTTGCTAACCAACTCAAACCCGGAGGGCATCTCTATATCGGTCATTCCGAACGGATTTCTGGCCGGGCAACAGCGCTGCTCGATTTGGTCGGTCCTACCATCTACAAGAGAAGAAGCTGATGCCTGTCAGAGTGCTGATCGTTGATGATTCTGCCTTTATTCGCAAGCTGCTTCAGGCGCGGCTGGCGAAGGAGGATGATATCGAAGTGGTTGGATGCGCCTGCGATGCACAAGAAGCGCGATCCTTGATGAAGGTGCTCGATCCCGATGTAGTGACGCTGGATATTGAGATGCCGGGCATGGACGGGCTGTCCTTTCTCCAAAAGATTATGGAATTGCGGCCGACCCCTGTCATTATCGTTTCAGGATCCACCCAAGCGGGGAACAAGACAACAGCGCTTGCTCTGCAATTGGGAGCGGTGAGCTGTTACACCAAGGGCGATCGCAACGGATCGATGCAGATTGACGATACCGGCAGACTGGCGTCGCTTGTGCGTGATGCCGCGCAGGCGAAGTTTCGACTGCGCAAACCCAAAGCTCAGCTGGTTAAAGAAGCTGTGATATCGCAACTAAAGCCATGCACCAGCCTGATAGCGATCGGGGCTTCAACAGGTGGTGTAGAAGCTTTGAGGACATTGCTCTCGGCTTTTCCAACAGACTGCCCGCCAACCGTGATCGTTCAGCACATCAATGCTCGTTTTGCGCCTGCGGTTGCGCAGTCACTGGACTCCGCTTGTGAGGCGTCTGTAGCCTTGGCGCAAACAGATGACTTCCTAAAGCGCGGTCATATCTATCTAGCTCCCGGCGGTGACCACCATTTGCGCGTTGCAAAATCAAAGGATGCCGGGCTTAGAACCATATTGCGCAAAGGTGACCCGGTTTCTGGACACCGGCCTAGCGTCGATGCTCTGTTTGATTCTGTGGCTTCTGTTGTGGGGGATGAAGCGCTTGGAATTCTATTGACCGGTATGGGCAAAGATGGCGCCAAAGGCCTTCTTGCGATGTCTCAACAAGGCGCATGGACAATCGCCCAAGACGAAGCAAGCTGTACAGTCTTTGGGATGCCGCGCGCGGCTGTTGAAATCGGAGCTGCGCGAGAGGTGCTCTCTCTCCAGAAGATTGCAGGACAGGTGTGTCGTGCATCGGGAGTTCGCGCATGACCTATCAATCTCCAACAGGACGATCCGCGAAAGTCACGAGGATCACAATCATGCAAGGGCAGGCCGAGGCCAGCCATGATCCTAATGTCGAATTCAGCACGATATTGGGCAGTTGTGTGGCCACCTGCCTGTTTGATCCTGCCGCCCGTGTTGGCGGGATGAATCACTTCCTTCTTGCGGAACCGCCCCCTGGTAAGGCTGTCGGAGACTTTGACGAACATTACGGGCTGTTTCTTATGGAATTGCTTGTGAACAAAACTCTCGCATTGGGGGCGAAGAGATCAAGGTTAAAAGCGCGCCTCTATGGCGGGGCTAATATCCGCGACGGACTTGCACCTATAGGCACAGCCAATGCCCAGTTTGCGCGCAGTTTTCTCAAACGGGAAGACATCCCACTGGCTCATGAAGACCTAGAAGGGCGCTCTGCGCGCAGGGTCCATTTTCTTCCAACCAAAGGACTGGTGCGTTGCCGCAAAGTGAATGATGCGCCCATGCCCATGCAGAAACCCCTAGGTCGCCCGAAATCCGCTGGTGGTGATGTTGAGCTATTTTGAGGACAAGGACCAAAGCAAATGAACAAGCCAACCCGCATACTCACTGTCGACGATAGCCCAAGCATGCGCGCGCTGCTGTTGCAGGCGCTCAGCGCGCAAGGGTTTGATGTCGAACAAGCCGAAGATGGCAAGGAAGCGCTCGAATGGCTCGCCACGAACGAAGTTGATCTGGTCATCACTGACATCAACATGCCAAGACTGGATGGGTTTGGCCTTATCGAGTCTCTTCGTGAAAGCGCACGCCATGCGGATCGGCCAATTCTCGTGCTCACGACTGAAAGCTCTGACGAAAAGAAAAAGCGCGCGCGCGACGCGGGTGCAACGGGATGGATTGTGAAGCCTTTCGACGCTGAAAAGCTGGCGACAGCGGTCCGCCGAGTGACGCACTAAGTATAAGAAAAGGTAGAAAAGATGGCCCGCGAACTGATCACATTTGAAGTCGCCGGACAATTGTTCGGGATCGATATCATGGCGATACGCGAAATACGTGCATGGTCCCCAGTAACTGTCTTACCGCGTGTACCAGACTACGTGGCAGGCGTCGTTAATCTACGCGGCGCGGTGCTGCCTGTTATCGACTTGCCGGTTCGATTGGGTTGGAACCCGACCGAAGCCACGCCGCGCAACCCGATCATAGTGACCGAGCATAACGGTCAGTCGCGCGGTCTGATTGTCCACTCGGTAAATGATATCGTCTCGATTGAAGATGAGAGTCTACAAAAGCCAGAAGCAACGGCGCAGGAAGCGTTAACCGGATTCCTGGAGGGGCTGGCTCCGCTGGGCGAGGAGATGGTAATGGTGATTGATCTCAATTCCTTGGTGACCGACCAGATCGAAGCAATGGCCGCATAAGGATGTCACTTCCAATGGAAAAAACGAAAGCTTGCATCGCTGACGAGCTTGAACTGCTCGCTACCGATATCGAACAGATTGGAGTGGATTTGTGTGCTGACCCGCATATCGCGGCTAGCCACTCCGCCTCCTTGCAGAGCGTTGATCTTGTGTCGCAAACGGCTAGGGGCTTGGCGCTTGTTCTGAGAGCGGATCTCGATCCTGAAGCGATCGCAGGTCTCGGGCTTGAGGGGCTTCGAGCCAAGTTGGTCGCGTCCACTGTACAAACGGGAATGATTGCATCGCCCTCTCCGCAGACCAATTGCGCATAAAGACTTGCATTTGAACACATGAGCCTAAGTAATAATATAAGTTGGACGACATTTTTCTGTATTTAAATGATTTGTTGCAATACTAACCAGTAATTAACCACTTCTCCATAGCTCTTCATTGCGCATGGTCAGGTTAGCTGCCCGTGCGTAATCGGGGGCACAAGAATGCAGTTGAGAAGCGGCTCGCTTCACCGGTCTCAGGCACGCGGTGATAGCCAAACCGGTGCAACATGCGGATACACGGCCAAGGGTTTTGAGCCGGTGGCGCATGCTTTTGAAGCAGCGATCTTATCAGGCGAAACCTTGGGTGCTGCGTGCACCATCATCCATCGCGGTCAGACTCTCATTGATCTGCACGGTGGCTGGAAAGATACCGAACGTCGGCGCCCTTGGGCTGCTGATGATATCGCCCTAGTCTATTCGCTCACCAAAGGGCTTACGGGAATGGCAGCGGCAGTCGCGGTGTCTCGGGGGCTGTTCAGCTATGATGAGCCCGTCGCAGATATCTGGCCCGAATTCTCGGCCCACGGCAAAGGCGCTGTCACCGTCGGCGAAGCGCTGTCAGAGCAAGCCGGGCTTGCGGCGATCGATCACAAACTTACCCTAGAGAATATCGGCAATGAGGAAACAATTTGCGCTGCGATTGCTGCGCAAAAACCCAATTGGAAGCCGGGCGATTATGCGGGCAATCACGCCTACACTTTAGGCTGGATTGCCAGTGAGTTGATCCACCGCCGCGATCCGCAAGCCCGCCGCTTGCCGCAGTTCTTTGCAGAAGAGATCGCAGGGCCGCTGGGAATAGACGTGTTCCTTGGGCTGCCCGAAGATTTTGACCACGACCGCATCGCACGGATCAAAGGGTTCAAAATGCAGGATATGTTCTTGCACCACACCACGATGCCGTGGGCGCTGACCTTCGCGATGTGCTTTCCTTTGTCGCTTGCCTTCAGGACGCTGAACAATCCGTTGGTCATGCAGGGGCCCGGCGCGCTTGATTGCGAGCCATTTTGGAAGGTTGGGCAAGGCGCGGCAGGCGGTATGGCGTCTGCACGCGGGCTGGCTGCGCTTTACAATGCCTTTGCCCAAGGCGGCGAACGACTGGGCGTGACGCCTGAAGTCATGGCGTCCCTCATCAAAGGGCACGCATATCCGCGCAAGGGATTGAAAGACCAAATCCTCACCGCTGACATGTATTATTCGCATGGTTTCGAAAAGCCTTTCAGCGAATGGGAATACGCCCGCACCCGCAGCGCTTTTGGCAGTTTTGCTGTCGGAGGCTCGCTTGCCTTTTGCGATCCTGAAGACGGCGTCGCCTACGCCTGGATCACCAACCAACTCGGCACCGGAAAGTGGGATGACCCCCGCGAGAAGATGGTGCGCGAAGCCTTTTACGCCTGTCTGGAGAACCGCCCATGAGCATTCGCCATGTTGTCCTGTCTGACTGCCACCTTGGAGCGCGCGAAAGCTTGCTCACCCATGCTGATGCTCGTGGAGCGATTGCTGAGACGCCGTCGGGCGTGCTCACCGGTTTTGCCGACGCCATGGCGGAGACACTGAAGGGCGCAAAGCCGCAACTGGTGCTGCTCGGCGATGCACTCGACCTCGGCCTGTCGCCCTTTGGTGATGTGTCACGCAGCTTCCTCCACCTTCTCGACGCGTTCTTCCCAAAGGACGGCCCAGATCTGTTTGAGCGCGAGATCATCTATATCGCTGGCAATCACGATCATCATCTGTGGCGAGTTGCGCAGGACAATGGGTTCATGGAGGCGGTCGAAGCGGGCGAGCTGCCGAACGACCTGCAAACTGTTTCGCGCATTTTCGGCACGCCTTCGCATCGATGCCGCCTGATGGAATCGCTGATCAAGCACCGTCCGCATCTCGCCAATGCTTCTGTCAAAATCGCCTACCCCAATTGGGGCATCGCCGACAAAGCGCGCAGCCGCGCGGTGGTGATGCATCATGGGCATTATCTTGATGGCATGTACCGGATGCTGTCGAATCTGCGCGGGTTCCTTGCTGATGGCGAGGCGCTGCCCGCAACTATGCAGCAATTGGAGCAGGAAAACGGTCCTTGGATCGACTTTCTCTGGTCGGACCTTGGCAGCGCTGGTGAGATTGGCGAGGATGCCGGATCGCTCTATGAAACCATGCTGAGTGCAGGCGCGAGCCATGACTTTGCCGAGAGCATTTCGCGCCGGATCACGGGCGGCTTGCATGCAAAGCTGGGCCTCAATCCTAAGATCCCGCTGAAATACGGCGTGACGCTCGACAACCTTATCCGCGCGGGCGTTGATTTGACTGCGGGCCGCGCGGCAGAGCGTCAACGCGATGGATACGGCCACGTGCTGGGCGAAGACGAGATCGAGGATATGGGCTGGTATCTTAGCACGCCCTTGGCCCGGCAAATGCGCGAGGAGCTAAGCGATATGCCGCGCGAGCTTTCCTTTATCTTCGGCCATACGCACAAACCGTTTCAGGATGAACTGCTGGTCGATGGCTTTGACGTGCCAGTCGGTGTTTTCAACACCGGCGGTTGGGTGCTTGATGAGCCGACCCTGATGCCGGTTCAAGGCTGCGCTGCGATGCTCGTCTCTGACGAATTGGAGGTAGCCTCGCTGAGGCTTTTCAACGATCCCACCGATGGCACCATCGCCCCGGTCCGTGTCGAAGGGAGTGGGCGGCAGACTCGCTTGGTCGATGAAACCGCCGAAGCGGTCGAGCGTGCATCATCACACTGGGCCGAATTCTCGCGCACCGTCCACGCCCGCATCATTGAGGAAGCGGACAAACGCACGCACACATTACTCGAACGATCCAATACCCAATTGCGGGAGGCAGCAGAATGACTCTTCAAAAACGTATCTCTCGCGACCTTTCACAGGCGAAATCCCACTACACCGTTCTTGTCATCGGCTCTGGCTATGGCGCGGGCGTTGCAGCGTCACGACTGGCGCGCGCTGGGCAGAATGTGTGCGTGCTTGAACGCGGCAAAGAGATTTTGCCGGGTGACTACCCCAATAAGCTCGCTGACGCGCAAGACGCGATGCAGTTCAACGCCAAAGGCGGGCGGATCGGATCGCCTGACGCCTTGTTCGAAGTGCATGTGAACGATGATCAATTCGCGCTGGTGGGTTGCGGTCTTGGCGGCACCTCGCTGATCAACGCCAATGTCGCGCTTGAGCTGGACAAACGCCTGCTCGACCAGGCGTATTGGCCTACCGCCTTTCGCGATGATGCGGCGGAAATCGACGCCTATTATGAGCGAGCGCGCGAAATGTTGTCGCCTGAAGTCTATCCCGAAAGCTATCCGAAACTCGGGAAGCTCGAAGCGCTTGAGCATTCGGCCAAAGCGATGGGCAAAGACTTTTACAAGACCCCGATCAACGTCAATTTCGAGGACAAGACCAACCGATTTGGCGTCCCGCAACCTGCTTGCACCAATTGCGGTGACTGCACCTCAGGCTGCAATGTTGGAGCGAAAAACACCACGCTGATGAACTATCTGCCCGATGCGGTGAACCACGGGGCGGAAATCTTCACACAGGCCAAAGTGCTGTGGGTGGAGCGCGACGAGGTGAACGACAAGTGGTGCGTTCATGTAGAGCATAATTGCGAAGAGGGTGCCCCGATCACAATCAGCGCTGATCATGTCGTTTTGGGTGCGGGTGCCATCGGATCGACCGAAATCCTGCTGCGCTCTCGCGAGAAAGGTTTGCCGCTTTCTGACCGGCTCGGACACGGTTTTTCTGGCAATGGCGATGCGCTTGGGTTTGCCTATGATAGCTATTTTAAGACGCAAAAAGACGGTGACGATATCACCGCTGGCCCCATCTATGCGATGGGTGTGGGCACCAATGATGTCGCGGCTGACGCCTATCCCGGCCCTTGCATCACCGGCGTCATCGACATGCGTGATGATGAAGACCCGCGCAAAGGTCTGGTGATCGAAGAGGGGGTCGCTCCCGGTATTCTGGCAGCAGGGCTTGGTCCGGCGTTTTTCTTCGGCGAGGCCTTGGCGGACGGGTTTACCCGCTTCGGTTTTGACCAGGTCAAACCCCGCCTGCTTGATGCCAAGGCGATGGGCGAAGCGGTCCAAACTGACCCTGCCAGCATCGCCGATTGGGCATATAAAGGCCCAATGGCGCGCACGCTCACCTATCTGGTGATGAGCGTTGACGATTCCGGAGGCGAGCTCGCGCTTGAAGACGACCGCATTACCATACAGTGGTCACATGCGGGCGAGCAGCAAACCTTCCGCCGCGACGATGATCTGATGCGCGAAGCGGCAGAGTCGATTGAGGCGCAATATTTCTCTGACCCGCTATGGTCAGAGCAATTGGGCCGAAAGCTTATCACTGTGCACCCCATTGGCGGATGCGGCATGGGTGATGATGCCACCACTGGCGTTGTTGATGATACCTGCCGCGTTTTTGCGGGCACTGAAGGCACCGGGGTTCACTCCGGCCTCTATGTCTGCGACGGGGCGGCGCTTCCGGGAGCGGTGGGCGTGAACCCGTTGCTTACCATCACCGCTGTGGCCGAACGCGCGGTCGAGAAACTCGCACAGCGCGAGGGCTGGAGCATTGACTATGCGCTCGGCGAAGAAGGCCCGCTTCCCCCGCAGGAAACGCCCGCAGCAGAAGAGGCTGAAGATCAGCCCGCGCTCCCTCATCCAGAGCACTTGAAGCTAGGCATAGCCAAATGGGTTGCAGGTCACGCTATTGGCCCCGTTGCAGACGCAGTGTTGGGCGCGGCGAAACACTTCGAAAGCGGCGCTTTCGACAAAGGCGCAGCCGCGATCCGCAATCTCGTCAAAGAGCATCCGGAGGCGATGAGCCCCGGCATGGCTTTCACTGAAACCATGGCAGGCCATATCAGCGGGACAGGTTGTCACCACCGCCCTTGTGGGCATGTCGAGCGCATCCGCGACGACTTTGCCAACGGCGCAGCATGGGGTCAGGTTGAAAAGAGCGTTTGCAGTTTCAAGCTGACTGTCACCACTGACAATCTCCATCGTATGATCGAGGAAACCGAGCATCGCTCGCATATCACGGGTGAGGTCTTGGTAAGCGCGATCGCTCCTGACCCTATGCCGGTTCGCGAAGGCACATTTCGCCTGCTGGTCGCCGATCCCGACCGGGCTGAGAGCTGGAAAATGCTCTATGACATGGTGCTTGAAGGGCCGGATGGACCGATCCATTTCCACGGCTTCAAGACGCTGGAGCAGCGCGGGCAAGGCAAGGCGAAGTCGGATCCTTGGACAGACCTAACCACTCTTTTCGTCACTCTGCGGCATGGTGTGGATGAGACCGGTGAGTTGATCGGGCGCGGGGTTCTCAAGCTTGGCATTGATGAATTCATGCGTCAGCTCATCACCATCACCGTGCATGACAGCGACACGCTTGTTGGCCATGTAGTCAATCTGATCCCGCGCGCCAAAAAGGCCATCGAAACCTATTTCATGGCCAAATATGCAGGCTTTTTCGCGATTACCGTGTTCCGCGCCTATGGCGGTATGCTGGCAACGCTCAACGACTTCCCGAGCAAGGATGCCGAGAACCTAAGCTCTCGCAATTTGCGCTTGCCAGAGGCGGAGCGCCACATTGTCCCGACCAAAGACGGCGTAAATATCGGCCTTACCCGCTATCGCGGCGGCGCAAAAGGACCGGTGATGCTGGCACCCGGTTTCTCGGTGCGCGCATCGAGCTTTGCAACGCCTACGGTCGATGAGAACCTGACTGAGAGCCTTGTCGCACAAGGCTATGACGTGTGGCTGTTCGACTACCGGGCAAGCGCGGATTCGGGGAACGACACCGAGCATCCGCCCGAATTCTCGATTGACGACATCGCGCGTTATGACTGGCCCGCGGCCATTGAGAAAGTCCGTTCAGTCACGGGCGCTGACAGCGTTCAGGCGCTTGCGCATTGCGTGGGTTCGATGAGCCTCCTCATGGGCATTGGCGCTGGCTGGGTGACCCATGTCCGCTCCTTCATCAGTTCGCAACTGACCCTCCATCCGGTCACCGATTGGCTCAATTACATGAAGGCTGACTTGGGTGTCGCCGATATGTTGGGCGAAATTTCACTGCTCGATGGGCACATGGATTTCGTTAGCCAAGGCACTGAAGAAGATTACGAAATCGACGCGATCACTTATCAAGTGCCGATGCCAGAGGGGCAGGAATGCAAGAGCCCCACGGTGCGCCGTGTTTTCGCGGTGTTTGGGCCAAGCTGGGATTTGCGCCAATTGGGCCGCGATACCTATCTGGCGCTCGGCAGCATGTTCAGCCGCGTTTCCTTGACGCCGTTCAAGCAATTGGGCGACATCATGCACAAAGGCCTTGCAGTCAATGCTGAGGGAGAGGCGATCTACACCGATGAAGAGGCTGCGCGCCGGCTCGAAATGCCGATCACATTCCTTTCAGGTGCGACCAACCAAATCTTCTACCCCGAAAGCGGCCAACGCACCCGCGTCTGGCTCTCTGAGCAAAATGGCAGCGATCTCTATCGCCAGCGCATCGTCCCCGATTACGGCCATATGGACCTGTTTATCGGGCGCAACGCGCATCGCGATGTGACGCCGCTGATCCTTGAAGAGCTTGAACGGTTGAATGCGCAATCATCGCCCCACGCCGAGCGAATGACTGGCTAAGGGTTTCTAGGAGGCAGGCTCTCTTCCCATCAGCGCCGCTGCTGTCTACACCGGCGCTGATGGACAGCGAGTACCAGACCGAACCGGTCCCCGATCACGCCAGCATTGCTTGGTGGCGCATTGCGTTGATGAATGCGATTTTCAGTATCTCGTTGCCGATCTTCCTCGGCGGGCTGGAGCTTGTTGCCGCGGCGCCTGCAGCGACATTCGTCTGGGGCACTTTGGTTGGCGGGGTGTTTCTAACCGCTCTAGCAGCGCCCATGGCGGTGATCGGGACGCAGACGCGGCTGAGTTCTTACATGCTCGCGCAGATTGCCTTTGGTGTGCAATCCTCCAAGTTTCTGAATTTTGCCTTTGCAGTGTCGCTGCTCGGTTGGTTCGGCGTCAACATTGAGCTTTTCGGCGATGCGATGGTGCGGCTTGCGGATGAACTGGGGTTTGGCGGTATCCCGCTGTTTGCGCTTGAGGCTTTGGGCGGCGTGTTGATGACGACACTGACCTATCTTGGTCTTCGCAGCATCAATATGCTCACCATGCTGGTGACCCCGCTTTTGGCATTGGTGACGCTGCTAATGCTGCTGACCGTGCTGGAGGCTGGGTCGGTGGGATCGATCATGGCCAAGGGGCAGGCAGAAGGCCTTTCTTTTGGCGATGTCATGTCGGCAACCGTGGGAGCGGTGGCTGTGGGTGCGCTGATCATGCCTGACACTTGCCGCTTCGTGAAAGGGGCCTCAGGAGGAGTGGGCGTTGCAATCATGACCTATCTGATCTCAGCGCCTGCTGTCACATTGGTGGCAGGTCTTGCAGGTCTGGTGACAGGAGAGACCGATCTGCTTCCATTGATGCTGGCGATTGGGCTCGGCTTTGGGGCGTTTGTAATCGTGTTTGGCGGCAGCACCACCTTGAACGCGCTCAACCTTTACAGCGCGACGCTTTCTATCGGAACGGTGCTACCGAAAGCACGGCGAGAAATCGTAGTCTTAGCCGGAGGGATTGGAGGAACGATCTTCGCGTTTCTCAACATCCTCGACAATTTCATCCCCTTCCTGCTTTATCTAACAGTCGTTTTTATCCCCGTGGGAGCGGTGATATTGGCGGATTACTTCATCGTTGGCCGCAAGTTCTATGAGCCTAGGTA
Organism: Erythrobacter sp.; assembly: GCA_965262265.1. Taxonomy (GTDB): domain Bacteria; phylum Pseudomonadota; class Alphaproteobacteria; order Sphingomonadales; family Sphingomonadaceae; genus Erythrobacter. The sequence continues at coordinate 2,037,128 of OZ253506.1, forward strand.
TCGCGACAATTTGCCCGCATTGCGCTGGCCTGCGTTGCTTGCATGGGCTGGGGGATCGGGATTTGCGCTTGCGGGGATGGAGGGGTTCTTCACTGTTACCGGAACAGTCGCGATTGACGCTATCGCTGTCAGCTTCGGTCTGTATTTGCTGCTTTCAAAAGTTTGGCGAGAGGATGCGGAGGCACTGGCATGAGGATCGGCATAGATGTTGGCGGCACGCACACCGATGCGGTGCTGGTCGACGGTGAGACAATTCTTGCCTCATGCAAGGAATTGACCAGCGCGGATGTCTTATCAGGGGTGAAAGCGGCGCTCTCCAATCTTCGTTCTCAGGTGAGTGATTGGGCAGCACTAGAGGCGGTGATGCTGGGTACCACCCAATTTACCAATGCGGTGGTTGAGCGGCGGGAAATGGCTAGGGTTGCAGCGATCCGCATCGGCCTGCCATCGGGCAAAGGCTTACCACCGGGTTGCGGGTGGCCTGATGATATCAAGAGCGCGATAGGCGATGCGCACTACATGCTGCCTGGAGGTTTCCTCTACGACGGCAAGCCACTGTCTGAGCCTGATGAAAGCGCCATGCGAGCCTGTGCCAAAGACATTGAGGCCAAAGGTATCACCAATATCGCGATCGCATCTGCATTCTCACCTGCAAACGCTCAACCCGAAGAGGATATGGCGGCGATGATCCGGGAGCAGGTGCCCGATGCGCGTATAACCTTGTCGCATCAGGTGGGACGTTTGGGCCTGTTGGAGCGCGAAAACGCGGCGATCCTCAACGCTGCTTTGCGTCCTTTTGCCGCCCGGGTTGTGGTTGCTTTTGGCGGTGCGCTGAAAGAGTTTGGGATCACAGCCCCGCTGTTTATCAGTCAGAATGACGGGACCTTGATGGATGCGGAGTTTGTGCGTGAATTTCCTGCGCTCACCTTTTCGTCAGGCCCCACCAATTCGCTTCGAGGCGCAGCCCGGCTTACCGGCGTTACGGATGCGATTGTCGTCGATATTGGCGGGACGACCAGCGATATTGGCGTGCTTCGAGGTGGCTTTCCGCGCGAAAGCAACCGTGCGGTTGATGTTGGTGGGGTGCGCACCAATTTCCGGATGCCGGATATCATGGCGATCGGGCTGGGTGGAGGCAGTATCGTCAGCGCCGATGGAACCAGCATCGGCCCGCAGTCGGTCGGGCACCGACTTGTAAGCGAAGCCAAGGTGTTTGGCGGCGATACTTTAACCGCCACCGACATTGTGGTTGCCGCGGGGTATGCTGATATTGGGGACCGGACTAAGGTTGCTGACATTCCGCGCGAGACAATCGACAATGCTCTGGGGGTGATGCGCGCGATGCTCGAAGACAATATCCGACAAATGAAGCCGGACAAGCAGCCATTGCCGGTGATCCTTGTAGGTGGCGGCGCGATACTAGCACCCAGCGATCTCTCGCAGGCATCTGAGCTATTGAAACCTGAGCAAAGCGGCGTCGCAAATGCGATTGGTGCGGCGATTGCCTTGGTGGGTGGGGAGTCGGAAATCTTCGCCGATTACCGCGAAGAACCGCGAGAGACCGCTTTGGAACGAGCCAAAGCGCAGGCGCACGCCGTGGTGGTCAAGGCAGGCGGCAGCGCTGAAACCGCACGCGTGACTGAGATAGAGGAAACCGCCATTCCGTATATGGATGACGGTGTGACGCGCATCAGGGTTAAGGTCGTGAGCGATCTTGCCAGTCTTTCCCAGGGATCTGAGGAGGGCGCAAAATGAGCGACACGATCACAATCGATATGCTCGATGACATCGCCGCAGGGGCCGCCTTTCTCGCCACTGGTGGCGGCGGCGATCCGTATCTTGCCTGCCTTTGCGCGAAAGAGGGTTTGAAACAATACGGGCCTGCGCAATTGCTCGCGCCTCAAGCTCTTGATGATGATGCCTTTGTGGTTGCGGTTGGGGCTGTCGGAGCGCCTACAACAAGCCTTGAACTTCTGCCGTCGGTCGATGAAGCGGTGCGTGTTGTAGAGGCCTATGCAGAATTGGTCGGACGCATGCCCGACGCGCTGGTTTCGTTTGAGATCGGCGGGGCAAATTCGCTTATCCCGATGGTGGCTGCAGCGGCGCTTAACATCCCGATCATTGATGGCGATGGGATGGGCCGCGCTTTGCCAGAGGCAACGATGATGACTTACGCGATTGCCGGTATCGCGCCCACACCCGCTGTAGGGCTCGATTATGCGGGCAACACGAAGCGTTTCGATGCCGATACTGTGCAAAGCTATGAACCGCTCATCCGCCAGTTCGCAATGGAGCGCGGCGGAATGGCAGTGAGCGCAGAGTTCGGCATGAGCGGGGCTGAGCTGAAATCATGCATCGTGCCCGGAACCGTTTCGCTTTCGGCAAAACTTGGCCGCTTTCTGCGCAACAGCAGCGGCAATGCTGCCGAGCGCGAAACGGACCTTGCGCGCTTGTTTGAGGGCACGATCTACGGAAAGCTTGAATTGCTGACGAGCGGACTGGTGGTGGACTATACGAGCAAGGTCGTGGGAGGGTATGATGTCGGCCATGCAGTGATTGAAAGCAATGAGGCTGGCGCGCCGCAGCTGAGTGTTTCCGTCAAGAACGAGTATCTCGCGGTAAGGCGCGGCGAAGAATTGATCGCATGTTTGCCGGATCTCATCACGATCGTTGATTTTGAGACAGGCTGGCCCATTAACGCTGAGCGGCTTCGGTTTGGACAGCGTGTCGGTGTGTTTCGCATCGGCAGCCCTGCGCACTACACTACGCCTGAAGGATTGGCTTCGCTTGGCGGGCTGATCGCAAGTGTAAAGAGCTGACGTCACCCTGCGTCTGATTTGCCCAAGTGGCTCAAATTTAACTTGAAACCGTCAGTTCAATCGAGGATACGGGCTGTGAGGGGCTGTTGACGGCGATTATTCGTCGGCAAACAGAGAAGATGTGATGATCATACCGACGTTGGCCATGCGCTTTGGCCTGCGAACCCTTGGTTTTGTAACCTCTTCACAACTGGAGATCTGATCATGGATCTCGAAGTTTCTGACGATGTTTTTAGCGTAAAGACTATCGGCCGTCTCACCATCTTGCATGGCGAGGATGAGCTTGAATTGCCCTCATCGCTAAAGACACGTGCATTGTTTGCTTTCCTGCTGTTGTCTGGTGGGGCGCATTCGCGTCAGGCCCTTTGCGAATTGTTCTGGCCCACCGTCGACGATCCCCTCGCTGCGCTTAGATGGTCGCTCACCAAGTTGCGCCCGCTCGCCAATATGGGCGGTGTCGAGCGTTTGAAATCTGACCGCAAGGTGGTTGAGTTTGCGCTTGAAAAGGTCGGTCTAGATACCTCAGATCTTGCGCGATGCGCTGACGAGGCCGGGGTGACTGAGGATGATGCGGATCGCGTGTGGCAAGCGACGACAGGATTGCTTTTGGGTGATTGCGAGCTGCCAAACCTTCCTGAATTCACGATCTGGCTTGAGGGACAGCGCAACGATCTCGCTAAGATGCGGGGCCGGGTGGCGCGGCGCTTTGCTCTCGATGCTCAGTTGAGTTGGCAGGTCCGCCACGAATGGGGCCAAAGGTGGCGCAGTGTCGAACCGTTCTCGCGCGGAGCAGCAAGGATATTGGTGCAAACCAAACACAATGCGGAAGGGGCCGCCGCGGCATCCGAATTGGCGGATGAATTGATCGAGGCCTTCCAAGAGGCTGAGATTTCGCCGCCGGAGTTTGACTTTGAGCCTGAGCTAAAGGCCTCGCAAGACGCGCCGACAGCTCAAGAAATCCGCATTGTTTCCGGCAAAGACGGCGTGTGCATCGCCTGGGCGAGCGTTGGCAAACCAGACAATCCGCCACTCTTGAAAGCTGCAAACTGGCTGAACCATCTAGAGCTGGATTGGGAATCGCCTATCTGGAGCCCGCTCTTCAGGGAGCTCTCCAAATCCCACCGTGTAATCCGATACGACGAACGCGGCTGTGGCCTCTCGGACTGGGATGTGGACCAGATCACCTTCGATGATTTCGTTGAAGATCTGGAAGAGGTGGTGGAGGCAAGCGGGATAGAGCGCTTTCCACTGCTTGGCATCAGCCAGGGCGCGGCAGTGTCAATCGAATATGCCGCCCGCCATCCTGAACGGGTGTCCAAACTGATCCTGTTTGGAGCCTATGATTGCGGCTGGCGTTTGACTGCGAATGAACAAGAAGCGCGCGAGCGCGAAGCCGTTATGGTGCTAACTGAATCTGGTTGGGGAAGCGACAATCCAGCTTATCGCCATGTTTTCTCGCGTACCTTTATGCCAGAGGCCAATCCCGAAGAGCTCGATTGGTTTGATGAATTCCAGCGCCAGACAACCTCGCCCAGGAATGCGGTGCGGTTTTTGGAGGCATTTTCGACCATTGATGTGCGTGAACGGTTGGCGGACATCCAGTGCCCGACTCTGGTTGTGCATTCACGCGGCGATTTGCGGATACCTTTTTCGACTGGCAGATCAATAGCGGCACGGATTCCTGATGCGCAATTTGCAGGTATTGGCAGTTCCAATCATTTGTTGCTGGGCCGAGAGACAGCATCTGCGGAATTTCTCAGACTGGTGCGTGATTTCCTGAAGGAATAGCCCGGTTCGGTTAGGGGCTTTTCCTCAATTCCAACGCAATTCAGGCGCAGTTTCAACGCCCCCTACAACGCTCGCTACAACGGTGATCTGCCACGGTCCTGCTTGACGAAGATGCATTCCGCACATTCGCCAAGAGGGTCAAACTATGCAGACGACGAAGGACGTCGCGCCTGCCGTGAAGTCGGCAACGCGCGAAGCAAACACCAAAGAAGCCGCCGAAACCAAGGGGGCTAACGCTCAATCCCAGGGTGCGCAGCAGAAAGTTGCCGCCAGCCAAGCATCGGCGACGACTGGAAAAGCTGAGTATTCCATGTCTGGCGGCCTTATCCGCCGGCTCGCCGAGATGAACGCCGCGCTCGCTTTTACATCATATCAGTCCGGGTTTCTTTATATGCTGGGCAGCAACGCGCAGGGTTCTGCGCAGCTCCATCAGTCCGGCATGCCCAAGCCCATGGGGCTGAGCCGCGACGCCAATGGCGGGATGTTGCTCGCCGCAGGCGCGCAGATCATGCGCTTTGCGAATGTCTTAGAGCCTGACCAACGGATCAATCAAACCTATGATGCGTGCTTCATGCCGCGGGTTAATCACCTGACAGGCCAGCTTGATGCGCATGATATCGGAGAAGCCGCCGACGGCGAATTGGTCTTCGTCAACACCCGTTACAATTGCCTGGCGACCACCAGCACACGGCATTCTTTCAAAGTCGTGTGGAAGCCCGATTTCGTCAGCGATATCGTCGATGAGGATCGCTGCCACTTGAACGGAATGGCGATGAAGGACGGCGTGCCTGCTTTTGTAACCGCCGTTTCAAAGTCCGATACAATCGATGGCTGGCGTGATCGCCGCGCCGATGGCGGTGTCGTGATCGATGTCGCCAAGAACAAGGTGGTCTGCGAAGGGCTTTCGATGCCGCATTCGCCGCGCTGGCACAATGGCAAGCTGTGGGTGCTGAACTCAGGCACCGGAGAGCTTGGTATAGTCGAACTGCCAAAGGGCCAAAAAAACAGGGGCGCCAAGATGGGCAAGTTCAAGCCTGTTGCTTTCTGCCCTGGATTTGTGCGCGGCCTGACATTTCACGGGAAGTTCGCCTTTGTTGGCCTCTCGCGCCCGCGTTACAAACGGTTTGAGGGGCTCGCGCTTGATCAGCGTTTGAAAGAGGCGGACAGCGAGCCGTGGTGCGGCGTGCAGGTGATCGACACCGAAAGCGGCACGTGCGTCGATTGGTTCCGCATCGATGGCGACATTGGCGAGCTTTACGATGTGGAGCTGGTCGAGGGCTTTCGCTGCCCGATGACGGTCTCTCCCACATCGGCGGATGCCGCGACCCTTATCACGATTGATCCGGTTCCAGAGCAGTAGCGACCACACAATCGGCGACTGCTGCTCAGTCCCTGCCCCGGCGCTCCTAGCCCCCCAATCGACGGAGCGCCGGGGCCAAAGGCCTCCGAAGTTTCCACGTTTCCACTCCAATTCGTCAGGTTCCATCATGGCAAACAACAACCAAGCGCAAAACGACAATATCAAGCTGAGCGCGATCGCTCGCGGGGCTGAGAACTTTTTGCGTTGGAGCAGTTCCGCGATGCTTCGTGGCGGCCGGGTTACCAAGGTAAAGGGGGAAGTCGCGAGCTATTCCCCTGAACTTGGCCTCGTCTCGCACGGAGCACGACTGGACCTCGCAGCAGGCGGTGGGTCGGCCACCTTGACCCTCGGTTTGGCCCGCCGTCTGCTGCGTTGGTCTGCTGCCCCGGTAGCATTGTTTGCCGCCGGTGCGCCAGCCTTTGCGCCTGCTTATGCGCAGGCGCAGGATGCGTGTGTCGAGGTCAATCCGGGCGAGTTTGTGTGCGAGGACAATGGCGATCCGGCGACGTCCGAGCAGTTTTTCATACCATACGGCGATAGTGTGACCCTTACGCTTGAAGACGGATTTGACATTGATACGTCTGGTATTTTGGCTAGCGGCATCGGCATCGCATACGCTGATGATGTGATCATCACGCAGCAAAGTGGATCGAGCACCATTACGGGCGCTCGCTATGGCATCAATGTATATTTGGGCTACGGAAGCATTGATATCACAACCGGTGGTGACGTTACTGGCGTTATCTTGGACGGAGTCTACGCTTCCAACGTTTATGCCAACGGTCTTGATGCTAGTGTTCGCATAGATAGCACCGCGGGAACTGTCACCGGCAACGAAAATGGCATCGATGCCCGAAACTTCGGCGGTGGCAGCCTGAGTATCACGACGGCCGACGTGGTGGGCCAAAATAATAACGCAATCGAGGCGCAAAATAATGGATCGGACTTGTCGATCGATTCAAGCGCGGGCGCAGTCTCGGGCGGTGTGCACGGCATCTATGCGCGCAATAACGGCACCGGCACTCTCTCCATCACCACCGCCAATGTCACTGCGCAAAGCGGCAACGGCGTCGAGGCGATCAACGATGTTGATGGCGAAGACGTCATTATCGACACGACTGATGGCGGTGTCACCGGCTCTGACAATGGCATCTACGCCCGTCAGAATGGCACCGGCGACACCATTATCACCACCGAGGATGTCGATGGCGAAGGCGGCAATGGCATCGACGCTGTGAATGCCGCTACAGCGGGCGACCTGACCATCGACAGCAGTGCAGGCTCTGTTTTTGGTCAATACAGCGGTATCGTCGCTCGGAACCAAGGCAATGGCGCGACTACGATTATCACGGCTGATGTGGATACTGGCCCTGGTGAAATCGGCACTCGCGACGGCATCAATGCATACAATGCTTCGAGCGCAACCGATCTCGTCATCGATAGCTCTGCAGGCTCTATCACCGGCCAGATCAACGCTATCGTCGCGCGCAACAACGGCACGGGCAACACCATTATCACCACCGGCGATGTCGATGGTGAGGGCGGCGACGGGATCGACGCCGAGAACGCGTCCACAGCAGGCGATCTCACCATCGACAGTTCCGCTGGTTCGGTGACAGGACAGGTTGACGGTATCGACGCCTTCAACACTGGGAGCGGCGTTGTAAATGTGGTGACAGGCGATGTCACTGGCCGGACTGGTGATGGTGTTGACGTTGCCGGTAACGCCAATGTGAGTGCGATCCTTGTCGACACCAGCGCCGGCACGGTCAGAGGAGCGCAATATGGGGTCAATGTCGCCAACTTTGGCTATGGAGCCGTTACTGTCATCACCGGCAATGTCACTGCCACCAATCGCGACGGGATCGATGTTAGTGATGACGGAGAGAACGGTGCCGGGTTTGATGGCACGGATGTAACTATCGACAGCTCAGCCGGTTCGGTAACCGGCGGCCAAAGAGGGATTGATGCGCTCAATGTCGACACCGGCAATCTGACCATCATCACGGGCGATGTTACCGGGCTTTCGAACAATGGTATCCAAGCTACGAACAGAGGTGGCACGGGCGATTTGGTTATCGACAGCAGCGCGGGCGCGGTGACGGGTGCAGGTGCCGGTATCTCGGCCACCAACGTCGGCACCGGCGATACGGTCGTCACGACAGGCGATGTGCGAGGGAACACCGAGTCTGGTGTTGATGTTGCTGCTAACTTTGGGACAGGCGATCTGATTGTTGACACGTCAGCGGGCACAGTCTCGAACGGCGCGGCATCGACTGACAACACCATAAACATCATAAACCTGGGCGATGGTATCACCCGTGTCATCACCGCCGATGTTACCGGAGAAAGCGACACCGGCGAAGGGGCAGGGGTTTATGCAGGCAGCCTTAACCTCACGACCAGCATGGAGATCGACACCACCGCTGGCACAGTAAACGCCAGCGGCGACGGTATTCAAGCTCGACATGAAGGCAGCGGTGACTTGGATATCCGCACCGGCGCGGTTGCCTCGCGCTACGGCGACGGCATCGATGCGATCAACCAAGACACGGGCAACCTTACCATCAACAGCAGCGCTGGTGCTGTCAGCGGTGCGACCAATGGCATCTACGCCCGTCAGAATGGCACGGGCGACACCATTATCACCACCCAGGATGTCGATGGCGAGGGCGGCAATGGCATTGACGCTCTGAATGCCCCCACAGCGGGCAACCTGACGATCAATAGCAGCGCGGGCAGCGTCAACGCCCTCGTTGACGGTATTTATGCGCGCAACTCAGGCACTGGCGATACGACGATCACCACCGCCGATGTCAATGGCGTGGGCGGGTTTGGCATCGATGTTCAAAACGAAGCTGGCACAGGCGATCTGACGATCGACACCAGTGCGGGTGCTGTCGAAGGGGCCGCTGGCGGGATCGAAGCTGTTAACCGGGGGAGCGGCAACACCTCTATCACCACCGCCGATGTTACCGATGATGGCGAGGAGGGATCCGGCATCCTCGCGCGCCACTATGGCGCTGATCTTTCAATTGATTCCTCCGCCGGCCAGGTGCGCTCTCTATCAACAGCTATCTTTGTGCGAAACAACGGCACGGGCGATACCTCAATCATAACAGGTGACGTTTACAGCGATAGCGCCGGCATTAGTGCGGAAAACGCCGCCACAGCGGGCAACCTGACGATCGACAGCAGCGGCGGCGCTGTTACGGGCGGCTATGTTGGTATCCGCGCCAGTAACTTTGGCACAGGCGACACCTCGATCACCACCGGCGATGTTGAAGGCTCCGTCAATAATGGCATCACCGTCTTTACTCAAACGTCAACCGGCAGCCTCACTGTTGACACTTCAGCCGGGTCGGTAAGCGGGTCGCTTACTGGCATTGCGATCAGCGCGCGCGGCAGCGGTGATGTTGAATTGACCACCGCCAATGTGACGGGCGATGACGGCGCTGAGGGCACCGGAATATTTCTGGCAGCAGATTCTCAAACCGGCACGGTTTCAGTGAACACCACCGCTGGCGCAGTGGTTGGCGGAGATCGCGGGATTTATGTTCTCAGCTACGCCAGTGGGGACACCACAATTGTCACTGGCGATGTCACCGCTCTCAATTCGGGAGAACATGGCGATGGTGTCGATGTCGATGACCGCAGCGCAGGCGATCTGACCATCGATACTAGCGAAGGCGCTGTTCTTGCCGCGCAAACCGGTATCACCGCGCGCAATTCGGTTGGCGGCGATCTGACAATCACCACCGGCGATGTTACCGGGCTGACAAATACTGGTATTCAAGCCTCAAACGCCACTGGTACCGGCGATCTGATCATCGACAGTTCCGCAGGATCAGTGGTCGCGGGGGTCAGTTCCTTTCAGGATGCTATCAGTGTCAGAAACGATGGCACCGGGGTGACCCGGATCACCACGGCAGATGTAACGTCTGGTGACGGCTCGGGCGAAGGCGGCAATGCCATCGACGTTTACAACGGTGCCAGCGCGGCTGGCCTTGAAATCGATACGAGCGCTGGCACAGTCAACGGTGATACAAATGGCATCCGCGTACAAAAGGTCGGCCCGAGTGACGTATCGATCGTGACGGCTGATGTCGTCGGCAATTTCGGCGATGGCATCGACGTCTACACCGGCGAAGGGGGTTCGGGGGTCCTTTCCATCGACTCAAGCGCTGGCTCGGTAAGCGCCACGGGTGGTGACGGTATCAATGTCGAGAATGTCACATCATATAGTGTTTCGATCATCACGGCGGACATTACCGCTGTCGCCGACAGCTCGGGCGAAGGTGGAGATGGAATAGACCTCGATCACCAGTTCAGCGAGGCCCAGACGGTCACCATCGACACGACGAGTGGGACGGTAACGGCTGACAGTTACGGGATTAACGTCGCCAGTCGTGGTCATGATCTGCTTTCGATTACGACTGCAGACGTGGCTGGCGGCAGCGGCGGCATCCAGGTGATCGCCAACTACACAGAATCTGGAAACATCGTTATCGATACCACTTTGGGAAGCGTTGCGTCATCAAACGCGTCTGGAATTCTTGTGGACCAAGATGGCTCAGGCGATGTTTCCATAACCACCGCCAATGTTAGCGGGCGCGAGTCTGGCACCGACTACGGCGGCTATGGGATTTTTGCAATCAGCGCCGGTGGAAGCATTGCGATCAACAGCGTCGCTGGCGATGTGTCGGGTGGAACTGATGGCATCTTTGCGCGGGTCAATGGCAGCGGCGGGATCTCGATTACGAGCTCGAATGTCACCTCGACAGGATTAACGGGCATTAATGCCTCGTTGGTGAACACCGATGGCGATGCGACGATTGATACCAGCGCGGGAGCGGTCTCGGGGCAGTTCAATGGCATCAACCTGAACAATGACGGCAGCGGCAGCTCCTTCGTCACAACCGGCGATGTGACCGGCCTTAGTGGCAACGGTATCGACCTTTACGGCGGAGAACGCGGGGAAGGCATCCTTTCCATCGACAGCTCCGCTGGCAGCGTTGTCGGGGGCGAGAATGGCATCGTCGTCACCGATGATGGCGGGACAGAAATTTCTATCACGACCGCGGCCGTAACCGGTCAGAGCGGCGATGGTATCCGTGTGAATGGCCAGAACAGCCGAACGCGCGATATCACCATCGACAGCAGCGCTGGCGCGGTAAGCGGTGCAAGTAACGGCATCTTCGCGCGCAATGATGGCGCCGGTTCCACCAGCATCACCACGGGCGATGTCACTGGTCTTGGCTCTTATGGTATTGATGTCCGAAATGAAGGCGTCGACCTCATCATCAATTCGGTAGCAGGTTCCGTTTTTGGCACCGAGGGCGGCATTCTCGCCAACAATTCTGGAACAGGGACAATCTCTGTCACCACAGCCGATGTCTCGGCACAAAATGATGACGCGATCAACGTCCTTAGTGGAGTTAACACGACCGTGTTTGAGATCGACACCACAGCAGGTGCGATCTTGGGTGACCGAGGCATAGTCGCCACGCACCAAGGCTCTCACGACTTCACGATCATCACCGCCAATGTTACCGGCACCGGCGGCGAGGGCATCAGCGCAACCAATACCGGGCTGGGTACCGGTAACCTTACTATCGACACCAGCGCGGGTGTAGTGAGTGGCGGCGCAAACGGTATCACAGGATCGAACCAGGGAACCGGTTCGACGACGATCATTACCGCTGATGTCACGGGGCTGGGTGCGAGCGACGATGGCATCGATTTTGACAACGGCGCGACCACCACTGGCCTTCTGATTGATACCACATCTGGCAGCGTTACCGGCGGTGACAACGCGATCAGTGTGGGGAATGAAGGCAATGGCCTCGTCACGATCACGACAGCGGATGTGACTGGGATCGATGGCAAGGGCATTGAACTTGGCAACCTTGCCGGCGATGTTGTTATCGACAGCCGCGCAGGCACAGTGCGCGGCGAATACGGCGTATTTGTCCAGAACGAAGCCTCAGGCTCACTCACCATCAGCACGGCTGATGTGATCGGCGAAGAGTATGGCATTTATGCTTATAACAACGCCGCTGATGCGACCGATCTCACTGTCGATACGAGCGCAGGTTCGGTGACCGCCGAAGGGGTCGGCATCTTCATTGAGAACGAAGGCACCGGCCAGACGATGATCACGACGGCGAATGTGACTGCCGATGCCGGTAATGGCATCGATGCGACAACGTTTGGTGCAGATCTGACCATCGACACCAGCGCGGGCGCTGTAAGCGGGGGCATTTCCGGCATCAATGTTCGCAATGATGGTGCGGGTCTCATCTCGGTTGTAACGGGCGATGTGACTGGTGATGACCTTTACGGAATCCTCGCTGTCAACGGCGCTGTGGCAGGCAATATCACCATCGACAGCACCGCAGGTAAGGTGACATCCGGCGACCGCGGGATTGCCGTCTTCAACAATGGCACAGGCGCGATTTCCGTGACGTCTGGTGGTGTTGATGCGGGCCTTGGAGGTATCCACGCGATCAACCGGGCGAGCGGCACCGATGTTACCATCGACAGCACGGCGGGAACTGTGACTTCGGTCGATACGGGTGTTTTGACCACCAATGAAGGAACCGGTGACACGTTGATCACCACGGCCAACATATTGTCACAGTCTGATGGAATTTTTGCCCAAAACCAAATTGGGTCTGGCAGTCTCACCATCGACAGTAGGCAGGGGACAGTCTCTGGCAGCAATGATGGGATTGACGTCCGGAACTATGGTTTTGGAGACACAACCATCACTACCGCCGATGTGAGCGGCCAAGACGGCATTCGCGTCTTGAACAGAGCAAGCGCAGGCAATCTCGCCATTGATACCAGCTCCGGTGCGGTAACAGGCACAGCCAATGGCATTATTGTAGACAATATCAGCGGTGGCGTAACCCGTATCACCACCGCCAACGTCTCGGCTATCGGGGGCGGCGACGGCATTTATGCCGCTGTGGCCAATGGGGCCGTCATAGACACCACCGCCGGGTCGGTTACTGCTGGCGTTCGTGGTATCGAAGTCCGCAATGGCTCTGCTGGCGACGTTTCGATCACGACAGCCGATGTCTCTGGCGATTTTGAGGCAATAAATGTGGTCAATAGTGGCGGCTCTGTCACAATCGACACTGCCGCAGGCACTGCCGATGGCGCAATTCGCGTAGATCAAAACGGAAGCGGCAACACGGCGGTCACAACAGGCGATGTGATGAGCGACAGTTCCGGTGTCTTTGTCCGCAACGCTGCGGGGTCAGGCGGTCTGACGATCGATACTAGCGCCGGCTCAGTGACAGCCGGCAATGATGGCATTTATGCGAGCCATTCCGGCACCGGTGCGACCTCTGTCAGAACCGCCAATGTGACCGGTGCAACCGGCGATGGTGTCATCATGGTCACAGGCGCGGATGCGACAACGCTCGATATCGACACCAGCGATGGGGCGGTTGTCGGCGGCAATCGCGGGATTTTTGCCAATCACGGCGGCTCGGATGATCTGACCATCACGGTGGGCAATGTGACGGGCCAAGGCGCAGAAGGCATCCTTGCCTCCACCAACCAGATCGGCGCGGATATCTTTGTCAACGGCGTTGAAGGCGTTGCCAGCAATGTCATCGGCGCGACCAACGGCATCGGGCTCACCACGCAAGGTGCAAACATCACCGTCAACGGCCTCGACAGCGTAACAGGCCAAGCGGGCGATGGCCTCAACCTCGTCTCCAATGGCGGCAACATCTCCGTCAACGACATCGGAACGATCACCGGTATTGGTGGCAATGGTATCTTCGCCAATGCCGATAGCGGCAACATTACCATCGACAATGTCGGCTTTGACGGAGGGATAACGGCGACCGGCGGTGTGGGCATTGCTGCCTATGCCGACAATGGCGGCACGATCACCATCGGGACGTCCGGCCCCGTCTCTGGTGACACCTATGGTGTTGAAGGAGACGCGAACAATGGCGGCGATGTCATCATTAACACCACCAATTACGATGTGACGGGAGCGATCGGCATCCGCGCCATCAATGAGGGCGTAGGCATTGTCAGCGTAACCACCGCCAATGTCACCGGCACAGGCGGCGAAGGCATCCTTGCTGAAAGCAATGGCGGTGACTTGACCGTCGACACCGTGGCTGGCGCTGTCAGCGGCCTGACCGATGGCATTATTGCAACCCACAATGGCACTGGTTCGACGACGATCACTACCGGCGATGTGACCGCAACAACCGCGACTGGCATTCTCGCCAACATCGGAGCCAACGCCAATGGATTGGTCATCGACACCACGGCAGGCGATGTAACGGCTGGTGGCAATGGCATTTTCGTGTCCAGCGCTAGCGCCGGCGTTACCACCATCACGGCTGGCGATATCGACGCACAGAGCAATGCAATCGTTGCCCTCACCGACGCAGACCTGACTGTTGACACGACCGCTGGCACGGTGACTTCGGGTCAAGGCATTATTGCGAATGCCGGTGCAGGCAGCACAACCGTGACGACCGCCAATGTCGATTCGACGCAAGGCAACGGTATCTTCGCTCAGAGCAGCGACGGCGACCTTTCGGTCGATAGCTCAGCAGGTTCAGTGAGCGCGCAGAGCACTGGTATTATTGCCAACAACTTCGGCACAGGGGCGACCACGATCATCACTGGCGATGTCAGGTCGCAGACCTCAGAGGGCATTAACGCTTATGTTGATGCCACGGGTGGCGATTTGACAATCGATACCAGTGCCGGATCGGTGTCGGGCGGAACAAGGGGTATCTATTCCAGAAACCTCGGTAGCGGAAACACCTCCATCACAACCGCCAGTGTCTCTGGCGGATTGGCCGGCATCGTAGCCTTTCAGGGCGGCGATACTGGTGATTTGACCGTCGATTCAAGCGGCGGCGCAGTCTTGGGTGGTGAAGACGGTATCGATTTGAACCATAGCGGGACCGGCGATTTGACCGTGACCACCGGTGATGTGACGGGCGAGAACGGTATCGGCATTGCAGTCTCGGGCGGGGCTGATACCGGGAATATCACTGTCGACAGCTCGGCAGGCTCGGTTGCGGGCGCTTCGCTCGGCATCACGGTAGGAAACAGCGGCGCAGGCGACACGACCATCACGACGGCAGATGTCACGGCCAGCGGTTTGTTTGGCATCAACGCGTACAACTTCGAGGATGACGGCGGCGCGATCACCATCGACACCACGGCGGGCGCTGTCACAGGGCAGCTTGTGGGAGTGAGGTCCTATAACAATGGCATCGGCGTCACCACTATCACCACCGGTGATGTAACAGGTACCGGCAATTTCGGGGTGCAAGCCCGCTCCAATGGTGCGCTTATCATCGATACAAGCGCCGGAAACGTCACTGGCGGGCAGACGGGCATCCGCGCCCGGGCCGATGACGCTGGCAGTATCTCCATCGTCGCAGCAAATGTTGCTGGCAATACTGCTGGGATCGACGCGGCCAACGTCAGCGAAGACAGCGGCGACCTTATCATCGACAGCTCCGCTGGGGCGGTATCGGGCGACGATTCTGGGGTCCGCGCCCTTAACCAGGGCGCAGGTGTTACCAGCGTCACCACTGCTGATGTCAGCGCGAATGGCGAATCCGGAATTGGGGTTAATGTCCGCGCTTACGGCACGGATGTCCTAGTGAACACGGTTGCGGGGGATGTTGTTGGCGGAGAATACTCAAGCGCGGGTATCCTGGTCGTCAATAACGGCACCGGCTTGACTGATATCGTCACCGGCAATGTGTCCTCCGTCAACGGAGACGCGGTGAATGCGGTGGCATACGGCACGGACCTTGT
>CBDHEW010000001.1:0-1184801 GCA_965262265.1 Erythrobacter sp.
TGTCAGCGGTGAGGATTTGGTCTTTCAATCCCTTGCGCGGATATGCGTGCCCTTTGATGAGGGACGCCATGACTTCAGGCGTCACGCCCAGTCGTTCGCCGCCTTGGGCAAAGGCATTGTAAAGCGCAGCCAGCCCGCGTGCAGACGCCATACCGCCTGCCGCGCCTTGCCCAACCTTCCAAAATGGCTCGCAATCAAGCGCGCCGGGCCCCTGCATGACCAACGGATTGTTCAGCGTCCTGAAGGCAAGCGACAAAGGAAAGCACATCGCGAAGGTCAGCGCCCACGGCATCGTGGTGTGGTGCAAGAACATATCCTGCATTTTGAACCCTTTGATCCGTGCGATGCGGTCGTGGTCAAAATCTTCGGGCAGCCCAAGGAACACGTCTATTCCCAGCGGCCCTGCGATCTCTTCTGCAAAGAACTGCGGCAAGCGGCGGGCTTGCGGATCGCGGCGGTGGATCAACTCACTGGCAATCCAGCCTAAAGTGTAGGCGTGATTGCCCGCATAATCGCCCGGCTTCCAATTGGGTTTTTGCGCAGCAATCGCAGCGCAAATTGTTCCTCATTGCCGATATTCTCTAGGGTAAGTTTGTGATCGATCGCCGCAAGCCCGGCTTGCTCTGACAGCGCTTCGCCGACGGTGACAGCGCCTTTGCCGTGGGCCGAGAATTCGGGCCAGATATCTGCGACGGGCTCATCATAGCTGAACAGCCCCGAGACACCGCGACTGCCGCTGCCATTCCCGTAAGCCCTTTGGTGAGCGAATAGACTAGGGCGATATCATCAGCAGCCCAAGGGCGCCGACGTTCGGTATCTTTCCAGCCACCGTGCAGATCAATGAGAGTCTGACCGCGATGGATGATGGTGCACGCAGCACCCAAGGTTTCGCCTGATAAGATCGCTGCTTCAAAAGCATGCGCCACCGGCTCAAAACCCTTGGCCGTGTATCCGCATGTTGCACCGGTTTGGCTATCACCGCGTGCCTGAGACCGGTGAAGCGAGCCGCTTCTCAACTGCATTCTTGTGCCCCCGATTACGCACGGGCAGCTAACCTGACCATGCGCAATGAAGAGCTATGGAGAAGTGGTTAATTACTGGTTAGTATTGCAACAAATCATTTAAATACAGAAAAATGTCGTCCAACTTATATTATTACTTAGGCTCATGTGTTCAAATGCAAGTCTTTATGCGCAATTGGTCTGCGGAGAGGGCGATGCAATCATTCCCGTTTGTACAGTGGACGCGACCAACTTGGCTCGAAGCCCCTCAAGCCCGAGACCTGCGATCGCTTCAGGATCGAGATCCGCTCTCAGAACAAGCGCCAAGCCCCTAGCCGTTTGCGACACAAGATCAACGCTCTGCAAGGAGGCGGAGTGGCTAGCCGCGATATGCGGGTCAGCACACAAATCCACTCCAATCTGTTCGATATCGGTAGCGAGCAGTTCAAGCTCGTCAGCGATGCAAGCTTTCGTTTTTTCCATTGGAAGTGACATCCTTATGCGGCCATTGCTTCGATCTGGTCGGTCACCAAGGAATTGAGATCAATCACCATTACCATCTCCTCGCCCAGCGGAGCCAGCCCCTCCAGGAATCCGGTTAACGCTTCCTGCGCCGTTGCTTCTGGCTTTTGTAGACTCTCATCTTCAATCGAGACGATATCATTTACCGAGTGGACAATCAGACCGCGCGACTGACCGTTATGCTCGGTCACTATGATCGGGTTGCGCGGCGTGGCTTCGGTCGGGTTCCAACCCAATCGAACCGGCAAGTCGATAACAGGCAGCACCGCGCCGCGTAGATTAACGACGCCTGCCACGTAGTCTGGTACACGCGGTAAGACAGTTACTGGGGACCATGCACGTATTTCGCGTATCGCCATGATATCGATCCCGAACAATTGTCCGGCGACTTCAAATGTGATCAGTTCGCGGGCCATCTTTTCTACCTTTTCTTATACTTAGTGCGTCACTCGGCGGACCGCTGTCGCCAGCTTTTCAGCGTCGAAAGGCTTCACAATCCATCCCGTTGCACCCGCGTCGCGCGCGCGCTTTTTCTTTTCGTCAGAGCTTTCAGTCGTGAGCACGAGAATTGGCCGATCCGCATGGCGTGCGCTTTCACGAAGAGACTCGATAAGGCCAAACCCATCCAGCCTTGGCATGTTGATGTCAGTGATGACCAGATCGACTTCGTTCGTTGCGAGCCATTCGAGCGCTTCCTTGCCATCTTCGGCTTGTTCAACATCAAACCCTTGCGCGCTGAGCGCCTGCAACAGCAGCGCGCGCATGCTTGGGCTATCGTCGACAGTGAGTATGCGGGTTGGCTTGTTCATTTGCTTTGGTCCTTGTCCTCAAAATAGCTCAACATCACCACCAGCGGATTTCGGGCGACCTAGGGGTTTCTGCATGGGCATGGGCGCATCATTCACTTTGCGGCAACGCACCAGTCCTTTGGTTGGAAGAAAATGGACCCTGCGCGCAGAGCGCCCTTCTAGGTCTTCATGAGCCAGTGGGATGTTTTCCCGTTTGAGAAAACTGCGCGCAAACTGGGCGTTGGCCGTGCCTATAGGTGCAAGTCCGTCGCGGATATTAGCCCCGCCATAGAGGCGCGCTTTTAACCTTGATCTCTTCGCCCCCAATGCGAGAGTTTTGTTCACAAGCAGTTCCATCAGAAACAGCCCGTAATGTTCGTCAAAGTCTCCGACAGCCTTACCAGGGGGCGGTTCCGCAAGAAGGAAGTGATTCATCCCGCCGACACGGGCCGCAGGATCAAACAGACAGGTGGCAACACAACTGCCCAATATCGTGCTGAATTCGACATTAGGATCATGGCTGGCCTCGGCCTGCCCTTGCATGATTGTGATCCTCGTGACTTTCGCGGATCGTCCTGTTGGAGATTGATAGGTCATGCGCGAACTCCCGATGCACGACACACCTGTCCTGCAATCTTCTGGAGAGAGAGCACCTCTCGCGCAGCTCCGATTTCAACAGCCGCGCGCGGCATCCCAAAGACTGTACAGCTTGCTTCGTCTTGGGCGATTGTCCATGCGCCTTGTTGAGACATCGCAAGAAGGCCTTTGGCGCCATCTTTGCCCATACCGGTCAATAGAATTCCAAGCGCTTCATCACCCACAACAGAAGCCACAGAATCAAACAGAGCATCGACGCTAGGCCGGTGTCCAGAAACCGGGTCACCTTTGCGCAATATGGTTCGAAGCCCGGCATCCTTTGATTTTGCAACGCGCAAATGGTGGTCACCGCCGGGAGCTAGATAGATATGACCGCGCTTTAGGAAGTCATCTGTTTGCGCCAAGGCTACAGACGCCTCACAAGCGGAGTCCAGTGACTGCGCAACCGCAGGCGCAAAACGAGCATTGATGTGCTGAACGATCACGGTTGGCGGGCAGTCTGTTGGAAAAGCCGAGAGCAATGTCCTCAAAGCTTCTACACCACCTGTTGAAGCCCCGATCGCTATCAGGCTGGTGCATGGCTTTAGTTGCGATATCACAGCTTCTTTAACCAGCTGAGCTTTGGGTTTGCGCAGTCGAAACTTCGCCTGCGCGGCATCACGCACAAGCGACGCCAGTCTGCCGGTATCGTCAATCTGCATCGATCCGTTGCGATCGCCCTTGGTGTAACAGCTCACCGCTCCCAATTGCAGAGCAAGCGCTGTTGTCTTGTTCCCCGCTTGGGTGGATCCTGAAACGATAATGACAGGGGTCGGCCGCAATTCCATAATCTTTTGGAGAAAGGACAGCCCGTCCATGCCCGGCATCTCAATATCCAGCGTCACTACATCGGGATCGAGCACCTTCATCAAGGATCGCGCTTCTTGTGCATCGCAGGCGCATCCAACCACTTCGATATCATCCTCCTTCGCCAGCCGCGCCTGAAGCAGCTTGCGAATAAAGGCAGAATCATCAACGATCAGCACTCTGACAGGCATCAGCTTCTTCTCTTGTAGATGGTAGGACCGACCAAATCGAGCAGCGCTGTTGCCCGGCCAGAAATCCGTTCGGAATGACCGATATAGAGATGCCCTCCGGGTTTGAGTTGGTTAGCAAGGCGCCACACCAACTCTTCTTTCGTGTCGTGATCGAAGTAGATCATCACATTGCGGCAAAAGATCACGTCGAAATGGTTCTTGATCGGCCAGGGGCCCAACAAATTGAGGCGTCTGAACCGCACCAATTTGTGCAGATCATCACCAACTTTGGTCTCGCGGCCATCT
The DNA here is from genome assembly GCA_965262265.1 of Erythrobacter sp. Taxonomy (GTDB): domain Bacteria; phylum Pseudomonadota; class Alphaproteobacteria; order Sphingomonadales; family Sphingomonadaceae; genus Erythrobacter. Next base: position 4,231 of record CBDHEW010000001.1, read on the forward strand.
TCAATGCACCAATTCCGGCGCAATGTTTCGGGCACCTCTTTGATGGCATCGGTGTCATATCGTGCCTGCATTCCTGCAGCGATGGCATGATCGGCAAGATCGCTTGCAAGCGCGACAATGTCTTTGCCCGCGATCTTGCGACCTTCGGCGCGGCTTTCACCAAGCAGCACCATCATCAATGTCCAAACTTCCTCACCGCTTGAACAAGCAGCTGACCAGATCCGAACGGCTTCGCCGCTGTTGGCAGCGGCGACAAGCCCCGGTCGCACCTCTGTGGCGAAGTGATCGTAATGGTGGGATTCTCGGTTGAAATAGGTGTGATTTGTCGTCAGCGCCGCGATTGTTTTTGTGCGCAGTTCGCTGTTGCTACCGATTAACGTCAGATACTCTTCAAAAGTGGAGCAATTTTGCTTTCGCAGCAGAGGTGCCAATCGTGAATAAACGAGCATCCGCTTGCTCTCGCTCAGGACAATGCCCGCCTCCTTGCGCACCAATTGAGACACGGCGGCGAAGTCTTTTGGCGAGTAGACCTGCGGGCTCACACCGGGCACGATAGGGCCATCGGTGCTTCGTGTTAGCGTATCTTCCATTGCTACGCAGCCGCTTGCCATTTACCAGCCTGACCCGCAGCCTGTACAAGATGGTCTACGTCAACAATCAAGGCCACTCTGCCATTGCCAAGAATGGTCGCGCCCGCCACGCCATCGACAGCGTGGTAATGTGTATCAAGGCTTTTGATCACGAACTGACGTTGATCGGTGATCGTATCAACCAGCAAGGCGGCCTGACCGCAGCGTTCTGTTTCGACAATAACCGCAACACCCTGGCATGGGTCTGTGAGTTCGGAAGATCCACCGGTCAGCGTTGCCAGTGACAGAACAGGAAGAAAGCGCCCTCGCACATTCACCATACAGCCTTCTGATCCCATCGCTTTTATATCTGACGGCATCGGTCGAAGGCTTTCCACCACATGGGCAAGAGGGACAACCAGCGATTGATCACCGCTCTGCACGATCATCCCGTCAGAGATCGCGAGCGTAAGCGGAAGCGCCATGATAAACGACGTGCCAACACCGGGCTTGGATTCGATCATGATACGCCCGCCCAGCTCTTTCACATTCTGGCGAACAACATCCATGCCAACGCCCCTTCCCGAAACGCTGGAAACTTTCTCTGCCGTCGAAAATCCGGGAGCAAAAACGAGATTGTTGATCTCTTCCTCGCTCAATTGCGCATCTTCAGTGATAAGACCGTTAGCCATCGCCTTTGCGAGGACCTTTTCCGCTGAAATTCCGCGCCCGTCATCTGAAATGCGGATCAGAACCCGGCCGGCCTTCTGCTCTGCAGACAAAGTCAAAGTGCCTTCAGGATCTTTGCCATTGTTGCGCCGTTCATCAGCGTCTTCGATCCCGTGATCGACCGCGTTTCGAATAAGGTGAGTGAGTGGCTCACCCAGCCTTTCAATAACCGTCTTATCGAGCTCGGTGCTTTCGCCATGTACTTCGAGTTTGACATGCTTCCCGGTAGAGGTTGCAAGTTCTCGCAAAAGCCTTGGCACGCGGCTGAACACCGATCCGATCGGCTGCGCGCGGAACGCCATCGCGCTTTCTTGGACATCGCGCACTAGGCTGTCGAGCATCGACAGCTCTTCAACATGGGCAATATCATGGTCGGCCAATCGCTGTGTCAGCATGGCTTGAGCAATGACAAGCTCGCCTACCCCATCGATCAGTTTATCCAGCTTACCAAGGTCAATCCTGATCGATTGTGAGACCGGCGTGACATTTTGAGCGGCACCTGCGGCAGGAGCGTTATCGGCCTGTGTCGATTTCGCACTGGGCTGAGAGCTGGATGCTGGTTTGGATGCCGCCTTGGCCTGCGGAACCGGAGCCTCAGGCGCCGGATTGGTGCTGGGCTGATCGGATTGGGCCGGTTCTTCCGATGGGCCTTCTGTGGCCGCTTCCTCGCTGGAAGAAGCCGGTTCGCATCCATCCTCACTGAACTGGAGAATACAATCATCCTCTGCAAACTCAAAAATCTCTTGCACCTGATCCTGCGATACCGAACCCGGCATGCGGAAGGTCCAACCCAAATAGCCAGACGCCGGATCAAACTCCTCCAAGGCCGGCACCGACGCAATATCGCAATCCTGGCATTCTCCCCCAAGAACATTGAGCTCTCTAAGCCACAACAGCGGCTCACACCCATTGTCCATTGCGCCCGCTTTTGGTCGTAAAGTAACAAACCAATTGTTCGCAGCGATTGCTTCAGAATTGTCGGATTGTGATGGGGCATCTGCTTCAGGACCAGCATCGCCCAAGAGATCATCAAGCAATGCGTCTATATCGTCGTCGTCGCTTTCCGTGCTTTCGCTCGCTTTCGGTTTGTCTTCGGGCCCGGCATTGGCCGCTTCATGGGCCTTAGTCAGATACTCCAATATCGCAGCGTCGTCGGGGGCATCCGACCCTGTTTGCGCCGCATCGACATGATCACGCAAACAATCCAATGCATTGAGCAAATTGTTGACCAAGTCTCCCGAAATCTCGACCTTGTTCTCCCTTACATCGGCAAGAAGAGTTTCAAAGCAATGTGTAAAAGTCTGGAGCGCTGAATAGCCAAATGCACCCGCCCCCCCTTTGATCGAGTGTACTGCGCGAAAGATTGCGTTGATGGTTTCAGCGTCCTGCGTTCCCGCCTTGCAGGCATCCAGACCGGCCTCGGCCGCTTCAAGCGATTCCTCGCATTCAACAAAGAAGATGTTCTGAATTTCATCGGCATTCATGATGCATCTCCGGTTGAAATCACTTCGCGCAGCCCAGCGGTTTCAACCGCTTCCGAAAAAGCTTCAGATGCACCGATACATTCGATCCCACCGCCGCTTTGGTCAGCCGAAAGAAGCAATTGGAGCATTGCCATGCCAAGCTTCTCGACTTTGCTTGCGTCAACCTTGGTGGCTGCATCACTCGTCGCTTCGACAAAGTCTGTGTAAAGGGCGGCCGCTGCGGCTCGATCACAATTGGTAGGTAGTTCAATAGTTTGCATGGTAATCTCCCGGCAGACTTTGCTTAAAACTCGCTCCAGTCCTGATCGTCGGGTTCCTCTTGGAGGGCGAGGTTTCCGCTGACAGTCGGGCGTGGTGCCTCAAAGCTTTCTATTGGCGCTTTGGGCACTGGTCTTGGCGCAATCTGAGCCACCGAATTGCCGCTTGCAGGGACCGCAAACTGTTTTACCAGCCGTCCCAATTCTCCCGCTTCGTCTGCAAGACTCCGCGCTGCGGCGGTTGATTGCTCTACCATGGCTGCGTTTTGCTGGGTCATACGGTCCATGTCGCTTACGGAACCGTTCACTTGTTCGAGATTGCTGGCCTGTGTCGCGGCCATTTCGGCGATGTCTCGAACCTGTTCATTGACTGCAGCAATCTGGCTGACGATGGTTTCCAGCAGGTTGCCGGTTTCATCCACCAGTTTGACACCATCACCCACTTGCTGCGTACTTGCAGAGATCAATTCCTTAATGTCGCGCGCTGCATCGGCGCTTCGCTGAGCCAATGCGCGCACTTCGTTGGCAACGACGGCAAAGCCTTTGCCTGCATCACCAGCGCGTGCCGCTTCTACTCCGGCATTGAGCGCGAGCAGATTGGTCTGGAAAGCAATCCCGTCAATCAAATCGATGATCTGGGTGATTTCCTGCGCTGACTTCTCAATAGAAGCCATCGCGCCAACAGCCTTCTTGACGACGTCACCCCCTTGGGCAGCATGGCCATGGGTCTCTGACATTGAGCTTTGCGCTTCGGCTGCGTTGCTCGCCGATTTTCTTACGAGATCGGTGACCTGGCTCATCGCTGCTGCGGTTTCTTCCAGGCTGGCAGCCTGTTGTTCGTTGCGGCGAGCAAGATCATCAGAAGCCGCGCGAATTTCATCCGCGCCGGTGTTCACACTGCCAGCAGAGTTGCTCACATTTTCGATCATATCTGCCAGACGCGAGACCGTCGTGTTAAACTCCTCGCGAAGCTTTTCGTATTCCGGGTCCATCGTCTCGCGGATCGACACAGTCAGATCACCATCAGCAAGCTGTTCGAGCGCTCCAGACAGCGTTTGAACCACATTCTCTTGCTTCTTCGTGCTCTCCCTTTGTGCCCGTGATGCCTCACGAAACACTTCGATCGCGCGTGTCATTTTGCCAATTTCGTCATCGCGGTGCGAGTTTGTGCGTCCGACCTCGAGATCACCTGCTGCCATTTTTGCCATTGTATTGGCAGTGTCTGACAAAGGTTGAAGCACCTTGCGCGAGATCATCACAAGTCCTGCGATGGTTGAGGCAACGATCAGCAGGCCGGACAGGACTAGCAGGCCGCTGATCCAAGTCAGATGCGACGCGCTTTGTGTGTCAAGATCAGCCTTAAGCTGAGCGGTCGTGGTCACAAGCTCATCAATAGCAGAACGGTGTGAGCGGTAGATTTCCAACAGGCGATCAAGCGAGCGATCTGTCGCAACGGTATCGCCGCGGCGGACTGCTGGCGCAAGGTTGGTTTCAATTTCTTGCCAGAATGCGCGGCCGTCATTGGTAACGGTTTCGGCAATCCCAGACTTCAAATCAGGGTTAAGGTCGGACTGCGCCCAATAATCGGCTCGCTCCTGCCATATCGCCTTTTGCTCCCCAAGCTTTTCGATGTGAAAGTCAAATTTGTCCGGATAGCGCACCAGCAATTGGGCTTCCATGAAAGGTTCCACCAGATATTCTGGTGGCGGCAGAATATCCGCGTTTAATTCGTCGAACTGCTGACTCTTCATGTGCATCTCGCCGCCGAAGCGGATCTCGTTTATGCCCCAAGCCGCGACCATTGCGACCAATGCGATAAAGCCGATCAAACCAAATCCGCCCAGCCGGCTCAGTCGTTGGATGCTCATAATAACCTCTCGGAATTTTGGCCGTGTGTGCAGCCGATCACATCCTTGGTGATACGGGCCATGGCTAAAGGGAGGTTTGCTCAGCGTTTAAGAACTATCCCATAGCGCGCCGAAAGTTATTCTTCGCGTTCCCCTACTACCACCGCCTAAGCCAGCAGAGCGCTGGGGCCTGATATGCATTTTATGGGAACTGATAATGCCTAATGTTCGAGTTCTGGTAGTAGACGATTCAGCCGCAATGCGGGCGCTGTTCTGTGACATTCTGGACCAGGCGAAGGGGGTTGAAGTGGTCGGCACGGCTCGCAATGCCGACGAGGCCCGCGATGTGATTGCCGAGCTTAATCCCGATGTTCTGACCTTGGATGTAGAGATGCCCGGCATGACGGGAATGGAGTTCCTAGCGGAGTTGATGGAAACCAAACCCATGCCAGTGATCATGCTTTCGAGCGTCACTCAGGAGGGGACCGGCACTGCACAAAAGGCGATGGAGCTAGGGGCGTTCGACTGTTTCCCCAAGCCGCTTCACACCTCCCAAGAAGAATTCACCGCCACAGTGAACAAGCTGGGCGATATCGTCACCAGGGCTGCTCAGGCCCGCTTCAACAAATCTTCAGATGCGGCGGAAGATGGGGACGCTGATGCAGATCAAATGATCGGCGATTTCGAACCAGATGGAAGTTTGGTGGTGGTTGCCGCATCGTCCGATAGCATCGAGGTTATGCGGGAAGTAATCGCAGCATTCCCGGCCAATTGCCCGCCGACTGTGATTCTGGTCGACGCTGACACCGAGGTTGCAGAACGCGCTGTCGACAGGTTACTTCCATCCGTCGCGTGCAAGATTGCTCATGCTGAAAGTGGGGCCCAACTCGCCGCCGGCACCGTGTATTTGGCCTACGGCAAAGACCGCCATATGGTCATTGAGAATGAAGGGGCGCCCGTTATCAAGATGGTTGAACGCGATCCTATTGCCGGCCATCGCCCATCCGCTGATATGCTGTTTGCCAGCGTCGCGCGTTGTGGGTGCAAAGCGATCGGAGGATTGCTGGCTGCGAGCCATTCAGATGGCGTGCGCGGATTGGATGCCTTGGCGAAAAAGGGAGCGCGAACCTTTGTCCAACAAGGCGACGAAGTCGGACCGAACGGCCGCTTCGATGCCGTATCTAAGCTCGGCAATGCGGTGGCCAAGGTGCAAGCGAAAGAGCTAGGCATTTGGCTGGTTGATGCTTCGCGCGCGCCGAATGCCGTGGCCGCCTAAGCCGCGACCCTCTATTGTTCGGCGCATTCAGGGTAGGATCCACTCTTCCCGGCAGGCGGCAGACGCCGAACTCACGCGTCCCAAATCAAATTTTGAGGGTGGGAACACAAGCCGGGTGGCGGTGCTGTCAGTCTAACGCGAACTCGTCTCCGCTGGACAGAGGGCACCCTTCGTCCGCCTTCTTCAAGCCATGAGGGTTTGCCACTCCGCTAGGGCGGCGGAGCGGTTGGCCTTGTAAGTATGTCTGTCGGTGAGGTGGCGGTCGGAGTTTGAAATGGTTGTGGACGTTGGCGTCGACGGATGCGAACTTCTGCAGGCTTTTCATCCTGCGAAACCGCTGCATGACACGTTCCCGTATTCGCAATGGTAGGTGCGAATTTTCAACTCGATTGTTGAGCCACCTTCCCACCTCGCGTCGATCTGCAATACCCAGATCTTCAAGGGCAGCCGGATATGATCGAAGCCCATCGGTCACGACTTCAGCGGGACTTCCGTGCTTCTTTAGTGCCTTCTTTATGAAGCGAAGCGCAGCTTTCTTGTCTCGCTTCTTGGTCACGTAGCTCTCGAGAACTTCCACCTCGTGATCGACGGCGCGCCACAAGTAGTACATCTCTCCATTGATCTTCACGAACACTTCATCGACGTGCCAACGCCAGTTCGTGAACCCTTTCATGCGGTTAATCCGCTGACGCTTGATGTCGGCTGCAAACAGCGGTCCAAACCGGTTCCACCAGAACCGAACGGTCTCGTGACAAATGTCGATCCTGCGTTCGAATAGCAGGTCCTCTACATTCCGCAGGCTCAGCGGAAATCGCACATACATCATCACAACCAGGCGGATGACCTCGGGAGACGAGTTGAAACGGCGAAACGGACTAGACGGTTTGGCTCTCGACTTGCGGCTCATCGCTGTCCGGTAGCACGACAAATCAGAAATGCCTCGTTAGTCTGACAACACCTTAGATGGCTAAGACACCTCAATAGGCAACAGGCACAGTTAGTCTGACAACACGCTCAGGAGCCCTTGAGCTGGTGCCCGGTCACGCAATTTACGGTTTTGAGGCCTCTTGATAGGATTTGATCGAGCGATCACTGTCCGCATGGCTTAGGGTCACAGGAGCTTTGCAAGCTCATCCAGCATCACCGCTGAAGCCCCGCCACCCAGCGAATGGGGCCGCGTATCGCGCCAAAGCCTCTCAATCTCGGTCCCTTGCATATAGCCATAAGCGCCGTGGTGCTGAACGCATGTGTCTACGATCCGTTTGAGGAGCTCGGGAAGAGTTGCTTTGATGATAGTCGCTTCCATGCGCACGGATTGCCCGCCGCTTTTCTTGCGCGCTGCCTGATACAGCATCAGCTTAGCAGCTGCGAGTTCGGCGACGAGTTTGGCAATATCGTGCCGGATAGCCTGCAAATCCCATAAAGTGCCGCGGTACGCATTGCGTTCCTTTAGGTAGGCGAGTGTCAATTCCAAAGCGCGCTCTGCCATGCCAACACATTGCGCTCCGATGGAGAGACGCTCGTTCTCGATACCGCCCATCATTAGGTAAAACCCGGCGCCTTCTTCGCCCAGCATATTGGCGTGAGGGACGCGAAACTCATCGAAGAAAAGTTCGCTCATGTCTGAGGTCTTCCAGCCGGTCTTCTGGAAATTCTCGCCGTTGGAAAAGCCTTTGCCGCCTTTCTCCACGACAAACAGGGAAAACCCTTGCGCGCCGCGCGCATCGGGGTCCGTTTTAGCCACTGTCACAAAGATTTCGCCAGACACTGCATTGGTGATGTAGGTTTTCTGGCCGTTAAGGACCCACTCATCGCCCTCACGCCGCGCGTTAGTGGTCATGCGAGTGAGGTCAGAGCCTCCGCGCGGTTCGGTGACCGCGAGGCCCGCAATGCGCTTGCCTGCAAGGATATCCGGAAGGAACCGCCCGCATTGTTCTGCTGAACCCAGACGCCCAATGATCGAACCCGTTATGTCTGCATGATCCGAAATAGCCGCTGAAAAGCCGCCGTTTCCTGAGCGGCCAATTTCTTCGCCGAATACCACGGACCCAAGCGCATCGAACCCGGCTCCGCCGTGCTCTTCAGGGATTGCAATACCGAGAAATCCAAGCTGGCCGAGATCTTCGTATACAGAGCCAGGGAGCGTGCCCAGACTTTCCCACTCAGGTGTATTGGGTCGCACTTTATCGTCAATAAAGCGGCGCAGCTGCTCACGCAGGATTGTATGCTCTTCGCTCAAGAACTCCGCATCGTAATCGAGCATGGCTCAGCGCCCCCTAAAGTCGGCTTTACGCCGTTCCAGCGCCGCCGCAATTCCCTCGCCCACGTCGTCGCTATTGCAGATTTCGCTTAGGAACTCGGCCTCGCGCGCGAGCTGAGTATCGAGAGTGTTATCGCTTGTCTCAAGCAGCAGGCGGCGCGATGCAGCAAAGGCAAGGGTTGGCCCTTCTGCCAATTGCTGGGCAAGCGCTAGGGCGCGTTCCTGCACTTCAGATGCTGAGACAACTTCGGTAACAAGGCCGATCTCTCTCGCTTCCTCGGCTTTCACCTTGCGGTTCGTCAAAACCAGTTCTTGAAACTTGCGCATTCCAATCAACCGGGGGAGCACGAAGGTGGAGGCACCATCAGGCGAAAAACCTATCGCGGTGTAAGCGACAGTCCAGTTTGCATCCTCGGAGGCCACAACAAGATCAGCAAAGACGCTTAAGGCAACGCCAGCGCCAGCAACCGCGCCTTGCACTGCAGAGACAATCGGGGCGTTCAGGCGCATCAAGAGGCCAAGGGCCTGATGATACTCACTGGTAGATTCCCTCACAAATGTCGGCAGATCGTCAACATCCGCAAAGGCGAGCAAATTTCCACCGACGCTGAAGTTCTTGCCCTCAGCGGTAAATAATACAGCCCGCAGATCGCTGCGCGAGTGAAGCTCAATTGCGGCGGCCTTGAATTGCTTGCCAAACTCCAGATCGAGCGGATTGCCTTTGTCGCCATTGACCAAGGTAAGGCGGGCAAGGCCATCTTTGATCTTCAAATCAACTGATTTCGCCATTGTCTGCCTTTTCTATTAAGACCGGAATGCGCCCGCTTCGACCCATCGCCCGTGGAACTTTGGTGGAACTCGCTGTGGAAGCTGGATACGAGCCACAGGCCCGTCCTCAATGCTCTGGGCCGGCGTGATCCAGAACTCGCTGGTCATCGCCTCCTTGTTAGTGACGAACCCGAGGAGGTAACCCTCGTCTTCATTCACGGCCCCATCGCGAGGAGCAAAACTCATCTCGCTTGCGATATGATGCGCTGGCAGTTTGAGATCCGTTCTACGACCATTTTCGAGATCGTATTTATACAACCCGTGCGCTTCCAAACTGGGCTGAGCGATATCGATCTGAGCCATGTAGCTGTAGCGTGCACCAGAGCAGATATTGCGATCATTCACTCGCGGAAATTCGACAAATGTATCGTCCAACTGCCGTTCGATCACCGCGCCTGTCTTCGTGTTGAGACGCCACATATATGGGTGGGAATCAAATCGGTGCTCGCCATCCACGAGCGGCAGATCATCCAGAACTGCGCCCGATTTAGTAAACCGGGTTGCGCCATCCAGTCTTGCTCCAACCAGCACAAATTCATCGCCATCGTCCCAGGCTGAGGAGATGTGCCACATAAAGCAGGGCTTGATATCAAACCACTTGATCGGCGCCGCCTCATCTTTGCGATCCACCAAGGCGATGCGCGCAGGCACGTCATCATCGAGCATAAAGCCCAATGCCTTTTGGTCTGGGCGATTGAAGTCCATCATCAATGGAAAATCGAAAACGCCGATATAACGGTCCGACAAAGCCATATCGTGTTGCACGCGCGGACCGGGTAAGGGCACCTCGCTGAACCGAGTAACTTGGCCGGTGCTCGACGCGACGCCCACGCTCAGAAACGGCGGCTTCGGGCCCCACGAAATGAAGAACAGCTCGCCTGTTTTAGGGTCAAGCTTGGCGTGAGAGGTTAGCCCTCCGGTCAGAGTGCTTTGGTAGTCAAATGTGCCGCGCGTCTCTAAATCAGGGAGAGACAATTCGTGCGGGGTGCCGCCCTCCCACCAAAGCGCGAGAAACTTGCCCGAGTGATAGACAAGATCGGTGTTGGCGACGTTCTTATGCCGCTTGCCTTGCCCCGGCATCGCCAATGAACCGACATATGTGGCCTCACCAGCTGCCAAATCCTCAGCCAGCCCCTGGGTCTTGATAAAGCGGCTGCGGAAGATCGCACCGCCATCGTTTAGCTCAACACCGTGGACCATCCCATCGCCGTCGAACCATGAATGGCCTGCGCCAGGTGCAAAGCGCGGGTTTGCACCGTTGTGAGCAAAGAGCCCGTTTAGATCACGCGGGATTTCACCAATCACGTGAAGGTCTCTTGCCGTCACCTCATCAAGGACCGGACGATAAACCCCTTCAAGATAGGGGGACGCAGGTGCAATCGCAGAACTCGCCATACTTAGTCCTCGAGCTCAAATCGAATGGGCAGGCGTTTGATGCCGGTTACAAATGCGCTTTCAATGCCCGCAGGCTCTCCGTCCAGCTCGACTGATTTGAGACGCGGGATTAGTGCCTCCCAAAGAATACGCATCTCCATCCGAGCAAGGTGCAGGCCCAGGCACATATGCGCGCCATATCCAAAGGCGATATGCTGCGCTTCTCGGTCAATGCGGAACTCATTGGGAGCTTCAAAGACGTCTTCGTCGCGATTGGCCGAGGCGTAGCAGAGCATCATCCAATCCCCCTTCTTGATCTGGCGACCACCAATCGTGACGTCTTCGGAAGGCGAACGCATGAAGTTTCTCACTGGCGTCGCCCAGCGAATGGTTTCCTCGATAAAGCCGGGTATCTGGCTGGGGTCAGCCTTTAATTTTGCGAGCAAATCAGGCTGGGTGGCAAGCGCCCACATCCCGCAAGTCACCGACGAAGACGTCGTGTCGTGCCCCGCAGTTGCGATAATAAAATAATATCCGATCTCCTGTTCAGTGGTGATCGGTTCACCTTTGACTTCCGCATGCGCGATGAGCGTGGCCAGATCATCTTTCGGTTCTTTTCTCCGCTGCTCTGACAATGCGAGGAAGTAGGTTGAATACTCCGCCACAATGGCCATTAGCATTTCAGCGTAAGCGGTGGGCGAGAGTGTATCCATCGCCCTTTGCGTTTCCTCATCCAGCGGCGCAAAAATCTCCTGAGTGAGCTTTAGCATCAAAGGGTAGTCCTTTTCGGGAACCCCTAGGATCTGCATCACCACTTCAAGTGGATAGTGAAGCGCAATGTCGGCCGCAAAATCGCATTGGCCCTGCGTCGCCTCAAACTTCGTAAGTGTCTTGCGGGCGATTCCCTCAATGTCATCTGAGCGCTTCTTGATGCTGCCGGGCATGAACCACTTCTGGGTCAGTTTCCGCAGCTGCATATGTTCCGGCTCGTCGAGTTGCACCAAAGTCTGAAGCATCGAGGGGCGACCAGTGACCTCGCGCTGCCGTGCGTCGCTCGCCTTGTCGATGAGTGTCGATGAGCGATCTCCATAAGGAAACAGCGTATTGTCCTTAGCGATCTCAGCCAGATCCGCGTGCTTTGTGACAACCCAGAAAGGGTCAAACCCCTCCGGCTCTGCAATTCCCAATGGGTTGTTGGCTCGCAGCCATTCATAGGTTTGGAAAATCTCGCCCGAAGCATAGGCCTTGGGGTCTGCCAGCATGTTGGCCAGCTTGATGTCGATTTCAAGATTGCCTGATTGTTCAGCGCTTGTCGCCATTTTGAGATTCCGCCTTTGCTGTTCGAGAGCGTTTTTCTAACAATCGTTAGATTAATTGCAAGCGCGATGACAACCGGCTAGGTGCAGCGAATGAATACGCTCACCTATCCATCGAAATCTGCACAAACGCGCAGTCGTATTCTGGATGCCGCGGCAAAGCTGTTTCGTGAGGTTGGCTACACCGCCGCTTCTTTGCGCGAGATTGCCAAGCTGGCTGATATGCAGGCTGGAAGCCTCTACTATCATTTTGATAGCAAGGAGGAACTTGCTGAAGCGGTTATGGCAGTTGGCGTCGATGGCTCGGAGGCGGCAGTGAGACTTGCCGTCTCGGCTTTACCGGATAGCGCCGACGTGCTCGATCAATTGGAAGCTGGTTTTGCGGCGCATCTGACCTTCTTGCTCGACCGATCGGACTATGCAGTCGCAATGCTGCGAATGTTGCACCAAACCCCAGACCATATCCGCGAAAGGACGCTCGAAAGACAAAGGCACTTCGGCCGCCTCTTCAGCGAATTGTTTGAACGAGCGCAGTTGGAAGGAGCAATAAACCCAACGCTAGACTTGTCGGCAATTCGGATGCTGTTGTTTGGCGCAATGAATTGGACTCCAGAGTGGTACTCGAGCCAAGGCCTCAAAGCTTCAGAGCTCGCATCCCAGCTGAGACGCTTGCTCGAGCAATAGCTCGACATTCCAAAACACATAAAGGTGCTGTCAGTCTAACGCGAACTCGTCTCCGCTAGACACAGAGCGCCCTACCCTCGCCGTTCTTCAAGCCATGAGTGATTGCCACTCCGCCAGGGCAGCGGAGCGGGTGGCCTTGTAAGTTTGTCGATCAGTGAGGTGACGGTCGGAGCTGAAGTGGTTGTGGACGTTGGCGTGGACTGAGGCGAACTTCTGAAGGGACTTCATCCTCCGAAAGCGTTGCATCACACGCTCTCGTCGTCGGAATGGTAAGTGCGAGTTCTCCGCTCGGTTGTTGGCCCAGCGGCCGATCTCCTGACGATCCTGGTTCCCAAGCTCACTCATGGCAGCCTTGTAGGAAGGGAGCCCATCTGTGGTGATTGTCTCAACCCGCCCGTGGTTCTTCAGTGCTTTCTTCATGAACCTGAGAGCGGCCTTCTTGTCGCGCTTCTTTGTGACGTAGCTCTCGAGCACTTCTCCCTCTTGGTCGACGGCGCGCCAGAGATAGTGCGTCTCACCGTTTATCTTGACGAACATCTCATCAAGGTGCCAGCGCCACTGCCTGAAGCCGCGCATGCGATTGATCCGCTGCCTCTTGATGTCAGCTGCGAACAAAGGACCGAACCGGTTCCACCAGAACCGGACTGTCTCATGGCAAATATCGATCCCGCGCTCGAACAGAAGGTCCTCGACGTTCCTAAGACTCAAAGGAAAGCGGACATACATCATCACCACAAGCCGAATGACCTCGGGTGATGAGTTAAAGCGCTTGAAGGGACTATCTGGTTTACGGCGTCTTGGCATCGGAGCGTCCTACCCTCGCCGCCTCATTCCGCAAAAGGTACGGTTAGTCTGACAACACCAAGCCGACTGTCCGCTATCGACCCAAATGCAAGCGTTCGAGGGAGCGGGCGCTTTCCAACCAGGACAATTAATTAGGTGCAATGCCTGAATGCTGCTACACGCATGTTGCTGACGTCGAAATTTGCGACGGACTTCGGCTTTTGACGAACGCCGCTTGCCCTTGATGGCCCCGGCGAAAACCGGACGACGACTTCCTTTCATCTAACGATTTTATGCACGACCGCTTCGCATGTCGCGAAGTGGCAACCCTTTGCGTTCTTGAAAGGAACCATCATGAGCAAGACCGGAACCGTAAAGTTCTTCAACACCGGCAAGGGCTATGGATTCATCCAGCCTGACGACGGCTCAAATGACAGCTTCGTCCACATCAGCGCGGTACAAGCCGCTGGCATGCAGACGCTCGATAAGGACCAACGCCTCAACTACGAGGTGGAAGCTGGCCGTAACGGAAAAGAAAGCGCGGTGAATCTATCCGCTGCTGACTAAGAAGCTGCCGGGGTTCCTCCCGCGCGCTTTTGCGACCCGGCGCGTGGGGGGAGCATCAAAGAAGGGGGCCAAACCTTGTTTGAAAGGTAAATCATGACCCAGTCATTCGAATTCTATGATGCCCGCGCGCAAGAAGCCGCGCGAGAAGCTCGAGAGGCAACTCTGGAGAATGTGCGGGAGCGCAATCTTCGTGCGGAAAAGACGTGGCGCGGATTGGCAGATCAGGCGCTAAGGGTAAAAGCCGACCGAGAGAAGGCCGAACGCGAGCGCATCGAACGCAAGGAAGCCGAAGCCCTTGCAGATCCTACAATTTAGCTCTGAGTCCGAGCCCACCTACCAGCAGCTGACAAATTTCGAGGCCCAAAAGCTAGCTAGAGGTAGACGTTTGCTCGGTCTGCCCAGGGTGTTGAGGACTGAGCTTTGCATTGTTCTTGGGGCCAACTGACCACAGTACGCCATCGCGTTCGATTTCTCTGTAGAACCAGTCGTGGAACCCGTGAGCCAAGAACCATTCGAGACGGTATGTCCCCCAATTGATACGATCTGTCTCAACATCCTGATTTGCGCGATCATTCCACCAAGCAAGTACGGCTTTCATGTCTGATCGGCCAATCGGCAACGCAAGTATTCTGCCCAGCCAGGCGGCGATGTTTGTGTGGTCCTGCTTCATCGGTAAACCTATGCGCTGCGCAGCCAAGAGGTGCGGATATAGGGCAAGATCGGCCACGCTCAGTTCGCCTGCGATGAATTCTCGACCATCAAGCGCCTTCTCGAGGTGCGCGTATATCGGCTGCAGATCGCTGGCAGCCGCCTCACGCAAACCGGTGGGCGCATCAGGAAGGTCGCCAAACTTGAAGATTGCGCAGTTGGTAACGATGGGATCGATCATCGTATCGGCGATCAACTCCCATTCCTTACATCGCGCATACTCCCGTGGTAATGACGGCAATAGAGAAGGCACTTCAGGAAAACGGACATGCAGATATTCAAGGATCGTTGCCGAGTTCCGCACCACAGTCTCACCATCTTCGAGGATTGGTACTTCGGCGCGTGGATTGAAGGCGGGATATTTGCGGATATCGCAGCTATCGAAGACTTCGAAACCGATCTCCATAAACTCCATTGCCATGCGAACTTTGCGGCAGAAGGGGCTCAGGGCAGTGTAAGAAAGACGCAACATAACAACCTCCGAATCTGTAGACCAGTTGGTCTATTTTGACTTTCGGGAGACTCGGAGTCAATGTGCAAAAATGAAAGCGTCGACCAAACTGAGTAAAGGCGAACAAACCCGCCAACGGCTGGTGGAGGCGAGTGCGTACCTATTCCATCGACGCGGATACGCCGCCGTGGGGCTAAACGACATCCTCAAGCTGGCTAAGGCTCCTAAGGGCGTTCTCTACCATCACTTTCCCGGCGGAAAGGCGGGCCTAGGTGTAGCCGCAATCCAATACTCTGCTCGAGTTTTCGATGATCAGATCCGTGAAGCGAGCAAGGGATCAAATAGCATTGCGAGCTTCGTAGAGGCTCTTGGGCAATTGACCGCCGACGATCTTGTTGCCTCAAAATTCCAAGCTGGCTGCCCACTCGCAACCGTGGCTTTGGAAACGGCTCCCAATGAGCCTTCACTCACCTGCGCGTGTCGAGCAGGTTTTGAGATGTGGTTAAAAACTATAGATGAACAGCTTGCGAACCTAGGGCATGTCAATTCGCGACCATTCGCCGAGCTTTTGCTGACCTCACTTGAAGGTGCACTGGCCTTGGCGC
The DNA here is from genome assembly GCA_965262265.1 of Erythrobacter sp. GTDB lineage: Bacteria > Pseudomonadota > Alphaproteobacteria > Sphingomonadales > Sphingomonadaceae > Erythrobacter. The sequence goes on from CBDHEW010000001.1 coordinate 19,969, forward strand.
GAACGCAAAAGGACGTATCAGTTGTCCATCGCATGGCTGCTCAACTGGCAGCGCTTTAGTGTTCCAGGCCGCATTGCAGGCCTTCCGCTTTCACCCCCAATAACAGTCGAAGGGGTACGGCTTGAGCTGGGCCGGAAGCGGAATGTCAGCTTAAAGAGCAGCAAGCATCGAAGGCGATCATTCCCGTTACATACATTGATCACATGAGAGGCTGCGTCGACCACAGACAACCGAACGAGACGAAAGGTGTCAAAGCCCCGCCCGCGCGGCCATCACAGCCGCTTGAGTACGATTGTTTGCGTCAATCGCGCTGAGCAACCGGCGGATCATGCCCTTCACCTTGTTCTCATCGCATTGAAACCGGTTCGCGATGTGCTTGTTTGTGGCGCCATCGGCTAACATTTTGAGGATTTGCCATTGGTTGGTGTCAAGATTTGCTTCGTTGAGCCGGCTTCTTTCCTTGGATGGACAATTGCGACAAGTTCCCCCTATGCACACTGAATTGCAACCAGCGGCCAAAGTCACCGCGTGAAACACATCGTCTTTGCCGATATCTAGTGGAACGCCCGACACATCGCTTCGAATGGCGCGCAAGGCGCGAAACACAGAGCCATCGTCGGTAGTACCGATACAGAGCCAACGCGCAAAGCGCCGTGCAAGGGCGTTAGCATCCAATCCCGGCGACAGAAGCTCGCCTGGCGCAGTCTCGATAACAACTGCGACATCGGGCTGACAATCATCCGGGATATCAGCGAAGGATGAAGCCGCCACCAGCACTTCTATGCCGCGGTCGAATAGGTTATCGGTTATGATATCGCGTAAAAATACGCTCTCGCAGACTATCGCTGCACTCGTTTGTTCAGGCACTTTTAGTCTTTCCCCAACTTAGACTTTTCTGTGCGCCCGAATCTTTGATTCGTATCGTTATGCTCAAATGTTAACCAGTTCTCGCCTTTGGTTCAACGAATATACCAGTAGGGTACTGTTTTCGGACAACTTCGCTCAAGACTGGGAAAGAGAGCGCACGACCTACACTTTAGGTAAAATCCCCTAACCCAAAGAGCAAATGCGCCGATCTCTCGATCACAGGGCCGGTCAAATGAGGCGTCGAATCATCCAATGATCGAGTCCGTTCCGGCTTCAATCAGCTAGAACTTCGGCCCAGGGGACGCCTCATCGGACAGGCACAAAGACTGTCGATGGGAAAAAACAATTTCCAACAATCTGAAACCTAACTTCTCGTAAGGGGAATAAACATGCGTATGATTACCAAAGTTCTTCTCGCCGCTTCGGTCCCAGCTATCGCAATCGCTGCACCAGCACACGCACAGACCGGTGGCGGTCAAATGAACGGCGTCGTTCAGCCGATTTGCGAAGTCAACGACCTGTTCGGTTCGGTTGCATTTCCTTCGATGTCTGCTGGCGCTTCGATCAACGATGATGTTGTTTTGCAGTGCAACGATGCAGACGGCGCCGAAGTTTCGCTGACCAGCTCTGAAGGCGGCATGGAAAGCGACGACAACGAAGATCTCGAAATCGAGTACACCGCAACGCTCACCAGCGGCGCGCTTGCAGCTCCGCTGGTTCTCGACACCACCGGTGCTTTTAACAACGATGTTTCGGTGACCGCCACCATCGCTGGTTCAACTGCGTTGGCAAGCGGCGTTGTGGGCAACCTCAGCGTTGTTCTGAACGAAACCGCCATCTGGGCCGGTGGCTACTCAGACACCATCACGATCCAGCTGACCGCGTCGTGACCGGTGTGCCGCCGGTCGGTCGGGGCCCCGCCCATCCCGACCGGCGGCAACTCCGCCCTATTTTGCAACCCAGCATGAAAGGTCAGCCATGCTTTACTCACACATCAAGAGAACACTCATTCTAGCGTCCTTGGGCGCATCCCTTGTGCCGCTCGCATCCGTGCAAGCGCAGCGGGTCGAACCGATGCGGTTTGAGCTGGAGCCATCAGGATCGGCCGCACAGACCACCATGGTGGTGACGAACACGCGCTCTTTTCCGATCACAGTTGAGATCATTCCGAGCAGCCTTCAGATCGCTGCCGATGGGAGCGAGACCCTCGCACCCGCAGATGATGATTTCCTCATCTTCCCGCCGCAAGCGGTTGTGCAGCCGGGCTCAACGCAATCGATCCGTGTCCGCTATATCGGCGAAGGGGTGCTCGATACCAGCCGCGCCTACCGGATTGGCGTCAACCAGCTCCCTATCGATATGACTGAGGACGGCGCAAGCGGGGTGTCTGTTACGGTCAATTTTGCAACGCTCGTGAACATCGTTCCTGACAATGTGAGCAGCGAACTGACAGTGACCGAATTGTCCGCTGCACCAGAGGGACGTTGGCGCATGTTGGTGACGAATAACGGCAACCGCTATGCCCGGATGCCTGAGCAGGTAATCCGTATCGCCCAAGGCGACCAATCCGCAGAGTTCACTAGCGGCCAGACGCGAGGGTGGTTCAACAAGAACCTGATCCTTCCAGGCGGTCAGCTATACGTGACCATCCCAGCGCAAGAAGGCTTCGATCCGCAGCAAGCGACCATCACGCTGGTTTCCCCATCGTGATCATGCGATGCCGCTCGACTCTGCCCTTCTGGCGACGGCGCTGATTTCAGCAACGCAGACCGCTCCAGAAGCCACGGCGATAGAGGCACAGTCAAGCGCACCCACAGTCGCGCTTGACCTGCCTGTCACACTGGACGGCGTCTTTCTTGGAGAAATTGTCGCGCAAGTCAGCGGCGATCAGGTTGCCGTTCGCCCCGATGACATATTGTCCTTACTCGATGAGACAATCGATGAGGCGACGATTGACGCTGTCCGCGCTGTTCCAGCCAATGAGCTTGGATTTGTCAGGCTGGAGGCGCTGGGCGGGGCGGGCCTGACAATTGTGTTCGATCCGCAGAGCCTGTCGCTGATCGCCAGCCTTACAGCCTCGCAAAGAAGCGTCAGGGAAATCGGCATTCGCAACCCCATCACGGTCGATCCTGACAGCGGTATCACCCCAGCAGATTTCGCCGTGGGTGTAACAGCCATCTCGCGTCTTTCCCATATCCACACGCAGCCCGGCGGACCAGCTGAGTTTGAGCCGTTCCGATCAGAGCTGTTCGGCTTCGTGAACCTTGGCGGTTTCGATGGCTGGACGCTTGATTTTGGGGCTGACATCGAAACAGGCCGCGACCGCGTTTTGCGGCGGCGCGATGTGGCGCTTGTCAAAGACAACTTTAGGAACGCAACCCGGCTGACCATCGGCGATCTTCGCACCCGCCCGCTTTCCAATTTTCAACGCTCGGTCGATCTGGTGGGGGTAAGCTTTCGGCGCGCTTATGAAGACATTCAGCCTTTCCTAACAATCCTTCCGCGCGGCCAACAGAGCTTTACCCTGGAGAGGCGAGCCCGCGTGTTGGTTGAGGTAGATGGTTTGGTCGCCTTTGATGAGCAACTGCCCGCCGGATCCTACGCTCTCAGCGACTTTCCGTTCACAACCGGGGCCAATAGCGCGAGGATCATTGTCGATGACGGCGCTGGCCCGCGCGAAGTCGCGTTTCTTTCCGCCTTTATTGACACCGATTTGCTGGGAGAGGGGCTGAGCCGCTTTGACCTCAATATCGGTTTTTTAAGCAACGGCTTTGCCGCCGAAACGCGCTATTCCGATGATCTCGCTCTGTCCGTGAGTTACGATATTGGCGTTTCCACCGATCTAACGCTAGGCGGTCATCTTGAAGCCTCATTTGACCTTGCAAGAGTGAGCGCCAGAGCCGCTATCGGTACACCGTTGGGCTTGATATCGGGCGAGGTCAGCGCGTCACGCTCCTTGCTCGGATGGGGGGCAGCAGGTGTCCTGCAATATCGCAACCAGTTTGAGACCGGTTCCTTGCGCCACTCGGTCGCAATCCAGGCCGCCTGGCGCAACAGCAAATTGCAAGGGCTAGCGGGGCCCGAGATTGGAGAGACCTCCTTTGATCTGCGCTGGTTGATCCAGACCGATCCCGTCCAGCTCAATTTCGATGCATCGGCCCGGAAAACAGGCGAAAGGCGAAGCAGCAATTTCGGACTAGGCGCAACGTGGCGGTTGCTCAACGCGAACTGGAGCGCGCGCGGGCAATTTGTGCGGGCAAGCGGACGCGACGATGAATACCGGGCCTTCCTCTCTGTCTCTGTGCCACTGGGCCGCAGAACAAGGGCCCGCGCGCGGCTGGGCACAGACGGCGATGCACGCCTCGACCTTCAACGCTTCGGCGGTTTTTCCGTCGGTGAGAGTCAAACCCGCGCTCAGTTCATTCGAACACCAGACGGTCTTCTGTCAGGCAGCGCGCAGTTCGACTATATCAGCAACCGCGCCGAGTTGGCGCTCGATCACCAAACGCGTGAGACGCCCAATGGCATCTTCTCTCGTTCAGAGATTACCGCTGCCATGGGTATCGGCTTTGCCGATGGCGCCTTACAGGTGGGCCGCCCGTTTGATGCGGGCTTTGTCATCGTCAAGCGCCATGAGACGATCCGTGACAACCGCACCTCTATCGATGAAGGCGGACTTGGAGTTGCATCGCGAAGCGACGTTTTCGGCCCCCCCTTGATCCCCTTGCGGGCCGGATATTCAAACTACGCGTTTTCGGTCGAGGTCGACGAGCTGGAGCCGGGCTATGATTTGGGGATCGACCGGATCGAAACCTTCCCGCCTTTCAGGGCCGGTTACCGCGTTGATATTGGCAGCGAGATCCTCGCCACGGTGCTGTTGCGATTGCAGATGGCGGATGGCGAGCCTGTCGGCTTGTCGACCGGCCGAATTTTCAATTCTGAGGATGGGAGCGAGGTTGGCCGGTTCTTCACCAATCGCACTGGCCGGTTGGTTTTCGAGAACCTTGCGCCGGGAACCTATGAGATAAAGCTGGATGGGCGGTCTAATCTTGTCGCGACGCTTACTGTCGAAGAAGGTGAGACCGGCATTGTCCAGCGCGGGGCACTGACCATGGAGACGTCACAATGAAGCGAAGCTATGCGTGTATTTCGGCCGCAATCTGCCTCGGCCTGAGCGCGGCCAGTGCGGCGGCTCAACCGATGCTTGATGTGGAACAACCAGTCGCGGTCGTTTTCCAACCCTTCCAGCCTTTGCCCGAAGGCGAAGTTATGATGGTTACTGTGCAGGCGCCAATGGGCGCGGCGTTCGATGGCGAATTGGAGATCACGCCGACCGATGCCGCCGATTTCGAATGGTCATGCGGTCAGCCCATAACTGCGCGGCTCAATGAAAACCTCCTGCGCCGCGAGGCCAGCCGTTATGTCGGGCCGGTATCGGTGCCCGCCGATGACGAAAAACGCTTTATGCTAAGATGGCGGCCCGAAAACCGTGCATTCGTGCCCCCGGGCCGCTGTGACCTCTTGATCGACGTACGCTTGTTTGACCAAGCCGGCACGATCGTGGCCGAGCATCTGGAGATCCCGGTCAGCATGGAGGTTTTGACCGATACCGCTTTGTCGATCGCCGGGACATCAGGAACGCTCAACGCCGATCGAACCTTTGCGTTTATCGATTTCGGCGAATTGGAAACCGCAGAAACAGCCTTTATCCTGTTCAACGCTCAGGCCAACACTGACGTGGAGTTCACAATCGAATCTGAAAACAGCGGCGCGCTTGTTTCATTGGATGAACATGCGAACCGCATTGCTTACTCTGCGCGCTTTGACGGCTCCCCGCTTGCGCTGAACGCGGGAGAAGTGATCCGCCGACGGCCCGAGCCATCCCTTAACGGATCACGATACCGCCTCGACATTGAAATTGGTGATGTTTCAGGGGCGTTTGCAGGCCAGTATCAGGACAATTTGACTGTCGAGATGGTGGCTCAATGAAGGGAGGTGCTGTCAGTCTAACGCGAAATCGTCTCCGTTAGACGTGAAGCACCCTCCCCTCATCCAAGGTCAGGCCATAAGATCTTGCCACTCAGCCAGTGCAGCAGAGCGGTTGGTCTTATAGGTTTCTCTATCGGTGAGATGACGGTCAGTATTGAAATGGTTGTGGACGTTGGCGTGAACGGAAGCAAACTTCTGTAAGCTCTTCATGCGGCGAAATCGCTGCATGACACGCTCTCTTCGTCGTAGCGGCAAGTGGGAGTTCTCCACTCGATTGTTGAGCCACCTACCCATCTCGCGACGATCTTGGATGCCAAGCTCGCCCAGTGCAGCAGGGTAAGATCGAAGCCCATCAGTGACCACCTCCACAGGACTGCCGTGGTTCTTCAGAGCCTTCTTGATAAACCTCAAAGCTGCTGATTTATCACGTTTCTTCGTGACATAGCTCTCTAGGATCTCTCCCTCATGATCGACAGCGCGCCACAGATAATGCGTCTCGCCATTGATCTTCACAAACATCTCATCAAGGTACCAGCGCCATTGCTTGAAACCGCGCATGCGGTTGATCCGCTGGCGCTTGATGTCGGCTGCGAACATAGGTCCAAATCTATTCCACCAGAACCGTACCGTCTCATGGCAGATATCAATGCCCCTCTCGAACAGCAGGTCCTCGACGTTGCGCAAGCTGAGCGGAAACCGGACATACATCATCACCACAAGCCGAATGACCTCCGGTGATGAGTTGAAACGTTTGAATGGACTGTCTGGTTTGCGGCGTCTGGGCATCGAAACGCCCTACCCTCGCCGCCTCATTCCGCAACAGGTACAGTTAGTCTGACAACACCAGCCCGCGCGTTTACTATCGCAATCTCGGGCGTTTCACCGAGTGCTTCGTGGGTGGCACCGTGATCGCGTCCGTCGATGGCCGCGAGGAATGCATCGAGCATGCAACGGCAACATTGCGCAAAGATGGCCAGGAAATTGGAGCCGCCCAATCCGATGCCTTTGGCGAATTCAAGATTGACGGCCTCTCACCCGATAGCGGCGATTACCAAGTCGAGATTGCGCACAGCCAATTTGGCAGCGCATCTACCACCGCCAGGCTTGGCGAAGTGAGTATCTATCTCGGTGAGCTGCGCTTGTTGAACTAGCATCTCTTTGCACCCAATGAAGCGCATGGAATTCTCAATGACTTCCGCGCGGGCATGAATGGAGACCGACATGTATCTCGTTTTAGCAAGGATCGGCGCTGTGCTGTTCTTTCTGTGGGGACTTCTCCATGTTGGCGCGGCACTATCGGTCTTCTCGCTTGGCGCAGAGCAGAGTGGCATAGTCCAAGGCCGTCTTTATCAAGACGCCGCCTTCCTTCTCTTCTTTGCGATCCTCGCAATGATCACTGCCTATTGGAACGCCAAAGCCGATGGACTTGCGCTCTGGATCAATGCGATTGGGACTTCGATCAGCGACCTGCCCTTCATTGTCTTCTTGGTCCTGCCAAGTCTGATCGGGCCACCGGCAAGCTTGATGGGTCCTGCGCTCTGGCTCTTGGCCGTAGGGGTGTCCGTTACCGCCTATCGCATGCGGCCCAAGGATCAGCCGTCGAAGATGGGCTGAGCTACGACCAAGCGATTTCAAGCCAGTCTGACTTGCATTGAGTCCAGCCCATAGAGGCCTTGATTGGTCCCGCAGATGGTTGAGGCCACTTCAATCCTGTCAACTTGCTCGACGAGGGCTTCGAGCATCACTTCCATTTCGAGGCGCGCCAAGAACATGCCAGCGCAAAGATGGTCGCCGTGCCCCCATCCGAGATTGTCGCGCGGGGTGGAGCCGGTCATCGAGCCGCCAGTCCGGACTTGCCGATAACCGCCATTATGTAAAATGGCCGTGTTTGGGCCGTTTGCAGACCGTCCGCTCTTGGCCGATCGAAATTGAAAAGCAGACGGTCTGCGAACGGCCCATCAAACGATACGGGCTGCTATTGCGTGTAAGTCGCTCGCAGTTTGGACAATGTAGCAGGGGTCAACTCAAATTGCTGCTCCAGAAAATCCTCGATGCTACCACCCTTATTCAAGGCATAGTTGAACGCGGCCTCCAGATATTGCTCATGCACTGTGTAAAGGTCTGTTAGCACAGAAAGATCAATCAATTCCGGATCAAATCCGTGACGCATGGCAAACTGTTTTTCTTTTCCGCGGTAGATTTCTGCTGATAGCATATAGTCTTCAAATACTTGAGTTTTTGAGACACCCAAGGCCGTTAGTAGGAGGGCAGATGCCACTCCTGTCCGATCTTTTCCAGTTGAACACATCAGCATGATCCGGCCTCCAGTTTCAAGCAGCCGGTCGAACATCCTCCGAATGCTCGGTACTGCTTCAACCAGCAAGTTTGAATACATTAGTGTCATCTCTCTTTTGCAATCGACCTCTTCGGTCGGGATATTGCTGATCTGCTGAAGATAATGGCCCATATTCCCATGGCCGATATCCAAACCGATTACATCCGGTGAATGCGGCGGCGGCAGAAACAAAGGTTGCCGCTCCCTCTCCATCTCTGTGCGAAAATCAAATATCTGCTCGATACCAAGCGCATCAAACCTGCCTTTACTTTCACTATCTGTCAGGTCGATCCAGCCTGACCGGAAGAGCATGTCTCCTTGAGTTTGGTTCCCGTCGGCCGCTCTATATCCGCCCATATGACGGAAATTTGGCATGTCAGATGAAACAAAAACTTGATTTTGTGAAACAATCATCGCAAGTGAACTTTGTTTAGACCTCGTGCCAAACGCCTATTCCTCATCATCATGAATAATAACACGGCCGGTCGTTCCGTCTACAGTAATCATTGCTCCATCAGGGATGAGGTTACATGCCTCAGTCAAATTGGCCACGCATGGTAGGCCATACTCACGTGAGATCATGACCGCGTGAGCTACGACACCACCTGCTTCGATAACCACGCCACCAATGATCGAGAATATGGTGGTCCAACCTGGATCGGTCGATACCGTTACCAGGATATCACCCTTCTCGATCTTGCTGATCTCCTCAAGTTTGCGGCATACACGAGCCCGTCCAGAAATCGTGCCGCTGCTGGCTGCAATCCCGCGCAGGCCCTTTCCGTCATCGGTTAAAGCATTGTCATCAAACGCTTCCCAACCGCGGATATATTTGGGTGGTTCCTTCTCAGAATATCGATCATAGATTCTGCGACGTGCCTCGACCATTTTTGCGATCTTTTTGGCAGATAGATTGCCGGCATCTATTTCAAGGATTTCAAACTCGGTGAAGAAGAATATGTCTTCTTCCTCTGTCATCAATTCGCGTTTGATAAATTTCCTGGCAATTGCGACAAGATAATCGCGCGGGCGACCATATTGTTCATCGTTGTAGAACCGCTCATAATCACGATAGTGAACATATTCCTGGACCAGTTCGACGAACCATTTGAACGCTGTTGCTTGAATGGATCCGAACGGCCTCTTCCGCAGTTTCGCAATGCATTCCTCTTTCGTCTTCAACATTCGCTGATGGATTTCTTCCTCAAGCTTGGCAGGATCGGACTCGTCATCCAACGCGAGCATCGGCTTTATGGAATAAAAGACCTGTGACGGCTTTTGATACCAGCGGTAGTGATAAGGATCGCGCTCTGCTCCGCCTCGATGGCCATAAGTCTTGATGAATTCGTCGAACAGAACTCTAAATTCTGCACCATCTTCAATGGTCTCCAACGCCGGTAAGATTTTTTCGAAATCGTCTTCCTTGGTAACCAACTCATAGAGCGTTTTCGAGTTTTTGATGAAACGCGAAAGTTTCCAAACAGCTATGTTCTCTTCACTCGTCTTTGTATGCTGTCCGGCATATAAGTTATTAAAGATTTTCCCGTCTTTGTCGTCGAGCGCTTTTTCACAAATAGCTTTCAGTGTCTGCGGTAGAAAATACAGATAGATTGTGAACGCCAGTGTTACATTGTCCCCGAAATCGACCTCAAAGTTTACGTTTTCGGTTTCAAGAATCTCTTTGACGCTAGCGGTTTCATAATCAATTTTTTCCCACGCAGCATTTATGTGTTTAACCCAGCTGATTTGATTTTGGATGCAATGCTGCGGCGTATCAATTAGGGATATGTTGGGATTAGTTACATGCAACTTTAACATCAGCCATATGAAACGCGGCCAGTTAAACGGCATATTTTTTATTTCTTCTCTCTCTTCTGCGGGAAAAGGCCACAACGTCGCTTCATCACGCGCGATGGGAGGGATGAAGCACCGGATCCGTTCCCTTTCAAACGCGAGGTTGTAATAGGCCCGCGAGCCATACTGACGATATAGCGGGATGTCTTTTATCGCTTCCCCCTTGAAGCCCATAAACTCATCAATTTCGAGTAATTCCAACATATTCCATTTCAACCAGGTCATCCCCGATTCAAGTCGTCCGTAGTTGAAAGGCGACGATGGGCCGGTCTGGATTTCATCCGAATAAGCGCGAGACCAAACCCAGCGCTCATCATACAACGTTGCCATTGCACCTGGAGTCTGCCAGCTTTCCATTTCGGGGCTAAAGTCCAAGTCCGCGCCAGTTACGTCGCGAGACTGCAAAATAGCAAAACGCCCATTAGCATAGCCCCACTCGATATCCTGATGGAAGGCGTAGTGCTCCTCAATTGTTAAGCCGATTTGCACCAATTCTTTAATCTGGCTTTTTGACAATGTTTCCGCGTTGCGCTTATCGACCGGGACTTCAACTTCTTCGCTACCGCATCCATCCTGGCGGCTTGCGGTCATCACCATTTTTTCATTGATGACTTTGGAGGTAATTTCCTTTGTCCTTTTATCGACAATGTATTGATCCGGATTGACCAATCCGGAAACGACCGCCTCACCCAAACCCCAACTCATGTTGAGAAACAGCTCGTTGGGATTTGAAGTGACAGGGTTCGCGGTGAACATAACTCCGGCCACTTCCGACGGAAACATCTCCTGAACCACAACCGCGAGCAATACGTCTCCATGCTCGAATCCCTGTTTGTGGCGATATGCAATCGCTCTATCAGTCCACAGGGAGGCCCAACATTTTTGTACATTGGCTACAACTTGATCAGCTCCCTGAATTCCGAGGTACGTATCTTGTTGTCCAGCAAAAGACATTCCTGGCAGATCTTCTGCCGTCGCGGACGAACGGACCGAAACCGCTAAACCTTCACCAAGCTCTGATTCCAGACCTGCATAGCTTTGTCGAATTTGCGTTTCGATTTCCGCTGGCATATCGGCCGATGTAATCGAGTCTCGAATACGGACCGCGCGGGCTTCGAGATCCGTAAAGTCCTCGTAGTCAACCCCCTCTATTTCCTTCAATATACTCGACTGAAGGCCATTGATTTCGACAAAGCTTCGATAAGCTTCTGTAGTAACACAAAAAGCCATGGGAACGGGAAGACCAGCAGACACCAATTCACCGAGATTCGCGCCCTTCCCACCAACCAATGCTAGGCTGCTTGAGTTGATGTCCTTCAGCGTTGTAACAAAATTGGTCATTGAAACCCTCTCCTGTATCCGAAGTATCTTAGATGTTTCGCATGGTCACCTCGATACATGCTGGCCGATCTGCCAAACGGAGTAGCGCTCGAAAAGGGAAAGACTTACAATTGCATAACCCGCAGTATCGAATCTACACATTTATAGATATTATTTGAATTATCGTCAAGGTAGGTTATCACAACAAAAAATGACCAAGAGGATTTTACGACGAATACCAATGGAATTTCTCCTCAAGAAAATGACATTCAGGACTTGCTCGCGAAACAGGCAATAACTGAGGTGATCTATAGATATTGCAGAGGCATGGATCGTATGGACAAGGCGCTTACACTGTCCTGTTGGCATGTTGGAGGTACAGACGATCATGCCCCTTTATACAAAGGGTCTGCCAAAGGCTTCTTAGATTGGCTCTGGCCGATCCATGCGGAAATGGTAGCTACTCGACATGTGGTGGGAAATATCCTTATCGAGGTTGACCGAGACAGGGCGGTTTCGGAATCATATTATAATGTTCAACTTCGAATAAATGTTGGCGACGAGAAGAAAGATCTGATTGGTGCTGGGCGATATATCGATAACTTCGAATATATTGACGGCATATGGGCAATTCGGCATCGGTGCTCGGTTGGTGACTTGGTAAGGGTCGATAACGTCAACGAACCTTCCGATACTGAGCCTCCTCTTATTGTTCCGAATAATCCAGAGGCCCAACCGGGCATATCGGCTCGTGATCATAGCGATTACTCGTATGAAGCACTGGCGACATTGAAAAGTGGTTGAATAGGGTAAATTGAAATGCCGAAAGAAGTGCAAACCAAAAAAAAAGGAGTTTCACGAAATCCCGGGCGGCCGCGCGCGAGTGGAAAAACGTCTGAAGATGTACGCGAAGAGATATTGGTTGCGGCAGCTAAGCTGTTTTCGGCCCAGGGTCGGCCAGCTGTGCGAATTGTTCACATTGCCAAGGAGATAGGCGTTCGTTCTCCTTCAATATATTATCACTTCAGTGATATCGATGAGATCGGAATCGCTTTGATTGAATTTGTCGTGCACGATTCCCTTGTATTTGCTGTTTCAGTCTCTTCCAAATCTGAGTCTCCCAAAGCTAAACTTCTTGAACTACTGAATTATCACCTTTCTAGACTGATCAACTCAGATTACGACTTATGGTTCATCGTGAAAGAAATGCAAAACTCCGAAATTGTTAGTTTGGAATTGCAGAAAGAAGCAGACCAATGGCGCGAGTTTGTCATCCTTCTTATTGATCAGGGTATTAAAGCGAGAGAATTTGCGGAAGTTGATCGAGAATTGGCGCTAGCGATGATCACCGGAATGATTTGGGGAGCACTCGCCTTGAAAAATCAGGGTCGCGAAGTTGACCCCGCTGAAGTAACTAGGTTGTGCATCCAATCGCTTTCTAGCTAGCCCTCAAAGTCGGCAAAAAATTGCATAAGTCACTGACAGGCCAACTAGGGCAGACGGAGTACACACCAAATTGCCCGATGTCCGCTTGTCGGAATTGGCGATCAGCCTCTTAACCTCTGATATTGGGGCGCATTGCCGTCATTCAGCGATAAACTGAGCGGCATCTGCCAGCGCTGAGACCTTCTCTACCGTTCTACTGAGCTTTGAAGCCTTGTCCAGGATCGAATGTGCTGCTTGGCGCGCCAAGCTCGATTGCGATGAGGCTCGCGTCTTCCATCTCCATACCTATTCGCGTGTAGAGGAGTTTGAGAAGTTCGGTCTCGTTTTCGTCCATGACTTCAGTGAAGCCATGGAATGGCAGGACAGTCCACCGCCAGCTTCTCAGTCGAGCAGCTCACCGAGCTTCACACCGAGCCCCTTGGCAAGACGTTCGATAACATCGATCGATGGGTTTCGCCGGCCACGCTCAAGATCACTGACATAGGTGCGATGGATATCGGTCTGGTGCGCGAGCTCTTCCTGCGACCAGTCTTTGGCTTGCCGCAAGCGGCGTAGGTTTTGGGCGAGGCGCTCGTGTACATCCACGATCGCCTATTGACTGTGATGTAGACAATCAATCTACAGACAATAAGTTACATTTCGTCTTGACTTTACTGTCTTGTCGAGCACTACTGTCGTCAATGAGTCACATGAAAACAGCATCGCCGAAGCCCACAGGCCAGGTTATTGAAGTCATCAATCGCCAACGCCTTATCGCGCTCGCCATGGAGCGCGGGTACAATGCGTTTCTCCCCAGTCTACGATGACGGGATAGATTTCATCCTTTGCCGAGAGGATGGCAAGGGAGGGCCAGCGGATCTTAGGAAGGTCCAACTCAAAAGCCGCTGGACCATTCACAAGAAGTACCTTGGACGCGATATCTGGGTCGCCTTTCCTGATGACGATGACTGGTACCTCGCGCCCCACGATGATCTGGTCACGCTCGGCGATGAGGCTGGGTTCACAGCTCAGCATCCTGGACTGAGAAGGGAACCTATCATCGCGCGCCAATGTCAGCGCATCTCAAAGTGGTGATGAAGCACTGGCGTATCTGAGCCGTTGTAGTGCCAGACATGCCCGGACGATCTATTCAGGCTTATAAGACCACCAGTCGGGCCACTTCACCTTGTGCGGCGTGCGCGTAGCTTCCCAGACAATTCGTTGTTCCTCTTCGCTGAGCCCGATCCAGTCCAAGCGCTCCAGCGCCATCTTAACAATCCAAGGATTGAGCTCTACGCGGGTCCGAGTTTCGTCCTTGGTGTATTTGTTGGTCACCATGCCAAGAAGCTCGAGCGGGCGTTCAATAGCGGTTTGGACAAAATGGGTCTCGATACGAATAGGAGCGGGATACAGGCGATCCCGAAGTCCCTTTGCCTTGGCGATCACATCAAGCGCCATCCGGGCCGAAGAGCTGTTCCCAGCAAGGCCGCGCTGTGTCAGCTGAATGAGGAACGCTTCGGCAGCAGAGACGCGCCGCTCACGACCTTCTTCAATGATGGTCACCAATTGACCAAGCACGCGGTTATGCGGGATGGTTCGGCGCTGCCCTTCGGACGGCCTCGCGGGTTGCCAGACTTACCCTTTTTGAACCGAGTGGACTTTGGCGGCGCGCCGTATCCTACTTCTTCATCACTCGTCATCGATCCGTCCCTTCGGCCAGCGGAGCTCTTCAGGATGGAAGGTGAAGAAGTCGATGTCCTTCTTTTGGCGAGGGGTGAACTTCTTGCGGCCGGGACGGCTCAGCGCTGCCTGGGTTGCCCAAGTATGGATGTTCCAGCGAACGCCGCCGACCCGCATATCGGGCTCTGCAATTCCTAGGATACGAAGCGCTTCATTGGCGTTATCGGGCGAATAATGCAGCTCGTGCGTGACATCTATATTCGATTCAGCCTTGCCCTTGTTGAACGCCTCCTCTCGCTCCTCAATCATCTGCAAGACCTTCCTGGTGGCCATAGGCTTGCCCGCTAGGGCTTCCTTCAGGAGCTGCTGTTCGAGCGCCTCCTCAAGCGACAGTTCAATGGCCTTGCCATCTTGGCCGGTCGTAAGCGTCTGATCTAGGATGACATCATAAGAGAGCCTGTGCCCCATTTTCTCTCCTGGGACGCCCGCGAGGATTACCGGACTTACCCTTCTTGAACTTCGTATCCTTGCTCATGCTGCGTCCTCCTCACCATCTTCGCGGAATATGAGTTCGGGTTCCTTGCCGGTCAGATCGGTCCAACGCTGAATGGCGAGGTCCACGTATGCGGGATCGATATCGAGCCCGCGAAACACGCGGCCCACCCGCTCAGCGGCGATCAGGCTGGTTCCCGAGCCCAGGAAAATATCGAGCACCAAGTCGCCGCGAGCGGTCACATCGCAAATGGCGTCCGCCACCATCGCCACCGGCTTGACAGTCGGATGAAGCGCCAGATCTTCCCGGCGCGAACCCTTCATCGAGTTGACGCTTGCATAGTCCCAGACATTGGTGCGGTTCCGTCCATGCTTGCCGAGCTCGACGTTGTTGGCATGCGTTTCATCGCCAACGCGGTAGACAAAGACCATTTCGTGCTTGGAGCGATAGAGCGAACCCATCCCGGCGTTGCTCTTGTTCCAAACGCAGATGTTCAACAGCTCGTCATAGATGAGGAAGCTCGATGCAAAGACGTCTTCCATGTGACGCCAGTCCATGCAGACAAAATGCACGGCCCCATTGCGCGAGACCTTGGCGCAAGCATCAAAGGTAGCGCCTAAGAAGTCGCGGAACTCGCTCTCTGCCATTTCGCCAGAGGCCATGGCAAACTCGCGGTGACGCCCCTTAGCATTGGCATGACCGTTGATCTTCACATTGTAAGGCGGATCAAGGAACGCACAGTCGATCGCGGCGCCTTCGCCAACCACCTTGCGCAGGAACGCGGCATCACGGCCATCGCCGCAGCCAATCCGGTGCTCACCGAGCTGCCAGATATCGCCGCTCTGCACGCGGGGGCCGAGGGAACCGGCGGAATGGCTTCATCATCAGGATCAATGCGCTCATCAAGAATGACATCAATCTCGCCCACACTAAAGCCGGTCAAACCGAGATCGATATCCACTTCAGGAACGGAGAGATCAGCAAGCTCAAGCCTCAGGATCTCAGTATCCCAGCCAGCGTTGAGTGCGATCTTATTGTCAGCGAGGCGCAGCGCCTTCTTCTGAGGCTCGCTCAGGTCAGTGAGCGTGATCACAGGAACGCTTGCAAGGCCAAGATCGCGCGCAGCCCGCAATCGGCCGTGACCTGCGATCAGGTGCCCTTCCGGGTCTGCGAGAATGGGGTTGGTAAAGCCAAATTCGCGGATCGAGGCAGCAATCTGCTCAACCTGCTTCTTTGAATGTGTGCGCGCATTGCGCGGATCAGGCCTGAGCTCTGATACGGAGCGGTAGACCACCTTCAAGGCGGCGATCAGCCAGTGTTTCTAGGGGGTTCATTACAAATGTGTCCTTTGAGTCGTTTTCAGAGGACCTCCCATTATTCACATATCAACCCCCAATCATACCAACATTTCGCGTGCCCTCATTTCCGACTGGACTTCGCCCCAAACTCGAGCAAGGTCCCACAGACGCCCGGCGAAGCACGGGCTTGTCTCGGTGACGGCGGCCATTTCCGGCCAGCCCGCAATTGGAGACAAGAGATGACTCAATCAGCCCCAACAAAACCCACCAAGCTCGGCACGCTTGAGAAGCTGCTTCGCCGCAAAAACGGCGCCAGCATTGCCGAGATGACCAAAGCCACCGGATGGCAAGCCCATTCGGTTCGCGGTGCAATGGCAGGCGCACTCAAGAAGCGCGGATATACGGTTTCTTCGGAAAGGACCGATGGCGTGCGCCGCTACCGGATCGAGGCTGCACAATGAGGGAGCAAATCGAGCAGATCGTCGAGTCCGAGATCGAAAAGCTGGACCAGTTCGAACTTGAAGAACTGCGACACTTTTGGCGGGAGCGCTTCGGCGTCCCGCCTTCCCTTCGTTCAGAGCCGATCATGCGCCACTTGATTGCGTGGCGTCTTCAAGTCCACGCCTTTGGAGGGCTGCAAGCAGAGACCCGCAAGGCGCTTGCTAAATCGGGAGCCCCGCAGCCCGAAGGCAAACATCTTGGTGTGGGCGCACGGTTCACACGCATCTGGAAAGGCCGCGAGATCACGGTTGTGGTCGAGCGCCATGGGTTCAGATGGGAGGACAAACTGTTTCCGAGCCTATCCGCGGCCGCAACAGCTATCGCCGGAACACGCTGGAACGGACCTCGCTTTTTTGGCCTTAGAGATTAGCAATGGCAAACACAGCAAGTCGCTGCGCGATCTACACACGCAAATCCTCTGAAGAAGGCCTCGACCAATCGTTCAACTCTTTGGATGCGCAGCGCGAGGCGTGCGAGGCCTATATCCTGAGCCAAGCCAGCGAAGGTTGGGAGGCGAGTGAGAACCGCTATGACGATGGTGGTTTCTCGGGAGGCAACACCGAGCGGCCGGGCTTGCAGTCATTGCTCACAGACATAGAAGCCGGACGCATCGATATCGTGGTGGTCTACAAAATCGATCGTCTTACGCGCAGCCTCGCTGACTTCGCGCGCATTGTAGAAGTGTTTGAAGCGAACGATTGCAGCTTTGTCTCGGTCACTCAGTCGTTCAATACGACCGGTTCAATGGGCAAGCTTATGCTCAACGTGCTTTTGTCCTTCGCTCAGTTTGAACGTGAAGTCACGGGCGAGCGCATCCGCGACAAGATCGCAGCTTCTAAAGCCAAAGGCATGTGGATGGGCGGCATGCCGCCTCTGGGATACGACGTGCCTGACAATGGCACCCGGACCCTAAAGCTGAACAAGTTGGAAGCCGACAGGGTGAAACATATCTTTGCGCGCTACCTCGAACTTGGCTCAGTCCATGCCTTGCAGCGTGATCTGGAGAAACGCGGTCTGGTCTCTAAGCTTCACACAACAGCCAAAGGCAAAGTGATGGGCGGTCTGCCATTCAGCCGCGGCGCGCTGTTCCATATGCTTCGCAACAAGGTCTATCTCGGCAAGATTGTCCATAAGGGCGAAGTCTATGATGGCGAGCACTCAGCTATTGTCGATCCCGCTCTTTTCGAGCGTGTGCAGGAAAAGCTCGATGCTCAAAGCCGGCGCCATCAGAAGAAGTCCGAGCAGCGAACGATCAAATCACCTTTGACCGGAAAGCTGTTCGACGAAGCGGGCGAACCAATGAGCCCAACCACTTCGCGCGGCAAAATGGGTCGCACCTATCGTTATTATGTCTCCGCGTCGCTCCAGCAAGGATCCGCTCGGCCGGCTAATGACATCGTGCAGCGCCTTTCAGCGCCAAAGATTGATCAGGTGGTAACAGAGGCTGTTGGGAGATGGATCCCAAAAATTGCAGATCCAATGGGAGCGGTTCAATCGGTCCATATCAGCAAGCGCGGGCTGCAGGTCAGCCTGAACACAAGGCCAAGCAGCAAGGTCGCGACAAACCTGGAAGACGGTGAGGCCATTCTTGATCGGACGGGAGATACCATCACGGTGTTCCTTCCAGTGCTTTTTGGAGCATGCGGAGGTCAGCGCCAAATCATCCCAGCTGCAATACAGCCTCCCAAACCTGACCCCGTGCTGATCGCAGCACTGCGAAGAGCGCACTCTATGCTCACGGTCCAAAAGGGCATGCCAATCATAGAGACATCGCCACACTCACATCATGAGCGTTCCATCCTGAAGCTCGCTTTTCTTGCTCCCGATATTCAGCGCGCGATCTTGGAAGGCGCGCAGCCACATCACCTCAATCTCGAGACGATCAAGAAAATCGACATCCCACTTGCCTGGTCAGCGCAGCGAAGAGCCCTGGGATTTCGAGATGCAAGAACAGGGCTTTCAGGCGAGTAAACGTCACAATTTGGCGATTGAGCACCCCTGTTTAGGCATTAGATGTCCTGATATGGCGAATAACAGGAAAACCTAGCCACGTGAGCCCTAACCTACGGTAATTGCGACTCATTTCTCGATGATAATGCCATTCTTTGGCCAGGAGAGGGCCTGTTATTGGGCAAAAAGCAGTAAATTTCCCTGTTCTTGAGCAAAACCCCTAAACCGTACCGATCTACCTAGGCCAAGAGACTGCCGCGGAATAAGGCGCCAGAACGCTCCCAAGAGACGCTAGGATAGATGCGCTCGTTACGGTTTGAGCCGCGCTAATCCGCCTGTTCCGCGGGTTTGAGAGGGCTCTCTGAAACCCGAGACCAGTGCTGGGGGTGGGTGGCGGAGACGGAGGGATTCGAACCCTCGATACGGGGTTACCGTATACACACTTTCCAGGCGTGCGCCTTCGACCACTCGGCCACGTCTCCGCATTTTTTCTGTCCTACCGCTATGCTGCTTGAGGACGGATTTTCTGTCCTAACGCTACGCTGCTTGAGGACGGTCTTACCAGCCTAATCGCATCGCTGCTTAAAGACAGGCTGTGCCCTCTAAACGCACGATGGTTGCTGTGCAAGCCGCTTGCTGGCACAGTTTGATCCATGAGAAAAATCTTGCTGATTGCTGCTATAGCATTTGCCACTCTCGAAGCTCCTGCCATTGCGCAGGACGAGCTTGAGCGACCTCCAATCGCTGCCGAGCCCTCCCCCAACGAGATCGTCAATGCCGCACCGCAAGAGGAATGGGTGGTGATCGATGCGGAGGATTTGCTGGTGATGACCCTCGCGCCGGACCGCGATGGGAACGAGCGGAAAGTCGTGATGCAATTGATGCCAGCGCCGTTCTCACGAGGCTGGGTGGAGAACATCCGCACGCTTGCCCGCGCCGAGTGGTATGACGGGATCTCCGTCAACCGCGTGCAGGACAATTACGTCGTCCAATGGGGCGATCCGGGGCACGACAACCCAGAGAGCGGAGAGGTAGAGACCAAGCCTTTGCCTGAGGGGCTGAATGTGATGGGGGAGGAGGATTATTACAGCCGGCTAGACTTGTCGCCCTCCCATGAAAATGAGATCGTCCGCTGGCATCCAAACCCTACCACGTTTGATGCATACTCTGACGGCGGTAAGTTTCAGACAGGATGGCCGACCGCGTTTCAACTCGACGAAAGTGGCAACGGTGCACACTGGCCCGTCCACTGCTACGGCATGGTCGGGGTGGGACGCTCTTTCTCCCCTGACACCGGCAGCGGCGCGGAACTTTACACCGTTATCGGGCATGCGCCGCGGCATCTGGATCGCAATATCGCGCTGGTGGGGCGGATTATCAGCGGGATGGAGCATCTTTCCTCACTCCCGCGCGGGTCGGGTGTGCTGGGCTTTTACACCGAGGATGAAGCGGATAAGCGCACCCCGATCCTCTCCTTACGCGTGGCCTCTGACCTGCCTGAAGATGAGCGGCCCTTGTTCGAATATCTCTCCACCGAAAGCGAGACCTTCGCCCGCTATGCCGCTGCACGCGCCAATCGCCGCGATCCGTTCTTTATCCATCCCGCTGGCGGCGCGGATATCTGCAATATTCCCGTACCGGTGCGGGCGTTCGAATATGCTGAAGCCGAGTGACAGAGGATTCTGTGAATACGACCGTGGCCACCCCCAAATGAGCGAAGCAATCACCGCCACCCTACCCTTGCAACGCTGGCGGGGTGACCGGGGCACCTATCACCTCGTCAACTTCACCGGCGATGAGGCGGAGGCGATAACGACCCATGCGGCGCTTCACAGACTTGAGTTTGGCAAACAGCGTGGGTTTGGATCAGTCAAGGTGGTGGCAAGGATTGGCGAGACCGAATGGAAAACCTCGGTGTTTCCGATGAACATTGAGGACATGTCACGGCGCTCCAAGAACTGGACTTTGCTTGTCAGCAAAAAGGTGATGAAGGCGGAGGGTATAGCGCCCGCTGACGCGATCGAGGTCGCTATCACGCCCCTGTAAAAGCTAGAGCCGATCCGCCTGCGCCACCGCATCGCTGGCGCGCAGGGCGCTGAGGATGCGGGTGAGATGCGGCAAGTCCTGCACTTCAGCGTCAATCTCATAGGTCACAAAGGGGTGATCGATCTGGGTTTGCTCAAGACTGGTCACGTTCGTCTTGTTCTGCGCAAAGATGCCCGCCATCTCCGCCAAAGTGCCGGGCCGGTCATAGATCGTTACCGCCAGCCGCCCAACCGCACCATGCGAGCGGCGTCCCCAATTGAGGTCAAGCCAATCGGTGTCGACGCCGTTGGCAAGTTCCAGGCAGTCAATCGTGTGGACCACTACGCGCTCACCCTTGCGGCGAAGCCCAACAATCCGGTCGCCGGGGACGGGGTGGCAGCATTCGGCGAGTTCAAAGGCGACGCCGGGTGTCAGCCCCCTGATCGAAATCTCGCGTTCGCGTCGTGACCAGTCTTCATCCTCATCAAACTCCGCCGTGCATCCGGGGACCAGCGCTTCCATGACTTCGCGGTCGGTAAGCTTGGCAGAGCCGATGGCGAACATCAGATCGTCAGGCTCCTCCATGCCCAGCCGCTCAACCGCCGCGCGCACCGCCTTCTTGCCGATACGGGCAGGAACACGGCTTGCGATTTCATCGAACAATTTGGAGCCGATTTGCGCAATCTCCTCGCGCTCTTTCAGGCGGACAGCGCGGCGAATAGAGGCGCGCGCTTTACCGGTGACCACAAAGCCGAGCCATGCCATTTGCGGCTCTGCCCCGGCGCCTTTGATGATCTCCACCACATCGCCATTGGACAGCTGCGTGCGCAGCGGCATATGCCGCCCGTTGATCTTTGCACCGACACAGGCCAGCCCCAGATCGGTGTGGACCGCAAAGGCAAAATCGACCGCAGTTGCGCCTTTGGGAAGCTGGAACAAAGCGCCCTTGGGGGTGAAGGCAAAGATGCGATCCTGATAGATCGCCATGCGCGTGTGTTCGAGCAGTTCCTCGGCATCGTGGCTCGCATCAACGATCTCGATCAGATCGCGCAGCCAACCCACTTCGCCATCCGCCGTGCCTGCTTGCTTGTAAGCCCAATGCGCGGCCAATCCGAACTCGTTGCGACGATGCATTTCCTGCGTGCGGATCTGCACTTCGACCCGCATGGAGTTCTTGTACATCAACGACGTGTGGAGCGAGCGATAGCCATTGGTCTTTGGTGTTGAGATATAGTCTTTGAATTTGCCGGGCAGAAACTGCCATGTCGTGTGCAGGATACCTAGCGCGCGGTAACAATCTGCCTCATTCTCGGTCAGCACACGGAAGGCCATGATATCAGTGACCTGTTCAAAACTGACATGGCGTTCTGACATCTTCTGCCAGATCGAGAAGGGGTGCTTTTCGCGCCCACGCACTTCGACCGAAAGGCCCGCCTCAGCCAAGGCCTGCTTGATCTTCAGGGCAATCGCATCGACCTGACCGCCATCCGCGCCGCGCAATTCCTCTAACCGTTTGGTGATCGTGGTGAAGGCCTCTGGCTCAAGCTCCCGAAAGGCCAGCGCCTGCATCTCGCGCATATATTCATACATGCCAACGCGCTCTGCTAGCGGAGCGTAGATGTCCATCGTCTCACGCGCGATGCGCTGACGCTTTTCTGGCTTCTTGATGAAATGGAGCGTCCGCATATTGTGCAGCCGGTCCGCCAGTTTAACCAGCAGCACGCGGATATCTTCGGACATTGCGAGCAGGAATTTGCGCAGATTTTCTGCAGCCCGCTCATTTTCTGGCATCGCTTCGATCTTGGAAAGCTTGGTAACGCCATCGACCAGACGCGCAACATCGGCGCCAAAGTGTTCTTCAATGTCCTCAATCGTCGCAAGCGTGTCTTCGACCGTATCGTGCAACAGCGCGGTCATGATCGTTTCTTGGTCGAGCTGCAAATCGGTCATCAAGCCGGCTACTTCGACCGGATGCGAGAAATAGGGATCACCGCTCGCGCGCTTTTGGCTGCCATGCTTTTGCACCGTGTAAACATAGGCGCGATTGAGCGCGGCCTCATCGGCCTCTGGGTCGTAAGACTTAACCCGCTCAACAAGTTCATACTGGCGCAGCATCGTCTTGCGAATATGTGCAAAGCGCGCCCTTGGGGCAAGCGCGATATTTGCAAGCCAAGGCGACAGGCAACTTTCGACGTGGCTTTTTAACCCGGCACATTCCCTATCCGGGTCGCAAACACGGATCAATGCACGGGCTTTAGTGTGGAACCATGAGCCAAGAGCCCTGCCCTGAGAACACAAACGCGCTTCTCGCATTGGACTGTGCCGCGATAGCGTGCGGCTGTGTGGCGGTTGGGATCGCGATCGGAGAGGTGTTTGCGCCTTCCTTCACCGAATTGCTGCCTGCTCCGATCCTGTTTGCGATGGCGTTTGCTGCGATAGGCACGACATTGCGTGAAGTCTCCGTGCGCAATAAACTCGCCGAAGAACACGCCTGTTTCACGGCATCGCACCGCGAGCTGGAAGACAAAGTCCGCTGGCTTGAACTGACAGAGGCCTATGCCAAGGTTGGCCATTGGCGGCTTGATCTCGAAACCAACGACGTTTTTTGGTCTGACACCACCTATGCAATCCACGGGTTGAAACCGCGCACTCCGCCGAGCCTTGAAAGAGCGCTCAACTTCTATCACGAAGACGACAGACCCATCGTCACCGGCTCGATCGACCGCGCGCGGGAGACGGGCAACTTCGAACCGTTCAATGCACGCCTGATCGATGCGGACAGGACATTGCGATATGTCGAATCGGGCGCGATTGTCGAATGCGATGAGGCGGGCAAACCCATTGCGCTTTTTGGGGTTTTCAAAGACCGCACCGAAGAAGAGAATATGCAGCGCGAACTGCGTGAGGCGAGCGAGGATGCCCACGCCTTAGCGCGCGCCAAAGGCATGTTCCTCGCCCGGATGAGCCATGAAATCCGCACGCCTATGAACGGTCTGCTTGGATTTGCTGAATTGCTGGCTGAAAGCGAGCTTGATGAAGAACAAAAAAGGCAGGCCGACTTCATCGTGCAATCGGGCCATTCGCTTCAGGCTTTGCTGAAAAACATTCTCGATTTCACCAAGAATGAGGCCGGCAAAGTCCAACTGAACGCCAACCAAACCGATCTCACTGCATTTGTGGAAGAAACAATGCACTCCGCACTTCCTCTGGCGCAATCCAAACATATCCGCATTCACCACGAGATCGCAAAAGACCTTCCGATGTTTGTGACGCTCGATGCGCTGCGCCTTAAACAGGTCCTCACCAACCTTTTATCGAATGCGGTCAGATTTACCGATCAGGGCATGGTCTCATTGAGTGTCAGCCGAAGGGCCGATAGGCTGAGGTTCGCAGTAAGCGACACAGGTATTGGTATATCGGAAAGGATGCAGGAGCGCATTTTTGAACCCTTTACACAGGAATCGCGCAGCGCGGTTGTGGAGCGCGGCGGAACAGGGCTTGGCCTCGCAATCTCTCGCCAATTGGCACAGCTTATGGATGGAGCGATTTCGGTTCGCAGCACTCCTGGCGAGGGATCCACCTTCACGCTGGAATTGCCCCTTGTTACAAGCAGCGCGACCAGCGAAGATATTGCCAGCCTACCGCCCGTGTTCAGTTCCGGCAGTGACCAGCGCAAGCAGCTTCTAGGGTCGCAGTCCGAAACCGCGCATCCACTTTCGAACGCGCACGCCCGTCCTGAACGCGGGTCCCCCTTGGCCAACGAACGCCAGACGCGCGTTCTTCTTGCCGAGGACCATGACATCAATCGCGAATTGGTCTTGCAAATGGCCAAACGAATAGGGGTCGAACTGGATTGCGCAAAAGATGGCTTAGAGGCGGTTGCCATGGTCCATCAGGCGCGCGCAATTGGCCGACCCTACGCGTTGGTGCTCATGGACTTGCAGATGCCAACGCTTGATGGATTGGGCGCTACTTTGCGGCTGCGTCAATCGGGCATCTTGGCCGAAGACCTTCCGATCATCGCGGTGACCGCCAACGCCTTTGCAGACGATATAACAAATTGCATGAATGCAGGCATGCAGGCCCATCTGCCAAAGCCGCTGTCCTTCGAAGCTTTGTCGAGCGCGATCGAACGATGGGTACCGGGTGGAGTACCAAACGATCAAGCCAGCGCGGCCTGATCCGGCCCAGTCTCAAGACCAAGTCGCGCGGGGCGGCAGGCTCATCAGGATGGCATCGATATTGCCGCCGGTCTTAAGACCAAAGATAGTCCCCCGGTCATAAACCAGATTAAACTCGGCATAGCGCCCCCGATACTCGAGCTGCCGGGCTTCGTCTTCAGGGGTGAAGTCGCTGCCCATCCGCTTGCGCACCAGCTTCGGGAATATATCGAGAAACGCTTTGCCGACATCCTGTGTGAAGGCGAAATTGCGATCAAAGCTCGCATCATCCTCGCATGTCAGATGGTCGTAGAATATCCCGCCCACACCGCGATGCATGTCTCGGTGGGGGATGTAGAAATAATCCTCCGCCCACTTCTTGTACCGTTCATAATAGGTCGGATTATGCGCCGCGCAGGCCGCGCGCATGCTGGCGTGAAACTCCTCTGTGTCTTCTTCATAGGGGATCGGCGGGTTGAGATCCGCGCCTCCGCCAAACCACGCCGCCTGCGTCGTCAGGAATCGCGTGTTCATGTGGACTGCAGGCACATGCGGGTTGGCCATATGCGCGACAAGGCTGATGCCGGTGGCAGTGAACTCAGGATGTTCTGCACTTGCCCCGTTCACCTGATCGGCGAATTGCTCAGAGAAGCTGCCGCGCACGGTTGACACATTGACGCCGACTTTCTCAAACACTTTGCCTTTCATCAGGCCCTGAACCCCGCCGCCGGGATCATCATTGCCCTCCTCTTCGCGGTTCCAGGGCGTGTATTGGAATGCGACATCAGAGCCCGCCTCACGTTCAATACTCTCAAACGCGGCGCAGATCTGATCGCGCAAGCTCTCAAACCATTCTTTTGCGCGGCCGGTATGCGCCTTCCAGTTGTTCATGCAGTCTATCCCCGTCCAAACTTTTGAGCAACCATGACCATTACACGCAGAGTGTCAACGCAAATTGACGCAGATCAAAGGCTTGCAAATTCGGTGCGACGGCGTCACACGAAACACATGGTTCCCGTTTCGTTCCCACCTGATTCCGCTGCGTTCGGTTTCGCAGGTGAAGAATTGGTTTTGACCAAGTCAAACGCGCTCTATTGGCCACGTGAACGCGCTTTGCTGGTGGCGGACCTGCATCTCGAAAAAGGCAGCTGGTATGCACAACACGGGGCATTGCTGCCCCCCTATGACAGCCGCGAAACGCTCGAACGCTTGGCAGACGCGGTCAAAGCAACCGGCGCGCGCCGGGTGATTACCTTGGGCGATAATTTCCACGATGATGCCGGGACAAGCAGGCTCGATCAATATGCTGCCGGAATGCTCGAAAGCCTGATCCGCGCGCTCGACTGGGTATGGATCACCGGCAATCATGATGAAGAGATGCCGCGCAGTTTTGGCGCGCAGGTCATCGAGGAAATGGAAGTGGGCGGAGTTCTGCTGCGCCACGAAGCGAAAGCCGGAGAGACCCGCCCTGAGCTGTCCGGCCATTACCATCCCAAAATGCGCTTGCGGGTCCGCAACCGGCACATTGCGAGGCCGTGCGGAGTGTTGAGCCGGGCTGAGAACGGCGGTGACCGCATGATCCTGCCCGCCTTTGGCGCCTATACTGGCGGCATGGACGCAGGCGCGCCGGAGATCATCAAAGCTCTCAGTCCCGCGTACGAAGTCGACGCAGTGCTCCCTGCAAAGGGCAAATTGGTCACATTTCCGCTTTATCGACGCGCGGCCTGAGACTCATCTGGCAATTTGGGCCCAAAAACCCTACATTACACTCTCAAGAATCAGGCTGTAACAGGAGAACACACATAGCCCGTCCACCTCGGCGTCAGATGGCCCCGCCTACGAAAAGCGGCCCTCGTTATGATAATTTTATTCAAGTCCCCAAAGTCCGCGTCATTGATGACGAAGGTGAGAATTTGGGACTGATGTTCACCCGCGAAGCGATGGAGCAGGCCAATGAGAAGGGCCTGAATCTGGTTGAGGTTTCCCCCAACGCAGACCCGCCGGTGTGCAAATTCCTCGATGTCGGCAAGTACCGGTATGAGGCTCAGAAAAAAGCCAACGCAGCGCGCAAGACGCAAAAGACGCAGGACATCAAAGAGGTCAAAATGCGTCCCAATATCGACACGCATGATTATGACGTGAAGATGCGCAATGTGAACAAGTTCATCGACAATGGCGACAAGGTGAAGGTCACACTTCGCTTCCGCGGCCGCGAAATGGCGCACCAGCATTTGGGCATGGACCTGCTCAAGCGGGTACAAACAGACGTGGAAGAAATCGCCAAGGTCGAAGCTTTCCCACGGCTCGAAGGCCGCCAAATGCTGATGGTTCTGGCGCCGAAATAGGACTTAAGGCGCCGGGTGCACCATCGTCCAAAACTTCGGACCTCCATCCGGCACCTCCCACTCAGCCGTCACTTCAAAGCCAAGCCGCGTGTAGATCGCGACATTGCTGGGGGTTGCGGTCTCCAACAGGACGCCGCAGCCCTCGCTTGCCGCGCGCACAATCCCGGCGCGGATGATCGCCCCGCCCAGCCCTTTGCCCTGAGCTTCCGGAGCGACGCCGACATAACGCAGATAGTAATGCGGCTGTGGACTGGGATGGCGTTTGTACATCTCGTCTGCCACTTTCAGCCCGCGCATCAGCGAGGTTTTGAAAACGCCGAGCAAACGAAGGCTGTCCCACAATGATGTCAGCACTCCATCCTTAACCACGCCCGGCGGATACCAAAGCGCCGCTGCATGCCTGTCTTGCGATGCAAGCACCTCGCCATGGCGGTGCGATTGTTCCGCTGAAATCGCAAAGAAACGCGGAAACACACGCTGACGTGCCGCTGGATCGGGCATCACCCACGAAAGCCCCGGATCATCCTGAAATGCTGTGGCAAGCGTTTGGGCGATGCGCGATCGCGGCGCGCTTGCTGGCACCTGCTCGATCACTCGGCCCGCGACATCTGCGGACTTGCTTGGTGTGCTTTTGTGTTCAACCATCAGCCCAACGCTAGACTTCGCAAGGCAAGGCGGCAAGAATGGCACTGAAAATGAAAGCCCAGCCAACACCATGACCGCACGCGCCATCGGCCTTTTGTTTGGCCCCCTCGCCTTTGCGCTGACAGTCTTCTTGCCCGCGCCTGGCGGGATGGAGGCGCAGGCTTGGCTGGTGGCGGGTCTGGTTGTGTGGATGGCGGCGTGGTGGATCACAGAGGCGGTGCCGTTGGCTGTCACCGCCTTGCTGCCCTTCATCGTCCTGCCGCTTGCCGGGGTGATGACCGCACGCGAGACGGCCAGCGCTTACTACGCGCCGATCTTGTTTCTTCTGCTTGGCGGGGCGTTTATCGCGCTTGCGATTGAGCGAACGGGTTTGCACCGACGGCTAAGCCTGGCGATTTTGAAAGCGATTGGGTCTGAGGGAGGACAGGTGCGGCTGCTGCTCGCTTTTATGTTGTCCGCCGCGATTCTTTCCATGCTGATCTCCAACACTTCGACCGCGCTGATTATGATGCCAATGGCGTTGGCGGTTTTGTCTGGCGGCGCTTCCGCGCTGCCCAGCCTCCATATGCCCCGCCCTTCAGCCCTTGAGGATACAATTCCGGGTGGAAGGGCGGGGGAGAGGGAGGCTGGGCAAGAGGTTTCAGCGGATGCTGAAACCGCACCCCAACAAGACGGCCTCTTCGGAGCGCTGCCCATGGGCATCGCTTTTGCCGCGACAATTGGCGGGCTGGGCACCATTGTAGGATCGCCCACCAATGGGATAGCGGTGCAATTGCTCGATGATATGATCGGGCTGCAAATCAGCTTTGCGACTTGGATGGCCTATGGTCTGCCTATAGTCCTTATCGGAGTGCCGCTGGCTGCGATCATAATTGCACGGGTACAAAAGGTGTCAGAGCATCCTTTTGACGTGACAGCGGCCCGCCAAGCCATTGATGATGCAACGCCATGGTCTGCGGCTGAGAAGCGGCTCGTGCCGATCATCGCCGTCACCTTTGTTCTCTGGATGACGCGCCGCTGGGTCGCTCCCTATTTGCCCGAAAACAGCTGGACCGACGGGACTATCGCGCTGATTGCGGCGCTCGCTT
Organism: Erythrobacter sp.; assembly: GCA_965262265.1. Classification (GTDB taxonomy): domain Bacteria; phylum Pseudomonadota; class Alphaproteobacteria; order Sphingomonadales; family Sphingomonadaceae; genus Erythrobacter. The sequence goes on from CBDHEW010000001.1 coordinate 48,944, forward strand.
TGTTCCTTTTGCCCGATGGCACAGGTGAGAAAGGCAAGAGCCGCCCACTGCTGAAATGGCAAGAGGCCGACCGCGCGCCCTGGGGCGTTATTTTGATGTTTGGTGGCGGATTGGCGCTGGCAGCTGGCATGCAAGCATCGGGGCTTGCGGAGTGGTTGGGCAATGCGCTTTTGCCATTAGACGCGGTGCCATTGTTCCTGATGGCACTGGCGATTGTCGCGATGGTGGTGTTGATCACAGAATTTGCGAGCAATGTTGCGACCGCCTCTGCCATCATCCCGGTCGTTGCCAGCCTTGCCGCAGCGCTCGGGCTTGGAGAGAACGCGATCCTGATCGCTATGCCAGCAGCGCTCGCGGCAAGTTGGGGCTTTATCCTTCCCGCAGGCACAGGGCCCAACGCCATTGCGTGGGGCACCGGGCGCCTGCGAATCGAACGCTTGGTGCGCGCCGGGATTGTGCTTGATCTGATCGGGATTGTAATGATCGTCGCGCTGGTCTGGGCGATAGCAACACTGGTGTAGGCTAGGCTTTACCGCCGCCTGCAATCCGGCCCCAAAACCGGTTGCAGACGAAACCAGTTGGCGATATCGCTCAAGGCGTTGCACGGGCCTTGTGGTGGAGAGGCGCTTCTGCGGAGGTTAGGAGCGGGCGCCCCAGAGGTCCACCAGCTGAGCCCCTGCCTTCCTGGGGGCGCTTTGTAAGGAAGGAAGCAGGCGACATGACCGATACGCCCGTGGATCAGAACTCCGCTCCAGGAACACCAACCCCGCGCCGTAAGCCCAAGCCCGAACGCACTGAGATTGGCGGAAAACCGCTAAAGCCATCGACACTGATGATGGGACACGGCTTTGACCCGGTGCTGTCCGAAGGATCATTGAAAGCGCCCATCTTCCTGACCTCCACCTTCGCCTTCCCCAGCGCAGCCGATGGCAAACGCCACTTTGAAGGCATCACCGGCAAGCGCGAAGGCGGGGCAGATGGCCTCGTATACTCCCGCTTCAACGGACCCAATCAGGAGATCTTAGAGGATCGCCTTGCTATCTGGGACGGGGCCGAAGACGCGCTGACCTTCTCAAGTGGGATGACCGCGATCTGCATCCTGATGTTGGCCTATGCGAGCCAAGGCGATGTGATCGTGCATTCCGGCCCGCTCTATGCCGCCTCCGAAGGCTTCGTCGCCAAAGTGCTTGCGAAGTTTGGGGTGACATACGTGGACTTTCCCGCAGGCGCGAGCCGCGAAGAGCTGGACGAGGTGATCAAGCGCGCCAAGTGTCAGGCGGGAGAGAATGGCGGCAAGGTCGCGATGATCTATCTCGAAAGCCCCGGCAATCCGACCAACGCTCTCGTGGATATCGAAGCGGTGCGCGAGGCGCGCGACGCGAACCTTGGCAAACCTTGCCCAATCGCGATCGACAACACGTTCTTGGGGCCCCTATGGCAGCGTCCACTGGAGCATGGCGCGGACATCGTTGCATATTCGCTTACGAAGTATGTAGGGGGGCATTCGGATCTGGTCGCGGGCAGCATCGCTGGCGCGAAAGCGTGGATGGACCCGGTGCGCGCTCTGCGCAACACGATGGGCGGGATCGTCGATCCGAACACTGCGTGGATGCTGCTGCGCTCGCTTGAGACGGTCGAATTGCGGATGCAGCGCTCAGGCGAAAACGCCGCGAAGGTCTGCGACTTCCTGAAGGATCATCCCAAGGTCACAGGCCTCGGCTATCTCGGCATGATTGACGATGCCCGCCAGCAAGACATCTATAACCGACATTGCCTCGGCGCAGGTAGCACGTTCAGCGTGTTCCTCAATGGCGGCGAGGCAGAGTGCTTCCGCTTCCTCGACAATCTTCAGATCGCCAAGCTTGCGGTCAGCCTAGGTGGGACTGAGACGCTCGCCAGCCACCCAGCTTCGATGACGCATCTTTCCGTCCCGCCCGAACGCCGCGAAGCGCTGGGCATCACTGACAGCCTCGTGCGCATCAGCGTCGGCATCGAAGACGCAGACGACCTGATCGCCGACTTTGCGCAGGCACTGGACCAAGTGTGATAGCTTTCCTACTCTCAAGGGGAGAGGTAGGGAGAAGACTATGACTGATGCACGCAAACCGGTGTTTCTAGTGATCGGTGCAGGCGCTGGCATCGGCGGGAATGCCGCAGCGCGCTTTGCAGCGGGGGGATACCACGCGGTGCTCGCGCGGCGCTCTGATGAAGAGGGTTTACAGCGCCTTGTTGGGCAGATCGAAGAGGCTGGCGGGAGCGCGTCTGGCACCTTGCTCAACGCGTCAGAGGACGGCGCAATTGAGGAACTGGTTGAACGGATCGAAAAGGACATCGGACCGATCGACACTGCGCTCTACAATCTGGGTGCGCAGATCGGGAACCGCGCGCTTCACGACACGCCGCACCGCACCTTTGAACTGGGATGGAGGCTGGGCTGTTATGGCGTCTTCCGCCTAGCCCATGCCATGTTCCCCGCAATGGTGGAGCGCGCCAGGGAAGGACGCCACGGGACCCTGCTGGTGACTTCCGCGACCTCAGCAGTACGCGGCAACGCTGGCCAGCACAGCCATGCAGCCGCCATGGGCGGGCGGCGGATGCTGTGCCAGACGCTTAATGCCGAGTTCGGCCCCCAAGGCGTGCACGTTGCGCATATCGTGGTCGATGGTGCGGTTAATTCGCCGGACACTCTTGGCAAGATGATCGGCGACAAATGGGATGCGTTCAAGGCTTCGAAGGGCGAGGAAGGAGTGATCGATCCTGCCAATATCGCGGAGACCTATTGGCACCTCGCGCAGCAACCGCGCAATTGCTGGACGCATGAGGTTGATATCCGGCCCTGGACCGACGTCGCATGGTGGAACGACAATCCAAGCTCCGCGATCAACTCAACAGCGGCCAATCCGGGTTTTGCAGGGCCGAAGGGCGACTAAGCTGTCAGCTCAGCCACCAACGAGCGCAGCTGTTCATTAAGCGTTTTATCAGAGAGCTTGCCGTCAACAAAGCTCTCCCCGAAGCTTGGCACTGACAGGCTGCCAACCACATCTCCGCCAAAACGCGGCGCAGCGGCGGATGCGATCTCCAGAACGCTCTGCCCACCGCGCCCGCCGGGTGAGGTGGAGAGCAGCAGCATCCGCTTGCCCTGCCAGACCTCGCGGCCCAGGCGGCTGCACCAGTCGAACAGGTTCTTGAAGGCGGCGGTGTAATTGCCATTGTGCTCAGCACAGGAAATGATGATCGCATCCACCGCGGCGATCCGGGCGAGGAAATCATGCGCCAATTGGGGGATACCGTCCGCCTCTTCCCGGTCATGGCGGTAGAGCGGCATCTCATAATCGTGGATGTCGAGCACCTCGATCTCCGCCCCTTCTGCAAGACTGGCAGCGTATTCAGCCAGTTGGCGGTTGATGGATACGGACGAATTGCTCGCAGCAAAAGCAAGGATGCGCATTTCCAGTTACCCTTTCCATTCGCGGCGCTCTTCAGCCATCCGCAACACGTCATAAGCGATTTGGAGCTTCTGGAATTCTGCAGCCGCTTCCTCATCACCCGGCTTCACATCAGGGTGCACCTCTTTGGCTTTGGCGCGGTAGGCCTTTTTGATCGCGGCGAAATCAGCATCGGCTTCCAGATCAAGCAATTCGAGCGCGCGCATCTCATCGGCGCTGCGCGAACCATCACCTGACCCGGTCCAACCATAATGCGACGCCTCGGCATATCCTTCGGATTGTTGGCGCTCAGCCTTGGCGCGCTCAGCTTTCTCGGCTTTATCGAGCCCTTCGAAGTAATCCCATTTCTGGTTGTATTCGGCAGCGTGCTTTTGACAGAAGTACCATCTGTCCGGACTGTTGGGCGCTTTGGGAGCGGGGCATACGCCTGGTTCGTTGCAGCCATGCCGGTCGCAAATGCGCACATTCACCGCTTCGCGCGATTCTTCATAGCCACGCCAGCGGGGAAAGCCCCAATCGTTGGAACGCCTAGCTTTCGGCATCAGGAAATATGGCGTTTGACGGATTAATCACGCGCTCAATCTAGGAGAGATGGAACGTTTTGCCTAGATGTGGGAACCGGTTTCAATCTGAAATGTTGCATTGCAATAGATCGTTCATATCTTCGTGCTTAAGGGATGACGATATCAAGGGGGTATCGATGAGCCAGCAATTGACCATATCCAGCCTAATTTCCGTGCTCGCACTGGTCACGCTCGCGCTGTTTGCCCGGGCGGGGGATATCGCGTCTATGCCGTCTCAGAACACATCACTCGTGCAAGTTGAGACCACTGAGGATTCGACCGTCTAATATCTGGCAGGTCGGTCCGCCCTCTGCACGAGAAGACGAACCGAAACCAATCCCATCAATTGATGATAATGCTCGCCGCGCGACGGTTTTGTGCCCAAGCTCCGGCGTTTGACGCGAGCGCAACAGGGCGTTCCTTGCCATAGCTTACAGTGCGAATACGGTCGGGCGACACGCCTAGGCTGATAAGGTAATTCTTGGCGGAGTTCGCACGGCGTTCGCCCAGAGCAAGGTTGTATTCGCGCGTACCGCGTTCATCGGTGTGGCCTTCGATGGTGAAGGTCAGACTGGGGAAACGTGCAAAATACTGCGCCTGCGCTTGCAGCGAAGCGGCGTCAGAACTGTCTATGTTAAAGCGATCCGTATCGAAATAGATCACCGCAGACTGGCCCACAGCCTGCTCAAAATGCGCCTGCGAACCAACACTCGGCCCGGTCGGCGCGGTGGGAGTCGGGGTGGTCGGCGTGGGCGTTGCGGTGCCAACCTGCGGCGGAGGCAGTTCTTCAGGCGCGCTGCGCGAACACGCGCCGAGCGCCAGCGCCGAGGTTAGAAGGATGGCCGTTGCGGCTTTCGATGTGGAGAAAGTCATATTGGGTACTCTCCGATTTGGGCCGGGCAATGTTTTCGCTCCGGCAGGTGAAACACAGTCAAAAAGTGGCTCAGGGACGAATGGGTCCCCAGGCCGGGTCAGAGGCATCCACCGGAGTGGGCAGACGCCGTTCATTCTCTCCTGTCAGATCGACCTGATGGAGCGAGGAACGGCCTGAACCACGGCTGGTGCGGAAGAACTGGATGATCCTTCCATTGGGTGCCCAGGTTGGCGCCTCATCTTGCCATCCGTTTGTCAGCACCCGAAGGTTACGCCCCGCCGGTGTCATGACAGCAACATTGAAGTCACCCGCGATCCGCGTGAAGGCGATCTGGTCGCCGCGCGGGCTCCATTCGGGCGTTGCGCAACGTCCTCCGAAAAACGTGATGCGGCGCTGGTTCGATCCATCGGCGTCCATCACATAGCATTGCTGCGTGCCCGAACGGTCGCTTTCGAATACGATGCGGCTGCCATCAGGCGAATAGGACCCACCAATGTCGATCCCGGGCGTGTCTGTCAGGCGCGTGCTGCGCCCTCCGGTAACGGGCACACGGTAGATATCGGTGTTGCCGTTCACCGCCATCGAATAGAGTATGTGGCGACCATCAGGCGACCAACGCGGGGCGAGCGTGGGGTTGCTGTTCTCTGTCACCAAAGTCTGGCTTCCGCTGCCAATGTCATAGACATAGATACGCGGGTTCCCATCGACATAGGAAAGATAGAGGATCTTCGAATAATCGGGCGAGAAACGCGGCGTGAGCGCTGTGGCGCTGCCCAATGTGAGGAAACGGTGGTTCGCACCGTCCGAATCCATCACGGCGAGGCGCTTAACCCGGTTATCCTTGGGACCGGTCTCCGCGATATAGGCGATACGGCTGTCGAAGAAAGGATCCTCCCCGGTAAGCCGCGCATAAATGAGGTCAGAGCATTTGTGCGCCGCGCGCCGCCAATCGGCGGGGCGCACGCGGTATCCTTCGCGGATCAGCTCATCTTGCAAGGCTACGTCATAGAGATAGCACCCCACCTCAATCCGGCCATTGCCCATCGCGGTCACATAGCCGTGGACCAGCATCTCTGCCCTGCGGCCGCTCCATGTGCCCCATTCGGGCGCTCTCACCTCACGGAAGCCAGGGCGGGGTAAGCGGTCAGGTCCAGTGGGCTGAAACAGGCCGTTGTTGCGCAAGTTCGCGGTGATAACCCGCGCAATTTCTCGGCCCAGCGCTGCGGTGCCATCGGCATTGGCGGGGGTTGGCTGATCGCGGTCGGTCGCGAAAGCGGGGATGGCAATGCCGAGGTCTTGCCAGTCGCTGGTGTCAGTTGTGGAACCGGTAAGACCGCCCTCATCCTCACTCGAAAGCGCCTCTTCAAAGACCGATTCAACATCGCCACCTTCACCGACCGGCTCACCAAGATCCGTGTTTTGCGCAGCTAAAGGGGCGGTAAGAGCCACCGCAAGGGCGGAAAACACGGCGATCAGTCTGGATGTCATCATGTTCACAATCTTCTGTCGAACCTCCAAGAGGTGATGTTCTTCCAAGCTTCATAATACTCATCAGGCAAATCGAAAGGGGCAGCCTGACGAACCGCTCTTATCGCTCGGTCGCAGTGAAGCTCAGCCTGTGGCCGATTGGAAGCATTGATGGTGCTTGAATCGGTTCTACATGACGGCGATCCGCGAAGGGAGCCGTCCTCATTCAAGCGCCATGAGACGGTGGAGACGAGCAGCTCTGCATCAAGCCCGTTTGGGGCAGACCAATGCGGCTGCAATTGCCGGTTTATCGCCTGTTGCAAACTCGCCCGTGCGCTCCGCCCAATCTGATTGGCGGGGATGCGCGTTTCTGTCGTGTTGGTCGATCCGCCTGAGCCTGCAAGGAAGTCATCACCGATTTGGCTCCCACCTCGCCGTGTGGGTGTGCGACTTGGGGTTGGAGCAGGGCGCGATTGGCGGTCGGGTCGGCTGCGCTCGGTCTGGCGCGCCGGTGTGCGGGTGTTCGACCGCGTTTGGCTTGGCGTTGGTGGCGGCGTGGTTGCTGGGGCCACCTCGGACACCGCTTCATCCGGCGCGGTCTCTGGGGCAGGCGCAGGCTCTTCTGACAGGGTAGGCGCAATCGCTGCTCGGCTTTCAGGCACAGGATCGGGCGCTGTGGAATCGAGGCTTACCTCGGTTGCAAGGCTCACCGTCATCCGATCAGGCGTCAGCATTTGCGGGGTCGAGAAGGCGAATTGCCACAATAGCGCAGCCACCAGCAAAGCGTGCAGCGTGATCGCGACGATCAGGCCAACGCCGTCTTCTGTGCGGAAAGCTGCCTCCTCCATCATGCCCTCGCTATGGCGCGGAAACTGAACTGTCGGTGACCAAGGATATCGAGGTGAAGCCTGCGCGGCCCAACTCGCCCATAACCGCCATCACTCTGCCGTAATCAAGGCTCCTGTCACCGCGAAGCACGATTGTGGGCAATTCGCCCGATCCTGTGCGCCCAATTTCGAGCAAGGCGTTTGGTAGCCCACCCACCTCAACGGGCTCATTCTCGATATAGACGCGGCCTTCATCATCGATGGTGATGGTGACTTGCGATGGCGTCTCTTCCACCGCCTCAGCACGGCTTTCGGGCAGTTCGATGGGCACGCCGACCGCTGGCAGAGTCACAGTCACCATAAAAATGATCAGCAACACCAGCATCACATCAACAAGCGGCGTAACGTTGATCTCCGCCATCGCCGCGCGCCGCCGCCGCTTGCCCCTGCCATTTGTGGATTGCAGGCCCATTGCCATTATGACTTGTCCAGATCGCGGCTTAGCCCGGCATGGACCTTGTCTGCAAAGCGTTGAAGGCGCGCCTCATATTGGTTCACCGAATTGCTGAAGCGGTTGTAGGCAATCACCGCAGGGATCGCTGCAAACAAGCCAATAGCGGTTGCGAACAGCGCCTCTGCAATGCCGGGTGCGACTACAGCGAGCGAGGCAGATTGCTGCGCGCCGATCTGGAAGAAGCTGTTCATGATGCCCCACACGGTCCCAAACAGGCCGACAAAAGGTGCAACGGAGCCGGTTGTGGCGAGAAAGCCTAACCTTCCTGCAAGCTCATCAGCCTCATGCGCGACCTGGCTTTCCATAGCGCTCGCGATCCGATCGCGCGCGGCAACGCGATCAACGCCCCCGCCTTTGGTTGAACGCCGCCATTCATCCAGCCCTGCGCCTGCCACTCGGGCAGAGGGGACGGCGCTGCGCTGGCGTTTCGACAAAGCGGCTTCGCGGTCATTGGTATCCCAAAAGTCTGCTTCATAGGCGCGCGACTTCTTGCTGAGCCCGCCGATCCGCATGCTGAAGGAGACGATGATCATCCAGGTCCAGATGCTGGCGAGGATCAGGCCGATCATCACCGCTTTAACCACGATATCGGCATCCCAGAACAGCTCTATGGGATCGAGCCTTGTGGGGCCAGCGCCCGCTGCTGCTTCGGCAACCACAGCGCTCAATATCTCAATGGGCACTCTTATCCGTCCTTATCTGTCATGAATTGGTGAAAGGCCGCGCGCCACTCGGCGGGCTGGCGGCGTGGGCGACCTTCGGGTGTAAGGAAACCGGCGCGCACCTCTGCGCTGGCCAGCACGTCCTGGCCGCGCCGCGCGATCTGGCTCATCCGCACGCTGGCTGCGCCGATTTCGGTGCTGGCGGTCTCTATGATCACATCATCGTCCAGCTTGGCTGGCTGGCGGTACTTGATCGCCATTTCCGTAACCGCATAGGCGCCCTCGCCGGTCTCAATCGCATCGCGTTGGTCGATCTTGAGAAGCCGCAACAGGTCTGAGCGCGCACGCTCAAACCAGCGCAGATAGTTGGCGTGATAGGTGATCCCGGACAGGTCTGTATCCTCGTAATAGACGCGCACCGCGTAGAGGTGGCGTGAGCCATCGATAACACCGCCGGGAAGATTGGGATTAACCATACAGACAAGCGATTAGCGCAGCCAAAACCACCACGCCACCCGCATTTGACCAGATATCCTGAACGGCGATGGAACGTGCCGTTTTTGAGTCCGATTGAAGAGCGTTAACCGTGCAGCGCGGAGCTGGAAAACGCCAGCCCATTTTCCAGATCATTTGTTCCAGATCATTTGTTCCAGATCATCGGGCCGAGCGGCTGACCGCCAAAAATGTGGACGTGCAGATGCGGCACTTCCTGCCCACCGTGGGCGCCGATATTGGCCATCAAACGGTATCCGGGTTCAACCAACCCCTTGGCCCGCGCAACCTCGCCCACCGCGCGCACGAAGCCAGCAATTTCATCCGCCGATGCCTTAGCGCTGAAGTCGTCCCAGCTCACATACTTGCCCTTGGGGATCACCAGAGTGTGGACCTCAGCCTGAGGGTTGATGTCTTCAAACGCATAGGCCCATTCGTCTTCATAGACCTTGGCAGAGGGGATCTCGCCCCTCAGGATCTTCGCAAACACATTGCCATCGTCATAGGGCTGCGTCGGGTCAATCGGCATCAGTCATCCTCCCTGCTGGCTTTCTCCGTGATCCCGGAGACCCCTTCGCGCCGGTCCAGTTCGGCGAGCACGTGATCGAATGCCACCCCCTTGGCCTGTAGCAGCACGAGGAGGTGGAACAGCAGATCGGCGCTTTCACCCACCATTTCCTCATCCGAACCAGAAAGCGCCGCGATCACTGTTTCTGTGGCTTCTTCGCCCACCTTCTGCGCAATCTTGGCGATACCCTTGGCATTGAGCTTCGCGACATAGCTGTCCTGAGGCGACGCAGAGGCCCGCGCGGCGATGGTGGCTTCAAGGCGCCCAAGAGTGTCGGTGCGGATGTTCATTGCTGCCTCCTCTCTCAAACCCCGCGCGCTGGCAAGCCTGCTGCGCGAAGGGCCGCGTGGGCTTCGGCGATCGAGTGCGTGCCAAAGTGGAAGATTGAGGCAGCAAGCACCGCGCTCGCCCCGCCTTCGCGCACCCCTTCGACCAAGTGATCGAGGTTGCCCACCCCGCCGCTCGCGATCACAGGGATGCTGACGGCATCCGCAATCGCGCGGGTGAGCGCGAGGTCGTATCCCGCCTGCGTCCCGTCACCATCCATGCTGGTGACGAGGAGTTCGCCTGCGCCGAGTTCTGCAACGCGATTGGCGTATTCGAGCGCATCGATACCCGTCGGTTTGCGCCCTCCATGGGTGAATATCTCCCATTTGCCATCGGAGACCTTGCGCGCATCCACGCTCGCCACCACGCATTGCGAGCCGAAGCGGGCGGCGATCTCCGCAACCAGCTCTGGCCGGGCAACAGCGGCTGAGTTGATCGCGACCTTGTCTGCGCCCGCCAGCAGCAGCGCGCGCGCATCCTCTACGCTGCGCACCCCGCCGCCCACGGTGAGCGGCATGAAGCACACTTCTGCTGTACGCTTGACGATATCGAGCAGGGTCCCGCGCCCTTCATGGCTGGCGGAGATGTCGAGGAAGCACAGCTCATCCGCGCCTGCCGCATCATAGGCGCGCGCCTGCTCCACCGGATCGCCCGCATCCTTGAGATCGACGAAGTTGACTCCTTTAACGACCCGCCCATTGGCAACGTCAAGGCAAGGGATTACGCGGATGCGGACGGTCATTTACGAAGCCCCTTCCGAAGCTTCTCAACGCCTCCGTCCCTGGTTATCTGGCGAAGTGCACCAGCGCATATGAGGACGAACGCCACCCAACCAGGTACAATGTCCACCCAACTTCCGACCACCGCACCACCGCAAATCAATAGGAGCAGATAGTCTTCGAGACTACGAGACATCACTCCCGCGCCCCCATCGCTATCGCCGCGGCCAAGTCCAGCTTGCCCTCATACAGCGCTCGTCCCGTTATCACGCCTTCGATGCCCAGATGCGCTTGGATTGAGAGGATGTGGATGTCGGCGATGCCCTTCACCCCGCCGCTCGCGATCACGGGGATGTCGACGCGCTGGGCGAGTTCCACTGTGGCGTCGATGTTGACGCCCTTGAGCAGGCCATCGCGGCCAATGTCGGTGAACAGCAGCGAGGCAACGCCTGCATCCTCGAACCTGTGAGCTAGGTCCACGACGGGCACGTCGGAGACCTCCGCCCAGCCCTCAGTCGCGACCATCCCATCTTTCGCGTCCACCGCCACGACAATGCCGCCTTCCCATTCGCGCGCCATATCTTTCACGAACTCGGGGTCTTTGAGCGCAGCTGAGCCCATCACCACGCGCGCAACGCCCATGTTGAACCAGCCTTCAACAGCGGCTGCATCGCGGATGCCGCCGCCCAGCTGCACATAGCCGGGGAAGCGTTCGATGATGGCCTGCACCGCCTCGCGGTTGCGGCCCTCACCTGCGAAGCTGCCGTCGAGGTCCACCACATGCAGATGCTCGGCGCCCGCTTCAGCAAACAGCATCGCTTGGGCTGCCGGGTCATCGCCATAGACAGTCGCGCGGTCCATATCGCCCTCGGCCAAGCGCACCACTTCGCCGCCTTTGAGGTCAATTGCGGGAAATACGATCAAGGCTTCCACTCCAAAAAGCGCTCAAGTGCAGCCAATCCAAAAGATTGGCTCTTTTCCGGATGATATTGCACGCCTACCACATTGTCGCGCGCGACGGCAGCGACAAGCCCTTCGCCGTGATCTGTGAGCGCGGCGACGTCTTTCGGGTCATCAGCGACAAAGTGGTAGGAGTGGAGAAAATAGGCCTCGCCTTCCTCCACCACTTCATGCCCGCGTGCATGGGGGAGCATCGCGACATCGTTCCAGCCCATATGCGGAACCTTGATCGCGGGGTCGGTGGGCTCGATCAGCCGCACCTCTCCGGGAATCCAGCCAAGCCCTTCATGGCTGCCAAACTCCAGCCCACGGTTCGCGAGAAGCTGCATGCCAACACAAATGCCAAGAAAGGGCGCGCCGCCCACCTGTACCCGCTCTGTCATCGCCTCGATCATGCCGGGCACCGCCTTAAGGCCATCTGCGCAGGCTTTGAACGCACCCACACCGGGCAGAACGATGCGATCAGCCGCACGCACCACATTGGCATCAGCGGTGACAGTCACATTCGCGCCCACCGCCTTCAGAGCGTTGTGAACCGAATGCAGATTGCCCGCGCCGTAATCGACGAGTGCGATGACCTCAGCCATTGAAGGCCTCAAGCCCCGGTCCCAGAAAGCGCGGAGCCCATTCGATCATCTCGCGTTTCGCCACACCCTCGGTTAGGAACGGATCGCCATCCGAAAGCCGCTCAGCTTCAGCCTTGTCAGCGGCGCGGATAAAAATCAGCCCGCCCTGGCGCGGTTCGCACGGCCCCCATGCGAAAAAGTGTCCGGCCTCATACCCTGCTTTGAGGAATGCGAGATGCGCATCGAGCACCGCATCGACCTGCTCAATCGGCACGATGTAGGTCATCTTTGCGATGAAAATATTAGCCACCCAACTGACCCTTTGTGCTGGGCACTGCATCACCTTTTCTGGGGTCGCGCTCAACCGCAACGCGCATGGCGCGGGCGAAGCCTTTATAGATGCTCTCGCAGATGTGGTGGTTGTTCTCGCCATAGAGCAGTTCGATATGCAGCGTCAGGCCAGAAGATTGCGCAATCGATTCAAACCAGTGGCGGATCAGCTCTGTGTCCCATTCGCCCAGCTTCTCTTGGGTGAAAGCGGCTTTCCACACGCAATAAGGCCGTCCCGAAATGTCGAGCGCCACACGGCTCAACGTCTCATCCATGGGAGAATATGCGCTGCCATACCGGCCAATCCCGGCCTTATCGCCCAGCGCATCGGAAAGCGCTTGGCCCAGAGCAATCGCCGAATCTTCCGTTGTGTGGTGCTGATCGACGTGAAGATCACCCTCCACCTTCATCGTGACATCGATGAGCGAGTGTTTTGAGAACTGCTCCACCATATGATCGAGGAAGCCGATCCCGGTGGAGACGTCATAGGCGCCTGTCCCATCCAGATTGACGGTGATATCGATGCTGGTTTCGGCGGTTTTCCGGGCGACCGCGCCGGTTCTGGGCTGCTGTGTCATAGGGTGAGCGCTATAGGCGGTGGTGCGTATCGCGCAAGGCCGCTTGGTGCGGGGAGCGGACAGAAGCGAAGCAATTGTGCCTTGCAGCAAGGAAAGTCTTGACCCGGAAGCCCAAACCCCCGATTCTGTGCGCAATGACAGATGAGACACCCGATAGCCTGATCCCGTATGACGAGATCGTTCAGGAGGCGCTGCGCGCTGTTGTCGGGCGTGTGCTCGGTGAAATTGAACGTGGGGGGAGCGAACTTCCCGGTTCGCATCACTTCTACATCACCTTCAAAACCGGCGCGCAAGGCGTCTCGATCCCCGATCATCTGCGCGAACGGTTTCCGGATGAAATGACAATCGTGCTGCAAAACAAGTTCTGGGACTTGGATGTGCGCGATGACGGATTTTCAGTGGGGCTATCCTTCAACCAAATCCCCGCAAAGCTTGACGTGCCTTATGCCGCGATCACCGCTTTTGTCGATCCGGCGGTGGATTTCGGGCTGCAATTTCAGGCTTCTTCCGCAGAGCTTGAACCCGAAGAGCATGACGATGCGCAGAACGATGCCGAGGCTGCCGAAGCCGCCAGCGAGGCGGATGAAGAGGCCAAGGCGGATGGTTCAAACGTTGTTTCGATCGATTTCGGCCGCAAGAAGTAAGCCCGCTTAGGAGGCCTGAAGACTGTATGGCCGAGCCAAGCAATCCCAAATCCCCAAGCACCAATCTGCTGATCGCCGATGTGATTTTGCGCGGGGCCTCAACTTTGCTTCGCGGCGATGTGGAAAGCCGGGTTGCTTCAAGCAGGCCGTCCTCCGACACAGACACCGAAGAGCCGCAAGATGGGCGTGCAATCCTCACCACATTGATGCTTTATGGCGCCGGAAAGCTTGCCACACGGTCGATGCCAGGGCTTGCGCTGGTGGCAGGGGGGCTGGCGCTCAAACTGCTTTATGATCAGGGCAAAGTGCGTCAGGAACGGCTTGCCGCTCGCACCGCCGATCCAAACAAGACTGGTAAAGAGTAAGCGCCAAAGCGCCTTGCCCCTTGATTTCGCCCCCGCACCTGCGGCATCGGAGCCTATGGGCGACATGACTACACCAACACTGGCAGCAGCAGGCGACGATGATAAGCTCCACCGCCGCGGGCTGCTCTTTATCCTCTCCTCACCATCAGGCGCGGGCAAGACGACGCTTTCTCGGATGCTGCTGGAGGCTGATGAGGAGATCAAACTGTCGGTTTCTGCCACCACGCGCCCTGCGCGCCCCGGAGAGATTGACGGAGTGCATTATCACTTCGTCTCTGATGCCGAATTTGACCGGATGGTGGAAGAAGACGACTTTTACGAATGGGCGCATGTCTTCGACCACCGCTATGGCACCCCCAAAGGCGCTATTCGTGAGGGGCTAAAAGAGGGGCAGGATTACCTGTTCGACATTGACTGGCAGGGCACGCAGCAATTGAAGCAAAAGGACGATCAGGACGTCGTCACCGTCTTCGTGCTGCCGCCCAGCCTTGATGAACTGCGCCGCCGCCTAGAGGGCCGCGCGCAGGATTCAGGCGACGTAATCGACGGTCGAATGGAGCGCGCGCGGGCAGAGATCAGCCATTGGGCGGAATACAAATATGTCGTGATCAACGATGATATTGACGAGTGCTTCGAAAAGGTCCGCGAAATCCTCCACGCGGAACGGATGCTAAGGAAGCGGCAAACCGGCATGATCCCGTTTGTGCGGGAATTGATGGGGTAGGTCAGTATTTCAAGTTCAAGTTGGCGGCGCGAACAAGTTCAACACTTTTCATAGGCACTGCTGTGGGCCGGTCATGAGTGACGCGGACCGGTTCACCGCTCTCACGGTACCGCAACTCGTAAATGAGAATCTGTGCGGAAAATTGTCTGGTCTTGGCATTCTGATAGGTGAAGTAGAGCAGCAGCCTAAGGTTTCCATCGTCTGGCAATCGCTCCTCTTCGGGAAAGAGTATGTATGTATCCATACTGCCCACTAAATGGTGCGAACGCTCCACAAAGCCTACATCTATTGATGGACCAATTTCCGGATCATCGTACGCCTGCTCAGTGAATTCATCGATTATTTCTTCCTCTACTTCATCAACGTAAATGAGCTGCTGACCCTGGAGAAATTCAGCGCGATCGCGGCCGATATTTTCAACCTCAATCTCAATCTCGGCTGTCACATCTTTGGACTTTATCAAGAGATCGCTGAGCAGCTTTGGAGAAAACCTGAGCAGAGTCTGATTATTTTCTGTCAGCAGCCTTCGCACTTTGTCTTCATTGATGTGCATTGAGCCTCGGCGGATCGAATGAATCTCTGTCCCGGCGCTCAATGTGCATTGCGCGCCATTTCCCGCCACCATGACAGCCGCAACAACAGGACTTGACTCGTTTTCTCCAGCTTTGATGCCTTCTGCGAGTAAGCCAATCGCTGCAACAATACCGCCAATCACAGCAACATCACGCAGAATTCCTGCAGTGTCGCGCCTAATCTGAGCCGTAGTCTTATTCTGCTTTGCTGCCTCAAGATTGTACTTCGCAGTCTCACGCGCCATCATCTCGATTTCAACGCTTCCCCTGCCGGCCCGGACAAGCTCCAACTCGGCAAATCCAAGCGACTGCATATCTGACGAAAGCGCCTGGATGAGCTCCGCGACAAGCGTGGGTGGAACGGGATCGAATGTATCAATCCGCAGCCGGAATTGATGATCAGGCAATTGGTTCTGGTATTCAGGCTCGTTGTAATCCAACTTCGTCCCCACCTAGAATCTTGTTATGCTGACCCCAAAATGGTGCCGACCCTTTTAAACAAAGATGCCGCGCACCAGTATTATTCCATACTCCTTGCAATCAGAACCCTTCACTGATTTTCCCGCTCGATCAAGGGAAGACTAGTGGTGCAATACCCCTAAACCTCCTCACCCCGCTCCAATTGCTCCAATAACTCACGCAATTGGTCCTCAATGATCGCGCCGCTATCGCCGCCGCCATAATTGAGCGCGCCGCTGGAAAAGGTCGTGCCGAATGTGTCGGCGAGCGATTTGGTTTGCAAAAGGCCACTTGCAAAATCGCGCTGGGTCAGGCTGTCGAGCGGGTGGATAAAGCTGCTCCACACCAGTCCTTGCGCTACCGCATAGCGCGCGTCGAGAGCGGTGTCGAAATTGGCCTGAAGCAAACGCTCCATTGCGGCTTCGGGAAGCGCACTTGCATCAGCGATTGGGGTGATGATCCGCATCCGTCCGGCGCTTGGATCAGTGACAACCAGCAGCATCGTGTCTTCCACCGTCAGCTGCCAATTGTTGCCATTGCGCTGCGCCTCTCCATCAAGCGCGGCGATAACCTCTGCCATGGAATCGAGCACCGCCTGATTTTCGGGTGAGATTTCTGCGGGCGCTTGCGGTTGCTCGCTCTGCAATTCCTCGCTGAAATCGGGCGGAGGCAATGCGCCATCGCGCGTCTCTTGCGCGGCCGCCATCGATAGGGCCGCGCTGGAAAGCCCCAGCGCGCCCAATCCGACAATGACACTGTACTTGAACGGGCGGCTCATGCGGGTGCTCTCCTTAATGCGTGCTTTTAGGAGAGTTCGCACGAACCATGCCCGCGGTTACATCCGACCTATCAGCTCGTCTGCCCGCCGCCCGCCGGATCGTTGAACAGGTTCGGCAGGCTCGCATTGACCACCCCGCCATCGACCGTCAGCGTCTCACCCACAACATAATCACCCGCGCGGCTGCAAAGATAGATTGCGGCGCAGGCCATGTCTTCCGGCGTGCCAATGCGCTTTGCCGGAATGAAGGCAGCGGAGGCATCAGGGGCGGCTTTGGCGGCCTTGTTCATCTCGCTGGCGAAGGCTCCGGGAGCGATGGAAGAGACGATGATGTTGTCCTGGATAAGCCGCGCAGCCATGCGGCGGGTGAGTTGGATTACACCCGCTTTGGAGGCCTGATAGGCATAAGTCTCCCACGGATTAATCCGCTGACCGTCGATTGAGGAGACGTGGATCACCTTGGCCGGATGGTCACCCTTGCCGCCTGCCACCAGCAGATCGTGGAGCTTTTGCGTGAGGAAAAACGGCGTTTTGACATTGAGGTCCATCGTGCGGTGCCAACCCGCCTCGTTAAACTCCAGATAGGGTTGCCCCCATGCAGCCCCGGCATTGTTGATGAGGATATCAAGCTTGTCCTCACGCGCGACCATTTCGTCGGCGAGCGTCTGGATACCGTCCATTTGGGAAAGGTCTGCTGGGATACCGATGACCTTATCTTCGCCGAACTCGGCAATGGTTTCCTGCATCTGCTCGACCTTGCGCGCCGAGATATAAACTTTTGCGCAGCCGGCGGCGAGCAGCCCTTCGACAAACATCTTGCCAATGCCGCGCGATCCCCCGGTGACGAGCGCAATGCGGCCCTCGAGGCTGAAGAGTGTGTTCAAATCCATGTGATTGATCCCTTTAGTATCCGCTCAGTTCAGCGACGCGGTTTGCATGGAAATAGGCATCGCCGAGGAACTCCTGCAATGCCCGGTCGCGCTTCATATAGAGGCCGATATCGTATTCATCGGTCATCCCGATACCTCCATGCATTTGCACGCCCTCTTTGACCGCTAGCCCTGCTGCTTTGGCGACCTTGGCTTTAGCAACCGACGTCATCAAATCGGCGCTTTCGGCCCCATCATCGAGCAATTGCTGCGCTTTGATCGTGACCGCGCGAGCGATCTCAACTTCGGAATAGAGGTGGCTGGCGCGGTGTTGCAGCGCCTGAAATTCTCCGATGAGCTGCCCGAATTGCTTGCGCTGTTTGAGATAGTCGATGGTCATATCCATCGCGCCGCGCGCAACGCCCACGCCTTCTGCTGCCGCCCCAATACGGCCTGCATTAAGCACTGCGTTGAGAACTTCGCGACCGCCATCGACCTCGCCGATCACTGCATCACCGTCTAGTTCGACGCCATCAAAACTGGTGTGCGTCGCCATCGAGCTATCGACAAGCCGCACCGCGTCATGGCTCATATTGGCGGCGTCTTTTGGGACCGCGAACAGCGTGATGCCGTCTTCATCCTCATCGCTGCCAGAGGTGCGCGCGGCAACGACAATCATATCCGCGCTCGCGCCCTGGATAACAAAGCTTTTGGAGCCAGTGAGTTTGAACCCGTTGCCCGACTTCTCCGCCGCGCAAGTGATGCGGCTGGGGCGGTGCTTGGCGGTTTCGTCCACGGCAACCGCAAAAACGCTCTCGCCGTCCACAAGGCCAGGGAGATAGCGGCCTTTCATGTCGTTCGACCCGTGTTTCAACGCGGTCGCCGCCATTACGGAGGAGCTGAGGAATGGCGATGGGGTGAGGTTGCGCCCGATCTCTTCGAGCACGATGCCCGCTTCGACATGGCCCATGCCAAGCCCGCCATCATCTTCGTCCACGAGCATACCCGTAAAGCCCATTTCGGCCATTTGCTTCCACAAGGCGTGGCCAAATCCATCGGGGCAATCGCGGTCGCGCCAATGGCGCAGCTGTTTGGCGATATTGCCTTCATCGGCCATGAAACCGCTGGCGCTTTCGGCCAGCATCGCTTGGTCTTCGGTGTGATACAGGGGCATTTCGTTTAAGTTCCTCTCCATGCTCGTCATCCCAGCGAAAGCTGGGATCTCAAGCGGTCAAGCAAAGTGCCTGCGGCCCTAGACCCCAGCTTTCGCTGGGGTGACGAGCGGTCTTTTGTTTATCTCTAAGCGCCCGGCAGTTCGAGAATGCGCTTGGCGACAACGTTGAGCATCACCTCAGAGGTGCCGCCTTCGATCGAGTTCGCTTTGGTGCGCAGCCAATCGCGTGATGGTTTGCCGCCACGTGTGTCCTCGCTCTCCCATTCGAGACTGCGCGAACCGCCTGCGCTCATCATCAATTCGTGGCGACGCTTGTTCAGCTCGGTGCCGACATACTTCATCATGTTGGGCTGTGCCGGGTGGCCTTTGCCCGCCTTCATCTCATCCATGAACTTCTCGCTCATCGCGGTGAAGGCAAGAGCGTCGACATCGAACAGAGCGAGTTCGCTGCGCATGATTGGGTCAAGCTCATCACCGGACTTGCCTGCATGGCGCTTCATCGCAGAGCCAATCGCTGCGGTGCGTTCGCCGCCGCCCATCCCAGAGATCATCTCACGCTCATGGCCCAGCAGATACTTCGCCACGTCCCAGCCGCGATTGATCTCGCCAACATAGCCGGGGCAATCCTCACCATAACTTTTAGGGACCTTCACATTATCCATGAAGGTTTCGCAAAACGGGCTGTTACCGCTGATGAGGAGGATCGGCTTGGTTGAAACACCCTCACATGCCATATCGAACAGCATGAAGGTGATGCCTTTGTATTTGTCGTCCTTATCTGTGCGGACAAGGCAGAAAATCCAATCGGCTTGGTCGGCGTAAGAGGTCCAGATTTTCTGACCGTTGACGATCCAGTGATCGCCCTGATCCTCTCCAAACGTCTGCATCGACACAAGGTCGGAGCCGGAGCCGGGTTCTGAATATCCCTGACACCAGCGGATTTCGCCGCGTGCGATCTCGTTCAGGAACCGCTGTTTCTGACCCTCGGTGCCGAATTTGAGGAGCGCCGGGCCAAGCATCCAAATGCCAAAGCTCGACAGCGGAGGCCGTGCGCCGATGGCGGCCATTTCCTGTCGCAGAATCTTAGCTTCGGCGGCTGAAAGGCCCGCACCGCCATATTCCTTGGGCCATGAAGGGACGGTGTAGCCCTTGGCAAGGGCGGCTTCGAACCATGCTTTCTGCGCGTCATTCTTGAAGGTTGCGCGGCGACCACCCCAGTAGACATCGCTATCATCGCGCACAGGTTGACGCATTTCGGGCGGGCAGTTTGCTTCCAGCCACGCGCGTGTTTCTTGACGGAAATTCTCGAGATCGCTCACGGGTCCGACTCCTCTCAAATAGGCTCCCACTTGACGCTTACGTTATCGTTGTTTGGGTGGATGCCGCAAGCCATTCTGTCCCAATTGCGCTTGCCGTAGCGTCAGGCCCCGTCGGGCGCACAATGCGTTGACGGATGCGCACTCTCGGTTAGGTTGCAAATCGGGATTGAGAGAGGAAAACACGGATGCGATTCTCCGGGAAGACCGCGATTGTAACGGGCGCGGCATCCGGCATCGGGGCGCAAAGCGCACGGCTGTTCGCCCGCGAAGGCGCGGTCGTCTTTGCCAGCGATATCGACATCGAAGGCGGCGAAAAGCTTGCAGGCGAGGCGGAAGGCGATGTCCGCTTTGTGCCCTGCGATGTCAATGACACCGATGCGATCAAAGCGCTGATGGACCACGCAGCTGAGCAAACGGGCGGGATCGACATTGTGCTCAATAATGCCGCTGCCGGCGGCGCGCGTCCGGGCATCCACGAAATTGAGCCTTACGAATGGGACCGCACGATGGACCTTGTCTTGCGATCGGTCGCGTTTGGGATCCGCTATGCCGTGCCGCATATGAAAGAAAGGAAGGGCGCGAGCATCGTCAACATCTCCAGCGTGGCAGCATGCGGCCCCGGCTATTCGCCGACCGCCTATGCCGTGGGCAAAGCGGGCGTGCTGCACCTTACCAAATGCGCGGCGATGGATTTGGCGCAATTCGGCATCCGCGTGAACGCGGTGCAGCCCGGCTTCATCAACACCAACATCTTCACCGCCTCGCTCGAAGTTCCTGATGAGATGAAGGGCATGGCGAACGCCGCCATCGCGCAGATGTCATCCAACGCGCAGCCCGTGCAGCGCGGCGGCCAGCCGCTCGATATCGCAGAGGCTGTGGCCTATTTGTCGAGCGAGGCAGCGAGCTTTGTCACCGGCACCTCGATTGTGGTCGATGGCGGGATCACGGTCGGACCGCGCCATTCTTGGGACACCGAAGTGCCCGGAATGTTCGAAGCGCTGGAACGGATGGAAGAACAAGCGAAAGCGGCTGCTGACTGATGGCCGCAACTGACGGCGAACTCACGCTTGGCTTCAAACTGATCCACGGGTTTGGGGCAGTGGCTTTTGGCGTAAAGGATATCGGGTTCCAGTTCTTCCTGCTGTTCTATTACAGCCAGGTTCTGGGCATGGACCCATCGCTTGTCAGTCTGGCGCTGCTTGTCGCATTGCTGATCGATGCGGTGGTTGATCCGATCCTTGGTAACCTGTCAGACCGCACCTACACCAAATGGGGCAGACGGCTGCCATGGCTGTATGCCGCGCCCATTCCGCTCGCATTTGCTTGGGTGGCGCTGTGGACGATCAACGCTGGCGGAGGAGTTCCGAGTTTCTGGGAATTGCTTGGCGTTGCTGTGGTGGTGCGCGTCTTGCTCTCTTGTTGCGAGGTGCCATCCGCATCATTAATCCCCGAGATCACTTCGGATTATGACGAGCGCACGACGCTTTTCCGCTTCCGCTATATTCTAGGGTGGCTGGGCGGCATACTGATGCTGACGCTGGCCTACACCGTGTTCTTGCCGGGCGAGAGCGGCGTGTTGAACAAAGATGGCTATACAGGCTTTGCCATTTTCGGCGCCGCTTTAATGGTCATATCGGTGGCAGGATCGGCGCTTGGCCAACACAAAAGGCTTGCAAGACTGCCCGATGTCAAACCAGCCCCCTTCACATTGCGCGGCTGCTTTGATGAGATTTTTGAGGCGTTTCGAGAACGCGCTTTCCTGATTTTCGCTGCCGGGGGGCTTGCGGCCTATATCAATCAGGGATTGTCATTCTCGCTTACCAATTATGTCACCACCTATATCTGGCGACTTGACACAGTGGCCATTCCGGGACTTCCTGAAAGCATCAACGCGCTGAGCCTGTATCCGCTTATCCTAGCGCTTTCAGCTCTGGCGATGTTCTTTGTCGTGGGACCGATGCATGCGCGTTATGGCAAACCGGAAAGTGCGCGCATCTCCTCAATCATATGCGCGGTTATGACCGTGCTGCCTTACATGGCACTGTATTTCGGTTTCTGGCCGCCGCTCGACAGTGTGCTTTCCGCAGCGATACTGCTAATCGCGTTGCTCATCGGCAATACGATGAGCATTGTGGTGCTGATCTCAGCATCATCGATGATCGCAGAGATAGTCGAAGCTTATCTGGAACGGACCGGCAGGCGCGCGGAAGGCGCGTTCTATTCGGGCAATTGGCTGGTGCAGAAATGCGCGACGGGGCTCGGCATCTTCTTGTCAGGGCAATTCCTGTCGATCATCAATTTTTCAACCGATGCCGCCCCCGGCGAAGTGCCCGCCGCTGTCATTTCCGATCTCATCCTATTCTACGCTGTGGCAAGCGCGGTGCTGCTGGGTATCGCCGCTTTCTGGTTGGGCCAGTTTCCGATTGACCGTGAAGAGCATGAGGCGCGGGTCGCCGCGATGACTAAAAAGCAGTCAGACGGGCCGGCGGGTGCGAACATTTGACCCAGCCCACAAATGAGAGCTTGGCGCGGTCATCACGCCATGCCACCATCATAAACAAGATTCGAAGCTTCGTTAAGACGAGAGGAACACACCATGGATTTTGAACCCACCGAACGCCAGGCCTATTGGCGCGACCGTGTGCGTGACTTCATTGAAGCGCATGTCCGCCCCGAAATGGGCACCTACAAAGCGCAAGATGCCGAAGGTGACCGGTGGAAGGTAATCCAGATCATCGAAGACAAAAAGAAGCTCGCCAAGGATGCGGGCATCTGGAACCTCTTTATGCCGCCACGCAATGACGGCCACCATCACGTTGAAGAGACATTTGAATTTGAAGGCCCGGGCCTGACCAACCTCGAATACGCTCTTTGTGCCGAAGAGATGGGACGCATCGGTTGGGCCTCGGAGGTCTTCAACTGCTCTGCGCCCGACACCGGCAATATGGAAGTGTTCCACCGCTACGGCACGCTTGAGCAAAAGGAACAATGGCTGCGCCCCATCATGAACGGCGAGATCCGCTCCGCCTTCCTTATGACCGAGCCTTACACGGCGTCATCGGATGCGACTAATATTGAGACCCGTATTGAGCGTGACGGCGATGAATATGTCATCAATGGCCGCAAATGGTGGTCTTCTGGCCTCGGCGATCCGCGCTGTAAGATTGCAATCGTTATGGGCAAGACCGATTTCGAAGCGAAGCGCCACGCGCAGCAATCGATGGTGCTGATGCCCATCGACAGCCCCGGCGTGAACATCATCCGCCACCTTCCTGTCTTCGGCTATGACGATGCACCGCATGGCCATATGGAAGTCGAGATGAAGGATGTGCGCGTTCCGGTCACCAACATGCTGCTGGGCGAAGGGCGCGGGTTTGAGATCGCGCAAGGGCGCCTTGGCCCAGGCCGTATTCACCACTGCATGCGCACAATCGGCGTCGCGGAAGAAGCGCTCGCAAAGATGTGCAAGCGCCTGCAAGAGCGCGAAGCTTTCGGCAAGCCGATTTACAAGCACTCGGTCTGGGAAGAGCGCGTGGCGCAAGCCCGTATCGATATCGACATGACCCGGCTGCTCTGCCTCAAGGCGGCCGATATGATGGACAAGGTCGGCAACAAATCGGCAAAACAGGAAATCGCGATGATCAAAGTGCAGGCCCCGAACATGGCGCTGCGGATCATCGACGATGCAATCCAAGCCCATGGCGGCGGGGGTGTATCTGAGGATTATGGCCTTGCTAGCGCCTATGCCCACCAGCGCACTCTGCGTCTTGCCGATGGCCCTGATGAAGTTCACGCACGCTCCATCGCCCGCATGGAATTTGGCAAGCATGTTCCAGAAGAAGGCCCCACCGCCAACGCACTGCGCGGCGGACCTTCTGCGGCGAATGATGCCGGCGCGTTCAGCTCAGGCGATATGGGCGCAACGCGTTAAGCGGGCGGTAAGCGGGTCTGGGAGAACCTAGGATGGCGACTAATGACACAGGCATGCCGAACATCGACTTTGACAAGGAGATGGTCGGCACCATCGCCGTGCCTGATGCGGACAAGCTCGATCTTGAGGCTCTGACAACTTGGTTTGAGGGCAATGTTGAGGGCTATGAAGGCCCGATCAGCTACACCAAGTTCAAGGGCGGGCAGTCAAACCCAACCTATAAGATCGAAACGCCCGCAACGAGCTACGTCCTGCGCCGTCAGCCTTTTGGCAAGTTGTTGCCCAGCGCCCACGCTGTGGACCGCGAATATGCGGCGATGACGGGACTGCACCCGACAGGTTTTCCAGTGCCAAAGACCTATGGGCTTTGTGAAGATACAGAGGTTCTCGGCTCCAAATTCTTCGTGATGAGCATGGCCGATGGACGCTCGCTTTGGAACGGGGCATTGCCGGGGCTGGAGCCTGACCAACGCCGCGAAATCTATCATGCGCTGATCGACACGATGGCTCAGCTGCATCTCAATAAGCCTGACGAGATCGGCCTTGGCGATTACGGCAAGCCCACCGATTATTGCGCCCGTCAAATTGCGCGGTGGTCAAAGCAATATAAGCTGTCTGAAACCGAGCATATGCCCAAGATGGAGCGTCTGATCGAATGGCTGCCAGAGACGATCCCGCCGCAGCATGAAAGCAGCGTGGTGCATGGCGACTATCGGCTCGACAATGTGATTTTTCACAAGACCGATAACCGCGTCATCGCTGTGCTCGATTGGGAACTGTCGACGCTGGGCGATCCGATTGCTGATTTCAGCTATCTGATGCTCAACTGGTTCCAGCCCGCCGATGGCCGTGCAGGGCTGCTAGGGCTTGATCTGGAAGAGCTTGGCATTCCGACCGTGGAACAGGCCGTCGAACGCTATGTTGCGCGCACGGGCTATCCGGTGCCGCCGATGGATTGGTACTTTGCCTATAACCTTTTCCGGCTGGCGGGGATCATGCAAGGGATCAAGAAGCGAGTGATCGACGGCACCGCCTCTTCCGCGCACGCTAAGTCGATGAGCGACCGCGTCGCCCCGCTGGTGGAGCGCGCTTACATGTTCGCTCGCGATGCCGGGATGCCTGAATAGGGCATCCCTTAAACGGGGACGCATGCCTGAGTAAGGCATCCCTCTCGCGACTAATTTAGAAGCTTGAACTGAGGCTGATGAGCGCACCCACATCGTCGGGTGCGCTTTGGAAGTGTCCTGGCTCGCTGCGGAAATAGGCGGAGACGCCCAAGGTCCCAATCGGCAGGCTTCCGCTCCAATTGACCTCGCTCATGATCTCACGGCCTTCAGGCGACAAGGACAGGCTCTGGCGACCGAGAATCGGGGTCTCTGTTGCGTTATCAAATGCGACCGGTAGTTCGAAATTGATCGCCCCGCCGCTCACGCGCAAAGGCTGACTCACACGAACGCCAAGGCTATCACCGGGCAGAAATGTGCCACGCCGGGTGATGTCGAATGACCAGCCTTGCGTCTCGATCTGAGAGCCGCTGCCGACAAACACGCCGCCACCGCGCGGACGGGTGAAGCCAGCGCGATAGGCCCCGCCGATGCGCCAATTGCCCGCAAAGCGGTGAGCGATCCGGCCATCAAGAAACACTGTGTCTGCCCCGCCAAGGTCGAAGACTTGGTTGAAGTGTGCACCCAGCAGAGTGTCGTCTTCGGACAGCCAAGAGACTGACGCACTCGCATCCAGCCCGCGCCATTGGCGGTCCAGTGCAAAGCCGACCGTGGAGGTCGGACGCCTCTCACGCAGGCCGGACAGCACGTCGCTTGCCTGCCGGTTGGTGCCGAGAAAAGCGTCGCCTTGTTCGGCAGAGACCGTGAGGCCCCATGCGCCAAACTCAAACCGTGTGGCGGCGGCCAAATCGCTGCTTTCGAGGAAACCGGCATCGCGGCCCGCTTCTGAAGCGATCAGGAAGGCAGGACGATCGGCCCCTTGCAATTGCGCGACAAGACCATCGGCGCTTTGCGATATGGCAAAGCCGACCTGCGTGTCAGGCGCGATCCGTGCGGCGATCCGTGCAGCCAGAACCCGCGCGCCCAGTGCATCATCGGGGGTCAGTTGCAATTGCTGCGACCAGCCAAGGCCTGCTGCCCGTTGCCCATCGCCCACCGTGACTGCCAGCGAGACGCCCCCGCCGGATGCTGCGCGGGTAAAGCCCCTACGGCTCACCGCGTTGCGCAGGCGTTGAACTTGGGCTGCGCTGCGAGTTCGCTGGCTGAGGTCCACGGTAAAGGGTCGGTCAAATCTGTCGGTAACAATCGTACTCAGACTGGATGAAGCCAGCGCATCGCCAACCGCCGCAGATCCGACTGCAAAGTCATCAGCAGGCGCCAGCACACGAGAGGTTCCAGCAACGCTGGTCGTACCCACAGGCTGAAACGCAGCCGCAATGTCCAGAATGCCCGTGCCAAACACCGCATCGGTTCCCGCAGCGCCCGCATCGCGAGCGGTGTCGAGCAGGATCGTTACGATCTCATCGCCTGACAGATTGGGGAAGGCCTGCGCAAGCAATGCGACCGCGCCTGCCACTTGCGGAGCGGCAAAGCTTGTGCCCGAAAACAAAGTGACGAATTGTTGGCCGTCAATGGTCTCAACAAATATCTCGCCTTCATCATAGACGCAGCAAATCCGTTCACCGCGCGCCGAAATGAACGAGGCAGCATCATCGCCAGCGCGGTTGCTGAATTCCGAAAACTCGCCCTCATCATCGACCGAGCCGACGATGATAACATTGTCGCCGCCCGCTTGAAGCAGGCTGCGCGCAAACGGATCCGGTTGATCGGGGTCAATACCTTCTTCGCTGCCATCCCCGCCATTGCCGCCTGCGACAACGATCACAAGGCCCGCATCAGCGGCTCGCGCGACCGCATCGACCAATTGAGGAGAGGCTCCCCCTCCGCCAAGGCTCAAATTGACAACTGTGGCGCCCGTTTGCACCGCCAGATCGATACCCGCGGCAATATCCGTGTCGTTGAACAAGCAGCCCAAGCTGGAATCCTGCGGTGTGTCTTCTCCGCAAGAACCGGGCATATCGCTCCGAATACCCAAAATCTCTGCATCAAAGGCAATGCCGACAACGCCTGTACCATCGCGTCCTCCAGCAGCGACCAAGGCAACATTGGTGCCGTGATCATCTTCTGGATCGACCCCGCGAACGCCCACAATATCGGTGGAATTCTCGTTCACTCGGCCCGCAAATTCGGGGCTGTCGGAATCCAACCCTGAATCGATGATGGCGATGATCTCACCCGCGCCTGTTGCGCCCTGAGTCCATGCCTCGACCGCGCCGTGGAACTCCGGCCCGTCAGAGCGGCGAAACTCAGCCGTGTCGAAATCTTCGCTCTCTGGAGGCGGCGGCGGTGGTGGTGGGGGCGGAGGCGGCGGAGGCGGTGGAGGAGGCGGCGCAGGGGCTGGCTGACTTGACAAAGGCTGCGGCGCCCCGCCTGCGCCCCCGCCACACGCGCTGAGCGCTGCACAAGCGAGAGCGGCTGTCATAATTTTCCAGTTTATGGGAGAAGCAGGCGGCGATTTCGCGGGCAAAGCGCGCGCAGCCGCGCTGGCTCGGGGCGTATCTGACATATGCGTCATCCTTAACAACTTACCCCTAGCGCCATTACCATTAATCCGAGAATGACCGGCGTGACAAGGGCTATGCGTTTTGACCA
Organism: Erythrobacter sp.; assembly: GCA_965262265.1. Taxonomy (GTDB): domain Bacteria; phylum Pseudomonadota; class Alphaproteobacteria; order Sphingomonadales; family Sphingomonadaceae; genus Erythrobacter. The sequence continues at coordinate 76,388 of CBDHEW010000001.1, forward strand.
AGGCTAAACACCTAGTCGGTCTTGCCGCATTGCATCACTAACGCTAGCAGCGCTGTCAGATCATGCGTTGTCTGCGCAAGGCCACCGTTAGGTGGCGTCTCAAATTGAACCCCCCGGCGGAGTACTTATGACTGACACCCTCATCGCTGACATTGAACAGGCTTGGGAAATCCGGGCAGAGATCACTCCGGGTAGCGATGCGCGCCACTGTGTGCGTGAAGCTTTAGCGATGCTGGACAGCGGCGAAGCGCGGGTGGCGGAACCTGATGGTGAAGGCGGCTGGCAGGTTAACCAATGGCTGAAAAAAGCAGTCTTGTTATCCTTCCGGCTTAACGACAACCGGGTGATGGAAGATGCCGCAGGAGGAGATGCGGCATTCGATAAAGTGCCGATCAAATTTGCCGGATGGGGCGACAACCGTTTCCGCGATGCTGGCTTTCGCGTGGTGCCGGGCGCGGTGGTGCGGCGCGGCAGCTTTATCGGCAAGGGCGCTGTGGTAATGCCCAGCTTCATCAATATCGGTGCCTATGTCGGCGAAGGCACGATGGTCGACACATGGGCTACCGTCGGCTCCTGCGCGCAGATTGGCTCGAATGTGCACATCTCAGGCGGCGCTGGGATCGGCGGAGTGCTCGAACCGCTCCAGGCCGAACCTGTCATAATCGGCGACGGCGCTTTTATCGGCGCGCGCAGCGAAGTGGCCGAAGGCGTGCGCGTGGGCGAAGGCGCGGTGCTGTCGATGGGCGTTTATCTGGGCGCATCGACCAAGATTGTAGACCGTGCGACTGGCGAAGTGCACATGGGCGAAGTGCCCCCTTATGCGGTCGTGGTGCCCGGATCACTTCCTGGAAAGCCTTTGCCCGATGGGACGCCCGGCCCCTCACTTTACTGCGCGGTGATTGTGAAGACCGTGGATGCGCAAACCCGCTCCAAGACCGGGATCAACGATCTGCTGCGCGATTAGACTTGCGATCGGCTTAAGCACGACCTCGGAACATTACGTAGCCTCTTTGCGTTGGTAACAAGGATCGCCAATAACAACGGAGAGCTTCATGACCGACAAAGCTAGTGACCAAGACGGCGCAATTCACATTGAAGACGATGATGCACGCGGCGCGCACACGACCGGGCATATGCGCTATGTGCTGGGCATCGGCCTGTTCATCGCCATCGCCGCGATGAGCCTGATCTGGATCATCCCTGCGCTTTACGGCTGAGTCGGCTCGCCCACCCGCTTCATTCCGCCTCCGGAATCAGCCGCTCAATCGGTAGCTGGGACCGTGCGCTTGCGGCATAGCGTTCCGCCTCGCGAAGGACGCGCATGGCATTTCGGCTGGCGATCAGTTCCATCTCAACCTGTGAATAGCCGCGCCGGGCTAGCTCTGCGAAAAGCTGCGGGTATCCGCTCGTGTCCTCAAACCCGACAGGGCCAGAGGGCATTCCGTCAAAATCCCCGCCAATGCCGGCATATTCTACACCAATCGTGTCGCGGATATGATCGATATGGTCCGCCATATGGCCGATATCCGTGGCAGGTTCGGGGTTTTCAGCGACCCATTCATCCATTGCCGCTTCGACAATATTGGGCTGACCTCGGTAGAGCGAAACGAGCCGCGCCTCTTGCGCCTGATACTCCGCAAACCATTCGCGCCGTTCGTTATTGAGAAAGCCGGGCAGCCCCACCACCATGACGATCCCGCCATTGTCCGGCAGCCGTGCCAAAACACTATCGGGCACGTTACGCGCATGGCCATTGACCGCTCGTACACCCGAATGGCTGAAGATTACGGGAACCTCAGTCACATCGAGCGCGTCCATCATCGCCTCTTCGCTGACATGGCTGAGGTCAACCAGCATCCCCAGCCGGTTCATCTCGCGTACCACATCCTTGCCAAAATCCGTCAGCCCGCCATGTTCGGGCGTATCGGTCGCGCTGTCTGCCCAGGGTGTGTTGAGATTGTGAGTGAGCGTCATATAGCGCACGCCAAGCGCATACATCTGGCGCAACACTGCGAGGCTCGATCCGATCGAATGCCCGCCTTCGATACCCAACAAGGATGCAACTTTGCCATCGGCCATCGCGATCTCAACTTCATCGGCGTTTTCTGCATAGGCGAGCGTGTCGGGATTAAGATCGATCAGGCGCTTCATGACGTCGATCTGCTCCAACGTCATTTGAACAGCTTCAGGCTCTGAAAGACTGGCCGGCACATAGACCGACCAATATTGTGCTCCGACACGGCCCTCAGCCAGCCGCATCGTATCCGTGTGCATGGCACGCCCTTCGGGGTGGGTTTCCCCGGTGCCGCTGGTGTCGGTGAAGTCGAAGCCTGCAAGCTGATTGTTGAACCGCGCGCGCAATTGGATCGGAACATCGTTATGCCCGTCAAACACAGGCGCTGCATCCAGGGCAGCCAAGGCCGCTTCAAGTGCGGGGGCTATCGGCTCTTCTGCCTCACGCGCTTCTTCGGCGGCATCGGTCGGCGAGGGCTCTGCATCCTGCGCAACCAGCGGTGCGGCCAAACAAAACGCCAAAGCGATAATAGGACGCCTGAGATATTGCATGCTTGTCGCCTCTCCGGATAGGGCGGGCCCATATTTGAAAGGGCACCGTCGTGAGCGCGACCAATACCGCAGACCAACTCATCGAACAATTGGGACTATCCGCGCATCCCGAAGGTGGTTGGTACAAAGAGACGTGGAGGTCCCAAGGTCGTGCGGATCCAGACGGTTCGGATCGCGCCAATGCAACCGCTATCCTGTTCCTTCTCAAGTCCGGTGAGGCTTCGCATTGGCACCGGGTCGATGCAGATGAGATGTGGATCTGGCAGGCGGGCGATCCGCTCGAATTGGGGATCGCGGAGAGAAATGATGCGGCGGCGGATTGGCTGACCTTGGGAGACGATGTCTATGCCGGTCACGTTTTCCAAGGCTTGGTGCCAACCGGTGCATGGCAGGCAGCGCGTCCTGTTGCCCCGCCAGTTGGCGCCGCGGGCTACACTCTGGTGTCCTGCGTGGTAGTGCCGGGTTTTGAGTTTGCGGGATTTGAACTTGCCCCGCCCGGATGGGCACCGGGTGAAAGCGGCGCTTCATGATCCGCACTGCGCTTCGCTGGCTCCTCGCTGCACTTTATGGTTTTGCGGGGTACAAGCATATTGAAACGCCTGATCCGTTCCTTTCGATCACACCCGCTTTTGTGCCTTTCCCCGAAGCGGTGGTGTTTTGGACAGGGATTGCAGAGATTATCGGCGCGCTCGCGCTGCTCCAGCCTTTTAGCAAACCATTGCGCCAAGCGGCGGGCATCGGTCTTGCGCTTTATGCGCTGTGCGTGTGGCCTGCCAATATCAACCACTTCGCAATCGATATGGCGAGCGACGATGGCGGGCTGGGACTTGCCTATCATGTGCCGCGCATGATCGCGCAGCCGCTGATCATTTGGCTCGCATTATGGGTGGGAGAAGTGCCTTTGCGAAAGGCGGCCTACAATGGCTGACGCAAAGGCAGCAATCTTACAACTGCTCGATCAAAGGAGCAGCGGCAAGACGATCTGCCCAAGCGAGGCGGCAAGGCTGCTGGCCGGACCGCAAAGCAACTGGCGTGAGCATATGGATGAGGTCCACGTGGCGGTCGACGCCCTACTCGCACAACAATCCATTGCTCTTAGCTGGAAAGGTGTTCCCAAAAGCCAACGGCGCGGACCCTATCGGATCGCGCGCCGCTGACCATATTCGTTCGGCAAAGGACCTCTTAAGTGAGGTGCTTTGAGATTTTGCCGGTCATTTTCATCATGTTGATTTCATCATTGCCGATCACAGCGCCCAGCTTCGCGTCAGGCACGATCGTGCGCTTGTCGCTTTCCTTCTGGAGGTTGTTGGCTTTGATGTAAGCCCAGACTTTCGAAGTCACCTCAGTGCGGGGCATCGGGCCTTTGCCGACGACCGCTTCGAGTTCGCTTGAAAGTTGCACCGGCTTTTGCAGCGCGTTTGCCATGGTTATTCTCCCTTGTGGTTATGGCGTTCAGTCAAAGTCTTCATCGTCCCAATCCTCGCCATCATCTGCGATGCCGGTGAACGGAGCGTGGAGGATTGCGCACCCGGTAACAAAGCCCTTGATTGCGCCGATCACATCTTCGCGACTTGCGCCGGGCATGATCGTCAAAGGCAGATCGGTTGCAAAAATCTGGAACACATAATGGCGCGTCTCACCCTCTGGTGGATCCGGCAGCAGCCATTCGGAATTGCCTAGTGCGTTCTTGCCCGCGCGCGGCGGGACCTCGCCTTCGAGCAGCTTACCCTTCTGGCCGGGCAATCCCCAGACGATCCAATGACAGGCAGGCTGATCGCCTTGGCTGGAGGCATCTTCAACAATCACCACCAGTTCTTGCGATCCGGGCGGCGGCGCGGTCCATTCGAGCGGAGGGGCAACCGCGTCTTCTTCCTTAGCGGTGAAACACGGATCAAGCTCTTCGCCCGCATCAAAGGCAGGGCTGGTGAGCGCAAAACCCCCGCGGCCAAGCGTCTTTGCTTCGCCAAGCGTGGCGATAGCAAGGCCAGCGTGACGCGCTGCAGCAGGCAGTTTGGATGCGGCCCAATCAGGCAGATCAGTCATGATTCTGTCTTTCCATGTCCACCTAGCTAGTCCGATACAGGGGGCAAAACGAGGGAGAGGCGCGAGAAATCACCCGGCATCTGGGGAAAACCTGCAAAAAAACGTGCAATTTCAGCCTTGCGTTCAGCTTCGGGCCAGCCAGACGGGGTCATACCTTGCGATAAGGGGTGGAAATCTGCATGTTGGCCTGCATCGATGTGGGGGTCGAACATACATGCATTTGGTCGGAGTCGCTTCCTTTTTATGAATTCCTTTTCAAATCGATCACCGCGCACGGTGTCCAAACAGGCCATCGCCGCAACGCTCGCATTCGCCCTTGTAGCTTGCGGTGGAGGCGGCGGGAGCTCCACCACTCCAACGTCTGGCGGCGGCGGTGGAGGCACTGGCGGCGGAACGCCCACTCCCACCGGCACGCAAACCGGGACGTCCACCTGCGCTGTTTCCAATCAAATTGCCTTCGCGGATGATGTTCTGGATCAGTGGTATCTGTTCCCCAACCTGCTCGACAATACGGTAAACCCCGCAGACTTTTCTGATGTGCAGGACTTTCTCGATGCTCGGGTAGCGCCGGCGCGCGCGCAGCAGCGCGATGTTGGCTTCACCTTTGCTACTTCAATTGCGGAAGAGACCGCCCTGATCAATTCCGGCTCCAGCGCTGGCTTTGGTATACGTTTGGCGTTTGACACAACAAACAATCGTGCGTTCTTGCTTGAAAGCTTTGAGAACGGAACCGGTTTTCAAGCGGGGATGGATCGCGGCACAGAGCTGACTGCGATTGGAACCAACAGCAACAATGTGCAAACGGTCTCGTCGCTTATGGCGGCAGGCGGCCCCAACGCGGTCTTCGATGCGCTGGGGCCGGGCGATCCGGGAGTGACAAGAACCATCCGCTTCGTGCCATTGGGCGGAGCTGCAACCGAGGCCTCAATCACCAAGACAGAGTTTTCACTCGATCCCATTTCGGACCGATATGGTGCCTCGATCATCAACGATAATGGCCGCAATATTGGCTATTTGAACCTGCGCACCTTTATTGTGTCCGATGCAGCTGACCAGCTGCGCGATGCGTTCCAGTTGTTTAAAGACAACAACGTCACCGAACTCGTTTTCGATTTCCGTTACAATGGCGGCGGGCTTGTCAGCGTCGCTGAAACGATGGGCGATCTGATGGGTGAAGGCCGCATCGGCCAGATTTTCAGCCAGACTGTGCTGCGACCTGAACGATCAGACAACAACGAAACAGAGCTGTTCGAATCCGAACTCAACGCGCTGCAACCCGAAGCGATTGCGCTGATCGGAACGCGCAGCACGGCCTCTGCCAGTGAGCTCGTGATCAACGCTATGCTTCCCTATGTCGCTGAAGATCGCATCGCTCTTATCGGCAGCAACACCTCAGGAAAGCCGGTTGGCCAGTTTGCCTTCGATCTCGAGGAATGCGATTTGCGCGTGCGCGCTGTGACATTTCAGACCACCAACGCCAATGATGAAGGGGAATACTTCACCGGCCTTGCCAGCGTCATGCCCAATACGTGCCGCGCAACCGATGATATCTTCACGCCCTTTGGTGATCCCAGTGAGGACTCGCTCGCAACTGCGATCAGCTTTTTGAATGGCAACACTTGCACACCGATTGCAGGCACCAATGCGCAATCGGCCCAAAGTGTTGGCGGTCGGGAGATCATGATGCCGAGCGCGCCGAACGCCGCGCAATATCAGATTCCAGGCCTGTTCTAAGCCTCGGCTTAGAGCACCGCTCTATTCGGCGGCGACCGAGTGGTTGCCGCCCCCGCCATCCTCAATCATGGCGACAATTGCGGCGATAACCGTTTCAGATGCTGCGGGCTTTCCTATAAGCGGAGCATCGAGCTTGCGAATATCGCCGTCGCGTCGATCAAAATCGCCCGAATGCAGGAGGAAGGGTATGCCGCGCTTTTCCAGATCCTCCGCAACGGGTGCACAGGTGCAATCATCGGCTAGCGACACGTCAAGGATCGCGGCATCAATCTTTGGTTCTGCCGAGATCAGCCGATGCGCCTCTTTGCAGTTGGTGGCGCAAAGCATACGATAACCGCAATCCTCGCCCGCATATTGCAGATCCATCAGGATCAGCGGTTCATCATCGAGCAGCAAGATGGCGTAGGGCTCGCTCATTCGGCGCTCCGCGCAGGCACCGTGACAGTTGCGGTGAACATGCCTTCGCCCCAATCGCGCACGGCCGAACCACGCGATGTCGCAAGTAAGCGATCAACAATCGCGGTACCGGTGCCCGGCGTGATCGCCGTTGCATCCACTGCAGGCCCGCCGGTCTCGGTCCAGATAATCCGAAGCTCTTGCGCATCATTATCCAGCGACCAATCGACCGCAACTTTGCCGCTGTCATTGCTCCAGGCACCGTGCTTGGTGGCGTTGGCGGCCAGTTCATGCAGCACCAGTCCAATAACAGAGATGACCGCGAATGGCATTCGCACGCCATTGCCGCGCAGCGAGAGCCTTCCGTTCAACCCTTTATAGGGTGCCAACACCGCTTCGATCGCGTGGCCAATGTCGACCGATCCCGACGTGGCGTCATCCAGTGTCGTGTCATAGGCGCGGCCAAGCGCTTGAATCCGGGCGTTGATCTCAGCCGCTTCGTCCCTAATACCGCGCGCACGTCCGGTGACATTGACGATGCCCGATATCACCGCGAACATGTTCTTCATCCGGTGGGACAATTCGCGCGCCATTTCACGAGCGTGGCGTTCTTCGGCGCGGGCTGCGCGGACATCGGAGACATCCCACTGGCTGCCGAAGAAATAGACGAGATCGCCTTGATCATTGTAAATCGGACCAAGGTGGAGCGCATTCCAAAAAGTGGTGCCGTTCTTGCGGTAATTGAGCAGTTCCACCACCACCACATCTTCATTTTGGATCGCGGAACGGATGCGCGCAATCGGTTCTGGATCGGTTTTGGGCCCCTGAAGAAAGCGGCAATTGCGCCCGATGATCTCTTCTTCAGAATAGCCGGTCAGGCGCCGAAAGGCGCGATTGGCAAAGACAATCGGCAGGTCTTTGGCATGCGGATCAACGAGGCAGATCGCCATCCTCGTTTGCGCCATGGCCTGTTCAAACAGCACGCCTGATGCACCAGAGAACTGATCGTCTGTATGGCCTGCCTTGAAACGCTCAGGCGCGTCATCAAACCGCATCCCAGCCTGACTGGGCCGCGGGCGGTTGCTTTCGTCGTCGGTGTTCACTGTATTCGCTTTCCCGCAGCGTGGCGTCTTTTTTGGGAGTAGGAGGGACGGCCAGCCAGCGGATCAGTTTATCTATTGCGCCCATAACGGTGCAATGGTCGCAACGTTCCTGTGCCGCCCCATAAAAATTACGTAGATACCCCGAAAGTTTCGATTAGAGCCAACCGGTCATCCAAACGCCAGGCGCGCTACATACCCTCTGGCACGGTCTCAAATCCCATCGCTTCGCCAAGGTCGTACCAGTTCATCTTGCTTTTGGTGTAGCAGTGGAACGCGGGCTGAAGCTGCGATGTATCATCCAAGGTCCCGGCTTTGATAAACATCATATCGCCTTGCTCAAGCCGGGTGAAAACCGGCGATCCGCATTCGGGGCAGAATTGCCGCCGAACCGTCGCGCCGGTGTCGCCCGTGTCGTTGTAAGTCTTCAATGTCCCGCTGACCTCCACTGCGTCCTCTGGAACACCGATGATGATCGACAATGCCGAGCCCGCCTGCCGCTGGCAATTCTTACAATGGCAGGCGACGCAAATCTGCGGCTGAGCCGAAAGTGTGTAGCGGACCTGCCCGCACAGACATCCCCCCTCTTGCATCATGTTCCCCTCCTGTATTGTGCAATCAATCGCTCGCATCGCCCTTGGTCATCAAGAATGCGAGAAAACCCGCCGCAAACAGTGCATCGAGCACCAATGCGCCTGCCACCAGCAAGTTGCCTTCCTCGCCAAAGGCAATGGGTGATAGCAAACCTACTACGCCAAGCTTACCGATCACTCCGGCCCATAGAGTAGGCGCAAACCGAATAGGCTCGCGCGCGACCAACAGATACAGAATGCCGAAACAAAAGACGAGCAGCCCGATGACCCGCGCATCGGTTGTGGCCGCCGGAGAGAACATGCCCATAGCGCCGACCACGAAATTGAACACACAAGCGGTCCAGAAAAAACTGCGCCAAACAGGGCTCACCCAATCGCCGCCAACCGGCGCGCCAAGCCGCCCCTTACCGCTGGTTACGCTGCCATCAGTCATGGTGTTTCCTCTCCCGTAAAGGGTTCATCGCTGGTGTATGCGCAGCCCAAAAGTGTGTCCTCACCCAGCGCGATTGTGGCAGTGTAAGGGTATAGCCGGTCGCTCATCTGATCGCTGCATTCGCCCGGCGTAATCGCGATTTGCACATCCCCACCCTCCAACTCGCCGGCAAAACTGATGCCGTTGTTTCCAGCAAAACGTGTGACTGAAAAAGCAGTGCCTTCAACATTTTCAGGGGTAGAGTAACGCGCGGTAAATCCAGCATCTGTTGGCTCGATATCCATCCCCCAGAACGGTTCTGTGCCGAGAGCTGAAATGCTGGCGGTCGCAGCGATCCGGTCAAAGGGCTGCGTATCGCGCGAAATTTCGCCCGGTGGGTCCGCGCAGGCCGAGATAGAGGCTGCAAGAACACACACAGATACAGCGCCAAGGCGTCTATTCATTCTGCCTCCCTTTCCCCTTGACCTCAGCTTATCGTGCCCTGTCCATAAACGCAAAAGGCGGACCCAGTCGGGCCCGCCTTCGCATGTTCTTCGCAGTGGTCCGCGCGCTTATTGTGGCATCAGGACCGTGTCGATCACATGGATCAGCCCGTTGGAACCTGCGACATCGGTCGCAGTCACAGTGGCGGTGCCGCCTGTTGCATCGGTCAAGACAACTGCACCGTCGACGAGGCTGGCGCTAAGACTGCCACCAGCGACGGTTTCGATTGTGTAACCTTCCTCGCCCGCTTCATTGATCGCGCCGACAAGCGTTTCCGCATCAACCGAACCTGCGACAACGTGATAGGTCAGGATCGCGCCAAGCGTTTCAGTGTCGTTGGTGGTTAGCTCGGTTAAAGCTGCAGGGTCGATCTTGGCAAAGGCATCATTGGTGGGCGCGAAGACGGTGAAAGGCCCCTCGCCTGACAAGGTCTCCACCAGACCGGCTGCAACGACTGCATCGACGAGGGTGGAAAAGCTTTCATCGCCCTGCGCGACTTCAACGATAGTGCCAGCGGTTTCAGCCTCAGCAACCGCTGCGCCTTCTTCCGCCATCATCGCATCATCACCGGCGGTTTCGCCGCCACACGCTGCAAGCGTGAGCGCAAGGGTTGAAGCGAGTGCGATTTTGAAAGTTCTCATGGGATCGTTTTCCTTTGGTTTCATACTTATAGGCTGCCGGCCAAGCTTTCTATCGATTGGGCGCAGAAGACATGCGGGGTTGAGCCTGTCTTGTTCGAATATACGCAACTTCACTCAATAGGGATGAAAGCAAACTTGCGGAACCCTTACCAGCCCAGTCGGTTGATGGGTCATGCACTTCAATCCAACCCGCAAAGCCGGGCTTGATCGGCTTCACGACTTTTTGCCGCGCGCCGGACGCGCCTATGCAAACAACCGCAATTATGATGACGGTTTTGCCTTGGATGGTGCGCGCAAAAACGTTTCGCAGCTGTCGCCTTGGCTGCATGCAGGCCTCCTGAGCGAGGCTGAAGTGGTGAACGCAACGCTAAGCCAGCATAGCCCAGATGCAGCGGACAAATTCATCGCAGAGGTGTTCTGGCGGATATACTTCAAAGGCTATCTCGAACAACGCCCCAGCATCTGGGCAGATTATGTGAGGGGCCGCGATAGGGCTTTGGCTGCGCTCGATGCCAATGCTGGCCTGCGAACCGGATATAAGCGCGCCGTTGGCGGTTTGACCGGGATCGAGGCGTTCGACCACTGGGCCCGCGAGCTGGTGGAAACCGGCTATCTCCACAACCACGCGCGCATGTGGTTTGCGAGCATTTGGATCTTTACGCTCAAGCTCGATTGGCATTTGGGAGCGGACTTCTTCTTGCGCCACCTGATTGATGGCGATGCCGCCTCCAACACGCTTTCCTGGCGCTGGGTTGGCGGCTTGCACACGCGCGGCAAGACTTATCTTGCGCGCGCAGACAACATCGCGCGTTACACCGCCAACCAGCAGGGCGGGCCTCTTGGTGCTGCCAGTCTATCCGAGATTGCTGATCCGCTTGAGGAGGCAAGGGAGCATACCCGCCAACCGCTTCACCTGCCCCTTCCAAACGAGCCATCTGATTTCGGCGAGCCCTATGCCCTGATCCTGCATGATGAGGCGGCAAGCCACCACGCACTGGCTCTGCCCCGCCCGCCTGCCTTGGTCATTGGCGCGGAAAGAGCGCAATCCCGGTCTCCTTTAGAAACAAGCGCGGCAGTCAGTGACTTTGCGCGCGGGGCTGTTCAGAGCGGGACGCGCGATGCAGCGGATGCGTTTGACTGCGGCGCTCGCTTCTGGAGCCCTGGCGATGATCTCTCCGCAATGCTGGCTGATGCTGGGATTGAACGGGTCGCGTTTCCTTACCTCACGCAGGGTTGGACCCGAGATGCATTGATGCCGCAATTGGAGCCTCTGATCCAAATGGGTCAGACCATTCCCATCCTCTCCGATCTCGACAGGGCCACTTGGCCTCATGCCAAAGCGGGCTTTTTCGGGGTAAAGAAGAAGGTTGAGATGATCCTGAGAGAGCTCGGCATTCAAGGCCTACCCACCGCCACCGCAGCAGAATAATCAGCTCTAAAATCCACAATTGGCGGTCGCGTCCAATCGCACCGCGACGTTGCTCGCTACCACGCCCCCCAACAGGAGATGGGGTATGGCAGGCGGTCTGGCTTTGGCATTAAGCGGCGGCGGCGCGAGGGGTGCGTTTCAGGTCGGCGTTATCGATGAATTGATCCGGGTGCGCGGGGTTGAGTTTGAAACCGCCGTTGGCACATCCACAGGCGCCATTCAGGCGGCTGCGGTTGCGCAGGATGATGTGGAACGGCTCGTCAATTTCTGGGGCGGCATCACCAGTAACGATTCCATCTACCGCCACCGCGGCGGCGAATTGTGGGCTTTGCTCACCGGGAAGGAATCGCTCTACAACCCGGAGCCGGTGCGTGAATTGTTCGCTGAGATGTTCGATGATGCCAAGATCCGCGCCACCGGAAAATCTCTGCGCATGGCCATGGTCAACCTGACCAATGGTGAACTACGGATCGTTGGCGAGAATGCCGACAATATAGCCAATTGGGTTTACGCAAGCTCCGCTCAGCCGCCCTTCTTCCCGCCGTTTGAAACTGAAGACGCAGCCGGCAATGTGACGCATTGGGTTGATGGCGGGGTGCGCGATATCATCCCGCTCGACGCGGCGCTGCAATTGCGCCCGCGTGCAGTGCTGGCTGTGAGGGCAGAGGCTCCCCTCCCCCCTTCCACCGAGGATTTCAGCAATCTCATTGAGATCGGCCTTCAATCGGTTGAGTTGCTCATGCGCGAAGTGGCTGAAGGAGACCTGCAGAACACGCGGCTGATGGGAGAGCTTTTGGACGCCGCGCAAGAACAGCGAAACGAACTGGCCGCTCTTGGCTTAACCCCGCAACAGATCGAACAAGCCATGCGCCCGATCACCGAAGCCCATGAGCGCAACAATTTCGCGCCGACCATGGTGCTCCAGCCGGAAACGCAACTCTATGATCGGCTTGAGTTTGACCCTGATCTGCTTGCACAAAATATTGAGCGAGGGCGCGAGACCGTTCGGCAGCAATGGCCCGAGATCGCAGCGTTTCTGGGAGTTCCCGCATGATCGACAATGCAATAACAACCCGCGCTGAGCCAAGCGCGCAGATACTGGTTTACGGCCTGTTTCTTGGCAGTGATAAGTATACGAGCGAAGGCAACACAAATGCGCCGATCGGACCAGCCAGTTTTAAGCGTCCAGGGCCATTGGCTGGTTCTGGATCGTCAGCCGACCGTCCAGCACGCGGCCTATTTGGGCGTTTCCGCCAGAGCAGCTAGGCCGCCTTTTCCGCAAGATCGCCGCGTGCTTCAGAGCTAGGATGCGTTCATCATAGGACTTTGTCGGGGCGCGCATCGTGTTTGTGCTTTTCGCTCTTGCCAAACACCCGCTCCAACCGCTGGACCATTGTGGTCGCGGCTTTGCGCGCGGCCGCATCCACCTTTGATCCATGCTCGGTCACGCCGATCGGCTTGCCTCCACGCGGGCGCGCCTCGATCATGCAGGTCTTGTCGTCTGATCCATGCTTGTGCCCGTTCTCATCCGACACATGCACTTCAAGCCGCGTCAGCCGATCTTCGAACCGGGCAAACTTCTCACGCATCATCGCCTCAATCCGCTCTGCCACATTCTCTGTGCCCATGACGGTGTGATCCGAGTTGAACTGGAATTGCATGGATCGCGTCTCCTCTTTGCGCTTGCTTTCTTTCCTCAATGTGGGGTCCAAGCGCCGATTTTTCCAGCGGATTCGTACAGCTGCGCGGTTTTCCGGATGAACCGCTGGCAACCGGTCAGCAATAGGCATGGCACCCTATATGTCTATTTCTCTAGACATTGTAACTGTACATATTTCTTGTCATTTCAACTTTCCGCGCTAGAACCGCAAGTCAGCAAACGAGTCTCTCGCAGCGTGGCTTTCATCGTCGCGCCTTGCGAACAGGGGAAGAGGTCCGCGAGTAGAAGGGGAAGTCAGCATGGCAAATCAGGACAACGCGCAAACCACCGAAGAACGCGATGAAGTTGATATCTTCGGCTTTGGCTGTGTTTGGGCTTTGGTTGCCGCAGGAGCGATGATCGCCGCGGTCCTAATCTCCACCTGGACCGGCATCACCATCCTTCCCGAAGCCGAAGCACCCGCCGCCGCTCCAGCAGCGCCTGCTCCAGCACCTGAGCCTGAGCCTGAGCCTGAAGCTGCCGAAGAAGCCGAAGCCGCCGTCGTGCCTGAAGGCGCGGGCGTCACCGCCGGAACCCGCGATGGCCGTCCGATGCTGACCGTCTATTTCGACAGCGGATCGACCGAAGTCGCCCCCGATTTCGCCGATGTTGCGGCAGAGGTCGCTGCCTTTCTGGAAGCCAATCCAGACGCATCCGCGCAGATATCAGGCTTCAACGATCCCACGGGCAATGCAGAGCTGAATGCCGAATTGTCGAAGAGCCGTGCAGAAAATGTGCAGGCGCAATTGGTGGCCCTGGGTATCGCAGAAGACCGCACCGAGCTTGTGCGGCCCGACGACACGACCAGCGAAGAACTGTCCAACGCCGAAGCGCGCCGGGTCGAAATCACAATCGTTGAATAGCAAAGGCGCCGTACCCGGCCTGCACCGCGTCGCGCCAAGGGCCGCACTGGCGTTGGTCTTGTCCGCTGCTCTGGTCGCCTGTGTTGGATCTCCCGGCCCGGTTGGCAACCTTGCTGTGCCTGAGCCTGCCAAGCCGGTCGAGCTATCCGCCTATCTTGGCGTGTGGCACGAATATGCCCGTTACGAAGCGCCGTTTCAGGAAGGCTGCGAAGGGGTCACTGCCGAATACTCGCTGAGAGAGACATCAGGCGATGCCAATATCCGGGTGGTCAATTCCTGCTTCAAAGGCGGGCTGGATGGCGAGTTCGAACAGGCCACGGGCCGCGCAAAGGTGGTGGAAGGATCAAATGGCGCCAAGCTGCGCGTAAGCTTCTTCGGGCCGTTCTATGGCGATTACTGGGTGCTAGATCGGTCTGAGAAAGGCCTTGATGGCATGTATCAATGGAGCATCGTCGGCGAGCCGAGCGGGCGGTATCTGTGGATCCTAACCCGCCGCCTGTGGCCCGGCCACGAACTGGAAGCCCTGCTCGAGGCCCGCGTGCGCGAGCTGGGCTATGACTGGAGCCTCGTGCGCTTCACCGATCACGGCGAGAACCCCTTTTCTTAGGCGAGGTGTTGGCGGGGGCAGACCTTCGCCGCGCCATCGCAGAACAGCCAACCAAGCTGGATCAGCCTTGCGGGTTGTGCGCGATACACTCGATCTCGATCTGAGCGCCAGCGGCGAGGTCCTTGACCGCCATGGTCGAGCGGGTGGGATAGCGCCCCTCTTGGAAGAACTCCCGGTAGACCGCGTTAAAGGCTCCAAAGTCGTCTATGTCCGCTAGCCAAACGGTGCATTTGAACAGCGCATCGTGGGTGAGGTTGTAGAGGGCAAGCGTCTCCCCAATCCGCTCCATAGCCCGCCGCGTTTCGGCCTCGATGCCGTTGGTTCGGTCGGTGTCAGAGGGGCGCGCAATGCCGAGTTGCCCTGCGAGGTAGAGAGTATCGCCGACCTCCACTGCGCGGGAGAATGGCGCAGAGGAGCCGGTGTTGGGGAGGAACTCGGGGGTGGTGGCTGGTGCTCCTTGTGCGAGGGCTGGTGCAGCGGTGAGGGCGAGGGTTGCGGCTAGGGTGGTGGTGGGGTTGTGCATCTCCCCACACTACACGATTAAAACGTCATCCTTAATCCCACTCCGTCATCCTGAACTCGTTTCAGGATAACCCCATCAACCCAGCGCCAAGGCCGCGAGGGTTATCCCGGATCAAGTCCGGGATGACGAAGTGGGTGGAGCTCGCTATCCTCGCACTATGGCGAAAAACCCTTGCGTCTACATCCTAGCGAGCGGCAACCGTGGCTACATCTACATCGGCGTCACCTCAGACATGGCGGCGCGCTACCACCAGCACCAAGAGGGCACCTTCGAAGGCTTCGCCAAGCGCCGCAATTGCAAGCGGCTCGTGCACATCGAGATGTTTGAGACCATGGACGAGGCCATCACCCGCGAGAAACAGCTCAAAAACTGGCACCGCGATTGGAAGATTGAGTTGGTGGAGAGAGACAACCCCGACTGGCGCAATTTGGGGCTGGAGATGGGCTTGCGGTAAGTCCCTCGTGCCCAACAAGCGTCATCCTGAACCATAAATGTCATCCTGAACTCGTTTCAGGATAACCCGAGCAACCAAGCGCCAGGCCTCAAGGGTTATCCCGGATCAAGTCCGGGATGACGACTGAAAGGAGCACCGTCATCCCGAACTCGTTTCGGGATAACCATCAAGGCAAGCACAAACCCGCCCCGCCACCAACGTCATGCTGAACTCGTTTCAGCATAACCCCATGAACTAAGGCGCAAACCCGCTGTTATCTGAAACAAGTTCAGGATGACGGGCGTAAATGGTCGAAATGTTTATCAACTGATAGCCCATATGCCGCGACCAATGCCTCCCAGAAGGAGATGCACCTAATCATCAGGTCCCACAAAGATATATTGTGCTGTCCGGCTATTACAGTCCATTCCCACTCATCATCAGCGAACGAGTTGACTACACGGCGCTGAATTGACCAGTCACCGTCAATGCTTGGATTACTAAGCGTGTAGTGCTTGTATCTGTTGCAAATATCTCGGCATATTTGCATTGCAATCTCACCCCCGATTGCTTCATCAATCTCGCTCGATTTCAACACACCCTGTTTTACCAGCCAGTCACGCACCGAGTAGGCCTGTGCGAAGAAACACAAATAGAAGGTCAACTCGTCACGCAGGCGATTGGGTGATCGATGACATTCACGAATGCGATCAGGCCAATCCGCGAGACTAAGATACAACCCAGACCAGCCGCGGACCTTTTCCGCACTATTCGGAAATCCCAAACCTCGTCACTCCACCATCTTCACATACAAATCCCCGCCGTCGCGATATTTGTCGGCCATTTCTTCCATGCCCTTCTCCGCCTCGGCCTCGGTGCCACCGGCCGCGATAAAGCTGTCCGCGCCCTCGTTTTGTTTGGCGGCGAACTCGCGCACCTCTTGGCTGATCTTCATCGAGCAAAACTTCGGCCCGCACATGGAGCAGAAATGGGCGGTTTTGGCGCCTTCTGCTGGTAGTGTCTGGTCATGGAATTCCTCGGCGGTTTCGGGGTCGAGGCTGAGGTTAAACTGGTCCCTCCAGCGGAACTCAAAGCGCGCCTTTGACAAAGCATCGTCGCGCACTTTGGCTGCCGGGTGGCCTTTCGCCAAGTCGGCTGCGTGGGCTGCTAGCTTATACGTCACCACACCCACTTTCACATCGTCGCGGTCAGGCAGCCCGAGGTGTTCCTTGGGGGTCACGTAGCAGAGCATGGCGGTGCCGTACCAACCGATTTGTGCGGCTCCGATGCCGCTGGTGATATGGTCATAGCCCGGCGCAATATCGGTGACGAGCGGCCCGAGCGTGTAGAACGGCGCCTCACCGCAGGCCTCAAGCTGCTTTTCCATATTCTCTTTGATCTTGTGCATGGGGACGTGGCCCGGCCCCTCGATCATGACCTGCACATCCTGCGCCCAAGCGCGCTTGGTGAGCTCGCCCAGAGTGTAGAGCTCGGCAAATTGCGCTTCGTCATTGGCATCCGCGATGGAGCCGGGGCGAAGGCCATCGCCCAGCGAATAGGCAATGTCGTATGCGGCGCAAATCTCTGAGATTTCGTCGAAATGTTCGTAGAGGAAGCTCTCTTTGTGGTGCGCCAAACACCATTTCGCCATGATGCTGCCGCCGCGCGAGACGATGCCGGTGACGCGCTTTGCGGCGAGCGGCACGTATGGCAGGCGAACGCCTGCGTGGATGGTGAAATAGTCGACGCCCTGCTCGGCCTGTTCGATCAGAGTGTCGCGGAAGATGTCCCAGGTGAGCTCTTCAGCGACCCCGCCCACTTTCTCAAGCGCTTGGTAGATCGGCACAGTGCCCACTGGCACGGCAGAGTTGCGGATGATCCATTCGCGCGTATCGTGGATGTTGCGCCCGGTGCTGAGGTCCATGATCGTGTCCGCGCCCCAGCGGGTCGCCCAGACCATCTTGTCGACCTCGGTCGCCACGTCCGATGCCACAGCAGAATTGCCGATATTGGCGTTGATCTTGACGAGGAAATTGCGCCCGATTGCCATGGGCTCGGTTTCGGGGTGGTTGATGTTGTTGGGAATGATCGCGCGGCCCCTTGCGACCTCATCGCGCACGAATTCAGGCGTGATCACATCAGGGATTTCCGCGCCCCAGCTCTCGCCATCGCGCACAAAGTCTTTGGCGAGTTCGCGGCCAAGGTTCTCGCGCTCGGCGACATATTCCATCTCAGGCGTGATGATGCCTTTGCGCGCATAGTGGATTTGGGTGACGTTCTGGCCGGCTTTGGCCTTGAGCGGGCGTTTCACCACATTGGGGAATTGCGCAACGCCGCCGGAGCGATCCGGGCCGAGTTGTCCGTTATCCTCGGGCTTCACCTCGCGCGCGTCGTACTGCTCGACATCGCCGCGCGCCTTGATCCACTCCGCGCGGTGGGGGGCGAGGCCGGCATTGATGTCGATACTGGCATCAGGGTCGGTGTAGGGACCGGAGGTGTCGTAGACGCGCACCGATGGCTCATCGCCCTCAAGGTCGATCTCACGCATAGCGACGCGAACACCAGAGCCCGTGCGCGCACCGACATAGACCTTGCGGCTGCCGCGAATGGGTCCGGTGGTGACGCCTATCTCTACCGGTGAATTGATGTCGGCCATATGCGTTGTCTCCTAGAGACGGAGTGCGGGCCTATCGTTCAAGCCGACCCGCTCCCTCCGCCTGTGTTAACAGGTTCAGGTTCAACGGGTCGAGCAGCGCTACCTGCCCCTCTCAGCCAATAGCAGGCTCCCCGGGGATGGCGTTCTTCTAACCCCTCACGCAGCGGATTGAAAGTCTTTCGCGAAGTGCTTAGTCCGCAAGACCATGAACGCCGAACTCCCGACCCTTGAACGCGCCAGCGCGCTCGATCCGAAATTCTACACCGACCCCGCAATCTATGCCCGCGAATTGCGGGAAGTGATCGCTCCAGGATGGCAGGTCATCGCTCCTGCGAGCGCTGTTGCGGAAGCAGGAACGGTGCTGACCCGCGAGGTTGGCGGCGTGCCGGTGATCGTGCTGCGCGATGATGCGGGCGTGTTGCGCGGCTTCACCAATATATGCCCCCACCGTGCAGGGCCGCTGGCCACTTGCGACCAAAAAGGCGCCAGCCGCTTGCGCTGTGCCTACCATGGTTGGACCTATGATCTTGCTGGCCAATTGAAGCTCGCCCCACAAATGCAGGATGCACAAGGGTTCGACAAAAGCGATATCCGCCTCACTCCCATCGACGTCAAAATCTGGCACAATCTTGTCTATGCGCGGATTGCCACCACGGCGCATCCGGGCGACCCATTCGAAGCGGTCTATGCCGGGATCGAAGCAATCGTCGCCGACACAGGTCTTGATCAGATGGAGCATCGCCATGGGCTCACCTACGATGTGGCGGCCAATTGGAAGGTCTATGTCGACAATTTCCTCGAGGGCTATCACCTGCCTTTCGTCCATCCAGGGCTGACACAAGCGGTCGACTACAGCGAATATGTCACCGAGCTTGGCGATTTCTGGTCGCTTCAACGCGCTCCTGTTGAAGAGAATGGAGCCTATGGTGCGGGAGAAGGGCTGTATTTCTTCGTCTGTCCCAATGTGATGCTCAACATCATGCCGGGGCGTTTGCAGACCAACCGGGTGGTGCCCACTGGCCTTGCCAGCTGCAAGGTTGAGTTTGATTTCTACTATGCTCCAGACGCCGCTCACCGGGTTGAGGAAGACGTCGCTTTCACCGACCAAGTGCAAGAGGAAGACCGCCTTATCTGCGAGCATGTGCAGAAAGGGTTGGCATCGGGCTCCTATGTGGGCGGGCGGCTTTGCCCATCGAAAGAGGGCGGTGTGTGGCACTTCCAAAACCTGATGCGAAAGTTCTACACTCAAGACGGCGATTGTGTTTGAGCGTTTCTGACACTCCTGTGCATTCTAAGCCCGCATTGGGGTTTTGGAGCGTTTGGGCGCTCACTTTAGGCACGATGATCGGGTCTGGGGTTTTCCTTCTGCCCGCCGTGCTCGCGCCCTATGGCACATTGTCCTTTGCCGGATGGGGTCTCACCGCGAGCGGTGCCTTGCTGCTGGCGCTAGTTCTAGCCCGACTGGCCGGGAGGACGGGGCAATCAGGCGGGGTCTATTGCTATGTGCGTGATGCATTTGGCGATCTGGCAGGCTTTGCGGTCGCTTGGGGTTTCTGGATATCCTACACCGTGGGCATGCCCGCCATGGCGATGGGGTTTGTTGGATATGCGGCCCAGTTCGTGCCCGCCATCGAAGGGGGAGCGGTGCCTGTACTGACAGCGCTCGCGCTTATCTGGGGGCTCACTTTCATCAATATCGCAGGCGTCAGTGCCGCATCAAAAGCGCAAGTTCTCACAGCAATCCTAAAGCTTGTGCCTCTGGTGCTTGTGGTGATCGCTGCTTTGGCGCTGGGCGATGCCAGCAATGTCCCCTCGCCAAACCCGCAAAATATGCCGCTTATCGACCTCATGAGCGCGACTGCGCTTCTCACCATGTGGGCATTTGCTGGAATTGAAGCGGGCACGGTTGCCGCAGAGGACGTTCGCGATGCGCAACGAACCATTCCGCGCGCTCTGGTTGCTGGGGTCGTTAGCGTCGTTTTGATCTATGTGGCCTGCGTCCTGGCCGCGATGATGTTGCTTCCGGTGGACACCTTGGCTGCCTCCACCAGCCCTTTTGCTGAAGCGGTCGCGGGGCTTGGCGGATGGGCAAGCGCTCTAGTGGCCATCGGCGCAATGGTATCGGTTGCAGGAGCGCTTAACGGAACGATTTTTGTGGGCGCGCAGTTCGCAGCGGCCCCAGCACGCGATGGGCTCGCGCCGCAATTCCTGACCAAGCGGAATGCCGCCAGAGCCCCTACCGCCTCACTCATCCTTGGGAGCATTCTCGCGACCCTCGCTCTGCTTTCGCAATTGGGTGGAGACGTGCTCGACATCTTCACCTTCCTTGTGATGGTCAGCACCAGCACGCTCCTTGTCCCACTGCTGCTCGCGGCTTTGGCAGAGTTGAAGCATTCGTGGCATTCCGCGCCTTTTTGGGCCGGGCTTTCTATCCTCGCAGCGGCCTATGCATGTTTCACCATCTGGGGCGCGGGCTGGGCGTCACTTGCTTGGTCATTGGCGCTTTATGCGGCGGGGTTGCCGGTGCTCTATTTCTCCAGACGAAACCCGGTAAAATCTACCACCAAGATGCGATGAACTGGCGGGAGCCAAGGTTGCGGTTTGGGGATTTGCCTAAAGGCTCAAACGCTAAACGGCCTCTTCGTCGGGCACGGCAAACAGGCACAACGCCAACAAAACTGTCGCAAGCACGCCCGAGCCGCCAGATGGCATCAATCCGCCGCCTGTAATTGAGGCACCAAGGCCGAAGGCCATCACCACAATATTGCTCGCAAGGGCGACGACACCGGCAAAGGCGGTCAAACCACCCAGTGCTTTGCCGCCCGCATTCAGCTTGGCCATGCCGAAGACCATCGCGGCTAGACCCAGCAGCGCCTTAGCGCCGTTATAGATGAAGAACGAGAATGCTACGACCGCCCCTGCCATCGGCGCCGCGCTTTCAGCCGCCTCGGCTGCTTCGCGGAACGGGCCAAACATCACTAGGCCGACACCCACTTGGATGAAGTTCAAAATCGCGCTCACAAAGATCGCCGACCAGCCCAGTGCAAAGCGCTTGGCTTTTACGAAAGCAACACCGGCGACAGCCGACAAAATGACGAACAGGATCGCTTCGATACGCCAAAGGAAAAGGCGGTCCATATCGGGCACTGCAACATATAGCGCGGTGTAAGCGGCCTGCGTGACCGCGACCAGGATCAATAGAATTGCGGTGTAGTGTATCGCGCGTTTGAGCGAGAGTTCCATGCACTGTCCCCTGACGTTTGTATCTAGGCCGAATTTGCGGCGTTGATGGTTGTTCGTAGGGGCTATGCCAAAGGTTGCAGCCACCTCGAAAAGAAATCGCGATCACCCCACACGCATCTTTTGCAGATCTTCGCGGCGTTCAATTTCTTTGAAGGTGAAATCGCGCGCGGCTTCGGCGACATCCTTGCCCAGATGCCAATCGAGCAATTGCATGTCTTGTGGCAAAGGTGGGACGACCAGCGCATCTGCCTGCGCGAGCGATTGTTCGACCGTCGCCTGGCTGCCAACAACCATCGAGCGCGACATGGTTTCGACCAGGCTGGGAATGCTCTCATCGGGCTTGCGCCGCAGCATGATATCTCGCGCCAATTGGCCGGTGCTCCGGACATCATCGTAACGCGCCTTGATCCGCCAAGCCTCGCCAGCATCGGGCCGCAAGGCAACCACCACATTCGGGCCAGTTTTGATATCGCGCATTGTCGTTACCGGCAGATTATCGAGCACCCCTCCATCGACCAGCACTTCGCCATCCTGAGTGATGATGGGCGGTAGGATCGCTGGCAGAGAACCCGATGCGCGCACCGCTTCCCACAAAGGACCGCGCCGATGCACATGGATCGCATTAGTCGAAAGATTGGTCGACACCGCGTAGTAATTGAACGGCAGATCGCAGATGTCTTTTTCGCCATAGCGGCTGCGAAGGTTCTCATCGAAAACACGCGGGTCGAGGAGCGAGTGAACGGGTATCGTCAGCCGTTTCATCGCGCGCTGGGTGATGAACATGTCCTGCATCTGCTCCAGCGTGTCCTCAATGCCGGTGCCGCGCGCGACGGCGCCTGCCACTGCGCCTCCCGAAGACGTTCCGCCGAAAAAGTCGACCGGGATCCCGCTGTCGAGCAGCGCGCGGAGCACGCCCAGATGCGCGCAACCCAACGCCCCGCCGCCTGCGAGAACGACGCCATTGGCGCACCCTTTTAAGAACCGAGCGACGCGGGCAAAGCCAGCCGGATCATCAAGCGATACGTGGTGGTGCAAATGGACATGACGCGGGTCAATCCAACGGGCCGACCCCGTAATCTCCTGCTCTTCTTTCAATCGCCACAGGACCAGAGTGCGGTTCTTGGGTTGGAATGAAGGAATGGCTTCCTTCTCCAGTGGCGTGAGCGCACCGTCACCCTCCTTCAACGGCGCGGTCAGGACAAGATCATCGGCATTGCGCGCAATCGCACGGTTCCATTCCTCTTCCGCGCCGCCGCACAGCACGATGCGCTCGCATTGCTGCTCTAGCTCAGCGATCCATTGGCCGAACGCGCCGCTCGAAGGGTCAAGCCCCTCTGGCATATCGGCATCGCGCACAAACCGCGTGGCGACATCCACCGCCAAGGCAGCCTCAAGCCCGCTCACCAAAGTATCAGGCAGACCTGAACCGCCCGCTGGCAATATCGCAAGGACCCGCCCCGGCTTCGCCTCCATCCCAGCAGACGCGGCAGTGGTCCGCGCCAGACGGCGGGCGATCTCTGACAGGATGCCGTCTGTGATCGCACGGTGCCGCTCAGACACTTCTTCATAAGCAGCGCGCGTCAAAGCGAACACGGTGCTGTCGCGCGCGGCAATGATGCTGGCAGTGCGCGTCCCGCCGGCAAAGAAGGCAAGTTCACCAATCGGTTCGCCCGCCTCGATTTCCGCGACCACACGCCCATCAGGCAGTTGCACAAGGAAACGCCCGGTGACAACGAGATAGAGTGTGTCGGCTTCCTCGCCAAAGGCGATCAGCGTCGCACCGCCATTGATACTCTGCAATTCAGCCGCATCGCGAAGCGCCGCAATGGCCTCTTCATCGAGCTGCGCGAAAGCTTCGATCTGTCCGAATGCAAGAGCGCCCTCCGCGCCCGTCTGCGTGTCTGTCATGTGCTTGATAAACCCCCGTTTGCACCTCTGCATAGCTCAGACTTTGGGCGTTCCAAAGCGGGAACACGCACCTGATCAATTGAGCAACGCACTATTGTTGCAGGGGAACCTCAACCACTTCACCGACTTTGGTGAAATAGGGACGGTCCTGCTCCGCGAGAAACCCCGGAACATCGACAGGCACATGTACCGCAACTGCGCTTTGCGAATTCAGTGTTTCATCAAGCAATTCGGGCAAATCATCGCGGCGATAGAACCAGAATGGGACCATGGCGATCCCGGTGCGCTTGGCGCTGAGCAGCTGTGCGAGCGGCGCAAAATGTTCAGGCGATGGATCGGCATCCCCCAGATGCATCACCCGCGCAACGCCTCCCTCAGGGCTCGGCACCGAAACGCGGAACGAGATATTGTGGACATTGGCGTGGCGGTCCGGCCAGCCATTATGCGGAGAGCGAAACGCTTCGATAGTGGCTCCTGACAAGGTGAAGCGGTCGGCTGCCTCACCATTGTCCAGATCAATAGTGCGCAAGCGTTCTTCGTAGCTCGGCTCCCAAGCTTCAAATCCGCGCAGATCATCCATTGCCTGGGCTGGCAGGACCAATTGGAGATCAGGCTGATTGCGCAGCATCGCGGTGAGCTGGCTGGCGGAAAAGTGGTCCCCATGCGCGTGGCTCACAAACACAATATCGACATTGTCGTATGGCGCAGCGCCGCTTGTGATCGCCTCTATCAGATCTGGCGTCAGCTGCGCCAAAGACCCGAAATGATCATCATAAAGCGGATCAAACAGCAGCTTGACCGTTTCGCCGCCTTCCACCTTGGTTTCAGCCATGACGCCTGCATTGAGGATGGCGGTCACGCTGGCTGCATAATCCTGTGCGCTGCCTTGTGCAGCCTGAGCGGGTGCAGGTCCGGCGGTCGGCGCTTCGCTGCACCCACTGCCTGCGGCGAGCAAACCAAGCGGCGCGGCAAAGGCGAGAACGCGCGCCACCATCATTCGATAACCCGTCCGCGCACCATCACGAAATCGACATCTTCAAGCACCGTCACATCTTCCAGCGGGTTGCCATCCACCGCAATGATATCGGCAGAATATCCTGGAGCAAGCCTTCCGATTGTGTCTTCCATTCCAAGGATATCAGCCGCCACGCTTGTGGCGCTGGCCAAAGCCTCGCGATTGGAAAGACCACCCTGCACCAACAAGCGGAACTCGCCGGCATTCTGGCCATGGGGAAACACGCCCGCATCGGTGCCGAAGGCGATGCGCACATTGTTATCAAGCGCGCGCTGGATGATGGTGTCTGCTACCACTGCAACGGCGCGGATCTTTTCCTCAACCACGGGTGTGTAAAATCCGGTGCCAATGTTCTGGCGAATGCCAGCAAACGCCATCAGCGTGGGCACAAGCGTGGTGCCGCTTTCATTCATTGCCCGCGCGGCGGCTTCGTCGATATAGGTGCCGTGCTCAATCGTATGCACCCCAGCTCTCGCCGCGGCCTCAATCCCGCGCGCACCATGCGCATGAGCGGCCACTCTTAGTCCAAGCGAATCTGCGGTTTCGACAATCGCACGCATCTCCTCATCGGAAAAATGCGCCTCAAGCCCGCGCCCTTGCTGCGAGAGAACGCCGCCGGTTGCGGTGATCTTGATAAGGTCTGCGCCATATTGAGAGGCCAGCCGGACCTTGGCCGCACATTCAGTCGCGCCGGTGCAGGTAAAGCCTGAATCGAGCACATCGTTCACATGCTCGGTAAAACCAGAGACATCGCCATGACCGCCGATGATCGAGATTGTGCGAGCAGAGGTGATGACGCGGGGGCCATCGACCAGTCCCATCGCGGTCGCTTGACGCAAGGATTGCGTGACTTGATCCGTGCGAGAGCCCAAATCGCGTACTGTGGTGAAGCCCGCCAAGGCGGTGATGCGCGCATTCTTTGCAGCGATCAAAGTGAAGTATTCCGGCGGCGTTGTTGCCCCACGCCAAAACTCACCCGAAGGATCGCCTGATAAGTGCGTGTGAAGATCGATCAGGCCGGGCAGAACGGTCTTGCCCGATAGGTCGATCATCTCCACAGGCTCGGTCGTAAGCCCCGGCGTCCAACCATCCGTATCTTCGCCCACCAGAATCTCAACAATGACCCCATCATCAACCACGATGATCGCGGGGCCCACTGGCTCGCTCTCAGCATCTAACAAGACGCTTCCCGCCTCGATCACTGTCCTTTGCGCAGCAATCGGCGCAGAGCCAACAAACACCAGCGCGGTCAACGCAGAAGCGATGCATTTCAGAATGTTCATGTGGGCCCTCTCCATCACATTTTTTCAATGTGATGCGCCCAAGGTGGAAAGTAATCAAGTCGCCTAGAACGTATACCCCACCCCGAACCCTCCAATCAGTTGGTTTGCGCTGCCGCGTTCGCTTGTAAACGGAGTATCGGCAGCGTCACCCACCAGTCTTGAATATCCGGCAATTGTGTAGATGCTGAAACCGCCGTTCAAGGCGTTGCCGTCGAGGTCAAAAGTCATAATTCCGAGCAGGCCGAGTGAGTTCAACCCGCCATCCGCCTGAAATTCCGGCAGGCCGGTCGCCGCTGACTGCTCAGGCGTGATCGAATAATAGAAGTCAGCGAAGTTATCATCGACAAAGCTGGCATTAGCCGAAAGTTGCAACGAAGTCGCGCGTCCTATCGGCGTGAAATAGCTCACACCAGGCTCAAACAGCATACCTTCATGCGCATCGAGAATGTCCCACCGCACCTGAGCTGAAACACCCAGCCGGTCGCGCGGATTGAAGACACCAGGAAAGCTCACCCCACCATTCACGCCCACTTCAATGGCCGTGTCGAGCTCACCCGCAAGCTCCACAATATCGTCTTGAATCTGATCGGCGCGATCATTGCGAAACCGGAAGGATGGGCCGAAGGAGACGCTGGTTTTCGCAGGGCCGCGCGCTGGCGGCTGTGACAAAAGGTCAAGATTAAAACCGGGGCCATTGGGGCTGATCCCCACTCCACCCACGCGCCCGACGATCAGGGGTAGCGGGAACACCCGGTAATCGTCAGACCCCGAATAGCTCGGCACCAGACCAGCACCGATGCCGATGGTTGCCCATGATTCATCAAAGACCGGTTTGATGGTCGGTAGACCTTCCCGGCTGATCGTGGGAGAGTTTTGCCCGGGCTGTTCTGATCCCGGTGTAAAGCCCGAAGTCTCGCTATCTCCGCCTTCCCCTTCCTCCATCGCCGCTGCCGGACTGGCCGACAGCAGAGCCATCGCGATGCCAAAAAAGTGGGTATGAGAAAAGGGGAGCATTGCATGGTGTCCTTGAACGGGGCCTAAGGCAAACCAAAGGGTTTATGCTCCGCAGAACACTTGCGCTGTAGTTTTGTTTCCTGTTTTGAGACGGACCGCTCCCATTTGCAGCCTAGGCATTGCTCGATCAACACGCCGGGTTTCGACGCGGCGCGGACAAATTCACGCCATTCACCCCAGCAATCATGCGCTTCATCCGGAGGTGAATGTTGTCGAACATGGTCTGCATGGTGTTCGCCGAAAAAGATTGTTCTGTTCGGAAGGGATCCGTTTAGAGCAAGCACAGTTTACTTTAAGACCGTTCAACTTTCGTTCGATGGGGCCCCCACCCATGCTAAAATCCGTACGATCAAAACTGTTTAGCCTAGCTTTGGCGTCTCATTTAGTAATGAGTGCAGCGCCGGCACTCGCTCAAGAGGCTCAATCTGCGTCCGTATCCTCTAATCCATCAGTCGAGGAAGAGGAGGTGGGCTCAATCATCGTCGAAGGCTACACAGAACGCCAGGTTCGCAACTTCTTGTGGCGAGCGGTCATAGAATCAGGCAATGCTATTGCAAAACGTGTGAGCCCCATCTGCGTTGGTATAGACAACGCGCCTGAGGTTTTGGTGCAACCTTTGCGGCAACGCATTACCGACAATCTGCGATCTCTTGAAATCGAAGTGGAAGAACCGGGCTGCAGAGCCAACGCAATTGTCGTTTTCTACAGTGACCCACATGCTTTCGTAAACTGGCTTGATTCCAACCACAGCCATGTCTTCAATGCACTATATTTACCGGAGAAACGGCGGCTGATCAGGCCAGTGCGCTCGGTGTATTCGTGGCACTTCATTGGCGCTGAAGCCGAGGTGGTAAATGTGCGAGACAATCTGCGCATCAGAAACTCTGAAGGGGATTCAACGGCCGGCGGGTTCGACAATCCCGGTGGCCGCATTCTGCCCCAACAGCCTGCCGACAGTTCACACAGTTTCACGGTGATTGATATCGACGAGATTGATGGACTTACAATCGAACAATTGGGCGATTATTTGACAATGCAAATGCTGGTCGAATGGCGCCCTGGGCGCTCCGCGCAAACTCCCGGTGATTCGATACTTACCCTTTTCAGTGATGAAGGCGCGAACCCCGATGCGCCGCTAGAAATGTCGCGTATGGACCGCGTCATCTTGGGTGAAATTTATGACCGATCACGCGGCTCATTCCGGGCTGCAGAGGTGCGTAGCGCGATTGCAAGAGCCACTCTTGAGACGCTTGATGAAGAGGGAATATTGCTGGCGTCGGACGAAGAATAGGGCATGACCAATTCGAAATTGGTTCGAAACGCCGCCTTTTCTGGGAGCCAATAGGTACAGTTTGAGTCTTGAGTTCGGTCTATCGCTTTGATCTGGAAAGCCATTCCTTAGATTGAGCGTTATCGGTCAGCCCATTGCTCGGTGGGCGTCTCTGCCTTAGAGGCAAAGCCAGCATGAGCGACTCTCATCTCGATTGCGTCATTGTTGGCGGAGGCCTTGCCGGCGGGCTGATTGCGCTGGCGCTTCATCGCGCACGCCCTGAATTCCGTATCCGCCTGATCGAAGCGGGAAGAGTAATCGGAGGCAATCACCGTTGGAGCTGGTTTGACAGCGATCTTTCCGATGATGGCCGCGCGCTGCTGAGCGAGTTTCGCCAGACGGGTTGGGACAATGGCTATGAGGTCGAGTTCCCTAAGTATCGGCGCCGACTAAAGACACGCTATAGCTCCATGGCTTCGGCTGACTTTCACGAGGGGCTGATGCGCAACCTGCCTGATGATGCGGTTATGCTGGGCCGCAAGGCGACAAGTCTTGATGGCAGGGGCGTGGATCTCGACAACGGGACCCGGCTCGATGCGCGATGCGTTATCGATTGCCGCAGCTTCGAGCCCTCTGAGCATTTGAACGGGGGCTGGCAGGTCTTTTTGGGTCGGCATATGCAACTTGAAGAGACACACGGTCTGGACCGGCCCATCATCATGGATGCCAATGTCGAACAGCTCGCCCCGCATGGCAATGGCGGTTCTTACCGGTTTGTCTACACTTTGCCCTTGGGCGCGCATGATGTCTTTGTCGAAGACACCTATTACGCCGATGATCCCAAGCTTGATCGCAGCGCATTATCCTCTCGGATCGATCAATATATCCACTCCAAAGGATGGAAGGATGCGGCGATTATCGGCCATGAAGCGGGTGTTTTGCCCGTCCTGACCGGCGGAGATTTCACCGCTTATCAGAGCAGCGTCCGCATCCCCGATGTGACCGTGGCGGGCGCGCGCGGCGGATTCACCCATCCGCTCACCAGCTACACGATGTGCGTGGCGGTAGAAAACGCTTTGGTGATCGCGAATGAAGCGGACCTTTCTGGCCCTCAACTTGCCGTGATGTTCGAAGCGCGCGCGCGTGCCCATTGGCGTCGCACCGGCTATTACCGGCTCCTGGCGCGCTTCCTGTTCTTCGCGGCCAAGCCGGAAAAGCGCGTGAAGGTGTTCCAACGTTTTTACAAATTGCGCGAAGGGCTGATCGAACGCTTTTACGCCGCACGCTCCAACCCATTGGACAAGATGCGCGTCTTGTGGGGCGAACCACCCGTACCTATACCCAGCGCCATTGCGGCTATGTTCAAGCGCGGACAGCCGCTCAAAATGGGGCCGTTAAATTCAAACCGTTCGACGGAGACCAAGGCATGAACGCCGATCCCACTCTCAACCTCAGCCCTTCGATCAATCGCGATGCCGGTATCAACCCGGCAATTGCTGTCAAGTACGCAGGCAAATCCGCTTGCGTCATCGGTGCGGGCTTTGGCGGAATGGCGCTTGCGCTCAGGCTCCAATCGCACGGTATCGCCACTACGGTTGTGGAGGCGCGCGACAAGCCCGGCGGGCGCGCCTATTTCTGGGAGAAAGAGGGCTTCACCTTCGATGCCGGTCCGACGGTCATCACCGATCCGCCCTGCCTTGAAGAACTGTGGCAGCTGACCGGCCATGACATCGCCGAAGATGTTGAGCTGATGAAGGTCCATCCCTTCTATCGGCTCAACTGGCCCGATGGCACCAACTTCGATTACTCAAACCACGAGGACGAACTGAACGCGGAGATCGCTAAGCTCAATCCGGACGACGTGGTCGGCTATCAGCGTTTCCTGCAATATTCGGCTGAGGTTTACGAAGAAGGCTATCTGAAGCTCGGCACCGTGCCTTTCCTCGATTTCAAATCGATGCTGAAGGCCGCGCCCGCTCTGGTGAAAAAGCAGGCATGGCGCAGCGTCTACGACATGGTTTCCAGCTTCATCAAGGATGAGCGGCTGCGCGAGGCATTCAGCTTTCACACGCTGCTGGTGGGCGGCAGCCCAATGAAAACCTCGAGCATCTACACACTCATTCACAAGCTTGAGAAAGATGGCGGCGTGTGGTGGGCCCGCGGGGGCACAAACCGCTTGATAGCAGGCATGGTGCGCCATTTCGAACGGCTGGGCGGGACGATGCGCGTGGGCGATGCGGTGAAGCAGGTGCACACGGTGGGCACTCGCGCGACCGAGGTGGAAACACATTCAGGCTGGCGGCAGCGTTATGATGCGGTCGCCTCCAACGCAGATATCATGCATTCGTATAAGGACTTGCTGAGCGAAAGCGCGCGCGGGCCCAAATATGCGAAAAGCCTTAACCGCAAAAGCTTCTCACCCTCGCTTTTCGTGGTGCATTTCGGGCTGGAAGGCACATGGCCCGGCATTCCGCATCACATGATCCTGTTCGGCCCGCGCTATAAAGGGCTGGTCGATGACATCTACAAACACGGCGTGCTGCCGCAGGATTTCTCGATCTATCTGCACCACCCGACCGTGACCGACCCGAGCATGGCGCCCAAGGGCAAGAGCACCTTTTACGCGCTCGTGCCGGTTGCCCATATGGGCAAGATGCCGGTCAATTGGGACGAGGTTGGCCCGCAATTGGAAAAGGCGATCCTTGATGAAGTGGGCCGCCGCCTTATCCCGGATATTCACGACCGGATCGTGACCAAGTTCAGCTACGCCCCCAAAGATTTCCAAGCGGACCTAAACGCCCATATGGGTAGCGCTTTCAGTCTGGAGCCTGTGTTGTGGCAAAGCGCCTATATGCGCGGCCACAACCGCGACGATGTTATCGAAAACTTCTACCTCGTCGGAGCAGGCACGCATCCGGGCGCTGGCATTCCCGGCGTGGTGGGTAGTGCGAAGGCAACCGCGGGTATTGTGCTGGAGGATTTGGCGGAGAAAGTGAAAGCGTGACGGCTCTCGCCCTACTCTTACTCCTTAGTCCCCCTTCGGACGTTGGCACTTCGCCCTATGTCGAGGAGGGCCACGCGCACGATTGGACCGTTCTAGGTTCCGATGAGAGGGGAACTATGTGGTGGGACCGCAACTACGCCAGCACTCAAGTAATTGATGATCGCACCTTTCCCGTCATGCTGATGCGCACATATCTCCAAGATCAGTTTTCACCTGCCACGAATTCGGACATACTGACCGCCATCGATTGTGAGAGCAATCAGGTCGCAGCTGTAAATCTCTACGCGGTTGAAGTGGCAACAGGAAACGTGTTTCGGAAAGCCGAATTGGACACGAAATTCGTTCCCCTACCCGGCCCCGATTTGTACGAAACTATGGAAATGATGCGCGCCGCGTGTGGCGAGGATTGGACATTATGAAACGCCTAGCAGTCTATTGCGGCTCCGCTTCACCCGAAGACCCGCGCTATGTCGAACTCGCTTATGACGTGGGCAAAGCGCTCGCCGAGTGGGGCATTGGCACTGTTTATGGCGGCGGAAAGCTGGGCCTCATGGGCGCGGTCGCGAGTGGCGCGAAAGAGGCCGGCGGCGAGGTAATCGGTATAATCCCCGAAGCGCTCGTTCGCGCGGAAGTTGCCAATCACGATTGCGACGAGCTCATCGCGGTGTCCGGCATGCATGAACGCAAGCAGAAGTTCACCGACCTTTCCGATGGCTTCATCACCCTGCCCGGCGGGGTCGGTACCATGGACGAATTGTGGGAGGCGATGAGCTGGGCGCAGCTGGGCTATCACTCCGATCCCGTAGGCCTGCTCAACGCCTTTGGCTTTTACGACGACCTCATCAAGTTCAACGCCAAGATGGCCGAGGTCGGCTTTGTTCGCGAGGTGCATTCGGGCATTTTACTCCACGCTGAGACCCTGTCCGACTTGCTCAACAAGATGGCCGCTTACGAACCGCATACGCCGATTTTCCGCATGAAGGCGGATGATTTGTAGAACGCGCATGCCTATCGACGCAGAGACCAGATTAGCGCTCGTCAACCACGCGCATCAGGCCATTAAATTTGGCTCGCAAAGCTTCTCTGCCGCCTCACAGCTGTTTGACACTGAGACCCGCGAGCGCGCTTGGCTGCTTTATGCGTGGTGCCGCCGCTGCGATGATATTGCCGATAATCAAGTCTTAGGCGGAGAGCTGGGAGACCAGTCCGACTTGGACGCGCGCCTTGCTCTTATCCGCAAACTCACCGCACTCGCCTTCGAAGGCAAACCCACTGGCGATCCGGCTTTCGATGCTTTGGGAGTTGTGGCTGAGGAATGCGGACTTACACCAGCCATGGCCGAAGACGTCATCGCAGGCTTTGCTCTCGATGCGGAGGATTGGCGCCCGCGCACTGAGGCGGACATGATGCAATATTGCTTCCATGTGGCGGGCGCAGTGGGGGTGATGATGGCGGTTGTGATGGGGGTCGATCCAAAGGATCAAGACACGCTCGACCGCGCGAATGATCTGGGGCTAGCCTTCCAGCTTTCAAACATTGCACGCGATATTGTCGAAGATGACGCGGCGGGGCGCTGTTATCTGCCTGTCGAATGGCTGGTCGAGCAGGATATTGAGCCCGGTCAGCATACCAAACCGCATCACCGCGAAGAGCTTGCCGAAATGGCCGCGCGCCTTGTCGCGCTGGTTGAAAAGCACGAGGCGGCAGCGCGCGTGGGTGCCGAACGCCTGCCCTTTCGCAGCCGCTGGGCAGTGCTTTCAGCCGCGCGCATTTACGGTGCAATTGGCCGGAAGGTGAGAAAGCGCGGGACCGAAGCGTGGAACTCGCGCACTTTTGTGCCCCGCTCTGAAAAGGCGCTTTACGGCGTGCGCGCCTTCCTTTCGGCGGTCATCAACCGCGAGAAGCACCCCGACGGGCCGATCACCTGGGGCATCAAGGATTTCCGGCCCAAAGCGGCTTGATGCGCCCGGCGCAAGGGCGTAGCCAATGCAGCTATGCTAGAAACCATAGTCTTTGCAGGCGCCATGCTCGCCTCACCGCCTCTCCAAAGCCCAGAGCTTCCGCCAGAAATGCTGGTAGCGGCAGCGGCAAATGATTTTTTCACCGCCTTGGGCGATGAAGACCGCACCAAACTGGCGGAGGTGATGATCCCCGAGGCAACGATATTCGTGCACGACCGGATGGATCCGGACAATGCCCGCTTGGTCATCATACCGGTTGAAGACCATATTGCGCGCTGGGCGCAGGGCACGGGCAATGTCAGCGAAGATATGATCTACAGCACCATCTTGGTGGATGGCGATATGGCGCAAGTCTGGGGCCCTTATCGGTTTATGGTCGAAGGTGAAACGAGCCATTGCGGGATAAATTCCTTGAGCATGGTCAAAACAGAGGATGGCTGGAAAGTTGGAAACACCAGCTTCACGATGGTCCCTCCCAACGAATGCGAGCGCCTAGCTGCTCCGGAAGCCCCCGGACTGGGTTGACCTCACCACGGCATACAAAATGACCTGGACAAAAGAACTCGAAGAACTGCGCCGCCGCGAGGCGCTTGCCGATGAGATGGGCGGCGCTGACAAGGTCGCGCGCCAGCATTCACGCGGCAAGATGGATGCACGCGCACGGCTTGCGGCGCTGTGCGATGAAGGCTCTTTCCGCGAGATTGGCAAGATCGCGGGCAAAGGCCATTATGATGACAACGGCGATCTGATCGGCGTTACACCGGCCCCTTTCCTGTTCGGTAAGGCGACCATTCACGGGCGCCCCGTTGTCGCAACGGCTGATGACTTCACCATTCGCGGCGGAGCTGCGGATGCCGGGATCAGCCGCAAAATGGTGCAGGCCGAGCAGATGGCGGGCGAGCTCAAACTCCCGCTCATCCGCATGATCGATGGGACGGGCGGTGGCGGCTCGGTTAAAACGTTAGAACAGATCGGCGCGACTTACATTCCGGCGGTGCCCGGCTGGGGTCAGGTGGTCGAAAACCTCGACACTGTCCCAGTGGTCGCCCTTGCGCTTGGGCCGACAGCCGGGCTTGGCGCAGCGCGGACCGTGGCCAGCCATTATTCGATCATGGTCCGCGGGCTCTCCCAACTTTTTGCAGCTGGCCCCGCAGTGGTCGATGCCATGGGATCGGATTTCGAACAGCCCAAAGATCATGGCGAGGCCAAGGAAGCTCTGGCGGGGTCGACATCCATACCCGCAACGGGGTGGTCGATGACGAAGTCGCATCTGAGGCCGAGGCCTTTGTGAGAGCGCGCCATTTCCTTAGCTTTATGCCCGAGCATGTCGGCCAACTGGCCCGGCGTGCGACCTCAAATGATCCTGCAGACAGGCGCGAGGAAGCGTTGCTGAGCCTGGTGCCCAAAGACCCAAAGCAGGTCTATTCGATGCGCCGCGCGATGGGGATGGTGCTCGATACCGGCACTGTGTTTGAGATCGGCAAGAACTGGGGCCGCGCGGCAATCACGGCTTTGGCACGGCTCGATGGCTGGCCAGTGGCGGTTGTGGCGAGCGATCCATCCTATCTGGGCGGTTCGTGGGAGGCGAAAACCTCCGAAAAGGTGGAGCGTTTCGTCAAACTTGCCGACCAATTCCGCCTGCCGATTGTGCACCTTGTCGACAATCCCGGCTTTATGATCGGGCGCGAGGCGGAGATGGCCGGCACCATCCGATATGGCGTGCAGGCCATGAACGCGATCTACAAGGCCAGCGTCCCGCTCGCCAGCATCGTGCTGCGCCGCGCCTATGGCATTGCGGGCAGCGCGATGAGCAACGCTGAGACATATCAATACCGGTTCTGCTGGCCGAGCGGCGACTGGGGCTCGCTGCCAATCGCAGGCGGGTTGGAAGTTGCGTATAAATCTGATCTGGAAGCAGCCGATGATCCAGCGGCAGAACTCGAGAAGATCAAGGAACGGCTGGCGAAGGTTACCTCTCCCTACCGCTCAGCGGAGCGATTCAATGTCGAAGATATTATCGACCCGCGCGACACCCGGCCCTTGCTGTGCGAGTTTGCAGAGCTGGCGTGGCGCAAGCTGGGAAGCGAGCTCTAGCTCCGTATCGCGCTTGGAAAACGCTGCTGCGCTTGCGGTGGGGCGAACAGGCGGCCTTTCTCGCTGAACAAGACCAGCGCCAAGCAGATGATACCGCTCACCAAAAGTGCAATGGCAAGCGGGCGCGCTGTCCCGTCAAAGGCATAGCCGATCATCGCACCAATCAACGCCGCGCTGGTCATACGGACAAAGCCGTGCACCGAACTGGCGGCGCCAGCGATATGGAAGAATGGGTTCATCGCAATCGAGCCAAAATTGCTACCAATAAAGCCAAGCAGCGCCATGTTGATCGCCATCAGCGTGACGAATTCCCAGAGTGTTTCCTCACCGCCAAACGCGAACACAACCTGCACCGCGGCTACCGCAATAAAGGTGAACAAGGCGGTGTGACTGACCCGCCGCGCGCCGAAACGCTCCACGATCCGCGAATTGGACCAGCTCGCGATTGCCATAGATCCGGCACAAATGCCGAAGACAATCGGAAACACATCAGGCCGTCCAAAAGCATCGCTGATCAATTGCTGCGAGGAATTGATGAAGCCGAACAGAGCGCCGAACACCAGAGTGCTGCCCAGCACATAACCGATGACGGATCGCTCGCTCAGGGCGCTTTTCATGTTGCGGGCAATCGTTGGTGCGTGGATCGGCTGACGGTTCTCGTCGGCTAGGCTTTCTGGCAAACGGAAATAGACCCAGCTGCCCACAAGAATGCCTTGCAGGGCCATCGCGGCAAAGATCATGCGCCAATCACCGACCAACAAGATCAGCTCGCCAATGCTCGGGGCCACTGCGGGCACCATCAGGAAAATGACGAAGATCAGGCTCATCATGCGTGCCATCTTATCACCGCCCACCCGGTCTCGGATGATCGCAGGAGGAAGCGCCACAATGCCTGCTGCAAAAAAGCCCGCCGCCGCGCGCACCACCAGCAATTGATCGTAGGTCGTCACAAGCGCACAAGCGATGGAAAGCACGATATAAATCGCGATTGAAGTCAGCAGCACTGGCCTGCGACCAAAGCGATCAGCCAAGGCGCCGGGAACCAACGTGCCCATCCCCGCGGTCAGCAGGTAGATGCCAATCACAAACTGACGATCATTGCCTTCAACATTCAGCGACACCGCCATGTCATCAAGCGCGGGCAGCATCGCATCGATGCCAAAGGCTTGGAGCGCCATCAAAAGCGCCATCATCCAGATCAGCTCTCGCTCGCTGATCGGCTTTGTGGGGGCAGGCGTGATTGCAGCGGGCGTCATACGGGGGCTTTTGCCCGGCTCTTCGCCCATTGACCACACTTCTTTTCGCATGCGCACAATACCGCTGAGAGAGCCAAAAGTTCCGCGTGGGGACCGCCTGTGCTTTCTTCCTGTCCAACCTGCGATTATAGTTTGGGCATGGCCAACCGGCAGGACACTGATCCCGTAGGCACACCCGATGCCGACGCACAGCCCGATGGCGAAATGGGTCTGCGCAAGATCATTCATGTCGATATGGATGCCTTTTTTGCGAGCGTTGAGCAGCGCGACAATCCGGAGCTTCGCGGAAAACCGGTCGCGGTCGGCGGATCAGGCGGGCGCGGCGTCGTCGCGGCGGCAAGTTACGAAGCGCGCGAGTTCGGCGTACGCTCAGCTATGCCCTCGGTCACCGCCAAA
Organism: Erythrobacter sp.; assembly: GCA_965262265.1. Classification (GTDB taxonomy): domain Bacteria; phylum Pseudomonadota; class Alphaproteobacteria; order Sphingomonadales; family Sphingomonadaceae; genus Erythrobacter. Next base: position 113,030 of record CBDHEW010000001.1, read on the forward strand.
CGGCTTTGCCCTGATCTTATCTTCGTGAAGCACCGCTTTGACGCCTATAAAGAGGCCAGCCGGCAAATTCGCGCAGTGTTCGAACATCACACACCGCATGTCGAGCCACTGAGCCTGGATGAGGCCTTCCTCGATGTGACGGAGGACCGGCTTGGCATTGGCTCTGCCACCCGCATTGCTGAGCTGATCCGGCAGGAAATCCGCGCCAAGACGCAGCTGACTGCAAGCGCGGGGGTGAGCTACAACAAGTTCCTCGCCAAAATCGCAAGCGACCAGAACAAGCCCAATGGCATCTGCATCATTCGCCCGGGGCAAGGTGCGGACTTTGTCGCGGGCCTGCCGATCCGCCGGTTTCACGGCGTGGGGCCTAAGGCGGAGGAAAAGATGAAACGGCTGGGCATTGAAACCGGCGCTGATCTGGCAGCCAAGGACATCGCGTTTCTGCGCAGCAATTTTGGCAGCATGGGGGACTATCTCTACCGCGCCGCGCGCGGGATTGACCTAAGGCCAGTGCGCGCGCACCGCATCCGAAAATCGGTCGGCGGGGAACGCACTTTTAGCGAAGACATCTCCAGCGGGGCGCAGCTGCGCGAGACTTTGGAGAATACGATCGAGTATGTGTGGGAGAGCATCGAGCGCAACAAGGCGCGCGGGCGCACAGTGACGCTCAAAATGAAGTTCACCGACTTTCAGAACATAACCCGGTCAAAATCGGTCCCGCACTGGATTGAGACGCGTGACGAGTTTGCCAAGCTCAGCCGCGCGCTGCTCGAAGAGGCGCTGCCCTTGCCCATGCCGATCCGGCTGATGGGGCTGACGCTGTCAAACCTTGATCGCGGGGACGCGGAAGAGGCCCCGAAGGATCAAGCGCAATTGTCGTTGCTTTAGCGTCCTGGGCCTAGGCGCTGGATCGCGCCCGCCATGCGTCGATCCGGCGGCGGGTTACTTCTCCAAGCGGCTCCGGCAGAGCGTTGGCGGGAAAGAAACGCGCTTCGACCACTTCGCGCTTGTCCGGCGCGGGCGCCGCGTCGGAAAGAGCCGTGAACAGATGCGCAGTGTGGGGAGAGCCCGAAAGCGTCTCCTCAATCGTGCCGAGCGCGGCGATAGTCTCAAGCTCCAAGCCAAGCTCTTCAGCAACCTCGCGCTTGGCGCATTCGGCTGGGTCTTCGCCCGGTTTCAGGCCGCCTCCCGGCAACGCCCAGACCTTGGGGCCATAGGAGTGACGCAGCAGCAGCAACTCACCTTTCGGGTTGGTGATCGCGACGCTTACCCCTGCAATCGGCACCCCGCGCCAGACGCGCCAGCGATGCCGGACCTTATGCGCGATAGGCAGCAATGCCCGGTGCAGCGGCGCTGGCAGCGCGCGCTCCACCGTTGAGGCGATCAGGTGAAGCATGTCACCAAGATGCCTCGCTCGTTCGCAGCTCGCAAAAGCCGCGCGATGGGCAGATCATGTTCACCCGCAATTGCCGCGTTGAAGACTGCACGTTTGTCGGCTGAAGCACCCAATGTGAACAGCAGACGCTCGGTTTTGAGCAGCGCCGGAATGGTCATTGTGATCCGGTCAAACGGTGCCTCTGGTGGCAATGGATCGGGTGTTAGCCGCTTGATGTTCTCAGGCGCATCAATCTGCGGATCGGTGTTGGGAAAGAGCGATGCAATATGCCCATCTGCGCCCATGCCAAGCCAAGTGAGCGCAAAATGCGGCGGCTGATCAGCATCAGGTAGAGCGACAACTTGCGCGCCGACGGGTTCGAAAATTGCACGCAGTTTGCCCGTATTCGAGGCAGCATGATCCTCGGGCACTACGCGATCGTCATTGGGCCAGACGATAACGTTTGACCATTCGAGCTCATGCTTCACCATCGCCTCAAAAATCGGGAACGGGGTAGAACCGCCCGGAACTGTAATCGATAGCGCCAAATCGCCCGCATCGCGATGTGTTGAGGCAAGCTCACCATCAATATATGCATTGACCCATTCGGCAACTTGAGCAGGCGCGGCGCCTTCGATGATTTCCATGTGATCCATATCCAGCACGCATAGCAAAAGGGCCGCCCCCGGCTAGTCCCGAAAACGGCCCCTCACGCGACCCTCTTCAGGGATCCTCTATGAATACTTATGCAAGCAGCGAATTGAAAAACCACTCACGATCATCGGCCATTTCGGACCATTCATCGGTTAGGCCATTAGTCGCGCTGTCGTTGCTCGGTTCACGAATGAAGTCTTCACCGCTGATATGTTCCCTAAACCAATGGGTGAGAGGTCAATTGGTTTCGAGAAAGTCACATTCGCAGCGATCGTGCAAATCGATCACAAGAACATAAAACGAGCATTCAAGCCGATCACCAGCGCCGCGACAAACAAACACACAGCCATCGCCGTTCGGATCAGGCGGATCGGGAACTTCAGCATTTGTGCAAGGCCAACCGACCACCCCAAGGCGACTGCAGCCATCCCGCCAATCGCACCGCCGACAAAGGCAGTCGTTGCAAAGGTCGCCTCCGCAGCAAAAGCGAAGATCACAAACCGCGCCGCATCCATCACCTGCCGCACGAACACCACTGCGCCGATCGCAATGAAGGACCGGGTGGGTTCTTTCATCGCCTTGAGCTTGAACGGCCAAACCAGTTCGATCGCCGCAAAGCCGAGCGCCATCGCGATGAGCATGTCAGCCGCACGCTGCGGCAAAAGCGCGGCGATCTGCGCGCCTGCAAAGGCCATCAAACCAGCGCTTGCGACCGCGCAGATCATACCCGTCACCAGCAGGGCAGCCGTCCGTTCCAGAGCATCAGTGAACTGTGCGATAATCAACTGCTCACGCCCGCCCAGCGCGATTACGAAAGTAAAGATCAGGCAGAACAAAAATGAGTCCATACCCTGCCCCTACCACGCGGCCGCCGCCTTGCCAGCGGCTTGCCTGAATTGTGCGCGAATTGAACAGGTAGCGCGCATTCGTAAATCGTCTTAGCACCTGCATCAACACATCAAGAGGAGACGGTATGAAACTAGAAGCAGGCATGGCCGCCGTGGTCACTGGCGGCGCATCCGGATTGGGACGGGCGAGCGCGCAAGCGCTCGCTGATGCGGGGCTGAAGGTCGCGATTTTCGACATCAACGATGAAGCTGGTGAGGAACACGCAGCCGCCATCGGGGGTACGTTCCATCATGTCGACATTATGGACGAAGCCTCTGCCCTCGCTGGTTTTGAAGCCGCGCGCGCAGCCAATGGCCAAGAGCGCGTCACCGTGCACTGCGCGATGGCTTCAAAGCGCGGCAAGACCATCGGGTTTGATAAGACCACCGGGGGATACAAACGGCTGCCAACCGAAGACTACGCGTTCGGCGCCGAGGGCATTTTGGTCGCGAGTTACCGCATCGCCAGCATCTCCGCGCTTGGCATGGCGAACAGCGAGCCCGTGAACGATGATGGAGAGCGCGGCTCCATCACCCTCACCGCCAGTGTCGCCGCACAAGACGGTCAGATTGGGCAAGTCATCTATGGCTCATGCAAGTCGGGTGTAAACGGGTTGGTGCTGCCGATGGCGCGCGATCTGATGGATCTTGGGATCCGCGTGAACTCGGTGATGCCGGGTATCTTTGCGACCCCGCTGATGCTGGGAATGAAAGACCGTAACCCGCAAATGTGGGACCAACTCAACGCCAGCGTCCCCTTCCCCAAGCGTTTAGGAGAACCCGAAGAGTTTGCATCTCTGATCGTGGAGATCGCAAGCAACAGCTACATTAACGGGCACCAGTTTCGCTTGGACGGCGCAATTCGGATGCCACCGAAGTAAAGTCTTGCCGATCTATACTTGTCGCACCCATCCAATAACGCCTGTCATAAAAGTGGGATTTTCTCTCCATATACTTTGAATGGTATTCAGAGGGAGGAACTCCAATGCGCATATTGAACTGGAACATCGAATGGATGAACAAATGGTTTTCGGGCAATGCACAACCGCATTGGGGCAGCAAAGCACTCTCTGCAAATGATGCCAAATCTGCCGCGCAAAAAGCCGCCAATGTCATCAATGCAATCGACCCAGACCTAATCTGTCTTCAAGAAGGTCCGAGCGCGCAGGAAGAGATGACGCTCTTTCTCACCGATTTCCTGTCTGATGACGCAGGGAATCCGCGCTACACGGCCCTGATAGGGAAAGATGGCGCGTCGCAGAAACTATATGGGCTGCGCAAGCTAGATGGCATTGTGACACATATGGATTATGCGACGGATCCCGACACTCTTGAGCTTGGGGAAGCATGGGACGCCGATGTCGATGGCGACCTAAACCTCGCGGCCTATGATTTCACGCGCCAGCCCTTGGTCCTCGACGTAGACGGAAATGGCATTCAGCCCTTCAAGATCGTCAACCTCCACACAAAATCGAAGTATGTCCATGGCGGCCAAACAGCCTTCAACAACCCGGCGCAGCGTCAAGAATTCATTGCCTCAGCAATCAAGGCACGTCGCCGGATTTCAGCGGAGGGATATCGTTTGCGTCGATATCTCGACAAGCTGTTGCAGGCCGATAATAGCGCTCGGATTGTCGTTACTGGGGACTTCAACGACGGCCCCGGCCACGACTTTTTCGAGCGCACCTACCTCACACACAATGTCGCCGACATTGTCCTTGGAAGCACATTTTACCCGCGCTTGATCTTTAATCATCCAATCATCGAGAGGGTGCCAGTGCCGATGCTGTTCACCTCACGCTTCGATGATTTTATCGATAACGTACAAGACCGCCCCCTATTGCTCGACCACTTTCTTGTCTCGCCAGCGCTAGTACCGGAAGTAGAGGATGCACGGATCGCTCACCCAGAGTATGACGCTGAGGTGAGCAATGGTGGCACGACCCGCTCGTCGCGTCCTAGCGACCACCGTCCTATTGTGCTTGAGCTTTAATTCATTCCTGGAGCGGGTGAAGGGAATCGAACCCTCGTCGTCAGCTTGGGAAGCTGCTGCTCTACCATTGAGCTACACCCGCATTGCTGATGCGCTGGCCTTATTGTCGGCGATCTTCGCCTGGGTCAATGTGGAAGCGTGCTGGAGGCGATTAGGCCGCTGCTACGCTGCGTCTTTCGAATGCCAGTTGCACCCATTCGCCGCGATCCGCTTGGCCGCGGCAGGCGTGGAATTCGAGATTGGCAGGATCCACCGCAATCACCGCATTGGTGGTGGCGCCGGAATTGTCTTCGGCGATGCGGTTGATGCTTTTTGCCCCGTCAGAACGGTCGGCAAAGGCAGTCTTCAGGCTCTCAACAGTGTGCTCGTCCGACGATGCGAGCAGCTTTTCCATCCGGTCATAGCGTTCGAAGGTGGTGGGTGAAAGATCCGTCTCGCGGCTAATATTGGTATCGATCAGGCAGTGGTTGGAGCGCACCATCGCGCCGTCTCGGGTCGAACGGGAATGCGCGGCCTGCGGGTTGCGCTCCCATTCAACCGCTTGCTCTGCATCTCCCACCCAATAAGAATGGGCGCCCGCCACCGGGGCGCTTTCAAAAACAGCGCTCGCCGCTGAAAGCGTGCGCTGTCGCAGCGCCTTGTGAAGAACCGAGAGATAGGGAACACCGACCTTTGCTCCAAAAGTCTTAAGGTTGGTCGTGCCCACTGCGATCCCATGCTCGCTCATGCCCATCAGAGTCTGGCACCCTGCGCAAGTGACAGTCCAGGTCTCAGGGCCATCATCGGGCAGTTGGTGCAGCGCGATGACATATTCAACATCCGGCCCGTTCAAATCCCAAGTCTGCCCTTGAAGCGCCTGGCCACCAGCGGTGATTTCCGGCGGGAGAAAGGCAGCGGTGCAGCCTTCGTCTTCGACCACCACCGGATCATCGGGGTAGGCGATGATATCACGGATATCGGTCATGTTTGCAGTGGTAAAAAGGCGCACCGGGTCGAGCCCAGCGCCATCTGCTATGCCCAGATGTTCAGCAAAACCCTCTGGGTCAAAGCCTTTGAGCTGTTCAAGGCAAGCCGCACCAGCTTCAAAAAGAGGTTCTGTGCCCGGTCGGCCCACGCCTTCAAGATAGGCTTCGACCGCGCTGATCCGATCGGCGACAAAAGCCTGAATCATGTCGCGAAAATGCTTGCCATATTGCTGGCCCATCTGAGAGGGCGTGCCGGTTACGGTGAGTTGGGGCAGTTTGAGTGCCATAGTCGCGGTGTGTCCTTTTTTGCTGCGAGCGCTTTAGCGCAGGGCCGCAGTCTTCACCAAGCGACTAGGCTTGCTTCACTCGCCGGTCAAATGGCCGAGTGGAGACGAAATGGCCGGGATGAACCTCTTCAAGCATGCCTTCGCCATCCACTGTATTGGTGCCTCCCGTATCATCGGGATCATCTTCTAGGATAATGCGCTCGCGGCTGCGTTCTGCCTTGGGATCAGGCAGGGGAATAGCGCTCATCAGTGCCTTGGTGTAAATGTGGCGCGGATCATCGACAATCACTTCTGCGGTGCCCAGTTCCATGATCTGCCCGCGATACATCACCGCTATCCGGTCCGCGATATAGCGCACGACGGAAAGGTCGTGGCTGACGAAAATCATCGTCAGTTCCATCTCGCTGCTCAGCCGCTTTAGCAGGTTGAGGATTTGCGATTGGATGGACACGTCTAGCGCGGAGACAGGCTCATCCGCGATGACCAGCTTGGGCTCTGGCGCGAGCGCGCGGGCGATGGCGACGCGCTGGCGCTGGCCGCCTGAAAATTCATGCGGATAGCGGTTCATCTGCGCAGGGTTGAGGCCGACCGTTCGCATCAGATCGACGACCCTTGCGCGCAGATCATCGCCACGCGCATCAGGGTGCCTCGTCCCGATTGCCTCGCTTAAGGTGGTGAAGACCGTCAGCCGCGGATTGAGCGAAGCATAGGGGTCTTGGAAGATCATCTGAAAGTTGATCCGCTGCGCGCGAACATCAGCATCGCTGAGCGCGCTCAGCTCCTCGCCTTCGAGGAAAATCCGCCCTGATGTGGGTCGCAGCAGTTGCATGATGGTGCGGCTCAAAGTGGTCTTGCCGCATCCCGATTCGCCCACAATGCCGAGGATTTCGCCCTTTCGGATCGAAAGCGAAACACCGTCGACCGCCTTCACCACGCCTTTGCTCTCACGGGTGAAGAAGTTTTTGCCAAGGTCAAAATACTGGCTGACCTTGTCGAGGACCAGAAATCCGTCAGAGGCGCTGTCGTCGCTCATCACGCATCCTCCGCCACTTCTTGTGCGAGCACGTCCTCTATCGGACCACTGCGGTCGCACTGCCCGCATTCCCGCACACAGTGGCCGTCGGCGTGCTCAACAAGCTGCGGAGCTTCACCATCCGCTGCTCCCGTCTTGGGGAACGGGCAGCGCGGGTAGAATGCGCAGCCGGTCACGGGTTTGGAGAGATCAGGCGGAGTGCCGGCGATGGTGTACAGCACTTCCTCTTTCTCCCCCAGCGATGGGATCGCCTTTTGGAGGCTGCGGGTATAGGCGTGCTGGGGATTGTAGAATATCTGGTCGGTCGTGCCGCTCTCCACGACTTGGCCCGCATACATCACCTGAACCTTGTCACATGTGCCTGCAACCACGCCCAAATCATGCGTCACGAGGATCACAGCCGTGCCGAGCCTATCCTGCCGTTCCTTGATGATATCAAGCACGCGCGCCTGTACCGTCACATCAAGCGCCGTGGTCGGCTCATCGGCGATCAGCAAATCTGGATCGTTGATCAGCGCCATCGCGATCATCACACGCTGGCGCATCCCACCCGAAAATTCATGCGGGTAGCTCAGAACACGCTTGGCAGGATCAGGGATGCCCACCTCTTCCAAAGCGGTGATCGCTTTGTTGAGCGCCGCCTTTTCATCCATATCGCTATGTACGCGCACTGCTTCGACCAGCTGAGTCGAGATGCGCAAATAGGGGTTGAGCGAAGTCATCGGCTCTTGGAAAATCATCGAGATCTTTTTGCCTCGAACCTTGCGCATTTCCGCATCAGACAATTGGAGCAGATCCTGCCCGTCAAACAGCACCTCTCCGCTTTCGATGCGTCCAGGAGGCTGCGGGATGAGGCGCATCACGGAAAAGCAGGTCACCGATTTGCCGCTGCCCGATTCTCCGACAATGCCAAGCGTCTCGCCCTTTTCGAGCGATAGGTTGATGTTCTGCGCCGCGCGCACAATCCCGCTGCGCAAATGAAATGAGGTGCTCAGATTGCGGACATCAAGCAGCGGCATCCATCAATCCTTTGACGCTTTGGGATCGAGCGCATCGCGCAGCCCGTCACCCAAGAAGTTAAGCGAGAACAAAGTCAGCGCGAAGAAGAAGGCCGGAAACATCAGCAGCCACGGAAAGATGTCCATGTTTTGCTGGCCCTCATTGATCAGCACACCCCATGATGCGTTGGGGGGCTGCACGCCAAGGCCAAGAAAGCTGAGGAATGCCTCCAGCAGCATCACCGCGGGTACTGTCAAAGTCGCGATAACGATCACCGGGCCGAGCACATTGGGGATCAGGTGCCGCACGATGATTCGGCGATGACTGTAGCCAAGCGACACGGCCGCCTCCACGAATTCCTGTTTTTTGAGGCCGATCACGCCTGCGCGCACAATCCGCGCCATGCTGAGCCATTCGACCGCTCCGATGGCGACAAAGATCAGCCACAAGGATCGGCCAAAGGCCACCATCAGCAGGATGACGAAGATCGTGAAGGGTAGAGCGTAAAGCGTGTCGACGATCCGCATCATTACGGCATCCACACGCCCGCCAAGATAACCTGCTGTCGCACCATAGATAACGCCGATGGCAAGCGCGACCAAGGTCGCAACCAGTCCCACCAGCAGCGAAATCCGCCCGCCTTCCATGGTGCGTACCATCAGATCGCGGCCCAAAGTGTCAGTTCCGAACCAATGCTCTGCCGAAGGAGCCGTGGCGCCTTTCACCAGATCCTGCGCCTGCCCATCATACGACGAGAAGAACGGCCCGATCACACAAAACGCTGCGATCCCGAAGAATATGAACAGGCTGATCATCGCCAATCGATTGCGCTGCAACCGATACCACGCATCGCTCCATAAGGACGATCCCTGCTCAAGCTCTTCCAGCTTGGGTGCCTGCGCGATGCGTTCTTCGGCATCCGCGACCAATTCGCCGCTGCGGGTCATCATGCGCCCTGCTCCAGATGGATCACGCTATTTCTCATATTTGAGCCGTGGGTTGAGCGCGACTTGGATGATGTCGACCAGCAGGTTCATCACGACGATCAGCGCCGCAAACAGGACCGTCAGCCCCAGCACTAGGAAGTCATCACGGTTCAATGCGCCTTTGACAAACCATTGCCCAAGGCCAGGGATCTGGAAAATCGTCTCTACCACGAACGAGCCTGAGATGATGCCCGCAAGCGCCGGGCCGAGATAGGTGATCGCGGGGATCAATCCGCCTTTCAGGCAATGCTTCCAGATGATCGTGCTCTCCGGCACGCCCTTGGCGCGCGCGGTGCGGACGAAATCTTGGTTCAGCATTTCCAGCATCCCGCCGCGCGTCAGGCGCGCAAAATAGGCGGCATAGAACAGGCCCAGCGTTGCAGCCGGCAGCACAATGAACTCCGGATAACCCCAACCTGACACGGGCAGCACTTGCATATTGATGCCGAAGATCAGCACCAACAGCGGCCCCAACACAAAGGTGGGCAGGCAAATGCCGATCATCGCGGCTGACATGGGGATGTAATCGAGCAGAGTGTTCTTCTTCACCGCCGCAAGAATGCCCGCCGGAATGCCCAGCCCCAGCGCCACAAGCAGCGAGATCGCGCCCAGCGTAAGTGACACTGGAAAGGCCTCGCCAATAATGTCGGTGACGGAGCGGTTGGCATAAACCGCCGAGGGTCCAAACTCGCCTTGCAAAGCGTTGGTGAGCGAGGTCCAGAACCGTTCGAGCGGCGGTTTGTCGAAGCCGTAAAACGCCTCGATCTGTTCGAGGATTTCGGGCCGGATTGCGCGCTCGGAACTGAACGGGCTTCCTGGCGTCAGTGTCACCAGCACAAAGGTCAGCGCATAGATCGCCAGCAGAACGAGCAACCCTTGCAGGATGCGCATGATGATAAAGCGGGTCATTGCGCCAGAATGCGTCTGTTGTTCACATCAACTCTTTTTGAAATCACTCTGCCGAAAGCGTGATGTTCTTCCACGGGCGGTTATCAAGCAGCTTGGGGTTCCAGCCTTGCACCCTTGGATCGATCATGCGTGGTCGCGTATACCAATAGATCGGCACAATCGGTAGCTCTTCGAGCAGAATGGCCTCAGCCTGCTGCATCAAAGCGTTGCGCTGTTCTTCGGTCGAAGCAATCTGAGCTTGGCGCACAAGACTGTCATATTGCGCGTTTTCCCAACCGGTGTCGTTGTTGCCATTGCCCGCTGTGAAAATCTCAAGGAATGTCATGGGGTGGACGTAATCCGCGATCCAGCCGGAGCGCGAAATGTCGTAATCGAGCGAGCTTTGGCTATCGAGATAGACCTTCCACTCTTGGTTGTAGATGCCGATTTCAACGCCCAGTTCTTCGCGCCACATCGCTTGAATAGCCTCGGCGATCTTGCGGTGATTTTCTGAAGTGTTGATCAGGATTTCCGCCTGCGGAAAGCCCTCACCGCCCGGGTAGCCAGCTGCTGCCATCAGCTCTTTTGCGCGTGCGGGATCATGGGTGATCGTCTCTGCCGCCGGATAACCAGCAATACCGAGCGGGACAAAGCCTGTCGCCGGTGTCTGTCCGCCTTGGCTCACCCGCTCAACGATCAAGTTGCGGTCAATCGCAAGCGACAAGGCCTCGCGCACACGCGGATCGGTAAAGGGCTCACGTGTCACATTGACCCGGTAAAAATAGGAGCCAAGATAAGGATCAATGCTGAGCGATGGATCATCACTTTCGCGCAATCCCCGGATACGGTCCGCCGGGATCTCATAAGTCGCATGCAGCCGGCCGCCCAGAAACGCTGTGTGTTCGGTGTTGAGGTTTTCAATCGGGAAGAAACGGATACCGTTCAGCCCCACATTGGCCGCGTCCCAATATTCAGGGTTCCGCTCTACTTCGAGAAAGTCGTTGGTGTTCCACTCTTTCAGCTTAAACGGGCCGTTGCCGACATAGTTCTCTACGGTCGACCAACCGCTTTGCCGATCAGCCATCCCGCCAAACTCTTCAACCACACGCGGGTTTACAGGGTAAAAGCTGTAATGTTTGAGCATGGAGAGGAAGTACGGGGTTGAACCTTCTAGGCGAACCTCCAGCGTTTGGTCGTCAATCGCGCGGACACCCACTTCGCCAAAGTCGCTTATTTCGCCGCCGTGAAACGCCGCTGCATTGTCGAGCACGTATAGGATTTCGGCATACTCCGCGCCGAGTTCCGGCGTCAAAATCCGCTGCCAACTGTAGACAAAATCGCCCGCTACCACCGGATCGCCATTCGACCATTTCGCGTCATCGCGCAGATTGAAAGTCCAGACGGTGAAATCCTCATTGCTCTCCCAACTCTCTGCAACGCCGGGATAAGGCTGAGTGTCATCATCGGGGTGATAAGCAATCAAACCTTCGATGAGCGACTGAATGATCTGGTTTTCGGTAACGCCAGTCACCAGATGCGGATCAAGCCCCTTTGGTTCTGATCCATTGCCCACCAGCAGGATCCCCTCTTCGATCGCGGTGTCGACATCGCGGGTTCTCTCTCCACAAGCGGCCAGAGTGAAGGCGAGAAGAAGCGAAGCGATCCATGCAAAGGGTCGTTTCATCGTGGCGGTGTGCATTGAGGTGGGCTCCAAGTGTCTTGGGCGGTTAAGATTCGCTGAGCGCTTTAAGCACTTTTCTAAGGTGGATTGTCAATTTCCTTAGATGAATACGCAATGAAATTGTCATCAAGCGGCCCTGCTTTCTCGCCGGCCACTCGCTATCCCGCCCAGAATGCCCAGCAAAATTGTCAGGCTGTTGCCCCTTGCGCGAGGGCCACAGCCAAGTCATTTCAGCGAACAGCAAGAGACAGGAGTCCCTCACACATGCGTCAGATCGATCATTTCCTCGCCAATGGTTCGAGGGGCGACAGCCCCGCTCCCACCCGCAAGCATCAGATCTGGAACCCTTCAACCGGTGAAATACAGGCCGAAGTGGCGCTGGGTGATGCGGCCCTGCTCGACCGCGCGGTAGCGACTGCGAAACAGGTTCAACCCGCATGGGCCGCGACCAACCCGCAAAAGCGCGCGCGGGTGATGTTCAAGTTCAAAGAACTGATCGAAGCCAATATGCAAAGCTTGGCTGAGTTGCTCTCTAGCGAGCACGGTAAAGTGATCGACGATGCCAAGGGCGATGTGCAGCGTGGGCTGGAGGTGATCGAATTTGCTTGCGGCATACCGCAAGTGATGAAGGGCGAATACACGCAGGGTGCAGGTCCGGGCATTGATGTGATCTCCACCCGCCAGCCATTGGGCATTGGCGCTGGCATCACTCCGTTCAACTTTCCCGCCATGATCCCGATGTGGATGTTCGGCATGGCCTGTGCGGCGGGCAACGCCTTCATTCTAAAACCGTCTGAGCGCGATCCATCGGTTCCGGTGCGACTTGCCGAATTGTTTGTCGAAGCGGGCGCGCCGGAAGGCCTTTTGCAAGTCGTCCATGGTGACAAGGAAATGGTCGACGCGATCATCGAACACCCGGATATCCCGGCGATCAGCTTTGTCGGAAGCTCCGACATCGCGCATTACATCTACAGCCGTGGCGCCGAATTTGCCAAACGGGTGCAGGCCTTTGGCGGGGCCAAGAATCACGGTATCGTGATGCCTGATGCGGACCTCGATCAGGTGGTGAACGACCTTGCGGGTGCGGCCTTTGGCTCTGCAGGTGAACGCTGCATGGCGCTCCCAGTGGTTGTGCCGGTGGGCGAGGAAACGGCTGATAAGCTGCGCGAAAAACTCATTCCCGCAATCAACGCATTGCGCATCGGCGTTTCCACCGATCCCGACGCGCATTATGGCCCTGTCGTCACGCCCGAACACAAGGCGCGGGTCGAACAATGGATAACCACCGCCGAAGAAGAAGGCGGAGAGATCGTCGTGGATGGACGCGGCTACACTTTGCAAGGCCATGAGAAGGGCTTTTTCATAGGCCCGACGCTGATCGACCATGTGACCCCGCAGATGAAGAGCTATCAGGAGGAAATCTTCGGTCCCGTGCTCCAGATGGTGCGCGCGAAGGATTTTGAGGAGGCTGTCCGCCTACCTTCCGAACACCAATATGGAAACGGCGTCGCGATCTTCACCCGCAACGGCCACGCTGCACGTGAATTTGCAAGCCGCGTCCAAGTTGGCATGGTCGGTATCAATGTGCCGATCCCCGTTCCTGTCAGCTATCACAGCTTTGGCGGATGGAAGCGATCGGGCTTTGGCGATATCGACCAATACGGGACCGAAGGCCTCGCCTTCTGGACAAAAAAGAAGAAGATCACCCAACGTTGGCCAGATGGTGGTGGAGATGGGTCAAACGCCTTTGTGATCCCAACCATGGGGTGATATTGCGCTGCGATGCAGTTTGTCAGAGCCTTGCTCATGTTTGCCGCCATGCTTATCTGCATGCCGGCAACGGCGCAGCCGCATGAGCCTGCCGACAAACGCATCGCCATCACCTTTGACGACACGCCACGACATCCCGGTGCGTTCTTTAGCGAGGACGAGCGCACACGCCGCCTGATTTCAGCCTTGCAGGATGCTGATGTTGAACAGGCGGTGTTCTTCGTCAATCCCGGCAAGATCCCAGAACGCGAAGGGGCAGTGGCGCGGATGGAGGCCTATGTTGAGGCAGGCCATGTGCTGGCCAATCACACCGCGAACCACCCTCGTCTCTCTCAAACGGACACGTCGGAGTTCATCGCCGATCTAAATGCGGCGGCGCGTTGGCTTGAGGGGCGCGAAGGCACTCGGCCTTGGTTCCGCTTCCCCTATCTTGATGAAGGCCGCAGCGACAGCAGCAAGCGCGACGCAGTCCGCGCAGCGCTGGGGCAGCGTGACCTGTTAAACGCCAGCCCCACTGTCGATGCGTCCGATTGGTGGATCGATGGCGAACTCAACCGCGCTGAGCGCGACGGCGCAGATTACGATCTTGCAGCGGCACGTGATCTGTTCGTGCGCGTCCATGTGGAGTCAGCAGAGTTTTACCATGGGCTGGCGCTAGAGGCATTTGATCGTCCGATCGTCCACAACATCTTATTGCACGAGACCGATCTTTCAGCGCTGTTTATCCGCGACCTTATCGCCGGATTGCGCGAGGCAGGCTGGACGATTGTGACCGCTGACGAAGCTTTTGCCGATCCCGCCTACCGGATCGCCCCCGATGTGCCCTCCGCACAAGGAACGCTGACAGAGCTGGCGGCGTGGCACCAGGGCATTGAGTCACAACGTTGGTATCCGGGCAATGATACGCGATTGCTTGAGGGGCAGTTCAAAGAGCAAGTGCTCGGACTAGAGGGGGATGAGTAAATGCGGATCATGCTTATGGTTTCAGCGGTGGCTTCGCTTGCTGCTTGTGGTGAGGCTGCCGAGCAGCGAGACGCAAACGAAGAGACGTCCGGCCCTATCGCAGCAGAGACTCCTATTCCCGTCGAGCCGGATGGAGGGATCGGCGATGGTGCGCTACCCTTGGATGAAGCTCAGGGTATTGCGGCAAATGAGATTCCAGAGCGCTTCCACGGCGTGTGGGACGCATTGACCGGCACTTGCGCCCGCGCGTCCGATCTTCGCATCGAAATCAAACCCAAAGAGATCGTCTTCTACGAAAGCTATGGGCGTGTGTTTGAAGTTGAACGGGTTGAGGGCAGTCTTGCGGTATCATTGGCGATGGAAGGGGAAGGTGAAACCTGGGAGGAGAGACTGGGATTTTCTCTTTCAGATGATGGCAGTGAACTGACCCAAACCCATTTGATTGAGGTAGAGGGAAGTCCTCCGCCCCCCGTCAAAATCCCGCCACCTTTGACCCGAAAGAAGTGTCCGCAATGACCCGCACCCGCGCCACCTCCGGCTCCCCATACGAAGCGCAATTCGGCTTTTGCCGCGCGGTCCGCGAAGGCAACCGGATTATCGTTGCAGGCACCGGGCCCGTCGAACCCGATGGCTCAACCACTCCGGGCGGCGTGGGTGAACAAGCAGAGCGCTGTCTTGCGATCATTGTCGCCGCGATTGAAGAACTGGGTGGCAGCGCCAGGGACGTGGTGCGCACGCGGATGCTTCTCACGGACCCCGCGGACCAAAAAGCCGTGGGTACAGTCCACGCCCGCTATTTCGGCGAAAACCCGCCGGCTGCAACAATGGCCGGTGTCGCTTGGCTTTGTCGTCCGGAATGGAAGGTTGAAATTGAGGCTGAGGCGCTAATCGCCGCTTAAGCGGAAGCGACGACCCGAAGGTGTGAAACGCCAGCAAATTCTTCTGCCAAGCGGTCTTCCACACGTTCCATCAACTCCACCGTATCGGCCATGGCATCGAGCTCAGTTGAGGAGATCAAAACCTTGGGACGATCCCCCGGCATCACGGTCAGGATCGCAGGCAATGCCACTTCGTCAATCGCGCCCTCAGCCATAGCTGGGTAGGCCTCGGAAAAATCGTCCTTGTGGTGGAAAACCACCTCCATCGGAAGGCTTTCCAAAAAACGCTTCCATTCGCCGCGCATAGACACAGCGCCATAGGTGATAGCGCAAAGTGAGCATGGATAGCTCGCAGGAAACAGTTGTTTGTGCACGGCGTGCATCAAGGCGTTTATCAGGCCGCTATCGGCGTTGTAGACCAGCAGCAGGCGGGGCGAGGATACGGGGGTTTGCAGTGTCATGATCGTGGTTCGCACCTCTTGCCGCATTGGTTACACCGATATCACGAATATACACCGCAAAGTAGCGCCGTTTCGATCGCCGGATCGGAGCGTGGGGATCACTGGCCTGACAAATGCCCGTCCAAGCGTTTCGAGACCATTGCTATCAATACGGACAGATCGTTGATTTGATCCAATTCACGGGCCTCGATCAAAAGTTCCAACTCTCCGTTTGCTTGCTCCAGGAAGATGGCTGGAAGGTCGGCCTTCGTGTCCGGAAAATCGCGCCAGAACTCATCGCGGTGAAGAAATCTCTTGTTCACCGGCAGCTTCCCCAGAAAGCGGCGCCATTCCCAGCGCATATCGACAAATCCGTATGTGACCGCGCATAAGGAACATTCGTAAGTGTCAGGCGCGGTGTACTTGCGCACATGGTCAGACAGCGCGTTGAAGATGCCCGATTTGGCATTGTAAACAAGCAGTAGAGAAGGCTTTTGATCAGTCATGCACCGCCATTCGTGCGCTTCTGAGCGGTGGTTACGAAACTTCGAAGCACACTAGCAAAAAACGCGTGTGCCGCGGGCTTTTCTAAGCGGTGGGGAAAGTCTAGATACCCGACCATGCAAGGACAATTTTCCCTCACCGACGATCAGCTCGCCATTCAGGACATGGCGCAGCGATTCACCGCCGACAACATCACGCCGCATGCGGGCGAATGGGATGAGAAGCACATCTTTCCGGTCGAAACGATCAAGCAATCAGCCGAACTTGGCTTTGGCGCAATTTATGTGTCGGAGGAGAGCGGCGGCATCGGGCTTGGCCGCTTGGAGGCTGCGCTGATCATGGAGGCGATGGCCTATGGCTGCCCCTCCACATCTGCCTTCATCTCGATACACAATATGGCCGCTTGGATGATCGACCGGTTTGGGTCTCAGGTGGTCAAGGACAAGTATCTGCCCGACCTCGTCACCATGGACAAGATTGCGAGCTATTGCCTGACCGAGCCTTCCAGCGGGTCGGATGCGGCGGCTTTGAAGACCACGGCGCGGCTCGACGGCGACCACTACGTCTTGAACGGCAGCAAGCAGTTTATTTCCGGCGCGGGATCGAACGAGGTCTACGTCGCGATGGTGCGCACGGGAGAGGATGGCCCCAAGGGCATCACCTGCATGGTGATCGAAAAGGACATGCCGGGCGTCTCTTTCGGCGCGAATGAGAAGAAGCTCGGCTGGCACTCGCAGCCGACCGCGCAGCTCATCCTCGAGGATGTCCGCGTGCCGGTTGAGAATGTCGTGGGCGGCGAAGGTGAAGGGTTCCGCATCGCGATGATGGGGCTGGATGGCGGGCGCTTGAATATTGGCGCTTGCTCGCTCGGCGGGGCGCAGCGCTGCTTGGACGAAGCGATCAACTACACCAAGGACCGCACGCAATTCGGCAAGGCTGTCTCCGAATTTCAGAACACGCAATTCACATTGGCGGACATGGCGACCGACTTGGAAGCCGCGCGCGCCCTCCTCTATCTTGCGGCCTGCAAAGTGACCGAGAACGCGCCCGACAAATCGCGCTTCTCCGCCATGGCAAAGCGCCTTGCGACCGATAATGGCAGCGCCATCGTTGACCGCGCGCTGCAACTACACGGTGGCTATGGCTATTTGCAGGACTACCCGATTGAGCGTTTCTGGCGCGACCTGCGCGTCCACTCGATCCTCGAAGGCACCAACCAGATTATGCGCATGGTCGTGGGCCGGGACCTGCTGCGGCAGTGAGCCTCGCACACCTTCGTCACCCCAGCGAAAGCTGGGGTCTAGGGCCTCAGAGCGCACCGCTTGGCCGCGTGAGATCCCAGCTTTCGCTGGGATGACGGGGAGTCTGCTCATTATGACCATCCTCACGCTAGCCACCGTCACCCTCGTAGTCCCCGATTACGACGCTGCTATCGACTTCTACGTCGGCGCGCTCGGCTTCACCCTTATTGAAGACACCGACCTTGGAGGCGGCAAGCGCTGGGTGGTCGTCGCTCCCCACAGCGATGGAGCGCACGGCGCGCGCCTGCTCCTTGCCAAAGCCGCAGACGACGCCCAACGCGCCGCTATCGGCAACCAAGCCGGCGGGCGGGTCGCGTTTTTCCTCCACACCGATGAATTCACCGACACTCATGCACGCTTTACAACAGCGGGCGTGACCTTTCATGAGGAACCGCGACACGAAGCCTATGGCATTGTCGCGGTGTTCAGCGATCCGTTTGGGAACCGCTGGGACCTTATTGAACCGAAAGCCTGACCTATGACCGAACAAGTCCTCACCCGCATCAATGGCCCGATTGGCCATATCACTTTGAACCGGCCCAAAGCGCTCCACGCGCTGACGCTGGAGATGTGCCACGCCATGACCGAAGCTCTCACCGCATGGGCGGGTGATGATGCGGTGAAGGCGGTGATGATCGACCATGCCGAGGGCTCTCGCGGCTTTTGCGCGGGCGGCGACATCGCATTTCTGCGCGACTCAGCTCTGAATGATGGCGGGGTGAGCGGGCGCAAATTCTTCCACGACGAATACCAACTCAACCATCTGCTCTTCACCTATGCAAAGCCTGTGGTCGCCTTCATGGACGGGGTCACTATGGGCGGCGGCGTTGGCATTTCGCAGCCCGCCAAATTCCGCGTGGCGACCGAGAACACCCGCTTTGCCATGCCCGAGACCGGGATCGGCCTGTTCCCCGATGTGGGCGGCGGCTGGTATTTGTCGCGGCTTGGCGGAAGGCTCGGGCAGTTTCTGGCGCTGACCGGCGCGCGGCTTGATGGGGCAGAAGCGCTGTGGACAGGGCTAGCAACGCATTATGTGCCGAGCGAGCAATTGGACGAGATCAAAGCGCGCATCACCGAACACCCGGACCGGATCGCGGGCATTCTTTCAGAACCCGTCGGCACGCCTCCCGAAGCGCGGATTGAGAAGAACGCGCTCAAGATCGCAAAACACTTCGCCTCTGACACCTATGAGGACATCCTCGCCAGCCTTGAAGCGGCCATCGAAGAAGGTGATGACTGGGCTCAGAAAGAGCGCGACACGCTGGGCACCAAGAGCCCGCAGACCTGCAAAGTGGCGCTGCGCCAACTGGCGACCAGCGCTCAGCTGCCAACCTTTGCCGACAATATGGTGATGGAATACCGCATCGCGAGCCGCGTGCTCACCCGCCCCGACTTTGCCGAAGGGGTGCGCGCGGTGATCACCGACAAGACACACGATCCCAAATGGGACCCTGCGACCCCTCCCGAAGTGACCGAAGAGCTGATCGACAGCATCTTCGCCCCGCTTCCCGACAATGAGGAATGGAAACCCCTGACATGAAAGACAGCGCCAGCTTTGAGACCATCACCGTCGAAACCGATGCCCAAGGGACCAAGGGCGTCACTCTGATAACGCTCAACCGGCCTAAGGCGCTGAACGCGCTCAACACGCAGGTTTTGGAAGAGTTGATCGCCGCCTTCGCCGCCTACCAGGGCGATGACAGCCAGCTTTGCGCGGTGCTGACGGGGTCGGGCGAAAAGGCCTTTGCCGCTGGCGCCGACATCAAGGAGATGCACGACAAGGCGGCGGCGGATTTCTACCTTGATGATTTCTTCTCCCCATGGACCAGCGAGATCGTCAAGAAGACCCGCAAGCCGTGGATCGCGGCAGTGAATGGCTTTGCGCTGGGTGGCGGGTGCGAGCTTGCGATGATGGCGGACTTCATCATCGCCTCTGACAACGCCAAATTCGGCCAGCCTGAGATTAAGCTGGGCGTTGCACCCGGCATGGGCGGTTCGCAAAGGCTCACCCGCGCCATCGGCAAGTCGAAGTCGATGGAAATGTGCCTGACGGGGCGGATGATGAGCGCGGAGGAGGCCGAACGGGCGAACCTGATTGTGCGCGTGGTCCCTCAGGCAGAGCTGATCGCCGAGGTTCTTAAAACCGCTGCCACTATCGCCGCCATGCCTCCTATGGCGACCATCGCGAACAAGGAAATGGTGAACTCCGCGTTTGAAATGACGCTCGACCAAGGGCTGATCGTCGAACGCCGCATCTTCCAGATTTTGACGGCGAGCGAAGACAAGGCTGAGGGCATGGCCGCGTTTATCGAGAAGCGTGAGGGCGTGTGGAAAGGGCGTTGATTGAGCTATCGCTCGGCCTGCTTTGTTGTTTCGCGATGCTCTTGATGGCCTATTGGTCAAAAGGTGATGCGAAAAGAGAGACGGGCGCACTCGAAGAGTTGGGGGCATCAGGATGGATCATGACTGGAATGGGCTGGTTCCATCGCTTGCAGAAACATCTCTTCGTCTTCGGCGCAGGAACGATATTTGGGATAACCTTACTTCGTGGAGTGAGTGGATAGAACGGTAAAAAGACCGTCACCCCAGCGAAAGCTGGGGTCTAGAGCTGCGAAGGACGGCGGTTGCCGCCATAGATCCCAGCTTTCGCTGGGATGACAGAGAGGAGTTAAGACATGAAAATCGCCTTTATCGGGCTTGGCAATATGGGAGGCGGGATGGCCGCCAACCTTGTGAAAGCGGGCCACGAAGTTCGCGCATTTGACCTCGCCAAACCAGCACTTGAGGCTGCGCGCGAGGCGGGGTGCAGCACGTTCGATACCGCGAAGGAAGCCTGTGAGGGCGTCGAAGCGGTGGTCTCGATGCTGCCCAATGGCGCTATCGTCAAAGGCGTCTATGAAAACGAGGTGATCGGACATGCACCAGTGGGCGCGGTTTTGCTCGATTGCTCGACCATTGATGTCGCCACCGCCAAATCGGTGATCGAGGCAGCCTCAGCGCAGGGCTATCACATGGTCGATGCGCCGGTCTCAGGCGGGATCGCAGCGGCCAGTGGCGGGACGCTCACCTTTATGGTCGGCGGGACCACAGAGGCCTTTTCACAAGCCGAGCCCATCCTCGCAGCGATGGGCAAAGCGGTAATCCATGCCGGCGATGCAGGCGCAGGCCAAACCGCCAAAATCTGCAACAATATGCTGCTCGCCATCACCATGATTGGCACCGCTGAGGCGATGAAAATGGCGGAGAAACTGGGGCTCGATCCACAGAAATTCTACGAGATTAGCTCGCAAAGCTCAGGCTACAACTGGTCGCTCAACGCCTACACGCCTTTGCCCGGTGTCGGTGTCGAGAGCCCGGCGGACAATGGCTATCAAGGCGGCTTTGCGACACCGCTTATGGTCAAAGACCTGCGTCTTGCGATGGAAGCGGCAGAGACGTCAGATGCGGCGGTGCCCTTGGGTTCGCGCGCAGCGGCACTTTATGAGGACTTCCTTGGAGCAGGAAACGAGGCGTTCGACTTTTCTGCGATCATCAAGACCTACTAATCCTCCCTCAATTGGGGATGGTTAGTCGCGGTTGATCTCGGCAATCACGCCCTCAAGCCATTCACGCGGGGCCTTGCGCCGCCCGATATCGGCGACAAATTCCTGACCGCGCGCGACTGATTTCAACCTTTTACCCCGCAACCAGCGATCCGCGCGGTCATGGTACGAAAGCCCCCCGCGTTTGAGCCAGTCCGGGCGGTGCCAAAGGCTCGGCGGGCCGCCGGGCACAGTCAGCCGCAGTCTTTCGCTCGCGCGGGCCGCCAGCCGCCCTTCCCCGCGCCAGATCACATCGTTCTTGTGATGCATTGCGAGTGCGTGCGGATGATCCAGCTGCACCGCCCAATCGGGTGCGCCATCCACCAGAGGAACAATCTCATCCACTGTGAGATAGCCGAAGATGCGGTGATGGTGCTCGCCCGCTTCATCTGCAAACAGACCGAAGAACACAAACACATCGCCCAGACCCACGCCTTGCCGCTCCAGGTGCGTTTGCGCGGCCCCGCACTGGCCGAAGACGCAGGTGCCCTTTCCATTTTCAGCATCGAGAAACATCGGATCGTGGTGGCACAAATCCTCCGCGCCAAGCTTGTCCCGACTTGCTTTGGCCGCAAGCTCGCCCAGCCCCAGATCGCCATAGGAAGTGGCGGATGCGGTCCCAGCGGGGATAGGCAAACTTACCGGTCTGCCCGCCACAATCGGGGAGGGGCCACCACCAGCGCTGCTGTCAAAGCCCTTGCGGGAGAAGATGATCTTCATTTCGAGCTCCATGCCGTGCGACAAAATGTTGCACAAGAGGCACTTCTCCCAACTTTGCTTGAAACCAAGATAGACGCTAAAGGCGCGCAGGTATGACACACGACGCAAAAGCTACCGCGCTCATGTAATGGCGGGGAAACGCTCTGGCACACTCGATCCGCTTGCCGCCAAGGCTGGCGTCTCACAAAAGGCGGTGGTGCCTGTGCACGGCGTGCCCATGATCGAACGGGTCGTAAGACAAGTGGCTGCGTGCGAGCATGTCGGGGCGATCCGCATCGTCGCGCATGAGCCGGATGAAATCGCCGCTTTGCCGAGTGTCGCCGCTCTCATCGAGGAAGGGCGATTGAGCTTTGCCGAAGGCCAATACAACATCGTCGACAGCGTGTTCTCTGGTGCGGATGGCGCTCAGTTTCCCCTCTTGATCACGACGGCAGACAATTGTCTGGTCACGCCCGAGGGATATTCCGAGTTCATCGAAAAATGCTTCGCGCATCAAGCCGAAGGAGCCGCTGGTCTCGCGCGAAAAGAACAGGTGCAGATCGCCGATCCGATCGGTCAAAAGCGGTTCTATACCTTCAAGGACGGCGAATTTTCCAACTGCAACATGTATTGGCTGGGCAGCAAGCAAGCGCTGAGCGCGGCCGAAATCATGCGCGAAGGCGGGCAGTTCGTGAAGTTCCCAAGCCGGATCATCAAGGCATTTGGTCTGATGAACCTTATCCGCTTTCGCCTCGGCACAGGTTCAAAGGAAAAGCTGTTTGCGCAGATATCCAAAAAATTTGGATTCAAGCTTGTCCCTATCGAACTGTCCGATGGCCATTACGCCATTGATGTCGATAACCAGCGCACTTTCGAGGTGACTGAAAAGATCCTCAAGAAGCGCGAGGGCTGACCGCGGCTAGCCTGCCATGAAGCGCCTTTTTACCAATATGGGCTGGCTCTTGGGCGGACGCGGCGTCAACGCAGTGTTGAGCCTTGTCTACCTTGCCTTGGCGACGAGGACGCTGGGGCTTGAGCAGTTTGGTTACTTCGCCGCAATTGTCGCATTGGGACAAGCGGTAACTGGCCTTGCCAATTTTCAGACATGGCAGTTTATCGTTCGATGGGGTGCGAATGGCGCTGGCCCCAGCGAAGCCACCGGTTTCGCCATAGCCCTCGACATTGTTTCCGTTGTGGTGGGAACGGTGCTGGCAGCGCTGTTGGTGTGGAGTGTGCCCTATTGGTTGCCGCTTCCTACTGACCTTTTATGGCTGACGTTTGGCTATTGTGTGGTTTCGCTCCTCTCCATTCGCTCAACCCCCACCGGCCTTTTGCGCCTGCGATTTCAATATGCCTCGGCAACCGCGGCTGAGACCGTGCAGCCGATCTTGCGGGCGGCGGGCGCTGTGCTCGCCTTTGCGTTCATGCCCACGGTGACCGGCTTCATTCTCGCCTATGCCGTATCTGAGATCGCGGTAGCGGCAGCCCTTTGGTTCGCAGCCGCGCGCGAGCAACGGATTGATTTTTCATCGGTCAGCCTTTCCCGAATACCCGAAAAATACCCTGATGCGTGGCGCTTTGTGTGGTCAACCAACATGTCGGGGAGCCTTACGATAGCGGGCAAACAGGTGATGATCCTGCTTGTCGGCACATTTGGCGGAGCAACCTTGCTGGGCGGTTTTCGGGTCGCGAGCCAATTGGGCCAAGCGCTTATTGCGCTTGCTCAGACTGTGTCAAAAGCGATCCTGCCGGAACTGGTGCAGGCCAAACAAGACGCTGTGGTTATGGCGCGGCGCATGGCCAATATCGCGCTTATTGGCGGGGTCCTGGCTGTGCTTGTTGCGTTGTTTGCCGGACGATGGGGCTTGCAGGTCATTGCAGGCGAGGAATTCCGCGCATTTTATTGGGCAATGGTCATACTGTCGATAGCGGGCGCTGTCGAATTGGTGGGGGCCAGCCTTGAATCGCTGCTTGTCTCGGCGGGAAAGGCCTACACCGCCTTCATCGTTCGCGCGGTGCCGACTATCCTGGCGCTCGTCCTGCTCGACACGGCGATTGATTGGAACGGAGCGAAAGGGGCGGCATTTGCGGTGCTGGGTTCAAGCTCGCTTGCGGTGATCGGGTTCTATGTGGCGATCTTGAACATGCAGGAAATCACCATCCGATTGAAAACCGATATCGATGACACCGAAGGGGGCACTGCCAAACCGCTGGCCCCCTCCAATGACGCCTAGGGCCAGTTCCCAATCAGCTTTCAGGTTCTTCCCACACCAGTTTCGGCTTGCGCGCAGCAGCCGTTTCATCAAGCCGGCGGCGCGGCGCAAAGTACGGCGCTTGTTTCAAGCTCTCATCACCAGCCACCGCGCGTTCCACCAAGGACCGGAATGCGGTGATGAACTGATCTATGCTCGCTTTGCTCTCCGTCTCGGTTGGCTCCACCAACATCGCACCATGCACGACCAACGGGAAATACACCGTCATCGGGTGGAAGCCTTCATCGATCAGCCCCTTTGCAAGGTCGAGCGTGGAAAGCCCGTTGCCAAAATCCTTATCGCCAAACAGAGCCTCGTGCATGCACGGGCCGCTGTCAGCAAAGGGGGCGTAGAGGATGTCTTCAAGGCTTCGCAGGATGTAATTGGCGTTCAGCACGCTGTCTTCGGCAACTTGCTTCAGCCCATCCGCGCCGTGGCTGAGCATATAGGTCAGCGCGCGGGTGAACATGCCCATCTGTCCATGAAACGCCGTCATCCGGCCAAAATGCTGCAAAGGCCCACCAAAATGTTCTTTAGCGAAGTCTTCGGCCTGCTCTTCTTCAACGAGGTGCACCACGCCATCGGCGGTGCGCGCGGTGTAAGGCAGCGGCATGAAGGGAGCGAGCGCTTCGGAAAGCACGACAGGGCCTGAGCCAGGACCACCGCCGCCATGCGGGGTGGAGAACGTCTTGTGCAGATTGATATGCATCGCATCGACGCCAAGGTCGCCCGGACGCACGCGGCCCACAATCGCGTTGAAGTTTGCGCCGTCACAATAGACATAGCCGCCTGCCGCGTGAACAGCGTCGGAGATTTCGCGCAAGTCCGGTTCGAACAGGCCGCACGTGTTCGGATTGGTGATCATCACCGCCGCGACATCCGGGCCAAGCCGGTCTTTGAGCGCTTGCAGATCAACCCTACCCTCTGGCGTTGCCGGGATATTCTCGACCCTGTAATTCGCAAAAGCTGCGGTGGCAGGATTGGTCCCATGCGCGCTTTCCGGCACCAGCACAACTTCACGCGCATCGCCGCGCGCTTCCAGAGCGGCACGAATGCACAGAATGCCGCATAGCTCACCATGCGCGCCAGCCTTCGGGCTCATCGCGACTGAGTTCATTCCGGTGAGATCAATCAGCCAATGCGCGAGTTCGTTCATCACTTCCAATGCGCCGGGGATGGTCGATACCGGTTGCAATGGGTGAATATCGGCAAAACCGGACAGCCGTGCCATCTTCTCATTGAGGCGCGGATTGTGCTTCATCGTGCAGCTGCCGAGTGGGAAGAAACCGAGGTCGATCCCATAATTCTGGCGGCTGAGGCGGGTGTAGTGGCGGACAGTTTCTGGCTCTGTCAGGCCAACCAAGCCGATAGGGTCAGAGCGTTCGAAACCGCCCAATCGGTTGGGAGCGCCTTCGTCAATTTCAGGCAGGTCAACGCCAGTCGTCTCAGCGTGGCCAATCTCAAAGATCAGCGGCTCTTCAAGCATCAGCGCGCGGTTGCCGGTGGTGGTGGGCATTTCGCCGGTCGCATCGGCAACTTCCATTTGCGGTTTCCAGCCGGATTTGTTGGGGGCGTTCATTGGGCTGGCTCCTTGATGATGGCTTCAAGCTCGGTGGCGAGCACCTCTATGTCTTCTTCCGTCGTGGTCTCAGTAACCGCGACAAGCAGCGCATGTTCGAGCGCTTCGACACCCGGATAAAGCCGCCCGAGCGACACCCCGCCCAGCACGCCGCGATCCGCCAAATCGCGCACAATCTCACGCGCGGGCTTGCCATCGAGCATCAGGGTGAACTCGTTGAAGAAGGCGTTGTTGAGCAGTTTGACGCCCGGCACCGCCGCCAGCCGGTCCGCCGCATGGCAAGCAAGACGGTGGTTTTCTGCCGCCAGTTCGCGCAGGCCCTTTTCGCCCAGCAGCGTCATATGGACGCTAAAGGCGAGCGCGCAGAGCCCTGAATTCGTGCAGATGTTGCTCGTCGCTTTCTCGCGTCTGATATGCTGCTCGCGGGTGGAGAGCGTGAGGACAAAACCGCGTTTGCCTTCCGCATCAACAGTCTCACCGCAAAGCCGCCCCGGCATCTGGCGCACATGTTTGGGGTCACGCACCGCGAACAGACCGAGATAAGGCCCACCAAATTGCAGGCCGACGCCAATCGACTGGCCCTCTCCCACAACGATATCGGCGCCCATCTCTCCTGGAGATTTGATCGCGCCCAATGCCACCGGTTCCGTGTTCACAACTACCAGCAAAGCACCTTTGGCATGGGCTGCGTCGGCGACTTCGGACAGGTCACTGATCCGGCCCAAGATGTCAGGATATTGCACCACGACGCAGGCGGTTTCGTCATCGATGCGCGCGGTGAGGCCTTCAAGGTCTGCCTCGGTCTGGATCGCGGGCTGCGCATCAGCGATTGTGTCGCCAGTGAACTGCGCCATTGTCTTCACGACTTCGGAATAATGCGGGTGGAGCGCGCCGGAGAGGACCGCGCGTTTGCGCTTGGTCACCCGCGTCGCCATGGCCACCGCCTCCCAGCATGCGGTCGAGCCGTCATAGAGCGAGGCATTGGCAACCGCGCAGCCATACAGCTTCGCCACCTGCGTCTGAAATTCAAACAGCATCTGAAGCGTGCCCTGCGCAATCTCAGGCTGGTAGGGCGTGTAGGCGGTCAGAAACTCGCCGCGCTGGATGATCGTGTCGACGGATGCCGGGACATGGTGACGATACGCGCCCGCGCCGAGGAAAAACGGAGCATCGCCCGCCGCCAGGTTCTTGCCTGCAAGCCGTTTCATATGGCGCTCAACCGCCATTTCGCTGGCATGCATCGGAAGCCCGCGGATCGGCCCATCCAGCCGCGCAACTTCGGGCACATCGACGAAAAGGTCATCCACCGATCCGGCGCCGATCTTTGCCAGCATATCGGAACGGTCATTGTCAGTGAGAGGGAGATAACGCATTATTTTTCCTTAAAAAAGGTCATGGCAACGCTCAAAGCGCCTCAACGAACGCCTTGTACGCTTTTTCGTCCATAAGGCCTTCCAGCTCGCTCGCATCGCTGATCGTCATGCGGAAGAACCAGCCTTCTTCTTCAGGCGATGAGTTCACCAAGGCAGGCTCGTCTTCGAGCGCCGAGTTTCCTTCGGTCACTTCGCCGCTGATCGGCGCGTAGACGTCGCTTGCCGCCTTCACGCTTTCAACCACGGCAGCATCGCCGCCTTTATCGAGCACAGCGCCAACATCGGGCAATTCGACAAAGACGATGTCGCCCAATTGCTCTTGCGCATAGTCGGTGATGCCGACTGTGGCGCTTTCGCCCTCGACATCAATCCATTCGTGTTCATCGGTAAAGTAACGCGGCATTGATCAGTTTCCCCTGTAATAATTGTGCGGGACTAACGGCATGGAAGTTACGGTCGCGGCCAAGCGTTTGGTGCGGACCTGACATTCGAGTTTGGTGCCTTCGGAAGCGTGTGCAGCATCGATATAGGCCATGGCGATGGGAGCGCCGAGCGTGGGCGAGAACCCGCCGCTGGTGACGGTGCCCACTTTGGTGTCGCCAGCGAATACCTCGGCGCCTTCGCGCGCGGGCATCCGCCCTTCTAGGGTGAGGCCGACGCGGATTTGCGCGGGGCCTTTTTCGAGCACCTGCATAACCGGGCCGTGGCCCATATAGCCGCCCGCTTCGCGGCGCTTCTTGGAGAGCGCGAAGGTGAGGTCAGCGCTGACCGGATCGGTATCCGTGGTTATATCGTGGCCGTAGAGCGGCAGGCCCGCTTCAAGCCGCAAACTGTCGCGTGCACCTAGGCCAACCGGCTCAACCCGTGCATCTGCGACCAAGGCTTCGGCAAGGCTCTCGATCAGGTCTTCATGGACCGCAATCTCAAACCCGTCTTCCCCGGTATAACCCGCGCGGCTGACCCAGATGTGGCCGCCCTTATACTCGAACAGATCGGCAGTCATGAAGGTCAGAGCGCCGGTGCCGGGGACCAGTTCCTCCAGCACATCGCACGCCTTTGGCCCTTGCAAAGCGAGCAGGCCAAAATCGTCGAAATGTCGGATCGCGATTTCATCGGGCAGATGCTCGCGCAGATGGGCAATGTCGTCCCACTTCACAGCGCCATTCACCACCAAATTGATCCGCGGTCCGGCATTGGTGACCATCAGATCATCGAGAATGCCGCCTGCATCATTGAGCAGCATCGAATAGCGCATCTTCCCGGTTTTAAGCGAAGTGATAAGGCCAGGCAGCAGCTTTTCGAGCTCAGCCGCCGCCTCTGCTGCGCCTTCCGTTGTATCGCCCGAAGGCCCGGTGAGGCCGAGCTGGCCCATATGCGACACATCGAACAGGCCAGCGCTTGTCCGCGTCCAATTGTGCTCGGCGACAATGCCGCCATTTTCACCGGAGTATTGGATCGGCATTTCATAGCCCGCAAAGGGGACCATGCGCGCGCCCTTCGCCCGGTGCCATGCGTCAAGCGGCAGCTTGCCCAAAGGCGGCTCTGGCGGCAGATCGTCTGGTGTGTCGTCGCTCAAAATATCAGTCCCCGAACAGGTGCAGCAACGCTCCAAAGCGAAGCGTTGTTCCTGCCCCCTCTGTCGGGTGAACCTGAGAGCTTCAGCGGGCGCGAAATGCGCAGCCGCCTCCCCTTCGGTGGCCTCGAACAGTATTCGAGACGCTTTCCAGAGTGCCAAGCCCCACGCGGTCCATTTGCCTGAGAGTTTCCGGGGCGGTTGCTCCTTCGGCGTCAGTCTTTTCAGACCAAGCTCTCCCGCGGGGGAGTGTCAGAATCGCTCCTGACCAGCCCTCGTCTTTTTGCGGATGCGAAGAGGCGCGTCAATCGGGTGAGAGGCAGATTTTTTGCACCCCCAGAGCAGTTATACGCAGGCTCATTTTGCACTGCGTAACAATGATGCGTTCACTCAGACTCTTGTTGCGCCCTCAGCGCGGTTGCGCGGGCCATCAAAGCGATCTCAGTTGGGCCGAAACCTCCCTCACCTTCAGCCACCTGACGGGGGGGAACTTCAGTGGTGAAATATACAAAACCTCTCAGCCCTATATCAAACCACAACCCTGACCTCAGGCCATACGCTTCTCCCGCATGGCCAACATGAAACCATGCATCATCAAACAGCCGGTCAACACAGCCCGGCCCGCTCGCCTGAAGCATTTGAATGGAGAAGCCGTACATGCAAAAAAAGGGCTGTTCGGAGACTTCGTTAGCCTGAAGAGACTCTGTCAGCCTATCCCAAGATGCCCGTGTGAGAAGATCGGAATCCGGGGCTTGGGCAACGGCCTGTCCAATCTTCGCCAAATCCATCATCCCGATCCGCACGCCGCCTTGGGGGAAAAGACCGAAGCATTGGTGCCCGGCACATATCCGGCGAGGGTGCACTCCACTCCTTCCGCGACAGGAAAGCTGCAATTGGGCGGCAGGTCGCCCGGCCAATCGCGCGCTGGCTCGCCCGTGTCACGGTAGAGCGCGACCGCGCGGCCCACCGTCTCATCCGAACAGCCGACCCAGTTGACGCAGGCATCCTCGATGCCGAGCGGCAGGAAAATCTCGCGTTCCAATATGTGATCGTAGCGAATGCCCGATGCCGCTTCGAGCACGGTTGCGACTACGGGAGAACCCAGATTGGCGTATTGAAACGGAGCCTCTCCCGGAGGCGCATCGGCGTACCACGCTTCAGGATCAGCGAGCTTCGCCTCCAAGCTTTCGCCCAGCGGGATAATATAGCCTGCATTGTCGCGCAGGCCCGAACGGTGCGAGAGCAATTGCGCAAGCGTGACTATCGCATCGGGGTGATGCGGTGAGCGCAGTTGCCAGCCCAGATATTCTGAGACGTCGGTATCCAGATCGACCACATCTTGATCGACCAGCCGCAAAGTGGCGAGCGCCATGATCAGCTTTGAGATTGAGGCGATGCGCACCGGATCATTGACCTCAACCGCTTCGCCGCTTTCCCGGTTGCGGGTGCCTTCTACAATGACAGGCGTGATGCTTTCGCGGTCGAAGGCGACAACTACGGTTGCGGGCACGGCTGCGGCAGCTTCGCGTTCAGCGTGGTCTGCTGCGCTGACGGCCATAGGCAGGCACAACGCGATTGCGGCTAGGATGCTCCGGATCATTCCTGCATCATCGCCCCGATGGCACGAAAAATCAATTTAGGTTCGGGCGCAGCCAGCGTTCGGCCGTGGCCAAATCCACCCCGCGCCGCTCAGCATAGGCTTCGAGCTGGTCACGGCCAATCTTGGCAACACCGAAATACTGCGATTCCGGGTGGCCGAAATAGAACCCAGACACCGCTGCCGTCGGATACATCGCGAAGCTCTCTGTCAGGGTAAGTCCGACATTTTTCTCTGCATCGAGCAGTTCGAACAGGATCGGCTTTAGCGAATGATCAGGGCACGCAGGATAACCGGGAGCAGGGCGAATACCGCGATATTCTTCTTTGATCAGCGCTTGATTGGTGAGCTGTTCGCCCGGAGCATAGCCCCACAAATCGGTGCGCGTATGCTGGTGCAGACGCTCGGCAAAGGCTTCTGCGAACCGGTCTGCAAGCGCTTTCAACAAGATGTCGGAATAATCGTCTTTGTCCGCTTGGAAGCGCTCGGAATGCGGCTCGATCCCGTGAATGCCCACCGCAAAGCCGCCGATCCAATCGCCATCGGGGTCGATGAAATCAGCGAGGCACATATTCGCGCGGTCGCGCGACTTCTTGATCTGTTGGCGCAGGAAGGGGAGGCGCACATGCTCTTCGCGGTTTACGCGGTGGATCATCACATCATCGCGGCATTCATGATCGCGCGCGCACGGCCAGAAGCCCGCAACGCCGCGCGCGGTCAGCCACTTTTCAGAGATGATCTGGTCAAGCATCGCATCGGCATCGGCCTTGAGGGCGCGGGCGCTTTCGCCGACCACTTCGTCCTCTAGGATCGCGGGGTAATTGCCGTGAAGCTCCCATGCGCGGAAGAACGGGGTCCAATCGATATAGTCTTTAAGGTCAGCCAAATCCCAATCGTCAAACACATGCACGCCCGGTTTCAAAGGCGGCGCAGGCTTGTCTGAGAGATAGGCGTCGTAGAAATTGGCGCGTGCCTCGCTCAGCGTCATCAGCTGCTTTTCCGCCTTGCCCGCGCGGGCATCGCGGACATGGGTGTATTCATCGGCAACTTCGCTGACATAGCCGTCGCGCTGCGTGTCAGACAGGAGTTTCGAGGCGACGCCAACCGCCCGGCTCGCATCAAGCACGTGGATGACGGGCCCTTCGTAATTGGGATCAATCTTCAACGCGGTGTGGACCTTTGACGTGGTCGCTCCGCCGATGAGAAGCGGCATGGTCATTTCCGCGCGCTGCATCTCTTCGGCGACGGTCACCATCTCGTCCAAGGATGGGGTGATCAGGCCCGAAAGCCCGATCATATCGGCGTTGTTATCGTTCGCGGATTTGAGGATGTCCTGCCACGGCACCATCACGCCCATATCGACGACTTCGTAGCCATTGCACTGAAGCACAACGCCAACGATGTTCTTGCCGATATCGTGCACGTCGCCCTTTACGGTAGCCATGATGATCGTGCCCTTGGCTTTCGCGCCTTCTTCTTTCTCCGCTTCGATGAAAGGGATGAGGTGGGCGACGGCCTTCTTCATGACGCGCGCGGATTTGACGACTTGGGGAAGGAACATCTTGCCTGATCCGAACAGGTCGCCAACGACGTTCATCCCGTCCATCAGCGGGCCTTCGATCACTTCAATCGGGCGCCCGCCCGCCTTTGCAATAGCAGCGCGCGCTTCTTCGGTGTCGTCGACCACATGCGCGTCGATGCCTTTGACCAGCGCGTGTTCGAGCCGCCGTTTGACCTCCCACCCACGCCATTCTGCGGCCTGCTTGTCGTCTTCCTTGGACTTGCCTTTGTAGCTTTCAGCAAGGTTGATGAGGCGTTCAGTGGCGTTTTCCTCGCCCTCTCCCAATTGCTTGGGCGTGCGCATCAGGATCACATCTTCGCAGGCCTCGCGCAGCACCGGGTCAATCGTGTCATAGACATCCAATTGACCCGCATTGACGATCGCCATGTCAAAGCCTGCCGGGATGGCGTGATAGAGGAAGACCGAGTGCATTGCGC
The DNA here is from genome assembly GCA_965262265.1 of Erythrobacter sp. Taxonomy (GTDB): domain Bacteria; phylum Pseudomonadota; class Alphaproteobacteria; order Sphingomonadales; family Sphingomonadaceae; genus Erythrobacter. Next base: position 145,286 of record CBDHEW010000001.1, read on the forward strand.
GGCGCACCGTCTCATTCCCGCGAAAGCTGAAAGAGAGGTTGGAGAGCCCGCCCGATGTCTTGGCATAGGGGCACAGCTGTTTAATCTCTTCAACCGCCTCGATGAAGTCGAGCCCGTAACGGTCGTGGTCTTCGATGCCGGTGGCAACCGCAAAAATGTTGGGGTCAAAGATGATGTCTTCCGGCGGAAAGCCCTCTGCGACCAGCAGATCGTAAGCGCGCTTGCATATCTCGACTTTGCGGTCCTTGGTGTCGGCCTGACCGACCTCGTCAAAGGCCATCACTACAACCGCCGCGCCGTAAGCCATGCATTTGCGCGCTTGTTCGAGGAAGGGCTCAACCCCTTCTTTCATGCTGATCGAATTGACGATCGGCTTGCCAGAAACGCATTTGAGACCCGCCTCGATCACATCCCATTTGGAGCTGTCGATCATCACCGGAACGCGGGCAATGTCGGGTTCAGCCGCGATCAGCTTCAGGAAGGTCGTCATCGCGTGTTTCGCGTCGAGCAGACCTTCATCCATATTAACGTCGATGACCTGCGCGCCGTTTTCGACCTGCTGGCGAGCGACTTCGACGGCGGTCGCATAATCGTCCGCCATGATGAGCTTTTTGAACCGGGCTGAGCCGGTCACATTGGTGCGTTCACCGATATTGATAAAGGTAGAGGCAGCTTGCATGGTCACGCTGGTTCAGGCTTTCGAATTAATGTAAATGGGTTTGAGCACCTAAGCCGAAACAAAAGGTTCCAGCCCAGCGAGCCGCATGGCGTTTTCGATCACTGGAAGCTCGCGCGGAGGCAGACCTTCAACCGCTTTCGCGATAGCGGCAATGTGCTCAGGACTGGAGCCGCAGCATCCGCCCAGCATATTCACTTGGCCGTTATCCGCCCATTCCTTGACCAACGAAGCGGTGGTGTGCGGTTGCTCATCATATTCGCCAAGCTCGTTTGGCAGGCCCGCGTTGGGATAAGCCAGGATCAGAGCATCCGCGATGCCCGAAAGCGCCTGCACATGGGGCCGAAGCTGGTCAGCGCCAAAACTGCAATTGAGCCCGATCGTGACCGGGTTGGCGTGGCGAACAGCGTACCAGAACGCTTCCACCGTGTGACCTGAAAGGTTGCGACCCGAAAGATCGGTGAGCGTCATGGAGATCATGAGCGGCACTTCGCGGTCGAGGTCCTGCTCCAACTCCTTGGCAGCCATTACGCCTGCCTTGGCATTGAGGGTGTCGAAAACAGTCTCGATCAGAATGAAATCACATCCACCTTCGACCAGAGCTGCGGCCTGTTCTTTGTAGACTGCGACCAGTTCATCAAAGTCGATCTCGCGAAAACCGGGGTCTTCCACGTCCGGCGAAAGCGACAGAGTCTTGTTGGTCGGACCAATCGCTCCGGCCACAAAGCGCGGGCGCCCGTCCTTCGCCTCGTACTCATCCGCCAGTTCGCGAGCGATTTTGCCGCTCGCGATATTGATGTCTGAAACCAGCTTCTCCGCGGCATAATCGGCCTGACTGATGCGGTTGGCTGAGAATGTGTTTGTCGCCACCAAATCAGAGCCAGCGTCAAAATAACTACGCGTGATCTCGCGGATAACATCAGGCCGGGTCAAAGCGAGAATGTCATTGTTGCCTTTCTGATCGGCATTGAGCCCAAGCGATCCCGCATAATCCGCTTCGGTAAGCTTACGGTTCTGAATTTGCGTCCCGAACGCGCCATCCGAAATCAAAATACGCTCCGCAGCGGCGGCCTTCAGCGCGGCCCGGGCAGGAGAAGGTTGAAGGGTCACGCAGATTCTCCAACTGGGCGCTTGCCGAGCATATGGCAAATCGCATAGCTCAGCTCAGCTCGGTTTAAGGTGTAGAAGTGGAACTGGCGCACCCCGCCTGCGTAGAGCTTGCGGCATAACTCAGCGGCGATGGTGGCAGAAACCAACTGACGCGCAGCCGGTCGTTCGTCGAGGCCATCGAACAGCCCCTCCATCCATCCAGGAATAGCGGTGCCGCACATGCCCGACATGCGTTGGACCGCAGCAAAGCTCATCACCGGCATGATCCCCGGCACGATTTCAGCGTCAATTCCCGCCGCCGCAGCCTCATCGCGAAAACGGAAAAAGCATTCGGGATCGAAGAAGAACTGGGTGATTGCGCGGTCTGCGCCTGCGTCAAACTTGGCCTTAAGGTTGTCGATATCGGCCTGCGCGTCGGGCGAATCCGGATGCACTTCGGGGTAGGCACCCACGGAGATTTCAAAATCGGCGACCTTCTTCAAGCCCGCGATTAGTTCAGCGGCGTTGGCATATCCGCCGGGATGCGGGGTGTATTGCGACGCGCCGTCAGGCGGATCACCGCGCAGGGCAACGATATGGCGAATGCCTTCAGCCCAATAATGGCGCGCAACCTCGTCCACTTCCTCACGCGTCGCATTGACACAGGTGAGATGCGCGGCAGCAGGAATGCTGGTTTCATTCTGAATGCGCACCACCTGTTCATGCGTGCGTTCACGCGTGGTTCCGCCTGCGCCATAAGTCACAGAGACAAAGCGCGGCCCCAAAGGCGAAAGCGTCGCAACGCTGTTCCAGAGCGTTTCCGCCATCTTTTCATTCTTCGGCGGAAAAAATTCAAAGCTGATATCAATATCGCCCGGTAGGCCTGAAAAGAGCGGCGCATCGAGCGCGGTTCGTGCCTCGTGCAATTGGTTGAGTGTGGGGGTCATGGGGTGGCTTTCTTCAGGGGTATCTGCTGGTTGGCATCGGCGATCGCAGCGCGGCGCTTGCCTATCCAAATCTTGACGGTCAGCCCGGTTCCTTCAAGCGCGACAGGTTCGGAGGCGGTAAAGCCGCTCCCCCGCATCAATTCGCGCATCTGCCGGTCGGAAAAACCGAGCCTTGCATGCTGGTGCCGGTCGCGCAGCTCTTCGCGGTCATGAGCAGCGAAATCAACGATAGCGATGCGCCCGCCCGGGCGAGTAACGCGCGCCGCTTCGGCCAGTGGGAAAGACGGATCCTGAGCGAAATGGAGCACCTGATGCAGCAAGACTGTGTCAAAACTGCCCGCATCGAATGGCAGGTCAGCAAAGTCGCCCTGAACCAGTTCAATCTGCGAGGTCGGAAGGTGTTGAAGCTTTGCCCGCGCAACACGGAGCATTTCCAGATTCTTGTCGAGCGCAACAATCCGATCAGCATCGTCGGCGAACAGCTCCGCCATGCGACCTGTGCCAGTGCCGATATCCAACACGTTGCCAAGCGGCGCATCGCCTAGAGCTTTGGCAAGGCGCTCTTCAACTTGCACATCACTGGTGTGGAGCGCGCGCACTTCATCCCATTCATCGGCATGGCGGGCGAAGTAATCCTCTGCATTGGTCTCCCGCGACTGGCGGATGGCGGCGAGTTTGCGCCTGTCATCGCCGCAAACCTTCGCAAAGTCGGGATTTTCGCGCTCTGCGGTCGCGAGCAGGCGATCAAGAGCAGCGAGAATGGGGCTGCCTTCGCTATCCGCGCCTCCCACAATGCCTGCAGCGCGCAGAAACACCCAGCTGCCCTCGCGGCGGCGTTCAGCAAGGCCAGCATCGCACAAAATTCCGACATGGCGCGAGACACGCGGTTGGCTCTGGCCGAGCACCTGTGCGAGTTCACCAACCGCCAGCTCCATTGCCGATAACAGCCGCATTGTGCGCAGCCTTGTGGGGTCAGCCAAAGCTTTGAAGATCGCGTCGATGGACATGATGAGGCGACATATAAAGATATTTTTATATGTGTAAATGCCAGTTTGGATAGACGCCGCCCGCGGATGTACTTACTCAACTAAGCGTAAATTTGAAAGGTCCGTCCAAGTGAAACTAGGCTGTTGCTACTTCCCCGAACATTGGCCTCAGGAGCGCTGGCCAGACGATGCCCGCCGGATGGTCGATATGGGCCTTTCGCTGGTGCGGATCGGCGAATTTGCGTGGAGCCGGATTGAACCTGAGCCGGGCCGGTTTGACTGGAATTGGCTCGACCGGGCGATCGATGTGCTGGGTGATGCGGGGCTCAAAGTCATCCTGTGCACCCCCACTGCAACTCCGCCCAAATGGCTGGTCGACCGCATGCCCGATATGATCGCGATTGACGAGCAGGGCCGCCCGCGCGGCTTTGGCTCGCGGCGGCATTATTGTTTTAGCCACGCGGGATACCGCGAAGAAGCGCGCCGGATCACTCGCGCGGTTGCCAGACGCTATGGCAGACACTCCGCAGTGGTCGCTTGGCAAACCGACAATGAATATGGCTGCCACGACACGGTGCTCAGTTTCTCAAAGGCTGCGGCGAGCGAGTTCCGGCAATGGCTGGCTGAGCGTTATGACAATATCGGCGCTCTCAACAAAGCATGGGGCAATGTCTTTTGGTCGATGGAGTATCGCAGCTTTGACGAGGTTGACCCACCCAATTTGACGGTAACCGAGGCGAACCCCGCGCACTGGCTCGATTACCGCCGTTTCTCATCTGACCAAGTGGTGCTGTTCAACAGTGACCAAGTCGCAATCCTTCGCGAAGATGCTCCCCACTGTGACATCATGCACAATTTCATGGGCTTCTTCACCGAGTTCGACCACCACAACCTCGGATGGGACCTCGATATTGCGGCATGGGACAGCTACCCCCTCGGCTTTCTTGAACAATTCTGGTTCTCAGACGACGAAAAGAGCGCCTTTCTGCGCCAAGGCCACCCTGATATCGCCGCGTTCCACCATGACCTGTATCGCGGGTGCTCCAACGGACGCTGGGGTATCATTGAGCAACAGCCCGGCCCGGTAAACTGGGCGCGCTTTAACCCGGCGCCGCTCGATGGAATGGTCGCGCTATGGACACTGGAAGCGATGGCGCATGGGGCAGAGTTCACCAGCTATTTCCGCTACCGTCAGGCGCCTTTCGCTCAAGAGCAAATGCATGCGGGGCTCTTGCGCCCCGATGGCTCCGACGCTGAGGCAGCAGGTGAAGCGCGCGTTGCTGCTGACATCATCGCGAAGATTGGTGAGCAACAGAACGCAAAGGCGCCTGTCGCGCTGGTGTTCTCTTACGAGGCCGCATGGGTGTGCGGGATCCAGCCACAGGGACGAAGCTTCCGCTATTTGGAGCTTGTCTATGAATGGTATTCGGCTCTGCGGCGGCAAGGGCTTAATGTCGATATCCTCGCGCCTGACGCGGACCTATCCGGATACAAGGCGGTGTTCGTGCCAACACTGCCGATCGCGCCCGATGGTTCTGTAGAGAGATTGGCAGCGCTGACATGCCCTGTACTGATTGGTCCGCGTTCGGGCAGCAAAACTGACAGCTTCTGTATCCCTGAAAACCTCGCCCCCGGAAAGCTAAGCGAACTCGTACCCCTTACCGTCACCCGCGTCGAAAGCCTGCGCGATGGGGAAATAGAGCACGGCGATGGTTGGAGCATCGCTCGTTGGCGCGAGGATGTTGAGACGAAGCTTCAACCTGAATTTGCGCTCAGAGACGGGCGCGGCATCGTGTTTGCGCATGGCAACGCCCGCTATATCGCCGCTTGGCCAGACCGCACGCTGCTCGACCTTTTGATCACCCGGATCGCCGATGAGGTTGCGATACCCCTTATGCCCCTGCCCGAAGGGCTACGTCTGCGCCGCACGGCCACCCATATCTTCGCCTTCAACTACGCCGCGCACCGTATCGATGCTGGCGCGCTTGGACTTGGCGAACCCATCATTGGAAGCAATCAGATGGAGCCTGCCGCAACGGCAATCTGGACAATCGCGTAAGGTACGCACATGAGCGCCGCTGGATGACGGAAGCTGAGAAACACACACGTACCTATGCCATAATTGGCTGCGGCATGATGGGCCGCGAGCATATGGCCAATCTCGCGCTGATCCCCGGTGCGCAGCTGGTCGCGATTGCCGATCCTGATGAGGGATCGCGTGTCGCGGCAAAGGCCCATGCATCCGATCTGGGGCAAAATGTCGCCTTGTTCGAAGACAGCGCAGAGATGATGGCCAAGGCCAAGCCGAACGCCGTGATCGTTGCTTCGCCCAACTTCACCCATTTCGATATTGTGCAAGCCGTGATGCTGTCCGGCGCGGCCATCCTGCTGGAAAAGCCGATGTGCACCAGCACCGAAGACGCCGCCGTACTGGCACAAGCTGCGAGCCGATATGACAACCTGTTCTGGGTCGGGCTGGAATACCGATACATGCCGCCGGTCACTCGCTTCATCGAGCGGGTCCATGCAGGCGAAGCTGGCCATATCAAGATGCTCTCGATCCGCGAGCACCGTTTTCCCTTCCTCGAAAAAGTCGGCGACTGGAACCGGTTCAACCGCAACACCGGGGGCACTTTGGTCGAGAAATGCTGCCATTTCTTCGACCTGATGCGGCATATCCTGCGCGATGAGCCAGTACGCGTCTTTGCCAGCGGCGGGCAGGATGTGAACCACCTCGACGAACGCTACCAAGGCGAAGCGCCCGACATTCTCGACAACGCTTTTGTCATCGTCGATTTCGCAGGAGGCGCGCGCGCCGTGCTTGATCTGTGCATGTTTGCCGAAGGCGCCGAGGAGCAGGAGGAAATCTGCGCAGTCGGCCCGGTTGCCAGGCTTGAGGTGAAACTGCCCAGCGGGTTTATCACCAGCGCGGTGAGGGAGGGCGCAGTGGATGATAAAGGGCAGCGCATTCCCGGGTATGATGGCCGACTTGTCGAACATATCGAGACCCCGGCAGATGCGCTCGCCGCCGGTTCGCATCACGGCGCGACCTTCTTTCAGCAGCGCGATTTTCACGCCGCGCTTGTGAATGGCACGCCGCCGCTTATCTCGGCCCGCGACGGCTATCGCTCAGTCGTGATGGGCGCCGCCGCGCAAGAGAGTATCACCACCGGTCTGCCGGTCGAAATCCGTTTTGAGGATGAGGATTAAGAATGCTTAGCGACATGCCCCGCATCGGCTTTGGCCTTTGGAAGATCCCGCGCGAGGACACTGCCGCCAGCGTCGTTGAAGCCGTGCGCGCAGGCTATCGCCATTTCGACAGCGCAGCCGACTATGCCAACGAAGCCGAGACGGGCGCAGGTTTGGCACAAGCCATCGCGGAAGGGCTCGTGAACCGCGAAGACTTGTGGATCACCTCCAAACTTTGGAACACCTTTCACGCGGCTGAGCATGTGGAAGAAGCGTGCCGCAAGACGCTCACGGATTTGCAGGTTGAGTGCCTTGATCTTTACCTGATCCACTTTCCTATCGCGCTCGAATATGTGCCAATTGAAACGCGTTATCCGCCTGAATGGCTGTTTGATCCTGATGCGGCGGAACCAGAGATGAAACGCGTGCGTGTTCCCCTGCATGAGACATGGTCGGCGATGGAGGCTCTGGTGGACAAAGGCCTCGTGAAGCGTATCGGCGTGTGCAATTACAATTCCGCGCTGCTGCATGATCTAATGAGCTATGCACGGATCAAACCCGCCATGCTCCAGATCGAAGCGCATCCTTACCTGACTCAGGAAAAACTGATCCGCTGCGCTAAGGGATATGGGATGGATGTGACGGCGTTCTCTCCACTGGGCGCGCAGAGCTATTTTGAGCTCAATATGGCCGAGGCTGGAGAGAGCTTGCTTGGCGCAGCTCCGGTTATGGTGGCCGCGCAAGCGCATGGGAAAACGCCCGCGCAAGCGCTGCTGCGATGGGGCGTACAGCGCGGGACGGCGGTGATCCCCAAGACCACCAAGCCTGATCGAATGCGGGAGAACTTGGCGATTGATAACTTTGCGCTGAGCGAGGTTGAGATGGCCGCGATCAGCTCGCTAAACCAAAACCGACGCTTCAACGATCCCGGCGTATTTGCTGAGGCCGCCTTTGGCGCGTTCCATCCGATCTATGACTGATACACACACATCTGAGTTTCCCGGCATCATACCGGGTGGCGGCGACTTGGCTGCGTTTTTGAGCGTGAACAAGGGCGCGGTTGATGCTGCTTTGGCGGATGCAGGAGCACTGTTGTTTCGCGGCTTTGATGTTCCTGACCCGACCGCTTTCGACGCAGCGATTGCAGGGTATGGCGAGGAGGGATTCACGTATGAAGACTCGCTCTCCAATGCGGTGCGCACCAATGTCACCTCCCGCGTCTTCACCGCCAACGAAGCCCCTCCTACAACCGAAATCTTCCTCCATCATGAGATGGCGCAAACGCCGCTCTATCCATCCAAGCTGTTCTTCTACTGCGAGGTCGCTGCCGCGGCTGGAGGCGCAACGCCGCTTTGCCGCTCCGATTGGGTGCTGACGCGCCTTGCTTCCGAGGCACCGAGCTTTGTCGACAGGGTCGCTAGCGAAGGCGTGCGCTACACCAATGTGATGCCGGGCGATGACGATGCGGGATCCGGCCAGGGCCGGTCATGGCGCAGCACTTTGAGCGTCAGCGACACGGCAGCAGCTGAAGAACGGCTTGGACAGCTTGGCTATAGCTGGGAATGGCAAGCCGACGGTTCGCTGCGTGCAACGACTCCGGCTTTGCCAGCTGTTCGCACGCTTCCCGATGGCAGGCGCAGCTTCTTTAACCAGCTGATCGCCGCCTTCAGAGGGTGGGCCGATAGCCGCAATGACCCGAACCGCGCGATCACCTTTGGCGATGGCACACCCATCGAAGCCACGGACATGGAGCCCGCCATCCGCCTCGCTGATGAGCTCACCCATGATCTCGCATGGCAGGCGGGCGATGTGGCTTTGATCGACAACTTCGCGGTCATGCATGGTCGCCGCCCATTTAAGGGGAAACGCCGGGTGCTTGCCTCCCTTATTGCCTAAGCAGCGCGCGCGTCCACACCGCGCCATTACCTAGCATCAACACCCCCATCAGCGGGGCGAACCACGCGCTCCATCCGCCCGCCACTCCTAGAGGCGAGAACAGCAGATAGGTCGCCACCACACAGCTGAACAGCGTCACCGCCAACGGCTTGGCATAGGCCCATGGAGTCATATCGACCTGTTCGTCGCGGGTGAACTGCCATGCCTCCTTGCGTGGGGCGAGCCAGCCACACACCAGCATGATCCCCACCTCAATGACGAACAGCACCGCATAGAGGTGGATGAAGTGGAGCGTCACCACATCGCTTAAGCCAAAACGGATCACCCCATAGGCAATCACGTGGAAGATGATCACGATCTTCGCACCCAAGGCCGGCACGCGCGCGGTGAACAAGCCGACGATCACGATTACGATTGTCGGGATGTTATAGAAGCCGGTGAAGATGCGGATGATCTGCCACAGCCCCTCTGGCGCAAGGCTCAGCATGGGCGCGACGATGAAGGAGAACAACGCGATCACCACACTGGCGATCTTGGCGACCCTCACCAGCTCGGCATCATCCACTTTGCCCTTCCCAGTGCGTTCGCGCGCAGGCGCATAGACATCAAGGCTGAACAAGGTGGCAGCGCTGTTGAGCAGCGAATTGAAGGAGCTGAACACCGCGCCCAGAAGCACAGCCAGGAAGAACCCGCTCATCCAAAGCGGCAGCACATCGCGGATCAGGCGCGGATAGGCTTCATCGATCCCGCCTAAGTTTGGGCCATAGAGGTGAAAGGCGATCACACCAGGGATCATCATCATGAACGGCACAAGGATCTTGAAGAAGCCGGAGAACAGCACGCCTTTCTGCCCCTCCGCCAGCGATTGCGCGCCCAATGTCCTTTGGATCACATATTGGTTGGTGCACCAATAGAACAGATTGGCGAAGATCATGCCGGTGAAGATCGTGCCAAACGGGGTCGGATCGGTGGAGGAGCCGATCGCGTTCAGCTTCTCCGGATGGGCGGTGGTGAGCGTCTTCAGTCCATCGCCAAAGCTCCCCTCCCCCAATGCAACAAGGCCCAGCACCGGCACCAGCAGCCCGATGATCAGCAGGCCGATACCGTTCAGCGTGTCCGACACCGCCACCGCGCGCAAGCCTCCAAACACGGCATAGATCGCGCCGGTCACACCGATCAGCACCACCATCGCGACCAGCGCGCTGAAGTCGTCCAGTCCCGTTAGCGCGGGCACATCGAAGAAGGCGATCACCGCAAGGCTGCCTGAATATAGCACGCTGGGTATCGTCACGAGGCCATAGCCGAGCATGAACAGCAGCACCGACAAACGCCGCACCTGCGGATCGAAGCGATCATTGAGGAACTGCGGCAAAGTCGTGAAGGCACCTGCCAGATACTTGGGCAGGAACACCAGCGCCATGGCAATGGTCGCCACCGCCGCGGTCACCTCCCAACCCATGCTTGATAGGTTGTGGCCATAGGCAGAGCCATTCAGCCCGATCAGCTGTTCAGCAGAGAGATTGGTGAGAAGCAGCGATCCGGCAATGAAGGTCGCCCCCAAGCCTCTTCCTGCGAGGAAGTAGCCATCTTTCGTGTCCGCAGTTCCGCGCGTCTTGTACCAGCTGATCCAGCCGACAAGAGCCATGAAGCCCGCGCAGCTTAACAGAGTGAAGAGGATGTTGGCGCCGCTCATGACGCCACTTTGGCATCTACAATCAGCTGCGCATAGTGATCGCGCAAAGTCTCGCTGCCGAATTCTGGCGTGGCGTCTGCATCATATGCGCCGGTATCGGGGTCAATCACCAACATGCTCTCGCTTGCGTAATATTGGGCGATGCGGGCATGTTCTGCCTTCGCAGCGCACCAATCAGACACACTCGCCCCAAGGGCAAAAACCCGCTCAAACACGCGCAGCATTGCAAGCGGCACATGGCGCACGCCCACCTCTTTGCCCAAGAGGTCAGTGAGCATTTGGCGCTGATCCATAGGGCTGATTGCCGGGCCGGGTCCTCCAATCGGCAGCACACAATTGCGCATCGAAGTGTCATTGAGAGTTTGGGCAATATAGCGCGCCAGATCGCCATCGCTGATCGGATTGCAGCGGGTCAATTGCCCGTCGCCAAACACCATGAAACGCGCGCCCTTGGCCACGCGCTCAACTTGTCCTGAAAGCGATTTGAAGAACGCGGTGGGCCGCACAATTGTGTAGTTAAGGTCCGACGCGATCAGCTCATTCTCAAACGCGAGCTTGGCGTGCTGAAAGGCGAGACGTGGTTTTTGCACACAGATGGCCGATAGCAGGGTAAAGTGGGCCACGCCCGATGCCTCCGCTGCTTTCAGAAGGCTGTGATTGAGCCCATAATCAACGGCCTTTGCATCTTTGGGCGCTCCACTGCGCGATGCGATACAGGAGATTACCGTGTCGCATTCATGCGCTTTCAACAGTGCAGAAACCTCAGCGGCATCGCCCAGATCGACGACCGCAACTTCCCCACCTTGCCAGTCTTCAGGCACCTCAGCCCCTTCGCGCAACAAGGCCAAAACGGCATGACCCTCGTCAATTAACTGGCGCACCACAGCGCGGCCAATCGTGCCGCTCGCCCCGGCAATCGCAACGCGCTTTGGTTGATGGTCAGATGTGTCCCCGCTCACACCTCAAACCGTAGCAGGGGTGCTGGGCAGGTCAATTGAACCCCCGCCTTATCCGCGCCCAAATCAGCGCCCAAAGTCGTCGCTTCCCGATAGAGCCCATTCCCGACCTCAAGGGTAAGGATGCATCAATCGTGCATTCGAAGTTTGACCTTCTGAAACGCCTGCCCTAAACTATGATATATTGTATCATTGGTGTCCGACTATGCCCAACATCCTCAATGTTGATCGTGCCGCTTCGGCGCTTAGCCTGACCTGCGTTGCGCACTGCCTAGCTTTGCCGGTTATTGCGGTATCATCACCGGCATTGGTGCCGGTCGCTGAGGCTGAGTGGGTGCACTGGCTGCTCGCTGCATTGTCGATTCTTGCATCTTCCACCGTGCTGACGCTGGCACCCAATGCCCGCACCGTGTCCTTTATCCTCCCCGCACTCGCAGGCAGCGCTCTCATTGTCTTCGCGATCTTCGCCGAAGGAATTGGGCTGGACGAAACGCCTCCCACGGTGATCGGGGGCCTGCTGCTGGCTGGAGCGCATCTCTTTCGAATTTTCAAGAACAGATAACAACAAACACAACATCAGGGGTTTACATAATGACGACTTTTAGGCTTCTCGCCTCCGCTTCCCTCATGGGGATAGCTCTTGGAGCATCCTCCGCTGCAGCGCAGGATTTTGAGATCGAGGAAAACGCAGAGGGCACCGGCAACGAAATCGTCGTCACTGATCGCCGCGCCTATCGCGGTGATTTTGATCCGCTCGAAGTGCCTCAAGCGGATCAACTGCTAACCGCAGACCTTCTAAATGACGCCAACGCACTCGACCTCAACCAAGCACTCGATTTGTCCGCTTCGGTCGCGCGCCAGAACAACTTTGGTGGCTTGTGGAACGCCTTTTCAATCCGCGGTTTCCAAGGCGATATCAACCTGCCATCAGGCTATCTCGTCAATGGCTTTAATGCCGGACGCGGCTTTGGCGGCCCGCGCGATCTTGCGGGCATTGAGGCGGTAGAGGTGCTCAAAGGTCCGCGTTCTGCATTGTATGGTCGCGGCGAGCCAGGTGGCACGGTCAACCTGATTACCAAGCGCCCCCAGTTTGAAACATCGGGCTATGTTCAGTTCCAGGGTGGGTCGTTCGATTTCTACCGCGGCGATGTCGATTTGCAGACAACTCTGGGTGACAATGTCGGTGTCCGTCTTGCAGCGTTCTACGAAGATGCGGGCTCTTTCCGTGAGACCGTTGAGACTGAACGTTTTGGCATTTACCCATCGATCACAGTGAATCTGGGAGAAGATACACGGGCGACTTACGAGTTTGAATACACCTCGCAAGAGATCCCTTTTGATCGCGGTGTGATCTTTTCAGACCAGTTCGGTTTCAGCCCGCGCCGCACCTTTACCGGTGAGCCGGGCGATGGGCCGATTGAGACAGAAGCCACCGGCCATCAGTTTGAGCTTCAGCATGACTTTTCTGACAATTGGAGCTTGCTTGCCGGGATCGGATACCGCGAGACATCACTGACGGGGAACGCATCTGAAAACAACTTTGGCGGTCGCCAATTGTTTTTCCGCGACGGAGATACGATCACGCGCTTCTTCCGCTTCCGTGATTTCAACTCAGATTACTTCGTTGCACGCGCTGAGCTGGCAGGGGAATTTCAAACTGGCAGCCTGAACCACCGTCTGATCTTTGGCGCAGACTATGATCGGTTTGAAAACAGCCTCTTCATCCTGCGTTTCCGCCCGCCATTTGTGCCCGCAGATGCTGATCTGTCGACGCTTGATCCAGCCACATTCCTGTTCCTCAGCGCTAGCAACCCGGTCTATGGTCAGTTTCCTATCCCGACACCGGGGCCCAACACCGACCGCGAAGAAGTGCTGGACGGCTTTGGCTTCTACATTCAGGATCAGATTGAGATCACCGAAAATTTGCAAATCCGTATTGGCGGCAGGTTCGATGATTTCTCTCAGGACTTAACCAATCTGCGCGCAACGCCCGCCACAACCACCAGCTCAAACTCAGACCGTTTCTCCCCGCAAGTGGGTGCGGTTTATCAGGTTGATGATGGCTTCAGTCTTTACGCTTCCTATGGCGAGGGTTTCCGTCAACAGACCGGGTCTGACTTTGAAGGCAATCAATTCGCCCCCAATATCACAGAGAGTGCTGAGTTTGGTGCAAAGCTTGATCTTGGCGCTTACTCAGACTCAGTTGACGGCCTGATCACCCTCACCTTTTTCCAGGTCGATCAAAGCAACATCTTGAACAATGATGATCGGCCAGAAGCGGTCGCTGCCGGATTCTTCCTGTTCACGGCAGGCGAGGCTCGCAGCCGCGGCGTTGAATTTGACGCAAATCTTGCGTTTGAGAGCGGTTTCAACCTGTTCGTCTCCTATGCCTACACCGATGCGGAATTCCTCACCACGACGCTCGATGAAAGCGGGTTTGGAGCGACAATTGAGGCGGGCGATTCTTTGATCAATTCGCCTGATCACCAGATCAGCATATTGGCGAGCCAGGAGTTTGATGTTGCGCAGCTGCCAGCGCAGCTTGGTGCGGGACTCTTGCATGTCAGCAGCCGGAATGGTTTCCAAGGGTTCGATTTCGATCTACCTGCCTACACGACAGTTCGCGCTTTCGCAGAGCTCGAAGTGGCTGACGGGTTCGTAATCAGAGCGGATGTGGAGAACCTGTTTGATGAGACATTCTACACCAACTCATTCGCCGATGTATGGGTGCAACCGGGTGCTCCGCGGACATTCCGCGCAACAGCCCGTTTCAGCTTCTAACGCTTAAGGAACACGCACAATGACATCGCCGTTGGAAGCCAAGTCGCTTTCTTTGGTCCGCGAGGGGAACGCCGTTTTGGACGGCGTTTCCTTTGCCGTGGAAAGCGGAGAGATTTTCGCGCTGCTGGGTGGGAATGGCGCAGGCAAATCAAGCACTTTGCTGACGTTTCTGGGCTTTCTTGACCCCTCTGGCGGCGAGGTCTTGGTCAATGGTACAAGCGTTGGCAGCGATGTGGCAGCTGCGCGCGGCGCCATCGCCTATCTGCCCGAGGCCGCCTCGCTCTATGGCCATATGACGGCCTATGAGAATCTCGACTATTTCCTCGATCTTGCTGGCAAGACTGCAAGCCGCGCGGATATTGACGGCGCGCTTGACCGGGTGGCTTTGCCGGCGGAGGCGCGCAGCCGACGGTTGCAATCCTATTCAAAGGGTATGCGGCAGAAGACGGCGATTGCGCTTGCTTTGCTGCGGGAGACCCCGATCCTGCTGCTCGACGAGCCGACATCGGGTCTGGACCCGGTCGCCATCGATGAATTTCACGATTTGGTGAAGGCACTGGCCGAAGGCGGTCAGACGATCCTGATGGTGACGCATGATGTCTATGGCGCGTGTCAGGTTGCGGACCGCGTTGGCTTGCTGCGCGATGGAAAGCTGGTGGGCAGCTTTGCTTCTGAAAATGGGGAACGGATCGACACCGAAACCGTCCATGCCGCTTTTGCAGGGCGCCCTCATTCTGAAACGGGTGCGGCATGAGCACAATCACCCGTATCGCGCGCGAAGAATGGCGGCTGTGGCTGCGCTCTAAAGTCGTCATCGCTGCGGCACTGATTGTGGCGGTGTTGCTTGCAGCAACCAGCTTTCTAACCGTCGACAGGATCGCAACCGAGCAGTCGCAGCGTTTGGAACAGCAGGTCGCGGCAGAACAGACCTTCTTCGAGCAACCCGATCGGCATCCGCACCGGATGGTCCATTACGGGCACTATGCTTTCCGCCCTCCCCCGCCGCTGGCAATGTTTGAGCCCGGCGTCGATGCGGTTACCGGCCAATCGATCTTTCTTGAAGGCCACCGTCAAAACACCGCCATGTTCGCCGATACCAAGGCGGCGGCTGATCTTGGCGGTTTTGCGGCTTTAACCCCGGCGAGTCTGTACCAGCTGCTTTTGCCATTGCTGCTGATCGTTCTGGGCCACGCGATGTTCTTGCGAGAGCGGGAAAGCGGGACACTCGCCGTTATGCTTGCCCAAGGTCAATCTAGCGTATCGCTCGCCATGGGCAAGGCGGCCGCTCTGCTGGGCGTGATCGTGATCTTCATGCTGCCGCTGGCAGGCGTTGCGGCCTACTCGGTTAGCCTTGGCGAAAGCGCGCTTGCCGCTGTATCCTTGGTGTTGGGCTATTTCGTTTATCTGTGCGTGTGGGGGGCGGTTGTCCTTGCAGCCTCAGTTATCCTCAAGCAGCGCGCCGTATCGCTGGGCGTGCTGATCTTTGCATGGCTGTTTGCTGCCTTGATTGTCCCGCGTTTTGCCATCAATGCCAGCAGCGCGGTGATCGATGCGCCGGGTAAGATTGAAAGCGATCTTGTGATGCTGGCGGAACAGCGCAAGCTGGGCGATGGCCACGACGCGGCAGACCCTGCTTTCATGCGGTTGCAAGCCCAAGTGCTCGAACAATATGACGTCGAAACGATCGAAGAACTGCCGATCAACTGGCGCGGCGTGGTCGCATCCTATTCCGAGGCGGAGCTGACCGATCTGCTCAATTCTTATGCCGAGGAGCGGATGGGTCTCGAAGCCAGCCAATCGCGCCTGTTCGATTTGTTTGGCCTTGCATCGCCGACAATTGCAATCAGCTCCGCCTCTCGCACATTGGCGGGAACCGACCTTGCAACGCATCACCGATTCCTGCGCGAAGCGGAAACCTTGCGGTTCGATTTTGTCCAGGCCTTAAACCAAGCGCATGTCGAAGACCTCGACTACACCACCGACATCAACCGCAGCAATGACGAAGCCTCCAATCTGCGCGCGCGCATCAACGCATCAAGCTGGCAGGTCCTCGATGAATTTCGGTTCCAGCCCGACAGCGCCGATCAACGCCTTTCCCGGTCTGGCTTGACCTTGGGCATATTGCTGGGCTGGTTGCTGCTTGCCGCCGCGATTGTAGTGTTGTCGGCACGCAAGGTGAAACTGTGATGATGGAAGCCATCAACCGCGAAGCACGCTTCCTTATTGGAGACAAGGGCGCGCTGTTTTGGCTGGCGCTCGCTTTTGCCCTTTCCATCATCGCTGTTACTTTCGGCGTGTCCGAAGTGCGCGAACAGCATGCAACCATCGCGACCTTGATCGAAGAGGACGCGCTTGACCGGGCGAGTGCGCTCGAAGGGCACGAGGATTGGGGGAGCGCTGCCTATTACGCGTTCCACTTCACCTATGCGCCGCCCTCCGATTTCGCCTTTGCATCAATGGGACAGCGCGACACCGCACCGTGGAAACACCGCGTGCGGATGCTCGCATTGGAAGGGCAGATCCACGAAGCCGACACGCGCAACGCCAATTTTGGGCTTGTGGGCCGGTTTGATTTTGCGTTTCTCGCCGCATCGGTCGCGCCGCTTGTGTTGATCTTGTTGCTCTACGATCTGCGCGCATCAGAACGGACCGCGCGCCGGCACGATCTGCTGGTGGCGACAGCGGGGGAAGGCACACAATTGTGGCTTCCCCGAGCAATTGTGCGGGTGGCTGGACTTGCTGCCTTGTTGCTTGCCCCGCTCTGGATCGCTTCGGTGATCGAAGGAACTGCGCTTGGCATGGTATTGCAGGCCAGCGCGATTGTGGTGGGATCACTGCTTGTCTGGTGGATAATCGTTGAGTTGGTCAGCCGGATTAACGCTGCCCCTTCGATCCTACTAACGTCTCTAATCGGTCTATGGCTCGCTTTGGCTATTGTGGTGCCTGCGCTGTCCAAATTTGCGATTGAAGCTGCAAACCCAGTGCCCGATGGCGGGGAGATATTGCTGCTTCAACGCGAGACGGTGAACGATGCGTGGGATCTGCCAAAAGAGGCGACCATGGAGCCATTCATCGCGCAGCATCCCGAATATGCGGATCATGCAGTGATTGAGGAGACCTGGGCGTGGAACTGGTATTACGCGTTCCAGCAGGTCGGCGATCAGGTGGCAGCGCCTCTGGTCCAGCAATATCGCGACGCGCGCATTGAGCGCGATAGGCAGGCCGGTTTGGCTGCTTTCTTATCGCCCACCAGTTTTGTGGAGCGCGCATTCGAAAAACTGGCGGGCACCGATGCTTTGTCGATGATCGAGTACGAAGACAGTGTGCGTACATTCCACGCAGAGCTGCGCGCGTTCCATTATCCCTACATGTTCCCCGAAGCGGTCTATGATGAGGAACTCTTAGAGGGCCTGCCCGCTTACACTCCGCCATCATAGGATTTGACCCAGACGTGCCGAAAATCCTCTCCATCCTGCTGCTTGCTTGTTTCGCCATTTTTGTAGCGCCTGCCGCCGCATTGGCGCAGGAACCCGAAGCGTTCGCCATCGCCGATCAAAGCCTTGCGCCGGGAATGCGGGCCGATTTCCGGATCGTGGTGCCAGCGCGCGGGGATGAGCCTGAAAGCTTCATCCCGGTCACGGTGCTTCACGGTGATGAGGAAGGCCCGGTTCTGGCCACCGTTGCCGGGGTGCATGGGTTTGAGTTTTCCTCTATCCTCGCTGTCGACAGGTTGCCAGACCGGATCGATCCAACCGAGTTATCAGGCACGATCATCTTTGTACGGATCGCAAATGTACCGTCTTTCGAATACCGCACACCGCACTTTAACCCGGTGGATCGCAAGAACCTCAACCGCAGTTTTCCCGGCAGCCCGGATGGCACGTCGACCGAGCGGATTGCGGACCTGATTTCCCGGGAAGTCGTGGCGCGCGCGGATTTCCTAATAGATTTGCATTCGGGCGATGCGGGTGAGTTTCTGGAACCCTTTGTCGGGGTATATGGCGGGCCGCTTGCGACCGATTTTGATCTGGCGCTCGAAGTGGCGCGCGGCTTTGGCTTTCCCAATCTCGTTCGCTACAAAATGAACACGCAGGCACAGGTCGACACAAGGCGATCATTAAACCGCCAAGGGGTTGCCGCCGGTATTCCCACTATCCTTGTCGAGCTTGGAGAAAATGGCAGTCGCTCAGAAGAAGACGCTGAGGCCGTAGCTACTGGGGTCCAAAACGCACTGAGCATACTTGGGATATGGGACAAACCCCAAACCAACGTGCCCCCTGCCGTGCGTTACTTCGAAAGCTCAACCGCAGTGCGTGCAGAACATTCAGGCGTCTATTACCCCGTCGATTTGGAGAGGCGCTATGTCTTCGAAGGCGATTTGATCGGGATCATTCGCGATTACACAGGGGAAGAGGTGCAGCAACTCTACGCGCCAATCGATGGCTACGCGCTCTACGGCAAGCGTGGCCCCTCTATGCGCGTGGGCGACCCGGTCATGACAATCGGCATACCGATCGAGGGGTTTTGATGATCTAGGGTCTGAACCCCAGACGCTTCATCCTGCTCGAAACTTCGCCTGAGCTTCACGCGTGCGTCATAATCGAAACGCTTTTTTGCCGCTGAAGCGTAATATCTGAGTCTTTTGTTTTACCGATCGGTAATGAAACCTTCACGAAGCTGACTTTCGGGCCGACTACGCCCTCTCCTTGAGACCGAACGTTAGGGGCGTTCGGCGCTTTCGAGGAACACCATCATGACTTTTCAGGCTTCACGTGTGGCGCTTCGCGCCTCACTGTTCATTGGCACCGCGCTTACTCTGTCCACACCTGCACTTGCTCAAGACAATGGGGGCGAGGAGCAAGCAGATGCAGAAGACAATGCGATCATCGTTACCGCAACGCCCATCAGGGACAGTCTTGAAGCGGCGCTGAGGGATAAACGCGAGGCGCTGAACGTGGTGGATGTGATCGCCGCTGATACGATTGGCCGCTTTCCCGATCAGAACCTTGCAGATTCGCTTGGTCGTATTCCGGGCCTCGCGATTGAACGCGATCAGGGGCAGGCGCGTTTCATCAACTTTCGCGGCGCACCGTTCCGTTTCACCAGCATCGCTTTCAACGGGATCGATGTGCCGGGCGCTGAAAATGGCCGAGTGCCGCGCTTTGACAGTTTCCCATCCTCAATCACCAGCGGCATCCGCGTAAACAAGGCCATCACGGCCGATATGCCCGGCGAAGCGGTCGCAGGTTTTATCGACATCGAAACCGCGAGCCCGTTTGATCGTGATGGGTTCTTCGTCTCTGCAGAGGTGGGTATCGGCAATCAGGAATTGGGCGATGTTCGCAATGACCGTTTGAACGGGCGCATCGGCTATTCAAACGACACGTTTGGCGTGCTGGTCTTCGGCTCACGCAACTTGCGCGGACGCATCACTGACAACCGCGAATACGAACTGACCGAAGGCCCCAATGGCCAGATCTTCCCTGACAATCTCGACTTCCGCTCCTATCGCGGGGAGCGTGAGGATCGCGCCTATGGCGGCGAGATTGGCCTGCGCCCATCGGACACCGTCAGCATCTATGCGCGCACGATCTTTAGCGAATTTATCGACCGTGAAGAGCGCAACCAGTTTGACTTCGATATTGCTGATGGCGCCGGGATCACCGGTGCACCTTTCACCGCCGACACAGGCTATCAGCCGGTCGTTCTGGTGAGCCGGCTGCTTGAAGACGGGGTCTACAACAACTCAACATGGACCAGCACAATCGGTGCTGACATTGAAACCGGCGATTGGGTGGTTTCGGGCAGCGCAAGCTATATCGAAACCGAAAATGAGACCTTTCTGCCAATCCCGCTAAGCGCAGGCGGCACGGCGGCCTTGTCTTATGATGTGACCGACATTTTGAACCCGCAGGTCTCGCTGTTTGAAACCGGGACTATGAACCCAATCAGCGCCGATGACATTGACGATTACGCGGCCAATCTTGGGCTGATCTTTGCCAACGCGCTCGACACCGAAAACTGGAAAGTCAAACTTGACTTCGCGCGTGAAGGGGCAAGCCTGTTTGGCGGCGAAACGACCATAAAATTCGGTGCGCAAGTCGATCTGCGCGAAGCGGAAGGCGGGGACACTCTCGTCTTTGGCGGCTTCCCAAGCTCGGTCGATATCCCAAGTTTCCTGACTAACAATCTGTGGTCATCAGACTTCGACAACACAATCGGAGCGCGTGATTTCGATAACCAAGGCCTTATCGCGGCGTGGGAACAGGCCATTGGTGGCTTTGATGTCGCCTTTGATGATGACAGCCTCATTAGCATCGATGAAAATATCTTTGCTGGTTATGCTTCGGTCGAAACACTGTTTGATCGCGGCAGCTTGGTCTTTGGTGTCCGCGTGGAAGCTACCGATTTCACCACAACGGGTTCACAAGTTGGCCCCGATGGTGGGCTGACGCCGCTGACGGTGGACAACAATTATGTTCACGTCCTGCCCAACATCCACGCCAATATCGACTTTGCCGACGACCTGAAGTTCCGCGCATCCTTCTCCACCGGGGTGAGCCGCCCGACCTACAGCCAGCTGCGCGCATCAATCGGTGTTGACCCCACCGACACGCCGCCAACAGCCTCTGGCGGCAACCCCAATCTGGACGCGGAATTTGCCTATGGCTGGGACGTGTCGTTTGAATATTACTTCGCACCCGGCAGCATTATCTCGATCGGCGGTTTCTACCGCGTCATCGATAATGTGCTCTACAATGCAGGCGCGACTATTCCGGATGGATCGGTTGTCGCCCCCGGCCTTATCGATCCAGGCACACCGCTGGTCTACAACACCACGTTCAATGGAACCGACGGGTCGCTGGTTGGCGCAGAGTTCAACATTATTGGGACAGCGACGTTCCTGCCTGAACCCTTCGATGGATTGGGGGCAACCGCCAACCTCACCCTATTGGGAAGCGAGTTCACCGCCCCCAGTCTTGGCAACCGGCAGTTTGACCTTCCGGGTACTTCGGACACTGTCTTCAACGCCTCGATCTTCTATGAAAAATTCGGGATCTCTGCGCGGGTGAACTATCAGTATCGCAGCGACTGGCTCTCAACCACTGAGAACGAGGACCTCAATGAATTCTGGGGCGCAACCGAGCGGGTCGATGCCTCGATCCGCTACAGTGTCCCTGAATTTGCAAACGGTCTGGCTGTGACCTTGTTCGCCGATGCCAACAACATCACCGACGAGCGCGATCTGCGCTTCATCAATTCGCGCGCCACACCGAACCAGTTTGAAGGCTTTGGCGCTCGCTACATGTTCGGTATTCGCGTCGATTACTGATCGAAACCTTACAGGAGATCATTATGCGTATCGTACTTTTGGGCTTGGCAAGCGCGCTCGCGCTGTCGGCGTGCAGCGCTGAGACACAAGACATCGCCGCCGCCGATATGACGGGCCTCACCGTTGAACATGGCGAAACCGCCAATGACTATGCCTTTGCTTGGGAGGGCGATGCGCCTGTCACGATCGAGGTGTCGAGCGAACCCGGCTTTGCCGCAGGCACTGGCGAGACCATCGGCACTTTCGAGGGCGGCGTGGCCACGTGGAGCGCTGAGGGTGATCCAGCCCGCCGCTACTTCCTGGCATCATCTGAAGGCGGCGAGGCGCAGCATATCGCAGTGCGCCTCCTTCCGCTTGAAGGTGGCCGTAACTTCCGCGATTTGGGTGGCTACACCACTGAAGATGGCCAAAGTGTCAAATGGGGCCGTGTTTTCCGCTCAGGCGTCATGGATGGTCTGACGACAAGCGATTACGAATACCTTTCGGATCTGGGTATCACCACGGTTTGCGATTTCCGCGAAGCCGATGAGCGCGAGCGCGAGCCCACCGAATGGGGCGCGGGTGAGATCGAATATATGACCTTCGCCCCGCCTGCCGGAGATCAAAACCGGCGCGAAGGCAATCCGATGATGGCAGCCTTCGGAAACCCTGAAAGCACGCCTGACGATGTGCGCGCCGCCATGGCCGCTGGCTATCCCGGCATTCTGGAATCCGAGGATGAGGGCTACACCGCGATGTTTGACCAATTGGCCGCTGGCGCCATGCCGCTCGCCTTCAACTGCTCAGCGGGCAAAGACCGCGCCGGCACCGCAGCAGCGCTGCTTCTAACCGCTCTTGGTGTGCCGCGTGATCAGGTGGTTGCTGACTATTCGCTGTCGCAAGAATATGTCGATTACATGGCAGAGTTTCTTAGCCCAGAGGCGCAGGAAAAGGGCAAGGATGGCCCTTATTCCTTCCTCTATCAGCTGCCGCCTGAGATGGTCGCGCCGCTGATGGAATCGAATCCGATCTATATCGAAACCACGCTCGATGCGATGGCAGAGAAGCACGGTTCTGCACTCGCCTACATCCAGACAGAGTTCGATGTGACGGATGAAGAGCTTGAGAGCATTCGAGGCGCTTTGCTCAATTGATCAAGAGGCTCCTGATCGGCCTTGTTAGTGTTGCGGTGGTGCTCACCGTTGGCTTTGCTGCGTTTGTTGTCGCGGTCGAGCACCCCGCCACCAAAGGGCCAACGCGCTGCTGGTTGCAAGAGGCGTTCTACGAGCAAGAATGGGCTGATCCGCCCGCTGGCACTCCTATCATAGAGGCCAGTTTTGCAACCGAACCCGTGCGCGACATGTGCGATGCGGCGGACGATCCGGCTATTGTGGTAAGCGGTTCTGACTTCTTCATCTTGGGTACAAACAAGCAGGCCAGCCTCAACGTCTATGACAGCGCCGGTGCATTGGTGGAGCGTGCGGATGATCTGGGTGCGCCCAACAATGTCGATGTGCGTGGGTGGCAGACAGGCGGACAAAGGCGCACCATTGCCTTCGCTTCTGAAAAGGACGGCGGAGCTGTGCTCGGCTTTTGGGTCGATGCGGCATCAGGGGCGCTCACCGCGATGGAAGGCTCCCCCTTTGCGGCCGAGGTGGAGGAAGAGGTCTACGGCCTGTGCCTCTATGACGCGGGCGGCGCTCTTTATGTCTTCACGACCGACAAGAGCGGGTTGATCGTCCAATACATTGCCGACGAGGGTCGCAGCGATGTGACCTTACAACCCGTGCGGCGATTGAGGCTGGATAGCCAACCCGAAGGCTGCGTCGTTGATGATGCAAACCACAGGCTCTTTGTCAGCGAAGAAGATGTCGGGATCTGGAGCTTCGAGGCAAGCGCAGATACGGTGGCCACAAGCAATTTGGTTGCTGAAACTGGCACAGACGGCACGCTTGTAGAAGATGTTGAGGGCCTCGCGATCTATCATGGGGCTGAGAGTGGCGATGGGTATCTTATCGCCTCAAGCCAAGGCGATAGCAGCTATGTAGTCTATAACCGCGCGCCGCCCCATGATTTCCGGGGGCGCTTTCAAATCCGCTCACACGGTGAGATTGTCGGCGACACCGATGGATTGGAAGTTACCTCCGCCCCTCTTGGAGAGGATTATCCTGCCGGCATTTTGGTGGTCCAAGACGGTATGATCCGCGATGCGCAAGGCAACCGGCGAAACCAACGATTTGTTGGCGTGCCATGGGAGGAGGTCGAACGCGCCGTTGGACTTACCAGCCCCTAGGAAAGCCCCACCGTGCGATGCTCTAGCACCGCGCAACTAACTCATCGCAGAAGGCAGAAAGTTACCATTCTGGCCCGTCCGCCTTTGCATAAACAAGCTCTGGTGCGCTTACGGGACCCGAAATTCTCGTCTAAAATACTGATAAATCAGTGAGTTCGGCGAGTACAATTTGTTCATGCCCCCCGCCATGCCCCCACCGAAATTTGTGGAAATGTGAGTCCGGGATTGTGACTCGAACAGGTTTTTTCGACGTCAATTTGGCAGCAGATTCGGTGCCGAAAAGCAAGAATTCTCGCCCCGTGTCAGGTGGTCCAGAGCCCGCCCTCACCTGCATCGATCCTGAAGCCATTGATCGATCTCATGCTCGATCCAGGCGACTGGTCGACCTCCTAGGCGAACCGATTTCGGAAACCGGCCTTCATCCATCCAGCGGTAGACTGTTGACCTGCCTAGTCCTGTCCGATGCAGAACTTCTCGAAGCCTGAGGAACCGTTCGATCTTGGGCTTCTGCGCACACCCATGATCTGATCCCGCAAGAAACGGCATCGACAGTTGCTCGATCTCATTCGCCATGGTCGCCTCCCTCTGGACGGGGTGCGGCAAGACCGAGACGGACGAGCCTACGGTGATAGGCATCCACCACTCGTTCTCGCAGATCCGTTTCGGGATGGTACGTGAGCAACGCATCCAAAGCGACCGTGATGAAGATGTTTTGGCGCACGGGATCAGTGCCCGGTTTGTCATGGTGACCTTCGACATCCCGCTGCCAAGAATCGAAAATGCAATCGCCAATCACGATGCTTGAGCTGACCCGGCGTTCTTCAGCCTGAGCCTTTATCCACTCAGCAATAAGCGGCGTGACATAAGTCACAAAACGATGTTGTCTTTGCATGAATCCAAGTTCCTTTGCTTTCAAAGAACCTGGTTCACCCTGCGGAAGGCGAGTGTCACTCTATGCCAGTGACATGGGTGTAGGAAACTGCAAAGTTAGCCAATGCAATCAATGATATACGCAAATTTGAACCACTCTAGCACAGTCGAAATACCCACTGGCACGCGACTGGCACAGAAGTGGACATTGCCATTTCTCTTATATACTTCAGAGGCTTACAAGGCAGCGGCGCTGCGTACGGTGTGCTCGAAGTTGTTCCCCATATGGACCGATGTGATCGACCACTTCCCCGCCTGATTCTGGATGGCAAAGGCACTGGTTTCACGTGGATTCTTAGCCCATCTGGCGTTTGAAGGATAGCTGTTCCTGCAAAGTCCCCCCACTTTCGAACTGGCGTATTTGTAGCAGATGGCCATCGGATTGAGCTGATCTCTCGGTCTGCATGGACGACAGCCTAGGGGGCTGGCAAAGGGGGCTTATAGTGGCTCGGCGAACCTCGACAGATGCGACATGCCTTATGCGGGTGAGCGAGCGCATCAGCCGATATGGGAAGTCGAACTAGACCATTCGCTCGCCTCCCGTATGTGATCATTATCAAAGCCAGGATTGGTCAACTTTCGCCAGACTGAAAAGGTCGGGACGGACCTCGGTTTCAATCTTAAATGTTGGCCCCATAAGGTAACCCTACGCACCGATCCGTTCGCATGAAGCCCTGGTGTGCATAGAGCTTTCGTACAGTCCTCACGGTTACTTCATTGCCAGAACAGTTAGGCATAGCGCACCCAGTTTGTCGGCAGCTTTGCGCCCCAATTCCTGACCTTTGTCACGGTCCAGCCAATGTCCAAAAGCGGTCGTCCGATCACCGGGTCCTCACGGCTGGTCATATGGGGGCCATAAGGGCAGGAGCGGAGATCTCTTGGGCAATGCGCTTGTGCTTCCTTTGAATTTTGTTCGCATCACGAAAGCCCATATCAAACACGCCTGCCTAATCGGATGCGCCTCTCAGGCGAAGAACGAACTCAGGGCTATGCCTTCCTGGCAACATGGTCCGGCGACAGTTTCGTCACCAATCAGGACTTCCAACAGGATCTGGATCTGCTCTATCGTTAAGAACCTGCGCTCATCCCGTGAATGACTGCATAAACTACTCGTTCCGTAGCCACGATCGGATTTGATCGTGTTGATGTAATCCATCCAATCACCTCGATCTATCCTACGAATGCCGGCGAGGAACAGTCACATCCCTAGCGGCTGAAATCGCGTGTCTCGAACGGTCAGCCTGAATACCCAAGAAAAGGCGCAAGCCTGGAACTCGCCTTAAGATTTCATAACCTGCAGCGCATCCACCGACTGTGACAGCTAAAACAAGGACGAATTCGGTCCAGACATCGAGCCCCATACGGGTCAGAAAAAATCCTGAAACCACGATCAGTGTTTGATGAAGAATGTAGTAACAAAAGACTGCCGCTGTCAGGTAAGAGAGCAGCTGTGATGGCCGATTGATCCATCGTTGCGCTGCGCCAAGCAGCATAACCAGAAAAGCCCACGCATAAAGAACACCAAGCACGACGGTAACAGCATTCGGTATGTCCAACTGCAGCCAAAAACGAAGTAAGAGCAGCAGTGCAACCAGACCCGAGGCCAATGGTAGTGAGCGGTCTATACCTGCCCAAAACCCGTTGTGCTTTGCTACAAAGAATCCGAGCAGGAAGATAGTGAAGCGGTGGGCATGGTTCGCCCAATCGTCGACTAGTCCAAGAGTGACCGGAAACGACGGCGTGAGAACAAACTCATAAAACACAAAGGGCACGATTGTTAGAAGCAGGAGCCTTGCAGGATTGGCCGAAACAAAATCGATCGTGCGGTCAATCACCGTGCTGGAGAGGCGCCGCAAGAGCGGCAGAAACGGTGCCAAGAGCAATATGTAAACGAGAACGTACACGACATACCACAGATGGTTCCAGGCAGGTGTGACGATGGAGAAGCTCTGCTCCAACTGCAAATACTGCGGCCAGAAGCTCAGAAAACCCCCAGTGAACTCACCTTTCTCAACGGTTTCCAGCCAAGCTTGTGGGGCGACGATGACAAGCATACCAAAGACAATCGGAAGTCCCAACCGAGCCCCCCGCGAAGCCGCGAACATACTCAGTTGCTCCGCCTTGTCGGACGCGAAACGAATGGCGACCCCCGAAATAAAGAACAAGAGAGCCAGCCTCCACGGATTCACAACGAGCATCAACGTTTCAGCATATGGGCCAGCATGAGTACTTTTAACATGCCAGCCCCAAGACACGTAAAACATGCCGATGTGGTAGAAAATGAGGATGCCAAACGCCAAAACGCGCAACCAATCGAGATCATAGCGGCGCGCGTCAGATGAAGACGAAGGCGATGGATCGGTCACTTTGTTCCCGCGGGTTTGTGCATAGTAGGATCTAGAGGCTTGAGCTGATGACCGGTCCATTGGGAGGTTTGGGTCTCTTACCCAATCGCGTAACCCGGCATCGTAAAGTCGCACGTTCCTGTATCCGCAGAGATGGAAGCAGAAGACTACAATCGAAGCGGCAACTCCGCTGCCACAATAACAAATGACATCGGTGGCCTTATCCGGCACGAACCGAGCAAGCACACGGTCCATCTCATTGGATGCAATGAACCGCGACAACTGCGCATCGAGCATCTGGCTTGATGGCAAGTTCACACTGCCGCTTATGTGCCCTGTGCGTCCATATCCAGGATCTTCCTGACCCGAAAAGACACTTGGCTCCAGCGCATTGATCAGAACGGGATCATGCTTGCCAACCGCTTTCAGAACGTCTTCACGCTCTGCAATGAGTTGTTTCCGAGGGAAACCTGCTTCACCTGACACAAACGATGCTGCGTCGTTGGTGCTGACTGGATAACCTTCTTCAATCCATGCAGCGTATCCTCCGTTGAGCACCAAGACATTCTTGAACCCATAGATATGAAAGACCCACCAGAGGCGCGTTGACCACCATGGCTTTTCAGCACTGTAGATGACGATCGGACTGGTTTTGGTGATCCCGAGGCGATTGGCAAGAGCCCCGAACTGAGCCGGTGTCGGCGCCATTGCCGGAAGCTCAGCGAATGGATCGGATGCCTCGGTGATGGGGTGAACGTAATGCGCGCCAGGTATGTGCCCAGCCTGCCAGTGTTGGACACCAGATTCGATGATCGGCTCTGCATTTTCGCCCAATCTTGCAAAAAGCGTAGCATCAATTATCCGGACGTTCGGATCATCCAGTTGTTTTGCCAATTCATAAGGTTCGATCAACGAACTGACGAATTTGTCGCCCATTGCGCCTTTCCTATCACGTGAGTTTTAGAGGCATGTTGCGGTGAAGAGGTATCGGTTGAGACTGAAAAACCAGTCTTCTTGTCCTGCGCGTTCGGTCAAATCAGTAAACCAGTCCTTTGCGTCGGAAGGCGCGATCCGGCCCTGTTCGGTCATGTGTTTAAAGATGCCATTCATGAGAAAGGCGGAGTAGGAATTGGGCGAGAACCGTGTGTTGAGCAAAGGATAAGTTTCAATCGCCGAGACATTGAAACCAGCGCTCTCCAGTCGCTTTGCAAAACCATATGGCAGATTGGGGTGCGCGGCGTGATCCTCGAACTGTTTGAGGACTCGCGACATCAGGTCGGGGTCGGATGAGTGCCATGCGACGCTGTCCCAGCAAGTATCCACGATCAGAATTCGACCATCGGGCTTTAAGACGCGCCTCGCCTCAGAAAGGGTTTTGGTCAGATCCTCAACATACTCCAAAGTCTGCGTACTAACGACGCAGTCAAACGTCTCATCTGCAAACGGCAGGTTGGTCGCATCTGCCAGCTCAATACGAACCTGAGCAGTCTTTGTGCACCGTGCTTTTGACAATGCGATCATGGAGTCAGAGACATCGACACCGGCAGCTAGTCCATTTTCTCCAACCATTGCTGCAATGTCTTTTAGCAAGAGGCCTGGCCCGCAACCAATATCGAGGACATGATCACCAGTGGCAATGCCCATCATCTCGAGTGTCTTTAGGCGTTGTGCACAGACATCTGGCGTCAAATACGCCGCCTCCACCATAGCCGCCAAATCCGCATCGAATTCAGTTCCTGGCTTGTCGTGTTGCATGTGTTTCCTACATTCTTTCAAACGATGGCAATCGCTCGCTATGCCCGTCAGACATTCGCGGTTTGAGTTAGAATTTGAGCGAGGTTGGGCCAGTCGGCATGTTGAAGTATCGCGAAAGCAATGGCGACAAGACCCCCCAGAGAGGTGAACCAAACGACTGTCCTGAGCGCGAGAAACGTTACGCCCCCAGTATACAGGCCGACGAAAACAAGGCGCGCAAAGACGAAGGTCCATGCACCAATGACTGTCGCAGCGGTATGGACCTGAACCACATGGGCTATGATCACCACGGCTAAAAATGCAGGGGCAGTCTCCAAGAGATTGCTATAGGCCCTTTCCAAGCGCATTGCCCATGGTGGCATTTCCGGTTTTGTATCCCGATTACCAAAGCCCCATCCAAAACCGGCCACAAGAGCATGCGCCGTCCCAGAAACGATCGCATTGATCGGAATCATCAAGGCAATAAACAGCGCAGCGAAAAGCTCAGGTGTCACAGGTCCAATCCTCATCATGGATGTCAGATTGAGGGATAGGGCGCGAGCCTAGAACGGCGAAGTCGCATTGTTGCAGAACAGCGCTGCAAATTCGCAGTTAGCTTGGGAGTAGGCGCGCGCCAAAAGCGGCTTTGCTGACACCAACGGGATGACGGTGAGCGTGCACGGCAGCGTTTGGCCGCCTCTTGCAGTAACGCCGGAGAAACCCCATGATAACTGCATTTTTGCAGCAGTGATGCAGGTTTTCGAAGGAGCGATTCGAGTGCAACATGGGCGTTTGAACTGGGACAATTTGAAGGTGTTTTTAGCCGTCGCAAGGACCGGTGCCTTGGTTCGTGCAGGAAAACAATTGTCACTGGATCAAACCACTGTGAGCCGCCGCCTTAAGAAATTGGAAGCGACAATTGGCACTGCTCTATTCTTCGATGACGGGCCAAATAAGCGGCTTACCCATACGGGGCGGACCATCTTAAAACACGCTGAGGAGGCGGAGGGCTCGGTCTTTTCGGCTCTCGCGGCTGGCCAAAGGGCAAGTGACCGACCTAGCGGTAATGCTGTTGTTAGCGCCCCAAGCAACGTTATCAGACATATGCTGATAGGTCGGTTGGATGTGCTAAAGAAGTATGCGCCCGAAGTGTGTGTGCACCTCAATGCTGAGCATGAGATCGCCGACCTTTCTCGGATGGAAGCCGATATCGCCATTCGATTAAGGCGGCCAGAGAATGGGGATTACGCTATGCGTAAAATTGGCGAGATCCAATACTCCGTTTATCGAAAGACCAACAAGTCGCCAGTCCACGATTGGGTCGGACTTTGCGGAGAATTGGCAAACATTCCCGAGGTTGAGTGGATTGAGGAGCAAGCAGGCGGCAACCCTCCCCTAATGCGGACAAACGACCCAAGCATCATGCTTGATGCTATCGAAACCGGTCTTGTGACGGGCATCTTGCCTGTCGTCATTGGAGAAAAGAAGGCATCGCTGGAGCGGTTAGCAAATGCCCCAATGGTCGATCGAGATGTTTGGCTTGTGACGCGGATGGACATGAAAAGTTCGGCGCGGATCATCGCTGTGAACCAATGGATCATTGATTGCTTCAGCACCTACAAACAATCATTGAACTTTTAGAGTTCGGGCAGTCTGGAATTGTTCCAGAACGATCTCACAAGAGATTGTTGATCGCATGTTTGCGGACGACCTTCTCTTGCAACGCGCGAGAGATCTTTTTGACACGCAATCGAGACTGATGCGGTCGCAATCACAATTTCGGGTCCAAAGAACTAACCGGCGGGCTGCGGTGGAGGCAATTGGTTCGATGAGATCGTTATCTGCTCCCCAACTCTGACCTTTCTAAAGATGCCATCGAAGTTGGTTTCAAACTCTCGTAGAACTTGGTCGCTCGTGTCATGACCGCCGAGCGCGATCAGGCCAAGGCCTTGATCTTCCAAGAGCTGCATATCTCTTCGCACTTCCTCGATTGTCAAAGGATCAAAGGGGCCATCACCTGAAGCAAAGCGACGCTGTGCATCGATGCCTGCAATGAACAGGCGGCCCTCGGGCACAGGATAGTGAAGATCGCCGATAATACCATACAGCGGCTCATCAAATGACTCTTCGATACGCAGTAAGAGCTTCTCTACCGTTTGGTGGCCGCAACCAACAATGACGACAAGCCCCAAACCTTCGACATTGATGACTAGAGCCTGCTCATCAATATGACCGGCAAACAGTTGTCGTGCGATCGGACCTGTAGTCGCCAATCCAGGGGCAAAGTAGCCTGCTTCAGTAAAGTGCTCGACCGTGATGCCAGGATATTTGAGTGGCGTCGGCGCAATGGCGCGCTTGCCCGATAGATCCACTTGTTCTGTCCCCAGAGAAAACGAGCCTGCCTTCTCCCAAACCAAACCTCCCACATGGTCACGATGAGAATGGCTCAAGAACACGGTATCAATCTCCGAAAGAGAGACGCCGAGGATGTCCATGTTATGCTCTAGTGGCGATGGCGTTTCTTCTGCTTGGTTGAACCCAAGGTCAAACAGAACTGTCTCGCTGTCAGTCTTCACAAGATAGGCGACGCCTGGTTCTGTTCTCAACTCTTCCAATGAGCTGGCATGCCAGTTGATAAGCGGCACAACCTCTAAAGTTCGGGTTGAACCAGCGCTTGAGACCTTATGAACTGGCCTTAAGAGCCATTCCTCTTCAAGTGCATTGGCTTTGCTTTCGTGCTGGTTGACCAGGTGTAGCGCGATGGCGGCAAGAAGCAGGATCCCAGCAATGCAAGCTCCTGCAATCCACCTGAAGTTGAATGTCATAGAGCCTACCCTTGATCGAGCCGTCGTAGATTTGAGAGATATGAAATAGGATCAAAGCGGGTTGGGATACCCAGAGGAGTTCAATGCCCATTTGTCAGGCGAAGCCGAACCCAGACCTTGAAACATCAGAAAGCGGCTATCTGCGAATGGGTTCCCATCGTTGGGTTTGGCAAAACGGTCCAAAACATCCTTGGACTTGCAACCTGCCGTCGGGCAGCTTCTTTAAAAAAGAACGATAGGATCGGCCGCTCTGCGGATCATAGATCCGTCCAGAACGCCAGCTGTCTCGTCCCCGTCTGAAGTCAGATAGTAGTGTAAGTCCGACTATCGTTCGGCGCCGCAGTGCTGGGTCCGGGTTCTCAGTGTCGAACTCGCCAAGACCGGCCTCGGGATCAACGCGAATAATGGTGCCGCAAGGGGTTCCATCACCGCAGTCGGATACTCTCACAAGGCCATCATTAGGCAATGTGCGCCATACGCCATAGACATCAAGAGTATCGGGTGCTTGCGCGAAAGAGGCAGTGGGAACCAGGGCGATAGCAATCACTAAGATGTGCTTGGCAATCAGATTTAGCATAACTTCTACCTCAATTTTTACTGGTTGAACTTCGACGACTGTTCTCGGACGTCATCCAAGAACAGTGCCCAGTCACCGGCCAAAATTGTGCGAGCCATGGGTTCCGAAGTCTATGCACAATACTGCAGATCCAAATCTCGAAAATGCCAGAGTTCCGAATAGCCCTATTTGATTTCAAAGAGTCTCATACGGGGAACAACACGAGCACCCTTACTTCACCCATTCACACCAGGGGAGAATGCCGAGGGTCTACTTTTCGTGTATGACTAGCCAGAGGCGGACCGTCCGCATTCGGCCCAAAAAGCGTCATTCCTCGGATGCCCCTCGTAAGATATTGCGCCACAATCTACCAAGGTGTTGAAGAGTTTAGATGGTGCAATGTCGTTACCGTCTTGCCACCAGAAACGGAAGCACCCTTCCTCCGGCCTTGAGCTCATCCAGATAATCGCTCCACCACTGGGCCATCTGGACACGTTCATCCCAGTAATTCCCGCGATTGTAGATGCCGCGGATCGCGTTGCTGTCGCCGTGTGCGAGTGCTCGCTCGATGGCGTCGGGATGCCACTTCCCGCTTTCGTTCAGGAACGTTGAAGCGGTCGAACGGAACCCGTGCGCGGTCACCACGTCGGGGCCGTAGCCCATCCGCCGCATTGCCTGGTTGATCGAGTTATCCGACATGTACTTCAGGTGCGATTGCTGGGCAGGAAACATCTTCTCGAAACCGCTTGTGTGGCAGTGCAGCTCGCGTAGCAGGAGCATCACTTGGTCCGACAATGGCACGGCGTGGAGGCGCCGTAGCTTGGTCCGTTCGGCAGGAATGTTCCAGATCCTCTGGCCCCAATCGATCTCGGACCAGTGCCCCATCCGCATCTCGCTTGGACGGGTCATGATGTGAGGGAGTATCTGCATGGCAATACGCACCAGTGGCGTGCCCGTGAACTCGTCGATGTCGCGTAGGAGCTGACCGAACTTGTCGGGGTCCAGGATGGCCGCACGATGGGTCACTATCGGAGTGGCCAAGGCATCCCCGAGGTGAGCCGCAGGGTCGCTCTTGCAGAGCGAACAGGCGATCCCGTGCCGGAATACCCTGCAGGCCAGCGCGCGGGTTCGATTGGCGCTCTCGCGGTGCCCTCTGCGCTCGATCTTCTTGAGACTTTCGAGCACCTCGACCGGCTCGATGTCATTGATAGGACGCCGCCCGATGTCGGGTTCTAGAAGGGACACATACCAGCGCGCTTTGCGAATGGTTGATGCCGCCTTCCCGCTGTCTTCCATGCGCACTTTGATGAAATCCTCGGCAACGCTCTTGAAGCTGTTCCCGGCATTCATCCGAGCCAATCGCTTCTTCCGCTTGCGCTCCAAGGTGGGATCGATTCCATCGAGAACCTTGAGCCGCGCCACGTCCCTCCGCTTGCGCGCATCGGCGAGGGAGATGTCCGGCCATGCGCCCAAGGCCATCCGCTTTTCCCTTCCGGCGATGCGAAACTTGTATCGCCAGAGCTTCGAGCCATTCGGAAACACCTCGAGATAGAGGCCTTTTGAGTCGGTTTTCCGAAATGACACGTTTTTCGGGCGTAACCTACGGATTTCTTGCGCTAAAATCGGCATTTGGGGGCATGACCTTTCTGGCTGGCGTTATGCCCCCTTTCATGCCCCCAAATGGTGATAGACGTGGGGGCATGACGCGGGACAAAGCGGGAACATCAGAAAGTTAGAAATACTCCAAAAACCGCTGAAAATCAACGGTTTCGGGACGATTTTGGAAGAAGCTCTGGTGCCGCTTACGTGACTCGAACACGTGACCCCATCATTACGAATGATGTGCTCTACCAACTGAGCTAAAGCGGCCCATTGCCATTGCCCGTGAAACATTGTGCACGTGCAATGCGTGAAGTGGAGGCCCGAGCCGGAATCGAACCGGCGTGCAAGGATTTGCAGTCCTCTGCGTAACCACTCCGCCATCGGGCCGAGCCGCCCAGGTCAACACAGTGTGATTCAGGCGGAAGCGGCGCACTAACGAAAGGCTGAGTGAAAGGCAATGGAAGTTCTCTTCGTCGAAGAAGTATCTCTCCTCAATCACGCATGGCTTTACGCAACGTCACTCTGGACCCGGACGCACGGCTTGGGCAGTAGGGCGCCATGAGTATTGCCAGCCTGCTTGAACCCATCACCGGCGAACCCGGACCCGTCACGCTTTCTGAGGCGGAAGATTGGATGCAAGGGCGCACCTTGTATGGCGGCGCCTCGGCTCTGCTCGCCTTCACGATGGCGCAACGCGCGTTCCCAGACCTTCCACCCCTGCGCGCGGCGCAGATCGGGTTTGTCGCGCCAGTGGGGGAGCAGATTGAACTGAGCGCGCAGATTGTCAGGCAAGGCCAAAATGTCACGCAGGTGCGCAGCGAGATCAGAAATGAGAAAGGCGTCGCGCTAACCGCTTTCTGGCTGTTCGCCGCGCAGCGCGACGCCAATGCCCAACGTCCAGCCGATGCACCCGCCGACTGGCCGGGGCCGCCAGAGGACAATGAAGTGGCGATGAAGGGTCAGGGCCCCAGTTTTATTCAAAACAATTTCGAAGTTCGCTTTGGCCAGAGCAAGGGCGAGGAGCACGGCGCGACTATCCGCCGCTGGGCTCGCCTCACCGAAGATCATACGCTTGATCCCATGAGCAAGCTGGTGCTGATGGGCGATGTGATGCCTCCGGGCGCCATGCGGATTATGCAGCGCATGGGGCCAATCAGTTCGATCAATTGGTCGTTCAACGTGCTTGATCCCGAAACGCAGTCGAAAGACGGCTGGTATCTGGCAGAAAACGCCAGCCAACACGCCGATAGTGGCTATTCGTCGGAACGATTGAGGATGTGGGACGGCGAAGGCCGTCAGGTGCTGGACGGCCTCCAATGCGTGGCGATCTTCGGGTAGAGCCGAAGAGCCTACACGTCTTCGAAGCTGGGCGTGCGTTTTTGCATCCCGGCCATGACCGCTTCCATCTGATTCTTGGTGCGCATAATCGCGTGCTGTTCAATGCTTTCTTCCAATAGGATCGCGTCAGTTTCGCGCTCGACCATACCCGCCTGAAGCCGCTTTGCAGCTCTGATGGCGTGAGGATTGCGGTTGGCGATCTCTGCGGCGATCATATTGGCCCGCCCCAGCGGACTGTCATCAACGTAGGTGGCAAGGCCTAAGGTCTGCGCTTCGGCACCTGAAAACTCGCGATTGGTGTAGATCAATTCGCGCAGTACATCGTCGCGCACAAGGCCGCGCCAAAGCGCATAGCCGCCCATATCGGGCACCAGCCCCCACTTCATCTCCATGATCGACATGCGGGTGTCGGGATGGACAATGCGTATATCGGCGCCGCTGGCAATTTGCAGACCGCCCCCGAAACAAACGCCGTGCACCGCAGCGATCACCGGAACCGCCAGTTTGCGCCAGGTCATGGCAACCTGTTGAAACGTGTTGGAATTGCCGTGTGTGCGCTCTGTTATCTCAGGCTCATCAGGGCTAGGTGTGCGGCCAAAATTCGAGGTGTCGAGCCCTGCACAAAACGCCCTACCTTCCCCAGAGAGGACCACGACCCGCAGGCCTTCGAGACTTTGAAGGACTTCTCCCGCTTCAATGATCGCGGAAAACATCTCTGGATCCAGTGCGTTCATTTTGTCGCCGCGGGTCAACCGGACTTGCGCAACTCCGTTCTCGTCCAAATCGAGCGAAACGCGATCATTGTTCGGCATTTGTTGGCTTGCAGACATAACTATCCCTCGATTGCAAACTGGTCTTCGAGTGAAGATTGGAGCAATCAAGTCGCTATGTCCAGCGGTGAAGCCGCATGTTTGATAGACGGCTTTGTCTATTTTGAGAGCAGGAAACCGCTTGCGTCATCCGGCACATCGAGAAAGTACCCTCCATCCGGGTGCGTCACGAGAAGGCCTGATAGTTTGAACGCTTCCAACTTGCTGCGAACCCGCGCAACATGGACCGCAACGCTGTTGGTTTCAGGTTCAAAATCGATACGCCAGACATCGCGCAACAATTGCCTTCGTGTGAGTGGTTGGCCCGGACAGTCCGCCAACCTCCAAAGCAGTTCGAACTCACGCGGGTGAAACCCGACCCAGCGATCATCAATACGCCCATCGCGGTGGAACAGGTCGAGAGTAACATCACCCACTATGCGAAATCGCGGGATCAAGGTGTCGTCCTCGGGAAAAAACCGTCTGGCGATCGAAGGTTTCATAGTTTGCCCCCTGCGCGCATTGAATATGCTGAATCTTGAGTAAGAATTAGGTGGTCTAGCAGAGCCAAATCAAGCGCTTCGGCCACTTTGTTAAGCCGACAGGTCGCGGCGATATCGCGCTTGCTGGGCCTGCACCGGCCAGACGGATGGTTGTGCGCCAGAATTATGCCATGCGCATCAAAGGCCAAAGCCAGGCGGAAAATCTCGCGCATGCGCACCGTGAGGCTGCCAGTGCCCCCCCGTCCCAGCGGAGCATCACCCAAAAATGCACGACTATCGTCTAAAAATACGGCATGAAACCGCTCTGCATTCGAGGCGGGGTCAACGACCTGGGCTCGCATGAAGTTGACGATCGAACTGTCATGCGTCTGGCGACAATCCAGTTGGCCCATAGCGGTAGACAAAGACGCCATCATTTCAGCGTGTCCCGCCAAGATGAGCCAGGAGGATCGAGCACAGAGGTGTATAGGCTCGGACCACTAGCTGACGGCGGACTACCAGGGCTGAACCGCGTCGGGCGCCAATCACGATAGCTGCCAAATTTTCTCAAACGCAGACGGTGGCGGACGAGACCGATGGCCAAAACCAAAAGTTGGATCCAACTAGGCGCAACGACCATCACTCCGTAGCCTATAGATGAAATAGGCTCTGCAATACCGCTTGCCAAATGGGCACACAATGCGAGAACCTGCATCGCGGCGATCCAGAGCGTGTAGTTTCGATTGGCGTACAGTGCGACGGCAATCCAAGCGATGGCCGCGAGGCTGTCGATCAACAAAACAAAATAGTCAATATTCGCTCCAAAACCAGGCGAGTTATCGAATAAGCTGTAAGCCCCTGGAAGCAACTCGAACAAAATGAGCCAAATCAGTGCGACCGCTCGCTCGGGGCCGCCCCCCCAAATGAGGGCAGCAATTCCGATCGTCCATGCAACATAATCCTGCAAGATGACGCGGAAATCCCAAGTGAGCAGTTCGACGATCATTTGTGATCCTAAGCTTCGACCTTTTCAGGAGTCTCAAGAGCACCTTCAGGCATTTCAGTTATCTTTTCGGGACCCAGACGCTCGCGGCCAATTTTGCTCAGCTCATCATGAACACGCAGCAGGCTTGTCGACATCGCCAAAGCTTGCTCCTCGGCTTGGTTGAGACGCATAAGGGCGCGCTGGCCTTCATGCACTTCGATATCAGGGTTCTGGCGAGCAAACAGAACGGCTTGCTTCAGCTTTGCGAAAGCGATCATCGACTCGTCAGCAACAGCTTCCGCTTCCCGGATCAGTTTGCGAAGGTTTTGAGCATCTTTTGCCATTTGTTCGGACATGGGAGGTCTCCTTGAAGCCCCACCCCGCTCGCTAGGAGAAGCTTTGTTCGTCAATCGAGCCGGTCACCTGCCCATCCAGCGCCTCACTTATGGTCAATGCCGCGGTGACCGTAAGGACGACAGCGGCAAGAAACCCGAACGCGATCCCCATGATCGCAGCGAGACGGAACAGGATGGCGTGTTCACCATCGAGCACTCGAGGGACAACCCTTGGTTCACCAGGACGCAGCCACGGGGCTTGGTCCTCTAACGGCAACACATCGCTCATCACGAGCTCACCTGGGTCATCGCCGACCCGGTTGTCTTCGTTCTCGACTTTTTCTTGGAGCTGCTTTTTTCGGTATTCAGCTAGACTAAAGGGGTTAAGGTCACCCGTAATATCTTCTTTTTGTGTGCTTTTTCCATCTTCGACATCCGACTGCTCGTTCAGGTTTTCTGCACGATAACGCTCAACCAGATCATTCAGACTGTCTACCTTGTAGATATTCTTAAGGGCTCGGATATGCTGATTGATCCGAGTCTCAGAAACGCCAAGCTCCCGGGCAATAACTTTGATGGGCACACGGCGATCAATGCGGTCCATAACGGCCCGCTGCCGATCCGTTAGCGGCCTAGACGGTTCGGAAGACATCTTATCCTCCTTCATTTTTCCACTTGCCCCTATAATGCCTGCCCGCGGATTTTGCTCCGAAATTCACATGGATTTTAGTGAAGTTTACAAAAAAGTTAGGCTGCCGAACTGTTAACTCCAAGAGATGACAAGTATCTTTTTATATTTCTTGCCGCCTGCCGAAGCCTCTGTTCATTCTCTACCATCGCAATTCTCACAAATCCTTCACCCTCTTCTCCATAACCGACGCCAGGCGCCACTGCCACTTGGGCCTGTGTCAGCAATTGCTTTGAAAATTCAAGGCTTCCCATGTCTTTTAGAGAAGGTGGCAATGGCGCCCATGCGAACATCGATGCTGCAGGTGATGGAATGTCCCAGCCCGCTCTTCCAAAAGCCTCTACCATCACATCACGGCGTTTTCGGTAGAGCGTGCGGTTGCTTTCAACGATATCTTGCGGGCCGTTCAACGCAGCACAGGCTGCTGCCTGAATCGGTGTGAATGCCCCGTAATCGAGATAGGATTTCACCCGTGTGAGCGCTGCGATCAACTGTTTGTTGCCCACTGCAAACCCCATGCGCCAACCTGCCATGGAGTAGGTTTTGCTCATGCTCGTAAATTCAACGGCCACGTCTTTGGCGCCATCGACCTGCATGATCGACGGGGTCGGAACCCCATCGTAATAGAGCTCGGAATAGGCAAGATCGGACAATATCCAGACCTTGTTCTCCTTGGCCCAAGCGACCAGCCTTTCGTAGAAGGCAAGATCGACGGTCTCAGCGGTGGGGTTTGAAGGATAGCTCACCACCAAAACACTGGGACGCGGTACAGTAAAATTCATCGCGCTTTCGAGCGAGCGCCAATAGTCATCGTCCGGTGTCGTAGGAACCGACCGGATTGTTGCGCCTGCGATGATGAAACCAAAGGTGTGAATCGGATAGGATGGGTTCGGCGCCAGCACAACGTCGCCAGGAGCGGTGATGGCAGTCGCAAGGCTGCCTAGACCCTCCTTTGATCCCATGGTCACCACGACTTCGCTTTCCGCATCGAGATCAACGCCAAAGCGACGAGCGTAATAGTTGGCCTGCGCGCGCCGCAATCCTGGAATGCCTTTCGATTGCGAATAGCCGTGCGCATCCGGTTTGGAGGCCACTTCGCACAGTTTATCGATCACATGCTGGGGCGGCGGCTGGTCAGGATTGCCCATCCCAAGATCGATAATGTCCTGTCCCGATTGACGCGCGGCATGACGCATCGCATTCACTTCCGCGATGACGTATGGCGGGAGGCGCTTCATGCGGTAAAATTGTTCGTTCATTGCGATCCCGAAAATGTAGTCTTGAGCATGTGGCACGACGGCCATTCATTTATGAGCATACGATATTTTTGGTCGCTGTGGGAAGGTGTTTCGGTTAAATCATAACCAGAGCTGGGAATTTTGTGGCGCAATGGCGCGAGCATCGGGGAAAAGATCGATATGACCGACAAGGACGATTCGGCCGGCGAAGGCGCGGCAATGTTCGATGGAATGGCCCCGTTCGCCCCGTTTACGACACTTCTCGAGCAACAGGGCAAGGCGATGCGCGATATGTTTGCATCCGCGTCCGCATCAGGGAGCACTACCCCACCCACTCTTGCAGAGTTCATGCCGCAAGGTGTTGCCGCAACAGACCTCGCGCAATGGGCAAAGGCGAGCGCTGAGCTGCAACAAATGTGGTTGGAGTTCATGGCGCATCAGGCCAAGTCGGCGGCGCAAACGGCGACTGATGGCAAAAACATGCTCGATCCAGCGCAATGGTTGATGGTCTCGCAAAGCATGGCCAAACAATTGCCAACTGGGTCACTTGAGGCCCCTGCAAGACTGGCGCAGGAATCGTTGGAGCTATGGAAGGGGGTGCTGGGCCGATTTGCCGGGTCGATCGGCGCTTCTGAGCCGTCGGGCGATGCAGAAATGCCGCGCAAGGATCGGCGCTTTGCCGATCCCGCGTGGCGTGAGCAGCCCGCCTTTGCCCTACTCCACCAGACCTATTTGATGCTTGCAGAATATTTTCGCGATGCCGCCGCCAACATGAAAGGGCTCGACAGCGAGAAGAGACGCCAGCTTCAATTCGCGGTGGGCGCGCTGTCTGAGGCGATGAGCCCTGACAATTTCCTTTTGAGCAACCCAGTCGTGATGAAGCGAACGGTCGAG
This sequence comes from Erythrobacter sp., assembly GCA_965262265.1. Lineage (GTDB taxonomy): Bacteria > Pseudomonadota > Alphaproteobacteria > Sphingomonadales > Sphingomonadaceae > Erythrobacter. Next base: position 185,865 of record CBDHEW010000001.1, read on the forward strand.
ACGAAGGGCCAAAATCTGGTGCGCGGAATGCGTCATCTGATCAACGATCTGAAACGCGGACAATTGACCCACACCGATCCCAACGCCTTCACCCTAGGCGAGAACCTTGCGGCAAGCCCAGGCAAAGTTGTCCACGAAACGCCCTTGTTCCAGCTGGTCCAATACAGCCCTTCGACCAAAGACGTGTTCGAGGTTCCACTGATTGTCTTCCCGCCATGGATCAACCGGTTCTATATTCTCGATCTCACACCGAAAAAGAGCTTCATCAAATGGGCTGTCGATCAGGGGCTGACAGTGTTTGTCGTAAGCTGGAAGTCAGCCGATGAGACGATGAAGGATGTTGTTTGGGACGATTACATTCGTGCCCAGATGGAGGCTATTGACGTGGTGCGCGAACGGCTGAAAGTGCCCGATGTGCACACGATAGGTTATTGTGTCGCCGGAACGACCCTGGCCGCAACCCTGGCGATCCTTGCGCGGCGGGACGAAGCTGACAAAGTCAAGAGCGCCACCTTCTTCACGGCGCAGGTGGACTTTGAACGAAGCGGGGAACTGAAACACTTCATTGATGATGGACAGCTGGAACTGATCGGCCAGCTTTCTCCCAAAGGCTACCTTGATGGACGCTACTTGGCCGCGACCTTCAACGCGCTGCGCGGCAAGGATTTGATCTGGAACTATGTTGTAAACAATTATCTGCTGGGTGAAGACTACCCAGCCTTCGACCTTCTTCACTGGAACGGCGACGTCACCAATCTGCCCTCCAAATGGCACAATGATTATCTGCGCGATCTGTACCGTGACAATAAGCTGGTGGTCCCAAATGCTTTGGAAGCCGATGGAACGGCGATTGATCTAACCCAGGTCAAAACGTCCACTTTTGTCCAGGCCGGACGCGAGGATCACATAGCGCCTGCGGAAAGCGTGTGGCGGATCACCGATCAATTTGGCGGCCCGCTTGAGTTTCTGCTTGCCGGGTCTGGCCATATTGCAGGCGTCGTCAATCCTCCGGCCGCAAACAAATACCAATATTGGCTCGGTGACAGCAAAGCGGGGTCGCTTAAGGAGTTTGTTGAGGGGGCCACAGAACATCCGGGCAGCTGGTGGCCGCATTGGCTAAGCTGGTTGGAACCTCAATCTGGCAAGCGTGTATCGGCCACTGGAAAACGCAAACCCGGTGGGCGTGGAGACAGCGTGATTGAGGATGCTCCAGGGCGATATGTGAAGACGAGATAGAGAAAATTTTTTGGCAGGATGATCGCATCCGGCCACATTTTATAGCGAATATCAAACAGTTAAGATACTTTTGTGCAGTGCACAAAAACACTTGACTTCGCAACTGCAATAGCTATTTTGTGCATCGCAACATTAAGCGAGGACATTATGGCTGAAGCCAACACGCAATCAAAGATCGATGCTGCTGCTGAGAAGGCTTATGCCGAAGCGGCTGCCAAGACGAGCACGACTGCCAAGCCAGCCGAAGCTCCCAAAACTGCACCAAAGGCTGCGCCTGCGAAGAAAGCTCCGGCGGCCAAAAAAGCTGCACCAGCGACGAAAGCTGCTCCGGCACGCAAAACCGCTTCGAAAAAAGCACCTGTGAAGAAGGCCGCTCCGGTGAAAAAGACCGCGGCTGCCAAAAAGGCTCCGGCCACCAAGACAACCGCTGCGAAAAAGCCAGCCGCCAAAAAGGCACCGGCCAAAACAGCCAAGAAAGCTGCACCTAAGGCAGCTCCAACCGCAACCAACCCCGTTACGAAATTGAAGGACACCATCATGGCAACTGCAGAAAAAACCGACATCACCGCTCAAGCAAAAGAACTGGCCGCTGACGTACAAGAGCGCGCCAAGACCGCTTACTCGAAAGCAGGCGAGTTCGCCTCTGAAGCTGGCGAGTTCAACAAAGCCAACATCGAAGCGATGGTTGAAAGCGGCAAGATCTTCTTCAACGGCGCACAAACCCTCGTGCGTGAAAACGTCGAAACCGGCAAAACTGTCGTTGAAACCGTCACTGAAGACGCCAAGAAAGTCGCTGCGGTAAAGACCCCGACTGAACTTATGCAGCTTCAAGGCGAGCTTGCACGTCGCAACTTCGACGCTGTTGTCTCTTTCGGCTCACAACGCACCGAAGCTTGGGTGAAGCTCTACAACGACGCTTTCGCTCCAATCTCGAACCGCGTCAGCGTTGCAACTGAGCGTTTCAACAAGGCTGCCTAAGCCAATTTGAGAATTTCTAAGCCGGGCCTCTCCTCTCTCTCCCAAAACCCGGCTTATGAAAGTGCGCGAGTGCGCAGAGGCCGGATGGACCGAATTTGGTCCGTCCGGCCTCCTCTTTTTTGCGGATCATTTGGTGGAACCAGACGTTAAAGTTGCTCTGCCCCTAGGTGTAACGCACCTTGCGAAGTCGCATTCGAATCCCATAATGGAAGCGCATGTCCACGATTCTCCCCCGCCTTTGCGAAACCGCCCCTGAGACCGGCATCGCCCCTGGCCTGCTGATCCGGTGCGCGGGCGACGGTCCTGATAAAGACACGGGTGATGGCGAAGGGGAAGTTGGCGTTGCGACTAAGACTCGCACCAAGCCCAAAAAACCGAGCCAGTACAAAGTTCTGCTTCTGAACGACGACTACACTCCGATGGAATTTGTGGTCATGGTGCTCAAACGGTTCTTCAGCATGGATTTGGAGCAGGCAACCCGCGTGATGTTGCATGTCCATCAAAAGGGCGTCGGCGTGTGCGGGATCTTCCCTTACGAAGTAGCCGAGACCAAAGTGAACCAAGTCATGGACTTTGCCCGGCAGAACCAGCATCCACTGCAATGCACGCTTGAAAAGGCGTGAGCCGCGCGCCGCACTACCCTAGACCCGATCCGCCGGGGCCAGGACAGGAAAGCGTCTGGCAATATCCGCGCCCTGCAATATGCGAACCGACCCATCGCCGTATCCAGATTATCCATCGCGGCGTTGAGCTGGTTGACAGCCGCGCTGCTTGGCGGACGCTCGAAACTAGCCATCCGCCGACCTATTACATCCCGCAATCCGACATTGCGATGGATCATCTGTCGCCAAACCCACTCCGCACAATGTGCGAATGGAAAGGGCAAGCGCGCTATTTTGATATACTTGCCGGTGACGACCACATCGAGGCGGGCGCATGGTGTTACTCCGACCCCACCCCGTCCTTCTCCGGTATTCGCGATTTCGTGGCATTCTATCCTGATCCGCTGGACCAATGCCTGGTCGATGGGGAGGTTGATCACGCCTCAGCCGGGGCGGCTTTTATGGCGGCTGGATCAGCCAATATGAAGCTGGCCCGTTCAAAGGCGGGCCCGGCAGTCAGTTCTGGTAAAGGAGCAGGCATCCATTTTTTGCGCAGGTTTGTCGCGCGATTGTGAGCAAGCAAGGCATGACGTAGCCATGATTTCGCGCTAGAGGCGGCTCACGCGCTTATACGGACACAGGTTTGTGCTGAATTTCTTGCCCAGTGTTGATCGCTATATCTTCCGCCTAGTGGTGGTGCCGATGCTTGGCATCTTCGCGCTCGCGGCCTCTTTGCTGCTGCTTGAAAAGATGCTGCGATTGTTCGACTTTGTCGCGGTCGAAGGCGGCCCGATCGGCGTTGTTTTCAAGATGCTAGGCGCGTTGATACCCGAATATGCGAGTCTTGCGATACCGCTCGGTCTGCTGCTGGGCGTGCTGTTCGCCTTTCGCAAACTTGCAACCTCCAGTGAGCTCGACACGATGCGCGCGGTTGGACTGTCTTATTGGCGGCTGCTCAGAGTGCCCTATGCGATCACCTTGGTACTCATGGCGATCAACATCGCGCTGGTCTTTTATGTCCAGCCCCTCAGCCGGTATTATTACGAGCAGATGGAATATGAACTGCGGTCGGGCGCGCTTGGTGCGTCGATCAAAGTGGGCGAGTTTACCACCTTGGCAGACCGGATGGCACTCAGGATCGAAGCGAGCGAGGACGATGGCCAGCGCCTGATAGGCATCTATGCCCGCGTCGCCAATGAGCGCGATCAGGTCCTGACCATCAGCGCGCGCGAAGGGTCTTTCATGGCGACCAGCGATGATCCTGATACGATCATTTTGCGGTTGACCGAGGGCACAATCATTCAGGATACTGGCAGCCAGACACCGCGTGTGCTCTCTTTCAGTCGGCACGATTTGCCCATCGACCTGCCCGCTATCGAGGAGTTTCGCGCGCGAGGCGATGCGAGCCGCGAATATATTCTGCCCGAGCTGTTGCAGATTGGTTGGAGCGAGAACACAACCGAGGCAGCGCGCGATGCGAGCCAGGCGACCTTCAATTACCGACTGGTTGAAGTGGTTATGATGCTTCTGCTGCCCCTGCTGGCGGTCGCGCTTGCCATACCGCCCAAACGATCAACCAGCGCATTGGGCGTCTTTGTTGCGATCATTCTTGTCGTGTCCTACCACAAGATCAATCAGTATGGCGAAGATATTGCGACACTGGGGCGCATAGACCCAATTGTGGCCTTGTGGGGGCCGTTCGTGGTGTTCGCCTCGCTCATCCTTTGGATGTATTACCGCACCGCCTATGTGCCCGGCGGGCAAGCGCTGGGCGCTCTTGAAACGCTGTTCGCGAAAATATCCAAACGGGTCAGCAAACTGTTCGCGCGGCGCCAGCCCCCTTCTTTGTTGGCCGATGCCAGCGCAGATTTGGCACCAGCAGAGTAGACGGCTAGGTGCCCCGCAAATATGCAGCTTGACTTCTTCCCCTCGCGCACGCTGACGCTCTATCTCGCAAAGCTGTTTGTGGTGCGCATCCTTGCCGTTTTGGTGATGCTGGTGCTGGTGCTGTTGGCGCTCGACCTTCTGGGATCAACGGGTAAGATTCTTGAACCTGTAGGCAATGGACAGGCCGAAATCCTAAAGTATGCCAGCCTGCGCGTGCCTCAGCTGATTTCGCGCTTTTTGCCCTATTCTGTGTTGCTTGCCACCCTGATCACTTTGGTGACTCTCAACCAGAACAGCGAGGTTGTGGCGATGAAGGCAGCGGGGCTTTCTGCGCATCAAGTGCTCGCGCCGCTGCTGCTGACAGCGGGGATCGTTGCGATCATCAGCTTTGGCTTTAACGAGCGGATTGTGACCCGCGCGAATGCCACGCTGAAAGCATGGGATGCGGCCGAATATGGAGCGATTCCCGAAGATTCGGGCGTGCGAGCCAATGTTTATCTGACCGATGGTGAGAACATCCTCACCGCCTCCAGCCTGATCGGCACAGGTGAGGGGATTGAGCTCGACAATGTCACTTGGGATGCGCGCGGTCCTGGCGGAATCGTCACCGAGCAAATTCGCGCGACCGGCGCGACCTATGCGGCGCCTGGATGGCTGCTCGAAAACCCCCGACGCTTCGATGTCGGCAGTGCCGAGGTGAAAGACCTCGACAGTGTAGTGGTGGGCGAGAACCTGACTCCTGATCAGATCGATCTACAATCGATTGATGTGGATGGGCAGAGCTTCTGGCAGCTCGCGGGCACGATCGAAGCGCTCGACGCCGTCGGGCGGCGCACGTCAGAAATACGCGCAAAGTGGTGGCACCGGATCGCTGGACCACTCTCGGCGTTCCTTATGCCACTGCTCGGTTCAGTGGCTGCCTTTGGCCTTGCGCGATCGGGCCAAGTTCTGGTTCGTGCGGTGATTGGCATGGCCTTGGGCTTTGCATACTTTGTGGTCGATAACGCCGCGCTCGCCATGGGAAGTTTCGGCGGATACCCGCCTTTCCTTGCCGCTTGGGCGCCGTTTATGCTGTTTCTGTTGGTGGGTGAGACGGTTTTGATCCGGACAGAGGAATGACAAACTGGTCGCTTCGCCTCGCAAGACCGGGCGACGAAGAGTTCATGCCCGCGATCGAAAGCGCAGCCTCGGTTAAGTTCGCCGATGACCCTGATCTTGCTGGGCTCGATTTAGATGACCCATGGGAGCCGCCAGAACTGCTCTCCATGATCCGCAAAGGCCACAGCCTTGTGAGCCACGTCGGCGATGAGATGGTGGGGTTTCTCGTCAGCCAGCCGTTTCGCAGAGAACTGCATATCTGGGAAATGGACGTTCTGCCCAGTTTTCAGGGGCGCGGGATTGGTGCTGGGCTGGTGCGCGCGGCCCAAATCGACGCGCGCAATTCGGGGTTCAAGGCGGTGACGCTGACGACCTTCCGCGATCTTCCTTGGAACGCACCGTTCTATGCGCGGCTGGGCTTTGAAGAAGTGACTGCGCTCGATGCACATCCTCGCCTCGCTGGCGAATTGGCGAATGAAGCAGATGACGGCTTGCCGATCGAACGCCGCTGCGCAATGATCCACTTTATCGATTAGGCAGTGAGGCCTAGCGCGCTAGCATCGTGCTGCGCGCAATCCGCCCAACCAGCATAATCATCCCGGCGTGATTTGCCCCTTGATAGGTCGAGCCATTGCCCAGCTCACGGGCAAGACGCCGGTGCGCTTCGGGTAGGTCGTGATAGGGCATTGATGGCATCAGGTGATGCAGCGCGTGATAGCGCAGGCCAACCGGCGCCCAGATTTCTGCGGCGACGCCGGGAGGCGGGACATTGACGCTGTCCAGGAATTGCGCGGTAACCGTCATCGGATCACCTTCATTTTCCCACAGATGCGCAACAAGCGTACGCAGTTGATTGAGCAGGGCGGTGAAGGACACAATCGCCAGCGCAATCGCCAAAGGCTGCCATCCAATCACAAGGGTGCTGGCGATTAGGGCAATCGCCCACAGGCTCGCACCTGCCTCTTGCCACAGCACTCGTTTGGCAAAGTCGCCACTGGCAGGTTTACGGCGAAAATCAGGATTGATTGAAAGAGAGGAAAACCGCTCCCACGTCAAAGTGCGAATGGCCGGAAACACCGCGCCCAGCGGCACCAACACCGCAAACCGGAAAATCAGCGCAACCGGTGCGAGCAGTGCCACGATCACAAACAACGGGAGACTCCAGGGCTTCATCAGCGCCAGCGGCAGATATTCGGGGTCTTCGATGGTGCCATATTGCGTGCGCTTGTGGTGGATCACGTGCACGCCTTCATACATGAAGCTTGGCGTCAAAAGCGGGATCCCCACCAACGCATTCCATCCGCCGCGAAAGCCCGGCAGCGCGTTTTTGTGGATATGGGTGAGTTCATGAATGAACATGAGTGAACGATACAGAGCGAGCGATGCGACCAGACCGGCGATAATCGACACCGCCAGATTGCCAGACAAGATGGCGATCGCAATGCCTGCATAGCCAATCCCGGTCGAGACAAGCATGTCAGGCCAGTAGATGCTGGCTTTCGCCTCGCCCAAATCCTTCGTCAGCTCACGCGCGGCGCGCAGCATATCCTTGTCATCCTCGCTCTGAAAATCAGCGCGGGTTGCACGGGCAGCTTGAGTGGCAAGGGAAGGGTTGATCGGTTGATGCATGGTCACGTGGTTGAATGAACTTTCGATGGGCCTTTACAATAGGAATGGTGTGCGGGGCAAACGCGGTCTGCCCATAAGTGTGATCGATTGGGTTGCGCGGATCACAAAGGCAGGACACACACGCTCGACCTAGGAATAAATACGAAGGCGGGACCTGTGGCGGATGCGCAAATAGAGATCGAGGCGATCACCGACAAGAAGGGGCGCGCGCGCTTTGTCGATTTGGGCCGCGCTTTTGCGGCGCGATTGCCGCATTCCGTGCCCCAATTGCGCGGCGAACAGCTTGAACTGGTCGACCCTCAGAAGAACCCCTTTTTTGGCCATGGCCGTGTGCAATTGTTTATAGCGCATCGTTCAGGTCTGCCCGTGGGTAGGATATCCGCGCATATTGACGATCTCGCGCTGACTATGCCGGCAGAGCAGGGCTTTGGCCCCGGCGCGGGCATGTTTGGCTACTTTGACGCTGAAGATGAAGCAGTCGCTGGCCAGCTTCTCGAAACCGCGAAAGGCTGGCTGGTGGAAGAGGGGATGACGCGGATGCTCGGCCCCATTTCGCTTTCCATTTGGGAAGAGCCCGGCCTGCTGGTCAAGGGGCAGGACCACGCGCCGGTGATTATGATGGGTCACCACCCAGCGCACTATGCCGAATGGATCGAAAGCGCCGGGTTTGCGCGCGCCAAAACGCTCTTTACCTATGATCTCGATATCAGCACCGATTTCCCGCCTTTGGTGCAGCGCATCGTCAAATCAGGCGCGCGCAACAAACGGATCAATGTCCGGCCTGTGCGCAAAGATGATTGGGACGCAGAGGCGGCCAAAATTCTCGGCATTCTCAACGATGCATGGTCCGACAATTGGGGTTTCGTGCCACTGACCGAGGCTGAGATCGCCTATACTGGAAAGAAGCTGCGTCCCATAATTCACGAGCCGCTCAATATGATTGCAGAGGTTGACGGGAGACCCGTCGCCTTCATGTTGACCTTTCCCGATATCAACGATGTGTTGGCCAAAATCGATGGCAAGCTGTTCCCGTTCGGCTGGTTTCACATGCTGCGCTGGCTTCGCAAGCCGCGAGGGTCCGACATGCGGGTACCGTTGATGGGAGTACTCAAAGAGTTTCAGAATTCGCGCATGGCAAGCCAATTGGCCTTCATGATGATCAGCGCGATCCGCAACAATTCTTCGAGTGAATTCGAATCGAAACGCGCAGAAATCGGCTGGATTTTGGAAGATAATCAGGGAATGGTCGCCATTGCCGACACAATCGAAAGCGCGATCAACCGAGAATATGCAATCTACGAGAGGGCATTGAACTGAGGCGCTCTTATTTGGGCGTTCCATAGCCACCAGCAACAACGAAAAAAGGCCTCCACTCAGGTGAGTGAAGGCCTTTCGGGATCGTATCACCAACCGCTTGGACGGGAGGGGGGTCTCGGCGGTGACATAGGGTAAATGTCCGGCGCGATAAGGCGTTCCCGCCATGTCAAAATTTTTTTCTTTTCACCAAGTTTCGATGGTGCGCGGGCGAACTTGACCTATCTGACATAAAATTGAGATTGGGGCGACGACTGCTCAAATGGTCGCTATGGCCGCGCGAAAGCCTCCGTTTACTCTTGCTGGAGAAGAACATGTCACTCAGCAGCCAAGTCGCCGCGAACCTTCCGTTCTTACGCCGCTATGCGCGCGCGCTCACCGGATCACAGGCAACCGGTGATGCATTTGTAAGAGCGACGCTCGAAGCAGCCTTGGCGGATGAGGAGACTAAAGCCTCGCTCGCTGGCGGACGCGTGGCATTGTATCAAGCATTCAACAAGATCTGGTCGAGCGCCTATCTTGAAACGGACAGTGCGGGATCGGGAGCCAGTGAACATGAAGCTGGCGCTCAAACGAGCCTGAGCGCGACAACCCCGCTTAATCGGCAGGCCTTGCTCTTGACGACACTTGAAGACTTCTCACCTGCCCAGGCGGCGCAAGTGATGGATATGGAAACGAGCGATGTCGAAGCTCTTGTTGCCGAGGCGGTGAGCGAGATTGACCGTGAACAAGCGACATCCGTACTGATCATCGAAGACGAGCCGCTCATTTCTATGCAACTCGAAGATCTGGTCACAGGGCTTGGCCATGAAATTTGCGGGACCGCCGCAACGCGCACTCAGGCCTTGGAAGTGGTGGCGGAATCACGCCCCGGTCTGGTGCTGGCGGACATTCAGCTAGCTGATGGATCATCGGGGCTGGATGCGGTGGACGATATTCTTGCGATTGATAGCGTGCCCGTCATCTTCATCACCGCTTATCCTGAACGTCTTTTGACTGGCGACAGGCCCGAACCCACATATCTGGTTACCAAGCCGTTTGAAGAGCAGACGGTCAAAGCGGCCATAAGTCAGGCCTTGTTCTTTGGATCAAGCCGTCCGCTGGATTAAGCGGAGCTGGGTGCCTCGCGGATCTGGAATTCGTCCCTCTGCCTTACCGCTACACGGATCGTGCAGCGAAGCCCATCTTTGTGAAAATCGAGATCGACATTGTGCCGCAATTCATGGGCGGTAATTTTCTCAATTAGATCGAGGCCAAAGCCGCGCTTGACATCGCTGGGTACAGGCGGACCACCGCGCTCAACCCACTCCACTCGGGCATGGTCTTCGGCATCCAGATACCAACGGATATCGACGTTCCCCCCCGGCTTGCTAAGCGCGCCAAACTTCGCAGCATTGGTGCCCAGCTCGTGGATGGCGAGACCCAGCGAAAGCGCATCATTGGGCGCGAGTTCAACCGAAGGCCCGTCCATAGTCAGGCTGTCACCATGCTCTTCGCGGGTGCCATGCACGACGTGGCGCATCTCTGCCCAAATCACAGCGTCAATGGGTGTGGTTCCCCAATCGGTGCCAGTCAGTAAATCATGGGTCGCCGATAAAGCGCGGATGCGTCCTTCCAAACTGTCGGCGAAATCATCGAGATCGCTCGCCCGGCGCCGGGTTAGCGAGAGCATGGACAAAACGTTGGCAAGCGTGTTCTTGACCCTGTGGTTGAGTTCACGGGTCAAGGAATTGCGAATTGAGTTCTGCTCTTCGAAGAAGGCAATCTGCGCCTCATCTTCTATCGCTTGCCTTGCGAGGAGACGCATGACCAGCGCAAGCATTGACGCAAGCGCTAAGCCAAAGATCAAAGTGATCATCGAAAGCGCGGATATTCCGGGTTTGGCCGCCGCATCGATAACGAGCAGAAGTTCTCTATTGGCGATGGTGACCGATTGTTCGAATCTGTCCACGCCGGCGCTCCCTGATGAGCGTGATACGAGCAGGTTGTCAGTTCGTGCATCCCCATCATACAGTCTTACCCCCAAAGATGTAGGTGGTGCCCGCTCAATCGCGGCGTCAAGAAACTGGCCCGCGTCAAATGAGCTGAAGACATATCCTGCAAGCTGCCGCGCCTGCACTTCAGAGCCGGGTACCGCTCTAAAAACCGGCATGAATATGATGAAGCCCGGCGATTCGCCAACGCCTTCTTGTGCAAGGACAATGCGGCCTGATGCGGTCGGCATGACAGTTCGCTCCGCTTCATCCATCGCCGAAGCGCGAACGGGCTCAGACTGCATATCAAAGCCTAGTGCGCGTCTGTTCCTCGTGGTGTCAGGGTAAAAATAGGTGACCGGTGCAAGTTTCTCCGATTGCGCTCGGACACTCGGTCTGATTGCTGGAAATTGGGGTTGGCGCGCTCTAACTCGGACAAGAAACGCGTCAGCATCCGAACTGGGCAGAACCGTCACCCATCCTACACCCTCAGCACCGCGATAGTTCTGATCGACCCTCAGTTCGGCGACAAATTGACGAAAGGTTTGCGGGCTCACTTCTTCCACGGTTGAAAACAAGGCAGCACCGGCTCGCAAGTATGAGGAAAAGCCATTGCCTCTGCGGTCAAGCGAGGTTGCTATGGATCGAGCATAGTCGCGCACTTCTGCACGGCTGCGCTCTCTTGCGTTGCTTTCGAGAGCAATCACGCTGATCGCAGTGATCGCAGCAACCGCAAGGAACAACGCAGCGGGAATGGCGCGCGGAAACGCAACAAGCCATCTTCGCGCAAAAGGGCGCCGCTTGTTCGTCGCCGAAAGGGCGTCAACTGCGCTCAAATCACCCTCCCCTTCGTCAAAAGCGACCCCTCACTTTGTACTATTTGTCTTAAACAGAATATGTTGCACGGAACAAAACACAGCTTGCATGGTTCCCATTGCATCAAGCGGTCATGTAAGAAAGCAACCGCTAACTAGTCGGCGCAGCGTTGCATTTGGCCAGAGCGGGCCTGAATTGATGGAGCCGAAGAACGAGTTGGGATTGGGCTGATAATATGACGTCCAAGAAGAAGACCTCGCCCGAACACGGCGATGCGATGGCAGGCCGAGAGGCTGGCCAAAAAGCCTCGCCTGCTTGGTCAGATGGGCTCAAACAGCTTTACGACGACATTGTCGATGAACCTCTGCCTGATGCCTTTATGGATCTGCTTTCAAAGCTGGATGACGGTGATGATCCAAAAGGCAATTCCGATGGGTGCGGGGCAGCCTAGTGGGGGAGACGCCCGCCAAGCCAGAACGGACACCCGCTGAGAAAGCCGATTTCAAGCGTGAGTTGACCGAAGTCGTCCCCCACCTGCGTGCTTTTGCCCGCGGGCTGTGTGGGCGCCCAGATATGGCCGATGACCTGGTGCAGGAAACCATGCTCAAAGCTTGGGCCGCGCGTGACCGGTTTGAACCAGGCACATCGATGCGGGCTTGGACCTTCGTGATCCTGCGCAACGCCTATCTGACCGATATGCGTCGCAACCGGTTTCGCGGTGACTATGATGAAGGGGTTGCCGAGCGCATTCTGACCGCGCCCGCCGGGCAAGAGGAACCAATCCATCTGTCCGATATGCACCGCGCATTGCTTACCCTGCCACCGGAGCGCCGAGAGGCTTTGCTCTTGGTTGGGGCAGGCGGATTTTCCTATGAAGAAGCGGCTGAGATTTGCGGCTGTGCGGTCGGTACGATCAAGAGCCGCGTTGGGCGTGCACGCGCGACGCTCAATACAATGCTGGCTGAAGGCAATATTCCTCAACGCTCTGTCGATGATGACACCGCCCATCGCGCAATACTGGAAGAATTGGACGGTGTGGCTGCGGGTAATGTGACAGGCTCCACAAAGCGGTAATTTCGTTGGACTAAACCCCGCGAAGCTTGGCGATCTGGCCCTGCGCTGCAATAAGGCGCACGAAGGATAAGTAACCGCAATTATGGACAGCGAAACGCCAAACGGTCAGCCTGCTCAAATCGGGATAGCCCATGGGCCAGATAGGGATCAAAAACAGCGGCATATGATGCTCGCTGAGCAGGAAGTGCGGCTGATGTCGGCTTTGGTGCTCCTGATTGGACTGGGGCTGTTTCTGGCGCTTCCGTTCGTTCTGTCGATTGGGTCTGCGGTGTTCTTGCCGCTGGTGACTGCGGTATTGTTGACTATCCTGCTTTCTCCACTAGCGGACCGGCTGGCCAAGCTGGGGCTGCCCAATGTGCTGGCATCGCTCGGTGCGCTTGCCGTTTTCTTTGCGATCCTTCTCGCCGCACTGGCCCTAATCCTCCAGCCTGCGCTTGCCCTATTTGAGACATTGCCAGCGATTACCGAGCAAGTTGGGCAACGCTTTGCCGATTTGCGCGACGAGTTTGCCTGGCTTGCTCTTGCCAATGAAGAGATAGCGCAATTGATGGGTGACACCGGCGCGCGCGAAGTGGTCTTGGCAACGCCCAGCCTTCTTGAAGAGATCGCCTTTGCCACTCCGGTGGTCGCGATCGAGGTGCTCATCACTTTTCTGATGGCGTTCTTTATGATCGAAGCGCGCGTGCGAATGCGGCGGCATTTGCTGTTTGACCGGGTCAGCTTCGGCTCGTCAGTCAAAGCCGCAAGAGCCATGCGAGAGGTTCAGGACCGGGTTGCCGCCTATATCATAACGGTTGGCCTCATCAATGCAGGCGTCGGAGTGGTGGTGGCGCTGGGCGCCTGGGCCTTAGGCGTTGATGCGCCGATCATGTGGGGCGGACTGGCAGCGATCCTCAACTTCATTCCCTATGTCGGGCCGCTTGCAATGACAGCTTTGCTGGGGCTGTTTGGGATAGGCACCGCGGAAACCGTTTGGCTGGGCCTGATCCCTGCGGCGGCCTATGTCGCCTTGCACACGATAGAGGCGAACGCTGTGACCCCTTCGATATTGGGCGCGCGTTTCACGATGAGCCCGGTGATGATCCTGATTGCGCTGTCCTATTTCACTTGGATTTGGGGCGTTCCCGGCGCGCTGTTATCGGTGCCGATCCTGCTGACCCTCACCGCTTTATTCGATCACATCGGTAGGCCCAACCTTGTTGGCTTTGTCTTTGGCGAACCCTTGTTCCAAACGGGCTCAGCGGCCCCAGTTGTTGAAGATGAACAGGCTGGGCCAGCTGCCAAACTGACCGGGCAAACCTAGCGATCAATCGCGGCTGCGATCCACAGCGCTCGTCACCGCGACATTCATCGTAACATTGGCCAGAGTGCGCATGATGTCGGGCAGCATCTCCACCGCAACCAGCAGCACAAGCGGCTCGATCGGTACGCCCATAGCTAGGGCGATGGGGCCAATAGAGACAACGAAACTGATAGATCCAGGAAGGCTAACCGAGCCAATCGAAATGATCAGCGCCACACCTATGCCCAGTAGGATTAGCGTCAGCGGCACAGCGATCCCAGCCAACTCTGCCACATACAGCGCGACAGCCATGTTCATCGCCACGCTGGTCGCTCGGAAGATTGCCACGGCAAGCGGCAAAACGAACTCAGCCGTAACCGGACGCAGCCCCAAGCGCGAGGCGCTGTCGAGCATGGCAGGAAGGCTGGCAAGCGAGCTCTGGGTTGAAACGGCAACGGCCTGCGCAGGCAGCACAGCTTTGGCGAAAGTCAGCGGGTTTTGTCCCCCCAGCACCATCGCCAGGACATAGGCAAGCACGAGGATAAAGCCGCCCATTGCTGACACCAAGATGATGTAATGGGCAAGCACAAGAAACGCCTCCCCTCCGCTCCTCAGCCCAACACCGAATGCCAAAGCTGCAACGCCAATCGGGGCCACCCACAAGACCCAGCCGATAATCATCAGCATCGCATTGGCGAGCGCATGGAAAAAACCCAGCAATGTGGCGCCCTGCCCCTTTGGCAACCGCGTGATCGCCACCGCGAACAGCGCGAAGAAGACAGTGAGCGGCAGCATGCTCGTCTCGGCAGCAGCAGCGATGATATTGGATGCAACAAGAGATTCAAGGAACTCGAGACACTCCGGGCACTTCCTGCCCTTCTTCCGCACCATCAGCGATGAAGAAGGCCGCGTCTTTCGAGATCGGAAACGCCTCCAACAAAGCGGGCATCACAAAAGCGGTGAACAGCCCGCCGGCGACGGAAACGCCGATCACCAGCATCAGGAAATTCTGTGCGGCTTTCCCAGCGCTTGCCGCTTTGATCATTTGCGAAAGGCCCAACACCAGCAGCGCCGCCACCAAAGGGATGATCGTCATTTGCAAAGCGCGCAGCCACAAAGTGCCTATCAATGCGGCGGTTTCCAGCACCGCTTCGGGCAATTGCGCGCCCGACAAGACAACGCCCAGACCCAGCCCGATGACAAGCGCAGCAAAGGTTGCCAAAACCGGCAAGCGGATTGTCACGAGCTCATAGCCTGCCCCCGCCTGTGCAGTGGCTGGCGTCTTTTGAGCTGTCTCGTCTTGAGATGGATTCAAGTTTTCACATCCTGTTTGGGCGGCTTGCCCTTCCCTTCCGCCGATAACCGCGTCACAAGCGCCTGACAAATCACCATAGGATTTTTTGGGGTCATTGCAGATATGGGACGCAAGTTCTTCGGGACAGATGGGATCAGAGGGCGCACCAATGCAGGCGTCATGACGGCAGAGATTGCGATGCGCGTCGGCCAGGCTGCGGGAAATTACTTCGTGCGCGGCGGGCACCGGCATCGCGTCGTGATTGGCAAGGACACACGCCTGTCCGGCTATATGATGGAAAGCGCGCTGGTGGCAGGCTTCACCAGCGTCGGCATGGATGTGATTATGACAGGCCCGCTGCCAACGCCCGCCATCGCGCTCCTCACTCGCGAAATGCGCGCCGATCTGGGCGTGATGATTTCAGCGAGCCACAATCTGTTCCCCGACAACGGCATCAAGCTGTTCGGCCCTGACGGGTTCAAACTGTCCGATGAGGCTGAGGCTGAGATTGAGGCGCTGCTCGAAGAAAAGCCGATGCTCGCCATGCCAGAAGCGATTGGACGCGCGCGGCGGATTGAGGATGCGCGGGGGCGGTATATCCACGCGCTAAAGCAATCGGTGGCGAGCGAAGTGCGGTTCGATG
The DNA here is from genome assembly GCA_965262265.1 of Erythrobacter sp. GTDB lineage: Bacteria > Pseudomonadota > Alphaproteobacteria > Sphingomonadales > Sphingomonadaceae > Erythrobacter. The sequence continues at coordinate 201,691 of CBDHEW010000001.1, forward strand.
ACCTTAAAGTCGTGGTCGATTGCGCCAATGGAGCAGCCTATCAAGTGGCCCCTTCTGCCATTTGGGAATTGGGCGCAGATGTTATCACGCTCGGCGTTAATCCCAATGGCACAAACATCAATGACGGCGTCGGCTCCACCGCTATCGAGGCGCTGCAAGCCAAAGTCGTCGAAGAGGGCGCACATATTGGCATCGCGTTGGATGGCGATGCCGACCGACTGATTGTCGTCGATGAAAAGGGGCAAAAGGTTGATGGCGATCAGATTATGGCTCTTATAGCCAGCCGCATGCATGAAAAGGGCGCGCTGACCGGCGGCGGCGTGGTTGCGACGGTTATGTCCAACCTTGGCTTGGAACGCTATCTTGGAGGCATCGGCCTTTCGCTGGAACGCACCAAGGTTGGCGATCGCTATGTTCTGGAACGCATGAAACAGGGCGGCTTCAACGTGGGTGGCGAACAATCGGGCCATATGATCCTGCTCGACCACGCGACCACCGGCGATGGGTCGGTTGCCGCTTTGCGGGTGCTCAGCAGCCTCGTCCGCTCAGGCAAGCCAGCAAGTGAGATCCTCCACCAATTTGACCCGGTTCCGCAGCTGCTCAAGAATGTCCGCTACGATGGCGGCGCTCCGTTGGAGAACGCTGAAGTGAAGGCGGCAATTGCCCAGGCCGAATCTGAGTTGCAAGGCAAAGGTCGTCTCGTCATCCGTCCATCAGGGACCGAGCCAGTTATCCGTGTCATGGCCGAAGGCGATGATAGCGCACAGGTGGAAAGCGTGGTCGATAGCGTGTGCGATGCGGTCAGGGCGGCCGCTTAGGATCGGAAATAGATGAGCGAAGCCTCACCCAAGCCACCGCCGCGCGTCCTTACCATCGCAGGTTCGGATTCGTCAGGGGGTGCAGGCATTCAGGCCGACATCAAAACCATCGCGATGCTGGGCGGATATGCGATGACGGCGATCACCACGATCACCGCGCAAAACTCTGTCGGCGTCCATGCGATTGCGCCAATGGCGGGCGATGTGGTCTACAAACAGATCACCGCATGTCTCGATGATATAGGCGTTGATGCGATCAAGATTGGCATGTTGCATGATGAAGAGATCATCGACGCTGTGGCTGAGGCGTTGGATGATGTCGATGTGCCTATCGTCGTCGACCCGGTGATGGTCGCCACCAGCGGCGACATATTGATCGCTCCGCTTGCACGTAGAGACATGGTCGAGAAGATCTTTCCTTTGGCCAGCCTTGTCACCCCCAACCTCCCCGAGCTTGGCTATCTGACCGACAGCAAGCCGAAGACCAGCGCGGAGATGATCGAACAGGCTGAAAAGCTCTGCCAACAAACCGGTGCGGCGATCCTTGCCAAAGGCGGGCACACCGAAGATGACCGCATCATTGACATTCTAATCCCGCCAGGCGCGCGCGCAGTGCAGTTCGATCACGCGAGAATCGACACCCGCCACACACATGGAACAGGCTGCACCCTATCCTCAGCCATCGCGACCCTGCTGGGCCACGGCCAAGGGATCGAACATGCGGTGCGGCTGGGCCGGAACTTTGTCGTTCAGGCGATCAAGGCCGCCCCCGGCTTTGGCCAAGGCCACGGCCCGATGGGTCACCACGCGGTGCGTTCGCTAAACTAGGCGTCCAGATCGTAAAACTTGGCGATGTGCGCCCATGCCTCTTCGCAGGTCTCACACCAATGGAACAGGTCGAGATCTTTCTTTGAGATCGTGCCCTCTTCAGCGAGCGCCTCAAGATCGACCACGCGGCTCCAGAAATCCTTGCCGAACAGCATGATCGGAATGGGCTTCATCTTTCCAGTTTGAATGAGGGTGAGGAGTTCGAAAAACTCGTCAAAAGTCCCGAACCCGCCGGGGAAAACCGCAACAGCGCGGGCGCGCAGCAGAAAGTGCATTTTGCGAAGCGCAAAATAGTGGAAGTTGAGGGATAGATAGGGCGTCACATAGGTGTTGGGCGCTTGTTCATGCGGAAGCACGATGTTGAGGCCGATGCTCTCCCCGCCCGCATCGCTCGCCCCGCGATTGCCCGCCTCCATGATAGAAGGCCCGCCGCCGGTTGTGACAACAAACTGTCGCTTGCCTTCCTCGATGATGCCTTTTTCCGTCACAAGCCGTGCGAGCTTGTAGGCTTCGTCATAATATTTGGCTTTGTCAGCGAGGTTTTGGGCGACTTTCTTTTCGTATTCATCGCCGTCCTTGGCTGCGTCAATCTTTGCCTGAGCTTCCTCAGGTGAGGGGATCCGTGCAGAACCATACATCACCATCGTAGAGCCTACGCGCGCCTCATCGAGAAGCATTTCCGGCTTCAACAGCTCAAGCTGAAAACGCACCGGGCGCAATTCGTCGCGCAGCAGGAAATCGTCATCGCGAAAGGCAAGCTTATAGGCCGGATGCTCTGTCTGGGGGGTCTTTACCGGAGCTTCATCAGCAAAACGGCTTTCCTGTTCTGCAGGGTAAAATTTGCGATCTGTCAGGTCTTTTTCGGTCATTGGATTTCCCTAGTCGCGCGGCGGTTTGCGGGCAAGCAAGCTTTGCGATCGCGATTGCTCAAAGCTTGCCCTGCTTGCCCATTCAGGCGGGATAAGTTAGCATCCATTTCAGGTGCTGATGCCAAGATGCGTGTCAGTGGAAAGAAAGTACGAATTATGGCGGATACGCTTCCGCCGGACGCGAATAGAAAAGCTGGTAAAAAACGGAGCGGCAAGTCCGGCAAGGTAGCCGATTTTCGCTACAAACGCTCCAACCAGCGCCGACAAGGCTCAAAGGCCAAAGCCCCCATCAATGGGAGGGCTAATGGCAATTTGGGCAGATCCAATCCAAAGCAAAATGCGCGCAGTGAGGGACCTCGCGGGCATGCCCCGCGCGGACAAGCTTATGCGGCGCTTGACCTTGGCACCAACAATTGCCGTCTCCTGATTGCTCGCCCCTCGGGCAAGGATTTCACCGTTATCGATGCGTTCAGCCGGGTGGTGAAGCTGGGAGAGGATCTCGCCACGACCGGTCGTTTATCACAAGATGCCATGGACCGAACCTTGGGCGCGCTTTCCATCTGCGCAGAAAAGCTGCGCCGCCGCAATGTCAGGCTGGCTCGATCTGTCGCCACCGAAGCGTGCCGAAGAGCCGAAAATGGCGAGGCGTTCATCGAAAAAGTCCGCGAAGAAACCGGGATTGTCCTAGACATAATCAGCGCCGAAGAAGAAGCGCGGCTTGCTGTGCTGGGTTGCCACATCTTGCTTGAAGAGGGGGACGGGCCCGCGGTCATATTTGATATTGGCGGCGGATCCACAGAGCTCGTGTTGCTGGAACCTGCCGAACGCATCCCGCGCATCGTCGATTGGCAGAGCGTGCCATGGGGCGTCGTCTCGCTCACTGATACAGTCGAGCGCGGCGAGCAAGGACGCGAGGGCCGGATCAAGCGATACGCTGAGATGCGCAGGCTCGTAGCAGAAAGCTTTGCCCCCTTTGCCGAGCGGATCGCAGGCGCTGCGGCAAAGCCTGACATTCGCCTCCTGGGTACCAGCGGCACTGTTACTACCCTCGCCAGCCTTCATCTGGAATTGCCACACTATGATCGCAAAGCGGTTGATGGCTTAATCGTGCCTTCGCAATCGATGCGCGAGATTAGCGAGAACCTATCTGCCATGTCGCCTGCTGAGCGCAGCGAGTTGCCATGTATCGGCAATGACCGGGCGGATCTGGTGGTGGCGGGATGCGCCATTTTGGAGAGCATTCTCGACTTGTGGCCAGCTGATCGATTGGGCGTCGCAGATCGCGGGATTCGCGAAGGCATTTTGCGCAGCATGATGGCCGCCGACCGGCAGAGCGAGCGCAGCTTACACGCCTTGAACCAAGCGCGCGGTGGTGATTCTGCGGGCCAAGGGAAGCGATGAGGTGGCCCGCTCTGGCAAAAATCCTGATCGGCGGGTCAAGACAGCGAGAAAGCGCACCGCTTCTTCAACGCGTTGGCTCGAGCGGCAACTCAATGATCCCTACGTCAAACAGGCAAAGGCCGATGGCTATCGCAGCCGCGCCGCTTATAAACTGATTGAGCTTGATGAGAGGTTTGGCCTGATCAAAGGCGCAAAGCGTGTCGTGGATCTTGGCATTGCGCCGGGCGGGTGGAGCCAGGTGGTGCGCGCAAAATCACCCAAAGCCGAAGTGGTCGGGATCGACCTTTTGCCCACGGAACCGATCGACGGCGTTACCATTTTTGAGATGGATTTCATGGATGATGCAGCTCCAGCGGCCCTAGAAGAGGCACTGGGCGGGCCGCCTGATCTGGTCCTGTCCGATATGGCGGCGAACACGGTGGGACACAAACAAACCGATCATTTGCGCACCATGGCTTTGGTGGAAGCGGGCGCTTGGTTTGCGACTGAGACTTTGGACAAGGGCGGCGCATTCGTCGCCAAGGTTCTTGCAGGCGGGACCGATACAGAGCTGCTGGCGCTACTCAAAAAGCACTTTACCAGCGTTAAGCACGCCAAGCCCCCCGCGAGCCGCAAGGGGTCATCGGAATGGTATGTGGTGGCGCAAGGATTCAAGGGGCGCGGTTAGCGCAGCCCCTTAGCCAGCTTCAGCAGCCGCGGTTTCTTCTGAAGTCGCTTCGGCATCGTTTTGTTCAGCGATCACCTCAGCGGTTTCGTCAGCGACAGCTTCATCTTCGGCATCTTCACCACCCTCGGTGCCTTCGGCAGCTTCTTCAACATATTCGGGGATTGGAATATTCAGCCCGTTAGCATTCATATAAATCGCCACCGCGGCACGATCTTCGATGCTGGAGATGCCGTTAAAGCCCATGCTGGTGCCATCGATGTAGCCGCGCGGGTTATCAAGCCACTCGTTCATCTCTTCCCAGCCCCAATTGCCGCCAAAGCTGGTGAGCGCGCTCGAATACCCGAAACCAGGTTTGGCGCCCTTCGGAGCGCCCATCACGCCATAAAGGTTCGGACCAACCCCGTTTGCACCGCCTTGCTCAATCGTGTGACAGGCGGAGCATTTGGCGAAGACACGTTCACCGGCTGCAATCAGTTCGTCCTGCGGCATCATGTTGAGCGCAGCGGCCATGGTCATTTCCGCTTCGCCCTCTTCCTCAGCGACTTCGACCGGATAGCCCGCAACCTCTGGCCGCTCCGGGTCGTAACCGTGGAAATATTTGTCGGACAAGATCGACAAGCCCAGCCCCAGCCCGGCTGCAAACAGCACCCAGCCCGCTGCGGTGTTGAACAGATCGCCTGAGCTCTCTTCAGTAGCTGGCGCGCTCTCAGTGTTGGTTTCTTGAGTCATCCCGGCGCCCCCTTAATGCCGCCCTTGCCCCTGCGCAAGACGAAACAGGTCACGAATGAATGCGTAGATTGCAAGCAAGGATGTTTGCAAGTTTCCACGCCCGCCGCGCGTCAGCCCTTGCCGGTGGGGGTGGAGGCCTTTAGCACGCCCACAATCATGCGAAGTTTTCCCGGACCTGCTCTATCCATAGTCGATCAGATGCGCTCAGCTGCCGAGGCTGAACCGGCGCGCGCGATTGCGTATCAGGGGTCTCCGGGAGCAAATTCGCACCGTGCTGCGCTAGAAGCGCGGCCCGATGCGCTGCCGCTGCCCTGTTTCAGTTTCGAAGATGCGCTAGATGCGGTGAAGGATGGCCGCGCGGGCCAAGCAATTATCCCCATCGAAAATTCGCAGCATGGCCGGGTTGCCGATATCCACTTTCTGTTGCCGGAAAGCGGACTGACGATTGTCGGCGAATACTTCATGCCAATCAATCACGCGCTGATGGGCATTGGCACCGGCCCGTTTGAAGCCGCCTACAGCCATCCTCAAGCACTGGGTCAGTCGCGGGTCTATCTGCGGGAGCGCGGGATCGTACCGCTAAGCTATGCCGATACGGCGGGTGCAGCGGCACATGTGAAAGAACGCGGCGATCCCAAACTTGCCGCTATCGCGCCCGCCATTGCGGCTGAGCTGTATGACCTCAAGATCGTGGAGGAAAATGTCGAGGACAGCGCGGACAACATGACCCGCTTTGTGATCCTCGCCAACACGCCCACTTTTCTGCATGTCGATGGGGACACTCCCGCGATCACCACTTTCGTTTTCGAGGTCAAGAACATCCCCGCTGCGCTTTACAAGGCGATGGGCGGGTTCGCGACCAATGGCGTCAATATGACCAAGCTTGAAAGCTATCAGCACGGAACCAGCTTTTCCGCCACGCGCTTCTATGCCGACATTATCGGAGCGCCAGGCGATCCGGCGGTGGATCGCGCGCTTGAGGAATGTGCGTTTCATTCCAAGGAATTGCGGATATTGGGCACCTATGAACAGGCGCGCAAACGCGGGTAAGACAAGCAAATTGGGGTGCAAGCCCGCTCGCCTGTTGCGCCGCACCCAAGACCATGCCACCACTATCTGCGCATGACGAACGCTGTGCAGATCAACACCTCAAGCAATTGGGCAGACAATGGGGCGATTCCTGCGAATTCGACCATGAATTCCGCGGGCTCTGCTCCTGTGCCCGAAGCCTGGGAAGAACTGCGCGAAAACTCAGCGATCCAATTTGACGAAGTCGAGCTGCGCGAACCCGAGCCGATCGACACAGAGCCACCTGAGCCGGGCTGGTTTGATGAGGCATTGCGCGGCTTTTTTGAACTTCTCGCATCACTGCTAAAACCAATCGGTGCGTTTCTCGGCATTTCCTGGCCGGTGTTGCAGTGGATCTTGCTCGGGCTTCTTGCGCTGTTTGTGCTGTTTCTTGTGTACCGGCTTATCGGACCACTTTCGCGCAGGGCGCGCACTCCCAAAGCAGCCGCTAGCGAACCTGAATGGCAGCCCGATGAAGAGGAAAGCCTTGCTTTGCTTGGCGATGCGGACAAGCTGGCCGAAGAGGGCCGGTTTGATGAAGCGACCCGGTTGCTTCTCCACCGCAGCGTCAGACAAATTGCTGATGCGCGGCCCGATTGGGTAGAGCCGTCGAGCACCGCGCGTGAACTCGCAGCGCTTCCGGCCCTTTCTGAGGCCGCGCGATCCGCCTTCGCCACGATTTCAGAGCGGGTGGAGCGAAGCCTGTTTGCGCTGCGCTCGCTCAACCGCGATGATTGGGAGGCTGCCCGATCGGCTTATGCCAACTTCGCGCTCGCCAAGATCGAAGGGGCTGCCAAGACTGCAGTGCCCGATGGTGCACCAGTGAGAGCGGTATGAGCGGGTCTGATCAGACAACACGCGGTGCTTCGCCCTTCAGCCGCGGCGCGGTGCTCGGCATCGTTCTCGTTAGCTTCACTGCGTTTCTAGCAATGATCTATTTCATCAGCGTTGGCGATACGGGCGGCCCCCAAAATCGAGGCGCGGCTCATGCTTATGCCAATGGGCTGAACGGCTATTCCGGGTTTGTCGAACTGCTAGAGGCCGAAGGGTTCGACGTCACCCGATCACGTGGGCGTGAAGGGCTCGACACAAATGACCTGCTGATTTTGACACCGCCGCAATTTGCTGATCCTGAAGAGATCACAAGCATCCTAGAAAGCCGGCAATATGTTGGCCCAACGCTGGTGATTCTGCCCAAATGGATTGCCGGACCAATCGACGGGCGGGTGGCCGAACAAGACCGCGAGCGCGCCGGGCGCGACTGGGTGACATTGCTGGGCGCGAACCCTGCGCCATGGACAACAGACCTGCCAGAACCGTTCACGCTCACTCATTCGATGAACGCCGACGATGTGAGCACAAATGCATCTTGGCGCGGGTTTGGGCTTTCAGGGCGCCTGCCCACCCCAAGACTGACCTTTGCCCAGAATGACAGCGCGTTTGAACCGCTGGTCACCGATCCGGCGGGCCGCGCTTTGGTGGTGAATGTGGTGGGCGACGAAGGAACCGAATATTACAGCAACGCACATTGGACGATGTTTGTGGCAGAGCCTGACCTTGTGAACAATTTCGGTCTGGCCGACGCGACAAGAGCCGCCGCCGCCATCGCTTTGGTGCGAGAGGCGGGCTATGGTGATATGACTTCGGTGACCTTTGATCTGACGTTGAATGGATATGGCGGTTCGGTCAATCTTTTGACGCTTGCGTTTCAGCCGCCGTTTCTCGCTGCAACCCTATGCCTGATCCTTGCGATTCTGATTGTGGGGTGGCGCGCATTCCTTCGCTTTGGCCCGCCGGCTGCAAGCTCTCCCGAAATCGCCTTTGGTAAAAAGCGCCTGGTCAGCAATGGTGCGGGACTGATCGTGCGCGCGCGCAGGTTAGGGCTTTTGGGTAAGCCTTATGTCGCTTTGATAGAGCGTAAGCTTGCTCGGCTTCTGGGTCTCACAAAACCTGACATTGAGGCCATAGACGCCGCTCTCTTGCGCAGACTACCAAGCGAAGAGCCATTTTCGATCCGCGCGGCCCGCATGGAAAACGCCGATCGCCCCGCAGACATTCTGCGCGCAGCCCGCGCGCTCAATGAATTGACAGACAAGCTCGGAGGGAAACCCTCAAAATGACGACTGACAACACGCCGCCAATGCCCCCCTCAGGAACAGCCGCGCAGCCACCGGCACCGTCTCAACCGCCTGAGCCAGTTCAGGAAATCGGCATGACTTTGGGTGATGTGCGCAATCTGGCCAATGCGATCCGGGCGGAAATTGCCAAGGCAGTCGTAGGCCAGGATGAGATGGTAAACCAGCTTCTCGTGGCGATGCTCAGCCAAGGCCATGTTCTGCTAGAAGGGCCTCCGGGCACGGCCAAGACGTTTTTGGCTCAGGCCTTCTCGACCGCGCTTGGCCTCGATTTCGGGCGCATTCAGTTCACGCCTGACCTGCTTCCCGGAGACATTCTGGGCTCCAACCTGTTCAACTTTCAAACGAGCCAATTCACGCTCACGCGCGGGCCAATCTTTTGCGAGTTGCTGCTGGCTGATGAGATCAACCGTACCCCGCCCAAAACGCAGGCCGCCTTGCTAGAGGCGATGCAGGAACGGCGCGTGACGCTGGATGGCGAAACCCACCAATTGGGCGACCGCTTTATGGTGGTCGCGACGCAAAACCCGATCGAAAACCAAGGCGTCTATCCTTTGCCAGAGGCGCAGTTGGACCGCTTCCTGTTCAAGCTGCTCGTACCCTATCCAGATGCCGCAGAAGAGGCTCGGATTGTGGCAAGCTATGGTTCACGCCAAGGGCCGCAGCGCCCCGCCGACTTGGGCGTGACGGCCGTTGCAAATGCCGGCATTCTGGCACAGGCGAGCGCGGCGCTCGACCATGTAACCGTCGCGCCGGAGATCACGGAATATGTCGTCCGGCTGGTGCGCGCGACCCGCGACCATGCTGAACTTGCCGTGGGCGCTTCCCCCCGCGCCGCCGTGATGATGGCCAATGCTGCACGCGCGCGGGCAGCATTGGAGGGGCGCGCCTATGCGATACCGGATGATGTGAAGGCCCTGGCTGTGCCTGTGCTGCGTCACCGTCTGACCCTTAGCCCGGCAGCGGAGATCGAAGGCCGCGATATTGAAGCTTTGGTGGCCGAGCTGATCGAAGCCACGGAAGCGCCCCGGTAAGAGCCCCCGAAAGAGCTGATAACCGCGATGGCCCTAGCCCTCCCCCTTGTCCCAACCCAGCGCGCAGCTTGGCTGATTGCGGCTTTCGCACCAGTTGCTCTCGTGATTGCGGCGGTTTCGCCTGCGCTGTGGGTGATCGCGCCGGTGGCGGCACTCGCCATGATCGCTCTGATCGTCATTGATGGCTTGCTGGCGGGATCGTGCGAAGATTGGCAAGTGGTGGTGCCAGCAGACACCGAAGTCGGCCAGCCTACCGCGCTTGATGCGCATGCGCGCTTTGGCAGGCGCGGGATCAGCGGGCTTGAAGCCGCGCTGGAATTCGACCCCCGCCTCGCTCCGGCAGGACGCGCGACCTTCAAACTGCTCAGCGGATCGGGCGCAGGCGATTACAGCGGCACGGTTGATGTCCACCCGGAGCGGCGCGGCACCGCTCTTGTTTCGCGCGCTTGGCTGCGCTGGACCGGGCCGTTCGGACTTGGCGCGCGGCAAACAGCCAAGGATGTGGGCAAAGAATTGCGCATCTGGCCCGATCTTTCCCCTGTCCGATCCAAAGAATTGCAGACCTTTATGCGAGATGCCGCAACTGGCCTTATCGCACGGCGGATCAGAGGTGAGGGCACGCAGTTTGAGGCTCTGGCAGAATATCAACCCGGCATGGACCGGCGCAAGATCGACTGGAAGGCCAGCGCCCGCCACACCCATCTTTACGCCCGAGAAAACGAAAGCGAGCGCAACAACCAGATCGTTTTCGCCTTTGATTGCGGGCAGGCCATGTGCGAGCCGGTGGATGGCATGCCCCGGATCGACCGCGCAGTGTCCGCCGCGCTCACTTGCTCCTATGTCGCGCTCAAGGGCGGGGACAAGGTCTCGTTGTTCGGCTTTGCTCAGCGCCCGCAAGTGATGACGCCATTTGTGAATGACAGCCGCGCCTTCCACCGGCTGCAAAGCGCGGCCGCAGCCCTCGACTATGATGCGGCAGAACCCAATTTCACGCTCGCGCTTGCGACGCTGACTGCCAAGCTGCAACGGCGGTCCTTGATCGTGCTGTTCTCGGACTTCACCGATCCCACTGCGGCAGAGCTGATGATTGAGAGCATCGGGCGGCTGGTGGACAAACACCTCGTCCTGTTCGTTACGATTGCCGATAGCGAGCTTGAAACCTTTATCGAAGAGGAGCCGGGGGACATCGCCACTCTGGCGCGCTCGGTCACGGCCGATACCTTGCTCCACCAGCGCAGCGTCGTGCTGCAACGCCTGCGGCGCATGGGGGTTGACGTGATCGAAGCGCCTTATGACCAGATTGGCTACCAGCTCATTGACCGATATTTCCTGATTAAGAACAGCGAGGCCATCGGATGAGCACCGCCTCTGGAACCGCGGCGCCTGCCCGCAAGATCTCATCTTGGTTTGGTCGCGGAGAAATCGCCGCGCCGACCGATATCGAAAGCGCTGCTTTGCGCTCTGATCGTTTCCGGCTGGAGCGTGAGGCAGACTGGCGGCGGCTGGAAGAGATCGTGGTCGCGATGGAGAAAGGCGGATTGCGCCGGGTCGATGATGAGGACCTGCTTGCGCTCCCCACGCTGTACCGCACCGCCGCCTCCAGCCTGTCGGTCGCACGCGAGACATCGCTTGATGCTGCAACGCTTGGCTATCTTGAAAGTCTGGTCCAACGCGCTTGGTTTCAGGTCTATGGCCCGCGCAAAGGCTTCTTTTCGTGGCTGAGCGAATTTCTGTTCGGGGGGTGGAGCCGCGCTGTGCGCGAGATTTGGCTCGACATCTGCATCGCCTTATTCGTGATGGTGGCGGGCGCCGTTGTGGGATGGTTGTTGGTCGCGCAGGACAGCGACTGGTATTACCGTCTGGTGCCTCAGGGCCTCGCAGGCGGACGCGGTCCTGGGGCTGATCCTGACTTGCTACGCGAAACGCTGGCAGTGGAGGAAACCTCGAGCGGGCTCTCCACTTTCGCAGCGCAACTGTTCAGCAACAATGCGGGCGTGTGCATCCTTGCGTTCGCGCTGGGCTTTGCGTTTGGCATCCCATCGCTGATGCTGCTCGTCCACAATATGGCGATGCTCGGCGCGATGCTGTGGCTGTTTGATGAGGCGGGGCTGATCGTCGAATTTTCCGCCTGGCTCAGCGTCCATGGCACGACTGAGCTGTTTGGCATTTTGCTCGCCGGGGCGGCGGGGCTTCATATCGGGCGATCCATGGCCTTTCCGGGCAACCGATCCGTTCTGGATGCGGCCGCGATCAGCGGGCGGCGCAGCGCGATTGTGATGGTGGGCGTGGTCATCATGATGGTGATTGCTGCTTTGCTTGAAGCGTTCCCCCGGCAATTGGTCGCGGGCGCAGAGGCGCGCTTTGTGATCGGCGGGGCGCTTCTGGTGTTCTGGCTCGCCTATTTCTTCCTCTACATCCCGCGTGCTTCGCTAGAAGGCCTCATCCCCGCTTCTGAGGATGCTGTGCAATGAGCACTCTTGCAGCGCCCGTGACAGATAAGCGTTTGCGTTCGCTGGTGACGCCTGAGGGTATCGCAGTGCCAGTTACCATTGCCTCACGTGGATCGCGGGTTGGCGCGCTGGTGCTCGATTTTCTGATCCTCATCTTTACCCTGATCGCCTTTGTCATCGTCATCAGCCTGATCGCGGGCGGGTTGCTGGATGAGCTGGCGACAGCGGTGAATGACAGCATTTCGGGCGCGGCAGAGTTTATCGCCATCGTCTTCATCCTGTTCATTTTCCTGCTGCGATACGGCTATTTTCTCGGCATGGAGCTTGGCCCGCGCGGCGCGACCTTGGGCAAACGCATGGTCGGGATCAGAGTGGCCGCGCGCGGCGGCGGCAGGCTGACGCCGGAGGCAATCATAGCGCGCAACCTTTTGCGCGATATCGAACTCTTCATGCCCTTCATCTTCCTGTTGGTCGCGCCGAGCGGAGAGCAGGGCAGCTTTGGCCTTGCTGGCATGGTGTGGTTCCTTGTCTTCATGGCATTCCCATTCTTCAACAAAGACGCGATGCGCGCGGGCGATGTGATCGCCGGCACGTGGGTGGTGGAAGCACCCCGCACCAAGCTCGCCGACGCCTTGTCCACACAAGGCGCGGCGGTCCAAGGCACCAGCCAGATGACCGGGGTACGCTATGAATTTGGCGAGGAAGAACTCTCGATCTATGGCGAGCACGAATTGCAAACGCTTGAGCGGATGCTGCGCGAGGCTCAGCCAGAGGCCTTGGCAGCAGTTCACGCCACAATCTGCCGTAAGATCGGATGGGATCCGGGCGCAGGCGATGAACGCGCTTTCCTCGAAGCGTTTTATGCGCAGCTGCGCGCGAAACTCGAAGGTGATATGCGGTTCGGCAAACGCAAGGCGGACAAATTCTCATGACGACAGATCGGCGCGAATTTCTCGGTGGAACGCTGGCCACAGGTCTGGCGCTGGGTGCGGGGGGCTGCGTTCCGCCAGACCAGAGCCCGGCGGGCCGGTTCGTCGCAACGCTAAGAATTATTGAGGCCAATGCGGGCGGAACCTTGGGCGCTGAGCTCTATGAGGTGAACACCGGACTTTCGATAGGGCTCAACAGGACAAAGCGGTTTGGCCATTGCTCCTCGTTCAAGACCTCGCTTGCAGCGATGATCCTGCTGCGCGAAACCGTGTTGGGAGACACCGGATTGGACAACCCAAGCCCGCACCGGACTTGGTCAAGAGAAGACTTGGTGTCCCACTCTCCCTTCACCGCTGAGCGTCTGGAGGAAGGGGCGACGCTGCGAGAATTGGCGCAGGCAACCCAAACGCTTTCGGACAATACGGCGGCCAATATATTGCTGCGCGAAGTGGGCGGACCTTCAGAACTCACAGACTTCTGGCGCGTTATCTGCGATGATAATGTCAGCCGGTTGGACCGCTATGAACCTGCGCTCAACAATGTACCGGTCACTGAGGTGCGCGACACCACCACAGCCCCCGCTATGGCGCGCACCGTCGCAAAGCTTATCTATGGCGATGCACTGCCAGAAGAACAGCGCGGCCTGCTAAAACAATGGATGAGCGAAACCCGCACAGGCGCCAATCGGGTGAGAGCCGGCCTGCCTGAAGACTGGATCAGCGGCGACAAAACAGGCACGTCTTTCTGGCCCGGCATGGACAGCCTCTATGTCGATATCGGCTTCATCGAATCGCCGGAACGCGGCCCCTTCACCTTCGCCGCCTATTTCCGCGCGCGCGGCACGCATGATGCGATTGATCCCGACGCTGAAGCGGCTTTGGCGCAGGTCGGGCGCGTGCTTTCCAACTTTGCCGAAAAACAGGACGCGTTTCCGTTTTAGTGGCAATCTGCTACCGGTCCTGCCTAAGGAGGGATCATGGAGCGCGTACTCAAATTCATCGTAGCAATTTTGCCGCTGGTTTTTGCCTTTGCCTTTCTGGTGCCGCTGATTGATCAGGGGATGCAGGCTGTCGGAGTGGCTGCGCCGTTTGGGCTTTCGACTTTGACCATTGCGCTGATTATCGGCGGCGGATGGGGGCTTTTTGCTCAGATAACGGGGAGATGGGTGTGAACGCGCATTCGGCCATTCTGCCTGATGATCTTTCGCAACTGTCTGACGCGCAGCTGAAACGGCTTGAGCTCAAGATTGCGCGCAAACATTCAGGCATGTTCCCTTGGGGTGCGGTTGTCTGGGGCTTTGGCAATCTCGCGGTGTGGCTGTCGCTGTGGCCGCTCGTTTTCTCAGGCCTGCTGCCGTTATGGGCCGCCTTCCCCATCGCTACAATCAACATGGCGCTGGTTTATCTGCCCACCCACGAAGCGCAGCACGACATCATCGCCCGGCCCGGCACAAAGCTGCGCTGGCTTAACGAGTTGCTCGGCCATGCGACCAGTTGGATGCTGATTTACCCGTTTGAGGTGCTGCGGATAACTCATCTCGACCACCACCGGCACACCAATGATCCAGAGCTAGATGTTGATATCACCACTAAGGCACCGGGTCCGTGGGCGGCGATTTTGCAGACGATTGCGCAGCGCCAACCCGGCGCAAAGCGTAACGGTGATTACGCCGCTGCATTGGTGCGCGCAGGTAGGACCGATCTGATCCTGCTCTCTCTTGCCTATCGCTTGGCCTTCATTGCCATCCTTGGGACGCTGGCGTGGAATGGCTATGCGCTGGAGGCGCTGTTCCTGTGGTGGCTGCCCTATTGGATCGCCATCACCTATATCATCTTCTTCCTGAGCTGGGCGCCGCATCATCCGGGCAGCGAGAAAGGCCGATATCGCAACACGCGCAGTTGGCGATCAAAGCTCGGCAATGTCGGGTCGATGGGGATGCAGTTTCACATCGTCCACCACCTGCACCCCTATATTCCGCTCACCCGCACGCCAGCTGCATATTGGGAGATGCGCCCAATCTTAGAAGCGCGCGGGGCGCGGGTTGAGGAATTGTGATGCGATTAGTGGTCGGGCGTGTTTGAAGGCTGAGGCCCACCCTCCCCACCAAAGATCGCCACTTCGTTCACGCCGTCACTGGTTGCACGGCCACGATACATGCCGGTCGTGTTGAAGCTGTAGAGCGCGTGGCCATCGGGCGTGACGAGTATGATCCCTCCATCGCCGCCCAGCTGCTTCACATCCGCCATCACCGCATCGGCGATGTTCTGGCCGTAATCTTGCTGGCGCAGCCATTCCCGGTGCTGTTCCTCTTCGGCTCCCCCGCCTTGGAAGGCAAGCTGCGTGGTAATGAGGCGCAACCGAGTGCAAATCTCCTGCGCTACGCCCACGCGGATGAAGTATTCGCCCCACCCCGTTGCTGAGACCGCGCAGCTTCGGTTGTCCGCATAAGTGCCCGCGCCAATCACCGGGGCATCGCCAATCCGGCCCCAGCGCTTTCCGGTCATCCCGCCGGTCGAGGTGCCAGCCGCGAGGTTGCCATCTTGATCGAGCGCCACCGCGCCCACGGTTCCAAACTTGTGATCGACATCCAGCGCAGAGAGTTCACGCGCGCGCATCCGCTCCAAGGACTCCCGCCGCGCTTCGGTGGCGAACCATTCGGGCGGGGTGACTTCAAAACCGCGCTCGCTTGCGAATTGCTCCGCCCCCTCGCCCATTAGGAAGACATGCGGGCTGTCGGTGCGCACTCTATCAGCAAGCAGGATCGGGTTGCGCACCGTCCTCACCCCCGTCACCGCACCGGCACTGCGATCGCGGCCATCCATGATGGAGGCGTCGAGCTCATTCACCCCGTCCCAAGTAAAAACCGAACCGCGACCAGCGTTGAAGAGCGGGCTGTCTTCCATTGGGATAATTGCAGCTTGGACCGCGTCCATCGCGCTACCGCCTTCGGCAAGGATCGCCGCCCCCGCATCCAGAGCCTCCTGCAAGGCCGCTTCATACTCAGCGCGACGCTCTGGCGTCATGCGGTCAGGATCAAGCGTTCCCGCTCCGCCATGGATCGCAATTGACCAGCGCGGTTCAGCGGCTTGTTCAGCGCCTTGGGCAAAAACCTTAGTTGATGAAACACCGACGAAGCCTGCGATTGCTAGAGCGAAGGATACAAATAGAGTTGAAATTTTATTTCTCATGTGCAATACAATACCTCTAAATACAGTTGTTTCATAATGTATCTGCGCAATTTTATGTATCTCAGCAAGATACATTTGCGTATAAGCTTCTATTTACTCGGGATTATATTCACCAAAGGGGACTAACATGCAGATTGGAAACTACCAATTCGATCCTGATCTGGCCATGGCACTCGCTGAAAAAGCGGTGTTTGCAATTGGCATTCTGATCGTCACATGGCTGATTGCCAACGCCGCCAAATGGGCTTTTGCCAAGCTCGTTGACCGCGTCAGCTTTCTCAATCGCGGCACCAGCAATGGTGAAACCATCGGGGCCTCGCTTGGCAAGATTGTTTCATTGCTTATCTGGCTGTTCGGCCTGCTCGCGATCCTCGACGTGCTGGAACTGGGCGGCGTTGCCGGCCCGATTAACGAGCTGCTCAACACGGTCATGTCCTACATTCCCAAGCTTGCAGGCGCGGGTCTCTTGCTCTTCATCGGCCTGATGATCGCTGGCATCGTCCGCGACATCGCAGTGACCGCAATGCAAACCATCGACATCGACAAATGGGCAAACCGTGCGGGTGCTGATGAGGTGACCGGCAACACGACCATCTCCAAAACACTGGGCGTGATCATCTATGCATTGATCGCCATTCCAGTGGGCATCGGCGCGTTGGGCGTGCTTAATATCGCGGCGATTTCCGATCCGGCGACCGACATGCTGCAAATGATCATGAGCGCGATCCCGCAGATCGTTGTTGCTGGTCTGCTGCTTGGCCTTGGCTATTTCATCAGCCGCTTCGTCGTGGACATCCTGACTGAAGTTCTGAACGGCCTTGGCATTGATGGCCCGATCAACGCGCTGGGTGTTCTGCCGGCTGGTTCAAGCGCTTCGAACATCATCGCACGCATCGCTCAGATCGCGATCATCCTGTTCTTTGCCATCGCAGCCACCAACCAGCTGGGCTTCCCGCAGATCACTGAGATCCTTAATCAGATCCTTGGTCAAGGCGGCAATGTCCTGTTCGGTGCGGTGGTCATCGGCGTCGGCTTCCTGATCGCCAATGTGATCGGCAAGTTTGTCGGCACGGGCACGATGCAGGGCATGGTGATCCGCTATGCAACGATCCTGATATTCACCTTTATGGGCCTAAAGCAGATGGGCGTTGGCGAAGACATCGTGCAGGTTGCCTTCAGCGCGGTCGTGATCGGCCTTGCTGTCGCAGGCTCGCTCGCCTTTGGTCTTGGCGGTCGCGAATGGGCGGCCAAGAAGCTCGAAGGTTTCGACAAAGACTGATCGTCACGCCAAGCTTTTTTGGCTTTCGGGGAAGGGGCGCGGTGGCCATGCTACCGCGCCCCTGTTACGTCTGCGCCAGATACATTTTGGGAGAGTTGATCAATGAGTGGATTCGGCAAGGAGAGCACCACGGATGAAGTGCTCGCAGGCAAAGATCTGAGCGGCAAAACGGTGTTCATTACCGGCGGCAATTCGGGGCTTGGGCAAGAGACGGGGCGGGCGATGGCAGCTAAAGGCGCGCATGTTGTGCTGGCCGGACGTGACCAGAGCAAGCTGGATGAGGCGGTGAGCGCAATCAAAGCCGAACAGGCTGATGCCAATGTCGAGACTATTGTTGGCGACCTCGGTTCGCTCGACAGCGTGCGCGGTTGCGCCGCTGAGGCCAACGAACGCTTCGACAAGATTGACCTGCTTATCAACAATGCCGGGGTCATGGCCTGCCCTCAGGAACAGACGAGTGACGGTTTTGAACGGCAATTCGGCACCAACCATCTTGGCCATTTTGTGTTGACCAAAGGCCTGATGCCCCTGGTTGAAAAAGGGGCGGATAAGCGCATCGTCAACCTTTCCAGCCGCGGGCACCACATCGCGCCGGTTGATATTGACGACCCCAATTTTGAGAACACCGATTACGTCCCCTTCCTCAGCTATGGCCGCTCAAAGACGGCGAATGTGCTGTTCTCAGTTGGCTTAGAAAAGCGTTTCGCCGACAAGGGCATCCACGCTTACGCGGTCCATCCGGGCGGCATTCAAACCAATCTGGGCCGCTATATGAGTGAAGAGGAATCGGCAGCGCTTGTAGAGCGCGTCACCGCGAGCGATCCCGATTTTGCATGGAAGACCATCCCGCAGGGCGCAGCCACATCCTGCTGGGCAGCGACCGCAGACGAGTTGGAAGGCCAAGGCGGCGTCTATTGCGAGGATTGCCATGTCGCGGAAATTGACGACGAATCCACCACAGGCGGCGTGCGCTCCTATGCGCTTGACCCCGCGCAAGCCGATGCTTTGTGGGAAATGTCAGAGCGGATGACCGGAGAGCAATTCTCCGCCTGACTTACTCCTCAACAAACGCCTTTAACAGCGCCATCGTATCCTTCGCCTCGCGCGTCGGCACAATCGCCATAAAGACATGCGGCGCGGCTTCGTATTCGTAGAGCTTGGCATCGACCCCTGCATCACGCAGCTTGCCTGTGAAGGTGCGGCTGTCGATGATGAAAAGGTCGTGCCGCCCGGTCCAGATGCGGGTGGGCGGCAGAAGCGCTAGATCTTCTTTAGCCGTAAAGAGCGGGCTACACTGCGCGCTACCGGGATCACGGTCGCCTGCAAACATTTCGCCGCAACTGCGCAAAGTGCCGATCTTGAGCATGATGTCATGCGGCTCAACCGCAGCGATGGCCGGGTCGGCCATGGTGACATCCAGCCACGGCGCAAACAGAGCAAGCTTGCCCGGCTGCGGGCCGCCCGCTTTCGCCAGCCGCAATGCAAGGCTGAGCGCCATATGCCCGCCCGCGCTGTCTCCATTGAGGATGATCTTGGCGGGATCATGGGTTTCTGTGAGCTTTGCAAAAGCAGCATCGGCGACCGCATCTTGCACCGCATGCGAGCTTTCCGGCACCACCTCATACATCGGCAAAGTGATGCTCACACCGCAGGTATCGATCATGGCAGCGGCGAGCGGCCAGTGCTCTTTGAACATCGGCAGGACAAACCCTCCGCCGTGAAAATAGAGCATATGCCATGTGCCCGGTCCTGATTGCGGATGGAGGGTTATGACTTTCTGGCCAGCGGCTTCCCATTCCTCGGCGTGGTATTTGGTGCGGAAGCTTGCAGGCATCGCCGCATCTTTGGGTAGAGCGCGCTGCGCCATATGCGCGCGGAACTCGTCAGCAGAATGCGGGAAGACCGATTTGCGTTTGCTCATCAACCATTTGACGCTGCGCATCATCAGGCTTGGCTTTTCGCTGCGCAGTTCAATCGATGTGTCGGTCAGCATGTCTATTCTCCCTCGGCGCATAAAGTGAACGAGCGCGGCAGGGAGTCAAGCTGTCAGCGCTTGCGGCGCATCATGCGATCAGGGATTAATCGCGACCACCATCCCTTCTTGCAGCCATTTGCCCAGCATCGCGCCTGCCCGCATTGCGGCGTTCTGGATCAGATCTGGCGATGGTTCTGGATCTTCGCCCACCAGAAGAGCAATCACATCGCCATAGGACGCTCCGGCCTGCATCGCAGCAAAGGCCGGCGCTTGATCGGCTTCGACGAGGATAAAGGTGGGGCGCTCGCCCTCGCGCCAGACGAGGCAGCTCTGGGGCTCCGCGAGGGTGATGTCAGGCGATGCTGCGCCCTCCTGCCCCAACGCCTGCCACAAGGCGGTGAGATTGTGATTGACCACCCGTGAGACCGCGCGCGGTTGAAAGGAAAGACGCAAACCGCCCCAATCCTCATCGCCAAACCCCGCGGCTGCCTGAGAGAATGCCTCCGGCGTCAGCGTCTGTGTGTTGGGCGCGGTCGCAAGCTCTAGCATCGCCCATTCAAGCCATGCCAGCTCTGCAACCTCCGGGTTCTGCGCAAACAATTCGCCACAAGTCGTATCAAAGCCCGCTCCTGCCTCGTCAATCGTCCAGCCCGAGGGTGGATGCTTGATCGCGTGGTTGATGCAAGACTGCTGAAACGGCCCCTCGCCCAGATAAAGCGCCGTGCGTTCATAGGTTTCGGCCAAGGCTCCCATCAAAGCAGACCGGTAATTGCCGCGATAGACCGCCATCCCGGCGGCTTGGCTGTTGCCCCAGCCTTTGGGCATCGGCGCGTTTCCATCGAGGATCGCTGCGAGAAACGCCTCCTGCCGGTCTGCCAATGACGCGCTCATGCAGACACCAAAGCCTCGCTCGCAATCCCGCGCGCACGGTCCAACTCAGTCAGCAGTTCAGGCAGAGGCGGGATGTGATCGTCGCGCTCAATCATTGTCGCCACGGGCTGCGGCAGCATCGCTATCGCCTTGGCATAAAGGTCCCATACGCCCTCGCTCACTTCGCGGTCATGCGTGTCGATGATGATGTCGCGATCGGGCGTGGCGGGGTCATGGCCCGCGAGATGGATTTGCCGCACCCGATCAAGCGGAAGGCCTTGCAGATATTCCATCGCGCTGAACCCATGATTGGCCGCAGATACATAGATGTTGTTCACATCGAGCAGCAGAAAGCAGCCCGTGCGCCGCGTCATCTCGCTGAGGAATTCCCACTCGGTCAGCTCATCTTCGGGGAAGGTGAGGTAGCTTGATGGGTTCTCAAACAGCATCGCGCGGCCCAGCGCGTCTTGCGCATGATCGATATTGGCGCAGACTGCGCTCAAGGCTTCCTCGGTCAGCGGCATCGGCAATAGGTCATGTGAATTGTGCGCGCTGGTGCGGGTCCAGCACAGATGATCAGACACCCAGAGCGGGTCGATGCGTTGCTCCAATTGTTTGAGCTTGGCAAGGTAATCGGCATCAAGCCCGCCAGCCGACCCAATAGACATAGAAACGCCGTGAATGATCACCGGAAGCCGCTCTCGCACCTGCTCCAAAATGCGCAGCTGGCGCCCGCCCTCGATCATATAGTTTTCGCTGATCACCTCAACGAAATCGACTGGCACAACGCCGTCTAGGAAGTCGTCAAAATGCGTGCGCCTAAGCCCAAGGCCAAAGCCGCCAAATGGGGTGATCGAGGTGCTGTTGTTGCTCATCAACTGCGTTCCTAACAGAATTTTCGCGCGAAGGTGCACGGGCTTAACAGGGTTCGCGCAAGGCTGCGCGAGAAATCAAAGTAACGGCAGCCCGGCCGCGCACCGCAGTATCGGCCCGCTGAAGGGGGTCAGGTCACGGCCCGCATCCATACGCTGCTTCAACCAGACTGCCGGACATTCCAAGCGGCTCAGCAAAGCGTTCATGAAAACTCTTTCCGGGCATTTTGCAACGTCGCCATGCTGTTCGATGCCGATCAGGCGCGCGTTACATAGGAGGAAAACAGGCGCTGTTTCGCGAGGCAAATCACAGTTTTTTGCAGAAACTGTAATCCGGTCTGTAACCAAGGTTTCGTCAGCGGCGAATGACATGGCAGTTCCGGGAGACAAAACACCGGACACCCCGACGAAACAGTGTTTGAACGTATTTAGGAGAACAGTCATGAAAGCCAATTCGATTGCCGGTATCGCCGGTCTCGCCCTTACCGCTGGCATCGCTGCTGGCCTCGCCACCACCCCTGTTGCTGCACAAAGCAGCAAGGAAAAGTGCTATGGCGTATCGCTCGCCGGTCAAAACGATTGCGCTGCTGGCCCGGGCACAAGCTGCGCTGGCACCTCAACACGCGATTACCAAGGCAATGCCTGGACCTATGTCGACAAAGGCACTTGCACCAGCATCCAGACCCCTAAAGGCCGCGGTTCGCTCACCCCGATCCGTCGCTAACTAAGGGATGCCGTTGCCGCTTGCCGCGCCAAGAATGAACAGCTTGCAGGCGGCAACGGCTCCATTACAAGCAACACAAAACACAAAGAATGCGTGAGCCTGTCAGGCAAATAAGCAGGCTTTGCGCTTTCGCATGGAGGAAAACATGAGTGGCATTCTATCAATATGGAAACGCATTACGGATGTGCTTTCCGGCACATCTGTTGAAAGCATCGTCCTATTTATAACGCGCGTTGCGCTCGCCGGAATTTTTTGGCGCTCCTATGAGACCAAGGTGGTCGAGGGAACGTGGCTGCAAATTGACGAAGTTCAGTATCTGATCTTTGAGAATGAGTTTTCGGGCCTTCCGCTGTCACCAGACATCGCGGTTCCGCTGACCGTCTATGCAGAGTTTCTGTTCCCGATCCTGCTGTTGATCGGATTGTTCAGCCGCTTCTCTGCAGCCGCTCTTGCTGTGATGGCCATTGTGATCCAGCTATTCGTGTTCCCGACAATGGACCACTTCCTTGGCTGGGTTGTAACGGTGCTGGCCCTTGCAGGGATTATCATCAGTCGCGGTCCGGGCGTTATCAGCCTCGACAAGGTCCTTGGCCTCGCCACCGGATCGAAAGCCGATTAAGCGCTAGAACGATGGTCGCTGACGAACCAACCCTTGCCCGCCTTATGGCAGCGACACAGGATGGCGACAAAGCCGCCGCCAATGTGTTGCTGTCAGAGGTGGGCATTTGGCTAGAGCGGTATTTCCGCCGCAGAGTGCCGCCGCATCAGATCGATGATCTGGTTCAGGAGGTACTCATCGCGTTTTATTCAAAGCGCGACACATTCGATCCATCGCGGCCATTTCTTCCATGGCTTGCGGCCATTGCGAGGTATCGCTGGGTCGATCACTTGCGTAAAGTGTACAAGCACGACGGCAAGGAATTGATGGAGGATGACGCCGTAGAGGACAGCGAAGAGGAAGTTGTTCTGGCCCGCGTCAGTCTGGATCGCCTGTTCAAACAGCTGCCCGAAAAGCAGTCTGAGGTGATAGAAATGGTAAAAATTGGCGGATTGTCGATCCGCGAAGCCGCTGAAAAGACCGGGCAAAGCGAAAGCCTGGTAAAAGTGAATATCCACCGGGGCCTGAAGAAATTGGCCACGTTGGTTGAGAAAGCAGATTGAGATGGAAAAGTTTTCAAACAGAGATGATCTGATCGCCGCGATGACCGAGGATCTGAAACCGGTCAGACGCGTGAACCGGTGGCAGGGCCTTGCGCTGATAGGCTTTGCGACTTTGGTTGCCTCTGCAGCCTCAATCGCGCGGTTCGATTGGTGGGATGGTCTGCTAACCGGAGAGGCTTCGGGCTATTTCCTGATCACGCACGGTCTGCTGCTTACACTGGGCATTGCCAGCACTGTCGCGCTTGTTGCGAGTTCATCGCCGCGTGTCGGTGCCAAGGCCGAAGCCCCGTTCTGGGGCGCAATCATGCTTGCGATCCTGCCGATTGGCGCAATTATCTCTTTGGCATCGGGCCATGGGGACCACGCGCATGAGGGATTGAATGATCCGGTGGCCTTCTTGTGCACGACTTCGTCGCTGATGGCAGGCGCGCTCGTCCTGGTTGCTTCTGTGCTCTGGCTGCGCCGCGGCGCGCCGGTGTCTATTGAGCGTTCAGCATGGCTTGCGGGCCTTTCTGCGGGGACGCTTGGAACGCTGGCCTACGGCATCACCTGCCCGCTCGACACATTCTCGCATGTCGGACTGTGGCACATCGCGCCGGTTATCCTCAGCGCAGTCATTGGCCGGTTGGTGGTACCCCCTCTGATCCGCTGGTAGGGTTTTCCTACTCGCATAAATGGATGCTAAGCCCTGGTGCATGATTAGGGTCGCAAAATCGCAGCACAATCGCCATAAAGGCCGCGTGGGGAATACCCTCATGCGGCCTTTTGCTTTGGCGATCGAAAAGCGGGCCACTTTTTCGCCTCAGGACCGTGTAACATGCGGTCCAAGTCTCACCCGTAAGTCTGTATAGGAAACGGTCAGTTCAATGAGCTCAGTCAGGCCTTGGCGCGATATCGAAAGGCGGCAGTGCCGTCAGATCATGGTGGGCGATGTGCCTGTGGGCGGCGATGCACCGATCACCGTTCAGACCATGACCAACACGCCGACGGAGGATGCGGTTGCAACGATTGAGCAGATCCGCCGCTGTGAAGAGGTGGGCTGCGACATAATCCGCGTCTCCTGCCCGACAGAGGAAGCCACGGCCGCCTTTGGCAAGATCACCAAGGCTGCGCGCATCCCGATCGTCGCCGACATCCACTTCCACTACAAACGCGCTTTGGAAGCCGCCGATGCAGGCGCCGCCTGTCTGCGCATCAATCCCGGCAATATCGGGGGAGATGACCGCGTGGCAGAGGTCGTCCGCGCGGCAAAAGCCAATGGCTGCGCAATTCGTATCGGGGTGAACGCAGGCAGTCTCGAACGTGACTTGCTTGAGAAGTACGGAGAGCCTTGCCCCGAAGCGCTGATCGAAAGCGCGCTCGACCATATCAAGCTGCTGCAAGACCACGACTTCCACGAGTTCAAAGTGGCTGTGAAGGCCTCTGACGTGTTCCTTGCTGTCGCCGCTTATCACGGGCTTGCTGATGCCGTCGATTGCCCCCTGCATCTCGGCATCACAGAGGCGGGCGGGCTGATCGGCGGAACAGTCAAGTCGAGCATCGGCATGGGATCGCTGCTGTGGGCAGGGATTGGCGACACGATCCGCGTCTCGCTCTCCGCAGAGCCGGAAGAAGAGGTAAAGGTCGGCTATGAGATGCTCAAGGCACTCGGCCTGCGCACGCGCGGCGTCCGCGTCGTCTCCTGCCCCAGCTGCTCGCGCCAGGGCTTCGACGTGATCCGCACGGTGGAGACGCTGGAGAAGCGGCTTGAGCACATCAAGACCCCGATGAGCCTTTCAGTGCTCGGCTGCGTCGTCAACGGCCCCGGCGAAGCGCGCGAAACCGATATTGGCCTCACCGGAGGCGGTTCGGGCAAGCATATGGTCTACCTCTCGGGCGTCAAAGCGCACACGATCGAAGATGAAGACATGCTCGACCACATTGTGCGCTTGGTCGAGGAGAAGGCGGCCAAGATCGAAGCAGGCGAAGCGGTGGCCTTCGACCCCCACGCAGCGGAGGCTGCTGAGTGATAAAGCCGGTTCTGGGAGGGCTGTTCGCTGCATTACTGCTCATCGGCGGCCTAGGCATCGCCAAAGCGTTGACGGGCGGCGCGGTCGGCGGCGGCCACGACTACCCCGAAGCGCGCTCCTACACGGTCAGCGACAACGCGATGGGCGATGTCGATGCGGCTCTGACGCTTGCCGAGGAGAACGACACCCGCGTCCTGCTCGTCATGGGCGCAAACTGGTGCCATGACAGCCGCGCTCTGGCAGGATGGCTCGCAACCGATCGCTTCAAGGCGCTGATTGCAGACAAGTACGAACTGGTCTTCGTCAATGTCGGCATGCCGCAAGAAGGCGATGGCCACAATCTCGCCATCGCACAGCGCTTTGGCGTCGATGACCTGCCCGGCACACCCAATGTTCTGGTGCTGACAGCAGAAGGCGACCTGCTCAACGCCGAAACTGCCACCACATGGCGCGACGCGGCGAGCCGCGAGGAAGACGCGATTTACAATGAGCTGGCGATGCTGGCAGGTTCGGGGACATAGGCCCTGCTCCACGTCGTCCATCACGCTGATTATATGGCCCCTCGGCCTGAGCGGGGGACGTTCAAGTTCGACAAATACCACCTCGTGATGGAGGAACTGCGCGCTTCTGGCGCTCCAGTCACAGAGCACGCGCCAGACCCTTGCCCGCGTGAATGGCTCGAAGCGGTGCATGATCCCGCTTATGTCGAAGAGGTCTTCACCGCATCAGTTCCGCACGAAAAGGAACGCCGCATTGGCTTTCCCGTCACGGAGCGCATTCGTGACCGGGTGCGGCACACCAATGGGGGCACTTGGCTGGCTGCAAAGCTGGCGATGGAGCATGGCTATGCGGCGAATTCGGCGGCGGGCAGCCACCATGCGCTGGCCAACACAGGAGCAGGCTATTGCGTGTTCAACGATCTGGCCGTCGCTTCGAACCGTCTCATCGCCGAGGGAGATGCCAAACGCATCGTCATTGTCGATCTGGATGTCCATCAGGGCGACGGCACCGCCAGCCTCACCGCAGGGCGCGAAGACATCTTCACTCTCTCGCTCCATGCAGAAAAGAACTTCCCTGTTCGCAAGGCCCGCTCCAACCGCGATGTTGCCCTGCCCGATGGCATGGATGATGATGGCTATATGGCGCAGCTGTCGCGTCATTTGTCCGAGATCATCGACATCTTCGCACCGGACCTTGTGCTCTACCAAGCGGGCGTTGACCCGCATAAGAATGATAAGCTGGGCCGCCTTGCGCTGAGCGATGCGGGGCTGAATGCACGCGATCGTTATGTGGTGGGAGAGGCGCGCAGGCGCGGTATTCCTATCGCCTCGGCGCTGGGCGGGGGGTATGGCGATGACCAACGCGAAGTCGCCGCCCGCCATGCGCGGTCAATGTTGGCTATGGCTGATGAGAACGCGGCTTTGGGAGCTATATCTGCCCGCGTTTAGGAGGATTTAAGGGAAACGCTGTAACCGGCCAGGTATGCTTGACCGTGCTGCTCCCGCTCTTCTTGTCGGCGCCATGATAATGGTGATGTACACCGCCTATTCGCCGATGGAGAACCTGCAGACCTTTGGGACCGAAGGCACTGGCACTGACACCACCTTCTCCAATGAAAGCACGGTGGCTCCTGCCAGAAGCGCAGCCCTCCAGCCGCAAGGCACAGTGTGGGACAGCGCGCACGGCCACACTTTGACGCGGCAAAACGACGGGCACTATTACGCCTCAGCTCTTGTCGATGGGCGCTCTGTACGCATGATGGTTGACACCGGGGCAAGCGTGATCGCGCTTACCGGACGCGATGCTGCTGCGATTGGATTGGAGTGGAACGCATCAGATGTGCGCCCGGTTGCACGTGGGGCCAGCGGACCGGTTTACGGCGTGCGCACCAAGTTGCGCGAAGTTGAGATTGGCGGGATCAAGCGCCAGAATGTCAGCGCAATGATCATCCCGGAAGGGCTCGACATTTCCCTGCTTGGCCAATCCTATCTTTCGCAAATGGGATCGGTTGAGATCAAGAACGGCCAGATGGTGTTGAGCGAGAACTGATCCTACTTAGGGCTAGAAGTAGATATCGATGTAATCGGTCAGCCGGTCGCACCATTCAAATTCGCGCAGCCGCCAATACTGTCGGTTTTGCGTGATGGCAAAGCGCCACTGTTTGTTCGCCTCGCAATAGCGGTCGACATCGGGCGCTCCG
The DNA here is from genome assembly GCA_965262265.1 of Erythrobacter sp. GTDB lineage: Bacteria > Pseudomonadota > Alphaproteobacteria > Sphingomonadales > Sphingomonadaceae > Erythrobacter. The sequence continues at coordinate 228,898 of CBDHEW010000001.1, forward strand.
GAAATTGAGACCTCTCCATCGAAAAGGAAATAGTCCGAGCCAATCTCGCTGATCCGGCCTTCCAGCTTCAGGCTACCATTGCCCTGCTGTTCCGCTGTCAGCCACCAATTGCCCGCCTCATCAACAGCGATCCAAACCCGCCCGCGTTCGTCCCATCCAATCCATTGCAACGTGACGCCTGAATTGCCGAACAACCTCTCAGCCGCCGCCGCATCTAGGACTCGCGTTGGCTCCGCTGGGATCTGAGCTTCCTCGACGGTCAAAGTGTTTGGCGCTTCCGCAATATTGCTGCGCTCCAGCGTCAGCACTCGCAAAGCAGGTATCTGCGGCCTCGCGGGCAATTCCATCGCACCGCTTTGTGCGGAAGGTAGGGGTTCAGCGAATGCCGCAGACTCAGGCTGAGTGGGCGAAGCGGCATTTGCGCAGGCCGACAATCCCACCGAAGCCAATGCCGCCACAAAACCGAATCTCATCATCCCCACCATTCCGCTTCCCCCTTGGGGCCATTTGCGGTAGCCCAATGCCCATAGATTCCCCTTTAGGATAGGTCCCCATGGCACAATTGGAAACCGATTACCTCATCATCGGCGCGGGCGCGGTTGGTCTGGCATTTGCCGACACGCTCATCGATGAAGATCCCGATTGCCATGTTACGATCATCGACAAGCACGCACGCCCCGGCGGGCACTGGAACGATGCCTATTCCTTCGTCGCGCTGCATCAGCCGAGCGCGACTTACGGCGTCAACTCGATGGAAATGTGCCCCGACCGTGTCGACAACTCTGGCCACAATAAGGGCATGTATCCACTCGCCAAACACGCCGACATCCTGTCCTATTACAGCAAGCTGATGACCGAGCGGCTGGTCCCAACCGGCCGGGTCAGCTATCTGCCCCTGACCGAATATCGCGGTGGAGAGGATGCTCAACACACGGCTCGCAGCATTCTTTCGAGCGATGAGCATTCTATCAAAGTGCGCCGTAAACTGGTCGATGGCACTTGGTTCCAGACCTCGGTTCCCTCGACACATAAGCCGCCTTTTGAAATCGCACAGGGCACACGTTTTTGTGCGCCGGGGGACCTGCCCCAATTGTGGCTCGATGCCGAAAACCTGCCGCAGCACTACACTATCATTGGGGGCGGGAAGACCGCGATGGATACAGGGGTGTGGCTGCTCGAAGCAGGAGTTGCGCCGAACAAAATCGACTGGGTTCGTCCGCGCGACAGTTGGATGTTCAACCGCAAACTGCTGCAACCGGCGAAGCACCACATCGAAGACCTCATCCAGTTTCAGATCGATCTGGTCGAATGCGCGAATGGCTCAAAATCCGGCGATGAGATGTTCGCCAAACTCGGCGAACGCGGCACGATGCTGCGGTTTGATCCCGATGTGACGCCCAAAATGTTCCATTTCGCGGTGATTTCCGAAGGCGAGGTCGATCTGCTGCGCCAAATCACCAACATCCACAGGAACAAGCGGGTGAGTGCCCTTGAACCGGCAGCCATGGTCTTTGGTGATGAACGGGTGGAGATGCCCGCAGGAACACTATTCATCGATTGCACCGCGTCGGCCGTGCCCTTTGATGTCCGCGACGGGACCAAGCCATTCTTCCAGGGCGACACAATCACGCTGCAACTCGCGCAGGCCCCTTTCGTGCCCTACAGCGCGGCTCTCGCCGCGTTCGTTGAGGTCAATTTTGAGACCGATCAGGAAAAGAACAACCTGCTGCCGCCAGCGCCGCTCACCGATTCCACCGAAACCTATCCCTATGCCGTGATGGCGAACCTGATGAGCACCGCCATCCTTTCGGGCAATGAGAAGACAAACGCCTTTAACGCGCGCAGCCGGCTGCATCCGACAGGGCCCGCGGTGGCAGAAATGATGAAGGCGGGTGACCCTCGGCTCGCAGCGCTTTCCAAGGTGGGGCCGAAGATTCAGGAGAATATGCCTGGTGTTATAAAACTGGGCATGGCCGCCAAAGCTATTCACGAAGAGGGGGCACTGCGTCCATAAGCTTAGGCGGATATGTAGGGGTGAATAGGGGATTCACGGGAACGCCATGTTGGGTTATGTAGTAGAGTACATATGAACCGCCGCGATCTGATCAAAGGCACACTTGCCGCCTCGGCTGCTGTTGCAGCAACCGGTGCGCTGCCGGTGCTCTCGACAAAACTTGCCGCGCAGCCTCGCCGGGGATCAGCGCGCGACCGCGTGTTGTTCGATATTGCCAAACAACAGCTTGACCGCGCAGGCGACGCGATCTGGCGGCGCGACATTGTCGGGATCGCCGATTACGGCGTCCATTCCGCGCAGGAACGGTTCTATTTCGTCAATCTGGAACGCGAAGAGGTGACGACGTCCCATGTAAGCCATGGTGCTGGTTCTGATCCCGAACACGACGGCTGGCTCAATCATTATTCCAATGTCGAAGGTTCCAACGCGACGTCGCGCGGGGCCTATGTGACGTGGGAGTGGTATCAGGGCCGTTATGGCACTTCGGTGCGGCTCGGCGGGTTGGACCAGACCAATGATGCGGCTTTGCGCCGCTATATCGTGATGCACCGCGCTGCCTATGCAGAACCTTCGCATCTCGCGCGTTGGGGCCGGATGGGGCGTTCAAACGGTTGCTTTGTCTTTGGAACCGAACAGTTCCGTTACGCGCTGCTCAACCTTTCAGGCGGGCGTTTGCTCTATGCCGACAGCCTTGGCCTCCAAGATGATGGCCGCATGTTGAGCCGTGCAGAGCAATTGCAAATTGTCCGGCCTAACAATCCAAGCGCTGCACAAAGGCACATTCCCGGCTTGCTTTAAAAGCCGACGTCTCGCCGTCTTTAGCTTGCGAGCGGGTTGTTCTCGATCACAATCACTTCATCATCGCTCTCACCAGAGCGGTTTTCTACGCGCGGCTGATCAAGACTGGCGAGCACTGGCGCGTCGCGGCCATAAATGTCGTCAAAGCTGCGCAGTTCACCATCGATGTCGGTCGCCATCGTGAAATAGGTGATATAGGCGGCCATCTCGCGCTCGATCGGGACCTTAGTGTATTCGCCCGAGGTCGCAATTTCCACCGCCTCATCCCGGGTCGCGCCGCGCCCAAGGATCGCCATGGTGATCGCGAGTTCCAAAGCGCGTTCGGTCCGGATGCAGCCATGCGACAGGGCCCGGTTGGTGTTGTTGAACAGGTGCCGCGAGGGCGTGTCATGGAAGAAAATCGCGTGCGGGTTAGGCATTTCGAGCTTCATCCGGCCGAGCGAATTGCCAGCACCCGGCTGCTGCACCACCGAAATCCAGCCATTCGCGCCGCGCGTGGCGGTGTAGCCATTGCGCCGCGCCCAGGCTGGGTTATTGAGTACACGCTGTCCCAATCCTTCGCCGCGAACGATCGATTGCGGTACGGTCCAGGTTGGGTTGAACACCACGCCTGATACGGTCTCAGCCAATTGCGGTGTCGCGGTGCGACCCGGCTTGCCCACAATGGTACGATAGGTGCTGATGATGCGGTTGTTGACCGTGAGGCGCAGCTGATATTCAGGAACATTGGTGATCAGATATTGCCGACCCAGATCCTGCGCGAGCCAACGCCAGCGATCCATATTGGCGCGGATCAGCTTTCGTTTTGCCACTTCGCTTTCGGGCGTGTTGGCCAGTTCTTCGCGAAGCCGCGCATAATCGGGATGTGTTGGATTCAGCGCTGTCAACGTTGCGGATATCTCCCCAGTGGCCAGGGCCTCAGTCAAAAGATCACCCGTGCGGTTCACATCACGGTCCGGATCGACCACGAACCACTGCACCCGCGCATCAGCAGGCGTGCGGCCATCGCGCAAATCCTCAACCAACCAGACAAAGTTCCTAGAGGCGAGCGCGTTCAGCGCCTCCGATTCGCCTGCCAGAACCAGAGCGCGCAATTCAGACAGATTGTAATCGGCGGGATCCAACCCTTCTGCACCGATCCCCTCGATAAAGGTGATCAATTCAGCCGCGTCTTGCACGCTCCATGGCTGAACCAATGGGCCCGGAGGCGCAAGGTCGCCCTGAACCAAAGGTTCAGAGACCATTTGCGGAAATGCCTCGTCAAAGCTTGCATCATCACCGCCCCGTGGAGCGCTTGCCTCTTGTGCGATAGCTCCGCTGGCGAGGAGTGCAACTCCCGCAAAACCAGAGGCGAATGTGCTGACCCAATTGCGCATATCAACTGTCCCGTCGGGGTGATGGACGCGCTGCCCTTCAGCGCATCACTTCCCCCTTTATATGGTGAATATATCCCTGTTTCGCACCCTCTATCAAGCAGTCCTGCTTACCGCCTGATGAATCTGCGCACAGAATCCACGCCCAGATATACGTGACCTTGCCCTTTGTGCGCAGTAGTACCCCGCGCGATGAGTGACGTTTCGACATCGAAGACTGCCCGTCTGATGCCCTTTGCAATAGCAGCACTGGGCGTTGGTTCGTTGTCCTTGATGGACGCGTTCATGAAAGAAGCAGCGCTGATCACCGGGGCCTACACCGCGACCGTATTGCGCAGCCTCATCGGAGCCACGCTGATCGCACCTTTTTGGCTCTGGCGAAAAGCGGCTTGGCCAACCGGCGATGTGTTGAAGCTGCATGTTGAGCGCGGCGTCATCTCGGCCTTTATGGCACTCAGCTTCTTCTTCGCGCTTACCAAACTGCCGCTGGCAGAGGCGATTGCGATCAGCTTTGTCGCTCCATTGATGGCGCTGTATCTGGCGCGGGTTTTGTTGGGAGAGGCCATTCAACCAAAGGCGATCTTTGCCAGTGTGCTGGGCTTTGCCGGCACTTTGGTGATCGTGGGAGGTAGGATTGGGCAAGGGGAGCTGGATGCGGATGCAAGTCTGGGGCTCGCCGCGCTGGCCTTTTCGGCGCTGCTTTATGCCTACAACTTCATCGTTATCCGCAAGCAGAGCCAAGTGGCTGGACCCGTTGAAGTCGCCACATTTCACAGCGGGGTGGGCGGCGGCGTCTTGCTCGTTTTCGCGCCATTCCTTGGATCCGCACCTGAAACTCAAGCGCTTTTGCCGATTGCTGCGGCAGGTGCGCTTACGGTTGCTGGCGCCATGGCGATCGCATGGGCCTATGCCCGCGCAGAAACACAGGTGTTGGTGCCCATTGAATATACCGGCTTTCTCTGGGCGAGCCTGTTTGGATGGGCGTTTTTCAAGGAATCTGTCACCCTACCGACGATCGCAGGCACAGCCTTGATCGTTGCGGGATGCTGGATCGCAGCGCGCGCCGCGTCGGGCGACGCCAACGAGTACAAAAGCAATTAGGTTTGGCGAAAGGTTGGCCGGAGCAGCTGGACTGGCACCGCTGCTCCGGCCGGACCACTTCGAAATAGAGGCAAAGGGGCAGTTCTGCCTCTAAAGCGACCCGAAGCGGCTATCGGATATCGGCCTCGTCAGAAGCCATCCCTACATCAGCCTTGGCAGAGGCCGATTGCAGTTGCTCGCCGGTTTGCGCACCGGCCGGATTTGAAAAAGCAAAGGCTGCGGCGAAACAGATAAGCACAACCATACCCGCACCGATGATGCCAGCGGTCAGACTTGCCTGCTTTGCGGAAAGATCTTCTGCGTCTTCCATGTCTTTTGCCATTTCGTATCCCTCAACTGATCCTCCCTTGGCACAGGGCCTGACCGAAGGTGAAGTAAACACTTGTATAGGGCCACAGCTTGCGCCCCGATTGAGTGAAATAGCGGCTTTATCGCAATCGACTCGCAACAGGCGCCAAATCGGGGTCTTCCCCTTGACCAAGCGAGCGCATTCTAGCAGTTGCACGAGCAGATTTTTCGCCCGCAATTGGGATCACTTGCGCGGGCCAGCACAAAAGGATTGGACCCCAAATGACTGCCACCGGCAAGGACAGCCTCTCGACGCGCTCAACTCTCGATGTGAACGGCAAGCAATACGCCTATTATTCGCTCGCCAAGGCGGCCAACCAATTGGGCGATGTTTCCAAACTGCCCAACTCGATGAAGGTGCTGCTCGAAAACCTGCTCCGCTTTGAAGACGAAGGTTTCACTGTCGGGCGTGACCATATCCAAGCGATCGTCGATTGGCAGAAGAACCCGGTAACGGGCAGCGAGATCCAGTACCGCCCGGCGCGCGTGCTGCTTCAAGACTTCACTGGCGTTCCTTGCGTTGTGGACCTTGCCGCGATGCGCGATGCGATTAAGGAACTGGGCGGGGACACCGCCAAGATTAACCCGCAAGTGCCCGTCAACCTCGTGATCGACCACTCGGTCATGGTCGATGAGTTCGGCCACCCCAAGGCGATGGAAGCCAATATGGCGCTCGAATATGAGCGCAATGCGGAACGCTATGACTTCCTTAAGTGGGGGTCGAAAAGCTTTGAAAACTTCTCCGCGGTGCCTCCAGGCACTGGCATCTGCCACCAGGTGAACCTTGAGCACATTGCCCAAGGCATTTGGTCAAGCGCGGATGAGAACGGCGAAATGGTTGCCTATCCAGACACTTGTGTTGGCACTGACAGCCATACGACCATGATCAACGGTCTGGGCGTTCTGGGCTGGGGCGTTGGCGGGATCGAAGCCGAAGCCGCGATGCTTGGCCAGCCGATCTCCATGCTGATCCCCGAAGTCGTTGGCTTCAAGCTCACGGGCAAGATGGCCGAAGGCGTGACCGCCACCGATCTGGTATTGACCTGCGTGCAGATGCTGCGCGAAGTCGGCGTTGTTGGGCGTTTTGTCGAGTTCTACGGCGAAGGCGTTGCCAACCTCACCCTCGCCGACCGTGCAACCATCGCCAATATGGCACCCGAATATGGCGCGACCTGCGGCTTTTTCGGCATTGATGACAAAACAATCGACTATCTTCGCCTCACCGGCCGCTCCGAAGAGAACATCGCCCTGGTAGAAGCCTATGCCAAAGAGCAAGGTATGTGGTTCGACCCCGCGCATGAGCCGGTTTTCTCAAACACGCTTGAGCTGGATGTCGCCAGTGTCGTCCCAAGCCTTGCCGGGCCCAAGCGTCCACAGGACCGCGTGATCCTTCCCGAAGTGGACGAGCTGTTCAACGGCGACCTTGCGAGCATCTATAAGAAAGACGCGCCGGTCCGCGTCGATGTGGCCGATACCGAGCATGATATCGGCGATGGCGATGTTGTGATCGCGGCGATCACCAGCTGCACCAACACCTCCAACCCTGACGTGCTGATCGCGGCGGGTCTGGTCGCGAAGAAAGCCAATGAGCGCGGAATGAAGCCCAAGCCTTGGGTCAAAACCTCGCTCGCGCCCGGCTCGCAGGTGGTTACGGATTACCTCGTGAAGTCTGGCCTGCAAGACGATCTCGACGCCATCGGCTTCGACCTTGTCGGCTATGGCTGCACCACTTGCATCGGCAATTCTGGCCCGCTTGCCCCACCGATCAGCAAGGCGATCAACGGCAATGATATCGTCGCCGCCTCCGTCCTCTCAGGCAACCGCAACTTTGAAGGCCGCGTCAGCCAAGACGTGCGCGCGAACTTCCTCGCCTCGCCTCCGCTCGTCGTTGCATACGCTCTTAAGGGCACCGTCACCGAAGACATCACCGAAACTCCACTCGGCCAAGACCAAGATGGCAATGACGTGATGCTCGCAGACCTTTGGCCAACCAATGCCGAAATCGCCGAGCACCGCGCCGCCAATATTGACCGCTCGATGTTCGAAACCCGCTACGCCAATGTTTATGATGGCGATGAGCACTGGCAGGCTATCACTGTTGAGCCATCTGACACCTATCAGTGGCGCGCTGGCTCCACCTATGTCGCCAACCCGCCTTACTTTGAAGGCATGGAGATGACCCCGGCGCCCGTCACCGACATTCTCGATGCGAAACCGCTCGCGATCCTTGGAGACTCCGTCACCACCGACCACATCTCGCCCGCTGGCGCGATCAAGGAAGACAGCCCCGCTGGCTCGTATCTCAACAGCAATCAGGTCGCAAAGAAGGACTTCAACTCCTATGGCTCGCGCCGCGGCAACCATGATGTGATGATGCGCGGCACCTTTGCCAATATTCGCATCAAGAACGAGATGGTCCCCGGTGTCGAAGGCGGTGAGACGACGTATAATGGTGAACGGATGCCGATTTACGATGCTGCCATGAAGCATAAGGCTGACGGCACTCCGCTGATTGTGGTTGGCGGCAAGGAATACGGCACCGGCTCTTCGCGCGATTGGGCGGCCAAGGGCACCATCTTGCTGGGTGTGCGCGCGGTTATCGTTGAGAGCTTTGAGCGGATCCACCGTTCGAACCTTGTCGGCATGGGCGTGTTGCCGCTGCAGTTTAAGGACGGCGACACGCGCGAGACTTTGGGCTTCGATGCGGACACCACATTCAGCATCAAGGGTCTTGCCGACCTCACACCCGGTCAGGACATTGAGATCGAAGCAACCCGCGGTGATGGCACCAGCTTCACCTTCGCCGCGCTCTGCCGCATCGATACCGCAAACGAGATGGAGTATTACCGCAATGGCGGCATCCTCCATTACGTCCTGCGAAAACTGGCTGCATAAGAAGGACTGGCCATGACGATCCGCTATACCCTCCCCCTTTTCGCAGCCCTTGCGCTGACCGCCTGCGGCTCAGAGAAAGAGGGCGGCAGCGGATCAGGTCTGGCACCTGGATTTGAGTTGGCGGCGGCGGCCGAACTGGATGCACGCGAGGCGCTGGGCCAAACGGGTTCGGACATCGCCGAGGCCAACGCGGCTCTGATCGAGCTTGATGTCGAACAGCTCCAAGCGAGGCAGGCCACTGGCAATCTTCGCCTGATCGATGTGAGGCGTGATGATGAAGTTGCGCAGGGGATTATTCCCGGCGCCGAGCACATCCCACTCGATCAATTTGATCCTGCCAAACTTGATCTCAGCGATGGCCGCGAGATTGTGCTCTATTGCCGGTCGGGACGTCGTTCTGCCTTAGCTGGCGAGGCCCTGGCGGCGCATACTGGGGAGACTGCACAACATCTGGCCGGCGGTATTCTCGCTTGGCAAGAGGCCGGTGATTCCTTGGCAAGCCTTAGCGAGTAACATTCACCGCGTAGTCACTAACCCTCCTGCAAGATCCGTTCAGGAGGTTTCGATGAAACACTGGATGGTTCCGCTTCTCGCTGCACAACTAACACTCAGCGCCCCTTCGCAGGCCCAAACCCCGCAAACCGAACCTCAGATCGATTTTGAGCGCTTTGTTGAATTGGCAGTGGAGGTCGCACCTTTACGCGAACAACGCTTGCTCGAACGCGAAGCTTTTATGGCGATGGCGCGTGAGGAAGGCGTTTTGCTGCTTGATGCAAGGTCGGCCGATGCTTTCGAAGCCGGGCATATTGAAGGCGCGGTCAACCTGCCATTTTCCGACTTCACCTCTGAGAAATTACGCGCGGTTATCGGAGAGGATTCAGACAGGCCGATCCTGATTTATTGCAACAATAACTTTCTGGAAAATGCCTTTCCCATCCCCCTCAAAAGCGCGCCATTGGCGCTCAACATTCCGACCTTCATCAATCTGGTAGGCTATGGCTATCCCAATGTGTGGGAGCTCAAAGGCGTGATGCTTGCGGGCGATGTTCCATGGGTTGGCACTCAGCCGCTACCGCAAATCGGGACCTCGAGCGCTCTCTAAGAGGCTGTCCCGTGGCATTGTTTGCCACCCAAGCAAAAGGGCGGCCCTCCATCTAGAGAGCCGCCCTTTTGCTGTTCTGATTTGTCTGGCTTAGGCGACTGCGCCCTTCTTGCCAGACTTGATGCCGAACTTCTTGCGGCCAAGGATCGCTGCGGCTGCTGCGCCGAACAGGATCATCATCGGCGGTGCAGGAACGTCGGTTCCGCCGCTTGTGCTGCCGCCGCTGCTTGATGAAGAGCTGGACGAAGACGAGCTGCTGCTCGACGATGAGGTCGTGCCACCGAAGCTTGAGGTGCCACCCGATGAGCTGGAGCTCGACGAGCTGGAACCAGAAGACGAACTGCTGCTGCCGCCAAAGCTTGATGTTCCACCTGACGAGCTGGAGCTCGACGAAGAAGAGCTTGAGCTGGATGATGAGCTAGAACCACCGAAGCTTGAAGTCGCGCCGCCAGAGCTGCCACCTGATGAGCTGGAGCTGCTTGAGCTAGAACCCGAAGACGAGCTGGAGCTGCTGCCGCCAAAGCTGGTGTTTCCGCCCGTAGTCGTACCACCCGAGCTGCCGCCAGATGAGCTTGAGCTGGATGAGGACGATGAGCTGCTCGATGACGAAGTGCTTCCGCCAAAGCTGGTGTTGCCACCGCTAGTAGAGCCGCCTGAACTGCTCGATGAGCTGGAGCCCGATGAAGAGCTTGATGACGAACCGCCAAAGCTGCTGCTGCCGCCCGTGCTGGTTCCACCGCTGCTGCCACCCGAAGACGAGCTTGAGGAAGAGCTGGACGACGATGAAGATGATGAGCTGGTAGAGCTGGTCATATTGCCAGAGCTGCCACCGCTTGTCGCACCGCCGGATGAGGTGTTGCCGCCAGAAGAAGCACCGCCGCTTGAGCTAGAGCTGGAAGAGCTGCTGCTCGAAGAGGATGAGGAAGAGCTGCTACCGCCGCTTGATGCCCCGCCGGAGGTGTTACCACCAGACGTGTTGCCACCTGAGCTTCCTCCGCTCGACGAGCTGCTGCTTGATGAAGAGCTTGAGCTGGAAGACGAAGACGTCGAACCGCCAGTGCTTCCACCTGAAGTGTTGCCGCCTGAGGTGCTGCCACCTGAGCTTGAAGAGGATGATGAAGAGCTGCTTGAGCTGGACGAGGACGATGAAGAACCGCCGCTCGTGCTGCCCCCAGTCGTGCTCCCACCGGTGGTACCGCCAGAGGTGTTGCCACCTGAACTGGAGCTAGATGAGGACGAACTTGAGCTGGAGCTTGATGAAGATGAAGAGCTCGAAGACGACGAGCTCGAGACGTTGCCCGAAGAACTCGACACGTTTCCTGACGAGCTTGAGACGTTACCCGAAGAACTCGAAACGTTACCTGATGAGCTCGAGACGTTGCCAGAGCTGCTTGAGACGTTGCCGGAGCTGCTGGAAACATTGCCTGATGAGCTCGATACGCCGCCAGTGCTGCTCGAAACGTTGCCAGACGAGCTAGAAACGCCGCCGGTAGAGCTGCTGACCGCGCCGGTAGAGCTGGAGACATCGCCCGACGTGGTGGACGTGGTGCTCGAAATGCCGCCCGTGCTCGACGACACAGCGCCCGTTGAAGAGCTGATCGAACCACTCGATGAGGTTGAGGTCACGGTGCCCGAAGTCGAACTGATCGTGCCAGTGCTCGACGAATTGTCGATATCGATGTTGATGTTGATACCGTCAGACGTGCCGCCGCCTGAAGTCGACGTAGAACCGCCAGAGGTCGAAGTGGTGGTAGAGGCACCCGGATCGCCGCCACCTGTGGTAGTGGTGCTGACAACTGAGACGTCACCCGAAGATGAACCGCCGCCGCCGAAGAAACCGCCGAAGAAACCACCTCCTCCAAAGCCGCCGCCGAAACCACCCAGGCCTCCGCCAACCACAACAGGCGCGCCTCCGCCGCCACGCACAGGTGGGAGCGGGGGAAGCGGCGCTGGTGCGTAAGCGATCTGCGCAATCGGTGGACATTCGGCTGCGTCAATATACGCGCGCGTGGCACCGGCGGGCAGCGGTGCTGACGAAGCGATTGTTCCAGGAGCACCCACGGCGCCTGCTGCGCCATAAGGGCCCGGGATTGGTTGACACTCAATGGTGCGCTCAACGATCCGGCGGCGTTGTTGCGGAACCGGAGGCAGCGGCGGCAATTCGCGCACGCGGCCATCGGTCTTAACATAGCGGGGCTGCGCAACGGGCACGGGCGCCGTGTCCTGCAGCTTGCCATCGTCATCGGTCGTGAACCGCGGTGCATCCGTGTTCATCGGTTCTGCCACGCGCACCGCTCCGCCTTGGAGAAGCGCGACGCCTGCGGCCGTTGCCGCGAGTTTGGCTGATACCATTTTGATCGACATGAGTTTCGAACCTTGCTTGCCTGATCGGCCCGATGCGGCCCGCCCGCACCTTCACCGATTGCAAGTGTGTTCTGCGATCAATCCTCTTGTCGCGGCAATGCAGTTAACCACGTTTGAGAGCGGCTAACGCTCCGAATCTGCTGAAATCGCGCGTATTTCACAGGCGCTGTCCCAGTTTGACACCGAAACGCGGGGCGAAGTTAGAGGTTTTGTCAGTCACTTGCAGCCAGGCGCGGCTAACGCGGCCCATCGAACAGCCCTTGCTGATCCGCCGCGCTTGCCCGATTCGGTTTGGCCATTTCAAGGTGCTCCCACCCCGCATCGTTAAGCATCCGCCCGCGTTCGGTTCTCGCGATGAGTCCCAGCTGAATGAGGTAAGGCTCGATCACCTCCTCGACCGTATCGCGCTGTTCAGACAGGCCCGCTGAGAGCGCCGCGACCCCCACAGGACCACCCTTGTAAGTGGTTGCAATCATGGTGAGATAGCGGCGATCCATCGCATCGAGGCCCAGCCGGTCGATCTCCAGCCGGGTGAGCGCATCATCGGCCAAAGCGCGGGTCACCATGCCCTCCCTTGCGACATGCGCAAAGTCGCGCACGCGCCTCAGCAAACGCCCCGCCACACGTGGTGTCCCGCGGCTGCGCTGGGCGATCTCGCGCGCGCCCGCAGGGTCGATCTCAAGTCCAAGCAATTTGGCCGCTCGGGTGACCACCAGATCAAGCTCATCGTGGCTGTAGAACTGCAATCGCACGGGTATACCAAACCGGTCGCGAAGGGGCGTTGTCAGCAGCCCCTGCCGCGTTGTGGCGCCCACCAGAGTGAAGGGTGGCAGATCGATCCGCACGCTGCGCGCCGACGGCCCTTCGCCAATGATAATGTCGAGCGCGCGGTCCTCCATTGCGGGGTAGAGCACTTCCTCAACCACGGGATTGAGCCGGTGGATCTCATCGATGAACAGCACGTCATGCGGTTCAAGATTGGTGAGCAGCGCCGCCAAGTCCCCCGCTTTGGCGATCACCGGGCCGGATGTGGCGCGGAAGCCTACGCCCAGCTCACCGGCGACGATCTGCGCCAGCGTTGTCTTGCCGAGACCGGGAGGTCCGTGGAACAGCGTGTGATCCATAGCCTCCCCGCGCGCTTTGGCGCTTTCGATGAAGACTTTGAGGTTTGCGCGCGCCGCCTCCTGCCCGATGAATTCATCGAGTGTCTTGGGCCGCAGCGCCGTGTCCGGATCGTCGGGCTGGCGCTCTGCGTTGTGGAGGGGTGGGTCGTCAGGGTCGGTCACCGAACACCGCCATTTCCGACAGCCGCTACAGTCTCACCGCCCTCATACATCGTCCAAATCTCGTAGGCCATTGAAGTGGTTAGTATCTGAAGGGTCAAGCCTCCTTCAATATGCAACGCTAAGTCGCCCGTCCTTTGATCGAAGTCTACATCTGTGATCCTGTGATCTGCGAGAGCTTTATTCGCTTGAGATTCTGCGTCGACCGGCGAGGGCAGCCCGAACTGATGACCGTGGTCCTCGTCAGTTACTACGATGCCTTTTGATCCGATCAATCGCCATATGTCCGTTACGATTACCCGCTTTTCAGCGAATAGGACCGACCAGCTTGCCTCATTCTTTTCAAGCCGGATTACGGAACCGCAAAGAAGACCCTTAAGGTGCTCCCCAAATGCCTCGGGCTTTTGCCGTTTCTTGCCGAACATCATCCAGCCGCCTCGATGTCGCACCCAGTCATGGATGCTGAAACGAGTTCAGCATGACGGGATTTGCCACGTTTCGCCCATTTCTCGTCACCCTGAACTTGTTTCAGGGTCCATCGCCGGGCAGTCTCTTGCCCATGAAGCGAGACCTTCAGCCCTGCACCTACATCCTTGCGAGTGGCTTTCGCGAAACGCTGTATATCGGCGTGACTTCCGACCTTCTCGCGAGGCTTCATCAGCACCGCGAGGGCACCATCAAGGGGTTCACCAGCCGATACCGCGTCCACCGCCTCGTCCATTTCGAGCTCTTCGGCACCATGGACCTCGCCATTGCGCGTGAGAAGCAGCTCAAGAACTGGCGCAGGCAGTGGAAGGTCAATCTGATTGAGGAAGGCAATCCGAGATGGCGCGATTTGGCGTGCGAGTTTGGGTTTGCGCCATTGCCGCCGCGCGGTGCGGAGGATGGATCCTGAAACGAGTTCAGGATGACGCACTGAAACGAGTTCAGGATGACGGGAGGAAGGGTTTGCGCCTCTCATCACCCAGCCGCCCTCTTCAGTGCTACCCGGATCAAATCGCCCTCGCCTGCATCCTCGCCCAGCTCGCTTACCGCTTTCGCCACTGCTTGCGCGGCCACTGCCGGTTTGAAGCCGAGGTTCTCCAGCGCGCTCACCGCATCGGCGCTTGGCGACCCTGTCGGGGCCGATGCCATCGCCGCGCCTGCCATTCCGCCGCCTCCGGGTAGAGCGCCCGCTTTGTCCTTCAGCTCGTTGACGATCCGGCCTGCCAGCTTTGGCCCCACGCCGTTCGCTCTTGCCACGCTCGCCGCGTCTCCGGCGGAACAGGCATCGCGCAGTTCTCCGGTGGAGAGCGCCGACAGGATCGCCAATCCGACCTTCGAACCCACCCCCTGAACCTGCGTCAGCAAACGGAACCAGTCGCGTTCGGCGCTCTCGGCAAAGCCCAACAGGCGCATGTCGTTCTCGCTCACTTGCAGGTCGGTGTGGACGGTGCACCCCTCCCCCACCTCGCCCAAAGCCGTCAGCGTGCGCGCCGAGCAGTGGACGAGGTAGCCCACCCCTTGCACATCGACGATGGCCCAGTCCTCGCCGCGCTCATCGAGCCTGCCTGATAGCTTTGCGATCATGGTCTGTTCTTGGCGCAAAGTCGTGAGCATTGCCAGCCGAGCGGTCGATTTGTCCGCATCGGGACTCGCATTATCGCAGCCGCGATGGACAAAATGCACCACTTGGGCGAAAGCGACCCCCATGAGCTTCAACACTTTTGGACGTATGCTGCGCTTCACCACTTGGGGGGAGAGCCACGGGCCGGGCCTTGGCGCGGTGCTGGATGGGTGCCCGCCAGGTATCCCTTTGAGCGAGAAGGACATTCAGCCGTTTATGGATGCGCGGCGTCCGGGGCAGAATAAGTTCACGACGCAAAGGCGTGAGCCCGATCAGGTGCGCATTCTCTCCGGCGTGTTTACGCGCGATGACGGCGTGCAAGTCACAACAGGCACGCCGATCCATCTGATGATCGAGAACACCGATCAACGCTCCAAAGACTATTCGGAGATCGCCAAACGCTATCGTCCCGGCCATGCCGATTATACCTATGATGCGAAATACGGCATCCGCGACTATCGCGGCGGCGGCCGGTCCTCCGCGCGCGAGACGGCGGCGCGGGTGGCGGCGGGCGCGGTTGCTCGGTTGATTATCCCGGACGTGAAGATCACCGCCTTCGTCTGCGAATTGGGAGGCGATGCGATCGACCGGGATGCGGTGAATTTTGACAATATCGCCAAAGAACCCGTTCTTCTGCCCCGACAGCTGGGCGGCGGAGCGCTGGGAGGCCAAGGTCGATGAGGCGCGCAAGGCGGGTTCATCGCTCGGAGCAGTGGTCGAATGCGTTGCCGAAGGGGTACCCGCCGGATGGGGCGCGCCGCTCTATGCCAAGCTCGACAGCGAACTCGCGAGCGCGATGATGAGCATCAACGCGACCAAGGGCGTGGAGATCGGCGACGGCTTTGAGGCAGCGCGGCTGACCGGCGAGCAGAACGCGGATGAGATGCGACCCGGCAATAACGGTAAACCGGTCTTCGCCAGCAATCATGCAGGCGGCACAGCGGGCGGCATCTCCACCGGACAGCCGGTTGTGTGCCGGGTGGCGTTCAAGCCGACCTCCTCGATCCTCACGCCGGTCAAGTCGATCACCTCTGACGGCGAAGCGGTAGACGTCGTGACCAAAGGCCGCCACGACCCCTGCGTCGGCATCCGCGGCACGCCGGTGGTTGAAGCGATGATGGCGCTGGTACTGGCCGATCAAATGCTGATGCATCGCGGGCAATTGGGGTAGCGGTAGTTGGGGGTGACGAAACGGCTTTAGCTCGGCACAAACTGCGACCATGAAAATCCTCCTAACCGGTTCCTCTGGCCGCGTTGGCCGCGCTATCTTTGCCGCGCTCTCGCCGGAGCATGAGGTTACCGGCATTGACCGCAATGTGTTTTCGACCACGCATGTGATCGGGGATGTTGCGGATGCAGAAACTCTTAAGCCGTTACTCTACGGGGTCGATGCGGTCATCCACACGGCGGGTCCGCACGCGCCGCATGTCGGCACCGTCCCCGATGCCGAGTTTGAGCGGGTCAATATTGAGGGCACGCGGACTGTGTTCGAGCTTGCGCGGGCGGCCGGGGTCTCGCGTTTTCTCTATACCTCGACCACCGCGCTATATGGGCACGCTATAGAGCAGGGCGCGTGCACCTGGGTGTCCGAAGAGACCGTTCCGCAGCCCAAGAGCATCTACCATCGCACCAAACTCGCGGCAGAGGCTGTACTGGAGGTGGCCGCCACCGATGCGCTGCCTGTGCGGGTGCTGCGCATGTCGCGCTGTTTCCCTGAGCCCGCTCCCGAAATGGCGCTTTTTCGCCTTCATCGTGGGATCGACGCGCGCGATGTTGGGAGCGGTCACGCATTGGCGCTCACCCATCAGGGAGAGAGGTTCGAACGGTTCATTTTGTCTGGCGGCACCCCATTCACCCGGGCCGATTGCGAAGAATTGGCCAGCGATGCCCCTGCCGTGATCCGAGCCGTTGCACCAACTTTGGCTACCGCCTTTAAGGATCGCGGATGGCCGCTTCCTTCCTCTATCGACCGCATCTATTGCAGCAATGCTGCGCAAAAGGCCCTTGGCTGGAAGCCGCGCTGGGGATGGGAGGAAGTGCTGGCCCAGCTCGATCGGCAAAGCCTCGAAGTGCTGGCTGACGGGGCCAAAATCGCACGCAAGCCCGAATGAAAACCCCGCCATGCGACGGGTTGCACTGCATTGGCGATTAATCGCAAAAATTGATAATTGATCGCAAGTACAATCGGATTTGCCAATCAACGCTACGCAATTAATCGATTGGACGAACGCGCCCAAAACCATCATTTGCGTGTCATCGCACTCGGCTATTGCGAGTCGTGAACCCAACAACAGGAGATCCCACACAATGGACGCGAAAACCGGTGAAATGAGCGGCGGTTGCCCCTTCCACGCTGATGGCAGCATGCGCACGCTTTTGGGCCGCACCAACAAGGATTGGTGGCCAGAGGCGACCCAGCTCGACATCCTGACCGAGGAAGGCAAGTCAGCCAATCCCTATGGCGAAGACTTTGACTATCCTGCAGCATTCAACACAATCGATTACACCGCGTTGAAGGAAGACCTGACCGCGCTGATGACTGACGATCAGGAATGGTGGCCGGCTGACTATGGTCACTATGGTCCATTCATGATCCGCATGGCGTGGCACGCAGCAGGCACCTATCGTACAGGCGATGGCCGCGGCGGCGCAGGCTCAGGCCAACAGCGTTTCGCTCCGCTCAACAGCTGGCCCGATAACGGCAACCTCGACAAAGCGCGCCGTCTTCTCTGGCCGATCAAGCAGAAATACGGCAAGCAAATCAGCTGGGCCGACCTGTTCGTGCTCGCCGGCAATGTCGCCATCGAAAGCATGGGCGGACCGGTCTTTGGCTTTGGCGGCGGCCGCGCCGACGTTTACGAGCCTGAGAGCGTCTATTGGGGCACCGAAGATCAGTGGGTCGACCAAGGTGTCGCTACCCGCATTCAGCCCAAAGAGAACATGGCGCTCGAAAATCCGCTCGCGGCAATCCAGATGGGCCTGATCTACGTCAACCCAGAAGGCCCCGGCGGCAACCCTGATCCGCTGGAGAGCGCGCGCGACATGCGTGAGACTTTCGCACGTATGGCGATGAATGACGAGGAAACCGTCGCTCTGACCGCAGGCGGCCACGCCTTTGGTAAAGCGCACGGCGCTGCCCCGTCGGACACATTCGCACAGGCACCTGAGAGCGAAGATCTGCACTGCCAAAGCTTTGGTTGGCTGATCGACGAAGACGAAATTGCCGCTGGCAACATTACAACTTCGGGCATCGAAGGCGCATGGTCGAACAATCCGACCTCGTGGAGCCACGACTATTTCCGTCTGCTGTTCAAGTACGACTATGAGCTCACAAAGAGCCCGGCAGGCGCGCAGATGTGGACCCCGGTCAATCCTTCTGAGGAAGACATGGCACCGGATGCTCGCGATCCGAACAAGAAGGTTCCGACCATCATGACCACCGCCGATATGGCGCTGAAGATGGACCCGGACTACGCGGAAATTTCGAAGCGTTTCCACGAAAACCCTGAACAGCTTGACGACGCTTTTGCGCGCGCATGGTTCAAACTGTGTCACCGCGATATGGGTCCGAAGGTCCGCTATATGGGTCCGGAAGTGCCGGAAGAAACGCTGATCTGGATGGATCCGGTTCCTGCGGGCACCACGCCGTCAGATGCTGATGTCGCAGCGTTCAAAACCGCTATCCTCGGATCTGGCCTCACGGTCAGCGAATTGGTGAAAGCGGCATGGGCATCGGCCTCAACCTATCGCGGTTCTGACCATCGCGGCGGTGCGAACGGTGCGCGCGTTACCCAGGCTCCGCAAAAGGACTGGGCGGCGAACGATCCCGAAGAGCTTGCAAAGGTTCTGGGCGTCATCGCTGAACATCGCGGCAATCTGTCAATGGCAGACGCTATTGTGCTCGCAGGCTCAGCTGCGGTTGAGAAGGCGGCTGCCGACGCAGGCTTCACCGTCGAAGTGCCGTTCACGGGCGGTCGCGGCGATTGCGCTGAAGAGCACACCGATGCTGAGAGCTTTGAGCCGCTGGAGCCGTTTGCTGATGGCTTCCGCAACTATCTCAAGACCAAAGCGAATGTGCGCACCGAGGACATGCTGATCGACAAGGCGCACCTGCTGGGCCTCTCGATCCCTGAGCTGACCGTGCTGGTCGGCGGGATGCGCGCTCTGGGTGCAAACGCTGGCAACACCAGCCACGGCGTCTTCACTGACCGCGTCGGACAGCTCACCACCGACTTCTTCACGAACCTCCTCGACATGAGCACCAAGTGGGCTCCTGTCGATGGCTCAGGCGATGAAGAATATGTTGGCACCGATCGCAAGACTGGCGAGCAGAAATTCACCGCCACCCGCACTGACCTCATCTTTGGTTCGAACTCGCAGCTGCGCGCTCAAGCCGAAGTCTATGCCGAGGCAGGCGCGGAAGAAAAATTCGTGCACGACTTTATCGCTGCATGGGTTAAGGTGATGAACGCCGACCGTTTCGACGTCGAATACGCGAAATACGCGTAAACTGAACGAGCCCCCCACCCTGGCCTTTAATTGCTGGGCCAGGGTCGCAAGAGGCCCCCGGCTGCCCTTCCATCATGAGGGTTTGCCGGGGGCTTTTTTGTTTGCCTGTGGCAGGTATGATGGACCATTAGATGCGGATGACGGTTTCAACCAACACTTCCAGCGCGGCTTTAACCAGCCCACCACAAAACGGTCGCACGCTTGCCGGTATCGTCGCTGCCCTCGCCTTTGGCGCGCTCGCGGTGCAGCCTTTGCTCGGAGATTACAGCTACCTCGGCAATCTTGCCGCGATGCTGCGTTTTTTCACCATTTGGGGGAATGTCGCAGCCTGCGTGGTGATGGCGTTGGTCGCTATTGGCCGGACACCATCGCCAGGCGTGATGGCGGCGCTCGCCACCGCTTTGGCGATCATTGGCGGGATCTATTGGGGTCTGCTGGCGGGCGACCATAACCCGCAGGGTTTTGACCGGATCACCAATCAGTTTCACCACACGATTATCCCGATTGCGACTATAGGATGGTGGCTGCGCTACACGCCGCCCGCGCCCTCTATCCTTCGCCTCGTGCCGATGATCATGGTGCCGCCGCTTACCTATGGAGCTTTTGCGCTGATACTGGGTCAAATGACGGGCTTTTACGCTTATTTCTTTGTTGATCTGCCCAGCCTTGGCTGGACACAGTATCTGATCAACAATGCGGGGCTTGCCGTGTTTTTTGCTTTTGTCGGATCAGCTCTGGTGGCGTTCAAACAGGCGCTTGGGCGCGCAATGAGGTGGGAGGCGGCAAGGGATGAGAGGGCTTAAATCCAGCCTGCATCCTTGAGCACGCTGACCTGAGCGCGGCTTACCGGCGCCTCGATATTGCGCGGCAACATCAGCCGTACATTGCGCCCCTCGCGCTTTACATCTTCCACCGCTCCGCGCGCCACCCACCAGCTGCGATGGACCTGCAAGCCTTCGATATCGGCGACATGCACCATCGCATCGCGCAGCCGCATCAGCACCAGCCCTGATCCCAGAGCGGTGTGGACGCGGACATAGTGGTCCTCCATCTCCAGCGCGATGATGTCGCTGCCGAGCTCGGCGGGAAGTTGATCGAGCAACGGGTTTGCCTGGGTTGGAGCGGGTGCTGCCGGTGGATTTGGCGCTGTTGTTTCAGAAGGCAGCCCAGCCTGACCTTGCTCAATGGCGGTTCCCGCACGGCGCGAAGCGCTCGCTCTCGGGCCGATAAAATTGAACAGTACCGTCACCGCACCGCCGATCACAAAAACATAAAGGTAGCTGGTCAGCGCGGCATTGAGAGAGGGCATGGGCGGCCAGCTTGGCAGGAACTGGATGAAATAGATCGCTATGGTCATCGGGACCGTCGCCACAAGAGCCGCCGCAATCCACAACGGCAGCACCGGCAGATCGAGCGCATCATGCGCGCGGTCGACGAAATATCCCATCGGCGAATAGATGAAATATCCCAGATAGGCGAAGGCAAGCCATGTGACGAGGCGCACCGCCAGAGGCTGATCAATCGAACCAAACGGGCCAAGGATCGCCAGAAAAACACCGATCGCCGTCATGATCGCAAGGTCGGTCAACGTGCTGCGCCAGAACGCGGCGCGCGGGCTCAGCGCTTTGACCGTGTCCGCCGGGCTAGCCTGCGCATGTTCGCCTGATCCGCTATCCATGTTCCAACAAATGCCTGCCCATTCGCGCTTCGTAAAGTGGCAAAGGCCCGGAAATCCGCGTTTTCTGCGCGCATTTCACGAAGCCTCCCGCCCACACACGCATGGCGCGTTGCTGGCGAACAGGCAGGCGGCATTGTCGGTCTCAACAAACGCAAACACACCTAAATGCAAGGGACCAAAGAGATGACCGCAACGACTTCCGACCCCGCCGGCAAGTACCTCGCAGATTTCAGCCTGCCGAAATTCTTGAAGGGCCCTGAGAAGCCCAGCTTTGATATCAGCCCGCGCCTTCGCGCCATCGTGATGATTGCAGCGACCAGCATGACACTCGCGGCGGTTTACGCGCTGATCCGGGGCCTTGCAGGCTTTGCGCCTGACCACGGCCATACCCGCGATATGGCGGTGGTGATCCATGTCGCAACGGTGCTTCCCGCGGTGCCACTCGGCGGTTACCTGCTGCTCGCCCCGAAAGGCACCAAGTGGCACAAATTGCTGGGCAAGATCTGGGTTGCCTTGATGCTGATCACGGCGCTGTCGGCGTGCTTCATTCGCTATGGCGGCGGTCTCGATTTCCACATCAGCCCGATCCACATCTTTGTGCCGCTGACATTCATGGCCTCGTACAAACTCGTGGCGACCGCGCGCCGCGGCGATATGAAGGGCCATAAGAAAGAGATCCTGAGCCTGTATCTCGGCGCGCTGATGATCCCGGGAATTGTCAGCATGGCGTGGCCTGGCCGCTTGATGAATGTGTGGCTGTTCTGGTGAGCCACGGCCTAGCAGGCATCGTTCTGATGAACGGCGTCGGGAAAGCTCCGGCGCCGTCTTCATGTGTCCAGCGTGTTCGCTATCGCCGTTTGAGGACCAAATAGAGCGCACCCTCGCCTCCATGGCGAATATGCGCGCGGCGCACAGCGGCGATGCTATCGGCATGATGACTCGCGGCGAGCCAATCGAGCAATTTGGCCCGAATAGCCCCGCGCTTTGAGCCGCGATCTGCCGGGTCGACAGGCCTCTCTCTACCTGCGATCACCAGCACCACCCTTGCCCCCATCGCACGCGCCTGATCAATACCGCTTATGATCCGGGTGTAGGCGCTATCCAGCGTGTGGCCGTGCAGATCGAGCGTGTAATCGGGCGGGATCTGACCGGCTTTCAGCTTGCGGTTCCAACTGCCATCGAGCTGCGAGTTAAAGGCGCGTTTGGCCGTGGGCGATGATGCTGGAGCAGCCCGTGCGATAAGCGCAGGTTTGGGCTTCGGACGTGCGATGGGTGCTTTAGGCGCAGCCGCTGCGACGGGTGCGGCCTGTTCAGGCACACCCGGCATTGCCTTGCCCGCAATCGGCGTAACGCTCTGCGCGAGCCTTGCCCAAGCGGCCTGCTCTGCCGCGCTCAATCCTCTTGGCGGCGGATTCATTGTCCAGATGTAAGGCGGCGCACCGCGGCTCTCGGCAAAAGGATCAGCGCCTCGCCCCGTCCGCTCATCCCGCCTGCAATATCGCGCGCTTCCGCGCCAGCGCCCCAAAATGTGTCGAACCGGTTGGCGCCTTTGATTGCCCCGCCCGTATCCTGCGCAACCCACAGCCCGTCGGCGATATCGCGATCAAGATCGAGGAAAACCGGCGCTCCATAGGGGACGAAACGAGGATCCACCGCGACAGAGCTTTCGCGCCGCACGGGCACTCCGATGGAGCCAAGCGGCCCGTCCCCCGTCAGCTCGCGGAAAAACACCCAGCTTTTGTTAAGGCGCATCAGATCGCGACCATCACGCGGGTTTTCGCGGATATAGGCCATGATGCCCTGCATGGACCCCGGATATTGCCCAGGACCATCGCCAAGCAATCCGCGCTCGCGCATTACTCCGCCAATCCCGGTATATCCGCGCCCGTTCTGCCCGGCATAGCCAATCCGCATCACCTCTCCATTGTCGAGGCGTAGGCGGCCCGAGCCCTGAATTTGCAGGAAGAAGAACTCGACCGGATCAGCGGCATAGGCGAGCACATCAGCGCGGCCATCCAACGCGCCTTCCTCTATCTCGGCGCGCTCAAAGTAGGGAACGTAAGATCCATCGGGCAGCTTGCGCGAAAGCGGGGCGCGCCCGGTGCGTTCGGATTGCGGGATGCTGTCGGGCCAACCGCGCTCCAGATCGCGCGGTACCGCGTAGACCGGGACATAGCCTGGGCGGCGGGTTCGGCTGCCCGCTATCTCAGGTTCGAAATATCCGGTTGCAAAGGCCGCGCCGTCGCCAACGACAACCGTGTCGAAATTGGCGGTAAAGAAGTCTTCAGCATCGCGGTTTGTGCCAAAGCTGCGCGCATTGTCACAGGCCTCACGCCATTCTTCGGGCTGGGTAAGCCCGCTTGCATCGGTCCGCGATGTCACACGCGGGCAGGATTCGACGAAGCTTGCGAGCGCGGTGCGCGCGTCGCTGCTCGATATGCGAAGTGAGGAAATGCTGGGGCCTGCGCGCACTCCGGCGGCAATCGCGCTTTCTCCCGTCACGGGAGCGCGCGGCGGCGCAGAGCCTGCGGTCGAATCGCCTTTGGGAATGATAGCGCAGCCGGTTAGCACCATCAGCGCACTCAAACCCGCCAAAGCACCCGCTGCAATCGAGGATCGCGCACGCGGTTCTTGACCATTGCGGGTGAGATGGATCACCCGGTCATCTGCGACACGAGACGCAGCGATTTGCGCGCGCCTCAGCATCGCTGATTACCCTTCGTCGGTTTCGTCAAGCACCCAGTTCGGGTCTTTTGAAGATGTGTTGCGGCTGAAGGTCCAGACATCGCGGCTTTCAATCGCATCATCAAGCGAACCTGCAACCACATTACCGTCCTTGTCGCGCGTCACAGCCGCGATATCGGATACGAACAGAACCGAAATGCGCGCCAGACGCTTATCCAAAGTCGCAGTTTGGATGCGGGTCTCTTCGATACGGATCAGCTTGTTTTCAAGAGTATGGCCTGCCTCTTCGCGCGTATCGATCGCACCAGAAAAGCCTTCGAACACATCGTCATCGCACAAATCGGCGAGCGTTTCCTTATCGCCTTCCCAAAACGCCTCCAGCACCATGCCATAGGCGCCTTTTGCGCCTTCCATAAAGCCGGCGAGATCAAAATTGCGATCTGCGCCTGCGATATCGCGAATTCCGCGCTCAACTGCAGGCATCATACCTTCAAACTCAATCGGGCGCTGCGCCTGTGGCTGCGCGGGCTGAACCGCTTGCGGTGACTGCGCGCCTGGATTGTCGCCTGCGTCGAAACGGGTTGGCACCGATTCCTCTTCATGCTCTGCCCGTCGGCCCAGCACCGAATAGAGGCGCAGTCCCAAAAAGGCGGCGATCATGGCGAGGATGATGATTTCTAATAGCACGTTCTTGTCCCGATATTCCTACAACATCATCCGGATGCACCTGCGCGGTGTCGATTGGATCTTTGAAACCGGTATGTTCTAAACACATTCGGTAAACAAAGACACCGCGTATAGCTCCGCAGAATGTGTCTCGTCACATAAATAGGCATCAAATTCAATTCGCCAACGCCATTTCGGTTGCGATTGGGCGTAAAAAAGTGCCTCATCATGGTCTACGAGCCCCATTGCGGGCCGGATGCACCCCTGCTAGGCGCGCGGCTCTTAACCGATTATGGCTGACGCGGACCTGCAAATGGCTCGTGCCAGCCCTGCATCCAACGAAACCTGATCAGTTTAACACGAAAGACACTTTGACCATGGCCGATGAAGGCGACGTTCTCACAAATCTCGACGATCCAGCAGCGGGCGCAAATGGCGCTGATAACCAGCCGGCCGCCGGGATCATCACGCAATATGTGAAAGACCTGAGCGTCGAGAACCCGAACGCACCCGATGTCTATCAGTGGACCGATAATCCCAAGATCGACGTGCAGTTTAATATCGGCGCACAGCCCAAAGGCCAGGACGTCACCGAAGTTGAGCTGAAGATCAACATCGCGGCAACCGCCGAAAAAGGCCCTGCCTATATGATCGAGCTGTCTTATTGCGGCCTGATCGGTGTGCGCAATCTGCCAGAGGATCAGGCGCATGCCTTCCTGTTTGCAGAGGCTCCGCGCATCTTGTTCCCCTTTGCCCGCAGAGTGATCGCCGATGCGGTGCGCGATGCTGGCTTCCCCCCGCTGATGATCGACCCCATCGACTTTAACGGGCTGTATATCCAGCAATTGCAGGCCAAGCGCGCTCAGGAAGAAGCGGCGGGCGGCAATCTGTCAGCGCCCGAAGGCGAAGCGTAAACGCGCGTGTGATGCGGGCCTTAAGCGGATGAGCCTGCTCAAGAATGTCGGCACAATTGGCGGGCTGACCATGCTCAGCCGTATCGCTGGGATGGCGCGCGAGATGATCTTCTCGCGCGTGCTCGGCGCCAATGCCGTGACCGATGCCTGGTTTCAGGCTTTCATTATGCCGAATGTGTTCCGCCGCCTGTTTGCCGAAGGAGCGTTTTCAGCTGCCTTTGTGCCGATGTTTTCCAAACGGCTGCATGGGCATGACGATCCTGAGCAGGGCCTGGAAGAGGCCAAGAGCTTCAGCAATGCGGTTCTAAGCGTGTTCCTGCCGGTGCTAATTGCGCTGGTGGCGGTGTTTGAACTGGCAATGCCGGGTATTATCTGGCTGCTCGCTGAAAAGCCGGTTGATGCTGAGACCTATCCGCTGGCGGTCGATTTCGCGCGGATCATGTTTCCCTACATTATCCTTGTCAGCCTCGTGACGCTCTTTACCGGAATGCTCAACAGTGTTTCGCGGTTTGCGCCGGGCGCAAGCTTTCCGATCCTCCTAAACCTTGTCCTGATCGCCGCCTTGCTGGCGGGCGAATGGTTCGCGCAGACGACGGGCGCGAGCATTGAAGAGGTTGCCTACGGCATCGCTTGGGCTGTCACCGGGGCAGGTCTCGTGCAGTTTGCGTGGCTGTATTATTGGACACGGGTCGAAGGGTTTCGGCCCCGGCTCTTATGGCCGCGCATCACGCCGGAGGTAAAGCGGCTTGCTGTGATCGCTTTGCCCGCTGCCATCGGAGGGGGCGCCTATCAAATCAACACTCTGGTGCAGATCTATTTCCTCAACCAATTGGAAGAAGGCGCGGTTAGCTACATGAATTATGCCGATCGGCTCAACCAATTGCCGCTGGGGATTATCGGGATTGCCCTTGCGACCGCAATCCTGCCCAACCTTTCCAAATTCATCGGCGGCGAGGATGAGGCGCGCGCTTCCAAGCTGCAATCCGACGCAATAGAGCTTGCGATGCTGCTCACCATCCCGGCGGCGGTGGCGCTGGCGATCTGTGCGGAACCCTTCGTCACCATAATCTTCCAAGGTGGCCGGTTTGACTTGGCCGATGCGGCGGTGACGGGCGAAGTGCTCGCGGCGCTCGTCTTGGGCCTTCCTGCCTACGTGCTGGTCAAGGTGCTGGTGCCAAATTTCTATGCGCGCGCCGATACGAAAACTCCGGTGGTCGCCGCCTTCATCTCGCTGGCGGTCTTCATTGGATTGAACATTGCAACACTCGGCATGTTTGGCGTGAAGGGCGTTGCCTATGCAAGCGTGATCGGCGCGTGGATCAATGTCGCTTTCCTGCTGATCGTGCTTGCCATACGCGGGCATTATCGCATGCCATTTGCGCTCCTCCTAAGGATAGCGCGACAAGCGCTTGCCGCAGTGATCATGGGCGGGGCCTTGTTCTATGCGCGCGACCTGCTAACCGACTGGTTCTCCGCTGGCATCATTGCCCGGCTGGTCGCCCTTGGCGTCCTGGTTGGCGCGGCTGCCATCGTCTATTTCGGCATCGCCTTTGCGGTTCGAGCGATCGACCGTGAACGCATCACCGCTCTCACAAGGAAAGCAAGTTAGCCCCATGCGTGTCGTGTCTGGCATTCAGCCCACCGGAAACCTCCATCTCGGCAATTATCTGGGCGCGATCCGCAATTGGGTGGCGATGCAGGATGCGATGGACGCTGGTTCCGAGTGCCTGTTCTTCCTTGCTGACCTCCACGCCATCTCGCAGCCGCACGATCCGGCCGAACTGAATGCGGGCACTTTGGAAATGACCGCCGCACTGGTGGCCTGCGGGATCGATCCAGAACGCTCCATCCTGTTCAACCAAGCGCAAGTCCCCGCACATGCCGAACTGCAGTGGCTGCTTTCGGGCACCGCGCGGATGGGTTGGCTCAACCGGATGACGCAATGGAAGGACAAAGCGGGCAAGAACCGCGAAGGCCAGTCTGTTGCGCTCTTCACCTATCCCGTGCTGCAAGCCGCCGATGTGCTGCTGTATCAGGCAACTCATGTGCCTGTGGGCGAGGACCAGAAACAGCATCTCGAACTCGCACGCGACATTGCGCAAAAGTTCAACAATGACTTCGCCTCAGAGGAGGCTCCGGTCTTCACCCTCCCCGATCCGATCATCCCGCCTGCCGCCGCGCGAATCATGTCGCTGCGTGATGGCTCAGCGAAGATGAGCAAGTCGGACCCATCTGAGATGAGCCGCATCAACTTGGCCGACGATGCCGACACGGTGATGAAGAAAATCAAGAAGGCGAAGACTGATCCCGAGCCCCTACCGTCCGAAGAAGCCGGGCTGGACGATCGGCCCGAAGCGCTAAACCTAGTCACCATCTATTCCGCTCTTACGGGGTCAAACATTGAGGCGATCCTTGCAGAATATGGCGGGCAAGGGTTTGGCGCGTTTAAACCTGTTCTGGGAGAGGCTCTGGTCGAAACCCTGCGCCCGATCAATGCCCGCTTTATCGAGCTCAAAGAAGACCGCGAGGCTTTGGACGCGATCCTCGCCCGCGGCGCTGCCCAAGCGCGCGAACGCGGCCTGCCCACGCTCGATGCGGCGTATAAAGCACTCGGTCTCGCACGCGGCTGATCCGCTGCGCTGGCCTGCCAAACAGTGCATTTTCAGCGTTAAACCCCGGTTCAGGCCACCGATGTATGAGTAAGAACCGCAGTGACAGGTCGCATTTCATGGGTCATCGACTGCGCTTTTGAATGTTTTTTGCGCTTCTTTTCAAAGGCACAGACACACTGGAAGGGGTAGAGCAATCGGTCACTGGTTAGCATGCCGGTGCGCCTTTTGGCGTGCCGCGCTGGTGATTTGACGAAGGATATGCCATGACTACTCCTAAGATGACCTCGAAAAACCCCTTTGCGAGTCGTTTAAGTCGGTTCGGCCTTGTTAGCGCGGTGGCGCTTGGTCTTGCTGCTTGTGCGCCTTCGTTTAAAGCGGATGTTTCCCGCTTTCAGGCTCAACTGCCTGCCCCTCAAGGCCAGACCTTTGCCGTTGTAGCAGAAGATCCCGCGCTTGCTGGCGGTCTCGAATTCGCGCTTTATGCGGACCTTGTTGCCGCTGAAATGGCTGAGTTGGGCTATGTCGAAGCAGCCTCGCCTGAGGCGGCAAATCTGCTCGTCCAATTCGATTACGGCGTCGATAATGGCCGCGAACGTGTGCGCACGACAGGCTTTGCTGGCGGCGGCTTTGGCCACTTTGGTCGGTTCGGAAGATTCAGCCGATTTGGTGGCTTCGGTTTCCGCCGTGCCTATGCTTTTGGATTTTACGATCCCTTTCTTGCGGGCCCGGACGTGCGCAGCTTTACTGTGTATACCAGCGACATCGCGCTGAAGATTGACAACACCGCAACCGGTCAGCGTCTGTTCGAAGGCCAGGCAGAGGCCGTGTCACGCTCTAACCGTTTGCAAAGGCTCGTGCCCAATCTGGTTGATGCGATCTTCACCGATTTCCCCGGCAACTCGGGAGAGACCCTGCAAATCACAATCCGCGAAGATGGCAAAAGTGTCCGTCAGATCGACGACTAAGGAGCACGGCTGACAGCAAATGCGCCTAAGTACTAAATTCTGGCGCGGAAAACTCAAAATCCACCCTTGGATGGGACGAAGGGGCGGCGCAAGGGATCAGCGCCGCCCTTTTTGGTTCTGCTTTCAGTAAGGTACAATCGGGATAATGATCGCCGAGATGACACAAAAGGCTTTCCTTCCGCCAAGATTGGCCATGCGCACAGCTCTTGCCCCGATCCTTGCTTTTGGATGCCTTGGGGCCAGTGAAACCGCCATGGCACAACAAACGGATGGCGGATCGGTCTTCGTTGATTTGGGTCGCTGGGTGGTGTTGGAAGACCCGGCAAACCGCATGTGCGAGCTGCGCCTCACTTCGGACCGCCAAACAATCGTGCGGTATTTCAAACGCGATGGTGCGCCCGGCAGCTTGCGGTTGCAGAGCCGCAGCGGATCGTTCTCATCCATGTTTGTCGGCGATGTCACATGGGCGTTTGATGACACGCAGTTCAGCGGCAGGTTAACGCGCAATATGTACGCGACCTCTTCGGATTCGTCCGATATTGAGGCCGCGTTTCGCCGTGCGCGCTTTTTGACCGTGAACCACGCCGGGCGCATGGTGACACGGGTATCGCTTCAGACGAGTTCTGCGGGTTTCCGGTTGCTCAATCAATGCGCGCAGCAATGGCGCTTCCCCAATCCCTTTACCACCGGCACAACGATAGCGCGATCCGATCGGAGCGGCAGTGGTGGCGGGCGCACCTTCACTTCTGCCCCGGCACGCTCTGCAGCACCTGCTCCGTCGGTCTCCACCCGCCGTTCTGTACCCCAAGCACAGCCGCCCGTGACAGGACCCTACCCGCCCAACCGACCACTCGAAGCGATTAATCCGAATGAGTGGGTGCGCTCTGAAGACATCTCTTCACGCCGCAATGCTGGCGGGGTTTTGCGCTTCACGTTGATGGTGGATCCCTCCGGAAGGGCAGAAGAGTGCATCGTCAACCAATCGACAGGATCGCGCCGTTTTGACGGACGTCTGTGCGGCCTATTGCAAAGCCGCGCGCGATTTACGCCAGCATCAGATGCGAGCGGCAATCCAACCCGCTCGTCCTACAGTTCGTCGATCCGATTTGCGTCAGAGTAACCGGAGCACTTACGTCTAAAGCTTCGCATGCCCGCCGGTTGATCCGAAGCCGCCCGCGCCTCGCTCTGTATCGTCGAGTTCATCCACCTCGTCCCATGCGGCAAAGACGACGGGGGCCAGCACCAATTGAGCGATCCGGTCGCCGCGCTCAATCTTGAACTCGTGCATGCCGTGATTGATCAGCAGAACGCGCAACTCGCCGCGATAATCGCTGTCAATCGTCCCCGGAGTGTTGGGAACCGTGATGCCATGTTTGAAAGCCAGGCCCGAGCGCGGGCGCACCTGAATTTCATAACCATCCGGGATTGCCACGGAAAAGCCCGTGGGAACCGCATATCTCTGACCTGGCCGCAAGGTGAGAGTTTCCGCCGCGACTACATCCATTCCCGCAGCGCCGCCGGTGGCATAGGCGGGCAGATCGAGCCCTTCGCCCCCATCGAGCCGTTTAATCTGCACTTTCACCATTTCACTCACTCCGCTGCTTCTGCATTAAGAGTGGTTGCCACGCGCTCCATTAACGCCATGGCCACAGCGGTCTTAGGCATTTCTTCGAGGCTCTCGACACCATCCGCGGTCACGATATGGACGCGGTTCGCATCACCGCCCATCACATCGCCCGATACATCATTGGCAATGATCCAGTCGCACGCCTTGCGCTTGCGCTTTTGCTTGGCATTGGCGAGCACATCGTCAGTCTCGGCCGCAAAACCGACCACCAGATCAGGGCGTTTGTTGCCTGCAGCTAGGTTCGTGAGGATATCAGGATTCTCGGTCAGCATCAAAGCGGGCGGCGCAGAGCCGCGTTTTTTGATCTTTTCATCGCGATATTCCTTGGGCCGCCAGTCAGCGACCGCCGCCACCATAATCGCCGCATTGCAAGGAAGCGCACGTTTGACCGCGCTCGACATTTCTTCTGCGCTTTCAACATCGACGCGTTTCACCCCTGCAGGCGTCTTGAGCGAGACCGGGCCAGCGACCAGCGTCACCTCCGCTCCCAAGGCAGCGGCAGCAGCGGCAATGGCAAAGCCCTGCTTGCCGCTGGAACGGTTGGCGATATAGCGCACCGGATCGATTGATTCCCAGGTTGGTCCAGCGGTGATCAGAACATGTTTGCCTGCGAGCGACTGGTTGGCAGGATCAGCAGTGATCCCGGTGATTTCTGCTTCGTCAGCTTCGATGACATCGCTTTTGGCAGGCGCCGCTCGTTTAGCAGCGGCTTTCTTTGGAGCTGTTTCGGCCTCTGCTTCATCATTGGCGGGCTGGTGGAGTTCCTCTTCGCCTTCTTGCGGGGCAAGCCGTCTTTCATCAACCTCATGATTGATCGCATCAGGATCAATCGGCGGAGCCGCTTTGCCCTTACCCTTGGTCGCCAACGGAGAGCCTGCAAGGTCGGGATTGAACTCGATTTCCTCTTCAGGAGGCAATTCGCCTTCTTCCAGATCATCAGCCGGCTCTTCGTCGAGCACCGCCTCTATTTCTTCGGCGCTGCGTTTTTCGGTCGAGCGCGGTATGATGCGCGACAAAAGCCCGCCGAGCCCGCCGGTAGATCCGCCATCCTCCTCGCTCTCATCCTCGGGTTCGAGAGCTTCGATTTGAGGTGTTTCTGGCGGTGCTGCGACTGATGTCGGAGCAGATACGGGTGCGGGTGCCGGCGTTTCCACTTCAATTCCGAAATGTTTGGCGATTGCTACCCAGATCGCTTCGGGCTCAGGCAACCGGCCATAGCCAAACTCGCCGCAAGCCATCGCGCCTTCATCGGGGTGAAGCACGCGGACCCCGTTTTGCTTGAGCGCTGCAACATTGCGCTGGGTTGCCTCATGCTCCCACATTTTCACATTCATCGCGGGCGCGGCCATCACCGGCTTGTTGGTTGCAAGGATCAGAGTGGTCGCCAGATCATCGGCAATGCCCGCTGCCATCTTCGCCATCAGATCGGCCGTTGCAGGGCACACGACGACAAGATCAGCCTCACGCGAAAGCTCGATATGCCCCATCTCCACCTCATTCTTGAGGTCGAACAGGTTGGTGTACACTTGGTTTTCGCTGAGCGCGGCGAGCGACATGGGCGTGACAAATTGCTGTCCGCCTTTGGTCAGGACGCAGGTCACCTGCGCTCCGCCCTTTCGGATCAGGCGGACCAGTTCGCAGGACTTATAGGCCGCTATCCCGCCGCCTATCACCAGAAGAACCTTTGGCGCGGCTGCGCTCATTCCCGTCTCACTCCTCACATCGCGTTCAAGTGGCTTTGTTTTTTGACGCGCGACCCTGACCTTCCCTAGCGAGCCGCAAAGGACACGCCAACCCCAACAGATTCAAGCTCACCCCTGCGCGGTGGTGGTTAAGATTGTCCTTATCCGGCTCGCTGGGTTAGATACGCAGCCAAGGGAGAGAAAATGATGATCTGGGTGTTGCGAATTGCGCTTTCTTTGGGCGGCGGCTTGCTGATCTTTATGGGATTTGGCTTTTTGACCGATCCGGCGATGTCGGCGACGGATTTCGGCCTTGTGGCAGAGGGCGCGCATGGTCTTACATCGATCCGCGCAGATATGACGGCGTTTTTCTGCGTGGCCGGTGGCTGCTTGCTGTGGGGTGTGTGGACGCGCCGACGCGACCCACTGATTATCGGAGCGGCGCTGATGTTAGTTACGCTGGTAGTGCGCCTGATTTCGCTGGCACAATATGGCAGTTTCGAAGGCTATGTCCCGCCAATGGTGGTGGAGCTGCTGACCGGTGTTCTGGCGATAGTCGCGGCGCGGGTACTTCCAGTGGGAAAAAGCGGGCTGAGCTAAATCAGCCCTGCCATGCCCGCTCCCCAGAATAGGCCTCCACCGATTAAACCGGCAACGATGTAACCAAGCCAACCGCCGCCAGAGCCTTCGCGGCGATCGGTCAGCAGCTTTACCTCCGGCAAAGGCGGGGCTTCAGGCGCGCCGCCTTTAGGGGGAAACTTGTCTTCAATTCGGCGGATAAGGTCGGGTAGGCGGAACAAGGTCTCAGTGTCCTGTTTCAACCGATCCGCAACCGCCGCCTCTGGCCCCAGCTCATCACGGATCCATTCGCGCACATAGGGCGCAGCCGTGTCCCACATATTGATCTGGGGGTTAAGCTGCGTAGCGATCCCCTCAACCATCACCATCGTTTTTTGCAAGAGCAACAAATGCGGCTGGGTCTGCATGTCGAAATCGCGGGTGATCGCAAACAGCCCGTCTAGCATTTGGCCAACGCTCAGCTCAGACACTGGCTTGCCGCGCATCGGTTCACCCACTGCGCGCAGAGCTGTCGCGAACTCGCCGACGGAATGGTAGCTGGGCACATATTGCGCCTCAAAGTGGATCTCAGCGACGCGTTTGTAATTGCCGGTGGTTAGGCCATAGAGGATTTCAGCAAGCCATTGCCGCGCGCGCCGGTCAATCCGGCCCATGATCCCGAAATCGATGGCGACGATTGTGCCGTCTTCTTCGATAAACAGGTTGCCCTGATGCATATCGGCATGGAAGAACCCGGCGCTGATGGCTTGGGTCAAAAAGCTGATAACCAGCCGATCAGAGATGGCCTTGAGATCATGGCCTGCGGCGACCAAGTCTTCGCGGCGCGATATCTTGACGCCATCAACCCACTCGATTGTCATTACTCGGCCATTGGTGCGGTCCCAATCGATCTCTGGAATGCGGTAACCGTCAACACCCGACATCTCTTCAGCCAGTTCAGATGCGGAGGCGGCCTCTCGCCGCAGATCGAGCTCTGAATTGCTCCAGCGTTTGAAATTGGCGATGGTCAGACGCGGACGCAGCCGCATCGCTTCGCCGCCCAGCGCCTCAACATGGGCCGCGGCCCATTCATAGGTCTGGATATCGCGCGCGAACTTCTCGCGAATGCCCGGGCGCAAGACCTTAATCGCAACGTTGCGACCATCGGTGGTCACCCCCTTGTGCACCTGAGCGATGGAGGCGGCGCCCACCGGCTCCGGGTCGACATGCGAGAACAAGGCTTCGAGTGGTTGGTCAAAGCTCGCCTCAATCGCCGATCTGATCTTGTCAAAGCCGACCGGCGGCAAATTGTCCTGCAGTTCAAGCAGATTGGTCGCCGCTTCCTCGCCCACTAGATCGGGCCGGGTGGCAAGCGATTGGCCCAGCTTGATCGCCGCCGGGCCGATTGCGCGAAACGCGCCTGCGTAATCGCGCTTGCCGCTTTTGCCGGTGAAGGTTGCAAGCCGTGCGATCTGCGCCAGCCGCCTTACCGGCTGCGGGGCGTTGGCGTCTTCCTCAATCCCCACCAAAGCGC
Organism: Erythrobacter sp.; assembly: GCA_965262265.1. Taxonomy (GTDB): domain Bacteria; phylum Pseudomonadota; class Alphaproteobacteria; order Sphingomonadales; family Sphingomonadaceae; genus Erythrobacter. Next base: position 263,212 of record CBDHEW010000001.1, read on the forward strand.
GGCGGCGCGCCAGCGTTATGCCCCACCGGGCGAGGCGGAATAGATGCGTGGCCGGGGAGGTCATGCGCTCTAGACTTTCCACCCCGAATGGATCGCGACCGCTCCGCCCAGAATGATTTCCGCCTTGGTGTTCACAAAACCTGCCTGGCGGATCATGCTCTCAAATTCCGGTGCGCGCGGGAATTTGCGGATTGATTCGGCGAGATAACGATAGCTGTCCGTGTCGCCTGCAATCACCTGCCCCATGCGCGGCATGATGTGATGCGAATAAAGGTCATACACTTCGCGAAAGCCAGACCAGTCTGTGACAGAAAACTCCATGCAGAAAAACCGCCCGCCGGGCCTCAGGACGCGGTGCGCCTCGACCAGCGCTTTTTCTTTGTAAGTCACGTTCCGGATGCCGAACACGATTGTGTAAGCATCAAAAGTGTTTGAGGCGAAGGTCACTTCCTCGGCGTTCTGGTGCGAAAAGACGAGGCTGCCTGTCGCTTCACTCTCGGCTCGCTCCATCGCTCGCTCGGCTCCAACATCAAGCATTTCTTGATTGATATCCGCCACAGTCACATTCGCGCCGCGATCCGCCATACGAAAAGCGATATCACCCGTGCCGCCTGCCATATCGAGAATGTTCTCCCCGAACTGCGGCTTCACGCGCTTAACGAAGCGATCCTTCCACCCGCGATGCATGCCAAAAGACATGGCATCGTTCATGATGTCATACTTTTTGGCGACGCTGCTAAAGACATCGCCGACGCGGCGAGTCTTTTCCTCTGGGCTTACATTCTCATAGCCAAAGGAGACGGTGTCCCCTGAGTTTTCGCTTATCGATGTGTTTTCGCTCATGCATGTGCCCCTAGAGGGAATTGCAGGCCGCGCAAAGAGTGTTAGGTGCATGAGTTGTTGCGTGTGGGAAGCACATCCGTGCTGCCTTTGGGCCGAATGATAGCGAGCCAAAACAAGAATGCCTGAATTGCCCGAAGTCGAAACTACCGTGCGGGGCCTCGCCCGTTTCCTTGATGGGGAGCGGATCACGCGCGTATCGCTCAACCGCCCCGATCTCCGCCGCCCCTTTCCTGATGATCTGGTTCAGGTGATGACAGGGGCGACAGTCAAAGGCCTTTCGCGCCGTGCGAAATACGGGCTCATCCATCTCGACCGGGATCAAACCGTGATCTTCCATCTTGGCATGAGCGGCCGGTTTCGGATCGATCCAGCGGAGCCGGATAAGCACGACCATATGGTGATTGAAACAGCCGACCATTCCTTCGCCCTGTGCGATCCGCGCCGATTTGGCTCGGTTGATCTGGAGCCGACCGAAGCGCTCGACACGTGGCCCCAATTCGCAAGCCTAGGGCCGGAACCTTTAGGGCCAGGCCTGACACCAGAGGGGCTCAAACTGGCGCTCAAAGGCAAATTGCAGCCGATCAAGCTGTGCCTGCTCGACCAGCGCATTATCGCCGGTCTCGGCAATATCTATGTGTGCGAAGCTTTGTGGCGCGCGGGCATCCATCCGCTGAAGAAAGGCGGTAAGGTGACCAAGCCACAGCTAGCGCGGCTCGTACCCGCCATTGTCGAGGTGCTTGAGGCTTCTATCAAGGATGGCGGTTCATCCCTGCGCGACTACGCGGCGCCTGACGGGGAGCTTGGCTGTTTCGCCACACGCTTTGATGTGTATGGTCGGACAGGAGAGCCATGCCGGCGCGATGATGGTGGCAAAGTCCGACGGATCGCGCAGGGCGGGCGCAGCACATGGTACTGCACGGTGTGTCAGCGCTAATCCGTTTCGCCATCGCCACCTACGAAAGCTGAGCATGAGCGAGAATCGCTTGCCTTTTACCGCACTCAAGACTATGTGCGCCGCTTTCCGGCGGTGAATCGCCGTTTTTCGAACACCACAGACATGTGTCGGCCGTGCGAACGCGGCCCACAACAAACGCGAGACAGAACAGACCTATGGCAAACACGCCGCAAGCCCGCAAACGCATCCGTCGCAACAATGCCCGTGCTGAAGTCAACGGCGCGCGCGTCAGCCGCATCCGCGGCTTCGTGAAAAAGGTCGAAGCTGCATGCGAAGCCGGAGACAAAGACGCTGCAGCAGCCGCGCTTAAGGCCGCTCAGCCAGAAATGGCGCGCGGAGTTGCTCGCGGTGTCATGCACAAGAACACCGTTGCGCGCAAAATGTCGCGCCTGACCAAACGGGTTGCCGCTCTCTGATTCGCAGTCGGCAGCGACGATTCGTAGCCGCTAAGATACACGAGTTTACGTCTTTCTACGTAGGCATTGTGGATAAGGGTCTTGCTGATTGGCAGGGCCCTTTTGTTTTGTAACAATTGTCACACCGCAGAGCCTGGCAAAAGCACGCAAAACCAACGATTCGCAGCTTACCAAAGGTTAAAATTATTTAAATACAATGACTTCAATAGAAGTCTGCGGGGTTGCGGCCTGTCAACAACAATATTTAAGATTTATTGCAATTCCTCGCTTGCGCTTGGACGCATTCCTCTCTTTATTCGTGTTTCACCCGGGGCGGGACAGCCCGGGCGTCAAACAGTCGAGCCGATAGGGGAAGCCCACGAGACACCGTTTCGTGGGAGAGGAAAACTATATCCTGTCGTAAATGTGATGCGGACCTTCGGAAATGGGACTTCCGGAGAGAGGAAAGTAGTGGGGAAGCAATGGCGCATAATATGAACAAGGCGCGGTCTACGCGCCGCGGTGCGGATGAAGACTTGATGGAAGATGCAGAAGCTGTGAACTTGGCCGCCGATTGGGCTGATATCAGCCAAGGCCTGCGTAAAGACTTAGGACATCAATTGCACAGCCAGTGGATCAAGCCGATCCAGGTTGGCGGCATTAACAAAGAAAACGGCACGCTTGATCTGTTCCTGCCGACCGAGTTCTCAGCAAATTGGGTGAAGGATCGTTTTCACGAGCGGCTTCAACTTGCTTGGAAGATCGTGCGCAGTGATGTGCGCAATGTGAACATTCAGGTCCATCCAGGCCGCCGCCAACTGCCCGAGCTGCGCCTAGACGATGGCCGCCGCCCGGCCAATGATGGCGCAAGCGCGATTGCTGTGGCCGCAGGCACAATTGGCGATGCAGGCTTTACCTCAAGCGTTGGCCTTGACCCGTCTTTGACCTTCGCAGCCTTTGTAACGGGTGAAGCCAACGTGCTCGCCTGCAACGCCGCACAGCGCATGGCCGCGACGGAACAGCCGCAATTCTCGCCGTTGTATCTGAAGGCTGCGACCGGTCAGGGTAAAACGCATTTGCTGCACGCCATCGGCCACGGCTTCTTGCAAGCCCATCCGCGCGCGCGCATTTTCTACTGCTCAGCCGAACGCTTTATGGTTGAGTTTGTACAAGCGCTCAAAGCCAACCAGATGATCGAGTTTAAAGCGCGCCTGCGCAGTTTCGACCTGCTGCTGGTGGACGATATTCAGTTCATCATCGGCAAGGCGTCTGCTCAGGAAGAGCTACTTTACACGATTGATGCGCTGTTGGCTGAGGGTAAACGTCTGGTGTTTGCAGCCGACCGTGCACCGCAAGCACTGGACGGGGTAGAGCCACGCCTGCTTAGCCGTCTTTCAATGGGGCTGGTTGCCGATATTCAGGCCGCTGACATTGAGCTGCGCAAGAAAATCCTCGATTCCAAATTGTCGCGCTTTGCTCCGCTCAGCGTGCCGGAAGATGTGATCGATTTCCTCGCGCGCACGATCACCCGCAATGTCCGCGAATTGGTGGGCGGGCTTAACAAGCTGATCGCCTACGCGCAGCTGACGGGGCAAGAGGTGTCGCTGCAACTCGCTGAGGAACAGCTCACCGATATCCTCAGCGCCAATCGCCGCCGGATCACGATTGATGAGATTCAGCGCACGGTGTGCCAGTTTTACCGGATCGACCGGGCGGAGATGTCCTCGAAGCGCCGCGCGCGCGCCGTAGTCCGTCCACGCCAAGTGGCGATGTATCTGTCCAAAGTGCTTACGCCGCGCTCTTATCCAGAGATTGGCCGCAAATTTGGCGGGCGCGACCATTCGACGGTTATCCACGCGGTTCGCCTGATCGAAGATCTGCGCACCCGTGATGCCGATATGGACGGCGATGTCCGGAGCCTTTTGCGGCAGCTAGAGAGTTAATTCGCACACAATTTAAGGCGCATTTGCACAGCTTTGTGCACAGGCGCCCTTCACAGCCAAATCACACCTGATCGACAGGGCTATGCACAGCCCTGTCGACAGGCTGTGCGCAGGCTGTAAACAGGCTTTCCATGAGCTTATCACCCGCAAGGTTGGATCGTTTCGCGCGCCATATTGTGCTGCCAGAGATAGGCGGTGCGGGGCAGGTTGCGCTCGCCGCCAAGCATGTGGCGGTGATCGGGCTCGGCGGCATCGGCTCGCCTGCTTTGCAATATCTTGCCGCCTCGGGGATCGGGCGCTTCACATTGGTCGATAACGATGCAGTGGATGCGAGCAATCTCCAGCGCCAGACCATCTTCACCGCCCGCGATGTAGGCCATGGCAAAGCCACGAGCGCGCGCCGCTGGCTGGCGAATTTCGACGATGCGTTGGAAGTGGCAATCTCTGACAAGCGCATAAACAGCGATAATGTCGGCGACCTTATCGCAGGCGCGGACCTTGTGCTCGATGGCACCGACAATTTCGCCACCCGCCTCGCAGTATCCGATGCCTGCGTGGCAGAGCGAGTGCCTTTGCTCAGCGCCGCTGTGGGCCGGTTCCAAGGGCAAGTGGGCGCGTTTGCCGGGCACCTTGCAGGCGAGCCGTGTTACCGCTGCTTTGTCGGCGATGCCTTTGACGCGGAAGACTGCGACACCTGCGCTGAAGATGGCATGCTAGGCGCGATGGCCGGATGGACCGGAAGCTTCGCCGCAATGCAAGCGGTGCGGGTGTTGCTCGCGGGGGTGAGCCGTTTTGGTCAGCCGCAATGGGGCAAGCTGCACATTTTGGATGGTATGACGCCGGGAATGCGCACCCTCACCATCGCCAAAGACTCCGAATGCAGAGGATGCGGGTGAAAACAGGCGGAGAAATCGATCAGACCTATCGATATAAACCGGCGAAAATCTCGGCTTGGCGGTTGTGTCAGGCGGGAGCCTGAATACATAAAGCCCCATGATCACACTCCTTTCTCCCGCCAAAAAGCTTAACCTCAACGCGCCCGGCCCCGCCCTGGAAATCACCCGGCCTAGGCTGGTTGATGACACGCGCGAAATTGCGATAGTCGCAAAGAAGCAATCCGCCAAAAGCCTCGCCAAGCTGATGAGCATTTCTGACAATCTGGCTGAGCTTAACGCAGAGCGGTTCAAGACCTTCGATCTGGACGGCCGCAGCAATTCCGCAACGCCCGCAGGTCTGACCTTCGACGGCGATGTCTATTGGGGGCTTGAGGCCAAGAGCATGGACGAGGCGAGTCTCACCTATGCGCAGGACCATCTGCGGATCCTATCAGGCCTCTATGGTCTGCTGCGTCCGATGGATGCGATCCAGCCCTATCGCCTAGAGATGGGCACCAAAATGAAGAATCCACGCGGCAGATCCCTCTACGATTTCTGGGGCAGCCGGATCGGGGAGCAGCTGAGCGAAGACCTGTCGGGCCACGGTGATCAGACGATTGTGAACCTTGCCTCCAACGAATATTTCAAAGCCGTTGATACCGCTGCTCTGCCGGGCCAGGTGATTGAGGCGAGCTTCCTCAACGTCAAAGACGGCGAAGCGCGGCGGCTGATGTACCACGTAAAGTTCGCGCGCGGATTGATGGCGCGCTGGATCATGGAAAACCGGATCGAGAAAGCCGATGATCTGCGGGGTTTTGACGCTGAGGGCTACCGGCTTGATGCGAGCGCTTCGAGCGAAAGTGAGCTGGTGTTCACGAGAAAGCAGCCGCCTTTGAAGAAGGGGTAATTCCCTTCTTCAACCACCCAAAACCTCCCCCACCCACTCCGGCACCAACTGCCCCGCAGGGCCGTGGCGCGACTCCGCAAAGAAGTGGCTGCCCTCGCTCGGCTCCAGGTTCAGCTCCAGCGTCTCTGCGCCGTGCGCCCTCGCTTCTTGGACAAAGCCTGCTGCGGGATAGACCGCGCCTGATGTGCCGATGCTGACGAACAGGTCGCACGCCTCGAGCGCTGAGTAGATGCGCTCCATCTGATAGGGCATCTCGCCGAACCACACGACATCGGGGCGCAGAGTGGGCGCGGCGCAAACAGGGCATGGCGGGCGGTCCGCCATCGTCTGCTTCCACGGCGAGCGCACCCCGCATGACGTGCACAAAGCGCTCTTCAACTCCCCATGCATATGCAGCACCTGTTGCGACCCGCCACGCTCATGCAGATCATCGACATTCTGTGTGACCAGCAACAACTCGCCCGAAAACTCACGCTCTAACCGCGCCAAGGCTTCATGCGCGGGGTTGGGTTGCACTGTCGCCAAAGCCTCGCGCCTCATGTCATAAAAGCCCAGCACCAGATCGGGATCGCGCGCAAAGCCCTCGGGCGTGGCGACATCTTCAACCTTGTGCTGCTCCCACAGCCCGCCGGCTGATCGAAAAGTGTCGATGCCGCTTTCTGCGGATATCCCTGCCCCTGTGAGGATGACGATGCGTTCGATCTCTGCCATGGAGGCGTTCAAACACGGATAAGGCAACAGGTTCAATGGCTAGTTTCGGGGTGATCGGCAGCAAGGGACGCATGGGTCAGGCCATTGCGGCAGCGATTGCGGATAGCGAGCACGCTCTGGCGGGCGGTGTCGATGCTGGCGAACAGCCCGGCCCGCTTGCGCTGCAGGCTGATGCGCTGATCGATTTCTCCTCACCGCAAGCGCTCGAAGCCAATCTCAACTCCGCCAAGGTGGCGGGTATCCCCATTCTGATTGGGACCACCGGGCTAGAATCGGAGCACTCCGCGCTGATCGAGGAGACCGCCAAGGCCGTTCCCATCCTCCAAACCGGCAACACCTCGCTTGGTGTCACTTTGCTCTCCCATCTCGTGCGCGAAGCGGCGGCGAAGCTTGGCCCGGACTGGGATATCGAAGTGTTGGAGATGCACCACCGGATGAAGGTCGATGCGCCATCAGGCACAGCAAAACTGCTTGGGGAAGCCGCGGCAAAAGGGCGCGGCGTTGACCTTGCCGAAGTGCGCGAGGCGGTGCGCGATGGCCACACCGGCGCGCGGCGCGAAGGCGATATCGGCTTTGCGACGCTGCGCGGCGGCACGGTGGCGGGCGAGCATTCAGTGATCTTCGCTGGCGCTGAGGAACGCCTCACCCTGACCCATGCAGCCGAAAACCGCATGATCTTTGCGCGCGGTGCCGTGAAGGGCGCCGAGTGGCTGATTGGGCGCGAAGCGGGGCGCTACCGAATGGAAGATGTGCTGGGGCTGTGACAACGGGAGAGATCGTTGCCTTCGTGCTTGTCGCGCTGATCGTCGCGGTGACAGTCTTTGGGCGCGACATTGTCCAAACAGTGCGAAACCGGGGCAGATCGGGGTATGGCAGCGCCTACACTAAAGAGCAGATCGCCGAGTTTGAGGAGCGCAACCGCATCTGGCGTAAGGAGTTTGAGGCGCGCAATCCTGACGGCCCGCCGATATCGGATGAAGAGCACGCCGAGTTTAAAGACTGGCTTGAGCAGCAAAGCCGGGCTGCGATCCGCCTGACGCCAACATCAGGCATTGAAACTGGCTCGGACGGTTCGCGATTGGGCGGTCCAGTCGCGCTTGCTGAGGGGCAGACTTGGCCCGTTTCAAAGCGCGGGGCACCGATGGAGCTTTTAGCGCAGCTCGATTTTGCCGAATTGCCCGCACTCGATGGCTTTCCCACCAAGGGGGTTCTACAATTCTTTATCCCGCAAGATGATGACATGATGGGCATGGGTGATGAGGCGGATGAAGGCGATGTCGCCGTGCTGTATCGCCCAAACGGAGCGGGAGAGGAACTGGTGCCAACGCCGCTTGTCCCACTGGAGGAATCGGTCTCTCCATTCTTGAACCAAGACTTTCAGCGTGACGGCGTTGCTCTGTCTGGTGAGGCTTTCGTCGACCCCATTGGTACGGAAAATTGGGAGGTGGATGCAAAGCTTGATGGCAATATCCTCCGCCCCGGCTTTGATCGCTGGGAGAAGCTGCTTGAAGTCCAAGCCAATGGCAAACCCTTGATCCACCACGCTGGCGGCTATCCGGTCTTTGTACAGTGGGATTTTCGCAAGCCAGGTGAGTTCGACGATTACGACACCGTGCTGTTGCGCCTAACCTCCGACAAATGTGTCCAATGGGGCGATGTGGGCGAGGCAAACTTCCTGATCCGCGGCGAAGACCTTGCCAAGCTTGATTTTTCGCGTGTGATCTTCTGGTGGGATTGCAGCTGATCGGGTAGCGGTTTCAGGCCATGACCAAAGACCAGATCTTCGAATTCTTCCGCCGCTTGGCCGAAGGCAACCCTGAGCCTGAGACCGAGCTGGAATATGGTAATGCCTACCAGCTAGTCGTCGCAGTGGCGCTGTCCGCGCAGGCTACCGATGTGGGGGTGAACAAAGCGACGCGGGCATTGTTTGCGAAGGTCAAGACGCCGCAGCAGATGCTCGATCTAGGGCTTGAGGGGCTGATCGAGCACATCAAGACCATCGGCCTTTTCAACTCCAAGGCAAAGAACGTGATCGCGCTCTCACAGCTTCTGATCGACGAATATGGCGGGGAGGTTCCTGCGACCCGCGATGACCTCGTTCGCCTTCCCGGAGTGGGCCGCAAGACCGCCAATGTGGTGCTCAATTGCTGGTTCAAGCAAGAGACTTTTGCGGTCGACACTCATATCCTGCGCGTCGGCAACCGCACTGGACTCGCCAAGGGCAAGACCCCTGAGAGTATTGAAGCCAAGCTGGAAAAGCGCGTGCCCCAGCCGTTCCGCCTGCACGCGCATCACTGGCTGATCCTGCATGGCCGCTATGTCTGCAAAGCGCGGACCCCGGAATGCTGGCGATGTGAGTTGATGGATCTGTGCAGTTTCAGAAAGAAGGTGCTTGAGGCGCCGAAGGGGCGGTGATGGCTTTGATACTTCCACATCCCAGTGACCCGGCGGCAATCCGCGAGTTCGCAGCCAGCTTCAATGGCTACAAACATTTTGGATCGTTTGCAGCCTGCGCTGACGAAGCCAAAGCGCGAAAGCGAGATTCGCTGATTGCTCTACGAAATGAATTGTTCTTTGAGTTTCGAGCTGCGAACCACCAAGGAAACTCAGCCTATGTGGAGCTCTATCGCGAGTTGTTGCCCTTGTTCGAACAGTTTCAGCAAGAAGGCTAGGCTCTAAACATCATCCGCTGAGATCATCTCCGCGCGGTCGATCTCACCCGTCAGGCTCGCCACGGTCGTTGCCACGGCAGCGTCGCCTGACACATTGGTGGTGGTGCGCATCATGTCCATGATCCGGTCTACGCCCGCGACAAAGGCGATGGTTTCGAGCGGCACGCCGACCGCTCCAAAGACCAGCGCCATCATGATCAGGCCAGCGCCCGGAATACCCGCCGCTCCGATCGCGCCCAATGTCGCGAGGATCGAGATGAGGAAATATTGGCCCCAGCTGAGATCCACCCCGTAAATCGAGGCTCCGAACAAAGTCGCAAGCCCTAGATACATCGCGGTGCCATTCATGTTGATCGTCGCGCCAAGGCTGACCACGAAGCTTGCGACAGAGTTTGACACGCCCAGATTGCGGCGGGCACAGCGCAGGGTCACTGGAAGGGTCGCATTGGAGCTAGCGGTGGAATAGCTGACCGCAATCGCGTCCACGATGCCTCGGAAGAAGTCAATCACGGGCAGGCGGGCGATCATTTTGATCATCGCGGAATACATCACGCCGATAATCAGGAAACAGCCCAGATAGTTGAGAACGACCAGCCAGCTCAAAGCCTTAAGCGCATCAACGCCCAGTGTGCCCGCAACCCACGCCATCAAGGCAAAGACGCCAAAAGGGGTTAGCTCCATCACAATCAGCGTGACTTTCTGCATGACAACAGAGCCGCTATCGAAAATCTTCTGGATCGGCTCGCCATCCTCTTTTGCCATCAGGATACCAATACCGATCAGCAGCGAGAACACGATCAGCGGCAATACAGCAGCGTCGGCCATGACCTGCACTGGGCTTTCAGGCACGATCGAGAGGACCATGTCGATCGCGGTGGTCTCGTTGGGCTCTGGAGTGGGCACGTCGGGCGTGCCTAGTTCTTCCTTGCTAGGGAAGAGACCCAACCTGACCGCTCCCGTGCCCAAAGCAAGGCCAAGCCACACAGCAATTTGACCGCTCACAACGAAAAGGATCATTGCGCGACCGCCAACCGCACCCAGCTTGCGCAAATCTCCGATAGCGGCCACGCCCGCAACCAGGCTGAAGAAGATCAACGGCACGACCAGCATCTTTATCGATTTGATGAAGAAATCGCCGATCCACTTGATCGCTTCGGCTTCAGGCCCCCACCACAGGCCCAAGAGAATACCAAGGATCAGCGCCCCGATCACGCGCTGCCACAGGGGGATTGCAAACCAAGATTTCATGATGGGAAACGCGCCTTTTTGTTTCGTCTTCAGCTTCGGCTAACGCGGGTGAATGCGATATGCACCCTGCGCGAAGCCAACCGGGTTTTGCCAAGTGCTAGCAGGAGTTGCCGCCAATGCCCAAGCTTGATCTTCAAACCATCGCGCAAACCAACGCGACCGGCTATCCGCCGCCTTTTGAGAGCGACGTGGCGGGCCGGTGGTATCGGCGGCTCGCTCCGCCTGCCGGGCTGACCCGAATGGGCGCCAGCCATGTAACTCTGGAGCCGGGTGCCTATTCTTCACAGCGGCACTGGCACCGGGTTCAAGATGAGCTGGTGGTGATGCTGTCGGGTGAGGCCGTACTCATTGAGGATGAAGGCGAAACCCCAGTCAGCGCCGGCGATGTGCTCGCCTTTCCGGCAGGAACCGCGAACGGCCACCGGCTGCACAATCAAAGCGCCGAGCCTTGTGTCTTCGTCGCGATCAGCGCCGGCCCGCGCGAGGAAGACAGCGGCGAATATCCCGATATCGACATGGTGTTCGATGCCGATGGTTATGCGAGGAAAGATGGCACCCGCTATGATGCCGAGCGGATACCCTAGGGTTAGGCGTTACTGCACCGTCTCATATTGTTCGATCACCCATTCCTCATCCTCGGATGAAGCGATCCATTCGGCCATCCAGGCATGTTCCCAAATCGCCTGCATATAGCTTTGCGCAAAACCCGGAACGCCGATGCCATAGGTGATGAAACGCGAGACGACGGGCGCATAGAAGATGTCCGCCGCACCAAAGGTTCCAAACAGAAATGGCCCCGCAGAACCATGCCGCGCGCGCGCCTCTGCCCACAGACCAAGGATACGCACAATATCCGCGCGGGTTTGCTCGGAAACATTTTGAAGCTGAATGCGGCGGCGCACATTCATCGGCATCTCGCTGCGCAGTGAAGGATAGGAGGAGTGCATCTCTGCGACCATGGCCCGCGCCATGCCGCGCGCGGCTTCTTCCTTAGGCCAGAACCGGTCGCGGCCAACTTTGTCGCCCAGATATTCCATGATGGCGAGGCTGTCCCAGATTACGTTGTCCTCGTCCCAAAGGATCGGGACCTTGCCGCTGGAGGGCTGGAAAGTCTCATCGCTCTTGCGCTCTTCCCATTGCTCGCCCAGCATCGGCACAGTGATCTCTTCAAATGACAGACCCGATTGCTTGGCTGCAAGCCAGCCGCGCAAGGACCAACTTGAATAATTCTTGTTCCCGATGATGAGTTTCATGCCTCGTTCCGCTCCACCTTGCGACGCTTTGATATCTTGCGATAGATATTCAGCGTTTCGCTGTCGAGGCTGAACAGGTTACCACAGCGTATCAAAGCGTAACGGAGTTGAATCTCATGCCCCCCAAGGCCTTGCCCCCGTTTCATCTCGCCTTCCCGGTCGATGATCTGGCCGAAGCGCGGCGCTTCTATGGCGACCTATTGGGTTGCGTGGAAGGGCGATCTTCTGAAGAGTGGATCGACTTCAACTTCCATGGGCACCAAATCGTCGCGCATCTGGCAACCGGTTCAACCGGAGACCGAGCGAGCAATCATGTCGATGGCCACGGCGTCCCCGTTCCGCATTTCGGGCTGGTGCTTGAAAGGGCGCAGTGGGATGCCTTGGCTGCGAAACTGAGAGAAGCTGGCACCGAATTCGTGATCGAGCCGACAGTGCGATTTAAAGGAAAACCCGGAGAGCAAGCCACGATGTTTCTACGCGATCCGGCAGGCAATGCGCTGGAGTTCAAAGCCTTTGCCGATCCGGGTCAATTGTTTGCGACCTAAGCAGCATTCCCAAAAGACCTAATCTGGCGCGATCCTCAATCCGCTTGCGACACGGTCAAAGCTTGGCGACGCCGTCTCCCATTGCTCCTGTGTGGCAATACCCATCAGCCGAACGTAATTGCCTTCGGGCAAGAAGACCGTCCATTGGACAAGCCGTGCATCCATCCCGGCATCTTGATTGTAGGCATCGGTGCGGATCACAGTGGCGGGAAAGCCGCTGATCTGGATGGCGTCCGCCTTTAGCTCCCCAGAAAGGGCAAAGTCCTCAAACGAGCGCAAGAGGTCTTGCGAAAAGGCCTTGCGATCCTGTGCCAGGGCAGTGGGAGCATAAGACCGCGTCGCGATCATCAGAGGCTGCTCCATCGCGGGCACGATATCGAGCGGTCCGTCGGTCAAGATGACGCTCGACCCGCCCAAAATATGCGCAACCCTCATGCCTCCAAGGTCACTGAGCTGATAGGGCAAGCCCGCCAGTTGATCTTCAAGCGTGGGCGCACCGCGAACCGCAATCCCTTGGATGAGGGCGCATGCATCCTCATCAGCCCGCTCCAGAGAAGGGATCTGTGCGGCAATCAATCCAATTTCGCTCTCACCCCGGATCACATAGATGCATTTGGGCAAGGAGCGATCTTGAAAGCGCTGGCTACCCGATATGCGCAAAGCTGGAACGCCAGCAACAGTCACTTGCTCGGTGCTGTCAGCCACGATCCCTTGGGTTGCGAGCCTCGCAGGGTCTTGGAATGCCGCCGCGACCTCATCCCAGCTTTCCACCGGCAGAGAATTGATTGTCACCGAAGTGCTGTCATCCGGATCGATGAAACCGGCAAAGCCGTCTGCCAATTCTCCGCCTTCAAACGGGACGATGCCGAAGGAAGAGCCATCGGGGAAGACGGCGGCTTCTTCGGTCTGAGCAAATGCGGCACCGCCACCAAACCCGGAGATTGCAGCAGCGGTGGCACACAGGATGCGGAGATGGGCAAGCATTGCTTTTGTCTTCCCCGCCTCGCTCTAATCCTGAGCACCGACAAAGCCACCATTCGCGAACCCATTGATTCCATTGGCCCCATCGATATCAATAGCAAACACTCCGCCAACCTCCTGAGCGGTGTTTCCGAAGAAGTAACCCTCTGTCTCGCCGGTATAATCCGCTGCGTCAGTTGCGCCTCGGAAGGTCAATTCGCGCTGTCCAAAAGGATCATCGCTATTCCCGCCCAATATTGACCCGGCAAAATCATATGTCCCGAAATCGAGAGACGTGCCATTGTCAACATCTGTCCCCAAGAGGATCAGGCTGGCAAGGAAGGTGTCGTCGGCAAAATTCGCCTCAAAATCGACCGTGCCGGACAAGTCATAATAGGTGGGGTTAAAGGTAGAAAGGTCCCCGCCGCGTCCAACAACGACACCCGAGTAACTCGCTGTGCCAGTGCGGGGTCGTGTTTCTGCAAGGGTTACAATGCCGTATGGTACGAAACTGGAAGAAACATTGCCTTCAAAGGTCGAGAAGATTGTCGCAAAGCCCGCATAGCTGAGCTCAATTCGGCCACCTTGCCCATCGAAGATGTAATCGCGCACTTCAAATGAAGGCTCCACCTGATTGGGGTTGGTGTTTTGCTGGACCGTGTAAGCGTTAAACTCTGCCGTGCTGGCCCCTGCGTCCAAATCTGAGGCGCGCACGTCCAACTGAACCAAGCTTGTGCTGCCTTGGAGCGGCCTGTTGAAGGCGAGAAGAACTTCGTCCCCTGTGGCGGTCGGATCAAAAGTTAAGCTGGCCGACAGGGCGTTGATTGTCAGTTCATCACCGGGATTGGTGTTGAGAGGGAAGAGGTTCTCTCCATCGCGCACTTGATAAATACTCACCTGGTGCGCAACCCTAAAGGCCTCGGGCCCGGTGAGGTCGGCAAGCGTGGAGAAGCTTGTCGTGACATCTTCGTCCAAATCACCGCCAAAGGTGCCAACAAGCGCGGCGCCATCGCCATCACTCGCTTCGAAAGCGGCAGCCACGCTGCCAGCATCGTCACCCAGGAACAGCCCGCTGACACCGCCCGTCCCGGTGTAATCGACATCGCCATCAAAGCTGATATCGCCAGCAAATTCGCCTCTATTTGAAGAAAGGCGGGCTGCGCCCTCCCAAGTGCCTTGGTCTTCGGGAGTTTGGCTGGGTGTGCCGCCATTCAGCTGGGCGACGGGGAAATCCACAATCGCATAATCGCCCGAATAGGTGATGTCGCCCGATGCGAAATCGGCTGTGACGGAGCCACTGCCAAACAGCGTGTAGAGCGGGTTACCCGGATCAGCCACCGCGCCTTGCAGACCGACCCGGTAGAAGGCGGTTCCCGTTGTGGGGACGAGCTCGCTTGCGGTGGGGAATCCGAATGCAAAGGCATCAAACGCGCTGTCTGCGCCATCTAGGATGAAAACTTCGCCGCGTGTGCCAAGAAAGTTTTCGCGGCCGCTACCAAAACGGCCATCGCGGCCATCGGTGCGAACAACCCGTTCAACCTGAAACTCTTCGAAAATCAGACCAACCAGGGGGCTCTGGATAGTTTGAGCAGCAACAACGTTACCCGCTGCATCCAGGTCGATGTCGAGTGTGACTGCAACGGGATCGAAGATTTGAAACCGCGGGTTGTCCCCGGTGTTGACGGGGATGGTGCCTTCACCGCCAGTAATTGTACCCGCACCTGATACTCCGCCGGCAACAGCGCGTTCATTGAGGAAAAAAGACCCTCCGACCTCTTCGAGATTTGGGCCAAAAAAGCCGCCTTCGATTGGCCCGCCGCCAATGAAATCGCGAAGATCAATGCGGCCCTCAAAACTGGTTCCGTTGATGACCCCAAGGCCTTCCCATTCGCGGTTCGTATTGCCAAAACCGCCATCGACAGGGATCGTGCTGTAAACGCCGCGAATAATCCAAGTCCCGCTGGCAAAATCGTAAACGAAGTCGCCGGACCCGGTGAGATTGGATATAGTGGCATTGTCTGCGATCGCGCCGCGCAGTGTTACCTCATAAGAGCCTGCGCCAGTCGAAGGCAGATTGGTGTTTCGAGCGCCGTAGACAAATGCGTCAAATTGCCCAGTGACATTGGTGGTTCCATCGATCTGTGTCTGAAGGAAACCCGCGCCAACAAACTGCGTTTGGCCATCGCCCGTTCCAGGGCGCGTCAAAGCCAAGGTCTCAGTGACGTTCCCCACAGTTTTGACGAAGACTTCAAGCTCGTCATTGGATTGGGCAGCGTCGAGATCGCTGGCTCCAAACGTGGTGTCCACCTGCGATCCCATCACGGTGTAGGTGTCATTGTCAGCGTTGTAGATCAACGTGACATCGGTTGCCTCACCCGAAACCGAGGTATTTGAACCATCGGTGGGAACAACCACTTCTCCAACCGTCGCGATCGTCGCAAATGTCTCACTTTCAAGCGTTCCCAACAGATCATCGTTTACTCCGGTCGGAGGAGGGGGCGTCGGGGTAGGAGGCGGAGGTGTTGGCGTCGGAGGAGGAGGTGTAGGAGAAGGCGTCGAAGTGGGCGGTGGAGTGCTGTTGACGCTGCCGCCGCCTCCACCACAAGCCGCCAGTGCCAGACCCAATGCAGCAACAGATGCACTGCCCAAAACGCGATTCTTATTCATGGTGCGCCCCCTTTTCCCCTATCTAAAACGCTGCGGTTACGCCCACTTCCCCTGCAAAGCGCGAAAAGTCGTTAATCCCCACAGTCGACTGATTTCTTTCGTAATTCAGCCTCAACAATGGCGCGAACCTGCCTACTCGTAAAGCCCTGAACGTGCCCGCGAGCGAGGCCGAGTAGCGGTTGTCCACGCGCCGCTCAGGAAACAGCAAAAGTCTTCTGTCCGCCTCAAGCCGCGAATACCCCAGATTGAGCACCGCAGTGGTGCTACCAATCTCGCGAAATGCCAAAGCGTTGACACCGCCAATAACGGTTGAAAAGCCCGGATCAGCGGCCGCATCACGCTGGGCAAACGCGCGAATTCCCACTCCGAACCTTTGCGAAAGCGCCCGGTCCACTCCCGCCGACAGAGCAAAGCTGTCCGCTGAACGCGATGCATTTTGACGGTCCTCGCGATGCGTGATGGCTCCGTTCACAGTCAGACGTGCGCGGTTGCTGATCGGATGCTCCCAGCGTGCGTTCGCACCATAGGTGAAGGAAAACGGATCTTGGCCAAACCAACGCCATCCCGCTAGCGCAGCAAATGTCAGGCGGTCCCTGCCAGAGCTGTAGGTTGGCCCGACCTGCAGAACAGCAGCGTAGTCATCAAATTCATTGGCGCGGTAGAAATCGCCGCTGACTGATGCGCGCACCAACAGATCAGCCCGGCGATCGATACCGGTGCGAGCAAAGGCCTGTGCCCTTAAGGTAAGGCCAACACCAGAATTCGCCTGCGCATCATCGCTTAAGGTGAAATCACCAATCACCGTGCCGAGTGTTTCGGAATTGGTCGCGCGGTTAATGTTGCTATCGGGCGCAATTGCTACTTCGAAGTTCAGCCCAAACGGCTTTTGGACGTTGAGGCTCTGCGCATAGAACCGCACCAATTGTTCAACCTCCGGCGGCAATCCCCCAGCGCTTGCCTGACGAAACTCACGCTGCGCATCGCGCAAATTGCCAAGCAAAAGCTGCATTCTTGCCAATTCGATCCGCACGCGCTGCGCATCGGGTTTGTCATCGAGGATCTGGCGAAACAGGATAGCTGCGTCCGCATATCGCTGCAAATCATTCGCCAACATCAGCCCAAGCCGAAAGCGGGCCTCTGTGCGGATTTCAAGATCACGATTCTCGATCAGAGCGCGGTAGGCCCGCTCAGCCACCTCAAATTGACCCGCAGCCGCAGAATCGTGCGCAAAGTCGAACAATTGAGCAGCGGTCAAGGTCAGAGAATTGTCAGCCGACGGGCTGTTCTGCTCTTGCGCAGGCGCGGCGATTTGGGCTGCTGCTATCGTCGAAACGCCAGAGGGCAAACCAGCCAGCAGAGCGGCGCTGGCTAACACGAAAAAACTCACCGGGTGCGACCCCTCAACTCAACTCTCAAACCAACTGTCACCCATTGCATCAGCGATGATCGCCGCGCGCAAGGCCTCGATGCCCATACCCTTTTCGGCGCTGGTGAGATGCAGTTCCGGGTAAGCCGCGGGGTGCTTTCGCGCTTCATCAGCAACTTTGCTGGCAACCCTATCCAGATCGCTGGCCTTGACCTTATCCGTCTTCGTCAAAACCACGCGGTACCCCACCGCCGCTTCATCGAGCATGGTCATCATTTCGCGGTCGACATCTTTTAGCCCGTGGCGGCTATCGACCAGCACGAGATTGCGAGCGAGCACCTGACGACCGCGCAGATAGGATTTGACAAGGTTCTTCCAGCGTTCGACCACTTTGACGGGCGCTTTGGCGAAGCCGTATCCGGGCATATCGACGAGGCGAAACTGCAGCGGATCACCGACCTCGAAAAAATTAAGCTCCTGCGTCCGGCCGGGCGTCACTGAAGCGCGGGCAATCGCCTTTCGGCCCGTCAGCGCGTTCAAAAGCGAGCTCTTGCCCACATTGCTACGCCCGGCAAAGGCGATTTCAGGCACGGTCGGCTCGGGCAGGAATTTGAGCTGCGGCGCAGACAGCAGGAAGTCGACCCGGCCCGAAAAGAGACGAGAGGCGGCACGTTCACGCCGAGCCTGTTCACGTTCTTCTTCGGGGGTCAAAACCTATGCCTTGCTCTTCTCAGCGTCTTCGCGCTCTTTCTTTTGCGCCATTTCCGCTTTCTCTTTCTCAGCCGCTGCACGCAATTGCGGGTGCTTGGAATAAAGATAGCTTTGCTGCGCAAGCGTGAGGATGTTTGAGGTCACCCAGTAGAGGAGCAGACCCGCCGCAAACGGCGCCATCACAAACATCAAGAACCACGGCATCAGGTTAAAGACCTGCTGCTGAACAGGGTCCATCGCCGCAGGATTCAGCTTGAAGGTCAGCCACATCGTCACACCCAGCAGCACCGCCAAGACACCAATACCGAGGAAACCGGGAACCTCGAAAGGCAAGAGGCCGAACAGGTTGAGGATAGTCCACGGATCGGGCGCAGACAGATCCTTGATCCAAAACGGAATGAACGGCTCATGCCGCATCTCAATCGCAAGGATCAGAACCTTATACAGCGCGAAGAAAATCGGGATCTGAATCAGGAGCGGCAGGCACCCAGCAAGCGGATTGACCTTTTCCTCTTTGTACAGCTCCATGATCTTTTGCTGTTGCTGCTGTTTGTCGTCTTTGTAGCGTTCCTGAATTGCCTTCATCTTAGGCTGGACCGCTTTCATCTGCGCCATCGACGCAAATTGCTTTTGCGCGATAGGGAACAGGACGCCTCTGATAATCACAGTCAGCAAAATGATAGCGATGCCGAAATTGCCGACCAGATTATTGAGCGTGCGCAGCAGCCACAAAAGCGGCTTTTCAAACCATTCGAACCAGCCCCAACTGATCGCCTTGCCAAAATAGGTGATCCCTGTGGCCTCATACTGATCGAGCACCACGCTTTCTTTGGCTCCGGCGAAGAGTTGTGTTGTTTCCGTCAATGAGCCGCCTGCGGGCACTGTGGCAGTCTCATATTCGAGCACGGCGCGGAACAGATTGTCGCCCAGCGCAATGAAGCCTGCTCGGTCAGCCTCGCCATCGCCCTTGGCTAGCGCGCTCAGCCAGTAATTGTCGCCAAAGCCCAGCCAGGACGGATCGCCGCCCGGCACCCATCGACCAAGGTCCGCGAGTTCATGATAAGCATGTGGATCTTCAAGAGTGCCGCCGAAAACGCCGATTGGGCCGGAATGGGCAATAAATTGATCGGGAGTTGCAGTCTCACTGGTACGCTTGATCAGGGCAAAGGGCTGGATGATCGCGGCGCTTTCGCTGGCGTTGGAAACCGATTGCTCGGCTGTGATCATAAACTGATCGTCTATTGAAAGCTTGATCGAATATTCGATGCCCGCCTCATCCGTGCGAGTCAGCGTGACCGGAGCATCCGCCGTCAGCCGCTCGCCATCTGCAGTCCAGAGTTCATTGCCTGTCGGCAATTCGCCGCCCACCTTAAAACCAAACTCGGCGAAATGCTGAACATCAGTGCGGTCAGGGGCAAATATGCGCACCGGATCGCTGCCCGGTTCAACCGTCTCATCGTAGTCTTTGAGCACAATATCATCGATGCGCGCACCTTCCAGATTGATCGACCCGGCAATGCGCGGCGCATCAATGATTACACGGTTCTCACTCGCAAGCGCGGCGTCGAGCGAGACCGGCCCCTGTGCAGCAGACGCCTCGTTGCCGCCGTCGCCCAAGGCGCTGTTGTCAGATGCAGCTGTGGTTGCCGCACCGTTTTCATTAGAGGCCGTGGAATCCTCTGCCACGGTAGGCTCGTCAGGCTGCGGATAGAAATACCGCATGCCAACATCCCAGCCGATGATGAGCAGGCCGGAGATAAGCACGGCGAGCAATAGATTGCGCTGATTGTCCAAGATTAAGCCTTAAACCTGTAACTGCCTAAGCGTGTTATGTGGGTACGACACCGCACGTTTCCAGCCCCTATGGAACCGGATCGTGGCCGTGCCCTCCCCAAGGATGACAGCGCCCTATACGCTTTATCGCAAGCCATCCACCCTTGAGGGCGCCATATTTGCTTAAAGCCTCAATCGCGTATTGGCTGCAAGAGGGGGAATAGCGGCAGGTGGGCGGGATAATCCGCGATGGTCCAAGCTGCCAGCCTCTCGCAATCCAGATCAAAATGTACTTCATGACCGGCGGCTTCCTTTGCGAGGACGGCGCCCACGCGCAGCGTCCCCTTTGCCTTGTTGTGCGCGGGCGAGCGCTTTATCAAGCTCTTCCGCCATTGTTGCAAAGTCGCGCCCAACCCCGCCTGCGCGGCCGATGAGAACATGATCGTGGTCTTCTAGGCCTTGGTGGGGCAATGCTGCGCGCAACAGCTCGCGAAAGCGCCGCTTCATCCGGTTACGCACCACAGCATTGCCAATCTTCTTTGTGACCGTGATCCCGTAGCGCACCCCTTCCCCCTCATTGGGCCGAGTTAGCAGCACAAAGCCAGTGCGCGCGTTGCGCAGGCCTTTGTTTGCTGCAAGAAAATCTGCACGCCGGGTGAGTGTACGGATCATTGGTCGCACAATACGCGAAACGGGCTCCCAAAGGGAACCCGCCAAAAAAATCTAGGATCGCAATCAAGCGACCTTCAGATTGCAAGAACCGAGTAACAGCAGCCCGAATGGACCGCTCAATTTGTTACGCGCAAAGGTTCTTGCGGCCGCGCTTACGACGCGCGCGCAGTACCTTGCGGCCACCAGGAGTGGCTTTGCGTGCAAAAAAACCATGCCGACGGGCACGCACGAGATTGCTGGGCTGAAAAGTCCGCTTCATATCATCCTCGAATAATCATCTTTGCGCTGCTTTGCCGGTAACTATGAAACCGGATGGCGGCGACGATGCAAAAGGCCACTTACAAAAAGTGCCCAGATAAGGCGCGCGCAGTTATGGGAAACTCAGATGCGAGTCAAGGCGCATAGGCGTGCACTAGGTCCAATTTTGCAAGGCTGATGCCGCTCACATCGGTGTAATTGAGAGTGGGGACCTGTTTTTCAACTGCTACCAATGCCAACTCGAGGGGTTCAACACTTATCACAGGCAACGCTGGCTCAGACAAAGCAGCGACCACAGCAACAGCGCCTGCGCTTTTCGGCGCTGCGGATTGCATTGCCAAGCGATAGGCCGGAGCCCGCTCTTCGTGCAGCCATGGGCGCATATCGGCAGCGTTCAGCCAAAGCGCGCTCGAATGCGGCACCGAATTGGTCAAGGCGTAAAAACCGCGAGCCTGTTCCTCACTCATGCCCATTTCGACATAATAATCGAGATAGAGCCGATGAGCGGGGTGACTGGCTGCGAAATCATCCGCCTCGCGCCCGTGATTGTCGAGCCAGGAGTGAACCGCGAACTGCGCGCCTTCTTCCATGGTGCGCGTGGCGCCAGCAAGGAACAGCTCTACCGCGCCAGACCGCACAGAGCCGCCATTGGGCACATGGGTTGCAATGCCCGCATCGCGAATACGCCGACCGACTTGAAGATTGGCGATATCATGGCTGGTACCAGGGGCCTCAACCATATCGAGCCGGGCAAGCTGCGGAAAGTCACGCAGCATCGCATCAAAATGGGCTGGCGAAGCGGCATCGGTGGGACCAACCATGCTCGCAGTGGTGGCGCCGGTCACAAGGAAGGGGCCGTATTGTGCGAGAACTGCGGGCTGCCGAGACAGCGAGACAGGCTGAGCATATCGCGCCGCCGAACGCGTTTCGGATACCAGCCTTCCATTCACATAAGTGCTCGTGACAACGGGCAGTTCTGTTTGAACATGCTGGGCATTGGCCCGAGCAGAGGTCTGAGCGTCTTCAACACGCACCCATTCTCCAGCAACCGAATCCCATTCCTCCGTCCAGCTTTCCGTCGCAACGCTGCGCACGCTGCCATAGTCCGTTTGATTGGTGTCGGTGTATTGCTGCGCTGCCAAAGGCCCGCCCACGATCAGCAACTGGATCGCAACGAAGAGTGAGGCAAAGTGAGCAAAGCGCCGTGTCATGCCAAAGAAACTACCGGCAGCGCTCTTCAGAAATTGCCAAGGTTTATACTTGCGAATTCCTTTCGTAGTCGTGCTTAAGTACTCGACAAGATCGGGTTAACCTTGCACAATCTGTGACTTAGCAATTGGGCCAGTATCGGCGCAGGGGGATTGAGCCATTGGTAGCGCTGGTACGCACTGTCGCCTATTTGGGGCTTGAGGCAAGGCAGGTCGAAGTCCAGTGCCAAGTCGCGGGGGGCGTGCCGCGTTTTTCGATCGTAGGCCTGCCTGACAAGGCTGTGAGCGAAAGCCGCGAGCGGGTGCAGGCGGCATTGTCCGCCATGGGTCTGGCGCTGCCGCCCAAGCGGATCACGATTAACTTATCACCCGCTGACCTTCCTAAAGACGGCTCTCACTACGACTTGCCCATCGCGCTTGCATTGCTCGCCGCTATGGGTGCGACTGATGCCGAGCAATTGGGCGATTGGATCGCAGTGGGCGAATTGGCGCTTGATGGCCGGGTGGTCGCATCGCCCGGCGTTCTGATCGCGGCACTTCACGCCAGCGAGGTGGAATCCGGACTGATCTGCCCAGCCGAACAAGGCTCTGAGGCGAAATGGGCGAGCGGTGTCCCCGTTCTTGCTCCGCGTGACCTGGCATCTTTACTCGGCCACCTGAAAGGATCGCAGGTCTTGTCCGAGCCCAAGCGCGGGGATGTTCTGGAGGCCCCGCCCGCTGCCGATCTCAAACAGGTAAAGGGGCAGGAAACCGCCAAACGCGCGCTGGAGATCGCAGCGGCGGGCGGGCACAATCTTCTGATGAGCGGACCGCCGGGTTCTGGGAAAAGCCTGTTGGCCTCCTGCCTCCCCGGTATCCTGCCAGAGCTATCTCCCTCCGAAGCGCTCGAAGTGTCGATGGTTCAGTCAGTAGCGGGGGTTTTGGAGGCAGGCAGGATCAGCCGAGCGCGCCCTTTTCGCGCGCCGCATCATTCTGCGAGCATGGCGGCTTTGACAGGCGGGGGGTTGAAGGTGCGCCCGGGGGAAGTGAGCCTGGCGCATTTGGGCGTGCTCTTCCTCGATGAGCTCCCCGAATTCCAACGTCCAGTGTTGGATTCCCTTCGCCAACCTCTTGAGACGGGCCAAGTCGACGTTGCGCGGGCCAATGCGCATGTGACCTTCCCTGCGCGCGTCCAGCTGATAGCTGCGATGAATCCGTGCCGCTGCGGCTATGCGGGCGATCCCGATGCGATGTGCAATCGTCACCCGCGCTGCGTTGCCGATTATCAAAACCGCCTTTCCGGCCCGCTGCTCGACAGGATTGATTGCCATGTTGAGGTTGCCGCGGTTTCGGCGATGGACCTATCGCTTCCCCCGCCCGCAGAAGGCAGCGCCGAAGTCGCCTCCCGCGTTGCCGCCGCTCGCGCACGGGCAGTGGAACGCGGTGTGCGTTCCAACGCCGAACTCGAAGGAGAGGCGCTTGAGACACACGCAGCGCCCGATGAAGAGGGCCGCGCCCTGCTGATGCGAGCAGCGGAAAAACTGCGCCTATCCGCGCGCGGATATACCAGAGTTCTCCGCGTCGCACGCACAGTGGCGGACCTAGGCGGTGCAGACCATGTGGGACGCGTGCATATTGCAGAAGCTTTAAGTTATCGGCAGAGGGTGGGTCGCGCCTAAACATCCCAAATGGAGGGTGTGTCTTGAACTGGTTTGACCCAAATTGGCTGATCCATATTGGCGCAGCGCTCATGCTACTCGCTTATTGCATCCGTGACGAACTGAAGCTGCGCGTGCTGATTGTAATCGGCAGCGTGGTCTACAACTTCTACTACTACTTCGCTCCACGAGAACCTTTGTGGGATGCAATTTTCACGGGCTTCCTGTTCATCGCGGTCAACGCCTATGTTCTGGTCCAAGTCATGTTGGAGCGCACCACTTTCCGGTTGAGCGAGGACGAAAAGCGGTTGTTCCAAGCCTTCGAAACACTCACGCCCGGACAGTTTCGGCGGGTTCTAAAGCTTGTCGATTGGAAGTGTGTTCCTGAGGGTGCAAGGATAGAAATGACACTGCAAGGCGAGCCCTCTACCGACCTCTTCTTCATTTTTGATGGACAGGTCTTGGTTGAAAAAGACAAACACCGCTTTCACCTGCCCGCTGGCAATTTTGTAGGAGAAGTGGCGTTTGTGCTGGACGGGCCCGCAACAGCGACCACCCTCGCTTCTGATGGGACGCGATATGTCGCTTGGAAAGCTGAACAACTGAAAGCACTTGGACAAAAACATCCGCCGCTTGGCAACGCTCTCAGCGCATTGCTTACTCGCGATCTGGCAAACAAACTGACGAGCAGCTATCGGCCTGATGATGCCATCGGGATCGAAACAGCTTGATCTAAGCCCCCTCAAACCCCCGCAGCACCTCTAGGAAGTGCTCGCCCCAGCTTTCTAGTTTCTTCGCGCCTACACCCTGTATCTCGCCAATTGCGGCCAGGGTACCGGGGCGCTCGCTGGCCATCGCGCGAAGAACGCTGTCGTGGAAAATGATGTAAGCCGGGATCGAATGCTCGCTTGCGAGCGTCTTGCGTTTTTCTCTCAGCGCATCGAACAACGGATCACCCACCGGGTTGGGGACGGCGGTCGCACGGGCCTTGCGGCTTTTCTTTTTGGGCGGTTCGGCGATCAACACTGCGCGTTCGCCTTTCAAAACAGCGCGAGCCTCTGGACCAAGCGCCAGACCCCCATGCTCGGTCGTCGCCAGCATTTCATGCGCGGCGCAATAGCGCATTGCGGGGCGCAGCAGCGGAGCCTCCTCATCTTTGAGGATACCGAAGACCGATAGGGCGTCATGCCCGCGCTGGCGCACGCGGTCGTCCTCACGCCCCAGCAGCACTTTTTCGATATGACCAATGCCAAAGCTTTGCCCGGTGCGGTAAACGGCGGAGAGCAGTTTTTGCGCGATCTCGGTCACATCAACCACTTGCGGCGGCTCAAGGCAATTGTCGCAATTCCCACACGTATCGGGTGGGTTTTCGCCAAAGTGTTTGAGCAGGACCTTGCGTCGACACCCGGCGCTTTCGACCAATGCAGCAAGCGTGTTGAGCCGCGCGCGCTCTGCCGGTAGCCTTGCCTCCTCAACCTCGCTCAGCCATTGGCGCGCTTTGGTGAAGTCGCCTGCGCTCCAGAACATTTGAGCCATCGCCGGATCACCGTCGCGACCTGCTCTGCCTGTCTCCTGATAATAGGCTTCGATCGATTTGGGCAGGCCCGCATGGATGACAAAGCGCACATCGGGTTTGTCGATCCCCATGCCAAAGGCGATGGTGGCGACCATCACCATATCCTCTGACGCGACAAACTCAGCCTGCGTTCGGGCGCGCTGCTCAGGAGGGAGCCCCGCGTGATAGACGCCAACGGGGCGCCCGGTTGCGCGTAGTTTCTCAGCCAAGTCCTCGGTTGCTTTGCGGCTATGCGCATAGACGATGCCAGCGCCCGGCGTCCGCTCGATAAAGTCGGCAATCTGTTTGGCCGCCCCATTGCGCTGTGAAATCGCATAGCGGACATTCGGACGGTCGAATCCCGCAACGATCAGGCCTTCGCCCGGTATGCCCAACTGCTTCAGAATGTCGGCGCGCGTCACCTCATCCGCTGTTGCCGTCAGCGCCAGTCGGGGGACGTGATCAAACCGGTCCAACATGGGGCGAAGAGCGCGGTAATCGGGGCGGAAATCATGCCCCCATTCCGACACACAATGCGCTTCATCAATGGCAAAGAGCGAGATATCGGCAGCGCTCAGCAGCGATCGGAATGATGCGGTGTTGGCGCGTTCGGGGGCCACATAAAGGAGGTCCAACTCCCCTGCCCGCATGCGCTCTGCGGTTTCGGCCCGGTCGGCATCGGCAGAAGTTAGCGAGGCTGCGCGAATGCCCACGGCTTGGGCAGAGCGGATTTGATCATGCATCAGCGCGATCAAAGGCGAAACCACGATTGCAGTGCCTTTTCGCGCCAAAGCGGGAAGCTGATAACATAAGGATTTGCCCGCACCCGTTGGCATCAACGCAAGTGCGTGCTCTCCTGCCATGACGCGGCCCACGACCTGCTCTTGCGTGCCGCGAAAGCCGGTGAAGCCGAATGTGTTGCGCAAAATCGCGGATAAAGCGTCGCCTTGGACACTCATGGCATAGCTATAACCGGTGATTGTGCGAGCGCTTTGCTCGCGGCAGCAGCGTCAGCCAGCAGCAGCCTTCTTAGCGGCTTCAATATCCACTAAATCGCCACGATCAAGCACACCATCGCAGCAAGCCACAGTTCCGTCAGACCGTTTCCCGATATCTGCCCGTTTGATCATATTGAGATCCTCGTGCGTTAGGATGCGGCCATCATGCGCAAGGATCGAAACCGGGCCAATGGGAAGCCGGTCCGCATCATCAACGAGCACAGGATCCTCAGCGACGAATTCAGCGCCGTGTTTCTGACCCCATTGCCTCAGCGCAATCATCGCAGGCAGCAAATCGAAGCCTTTGGGCGTCAATCTGTATTCAATTTTGCGGCGATCATCGGCACAAGGTTCCCGCTTGAGGATGCCGTGATCGACCAATTTGGCGAGACGGTTGGAGAGAATATTGCGCGCAATGCCGAGCTCGCTCAAAAATTCCTCGAAGTGCTTGAGCCCGTTAAAGCTCGCTCGCAGAATCATAAATGACCAACGTTCGCCCATAACTTCAAGAGCTTGCGGCAGGCCGCAATCAATCAGCTCGCGCAGTGGTTCTCTCATTTCGCCCATAATCAGTCCTTTCCCCGCAACCTTTCTAACCGGTTCGGGCTGAATTTCAAAATCGCTACAGAAAACGGATGAAATTAAATTTCAGTTTCTAGTTGCAACTAGAAACCTAATCGCATAAGTACTGATTCGCAACTAGTTTTGATTCGAAACTCTTCGTTGCATCTTGAAGTCAGTTTTGAAGAATTTTGACCCCGAACCGAAAGGACAATTGTGATGACCCTCTCCCACACCCGCACTCGCCCTCTGTTTGGCCGCCTTGCGGTCTTGGCAGGCGCCTTGCTCTACACAAGCGTGAGCTTTGGAGTTGCCACCTCAGCCGCTCCCCTCTCGGCGCAAAGCGGCCCCTATTATGTCGCCACCCTTGCAAGCGCGACTGAGGAAAACCGCGCTGTGGCAGGCGGCGTAGCTTGGAATTGCGAAGGCACGACCTGCGTCGCAAATAAAGGGTCCTCGCGCCCTTCACGCATCTGCCGCGGCCTTGCTCGCGAAATGGGTGAGATCACCAATTTCCGCGTCGAGGGTGAAGACCTGGCTGAAGACAAGCTGGCGCGCTGCAACGGCAACTAATTTTCTCGAGGGTCCTCTCCCTCGACATCACTGCCTGACACTCTCCACACAGGCAGCTTTCCAAACCCTCGGTGGCAGCACGTTTCCCAGACGCTGTGACCGGGGGTTTTTGAATCGCTGATTGCGTCCCGAACCGCCTGCAGATCAGCTCAGAAAACCTGCTGCCTTTAGCTGACCCTCAAGCGTCCCTGCATCGGAGAACAGATACGCATCCCATCCGCGCGCTTTGGCCGCTTCCACATTGGCTGGGTTATCGTCGGTGAAGAACAGCGCGCTGCCCGGCCGCCCTGTGCGCTGCTCAGTGATCTCGTATATGCGCGGGCTTGGCTTCATGACCTTTTCCTCACCAGAGACGATGATGTCTTCGAATAGGTCAAAAACCTTATGCTCACGGCGAAATTGCTGAAAGAGCTCATCGCCGAAATTTGTGAGGCAATAGAGCGGCACGCCCGCCTGTTTCAACCGGTAAACCAGATCATGCGTGCCATCGACCGGAGCTGGTGCGGTTTCGTTAAAGCGCACGGCATAGGCTGCGATGTTGAGCGCGTGCTGGGGAAATTGCGCGATCCGATTTGGCAACATCTCGCCCAACGTCTCGCCCGCATCATGGCGGAAGTGCCATTCTTCGGTCACGACGGTTTCAAGGAACGCATCGAGCTGCGCTGGATCATCAATCAGCTTTTCAAACAGAAACCGAAGGTTCCACTGAAACAGCACTCTGCCAATGTCGAAGACGACCGCTTTTTGCATCCACCTATCCCTTTAACTCTCAGCCCAAAACGGCTGCGGCCCGCGCTCCAGTTGGGAGGCGGGCCGCTGCGTTCAGACGATTGTCCTGAAGAACAATCAGCCAATCGGCGAATTAGCCTTGGCGGGCTTTAAACCGGCGATTGGTCTTGTTGATGACATAGGTGCGGCCACGGCGGCGGATAACGCGGCAATCGCGGTGGCGGTTTTTCAGCGACTTGAGGCTGTTGCGAATCTTCATCACGGGTTCCTGAAAATAATACAGGCACCGGAGTTGGTCTCCGATGCCGGAAATTGAACCGCGCGCCTAAGCGCCAAATGATGATTCGTCAACCTTCTGTGCCGATATCGCTCAGCTTGCGCTCCCATGCCAAGGCGTGGTTGATGATCGTGTCGAGATCATCATATCTCGGCTGCCAAGGCACAGTTTCGCGAATACGCGACGGGTCGGATATCAGCGAAGCCGGATCACCCGCACGCCGTCCCTGCAGCTTTCTGTCCAGCTTTCGATTGGTCACCCGGTCCACGGCGTCCAGCACCTCCAGCACCGAAAAGCCGCGCCCATACCCACAATTCATCGTAAGCGAGCGATCCGGCTGCTGCATCAACGCCTCCAGCGCCAGCACATGCGCAGCGGCAAGATCGCTGACATGGATATAATCGCGCACCCCTGTCCCATCAGGCGTGTCGTAATCGGTGCCGAACACCGCAACGCTTTCCCGCTTGCCCAACGCCGCTTCGAGAGCGACTTTGATCAGATGCGTTGCGCCTGCGGTGGATTGTCCGGTGCGCGCATCCGGATCGGCGCCTGCGACATTGAAGTACCGCAACACGCAGAAGTTCATCGAATGGGCAAAAGCCGTGTCAGCCAGCATCTGTTCAGTCATCAGCTTAGACCAGCCATAAGGATTGATCGGCACTTTCGGCGTGTCTTCGGTGACCGGAGACACTTCTGGAACACCGTAGGTCGCGGCGGTCGAGGAAAAGATGAAATGCGGTACGCCCGCAGCAATCGCAGCGTCGATCAAGGCGCGGCTTTTGACGGTGTTGTTGTGATAATATTTGAGCGGGTTCTCGACACTTTCCGGCACGACAATTGAACCGGCAAAATGCATGATCGCGCCTGTGTCTTGCTCTGCAAAGATGCGTGCCAAAAGCTCCGTATCTTCGATATCTCCTTCATACAGGGGCACATCGTCGGGAACCGCGAAGCGGAAACCGGTGGTGAGATTGTCGATCACCGCTACTGGCCAGCCCGCATCGCGCAGAGCAAGGACCGCGTGACTGCCGATATATCCAGCGCCGCCGGTAACGAGGACAGAAGGTTTTAAGCTTGCAGACATAAGCACGCGCATATCAGCATCCCGTTGCAATTGCGCGGGCAAATCGCCCCACTCTAGCGCGTTTTGCACAGCGGCCTGCGAGGCTCTACAAGGCAAAACAACAAAGGATCGCAATCATGACAAGAAAGTCCACACTTCCCCGCCTTGCTTTTGCCGGTTTGGGTGCTCTTTGCCTTGCCGCTTGCGCGGGCACTTACACCGGCCCTGTTGAAGTCACCCGGTTTGTCGCGGAGCAGCCCGCAGTGCTGGGCCAGGGCAGGATAACGCTCGTATTTGCCGAAGAGCTGCAAAACCAGAGCGCCCGCAACGCTTTCGCCGCCGCCCTGGCGGATGAGCTTTCGCAGGTCGGCTATCAAGTCATTCTTGATGGTTCGGCTGAGGCCGAGCAAACCGCCTTTGTCCGCACCAGCCGCAACCCCTTGGCTGCCGCAAGTTCGCGCGGACCCGTCAGCGTGGGCGTTGGCGGCGGCACGGGTAGCTATGGCAGCGGCGTTGGGCTTGGCGTTGGCATTAATTTGGGAGGCGGGCGAACCGGCCCCAATGTCCTGACAGAGTTGGAAGTGCGCATTTCCGGCGCCGACGGAGCGAGCATCTGGGAAGGGCGCGCGCAGCAGCCCACATCAGTCAGATCGCCCTATTCCGAATTGGAAGCCAGCGCCCGCGCACTTTCTGCGGCCTTGTTCAAAGACTTTCCCGGTGGCAATGGCGAGACAGTGACCGTCGATGTGGACGATCTTTAACGTCTTTGCGCCAAGGGAAATGCATGACTCAAATTTTGATCGATGCCGCTTTTGACAGCGGCAATATCGAAGTCCTTTCCGCGAGCGGCCGCAGCGCAAAACTTGCAATCCGCAAAGACCATATGAGCGAGTTTGCCCAGTGGTTTCACTTTCGCGTTGCAGGTGCTGCTGGTGAACCGATCGAGCTGAAGCTCACTGGGCTTAATCACAGCGCCTATCCCGGCGGTTGGCCTGGATATGACGCCTGCGTTTCGGAAGACCGCGAGTTTTGGGCGCGCGCAGCCAGCACCTTTAATAAGGATGAAGACGGCGGAACACTCACGATAACCTACACCCCAGCATCCGACACCGCTTGGTTTGCCTATTTCGCGCCCTATTCGATGGAGCGGCACCATGATCTGGTGTCGGAGGCAGCGGCTTGCGAAGGTGTGAAACTTACGCGTCTGACCAGAACGCTCGATGGGCAACCGCTCGATATGCTGGAGCTGGGCGAAGGCGCGAAACAGGTCTGGCTCTATGCCCGCCAGCATCCCGGCGAAACCCAGGCTGAATGGTGGATGGAAGGGGCGCTGGAATGCCTCACAGATCCCGCTGATCCGATCGCACGGGCATTGCGCAGTCAGTGCCGGTTTCACATCGTGCCCAATTGCAACCCCGATGGATCCCGGCGTGGGCATTTGCGAACCAATGCGGTGGGCACAAATCTCAACCGCGAATGGGCTGAGCCGAGCGCAGAGAAATCTCCTGAAGTGCTCGCGATCCGGGGCGCTATGGATGAAACCGGCGTTGACTTCGCGATTGACGTGCATGGTGACGAAGCCATTCCGGCGGTGTTCCTTGCCGGTTTTGAGGGCATTCCAAGCTGGAGCGATGCTCTGGGTGAGCAGTTCTATCGCTACGAGCGTATTCTCGACCGGCGTACGCCCGATTTTCAGACCAAGCTTGGCTATCCCAAAACGCCAGCGGGCAGAGCCAATCTGGGGATCAGCACCAATCTGGTTGCAGAGCGATATGGTGCCTGCGCAATGACATTGGAAATGCCTTACAAGGATTTGGCGGACGCGCCTGAACCAGAGCAAGGCTGGTCACCGGAACGCTGCAAGATGCTGGCGCGCGATTGCCTTGCGGCTTTGGTGGAATGGCTTGATACTCAGGAGAGCTGACTACAGGGCGTACCTGCATAACCGTTACATCAATTTACCCTCCCACCCTTAGCATCTTATGCTATGCTCCTATCCGTAAGGGAGAAAGACCATGGCCAACGCATTCAACCACATCAGCCGCAGGGGAATTCTGGCTGGAATGGGAGCGGGGGCCGCTTTCGCGGCGCTTCCGGGGATCGCCCATGCGCAGGGTCTTGGTGGAGCGCTCGGACTCGGCTCAATTCTAGGCAATGCGAGTGACAGCGCGCTTGATAAGCTCGCGCAGCCTGGCGCGTTCTACGATGATGAAGCCATCCGAATTGCTCTGCCGCTGATTGGCAATCTGGGTGGACGCCGTGGTGGATTGCTGGGTTCGGTTTTGGGAGCGGGCAGCCGCCTTGGCATTCTCGATGGGATCACGCGGTCCATAAACGATGCAGCCGGTGTTGCTGCGGGCGAAGCAAAACCCATCTTCCGCGACGCCATCAACGGATTGTCGTTCAACGATGCGCCGGGTATCATCCGCGAGCAGGACGGCGGCACCCAATATCTGCGCCGTTCTTCCAATGATCGACTGCACAGCCGCCTTGAGCCTTTGGTAGACAGTGCCCTAGACAGGGCCGGAGTTTACACCACGTTTGATGGGCTAGCCGACCAGCACAGCTTTATCCGTCAAGCAGGGCTTAATCGGCAAAGCATCAACCGCTCTGTCACCGATCAGGGGCTCGACGGCATATTCTCTTACATTGGCAATGAAGAGCGAACATTCCGCCAAAACCCAGTTGGCAATCTGGGCGGCGCCCTGGGTGATCTGCTCGGAAACTAGCTCCGTTGCAATCAAGCAAGATTGGCAGGGCCAAAGGCGTGCGGAAGCAATTCTGACAGCTTGATCCTGCGCACCTCGCTCGTACCGACGCACAGTATCAGCGGATCGGTCCCGCCCAATTGCGCAATTTCGTTGAGGACCTGGCGGCAGCGTCCGCACGGGGTGATCGGCGCTCCATCGCCTTTGTCACTCGGCCCAACGACTGCGACCGCTTCCAACCCTCCCCGTCGCCCATCATTCATGGCCTTAGAAACAGCGTTGGTCTCTGCGCATAGCGAAAGACCATAACTCGCATTCTCGACATTGGCCCCGGTAACGACCGCGCCGTCTTTGAACAAAAGCGCAGCGCCGACCTGATAATCGGAATAGGGCGCATAGGCATCCAAGGCGGCTTTGCGCGCGGCTTCGATCAAATCTTGTTCATTCATCGTTGGACCACCACCCATTCCACCGGTTCTTCCACGCCCTCTACCACGCGTTGGCTGTTTGCGCTCCACAACAGCCACGGCCTACCCGCATAATCCGGGCGCGCACGATCACGAACCAGCCAAAGGTCGCGTGCGGTGCTCCGCGCAGTGCCGTGGCGCAGCTCAAAGTTCTCCGACAGTTTCAGGACCACAGGTGTGCCCGCATGAAGCTCTATCTGGTTGATCAGCGTCATCAGCTCGCTTTCAACCGCGGCATCGCTCACTGCAGGCTCGCAATCTTGCGCAGTCCGGCGTAAGAGCCAATGCTGGCGACAAAAGGTCGGCTTCGCGCGGGACCATTTGGGTAAAATAGGCGCTTTGCGGATCAGCTGGGATGCAAGGGTTAAAAGGCAGAACAACGCCGATCTGCAGTCCAGCCTCTGCTGCAAGAGCGTATCGGCTGGCAAAATCATCATCGAGCGCGCGAGGGTTCTGCTCAAGCGGTAGATAGACAAACTGAGCCCCCACAGCTTTTAGCGTGGTGAAATTCAACCCATCCGGCTCGCTGTGAATGACGACGCCTTGCTCGGGGAAAAGCGCAGGGTCAGGCCGCCATGTGCGCATATCCCACCAGAACCAAGCGGCAAAACCAAGCGCCACCAAAAATACCAAAGCGATCCCGCGAAACAGCCACCCGCTCAGATCGACTGCCTTTGCCCTTCTTCCTTCGTGATCGCGCCATAAGCCTGACCGTCAGCCTTTGATATGGAGAACACAGATCAGCGTGAAGAGCCGCCGTGCGGTGGCGAAATCAGTCTCGACCTTGCCCTCCAACCGTTCGACCAAGAGCTCAGCAGCGCTGTTGTGGATGCCCCGGCGGGCCATATCAATCGTCTCGATCTCAGCCGGTGTGGCTTTGCGGATTGCCTGATAATAGCTGTCACAAATAGCGAAATATTCGCGGATAGGTCTGCGGAACCGCGCAAGGCCAATCAAGAGCGTTTCGAGAGGCGCTTCATCCTTATCCGCAATGTCCATCGCCAAGCGCCCATCGCGAACGGCGAGCTGCAAACGATACGGTCCCTTCGCCCCCCGCTCGGCGCTGCGCACGGGCTTGAAGGTGTTCTCTTCAATCAGGTCATAGATCGCAACGCGGCGTTCCTGCTCCACATCAGCATTGCGCCACAGAATCGTCTCTTCATCGAGCGATATGTGAGCGATGCGCTGCGAGTTCGCGGAATCGGATGGCAAGCCGGACATGATCGTGCAGCCTTCGCAGATTGACGGGTCACACTTCAAGCGCTTCCATACCCAAGCCGCTACGCAATCCCCGCAATCCACAAGGTCAAGCGATTCGCACAGCATTTATTTCGGCGCTTAAGGCTTGCGCGCAGGTCATTAGACAGCGCAATGAGGGCGGATGGCCGAACCCACCCCGCTCTCTTTAGTCGACACTGACAATGATACCGCGCGTAAGCTCCCCTCCAACCTCGAAGCGGAGGCTGCCTTTCTTGGCGCGGTCTTGATCGATAACCGCGTGATCGAGGAGCTCCAGACTCCGATCCGCCCTGATCATTTTTTTGAGCCGCTGCATGAGAGAATTTACACTCGCATCCTTGCGCTAATTGAACGCAATGCAACCGCGTCGCCAGTGACGTTGCGCCCGCATTTTGAGGCCGATGAAGCATTGAAGGAGTTGGGCGGCCCCAAATATCTGGCGCAGCTTACCGCCAATGGCGCGGGCCTGCTCGCGCCGCGAGAACTTGCGCAGCAGATTTACGACTTGGCGCTTTTGCGCGAGCTAGTGAGTGTTGGCCGTGGTCTGGTCGAAGATGCGCTTGATACGTCGGAAGAGACCAATCCGATGGACCGGATCAGCCAAGCCGAAGCCGATCTTTTCAAGGTGGCCGAAGGTGCAGCCGTGGGCAGCGATGCGGAGAGCTTCCGCGATGCAGCGCTAACCGCGATCAAAATGGTCGAAGCCGCGATGAATTCAGGCGGCGGTTTGTCGGGCAAGACATCGGGGCTCGATTCGCTCGACCGCAAGACGTCGGGACTGCACGATTCTGACCTAATCATCCTTGCCGGTCGGCCGGGCATGGGCAAAACCTCGCTTGCCACGAACATCGCCTTCAATTGTGCTGAAGCGCATTTGGAATGGCAGCGCGATGGCGGCGATTTCAACTATGGCGCGCCGGCTGCATTCTTCAGCCTTGAGATGAGCGCAGATCAGCTCGCCACTCGCATTCTGGCCGAACAAGCGGAAATTAGTTCAGAATCGTTGCGGAGCGGTAAGATGAGCCGGGAAGAGTTTCAAAAGCTCTCTTTTGCCAGCCAACGCCTTGCTGAATTGCCGCTGTTCATCGATGATACCCCTGCGCTCACCATAGGGGCGTTGCGGACCCGCGCACGGCGATTGAAGCGGCGGCACGATATTGGGCTGATCGTGGTTGACTATCTCCAGCTGCTGCAAGGATCAGGTCGGGCAAATGACAACCGGGTCAACGAAATTTCGGAAATCAGTCGGGGCCTCAAGACGCTCGCCAAAGAACTAAGCGTGCCGGTGATTGCGCTGTCGCAGCTGAGCCGCGCAGTGGAACAGCGCGAAGACAAGCGCCCGATGCTGTCTGATTTGCGCGAATCCGGCTCTATTGAGCAGGACGCCGACATGGTCTGGTTCGTCTATCGCGAGGATTACTACTTGGAATCGATCAAGCCCGACTTTCCAACCGAGACCAGCACCCCTGAAGCGATCGAAAAATACCGTGCATGGGAAGAGCAATATGAGGCGATCAAGAACAGGGCATCTATCAACGTCGCCAAGCAGCGCCACGGTTCCACGGGTCAAGTTCCGCTGCACTTCCAAAGCGAATTCACCAAATTCACCTCGCCCAACCTTAAAGATTATTCGGATTGGGGGTATGAATAGGCAGCGTTCCACTGGCGAGAATCTTGACTCTGCCATTGGCTACCCCTAGTTGCGCACCCCTTCCTTTTCCGAAAAACCGTTTTGCAAGAGGCCCACACGATGGCACGCGTTACCGTTGAAGATTGCGTCGATAAGGTTCCGAACCGCTTCGATCTCGTTTTGCTAGCCGCGCAGCGCGCGCGTGAAATCTCTGGCGGGAGCGAACTGACTATGGATCGCGACCGGGATAAGAACCCTGTCGTGGCCCTGCGTGAAATCGCCGAACAGACAATCCGGCCTAAAGACCTCCAGGAATCGCTGGTTACTGGGCTTCAAAAAATTCTTCCTGACGACGAAGACGACGCTGATGAAATTGGTTCTCTTAGTCAGTCGGCTGAGGCCTTGCGTATCACTGCAAGCGCTCCAACACGTTCGACTTCGATCGGGGCAGATTACGAAGGGTAATTTGCCTGAAGGGATGGGACATTTGTGTCCCGATTTGAAAAGGTCGCCGGATTGGCGGCCTTTTTGATTTTTCAACCGTTATCCCTTTAGAAGTACTAAGGATAAGAGGCGCCACGGGCCACCGTGGGCATTTACAGAACCCATTGAAGAGCGAAGTGATGGCATCAATTGCAGTGTACAGTGTTAAAGGAGGGGTTGGGAAAACGACCTTTGCTGTGAACCTTGCTTGGTGCGCGGCCACCATTTCGCGCCGAGAGACCCTGTTGTGGGACCTAGACGCATCCAACGGCTCTGGCTTCTTGCTTGACGTTGATCCCCGCAAAAAGCGTTCTGCCAGCAGCGTCTTCGATCAAGAACGCGACCCTGCCAAACTGGTTCGGAAAACCGGATTTGACAATCTTCATCTTTTGCCGGCTGACGAGAGCATCCGAGCCCTAGATCGTCAGTTTGATCGCATCGGCAAACGGAAACGACTGGCGAAGTTAAGCGACCAATTGGCTAAAGAGTATGACCGGATCATTTTTGATTGTCCGCCCGTTCTAAATGAGGTTAGCGCGCAGGTCATGCGCGCTGCCGATTTGGTGATCGTTCCGCTACCCCCATCCCCGCTTTCAGCAAGGGCGTTCGATCAGGTCGCTCAGGAAGTTCGCAAAGGCGGCAAGAGCCACCCCCCCATTCTGCCCGTCATGTCGATGGTCGATATGCGGCGGACCTTGCACAAACAGGCGCGCGCAGCCAACCCCAAATGGCCTGTTGTCCCCCTCGCCAGCGCCATCGAACAATGCGCGGTGGAGCGCCAGCCGGTCGGAGCATTTGCTCCGCGCTCGCCGGCTGCTCGTTCATTTGCGCAACTCTGGACGGCAATCGAACGTAAGCTTGTTAAAGGCTAAACTTGGCATAGCCTGAGTTCATCCTATAGTGCAGCGCACCATTAACACGGGTATGCTGACAATGAGCGATGTTGCAGAAGGCATTGGTGCGCTGGCTGAAGGATCTTTCGCCGCTCGAGCAGTAGAGCCTCAGCGTGGTGAAAATGGCGAGCTTGCCAAACCCGAAGACGCTTGCGCAAATTGCGGATATTCGGGCCCTAGCGGTGCATTCTGCCCCCAATGCGGCCAAAAAATGCATGTGCACCGCACTTTGTCAGCAATCGGGCATGATCTGTTGCATGGGGTCCTTCACCTCGACGGGAAGTTCTGGAACACGTTGCCGCTTCTCGTGTTCAAGCCGGGCCAATTAACCCGGCGATACATCGAAGGTGAACGCGCCAAATTCGTGAGCCCGATGGCGATGTTCCTGTTCAGCGTCTTCGCGATGTTTGCGATTTTTCAGATGGTTGGCCTTACAACGCCGACGACATTGGACATGGGCGACCCGGTTGAGGCAGTACGGGCCGAGGGAGAGCAAGAGCTAGCGCGATTGACGCAAGAGATCGAGGCAACGTCTCTAGATGACCCGGCGCGAGCCGAACTAGAGCGCAGCCGTGCTGCGCTCGAAGAGCTAATCGAAAGATCTGTCATCAATTCGATCACGCCCACTCAAACCAACGAAGAAACGAGTGATACGCAATCTAACCCCACTTCAGAATTTCTCGAAGGTTTTGCTCAGGCGATCGAGGATGGTGATGATGGAGATTTGGAAGTCAACTTAACTGGCTTTGATTCGTTGGATCAGGGGTTGATCAAAAAGTGGCGAGAAAATCCGGGCCTTATGCTCTACAAATTGCAGGCCAATGCATACAAGTTCAGTTGGCTGCTAATTCCGTTCTCTATCCCATTTGTATGGCTAACCTTCGCCTGGCGCCGGCAATTCAAAGCCTATGATCACGCGATCTTTGTGACTTATTCGCTGTCTTTTATGTCGCTCCTTTTCATCACCGTGTCGCTGCTCAACACAGTGCAAGCTGTGGCATGGCTAGGAGGAGTCTTGATGTTCTGTGTGCCGCCGCTCCACCTCTATAAACAGCTGCGGGGGGCATATGGCCTAAGGCGTTTCTCAGCGATTTGGCGGCTGCTTGTACTCAGCGCGTTTATCTGGATCGTGATCGGCCTGTTCTTGCAGGCATTGTTCTTGCTTGGGGCGTTCTAAACCTCATCGATTGGTCTAAGGTTGTCTGCAAGAGCGATCTTTGCAACGCCCCACATCAGAAGTTCCCAAAAAAGCAAAAGCCCAATGCAGAAAATGAGGCTCTCACCAAAGCCGCGCCAAAACACTTCGGACCGATCATACTGCCACTCGGCGAACAACGCCAACGCACCGGAAAGCGCCAGCAAGATGATTGCAGCCCCCAATACAAGCCTGAAGCCCCAAAGCAAAAGCCTATGGACTGTCGTTACAAAACTCCACTGGTCCAGCGTGTAGCGCCAGGGTCTCATCGCAAGTTATGCCCCCTGCGGGGCCTCTCCACCTTTTCCGCCAAACCGCTTGCCCGCTTTTGGGATCGCTGAGCCCATGCGCTTGCTTTGCTGGGCTTGGACCTTTGGGTTCGTCGGGACGATCAATCTTGCCATCTGCCATAAGCTGATTGATCTCATCACCTGTCAGCGTTTCGTATTCGAGAAGCGCCTGAGCAAGCAGGTGAAGCTTGTCCTCCTGCTCTTTCAGAATGTCTTCGGCGCGTTTCAGGCCACCTTCCACCAGCTCCTTAATCTCGGCATCGATTAACTTATTGGTTTCAGCACCACCCATGGTCCGGGCTGTTTGGCCCATTCCGAGATAGCCTTCTTGGCTCTGTTCATACTGAAGTGGCCCGAGCTTTTCGCTCATCCCCCATTTGGTGACCATATTTCGGGCAAGATCGGTCGCATATTGGATATCGCCCGATGCGCCTGACGACACTTTGTCATGGCCAAAAATGATGTCCTCAGCCACGCGCCCACCCATGGCGACAGCAAGGTTCGCGTGCATTTTGTCGCGGTGATAAGAATAGCTGTCGCGTTCCGGCAGACGCATAACCATGCCCAGCGCCCTGCCGCGGGGGATGATGGTTGCCTTGTGAATTGGGTCTGATGCCGGCTCATTAAGCGAGACAAGGGCGTGGCCCGCCTCGTGATACGCGGTCATTTTCTTCTCGTCCTCGGTCATGACCATCGAGCGCCGCTCAGCACCCATCATGACTTTGTCTTTTGCGTCTTCAAACTCTTGCATTGCGACAAGACGTTTGTTGCGGCGCGCTGCGAGCAGAGCAGCTTCATTAACGAGGTTGGCAAGGTCCGCACCGGAGAAACCCGGTGTGCCGCGCGCGATCGTGCGCGGGTTCACATCGGGTGCCAGCGGCACCTTCTTCATATGCACACCAAGGATCTTCTCGCGGCCATCGATATCGGGAATAGGCACCACAACCTGACGGTCGAAACGGCCTGGACGAAGGAGCGCAGGATCCAGCACGTCTGGGCGGTTGGTCGCAGCGACGATGATGATGCCTTCATTGGCTTCAAAACCATCCATCTCGACAAGCAATTGATTGAGCGTCTGTTCGCGCTCATCGTTTGAATTGCCCAAACCATGCCCACGCGAACGCCCAACAGCGTCGATCTCGTCGATAAAGACAATGCAAGGGGAGTTTTTCTTGGCTTGCTCAAACATGTCGCGGACCCGGCTCGCGCCGACGCCGACGAACATTTCGACAAAGTCAGAACCGGAGATTGTAAAAAACGGCACGCCCGCTTCACCAGCAATCGCGCGGGCGAGCAGAGTTTTACCCGTGCCCGGCGACCCGACCAGCAAAGCACCTTTGGGGATTTGGCCACCAAGTTTGGAGAAACGCTGAGGGTCCTTCAGAAACTCTACGACTTCTTCCAATTCTTCGCGGGCCTCGTCGATTCCAGCGACGTCGTCGAAAGTTACCCTGCCAGAACGCTCTGTCAGAAGCTTCGCCTTAGACTTGCCGAAACCCATCGCGCCGCCGCCTCCGCCCTTTTGGACTTGGCGCAGCGCGAAGAATGCGATGCCTAGGATCAGAATGAAAGGAAGCGACTGGATGAGAATAATCAGCAGCAGGCTTTGCTGTTCGCGCTGAACTGCGGAAAACTCGACATTGTTGTCTTCAAGCAGCTGGGTAAGCTGGGTGTCATTGGGCACCGGCACGGTCGAGAACGGATCGCCGTTGGTCGTCGTACCTGTGATGACATCCTCGCCCAGTTGGACATTTTGTACCGACCCAGCTTCGACGTTATCGCGGAAATCAGAGTAAGAAATCTGCTGACCGGCGGGTTTTCCGGAGCCACCGAACAGAGAGACAACGAGAAGCAACGCAAGAAACACGCCGCCCCAGATCATCAATTGTTTTACCCATGGATTCTGCCCTTCAGGAGGCTGCTGGTTCGGGTCGTTCTGATCGCTCATGCGCTCGGGTATCCTTTCTCAAGCCACCAATGTAGGATCGCGGCTATGAATGGCAAGATAATGCTTTGCGCCAAACCGGGTGCGAAATATCGAACTGAGTGATGCGAATTTTCGATCGACGGGATCGCGGCGATCTCAACTTTTGCCACGCCCATAGGCCGCGAGAAACACATCAACTGCCCCCGCGATGCGCTTCGTATTTTCTTCATCGCTAGGAACAGAGCCGAAACGACGTTCCAAATCGCCCATTCCTTTGGCCAAAGAGACAAATTGTTCGGCGGCCAGTCGCGGGTCTTCGATGTCGATTTCACCCGCCTCCGATGCATGTGCGAGCCAGGCTGCAAAACCCTTTTTCATACGCCATGGTCCAGCCTCCAGAAATGCCAGACCAATAGCCGGTTCGTGTTCAGTTTCTGCAGCAATTCGCCTCTCAAACTGAATCATCTCTGGGCGCGAAAGAAAAGCAAACATTGCCTCCGCGATAACTGTCAAGCGTTCACGGATTGTCCCTTTGGGCATGTCCTCCAGGGAAAAATACCCACGCATTTTTTCGCATTCGCGCTCAACTGCAGCGGTGAACAACCCGCCTTTGTCACCGAAATGGTTGTAGATCGTGACCTTTGACACGCCCGCATCGGCCGCCACTTGCTCGATTGAGGTGGCCGCAAACCCATCAGCAAAGAACCGACTCGAAGCCGATGCGACGATTGCATCGCGCTTGGCCGTGTCGGATGGCCTGCCCAATCTCTTTTTTTCTCTTTTACTGTTCAATGGGATGGAACCAAATTCGCATTGAGTGATTGACAAAATGAACGAAGCCGTTCAATTAAACGACACCGTTCATTATTGTCACAAACCCCAAGCTCCGCAACCCCTCTCCAACCTCAACCAGCGGCAAAGGTTCCTTTAGAGATGCTTTGGATCGCAATCCGAATGCTCACTGGCGATGCGCAAAAGTTTTACGGCCTGCTATTCGGCATTGCGTTTTCGACGCTTTTGATCACCCAGCAGCTGACGATCTTTGTAAATCTGATCGAGCGCGGTGCGAGCGGTGTCTACAATGTCGCTGAGGCGGAAATATGGGTGATGGACCCGGTCAGCCGCACCACCGAAGTTAAATATGAAATGCCCGCCACCGCGCTTGATGAAGTGCGAAGCGTACGCGGAGTGGAGTGGGCAGTGCCGCATCTTCGTGCCAGCGCCTCTGTCCGCACCAGCACCGGCGATCTTGAAGGCGTGGCGATAGTCGGGGTCGACGATGCAACTTTGATCGGCCTTCCCAAAAACATGGTGGAGGGTTCCAAGGCCATTCTCTCGCAGCCTGACACCGTCATCATCGACGATGTCGGTGTGACCAACCTGTTCGATGACGGCTCCGACCCGCTTGGCCAGCGCCTCGAATTGAACGATCAGCGCGCGGTTATCCGCGGCATTGCCGACGCCATTCCCAGCTTCACCAGTCAGGTGACGCTCTACACAAAGTACAGCAACGCGCTCAATTTCGTGCCCGGGACCCGCAATCGGCTGAGCTTTGTCCTCGCCGGAGTGTCTGAGGGAGCCGACCCTGCCGAAGTCGCAGCAAGGATCGAGGAACAGACCGGGCTGAAGGCTGAAACCCGCGATGAATTTGCTCAGGCAGGCGTCGACTTCATCATCGAAAACACCGGCATTCCGACCAATTTCGGGATTACGGTGTTCCTTGGCTTTGTGGTCGGCGTCGCGATTGTGGGACTGACCTTCAGCCTTTTCATCCGGGACAACATCAAGCAATTTGGCGCGCTCAAAGCCATTGGTGTAACCAATTGGAAAATCGTCAAGATGGTCGCTGCGCAGGCCACTTTGGTAGGATCGGTTGGCTTTGCGCTGGGTGTGGTAGGCACAGCCTTGTTCATATGGGGGTTTTCGGGCGTTCCCACCTTCAAAGGGTTCTACATCCCTTGGCAAATCCCGCTTGTCAGCCTGTTTGCGGTGATCATCATCCTGATCATGACCGGGTATCTTGGTCTTAGAAGCGTCATGAAGACCGAACCAGCGGCGGTATTCAGATGACCGACAAACCAGCGATCATGGACACAAAAGCTATCGGCGGATGCTCACCCGAAGCAGCGATTTGCGCGCGCGGCATCATCCGCGATTTCAAAGCGGGTCAGTCAACCATCCGCGTGCTCCACGGGATCGACACGGACATCCAGTCTGGCGAAATGACCTATGTGGTCGGCGAGAGCGGATCGGGCAAAACCACGCTGATCTCGATCATGTGCGGCATCCTTTGGCCAACTGAGGGTGAAGTGAAGGTGTTCGGCACCGACATCTATGCTCTGAGTGACAGCAACCTTGTCAATTTCCGGCTCCAAAACATCGGTTTTATCTTTCAGCAGTACAATTTGATCCCCTCGATTGACGCCGCTGCCAACGCGGCGGTTCCGCTGATCGCACAGGGGATGGATATCGAACCTGCGCGCGAGAAAGCAAAGGCGCTGCTCGACAAGCTCAATATCGGTGATCAGGCAGAGAAACTGCCCAATCAGCTCTCTGGCGGGCAGCAACAACGCGTCGCAATCGCCCGCGCGCTTGTCCACGAACCGCGTTTGGTCGTTTGCGATGAGCCGACGGCTGCGCTCGATGCAAGCTCTGGTCGGCGCGTGATGGACCTGCTTCGCGAAGTCGCAGTCGCACCCGACCGCGCCTGTATCATCGTCACCCACGACAACCGCATTTTCGACCTCGCAGACCGCATCCTCGTGTTGGAGGATGGGCGCATCACCCATGACGGCACCGACATGCCGGACGATCACTAAGCACCCTCAGGAAACCTAGAGACACATATGGCCCTCCTCCTTCCCAATATCAGTTTCTCGCGAACCATCTTGCCGGTGCTTGCGGTTATCGGTCTGATTGTGGCGGTGTTCTTCATTTTTAGCGAACTGCCGGACCGCGAGCTGGAAGAGCCCGAACAAGAACCGCCCAAAGCCACTGGAGCGCTCGCCGATGCGAGCCGCGTCGCGGGAGCAGGAGTGGTAGAACCTTCGAGCGAGATCATCGATATTGGCTCTGCTTTGTCGGGGCTGGTGACCGACCTTCGCGTCTCGCCCGGCGACCGAGTGGAGAAAGGCCAGCCGCTTTTTGTGGTCGACGACCGGGCAGTGCGCGCCCGGCTATCCGAAGCGAACGCGGCGATCCGAGAAGCGCGCGCTTCGATCAGTGAAGCGCAGACCGCACAGCGCACCGCGCGCCAGCAATTGGCACTTTACCGTGACATTTCCGACCCCGCCGCTGTCAGCCGCGCAGAAGTCATCCGCGTCGAGGGCGAAGCAGCCGCCGCCTCCAGCCGCCTCGAAGTGGCCCGCGCTCGGCTCAACGCGGCGCAGGCCCAGGCAGGAAGCGCGCAGACCGAGCTTGGCCGGTTGACCGTGCGCGCTCCGATTGCCGGTGAGATTTTGGCGGTGAATATTCGCCCGGGTGAATTTGTCGCCACGCAAGGCGGCGGGAACGCGCTTCCCTTCATCCAGATGGGCGAGACCTCGCCAATGCATGTCCGCATTGACATTGACGAGAACGAAGCGGTCCGCGTCGATATGGGCGCCCCCGCAATCGTCTCCCCGCGCGGCGCGGCGGGTCGGCAAGTTGAGGCTGCGTTTGTTCGCGCCGAACCGCAGATCGTCCCCAAGCGCTCGCTCACCAACAGCGCTAGCGAACGTGTTGATGTGCGGGTTCTTCAACTGATCTACGTCTTGCCTTCCGGTGAAGCCACCTCGGTGTTCCGCGTGGGCCAACAAGTCGATGCATTTATACCTGCCACCGACACAAGCGACGGCAGCGAGAGTGACGAAGCCGACAGGCAGACGGAAGGCTAAGCCATGCGAAATCCCCGTCCGCTTCTTTTCGCACTTGCCGCATCCGCCTTGCTTAATGCGTGCGTAGCAGGCCCGGCGCCCGAAATTGCGACGCCAACTCCTGACTTACCTGAAGCTTTTTTCTTTGAAGCCGACGGCGAAACACAGGCTGGCCTTGATGCTTTGTTGCCAGTTGATGATCCTGCATTTGAGAGACTGGTATCGGCGGCCATTAAAGACGCGCCTTCACTTGCCGAAGCCATTGCTCGAATAGACGTCGCGCGGGCGCAGGCTGCAAGAGCGGGAGCAAACCGATTGCCTTCAATCGCTGCGGATGGCGCAGCAACGGGTACTCGGATCAACCCGAACCAGTTCGGAAGCAACAATCCTTTTGCTCAAGCCATCGACACTGAGCAGGTGTCCTATGGCGTCAACATCACCGCGTCATGGGATGCGGACGTTTTCGGTCAGCTAAGGGCACAGGAACGCGCAGCCTCGGCAAGGATTGATGCTGCGAACGCATCGGCAACGGGCGTGCGCATCGCTTTGCTGTCAGAGATTGCAGGAAGCGTTACAGACTGGCGGACAATCCAGGCCCGATCAGACGCTATTGTCAGTGATGTGACGGCCGCCGAACGGCTGGCTTCGTTGGCAAGCGCCCGGGAGCAGGCAGGAATTGCCCCGGGCTTTGACAGGGTCCGAGCGCAGGCCAACGCGGCGGCGTCGCGCTCGCGATTGGCAGCTCTGGAAAGCGAGAAAGCCAGGATCATCGGCAGACTGGTCACACTGACCGGGCAAGCGGCCGCAACAGTCAGCGCCCAATTGGAGCAGCATGCCCCTTCAATCAGCGTTGCCCCAGCGCCCGCCAGATTACCATCTGATTTGCTTGTAAACCG
Organism: Erythrobacter sp.; assembly: GCA_965262265.1. Lineage (GTDB taxonomy): Bacteria > Pseudomonadota > Alphaproteobacteria > Sphingomonadales > Sphingomonadaceae > Erythrobacter. The sequence goes on from CBDHEW010000001.1 coordinate 308,149, forward strand.
TCCAGATGTTGCATTTGCGTCGGCACAACTGGCTGCAAGCGATGCCGATCTTGCTGCGACCGCACGCGCACGGTTTCCGCGCCTGACCCTTTCCGGTGTGCTGGGGCTGCTGGCTTTCAATCCGGGGGACCTTTTTGACGAGGATGCACTTGTGGGATCGCTTGCGGCAGGCGTCGCGGCTCCGCTCTTCGACTTTGGTCGGATTGAAGCAGAAATCGATGGCGCTGCGGCGAACAAAATTGTTGCCTTCCAGGCCTATCGTGGGGCGGTCTTTCAGGCACTAGGCGATGCAGAGACTGCATACGGTCTTGTCAACGCCTCAGATCGCGAAGCAAGGCTGGCAGAGCAGGAGCGTGATCAACTACAACGCGCTGCGCGGCTCGCCAATGATCGATACCGCGCAGGCCTTTCGAGCTTTCTCGAAGTGCTCGATGCCCAGCGCGCAGCAGACGCCAGCGGAGAACGCGCAGCAGACGCCTTCGGCAGAGCGCGACGCGCGCGAATCTTGTTGTGGCAGGCATTAGGTGGAAGCACACTCGGCAGCTCTGGTGGTAGCTAGCCGATCAATCGTTCAATCAGCCAAAAGCTGCCAACCGTGCCAATCGAATAGGTCGCAATTTTGAGGGTCCCAGCTCTTGCGGTTTCCGATGTGCGATTGAGCAATGCGAGAACTCCGATCGTCAGTGCAACAATCAGCAGCTGCCCTGCTTCAACGCCCACATTGAATGCTAAAAGCGCGGTCGCAAGTTGGGTCTGCGGTAGGCCGATATCGGCAAGTGCGCCAGCAAAGCCAAAGCCGTGGACCAAGCCAAATGCAAATGCCACCGCCCAAGGGTAACGCCGCGTCCAAGTCTGACGCTCTGGATCGCGCAAAACAAGAGCCACTTCGACTGCCAAGAAGACGATAGAAAGCGCGATGAGAGCTTCTACGGGGCGACCGGGTAGACCTGAATATCCCAAGACAGTCGCGATCAGAGTGATTGAATGGGCTATAGTGAATGCCGTAGCCGCTTTGACTACGGGCCACGGTTTTCGCACCAAGAGGACCAGTGCAATCACGAAGAGCAGATGGTCCCAGCCAAAGATGATATGTTCAGCCCCAATAACAAAGTAGTCGCTCAAGGCACTCCATACAGACGCCTCTGCTAGAATGATTGCGGTTGGGGCCTCGGACGTCAGGCGAAAGCTCTGCACAGGCCTATCACGCGGGACAAAACGAGCGATCGCATCGGATTTTCCGAGCAATTCGCTTAGCCCGAATTCTTCCCCTGAAAGATTGCCTTCACAAACAAGATCGACCCTTCCCATCAAAGCCGCAGACTGTAGCCTCTGTGCAGCCTCCCCCTTGGCCGTGCAACTGTCGGGGATCACTGGCTCCAAGCGGTCGGCCAACAAGGCGGCGCTTCCTACCGCAAGAGTGACTTTCCAATCATAGGAATATTCACCCGGTTCCCCTTCGCGCAGCTCAACAACAGAAGGGCGAAGTTCGTGCGCGCTCACGTTCGGGCCAGGGAGAATCGCGCCGAAAAACGCGAGTAAGCCCGCGACCAAGCGGATCACCGCGATCATCGGTCTATATCGATCCGATACGCATTGGCGAGCAACTGATATGCGCGGTCTTTGCGTTGCGCGATTTGTTCGTTTCGCCAATCATTTGCGAGAACGCCGCGCAAAGCCTCGAAATCGACTTCGCCCGCGTCCCTCTCACGCAAGCGCAGAATATGCCATCCAAAGCCAGACTGAACTGGCCCTTGCCAACTGTTTCCCACTTGGATCTCATTCAAACTGGAGGCGAACTGTGAACCAAAGCGCGCTTCTACCTCGCGGATTGTAATAGCTTCCACACTGGCGGGCAGGCTAGTCGCCTCGCTCGGTAGATTGCTGTCCTCCAGCGCAGCCTGTGCGGCTTCTGCAGTGGAGTAAAATCGCTGGTCGAAGCTCAGCATTGAACGCTGCGAGCTCTGCCCAGAATAGCGTTCAAGATTCTGATCGAGGAACTCGCGCAGCGCCGCATCTGTCGGCTGAGCAGTTTCCGCAGCGAGGCTGGCGGATTGGTCCATCTTTGACACCAACCGGCGGCGGACAATAGCATCCCCATCATCAAGACCCAGCCGCAAGGCTTCCCGATACAGAACTTCTTCGCGCACGAATGCATCGATTGCCAAATCCAGCTCCGCATCAGTGGGCGAACGCCCCATAGAAAGAGCAAAACTTTCAGCGATTTGCTCACGTTCAGTCGCACCGATGCTAATAACACGAGATGTTGGATCGGGCGGTGTCCCGCCCCAAGCAAGCACGATGTAAAGTGCCAGGCCGAGGGCAATAAAATGCACCAAAGGCTCTCGCGCCCAGCTCGGTAGGGTCATGCTGCGTCTCTTTACGAACTTGCTTTAAGCCAAATGGGCGAAGTGTAGGCGCGCTCTTGCGCTACAGCATCGGCCATCGCTTCATCACTCAAGGTGACACCGAACCGAACGGCATCGAACAATGTCCAACGAGGTGTTGGAATTTCGAGAACTCGAACATAATAGAAGGGTCGCTGCCCCACCTCATAATCAGGATCGGTCCAAACGCTGCGAAGCTCCATTGCGCCAATCGTATTTGTATAGGTCGCATCCTCGCGATTGACTGTGTCGCCCACTGGGGGCACTCGCCCGCCCGACCGGCGACGCGTTTCCATGTCGCTCCAGACCACGTCATACACACGCTCTTGCATCTCGCCTGCATCATCTAGCCAGCCTTTGACGACTTGGACCCGGTCTAGGTTGGCGCCGTCAGGATCTTTCATCGCGCTGATCATAAAGCCGGGTGCTTCGCCGCGATCTGTCAATTCGCCGCCCATCGGCACACCGCGAGTGTAGCCTGCACGCACCCAGTCACCGTCCCAATCCTGTTCCGTGAAGTCGAAACCGCCAAACACTCGGACTGTCATGCGCGGCCCTGTGGTTGCGTAGACCTCCCGTCGGGCAAAGGCATCGAATATCTCTGCGCGTGTATTCCCTCGCGCCCATGCGGCAGCATAGCCACCCGCAAGGTAGTGCCAGCCGAACCTGCCCTCGCGCGTGCCCAGATTTTGGGCCTGCACGGCACGATCGGTGTAGGATTGTTCATTTCCGGTATGCTTGCCCCAGAAATTGTCCTCATCGCCGGTTGCAAGGGTCGTGTGGCTGTCGGTCGAGCCGATCATGCCAAAGGCGTAGGGGTTCACCCCAAGCTGCTGTTCCAGCGTAAGCCCGCGCAGGAGCGCCGAACGGGCATAAGATCCTGCATACATAGAAGCCTCAGTTCGCTCACTCAAAGACAGATTGCCAAAATCCCAGCCCTGAACGCCAAAACCCGCCATTTCATCATTGGGAGAAAGGAATGGATGTGTTTCGCTATCCCCTTTAATCTGGGTCGCTTCGATCACCGGTTCAGCCCATGCACGCATTGCTGCATATTCAGACGTCATGGGCGAACCATCCTCCATAGTCATCTGAAACATCAAACCATTGGATAGATTGGCATTGTGAGGGATCGCAAGCACCCGGCCACCTGTTTCTTCCTCATAGGCCTTCATGTAGTCCCACAATTGTGGAGCAGTGGTGGTCAGGCCAGGAAACGGCGAGGTTTGACGGGTTTTTTCAGAGCCATCGCGGAACATCACCACTCGGTGGAGATTGTTGCCGTTGGGCATAGCGGTCCATTCATATCCAGCGATTGCGGAGAAAACTCCGGGCTCGTTGTAGCGATCCAGAATGCTAAGCTGAGTGTTCCAAATGTCCTTGGTAGCCTCTGCTGCAGCTTCAGGATCGGCGAATGCCTCTGGAATGTTGTCTTCGGCTGCGGCTGTGACCAGTTCACCAATTGCCCGTGTCGATTGCTCCGGGCTTTCGTGCATCATGTCATACCATCTGAGCACCGTCTCATCGCCAATAACCCAATTCACGTACCAACGTGGTGCGTCATAAAGGCGACGCGTTGCACCCAATGCATCAGAATGGTCGGCGATAACGAGAAAGTCCAAGGGGCGCTCCAATTGCACGTCGCCGCCCGTCGTCGCTTCCACCGATTCCCCGCGCGCAAATCTCAGCGCCGCTTCCGGGCCGAGCCGGGTACCGAAGCCAAAAGCGTCGACAGAGTTATCTGTGTGGAGATGGGTGTCTCCCCAATAAGGCCTGTCAGGAAATTCGGCTAGATCGATGGTGCCTTCGCCGTCGCCGGTCTGATCGCCATCGAGCGCCGCTTCACCGCTACATGCTGCCAACGCAACCGCCAACGCGCCCAATGCCGCGAATTGCGGCTTTCGATTGCTCATCGCCCTCTCCCTCACTTGCCAGTCGGTAAGTACTTTGCGCCCGCTACGGCCCCCTAGTCAAGACAGGGCACAAAGGCGGCAGCCCTTCGAACCTTACGGATTTGGCTAGACCTTTGACCAATTCGCCACGACTTGCGCTCCGTCATCTGAGCTTGACCGAACCGAACCTGGCGTGCGGCTAAAACGCGGCGCAGGTGCGGTGTGCCATTCGCCATCATGTTCGATGTAAGCACCGCGCGCCTTCATATGCGGATGGTCTTTCGCTTCATCCAAAGCTAACACTGGCGCAAAACAAGCATCTGATCCTTCAAGAAGGTCGGACCATTCGGCCTGGGTCTTTGTTTTGAAGAAAGCCTCAAGCTGATCGGCATAAGCGTCCCAATTGGCTGGGTTCATTTGCGCTTGCGCGAGCTCCTTAGGTGCACCCGCCTTGGCAAGAAACTCCGCGTAGAATTGCGGCTCGATCGCGCCCAATGATATTTCCTTGCCATCAGAGCATTCAAAGCATCGGTAAAAATGGGCAGCGCCGCCAAGCATTCCTTTGCCGCGGTCTGTGGTCAAGATTGGGTTGGCGCGCACCCCGAAGAAGAAGCTCATCAAACTGGTTGCACCGTCAACGATGGCCGCATCAACCACTTGGCCTTTGCCCGATCGTTCTCTTTCATACAGCGCCGCCATAATGCCAAAGGCACAGTACATTGAACCTCCGCCAAAATCGCCAACCAAGTTCTGGGGCGGCGTTGCTCTTTCGCCTGAGTTACCGACAGCCGAAAGTGCTCCGGTTAAAGCGATGTAGTTGATATCGTGGCCAGCGGCATGGGCCAAAGGTCCCTCTTGCCCCCAGCCCGTCATCCGCGCAAAGATGAGTCGTGGGTTAAGCGCAAGCGCTTCGTCTGGCCCAAATCCAAGCCGTTCCATCACACCTGGGCGAAAACCTTCGATCAACACATCGGCATTAGCAATCGCATCGCGGCAAAAGGCCTTGCCCTCCTCGCTTTTCAAATCGACTGAAGCGCGGTGCCGCGCGCGCTCAACCACATAGTTCGACACAGTGGCCCCTGGGCGATCAATCCGTACGACTTCTGCCCCCAAATCGGCCAGCAACATGGCAACATGGGGGCCTGGCCCGATTCCGCTAAACTCTATGACTTTTAACCCTTTTAATGGCCCCGTTGCATCGCTCATTGTGATCCTCTCATTGTTTGAAGAGAAGTCTGGCTTTTGCTCTTAGGATTGGCAAGCGCAAGTATGATAGCTTGAGTACGACAGGTTGCCATTTGTGCATTGCACCAACATAGGTACCTTGTGTCTGTTCAACAGCCTTTAAAGCTCGGCTTTCTTTTCTCCAAAATTGCGTTCACCGCCTCTTGATGATCCTGCATCTGCTGTAGGACGCCTTGCGTGGTGGCCGCTTTGGCAAGACTGTCTTCAAGGCTCACCCGCTGTGCCGACAGCATGATCTCTTTGCCCTTGCGCAACGTATAAGGCGGGTTTGCAACCACCTTTGCCGCCAACGCATTCGCAGCGGCCAAAAGCTCATCGGGCTCAACAACCTGACTAACCAGCCCCCAAGCAAGAGCCTTTTCAGCATCGATTGCCTCGGCCGTGTAGAGCATTTCAGCGGCCCGAGCATAGCCGATAACGCGCGGCAAGAACCAAGCGCCCCCATCCCCGGGAATGATACCCACTTTCAAAAAACTCTCAGCAAAAACGGCCTTTGTCGACGCTATCCGCATGTCGCACATGGTCGCCAAATCATTGCCCGCACCGATCGCCGGACCGTTGACCGCTGCGATCACAGGCACCGTCAATTGCTCCATCATCATGGGCATTCGCTGAATGCCGTTCTTGTACCATTGCTCGATATCAAGCGGTGTCATCTTTTGCTGTGCAGTCATGGCACCGATGTCTTTAAGGTTGCCGCCCGACGAAAATGCTTTGCCGGCACCGGTTAAAATGACGCAGCTTATTGTGGGATCACCTTCTGCCTCGGCCATAGCATCGAGCAGGCCATCAACCACTTCATCGGTGAGAGAATTGCGGCTGTTATCTCGGTTCAGCGTAACAGTCGCAATACTGCCTTCGCGAGAGAAAAGGACGGCGTTTTCCATTATTGTTCCTCTTAGATTTGGTGACTGATCCGCGGCCACAGGGCTGGGGTTGGATCATCAAAGACTGAATTTCCAAGCCGGATGGCCCAATCCAGCTCTGAACCGAATTCATCCTGCCATTGCCAAAGCCGTCTCGTGTATCGTCCGAGCGCATATTCGCGGGTGAACCCCATGGCGCCGTGGGCCTGATGCGCGGCAGCTGCAACCTTGGAAGCGGCTTCTCCGCAGCGAATTTTGGCAATGGCAAGCTCATCCAAGACTTGGGGTCCACAAAGCGGGTCCGATCGCAATGCGTCGCTTGCGAGCTCCACCGCAGCGATAGCTGCTGCCGTCTCACATGCAATATCCGAAAGATGGTGCTGAATGGCCTGAAACTTTGAAAGCGCGCGCCCGAACTGTTCACGATCCTGCGTGTATGTGAGGGTCAGATCCAAGACATACTGCATTGCCCCTGCCATTTGCGCTGATCGAGCAAAAGCACACAGTGCTCGAAGAGTCTGAGCGCTTAACCAGTTGGGCGCTTCAAAAGTGAAAAGCGGTTCGACACGGAGATCGACAGGCGTAGCCGCCCCGTCCTCGCCGCCCTTCAATGGCTCAAACACCTCCGGGCCTAATATGTGAAGGCTCAGTTTTGCGTCTTGGAGCGACAGGAAGTAGTCGGCGCGCGCAGCATAAGAAACTGGCAAAGAAGGGTCTATGGGGTCTGCAATCGCTACAGTTGATTCGGCAGGAGCGGCTCCCGCAGCTGAAAGTATGGCGTTGGCCAGCGCGGTTTCAACGATTGGGATCGACAAAGCACTGCGTCCGGCAAGAGTTGCGATTGCACACAGGTCCGCAAAGGAGCCGCCAAATCCGCCTTGCTCTTGGGACACGCAAACGAGCGGATAGCCATTAGCAACCAAGGTCTCCCAAAGCGCTTCAGCCTCTTTTCCAAGTCCTTGAGCAGCGTCGATCTTTTCGAGCTGAGCATCAGCAAGAATCCGCTCAAACCCATCGGCGATCATTGCGGTTTCGCTTTTGTCCATCACCGCATCCCCATTTCACGCGCAATGATGCCACGCAAAATCTCAGTGGTGCCGCCGCGCAACGTGTTCGACGGAAGATGGAGCACTGCATTGCGAAGCAAAGCGGCCAGTCCATCGGGCCAGTCGCTTTGGGGGATGCCGCTAAGCATGGACCTTAGCCTGGCAATGACATCATTCTCCAACCGATTGCCCATCTCCTTGACCACACAGGCCGCGGTTGCGGGGCTGTCGCCCTCCTCTAGCATTTGCGCAACGCCCAGAGACATGCGGCGCAAAACTCGCAGATTGGCAAGGATCGACCCGATCTCAGATGCGCGACGATCATCAATATGCTGGGTGAGTGCCGGCATGGCGCGTTCGAGAACGATCAACGAAGTGAGAAAACGCTCTGGTCCGGAGCGTTCCAGCGCAAGCTCTCCCATACACTGGGCCCATCCATTGCCTTCTTTGCCAAGCAAAGCGTCAGCAGGCAGTTCGACGTCTTCAAACAAAGTCTCGTTGAAATGCGGCGTTCCGCCCAAATCCTTGATCCCAGCGATCGATATGCCCGGCAAAGAAAGGTCAACCAGAAACTGCGAAAGGCCAACTTGGCGATTGCGCCCCTCGGGCGGCGAAGTTCTGGCTAGAACGATCATGTAGTGCGAGAAGTGGGCGCCCGTGGACCATATTTTTCGGCCCGATAGCATCCATCCAGCATCGGTGCGTTTGGCGTTGGTTTGAATGGCGGCAAGATCAGAACCTGCCTGCGGCTCTGACATACCGATCGCCGTGAAGCATTCGCCCGCGGCAATTCGCGGCAGAATGTCGGATCTCTGCCCTTCAGTTCCATATCGCAAGATGTGTGACCCTGTCTGCCGATCGGCGACCCAATGGGCAGCAACAGGGGCACCTGCCGCAAGCATCTCTTCGGTAACGACGAAGCGATGCGCGACGGATCGGTTGCCGCCGCCATAGCGAGTTGGCCAAGTCATCCCCAGCCAGCCGCGCTGCCCCATCTTGCGGCTGAAGTTGGGGTCTGCTGCTGATACCCAGCAGTCGGCACACGGTTCAAACCCGCCTTCTTCACGTTCATTATCCAGGAATGCCCTTACATTGGCCCTCAGCGCATTGGCTTCCTGATCGAACTCTAGGCGTGGGAATTGGAACATACTGCAAACTGCACCGGGTTGGAGTTGATAGCCCCAAGCCTATTGCAGACTAAAGCCATGCTTTTCAAACCGTGATTTTGGCAGTCACCAGGACATCCCAATTGATGTGATCTTGCGCGAGGAGCAGGGAAGCGCCGATCATTGGGCGAAAGGCGAGTATGGAGTCCAGGTTACACCGTGCCGGCGGCGTCCTCTTCTCGGAACTCACCACGCTGATTTTGCCAAACTCTTTTGCGAACTTGAACCCAGCTGCCCCATCACCCCTGCTTTAAGTCGGAATCGCGAGCCAACTTTGAGCGCGTTGGTAACCCAGTCTTGCCCATTGCTCTTCGTTGTCGCATGGGAGCTAAACGTCCAAGCGCTCTTAAAGGGATTTGAGCCATGTTACCCCCCAACCCTTCGTCCTCTACAAATTCGCTTTCTGGTTCACTGGTCACCGTTTTTGGAGGCGGCGGGTTTGTTGGCAATTACGTCGTTCAAGCTCTGTTGTCGCGCGGTGCGCGCGTGCGGGTGGCCAGCCGCAATCCAGAAAAAGGGCACGCGTTGCAGCCCTTGGCCGATCTTGGCCAGCTCCAATTCGCGCGCTGCGACATCACCAATCAAGACAGCCTTACCGCGTGCCTTCAGGGCGCGACCCATGTTGTCAATCTGGTCGGTGCGTTTGATGGTGACCTTAGCGAACTGATGGGAGAGGCGCCGGGCCGCATGGCCGCGATTGCCAGAGCAAACGGCGCGCAGGCCTTCGTCCACTTCAGCGCTATTGGAGCCGATGCGAACTCCCCAACCGGCTATGCCAAAGGCAAGGCTTTGGGCGAGACCCGCGTGCTTGAGGCCTTCCCTGAGGCGACCATCCTTCGCCCATCAATCGTGTTTGGCAAGGACGACCAGTTCATCAACATGTTCGCAGGGCTGATCGAGATGATGCCTGCCCTTCCCGTTTTCGGCCCAGATGCCAAGCTTCAGATCGTCTATGTCGATGACGTTGCTGACGCTGTGGCGGTAGCGCTTGAGGACCCGGCCAGCCATGGGGGCAATACCTACGAGCTTGGCGGGCCAGAGCAGCTGTCGATGATGGAGATCAACGAGCGCATCGCCGCAGCCCAAGGTCGCACACGCCGCTTCATCGCCATGCCCGATGGCCTGTCCGGCCTGTTCGCCGCGCTTCCCGGCACTCCGATGAGCCGCGACCAGTGGACGCTGCTGCAACCGGGCAGTCTGGTGAGCGAAGGGGCCAAGACGCTGGCGGATATGGACATCGAGGCGCGGCCGCTTGGGCTGTATCTCGACAAGTGGATGACCCGCTATCGCAAGTTCGGCCGCTTTGGTCTGTCGAACGAGCGCGCCAAGCAACGCGGTACTGCTTCCTAAGACCCGTTTCTAACCCGTTTTTGAGCCGAGACATGGACCGCATGTTACACGGTCCTGAGCGAAAAGACGCGCCCGCAACCCATTTCGGACAACCCACTGACTAGAAAGGAATTTTTCGGTTGAAAGGCGCCGGGAATTGATCAGCCCGGCGACATATCAAACACCCTTAAAGTAGGAAAATGCGAAGGGTCACCCGCGGCTGGCGGCGCTCAATCACGGATCTGCTCAAGGATTACGACATTGACCAGATGTGTTCCCCATAAAGCGTCATCAGATCAGCATAGGCCTGCTCGGCTGCTTCTTCATTATAGGCTGGGCTATCCGGCACGGTCCAACCGTGGTCGCCTGCATAGACTTCGGTCTTGGCAGGACGTCTGGCAGTCGATGCTGCGATAGATAGGCTTACCTGATCGCCGGGCGATTGCTCATGATCATCCTGCGCGATCGCAAAGAGATAGGCCGCTTGAGTTTGATCGAGCAGCTTGTGCGGACTCTTTTCATAATCCTCTCGCACCAATCCGCCGCCGTGGAAACTCGCCGCCGCCTTTATCCGCGAAGGAGCGGCTGCCGCGCTCCACACGGCAAACGGGCCGCCCATACAGTATCCTTGCGTCCCAAAATTGAGCGTTGGTTCCATCTCGCTTTGCGCATCAAGCCATTCGACAGCAGCGACCGTATCGCGCCCAATCGAATCTGCATCGAGCTTTTCGCGCCACGGAGAAACTCGCGCAAAGCCATCATTCTCGATAAAATCCGCAAAATCTTCGAACTGCTGGCCTGCGACATCGCGATAATAGGGGTTAAGCACCAGAACTGCGAAGCCTTCGCCTGCCAGACGTCGCGCCATATCCCGCTTCGTTTCTCGCAGAGAAGCAATGTCAGGCCAAAAAATGATCCCTGCGTTTGACGCACCTACGCGATAGGTGAAAAATGCGTCCATCGTACCGTCTGGGGTTTCAAAAGTGACATTTCTCTCGTCAATCAGCTGAGGCTCAGGGGCGTCATCAGGGGCGTCATTCGTCACGGCTTCTGGCGCACACGCCGTCACCGCAGCCGCGCCGGCCAGCACCCCAATTTGCCGCCGATTAAGCTCGCCGCGCGCCCATTCTTTCAGTTTTGCTTCTTCGCACATATTCGCCGCTCCTTCGGTTTGTCGGAACCACCCAGTGTGGCATCACCTTGGCCCTCACACTCCCAATGGACAAGCGGGATTTTTCTCGGCAGTCTGCACGACAGGGAGAGAGATTCATGAAAACAGTTCTATGGGCTGCGCCTTTGCTGGCGCTTGGCGCTATCGGCATCGCATCATGTAGCGAAATTGCAGGAGAAGAAGGCGGCGTTGATGCAGCCATGCTGGTTGCAGCGGGCGAGGATAACGCCAATTGGATCACCCATGGCCGCACCTATTCAGAACAGCGTTTCAGCCCGCTTGATCAGATCAGCGCGGATAATGTCGGCGATTTGGGGCTTGAATGGTTTGCCGATATGGACACAGCGCGCGGGCAGGAAGCGACGCCGCTGGTCATGGATGGCAAGCTCTACCTCACCACGGCATGGAGCAAGGTGAAAGCTTTTGATGCCGCGACCGGAGAACCACTTTGGGATTACGATCCCGAAGTCCCCGGCGAAACCGCAGTGAAAGCCTGTTGCGATGTGGTGAACAGGGGCCTTGCCGCATGGGGCAATTCATTGTTCCTAGGCACTCTGGATGGCCGGCTGGTTTCGCTCGACCGCGACAGTGGCGATGTGGAATGGGAAGTACAAACCACCGATCCTGATCAAAGCTACACCGTCACCGGCGCGCCGCGCGTGATCGATGGCAAAGTAATCATCGGCAATGGCGGCGCAGAGTTTGGTGTGCGCGGCTATATCGCGGCCTATGACGCGAATGATGGCAGCGAGTTGTGGCGGTTCTACACTGTGCCAGAGGGCACTGAGGATGAGAGCTCCCCTGCCTATTTGCAAGACGCCGCAGAGACATGGAACACAGAGGTCCTCGCCAGCTCCGATGCGATTGGCGGCGGGGGCACCGTGTGGGATTCGATGGCCTATGATCCCGAACTCAACCTGCTCTACATTGGCGTTGGCAATGGGAGCCCGTGGAACCGGGCTTACCGTTCTCCGGGCGAGGATGGAACGGGGGAAGGCGACAACCTTTATCTCTCCAGCATTGTCGCTCTGAACCCGGATACGGGCGAATATGCCTGGCATTACCAGACGACGCCGGGCGAGACGTGGGATTACACCGCGACGCAGCACATCATCCTCGCCGATATGGAGATCGAAGGGGAAGAGCGGCAGGTTCTGATGCAGGCGCCCAAGAATGGGTTCTTCTATGTCATCGACCGCGCGACTGGGGAGTTTATCTCTGCCGAGGAGTATATCCCGCAAAACTGGGCTGAAGGCATTGATGAGACGGGCCGCCCGATCTTCAACGCGGCGGCGCGGGTCGATGTGACGGGAGAGCCTGCGCTGGTGATGCCGGGGCCGCTTGGGGGGCACAATTGGCACCCGATGGCGTTCCATCCCGGTGAAGGCTTGGTCTATATCCCGGCCTTTGAAGCGGCGACCGTCTACGCTCCAGAAGCCGATTGGAAACCTGATACTGCGCGCGGGTTCAATGTCGGCTTTGATCTGGGATCGGGTGATTTGCCGCCCGATCTAGGTTTTCGCCGTGAGGTCTATGGCACCGTCAAAGGCAAGCTGCTCGCATGGGACCCGGCCGCGCAAGAGGCGCGCTGGGAGGTCGAGTTTGCAGGGCCGTGGAATGGCGGGATCTTGGCGACCGGCGGCGGGCTGGTGTTCCAAGGCAATTCATCGAGCGAATTTGCCGCCTACAGTGCATCAAGCGGAGAGAAGCTGTGGAGCTTTGGCGCGCAAACCGGGATTGTGGCTCCGCCCATCACCTATTCGGTCGATGGGGAGCAATATGTAGCGGTTTTGGCCGGATGGGGCGGCGCCTATGCGATCACCGCCGATGGGCATTTGATCGACAGTCAGGGCCCGGTGCGCAATGTCTCGCGCCTGTTGGTGTTCAAACTGGGCGCAGGCGGCGAACTACCCGCTGAACTCGAACTCGCCAGCCTCCCGCTCGATCCACCGCCCAGCCGCGCCTCGGAAGAGGTTATCGCAGCAGGGGCCACCAAATATGCCCGCTATTGCGCGGTGTGCCATGCGCCGGGTGCTGTGGGATCAACCGTCCTGCCTGACCTTCGCCGCTCGGGCACGCTCGGCAATGCGCAAAGCTGGGCGGCCGTGGTGCATGACGGCATCTTAAAGGATAACGGCATGGTGAGCTTTGCCGATTCCATGAGCCGCGAAGAGATCGAAGCGATCCGCGCTTACGTGATCCACCGCGCGAATGAGGACAAGGCGTTGGAGGGCTCAGGACAGGTTGCGCGGCGGTGAACCCAATTGCCGATCCCACCGACATTCGCAATTGGCAGCGAAGGCCCGATGGGATCACTACCTCTAGCAAGCTGGAACCGGGCGATCTTGCACGGCTTGCAGCAATAGGGGTCAAGCATGTGATCAATCTAGCGACCGACGATCACCCCGAGGCGTTAGCGGATGAAGCGAAACTGCTCGCAGACGCAAGGATTGCCTACACTCATATCCCTGTCCCCTTCGCTTCGCCCACCCACCAAGATGTTGCGACATTCGAAGAGGCACTGGCTCGGGCAGATGGACCCGCCCATGTGCACTGCATCGCCAACTATCGGGTCACAGCGTTCTTCTACCTGCTCGACCTCAAAAACGGCATCTCTAAATCAGAAGCGCATCGGCGCATGGCTGAAGTCTGGGATCCACTCAGCAGCGATGACCCACGCGCTGCGCCTTGGCGAAAACTGCTCTCTAGCCCGTGAAAACAACCGTCCGATTGCCGTTCATCAGCACCCTCTCCTCCACGAACATTCGGACCCCTTCGGCGAGCACGCGGCGTTCAATATCGCGGCCTTTGCGCACTAGATCGCTGGGCGTATCCGCATGGCTGATACGCTCTACGTCCTGATGGATAATGGGCCCTTCATCCAAGTCCGCAGTCACGAAATGCGCGGTCGCTCCGATGATTTTGACCCCGCGAGCATGGGCTTGATGGTAGGGCTTTGCCCCTTTGAAACCCGGCAAGAAGGAGTGGTGGATATTGATGCAGCGCCCGGCAAAATGTGCGCTCTGTTCATCGGAGAATATCTGCATATAGCGCGCCAGCACAATCAGCTCTGCCTGCGTCGCATCGGCAAGCTCGCGCAGCTTTGCCTCGGCATCGGGCTTGGTTTCAGGCGTCACCGCAAGGTGGTGAAAGGGGATATCACCAATATCCACCCGCACAGTCGCCTCGCGCGGGTGGTTTGAGACGATCGCGACCGGGTCAATGTTGAGCTCACCCGTGCGCCAGCGATAAAGCAGATCAACAAGGCAATGATCGGCTTTGCTGACCATGATGATCACCCGCCGCGCCCGGTCTTGGGAGACGATCTTCCACTGCATACCATGCGCGCCAGCCAACTTCGCAAAGCTCGCTCGCAAATCATCGCTGGCCGTCCCCGTCGGATCAAACGCCACACGCATAAAGAACCGTTCCGAGGTCGCATCGCGAAATTGCTGCGCGTCGAGAATATTGCAGCCGCGCTCAAACAGAAAAGCTGTCACTTTGGCTGTGATGCCGGGCCTATCCGGGCAATCAAGCGTCAGGATCAAGGGCGCGCTCATCGCGGGTCCACTGTCAGGCTTGCGAAGATGGTGAAGTAATCCGCGCGCCCATCATTCAGGGCAGGCACGCCCCACACGACCGAATAGAGCACCGGCGCGCCCGGCTGCGCGGGGATGGTGACTTCGCCATCCGCGCCCGTAACATATGTCTGTACGTCCCCCGTTCCATCGAGCCGAGATGCCACCAGTGTGGCCCCAGCCAAACGCTCCCCGCGCCAAAAAACTGTCAAAGGCAGTTGCTCGCCCTCCCCCATGGAGAAGGGATGCTCGAACGGCACAATCTCAAGAATCTGCCCAATCGGCTGCGTCACATTGCGGGTGAATGCATCTCCCACCTGAAGAATTGTCTTCGCACGCCGAGCGTAGAGCTCCGTTCCGCGCTCACCTGTTGTCCCAATCGCCTCACGATGCGCGGCAATGGCGTTCAGGCCTTCATGGTCAAGATACCGATTGAACCGCTCGGCTTCGAGATCAGAGAAGCTTGGATTGCTCTCAAATGCGAGCACATAGGTGCCCGCCTCTAAAGGAGCCGCCAAAACCGCGCTGCCCACTTCATCGTCGCCGGTCACCCGCACGGCGCGCTGCTGATCGATGACGCCATCGGGGCCAAAGAGACGCAGCGAGGCAATCCTTTCCCAATACAGCCCCCAATCCGCAACATCGCCCGCATCGCCGACCTTGAATTCGACAAGCACCTCTTCGCCTGCCTCTGGCGTGTGATCGACAGGTTGAAGCCAAAAGGAATGCGCTGTGGCTGCGGTAGAGGTTGTTATCGCGATTGCAGTTAGTATTGCGCGGATCATCATAAACGGCCTCCCAACGCGCCTTCGCATTCCTGCATCAGCTGCTCGATAATCTCGGCGACCGGCTCTTCTTGTGTGACCATGCCCACCGATTGTCCGGCCATCAGCGATCCGCTTTCAACATCGCCGTCAATCACCGCGCGGCGCAAGGCCCCGGCCCAGAAATGCTCAATCTGCAATTGCGCCTCGCCCATGTCCACCTCTTCGCGGTCGAGCATGGCTGCGACCTCGATCTGTTTGGCTGTAAACTCTTCAGTGCCCTTGTTTTTCAAAGCGCGCACCGGGATCACAGGCAGGCGCGGATCTACCTGCACGCTGGCTTCGGCATCGCGGGCCTTGGCCCGGAAAAATGCCTTCTTAAAATCGGGATGCGCGATGCTTTCGGTAGCGCAGGCGAAGCGCGTACCAAGCTGGACCCCGCAAGCGCCCATCTCCAGATAGCTCGCAATTGCCTCCCCCCGTCCAATGCCGCCAGCAACGAATACGACATGGTCTTTGGCGAGCGCAGGCAGGAATTCCTGGGCCAGCACGCTGGTCGCAACAGGGCCGATATGCCCGCCCGCTTCCATTCCTTCGATCACCAAGGCATCGCCGCCCGAGCGCAGCAGCTTCTTGGCAAGCGCCAGCGTGGGCGCAAAGACGATCACCTTAGCACCAAACGCTTTGATTGCCTCGACACTGCCCTTGGGCGGGATACCACCTGCCAGCACCACATGGCTGACGTCGTATTTTTGGCAGACCGCAATCAGATCGAACAGCTGCGGGTGCATGGTGATTAAGTTGACGCCAAAGGGCTTATCGGTACGAGCCTTTGTCTCCGCAATCTCGGTGTTGAGCAGTTCAGGCGTCATTGCACCGCAAGCGATCACGCCAAACCCACCCGCATTGGAGATTGCAGAAACGAGATTGCGCTCTGACACCCAGCTCATGGCTCCGCACAGGATCGCGTGTTCGCAGCCGAGAAATTCAAGGCCGCGCTGCATCAGATTGGCCGTCTTGGAGAAGGAGGTCATGGGCCACTCTCTAGGGCTGCACCACCATCTGAACAAGGTGTTGCTTTGCCGACCTCAGGCACGAATGGGCTGGGAAGACGTATCAATCTTGGAGTTTGTTGAGAAAACGAAACTTCCACTGTTGCAGCGAGCCCCGCACCCTATTAGCTTTGTGTCACTAGGGGGCTTACCGTCTTGGATGACGGGCGTTTATTGGGGGCAATTTCAATGAAGATGTTAAAGACTTTTGCGCCGTTTCTGGTTGCGGCGGGGATGATGGCTGTACCGACAACGGCCTATGCACAATCTGATTCCTACCGAATTGATGCCAATTCTTCGCGCAACACCACAATCACAATCTGCAACCCAGAAGTACGCGTTGATTTGCGCGGTGACGGCGATACCGATCTGGATTTTGTGATCACCAACAGCAGCGGCACAACGGTGTGGTCAGACTACAGCACATCGGACCGGGCAAGCACCACTCTGCGCCGGCGATCGAGCTCGGGTTGCGAAGATTTCACCTTGCGCACGTCGAATCTTGGCAATGTCTGGAACATGCTGGACATCAGCCTTGAAGATATCCGGATCAACAGCGGCAATCCCGTCGATACAGACAGTTATCGCGTATCTGCCAATGACAATACGTCAATCACCATGAATGTGTGTTCACCGCGTGTGCGTCTGAATGTTCGCGGGGATGGTGACACCGATCTGGACTTTGTCGTGCGCAATTCGAGCGGCACAATCGTCCATTCAGATTACGACACGACAGACCGCACAGAAGCGGTCCTGAACCGCCGGAGCGGAGTGAATTGCGAAGATTTTACGCTGCGCGTGAACAATCTTGGCAGTGTCTACAACCTGTTCACAGTTCAACTCGAAGACCTGCGCAGCTCGGGTGCCACGCAAACGCGAAACTCGGCAGGGTCTCGCGGGTCAAACGACAGCTACAACCGCAATGTCACGATCCGGAACCGGACCGGTCAGACGATCACCTATCTCTATTGGTCCAACACCGCAGCCAGCAATTGGGGTAGCGATCAACTTGGATCAGGCGTTTTGGGAGCTGGTCAGGATTGGCGGGTAGAGGTCGATGACGGCTCTGGCGCGTGCACGTTCGACTTTAAGGCACGCCTATCGAGCGGGCGCGAGATTGAACGGCGCGACATCGATGTGTGCGCCGTGTTCAATATCGATTTCAACTAATCCCTTTGCAGCGCAACCGGCAGCGCGGTCAGGATCGATAGGTGATCTGGACCGCGCTGGCCGCTTTGGTCGCGAGCGCACGGGCCTGATCGGTTGTATCCGCCTTTGCCAACGCGACCCCCATGCGGCGATATGGCCTCGTTGTGGGCTTGCCGAAGATGCGGATATCGACCTTTTGTGAGACGTTGAGAGCATCTTTGATGCCTTCATAGGTAAAGTCGCTGCTTTCACGGTCAGCAAGGATCACCGCTGAAGCGCCGCAAATGGCCGGCTGATCGCCGAAAACTGGCAATCCCAAGATTGCGCGGGCGTGCAAGTCAAATTCCGACAGTTCCTGTGACATCAGCGTAACCATCCCCGTGTCATGCGGGCGAGGCGACACCTCTGAGAAAATCACCTCGTCTCCTTTCACGAAGAACTCGGCCCCGTACAGGCCCCAGCCTTTGCCCTTTCCTTGCAGCGCTGCGACCACCTTTGCTGCCATATCTTGAGCGGTTTCAAGCGCGGCATCGGACATCGCCGCTGGCTGCCAGCTTTCCTGATAATCACCGCGTTCCTGCCGGTGGCCGATCGGCGCACAGAAACTGATCCCGTTTGTGCTGTTCACCGTCAGCAGTGTGATCTCATAATCGAAATCGATGAATTGCTCGACAATCACCCGCGCCCTGTCACCGCGCATATTGGCGCAGGCATAATCCCACGCGTCTTGCAGACCTGCCGCGTCATCAACCTTGCTTTGGCCTTTGCCAGATGAGGACATGACCGGTTTTATCACGCAAGGAAAGCCAGTGTGCTCGCTGGCTGCGCGAACCTCTTCTAGGCTGGTGGCATAGCGGTATCGCGACGTTGTCAGACCCAATTCTTCAGCCGCCAGATCGCGGATCGCGTCTCGGTTCATGGTCAACTGAGCCGCACGGGCCGATGGGATGACGTTGAAACCTTCCCCTTCAAGATCGGCGAGAACTTCGGTCCGGATCGCCTCGATTTCGGGGACTATATGGTCAGGCTTATGTTTGTGGACCGCAGCACGCAGAGCCTCTCCATCGAGCATCGAGAACACCTCGCGTTCATCGGCGACCTGCATTGCGGGCGCGTTGTCGTATGCGTCACAGGCAATGACCCGGGCGCCCAATCGCTTGGCTGAGATGGTGAATTCGCGGCCAAGTTCCCCGGAACCCAGCAGCATGATTGTGGAGGTAAAAGCCATACGCGGTGCTGTAGCGTCTGGCTGTCCATAAGCAAATGAAGCTGAATGAATGGGGTTAAGCGAGCCGCCGCTCTGCCCGTTCGACCGCTTGACGTATCGCCTTTTCAACAGTCGCGCCGCAGGCAACTGCGCGCGGACGCTGGCCGCATATGCCGATCTTCATGCCGCCGCCCGCTTGCGCCATCACCAGACCCAGCTCCGCCTGCCGCATGGTCCAGTCGACCGAAAGTTCAACCCGAGCAAGCCCAGCGCTCGCGGTCAATTCAGGTGCGCTTTTGGAGGAAGTAACCGCCAGACCGGAGAAAGTCTCCAGCACATCATCAGCCCAGGCGCGCGCCTGCTTGAGTTCCATATCGGGGAGCAAAACGATGAAACGATCAGCATCCAGTTGCGCAACCTCGCTTCCCGGTGCGCTCATCGCCTCAAGGTATTTGGCAAAGCCCCACTGGATTTCGTCTGCAGTGCGCTGGCCATATTGCATGAAGATCGCGCGCAAACGGTCCACCGAAAGGATCGCCACAGACCCGCTTGATGCCCCAGTGATCGTTTGCCGCAGCCTTGCAAAAAAGGCGCTTCGATTGGCAAGGCCGGTTAGCGGATCCGTCAAGGCGCGATTGTTAATCTCCCCTTCCAAGGCGTGGCGTTTCTGAACAGAACGCAGCAGTCCCAAGGCATAGGGGTGGGCGCCATCCTCATTATCAACCAATCGCAGGCTGAGCGCGTACCAGCGATCCGCAAACATCGGATCGGGCTGGTTGGATTGTTCTTCTTCACCGTCACGACTTTGGCACGCTATAAAGAGCGGGAACTCAACCCAACCACGCACCTGTTCACCAGCGAATATCTGCGCTGCGTATTGGGCAAGGCTGGCGGCATGAGCGGTTTGAGCCAAATCTGCGATATGCGGCATCAGCAACAATTCAGAAGCATCAATGCCAATTTCAACCGCGTTTTCGGATGCGTGAATGATGAAACCAGCGCGGTCCAAGCGGACCACAATATCACCTGATGCATCCTCAATAAGACCGTGCAGCACACGGCCTTCTGCTAAACTGAACTGCTCTTTCATCCCATTGGCCCCCGGCACTTGATAGAAATATCTGTCAAACCGGAAATTAGCTTAGCGTTAAACTCAACTAACTCTTAAGGGCTACTATTGCATACAGATCCCCAATTCTCTGTATTATTTTATGCGGCCCGTTAGTTTTGATTACTAACTAAACTAAAATTCGAATCAACATTGGTTTTTATTTACCATGACTACCAATTTCATTGAGGTCTGTTACGTAATTTTACGAGTTTTACGCATCAAACTTCAATCATGATACGAATGTGCTGCGGCTGTGTTCCGTATTCGGTGGCAATGCGTAAGCGGCATTCTTCGACCAACTCGGATCCTTGTCTGCCCGCCGCATTGTCGCGCAACTCCTCAGGCGTCACATCCAATGTCTTAGCAATGGCAGCGATCCGTTCGGGCAATGGACGCGCTTTTCCTTTTTCCCAAGCCCACACGGTTGGCTTGCTCACATCGAGCGCTTCGGCAACTTGCGCCAATGTCAGCCCGCGCTCACGGCGCAGACGGTTTAACCTCACTCCAAAGGGATCAAGCGAGGCTGGAAGTGCGGGCCTCCCGCGCTGCGCAGATAATCCTGAGGCCGCCGCGTCACCGCGCAGTTCAGCAGCCGCGAGCGCTGCTTCGCCCAAGGCTGAATCAAAGGCGCATCCGAACAATTTGGCACTTTGCCAAACAACCTGCGCCCCCACTGGGCCAACCTCCGGCAATTCCAAACTCAGCGCTTCGCCCACATTCAGCGCCAGATCCGTTTCGATCAGCAGGCCCGCGCCAGAGATGTTGTGCACCACGACATTGGCAGGCGCGCGCCCGGGCAGCGTTCCGCTGGTCTCCAGCCGCATAGAACGGCGGCTTTGATGGCGCCCTTCGATTTGGGTTTGAACAGGATCAAGGTGTGCGTTCAGGGCCATGTTCTGCAACTCCAATTGCATAGGAGTGCCCAAAACTTCGCTCAGAAACCTAAGAGAAACTTACCCGATAAAGTTAACATCGACCAAATGAGTGCATAGCGGCGTCAACCGAGTTAGCTGATCCCCAACTGCCCTTTGGAACTGATCAATCCTCTGCATCCAGACCATAGGCTGTGTGCAGAACGCGCACGGCAAGCTCGGTCTCATCCTCATCAATCAGAACGCTAACCTTGATCTCAGAGGTCGAGATTGCCTGAATGTTGATGCCGCGATCCGATAGAGCGCGGAACATGGTGCTGGCGACGCCTGCATGGCTTTTCATACCCACGCCGACAACGCTGATCTTGGCAACATGGCTGTCAGTGATGATCCGATTGAAGCCGATTTCTTCAGCGCGGTCCTCCAAAAGAGCCTGCGCGCGCGCGAGGTCTGCTTGCGGCACGGTGAAGGTCACATCGGTTTCGCCCTTATCGCGGCCAACATTCTGGATGATCATGTCGACATTGATCGAAGCATCGGCGAGCGGGGTGAAGATATCGGCCACAGCCCCCGGTTTATCAGGCACACGGGTGAGGATGACTTTCGCCTCATTCTTATCATGCGCGATGCCGGTTACAAGTTGGCGTTCCATAAGGCCCTTCTCTACAAGATCGTCCATTTCTTCATCCGACACGATCAAAGTGCCGGGCAGCTCATCTGCGGAAACCGCATCATCGCCCACAAAGCTGGAGAGCACCTGGATGCGCACCCCTTCCTTCATAGCGAGGCCGACGGAGCGGGTTTGCAATACCTTTGCGCCAACCGATGCGAGCTCTAACATCTCTTCGTAAGTGACCGCTTTCAACTTGCGCGCCTTGGCAACGATGCGCGGGTCGGTGGTGTAGACCCCGTCCACATCGGTGTAGATGTCGCAGCGATCTGCCTTCACCGCCGCTGCCACTGCAACCGCCGATGTGTCAGAGCCGCCCCGGCCCATCGTGGTGACGCGGCCTTCGGACGAAACACCTTGAAACCCCGGCACGACTGCAATCTCTCCGGTCTCCATGCTGGCGAGCATGTCCGGCGCATCGATCGTTTCAACCCGCGCTTTGGCATGCGCTTCGATGGTTTTGACCGGGATCTGCCAACCCAGCCAACTGCGCGCTTTGCACCCAAGGCTCTGCAAAGTGAGCGCGAGAAGTCCGCTGGTCACCTGCTCTCCGCTGGAGACGACCACGTCATATTCCGCCGGATCGTACATTGCATTGGCTTCACGGCAGAAGTTCACGAGCCTGTCAGTTTCGCCCGCCATCGCGCTGACGACCACCGCGACCTTGTTGATCTCACCGTCTGTGCCAGCCGCCTGCGCGCGCACGATGTTCGCGACCCGGCGAATGCGTTCTGTCCCGGCCATCGAAGTGCCGCCAAATTTCATCACTACACGCGCCACGCCGAACAGGGCTCCTACAGGTTAGGTTTCTCTAGTGAGGGTGTGCGAGCGCTGCTAACGAGGGTGAATGGGAAACGCAAACCTATCTGACGCGCCAAACGTAACAATCCGTCCAGAAGAGGCAGATTTCTTTGCAAGTCTTGCCAAGGATTGGTGGAACCCCAAGGGCAAGATGGCCAGCCTGCATCAGGTGAACCCGGTGCGGCTCGAATTCATCCGCCGTGCGGTGGATGCGCATTTTGGCGGAGACGGCCGGTCTGTCAGGCCGCTTTCTGGCAAGAGCGCGCTCGATATTGGCTGCGGCGCGGGTTTGGTGTGCGAGCCTCTGGCGCGATTGGGGGCGGATGTGACCGGCGTGGATGCGGCGGGCGACAATGTTGCAGCGGCGGCGGCGCACGCAGAGGCCAGCGGGGTCGATATCCGTTATATGGCGGGTGAGGTTGCGGGCCTTGATATCGGCACATTTGACCTTGTTACCTGCCTTGAGGTTGTCGAGCATGTGGCGGATAAGGAGGCGTTCTTGGCAGATGTGGCTGAGCGGATCGCGCCCGGCGGCTTGCTTGTGCTCTCCACTCCCAACCGTACCGCAGCATCGCGCCTGTTGCTTGTGGGCGCGGCAGAGGCGGTCGGCTATGTGCCCAAAGGCACGCATCACTGGAAAGACTTTGTCACTCCGCCCGAATTGGAAGAGCTCTTGGCAGGCGCAGGTCTAGAAGTGATCGAGCGCCAAGGCATAGCGTGGCGACCGGGCAAAGGACTACATCTGTCAAAAGATGACGCGCTCAATTACATCCTGAGCGCGCGGCGGGTTTGACTGGTTTACCTAGGGGCAGTCTTCGATCTCTACCGGTTCGAGTCTTCTGCCGGTGTTGGTGGTCGCCTCAAACCTGATTGTGGCACCGTCATCCAACAAAGTGTTCAAAACGCGGTTGTCACACACATATGCGCTGTACGCCACTCGGGTAAAGCTTGGGTCATAAACACCATTCGCCGTAGGCATTTTGTCGATGGACAAGATCAGAGTGGTGCCTTCAGCCCTCGCCCCCAAATAGCCATGCGAGGTCCGTCTCTGACTTTCAGGCACCTCATCCAGCGAACGCGCTGTATAGGCAACTTGGCGAGCAAGAATATCTTCCTCGGTATCCGCCAAGTTTTGAAGAGAGGCCACAAAACCGAGGCCACCCAACACCGCACATGCGATTCTCATCTCTAAGCTAAAGCCAGACATTCCGGCTGCTTAGAGAGGGGCTGTAAAATTCGCCTTAATTCTCAGACACCAACTCAACAAATTCGCGCGTGTTGTCGACGAAGAACCCATCCGCACCGGTCGCAATCGCTGCATTCCAAAGCCTTTGATACTGCCCGTCCGCAGCGGGCCCACCTTCGTTCTGGAGCGAGGCGGGCATGAAGCCGTTTTCTTTGCGCAGGGTCCATGGGTGCACTTGAAGGCCTGCCGCATGCGCATCTGCCACAAGCGAGGTCGGCGCCAATGTGTCGGTATCAAGCGCATGGCCCAACCACGGACCAATTCCATCGGCATATTCAGCGATAGCCGCAAGACCCGACGGCGTCAGCATATCGGCCCAGCGCATCTCCGGCTCGTCATAAGGGCCACCTTCGACCGCGATCAGCATGATGAGCGGCGTGTCCACGCGGCTGTTCAACCTTTGTAGCGGACCCACTTCGAAAACTTGCACAAACACGCGCGCATCCGCGCCATCCAGCCCATGCTGGCGCAGCTGGCGCACCATCAAATCCACCATATCGATCCCTTCATTTTCGAGGATCGCAGTGGGGTGCTTCAGCTCAGGATAGATGCCGATCGTGCGGCCGGTTTCGGCCTCCTTGGCGCGCACCAATTGGACGATCTCATCAAAGGTTGGCACTTGATAAAGACCATTATAGGCGGTGTTGGCCGGGCGGATATTGCCCACACGCTCGCGCGTTCTCAGTGTGCGAAGCTCTTCCAGCGTAAAGTCTTCTGCGAACCAGCCGGCGACCTGCTGACCGTCAATATTCTTGGTCCGCCGGCGCGCTTCAAACTCTTCGCGGCTGGCGACATCGGTTGTGCCTGACAGCTCGTTTTCATGCCGCGCGACGAGGACCAGATCCTTGGTCACGACCAGATCTGGCTCGACATAATCCGCGCCCAGATCAATCGCCAGCTCATAGGCGGCAAGCGTGTGTTCGGGCCGTTCGCCCGACGCGCCGCGATGCGCGATGATAAGCGGACGATCAGCCGCGCCTGCTCTGGTTGAGCGCGCATCAGCGGAGGAGGGTTGAGAGAGCATCAAAGCACCAAGTGTGGCTGTGAGAGCGATTACAAAAGATTTGCGGACCATTCATCTTCCTTGAAACCGACCAATATGCCGCCGGAATGCTCCACCACTGGCCGCTTGATCATTGAAGGGTGCTGAACCAGCAAGGCTACAGCACCGTGACTGTCACCCCCTTGCGCTTTTTCCTCATCGGAAAGCTTGCGATAGGTGGTCCCGCGCTTGTTGAGCACCGCCTCAACCCCTTTATCCGCAATCCAGCCCTCCAGCTTCGCCGCATCCGCGCCTTCTTTCTTGTAGTCGTGAAAGGCGTATTCGATGCCGTTCGCATCCAGCCATTTGCGCGCCTTTTTGACCGTGTCACAATTGGGGATACCGTAGAGGTGGATCGTCATATTGGCTCCGTTCTATCGTTTGGGTGCTAAATGCGCATCAGCAATCGCCACAGCCAGTGCGTCCGCGGCGTCTGCCCCGGCAATCGTTGTGCCGGGCAGCAGCACTTTGACCATGGCGGCGACCTGTTTCTTGTCCGCGCCGCCTGTGCCCACGACGGCTTTCTTAACCAGCCTTGCCGCGTGTTCGTTGACGCTCAGCTCTGCCGCCCCGCAAGCGCTCAGCACCGCGCCGCGCGCTTGGGCCAGTTTGAGGGTTGATTGCGGATTTTCGTTGACGAAGACCTCTTCACACGCCGCGCGGTCAGGTTTGTGGGCTGCGATAACATCCGCGACTTCCGCGCTCAGCTTCGCCAATCGCTCGGCCATCGGCGCTTTTGGATCGGTGGGGATCTGACCATTGGCGAGATGCGACAGCCGCGAACCCTCAGCGCGCACCACGCCCCAGCCCGTGCAGGAAAGCGAAGGGTCAAGGCCGAGGATGATCACAAACCGATCCTAAAACCAAGCCGCCACGCGGCAGCGAGCAGAAACGCGGCCCCAAGCGATAGCGCGAAGAACCATTCAAGCCGGGTCAAGCGTCCAGCTTCTCCATCACCGCATCGGGGATTTCGTAGTTCCCCCAAACCGTTTGCACATCGTCATCATCGTCGAGCGTGTCGATCAGCTTCAAAAGCGTGCTCGCGCCTTTCTCATCCATTTCGACGGTGAGGTTGGGTTTCCATGCGAGTTTGACCTCTTTGGGCTCTCCCAAAGCCGTTTCCAAAGCCGACGATACGCCGTGCAGGTCTTCGGCGGCGGTCCAGATTGTGTGGCCATCTTCGGAGGATTCAATGTCTTCGGCGCCCGCTTCCATTGCGGCTTCCAACACGGTGTCTTCATCGCCTGCATCGGCCGGATACTCGATCAGGCCCAGCCGCTCAAAACCATGCGCAACACTGCCTTCGGTGCCAAGATTGCCGCCATTCTTACTGAACGCGGTGCGCACTGCTGTGGCGGTGCGGTTGCGATTGTCGGTCAGAGCCTCAACGATGATCGCGCTGCCGCCGGGGCCGTATCCTTCATAGCGGACCTCTTCGTAATTCTCACCATCTGCTGCGCTTGCCTTATCAATCGCGCGCTGGATGTTGTCCTTGGGCATGGACTGGCCCTTGGCGGTGTTGACCGCAAGCCGCAGACGCGGGTTCATATCGGGATCGGGCGTGCCCATTTTGGCCGCCACGGTGATCTCACGGCTGAGCTTGGAAAACAGGTTGGAGCGTTTCTTGTCCTGCGCGCCCTTGCGGTGCATGATGTTCTTAAACTTGGAATGGCCTGCCATTTTTTATCCTTAAAGGAACTCTTTTGTGCTGATGCTCTTAAGCTTGAACTGAATGAAAGCGCATTAGACTGATGAGTGACAGGCCGACAAGCCCTCAAACTGCCCCTCTATCTGCCCCTATGGCTGGCCCTTTGGCGGAGCCGGTAGGGGATACACAGATCGAGGGTGTCTTTGGCGATGGAATACCCGCGCCATCCCGCTTTACCGCATCCGAAAGCCTTTGGGCGGAATGGCAACGCTTTGGCGCGTTTCTGCGCTCTCCCTCGCTTGAACCCGTGGGGCAGAGCGAGGCGCCCTTGCAGCTGCTATTGCGCATCTATCTGCTCGATATGTTGGCGATGCTGGCACTGATCATCGCAGCAAGCATTGCGGTGGCCGCCGGGGTCTACCTTCCCGAAACCGCAATTGCAGGAATTGAGTTCACACCATTGGTGGTGCTGTCGGTGATTATCGCCGCGCCGTTGTTTGAGGAGTTGGGGTTTAGAAGCTGGCTCTCAGGCAGGCCCGCCCATATCGTTGCCGTAGCTTTGATCGTCCTCGGGGTCGTCATGTTCGCAGGGTTGCATGTGGTCTCACCGGCAGGAGGGGCCGCAGCGTTCATTCTCGCAATCGTGGGCGCCATCGTCGCTCTGATCCTTCTGCGCAAGCGGCCAGCCTTTGGCTTTTTCGAGCGGTGGTTTCCCGGTTTTTTCTGGCTGGCCACAATCAGCTTTGCGCTTATTCACCTTGCGAACTTCAGCGACGGTTCGCTTGCTGTGCTGCTCCCCCTAGTGCTGCCGCAATTCATTTTAGGATCAATGCTCGGCTATGTCCGGGTGCGGGTCGGGCTGTGGGCCGCGATTTTGCTCCACGCGGTCCACAACGCGACGGCGCTCAGCATCGCAGCCTTGGCGGGCGGGCTTAGTTAGGCCCACTCACCCCATCCCGAGGGCGGCCTTGTACGTCTCCAGAACCATGTCCTGCTCGCTGCGTTCGTCGGGCTTCATTTTGCGCAGCTTGATGATCTGCCGCATGATCTTGGTGTCATAGCCCACCGCTTTCGCCTCTGCATAAACATCGCGGACATCATCAGCGATGCCTTTCTTTTCTTCTTCGAGACGCTCGATACGCTCTATCAAAAGGCGCAGGCGATCATCGGTTGCACTTGCTTCAGCGGCGGCTTCTTCGGCCATCAGTTGGGCTCCATGA
The DNA here is from genome assembly GCA_965262265.1 of Erythrobacter sp. Taxonomy (GTDB): domain Bacteria; phylum Pseudomonadota; class Alphaproteobacteria; order Sphingomonadales; family Sphingomonadaceae; genus Erythrobacter. The sequence goes on from CBDHEW010000001.1 coordinate 335,608, forward strand.
GAATCGGTTGATATTTGATTTAGCGGCTTAGCAGCGCCTTTCCCTGCACAATGCAAGCGCTATGATCTTCTCCACCGGGTTGCGCACAGCTTGCTTCGAATCTCGCATGTAGTAGGGTCCGCCAGCAGGCAAAGCGGCACAAAGAGGGGGAATGGCCGTGGTCGATGTGTTCATTTCCTATTCGCGCGCTGACAAGGACAAGGTCGCCATCCTCGCTCGCATGATCGCGAATGAAGGATATGACGTGTGGTGGGATGCTGATTTGCCGCCGCATGTCAGCTATGGTGATGTCATCACCGCAAAGATTGGGGAAGCCAAGGCAGCGGTCGTCGTGTGGTCCGAAACCGCTGCAAAGTCCGAATGGGTGCGAGCCGAAGCCGATGTGGCGCGCAACCAGAAAAAGCTGATCCAGACCTCTATCGGGGAGGTGATCCCACCGCTACCGTTCAACCAGATCCAATGCGCTGAGATCGGAGACTGGGAAGGCGCGCCCGATCATCGCGGCTGGTCCAAGGTCAAACAGAGCCTTTCTGCCCTGTGTGGTGAGAAGACAAGCGCGGCAGCCAAAGCAGCGCCTCAGGATACAGCTGAGAAAGAGGCGCCGACACAGCCCCCCAAAACGGCGCCCACAGCGCCGCAGCAGCAAGCGCCCCTGCCCCCGCCTCCTGCTGCAAAGTCAAAAGCTCCCGAAAAGCCCGAGCAAGAAACGAAAGCGGCCCCCGCAACCGGCACGAGCACCCCGGTGCTTGTCATCCTGGGGTGCGGCGGCACAATCGTCATCGCATTTCTTTTGCTGCTCTTCAGCGCGATATCGAGCGCCGTAGAGGATTCCTCGGGCAGCAGTTTCGCAGACCGTGAACAGTTTAGCAGCGGCGCAGGCGGCACTGTGCCTGTTTACGCCACGGTCCAGGATTCAGATGGCTACACCAATGTCCGCGCTGGCCCGTCAACCAGTTATGATGTGATCGGGACCGTCTCTCCGGGCGAGGAATTCTTGACCTTTGAACAGCCTGACGCCTGGTGGATCGTCACATTGGAGAATGGAACAATGGGCTATATCTATTCTGATCGCATCCGCGTGACCCGGAACGCGCAATGACCGACAAGATCGACCTTCCCGGTCCTGAAGACCTTGCCATTGGCGAACTTGCGCAGGCTGAGGACTCCAGCGAACCGCCAAGCGGCAATGTCGCGGTGTTTTGCGGGCATATGTTCAACACCGGAAGTGAGGCCGAAACAAAACTAGCGCAGCGCATTGCCGAGGTGCTTGAAGAACAAGATATTGCGATCGGTTTTGGCCCGCTCGCTTGCGGCGCTGACATTGTGATCGCCGAAGAATTGCTCGCGCGCGGGGCGGAGTTGAACCTCGTTCTCCCTTTCGCCGAACACGACTTTATCGAAGAAAGCGTGTTGTGCGGAGGCGAAGACTGGTTGCCGCGCTACGATGCGTGTCGCAAAGCGGCCAAGACGATCAATTTCGCAACGCCGTCTGATTATGTCGGAGACGACAACCAGTTTGCCTATAACACGCTTTACGCCATGGGATTGGCTGTGCTGCGATCAAAAGAACGCAATTGCAATGCGGTTCAGATCGCCGTGGTTTCTGACAAGTTTGCAAGCTTTTCAAACACCGGGATTGCCGGGACCAAGGCCGATATGAAACTTTGGCAGGACCTCGGACGAGAAACCATCGCGATCCCCGCCGGCCCCGTGCCGCGCGATTTGAAGTTTCCCAAACGCGAACCGATTGGCAAAGGCACAAGACGCGTCATCCGGTCAATCATCTTTGCCGATTACAAGGGCTTCTCCCGCATTGGCGAGCGCGCTTTGCCAGATTTCATGGATGTTATCATGGGCCGCATCGCGCGCGTGCTGCACGATTTTGGCGATCATGTGGAGTTTCGCAACACTTGGGGCGATGCGATTTACGCTGTGATTGATGAGCCGCGGACCGCCGCCGCCATCGCCCTTCGATTGCAGGATGAACTGCGCAATGTGCCAGAAGGTTTGATCCCCGAAGGTGCCTCTGCCGGGATGCGGACAGGCGTGCATTACGGGCCGATCTGGGTGGGAACCGACAGGATCACAGGCAATCGGCTGTGGTATGGTGGCGAAGTCAACCGCACGGCGCGTATTGAGCCGGTGACCCCGGTTGGCGGGGTCTATTGCACAGAGAGCTTTGCCGCGGCCTTGCTTATGGATGATTATAAGGAATGTCAGTTCACCTCGGTTGGCCGGGTGATCTTGCCCAAGAATTATGGAGAGGTGGAGCTGTTCCGCTTGGAACGCCCCTGACTGTTTCGCCTACTCCGCTTTATTAAGAGCCACACTGCGCTCCATTGCCGCAAGCTGTTCTTCGGTTGCGGGCTTTTGCCGGGTCGCCTTCCACTCCTCCATCGGCATGCCGTGAATGAGCGCGCGCGCTGCCGCTTTGTCGCCTTCGAACCCCGCATCGCGGATCCAATCCGACAGACAGTTTCGGCAGAAACCTGCAAGGCCCATCAGCTCTATATTTTGCGCATCATGGCGGTGTTGCAAATGCCGGACCAGCCGCTTGAACGCCGCCGCAGCAACAGCATCATCCAACTGATCGAGATCGCTTTGCACATAGTCTTGTGGTGATTTCGTATTCATGCGGGCTTTTCCTTGAGTTGCAATCTTGCTCTGTCATAGCAGAAACTTAGTGAAATTCGGCAAGGCACTGGTTAGGGATCGGCAGCCGCGATGACAAAGCGTGATAATTCAAGGATCGACCCCCGTGGCCGCAAGGTCAAGATTTTGGCGACCATCGGCCCTGCCAGCAGATCCCCGGAGATGCTGCGCAAGCTTTTCAAAGCGGGCGCTGATGCTTTTCGCGTCAATATGAGCCATGGCGAACACGCCGACCATGCCCAAGCGATCACAGCGATCCGCGCTCTGGAAAAAGAATTCGCCCGCCCCATCGCGATCCTTGCCGACCTTCAGGGACCGAAATTGAGGGTCGGGGAGTTTGCGGGCGGCAAGGCAGTGATCAGGCATGGCGGACACTTCACGTTAGACCGCGATCCTGCGCCGGGGGACGACAGTCGGGTCTGCCTGCCCCACCCCGAATTGTTCGGCATAATGGAGCGCGGGCAACGATTGCTGATCAATGACGGCAAGATCAAACTGGTTGTCAAAGAGGCCGACGATAAGCGCATCTTTTGTTCAGCAGAGGTTGGCGGGGTGATCTCAGATCGCAAAGGCGTGAATGTGCCCGATGCAGAAGTGCCGATCCCGGCCCTTACGGAGAAAGACCGCAAGGATCTCGCCTTTGCAGTGGAGCAAGGCGCGGATTGGATCGCGCTTTCCTTTGTTCAGCGGCCAGAGGATATGGCCGAAGCGCGCAAGCTGATCGCGGCCCATGCCGCAGGCGGGCACAACGCCGCTTTATGCGCGAAGATCGAAAAGCCCAAGGCGGTCGGGCGACTTGATGAGATTATCGAGATGTCAGACGGCATCATGGTTGCTCGCGGCGATTTGGGTGTTGAGCTTGAACCTTTTGAAGTGCCGCCTCTGCAAAAGAAGATCGTCAACTCTGCCCGGCGTGCTGGCAAACCCGTGATCGTGGCGACGCAGATGCTCGAAAGCATGATCGAAAGCCCTATGCCAACCCGCGCGGAAGTCTCCGATGTTGCCAACGCTGTCTATGATGGCGCCGATGCAGTGATGCTGTCGGCAGAAAGTGCTGCGGGTGATTGGCCTCAAGAGTCGGTCTCCATGATGCACTCGATCGCTCACCAAGCAGAGCGCGATGAGCTCTATAAGAGCCGCGTCCGTCTGCTTGAGACAACGCCCGATTCCACCACGTCAGACGCGCTTGCGCATAGCTGTATGACGATTGCGGACACTGTGCCGATCAGCGCGATCACCGTGTTCACCGCGTCAGGGTCCACCGCGCGCAGAGTCGCGCGCGAACGCCCTGACACGCCCATGCTGGTGCTCACCCCATCAATGCGGACCGCTCGCAGAGTGGCACTCTTGTGGGGCGCGCATGCGGTGGCGACAAAGGACATTGGCAGTCTTGAAGAGATGATCGCGAAGGGCAAACGCATGGCCTTGCGCCACGGCTTTGGCACTGCGGGATCAAAGCAGATCGTGCTTGCCGGTGTCCCTTTTGGTACACCTGGAGCAACGAACCTTTTGCATGTTGTCACTTTAACAGGCGACGAGTTGGAGAAACACGAAGGTTAGCGTTTGGCGCTCTATTGCCTGACATGATCCAGCACCGCGCCGTGCAGAGGTTCATAGAACCCTAAACCAGCGCGCTGGTCTTCGATCCAGACCACCTTTGCGGGCAATTCTCCCAGCCCCGACAGTTTCACATGCACGCGCTCTTCCGGTCTGATCGACCAGCCTTTGGCTTCGACCATGCAGCCGCCTTCGGCCACATCCAGCACCCGCAATTCGATCTTTGACCGTACACGGTAGCGCACCGTCGCAGTCACTCTTTCGCGAGTTTCGACACTATTGGTAGACATATACGCACCCCCGAAAATTGCACCCAACGAGCAGTCTGCGTTACTGTTTCGGGAATATGAGTGGGATTGCTTAAGAAAGTGCTACTTATTCAGCTGAACGGACCAACCGCCTCTGGGCGGCTTCTTCACCAATAAGCGGCAGCAATTCGCCCATATCAGGACCGTGATTCATGCCAGTCAGCGCCTGGCGAAGTGGCAGGAACAATTGTTTGCCTTTGCGGCCCGTCGCCTCTTTCAGCGCTGCGGTCAAAGCTCCCCAAGGATCATCTCCCCAAACCAGCGCTTGCGCAGCTTGCGAGAGGTAAACCTTGTCCTCTTCGCTGAACTCAACCGGATCAATCGGTCCGGTAACCAGCCGCCACCATTCCGCGACTTCGCCAATGGTCGCGATGTTGGGCTGCACCGCGTGCCACCCGGCCTCATCCATCCCTTCGGGCAAACGGTCCTTCACATCGGCGTAGGGCATTGCGTGGACAATCGCGGTGTTCACACGCTCCAGTTCTGCATCGTCGAACTTGGCGGGCGCACGGCCAAAGGTCGAAAGGTCAAATGTCTCCAGCAACTTCGCGCGGTCCGCAATCGGTTCAACAGGAAGCGAAGTGCCAAGCCGTGACAAAAGCGCTATGATCGCTTCCGGCTCGATCCCCCGCTCTCTAAACGCGTCGCATCCCAAGGACCCGAGACGTTTGGAGAGCTTGCCCTCTTTGCCGACCAGCAAAGCCTCATGCGCAAAGGCGGGAGGGGTCGCGCCCATAGCCGTGAACATCTGGATCTGCACCGCAGTGTTCGAGACATGGTCTTCCCCCCGCAATACCTGCGTGATCCCCATTTCGATGTCATCGACCGTGCTGGGAAGCATGTAGAGCCACGACCCATCAGCGCGGCGAATGACGGGGTCGGACAGCAAGGCAGGATCAAAGCTGGCAGAGCCGCGCACACCATCACCCCACGCAATCTTCTCTTCGTGATCGAGCTTGAAGCGCCAATGGGGCTGAATGCCCTCTGCCTCTTTGGCGGCGCGCTCTTCATCGCTTAGGTTCAGCGCCGCACGGTCATAGATTGGCGGCTTGCCCCGCCCCAGCAGAACCTTTCGCTTGAGTTCCAGTTCTTGAGCGGTCTCATAGGCGGGGTAGATGCGGCCAGCATCACGCAGGCGTTCAAAAGCGGCCTGATAGTGATTAAGCCTCGCTGACTGGCGCTCTTCGCGAGCTGCCTCAATCCCCAACCAAGCCAAATCCGTGCGGATCGCCTCGACATACTCTTCGCGCGAGCGCTCGGCATCGGTGTCATCGATCCGCAGCACGAACTCGCCGCCGCTTTTCTGGGCAAGCATCCAGTTGTGAAGCGCGGTACGGATATTGCCGACATGAAGCCGACCAGTGGGTGAGGGGGCAAAACGGGTGATAGTCATGCCGCGTTCGGTAGAGCCATGGATGAAGGGCCGCAAGCGGTTCGACGCACACTATGAGCCGTCCCGCAGGGATCAATTCGGTGCCGAACGCATCTCTGCCGCAATCAACCCTAGCACAGGCTCCCACAATCTGTGGATCCGCTCTGGCCGCACCAGACCCGCAATAGCCTGTTCGAACCCTCGTGGATCACGCGCGCAAGCGCATTCGACAATCGTGCCGATGGCATGTTCATCATGTGTCAAAAGCCCGCAGCAAAAGCGGGAGACACAGATGTTTTCAGGCCAAACGTGAGAAATCTCCCGCGCCAGAGCGAGTGCTCTCGCCGCCACCTCAACATTTCCCAGGCGGTTGGCCAATTCGGGCACCGGATCGCGCTTTGCTCTTTCATGCACCGCGATTAGGCGGAGCGAGAACACAAAGCGCGCAGCAATTGGGACTAGCCCTTCAATCTCAGCTGGCCGAGCCAAGCCCTCAATTGTCGCTTTGGCTGCGGCGGAAACATTTTGGCTGGATCGCATAGCGGGGATTGCACTCCTGACAGGTTGCTGCGTCAGAAGTGAACATGCCCTAATTGCGATTGCTTCGCAATAGCTAAATGTGTTTCAGCGCGGCTGGATCGTAAAACTGTGCTCGATATAGAGGAATACCTCGGTCTCGCTCGCCTGCTGCCAATACAGCTCGCCATCCAAGCCCGTTATGCTCACGCCATAGCCATTGCCGAACATGCCGGCGTAATCGGTTGATTCATCGGCGATGCGGCGGACCACAGCTTTGCGGTACTGTTCGGGGTTATCGATCGCGAGCGCGGTGCTGCCAATATCGATGAAAGATCGGCCCGTAGCGGGGATCTGGCTCACAAAGCGCGCTATGCGCTGCGCGGTGCCAGTCACGCTGGGGTCTTCGCCGCGCAGCGGGATACGCGCGTAGATTTGCACCCGGCTCGTATCAGGCCGATTGCCGCCCGTAACGGGCAGTTCGCGCATGTTCTCGCGTGTTACAGGTTCAAGCGTGTAGCGTCCCGCAACAAGATCAATGCCTTCGCTTTCCGCTCGGTCAAGCGTTGCAGAGAGCATCGCAAACAGCTCTTCGACACGAGAGTCCGGATTGCGCGAATCCGAGCTGACGAACAGCGGCGTCACAAAGTAATCCGCCTGCCGCGTCACTCCGATCGCCGAAGGACCGTTGCCCCCGCGCGGTTGAATATAAGCGTTCAGCGCAGAACGATCCTGCCGCGCTCCAGTGACGATAACGGTGTCTTGGGCGAATAGCGGCAGCGGCGTAACGATTGCCGCGCAGGCCGCGGTGATAAGCGCAAGTTTTCTCATGTCAGTCCTCCCTCAGATTGTGAGAGGAGAGGCTTGGACGAACACACCCGTCTGCGCGATGAACCGAAAAGAAAATGCCCTGCCGCAACAAATGTCGCAGCAGGGCCTTTTCGTTGGCCTCAAGGCACGCTTGGCTTATTCAGCCGCAGGTGTTTCCCCTGCATCGGCAGCCGGAGCGGCAGCACCGCCACCCATAGCAGCCTTCATCGCTTCTTCTGAAGCACCGGATCTGCGGCAGGTTCGGCCTCGGCTTCGCCCGATGCGGCAAGCGCATCCTGCTGCTTCTTCCACTGCGCCTTAAGTGCAGCGTCACGGCTGGACGCGGTTACGCGCATGCGGTTCATGCCTGCGCCTGTGCCTGCCGGGATCAGACGGCCCACGATCACGTTCTCTTTGAGACCGATCAGCGTGTCCTTCTTACCCTCGACCGATGCCTGCGTGAGCACCCGCGTCGTCTCTTGGAACGATGCGGCGGAGATAAAGCTGCGCGTTTGCAGGCTCGCCTTGGTGATGCCGAGCAGGATCGGGTTGCCTTCGGCAGGCTCCTTGTTCTTGCCAAGCTTCGCGTTGATTTCGAGCATTTCCGCCAGATCGACCTGTTCGCCCGGAAGCAGAGTGGTGTCGCCGCCTTTGGTGATCTCAACCTTTTGCAGCATCTGGCGAACGATCACCTCGATGTGCTTATCGTTGATTTTCACGCCTTGGAGACGATAGACTTCCTGGATCTCGTTGACGAGATATTCGGCGAGAGCCTCAACACCCAGAACTTCAAGGATATCGTGCGGGTTGGGCGAACCAGAGATGAGCGTATCGCCCTTCTTCACAAAGTCGCCTTCCTGAACGTCGATCACCTTGGTCTTGGGGATCAGGTATTCGACTGGATCACCTTCCTCCGGAACAATCGCAATCTTGCGCTTCGCTTTATATTCGCGGACGAATTCAATCTTGCCCGAGATTTTGGCGATGATCGAAATATCCTTAGGCAGACGGGCTTCAAACAGCTCAGCAACCCGTGGCAAACCACCGGTGATGTCACGTGTCTTGGCGGCCTCACGCGAAGCACGCGCAAGAATGTCACCGGCTTCCACCGTTTGACCATCCTCAACCGAAAGCGTGGTGCCGGGAGCGAGCATATAACGCTGCGCCTCGGTATCGTCTTCGGTCTGGCCTTCACTCAGCAAAGTCATGCGGGGGCGAAGGTCTTCCTTCTTCTTCCGGCCGGTTGCCCGGTTCTCTGTGACAATGCGTTGAGCGATACCGGTGGCGTCATCGGTCTGCTCTTCCAGCGTCGTGCCTTCGATCAGATCCTGATACTTCACCACACCCGATTGCTCGGTGATGATCGGCAGAGTGAACGGATCCCATTCCGCCAAACGATCACCTTCTTTGACCTTGGCGCCATCCTTGAACATAATCACCGTACCATAAGGCACTTTGTGCATTTCGCGTTCGCGGCCCTCGGCATCGATCACAGCGATTTCACCGTTGCGAGCGAGCGAGAGAATACGGCCCTTTTTGTCGACGATGGTCGGCATGTCGCGCAATTCGACTTTACCATCAGAGATCGATTCAAGGTGCGAGGTCTCGTTAAGCTGAGCGGCGCCGCCAATGTGGAAGGTCCGCATGGTCAGCTGCGTGCCGGGCTCACCGATCGACTGCGCAGCGATAACGCCAACAGCCTCGCCGATATTCACAGGCGTACCACGAGCCAGATCGCGGCCATAGCAGGTTGCGCAAACGCCCTGTTCGGCTTCGCAAACCAGCGGTGAACGGATCTTGGCAGACTGAACCTCAGCCGCCTCGATTTCTTTCACCATAGGCTCGTCAACCAGAGTGCCTGCCGGAACGATCACTTCGCCGGTCGAGGCATTGACGATGTCTTCGGCAACGGTGCGGCCCAGAATACGCTCACCCAAAGAGGCAATGACGCTGCCGCCCTGAACGATGGCGCGCATCTCCAGCGCGTTTTCAGTCTTGCAGTCCTCTTCGACGATTACACAGTCTTGCGACACGTCGACCAGACGGCGGGTCAGGTAACCTGAGTTTGCCGTCTTGAGAGCGGTGTCAGCCAAGCCCTTACGTGCGCCGTGGGTTGAGTTGAAGTATTCGAGAACCGACAGACCCTCTTTAAAGTTCGAGATAATCGGGTTCTCGATGATCTCACCTGAAGGCTTAGCCATCAGACCACGCATCCCGGCGAGCTGCTTCATCTGAGCAGGCGAACCACGCGCACCTGAGTGGCTCATCATGTAGATCGAGTTGATCTCTTTCTCGCGGCCATCAGCATCGATCGGAGTCGCCTTAATCTCAGCCATCATTGCCTCAGCGACCTGGTCGCCGCACTTGGACCAAGCGTCGATCACCTTGTTGTATTTTTCCTGCTGGGTAATCAGACCGTCCTGATATTGCTGCTCATAGTCAGCGACCAGCGCCTTGGTCTCAGCGACCATGCCTTCCTTGGCATCAGGAATGATCATGTCATCCTTACCAAAGGAAATGCCAGCGCGGAATGCGTGGCGGAAGCCGAGCACCATGATCGCGTCAGCGAACAGCACCGTGTCTTTCTGGCCAGTGTGGCGATAGACTTGGTCGATCACGTCGCCAATTTCGCGTTTGGTCAAAAGGCGGTTGATGATGTCGTAGGGAACCTTGTGGTTCTTTGGCAGACATTCACCAATCAGCATCCGGCCCGGCGTGGTTTCGAACCGCTTCATCACGATGTTGCCATCCTCATCGGCCTGCGGAACGCGGGCGAGGATTTTGCTGTGCAGCGTGACCGCTTTGGTTTCGAGCGCTTGGTGCACTTCCGCCATATCGGCAAAGCGCGGGAGCTTCTCGACTCTTGAGCCATCTTCGTTTTCGAGATATTCTGGGTGTTTCTCCTGCCGCTCCATTGAGAGGTAGTAGATCCCCAGGACCATATCCTGCGAAGGCACGATGATCGGCTTACCGTTGGCGGGCGAGAGGATGTTGTTGGTCGACATCATCAAAACGCGCGCTTCCAATTGCGCTTCGAGGCTAAGCGGCACGTGAACCGCCATTTGGTCGCCGTCAAAGTCAGCGTTAAACGCCGAGCAAACGAGCGGGTGGAGCTGGATTGCCTTGCCTTCGATCAGTACCGGTTCGAATGCCTGAATGCCAAGGCGGTGAAGTGTCGGCGCGCGGTTGAGAAGAACGGGGTGCTCACGGATCACTTCGTCCAGGATGTCCCAGACTTCCTTGCGCTCTTTCTCGACCCACTTCTTCGCTTGCTTAAGGGTCATCGACAGACCCTTGGCATCAAGGCGCGCATAGATGAACGGCTTGAACAGCTCGAGCGCCATTTTCTTGGGCAGACCGCATTGGTGCAGTTTGAGCTCAGGGCCGGTCACAATCACCGAACGGCCTGAATAGTCGACGCGCTTACCAAGAAGGTTTTGGCGGAAGCGGCCTTGCTTACCCTTGAGCATGTCGGAGAGCGACTTCAGCGGACGCTTGTTCGCGCCGGTGATGACGCGGCCACGGCGACCATTGTCGAACAGCGCGTCAACGGCTTCCTGAAGCATACGCTTTTCGTTGCGGACGATAATGTCCGGCGCGCGCAGCTCAATCAAACGTTTCAAACGGTTGTTGCGGTTGATCACGCGGCGATAGAGATCATTGAGATCAGACGTCGCGAAGCGGCCACCATCGAGCGGCACCAGCGGGCGCAGCTCAGGCGGGATCACGGGGATCACTTCAAGGATCATCCATTCGGGACGGTTGCCCGATTCAATGAAGCTCTCGACGACTTTCAGACGCTTGATGATCTTCTTGGGCTTGAGCGTCGACTTGGTCGTCGCCAGCTCTTCCATCAGATCGTCGCGCTCTTGCTCGAGGTCGAGGTCCATCAGCATAACCTTGACCGCTTCTGCACCGATATCGGCGCTGAACGCGTCTTCGCCATACTCGTCTTGCGCTTCGAGCAGCTCGTCTTCGGTGAGCAGTTGGAATTTCTCAAGCGGGGTTAGCCCTGGCTCGATCACAACATAGCTCTCGAAGTAGAGGATGCGCTCAAGCTGTTTGAGCTGAATGTCGAGCAGGAGGCCGATGCGTGATGGCAGCGACTTGAGATACCAGATATGCGCAACCGGAGCGGCGAGCTCGATATGGCCCATACGCTCACGGCGGACCTTGGTGACGGTGACTTCGACGCCGCATTTCTCGCACACGACGCCTTTGTACTTCATGCGCTTATACTTGCCGCAAAGGCACTCGTAGTCCTTTACCGGACCAAAGATGCGCGCGCAGAACAGGCCGTCACGTTCAGGCTTGAACGTGCGGTAGTTGATTGTTTCCGGCTTCTTGATCTCGCCGAATGACCACGAACGGATGCGCTCTGGCGAGGCGATACCGATCTGGATTTGGTCAAAGGTTTCCGGCTTTGCGAGCTGGTTGGTGAATTTTGTCAGTTCGTTCATGACTGTGTTTCCCTTTTGGGATGAAACTTAAAAGCGAAGAAAGGGGGGCGCCGCTATCTCAGGCGCCCGCCTCTTCTATTCCGCTGCCTCCGGCCATTCATCATCGCCGCCCTCTTCGCCGTCGCTGAGCGACTTGAGTTCGACATTCATGCCCAGCGAGCGCATTTCCTTCACGAGAACGTTAAAGCTCTCCGGAATGCCCGCTTCGAAGGTGTCGTCGCCTTTGACGATGGCTTCGTAGACCTTGGTCCGACCCACAACATCGTCCGACTTGACCGTCAGCATCTCCTGAAGCGTGTAGGCAGCGCCATACGCTTGCAGGGCCCAGACCTCCATCTCACCAAAGCGCTGTCCGCCGAACTGCGCTTTACCGCCCAGCGGCTGCTGGGTGACGAGCGAGTACGGACCGATGGAGCGAGCGTGGATCTTGTCGTCAACCAGGTGGTGCAGTTTGAGCATGTAGATGATGCCCACGGTCACCTTACGGTCAAACGCTTCACCCGTCCGACCATCGAACAGCGTCGACTGGCCAGAGCTATCGACACCGGCCTTCACCAGCATTTCCGACACATCAGGCTCACGCGCGCCGTCAAACACCGGCGTGCCCATCGGGACACCGGCCGACAGGTTGGTTGCAAGCTCAACGATCTGCTCCGCCGAACGGCTTTCGAGATCCTCGAAATATTGCTCGCCATAGACGTCTTTGAGACGGTCAACGACCGCTTCGGGAGGCTTCGCATCGGCATAGTCTTCGGCAGCGTTCGGATTGGCGCGTTTCCAATCCTCGAGCTTGTCCGCGATATCCATGCCAAGGCCGCGCGCGGCAAAGCCAAGGTGCGTTTCGAAGATCTGACCGACATTCATCCGCGAAGGCACGCCGAGCGGGTTCAGCACCAGATCAACCGGAGTGCCATCTTCGAGGAAAGGCATGTCCTCAATTGGGAGGATGCGTGAAATCACACCCTTGTTCCCATGGCGGCCCGCCATCTTATCGCCCGGTTGCAGCTTGCGCTTCACCGCGACAAAGACCTTGACCATCTTGAGCACGCCAGGAGCCAGTTCGTCACCACGCTCCAGCTTCTCTTTGCGGTCTTCGAACTTCGCATCGATCAGGCCAGCGGCCTCATCATATTGCGATTTGATCGCTTCAAGCTGCGCCTGACGGTTGTCATCGGCAACCGCGAATTTGAACCATTCGTGGCGTTCGACATCAGCAAGCACCTGCTCGCCAATTTCGATGCCCTTCTTGATGCCCTTGGGAGCCGCAGACGCGGTCTGGCCCATTAGCATGTCGCGAAGGCGGTTGTAGGTTGCACGGTTGAGGATGTTGCGTTCGTCTGCGGCATCCTTGCGCAGACGCTCGATTTCCTCGTTCTGGATCGCACGGGTACGGTCGTCGATCTCAATCCCGTGGCGGTTGAACACCCGGACCTCAACGATGGTCCCTGCAACACCCGGCGGCAGACGCAGCGAGGTGTCGCGGACATCAGAGGCCTTCTCACCAAAAATTGCGCGCAGCAGCTTCTCTTCCGGCGTCATCGGAGATTCACCCTTGGGCGTGATCTTGCCGACTAGGATGTCACCGGGGTGAACCTCTGCACCGATATAGACGATTCCTGCCTCATCGAGGTTGCGAAGCGCTTCCTCCCCGACATTGGGAATATCGCGGGTGATGTCCTCTGGACCAAGCTTGGTATCGCGGGCCATGACTTCAAACTCCTCGATATGGATCGAGGTGAAGACGTCATCCTTCACGATACGCTCGCTGATTAGGATCGAGTCTTCGTAATTGTAGCCGTTCCAAGGCATAAACGCGACGAGGCTGTTTTTGCCCAGCGCCAGCTCACCAATGTCAGTCGATGGGCCGTCGGCGATGATATCGCCGGGCTCAATCACCTCACCGACTTTCACCAGCGGACGCTGATTGATGCAGGTGTTTTGGTTGGAGCGCTGGAATTTTTGCAGCGTGTAGATGTCAACGCCAGACTGACCAGCTTCGACATCGCCGATGGCGCGGATCACGATACGTGTCGCGTCAACCTGATCGACGATCCCGCCGCGCTTGGCCGCGATAGCCGCGCCAGAATCGCGCGCCACGGTCTCTTCCATGCCAGTGCCGACCCAAGGCGCTTCGGCTTTCACCAAAGGCACCGCTTGGCGTTGCATATTCGATCCCATCAATGCGCGGTTCGCGTCATCGTTTTCAAGGAACGGAATGAGCGAGGCAGCAACCGAAACGAGCTGCTTTGGCGACACATCCATCAGCGTCACCTGTTCACGCGGGGCCATCAGGTTGTCACCCGACTGGCGCGCCGAGATCAGTTCTTCAACGAAAGTGCCATCATCGGTCAGCTCAGCCGAAGCCTGCGCGACCGTGTGCTTTTGCTCTTCCATCGCCGAGAGGTACTTCACCTCACCGGTCACCTTATTGTCGACCACTTGGCGATAAGGCGTTTCGATAAAGCCGTATTTGTTGACGCGGCTGAACGATGCCAGCGAGTTGATCAGACCGATATTCGGGCCCTCAGGGGTCTCAATCGGGCAGATACGACCATAGTGCGTTGGGTGAACGTCGCGGACTTCAAAGCCAGCCCGCTCCCGCGTCAGACCGCCCGGGCCAAGCGCCGATACGCGGCGTTTGTGGGTGACTTCAGACAGTGGGTTGGTCTGGTCCATGAATTGCGAGAGTTGTGATGAGCCGAAGAACTCGCGCACAGCGGCCACAGCTGGCTTGGCGTTGATTAGATCGTTGGGCATTACTGTCGAGACGTCGACGCTGCTCATGCGCTCTTTGACCGCACGCTCCATGCGCAGCAAGCCAACACGGTACTGGTTTTCGAGCAGCTCACCGACTGAGCGAACGCGGCGGTTGCCGAGATTGTCGATATCGTCGACTTCGCCTTTGCCGTCTTTCAGGCCGACGAGTTCCTTGACCACCGCAAGGATGTCTTCCTTGCGCAGCGTGGTCACATCATCTTCAGCATCAAGCTCAAGACGCATGTTAAGCTTGACCCGGCCCACAGCGGAAAGATCATAACGCTCGCCATCAAAGAACAGGCCTTCGAACAAAGCGTCGGCGGTCTCCTTGGTCGGTGGTTCGCCCGGGCGCATCACTTTGTAGATCGCCTCAAGGCCTTCGTCGCGGTTTTCAGCTTTATCGACTTTGAGCGTGTTGCGGATCCATGGGCCGGTGTTAACCTCATCAATGTCGAGCAATTCGATCGCGTCAAAGCCAGCCTCATCGAGCGCTTCGACATGTTCGAGCGTCACTTCATCGCCAGCTTCAATATAGATGCTGCCGGTCTGCTCATTGATCATGTCATAGGCCGCATAGCGACCGACAACTTCTTCAGTCGGCAGAAGCAGATCGGTGAGACCGTCTTTCGCGGCCTTATTCGCTGCACGCGGGCTAATCTTTTGGTTGGCTGCGAAGATTTCTTCGCCCGTTTTGGCATCAACCAAAGCGAATGCTGGTTTCGCACCGCGCCATGCCTCAGCGTGGAATGGGATTTTCCAACCGTCCTTAGCGCGCTCCCATTTCACGATATCGTAGAAGTGGTGGAGGATGCCTTCGCTATCGAGGCCCAGCGCATAAAGCAGCGCAGTGACCGGCAGCTTGCGCTTACGGTCGATGCGAACATTTACGATGTCCTTGGCATCGAATTCAAAATCGAGCCAAGAGCCGCGGTAAGGAATCACGCGAGCAGCAAAGAGCAGCTTGCCCGAAGAGTGCGTCTTGCCGCGGTCGTGGTCAAACAACACACCCGGCGATCGGTGCATTTGGCTGACGATTACCCGTTCTGTGCCATTGATGATGAAAGTGCCGTTCTCAGTCATGAGCGGCATGTCGCCCATGTAGACGTCCTGCTCTTTGATATCGAGAACCGAGCGGGTTTCGGTTTCCTGATCGACTTCAAACACGATCAGGCGGAGCGTCACCTTCATCGGAGCCGCATAGGTGATGCCGCGCTGACGGCACTCAGTGGTGTCGTATTTGGGCTCTTCCAGCTCGTAGTGCACGAAATCAAGCTCGGCGGTGCCGGCGAAATCGCGGATTGGGAACACGCTGCGAAGCGTCTTTTCTAGCCCTGAGACATAGCCCGTCTCTTTGTCCGACCGCAGGAATTGTTCGTAGCTTTCGCGCTGAACCTCAATCAGGTTCGGCATTTGCACAACTTCGTGAATATCGCCGAAGATTTTGCGGATACGCTTTTTCGCGGTGCCTTGCGCCTTGCGGCTGCGGGTCGCCTTAGCTTTGGTAGCCATATTAAGAGTGTCGCCTCTTTGTCTGAGCGAGCGGAGTTTGTCCGTCGCCGATTTTCCAACAGTCGTCACGCGGGACTGGTTCCATACCCGACGCAAAAGTGCCGCATGCCGAGGGACCCGATCCGGGCCACCCAAGCTGCAGCACGTAAAACGTCGCGAATATGGCAGAGCGCCGCTTCCATTCTTGGACCAATCCGTCGCGCATGAATCGGTCCGGCTCGAAGCCAGCGTGTGCGCAGGCATGTAGGAATAGGAAAGCGGCGCGTCAACAGCGCTGCACACGATTCGGAAAAGAGGTGAATTCGAGGGCGGAATTGCTTCTGGAGCACACCCAATCTGCATATTGAAAAACAATATGGGCTGAAATATTGCTTTTCGATCAGGGTATTATCGTTTTTCAATATTTATTGATTGACGATATGCCCCGGTGCTCCTAGTTAGTGATTATTGAAATTCAATAAGGCACTTAAAGGAGAACGATATGACCCGCACTTTCACCAACTCACTCGCCGCCCTTGCCGCAGTGGTACTGGCTGTCACTTCGATCGGGACCATCATCACTGTACCGCCCGCGCAGGCTCAAAACCCTGCTCATGCTGTCACAGTGGCTGAATTGGCCTGAGGAGCAGGACACATAATATGACAATGACCGAAAAACCCAACGATCTGCTGCTCTTGGCAGCGAAGATCCTCACCATAATTATGCAGGTCGCAATCAGTTTTGCCGGCGTCTTCATGCTGCTCGCGATCCCCTTGATGCTGGTTTTCCAGGGTTACATCAGTGCAGAAATCGCAAAGGAAGCTGGCGAAGCAGTGGGGGCGTTCCCCGCATGGACGATAGCCGGATTGTTTGGCCTTATCGTTGCGCTGCTCTCTTTGGGCTTTGTGTTTTTTGGCAAGCTCCGAGCCATCGTATCGACTGTCGGCAATGGCGATCCTTTCGCCCCTGAGAACGCAGACCGGCTCAACATGATGGGGTGGCTGACGCTTGGCACACAAGTGATCCTCATTCCCATTGCTGGACTTGCCTTGTTCGTGGCGGATTGGGCAGAGCCGCTGGAAGACACAAACATCGCCATTGAAACAGGGTTTGACATTGAAGGCATCCTTTTGGCGATCATTCTCTTCATTCTGGCCCGCGTGTTCAAACATGGCGCAGCAATGCGCGAAGACCTTGAGGGGACCGTGTGATGCCCGCTGATGACGAAGGAGCAACGATCATGGTCAAACTCGATGATCTTCTGCACGAACGCCGTATGACGCTGACTGAGTTGGCGGACCGAGTAGGGCTGACATTGGCCAACCTCTCGATCCTCAAAACCGGCAAGGCAAAAGCCATCCGGTTCTCCACCCTCGCTGCGATCTGTCGCGAGCTGGAATGCCAGCCCGGGGACTTGTTGGAATACCAATTGGCGTAGTCAGGTCCCCCATACCGCTTGACCAGCCCCGCCTTCGTCCTTGCGAAGGCGGGGTTTTTGGTGTATTGCCTGGCTATGACACCAAAGGTCGCTCTGCTCGGTTTTGCCTTGGTGCTCGGCGCGTGCGGCGCAGATGATGCGCAAACCCCAGCGCCTTCACCCAACGGATCAACCCCACCCGCAGCCACTAGCGAACCCTCACTCCCACGCCTCGCAGCAGGGCCACATCTTGGCATGATCACCGGCTTCGACCCGCTTAATGATCAACGCGCCGAGCAAGCGGCTTTGCGATATGAGCAAGCGCGCACCAGCGGCGCTTCGATTGGCCGAGTGCAGATTGACTGGGCCGAGCTTGAAACCGCGCCGGGCGAGTATGACGAACAGGCCCTCGCTGATGCGTTTGCCGATCCGGGGCTTGAGGGTATGAACCTTGTGGTTCTGCTCTCCACATTGGATAGCGAAGGTCTGACGATCCCAGATTATCTGGTTGAGGATGGCCTTCTGCGCGATGGCCTGACTCTGAGTTCGCCTGAAGTGGTCAATGCCTTCACCGCCTTCCTCGACTGGCTCGGTCCGCAGCTAACGCAGCGCGATGTCTGGCTGCTCTCCGTCTTGAACGAGCCCATTGGCGCTGTCGAGAATGGCGTGGTGGCAGAGGAAGATACCGTCGCCTTCTATTCCGCAGCGCTGGACCAATGGAACTCTGCTGTGCCTGATATCGGGATTTCCGGCACCTTCACCGTTTCAGGGCCATCGGGCATCCCTGACTTCTTTGAAGCCGTACGCTCGCGCTCCGATATCATAAGCTTCAATTACTATTGCCTCACGGAGGACATCCAAGTGACCGGGCCCGACGCATGGGCTACGCGACTTGCAAAGATGAAAGCCGATGCTGGCGACCGTGAGATTTTCATTCAAGAGCTGGGTTGTCCGGTTGGCTATTCGCCGCAGGCTCAGCCAACAAGCACGGGCGGCTCGCTGGAAAATCAGGTGCAGTTCTTCGAATTCTTTGGAGAGGCCTTTGCCAACGACCCTCAAATGCGAGCGGCAACTATGTTCCAGCTCTATGATTGGTCGCCCGAGCTCGCAAAGATGTTCGGCGATTCTGTGCGTGATGAAGGCGCCACCCTCGCAGGTGACCGGCTCGAAGAATGGCTCGCCACCAGCGGATTCTTGCGCTGGTCGGACAGTTTTGAACGGCCCGCCTGGCAGACCTGGCTGGCGCAATTGGAGCGGGTTCGGTCCGCAAGAGAGCAATAAGCCGATGCAAGACTCTGCTTGACTGGGGCAGGTTTTTCGCTAATTGCGCGCTCCGACCTGCAAGTCAGGTCATCCGTCCGAGACAGTTGCTGAGCGGAATTGGTCGTTCTTAATTTGCAGCCTAGACGGGGAAAAGAGATTTTCGCGGCTCACATCAAAGCCGCTGAGCCTGATGGCTCGCCCTCCTTCCCCATTGATGGACTTATCAGGTGTCGATGAACGGCATCCGATGATTTGAGCCGGTCGTTCGGTTGTTTCCGTGCGACCATAATGAAGGAGTATGGCATGGATCGTTCGCAAAAAGCCGATGCGGTTGCCCAGCTCAACGACGTCTTCAAAGAGGTTGGCGTGGTCGTCGTGACCCGCAATCTCGGCATGACGGTGGATCAGTCCACCGAACTGCGCGGCAAGATGCGTGAAGCCGGTGCTTCCTACAAGGTTGCGAAGAACCGTCTTGCTAAGCTCGCCCTGAAAGACACCGATTATGTCGGTTTGGACGAATTTCTGTCCGGCCCGACCGCGCTGGCTTGGTCTGAAGACCCGGTCGCGGCTGCCAAAGCCGCTGTCGACTTTGCGAAGTCAAACGACAAGCTGGAAATCGTCGGTGGATCGATGGGCACGCAGGTTCTGGATGAAGCTGGTGTCAAGGCGCTTGCCTCGATGCCTTCGCTTGACGAACTGCGCGGCAAACTTGTTGGCCTCGTCAACGCACCGGCAACCAAGGTTGCTCAGGTCGTCAACGCGCCCGCCAACAAACTTGCCCGTGTGTTTGGTGCCTATGGCGCCAAGGACGCAGCTTAACCGAGACGCGATTTCGCGAACAACGAAACATCTGGGGCCTTTTGAATTGCCCCGCCAATTTTTGGAGTGAACATCATGGCTGATATCGCCAAACTTGTTGAAGAACTTTCGAAGCTGACCGTGCTTGAGGCAGCTGAACTGGCCACCGCTCTTGAAGAAGAGTGGGGCGTTAGCGCCGCTGCTGCGGTTGCTGTTGCTGGCCCAGCTGGCGGCGGCGACGCTGGTGCACCGGCTGAAGAGAAAGACGAATTCGACGTCATCCTCACCGGCGACGGCGGCAAGAAAATCCAGGTCATCAAAGAAGTCCGCGCCATCACTGGCCTGGGCCTCACCGAAGCCAAGGGCCTTGTCGAAGGCGCACCGAAGCCTCTCAAAGAAGGCGTCAACAAAGCCGAAGCCGAAGAGATCAAAGGCAAGATCGAAGCAGCCGGCGGCACCGTCGAGCTCAAGTAAGGGGCTCGCTCAAGTAAGGTCGCTAGACCTTTCCTTCGTTCGGTTCTCACCGATCAAAGCAAGGGCAGTGCCACAGTTGGCGCTGCCCTTATTGTATGACCAGCGACTAGTCCGCTGACGACCCAGTTTCGGTCCGACTGCTCGCGTCGTATTTTGTGACTGAAAGTGGGTCGCAACCGAATGTAAGGCCATTGCGAGTGCTGAGGCTAGTTGTATCCGTTCATGAGACTGCCGGATGCACCATTTTCTTCAAGTTCTTCCTTAGAGAGCCTGCGAGCGACCCAGCGGTGATCAAAGGTGAGCCTTGGGTTTTGGCCCTGCCTGTCGAGGCCATCTGATCCGTTGGCTTTGATAACAAAGCCAACGTCATTCCGCAGCGCCTCAAATTCGGCTTCCATCGACGGTGCGGCAGCGAAGCCGTTTTGGCTGCTGTGCCCGCTGCAAGAAACCGTGCCTCCAATTCGGTTTCCTTCGCGTGTTCCAATCGACACATCGCAATCGCCAGTGCCGCTAGCAAGCCGCTCGAAGGTGCTGCGCAAATACATCTCAGGCCAGCGATCGACTTGGACATCTGGGATTTGCACTACATCATGGCGAAGTGTTCTCAGGCGTGTCTTACCATTACTGCGCACAAATTTTTCGTAACGGGTGATCTCATAGACACCTGGAATTAAAGGGATATCTCTCTCGGAATACCCAACTTCACTTTGGCTATGACTTCCAAAATTCAACTGATCTGCGCCAAAATAGACACCAAGAATGATAATTCCCGCAATTCCCAAGAACGCTTCTTTCATTGCACCCTCCAGTCTCCGACAGCGAGTATCCCGAAATCCCTAAGAACGGAATAAGGGTGGCAATCTCGAACGTCAGATCGAAGATTTCGTCGAGCGATACGATCACCAACGCTACCACGAGAGCCTCGACGACGTCTCACCCTCCGATGCCTACTTCGTTAGCGCTCCCGCCATCAGTAAACGAAGAGAGAAGATCAAACAGAAGGCGCTGAAACATCGGCGGTCGCTTCATAGCAAGCTCGACGTCAATGCAGATTGCTAACTTGAAATCTACTGTCTGCTTCCACCACCAAAAGCCGTCAATAGACACATCCACTTGTTGTCGAGTTGCTTCACATTCGAGCTGAATCAACACCGCAGCAAAGCCGCCCTTCCCCGACTCGCCCAACACGCCTATCCGGGCCGGCTGGATGAGCGAGACGCAGCATCTTGAGGAGCCCAAGGTCACGAGCCTGACCTGGGGGCAGGAGTTCCGGGCCACCTTCTTGCTGGCCGGGCCGCTGGCGGCTGCCAATTTGCTGCAAATGGCGACTTACACGGTCGATGTGATCTTTATCACGCGGCTGGGGGAGGCCTCGCTGGCCGCTTCGCAATTGGTGCTGGGCGTGTTCGGGCTGATCGTGTGGTCGCTCAATTCGCTTACGGCAGCAGTGGCGCCGGTGATGGCGGCGGAGTTGGGGGAGAACCCCAAATCAGTGCGCCCGATCCGCCGCGCAATGCGGATGGCTTTGTGGCTGGCGGTGATCAGCGGGGCGGCGGGCATGGTGCTTGCCCTGTTCACAGTCCCTATCATGCATGTCACGGGACAGGATGAGGCGCTGATCGCGCTCGGCTTTCCTTATCTGATCGCCGTCATATTTTCGCTCATTCCGATGGTGGTGAGCAATGTGCTGCGGACCTATGTCTCGACCCTTGGCCGCCCGATCTTTGCCACCGCGCTGACAGTGGTCGGCATCGTGGTCAACACAATTGGCAATTACGCGCTGATCTTCGGCAATCTGGGCGCGCCTCGGCTGGAACTGGTGGGCGCTGGTATTGCGACGTTTATCACCACAACCACGGTGATGCTGTGCTATGTCGCGGTGATCCGGCTCGATCCCAAACTGCACAAATACCGCATCTTCCACCGCTGGTGGGTGCCCGATTGGCAGCGCGCAAAACAGATCGTGCGCATTGGTATTCCCATCGCGCTGACCGTGATTGCGGAGGCCGGAATCTTCAGCGCGGCGGCCTTCCTGATGGGCCGCATCGGTCCTGCACAATTGGCCGGCCACGCGCTCGCGCTGCAACTGGCCGCGCTCGCTTTCCAGATACCCTTTGGGGTTGGCCAAGCGGTGACAATCCGGGTTGGCTATTTCTATGGCGCGAGGGACCTTGTCGGCATCGGCAGAGCCGGGTGGGTCGCGATGGCGATGGGGGCAAGCTTTATGGCCTTCACCGCGCTGCTGATGATCGTGATGCCGGGCGTGTTGCTTTCGATCTTTGCCGACATATCCGCGCCTGAAAACGCCGCGATGATCGGCTTTGCGATGCAGTATCTGGTGCTCGCTGCTGCTTTCCAATTGGTCGATGGGATCCAGGCCGTGGCGCTTGGCGCGCTGCGCGGATTGCAGGACACGCGCGTGCCCATGTGGATCGCAACGTTCAGCTATTGGGTGCCGGGTTTTGGGATCGCCGTGGGGTTAGGGTTCTTCACCCCATTGCAAGGCACAGGCGTGTGGATCGGGCTTGCCACCGGCCTCGCATTTGCTGCCGTCTTGCTGCTGTGGCGCTGGGTGCAAAGGGAGCCTTGGGGCCTGACGGACCGCCAAGCCCCCTCTGCCTGAAATTTTTTCATCCGCGATGCTTGACTCATAAGCCCCGCGCAACCACATGCCGCGCGCTGGCACTCTCAGGAGGGGAGTGCCAAAAACCCTATCAACCAACGAAGAAAGGTCATCAAAATGGCATTTCGTCCACTGCACGACCGCGTTCTGGTCCGTCGCATCGAAGCCGACACGAAAACCGCTGGCGGCATCATCATCCCCGATTCCGCCCAGGAAAAGCCTAGCGAAGGCGAAGTCGTCTCTGTTGGCGAAGGCGCGCGCGACGACAATGGCGGTCGCATCACTCTTGACGTTAAAGCAGGCGACCGCGTTCTGTTTGGCAAATGGGGCGGCACCGAAGTCAAGATCGACGGCGAAGACCTGCTCATCATGAAGGAAAGCGACATCATGGGGATCATCGGCTGAAGCCCAAGGCTTTGGTTTGACCCACGAACACGCACCCCACACATTCTAAGAATTCAGGAGAAACACCAATGGCTGCAAAGGACGTACAGTTCGGCCGCGAAGCCCGCGAAGGCATCCTCAAAGGCGTCGACACACTCGCCAACGCCGTGAAAGTCACGCTCGGCCCCAAAGGGCGCAATGTCGTAATCGACAAGAGCTTTGGCGCACCGCGCATCACCAAGGACGGCGTTACCGTCGCCAAGGAAATCGAACTAACCAACAAGTTCGAAAATATGGGCGCGCAAATGCTCAAAGAGGTCGCTTCGAAAACCAATGATCTGGCAGGCGACGGCACCACCACTGCAACGGTCCTTGGCCAAGCGATCATCCGCGAAGGCATGACAGCGGTTGCCGCTGGCATGAACCCGATGGACCTCAAGCGCGGCATCGACGCGGCTGTCACCAAGGTCACCGAAGATCTGGTTGCTCGCTCAAAAGAAGTCGCTGGCTCTGCAGAGGTTGCTCAGGTTGGTGTCATCTCAGCCAATGGCGATAAAGAAGTCGGCGAGAAGATCGCTGAAGCGATGGAAAAGGTCGGCAAAGAAGGCGTCATCACTGTCGAAGAAGCCAAGGGCCTCGAATTTGAGCTCGACGTGGTTGAAGGCATGCAGTTCGACCGCGGTTATCTTTCGCCCTACTTCATCACCAACCCGGACAAGATGACGGTTGAACTCGACAACCCTTACATCCTGATCCACGAGAAGAAGCTGTCTAACCTGCAAGCCATGCTGCCAATCCTTGAAGCGGCTGTGCAATCGGGTCGTCCGCTGCTGATCATCGCCGAAGACATCGAAGGCGAAGCACTTGCAACGCTCGTGGTCAACAAGCTGCGCGGCGGTCTGAAAGTCGCCGCGGTCAAGGCACCAGGCTTTGGCGATCGCCGCAAAGCCATGCTGCAAGACATCGCAATCCTCACCAAGGGTGAAATGATCAGCGAAGACCTCGGCATCAAGCTCGAAAATGTCACGCTCGGCATGCTCGGCGAAGCCAAGCGCGTGACCATCGACAAGGACAACACCACCATCGTCGATGGAACAGGCTCGGCTGAAGACATCCAGGCGCGTGTTGGCGAGATCAAGACGCAAATGGAAAACACCACCAGCGACTATGACCGTGAGAAGCTGCAAGAGCGTCTTGCGAAACTGGCTGGCGGCGTTGCCGTGATCAAGGTTGGCGGCGCTTCGGAAGTCGAAGTGAAGGAACGCAAGGACCGCGTTGATGACGCGCTCCACGCAACCCGCGCTGCGGTTGAAGAAGGCATCGTCCCCGGCGGCGGCACCGCGCTGCTCTACGCTTCGAAAGTGCTCGAGGGCCTGAAGGGCGACAATGATGACCAGACCCGCGGCATCGATATCGTGCGCCGTGCGATCCTTGCTCCTGTTCGTCAGATTGCTCAAAACGCTGGCCATGATGGCGCTGTCGTTTCCGGCAACCTCCTGCGCGAAGGCGACGAGACACAGGGCTTCAACGCTGCAACCGACGTTTACGAAAACCTCGTTGAAGCTGGCGTGATCGACCCGACCAAGGTTGTTCGCACCGCTCTGCAAGACGCAGCATCGGTTGCTGGTCTGTTGATCACCACCGAAGCGGCGATCACTGATGCGCCGGAAGACAAAGCTGCTGCGGCCCCAGCCATGCCCGATATGGGCGGCATGGGCGGCATGGGCGGCGGCATGGGCTTCTAAGCTCACAGCTATCCATAGCTTCAAAGACAGGCCCCGTCGGAGCGATCCGGCGGGGCCTTTTCGTTGTGACGCGGTCCGGCGCGGGCCGAGGAGCGGGGTATACGATTTGCAGATACTGGATGATCACCCGTTCGTCTAACCTAGGTCGAACCTTTTTGTAGGAGACGATACCGTGGGCGGCTTTAATCCTGACGTTGCTAGCAACGCTGGTGCATCACCCGGCACTGGCCCCATAGGCGCAATTGGCCAAGGCCAAGTCCAAAATCCCGATCTAACAAACGCTTTGGATGTTACAATCCAGCAAGCTGAGCGTTTGGCAAATAGCAACTTCGATCAAGGGCAGGGCGTCGCCTACACTGTTGGCGAGGTTTTGAATGATCCAAACCTCACACAGGCGCAAAAGGACGAGTATGTTGCGCGTCTCGTTGAGATTGCCGGAAGTGGAGGACATACCACACCGGAAGGACTGCAGGTAACGCCTCAAGCCGCCGCAGCGGTGAGAATGATGTTTGAGTCGGCAGGCGACGCTTGGACCGGTTCTACGACACCGGAACTGCGCCAACAGATTGCTGAGTCCATCGGGCGCGGCGTGAATTCCGGTCGGATCTCCGCAGACGATCTGTTCGCCATACTCGACCCCCAAAACAACCCCTTGGCCGATGGCGCACGATTGCTCTTGAGCGAAGTCACTGATGGCGCTGTGCTTAACCAGCTGGCGGGGCGGATGTTGGATGGCGCGCAGGCGATTGGCCTGCGCGGGGACGATGCGGTGCAAGCCGTACAAGCGCTTACAAGCGCGATCGATGTTGCCAACATGGCGGCAGCGCGGGGTTATACGGCAAGCGCAAATGCCGCGATTGATCTGATCGGCCTCGAAACTGCAAATGGTCCGATCTTCGGTGACGTATCAATAACAGATGCGATGATGCTTCACTCTCTATCGGATCGCAGTCTGCAAGGAACCACGGGCTTCGAAGCCCTTTCGACACTGCTCAACTCTGCGACTGTCAATGGAAACGCGCAAAGGCAACTCGCGCTGGACAATTTGTTCGGGGAGCTGGTTAGATCTGGTGAAGATCGCACTGCCGGAGGCATGAACCAATCGCGCGGCGTCGAAGAGGCGTTGAGCGGATTGGGAGAATACTTCAATGCGAATCTTTCGCGGCTGATGGAGCAGGATTTGCGCAGCGAGGACAGCGGAAGCGCACTGTATGGACTGGTTCAGGATTTCACGCGGAATGTCGCCCTTAACCCGCGTTACACCGGCATGGATGCCAGCGCCGATGCAATTTCAACCGAGCTAGCTCGGCTAGCAACAAACTCGGTTGATCCGAATCGAACACCCACCGAACGAGCGGATGCTCTGGTCGCAATGGGCGGCCTGATGGGTTCTGTTCAAGGGGCATCCGAGAGGTTCGTATCGGATGCGGGTCTGTTTGCGCGGGGCCGCGTAGATGCGGTCAGAATGCTCACTGACCGCATTACAGGCAGTCTCACCTCTCGCGGAGGTGCTGTGGGTGAAATCGTCGGCGGCGGGGTGGTCGATGCCTTCTGGAATGGCTTTGTGGCACGCGCAGAAGCTGCTGCTCAGGAGAGAGTCGAGGGAGCCACTGGTGGTCTGGTTTCGCTGGGTGAATCTCTGCGAGCGGGACTAGGTGAAGTTCATTCACTCACGGATTTGCGTCAATATAGCGATGCGCTTGATGCTTACGTTGAGCGCCTGAACTAGCAAGTCAGCCCACTCTGCGGGTCTCCGCCACTTCTGGTTTTTGAGGGACATGAAGTCCTAATCTCGCATGCATATGTTGTGCTGCACACCTTTCGGAGCAGCCCATGCCCTTTTCAACTGACCCTTTTTCGCGCATGCAAGCAGCTTAGATCCGATTGCCTAGAGGATATTGCATTGAAAACGAAACTTGCTGCCGCGCTGCTCGCAACTGTCGCTCTTGCCGGTTGCGAAGCGCCGATGGACACTGCCGTCATTGAATGCGAGGGCGATCAGAACGAATGCATCAACACGTGGTTTGATGAAAAGTTTGAAGAAGAGCTCGCCTTCTCCCCCATTCGTCAGACTGCGCTTGGTCGAAAGACCGACTACGACAAGATCGACGATTTCAGCCGCGAAGCCGCAGAGGAACAGGTGGCATGGTGGAACCAGGCTGTCGCCGACATGGAAGCGAACTTTGATTATGACGCGCTGTCAGACGATGCGAAGCTGTCCTACGACATGTTCCGCTTTCGCGCTGAACAGGCCGCGAAGGCCGGCGAATTTCTCGACCAAGAATACGTTCTCCACCAAATGGGCGCAGCGCACACCTCGCTTCCAAGTTTTTTGCTGAGCCAGCACACGGTCGACAATGAAAGCGACATGCAAGCCTTCATCGCCCGCATCAGTGGGATCGGCACTGCGATGGACCAATTGCTCTCCCGCGCCCAGGCCAATGCTGAAGCGGGCACACGCCCACCGCGCTTTTCCTATGAAGCGGTGATCGCAGAATCGGAAAAACTCACCTCCGGCGCGCCCTTCGATGATGGAGAACCATCAGCGCTTTGGACGGGCGCGCAAGATCATCTCGCACAATTGGTGGCAGATGGCGCAATCACGCAGGAACGCGCCGATGAACTGAGCGAAGAGGCACGGCTGGCGCTCACTGAGAGCTTGGCCCCTGCCTATGGTCGGATCGTTGAGTGGTTCAAAGAAGACCTGCCCAACACCAGCGTCGAAGCGCGCGGTGCCACAACGCTGCCAAATGGTGATGCGTTCTACGCCTATTCGCTCAATCTGATGACAACCACGGACCTTTCCGCTGACGAGATCCACGACCTTGGTCTCGCCGAGGTTGCCCGCATCCGTGGTGAGATGGTGGCAATTATGGAGGCGACTGGGTTCGAAGGCAGCCTCCAGGACTTTTTTGTCTTCACCCGCGAAGATCCACAATTCTTCTTCTCGCAGGATGAAAAGGGCGCACAGGACTATATCGACCGCGCGGCCATGCATATCGACACGCTAACCGAGCGATTGCCGGAATTCTTTGGCAAGCTGCCCAAGGCTCCGCTGGAAGTGCGCCGGGTTGAACCTTTTCGCGAACAGGACGGAGCAGCGCAACATTATCGCGCCGGCACTCCTGATGGCTCGCGCCCTGGTATCTACTACGCGCACCTTTCGGATATGAGCGCCATGCCGATCCCGGTGCTCGAAGCGATCGCCTATCACGAAGGCAATCCGGGTCATCACATGCAGGTTTCGATCGCGCAAGAACTCGAAGGCGTTCCCAAATTCCGTTCGCAAGGTGGCTTTCTGTCTGCCTATGGCGAAGGCTGGGCACTCTATTCTGAAGCGCTCGCCAAAGAGATGGGCGGATATGAAGACCCCTATTCAGAGTTTGGCCGACTCCAAAGCGAGATGTGGCGAGCCATCCGTCTTGTTGTGGACACGGGCATCCATGCAAAAGGTTGGACCGAGGATGAGGCGGTGGCCTATTGCCTCGAAAACTCACCCAACCCGGAAACCACTGCACGCTCTGAGGTTCAACGCTATTTCGTCCTGCCCGGACAAGCGACATCATACAAAATCGGTATGATCCGCATTCAGGAGCTGCGCGCTAGGGCAGAAGAAGAGCTAGGCGATGATTTCGATATTCGCGGCTTCCATGACACCGTTCTTGGGGGAGGCGCAGTTCCGCTTTCTATCCTTGAGCAGATGGTCGATCGCTGGATTGAGAGCGTCAAAGCAGGCTAACTGCTGACCAATGAACAAAAAGGGGCGGGGTTGCACTACGCAGCCCCGCCCCTCTTTTTCCTGTTTGCTTAGCGTCCCAGCTTAGCCGCCAGAACGGCTTGCCTCTGCTGCTTCGATGACGCCCTCATCCCAAGTCACTTGGGTCTGTGTCTGCGGGTTGAAGCGGGTGTTGGCATAGCTCGCCGCTTCCGCCGCAGCGATCTCTTCGGCTGTCAAAAACTCGCTAGGCTCAAGTGCGAACACATCAAGGCCGCGCGTAATTTCTGTCCCGTAAATACGGCCATTGTACCAATATGATGACCAGAAGCCTCCAACGACAAGCTGCTCATCATTGATCGCCCCGCGATCGAAAAACGCGATCTCAACCGGGTTCAAACTGTCGGTAAAGTCCATCAGGCTGATGCCGCCCTGATACCACGATTGCACAAAGATATCGCGGCCCGGCACAGGCACAATCGAACCGTTATGCGCGACGCAGTTTTCGTGCTCTGTCTGAGGGCCAGGCATCTTGTAGTGGCTGCGGAATTCAAGCTTGCCATCGACAATGTCGTAGATCGCATTCGCGCCCCAAGTCATCGGGTCAGAGGCCTTGCAACGCGGGCGGCCGCCCCCACCCCACTCATCGGTGAAGATGACTTTGGTGCCATCATTGTTGAAGGTCGCCGAGTGCCAATAGGCGAAGCCTGAATCGAACACTGAATCGATCCGAACCGGGTTCATCGGATCAGAGATATCCATCAGGATACCATTGCCCGAACACGCTCCAGCTGCGAGATTCAAAGCAGGGAAGACAGTGATATCATGGCACTGGTTGGTTTGACGCGTGAACTGAGTTCCTTCCCCACTTTCACCACCTTTCCAAAGGCCTGCAATTTCACCCGTTTCACTGTCGGCAAAAACCCGTGGGCTGCTGATAATGCGCGAAGCCGCAGGATTGGCGATTGGTATCTCGATCACATCAATGCTGAACAAGGCCGTGCGCGAATCCGATGGGTTATCGATGCAGCGTGCGAGTTCCTCCTGCTCGCGCACGCGCGATGTGCCAGAATTGTAAACGATCAGGCGTTCTTCGTTCGCGCTGACGATCGAGTGCGTGTGGCTGCCCCGGCATGTCTGTACCTGGCCGACCTGACGCGGCGCCGTGAGGTCGGAGATATCGAACACGCGAAGGCCGCGGAAACGCTCCTCGCTCACATCACCTTCAACACCCTGAAGGCCGCAATCCACGCGGCCACGGGTCTGTTCAACGCTCATGATCAAAAGATTGCCAGCGACGGACACGTCGCCCTGACCGCCCGGGCAGACGACCGAACTCAGCAGTGTCGGTGCACCATCATCACCTAGGCGGTAGAGGTTGAAGCCGTGGTAATTGCCAGTGACCATAATGTCATCGAAGAAGGCAAGGTCGGTGTTGGCAAAGTCAAGCAATGGTGAGCGCTCAGCGAATTGGGTGAGGCTTTCCTCTTCCTCGTCATCACGCTCTGGCGTTTCTTCTGCTTCGGCGACCTCGACTGTCTCTTCTTCAGCAGCACCCTCTTCGCTCTCTTCCTCTTCACGAGGCGGAACGGGCGGACGCAGGTCTGAAGGGTTTTCAGGATCAAAGAAGCCGGCTGGTTTTGGCAGTGAGACGACATGACGCAGGTTCATGATGGCCTCTCCCGCATCTGCAAAACCAGGAGTAAGGCCTGCGCGCGGATCAACTGACAAGGCAGCGAGCACACCATCCATCCGCTCAATTTCTGAGGTTTGGTCGTTTTCGATATCACCAACGAAGCGGAAAAGAACCGGGTCGGCAGCGCTTCCTGGTTGGCGCAGCAATTCTTCAACCATGTCGATCGCACCTTCGTGGTGAGCGATCATCAATGTGAGAAACAGGCGATCAAATTCGGTGCCCTGTGCCGCCGCGAGCTCAGCCATTTGCGCTGGCGTTGCCATCCCTGCCATCTGCGAATGATCAACACCGTGGCCCGCATGACCGCCATGCCCTGCGTGACCGGCATGAGCTGAATGGTCCATCCCTACCATCACGGTCTGTTCACCGCGGGCAGAAAGCCACTCGTTCATGAACTCAATTTCATCCGCCTGACTGCTCAAGATCCGCCCGGCGATCGTAACAACATCTTCATTGTTGGTGCGGTCATTCACCAGTTCCGACATATCGACGGCTTGCTGGTGGTGGACGATCATGCCCTGCATGAACCGCAGATCAGCATCAGTGTAGGTTGCTTTGGCAAGCTCGGTGGCTTCCGACGCGGTCAGTGTGCGAACGTCCTGACCAGGCGCGCCTGGCTGCACGATGGGGGCTGACTGCGCGAATGCTATGCTGGACGTGCCAATCAACATGGCGGTGGCAAAAGAGCGCGTGCCGAACGCCACAAGCGAGCGAGTGGAATTGCGTGAAAAGTTCATATTCAGTCCCCGGATCTAAGTTATTGCTCTTTCTCTGCCTTGTTGTCGGGGGCAGTCAAGGCTGCATTTTGCGCATTTGAGCAATCTTCGACAAAAGTTGCAGTGGAACCTTTCAACGATCTGTTTGTTAAGTTCTGGCTGTATTGCGAGTGCTGCCAAAGCCTCCAATCCTGTGCCGCGCACGGCTCATCGCAAGCGGCGAATCGTACTCTTGATGCGATGAATCGCCAAACACTAGAGCTTACAATTTAGCCCACGCTAACCCTGTTCGGAGTAGCTTTGACAGTATGACAACCCTGAAAGTTTCCCGGCTAGTTGGCCGCCTCGTCGTTTCATTCTCGGCTCTGCTGGCCGCAATGTCTGCTCCCGCCTTCGCACAAACCGAGGAACTTCAATCCAGCTTCGACATGGCACTGGGGACGGAGCTTCGGTCTCCGCAATCGTTCGATGCCGTTTACGCCAATGGGTTCCAGCAGCGCATTGCCGAACTCGCCGATGGCAGCCAAGGACGCATTGGCGTCGCTGCGGTCGATCTGATGACGGGCGAGCAGATCATGGTGCTCGGCGATCAACGATTCCCAATGGCATCAACCAGCAAAATCGCAGTCGCCGCAGCCTATTTGGAGATGGTTGAGCAGGGGAGGTATTCACTAACAAGCGAATTCCCACTGCTTATCCCGGTGCGATCTGCGCGGTTTTCGTCAGCCGCCGCCCCAGTTCGGCGCGGCAACACAATGGCGGCGATTGACCTGATTGAGATCATGATCACGCGATCAAGCAATCCGGCAACCGATGCCCTTTTGGCCGCTGTTGGCGGTCCGCAGGCTGTGAATGATTGGATGCGCCGCCAGGGCATTTCTGATTTCTCAATTGACCGCGACATCGCGACATTGGTTCGCGATGATGGGGAGTATGACCCTGCCACCTGGATTGATCCGCGCGATTCTGCAACGCCGCGCGCGATGGTGCGGCTGCTCCAAGGTCTTTACCGCGGTGATTTTCTTTCAGACCAAAGCCGGCGCGTGTTGCTTGGCGCAATGAGCCGGACTGTAACAGGCCGCCGGCGGATAGTTGCCAATATGCCAAGCGATGTGCGGGTCAGCCACAAGACCGGTTCGCTCAACAATACGTCGAGCGATATCGGCATTATTGAGACACCGGATGGCCGCGCAATCGCTGTCGCGATCTATGTGACCGGGCAAGGCACACGGCGGGCGCGTGAGCGCCGCATCGCCTCAATCGCACGAGGCCTCTATGATGGCTATGCAGCACAAGCCCGCAGCAACCAAAGACGCAACTGGACCAACGCGCCGCGCACGGGCGGCTAACCCCATATTTTCTCAATCAGCCAAAGAAAAAGGCGGCACCCTTAGGGCGCCGCCTTTTCTTTTTGAGTGCCTTTAAAAGGGCGCTCTTAATGCGAATTACTCGCCGTCGACGAGAGCTTCAGCTTCTGCAGCAGCAGCTTCGGCAGCGTCCACAACGCCTTCAGCCGCGTCAGCAGCGCCTTCAGCGGTTGCGTCTGCAACACCTTCAACAGCGTCGCCAGCGCCTTCAACAGCATCGCCAGCACCTTCAACAGCGCCGTCAACAACGTCGCCAGCGCCTTCTACGGCGTCACCAGCAACTGCAGTTGCGTCTTCGGCGATTGATTCAGCGTCAGCAGCCATGGCTTCACCGGTTTCTGAAACGGCATCAGCTGTTTCGCCGCAAGCAGCAAGGCCAAGAGCAGAGGTTGCAACAGCAGCGGCAAGAACGATCTTACGCATAACAAAAATCCCTTTTTCAGCGAATGAAATACGCGCCGTCCATTTGCAGGTCCAACGCGAAAGCCGGATTTCTGACCCCCGACTTCGCAGTCTAAATAATGGCCGAAATATGGCATTGCAAGCAAATAAACGTATCTCGCCTCATTTTTGCCATATTCCCGCCTTGAATTTGCCTCGCTTCATCGGTGCGCTTCGTCTGGGCAAATGCTCCGCAATTTGGCTTACACCGCGGCTTCGGCGCTGCTAGCACAGTCGGATGACAAGTGAGAAACAGCATCTCTATCTGGTGGACGGATCGTCCTACATTTTCAGGGCCTATCACCGACTGCCGCCACTCACCAACCCCGAAGGAACGCCCGTTGGCGCGGTCTATGGCTACACCACGATGCTATGGAAATTGGCAGATGATCTGAAAGCAGCGGATGGTCCCACCCATCTAGCAGTGATTCTCGACAAGGATTCCAAGAGCTTCCGCAACGACATCTACCCCGAATACAAAGCCAATCGGCCTGAACCACCCGAAGATCTGCGCCCACAATTTCCATTGATCCGCGACGCGACGCGCGCATTCAGCTTGCCCTGTATCGAAGAGCGGGGATTGGAGGCAGATGACCTGATCGCATCCTATGCGCGCGCGGCGCAGCGCGAAGGCTGGGACGTAACAATTGTCTCTTCAGACAAAGATCTGATGCAGCTGATTGGCGAAGAGAACGGCGCGCGGGTTGACATGCTCGACACGATGAAGAGCGCCCGCATCTACATTCCCGAGGTCGAAGAAAAGTTCGGCGTGAAGCCTGAATTGGTCGGCGACGTGCTGGCGCTGATGGGGGACAGTGTCGACAATATTCCCGGAATTTATGGCGTGGGTCCCAAGACTGCATCGAAACTGATCGCAGAGCACGGATCGCTCACCGCCGCTCTCGATCAAGCGCCGGATATGAAAAAGTCCAAGCTGAAAGAGCGGCTGATTGAGGGACGAGAAGACGCGGAAATGTCGCGCGTCCTTGTGACCTTGAAAGAAGACTGCGATCTCCCCGTGCCGATCAGCGACATGAAGATTGAAGGCATCCCGCCTGATCCGCTCGCTGCCTTTCTTGAACAACACGGCTTTACGTCACTGCTTAAACGTTTGGGCGCAGGCACCGGAAGCCCAGAACGCGCGAACAATCTCAACCCTGCCAAGGCGGATAAAGCGGGCGATAGCGGCGATGCAGACGGTAATCGGCAGGCGGTGCCTGACATGCCGGAGGTCGATCGCAGCGCCTATGAGACAGTCCAGACGCTTGAACGGCTTGAACATTGGGTTGCAAGGGCGATGGCAGTGCGGCTTGTCGCGGTTGATACGGAGACCTCTTCGCTCGATGCGATGCAAGCGGATTTGGTTGGAGTCAGTCTGGCGCTCGGCCCCAATGATGCCTGCTATATCCCTCTCGCCCATGGCGGCACTGACTTGCTGGCAGAGACCCCTCAGCAGGTGGCGATGGATGACGCGATTGCGGCGCTGAAACCGATGCTGGAAGACGACAGCGTTCTCAAGATTTTCCAGAACGGAAAGTATGATCTCAACGTCCTCTCGCGCAGTGGAATTGCGGTCAGCCCCATTGAAGACACGATGGTCATCAGCTTTGACCTCGATGCGGGGCGCGGTGAAGGAATGGGCGGCGGCCACGGTATGGATGAGCTTTCAGAGCGTCACCTTGGCCACACGCCGCTGTCCTTCAAAGAGGTGTGCGGTACCGGCAAAAAGGCGATCCCGTTTGGCGAAGTAGCGCTGGACCGCGCCACTGAATATGCCGCTGAAGACGCAGATGTCACATGGCGACTCTACGCCCATTTGAAGTCTCGTCTGTCCGAAGAAGGCGGGACCAAGATTTATGAGCGCGTCGATCGCCCCTTGATCCCAGTCGTCGCCGCAATGGAACGCGAGGGCATCAAGGTGGACCGCGCGCAGCTTGCCAAATTGTCAGAGGAATTTGCGACAACCACCTCCTCTCTCGAAGGCGAAATTCACGCACTGGCAGGCCAGGAATTTGCTGTTGGCTCTCCCAAACAGCTTGGCGAGATACTCTTCGATAAAATGGGCTTTAAAGGTGGGAAGAAAGGCAAGAGCGGCGCCTATTCAACCGACCAATCCACTTTGGAAAAACTTGGCGGTGAAGGCGCGCCGATTGCCAAGAAGGTGCTCGAATGGCGGCACCTGTCAAAACTCAAATCAACTTACACCGATGCTTTGCAGGCGCAGATCAATCCGAACACGGGGAGGGTCCATACCAGCTACTCGCTCGTCGGCGCACAAACCGGGCGACTGTCCTCAACCGATCCCAACCTCCAAAACATTCCGATCCGCACCGCGATCGGCCGCACCATCAGAGAAGCCTTTGTGCCGGAGAGCGGCAATGTCCTCCTCGCCGCTGACTACAGCCAAATTGAGCTGAGGCTGGCCGCGCATATGGCGGATGTGGGCACTTTGAAAGAAGCCTTTGCGGGCGGCGAGGACATCCATTCGCGCACCGCGACAGAGATGTTCGGCGAGGTTACCCGCGACACGCGTGCGCGCGCCAAGACGATCAACTTTGCGATCCTTTACGGCATCTCGCGCTGGGGTTTGGCCGGCAGGCTTGAGGTCGAGCCTGATGAAGCGCAGGCCATGATCGACACCTATTTCCAGCGCTTCCCCGGCATCCAGCGCTATATCATGGAAACGCTAGAGACTGTGCGCGAACGCGGATATTCCGAAACACTTTTTGGCCGCAAGACCTGGTTCCCGCGGATCAAATCGAAGAACCAGGCCGAACGACAAGGCTCAGAACGCGCGGCGATCAATGCGCCGATCCAAGGCACCAGCGCCGATATCATTAAGCGGGCGATGGCGCGGATGCTTCCCGCTCTTCGCGATGCAGGGCTGCATGACGTGCGGATGCTGCTTCAGGTTCACGATGAATTGGTGTTCGAATTGCCCGAGGGCGATGTTGCAGCAGCCTCCCCCATTATCGAGCGCGTGATGGCAGAGGCGGCACTGCCCGCCGTAACCCTCGACGTGCCGCTCGCCATTGATATCGGCACCGGACCAAGCTGGGACGCGGCGCATTAGCGTGCCTTGGGCACGCTGACGCCGCCCCGGATCAGTCGTGCTTTTTCGCCTTGGTCGGCTCCAACGTGTCTGGTGCAAAGAAGCCGATCGGATTGGCCTCAACTGCCCGCTTTTTCAGCTCACCGCGCATTTTGCGGTATTCGGACTCCATCTTCGCCGTCACGGTCGCACGGCTGTCTTTCAGCGCGTCTTCAAAATCCTGCATCTCCACCGCAGAAACATCGCCGCCCATCCGGCGAAGCGCGCCAAGCCCCGCGCGCCGCACGACATCTTCCAGATCAGCCCCGGTGAAGCGGTCAGTCTTTGCAGCAACCACGCCAAGATCGACATTGCTCGATAGCGGCATATTGTCGGTGTGAATGCCAAGGATATGTTCGCGCCCGGCTTTGTCAGGGGTTCCAACATAGACTAGCTCATCAAATCGGCCGGGCCGAAGCAATGCGGGGTCAACCAGTGTGGGCCTGTTGGTGGCACCCACCACGACAACCGATTGCAGCTCTTCCAACCCGTCCATTTCGGCAAGGATCGTGTTGACCACGCGGCCTGTCACCTGCGGCTCTCCCTGACCAGAACCGCGGGCCGGCACAAGACTGTCGATCTCATCGATGAAGACCACGCAAGGTGCCACTGCTCTGGCGCGGGCGAACAAGCGCGCAATCTGTTGTTCGCTCTCACCATACCACTTTGACAAAAGGTCCGAGCTTTTCATCGAAATGAAGTTCGCATCAGCTTCTTTGGCGACAGCTTTGGCCAGCAGGGTCTTGCCCGTTCCCGGTGGGCCGTAGAGCAAGAATCCTTTGGCTGGCCGTATGCCCAGGCGATGAAAAGCTTCTTGATTCTTAAGCGGAAGCTCAATCCCTTCTTTGAGCTTGTCGATTGCATCATCAACGCCGCCAATATCGTCCCAACCAATGTTCGGGACCTGCACCATCACCTCGCGCATTGCGGAAGGCTGGATCCGTTTGAGCGCAGACATGAAATCATCACGCATCACACAAAGATCATCGAGCACATCTTGCGGAATGGTGCGCGCATCCAGATCAAGCCGGGGCATAATCCGGCGCACGGCGTCGATCGCGGCTTCGCGCGCAAGCGCAGCGATATCGGCACCGACAAAACCATGTGTGACGCGCGCGAGCTCTTCCAAATCCACCTTTTCTTCAAGCGGCATACCGCGCGTGTGGATTGCAAGGATCTCACGCCTGCCTGTCTGATCAGGCACGCCAATCACGATTTCGCGATCGAACCTGCCGGGACGCCGCAGAGCTTCATCGATAGCGTCAGGTCTGTTGGTCGCAGCGATAACAACGAGGTTTGCGCGCGCCTCCAAGCCATCCATCAAAGTAAGAAGCTGCGCGACAAGGCGCTTTTCCGCCTCACCGGGAACTTGGGTCCGTTTGGGTGCTATGGAATCGATTTCATCGATGAAAACGATCGCTGGCGCGACCCGCGTTGCCTCTTCAAAGACTTCCCGCAGGCGCTTTTCGCTTTCCCCATATCCCGATCCCATAATTTCAGGGCCGTTGATTGTGAAAAACTCGGCATCGCTTTCATTCGCGACCGCTTGGGCCAGCCGGGTTTTGCCGGTTCCCGGAGGGCCATGAAGCAAGACGCCTTTGGGCGGATCGACGCCAAGACGGGTAAAGAGTTCCGGATAACGCAGGGGCAGTTCGACCATCTCGCGCAATTGCTGAATGGTGTCATCCATCCCGCCCACATCGTCATAATTCACCACTGCGCGGCCATCGGCGGCCTCTTCAAACTCCGTGCGCAGCTCCACTTCGGTGTTCTCGTCAATATGGACGATCCCTTTGGGCGTGGTTGAATGCACAGCCAACCGTATCTGAGTGAGAGCATAGGCAGGTACGCGCAGCAGCTGGCGCACATCCGATGGCATATTCTGCACGGGCTGCTGGCCGGTCGTTGCAACAAGATCGCCCGCGACCAACGGTTTGCGGAAAAAGTTGCGCTTCAACGCTTGCGTTGGGCCTTGCAAGCGCATTTCCCGCTGGGCTGGTGCGAACACTACCCGAGTTGCGGGTCTCGATTCAGCCGCGGTGACATCGACATGTTCGCCCGAACCTGCCTCCGCATTGCCTCGCTGCAATCCGTCAAGCCGCACGACATCGAGCGAGTCGTCCTCCTTATAGGCAGCCATGGCAATTGCAGCGGTGGAACGCTTGCCAACAATCTCAACAACATCGCCCTCGGTTATGCCGAGCTTTTGAAAGGTTGAACGCGGCATTCTTGCAATGCCCTGCCCCGATTCTTCCTGCCGGGCGGGCGCCACCTGCAGGCGGGCTGTCCGGCTGGCCGTTGAAGCATCTGCGTCAGCCATCAATGTGTCCTTCAATCTTAAAGAATGGTGTTTCGCGCTCAACCAGTAGCTAAGCAGGCGCGCACGGGATTGCAAATCACCACAATCCGCATTGAGGATCTTACCGCAAGACAAAAAAAGCCCGGCACAAAGGCCGGGCTGGAAAAGTTTGGGAGAGGATGCCTGTAAGGCAAGAAGGGATATGCACTTGGACGCTGGATTGTGCAAGTGCGAACACCGCACTCTGAGTTGCGCAATTATCAACACATGACGCGTTTCGCGTGAATGTGTACAAAATGTTGCAAATTTGAGTGCCTACTTTCCAGTCAATTGCTTATATATTGTGCAAATTTACCTCGGGGATGTGCTGCTGCTGTCGGTGGCGCAATTTCCGCAGGGCAACCGCGCTCGTGACAGAGTGCAAATGAACCACTAATCAGCCCTTTCGAACGAGAATCGAACATAATCGCAAACGCTCAGCTCAGGTGATCAACGTCTATGTCTAAGGTTTATCCCAACGCTTCGGCAGCGATCGCAGATGTTATCGCTGATAATCAGCTCATCGCTGCTGGCGGCTTCGGTCTTTGCGGTATCCCCGAAAGACTGCTTGATGCCATACAGGACAGCGGCGCAACTGGCCTGACCTTTGCCAGCAACAATGCAGGCATTGACAATGAAGGCATTGGCAAACTGCTTCGAACCAAACAGGTCCGTAAGATGATCAGTTCTTACGTCGGCGAGAACAAGGAATTTGAGCGGCAATTTCTCTCAGGCGAGCTCGAAGTCGAATTTTGCCCCCAAGGAACACTGGCTGAACGCATGCGAGCAGGCGGCGCAGGTATCCCTGGTTTTTACACCAAGACTGGCGTCGGCACACAGGTCGCTGACGGCAAAGAGCATGCCGAGTTTCAGGATCAAGACGGTGTTACATCCACCTATATACTCGAGCGCGGAATCTTCGCCGATTTGTCGATCGTGAAAGCGTGGAAAGCGGATGAGACAGGGAACCTGATCTTTCGAAAAACCGCTCGCAATTTTAACCAACCAGCGGCCACTTGCGGCAAAGTCTGCATTGCAGAGGTCGAGGAAATCGTTCCCGCTGGCGCCTTGAACGCCGACGAGATTCATTTGCCGGGAGTGTTCGTCAATCGGATTGTCTTGGGGGCCCCCTATGACAAGAAAATCGAGTTTCGCACCACGAGGCAGCCAGAGCAGGCTTAATTGCAAAAATGATCCAGACCAAGCATCTCAAATTGACGGCAGTGTGTGCTGCTCTCTTCGCTCTGCAGGGCTGCATCGCCGCAGCCTTCCCAATTGCCGCAGGCGGACTTTTGGCGAGAGGCGAGGTCGGAGCTGACGACACACAAAACGACCCGCAAGACAGTGAGGCTGAAGGACAACCCAATCAACCAACTGTCATTGTTGAAGAACCAGCCGCGACCGCAACTGAACCGCAGACTGCAGATTCTGGTTCGGCAAGCGATACAGCCACGATCGCGGTCCGCGATGAAGTCGAACCCGAAGCCTTGCCACAAGACACCGTCGCAACCGCAACTCAAGAGTCAGGTCAGGATGCACGGCAGCCAACGCAGAGCGGGGCAGAAACGGTCGTTGAATCAGCCGGGGAACCAATTGACGCTGTCGAATCAGTGGCCGAGACGGGCAACAGTGGGGCGGGTGATGCACCCGCCGAGGTCCAAACAGCAACGGCGGCGCCTGCGGCAGGGACATTGTTTGATTCGCTTTATCAATATGCGTCATCGGGCGCCTATCGAGATGAGGACAATCGAATTTCTGCAGTGTTGTCCAATCCCGCTGCGCTTGATGGTGAGCGCGCAGCCTGCGCACCGGGCACCCCCGCTACGGTGCTGATCGATCTTGACCCTGGATCCGACGCGTTGCTTCCCGTCGATTCAGGCAGCGCATCGCCTGCACTGGCCGAAAAACTGGTGCAACTGCGCAACCAAGGGATGGCAATTGCCTGGGTTTCGAGGACCGCCTCTTCTGATGTCAGCCTGCTTCGCGCCGCCTTGTTCCGTTCGGGTCTCGATCAATTGGGCAATGATCGCCTTTTGCTGATCGGATCGCCTGATCAGCGCAAACAAACCCTGCGCGATCAGCTTGCCGAGATCGCCTGCATAATTGCCATTGCTGGCGATGAGCGCGCGGATTTTCATGAACTGTTTGATTATCTTTTGAACCCGCAAGATGCCGCATTGCTCGAAGGCCTGTTTGGTAATGGCTGGTTTGAAATTCCCACCCCCCTTGTACCCGAAAGGTCCGGACAATGAGCGATGCCACCATAGGCTGGTCGCGAGACCAAATGGCTGCGCGCGCCGCGCAAGAATTGCAGGATGGCTATTATGTCAATCTGGGCATCGGCATTCCGACTTTGGTAGCCAATCACATTCCCGAAGGCATGCTCGTAACCCTGCAAAGCGAGAACGGCATGCTCGGTATCGGGCCGTTTCCTTACGAAGATGAGGTCGACCCAGATTTGATCAACGCGGGCAAGCAAACGATCAGTGAACTGCCCCACAGCGCTTATTTCGACAGCGCCACCAGCTTCTCAATGATCCGCGGAGGGCACATTGATCTCACTGTGCTCGGCGCCATGGAAGTTGCTGAAAACGGCGATATCGCCAACTGGATGATCCCGGGCAAAATGATTAAGGGCATGGGCGGTGCGATGGATCTTGTCGCAGGCGTAAAGAAGATCATCGTCGTTATGGATCACACCGCCAAGGATGGATCGCCAAAGTTCATTCCAGAATGCACGCTGCCGCTTACGGGAGCCGGTGTGGTCGACATGATCATCACCAATCTTGGCGTATTCCACCGCGCTGACAAGACGAGCGGCTTTCGCCTAATCGAGCTGGCTCCGGGTGTGACATTGGATGAGGTCGCTGCGAAGACCACGGCACAGTTCGAAGCTGCGCTGTAATTGGGATATGCCATTGTGGCGACGTTCTTCAACGGAACATGAAAACCCGCGCTAGGCTCCGCCAGAATCTCTCGAATGGTCCCCGCCCAAAGCGCGAGACCCAGGCTGGTGACCATGCCAGCATCGCTGCTATCGGGACAAAGCTTAGCGCGAATGTTTGTGCTCTTGTGACTGCGCCAAACAACGCCAGCCCCCAGCTTGCAAATATTGCTGCCAGGATAATGGAGGTCATCAGGTAATTTGAGAGCGATAGCCTTCCGACCACAGCAAACCGTTGCGTTACTGCTCCCCTGCGGGCGAACAACGCCATGGCAAGCGCCGCGTAGGCAAGCCCCAACAGCATGTCGAAAGGGGAAGAAGCCAACAATGCAGCAGTGCCGACGACAGCACCGGAAAAATCGGTGCTTGATACCCAATAGGCGAGGCCCAGCAGGGGCGGCAACGCGATAAGGGCGCAGATGGCTGCTAGGCGTTGCAATCTAAAAGTCCGCCACTCCGCCGCGAGCATTCGATCCTTCCAAAGCGCCATTCCGAGCGCCATCGCCGAGAGATTGAGGGGCACTGAAAGCACCACCGCCTGTAGCTGTTGCGGAATCTGCTGGATACGTCGCCCGATCCTTTCCCCGAAACCTTCTCGTCCCAGTTCAAGAAAGTAATTGATAGAAGCTGGATCGACGCCAAATCTGCGCTCGGCGTACAGATATGCATCGGCGTTGAA
The DNA here is from genome assembly GCA_965262265.1 of Erythrobacter sp. Lineage (GTDB taxonomy): Bacteria > Pseudomonadota > Alphaproteobacteria > Sphingomonadales > Sphingomonadaceae > Erythrobacter. The sequence continues at coordinate 377,220 of CBDHEW010000001.1, forward strand.
TTGGCCGGCGTAAAACGCGACCACTCCCGGACCAAAAACAACGAGACCGAACCCGCAATGGAGCACAACCAGCCCTATGGCGATCGCATAGAGATCACGCGACTTGAAGTTTGAGACAAACGGCAGCGCAAGCCCGGCGATCGCGTAGGCGCGCAGCACATCGTTGCTCGCCAAAAGGACGGAATGCGCCATGCCGATCAAAAACAAAACCGCCATGCGAGCGCCATGGTCGCGCCATTTTTGGCTTTCCGACCGCTCAATCAGGATCAGACACCCGGCCCCAAAAAGCATAGCGAACAATGTGCGAAACTTGTCTTCGATTAAGACAAAACTGACAGCCCAAACCAACCGGTCCAGCGATGTGTCTCCGCCCCAGGCAACCGGATTGTAATAGGCCTGCGCTGGTAGGGCGAAGACATAGACATTCATCCAGACGATGCCGAGCACGGCCAAGCCGCGTAGGGCATCAAGCTGGATAATCCGATCAGAGTTGGGCCGCTGCGCCATCGTCAGGCGCCCCATAGCAGATTATGCGAGGGCGCTCTTCAGATCATCGACAAGATCAGTGCGCTCCCATGGGAAGAAGTCGCCTTCAGCGGTTCGGCCAAAATGGCCATAGGCGGCGCTCTTGCGATAGATTGGCTTGTTAAGACCAAGATGCGTCCGGATACCGCGTGGGGTCAGGCCACCAAGCTTGGCAATACCTGCTATGGCCTCTTCAATCGCCGCATCGCTCACCCCATCAGCAGCGGTCCCATGTGTATCCACATACAAAGAAAGCGGTTGCGACACGCCGATAGCGTAGGCGATCTGGATCGTGCAGCGCGTGGCAAGGCCAGCAGCAACAACGTTCTTGGCAAGATAGCGGGTGATATAGGCAGCGCTACGATCGACCTTGGTCGGGTCTTTGCCGCTGAACGCGCCGCCGCCATGGGGCGATGCGCCGCCATAGGTGTCCACGATGATCTTGCGGCCGGTCAGGCCCGCGTCACCGTCCGGGCCACCTATGACAAAGCTGCCCGTCGGATTGATGTGCCACTGCGTATCGTCTGACACAAAGCCATCAGGAAGGATCGCTGTAACCACGCCTTTGACGTAGTTTTTCAGCTCTGCTTCTTTTTCGCCCTCATCATAGCCTTCGGCATGCTGCGTGCTCACGACAACAGCGGTGCAGGCCACAGGTTTTCCATCCTTATAGCGCAGGGTAACCTGGCTTTTCGCATCTGGCTCAAGGAAAGGCGCGGCGCCCGAATGGCGATCCTTTGCGAGTTGCTCGAGAATCTTGTGACTGTAATCGAGCGTTGCGGGCATAAGGTCTGGCGTTTCATCGCAGGCAAAGCCGAACATGATGCCTTGGTCGCCTGCGCCTTCATCCTTGTTCGATCCTTCGACCCCAGCATCGACACCCTGGGCAATATGCGCAGATTGGCCGTGAAGGTGGTTTTCGAAGGTCAGGGTCTTCCAGTGGAAGCCATCTTGTTCATAGCCAATATCACGCACTGTGCCGCGCACGGCCTGCTCAATCTCTTCCTTGGCGCCGGGTGCCCAGCCACCATTAACCGCCCACTCTTCATTGTTTTCATCATACATCGGAGCGCAGCGGATTTCGCCTGAGAGGATTACGCGCTGGGTGGTTGTCATGGTCTCGCAAGCAATCCGGGCTTCCGGGTCTTTCGCGAGCATAAGATCAACAATCGCATCGGAAATCTGATCGGAAACTTTGTCTGGATGCCCTTCGGAAACGCTTTCGGAAGTGAAAAGGAAGTCGCTGCGCATAGGGGCTCCTGAAACTGTCTTATGTGCTGTTTAAGGCCCCTTATGCAGATATAAGGAAACCTTTATGTCTGATAGTCAAGCGCCCTAGCCGCGCGATGCACGCAGCGCAAGCAATCTTGGCAAGCCCAAACCAAGTGCGCCAAGAAAAGCCGCCCACATCAAAGGCAGAGCGTTGCCCAGCCGCGCAAACAAAGTCGGTTCTTTCGCCGCCGGTATAAAGCCATCGCGCTTGTCAGCGACACCCATTGGGATGTGTTCGCGCACTATGCCATTGGAATCGATCACGGCGCTTATCCCGGTGGTGGTGGATCGCAAAACGGGCAACCCCTCTTCCAGTGCACGCATTCGGGCCTGCGCGAGGTGTTGCGGCGGTCCCCAACTGCCAAACCAGCCATCATTGGACGGGTTGAAAATATAGTCAGGCCTATTGTCCTGATCGACGACTTGGCCCGAAAACACGATTTCATAGCAGATTTGCACGCCCGCTTTGCCGTGCTCTCCCAGATCCAGCGTTTGTGGCCCGGGGCCGGGATCATAAGGGATCGTGCCCGCAGTTAGCCGCGCCAGCCCGATCCGCCCAAGCAACCATTCGAGCGGCAGATACTCGCCATAAGGGACCAGATGCGCCTTGGCATAGTGATGGGTGATTTCCCCCTCGCCATTCAAGCCGATCACCGAATTGCGCGCGGTAACCGCACCCTCTGTGCCATCTTCACGAGTGCCAATATCGAGATTGACCACGCCTGTGAGCAGACTGGATTGCGGCCCGATCATGCGCCCGACCCTTTCGCGTGAGGCTGCAGGATCAGCGGCATAGGTCGTCGCGCGATAATAACGGTCTGGATAGCCGTCTTCGAGGTAATCGGGGATCGCGCTTTCGGGCCAAAGCACCACACGCGATTGGTTTTGCCCCGGAAGTGTTAGACCAGCGATGCGCTGAAACTGCTCTTCGAACTTTGAGCCATCGGTGATTTCGTCTTGGGTGATGAGCGGTTGGACGAGGGTGTATTGAACGGCGCTGTCTTGGGTTCGCCGGTCTTCGAAAAGGTTCATCGGTGCCGCAAGGACCACCAGAAGGATGATCACCATAAGCGGTTGGCGCCTGGAAAGTGTGGCCGCAATCCCAGTGCCGAAAAGAATGGTCAGGCCGGACAGTGCATATGTTCCCAACCATGGAAGGGACAGGGCCACGCCGGAAGAATCCAAGTCGCCAAGCAGCATCAAACCCAGAGGTGGCCAAGGATATCCTGTAAAGGCCCAACTCCTCGCCCATTCCGTGACGATCCAAACAGCAGCGAGGACGGTGCCAAATGCCAAGACCCCGCTCTTGCTTCCGAACCTGTGAGCCACCAGCGCAGCCAAAGCCGGATACACCGCCAGATACACGCACAACAGCGGCACCGCGACCCAGCCCAATATCTCCGGCATCTTTGCTTGATGCGTAAAAGCGGTCGCGATCCAGTTGTTGGCGAGCGTCAGATGCGCCCAGCCGAACATCCAGCCGCGCCACGCCGCGCCGCGCCAGTTTGGGGCCACGTGAATATGCGCGACAAAGAGCGCCAATGCGGGAAGCGCGATCCACCATGCATGAAGCGGAGGGAAACCGCAGGCGACCACCAGCCCAAGCAGGGCAGACGTAAGACCCGGCCACGTAGCGGCAAAAGCGGCGACGCGTGCGCTCAGTTTATGAAATGTACCCAATGGGCTGGTTTGATCGGCCATGGGCGCGTGCCTTTAGCCTTTCAGCGAAACATCAACCAACCGCTTCGAGATTGTCATCGCCGTCCGAGATTGAGCCGATTGACGGCGGCAGAACCGAAGAATCGATCTCTGCGCTGTCGTCTCCATCATCATCCGAAACCGGCTTCTTGCGCGAACGGCGACGCGGTTTGGGTGCCTCCTCATCCGCATCTTCAGCCCGTGGGCGGCGCGTCCGGCGCTTGGGCTTGGGCGCGTCTTCTTCTGCTTCAGAGACTTCACCTTCGACGCCTGCTTCGCCTTCTTCGATCGCGGCAGCTTCCTGTTCGTCACTTCGGCTGCGCGAACGACGGTTGTTGCCCCGCCGATTGTCATTGCGGCGGCCGTCACTGTCCTCATTCTCATCAGCGTCATCGCCTGCCTGACCGCGCTCTTCATTGCGCTTGGCCCGGGCTTCTTCCTGACGCGCCTTATTGTCCGCAATCACGCGGAAATAGTGATCGGCGAATTGCAGATAGTGCTCCATCTGCACGCGGTCACCATTGTGTTGCGCATCCTGAGCAAGCTTTTTGTACTTATCCAGCAATTGCGGCGCATTGCCCCGCGCGCGGCTGTCGATACGGTTCTGGCTGTTTGCGCCGCCCTGATTACCACGATTCCCGCGGCCGCGGCGACGATTGTTACGATTGTTATTCAAAGGAATCTCATCCTCATCAGTGGCCAGATGCAACAAACCATTCGCGCAAATCTGCCAGTGGACCCCAACCCACGCGTGCACAACGCGCTTCTTCGCTCGGTTTAGACCAGAGGCGATGACCTCTCAGCCGCTGCAAGCAAAAGTTTGGAGCTTGACCATCTCGATCCGCATAGAGCGCTGATCGAAAGATCTGATTCGTGTGCTAGCGAGGCAAGAACGCTTTGCCAAGCCCTTGACCCAATTTCACTATCGAAGAACCACAGCCCGTGGCCGATTTGCAAGATCATTTCGTACTTCTGTGTCAAAACCATGTGCGCGGGCGATTTCGCGTACCGCATCGGCCTGCGTTGCTCCAATCTCGAAAATTGCTGTGCCGCTTTCCTTCAGGCAGCTGCGGATCTGAGGGATCAGAATTCGGTAGTCGTCCAGACCTTCTGGCCCAGCGAACAAAGCGCTGGCTGGCTCATAATCCACCACATTGGGGGCGAGTTGGGCCGTGGCCTCCACGTAGGGGGGATTGCAAAGAACAAGATCGGCTGGCTGTAGCTCTGTGGCAAAATCGGCGGCTTTCCAACTTGCTGAGCAGAACCGGCACCGTCCTTGAAGCTCCAAGGTCGCGGCATTCTTCGCAGCGTATTCAAGCGCGGTCTCCGACTGGTCGATCCCCTTGCCTATCCAACCGGGACGGTTGGCAAGGAACGCAAGAAGCAGAGCGCCTGAGCCCGTGCCGAGGTCAAGCACATGGCCGCTTTCACCCGCGATCTCCAGCGATGTCTCGACCAAGACCTCGCTGTCGGGGCGCGGGATCAATACTCCAGGACCAACGGCGAAGGGTAGCCCGTAGAACTCCTGAAATCCTACAATGTAGGAAACGGGCTCATGCGCTTGCCGCCGGATCACGTCTTCGGCAAATTTTGGAGGACAAGGCTCGCGTAGGTGTTTCATCAACAAACTCGACCGCGAGACACCCAATCGGTGGGCCATCATGACCTCAACATCCAGTCTCGCCGTATCGCTGAAAGGCGCCAATGCCTTCGCCCCATCGCGCAGGGCATCGGCGACAGTCTGAAGTTGGTTGGGTCTCACTCCGCCAGCGCCGCCAGCCTTTTCGCCTCATCCTCAGCGATAAGCGCATCGACCATTTCGGTTAGGCCCGGCCCTGCAAGCACCTCTTCAAGCTTGTGCAAAGTCAATCCAATGCGGTGATCGGTAACGCGGCCTTGCGGAAAATTGTAGGTACGGATGCGTTCAGAGCGGTCGCCTGATCCGACCATTGCCTTGCGCGCCTCTGCTTCGGCCCCTTGAGCCTCGTCGCGCATCTTTTCATAGAGTCGCGCGCGGAGCACTTGCATCGCTTTCGCGCGGTTCTTGATCTGGCTACGCTCATCCTGCTGCATAACAACAAGCCCTGTCGGCAAGTGGGTGATCCGCACCGCGCTGTCAGTGGTGTTCACATGCTGGCCGCCCGCGCCCGATGCGCGGTAGGTGTCGATCTTCAGGTCCGTCTGATCGATCTGGACATCAACCTCATCAGGTTCTGGAAGCACTGCCACTGTTGCAGCAGAAGTATGAATGCGCCCCCCGCTTTCTGTGACGGGCACACGCTGGACGCGGTGGACGCCGCTTTCAAACTTGAGCTTTGCAAAGACCCCTTGGCCGGTGATGTTGGCGACAATCTCTTTAAAGCCGCCCACTTCAGACGCGTTCATGCTGACCGGTTCAACCCGCCAGCCGTTCTCCTGCGCAAAGCGTTCATACATGCGGTAAAGGTCGCCTGCGAACAGGGCCGCTTCATCGCCGCCCGTGCCTGCGCGAATTTCCAGCATCGCAGGCTTACTGTCTGCGGCGTCGCGGGGAAGCAGCGCGATCGCAAGCGCGCGTTCCTTTTCGGGTAGAGCCTCGCGAATGGCAGCAAGCTCTTCCTCGGCCATTTCCTTCATCTCCGGATCGGAGAGCATTTCTTCAAGGTCGATTTGCTCGGCGCGCATGCCCGTGACCTCAGAGGCAATCTTGGCGACCGGCTCCAACTCGGCATAATCGCGAGAGGCGCGCACAAATTCATCACCCTCAAGAGTGCCCGAAGCCATCCGCGCTTCAAGCTCAGCGAAGCGGTTGGCGATCTGGTCAAGGCGTTCGGGGGGAATTTGCATTTACTCAGGGTCCGAAAGGGCCCGCACCTCTTCTTCCAGCGTATCGATCTCGTCGCCAAGCGTGTCGAGGTCTTCTTCGAAGCGAAGATCCCAGCCTTTTTCAATGATCTCGTTGATCGAAAGCCCGGCCTGCTCGCCTGTCTTGAGGTCCTTGAACTGAAGAAGGCCCGAAGCAATCTCGTTTTCGCCGATGATAATCGCGGCTCTTGCGCCCGCCTGGTCAGCGCGATTGAAGCGCTTCTTCATATTTCCACGCGAGAAAATTTGCGTAGAGAACTTGGTCAATCGCAGGGTCTGCGCGACCTCAATGGCCTTTACTTCCGCCTCTGCGACAAGTGGGATCACGGCCATTTCGACTGGCTCTGCGTCAAGCTCCCCCACCAGCATCGCCAACCGCTCTATCCCGGCAGCCCAACCCACTGCCGGCGTGGCAGGCCCGCCGAGGCTCTCCATCAAGCCATCATAGCGACCGCCGCCGAGCACAGTGCTCTGCGCCCCCAAAGCGTCTGCCGCAGCCGAGCCCTCATCGGGGATGAATTCGAAGGCCGTGTGCCGGTAATAATCAAGGCCGCGCACAAGGCTTTCTGCACGCTGCCATTTCACTCCCGCCGCGTCCAAGCCGCTTGTGACACTCTCAAAGAACGCCAGCGCATCGTCCGACAAAAACTGATCAATCTTGGGCGCATCTGCCACGAACGCACGGTCGCGCGGGTCTTTGCTATCAAGGATGCGCAGTGGGTTTTTCTCGAGCCGTTCTTGGCTGTCCTCAGACAAATCGCCGCGCACTTTGCTGAAATACTCGATCAACCCGGCCCGCCATGCGTCGCGGCTCTCGGCATCGCCCAGAGTGTTGAGGTGCAGTGTCACCCCCTCAATTCCAAGCTCCTTCAGAAGCTGATCGGCCATCGCCAGCAGTTCAACATCCGCCTGTGGTTCGGCGGCGCCGATTATCTCAGCGTCGATTTGATGGAACTGGCGGTAGCGACCCTTTTGTGGGCGCTCATAGCGGAAGAGCGGACCATGGGTGACGACCTTCAAGGGCGCGTGCTGCTGCCAGCCATTGGTGAGATAAGCGCGCGCAATCCCTGCGGTGAACTCGGGACGGAGTGTAAGCGAGTCCTCACCGCGATCCTCAAAGGAATACATCTCCTTCGACACCACATCGGTTGTCTCACCAATTGCGCGACTGAACACTTCGGTCTTCTCAAATACCGGCATCTCGACACGGCGGAACCGGTAAAGCTTGCGCACCCGTTCGAATGTCTCAACGACATGCGCAAAGGTTTCGGCGTCCGCGCCAAAGATATCTTGTGTGCCGCGAATGGCTTTGGGTGTGTTCTTGCTCATAAAATTCCTGTCTTGGGCGCGCGATTAGGCCAAGCTTGATCTTGCCGCAACACAAACGGGACGCTATCGGCCCGCGCAAGCCTTTTGGGAGAGGGGCACACAGACAGGAACCCTCTATGCGTATCGACAAGATTCCAACCGGCAGCAATCCGCCAGATGATCTTAATGTGATTATCGAAGTGCCCACTGGCGGGGAGCCGGTGAAGTATGAATTCGACAAAGAATCGGGCGCTTTGTTTGTCGATCGCATCCTGCACACGCCGATGCGGTATCCGGCCAATTACGGTTTTGTGCCACACACTTTGAGCCCGGATGGCGACCCGCTTGATGCGCTGGTTATTGCCCGCTCACCATTCATTCCGGGCTGCATTGTGCGCTCACGACCGATCGGCGTGCTCAATCTTGAGGACGAACATGGTGGGGATGAGAAACTGGTCTGTGTGCCGGTTGATACAACCTTCCCGTATTATTCAGACGTCGGCGAAACCAAGGATCTGCCTTCGATCATCATGCAGCAGATCGAGCACTTCTTCACGCATTACAAAGATCTTGAAGCGGAAAAGTGGGTGCGGATCGGCAAATGGGGTGACGCGTCGGAAGCGCGTCAGATCGTAGTCGAAGCTATCGAACGCGCTGGATCGAACGCTTAGAGCACCGCCTTGAAGATACCGGTCAGTGCGAGCGGTAGACAGATTGCGAGCAGCCAAAGGGCAATTGTATCGCGCCGAAATGCGCCAGAGTAGCTCATATCGGCCGCTTGTTCATCAGTGAGCCCAGCCCACCGCTTCTCAAACCACCGGCAGGCTGGAATGATCGCCGCGACCAACACAACGAGCGCGACGTAAGGCAGGATTGATGAAAAGCCCTCGCTAAGCGCCTTGACCGTCAAGAATATCTGCAAAGCGGTGTAGACCAAAAGGGCATAGGCGACATGATCGCTCATCGCCTTGCGCCAGTCGCGCTGGCGTTTCGCAGTGGCTGTACCTTGGCGTAAAAGCTCGCTCATTCATCCGCTCCCCAACGGTTTTTCGTTAAGCACAGTATCTCAAAGACACCCGCATGTTGCAAGCTTCGTAACCATACCGAAACAATGTTGCGTACCCCGCAAGTCAAGCCATGCAAAGTCCGGAAAAACCGGGGCTTCATTGGCTGCAAACAGCGGGAGCCGCGCGGGCAAGCAAAAATCTTGCCAAAATGAGGAGCATCCCTCTTTTCTGTTAAGCCGACAGTGGTAAGGCTGATTCGCATGAGCGAGACCAACACTCTCAAACAAGGGGCGCCGACAGAACCTGCGGCTGGCCACTCGGAACAATCCGCTGTTGAAATAGATGGCGGGCTTGAAGTCATCTCGATTGCCAAAAGCTATGATAAGCGCGCTGTCTTAACAGACATCTCCTTGACGGTCGCGAAAGGCGAAGTGCTCGGCCTGCTTGGTCCCAATGGTGCCGGCAAGACGACATGCTTTTATTCAATCATGGGATTGGTGAAGCCCGATTCTGGCCGCATTCTAATGGATGGGGAGGACGTCACAAACCTGCCGATGTACCGCCGCGCGATACTTGGGCTCGGCTATCTTCCCCAAGAAACGAGCATCTTTCGTGGGATGACCGTAGAGCAGAACATCGATTGCGTGCTGGAAATGGTCGAACCAGATAGCGCCACTAGGAAGCAGGAGCTGGAGCGGTTACTGGACGAGTTTGGCCTTACCAGGCTGCGCGAGAGCCCTGCAATGGCTCTATCGGGAGGAGAAAGGCGCCGGTGTGAGATTGCCCGTGCTTTGGCGGCAAAGCCATCCATCATGCTGCTTGATGAACCCTTTGCAGGGATCGATCCGCTTTCGATCAGCGACATCAGAGATCTTGTCAAAGATCTGAAGCGGCGCGGCATCGGCGTTTTGATCACCGATCACAATGTTCGTGAAACGCTAGATATCGTGGACCGCGCTTGCATTATCTATGGCGGACAAGTCTTGTTTGCAGGCTCTCCCGAGGCACTTGTGGCCGATGAAAACGTCAAGCGCTTGTATCTTGGTGAGGGCTTCACGCTCTAGGATCGATCCCGATGGCACTTGGTCCACGCCTCGATCTGCGACAATCCCAATCACTGGTGATGACGCCGCAATTGCAGCAGGCAATCAAGCTGCTTGCGGCCTCCAATCTGGAGATTGAGACATTTATCGGAGATGCGCTGGAGGCTAATCCTTTGCTGGAGGCAGGCAGCGTTTCGCAGGACAACGATAATTCGCCAGCGGAAGCCGACGACATTCCGAGAGAAGAATTCACAGCCGACCAATTGATAGCGCAAGCTCAAGGAGAGAACGAGGCTCCACTTGACCTCGATGCCGGTGCTTTAGACCGCGACCGCGAAACCGGAGATGGGGCTAGGCTCTCTGACGCGGAGTGGGGCTCTGCAGGCGCTGGCGGTGCCCAGTCAATTGGCGATGATTTTCCGGATATCGAAACTGCACAAGCTGCCGAGGTTTCCTTAGGCGAGCACCTCGATCTACAAATTGGGGGCATTGCAACCAATGATCGTGAAGCCTTTGCAGCGCGGCACATTGCAGGGTTGCTTGATGATGCTGGCTACTTAAGCGCTGATCTGCGCGAAATCGCCTATGATCTTGGCGTAACGCTCGACGAAGCCGAAGACGCGCTCGAAGTTGTCCAGATGTGCGATCCAAGTGGAGTGGGTGCGCGGAACCTTTCCGAATGCCTAGCCATCCAAGCACGAGAAGCAGACCGCTATGACCCCAGCATGGCGAAACTCATCGATAATCTTGAACTCGTTGCAAAAGGTGAAGTCGCGCGACTGAAGCGGCTTTGCGGAGTGGATGACGAAGACTTCTCCGAAATGCTCGGAGAATTGCGAAGCTATGATCCCAAGCCAGGTTTGGCTTTCACAGCCCAGACGAGCAGTGCAGTTGTTCCGGACGTTTTGCTGAAGGCCAATGAAACTGGCGGGTGGGAAATCGAGCTAAACGAAGAGACCCTGCCGCGTCTGGTTGTAAACCGCGGATATTATCTGGAGCTAAATGAGGGGTCATCAGACGCCGAGGCTCAAGGTTGGCTTAAGGAAAAGCTAGCGGATGCACACTGGCTGATCCGCGCGCTTGATCAAAGGCAGAAGACGATCCTCAAGACAGCCGCCGAAATCGTCAAGCAGCAAGACGGTTTCTTCCGTCGCGGGGTTTCGGAACTTCGTCCCCTTACCTTGCGAGAGGTGGCAGAGCAGATCGACATGCACGAAAGCACGGTCAGCCGGGTGACCAGCAACAAATACCTGCATTGCGATCGTGGCTGCTTCGAATTGAAGTACTTCTTTACCAGCGGTGTCGGCTCCAGCGATGGCGAGGGGGCATCTTCTGAAGCCATCAAAGCGCGTATCAAGGCTCTAACCGATGCCGAAGACCCCAAGAAAGTGCTCTCGGACCAAAAGCTTGCGGATATGCTGAACGAAGAAGGTTTCGATCTAGCCCGGCGAACCGTGGCAAAATACCGTGAAGCGATTGGAATTGGATCGAGCGCCCAAAGACGCCGGCAAAAGCGCCTTGATGGGCTGTAGCAGTGTGCAACTTCTCAGCGCTAAGACCTACGTAGATCCCCTGCGACTCGTGGATAGAGCTGGGTTTACGCGTTATTAACCTTTTCCGTTCAGAACTTGTGTGGTTAATAGAGGGCAACATCTCTTAGCGAGACGTTACCACGTGAACCACGTCCGCCAATAGGGGCAGTAAGGGGACCGGAAATGCGAGTGCTATTGATTGAGGACGAGCCGACAACGGCGAAAGCCATCGAGCTCATGCTCACCACTGAAGGCTTTAATGTCTATGCTACCGATCTTGGCGAAGAAGGCCTCGATCTGGGCAAGCTGTATGATTATGATATCATTCTGCTCGACCTGAACCTGCCTGATATGCACGGCTATGACGTGCTGAAGAAACTGCGCGTTGCCAAAGTGCAAACGCCGGTTCTCATCCTTTCCGGCATTGCCGAAATGGACAGCAAAATCCGCTCATTTGGCTTTGGCGCCGATGACTACGTTACCAAGCCATTCCATCGCGAAGAATTGGTGGCCCGGATCCACGCCGTTGTGCGCCGATCAAAAGGCCACAGTCAGTCGATCATTCGCACCGGCAAACTGGCCGTGAACCTTGATGCGAAGACCGTCGAAGTTGATGGCGCACGCGTTCACCTGACCGGAAAAGAATACGCCATGCTCGAGCTGTTAAGCCTGCGCAAAGGCACCACGCTCACCAAGGAAATGTTCCTCAACCACCTTTATGGCGGGATGGACGAGCCTGAACTCAAGATCATCGATGTTTTCATTTGCAAGCTGCGCAAGAAATTGAGCCATGCTTGCGGCGGTGAAAACTACATCGAAACCGTTTGGGGGCGCGGATATGTTCTACGTGACCCTCAGGACGAAGCAGAGGCCGCATAAGCCAAGCTTCCCGTAATGGTCTTCTTCGTGAAAGCGCCCGGGGATATCCCTCGGGCGCTTTTCTCTTTTTGGGGCAGGCTCGCTGCTGGCCGATCTCTATAGCTGATCAGTCCTCGCTCCTTAGCTCTCGAAAATCACGCCCGCTTGGCTCTTGGAAAAGCCTCAGGTCGAACTCAGAAACAATCGCGAGCAGGTGGTCGAAAATATCAGCTTGGATGCCTTCATAGATGTCCCAAGCGGTTGTGTCGGTGAAGCAATAGATTTCGATAGGCAAACCGGTTGGCCCCGATGGCAATTGTCGCACTAGCAAGGTAAAATGCTCGCCGATGTTAGGATGCCATTGAAGGTAGGCCAGAACGTAGGCGCGAAAAGTGCCAATATTGGTGAGCCTACGGGCGTTCACTGGTGCGTCTTCGCCTTCAAGTTCGCGCGCGTTCCAATCAGCGATCTCCTCGCGTTTTGCCGCGAGATATCCCTTTAGCATCTTAAACTTTTTGAGCTCAACCACCTCTTCGTCATGCAGGAAACGAATTGAATTCTGATCGAGAATGATCGACCGTTTGATCCTCCGACCACCGCTTTCGCTCATCCCGCGCCAGTTCTGAAAAGCGTCAGACACGAGGCGATGCGTAGGGATCGTCGATATGGTCTTGTCGAAATTCTGTACTTTCACTGTGTGAAGCGAGATATCGATCACGTCGCCATCCGCGTCCATGCTTGGCATCGTGATCCAATCACCAACGCGCAACATATCATTGGTGGTCAGTTGAACGCTCGCAACAAGGCTGAGGATCGTGTCTTTGAACACCAGCAAAAGAACCGCTGTGATCGCCCCCAAGCCGGAAAGCAGAAGCAAAGGAGACTCGCCAATCAGAATAGAGATTACGATGATGGCAGCGCCGCACAGGACGAGGATCTTTACCACCTGAACAAACCCCTTGATCGGTCTGTTTCTGGATGTGGGCAGACGTTCGTAAACCTCATTGGCGTATGTCAGCGCCTTCACAATCGCCATGGCAACGCTGAGAACAATCAAGGCTTGTGCGATGTTCGATATGGCAAGTTGCACTTGCTCGGGCAGATTGGGGACAGCCCAAATGCCGTTGGCAACAATCAACAATGGAACAACGGTCGCTAGCCACGCAGCGGACTTATCGATGGTCTGCGTTCTGCGATCGAGATAAGGAGATGCCGCGCGCAAGATCACATACTTAAGCACGTAATTGACGATCAATGCGGCTGCAAATAGCCCAACAAGTCCAATCAGGGACTGAAGCCACAAAGGCTGCATCGCGAAAAGTTCTGAAAGTTGTTCCATCTCGGCCTTGCGATATAGGCAAGTGGCAGCGGCTGTGAAGGCGCCTTTGTGAGTAACTTGGGCTGGACATAACGTGGCCGCCTTGATTAGCGCCCTCGTCATGACCGCATTCAAAGATGGCGACCCAACCACACTGAGCCGGCTTTATGGCCGCAGCATGGGCAAACCCCTGCGTCCACGCCAGCAAGGGCTGGTGGACAACCTTCTGCCCCAGATCTCTGTTCCGAAAGACGGCCCTGTTACCTCAGAGCGCTTGTTCGGCGAGGATTGCCCCTTGCATTTTGAGATTGGTTTTGGAGGCGGAGAGCACCTTGCTTACCGCGCAGACCTGCTTCCCAATCACGGCCTGATCGGCGCAGAACCGTTTTTGAACGGTGTTGCACAAGCGCTTTCTCATATTGAAGAGCAACGCCTCTCAAACGTCCGCTTGCACCATGGTGATGCCATCGAAGTGCTTCAGAGAATTCCCGATGGGGCCCTCACCATGGTCTATCTGTTGCACCCCGACCCTTGGCCAAAAGCCCGCCATGCAAAGCGCAGAATGATGAATGACGGACCGGTGCAGTTGATAGCGGACAAGCTAAAGCCCGGCGGTGAATTCCGCTTTGGCACCGATCACGATGTCTATGTGCGCCACGCCTTGATGGTCATGCAACGCCACCAGGATGCGTTTGAATGGGTCGCTGACACCCCCAAGAGCTGGCAAGTCCGGCCGAGTGGTTGGTGCGAAACGCGCTACGAGCGCAAAGCACGCGAAACTTTTGGCCACGAAGTGTGGTACTTTCGGTTCCGAAGACGCTAACTAGATAACGCTACCCAATCACTCCAGCGCTCGACATAACCGCCAACGTCAACACGTCTGGGGCTGTGGCTGTCATAGGCACAATCTGAACGGGCTTTTCCATTCCGAGCATGATGGGGCCGATGGTTGTGTTTGCCCCAAGTTCACGCAGCAGCTTCGCAGAAAGATTAGCAGATTGAAGCCCTGGCATGATGAGCACGTTCGCGGGGCCTGACAGGCGGCTAAATGGATAAAGCTGCATAACCTTGTCGTTAAGCGCAGCATCAGGCGCCATCTCGCCTTCATACTCGAAGCTGACTTCTTGCTCGTCAAGGATAGCGACCGCATCGCGAATATTGCTCAACCACTGACCGGAAGGGTTCCCAAAGGTCGAGTAGGACAGGAATGCAACGCGCGGCTCGTGCCCCATACGGCGCGCAAAACCGGCGGTCTCTTTGGCGATATGCGCAAGATCAGCCGAGCTTGGTCTCTCGTTCATCGTAGTGTCCGCAAGAAAAGTCGTGTGATTCTTGCCGATCATCATGTGAATACCAAACGGCAGCGCGTCGGGCTTTTTATCAAGCACCATATTCACTTCACGGGCTGTTTGAGCAAAAGTGCGAGTGAGGCCTGATACCATCCCGTCCCCATGGCCAAGCGCAACAAGCAAAGCGGCGAAGACGTTGCGTTCCTGGTTCACCATGCGGCGCACATCGCGTTCAGTGTAACCGCGACGTTGAAGCCGCTTATAGAGGAAATCCACCATAGCAGGCACATGCTCGCTGTCAGCCGAGTTCTGAATCTCAAAACTGCCCGGATCGGAGACCGATAATTGGTGCAGCTTATCAATAACAGCTTTGGTTCGACCCACGAGTATAGGTTTACCGTAACCAAAATCTCTAAACTGAATGGCAGCGCGCAGAACAACTTCTTCTTCGGCTTCTGCAAAGACCATCCTTTTCGGGTTGGCCTTAGCTTCGTTGTAGACCCCGGTAAGCGCTGAAGTCGTTGGGTTCAAACGCGACCTAAGCGCGACGCTGTAAGCCTCGAAATCGTCGATCTTTGACTGGGCGACCCCAGAATCCATTGCAGCTTTGGCAACCGCTGATGAAACCACTTCAATCAAACGCGGATCAAATGGAGCGGGGATAATATAGTCGGTCCCAAACTTTTGATTTTTGCCATAGGCGCTGGCCACTTCTTCTGGAACCCGCTCACGCGCCAACTCAGCGATGGCGGTGGCAGCCGCGACTTTCATCTCTTCATTGATCGTGGTGGCCTGAACATCGAGCGCGCCGCGAAAGATAAAGGGGAAGCCCAGTACATTGTTGACTTGGTTTGGAAAATCGCTGCGTCCAGTGGCGATGATCGCATCAGGACGGACCGCCTTTGCCTCATCGGGCATGATTTCAGGTGTTGGGTTCGCCATGGCAAAGATAATCGGCTTATCCGCCATCTCTTCAACCCATTCCGGCTTCAATGCGCCTGCGGCCGAAAGGCCAAGAAAAATATCAGCGCCTTTCAGCGCCTCTTCCAAGCTCGTCGCGTCTGTTGTAACTGCATGAGCGCTCTTCCATTGATCAACATTCTCGCGCCCGGGTGTGATCGGCCCGCGCCTATCGCACATGATCACATTTTCGTGCTTGACGCCCATCGCCTTGATCAGCGCGGTGCAAGCGATAGCCGCCGCGCCTGCGCCGTTCACAACGACTTTCACATCCTCAATTTTCCGGCCCGTAAGGAAGCAGGCATTCAATAGCCCAGCTGCCGTGATGATTGCGGTCCCATGCTGGTCGTCATGCATGATCGGAATGTTCATCCTCTCACGCAGGGCCGCCTCGATAATGAAGCACTCGGGTGCCTTGATATCTTCAAGATTGATGCCGCCAAAACTCGGCTCCATCAACGCGACAGCTTCAATAAAGGCTTGAGGGTCTTCGGTTGCCAATTCGATGTCGATCGAATCCACGTCGGCAAAGCGTTTGAAAAGGACTGCCTTCCCTTCCATCACCGGCTTCGATGCAAGCGCACCCAGATTGCCGAGGCCCAAAATAGCAGAACCATTTGAAATCACTGCCACAAGGTTGGCTTTCGCAGTGTAGCGCGCTGCGAGACTTGGGTCTTGAGCGATCGCCTCAACCGGAACTGCAACACCAGGTGAATAGGCAAGGCTGAGATCGCGCTGAGACGTCATCGGCTTGGTGGCGACGACTTCTAGCTTACCAGGCCGGATCGCCTCGTGATAATAAAGCGCCTCGCGGCTCGTAAACCCGCCCTTTTGATCGTCTGCCATCGTGTTCCCCCTATTTGATCCCTGCAATTGCACCGTTGGCGATCCGTTTAGCCCGCGATCTTCGCAGATGATAGAGCCAAGTGCGTGGAAAGACGCATCACCCTCTCTTTCCGAATCGGCGAGCCAATCGCTACTTCGGAAAGATGCCTAATTCGGCTCCAACAAAACCCACGCCCATGATGGAACAGTATCTCGCGCTCAAGCAAGAGGCTGGGGATTCGTTGCTCTTCTATCGAATGGGCGACTTCTTTGAATTGTTCTTCGACGATGCGAGGATCGCTTCAAATATTCTGAACATCGCTCTGACTTCCCGTGGCGAGCATGATGGTGAAGCCGTCGCGATGTGTGGGGTGCCAGTTCATTCTGCGAGCGCGTACTTGGCCCGGCTGATCAAGGCGGGGCAAAAGGTCGCCATCGCCGAACAGACAGAAACGCCTGATGAGGCGAAAGTAAGGGCAAAACGAGAAGGCAAGCCCGCATCTAAAGCTCTAGTCGCGCGTGAAATTGTGCGTTTCGTGACTTCGGGAACTTTGACCGAAGAGGCCTTGCTAGAGCCGCGCCGTGCAAATTTGCTGGTGGCCCTCGCAGAGATACGCGGGATGATCGGTATCGCCAGTTGTGACATTTCAACTGGTGCGATGATCCTTGAGGAATGCGTGCCCGACATGCTTGGTGCAGAATTGGCAAGACTTGGCGCGAGTGAAGTGGTCGTGCCTGAGGGTTGGGAGCATGCTCCTGAGAACCCCACTGAGCGCGCACGAAGCTCTTTTTCTAGCGATCTCGGCAAAAAGCGGCTGCAGTCGCTCCACGAGGTCTCCACCCTGGATGGATTTGGCGATTTCTCGAAACCCATGCTTGCAGCTTCAGCGGGCTTGATCTCGTATCTTGAACACGTCGGCCGCGGCAACTTGCCGCTTATTCTTGCGCCCGTCTTGAGAACTAGGTCTTCGGGCATGGTCATGGATGAAGCGACGCGAGCAAGCCTTGAGATTTTGGAGGCTTCAACTGGGGGCCGAACTGGTAGCCTTGTTTCCGCTCTCGATCGTTGCT
Source organism: Erythrobacter sp. (assembly GCA_965262265.1). Lineage (GTDB taxonomy): Bacteria > Pseudomonadota > Alphaproteobacteria > Sphingomonadales > Sphingomonadaceae > Erythrobacter. The sequence goes on from CBDHEW010000001.1 coordinate 394,770, forward strand.
CAACCGGAGCAGGCTCAAGGCAGCTGGCAGAGGACCTTTCTTCTCCATTGCAAGACTTGCAAGCGATCGAGGACCGGCTGGCATTGGTACAGTTCTGGCGCGACCGACCGATTGAACGCGCCAATCTTCGCGATTGCCTGCGCACCCTCCCTGATCTGGGAAGAGCACTGGGTAGGCTGGTGGCACTGCGAGGAAGTCCGCGCGATCTTGGTCAGATTCGCGATGGATTGAGTGAAGCTGCGCGTTTGCACGATTGGCTATCACGTGAACAGGATCGCCCCGCTCTATTGGATCATCTTATTCCGCGCTTTGCGGGGCATGGAGCGCTAACGGATTTGCTCACTCGTGCGCTGATAGGATCACCTCCCACGGAAAGATCCAAGGGGGGATTCATAGCAGAGGGCTACGATGCGAGCCTTGACGAGCTGCGCGAGGTTTCCAGCAATGCACGCCGCGCTATAGCGACGATGGAAGCGCGCTATCGAAGTGACACAGGCATCTCTGCGCTCAAAATCAAGCACAATGGTGTGCTTGGCTACTTCATTGAGGTTCCCAACCGCCATGCAGACGCGCTCATGGCACCGGATAGCGGATTTACGCATCGTCAGACGATGAAGGGAGCTGTGCGCTTCAATTCGATCTCGTTGCATGAAGAGGCAACGCGAATTTCCGAAGCTGGAGGCCGCGCACTTGCTGCGGAAGAAGCGCATTTCGAAGAATTGCTGTCAGCAACGATCGATGCGCGAACCCAGATTGCCGAAACGGCAGCGGCATTGGCGCGGTTGGACGTAGCCGCCGGTAACGCTGAACGCGCCGCAGAGGATGACTGGGCCCACCCTCAGATCAACGAATCGACGGACCTGAACATTGAGGGCGGTCGACACCCCGTGGTCGAAGCGGCATTGATGAAGACTGGCGACCGCTTCGTTGCCAATGATTGTGCTTTGCAAAATGACAATCGCCTGTGGTTGATCGGCGGCCCAAATATGGGCGGCAAATCCACATTCTTAAGGCAAAATGGAATCATCATCCTGATGGCCCAGGCTGGCTGTTATGTCCCTGCACAAAAAGCAGAAGTCGGACTGGTCGACCGTCTATTTAGCCGAGTTGGAGCATCAGACAATCTGGCGAAGGGGCGCTCGACCTTCATGGTCGAGATGGTCGAAACGGCAGCGATCCTTTCTCAAGCCGGACCACGAAGTTTTGTCATCTTGGACGAAGTTGGTCGCGGAACTTCAACCTATGACGGGTTAGCATTGGCGTGGGCGGTTACCGAGGCTGTCCACTCGCAGATTGGCTGCAGATGTCTGTTTGCAACCCACTATCACGAACTTGCGCGCCTTGCTGAGAGTTGCGACTATTTGTCATTGCATCATGTGCGAGCGCGGGAGTGGAAAGGTGATCTGGTGCTCTTGCACGAGTTGGCCGATGGGCCTGCGGATCGCTCATATGGGTTGGCAGTGGCAAAACTGGCAGGTGTTCCGCAGCCGGTTGTTTCACGGGCGAAGCAGGTTCTGGGAAAACTGGAATCAGCCAGGGAAGCAACAGGAGGGATAGCCGCAGGTCTTGGCGATTTGCCGCTATTTGCGGCAGCAACACCACCCGATGATATGCTGAGCACAAGCGACAAAGTTTCAGATCGCCTCCGCGAAACCGATCTTGACCAGCTTAGCCCCAGGGAGGCGTTGGACTTGCTTTACGAGCTCAAAAACGGGCTGGACTGAGCTCTCCCGTAATTGCACCAATCCTTAACTGTTTCTTCGCTATGTCCGAAGGCATGTCGATTAGCTTATTTGCAAATCCCAAAGCCGCCCTCGGCTTTGCTGGCGTTACGATCGCCATTGCGGTCGCGGCCTCGTTTGGGGTGGGCGCTTTTTTGCCTGGTGAGGACAACGAGGCGGAGTCTCCAGCGGTGGAAGAAGCGGCTTCACAGCCAGCCAGTGAACCAGCACGTGTTGCATCCACGGGGCCAGCGGCGGCGGGCTCCGCGTGGGGAAGCGGCGGCAGCGGAAATGGTTGGGGCGCGCAGTTTGACGACACGACGAAACCAACATCAACAGTAAGCGAGCCAAGCTTGGAAGACAGTCCGGGCAGTCAGGCCGATTTTGGGTCATTTGAACCCGATAGGCAGGAAGGACGCTCCAATCGCAGGACGAGGCCTCCACAATCAGGCCCTGCCCCCCGATCCAGAGCCGCAGCAAATGCGCCACCCCTTCCACCCCCTGCAGGCGGACCAGCACCAGCGCTCGAAACGGCCGAGTAGGCTTCTATTCCGGCTTTTATCGTGTCGGAACCGGCGCTTCGCCAGAATAATCGTAAAAGCCCCGCCCGGTTTTGCGGCCAAGCCAGCCTGCCTCAACATACTTAACGAGCAGGGGCGCCGGGCGATATTTGCTGTCACGCGTTGTCTTGTAGAGCACCTTGATAATATCGAGGCATGTATCAAGACCAACAAAATCAGCAAGTTGAAGTGGTCCCATAGGATGGTTGAGCCCAAGCCGACATCCCTTATCGATGTCTTCGATCCCTGCGGTTGATTGGCCCAGAACGAAGACCGCCTCATTGATCATTGGCAACAATATTCGGTTTACTACGAATCCAGGCTCATCCTGGCTCAACACGACCTGCTTGCCTAACCCTTCAGCAAATGAGGTAACCCTGTCAGTTGTCACTTGAGCTGTTGCAAGACCAGGTATCACCTCAATAAGACCCATGACCGGTACGGGGTTGAAGAAGTGCAACCCAATAAACCGTTCAGGATCAGGGGCGTGATTGGCCATCCGGGTAATCGGAATGGAGCTCGTATTTGAAGCCATGATCGCCGTGGGAGCAAGCACCTTGCCGACGCTTTCGAAGATGCTCTGTTTGATCGGTTCTTGCTCGGTGGCAGCTTCGATAATCAGCTCGGCATCCTGCATTGGAGAGTAGTCGCCCACAGGGGTGATTTTCTGCAACAAAGCCTCAGCAGCATCGCTTTCAATTTTTGACCGTGCAACCAGCTTCGTCACGGCCGCATCGATGCGAGACTTGCCCGCTTCAGCAGCTTCGAGGCTGATGTCTGAAAGCATCACGTGCATCCCGTGCGCCGCGACAGTCTGGGCGATCCCAGTGCCCATTTGGCCAGCCCCAACAACAGCGATTGTCCGCATCATAATTCCCTTCGCACATGCAGCAGAGCGGCGTCACTAGCGGGTAAGAATAGCGTTGACTAGCGGTTTGCGCCCGGGATCCACTTCACGTCGCTTTGCCCGTCGTCATTGAGCACACGAGCAAGGACAAACAATAGGTCAGAAAGCCTGTTTATGTAGGCTGATGCGGCCGGATTGATATAAACCTCAGTCGTGAGTTCAGCCATAATACGCTCTGCTTTTCTCACACTTGCGCGCGCGACATGCATCCGAGCCGCAGCTTCCCTGCCCCCAGGCAGAACGAAACTGGTAAGAGGAGCAAGCTTAGTATTGAGGTGATCGATTTGCTGCTCCAGCCAAAGAACCTGAGAATTGACAATCCTCAAAGCCATCTCTGTCGGGCTGAAATCTGCACTTTCGGAAGGGGTCGCAAGGTCTGCGCCAAGATCAAACAAATCATTCTGTATCCGAAAGAGCAGATCAAGATACTCACCAGCGTCAATTGCGCACATCGCCAGCCCGATGGCGCTGTTCGCCTCGTCAACGGCTCCAATCGCAGCAATCCTTGCCGAATGCTTCGCAGTCCGTGAACCATCGACGAGCCCTGTGGTGCCATCATCGCCAGTTCGGGTGTAGATTTTGTTCAGCTTGACCATCGTTCCGCTCTATCGCTTGCGGTGCCGTCGACGCTTAACTGCTTGCGACAAAAGCGATGATTGCGACAACTACGACTGCCGCAAATTGATACTTGATGCGGGCGAACATGGCCTTGTTCTGCATGGCCTGCATTTCGGTGACCGTCTCACCTTCACCCGTTTCAAGGTCAATCTTCGTCGTTTTCAAAAATGCTATGATCCCGCGGATCAAAGAGATCACAACGAGAGCGCATAGGATGACGAGAACGGGGATCAGAATGTAGTTCATCGTGTATGTAATGGGCGGTGCGGCGCTAAGTTCCAACCCCAAAACGCAGAAGCCGCAATTCATCGGCTATTTTTAACCCATCTTCTCCACCCAGACGGCGTTCCATCAGGGCCGGCGAACCCCGCCGCTTCGACAACTTCTTATCGGTTTCGTCCAGGATGAGATCGTGATGAAGCCAGTGAGGTACCGGCAAGCGAAGCAATTCCTGAAGAATGCGATGTATCGATGTGCAGGCAAACAAGTCCCTGCCTCGGGTCACAACCGTGATGCCATCATTCGCATCATCAAGCGTCACGGCCAGATGATAGCTTGCAGGAAGATCTTTTCGCACCAAAACGACATCTCCAAAGTCTCTCGGATCAGCAATTACGCTTCCAGCAAGCTCGTCAGTCCAAATCACTTCGCCTGCTTTTTCCATCGCGCGGTCAATATCCAGCCGCAGTGCCATGGGTCCACCATCATTGGAACACAGACCTTTGCATGAGCCAGGATATTCGCGGCCGTCTTCCGTCAGTCTTGGAGGCAACAGCGCCACGTCCCCGCGGGTGCAACTGCAAGGGTAGACCAATCCATCTTCTTGAAGCTCAGCGGCGACCTTCGCATAGACTTCCAGCCTGGTAGATTGAGCTGGCACCTCCGTCCATTCGAGGCCGAGCCAATCAAGATCACGGCGAAACTCATCCGACAGTGCTGGGTTAGAACGCGGACCGTCAATATCTTCAATACGAAGGATAAAATCGCCACCTGTTTGCTTCGCGAAATCATGCGCAATGATTGCTGAGTAGGCGTGGCCCAAATGCAGATGACCATTCGGGCTTGGCGCGAAACGGGTCACAACGGGCGGCGCATTTTCCATTCGAAATTCCATGGCACACCCAGTTTCGACAGGCTATCCACAAGTTGTGAACACTTTCTGCCTGTGGATACACCAAGTGTCGCAGCTTTGACTCTTTTCGCTGGCAGGGCATGCTGCAGTCAATCAGGGAGAAGCGCTCGCCGTGTTTCAAGCAGAACTGATCGAAAAAACTGCGCAATTTCGCAGTGCGAAAGAAGATCCGACTCGAAATCTATCGGCCTGTCCGGCACTTGTCCTCAACGCGGATTACACTCCTCTTTCCTACTATCCGCTAAGCCTTTGGCCATGGCAAACCGCGATCAAAGCGGTGTTTCTCGACCGGGTGGATATTGTTGAGAGTTATGATCGGGAGGTGCATTCGCCTTCGCTTGACATGAAAATTCCAAGCGTCATTGCGCTTCGTCAATACGTTAAGCAAAGCGAATTTCCTGCCTTTACTCGCTTCAATGTTTTTCTTCGCGATCGCTTCCAATGCCAATATTGCGGAAGCCCAGATCACTTGACCTTTGATCATGTGATCCCACGCAGGCTCGGCGGAAAAACGACGTGGGAGAACATTATTACGGCCTGTGCCACCTGCAATATGAAGAAAGGCGGCCGCACTCCAAAGCAGGCCAATATGCCGGTAGCCAGAAATCCAATCCGTCCGACAAGCTGGCAGCTTCAACAGCGCGGCAAGCAGTTCCCGCCCAACTATCTGCACGAAACTTGGCGCGACTGGCTATACTGGGATATTGAACTCGAAGCCTAGCAGGCGCTGTGCCTACCCCTCGATAATGCGCGTCTCCGGATGATGCTTGTCGAGATGCCTCTTCAGGATCCTCAGGTTTCGAGTGTTGGACCGAAACACAAAATCGGCCGCATCGCCAACAACCGGTAACAAGCCAAGAACGGCATCAAAAGCGACATTGGCTCCCATCCGGGTCAAATGCCATTTTGACATTCCCAGGTTACGTGCTTCCCAAACGACATAAGCGCCCATCGCTGTTGTGACGATGTCTCCGATGACGGGTACAAGGCCGATGAGACCATCGAGACCGATGGGCACGTTGAGTCCAGGGACACGAAAGCTGCGCTCTAAGATTAACTCGAGCGCCTCCACTCGTGCACGGACCGATGCTGGATCAGTGCCAGTCGGCAAATCAATCCCCGCGATTTGAGTGGCGTTTGATGCACTCTCGAATTCAGATCCTTCAGACTTAATCATACAACCCTCCATTGCCCTATGTGGTGGGTTCGGAGAGCGGGAACAAGGGATGCAGCCCCCATTGGTTCGGCTGATACCCCTCGACGGCCCCCCTAACCAACGACCACCGGACCGGCGCGCCAAAGGGAATAAACACCTCAGCAGCTGTCAATTCGTTGTGCGCTTCGCGTAGGGCGCTTTCCTTTGCTGCAACGTCTTTGAGAGAAAGCGAATTTGCGACGAGGGCGTCAGCAGTTGGGGAGCAAAGCCCTATTTCGAGATCGCAATTGAATTGATTGAGTATCCAGCGAGCTGATGAATAGCGTGCAAGCCGGTCAACAAGTTCGAGTTCTGCGCCCTGCCCCAATTCAGCTCTGATGGCCGTAACGCCAATTGTCCTCCAGGCCTGCGAGACTTGTTCAAACAATAGATCGGCCCCTGGTCCATCAGGCAGACCGATCCTGAGCTCTGCTCGTTGACCGCTTTCAACCTCCCAAGCGGCAATCCTTGTACGCGCTGTCTGTCTTCGTTCTTCGATGGTCATTTCACCCCACCGCGTTTCCGGAAGCTCGCTTGTTTGGAAAACGCTGGGACTTACAAGCCAGGTGTTCGCCTGCCAGCCGCCCAAACCAAATGGCTCGATCAATGCATTTCGATCGATGGCCATTGACAAAGCTTCTCTTCGATCAGGGGTTGCAAGCACCCCAGCATCACTCTTAATGGACAACCCCAAGAGCCCACTAGCCGGATCAACCTGGACAGTCCCTCGGGAAAGGGGACCAAGTTGGGCCATTGGGAAATTGGCAATCGTACCATTCAGCAAGAGATCTATGTCTCCCTTAGAAAAGGCATCCACCGCCAACCTTGCAGGAAGGGCCTGCACGCTTAGCGGACGCGATTGATCAACCCAATCTTCGCGTAGTGGTAAGCCGCGTTCTTGAGGAGCCAAAGCGTTTAAGCTCGCCTGTTTAGAATCCGGTTCGATCGACAAGACCATTGGCCCGGCGCCGCTATCGCCCTTTGTAAGGCCAAGCTCAGGCTGGGCGAGCAATCGCAACAAATCGGGCATGGGCCCAGCCAACCTGAGCTCGACCACACGCCCGGTCATCGCACGAATATCAGTTATCTTTGAAAGATCTAAGCCTAACGATGTGCCATCAAGCCTGCGCAGGCGATCTTCAAGCGCGATCCGAACATCGGCAGCACTGATTGGCTCGCCACTGGGCCAGTTTGAAGAACGCAAGCGGAAGATATAACTAAGGCCGTCATCCGTGATGATCCAACGTTCCGCTATGGCGGGGATGACCTCTCCCGACGGATCTAATGATACCAGGCCTTCTTGCGTCGCAGCGTGCACGTGCTGAGCGGAGGGCGACAACCGAACGCCACTTTGAGCTAGGTCACCGGGTTCCCCAACGATGGCGATGTTTATGGGCCCTCCATCGTCTCCAGCGCCGCAAGCCGCCAAGACTAAAGGCACGCAAAGAAGAAAGACGAGTCGGTGTCGGTACACCCCCGTGCATCTAGCACTTTCTTACGCCTTGATAAGTGGCCAACGCGACTGACTGGGCAGCGGGCGTCACTGCCGAGTCTATCCCCTACACCTTTCTAAGATCGTTCTGTGCAGGCGGGGGCGGCGCTCGATGCGCATAGGAAGTTGACGGCTGGGAGGCTGGATCGACATTCCCGCCCATTTCGGGCTTCCGAGCTAACTGAGAGTCAATCTCTTCATCAAAAGCAATGCCAAAACGTTGATCTTGCACCCACGCAACGCTTCCACCAATCTTCCCGATATTGCGAAGCTCGATTTCGACGCGGTTGCCTCGCTTGATGCGTACGGGGCCCTCGCCCATCATACCGCCGTCAGATAGGTTGCGGACACGAACACGGAAACTGTCCGCGCTTTGCTCGACCACTACATTGGCAAGCAAGAACAAGCTGTCGCGTGATACACTGCGCGTTTCCACTCCTGCCATTATGCCCGTACCTCCTAAACCAGTGTACACTCATTCAACCATCATAGATGGCGCATGATCACGTATCTATTGAGGCGTCTAAGGCTGCGCAGTAAACGAGGCGTTAATTATCACTTTCCTCGAGGCATGAACACATTTGCGTGTCAATTCGGGACAAGGTTGGATGATATGGTCCCGCAGAGAAGCTTAGTCGTCACGAGAGACCTTTTCTCTGCGCTCATGAGCCTCTTGGGCCTCTACAGTCATAGTCGCGACTGGCCTTGCAATGAGCCTTCGCAGGCCGATTGGATCGCCCGTAACTTCGCAATAACCGTATTCGCCTTGCTCAATCCGGCGCAAGGCAGCGTCGATCTTGGAGACCAATTTGCGCTGTCTGTCGCGGGTGCGCAGTTCGATGCCCCAGTCGGTTTCGCTTGATGCGCGATCATTAAGGTCAGCTTCGCGTATAGGGCCATCAGCCAGCGATTGAAGTGTCTGACCTGCGGCGGTGTGGATCGACCGCTTCCACTCAATCAGCAAAAGTTGGAAATAAGCCTGATGCTGCTCATTCATGTACTCATCGTTGTCGCTAGGCACGTAGTCCGGCGGCAAGAGGCTTTTCGCTTTTTCGAGAATATTTGCTTCTTCAGACACGGCCGCTGACATGTGGTCCTCTATCCCAAAACCTATGCGATACCGTCCCGTTCTGGCGTGAGCATCCCTTCAACACGCCACCTGCCCCCGGCAAGATCGTTCGATGACGCGCCTATAGGCAAGGCATCAAACACCTGCAAGTCAGTTCGATACACTAAAATCCACAATGAGCGAGGAGCTACCGGCAGAAGCAGAACCCGGTAGCCAGCGAATAAGATGTAAACTTCGGCTCGCATTAACGTTTTGTTGACCATGATCAGAGAGTTTTGAGATTGCGCGGTCCGAGGGGGTTTGGGCCAACAACCAGAAACGGGCGCACAATTGGGGAAGTTTGAAGGATGGAGTACAAGTCAATCTCTTCCGGTGATGTCACACCGCTCAACAATGGGGAAGCCGATCTTGCGATTGCGGGCTTTCTCACACAGGCGGCCTCGGGTGACACAAATGCTCTTTTCGATTTGGGAGTCGCTTACTCCACAGGAAGCAATGGGATCGAAGTTGACCTTGTCGAAGCCCACAAATGGTTTAATCTTGCAGCTTCTCGCGGACATGAGGAAGCCACTTGGTGCCGCGCAGATGTGTCAGATGAGATGACTGCTCGTGAGATTTCTGAAGCGCAACGTCGAGCCCGTCGCTGGCTGGCCGAAGATCGCAGAGCTGCATAGCCAAGACGCCATTATGCCCCTTTCTTGAAAGGCGTTCGCTCGTTCAGGAAGATCTGATCATTGGCAACGCCTTCGCGTTCCCGTTCTAGAAAATCCGCGACTGCAGCGCGAAACAGGGGATCGCTAATCCAATGCGCTGACCAGGTCTTGACCGGCTCATATCCCCTCGCCAGCTTGTGGCCGCCCTGCGCACCTGCTTCAACTCGGCTGAGACCCAGCTCAATAGCGATGTCAATTGCCTGATAATAGCAAAGTTCAAAGTGCAAGAAGCGTACATCCCGCGCACACCCCCAATAACGCCCATAGATCGCATCCGCTCCCACGAAGTTAAGGGCCCCCGCAATGGTCGCACCTTCGTCGAATGCCAGGATCAGAACCATCCTTTCCCCCATACGCTCACCGAGAAGTGTGAACGCTTCACGAGTTAAATACGGCGTGCCCCATTTGCGTGCACCGGTATCCTGGTAAAATACCCAAAATGCGTCCCAGTGCTCGGGTTTGATGTCATCTCCAGAGAGACGTTTAATCCGCAGGCCTTGCTGCGCCGAAGCGCGTTCCTTGCGCAGGTTTTTTCGCTTTCTTGAAGTAAGCTCCCCGAGGAAATCATCAAAACTGCCGAACCCCTTGTTAGTCCAATGGAATTGGATGTCGCTTCGAATCAACCAGTCTTGGGCTTCGAACAATGGGACTTGCCCATCCTCGATAAAAGTCGCGTGCGCAGAGGAGAAGTCGTTCTGCTCGCAGACCAACTCGGCACCTTTTAGCAGATGCCCAGCGAGAGCATCATCCGACAGCAGCAAGCGCGGTCCTAATGCGGGTGTAAACGGCGAAGCAATCTGCAACTTGGGATAATAGTTCTGTCCAGCACGATGAAGGGCATCCGCCCAACTGTGATCGAACACATACTCTCCTTGGCTGTGTCCTTTTGCATAACTTGGCAATGCCCCAAGCAAATTTCCATTCTCATTTTGGATCGCAATAGGAGCAGGGTCCCAACCGGTTCCCTTTCCGACACTTTCGGAATCTTCCAATGCTGTCAGGAATTCGTGGCTTACAAAAGGATTTCTGTGCCCACCCAGTGCATTCCATTCAGCAGCATTGAACGTACCAACGCTCGGAGCCAATCGAACCGTTAGGCGTTCAGAAACAGGTTTGTCAGCGCCCATCGAAGCCAGTTCCCCCTTCATTCGGAGTTCAGGACCCGGAAGCCGTGAACCCTTTTGGTGCAAAATACACTTTCTGAGAACCGCCCCAAACGTGCGACCTCCGCAGACTCTGTGAACAAAGGATAGATACGCTTGAGACCCCCATTTGGCCCCAACAGCGCCGAATATGGCCGGCTCTGATCAAATACCGATGAGATACACGGCAGATCAACCGGTCAATGCGATCACCGCGTCAACTTCCACTACCGCTCCGAGGGGCAAAGCAGCCACGCCGACCGCAGCGCGCGCATGACGCCCCGCCTCACCAAAGACTTCAAACATCAAATCCGATGCGCCGTTTGCAACTCTTGGCTGTTCGTCAAAATCAGGAGTGGAGTTAACAAAGACGCCCAACTTAACAACTTGCTCAACCTTCTCCAAAAGCCCGGCATTGTTAAGTTGGGCGAGGATCATGATCCCGCACGCCCGGGCTGCGTCTATCCCTTGTTGAACGGTGACATTCTCCCCCAACCGTCCTGTGACTAACGTGCCTCCAGCGAAGGGAAGCTGGCCAGATATTTGAGCTGTGTGTGCTTGAACGACTAACGGTTGATAGCTGGCAAGCGGCGCAGCGGCTTCCGGGAGAACAATGCCAAGATCGCGAAGGCGTGTTTCAACACTCATTCCGTCACTCCTTCCATTCGGTTGATCAGCCACGGCAGCGCTTGCGACCAGCGATCAATCCTCGCATGAGCATGGCCCGCTTTGTGTGCGCACTCGATACCGTCTGCAATTAGCGGCTCCCCGCACATATGGAGTCGAACCACTTCTGGCGCGACTTCTGATACGGAAGAATGGTGTTGAGGCAAATCGTCAATAAAGTAGATATCGGTCGGCTGACGCTCTTCAATTATTCTGGCGAGCGCCGGACCCTTAGGCCCTTGATTGGTGTAAACATCCGTATGCAATCCATGCGCTGCCAATTGCTCTGCGCGCTTATCGCGTCGTTCATCGACAAGGTTTGTTAGCACCACGACATCAGCGCGCTTGGAAAGCTCATTGAGAGCCTCAATCGCACCGTCAATCGGGTATTGGCGCTCCATCTCAGTGTCGAAGAAACCACCCAACATCCGCCAAACATCCGATGCCTCGAGCAAAGTCCCACTTTCCTGCCACCGCAAGGCTTCGCCAAAATTCCCCCCTTCAAGCCGAAAGTTGACCCCTTGGCTTTCTTCCAGCCACTCTTTGAAAGGGACCACCATGTGCAGGATCACCTCATCACAGTCACTGATGATAAGAGGGCGCGTCATTCTGAGAGTTCCTTTTGAGCGGCGATAAGTTCTTCAGGAGTTACCGCCAAAGCTTCAGCCGCACGGATAAGGTCGGGCTCATGATTTGCAAGAAATTCCAAGACTGAACCTAGCACTGTGTGGTCATCTAACCCGCTTCGTAACGCATCTGGGGTTAGTCCGGTTAGATCAAGCAGACGCTCTGCGCGTGCTGAGTCTTGCAGAACCCAAGCCGTGGCGGCGAGAGCAAGCGTATCCGCGCTCTTGAGATCGGTGTTCGCTGCAGGACCGCTGCGCATAAGGGTGATTTCTTCGATTGAGATGAAAAGCTTCAGGGTCTATTCTGCATCCGGTTGGAATTTGCAATCAGGATATAACTTTGTGCAGCAGAGCTTGTGACGAAATGCATAATGGTGGTCGAAGATAACGACCTCAATCGGAAACTGTTTTGCGATGTACTGAGAGCAAACGGCTATGTGGTTGAGCCCATAGCTGATGGCGCAGCCGTTTTGGAAGCTGCACGATCCATTGAACCCGAGCTGATAATCATGGACATCCAGTTGCCCGGAGTATCAGGGGTCGACTTGATCGCAGCGGCGAAACGAGACCAGATGCTCAAGAAAATTCCAATACTCGCCGTAACTGCCTTTGCTGCAAAAGGTGACGAGGAACGCATTCGCTCAATGGGCGCCGCTGGCTATCTGGCAAAACCCGTTTCGATCATGCCGTTTATGCAGGCTGTGAAAGCGTTGATCGAGACCTAGCCCGCGATATACTCGACCGCATAAATTAGCCACGTAATCAGCAGTCCACCCAAGAAAATCCGGTATGCATACGAAAGAAAACGGTATTTCCGTCGGTGCAAAACCTGGCCATTCTGATAGATATCACGCAGCATTATCCGAAACAGGGTCTCATCTGTTTCAAACTCTTCAAGCAAGGCATCTGCCCACTCATCTTCAGCCAAATTCGCGAAATGGCCGAAAAATAGAGCATTAAAGTGCTTCTTGTCCTCGGGTACCCTGCCACGCACGGGGATAACAGCCAAGACGGCGCAAAGAGATGACAGGAACGCTGTGAAGGCCAAGGAAAGCGTAGACCAAGTGATCTCACTTCCGATCAATCGGGTCACGGCCAAAGAGAAGACCACAAATGTCGCACCGATGAGGATTGAAGCCTTTTGATCTGCCATCTGCGACATTGTGAGCGTATTGATCTGGGCTGTTCTGATCAAATGGACGCTTTGTGCAGAGAACTTCCGAGCGTCAGTTTTCTCCGTCGCTGCGCCGGCCAAACTGTTGGCCTTGACGGATCCCAATTCATTCACGAACTATAGTCCCCCTTCGCGTCTCTTAATGACAGTAGGCAGGAACCTTGACAAGCACGCCAGTGGGTGCGCTTTGCGTTGATTATATCGCGGCTCTGCGCCCAGAGCCAAAACTGAGCAGAAAATGATATGAACGAAACAGAAGTCGACCTGCGCATTAGAGCGCTAATCGAGCCTTTCAACAAGAAGGGCGTCGAGATCGCGAACAACACCACTTTTGCCAATGATCTCGAGTTTGACAGCTTGACGGTTATGGATTTCGTTGCGGAGATCGAAGACGAGTTCGATATTATAATCAGCATGAACCAACAGGCCGAGATCGAAAATTATGGGCAATTGGTGGCAGCAGTCCACAAGTTGCAAGATAGCTGAAAGAGAACGCCGCCATGAATGAGCATTCAACACCGGTCGCAGCGCCGCAAGGCGACTTGTTTTCGAAGTTTGATCCGCTGATCCAGACGCGTGAGACTTTGCTCGCGACGGGGGTCGAGGATCCATACAATCTTGTGATGGAGAAGGTCGTATCGCCCACCAGGGCGATCTGCAACGGCCGCGACACCATTCTGCTGGGAACTTACAACTATATGGGGATGACATTTGATCCCGATGTGCTGGATGTTGGCAAGCGGGCAATCGCGGAATTTGGATCAGGAACCACCGGCAGCCGGGTACTGAATGGGACATATCAGGGCCACAAGGAATGCGAAGACGCGTTGCGAGAGTTCTACGCAATGGATCACGCAATGGTCTTTTCGACCGGGTATCAGGCAAACCTCGGTATCATTTCTACCATCGCTGGAAAAGGTGACTACGTCATACTCGACATCGACAGCCACGCCTCGATTTATGATGGCTGCGCAATGGGTAAAGCTGAGATTGTGCCCTTCAAACACAACGATGTTGAAGCCATGGAAAAAAGGCTGCGCCGGATACCAGAAGATGCGGGCAAGCTGGTCGTTTTGGAAGGCGTCTATTCAATGCTTGGTGATGTTGCTCCGTTGAAAGAAATGGTGGCAATCGCCAAGAGCTATGGGGCAATGGTGCTTGTCGATGAGGCGCATTCAATGGGTTTCATAGGCACAAACGGACGCGGGGTTTGCGAAGAGCAAGGCGTTATAGATGACGTTGACTTCATCATCGGCACGTTTTCAAAAAGCGTGGGAACGGTTGGTGGATTTTGTGTTTCGAACCATCCAAAGTTCGACATTCTTCGATTGGTGTGCAGGCCTTATGTGTTCACCGCAAGCCTTCCACCGAGCGTCGTTGCTACCGCAGCGACTTCGATTCGAAAGCTAATGCATGGCAGCAACAAACGCGCTCATCTTTGGGAGAACTCGAAGCGTCTCCACGCTGGCCTAACGCAATTGGGCTTTGAGCTTGGAACCGAAGAACCTCAAAGTGCAATTGTAGCAGTGATCATGCCAGATCTTGAGCAAGGTGCCATGATGTGGGAAGCCTTGCTGAGGGAAGGCCTTTACGTGAACCTCGCTCGGCCGCCGGCAACGCCTGCAAATATGACTTTGTTGAGATGCTCGCTTTGCGCGGAACATTCAGCGGAAGAAGTAGAAACGATCCTAGGCATGTTTGAAAGAGCGGGCAAAGCGATTGGCATTATCAGCTGACGGATCAATGTAGGGCTTCGATCAAATCGCTGATACCTCTTGACCTGCGGCATCGCACACATGCGCTTCTTCCTGGCTTTGGTCGCCGCTCGCAAATTGTGTGAAAACGATGAAGCCCGCAACAACAAGCACAACGAACAAGCTGGTTAGAAGACCTAGATATCTGTCGATGAGCTGCTTGATCGGTGCGCCAAAAATCTGAAACAAGATGCCGACAACCATGAAGATTAGCGCTCTGCCTGCAAGCGCTGCAATCGTAAATGTGAGCAGGTTCATTTCTATAAATCCTGCCGTGATCGTCATAAGTTTGAAAGGCACAGGCGTACCTGCCGCAAAGAACACCGCCAAAGCGCCTTGTTCCTTAATGTAGCAAGCCGCGACCGGGAAACTCTCTCGCAGGCCCAGTATGCCTAGCATCCAATCGCCTACGGTTTCGTAGAGAAAGAAGCCAATTGCGTAGCCAAACAAGCCTCCGAGCACGGAAGCTGCGGTAGCGATCGTCGCGAAACGGATCGCCTTCTTCGGTTCGGCAAGACACATCAATCCAAGCAATGGATGAGGCGGGATCGGAAAGAAGCTCGATTCAATGAAGCAGAAAAATGCGAGCCACCACATTGCGTGTGGATGAGCGGCCTTTTCCAAAGTCCAGTTATACAGCGCGCGTAGCCAGCCCATTTAATGCCCGATCCTCGAGGTGATGATAGCGCCTCTAGGCCAGCCACATTTGTCAGGCAACATGAATTGAATAACCGAATTGGTTATTTTTTGTTGACATTGTGACGCTATTTGGCTATCAATTGCAAGACTAGAGAAAAAGCGATTCGCCACCCCCCCTTGGATGGCAGCCGTTCCAAAAGCGGATCGGCCGCCTTTCTCCACTCCAGCAGGAGGCCATAATGGTAGCGAACCCGGTTCAGACTGCGCCCAAATCATTGAAAAGCGTTTCAGGCACAACAACCCTCACCAAAGACTGGCGCCCAAAGTTTCTGACCCACTTGGGAGAAACTTCGAACGTCTCTGCTTCGGCGCGCTCAGCAGAGATCGAGCCCAGCACCGCTTACCGCGCGCGCCGAGACGATCCACAATTTGCGCATCAATGGCTGCTCGCCCTTCGGGAGGGCTATATCCACCTCGAAATGGAGGTGCTTCGCCGACTTCGCGAAGGCGATCTTAAAACCAAGGACGAAGATAAGTACGAATTTGCAAACGCAATAAGGCTGCTTGCCGCACATCGAGACAACGCTGCTCGAGCAGGGGCCGCTCAGCGCAATGTGAGCGCCCAAGAAGTTAGAGCTTCGATCGATAGAAAGGTTGAAGGCATAAGACGACAAGTCCGAGCCGAAAAGCGCGCAGCCAGCCTGAATCAAGGCAGCAAAAAGTGAACAAAAACCTTGGCTGGCTCGCTGAGGAAAATGAAGCTGTGCGAACGCGAGTGGCTGAAGCACTCAGTCAAGCTGAGAGAAACGAGTTTGATTTCCAGTGGGAAATGCTTGCTCGACCAGAGCAGTTGGCTCCTTCAGGTGATTGGAACACGTGGCTCATATTGGCCGGTCGTGGCTTTGGCAAAACAAGAGCGGGCGCGGAATGGGTGCGTATGATCGCCGAGCGAAATGCCGACGCGCGTATTGCTTTGGTGACACAGGGCGCCTCAGAGAGCTGGCAAAAAGGTGAGCGCAATGGCGACTGCTGAAGCCTGCGCAGGGGATTTTCCGGAAAAAACAATCAATAGAGGCATTCTTGCAACAGTTCTGGGGCATTGATTGCTTGCTACGCAATGGGGTAGAAGATAGAGAGCACTTGCGCCTCATACCTATCAGAAGGGGAATTTTAGAATGCGTACACTCGTCATCGGCTTGGCGATGGCTTCGACCGCACTCACCACACCCGCCATGGCTCGTGATGGCCAATGGTACATCGGGGGTGAAGCTGGTGTAATGATCGTCGAAGACCATGAGATTGATGTTAATGGCGTTGAAGGCAACGCCAGAGCTGACAGCGACACTGGTTATGATTTCGGAGGCGTAGTTGGCTACGACTTCGGCGCGTTTCGTCTAGAGACTGAAGCCAGTTACAGGGAAGCGGACATCGACGGGTTACGTGGTGGTTCTGAGGGATTGGTTTTGAACCCTGCTCCAAACCTTGCGGGCGGCTTCAACACCTTCTCAGATTTCCGGAGTGCTGTAGGCGACACTACTATTCTGAGCTTTATGTTGAATGGCCTGTTTGACTTTGGTCCAGATGATGGCGTTCAGGGTTTTGCCGGTGCCGGTGTTGGTGTCGCGCGTACTGAGATAGAAGGCAGTGTGTTTTCAAACGTTGCCACAATCGATGATTCTGACACGGGACTCGCTTGGCAACTCCTAGCGGGTGTTCGCGCTCCGCTGAGCGATAGCTGGGATGTTGGTTTGAAGTACCGTTACTTCAATGCGGTCGATGTCGAGTTGATCGACGCCCTCGGTCGTCCGCTTGAGACAGATGTGACCTCACATTCACTCTTAGGAACGATCACATACAACTTTGGCGGAGAAGCGCCTCCACCACCTCCTCCGCCACCGCCTCCACCGCCGCCTCCACCTCCACCGCCGCCTCCACCGCCGCCTCCACCGCCGCCAACTCCGTGTAACACTGGCCCATACATTGTTTTCTTTGATCACGATGAGTCAGTCATCACTGCGGATGCCGCGACTATTCTGGACAATGCGGTCACGGCCTATGCAAATTGCGGAACAGCAAGCGTGATGCTTGCGGGCCATGCGGACCGGTCAGGCAGCGTAGCTTACAACATTGGTCTGGCGGAGCGCCGGAATACTTCAGTTCAGGCATATTTGACTGGCCGAGGTATTCCTTCCGGCCGGATCAGCAGCGAAGCGTTCGGTGAATCTCAACCGCGAGTTCCGACCGCAGACGGTGTGCGCGAACTCCAAAACCGCCGAGTTGAAGTGACTTACGGTCCTGGGTCGGGAATGTAATCAATTCCCATTCGATCAGATACAAGAAGAGGGGCCAAGGAGATTCCTTGGCCCCTCTTTTTTCCAACGATATCACTTGCCGCATAGACCGAAACATTCCGGCTTTCATTTGAACGACGCGGCCGACGAGCCAGAAATCGACAATCTGCTCAGGCTTGCGCAGATCTGCACGTTCTCGACCGCAAGGTTGGTTGACGCTCAGGCTGAGGCAACCTTTTCTGAATGAACTAGGTCGAGCGCCGTGAAGCTTAACAGTGGTTGAGTTAGCCTGATGTCAAGGAAGGTAAGCTGGTACAAACTCCTCTTTCTCATCCTTTCGTCAAAAGAAATTGAACACTGCGCTTCACCGCTCGTTTAGTGCCGATGTTCGAACACGTGATAAAATCAGATTTTGCCCAAACCTTCATCATCAATCGATTTTGCAGAAAGAATGCAGCTTTACAGCCGATGCAATGATGTAAGAGTGACAAATTAGTAGGAAATATTTGGTGGCTTCACTGTAAACCTATCTCCACGTTCTGTCCTCCTCTCGATGAGTATTTGCACAAATGATGGCCCCGAAATATGCAATATTTCGATATTCGCTCAAATTTTTCAGCCTTCAATGAATTTCGAACGATCTTTAGCTACGTGATTTCAACTCTAATTTTCAGACGTACTACAATTCTCTGAATGGCAAAGTTGTCCACTGTCTCAATCAGCGTAGATCGTGGTATCGAGCTGCCCAGCTTCTTCAAATCCCTTTCTACGCAAGCGACAAGAATCGCACCGGCCGCAGGCTAACCCGTCCGGAGTGGGATCGTAGCAAGACCAACTCCAGCTAGGATCGAGATTGAGGCGGGCACATTCGTGCGCAATATCCGCTTTGCTCTTTTCCTGAAGAGGCGCGTGAACCGTAAATGGTCTGCCCAGCACGCCTGCCTTAGTGCCGAGGGTCGCCGTTCGTTGGAAGCTCTCAATGAACTCTGGACGGCAGTCGGGGTAACCAGAGTAATCGAGCGCGTTCACCCCAATAAAAATATCTGTAGCCCCGCTCGCTTCCGCACATGCTGTCGTCAACGCGAGAAATAGAAGATTGCGAGCTGGTACATAAGTGACTGGGATTTCGGAACCAACTCCTTCTTTAGGCACTTCAATAGCATCAGTTAGTGCCGACCCTCCGAATGCGCGTAGGTCCAGCTTTAGTTCAATTCTGCTGGCAAGGCCCAGTTTTGAGGCGATCAGTTCCGCGGACTCGAGTTCCCGCCTATGGCGCTGACCATAATCGATGGTTAACGCATGAACTTCAAACCCCCTTTCAAGCGCAACTGCTGCAGTAACCATGGAATCCAACCCGCCGGAAAGAAGAACGACCGCCTTGCTGGAGGTGGAGTGAGTGTATGTTTCCATAACTGCCGGATTAGCGACAATCGGACATTTGACAATGTGCAGATTTGGCGACGCGTGGCTTCAGCAACTCCCCGTTCGCCTAGCTTCAGCTGCAAACTGGAATGGGAGACCAGATGTTATGCCCTGGCTCTCAATCTGAATGAGCCCAGCAGTTTCCATCCGAATACTAGTCCGGCCATAGCCGTTGCCGGGACAAGTGTATTGAACAGTCAAACTTTGCTCTTCATCTTCCACCACAAACCGGTTGCAGCTTGCTTCGACGTGCCGCAGCTGAATAAGCTCTTCACCAGTTCTAACGCAGATCTTCTCTTCAAGGCTTCCATCGCGATGCTTGATTGTCCATTCGCCTTTCGCAAGCCCGCTGAGAAGCCCAAGCGCTCCGGACTGCGCTGCTGTCGGAACTGCAATGCCGATGCACACCGCGCCTAGCGCCGCAAACGCGGTGGTTTGAAAGGAAAGCTCGGTTCTCATAAATTCGCTTCTTATTTTTCTCCACATTACTTGATGATCCTAGCATGCCTACGATGAAACGTTTGTGAACAGCGCCAAATGGTTAAACCTCAAGAGCAAACTGAGTCGCACAGAACGCGCAATCAACTGCTATGAAGCCATCATCATTGCGCATCGCAGCGAGCTCATTCTCAGGAAAACTCGCTAGAACCGAGAGATAATACTCTGAGCTGCAACGACAGCCGCGGGACAGTGACGCGCCCTTTTGAACGCGGATTTCGCCCTCTTCGTGGAAAACCCGCCACACAATTGCCTCAAGAGACAGCTCAGGATCAAGTAACTCTTGATGCCCTACTGTGCTCCCCATGATCGCGACGTGCTCCCAGTCGGGATGGTCCATTCGCACATGTAGCCTTTCCCGGCCCTCTTCTCCATCGGCAAGATGCTGAATGAGCAGACCCGCTGCGACTGGGCCTTTGGGACTCGATCGGCTGGCAACACGTATCAGGGTCGGAATCTGCTCTGATTGGCAGAAGTAGACCTCGCATGCATTTGATAAAGAATTGCCCTCGAGTGGGACGATCCCTTGGTAGCGCTGTCCTTCTCCAGTTTCAAAAGTTACGGCAAGATATCCTTCACCAAAGAGCGATGACAGGCTGGGATTGGCTCCCAGTTCCGAGAGCTGATCGCTATCGAAATCGACATAGCCGCGCAGCTCCCCTCCGCGAAAATCGCAAACCAGCAAGCGCACCACACCCTGTTTGGTTTGCGCTTGCATCGTGAGCTGTGCGCTGCCCCCTTCTGGCTTCAATAGTCCTCCCATAAGAGAACCCAGAACCAAGGCTTCACTCAACAAATGAGTGATCGGAGCTGGATAGTCGTGGGCCGCAAGCACGGTGTTCACCACCTTATCAAGCCGCACGGCTCTGCCTCGCGCGTTCCGCCCAGGCAATGTGAAACCGAGCAACTGATCAGCAAACGTTTCGCTTTGAATTTCCATACACCTATTATGGTGCGCTCGGCCTGCAGGTTTAAGGTTCTTTTTGCGATTAATGCAAAATCGCAATTCAAGTGATCAGGCCAAAGCTCCAAAGTAGGACCGACTTTTGGGCGTGAATTCGGTTCTCCGCCTCATCAAATACGGCCGATTGTGGGCTTTCGAACACCTCCTTTGTGACCTCGTCCCCTACATGTGCTGGGAGGCAATGAAGGAAGATCGCGTCTTTCTTAGCTTTTGCAAAGAGATCCGCATTAACCTGGTAGGGGGCCATTACGGCCTTCTTTTCGGCTGCGTCTTCTTGTCCCATTGAAACCCATGTATCGGTAACCACGACTTCAGAATGCTCTGCCGCCAGGAGTGCATCTTGTGTCAATGTGACCGTAGCCCCTCCTTTGCGGGCCAATTCCACGAAGCCTGAATCAGGCTCAAACCCGGAAGGTGTTGCCACACAGACGTTGAACTTCATCAAGCCCGCTGCTTCTAGCACGGAATGCAGGACATTGTTGCCATCGCCGAACCAAGCGACCTCCAGTCCAGGCAGTTGCTTCTTGTGTTCAACAATCGTCAAAAGATCTGCAATAATCTGGCAGGGATGAGAAAGGTCAGTTAGCCCGTTAATCACCGGCACAGTCGCATAGCGAGCCATTTCTTCGAGCTTTGCGTGATCGTCAGTCCGCAACATGATTGCATCCACCATGCGGCTCAGAACGCGGGCCGTGTCGGCGATGCTCTCTCCCCGGCCCAATTGACTAGACCCCGCTTCCAAGGTGAGCACTGAGCCTCCCAATTGTCGCATAGCTATGTCGAAGCTGACGCGGGTGCGGGTCGAATTTTTCTCGAAAACCAATGCAAGTACGCGGCCCGCTAGCGGAGCGTCTGCATCCGGCCTGCCTTTTGGCCAACTCTTCCGCAAAGCCTTCCGATCAATTGCATCTGCGATCATGGCTGCAATGCCGTCAGCCCCTGCATCGCACAGGCTTAGGAAATGGTGCTGGTTTTCCGGCAATGCCATCAAGCTGGTTCAGGCATTTTGAAACTAGCAGCACCGGCTGATAGTTTGTCAAAAAACTCGTCAATCTCGGCATCACCGATCACCAAAGGCGGAATGATACGCAGGGTTTGGTCACCTGCCGCCACTGTAAGCAATTGATGTTTGTCGCGCAAATGCACGAAGAATGGGCGGCTCTCGACCTTCATCTTTAGTCCAAGCATCAGTCCCTTGCCGCGCACGAGTTCGAACAGGTCAGGGTAATTTCCAATAAACTGCTCGAGCCTGGCTCGGATGCGTTCGCCTTTGTCTGTGACTGCGGCAAGAAATTCATCATTTGCGACCGCCTCGATAACTGCGCTGCCCGCAGCCATTCCTAGCGGGTTACCACCATAGGTTGATCCATGGGTGCCAAATGTCATGCCCCGAGCCGCCTTTTCAGTGGTGATAACGGCTCCGAGCGGAAATCCTCCACCCAGTCCTTTTGCGGTGGCGAGAATATCGGGATCAATGCCATAGTGCTCGTGCGCGTAGAACTTGCCAGTCCGCGCAACGCCGCATTGCACTTCATCGAGCACCAGCATCAAATCATGCTCATCACAAAGGTCACGAAGCCCTTTCATAAAGGCGTCAGAAGCGGGACGGATGCCACCCTCTCCTTGAATGGGCTCCACCAGAAATCCTGCCGTGTTTGGACCCATAAGCGCTTTTGCAGAATCCAGATCATCAAATTCTGCGTATTTGAAACCATCCAACAGCGGCGAGAAGCCGTGATGCATCTTGGTTTGGTTTGACGCGCTGATCGTGGCCATCGTCCGGCCATGGAACGCATTCGAAAAAGTTATTAGCTCAAATCGGTTAGGATCGCCTTTTTCACCTGCATTTTGATGATACGCGCGCGCCACCTTTATCGCGCCTTCGACGGCTTCCGCTCCCGAATTGGTGAAAAAGACGGTGTCAGCAAAGCTGTTGTCGACCAATTGCTGGGCCAGTCGCTCGCCCTGCGGGCTTCCATACATGTTGGACACATGCATCAGGGTGGAGGCCTGTTCCTGGATCGCGGCGATTAACCCTTCATGCGAGTGGCCAAGCAAATTGACCGCGATACCGCTTGCAAAGTCGAGGTAGCGCGTTCCATCTTCGTCGATCAAATGGCAGTGCTCTCCGCGTATTGGGCGCACACCACAACGAGGGTAAACGGGCATTAGCGGGCTGATCGACATACAAGTTCCCTTAGATTTCGAGCACAAAACCAAAAGCAAAATGGCGGCCCATAAGAGCCGCCATTTGTGTTGAATTTAGTGCCGCTCTTCGCCTGGGTCAAACGGCCATTGTGAGTACCGGTCAATCCTGAACGGGCACTAGGTTCACAGCCGAGTATTTTCCTCGACGATCAACCTCAAGATCAAACTCGAAGCGCTCACCTTCATTTATTGCAGTCAGACCTGATCGCTCTACCGCACTGATATGCACGAAAGCGTCTGGCTGCCCATCATCGCGGACCAAAAAGCCAAAACCCTTCATTGAATTGAAGAACTTGACTGTCCCGGTCGCTTTGTCACCGGTAAGCTCTCGCTTAGGAGGTCCTCCAGCGGCTGGCGCTGCGATAACGTCACCAACGATTTGCAAGTCTTGCGCCGACACTTTCCCGCCGCGATCCACAAGGTTGAATTCAAGCTCTTGGCCTTCAGCCAGACTCTCTAGGCCTGCGCGCTCAACTGCGCTGATATGGACGAAGACATCTTCGCCGCCGCTTTCCTGAGCGATGAAACCGAAGCCTTTTTGCCCATTGAAAAACTTCACAGTGCCTTTGCCTGTGCCGACTACCTGAGCTGGCATGCGGTTGAAGCCACCGCCTCCTCCGCCGCCGCCGCGTGGTCCGCCACCGCCGCCGCGTGGGCCTCCGCCACCGCCGCCGCCGAAGCGATCACCGCCACCAAAGCGATCACCGCCTCCGCCGCCATAACGATCGCCGCCGCCAAAGCGGTCTCCTCCACGATCATTTCCGAAGTCGCCGGGAGGCGGGAAACCGTCTCCGCCGCCACCAAAAGGATCGAAACCGTCTTCGCCGAAACCGTCGCGCTTGTCCCGGCCGCGTCGACGTCCCCTATCGTAACCCATAACTCAGTACGTACCTTATCACACTGCCCAACCCTTCAATGCGCTGATGGTGAGGGCATCAAATACCATCAGTCACAGACAGAAGATCGATTGCCCGACTCCAGTCTTGAAACAGAGGCATAGCGCACAAAGCCGCCTCATGCGAATGAATTAACATTCAGCCAGAATGTGGAGGACAAATGTGACATTTTCGAATGGAAATCGCCTGCCAGAAGGTTGCGATTGCCAGTCAGGGGCGCCATTGTTTCGCCACTGAGCAAGTAAAGGTAAGCGTTTGCGCAATGAGTGACTTCAGACAACTCTCCGATTCGGTTTTTGCTAGCCCACAAATCCTTCCAGAAGATCTGGCTAGGGCCAAGTCGGATGGCATCACTCTCATCATCAACAACCGCCCCGATGGCGAGGAGCCTTCCGCACCGCAAAGTGATGAGATCGAGGCAGCGGCCGAGGCGGCCGGGCTTTCCTATCTCGCGATCCCGATCGGGCATTCGGGCTTCAGCGAAGTGCAAGTGGACGCCATGGCCGAGGCGCTCGATCAGGTTGAGGGCGGTGTGCTTGCCTATTGCCGCTCTGGCACGCGATCGACGTTGCTTTGGGCTTTGGCACAAGCCAAGAGCGGGGTCGCACCCGATGAGATCGCGCGCGCCGCGATGGCAGCCGGATACGATGTCAGCCCAGTGCGACCGATGATCGACATGCTGGCGGCGCGCTAAACCACGCCCAGTCCGTATGGAGATTCCACCGCTCTTGCTCCAATTTGCAGGATCACTCGTCGCTATCCTTGTGATCTATCTGATCGCTCGCTTCATGCGCCTTGGCGGGTCGCCAAAACTCGCTGATGAGGCGGCGGTGAGTGCCGCTGTCGATGAGGTTGAAGCGGGTTTTGTGCCCCGACTCGTTTCGATCTCGCGAGACGGTGCTGCAGCGCTTGCGAAAGACAGCCATGGCCGGATCATGGTAATCAAACGGCACGGCAACCAATTCGCCGGACGAGTCCTCAAATCATCAGCGACTGCGCGCGAAGAAGTCGATGCGATTGTTGTCGACCCGCGTGAGACCCAATTCGGAACGGTTCGACTTTGCATCAAGGATGCGGCGTCTTGGGCTGACGCGATCAATCGGCTATAGCCACACGCATAATGCCGGACTTTTCTCCAACACAATACGCCGTGCCCTTCTTCGTCATCGCAGTGCTGGCAGAGATGGTGTGGGCGCGTCTGCGCAACCCCGAGGTCTATGAGCCCATGGACACTCTGGTCAGCCTTGCCTTTGGCCTTGGATCTACCATCGCAGGCGCGCTGTTTGGCGGATTTGCGCTCTACGTCTTCATCGCCGCCTACGAATATCGCATCTTCGACCTCGGCCCTGAATGGTGGAACGTGTGGTGGGCGTGGCCCTTATGCTTTGTGCTCGATGATCTCAAATATTACTGGGTTCACCGCGCCGGCCACCGCATCCGCTGGATGTGGGCGAGCCATGTGAACCACCATTCCAGCCAGCATTACAACCTGTCGACCGCGCTTAGGCAAAGCTGGACGGGGTCTTTCACCTTTGGCCTGTTGTTCGCCATACCCCTGATCTTGCTCGGATTTCACCCTGTGATGATCGCCATCGCAGGCGGGTTTAACCTCATCTACCAATTCTGGATCCACACCGAGGCCATCGGCAAAATGCCGCGCTGGTTCGAAGCGGTGATGAACACGCCGAGCCATCACCGTGTCCACCACGCGACCAATCCGCGCTATCTCGACCGCAACTATGCCGGTGTCTTCATCATCTGGGACAAGCTGTTTGGCACCTTTGAGCCTGAGCGCGACGATGAAAAAGTACGCTACGGCATCATCAAACAGTTGGGCAGTTTCAATTTGCTGTGGTCGGTGTTCCACGAATGGATCGGGATGCTAAGCGACATTTGGCGCAGCCCCTGGGAGCACAAACTCTCTTACCTCTTGCGCGAACCCGGCTGGACGCATGATAACAGCCGCGACACCTCCGACATGATCCGAGCGCGATGGCTTGAGCGTCAGCGTGAAGCTGAGCCAGTGGCTGATCGAAACCCGATTGCGCCGTCACAGGAACCTGCTTAGTCTCCCTCGCCAAGAGGAGAGATCATGGAAAGTTATGACTACATCGTAATCGGTGGTGGCAGTGGCGGCAGCGCGGTTGCAGGGCGCCTTGCAGTCGACGGAACGCGGCGCGTGTGTTTGCTCGAAGCGGGCGGGCGAAACAACAATGTGCTGATCAAGACGCCGGGCTTCATGCCCTTCATCCGCAATGCCTCGAATTACAAATACGACACGCTCCCGCAAAAGGGGCTGAATGGGCGGATCGGATATCAACCACGCGGCAAGGGTCTGGGCGGCTCCTCTGCGATCAACGCGATGGTCTATATTCGCGGCAATCGCTGGGACTATGACAATTGGTCAGCCATGGGCTGCACCGGCTGGGCCTATGACGATGTGCTCCCCTATTTCAGAAAGGCCGAAGCCAATGAACGCGGCGCTGATGATTATCACGGAGCAGGCGGGCCGCTGTTTGTCTCAAACCAGCGCTCCCCCAACCCCACCAGCCGCGCTTTTGTCCAAGCGGCAAGCGAGCTTCAACTGCGCCGCAACAGCGACTTTAACGGTGAGAGTCAGGACGGGTTTGGCCTCTATCAAGTGACGCAGCGCGATGGCGAGCGATGGTCTGCCGCGCGCGCCTATGTTGAGCCTTTGCGCGAGCAGGGCAATTTCGCGATCCGCACCGGCACCCTCGTTGAAAAGCTAGTGGTCGAGCAAGGCCGCGTCACCGGGGTCCTTATCCGCAAAGGTAAAGGCACCGAGATGCTCTATGCCCGGCGCGGCGTTATCCTGTCAGCGGGCGCGTTCAATTCGCCGCAGATCCTGATGCTGTCGGGCATCGGCCCTGCTGAGCATCTCAAAGAGCACGGCATCGACGTGGTCCTCGACAAGCCCGCCGTCGGCTCAAACCTCCAAGACCATATTGACTATGTCTCCGGCTGGTCGACCGAAAGCGATGTGCCGATTGGCGGGACGCTGAAAGGCACGCTCAAAATGGCAGGCGCGATTGTCGAGCACCGCCGCAAACGCAGCGGCGCGATGACGACCTGCTATGCCGAGGCAGGCGGGTTTTGGACGGTGATGCCCGATGCGCCCGCTCCCGATATTCAGTGGCACTTTGTGCCCGCAGTGCTCGAAGATCATGGGCGTGAGAATGTGAAGGGCTATGGCTTTTCGCTCCATGCCTGCGTGTTGAGGCCAGAAAGCCGGGGGACTGTGCGGCTGGGATCGAGCGACGCCGCAGCGCCTCCCGCAATTGACCCCAACTTCCTTGATGATGACCGCGATATCGCGACTTTGCGCGAAGGGGTGCGCCTGTCACACCGGATCGCCGATGCGCCGCCGATGCAGATCTACAAGCCAACCGACCGCCACCCGGTCGACCTGCACGATGATGCCGCGCTCGATGAGCTGCTGCGCAACCGGGCCGACACGGTCTATCACCCGGTGGGCACCTGCCGAATGGGCTCTGACCCAGACGCGGTGGTCGATCCGACCCTCAAGATGAAGGGGTTAGATGGTCTCTGGATTGCCGATGCGAGCGTGATGCCCAAGATCGTGAGCGGCAACACCAACGCCCCCAGCATCATGATCGGGGAGCGCTGCGCTGACTTCGTGAAAGCGGAAGAGCGCGAGTTCGCCTGATATAGTCTGCGCCCAGCATGGGGTGCAGAACACACCAAACACGACCAAAAAAAGGGCCGAAGCATCGAAGCTTCGGCCCGGTAGAGTTTGTACGTTCGCAGGAGGAACGGCGGTTGACGGGGAAAGGGGAGAGGAGAGAGAGCCTTCCCCCGCCAAACTGTTGACGCTCTTAGGTTCGAGCGAATTCGGGATAGGCCTCCACACCGATTTCGGCATGGTCGAGCCCACCAACTTCGTCTTCCTCGGAAGGACGCACGCCGATGGTGTATTTGAGAGCAAGCCAGACGATGGCTGATGCAGCGCTGACCCAGACGGCAGTGAGCAGCACACCGACCAACTGCCCCATGAAAGTGGCGTCACCTGTCCAAGCTACGATCAAAGTGCCCCAGATACCTGCAAACAGGTGAACAGGGATCGCGCCGACGACATCGTCGATCTTGAACTTGTCGAGCAGTGGAACGGTGAAGACCACAATCACGCCGCCAATGCCGCCGATCAGGATCGACTGGCCGACAGTCGGAGCAAGCGGTTCCGCTGTGATAGACACGAGGCCAGCCAGCGCGCCGTTGAGCGCCATGGTAACGTCTGCCTTTTTGTACATGACCTGTGTGAGGATGATCGCGACCACCACGCCGCCTGCAGCCGCCATGTTGGTGTTCACAAAGATCTTCGACACGTCCGACACATCACCGACGGTGCCCATCGCGAGCTGCGATGCACCGTTGAAGCCGAACCAGCCGAGCCACAGAATGAACGTGCCAAGCGTCGCGAGCGGAATGTTGGTACCCGGGAAGACGTTGACTTTGCCATCCGCGCCATAGCGCCCGGTGCGTGCACCGATGATGATCGCGCCCATCAATGCTGCCCAACCGCCGGTTGAATGCACCAGAGTGGACCCTGCAAAGTCGCTGAAGCCGTGCACACTATCAAGATAGCCGCCGCCCCACTCCCAGCTTACCACGACGGGGTAGATGATGCCGGTGAGGACGGTGACAAAGATGAAAAACGGAACGATCTTCACGCGCTCTGCCACGGTGCCAGATACAATCGATGCTGTGGTGGCGCAGAAAACCATCTGGAAAAACCAGTCAGACGCGACTGAATAGCCCGTTTCGGTGTCTGCTGCGCCAACCTCTTGCATCGCATAAGGAAAGCCTGCGACGCCAAAAAGGCCAAGTGACCCTTCGGCAAACCCAGGATAGGCAATCGAATAACCAATAATCCAGAACATCAGGCCTGCAATCGAATAAAGGCCGATATTCTTAAGACACTGGGTAGAGGTGTTCTTAGCGCGCACTAGGCCCGCCTCGAGCATGGCGAAACCAGCCGCCATCCACATCACCAAAAAGCCACCGATTAAAAACAGCAGCGTGTTGAGAATATACGCAGTGCCGCCCGAAACAGCCTCCGCGTCAGGTACAGCCGCCAAAGCGGGGCTGGCTGAAAGGCCAGCGCCAAGGGCAGCAAGAGTAAGGAGTGAACGCTTCATTTGCTTGTCCCCTGAATTTAAAGCGCGGTTTCGCCCGCTTCGCCGGTGCGAATGCGGGTTGCCGATGCGAGATCGAGCACGAAGATTTTGCCGTCACCGATCGCTTCGGTGTTGGCCGTTTGCTGAATGGTCTCGACCACTTGCGGAGCGATATCGTCGCTTGCAGCAATTTCGAGCTTCACCTTGGGCAGCATGTTTGTGGAATATTCTGCGCCGCGGTAAATCTCGGTCTGGCCCTTTTGCCGACCAAAACCTTTGACTTCAGAAACAGTCATCCCGGCGACCCCAATGGAGCCCAGCGCTTCGCGGACCTCATCAAGTTTGAATGGTTTTATTATGGCGATGATGAACTTCATCCGTACACCCCTGTTGGTTGGGCCGGCTCATCCGGCTGACCGGGTGGTAGCAAGGGGCGTGCCACATTTTTGTAACAGGGGTTACGCAGCGGAATCAGTCGGATTCTTCGCAGCTGCACAAAAATGTGTGCTCAATTTTTAATCTTTTGGTTACTTTTTAGGCAGTGCGCTACGTTTATGCCCGAATTATCTGGGCGCTGTGACAGAAAGTAATGCGCAAACTCATTCGCCTGAAATATAGCGATCGGTCGCGCGTGTCGGTAGGCCGTCAATACTGGTCGCCCGACCCGCCACCTTCTCCATCCATTCTTCCGGCGTTGGAGCCTTATGCGCCTTCTTCAAAGTCGGGCGCTCGGCCTCCAGCTTCATGAAGGGCACCCCCCAGCCGCAACTGGTTTGCACACTCTCGACATCAATGACGAAGATCTGGCGAGTACCTGTGAGTAGCGTGAAGTTCGCCGCCAGCGACTCCCATTCCTCATCTTGAGGCAGGACCGGGCGACCCTTGCCGTATATGCGCAGGATCAGTGCGGGCTGCTGAAAATTGCAGAACATGATCGTAATGCGGCCGTCGGCAGCCAGATGCGCGTGAGTCTCATTGCCTGACCCGCCCAAATCAAGATACGCGACCTGGCCAGGCTCCAGAACGCGAAACGCATCATAGCCCTTGGGGCTGAGATTGATCCGACCATCGCTCGCCGCTGTCGCCACAAAAAACACCGGCTGCTTCTCGATCATCGCCACATGCTTCTCAGTCAGCGTATCGAAAAACTCGGACATGGCAGGTCTCCTTGGTCGGATCAGAGGAAGTCGCGCAGGACTCCCATAAACTTATCAAATTGGTCATGGTGCAGCCAGTGGCCCGCTTTTTCGAACTCGATCACCTGAGCTGTGTTAAAGTGCGCAATCCGCCCGTCCTTCTCCGGATTGGAGGCCCAGCTATCCGCGCCATAGAGCAGCAGAGTTGGGCAAGAGATCGCGGCCCAGACGGCCTCCATGAATTCATCCGCCACATCTTCGACTTGCCAGACGTTAAGATGCGGGTCGAACTTCCAGCTATAGGTGCCATCCTCATTACGATTCACACCGTGAATGGTAAGGTGACGCGCCTGATCTTCGGTGAGATAGGAGTTCTCCTCGATCATCCGAGCAAAGGCTGCCTCAATACTCTCATATTTGCGCGGAGTGCGCCCTGCCGCCTTGCGCTTTTTCTCGATCCATTCGGCCATGCGCGCGGGGTAGGGCGTTTTACGCTGCTCCGCCTTCCATTCAGGAGAGGGACCGAGGCCTTCAATCGCGACCAGCTTTGTGACCATATCGGGGAACATGCCCGCATAGCGCAGTGCGACATTGCCCCCCATTGAGTGCGATACGATGGTAACCGGACCACGCCCCAGCTGATGAATGAGCTGCGCCAGATCATAGACCATGTCGTTGGAATTGTAGTTGCCATCCGACACCCAATCGCTGTCACCGTGGCCGCGGTGATCCATCGCCACCACGTGGTAGTCCGCGACAAGCTCTTCTGCGACCCAGTCCCAACTGCGCGCATGGTCGCGTCCGCCATGAACGAGGATGAGCGGCGGCTTGTCCGCGTTACCCCAATCGAAGTAATTGAGCTTGAGCCGCTGAGAAATGAAACTTTGAGAAGTGGGGCCTGATACCGTCATGCGTCCCCAATGCCGCGAACCGGCTGCGCCCGCAAGTTACCTTTCCTTCGTAGCGGAGAAGGTCAGGTCAGGGTTCTTTTCCACCTGATAGTTCACGTCCCACGGGCTTTTGGCCATGAACACCAGATCGCCATCGCGATCCCGCGCCAGATTTGCGCGGTTGAAGCCTTCGAACTCGCTGAGCGCTTTGTCATCGCCTTTGAGCCAGCGAGCGGTGGCAAACGGCGACGTTTCTAACGCTGCCTCCACCTTATACTCCGCCGAAAGCCGCGAGATAAGCACGTCGAGCTGCAACTGACCCACAACGCCGACTATGTGCTGCGCGCCAATCTCTGGGTAAAAGACCTGGATCACGCCCTCTTCTGAGAGGTCATCGAGCGCCTTGCGCAATTGCTTGGTCTTGGTCGGGTCTTTGAGCTGCACCCGGCGCAGAATCTCAGGCGCGAAGTTGGGAAGGCCAGTGAAGCGGATCGTATCCTTCTCGCTCAATGTGTCGCCGACCCTCAGGGTCCCGTGGTTGGGGATGCCGATAATGTCGCCAGCCTCGGCGGTGTCAGCAATCTCGCGGTCCTGCGCGAAGAACAAGATCGGCGAGTGGATCGCGATCGGCTTACCAAGCCCACTAGGCGTCAGCTTCATACCGCGTTTGAACGTACCTGAGACCTGCCGCATAAACGCGATGCGATCGCGGTGGTTGGGGTCCATGTTCGCCTGGACCTTGAAGATGAAGCCGGTAACCTCGCTGTTCTCAGGCGTGATCTGGTCCTCGCCAGCGGGCTGCGGGCGCGGGGGCGGCGCGAACCGGGCGATGGCCTCGATTAGCTCGGTGACGCCGAAATTCTTAAGCGCGGATCCAAAATAGACCGGCGTAAGATCGCCATTGCGATAGGCTTCTAGATCAAACTCCGGGTAGCCGACCTGCGCAAGCTCAGCCTCTTCACTGAACTCTTCAGGGATCGTCGGATCAGTGTCGCGCGTGCCAAGAAACTCCTTTGAAGGGCCTTCAGGGCGGCTCACAGATCCACTGGCAAAGTCGAGAATGCCTTCGAATTGGCCACCAAGTCCGATCGGCCAGCTTTGCGGAGAAACATCAAGCGCGAGCATATCCGCGACCTCATCGAGCGTCTCAAACGGGTCACGGCCTTCACGATCGACCTTGTTGACGAAGGTGATGATCGGCACCGAGCGCAGGCGGCACACTTCGAACAGCTTGCGCGTCTGCGGTTCGATTCCCTTCGCTGCATCGATCACCATCACGGCTGAGTCCACCGCGGTGAGCGTGCGATAGGTGTCCTCGGAAAAGTCTTCGTGGCCCGGCGTGTCGAGCAGGTTGAAAGTGACGCCTTCCCGCTCAAATGTCATGACGCTGGAGGTGACAGAGATGCCGCGTTGCTGCTCGATCTTCATCCAATCCGAACGCGCGCGCCTTTGTTGCCCGCGCGCTTTCACCTCACCTGCAAGGTGGATCGCACCGCCTTGCAGCAGCAGCTTTTCGGTAAGCGTCGTCTTACCCGCGTCAGGGTGCGAGATGATCGCAAAAGTTCGTCTGTTGGACATGGATACTCGCTGCGGGATCAGCCGCGCAGCTCTGCCCCCAATTTCGCCGCTGCCGAAACGACATTGTCGGCAATCGCTTTCAGTTCGGCATCCTTAAAGCTCTTTTCGGTGGGTTGCAGAGTCACTTCGATGGCGAGCGACTTTCTGCCATCAGGCACGCCTTCGCCCGCAAACACATCAAAAACGCGCGCGCCTGTGATGTTTGCCTTGTCCGAACCGCGCACCGCTTTCAGCAAGTCTTCCGCTGGAAGATCATCCGAAACGAGGAAGGCAAAGTCGCGTGTTACCGCTTGCAATGCGGGCGGCGTAAAGCTGGGCCGCGCGAAGCTGACAGGACCTTTTGCGGCCTTCTTGGCCGGGATCGCGTCGAGATGGATGCCCAGGGCCGCAACCGGCGTATCAATCCCGAATGACTTGAGCAAAGAAGGGTGCAACATCCCGAAACTGGCCAATTGGTTCTTAGGACCAAGCCGCAAGGTTGCTGATTGCCCCGGATGGTAGAAGGCTCCGGCTTCACCCATAACTTGCAGCTTGGCGACCGGAGCACCCGCTGCTTCCAGCAATGTCAGGCACATCGCTTTCGCATCATAAGCATCAAAGCTGCGTGCTTTGCCGTTTTGCCACCCGCGCGGCAGAGCATCGCCCGCCATGATCGCGGCGAGCGCAGGATACTCACCGTCAGCAAGATAGCGTCTTCCAATCTCAAACATGCGAACGCTGGAAAGCCCGCGATCAAAACTCCGCTGCGCCGCAGACAGCAAACCCGGCAAGAGCGAGGGGCGCATGACCTTCATGTCTTCGCTGATCGGGTTTTCAAGCGACCAGGTACCGCCGCCAACCAATGCCGCCTCAGCATCGCTGATGAAGGACCATGTGATCGCCTCGTTGAACCCAGCACCCGCAGCCGCACGGCGCAACTTGCGCTCCATCAATTGCTGGGGGGTTGCGGTGGGCCGTGCCACGCCATCTGCGCGGGGCAGAGGCACGCTCTCGACCGCATCAAGACCATGGATGCGCACCACCTCTTCGACAAGGTCTGCAGGTCCCTCAATATCATGGCGGCGCAGCGGACAGGTGACCTCCCAATCATCCGACACGCCGAAGCCAAGGCTTTCGAGGATGCGGCGCTGTTCGTCAGCCGGCACCACGACACCGCCCAGTTTCGCGGTGAGCGCAGTGTCAAAGGCGACTGCTCTTGCATCAACCCGCGGAGCACCGGCGTGGACCGCCTCGCTTGGCGTCCCCCCAGCCAGTTCCACGATCAGGCCGGTTAAGAGGTCAAGACCGCCTTCAAGAAACTCCGGATCAACCCCGCGCTCAAACCGGGTACGTGCATCGGAGGCAAGGCCGAGCTTGCGGCCGGTCACTCCAATGCGCGGCGGATCGAAATATGCGATTTCAAGCAGCACATCGGCCGTATCGTCCTGAACGCCCGAATTCTCTCCGCCCATGATCCCGGCGATGTCGTGGACTTCCCCGTCATCAGCGATCACCACCATGCTTTCATCAAGCGTGTAGGTCTTCTCGTTGAGAGCAAGCACCTGCTCCCCTGCCTTCGCACGGCGAGCCACAACATCGCCCGAAAGCTTGGCAAGGTCATAGACATGCGCCGGGCGACCAAAGGCCAGCATCAGGTAATTGGTGAGGTCCACCAAGAGGGAAATCGGGCGCTGGCCCGCGCTTTGCAGGCGCTTCTGGAGCCATTCGGGTGAGGGGCCGTTTTTCACGCCCTTGATGACGCGGCCATAGAATGCGGGGCAACCTTCGGGGTCATCAGTCCGAATTTCCACGGGGCATTCGCCGCTCGCCTCAAATTTCGGGAATGCGATGGGCTTCAGCGTCCCGAGCCCCGCTGCCGCGAGATCGCGCGCAACCCCATAAACACCCATGCAATCCGGGCGATTGGGGGTGATCGCAACGTCAATGATTGGCGATGATCCCTGGTAATCAGCAAAGGCGTGGCCGACACTGGCATCATCGGGCAGTTCGATGATGCCATCATGGTCATCGCCAAGCTCCAGTTCGCGCGCGGAGCACATCATTCCGTTGCTCTCTACACCCCGGATCGCGCTTTTGCGCAGCTCCATACCGTTGGATGGCACCACCGCGCCGGGCTGTCCGAGCACTCCCTTCATCCCGGCCCGCGCATTGGGCGCGCCGCACACGACCTGTAGCGGATCGCCTGTTCCGGTGTCGACGCTGAGCACTTGCAACTTATCTGCATCAGGGTGTTTTTCAGCGGTCAGGACATGCGCGACCGTAAAACCCTCGAGCCTCTGGGCCGGGTCCTCAACACCTTCAACCTCAAGCCCGATAGCGGTGAGTGTATCGGTGATCTCTTGCAGGCTTGCAGTGGTTTCGAGATGGTCTTTGAGCCAGGTGACCGAGAACTTCATGGCGCTGTCCTCCCTTGGGCTCCCACCCCGGCAGACAGGGTCGGCTGGTCATAGGGCGAGAAGCCATAATGCGCGAGCCAGCGCGGATCGCCATCGAAGAAAGCGCGCAGATCGTTCATTCCGTATTTGAGCATTGCAATCCGGTCGATCCCAAGGCCAAAGGCAAACCCTTGGTACTCGTCTGGATCGATCCCAGCCATTTCCAGCACGCGCCGGTTGACCATGCCGCTTCCGCCCAGCTCCATCCAGTCATGGCCGTCCGCATCGCCATGCCCGCCTACAACGCGGCGGTCGCCCTCGTTCGAATAGCCGACATCAACCTCAACCGAAGGCTCAGTGAAAGGGAAATAGGATGGGCGCAGGCGAAGTGTGATGTCTTCGCGTTCAAAGAAGGCTTTGAAGAAGGTCTCGAGCGTCCATTTGAGGTGGCCAAGATGGATGCCCTTATCAACCACCAACCCTTCAACCTGATGGAACATTGGCGTGTGGGTGGCATCGCTGTCTGACCTGTAAACGCGCCCTGGTGCGATGATCCGGATCGGTGCGCCTTGCTCTTTCATGCTGCGGATCTGGACAGGCGAAGTGTGGGTCCTCAGCAACATGCGGTGATCTTTACCTTCGACCTCTGGGAAGTAGAACGTGTCGTGCATTGCGCGGGCGGGATGGCTTTCATCCATATTGAGCGCGGTGAAGTTGTGCCAATCGTCTTCGATCTCTGGACCAGTAGCCACCGCAAAGCCAAGATCCGCGAAGATCTCAGCCAATTCGTCCATCACCTGACTAACGGGATGGATCGAGCCGCGGACCATGTCCGGGCCGGGCAGGGTCAGATCGATGGTTTCATCGGCAAGTTGCGCTTCTAGCGCGGCGGCCTCCAACTGCGCTTTCTTCGCTTCGATTGCCTCTGCCACCTCAGCCCGCACGGCCTGAATTGCTGGGGCAGCCTCCTTGCGTTCATCGGCGGTCATTTGCCCAAGCGTTTTGAGGGCAAGGCTAACCCAACCCTTCTTGCCAAGCGCGCTGACGCGCTGTTCTTCGAGCGTGTCCAACGAGGCGGCTGATGCGATCGCAGCCAAAGCTGCATCTTTTTGTGATGTCATGTCGGTCATGGTTAGGCCTGTATCAGGTGAGCGGGTCCGCTAGCGCCAATTGGCCACACTTGCAAAGCTGCAATCGGCTAAGTGCCGCTTTCCTGCTTCGCCGGGCGCGCCAGACCCTGCACCGCTTCGCCTGCAATCTCCATCCGTGCGCGCGCAGCTGCGATCAGAAACGGCTTATCCAGCTTGGCATAGGCACTTGGGCTCATTCCCATGAAGCGTTTGAAATCACGCACGAAATGAGCCTGATCGTAGTAGTGATAATCCAACGTACTCAACCATTTGAGCGAAGGGTCAAGCATAAATTGCGAAAGGCTACGCAGGAAACGTTGGCGCCGCATCAACAGTTTGGGCGTGAAACCGAAAGCGCGTTTTGACAAGCGCTCGAGCGATCGGATGTTCATCCCCACTCGCTCAGATAGCTCGCTCACTGTCGCAAGCTCGGGATCAACCAAGGCGGCGTTGATGGCGGTGATCTTTTCGTCGGTCCGGCCAGTCGCGAAGGTCAAGCTTGCCATATGATCCTGAATGATAGCGAGCTCTTGCGCATAGCTCTGAGCCGATCCTGACAGGGCGTGCGCCAAAGGCGCGAAAGCGGCGAAGACAGGGTCTTCGCGGCCATTGGTGACCCTATCGGCATAGTCGCTGGCCGGCGCATCGAATAGGCACGCCCAGCCCAACGGCATCAGACCAATACCCCAGCTTCGCCCAGCTGAGTTGCGAAATCGCGCCGCTTGGCTGGTCGGGCCAGTTACCGCAAAGCTAGGCACCTCTTCTAGCGGCGCAGCGCCAATCGCAGAACGCGACCAACCCTGCTCCATAAAGCGCAGGTTGGCCCATTCCGGGTGGAGGTAATCTTCAAGCTCTGGCTCTTTAGGCGAAGGGTCCACTTCTGTGTGATAATACGTCGTCACATAGGGGGACAGCTCCGCACTGGGCAAAGCAAAGCGAATCTTTACAGCATGTCCCAGCTCAGCGCGCATCGCCTAAGCCTGTTGAATGAGTGTCCATTTCGAACCGGACGTTAGTGTGAGAGCCAAAGCTATGAAACCGCAAACTTCACCTCACTGCCAGCTTCAAGAGGTGAGGCGGCTGGGCTCGTCGAGAGTCTGTGCTGCAGCTCCCCAAATCTTGGCCCGTGCCTCCATAAATGAGGCGAGGATAGGGTGCTCAAGCGCGGCATAGGCGCTGGGCGTCATCGTCATGAACTCAGTGAACTCGCGAGTGAACTGTGCCTGATCGTGATACTCACCATCCATCGCTTCTGTCCAGCGCGACCCTTCGCGCAGCATGAAGCTCGAAAGGCTGCGCATGAATCGCTGTCGCCGCATTAGCAGCTTGGGCGTAAAGCCAAAGTAGCGGTGGCACATCCGCTCCAACGTGCGAATGCTCATGCCGCATGCGCTCGCCAGGTCACCAACCGCCAGATGCTCCCCGCTGACCAGCGCGGTGTGAATGCGTTTGATCTTGGGTTCATCGCGATTGGAGCGCATCAAGCGGTCAAACTCGTCGTTAAGGAAGGCGAGCTGCTGCTCAACGGGTAGCGAATAATTGCACAGCACATCAGCAAAATGCGCAAAGCGAGAGAACGCCGGATGCGCTGCCCCATCGCAAACAGAATTGGTGAGGGTTGAGGCGTCTTCGCCCATAAATCGCGCCCATCCAAGCGGCAGAAAGCCGATCCCCCACATCCGCGTGGTGCCCAGCCTGAAGTGGCAGGGGCGTGAGCTTGGCCCGGTGGCCGTGAACGCAGCATTGTGCGAAACCTGTTCGCCCACTTGCGCGCGCGGAGCTGAGATGCCGAAAAAGCGGATATTGCCCCATTCGGGCTGGAGCAGGTCCTCGACGACGCCGTCTTCCTCGCAGTCAAGCTCCAACTGGTAGAAGGTGGTAAAGCACCCATCGAAGCGTGCAGGTGGACTGTAAAAGCGGGCGCGCACCGTGCAAGCCGCTTCGGCAACCTTGCTCTCTGATTCGTCGAGAACAGTGAATGTGTT
Organism: Erythrobacter sp.; assembly: GCA_965262265.1. Taxonomy (GTDB): domain Bacteria; phylum Pseudomonadota; class Alphaproteobacteria; order Sphingomonadales; family Sphingomonadaceae; genus Erythrobacter. Next base: position 432,707 of record CBDHEW010000001.1, read on the forward strand.
TGAACCTTCCCCCATGCACACACATTGTCCGAAATGGCGCGATTCTACAAGAGCTTTGGCGCGTTCGTACAAGAAGGCTGCATTTCCAAGCGGTTCCAACCCGAATGCAAAAGGGGCTCTGACGCGTTTTCTGCGTCAAAGCCCCTTTTGATTTCGCTGCCACCGCTAGTTGAGCGGTGCACACTAGGAAAGCCCGAGATCAGGCTGGAAGAGCGGCTTTCGCTTGAGCGATAATCGCTTTAAAAGCAGCTTCTTCGTTCATGGCAAGATCAGCCATGACTTTCCGGTCAAGCTCAATTCCCGCCAGTTTCACGCCATGCATGAACTGCGAATAGGTAAGGCCTTCGGAGCGCACAGCGGCGTTAATCCGCTGGATCCAGAGCGCGCGGAAGCTGCGCTTTTTCACCTTACGATCGCGGTAAGCGTATTGACCCGCTTTCTCGACGGCTTGGCGGGCGATGCGAATGGTGTTTTTGCGGCGACCGCGATAGCCTTTGGCTTGGTCGAGAATCCGCTTGTGTTTGGCGCGAGTGGTAACTCCGCGTTTGATGCGAGGCATATCTGTTATCCTTCTCTGTGTTCAGGAGCGGCTCGCACATCCGTGCGATCCTTGTGCCGCAGCCACCCGCGCCCTCCACCCTTCCACCCGGATTGTCACACCGGTGTATGATCCGGGTGGAAGGGTGGAGGGCGCGGGTGGCTGCGGCGGGCGGCGCTAGCCGCCTTCCTTAGTCAAGCCCGTAGGGCGCCCATTTCTTGATCGTCTTCGTGTCGGCTTCGGACACGAGCGAGGTGCCACGGTTCTGGCGGATATACTTCGCATTGTGGCTGATCAGACGGTGACGCTTGCCAGCGACGCCGTGCTTGATCTTGCCGGTCGCGGTGATTTTGAAGCGCTTCTTCACACCGCTTTTGGTCTTAAGCTTGGGCATTTTCATCTCCTTTGTTCAGAAGACACATCAAACCGGCCCTGGCAGCCCTGTTAGCCAGGCCGATCACTTGATTCGTGTCGTTGAAGTGGCGCGCCTTAGGCCCGCAGCCCACAGGAGGCAAGCCTTTTGCACCTCAGCCGCACAGCTCCCAAGCCATCTCGCAAGGCCGCTAGACCACCAAAGCGGGTTTTGAAACCTGTGACGCTTCGCCCAAGTCTCTGTTTCAAAAGCATTTTTCACCACATTCTCATGCAATAGTGTGACTTTCCATGCTCGCGATTATCCGGAATAAGCCCTGCGCCCCGTCTCAGCGAGCCATTCGGCGAAATTGCCACCGGGCAGCGGCACCGCGCCTTCGGGCAGGTCAGCGGTCCAGACATAGGCATCCGCCTCGGTTTCCCCATAGCCATCCCAACCATCAACCGGCACCGCCTGCCGCGTGTAGTCCGCCCCCTCAAACGCGTCGATAGCGGCGATATCCTCAACGCCCGACGCATCGTAGAGTGTGCCGTGCACTGCGGTCGAAAAGCGCGCTTGGGTAAGGATGAGCGCGGGATACCAAGTGGTGCCCTTGGCGCTGCCGTAATCAGGGATCGCATAAAGCGCCCCGTGCGTCGTGGCAGGCGCCCCGAGGCCTAGCCCCGTGAGGAAGGGCCAATCGCCGCCCTCTGGTCCGAGCCCCTCTTGGAGTACGCCGTAGAAGAAGAGGTGGGTGGGTTTGGTCATCCCGGCACTCTACCCGTCCGCTACATGCTTGTCGCCATAGGTTCCCCAGTCTTTCATCCAAGCCCCAAGTCCATCACACCAGATCCTGCCTCGTCATCCCAGCGAAGGCTGGGATCTCAGGCGGCATTGCGCTGCGATTGCCCTGGATGCCAGCTTCCGCTGGGACGACGGGAGGTGCGATGTGGATGATCGAAAGGAACCTTGGTTCTATCCAAATCAGCCACCTCAATGCCACCGGGGAAATTGGTGCCGCGATAGGAGATGATGGTTTCGCCGTTCCACTCATAGGCAACTGCGGCAAAGCCAGCAGCAACAGAATCGGGACCTAGTATAGCCTCACTACCCGAGAGAACTTGCGCTCGTCCTATCCGAATATCTTCCGTTGGCCTGCCCTGTCCATCTAGATTGGGAAGCTCTAGATTAGCTAGCCCTGGCCTAGGACCTCTATTGTATGCGTCTAACGCTAGGAGCGAGAGAAACACTTCACGATCTAAGCTCATTTATACCCCTCTCAGACCAAGAAGAATGGTCGGATATCTTTCGTAAAAAGGTCCATCGTCGTTGACATCATGAGACCAAGCTTCCTCATGCCATGGAAGTCTTTCACCCAAACTCGCAGTCACCGGATCATCAGTCAGCTCAACGGTAATCCGCCTCAAACTCACGCCCTCGCCAAAGCTTGCCGCCAGATCATCGGGATCGACCAACGCTACGCTTGTCGGATCGCTCTCATCGGCAAACCTCACCATCATCGGATAGGCAGAGCGTTCATCCTGCAGCACATTGGCGCGCCACATGCGGGGCAGCGTGCGCTCTCCGGTAAGATCAGGGATGTTCTCGCCGCAGGCCGGCCCGTTGCCGCCGCATGGCTCAATCAGAATGTAGACCCGGCCCGCCCACTCAATGTCATTTTCAGACCGAAGCAGCGCATAGAGCGTCTCACCGCCCGGCAGGTCCACCGCGACAGCCTCCCCGCGCACCCGGCGGGAGAGGCTCAAACCCGCACCCGGATCAGCCGCGGAGCGGTAAAGAGACTGGTCAACCTCAATCACGCTGGAGCCGGTTTTGAGACCCTCTGGCGTGTCGACCTCAACCGTAAGGCGATAGCGGTAATCGGGGGCTCCGTCCTCCGCAGAGCAGGCGGTGGTGAGCAAAGCTCCTGCAAACACAGCCGCTATGTTCAACCAAAACCGATGCAGCAATTTCTATCCCCTTTGCACAGCAATATCCGCAGCCTAGGGCCAAGTTCTTAAGTCCATGCAAACCCCTCGCAAACCCAATGCAAACTCTCGCCCACCCCCAGCCCCTCCCGCAAGCGGGAGGGGAGCGAGACTTGCGGCGCGCAGCGGCGCTTAGTCGCAGCGGGGTGGGCTTATCGCAAGAAACTCGGTTGGTCGCCATCCCAGCCCTGCCCCGTCATACCAGCAAAAGGCTCTCCTGAGCGGGCCGAAGGGCTGGGATCTCAGGCGGCCTTGCACTGCGATTGCCCTGGATCCCAGCTTTCGCTGGGATGACGTTATGGGTGCGGAGCTCACCCATCCTTTTTCGGCATCGGAAACCGAAACGTTTCGGGCGATTGAATCACATTCGCGGGCAGCTCGCTTGACCCCATCGCCGCCAGCACGTCCTCCAGCCGTGCGGGGTCTCCGAGCGCGATCACCGTCCCGTCGCTCTCCGCGTCCAATGGGTTGCCTTGCCAATCGGACATGATGCCGCCTGCGCCTTCGACCACCGGCACCAAAGCGGCGTAATCGTGGATCTTCAGCCCGGCCTCCATCACGCAATCGATATGCCCGCTCGCCAGCAGCGCGTAATTGTAGCAATCGCCGCCATAGATCGGGAAGGGCCGCTTGGGATAGGCGTTGACCACCAGATTGAGCCACGCATCTGACTGATCTGCATCAAAGCAATGCGGGCTGGTGGTGGCGAGGCTCATGCCCTCGACCGCAGGGCAAGGGCGCGCTTTGACCGCAGAGCCGTTGAAGGTGGTGTCGCCGCCAACCTGCCCCACCCAGCGCTCTTTCAAAATCGGTTGATCAATCACACCCAACACCGGCCAGCCATCCTGCATAAGGGCGATGAGAGTGCCGAAGATCGGGCGGCCTGCAACAAAGCTTTGCGTGCCATCGATCGGATCGAGCACCCACTGGCGGCCCGCGCTTTCATTGGTGCGCCCATATTCTTCGCCGATAATGCCGTCATCGGGGCGTTCATCCTCGATCATCTTGCGCATGACCGCTTCGGCGCCCCGGTCGGCTTCGGTGACGGCGGAATTGTCCGATTTGGTTTCAGTGTCTCCGTGCGCGCGGAACAGCGGGCGGATGACAGAGCCTGCGGCATCAGCAAGGCGGTTGGCGAATTCGAGATCGGCTGGGGTCATGAGGCCCCCATATTCGTCATTGCAGTCGAAGGGAAGGAGCGGCGATGGGCGTTCATTGCAAAAACAGCTCTGCCCCCTTTGACACAATCGTCAAAGGGGGCAGATGATCGGCCAAGAGATTGCGCGTCAGCGCAGGGGGATGGGGAATCCTTGGCCAAACATGGGGTGCCAGATCAGCTTCCGGTGGGAAGGCCGCCAACGCTCCAAGGCTCAAGCCCGGGAGGCCATTCGTACCAAGGCGGTTTGCCACCATTGTGAAGATCGCCGCCGGACACAAAGTCCAATTCAGCGTCGTTCAGATCAAAGATCATCTGTTTCATCTTAGTCTCCTATGACAGTCCTGATCGGGGCAATCTCGCCGTGCGAGCCACATTGCGTCCGCCCTGATCATGCAACCTTTTGACCATTGCGACGCTGCTTCAGCCATCCTCATGAAGAGCTAGTACAGCTTGGCTAAGCGCGCGAACTTTCGCGCGGTTCGCGCCAGTGATCAAAGGCCCGTTCTTGATGCAGTTTCACATATGCCTTCGCCTCCGCCCCTTCCCAATCGAGCGGCCACTTGCCATCCATTATGTCGGATAGATGCGAGCGGGCGACGAACCAGCCTTGCCCCGGCAGCCCATCCGACTGACGCACAACGAGTACGGCAAGATCGGGCTCACCCCTCGCGCGCCCCTCTTGATCGATAGCATCGAGCACCTTGCACAAGCTGCGCATCTTGGGCCGGGTGAAGCGATATCCGAGCAGGTTTAGCATCTGCGAATAGGTCAGCGCATTGCCCGCGCGGGCAGCGCCTATAAGAATTTCGCGGACTTCTTCTCGCACAAACACCGCGATGTAGTGCCAAACGGCTCAAAGAGCCGCAAGCGCGGCGGCGCGCCCGCAGCGGGGGCAGCTTGCCTGCCCGTCTAGCGAGGACGCGTCCGCGGATGCGGGCGCGCAAACCTAAAACTCAATCAAAAAGCGAACTCACGCTGCTCTCATCCGCGATCCGCCGGATCGCTTCGCCCACGAGCGGGGCGATGGTTAGCGCACGGATGCGGGTTGAGGCTAGCGCCGCTTCGGTAAGCTGGATCGAATCGGAGATCACCAACTCCTCCAGCTTCGATCCGTCGATCCGCGCAACCGCTCCGCCTGACAGCACGCCGTGGGTGATATAGGCCGCGACGCTCTTCGCACCGCCTTGGAGCAAAGCATCAGCCGCGTTGCATAGCGTTCCGCCTGAATCGACAATATCATCGATCAGGATGCAGTGGCGCCCTTCAACCTCGCCGATAATGTTCATCACTTCACTTTCGCCCGGGCGATCGCGGCGCTTGTCAACGATGGCGAGCGGGGCATTGTCGAGCCGTTTGGCCAGCGCCCTTGCGCGCACCACACCGCCGACATCTGGAGAGACCACCATCAGATCACGATCACCATAACGCGCCTGAATGTCAGCAGCCATGACGGGGGCTGCGTAGAGATTGTCGGTCGGGATATCGAAGAAGCCCTGGATCTGCCCCGCGTGAAGGTCGACCGCCAGCACCCTGTCAGCGCCTGCCTCTGTGATGAGGTTCGCGACCAGCTTGGCAGAGATCGGCGTGCGCGGGCCAGGCTTTCTGTCCTGCCTTGCATAGCCGAAATAGGGCACCACCGCGGTGATCCGTTTTGCAGAGGCGCGTCTGCACGCATCAATGCAAATCAGCAATTCCATCAGATTGTCATTAGCGGGATACCCCGTCGGCTGAACGAGGAACACGTCCTCACCGCGCACATTTTCATGAATCTCGACGAAGACTTCCTCATCGGCGAAGCGCCGCACGCTCGCATCGGTCAAGGGGATTTCGAGATAGGCCGCGATCGCGCGCGCCAGCGGCAGGTTGGAATTGCCTGACATGATTTTCATGGGGTCGCGAATCCTCGTCTGATTGCTGTGAAGCCACGCCTAGTCGAGCGTCATGCAATTGCAACAGAGCATTGTTGGGTTGTCTTCAGGCAAGCGGAATTGCAGGCGGAAATGAGAGTGCAATTGGGTCAGTCTGTATGCACAAAGATCACTTGATCGGCGTCCTCAACCCGGATCCAGACCTGATAATAGCCTGCCTCGCGCTCTCCGCGTTTGTTGAGGGTGGGACGCGGCAGGCCGGTGCGCGCGTCGATCCATTGCAAGCGCACCTCACCATCGACAGCGATCCGCCGTTGGTGAAGCCGCTGCATCATCGTGAACATATTCAGGTCGAAATTGGCATCGCGGCGGCAGGCGTTCACAGCAATGCGCCCCGGCTGATACTCGTTTGAACGGCAAACGCTCGCGCGGCGCAACAGGTTGAAGAGCGCGCGTTCCTCAAACGCGATGGTGAGCGTGCCGAACTGCGCATAATCCTGATGCGAATTGACGAACAGCAACTCGCCAAGCTCGCCATCCAAACTCTGCCCGCCACCTCTGATATCAAGCAGAAAACGGCCACGCGCCGTCTCACCTTCGCCGGCCGCAAAGGCCAATGCCACCGCTTCGGACGGTGTTAGACAACCGGTTTCACAATCGGGTGAGGAAAGCTTGGCCTCGTTGAGCGGCCCCTCGTTCACAGCAAGCGTGGCAATGCGCTGCTGGAGCTCAGGGCTGATTGTGGCGGCGATGGCGTCCTGCGGGCGCATATCAACACCTTCCGCGCTGAGAGCCGAGGTGGCGCACAGGAGGCAGGACGCGGCGGTTACGCGGAACAGGGTGAGGGGCGCGTTCACAAGGGGGCGCTTGGAAGCAGCGGAATGAATAAACGCTGAGCGGGGGTGCTCGGGAAGCATCTGCCTAGTCTTATCTCTCTATGGAAGATCAGAGAGTTCGTTTCCCGCATCAGGCTAGTGAACGAACCAATCCCATATCGGAGAGGTGCATAGTTCGCTTATGAGCCGTGCCTCTTGCGAACTTAGATGCCGGCACCTTATCGCTCAACACATGCAGTTTTTACTTGTTATTCGAGAAGTATTTAACAGCCTTTTTATCTCATGATTTTGTTTCCAGAGTATATTTAAGCCTCTACGTGCTGGTTTAAAAGTCAGCACAAAATCAGCCCAAGCAACCATCATCACCAAGGCGAACAAGGATGCAAGCAAATGTAAACTCGCTATTACACTCAGAATTGTCCCAGCAGCCGGAAATTGGTCTACAAAACCGAAGTCACCCTTCAAGGCAATAGCGGCGCGAACAGTCCCAAAGACGTCACTTGACGCCAGCGCAGTCGCAAATCACAACAGGCGTCACAGCTTTTCTTACCGGCGCTTACATCAACCTTTGACTGATGGGTGACTATGATCTATATCGCCAAATGTATTGCCGTGGGGCTGCTTCATCAGAGATCGAGCTTCATTTCTCATGCAAGCAAGATCTCTAATACTCCTCGGGAGCATATGTTCTCGAAGAGAACCTTTCCGCTGACGCGACCAGTGTAATATCCCGTATGGCAATACTACAAATTCGATGCTTTTCGCGAAGGCCGTGGCCTTCATCAACCGCGACAAGGGTTTCGTCCCCTATGCATCTCCGAAAGCCTTGGTCGAAGACGGCCAGTCAGTAATTGGTATGTGCGGCTCGTCAGCGTCATTTTGCCCAACCCAGCGAAAGCGCCTGCAACCAAGATTGACATCTGCGGCATGGCTGCAAGAGCTCCTGCAAACGGTTAGTTGTCATGAGGGAACATTAGCTACCCGCAAAGCGCGGCGGGACGAAGCCCCGCAATAGGGTGCGATCAGGCCTAGCCGCGCTGTTAGGATCTCCTGCACCGCCTCCCTCAACTCCGATGCGGGGTGATCCGGTGCTCGCCTTTGATCCATCGCACTGTTCCGCTCGACGCGCGCATCACCACGCTTTCGGTGGTCATGATCGTTGCGCCGGTGGACTTACGGCGTTTCTTCACGCCATCGAGCAGCGAGCCTGAGGTCACGCCGGTGGCCGCAAAGATGCAGTCGCCTTTGGCAAGGTCATCGAGCTTGTAGATGCGGTTTAAGTCGGTGATGCCCCATTTCTTGGCGCGGGCCTTTTCATCATCGTTGCGGAACACCAGCCGCCCGTTGAACTGCCCGCCGACACAGCGCAGGGCTGCGGCAGCCAGCACGCCTTCGGGCGCGCCGCCTTGGCCCATATAGATGTCGATCCCGGTGTCCTGATCGGTCACTGCGATCACGCCGGCCACGTCCCCATCGCCGATCAGATGCACCCCGCAGCCAAGGCCGCGCAATTCCTCAATCAGCGCCGCATGGCGCGGACGGTCGAGCACGCAGACATTGATGTCGGCAGGTTCTTTGCCCTTGGCAGCGGCAACCGCTTGCACGTTTTCGGTCACAGATTTGCCAAGGTCGATCACATCAGCGGGAAGGCCCGGGCCCACGGCAAGCTTGTCCATATAGACATCGGGCGCGTTGAGCAGATCGCCCTCTTCCGCCGCTGCCAGCACGGCCAGCGCGTTGGGGCCTGCTTTGGCGGTGATGGTGGTGCCTTCCAATGGGTCGAGCGCAATGTCGATCTTAGGCCCCTTACCCATGCCGACCTTCTCACCGATAAACAGCATGGGCGCTTCGTCGCGTTCGCCTTCGCCGATAACGACGGTGCCATCCATATAGAGATTGTCAAAAGCGCGGCGCATCGCCTCGACCGCAGCAGCATCGGCGGCTTTTTCATCCCCGCGCCCGATCAATTGGGCGGCGGCCACAGCGGCAGCTTCGGTGACGCGGACCATTTCGAGGACTAGCACGCGGTCAATCGCGCTCGTCTGTTCGAGGTCTTTCATAGCGAGGACATCTGTGCCAGTGGCGGCTTGATTGGGAGCGTTCATGCGAAATTCAGTCCTTCTGGTGTGTGCCGTTGCCACTCGCGCTTAGACTTGGAGGGACAGGCTTGTCGAGCAATGCTGATGCACTCTTGCCGAAAAGCTTGAGCCTGTTGGGATTAGCAGCCTTTGGGGCGTTGGCGGGAGGTATCGCAGGGCCTGTGGCGGCTCAGGATGACGCGTCGGTGACAGAGACACAGGGCAATGCCGCCGCTTCGGAGCAAGAAGCAGCGCCCGTGCCGTTTGGTGGACGGATCGACCTGACCGTCACCGTGCCCAAGAACGAATCCGATGAGCTGCTCGAACAAGATTGCGAGCGAGAGGCCGATGCGGGGCGCATTGCGGGCGAGATCGTGGTGTGCCGCCAATTGGGCGAGGCGAGCGATGGTTCTTGGGATGCGGATGATTTTGAGCGCCGCTATGCCCAGCGGACGCAAGGCGAACAGCCGGTGGATGTCGCAGGCGGCGGGATCTTTCGCGGGCCTGCCACCGTCAGCGGATTGTGCGTGATCCCGCCCTGCCCACCGGAAGCCGCGATTATGATCGATATTGAAGGCCTGCCCGAAGCGCCCGCTGGAACCGATGCCGATCGGATTGCGCGCGGCCTCCCGCCGCTGGGCCGCGATGAAGAGCTGTCTCCGGAAGAAATCGCCCGCCGCCGCCGCGCTCTGGGCCTCGAAGCGCCGCCACTGCCCGACGAATGAGGCGATCCTGGGGTTTGGCGCTAGGCCTGTTGGTGCTGGGAGCAGCGCCCGCCTTTGCAGCGCAGGACAGCCAACCGACTTACGGACCGCCTGATGAGGAACCGGTGGTGCTCGACCTAACCCTGCCTCCATCTGAAGAGGATCGCGACGATTTGGCGATCCGACAATGCGAGGACGAGGCCGATGCTGCGCGCATTGCAGGCGAGATCGTCGTGTGCCGGTCCTTGGGCGAAGGCAGCGATGGGGCTTATGACGCGGATGACTTTACCCGCCGCTATGGCGAGGCGACACAGGGGCCCAAAGCGCCCAGTGTCGATGGCACCGGAGTGCAGCTGCCTGTCGAAGGCTCCGTCGCAACCATTACCGTTACGGCGAAATTCGGCGATCCCCCGCCGCCCCCACTTATCATCGATATAGAGGCCCTTCCCGAAGCCCCGCCCGGATCAGACGCCGACCGAGCCGCACGGGGGCTGCCGCCACTTGAGGACTAGCGCCTAACCCGCCAAGATCGGCAGAACCAGCGGCGCACCCGTCAAGCTGTCGGAGCCGTCGAGCAGTTCGAGAACCTTGGCGACATTCGCCTCTGGCCCTTCATGCGTGACCATCGCGACCAGCACATCCTCGCCGCCTTTGGCGCGGCCTTGCTGGATTAGGCTCTCAATCGAGACATCGGCATCACGCATCGCGGCGGTGATCTCTGCCAGCACGCCAGGGCGATCATTGACGGTGAAGCGCAGATAGGCACGGCCCAATCGGCCTCCGGGTTCAGCCGGGCCCATTTTGAGAAGCGCGTCTACTGGGATGGCGAAAGGAGAGCCCACATCGCCGCGCGCAATATCGACGAGGTCCGCCACCACCGCGCTCGCGGTCGGGCCAGCGCCGGCACCAGCGCCCTGAAAGAGCAGGCGGCCAACGAAATTGCCCTCTGCGACGACAGCATTGGTTGGCCCATCGACGGAGGCAAGCGGATGATCCTTAGCCACTAGGCAAGGCCGCACGCGCTGCAAAAGTGTGGCTCCATCGGGGGCGTATTGAACCTCTGCCTCACCGATCAGGCGGATGACAAAGCCCAGCGCATCGGCCTGCGCAATATCAGCGGCGCGCACTTGTACAATTCCGGTGGTGGCGACATTGGCAAAATCAAGGTTCACCCCAAAGCCCAGGGTCGCAAGGATTGCGAGCTTATGCGCTGCATCGACACCTTCGATATCGAAGGTCGGATCAGTCTCAGCATATCCTAGGCTCTGTGCCTCAGCGAGCGTTTCGGCAAAATCCGCGCCGGTCGCTTCCATCTCTGACAAGATGTAATTGCACGTGCCGTTGAGGATGCCGTAAACCTTCTGGACTTCGTTGGCGCTGGTCCCTTCGCGCAAGCCCTTTACCACAGGAATTCCGCCCGCGACCGCCGCTTCGAATTTGAGCGCAACCTTCTCTGGCTCGGCAATTCGTGCCAGCCTCATGCCGTGATGGGCGATCATGGCTTTGTTGGCAGTGACCAGCCCTTTGCCATAGCTTAGCGCGCCCAGAGCAAGATCGAGTGCCGGGCCGTCCGAACCCCCAACCAGCTCAACCACAACGTCAACATCCCACCGGGTCGCGAGCGCCTCCATAGCGTATTCCCAAGCATAACCGCTTATATCGACGCCCCGGTCTTTGTCGCGCTCGCGCGCGCTCACTGCAGTGACTTCAATGGGCCGACCGGCCCGTGCAGCGATCAGATCGCCATTGTCTTCCAGCAGCCGGATGACGCCAATGCCTACGGTACCAAGCCCGGCAATACCAATGCGGAGCGGTTTGGGGTCGGCGTCAGGTTGAGGATCAGGCAAAAGAGCACTCCAAAGCGTGAGGGGCAAAATCGGAGCGCAGCGCTGGCGATGGACCGGCCTTTAGTCAAGCCTCATCAGGTTCGGTGATTGCGCGCGGGCATGATCCAAGCTCGTCCATCACAAACGCATAATCTGCTTGCGCAAGCCGCCTTGCCGATGCGTCGCGGGCCAGATTGGTGTTGGAAGGCAGGCTTTGCGGGAGCGCACAGGCAAGCCGGTACCAGCGCAATGTGCTGGGCTGGGGCGGGCGCGAGGAAGAATCGATGATCTCCCCCCAGGACACACCCCAAACCGGCCTCTGCCCAGGCCTGCGCAGCACGGTGACGGATACGGGCGAACGGTCGGTTGTCGTGAGGAAAATCTGCGTTTCTGATTCGCCCACAAGATTGCCCGGCACCGCCAAAGCATCGCGCACTCCGGTTACTACAGGCGGAACATCGTCCGCAACCAGCGCGGTCAGTATTGGGCGCAGCCGTGCCTCAAGCTCAGGCGAGTAATCAAGCTGCGCGTTTTTGCCTGTCAACTGAACAAAGCCAGGCCTGCCGGGCACGCTGTCTGCAAATAGGAGCATCTCACGCCCTTTGAGCCGCTCTGCCCGCCCGCGCGCATTAAGCGGCACGTCAATCAGGTAGGCAAGCGATTCGCCCACAGCAGACCGCCCAGAGATCAGCGCAATGGTCTCTGCCTCTATGTAAAGGCGGACGAATCCGGGGGCTAGGCCGGGTGATCTTTCGGGTTCCACTTCAATTTGGCGGCGAATCTCTGCACGGATAACCATGTCGCTGCGTTCCGCCAGCGAGGTGAGATCCGCATAAGTCGCCTGCTCAGCCAAAGTCGGCGGGGTAAAATCTGAATCTTGTGCAAAAGCTGGAACCGCCATCAATCCAAGCGCGACCGGAGCCGTCAGCAATCGCCCTAGCCGCTTGAAATTAAGTGTTAAATTTTCCTTAATGGCCGTCATTTCTCAATCTTTCCGTATCGTGCGCAAGCATTCTAGCAGACGCAATTTCGTTTCAGAACTTGTGCTGTGAATCGACCCTGAACCGATAAAGCGTTTGATTGCCTAAGTGTTGACCGTTAAAGCTGCCAATATCTGAGACGGGATTGGCGACAATCTTGCGGCAGATCGGACCATATCGGAGGCGCTTTGGGAACGGGTGTCGAAGGGGGTCCGCCGGGACTGGTTTTATCGCAAGCGCTCACCGGGTTGACGGGCGTTGTGGTGGAAATCAAAACCGGATGGGAGATCAAGATCAAGGGATTCACGGCCTGGGTTTTGTCATGTGCGTTTTTGAGCGAATCGAAAGCGGCTTGATTCGGCCCTGATGTGATATTTGTGCCGGGTGAAATGTCCGGCGAAGTAATGGAGAGAAAGCGACTGGATGGCCTACGTTGACCAACAAATGGGTGGAAGTAAGGTAACTTCCATTGTCATCGTGGCGTTAATCCATGTGGTGATTGGGTATCTGCTCATCTCTGGCCTGGCTATTTCAGCCGTTAAAGAGATCGCAGAACGGGTCACCACGGTTGACGTTACCGAAGAAGAGCCGCCCGAGCCTGAGGAAGAGCCGCCACCCCCGCCTGATGAGCCAGTTGCGCCGCCCCCACCGGTCGCGCCGCCGCCGCCTATCAGCATTGCGACCAGCCCACCGGACGTGCAGACGACTTCTACGCCGCCGCCGCCCGCGCCGCCGGCTAGGACGGCCCCACCACCAGCGCCGCCAGCCCCTCCGGCTGCACCGCCGCCGCCTCCACCACCGCCTTCACTGGCGCAAGGTGCGACTACGCGGAACGAGCGTCGTTGGGCCGGTCGGATCCAGGAAAATTATCCTTCGCGCGCTCTGCGTGAAGAGATTGAAGGAACCGTGGGCGTTGCCGTTACAGTAACTCCAAATGGCCGGGCAACCGGGTGCCGGGTTACTTCATCAAGCGGATCGAGCATTCTCGATCAGGCAGCCTGCCGCGGGATGGAGCGTTATGCGCGTTTCAACCCGGCGCTTAATGATGCTGGCGACCCAACAACGGGGTCTTACTCAACACGGATCACCTATCGTTTGAATTGATGAAATTGAATGGTGGGCCGGTGATCAAGCACCAAGCCGGGACGCCTTCGGGGAACATTTTTAAGAGGACTATTCGCAATGAACCTTTACTATCTTGCAGCAGCGGCAGGCGCCGAGGCCAACGAAATCCAGAACGAGTTTGGCTTCTGGAAAGCCATGGAAGAAGGCGGCCCGGTTGCGTGGTCGATCCTTGCCGTCATGGTCATCATGTCGGTCGGCTCGTTCTACATCCTGTTCACCAAACTGTTTGAACAAAACAAGGTGATGAAACAGTATCAGAGCGTGCAAACATCATTCTGGCGCGCTGGCAGCCTCAAAGAAGGCGCGACCAAGCTGGAAAAGAACTCAGCATGGCGTCAGCTGGCTGACGATGCGGTTGTCGCTCAAGATCACCACGCCAAGATGGAAGGCGCCGCGAACGAAATCCACTATGTGGAAGAAGAGCTCGCGCACTCACAAAACACTATCAACCAATCGCTTTCAGGCGGCCTTTCGTTCCTCGCATCGGTGGGTGCAACCGCGCCGTTTATCGGTCTGCTCGGAACGGTGATCGGTATCTACCGTGCGCTGATCAACATCGGTATCGAAGGGTCTGCTTCGATTGATAAGGTTGCTGGCCCGGTTGGTGAAGCGCTGATCATGACCGCGATTGGTCTGCTTGTGGCTGTGCCTGCTGTGCTTGCCTTTAACTGGCTGCAGTCGCGCAACCGCCGTATCGACGCTTTGATGACCGATTTCTCGAACAACATCGTTGCCTTTATCGGTTCAAACGGCGCGGTTAAGCCTGCCGTCAAAGCCGCTCCGGCTGCGAAGCCTGCCGCTGCCAAGCCAGCCGCAGCGCCTGCGAAGAAGTAAACAGCTTAAGGGATGTGAGGGGCGCTGCGGTGCTCCTTCTCCCGGGCTGACGGCCTACTTCGCAATTGACGTCCTTCAATCGGGCGTCGGTTATGAGAATAACGCTCTTTTTTGAGCCAATAAGGAATTCACAATGGCGATTTCGATGGGAGGTGGGGGCGAAACCCCGATGTCCGACATCAACACCACGCCGCTCGTGGACGTGATGCTCGTTCTCCTGATCATCTTCCTCATCGCTGTTCCGGTCGCCATTCAGACGATCGAACGGCTTGAGATCCCGGTTTTTGAATCAGAGGAAGCCAAGAACAAGGTCGAAAACCTGCAGCTTACCGTCAGCACGACGGACGCTTCGGGTGCGACGGCGGGGACAATCCGCAGCGGTTTTACCGGCGCAACGCGCGGCGGCGAATGCCGGGTCTATTTCAACAACATCACACCTGTTGATTCGACCGAGTTGTATGACCTTGCCTTTAACCGCTTGGACTCGATCGTGCAGGCTGCTGGCGGCGTGGAAGCGATCATGGAAGATCCAGAGCGCATCCCGCAGGTCCATATCCGTGCCGACAAAGAAGCGCCTTGGCGCTGTGTCGCGGGGGCGATCTACAACATCCAGGCCGCTGGCTATCCAACGGTTGGCTTTATCTCGAACCCGGTTGAGCCGGGCATCTAATCCGCGCCGGCGCAATAGTGCCAGGCCACGCAAGGAGTAACTGACATGGGTATGGCTGGAGGTAAGCTTGACGGCGAGCCGATGATCGACATGAACATGACCCCGCTGATCGACGTTCTGCTCGTTCTGCTTATTATGTTCATCATCACCATCCCTGTGGCGACGCACTCGGTCGATATTGACCTTCCGCAGCCCACAGAATCGAACGACCCACCACCGATTGATCCGGTGAAAAACAAGCTGATCATCACCGAAGACGATGCTATTCTTTGGAACGGTGAAGCGATCACAGAGGGCATTCTAGTTGAGCGGTTGCAATCATCGCTGCTGCTGCCGGTCGAACCAGAGCTGCAATATGAGCCGTTGGCCGCTGCAAGCTACGACAAATCGGTCCGCGTCCTGAACATCATTAAAGCATCAGGCGTCACCAAGTTCGGCTTTGTCGGCAACGAACGCTACCGGGTGTTCGGCAAAGAATAAGCCGATTTACCATTCGAATTTGAAAAGGGCGGTTCGAAAGAGCCGCCCTTTTTTGCCGTGCGGGTAGCCGAGCCCCGATCATTCAGTTGCATCCTCCATACCGGTACGCGTTAGGCTACCTATGGGGTTCGGTGTTAGGCACTGCGTTAGAGGCTCCCCTAAAGCCTCAATCAAAAGAGGAGAGACATCAATGGCCCGATCCATTCCTGCACGTCCGTCCCGCTTTTCCGCGAACTATGACCACCGGCACCGCCCCCGCGCGCGGGCTCGCATCAAAGGCACGATGGGGGATATGAATGTCACCCCGTTTATCGATGTGCTGTTGGTGTTGCTTCATCATGCTGATCATGGCGGTGCCGATCAATGTGCATGTTGCTGAGGTTGATTTGCCCTTCACCCCGCCCTGTGTGGATTGCACCACCAACCCCGACCAGAACACAATCGCGATCACACAGGATGATCAGCTGCTATGGAACGGCGTGGTCGTCACCGCAGACCAGTTGCGCGCGCAAGTCTCCGCCGCCTCTGCCATGGAAGAACAGCCCCTGCTCCGCTTCGAACCCGAAGCGCTTGCCAGCTACGGCTTGTCATCGCGCACCATCGTGCTGATCAAGGAAAGCGGGGCGGAGCGTTTCGCTTTTGTGGGCAATGAGAAGTATCGGGAGCTGGATTGATTTGAGGCAGCTAAGGGCTAAGTCTTGTGCGATGACCGATTTTCCATCGCTCCGAAGCTCAATGATAGCGCTAGCCTTCGCGTCAGTTCTGACTATCGGGCTCATTGGTTGCTCAAGCCAGCAAGTTCAAACTGAACTCGCTGCTCCAACGATAGACCCAACTTCCAACGTGCTCGAAGTCACTTCGTCAGACCAGATTCTCTGGAACGGTACGCCAATCACGTTGTCACGGCTTGAGGAACTCTTAGCAGATGTCGCTGCGATGGAAGTCGAGCCAGAACTCACCTACCGCCCGAGCGCATACGCAGCATATGTGAGGTCCGTCGATGTGCTGAGAGTGATCCGTAATTCAGGCATCACCAGTTTCGGTTTCGTTGGAAATACGAAGTACCAGGTCATACCAGCACAACCTTAACCCCCCTCAACCTCCTCCACCGGATCAATCCGCATCGCCTCACCCACAAGGCTCTCCGCTTCGATCAGCAATTCGTCATCCACCGCGCCTTGCGGCACTGCCTCGCGGCCGATCATCGTCATCACTGGCACCGCCAAAGGGGACACGCGGTCGAGTTGGACATGGACCAGTTCGTGCTGTGAACGCTCCAGCAGATCGGCCAAGCGCCCCACATCGGTCATCCGCGCGCGGGCATCGGCCCATGCGGCTTCTAACAAGACATGGTCGGGCTCGTATTTCTTGAGCACGTCATAGATCAGGTCGGTAGAGAAGGTTACCTGCTTGCCCGTCTTGCGCTTTCCGGGATGCTGGCGCTCGACAAGGCCGCTGATCACCGCGACTTCTCTAAAGGCGCGGCGCAAAAGGTGGCTTTCGGTCACCCAATCGGTGAATTCATGGGTGAGGATGTCGGGTGATAGGAGCGGCTTGGGGTCGGTGACCGGCTTGAGGCTCCACACTGCGAGCGTGTAATCGTTCGCCACAAAGCCGCCCGGCATCAGCCCGCGATCCTCCATCCGCCGGGTGATAAGCATGCCCAGCGACTGGTTCGCGTTCCACCCTTCGAAAGTGTAGTAGGCGGTGTAGTGCTTGTTCGCGTGCGGGAAGCTTTCAACCAGCAATTCTCCCGGAGCGGGCAGGCGGCTGCGATAGTCCTGCACCTCCAGCCATTCGCGCACGTCATCAGGAAAACGCCCCCAGCCTGCGCGGTCATCGAGCATCGCCTGAACCCGCGTCGCCAGATGCGTGGTGAGCGGCAGTCGCAAGCCCCCATAGGAGGGGATCGTCGCGGACTTCTTGGCGGCGCGCACGATGACGTCCATGTCTTTCACGCCTTCAACCTCAAGGCTCATCCCTGCAAAGAAGAAGGTATCGCCATTGGAAAGCTGAGCGGCAAAACGCTCTTCGACCTTGCCCAATTTGCGTCCGTTCTTGAAGCGGACCGTGAGCATCTCTGAGTCCACAATGATCCCGGCATTCATCCGGTGGCGCTGCGCTTGATTGGGATGGGCGAGCCGCCAAGTGCCGGTTTTATCACGCACAATCCGCTTGAACTTGTCATAGGCCCGCAGCGCATAACCGCCGTTTTCGACAAAGGACAGCACGCGGGCGAGCGCCTCTTTATCCAGCCAAGCATAGGCCATGGAAGAGCGCAATTCAGCCAGTAGCTCATCTTCGTGGAACGGCCCCGCACACGCACAGGCCATCACGTGCTGCGCGAGAACATCAAGCCCGCCTGCGCGGAAATCTTCGCCATCGCGCTGGCCTTCATCGACCGCATCCTTCGCCGCCATCGCCTCCAAGAATTCGAACCGATTGCCGGGGACGAGCACCGCGCGGCTGGCGGTGTCGAGCCTGTGGCCAGCTCGCCCAATCCGTTGGAGCAACCGCGAAGAGCCCTTGGGCGCCCCCATCTGCACAACGAGGTCGATATCTCCCCAGTCGACACCGAGATCGAGGCTCGCGGTGCATACCAAAGCGCGCAAATCCCCCGCCGCCATCGCGTCTTCGACCTTACGCCGCGCCTCTTTCGAAAGGCTGCCGTGGTGGACGCCAATCGGCAGATTCTCCTCGTTCACATCCCACAGGCATTGGAAGATGAACTCAGCCAGAAAGCGCGTGTTGGTGAAGATCAGCGTGGTGCGGTTGGCCTTGATCGCTTCCATCAGCTGATCGACCGCCCAGCGGCCGGCATGACCGCCCCATGGCACGCGCTCTTCGATGGGAAGCAAGATTTGTAAGTCGGCCGCTGCCCCCTCTTCGCCCAGCACTAGATCCGCGGCGCGGATTTCGCCTGTGTCATGAGCGGGTTGCGGACTGAGCCACTCCTGAAACGCAAGCGGGTTGGCGAGTGTGGCCGACAAAGCCACGCGCTGCATATCGGGCGCAAGGCTTTGGAGCCGGGTAAGCGCCAGTGCCAGCAGGTCTCCGCGCTTTCCGGTCGCAAAGGCGTGCACCTCATCGATCACCACGCGTTTCAAGGTGCGAAACAGGTCGAGGCTTTCGGGATAGGACAGCAGCAGCGACAAGCTTTCTGGCGTCGTCAACAGCACATGCGGCGGCTTTTCGCGCTGGCGCTTCTTGCGATCGGAAGAGGTATCCCCGCTGCGCGTCTCAACCCGGATCGGCAGGCCAATCTCTTCGATGGGCGTCAGCAGGTTGCGTTTGACATCATGGGCGAGCGCTTTCAGAGGCGAGATATAGAGCGTGTGGAGGCCATCCTCGGGCGGCGCACCCGCCGAGGGCGCAAAATCGCAAAGGGTTGGAAGAAATCCGGCAAGGGTCTTGCCCGCGCCAGTATCCGCCACCAGCAGCGCATCACACCCGGCGCGCGCTTTGGCGAGCATGTCGCTTTGATGTCGCCTGATGCGCCAACCGCGCGCATCGAACCATCCTTTGATTTCGGGCGGTATAGGGGGCGCGGCGCTGTCGGAGCGCTGGCCAGCGATCATAAACCTTTGATCATGAGCCTGCGGCAGGCTCCACAGCGCCGGTTCTCCGCGGCTCGCTCATCTCAAGCGCATTGAGGCTGACCCCGAGCAGATCTGAAAGCCGCTTTTTCTCTTCTTCGTTAAGCGCAGAGAATGTGCGATTGTCAGGGTATTGCGCCGCCACAGCTGCGATCGCCTCTGTCATTTCAGGAAAGCGCCGCATCATGTTTGGCATCATCTCATTCATTGATGCCATCACTTGCGGATCTGCAAAGATCAAATAGCTTTCGGCTGCGTATTTGCTGCCAACGGGCGTCGAAAAATAGGCGTTAAGATCGAGCAGTTCCTCTTTGCTAAAGCGCACCGCATAGGCGCGCGCCAAGCCTGCGCGATAGGATGGTTCGACCTCGGCCATCACTTCGCTGACAATGCCGAAAGTGACTTCTCCCATTGCGATATTGCGCGCCTCGGCATCAGGATCGAGCAATGCCAGCGCTTCAGCAAGGCTGACATCGTCCAATTCGCCCAATTGTACAGGGCTCAGCCCTGTTAACTGAGCAAGCATGATTGCAGGCGATCCAATCATATCGCTCATCATCCCCTGCATCATCGGACCCATTGTTTCGTCCATCATGCGGGCCAAAGTCCCCTCTGGCATGATTTGAGCTATGACCTGCATCGCTTCGGGAAGGCGCGCCTCTTGCTCCGGAGTGAGCGGTTCTGCGGGGTCGAACAAATCCCCAAACAAGCCAGCAAGCGCATCGGCATCCTCAGCAGTGAGCGGCTCGCTTTCAACCTTTTGAGCCAAAGCGCTCGGGCCAGAAATCGCCAAGCTCAATCCCAGCACTGCGTTCAAAACGGTACGCTTTGTCATTCAACTCTTCCTTTCGTGTGGGCACATAATGCCCGAACTTATTTGCGATCTCCAGCCTTAACCCACGCATTGAGACAAGAGGATCAACGCAGCGAGGACGTACCAGACACCGTACTTCTCTAACGGGAAACGTTCGAGTAATGCAGCGATGCCCTTGCCCGCAAATTCTGTCGCTTTGCCGAGCGGGTCTTTCTCCCATTCGACATCCTCATTTTTGGGTTCGGCCTGCTGAGCGGCGTTCACAGGCTTATCCACATCAGGAACATAGCCGCCAGCCGGTGACCATTCCTCGTCCGGATCAGGGTCAAGACCCAGTGGCGGAGGCGGTGGTGGCGGGGTGATTGTCCCTTCAAAGACCTCCGAGACCTTATCCGTTCCGGATTGGAAGCGACCACCGCTGCGCCATACTGGTGCGGGAGAAGATGCAGAGGGCGGGTCGGATTGCGGCTCTGGTTCTGGTTCTGGTTCTGTTCTGGCTCTGGTTCTGGCTCTGGCTCTGGCTCTGGCTCTGGCTCTGGCTCTGGCTCTGGCTCTGGCTCTGGCTCTGGCTCTGGCTCTGGCTCTGACGGCGGTACAGCCAGATCTGGTCTGTCAAGCTGCTGCGGCTCGAGCGATGGCCGTGTAGTCGGCGATATTGGCAGGGGAGGAGGTTCTTCCCCGCGCGCAATTGCCCGCTCGGCCTCACGTCGCAATTCACTTGCCAGAAACAGGGCTTTTTCGCGTGCTTCGGTCAATTCTGCAAAAGCAGAAATACGCATGTTTTCGGCATCGAGGACCGCCTTACGCTCAGCATATGCCGCATGGATTGTATTGCGGTCAGATGTCGGCGCAATGCCGAGCGCTGACCATGGCCAGCCTTCTTTGCCGAGTGTTGACTTAATGCCCAACGCTCTCCCCGCGTTCCAGACCTGAAAGGGCGAGCTGTTCATCGATCTGTGCGATCAACCGTTCCAAACCGTCTTCGCTGTCGCTTTCGGCGCGAGCAACCAGAACGTCCTGCGTGTTCGAGGCGCGCAGCAGCCACCAGCCATCAGCGGTGTTGACCCGCACGCCATCGGTCGAGTTGACTTCTTGCACTTCCGGGCCGGGATTGGTGGTAAGCCTTTCGGTGATCTCCGCCATCGCCGGAAACTTGCGGGCCTCATCGACCTGAAAGCGCATTTCAGGCGTGTTGAGCATATCGGGCATCGCCGATTTGAGCTCAGTCACCGATTTGCCAAGCCGAGCAGAGGCCGCGAGCAGGCGAATCCCTGCATAGAGCGCATCGTCAAACCCGTAATAAGTGTCGGCGAAAAACACATGCCCGCTCATTTCGCCTGCGAGCGGCGAGCCAGTTTCCTTCATTTTGGACTTAATTAGCGAGTGGCCGGTCTTCCACATTAGCGGCTGGCCGCCATGCTCTGCGACATGGTCAAACAGAGCGCGGCTTGCCTTCACATCGGCGATAATTGTAGCGTTCTGGTGGGTTTTGAGGACGTCCTCAGCGTAGATCATCAGCAGTTGATCGCCCCAGATAACCCGCCCTTGACCATCGATCGCGCCAATCCGGTCACCATCGCCATCAAACGCCACTCCAAAATCGAGGTTCTTTGCCGCGACGAGCGCCCGCAGATCCGCCAAGTTCTCTTCGACCGTTGGATCAGGATGGTGATTGGGAAAATGTCCATCAACTTCAGTGAAAAGCAGATGATGCTCACCCGGCAGCTTGGCCGCGAGCGCCTCAAGAGCGGGACCAGCAGCGCCGTTGCCCGCATCCCATCCGACCTTGAGGCTGGAGAGCGTGTCGGCAGAGACATCGATCAGGCCTTCGAGCATGCGCTCGACATACTCGCCCAAGATGTCGCGCGAAGAAACAGCGCCAGCCCCGTCGAGCCAGTCGCCCGCTGCTGCCAATTCTCCGAGCTTTTGGATGTCCGCCCCAAAAAACGGTCGTCCCTGAAACACCATTTTGAAGCCATTGTAATTGGGGGGATTGTGGCTGCCAGTTATCTGAATGCCGCCCTGCACCTGATCGCTTGAGGCTTCGGCGTAATACAGCATCGGGGTCGCGCCCATGCCGATCCGGACAACATCACAGCCGCTCGCCGTAAGCCCTTCAACCAAAGCGTGTTCGAGCATGGGAGAAGACACGCGGCCATCATAGCCAACCGCGACGGTGGGTGTGGACCCGTCACCCTCAGCCCGGCGCAGCAACGTCCCGAAACTGCGTCCGATCGCACGCGCATCATCGGGTCCAAGCGTTTCGCCAATGATCCCGCGAATATCGTATTCACGCAGGACGGTGGAGTCGAATTGGTGGGTCATGAAAGGGGTCTTTCTCGTCTCGCTAGTCTGCCGTCGGACATCGCTTGGACGGCAATTGTGTCAATCCTGTGAGCCGGGCAGGTCCTGAGGCGGGTCTTCACCCGGCAATTCAGAGCCGCCCCCCGGCAGCTCCGACAGCAAAAGATCGCGCGCATCATTCGCCTCATGCACCTGTGCAGATGATCCGCCCTTATCGGGATGCACCCGGGCGAGGACTCTTTTATGCGCGGCCAGTATCTGATCGCGGCCCGCCCCTTCTTCGATGCTGAGCAATTTGCGCGCCTTGAACAATTTTTGCGCGCGCGTCGGCTTTGAACTCATCGCCGTCCACGGCCACTGGCCGAACGCCCAACGAAAGACCAGGCAAACCACCGCCAGGATGATAGCGATTTTCAGCATGGTTCAGGCGTTCTCCTTGCGCGGGCGAGATTTCTTGAATTTGGGAAGTTTGAGCGCTTGCAACAAGGCCCTGAGCTCTTGCCGCGCGACCAAATGGCTCGTTCCCAGATCGCCCAGATGCCCCTTATCAAGCAAAGTCAAACCCGATGGGAAGAGCTCGCGATAGATCACGCGCTCTGAAAGCCCATGCGTTACGCGAAAACCCACGCGCTGCGACATCTCTTTAAGCGCGCGCTCAATCCGCGCCATATTGCGCGCCTCGGTGTAGCCAGTGCGGTTGCGCACCACGATCCAGTCCATTTCCGGCCGCTTATCGGCAAGAGTTGCGCGGCTCCGCTTTAATCGGGCTTCCCAGATGAGATCGGCGAAGAAAGAGAGCTTTTTTACCTTAAAGGTTTCCGGGTCGACCTGCCCGATAAGGTCAAAATCAACAAAGCTGTCATTCATTGGGGTGACCAAAGTGTCGGCATTCTCAACCGCGCAGCGAGCAAACGGATCATCGCGCCCCGGATTGTCGATGATGAGGAAGTCGCAATCCTTCTCCAGCCGGTCAATTGCGAGGAGCAAAGCCTGTTCGCTGCGCCCTTTGAACACTTCACATGCGGGCGTTGGCAGTTCGATCCCGCGCCGCTGCATCGTGCGGAACCGGTTCTCCATATAACGATGCGTTGTGCGCTGGCGTGGATCGAGATCAATCACCGTCACCAAGGCGCCCAAATAGGACAGCGCCACTGCAATATGCACCGCCGTGGTAGACTTGCCCGTTCCGCCTTTTTCATTGGCGAACACAATCCTGTGGGCAGGCTTCGCTGTCATCGCTGGTGATGGTCCCCTGATACAGACGGCGAGTAAGACTTCTGCCGCAAATCCATGGTCGCTCTTGCACAAATGCCCCCCAAGCGCCTAGCCCCCAATTTGCGTGAAAGCCCTCTGTGCTTCAGGGGGTATGCACAATCGTATCGAAGGACAATATCCGTGCAAACCGCCCATACTCTTGAGGTGTTGAGAAAAGAGGTCGCAAAGCTGCGCGGTGCGGATCGCGGCAGCCCTGGTGCAACCATCGGTCTGGTCCCGACCATGGGCGCGTTGCATGAAGGGCATCTTACTTTGGTGCGCCGCGCGCGCGAGCAATGCGATCATGTGGTCGCCTCGATCTTTGTGAACCCCACGCAGTTTGGCCCGAACGAGGACTTAGACGCCTATCCACGCCAGCTTGAAGAAGACGCTGCCATGCTGGAGGCTGAAGGGTGCGGGCTGTTGTGGGCGCCCGATGTCGCGGCAATGTACCCAGATGGTTTCGTCACCAGCATTTCGGTGAGCGGGGTCAGCGAAGGACTTTGCGGTGCAGACCGCCCCGGCCATTTTGATGGTGTTGCCACGGTGGTGAACAAGCTGTTTGCGCAGGTGCTTCCCGATATGGCTTTCTTTGGCGAGAAGGATTTTCAGCAGCTCGCCGTGATCCGCGCGATGGCGCGTGATCTTGATCTCACCCGTCCCTATGCGCACCAGATCATCGGCGTGCCGACCGTGCGCGAAGACGATGGATTGGCGATGTCGAGCCGCAACCGCTATCTTTCGGACACCGACCGCGTTGCCGCAGCCACTTTACCGCGTGCCATGAAAGCGGCGATTGCCGCGATAGAGGCTGGCGAGAGCACGGTGGATAGACTGTCTGTGCTCAAATCCGAATTGCTGAAGGCTGGTTTTGCCAGCGTCGATTATGCGGTCCTTGCAAATAGCGCTTCCCTTATGCCGATTGACGAATTAGACGGCGCCGCCGCCCGATTGCTGGTCGCAGCGCGTATTGGCGGCACCCGACTGATCGACAATATGGCGGTCGGCGCATAGGATAAACCAACCCGAACCATGGCATTTCTAAGGCATTTTTGGGGCTCGCTCCTGTTCACCGTGATCGGCCTGATGTTGGGCGCTTGGTACGGCTGGGCGCTCCACGGCACGGTGGAAGGGATGCTGTCGATCCTGTGGATCTGCGCGGTTCTGGCGGTGCTGGAGGTCTCGCTGTCGTTCGATAACGCTGCGGTCAACGCCTCGATCCTCAAAGACATGACACCCCAGTGGCAGCAGCGTTTTCTCACCTGGGGGATTGCCATCGCGGTGTTCGGGATGCGGATTGTTTTTCCTATCATCATCGTGATGGTGGCGGCATCGCTTGGTCCGGTTGACGCGGTGCGGTTGGCGTTGAGCGATCCTGCCAAATATCAGCGCATCGTCAGCGACGCGCATATCGGGCTGATGGGTTTCGGCGGTGCGTTTCTGGGGATGGTTGCCCTGAAATTCTTCTTTGATTCCGAAAAAGAGCTCGACTGGATCGCTGCGATTGAGCGCCCTTTGGCTAAGGTTGCCGATATTGAGGCGATCTCAATTGGGCTGGTGCTGATTGGCACTTGGGCAACCTCCACCATGCTCGCAGACGAAGACGCGCTTACCTTCATCATCGCGGCAATTGGCGGTTTGCTGACCTATCTGGCAGTCGAGATTGTGAACCACGTCCTCGAACCGCCCACACCCTCAACCGGAGATGTCGCCAAGGCAGGTTTTGGCGCCTTCCTCTATCTCGAAGTGCTCGATGCGAGTTTCTCCTTCGACGGAGTGATCGGCGCTTTCGCGCTCACCAACAACCTTATCATCATCGCGATCGGGCTGGGCATTGGGGCGATGTTTGTGCGCTCCATGACGATCTTTCTGGTGCGCCGCGGCACGATGAGCGAATACCGCTACCTTGAACATGGCGCGTTTTACGCGATCTTGGCTCTCGCAGTCATTATGTACATCAACACCTTCGCGCATATTCCAGAGGTGATCACGGGGCTGATCGGCGCGGTGCTGATTGGCCTTGCGTTCTGGGCATCGGTGCGGGCGAACCGGATGGAAGGAAAAGCGGAGCCTGCATAAGACTCAGCTTGAGTTTTTGCGCGCGCAGTGGCATTGGCGCGCATCCAGAGCGGGCGGGTATAGCATAGTGGTAATGCTCCAGCCTTCCAAGCTGGCTAGGGGGGTTCGATTCCCCCTACCCGCTCCAAACTATACCTACCCCAAAGAAATCTTGGCTTGTGTTGCAGCGCACACACGCTAGCTGCACTGGCATGCGAACGCTTACCCATCTCGAACGGCTCGAGGCCGAGAGTATTCATATCTTCCGCGAGGTCGTGGCTGAGGCTGAAAATCCGGTCATGCTCTATTCGGTGGGCAAGGATTCTTCAGTGATGCTCCATTTGGCGCGCAAGGCCTTCTATCCTTCGCCGCCGCCCTTCCCAATGTTGCATGTGGCGTCCGGGTGGGACTTTCAGGCGCTGCTCGATCACCGGGACAAGACGGTGCGCGAATACGGGCTTGAGCTGATCATAGCGCAGAACGAAGACGCTGAAGAACAGGGGATCAACCCATTCGACACCGGCAGCGCGCTTTACTCGCAGGCTCAGCTCACCGACCCGCTCAAACGCGCTTTGACAGAACACAAATTCGACGCGGCATTCGGCGGCGGACGGCGCGACGAAGAAAAGGCGCGCGCGAAAGAGCGCGTTTTCAGCTTCCGCACCGCCTCGCATCGCTGGGACCCGAAAAACCAGCGGCCCGAATTGTGGAATCTCTACAACGCCAAGAAGAATAAGGATGAAAGCATCCGCGTCTTTCCGATCTCGAATTGGACTGAGCTTGATATCTGGCAGTATATCGCGCTCGAAAAGATCGATATCGTGCCGCTTTATATGTCGGAAAAACGCCCGACAGTTACGCGCGATGGGCTGATCCTGGTGGTCGATGATGACCGCTTTCGGTTCGAAGAAGGCGAGGAGGTGGTGGAACGCTCTGTCCGTTTCCGCACGCTGGGCTGTTATCCGCTCACCGGCGCGACCGAGAGCGAGGCGACCGACATGAATCTCATCATTCAGGAAATGCTGCTTGCGACCGGCTCTGAGAGGCAAGGGCGCGCCATCGACAAGGGGCAGTCGGCTTCGATGGAAGACAAGAAGCAAGAGGGGTATTTCTGATGAATGACACCTCATCCTTCCAAACCGATGCGCTGATCGCTGAGGATATCGACGCCTATCTCTTGTCGCATCAGCATAAGAGCCTGCTGCGCTTCATCACTTGCGGCAGCGTGGATGATGGCAAATCGACGCTAATCGGGCGGCTCTTGTACGATTCAAAGATGATCTTTGAAGATCAGCTCGCCAGCCTCGAAGCAGACAGCGCCAAGCATGGCACACAGGGCGAGGAGATTGACTTTGCGCTGCTGGTCGACGGCCTCGCCGCGGAGCGCGAACAGGGCATCACCATCGACGTTGCCTACCGCTTCTTCACCACCGAAAAGCGCAAATTCATCGTCGCCGATACACCCGGCCACGAGCAATATACGCGCAACATGGTCACCGGAGCCTCCACCGCGGACCTTGCGATCATTCTTGTCGATGCGCGCAAAGGCGTGCTGCAACAAACGCGGCGGCACTCTTATCTCGTGCACCTGCTGGGCATCAAACATCTGGTGCTGGCGGTGAACAAGATGGACTTGGTTGATTACAACCAAGGCACCTTTGACGAGATTGTCGCGGAGTATCAGGACTTTGCCGAGGAAGCGGGCATTGAACGCTTCACCGCGATCCCGATTTCTGGGTTCAAGGGTGACAACATCACCACCTCTCCCAGCGCAAACACGCCGTGGTATAAAGGCCCGGCTCTGATTGAGCATCTCGAAACCGTCGAACTTGCCAATGAAGCGGCTCAGTCGCGCAGTTTCCGCATGCCGGTGCAATGGGTGAACCGTCCCAATCTTGATTTCCGTGGCTTTGCCGGACAAATCGCGAGCGGCACCATCAAGCTCGGCGACGCAGTCCGGATCGTGCCCGCAGGTAAGACCAGCACGGTGAAGAGCATCGCAACTTTCGATGGCGACCTTGAAGAAGCGGTGGCGGGCCAATCGGTCACACTCACCCTCGCAGATGAAGTCGATTGCTCGCGTGGCGATGTGATCGCGGCAGCGGGCGACCCGCCTGAGGCATCTGACCAATTCTGCTCAACGCTGGTGTGGATGGATGAAACCGCGCTCAAACCGGGGCGCGGATATTGGCTCAAGATCGGCAGCCAAATGGTCACCGCGACGATCCAGACGCCGAAATACGAAATCGATGTGAACAGCCTCGATCACCTGGCCGCGAAGACTTTGGGCCTCAATGCGATCGGTGTGGCCGAGTTTGCTACCGACAAGCCAATCGTATTCGAACCTTATTCGACCAGCCGTCAGCTTGGCGGGTTTATCCTCATCGATAAGTTCACCAATGCGACCGTCGGCGCGGGCATGATCGAGTTTTCGCTTCGCCGCGCGCAAAATGTCCATTGGCAGCCGACCACGATCACCCGTGAAGAGCATGCGGCCCTCAAAAACCAGACCCCGCGCGTGCTGTGGTTCACTGGGCTTTCTGGCTCGGGCAAGAGCACCATCGCCAATGAGGTGGAGAAACAGCTCGCTTTGATGAACCGCCACACTTTCTTGCTCGATGGCGACAATGTGCGGCACGGCCTCAACAAGGATTTGGGCTTTACCGAAACAGACCGGATCGAGAATATCCGCCGCATCGGTGAGGTCGCCAAGCTGATGGCAGATGCCGGGCTGATCGTGCTCACCGCCTTCATTTCTCCCTTCCGCGCGGAGCGGCAGATGGTGCGCGACATGCTTCCTGAGGGCGAGTTCATTGAGGTCTTTGTCGACACCCCGCTGGAGGTCGCGGAACAGCGCGATGTGAAGGGTCTCTACAAGAAAGCGAGATCAGGTGAGCTTAAGAATTTCACCGGGATCGACAGCCCTTATGAAGCGCCGGAAAACTCAGAGATCCGCGTGAACACGGTGGATATGACGCCTGTCGAAGCGGCCGAATACATCATCAGCCAGATCATGCCCCTCAAATGAGCAGTTCAATGACCGACGCAGAGCTCGCCGCACACTTGGCTGAGGTTGCAGGCCGTATCCTCCTCAATGTCCGCAGCAGCGGCGTGTTCGAAGGAAAGGCGCTGGGCAAAGCAGGCGACGCAACAGCAAACGAATTTCTGTGCCACGCGATCCGAGCGGCGCGGCCCGATGATGGCCTGCTTTCCGAAGAGGAAAAGGACGACACCGCACGCTGCTCGATGAGCCGGGTGTGGATCGTCGATCCGGTCGATGGCACCCGCGAATATGGCGAGCAGCGCGAAGATTGGGCGGTTCATGTGGGGCTTGCGATTGACGGGGTGGCGACCATTGGCGCGGTGGCTTTACCGGGTCTTGATGGCGGCACGGTCCTGCGCACCGACCAAGTGAACCCGCTTCCCGAAGCCGCCACCAAACCCCGTTTCCTCGTCAGCCGAACGCGCCCAGCCGCCGAAGCGACTGCCGTGTGCGAAAAGATGGGCGGCGAGCTTATCGGCATGGGCTCAGCGGGCGCCAAAGCGATGGCGGTGGTGCGCGGCGAGGCGGAGATTTACCTGCATTCAGGCGGGCAATATGAATGGGATAGCTGCGCACCAGTTGCGGTTGCGGCGGCGCATGGCCTGCACTGTTCGCGCATCGATGGCTCACCGATCCGCTATAACAACAAAGACACCTATCTGCCCGACCTGCTGATATGCAGGCCAGAATATGCTGAGGAAGTGCTGGGATTTGTCGCTGGTCTCTAGTCGTCCGATTGCGCCGGAGGCACCGGCAGCGGAGTTTCATCGAAGGGCGGGATCACACTCACCTCTACCCTGCGGTTGAGTGCCCGGCCCGCTTCATTGGGGTCGCCATCGGGCAGAGCGTTGGGCTCAATCGGATTTTGCTCCCCGAAAACGATGACCTGAATCCGGTCTTCATCAACGCCTTTCTCGATCAGCCACGCTGCTACCGCGAGGCCGCGCGCTTCTGCGGCATCGGCATTGGCGGTGTCGCTGCCCGCTGAATCGCTGTGCGCGCCCAGCAAGATTGGACCACCCAGCGCCATCTGCTCAGACGCAAGCACCTCTTGAAGCGCAGCCAAAGCCGCTCCATCGATTTCATCGCCGCCATTCGGAAAACCAATCGTCACGTCGAGCTGTTCAAGGGGGGGCTCTTCCAATGGCTCTTGCTCCGCTTCTACATCGGGGCGCAGGATAGAGACGGTTTCGCCTTCCTCTGTGTTCTCCTCGGGAACTGGGTCGGCCGCCGGGTCCACAGGCGCGTCTTCTACCGGCTCACTTTCAGATGCGCAGGCGGAAATCCCCACCATCAGCGCCGCTGCCATTCCCGCTCTCAACAATCCCATCTTTGTCCTCTTGATCCCGTTAATCTATGCCGTTTGCGGCTTGGCTGCGTCCTGATCCTTCGCCGCCTTCTTGTCCTCTGGCCGCTTGATCTGCGGCGGAGCGAAAGTGATGATCGTGTCGCCCGCGCGTGGCTCTGGCGTGGCGGCATGGGTGAAAAACCGCAAAGTGCCGCTCGCCCGCACAATCAGCAACATCGTCGCGCTGTCAGGCAGATTCTCTTGCGCATCGGCAAAGTCAAACTCGTCCGACAATTTGGTCTTTTTAAACACCCAGCCTTGGCGCAGCCGCTGACTAACGTCACTCACGCCAAAGCCGCTGGAGAACAGCGCGCGCCCGCGAATGCTCTCTGGCAGAGCGTGGCGGTCCTCACCTTCCGAGTTTTCGCCCAGCTGGAACACCTGATCGCGCCCAACCTCATGCGCAAACTCATTGCAGACAAGCGCGTTATACGCCTCATTCTCCGTCGCGGCGACCAGTACTTGGAACGGGGTCAAATCGAGATTGTGCTCGGTTGCCTCGTTCAGGATTTCGCCATGGTAGAACGGCAGCCCTTCACGCCGCGCGGCACTGAGGCGTTGCCAGCTTTGATCGACGATCATCACGGGGGTGCCGAGCGTCTGCATCTCTTTCGCGAGCGCGATGGTCCATGGCGTGGACCCCGCAATCAGCAGGCCGGGGCGCGAATTGCCTTGCACGCCAAGCCATTTGGCCGCGAGGCCAATGGTGAAGCCATGCGCGATGACCGTTACGACCACCACCGCAAAGCTTAACCCAATGAGGATTTGTCCGCCTTCGATCCCCAAATCACCCAGACGCAGCGCGAACAGGCCTGAAATCGCCACCAGCACGATTCCACGCGGTGCGATCCATGCGACGAACAATCGCTCTTTCCAAGGCACATCGGTTCCGAGGAGGCTGATGAGCACCGTCGCCGGGCGAACAAGGAACAGCAGCGCCAACAAGAACAGCCATGGGCGTGGGCTGCTTTGCAGATAGCTCAGCTCCTCCCATTTCAGCGAGGATGCCAGCAGGATGAATATGCCGGAGACGAGCAGGATCGCCACATTCTCTTTGAACGGATGGATAGAGCGGATGCTGGACACATCACGATTGGCAAGCGTTATGCCCATCACGGTAACCGCGACAAGGCCCGCCTCATGCTCGATTGCGTTGGTCAGCACAAACACCGCGATCACGCTGGTAAACAGCACCGGCACTTTGAGATATTCAGGTATCGCCCCGCGCGGAAAGAGATAAGCAATCAGCCGCGCCGCAGCGTATCCGATCAACCCGGCAAGGATCGCGGCAATGATCAGTGGAGGAACCACATCGACCAACGAAGCGCCCGGATTGTCCTGCACAAACCGGAAGTATTCGTAAGCAATCACCGCGCACAAAGCGCCAGTGGGATCGTTGACGATACCTTCCCATTTGAGGATCGAGTTTGGCCGTGTTTGGATGTTGGCTTGACGAAGTAGGGGGATCACCACCGTTGGTCCGGTCACGATCAGGATGCCGCCAAACAGCACTGCGACCGGCCAGACCAGCCCGGCAATGTAGTATCCCGCAAGCGATCCTAGCGCCCAACCGACCAGCACACCGACCGTCGCAAGCCGGATGACCGCTTTGCCCGAATGCCGCAGCTCGCGCAGATCAAGGCTGAGCCCCCCTTCGAACAGGATCAGCGCCACGCCCACGCTGATCATTGGGTCGAGCAATTCGCCGAAGGTAATCTCGGGATCGATCAGCCCCGTAATCGGTCCGGCCAGAAAGCCCGCAGCCAGCATCAGAACAATCGCTGGCCAGCCCGTGCGCCATGCGATCCACTGCGCCCCGATACCGAGCGCGCCAACCGTCGCGATAACAAGGGCTTCTGAGGTCATGGGCGGGTTCGGTAGACCTTAGTCACCCTCAAAATCCATCAATGCGCCGACCTCAACGCCCGCACCGCGCAATTTCTCAGCGCCGCCGAGGTCGGGAAGGTCGATCACAAACAGCGCCTGATTGACAGTGGCCCCGGCTTTGCGAAGCAGCTCGGCCGTGGCAAGTGCGGTGCCGCCCGTGGCGATCAGATCATCGACGATTGCCACAACCTCGCCCTCGTCCACCGCATCAGGGTCCATCTCCAACCGGTCAGTCCCGTATTCGAGGGCGTAATCCACCCCAATTGTCTCAATCGGAAGCTTGCCGGGTTTACGAACGGGAACAAAGCCAATGCCCAGCTCCACTGCGACTGCAGCCCCAAAGATGAAGCCGCGGGCTTCCATACCGGCGATCTTTTGTGCACCACCCGCCCGGGCGCGCTCCGCCAGATGATGCACGCTCGCTGCCATCCCGTCGGAGTGGCCGATCAATGTGGTGATGTCACGAAACTGGACGCCAGGCTCGGGGAAGTCCGGGACCGTGCGGATCAGGCCTTTGAGCGCCTGAATATTCATGACATTGGCGCTCATTCAATCAACTCCGTTTGCGAAGGATGAAGCCCTAAAAGCACGAGCGCCCCACCATCTCAAGCGATGATGAGGCGCTGCGTGAATTTCATCGTCAATGGCTTGGTGCGATCAGCCCTTTTTTGGCTTCATTCCCGCCCAGATTGACTTGTAGGACAGGAAGCCAAGACCGGTCGCGAACAGCAAGAATGCAATCACGAACCAGCCGGTTTGCTTCCGCTGGATCAGCGATGGCTCACCGGCCCAAGTCAGGAAAGCGGTGACGTCAGCAGACATCTGCTCGGTCGTCGCTTCAGTGCCGTCGGCATAGGTGATGATGTCCGGCAAAAGCTGCGGCGGCATCGCGATGTTGATGTTGTAGAAATACTCGTTGAAATACAGGCCCGGCGGCGTTTCAAAGTCAGGCGATTTGGCCAAATCCTCTTCGGTCGGCTCAGTGTAGCCCTGCATCAGCGAATACACATAGTGCACGCCGTCTTTGCGCGCCTTGGTGATCAGCGAAAGATCAGGCGGGATCGCGTTGTTGTTAAACGCGCGCGCTTCGATGTCATTGGCATAGGGCGAGGGGAACATGTCGGTTGGCAGACCCGGGCGTTCAATCGCTGAGCCATCTTTCGGATCTACGCCCGGCACCATCCAGCTTGCGGCTTCCGCGCGGACTTCGGCTTCGGAATAGCCCAGGTCAGCAAGATTGCGGAAAGCGACGTATTTGAGAGAGTGGCAGGCGGAGCAGACCTCTTTGTAGACCTGATAGCCGCGCTGCAATTGCTGCGTATCCCAGGTGCCCATTGGACCATCAAAAGAAAACCCGCCTTCAGGGGCAATATTGTCCTCTTGAAAGGCGTAGTAATCAGGCTTTTCAGGGAAGCCGTCTGTTACCAGCGTCGCAACGCCGGGAAACAGCGACCACAGCAGCAAAACCGCTGTAAGGCCAAGGCCGAGGATGATGCCTCCAAGTCGAATTGTCATGACCGAACTCTTTCTCGTTATCGGGTCAGCAAATGGTTTGTGTTTGCGCTTTACTCGGCCGGCTGCAACGCGCCGTCAGGAGCATCGCCAGCAGGCTTTGGAGCCACAGGTGCCGCCGGTGGTGCACCAGCATCGTCATCCTTGCCCAATACCGATTCCGTGATGGAGAACGGCAGAGCTTTGGGGATCTCGATCTGACTAACGATCGGCAGGATCACCAGGAAGTGCAGGAAGTACCATCCGGTCGCGATCTGGCTCATTAAGATGTAGGGCTCTTCAGCCGCCGCTCCGCCGAGATAGAACAGAGCCGCCATATCCACCACGAAGATCCAGAAGAAGATGCGGAACATCGGGCGATACGAACCCGAACGCACGGGGCTCTTATCAAGCCATGGCAGGAAGAACCACAGCAGGATCGACCCGAACATTGCGATAACGCCTAGCAGTTTCGCTTCGATCAACACGATGCCAGTGAATGGAATGGTGAGATCACCGGTGAATGCACGCAGGATAGCGTAGAAGGGGTAGAAATACCACTCAGGCACGATCAGTGCAGGGGTCGAGAGCGGGTTCGCCTCGATCCAGTTTTCCGCGTGGCCCAAAGCGTTTGGCGCAAAGAACACTACAAAGGCAAACAGCGATAGGACCAGCCCCAAAAACCAACCATCCTTGGCGGTGTAATAAGGGTGGAACGGTACGGTGTCGCTTTCCTTCTTCACCTCGACACCTGTTGGGTTGGAAGAGCCGGGGATGTGCAGCGACCAGATGTGAAGGATAACCACTCCGGCAATCACAAACGGCAACAGAAAGTGCAGCGAGAAGAAGCGGTTAAGCGTTGAATCATTCGGCGCATAGCCACCTACCAGCCAAACTTGCAGCGGCTCACCGATGAACGGGATTGCGCCGAATAGGCCGGTAATAACTTTCGCGCCCCAGAAGCTCATCTGGCCCCATGGGAGCACGTAACCCATAAAGGCAGTCGCCATCATGAGAAGAAAGATGACCACACCGAGCAGCCAGATCATTTCACGCGGAGCTTTGTAGGATGAGTAATAAAATCCGCGGAAAATGTGCATGTAGATGACGAGGAAGAAGAAGCTCGCGCCATTGGCATGGGCGTATTTCATCAGCCAGCCATAGTTCACATTGCGCATAATGTGCTCAATCTGTCCGAACGCCACTTCTG
Organism: Erythrobacter sp.; assembly: GCA_965262265.1. Lineage (GTDB taxonomy): Bacteria > Pseudomonadota > Alphaproteobacteria > Sphingomonadales > Sphingomonadaceae > Erythrobacter. The sequence continues at coordinate 467,150 of CBDHEW010000001.1, forward strand.
TGTTCGCCGCATAATGCATCGCAAGCACAACGCCGGTTATGATCTGGAACACCAGGAAGAAACCGGCGAGCACGCCGAAATTCCACATATAGTTGAGATTGCGCGGAACCGGATATCCAGCACCCACCGCGTTGTATACCAGACGCGGAAGCGGCAGTTTCTCATCAATCCACTTGGTAAAGTCGGATTTTGGTTCGTACTGATTGGCCCAGGCGAAGCTCATAATGCTCTCTTGCTCTTACTCAGCGAAGGAAAAAGGTCGGCTAACTAAACCTACGAAAGATCACCCGACGCGGATGACGCTTTCGGATGCAAATTCAAAGTCCGGCACTGCGAGGTTGGTTGGAGCAGGGCCTTTACGGATACGCCCGATAGAATCGTAGTGTGATCCGTGGCACGGGCAGAAATAGCCGTCGAACTCACCCTTGCTCTCACCTTCGCCTGCCCCAAGCGGAACGCAGCCAAGGTGCGTGCACACGCCAAGCTGGACGAGGAAATCCTCATTGCCTTCCCCAAGGCGCTCTTCGACGCTTTGTGGATCGCGCAGCGAGCCCGTGTCGACTTCGCGCGCTTCAGCAATCTTCTCAGGCGTGAGGCGCGTTACGAAGAGCGGTTGATCGCGGAATACCGCCTTGATCGATTGGCCCGGCTCAATGGCAGAGACATCAACATCTGTGGTTGAGGCGGCAAGAACGTCTGCCGTTGGAGCCATCTGGCCCACCAGCGGGAAGAGAACCGAAGCACCGCCGACACCAGCCGTGCTGACAGCTGCAATATGAATCCAGTCGCGGCGGCGTACGCCCTCTTGGACACCTTCTGCAGTCGAAGCCATAATCTGTTACCCTGCTCATTTTGCCGCGCCAGACTCTGCTCCAACGCGGCTTCGCTTGATTGCCCCAACGCATGACCGCGCCAGAGGTTTCATGATTTATCCCAATGCCGGGCGAACGCACGAGGCGCACATTCGATCCCCAATTGCGGCGCCATATACGCCAAATTGCCACAATTCCAACTGTGTTTTAATCATTGAACGTTCGAGCGCGCGCAAACTTTAGCCAGGAACGGCTATCATGCTGATTTGGCGACCGTAATTTGGCAGGCCTGATTGCGACGCCCGGCGGTATGAGTGATAGCGCCTAGGCTGGCTGAAAGTGTCTTGAGAGGAATTGCATGCGCTCCTGACACCCAATTTTGCCAATTTCGCAAGGATGTAGCCTGGCAAATCGAACTGCCAACGCGCGATGCCTTCGCGGGCTGGAGCGTCTCGGAAGAGCGCATCATCAACGCTTTCAAAATTTGCTCTGAAGGCTTCGTCCACCTCGTAGCTGTCCTGCGAGATCGTCGGTCCGATAGCGGCGGCGATGCGCGATCTCTCCGCGCCCAACGCCTCCATGGCGAAAAGCGTGTTTTGGAGCACATCGCCGCGTTCATTGCCAACCGCACCGCGCCATCCAGCATGGGCAGCGGCGACAACCCTTGCTTGGGCGTCAGCAAACAGAACGGGCGCGCAATCGGCGGTGACTATGCCGAGCACCACTTCAGGCCTATCAGTCACAACCCCATCTGCCACCGGGCGTCCTTCTGCCGCGTCGGGCCACACTTTGCCCACGCTAACGACTTCGGGCGAATGGACCTGATGAGGGGCCTGCAAGGGCGCACCGCTCAAGACGGCATCCGCCGCTGCGTTGCGAAGAAGGCGCACATCCTCCGCTTCGCCCGGACCGCCATAGCCAAATTGATGCGCGCCGCCGGCGGACCCAAAAAATCCGTGAGGGACATCGCCGAGCGCTTCAGCACGCAGGATGTCAAAGCCGGGCTCTATCGGCAGTTTAGGGCTGGCGGGTTCACCCATCGAGGCTGCGGCTGACCTGTTCGAAAGTGTCGCGTGAGAGGTTATCGGCCTTAGCAATCCGCTCCAGTTCGCCCTTCATCAAAGCCGCTCTGCCCGGCTCAATCCGCCGCCAACGGCCCAATGGCGAAACAAAGCGCGCCGCCGTCTGTGGGTTCACCGGATCAAGCGCGAGAATCACATCGGCGATCATCTTGTACCCCGCCCCGCTCGCATCGTGGAATGCGGAAGGGTTGCCCGCGAGCGCCATGTAAAGCGAGCGCACGCGGTTGGGATTGCTCATCGTGAAATCAGGATGCTCGGCAAGCGCCTCAACCTGCGCCAGCACATTGGGGTGAAGCGAGAGCGCTTGCAGAGTGAACCACTTGTCGATGACAAGATCATTGCCTTTGAAACCGCTCATAAAACGCCGCGAGCGCCTCTTCACGCTCGGCCGTTTGCATTGAACACAGCACCATCAAAGCGCCCTGGCGATCAGTCATATTGTCGGCCTGCGCGAATTGATCCGCGGCCAGAAGCGTTCGCCGCTTCCGCGTCACCCGCTGCAATCAGGCCGAGCGTTACCGATTTGACCTTGCGCGCACCGCGTCCTCGATCATCGTTGAGCGAAACGGTCGCAACCCGTTCATAAAGCTGGCGCAGTTCGCTTTGAAGCTCGGTGGAGATGACCTTCTTCAGCGCCTCGCGCGCTTCATGGATTGCGCCGGGATCGGCCTTTTGGTCACCGCTCGCCCCAGAGGAGGCCATGGCTTCGAACAGATAGGTCTCGCTGGGCAGCAGCATCAGCTCACCGCGCATCGCGTCTTCAAGCGCTTCGTCGGTGAGGATCGAGCGGAAGGCCGCGACAAGCGATGCCTCACCCTCCGTCACATCCTCTCCGCGAGCTGCAGCGACCAGATGGCTCACAGCCAACTCCTGCAAAGCCTCATAGCGCGCAAACGGATCATCATCGCGTGCGGCAAGGAATACGAGGTCGTCGCGGTCGAGCGCGCGCTCAATGATAACTGGCGCGGTGTAGCCGCGATTGATCGAGACCACCGGATCAGCGCCAACCAAAGGCAGATCGAAGCTATGCTCGGCCTCATTCAGAACGATCAGCTGCTCCGCACCCAGAGCATCCCCAGCCCGCGAATGCACAGCGACGCGCAGTGGGATCGGCATGGGCGACTTGTCCGGCTGTCCTGGAGTTGCGGGCACGGTCTGCTTGAGATCCAGAGTGAGCGTGTCGCCCGATACCTCTTGGCTAACGCTCACTGTTGGCGTGCCCGCTTGGCGGTACCATAGGCGGAACTGCTCAAGGTCCAGCTCTGCGCCCTCTTCGATGGCTTTGATAAAGTCTTCGCAGGTTGCCGCTTCCCCGTCATGCCGGTCGAAATAGAGATCAGTGCCTTTGCGGAAAGCGCCTACTCCGGCCATCGAACGCATCATTCGGATGACTTCAGCGCCCTTGTTGTAGACGGTGGCGGTGTAGAAATTGCTGATCTCGCGGTAACTGTCCGGGCGGATCGGATGCGCCAAAGGCCCCGCATCCTCAGGGAATTGCGCCGCGCGAAGAATGCGCACATCCTCAATGCGTTTGACCGCTTCCCCGCGCATATCCTGCGAAAACAGCTGATCGCGCAGGACGGTAAAGCCCTCTTTCAACGACAGCTGAAACCAATCGCGGCAGGTGATGCGGTTGCCCGACCAATTGTGGAAGTACTCATGCGCGATCACGCCTTCGACCGCGTCAAAATCGCCATCGGTCGCGGTGTCGACGTCTGCCAGCACATATTTGGTGTTGAAGACGTTGAGGCCTTTGTTTTCCATCGCGCCCATATTGAAGTCAGAGACGGCGACGATGTTGTAGAGATCAAGGTCGTATTCACGCCCGAAAGTCTCCTCATCCCACTTCATCGATTGGTGGAGCGATGCGAGCGCGTGGTCGGTGCGCTCTAGGTCTTCGGCGCGGACCCAGATGTTGCACTCCACCTCGCGGCCGGACATCGTGGTGAAAGGCCCAGACTTGGCAACCAGATCGCCTGCGACCAGCGCGAAGAGATAGGATGGCTTGGGCCATGGGTCGTGCCATTCGGCAAAGTGACGCCCTCCATCAAGATCGCCCTCATTCTCCTTATTGCCGTTGCACAGCAGGATCGGGAACGCGGCTTGGTCGCCGACCATGCGCACGCTGTATGTTGAGAGCACGTCGGGGCGGTCAGGGAAGAAAGTGATGCGGCGGAAGCCCTCGGCCTCGCATTGGGTGCACAGCATCCCGTTGGAGGCATAAAGACCCATCAGGGTGGTGTTTGTGCTGGGATTGATCGTGGTCGCGATCTGCACTTGGTGCGTCCCGCTTGATTCGGGAATAATCACGACCAGATCATCGCCATCAATGCGGCAATCGCCCGGTTCACCATCGACGCTGACGGAGGTCGCTTTCAACCCATCGCCATTCAGCCGCAGCTCTTGCGTTGGGCTCTGCAGCCGGATTGGGCTCAATCGTAAGCCGTGCTGTGACTTTGGTCTCTTCCAGCCCCAGATCGAAATGGAGCGCGGTTTGCGGGACCAGCCAAGGGTAAGGCGTGTAATCCTCCCGCTTGATCAAAGGCGGCTGCGGGGGAGCCGGGGGTGCATCGTTTGGGGTGATCGAGTCTGCTGCAATATCCATGGCTGCATGATTTAGATTGATTTTACGCTTCGTCTAGCGGCACAGACCTTAAGCATGGCGCATTTGTTGATTTTCGGGCTGGGCTACACGGCAAAACGGATCAAAGCGGCGGTCGAAGCGCGGGGGTGGACGGTTGAGGCCACAGGAAGCGCGGGGACACTCGATTTTTCTGACCGGGATGCGGTTGGAGCCGCAATTGGTGAGGCCACGCATGTGCTCTCATCAGTTCCGCCAGACCGGGAGAGCGGATTGGACCCAGTGCTCGATGCCTATGGCGAAGCGCTGCGAGAGCAGGCACTGTTCTACCTCTCCTCAACCGGCGTCTATGGCGATGCTGGCGGGGCATGGGTCGATGAGGCAACGCCCACCATTGCCGAAACCGGAGCAGGCCGCCGCAATGCGCGCGCTGAGGCGGACAAGCTGTGGCTGGAAATGGGTGCGCGGGTTTTCCGGCTACCGGGGATTTACGGGCCGGGCCGCAGCGCGCTAGATCGGGTAAGGGATGGCCGCGCGCGGCGGATTGATCTGCCAGGGCAGGTCTTCAGCCGTTGCCATGTCGATGACATCGCGAGCGGGGTGGTAGCCGCGCTGACGGGGGATGCGCCGCCGGGTGCCTACAACCTTGCAGATGACCTGCCGATCAGCGGCAATGCCGTCACCGAGCATGCTTGCGCGCTTATGGGCGTGGAGCCTCCCAAGATGGAGACGCTCGAAGAGGCCAAACTCTCCCCCATGGCGCGCGGCTTTTACGGAGAGAACCGCCGCGTGGCGAATGGGAAAGCGAAGCGGATGCTGGGTTGGGAGCCTGCCTATCCGACTTATGTGGAAGGTTTAGCGAGTTTGCTTAGCCCTTAGCGCCAGCACCATGCCCACCACCGCCAAAACCATCCCTCCAGCGGTCAACCACGTCCACTCATAGCCCTCAAACAGCGTCGACAGCGCCATCGCGACAGAGATTGTCAGGATCGAATTGTACGCCGTGCGGCCCGCGCCGATCTCTCGCACAAGGTTGTAATGCAATGGAAACGTAACCACCGATCCAATCAGCGCGAGATAGACGATCCCCGCCCAATAACTGCCTGTTGTGGGCAGCTGGCGGCGGGCCTGCGGTGAGCCAGCGCAAAACCGAGATCGAACAGCAGTGCCATAGAGCATCGCCCATGCAAGCAGGCTAACCATCGGCACGCCGCGCCCGGTGGGGTTGGCTTGGATGACATTGGCAAAAGACGCCGCGAGAATGCCCAACATGGCAAGGACGATGCCGAGACCCGGATTGCCTCCGATCACGCCGGCCTCAGGGTTGGCGAGCCATTCATGCACCAGCAGCGCGGACACCCCGACAATTGCGATCAAGCTGCCGATGACAAAGCCGCTTTGCACCTTCTCGCCTAGAAACAGTCGCCCGAACAATGCATTGGGGACCATCAGCAGGCCGAACATCATCGCCACGATGCCCGATGTCACATACAGCTCTGCATGATAAACGAAGAGAAAATTGCCGCTGAATTGGAAGATGCCGACGGCTGCCGCTAGCCCGTGTTCAGGCCGGGTGAGCGTCAGGCGGCGCTTCATCAGGAATGCGACCAGAAACAAAGCGGGTGTCGCCAATGCAAAGCGGTAGAACACCGACCATGCCGCAGGCACCCCGTCGATCTGACCGGTGATGACAAGCCAGGTCGAGCCCCAAATTGTGCCCGTTAACAGGAAGGGGATGATCACACGGGGAGTGAGCATCCCGCTTTGCGACGCGCTCATAGGCCCGCGATGGCCCGGCCCAAAGCGCTCGCATCTTCAGCGCGTGTGTCCCATGCGGTGACAAAGCGCGCGGCGTCCTCTCCCCAGTCATAGAACGCAAAGTTCTGCGCGCGCAGGGCCTCTCGTTCTTCAGCGCTAAGCCGCACAAACAGCTCGTTGGCCTCAACCGGGTGCATCAGCCGATCGCCGCAGCCGCTGGCGATCTCTTGCGCAGCAGCGTTGGCGTGACGGGCATTGGCGAGCCACAGATCACCCTCCAGCATCGCAAGGATCTGCGCTGCCAGATACCGGCCCTTGCATTGCAGGTGACCGGCGCGCTTACGGCGATATTTGACAAGATCGGCCTGAGCGGGATCGAACAGCACCACCGCTTCGGCCCCCATCGCGCCATTCTTGATGAAGCCGAAAGCGAGGCTGTCGACACCATGCGCCGCATCGGCAGCCGATCCGCCCAGAAACGCCGCCGCATTGGCAAAGCGCGCACCGTCCATATGGAGGCCGAGCCCGCGCTCTCTGGCGAAAGCGGCGAGCGCGGCGAGCTCATCAGGGGTGTAGCTGCGTCCATATTCACTCGCCTGCGTGATCGCGATGGCGTGCGGCTGCACTTGGTGGACATCATTGCGGATGGGGTCGATCAGCGCGGCAATGCCTTCGGGCGAAAGTTTGGCCCCTTCGCTCCCATGTCCATCGGCACACAGCATCAGCTTGGCCCCGTGGAGATAGAAACCCGGGGCACCGCCCTCATCCACCTCAACATGCGCCTCTTCATGGCACACCACCCCGCCATGGGGCTGGCACATCGTTGCAAGCGCCAGACAATTCGCGGCTGTCCCCGTCGCCACCCACTCCGCCGCGCACTTGCGCCCGAACAGATCAGTGAAACGCTCATCAAGCTGCGCTGATAGAGCATCACCGTCATAGGGATTGTCGGCGCTGTCCGCCGCTCGCATCGCCTCCCACACTTTAGGGTGGACGGGGGCAGCGTTGTCGGAAAGGAAGGGTCTGAGCTGAGGCATAGACTTCGCCTCTAGCCATGCGGACACCAAGTGCAAGCAGGAGCGCGCAAAATGAACCAAACCAATGCGGGCGTGACGATCACCCATTCCGATCACGGGGCAGGCGGCAAATACGTCGCCAAGGTGCCGGGCGAGAAAGCCGTCGGCACGCTCGAATGGGAGCCGCGCGGCGAACATGTCCGGATCGCCACCCACACGATTGTCCCCCCGGAAATTGGAGGGCGCGGAATTGCTGCTTTGCTGGTGGAACGCCTGATCGCAGATGCGCGCGAGCTGAAATTCAAAGTGGATCCGCAATGCTGGTATGTCGCCAAGAAGTTCGACGAGAACCCGGATTGGGGGGATCTCAAGGCTTGAGAAACGGTTTGCGACCAGCAAACCGCAAGGGCGACTGCCCGCCCGCAGGTGCACCGCAGCGCAAGCGGAGGAGTTGCACCGAGGGCACGCCCGCGGATGCGGGTGTGGAAGCAAAAACCTAGGCTGCCTCCAATTGCGAGAAATCGGTCGTCGCGATTGTCTCCAGCACTTTGCGGCGCACTTCGCGGGCGCGCTCGACTGGAAGGCCGGGTATCGCAAAGGTTCCGCCTGCCTGGCCCAGATGCAATGTGGCATAGCCACGCAGCCGGGCAATCGGCCCTTGCGAAACCTCTACCGAATGCAGTTTCAGCCGGGTCGCAATCTCGCTGCGCGGGGAAAGCACACCACGGCTCGACAAGATCTGCGCTTCATCCAACGCGTGGCGTTGATAGCGCCAGGCAAACACATTGAGCACCGCCGCAATGCCCGCAAGAACAATGGGAACGCTGACGGCCAACGTCGTCCATTCGGGTGAATAAATGCTGGTCGTCACAAAAGCGATCATTGCCGGGATCAAGAAAAGCAGCGCATCGCCCAAAGCGCTGTCGAATAAATATTTCTCGCTTGCCCGGTGCCAATCGGTATCCTCTGAAGGCAGCTGAAACCCGGCGGCGTTGGCAATGGGCTCGATCTCGCGCAGCTTGGCAAAGGGTGCGACAACATGGCTGGATGCCCCCATATCCTGCGCCAAACTCACAAAACGAAGCGAATGCCAGCCAAACCGGTAGCGGATAAAGCCGGTGCCAAGCTTAACCCCCTGCACCCGGTGAACCGGCATCACGACATCAGTTTTCGTGAGGAGACCCCTACGGCGGCGAAAGCCGCGTTCTGTCCGCTCTAACAAGAAACCCCATTCGCGCAGGAACACACGCACCATACCGGTTGCAGAGCCAATCACGAAGACAACAACAAGTCCAGCCAACGCCGTCAGCGCCTGTGTTACTGGACTCGCCTCAACGATCCTGTCCGTCAAACCACCATCGCTGAAGCTGAACCAGCTGAGCCAGAAATCGGGGTCTGCGTAGTCGAAGTCGGCGAAGCTATCGACATATTGCAACAGGCCGAACAAAACCGCGAAGACCGCAAGGGAAAACTCGAAAACGCCAAAGGTGAACAATCGCCCAGGGCCCATTGTAAAGAGCGCCTCGGCCTCTTCCTCGACTGCTGGGAGCGGATGTGCCGCAGATTCGCCGGTTTGGGCCTCAATTGCCGCGCCGTCTCGCCGCGTTCTGACCAGTTGACGCAGCTCTTCGCCGTCTTCCTCCCTAAGATAGGTGAGACTCAGATCCTCACCACCGCCAGCGCCCGTTTCAAACTTTACTGCAACGAGACCGAACAGGCGCGGGATCAGCTTCTGTTCAAGGCTCACGTCTTGAATGCGCTCATAGGGGACAGAGCGAGCGGAACGGCTCAAAATGCCGCTTTCCACCCGGATATCTGCTGCACCAATTGTGTAAGTCAGCCGTTTCCAGCGCAGATAGGCAAAACCTGCCGCGACAAGGAAGATGGCAATGCCCACCCCCAGACCGATCAGTAGGCCAATCCCCGTGATTCCGGTGCCAAAGGCAGCCGCCACGGCGGGAAAGATCGCGTTTTGCAGCCCGGCCAGCGCGCCGACAAGAACGCTTAAGGGCGCGGTGTTACGAGCGCTCGGCTGGGGCGGCGCAGATGGGGCGCTCACATGCTTTCCCGCTTGATATGGGCACGGATTTCCTCACGCATCTGCACCGCCAATTCGTGCCCCAAACCGGGCAAGCGGACAGAGGCGTTGTGGCTGCCAGCGGTATGGAGCGTCATAGTCGCAATGCTGAGCGCGCGCTCAATTGGGCCTTGGTCAACGTCAATATGCTGGACCCGGCCAAAGGGCACGATCGTGTCGGAATGCCACAGGATGCCGCGCACGACGCGCAGCCGGTCGCGGCTGATCTGATAGCCACGCGCATTGTACCGCGCAGTGGGCACGCGGATGACAAGGAACAGCGCAATGAGCACGCCCACCCCGGTGATGATGCCAAAGGGGAAGTCTGTTTCTGTGCTCACTGCGCCATCTGCTGCCAATGATGCGAACACCACCACAAACGCAAGGATCGCGGCGCCAACCCGCATCATCAATTTGTAGTTTGGGTGGAGTTTCGTGAGTTCGCCATCGTCATCGACATCGCTGAAGATGGAGTCGGGGGCAGGGCCACCCACCGCTACTTCACGCGGCGCATAGCTCGCCTCTTGGGGATAGGGTGCAGAGCTTGTGGTTGGCGGGTCTTCTCTTGGTCCAGAGGTTGCATCAGCCGCCTGTTCCCAAGGGCTCGCCCCGCCTTTATGGCCGAACAATTGCCGGGCGCGGTTTGACTGAAAGCCATCGCGCGCGCCTGCCTCTTGTGGCCCGCCATCGGCCAGCCCGTTTTTCTCGCTATCGCCTGCGCCCTGATCGTTCATGACCCCAAGATGCGGTCGCCGCGGCGCCATAGCAAGAGGCAAGTTGGCGAAATCTGGCACATGTTCGCTATAGCAATTTGGGCCCCTATTGCATTTGTGAGGAAGCCGCGCGCGCGCCCTGCGCATACAATTACGTTTAAAGACAATCGCGATGGAGAGTGATGATGACGAAACTGCATTCAAGCCTCGGCCCCAATCCGCGCCTGGTGCGCATGTTTATGGTCGAAAAGGGGCTTGAGGAAGGCCGCGATTTTGATCGCGTTCATTACGACATCATCACTGGCGAAAACCGCCAAAGCACGGACTACATGGCGAAGAACCCGCTTGGCACGATCCCTACGTTGGAATTGGATGACGGCACATGCCTCACGGAAAGCTGGCCGATCTGCGAATTTATTGAGGAACAGCATCCAACCCCCAACCTGTTCGGCGAAACCGCAGCCGAGCGTGCCGAAGTGCGCAAATGGGCGCGGCTGTTCGACCAGGAAGTCGTGGTGCCGATGACGATGGGTTTTCGTGCAGGCGCAGGCCGCCCGATGTTTGAGCCGCGCATGAGTGTGGTCAGCGGCGAGGCGGGTGCAGAATTGTCGGCAATGGCCGATGAGAAATGGCGCCTTTTCGACGGCATTCTGGGAGAGAGCGATCACCTGGCGCTGGGCCGTTTCACCTTCGCAGACCTTCTCATGTTCTGCTTTGCCAATTTCGGCTTCACTGTGGGCTGGAAACTGCCCGAAGGCACCGCCAATCTCGCGCGCTTTGTCGAGACGCACAATGCGAGGGCGAGCGCGTCGATTTGGCAGCAGCCTGAGTGATGGCGGACCTATCGGGTAAAGCCGCGATTGTCACCGGCTGCGCGAGCGGGATCGGCGCGGCGACGGTCAAGCGGCTGCGCGCTGACGGTGCGGACGTCCTCGGCACCGATGTTGACGCGGCGGGCGCGGCTTTGTGCGATGCAGTGGGCGCTCAATTCACCATCCAAGACGTCGCCAACACGGGGTTGTGGCCGGGTATCGTGGGTCAAGCGACCGAGCGCTGGGGCAGGCTCGACATCCTCGTCAATAATGCAGGCGTGGTCTCACAGCACTCCATCGAAGACGTGACTGACGAGGTCTGGGAGCGGACCTACGACATCAATATCAAAGGCACGATGGCGGGGTGCCGCGCGGCGATTGCGGCGATGAAGGACAATCCCGGCGGGGCATCAGGCGCGATCATCAACATCGCCTCAACCTCCGCCATGGCCGCCTTGCCCGGCGATGTCGCCTATTGTTCGAGCAAAGGCGCGGTGCGGGTGCTCTCCAAAAGCATCGCGGTGCATTGCGCGCAAAAAGGCTATGCGATCCGCTGCAACACGGTGATCCCCGGCGCGACCGAGACGGGAATATTGAACACAGCTGAGGAACATATGCCGGGGCTAAAAGCGGCGGTGGCTGCGACCTCTCCGCTCAACCGTTTGGGCGATCCGGCAGAGACGGCGGCGGCGATTGCGTTTCTTGCGAGCGATGAATGCCCATTTATGACGGGTGCGGAAATGCTGGTGGATGGCGGGGCGCTGTCAATTCATCCCGGCTTCTAGCTTTGCCAGATATCCAGAAGAGCCCATCCGCGCTGCCGTCCATGCAAAGATCGCCATCGCGACTACGCCTGCAACCGCGCACACCCCCACCACCGAAATGCCAAGCGATGCGACCCCCCGCGAAGGTTCCAGCGTGTCGCTGATCCAGCCGATCAGCCCCAGCCCAACCGCTTGGCCCAAGATGTTGTTAAAGCACAGCGCGAAAGCGACCGCAAAACCGCGCTGCGAGGGTTCGACCGCGTTTTGAATGCCTGAAAGGATACCCGCCTGGCTCGCGGTGAAGATGCCGTATCCAACCGCAAACAGCGAAAGGAACGCCCAGAACTCGCCCATCTGAAAGGCTATCCACAAGGGACCGATCGACATCAGGCTAACAAGGCCGGGAAACCACGCCCGCCAGCGTTCATCGCGCTTGGTCAGACGCTCGGTCAGAAACCCGCCGATAAGCGGACCCGGCAGACCTCCGGCAACATAAGCCAGCCCCAGCAGCACCGCGACATCGCCAGTGGATACGCCATATTGCCGGATCGCCGCCGGTGCGACCCAGAACGCCATGCCGTATCCGATCATGATCTGCACCGCGAAGCCCGCAGCAAAACCGAGATAGACTTTGTTTGCAAGCAATGATTGCAGCGTCTCGCCCAGCGGCAGTTGCTTGACCCGTGCGCCTTTGGGAGCATAGCGCCCGCGCTGCGGCTCTCGCACGGTGAAAAAGAGCAAGGCTCCGATCAAAACGCCGGGCAAGCCCATCAGCACAAACGCCATCCGCCAGCCAAACGCCTCTGACAAAAGCCCGCCCGCCATCAGGCCAAAGGCGGTCCCCATCGTCGCCCCGATCGTTAGTATACCCATTGCGCGCGCGAGCTCTTCGGGGCGGAAGAAGTCGGCAACAAGGCTTTGCGAGGCAGGGCCGGAACACCCCTCTCCCACACCCACACCGACGCGGGCAAGGAAGAGCGTCCAAAACCCCGTCGCCAACCCGCACACCGCGGTCATCACGCTCCAGAAAGAGATCGCAGCGGCAACGATGTTCTTGCGCACCGACCGGTCGGCAAGCCGCGCCGCAGGGAAGCCCGCGATCACATAGATGATGCTGAACGCGACCCCGCCAATCAGCCCGACCTGAAGATCGGTAAGCTCAAACTCGCCCTTGATATCCTGCGTCAGGATCGAGAAGACGAGCCTGTCCGCAACGCTGAACAGGCTGGTGAGCGTCAACAGACCCAGCACATACCAGCGGTACGAACCGCCGGTGGTCATGCCTGTATCAGCAGAGCCGGGGCTAGATCGTGTTGACATTCAGATGATGACGCGCCGAAAATGGTGAGTTTGCACGACCCGGCGCGCAGCGACCTTCCGGGTCGTGAGCACCGGAAGAGTGGAAAGTTGCCATTTGCAGGCCGTCAGGGCTGAATGGCGGCATGATCTAGTGGTGGGGTCGGGCGTCGAGGCCATTGTCCACCGGGATCGTCAGGCCGTTCAAAAATCGTGCTTCATCTGAGGCAAGGAACAGCACACAGCCCGCCACATCACTGGGGTGGCCAAGCCCATCGGATGGCAGCGGGCCTGCCGGGATCTCCATCGGCTCCTCGCCTTTGCGGCCTGAAACCTCCATCACCATCGGCGTTTCAATCCCGCCCGGGGCCAGCGCGTTGCAGCGAATGCCGTATCCCTCGTCCTGACAGTGCAGCGCGATGCTGCGCGTCATCGAAGAGATCGCGCCCTTCGCCGCGGTGTAGGCGGGGATCATCGGATAGCCCATCAGCGCTGCGGTCGATGCCATATTGACTATGGCCGAGCCGCCGCCGCCATTCTCGCGGTGCCGATGCTTCATCAAAGGCAGCGCGTATTTGCACCCCAGAAACGTGCCGTTCACATGGATATCAAGGTGCAGTTTGAAGTGATCGAGCGAGCATTCTTCAATATTCTCAAAGATCACATTGCCTGCATTGTTTACGAGAATGTCGAGCCCGCCATGGCGCTCTTTCACCGCTTGCATAACAGTGATCCATTGCTGCTCATCGGTGACATCCAATGCCATCGCATCGCCACCAATGCTGTCTGCGACCTGATGCGCCAGTTCCACTTCGCGGTCGGTCACAATCACGGTCGCGCCTTCGGCTGCCAATCGCTCACAATCAGCCTTGCCCAAGCCCATCGCGCCCCCTGTGACCAGCGCGACGCGGCCTTCCACTCTCCCAGCCATAGCTCTCTCCCAAAAGCGTTGTGTTTGCATAAGAGACTAAGCGCGGTTGCGATCCGCACCACTGTTTAAAGCGATGGGAAAAGTGAGAGGTGCATGCGCGCGTCACCGCGATACCTTGCTACGGGGGAGAAATGGAATGATCGACGCTGCTGAAATTGCCCGTCTGAAAGCGCTGATGGAGTGGGAGGCCACGCGCAAGAGTCCTCCCAAAAGCTTCCCCAAGCTCCCCGACATGCCCGCAGCGCGTTACACCAGCGAAGAATACTTCGCTCTCGAACAGGAACATATCTTCCGCAAAAGCTGGCTTTTCGCCGGCCATATTGACGAAATACCCGAGCCCGGCTGCTATATGCGTTGGCACAATGCGGGCGATCCGATTGTGATCGTGCACGGCATGGATGGCGAAGTGCGCGCCTTCTACAACACCTGCCGCCACAGAGGCGCGCCTGTGGTGACGGAGGATTTTGGCAAGTCCGCGCGCTTGATGTGCGGCTATCACAATTGGACTTACAAGACCGACGGCACTCTGGTGGGAGTACCCGAAAAGCAGGATTTCCCTCCCGATTTCGACATGAGCTGCCGCGGACTGATCCCTGTGCGCTGCGAGATGCTCGGCAATGTGATCTTTGTGAACTTCGATGATGACGCGATGCCTCTCACCAGGTGGCTCGGCCCGCTGATGGATGAGTGGGACGAGTTTGCCTTTGACAAAGTGCGGCTCGCCTCGCGCTATTCCTTTGATCTCAATTGCAATTGGAAGGTTGCGATGGAGGCCAATATGGAGGTGTACCACGTGCCCTTCATCCATCCCGACACGGTCGCGCCGCTGGTCGATAGCAAGCGCAATCTCAACACCATGTACCCCAATGGCCATGCGCGGATGCTCGCCCCGCCCCCGCGCCAGACTGATCGCGAGCATGTCCGTGCGGTGGACAGCCCGCCAGAGTGGAAACAGATCGAAAGCGTGGGCGAACTGGGCCGGACCCACACGCAGAGCTACACTTTGTTTCCCAATTGGGTCTCTCCGCTATCGAACTATTTTGTGCCACCGCTCGTTTTCTGGCCGACTTCGCTGGGCACGACGCGGCTTGAGCTGGTTACGATGGCTCTCGATTGGGGAGACGGGGCAGCGCCCGATCTTTGGACCGTGCCCGATGAGACCAAGCCAAATGGTCGCGATATGAGCCCGATCATCCTCGAAGACACGCAATTTGGCGAAGCAATCCAACAATCGATGCAGAGCGCGGCGTTCAAATCGGTGCCTTTGTCCTATCAGGAAGCGCGGATTTACTCGTTCCACCAAAGCTGCGACAAAATGATCGGCATCGACAATGTGCCTGAGCATTTGCGGGTCGAACAGGTGATCGGCGAGGATTGGGTCTGGCCCAACGATCCGCGCATGGCCGAGATGGAAGAAGCGCGTGATGCAGCCGAATAGCCTGTCCAAAGTGACAGGGTCCATGCCTTCCGTATACGTAATATGACGCTACGGCACAGTCGGTTTGCGCACGATTGTGGCCAAAAGGACGCACTTTGCGACGCTTCCTAGCGCTTTTGCTAGATGAGCCGCCAAACCCCGCTCCATACACTCCGTGATATTGCTGATAGCCACGCAGAATGTGGCACGGCACCCAAACTGGGACTGGGGAACGGGGGCAGGCCGGTAAGGTTCGCCGCCCCACAAGGGAGAGAGCATGATGATCGCACGTAACACCCAAATTGCCACTCGCGCAGGTCTGCGCCGCGCACTGATGAGCGGAGCGGCGCTGGCGGCGTTTGGAGCGATGCCGCAGGTGGCCTTTGCACAGGATGCGGAGGTCGAAGAGGAGCAGGCTCGCGATGACAATGTGATCATCGTCCAAGCCCGCCGCCAGAACGAAAGCCTTCAGGACGTCCCCGTCACAGTCACCGCGATTGGCGGAGAAACGCTCGAACGCTTTGGTGTCGATCAGGTCGCAGACGTAACGAGCCGAGTTCCGAGCCTCAACGTCCAAGTCGGCGGTTCGGGTTCGGGCGGTCAGCTTTCGCTGCGCGGGGTTGGCTCTTCCAACATCTCCGCTGCCTTTGACAGCGCGGTCGCGTTTGATTTTGACGGTGTGCAGGTCTCCAGCATGCGGCTGGTCCAGGCGGGTTTCTTCGATACGCAGCAAATTGACGTTCTCAAAGGCCCGCAATCCTTGTTCTTCGGCAAGTCTGCTTCTGCTGGTGTCTTTGCGATTCGTTCAGCCGATCCCACCTCAACATGGGAAGGCAATATTCGCGGTTCTTATGAATTTGAGGAAGATGGCTACACGATTGGTGGTTACATCTCTGGGCCGATTTCGGATACGCTGGGCATTCGTCTTGCCGCGCAATACAATGACATCAACGAATTTGTTGAACTTCAGCCGGGCGCAAATTCCGCCAATGGAGATTTCCGCGGACAGGAAAACCTGATCCTGCGCGGCACACTCGATTGGGAGCCGAGCAGCGCCTTCGATGCCAACCTGAAAGTGCAGTATGTGCGCAATGAGGGCGACGGCGCGATCCAGCATTCGGACATCAATTGCGGCGCAAACGGCGTCGCTGATCCGGTGTTCTTGCTGCAAGGTGTGGTCGCCATTCCTGCTGGCAATGATTGCGACGATAGCAACGGGCTATACTTCCTTTCCGATGCTGCCCCGTCCCTAGCGGGCGGTGTGCCCACACCTTCGGCAGCGGCAGGCCGCAACGGCGTGCCATTTGCCGAGACCGACGTGCTGTTTGGGCGGCTATTGATGAACCTTGAATTGTCGGACGCGCTCACCCTTACATCGACGACAGGTTTTCTCGATCTGGATGCGGTTGATTTCGATTGCTACGCGTATGTTGGCATAGGCCCTGCCTTCTCGCCCATCGGCAACGCCTTGATGGATGACACATTCCTTGCAGCCAACGCGCCCGCTCTGGCAGCCACAAACGGCGCGGGCGTCCCACAAGGGACCGGTTGCAGCGACCCGCGCAACGAGCTGGAGCAGTTCTCGCAAGAGCTGCGGCTGACCTCTGATTTCGACGGTCCATTCAACTTTATGCTCGGCCTGTTCTATGAAGACCGCCAGTTTGTGTTCGACACGGCGCAGCAGGCGGTCAACATCTCACTGATCGGGCCTGACCCGATAACCGGTTTCACCTATGACTGGGACAAGCGTCACGTCACCGATACAGAGGCGTTCTCTGCCTTCGGTTCGGTTCAAATTGATCTGACAGACGAACTCGAGCTGTCAGGCGGTATTCGCTACACCGACGAGGAAAAGTCGCAGGTCATCACTGTTCCCGCATTGCACTTGTTCCTTCAAGGTCCAGGCTTTGTGGCACCGGGCTTTAACTCCGGGCCCATCGACTTTGCCGATGACAATTTCTCACCCGAAGTCACCCTGCGCTATCAGCCATCCGACAGCGACGTGACGATCTTTGCCTCTTACAAGACCGGGTTCAAATCGGGCGGTATCGACAATTCGGCGCTGCCTTCAGCCAGCCTTAGCCAGGCGGCATTGACCGGCGATTTCTCCGCGCTGATATTCGATTCCGAAGAAACAGAGGGCGGCGAGATCGGGTTCAAGGCGCAGTTCGCCGATGGCAGCGTGACCGTCAACGTTACTGGATTCTACTACGTATTTGAAAACCTGCAGGTGCAGAACTTTGACGCGGTCAACATTCAGTTCCTCACGCTCAATGCCGGTGAAGTGACCACGCAGGGCTTCGATTACGAGCTGAGCTGGAGAACGCCGGTCGATGGGCTGACCTTGTCGAGCAACTTCTCGATCCTCGATGCCGAGTTTACCGATACGTTCATCGCGAGTGAAGATTTGAACGGACGCGATTCGGCCCGTGCGCCGAACTTCTCAGGCAACATTGCCGTCGATTACTTCACCCCCATTGGCAGCAATCTTGAGCTTGGCTTATCGGGCAATATGGTCTTCACCGACGATTACTTCACCAACGAAGACTCCCTGAATGACCTTGTGCAGGATGGGTATGTCACCTTTGATCTAAATGCATCGATTGGCGATCAGGATGGACGCTGGAAATTCTCGATCATCGGCGTGAATCTGACTGACGAGATTTGGACCAACACTTCGGGACCGCGGCCTTTTCTCTCACCGGGCGGCGCAGCAGGGTTCGGTGTTCCAGCCGGTGATGACCTTGTGGTCACTCAAAACCGCGGTCGCCAAGTCTATGCGGAGGTCTCCTTTAACTTCTAGGCGTTGCGACCCGAGCGGGCGCCAAACTGGGGGAGTGCGGGCGGGCCGGATGGTCCGCCCGTTCTGGTTTGGGTGTGTTTTGGTGCGCGCTCGCCATCCGGCGTGCGATTTCCTCGCGCCTAGCGGCGCTGCGGGCGCGCAGTCGCGCTTGCGGTCGCTGGCGCGACCGTGCTCCGCGATCAAGCCACTACCGATCTTCCTACCTCCTCCCAAAAACATGCATTGCCGCTTGCGGTCTTGCTGAGCATTCTCCCCTGAATTCTGGGAGAGCCTCAAAATGTCGCGCGAAGAACTCATCACCATGACCCGCAATCTCGTCAGCCACGGGGCTGCGGATACCATGGAATATGCCGATGAAGTCGTGAAAGTGCCCGCGAGCACCTACACCGATCCCGAACTGTTCGAGTTGGAAAAGCGCAACATCTTCCGCCGCCTGCCGCTGATGGTTGCGCCGTCTTGCGAACTGCCCGAGCCGGGCGATTACAAGGCGATGGATATTTGCGGAGTGCCGCTGCTGCTTACTCGGCAGCGCGATGGCAGCGTTGGCGCGTTTCTCAACATGTGTTCGCACAGAGGCAATCCGGTGGTCGAAGCGGGCACCACGGGCAATGCCAGCCGCTTTGCCTGCGGCTATCACGGTTGGACGTTCAAGAATGACGGCGACCTCGTCGGCGTTGCATCCCCGCAGGATTTTGGTGCGGTCGACAAGGCAGCGCTGTGTCTTAGACGTTTCCCCGTCTATGAAAGCGCGGGACTAATCTGGGCGACGCTAGACCCCGACAGCAAATTGGCGATCGCCGACTATCTTTGCGGTTATGACGCGCTGCTTGAGGCTTTTGAGTTTGACGGTTGGACACTCTTCAGCCAGCGCACGCTTTCAGGGCCGAATTGGAAAACCGCCTATGATGGCTATCTCGATTTCTACCACTTGCCGGTGCTGCACAAAGACACGTTCGGCGCTGACTTTTACAATCGCGCAAACTTCTTTGCTTGGGGCCCGCATCAGCGACTCTCCACGCCATCTAAATTTGCGATCAAAGTTTCAGGCGATGACGACCAACAATTGGATCTTGAAGCGCTGTCGGATGACGAAATCCCACAGGATGTGCTGGTGCAAGGCGTGTGGACAATCTTCCCGCATATCTCGATCGCGAGCTTCTATGGCGGGGGCCAGCGCGGCGCGATGATCTCGCAGCTCTTCCCCGGAGACACCGTTGGCGAAAGCTACACCACGCAATTCTATGTGATGGAAAACCAGCCTGAGACCGAAGCGGATATCAAGTCAGCGCATGAGCAGTTCGATTTCCTCGAAGTGGTGGTGCGCGATGAGGATTACGCGACCGGCAAGCGCCAGCACCAGGCGCTGCAATCGGGCATGATGGACCACGTGCTGTTCGGCAAAAATGAACGCGGCGGGCAAGTCTTCCACCAATGGGCAGCAAAACTGACCCATGCGTCAGATGCGGAATTGCTGGAGATCTTTGCGGCTGAACAGAAGCAGGCTGCGGAGTAACGTTTCAGCCCCACCGCCACGACGGCCGCTCTTGGGACCTGGCCGTCAGATTGACGATGACTGAGTTTGGGGGTGGGAGCAGACATAGCCTTCTCGCCCAGTTTCATCGACTACCCCACCATACGCTTCAACGCGCCTTCATGCTTGTCTACAAAGTGATGCTTTAACGCGCCCAGAATATGCGCGCCGAGCACGATGTAGAGCACATAGGGCAGCAGATACTTATGGAACGTGCCCCAGATAATGTAGACATCGCTCTCGCCCCAGAAAGGCCCAAACTCCAGCCCAAAGAAATAGGTCGGGAAGCCGTGATAGCTGGTCATCATATAGCCGGTGATCGGCATTGCGAGGAGCATCACATAGAGGATGATATGCACCCGGTGTGCCCAGCGACGCTCAGCCGGCTTGAGCGTGCTATCAAGGTCGGGACGCTTTGAACGACTGTTCCAGAATAGGCGCGCGAGCAAGAGGATGAAAACCAGCACGCCGATCGATTTGTGGATCACATAGTAGTGATTGCGAAACCACGCGCCTTCCGGGATCATCGAGGCGAACATGCCCAGTGGGAAGAGTGAGAGGAATAGGATCGCAGTGGTCCAGTGGAGCATGCGCGAGGCAAGGCCATAGCGCTCCTCCTCGTTCTCCATGCCAAGCTCAAGCTGAGCCGTGTCGCCCAGCTGCACCAGCGCCGCTCTGGAGAGCAGCAGTCCTGCGATTAGAGCGATCCCGGCCTGTGCCCACATCAGCGCAGGCTTGGCTGAATCCATTGGGGTCTGGTTGGGTTTAGGGTCGTCGAGCACGCCAGTGCCGAGCACGGCTAGGAACCATGCGACTATGGCAAAGCACCCCAAGGCGGCAAGCACAGAGCCGAACATGCGCACCTTGGGCGCGTGCGTATTCACTAGCCATGCGGTGAGGACCGAGGCTGCGACAATCACAATCCCAATCCATGCGTCGATGTTGTCAGGTGCTCCAGCTTCAGTGAGCATAACCCTCTCCCCAGTTTCGAAAGTGTAGGTTTGATCAGTCGACGAGCGTGACCAGGTCGTCGCGGGTCTTGCGGACCTTAGCCATCGGCAAGAGCCAGTCGCCGGTCGGATCACGGTAACCCAAGGGCAGCAGCACGACCGAACGCAACCCCTTCTTTCCAAGATCAAGAATTGCGTCGACTGCGGCTGGATCGAATCCTTCCATCGGCGTGCTGTCGACACCCTGTTCGGCGGCGGCAACGAGGCCAATGCCCAACGCAATATAGGCTTGGCGCGCGGCGTGGGCGTAGTTCACCTCGGCTGTGCGCGGCACGTAGTTAGCTTTGAGATTGCCATAATATTGGTGGATCAGTGGGATTTCTCCGCGCGCATCGACGTTGAGCTTGGTCACCTCATCAATCCGCTCCTCGGTGTAATTGTCCCAAGCCGCGAACACGAGCAGATGCGAGCCCTCAGTTATCGGCGTCTGGTTATTGGCTGCCGCGCAAATTTCCGCGCGGACCTCCGGATTGGTGACCAGGATAAGCTCAAACGGCTGCGTACCACTGGATGTCGGCGCCATTCGAATGGCCTCGACAATTGCATCGACTTTGTCTTGTGGAACCACTTTGGCAGGGTCCATCTTCTTGGTCGCATAGCGCCAGTCCAGAAGTTCAAGCAGCGTCTTGTCCGTCATATCTATCCCCATTGTGCCCGCATTCGAATTGCGGTATTGATTTGTGACTGACTTATTATTCAGAACCATTTTGCGTGACAAGAAGGCACAATTTTTAGCCTCGGTCACAAGAAAGGAACCACCTATGTCTGAGTGTACAGCCAACGCCTTAGCGATGAACCAAGGCTCGACAGCGTGCCCCGACTGCGCTCGTATCAATGAGGTCCTGACGCGGGTCGGAGATCGCTGGAGCGTGCTCGTGATCATCTCGCTCGCGCAATATGGGACCTTGAGGTTCAACGAATTGAAGCGGAACCTTGGCATATCGCAGCGCATGCTGAGCCTGACTCTGCGCGAGCTGGTGCGCGATGGTCTGGTCCACCGAACTCAATACCCGACGATCCCGCCCAAGGTGGAGTATACACTCACCGAAATGGGTGAGAGTTTCCGTGAACCGGTGAATGCGTTGGGGATGTGGGCGCTCGAAAACCTCAACCACATCGATGCTGCACGAGCGGGCTACGATGCGGAACACGCTGGCTAGGCAGGTTACTCTCCGCACAAGTAATCTGTCCGCAATTGCGTCGATTGCAGAATGGCATCTATGGGCGGTTACAAAACCCTACTCCCCCGGAAACCGAAACGGCCTGCTGACTTCGCTCGGCCCCTTTGCAGTGGGATTGTCGTTGAGCGCGAGCTCCACCAAAGCGGTGTCGAAGAATTCGTGCAATTCCACAATTAGACCATCCTTGATTGTCATGATCTGGCAGTAGGTTTGCAGATATTCGTGGCCGTTTACACCCATCCCGCCGCCATACATTATGCCAACCACGCGGTTTTCGTCAGCGCACATGATGGCCCACTTGCGAGAGAATTGGACGGTGTCTGGCACCAGCTTGCCGACCACATTGTCAGCAACCAGCGGCCCGAAACACTCCGCTTTGCTCTCCCACCGGCCTGACACAGGGGTGGAGCCGACAAGGTTGAACGCGACATCATCCGCGTGAAGGTCGGCGAGCGCCTCAAAATCGCCGTCAGCGAGCGCCTGATAATACCGCTCTGCCAGAGCGATATTTTCCTCGCGGCTCATCGGCTCTTCACCCGAATGCCCACTTACCCAAACGCGGGGCGGAAATTGCTCTCGCCCCAATCCTGACGCTTGGTCCATTCGCCCATTGTCTCGAGCTTACCGTCAAGCTCGGGGAAGCGTTCATAGACGTGGTCCATATCGACCTCGAAGGGGCGTGTGGGGGCTTCGTTGTTGTATTCGTAGAAGGCCTGGATGCCCTTGGCGAACTCCTCGCGCATTTCCTCAGGCATCGAATCGCCAGCCGCTTCGACGAGGTATTTGCCGAATGCCTCGGGCGTGCACGGATCGTAGGTGATCTCTTTGTCGAGCGCTTCGGAAAGGTACTGCGTCACCTGTTTGCCCACCAGCCGCTCTGGCCCGCCAATATTCAGCCATGCGCCTTCCATATCGGGGCGGTCAAGGCTCGCGAGCATGAAGCGCGCGACGTCATCGAGGCTGATCCAGTTCGCCTGAAGATCGGGATTGTGCGGATACACATAGCGGTCTTCATTGACGATGAAAGGGCGCGCCCAATTGGTCAGCAAATTGTCCATGAACAGCACGCTGCCAAAAACTGTGCCGGGGCAGCCTGAACGCCACAAAGCGTTGATGCCTTGGGTGTTACCGCCATAGGTGAAAGGGTCGCCGGGGCGATCAGGGATCCAGCTCGATGTGTTCCACACCAGCCGCTTCACGCCTGCCTCAGCCGCCGCTTTGCCAAGATCACCGACCAGCACCGCACGGTCAGCGCGCGCTTGCAAGGGGTGGGTGTAGAAGACGTAATCGGTGCCTTCCAAAGCAGCGCCAAAGGTCGCAGGGTCATAGAGGTCCATTGGGCGAACTTCGACCCGCTCCACCCCTTCGATCTTCGCCCCGCCAAACGGGTCTTCCTGCCGCGAGATCGCGCGCACGTCATAGCCTGCTTTGAGCGCTTGGCGGACCTGCGCCATGCCTTGGCGGCCTGAGGCCCCGATTACGGTGATAAGTGCCATGGTTTCTCTCCCCAATATTGGCGGGAGAATAGCCAATCCACAGCCGCCCATGCACCGCGCCAAAGTGATAGCTTGCGCTGATTTGCCCCTAGCAAAAGCGGGGGCTTGCCGGGGCGGCGTCGCGCGCGGACTATGCTCCCATGAAGAACCGTTTCTGGCGCATCGAGAATAGACCTGAGGGCACCGACTTCGCCTCCGCTCTGGCATTGGTCGAAGAGCCGCTCGCAGAGCTTGGCGAGGGCGAAATCCGTGTCCGCAACGCGATGCTTTCGATGGATGCGGGCACGCGGCTGTGGCTGACCGACCGCGAAGATGGATACCAGCCGCCGCTGCCCGTGGGCGCTCCGATGACAGGGCTGGTGGTGGGCGAGGTGATCGCCAGCCGCGCTGAGGGTTTTGCTGAGGGCGATCTTGTGCGCGCTTTTGGCATGTGGGGCGATATCAGCCAGATCGATGCGGTGATGTCGGGCGCGATCCGGCTTGATCCTTCGGTTGAAGACAAGCGCGCATGGTTCGGCCCGCTCGGCATGAATGGCTGGACCGCGCTCTGGGGCGTTGAGCAGACAGGCGCTGCGAAGAAAGGAGAGCGGGTGCTCGTCTCCGCCGCAGCGGGCGCGACCGGTGTCCTCGCGGTCCAGATCGCCAAATTGCTGGGCTGCGAGGCATGGGGCATTGCCGGCGGCGATGAAAAATGCCGCTACCTTACCGACACGCTCGGCTGTGCGGGGGCGGTCGATTACAAAGCAGGCGATGTCGGAGCGCAGCTCGATGCAGCCGACGGCTTTGACATCTATTTCGACAATGTAGGCGGGCCTTTGCTCGACCACGTTCTCTCCCGCATGAACCATTATGGCCGGATCGCGGTGTGCGGATTGCTTGCCGATTATTCAAACGGCACACGCACTGCCCCAGCTGAGTTCGACCAAGTCTTGATGCGAAGGCTGCGGGTCGAAGGGTTCTTTTCGCCTGACTTCATGGACCAAGGCGAGAGGCTCACCGCCAGGCTGCGCGAATGGGTCGAAACGGGCGATCTCACCATGCCTTTTGACGTGACGCGCGGCCTTGAAAACACCCTCACCGCCTATGCCAAGCTGTTCACCGGCGGCAATATCGGCAAGGTTATTGTGGAGCTTGAAGAATGACGGGAACGCTCGAAGATCGCGAGGCCATCCGCGATGTGATCGCCGCCTATGCTCATGCGATTGACCGGAGGCGGTGGGGCATGATGGAGCGCTTGTTTCATGACGATGCGCAGTTCCAGTTCGGCACCGTGCTTGGCGATTGGCGCGGTTTTGTTGATCAAGCGCGCGCAATCATTGACCCCTGCCTCGCCACGCAGCATCAACTTGGGCAAGTGTTGTTTGGATTTGAGAGCGACACAGTGTGCCACACGGAAACCTATATGACGGCGATGCACACGATCCCGCCCGGCTATCCGGTGCCCGACGTGTTTCCCGATAAGGGCAAGATTTACTCTGCCGTGATCGCCGGGCGCTATGTCGACCGGTTTGAAAAGAGGGACGGCGAATGGCGGATAGCCCAGCGCACCGGCCTGTATGATTGGCGCGAATTCCGCGAAGTCGAAGGCGTTGACCTATCCGAAATGCCTGAAGGTTCCTGCGGCTACCACGATGAACGTGACCCTTCGACTGCTGCTGCGGCGCGCTTTCTTGGATAGATGCCCCGCGTCAGCGTGACCCAGTTCTATCTCTTAATCGCAAACACCCCGCTCATCGTCGCAATCGGTTCGCCTTCGCGCAAAATGCGGCCTGACGTGTAAGCTGTGCGCCCGCCCAGACGGTCAATTTGCACATCCGCCTCCAGCCAGTCGCCAAGTTTCGCGCCCTTTAAGTAATTCACCTGCAAGGTGATCGTCGAAGGAGTTAGGCGAGGCCGCTCAGCATCATAGACCGCGTGGCTCAAGGCAACATCGGCGAAGGTTGAGACGACCCCGCCATGGGCCGCGTCTTGGTAGTTGATGTGGTGCGGGCAGATGCGCAGGCCCACAAGTTTAGGGACGCCATCGCGGGCTTTCAGGAAATAGGGCCCACCATGATCGAGAAAGCCCGGTGAGAATCCAGCAGGTTCAAAGCCTTGTGGCACATCAGCGTCAGTCATGCTCGCATCCTACACAAATGCTGCGCAAAGCGCGGGCTATGAAATCTGCCAATCCCCACTTACGCATGGGCGGCGTAGTTTAGCTGCCATGGAAAAGCCTATGACCGCCCAGCCTGCTTCTTTTTGCGACTGTGTTCGCGAATATGCGCGCACAACGCCCGACACGCCCGCTTTCACCTTTGGCGATGAGGTCATTACCTTTGCTGAGCTTGACGCGGGCAGCAACCGGGTGGCGCATGCGCTCACCGCGATGGGGGTAACCAAAGGCGAACGCATCTCCTTTCTGGGCAAGAACCACCCGCTCTATTTCGAGGCTTTGGTAGGCGCCGCCAAGATTGGCGCTGTGATGACCCCGGTCAATTGGCGGCTCGCCCCACCCGAAGTCGCTTATATCCTTGGCAATTGCGAAGCGCGCGTGGTGTTTGTGGGTGATGGCTTTGCCGAGATGCTCGCCAAGGTCCGCCCCGATTGCCCCCGCGTCGAAGAGGTGATCGGCATCGACGCCGCTGACCATGACGGGACAGACTATCGCACTTGGCGCGATGGGCACGCCGCTGACCCGGTCGATGTGCCGATCACGCTCGAAGATGATGCGTTGCAGCTCTACACCTCAGGCACCACCGGAAAGCCCAAAGGCGCGGTGATGACCAATGGCTCGATCCTCTCAAGCAGAGCCAGCCCTGATGACCGCGATTGGCAACAGCCGGTTGAAGGCGACGTGACGCTGCTCGCTATGCCCTGCTTCCATATCAGCGGTACGGGAACCGGGATCGGCACGATGGTGGCAGGCAGCAATGCGATTGTGTTGCCCGAATATGATCCGACCAAGGCGCTCGACCTTATCAACACCTACAACATCTCGAAGATCTTCCTTGTCCCAGCCGCGATCCAGATCCTGCTCAACCACCCGCAAGTGAGCGAAGCGGATTTCAGCCGGCTCAAAATCATCACCTATGGCGCCTCCCCCATCCCGCTCGAATTGATGCGCGAGGCGATGCGCGTGATCGGCTGCGGCTTTGTCCAGATGTACGGGATGACAGAGACGAGCGGCACAATTGTCGCACTCGACCCCGAAGACCATGCGCCCGAAGGCTCGCCCAAAATGCGCAGTGTGGGCACGCCGCTTCGCGATGTCGAGATCAAGATTATCGATGAGGCGGGCAACTCTTTGCCAGCAGGCACGGTGGGCGAGATCGCCACCCGCTCACCCAAGAATATGAGCCGCTATTGGAAGAACGAGAAAGCAACCGCTGAGACCATCGATGCGGAAGGCTGGCTGCGCACCGGAGATGCAGGCTACTTGGACGAAGACGGCTATCTCTACATCCACGACCGCGTGAAAGACATGATCATCTCGGGCGGCGAAAACGTCTACCCGGCAGAGGTCGAAAACGCCGTTTACGCTCACCCCAAAGTCGCCGATGTCGCGGTGATCGGGGTTCCGCATGAGAAATGGGGCGAAGCGGTAAAAGCCTGCGTGGTGGTCAAAGAGGGCGAGGAACTGACCGAGGCCGACCTCATCGCCCATGCGCGCGAGCATATTGCCGGCTACAAATGCCCCAAATCGGTCGACTTTATCGAGGCTTTGCCGCGCAACCCTTCGGGCAAAATCCTGCGAAGAGAACTGCGCGCACCCTATTGGGAAGGCAAAGACCGGGCGGTCAACTGAGGAGAGTGTAATGTCAGGTGAAGCTCAGAGGGTGATCGAAGAGTTTTGGCGCATCCAGGATGAAGGCGACTACACCAAGCTTGCGCCCCTGTTTGCTGAGGATGCGCTGCTCGAAGACCCGATCTGGGGCCGCTATGAAGGGCGCGAGGCGATCCTTGGCTTCATGACCACGATGGTCAAAGAGATGAGCACACGCAAAATCCACTTCACCGTCGATGAGATTTGCGGAGACGATCACGCCGTATGGGCGCGCTGGACCATGCATGAAGAGGGCGCAGTGCCAAGGGGCGGCGTTGGGATTTACAAGGTCGCAAACGGCCAGCTCACCTATTACCGCGATTATATGGACCCGCCTGCCGACGGTTAGAGCTTGCGGTAATTGGGGTGCCCACCCGCATCGATTTTGTAGGTCGGCAGCGGAAACGCGGGATCAGGCTCAAACATCGGCTGATCGGTGAGCGGGGACTTCCAATCGAGGATGTATGTGCGCGCGGAGATGCGCCACTCCTCACCCGCTTCACCGGCGCGCTTTTCCCACTCATCCAGGTAGCGCCCGCCGATCAGATCGCCCGCAATGTTGCCATCCTCTTGCATCCTGCCGCCGCCGAACACGCCGTAACATTCGCTGCTAGCGCTTGTGGTTGAATGAAAGCGGATGAGCGGGGTCGAAAGCATATGCCAGCGCCGCGCAAGGCTCGCCTCGGTCTCCATCACCACGGGGAGAAAGTCCTCGGCGCGCCCTGTGAAAAAGCCGTACTCGATCTGCGCATCGGGCCAATAGCAGCTCGCCTGACCCTCAGCATCAAGCCAATCAAGCGTGCGGCAATAGCGCTGGATCACATCGGCGATTTCCTGCCGGTCGATCAGTTCTTGCAGCTTCGGCTCCATCCGGCTTCCCCTCTCCAATCCGCCAATTGCCTCGGGCGATTATCGCCCCGATCCTCGCGCCAAAGCCATAGGCACTTTCGGGAGGGAAAAGTGGGAGACCAACCGCAGATCAACCTGTTTGATCCAGAGCTGCAACAATGCCCCTATGACGCGTACAAACAGCTGCGCGACGAGGCACCCGTCTACAACATTCCGGGCACCGATATGTGGGTGGTGAGCCGATATGACGATGTGCGCGAGGTGCTGATGGACCCGCAGCGCTTTCCCTCCAGCGCCGCCGACAGCCAGTTCCGCGCCAGCGCTGGCGACACCGAGCGCGCGATGAAGGTGATGGAGCGGTTCAAAGAGAAAGGCTGGCTGCCCGCTCCCACGCTTAATGGCCGCGATGATCCGAACCACAAACAGATGCGCGGGATGTTCAATCAGGCGTTCAAACCCTCCAAGATCAAAGAGATCGATCCGAAGGTGGAAACCCTCGCCTATGAGCTGATCGACGGTTTTTTGGAGGATGGCCATTGCGAATGGGTCAAGGCGTTCTGCGTCCCCCTGCCGCTGTTCATAATCGGCGAGCAGATGGGGGCAAAGCGCGAGGATATGTGGCGGATCAAGCGTTGGACCGATGCGTTTTTCCAGCGCATCTCGCTGATGCTGCCCGAAGACCAACATATGGAGATGGTCGACCGCGAGATTGAGGCGCAAAACTACTTCCAGCCGATCTTTGAGCGGCTGCGCGAACATCCCGATGACAGCCTTATCAGCGTGCTCGTCAACACGGTGATCGAGGAATGGGGCCGCCCGCTCACCGACAATGAACTCCACGCTGAAATGATGGCGGATACGTTTGTGGGCGGCAGCGAGACCACCACCAACGCGCTTGCGGCGGGGATGAAGCTGCTGATCGAGAACAAGGATGTGTGGCACCAGCTCAAGAGCGATCCGGACACATATATGAAGACCTTTGTCGAAGAGGTCGTGCGGCTGGAAAGTCCGGTCCAGTCGCTGATGCGGTTTGTGAATGAGGACACCGATCTTGCGGGCGTCACAATCCCGGCAGGCGCGATGGTCAATGTACGCTTTGCCGCCGCCAACCGCGATGAACGCACGTTTGAATGCCCGGAAAAGCTCAATCTGGAGAGGCCAAAGGCGGGCTCGCACATGGGTTTTGGCTCAGGCACGCATCATTGTCTGGGTGCACCGCTTGCACGGCGCGAGCTGATCTGGGGCTTCACCGCTGTGGTCGACCGGTTTGAGGATATGTGGTTTGCGGAAGGCAAGAACGACTTTGAATACCACCCGCACTTCTTGCTCCGCAGTTTGAAGGAACTGCATATCGAGTTCGAGCCGAAAAAGACCTAGGCGTTGGCCCGCGCCGCGCTCCTCCCGGCGATATAGCCAAAGGTCAGCGCCGGTCCCAAAGTCCCGCCTGCGCCTGCATAGATGCCGCCGGTGGGGCACGCGATGACGTTGCCCGCGCCGTATAGCCCTGCGATCGCCGCGCCATCATGACCGAGGATACGCGCCTCGCCATCGGTGCGCGGGCCGCCATTGGTGCCGAGCAGCCCCATGCGAATTTCAACGGCGTAGAAGGGAGCGCGCGCGACGGCTCCCAAAGTCACCGCCGCGCCCTCCCGCGTTCGGTCGCCATAGAAATGGTCATAGCTTGATGTGCCGCGCTCAAAATCGGGGTCAAGGCCCACTTCGGCAAAGGCGTTGAACCGGGCGACGGTGCTCGCCAACCCTTCCGCCGGGATGCCCAACGCCTCCGCCAGCCCTTCCAAAGTCTCGGCGCGCATCACCCAATCGGGCACCGGCTGACCGGGCAGGCGTGGGCCAATCGGATAGCGCTCCACGTAATCCGCATCGAAAATCAGCCAGGCGGGCAGGTTGGGATAGTCATAGCTTTGCGGGTCAAACTGGTGAAACGCGCCTGCCAATGCCGAATAATTCGCCGCTTCGTTGCAGAACCGTTCGCCCTTGCGGTTAACCATGATCGAATGCGGGACGGTGCGTTCGATCAGCACGGGCGCGGATCTTTGCTGACCCTCTCCCCAAGGATTGTCAGGGATCACCAAGGTCGGCGCCCACCAGCCTTGGGTCATATTGCCCAGCTTCGCCCCGCTCGCCATCGCCAGTTTCAGCCCTTCGCCGCGCGCCGTGGGAGGGCTGGCAGGCGCATCCATAGGCCCGCGCAGGAAAGTCTGGCGCATATCCTCATCCCACTCAAAACCGCCCGTGGTGATGATGACGCCGGAGCGCGCGGTGAGCGCAAAGGGCGCGCCATCGCGCGTGCCCTCGATCCCGGCGATGCGCCCGCCTTCTTTGACCAATCGGTGCGTTTCGATATTGAGGATGGGCTCAATCCCGCGCGTCAGACACGCCTTGAGCAGCCGCGCGACCATCGCCTGGCCAAATCCGCGCTCTTGATTGGCGATGCGGCGCTGCATTTCTTCAGGCTCAACCACGCCCGTCCCACCGCCCAAAGGCGTCTCGCGCAGCATCATCGGTTTGGGCTCTTCAATGGCGGTGATGCGGCCTGCCCATTCGCCCAACTCGCCAAGCGCAAACAGATCATGGTCGAGCGCGCGCCCGCCTTCAGGCTTCGCGCCGGGGCGGTCGAGATAATAATCGGGATAGCCTTCGAGCAGAGCCACTTTGAGCGCACCTGCATTTTCAAGAAATGCGAGCGCCTCTGGCCCCTTGTCGACAAAGGCCTCCAAAGTCTCATCGACCAGATCGCCGTGATCCAGCGCGCGGAAATAGGCGAGCGCTTCTTCGCGGCTGTCCGCCATGCCCGCGGCGCGTTGGCGCGGATTACCGGCAACCCAGATCACCCCGCCAGAAATCGCACCGGTGCCGCCGATCCGGTCGAACCGCTCAAGGATTGCAACGCTCGCGCCTGCCTCATGCGCAGCCAAAGCCGCAGCTCATCCCCGCAGGCCCGCATCCCAAGATAATGACATCATAATCTTCCATTACGCCACTAACGCGCGCAAACACTGCTCTCGCAATTGCTCATTTTGGCAAGGTGCGCAGCGCTGCCCTCAACGCTAAGCAATCCAACAAAGGAGAAACACATGAAACTCGAAGGCAAAGTCGCGGCGATCACCGGAGGCACAGCGGGGCTCGGTCGCGGGATAGCGGAGGCGTTTCTGGCAGAGGGTGCGAAAGTGGCTCTTTTCGCGCGCAATCCTGAAAAAGGGGCAAGAGTGATCGAGGAAATCCGCGCGCATCGCTCTGGGCCAGACCGCGCGATCTTCATTGCCGGTGACGTGATGCAGCAGGGCGATGTCGAAGGTTTCATCGACACCGTGATCGACGAGTTCGGCACACTCGATATCCTCGTCAACAATGCAGGCGGCGCGGGCGACCTTCAGCCGATGGTGGACCTGTCCGATGAAGCCTTTGACGAGGCGATGAAGTGGAACGTCTATTCAACCTTTTGGGCAACGAGGCGCGCTCTGCCAGAGATGCTCAAGAAAGGCGACGGGCGTGTGATCAATATGTCATCGATGGAGGGCAAGCACGGCAAGCCCGTCTTCACCGCCTACACCGCCGCCAAGCACGCGGTGAACGGCCTCACCAAGAGCCTCGCACGCGAAGTCGGCGAAGCGGGCGTTACGGTGAACGCTATTTGCCCCGGCCTCGTCGTAACCGATATCATCAAGAATAACGGGCCTGAAACTGCGAAGGCAATGGGGATGGAGTTTGATGAGATGATCACGATGTTCGCGCAAGAGGCAGCGATCAAGCGGCCAAACACGGTCGAGGAAATAGCGGCGATGGCGCTGCTGCTCGCCTCTCCCGAAGGTGCAGGGATCACCGGCGCGATGTTAAGCGTAGATGGGGGAACCGCACAGTACTGATCCGAAGTGGACGTCAAGCAAGGCGTCAGTATTTTGCTGTCAAAGCTTGAGTTCTCCATGAGCTGTAGAACTAAGAACTTGGCAATGTACAAGATTGAAAAGGACCTTTTGAAGCAAAGGCTTACTCTGACCCTCGACAGATATAGCGATCATGATCGCATGCAATTCCATGATGATATGAAACAGGCAGCGCTCGAAATAATGCGTATAAAGGGGCACTTCGATATTCTTGCCGACTTTACCGATAGTATCGTTATGCCCAGAGATATCGCCGAGGATAGCGAAGATATGGCTAGCTGGTTCGTTCTTAACGGATTGCGTCGCTCAGCGAACATCTCTCAGAGTTTCACCCAAAAGATGCAGATCGGCCGAGTTACGCGGCGCAATGATAGGTTCCGAATTTTCACAACGCGAATAGAAGCTGAGGCGTGGCTCGAAAGTTGACCGTCAGCCCCCCTCTTGCATCTTAGCCATCGCCGCGCCCACCGATGCCTCAATGTCCTTTGCCTGCGGGTTGCCGCGGATCGTGACGCCGCCATTTGGCTGAATGTTCTGACCCGTCACAAAGGCGTTGTCTCCGCACAGCCATAGACAAGCGTGGGCCACATCTTCTGACGTGTTGAGCCGCCCGAGCGGGTATTTGGGCAGGAACGCATCGACCAGGCCGGGCGTCTGAAACGCACCTTCGGTCATGGGGCTATGCGTGAATGCGGGGGAGACTGAATTCGCACGGATACCCAAATGCCCAAAATCGTTGGCGACGCATTCAATCATCGCCTCACCCGCACGCTTGGACCCGATATAGAGCGCGTGGTTGTTGATCAGCGCTTTGGTCGTGGCAGAGGAGAGCGAGATTATCGAGCCGCCAGTGGGATCCTGCTCGCTCATTGCTTTGACAAAAGCTTGGAGGAAATGGTGCGTGCCTTTGAACTGAAGGTCCGCGATCATATCGACCTGATCCTGCGTGGTCTCTAGCAGGTTTGCAAGCAGGCCAAGCCCCACACAATTCACCGCAGCATCAACCCGGCCATACTCTGTCACTGCCTTGTCAGCCATCGCATGAACCTGCGCGTGATCGGTGATGTCACACAGCGCATAGGAGCCGCCAATTTCCTCAGCGAGCGCGGCGAGCGGCTCTTCCTTGCGACCCGCGACCATCACCTTTGCGCCTTCGCTGGCGAAGAGCCGTGCGATCACCTGCCCCATATTGCCGGGGCTTGCCGCCCCCAAGATCACTGCGCTCTTGCCCGTCAGTTGGCCCATGATTGTTCTCCTCTACCATGAAGGAGTACCACGCACCCGCCGCCCCTTCCCTTCCCAAAAGTGTCCATTGTCGGGGCGCGCGCTGCACCCGATAGCGGCGAGGAAGGAGAGAGACCTATGTTCACCGGACCGATGGAGGATCGCCTCGCGATCCGCGAATTGCACGAAACTTATGGCGACGGCGTCGTGCGCTTTGACAAAGACACGTGGGGCTCTGTCTGGGCAGAGGATGCCGATTGGGACTTTATGGGCATGGAGTTAAAGGGGCGCGACGCCATTGTCGAAGTGTGGCTCGGCGCGATGGCCAATTTCGACGCGGTCAGCTTTCAATGCGTGCCCGCCTCGATCGAAGTCGAAGGCGACAAAGCCACCTCGCGCTGCCAGACGCAAGAAGTGCTCAAAGGCAAAGACGGCTCCACTCGGATGCTGGGCGGTCTCTACACCGATGAGCTGGAAAAGCGCGACGGCCAATGGGTTTACACCAAGCGAGCGTTCAAGATTGTTGCCGAATACAACCCCGCAGAGGAGGGCTGACACCATGGCCAAGATCGTAATCTCCGCGCAAATCGACCTCGATCCTGCTCAGCGCGAAGAGGCTTTGAAGAGCGCTAAGCCGCATATTGACGCCGCTTTGGCTCAAGATGGTTGCATCGCCTATGATTGGAGCGCGGATGGCAACAACCCTGCGCGCGTCAATGTGTTCGAGGAATGGGAAAGCGAAGAAGCGCTCGCCTACCACTTCGCCAATGATGCCTATGCCGGAATGCGCGATCATATCGGCACGTTCGGACTAACCGGCGCGGTCAGCAAGAAATACCGGGTGGACGCCGAAGGCCCTGTCTATAATGCAGAAGGCGTCGCCACCGAAGCCTTCGAATAGGAGCTGCATCATCGCTATCCTGGGAGCCATCCTTGCCGGAGGGCAATCCCGCCGCTTTGGCAGCGACAAAGCCTATGCCGAGATGGATGGAGTGCGCCTAATCGATAGGGTTGCGGATGCTCTGGGCGGCCAGACCACCGCCCTCATCATCTGCGGGCGCGAGGAGCCAGGCTTTGGCTGCGTACCCGATGCGCCTATGGCGGGAATGGGGCCACTGGGCGGGCTAAACGCGGCGCTTGGTTTTGCTGAGGCCAACGGGTTCTCCCATGTCCTCACCGCAGGGGTCGACGTGCCCAATCTGCCCGCTGATTTGGCACAACAGCTGGGCGGTGATGGCGCTGCGATTGCCGAAAGCCAGCCCGTGGTGGGGCTGTGGCCGGTATCCCTCGCCGCCGATTTGAGCGAGTTTCTCGAAGGCGGTGGCCGCGCGCTTTATGGCTTTGCGGACGCCGTCGGTGCGCGGCGCGTTGCGGTTGAGCCGGCATTGATGAATGTGAACCGGTTAGAGGATTTGCGCTGACCTGACACGGTCGCGCCAGCGACCGCAAGAGCGACTGCCCGCCCGCAGCGTGCGCGGCATGTCGCGCGTCTAGCGAGGACGCACCCGCGGATGCGGGTGCGCAAACTGTCAGAGCTTCAACATCTGCTTGCCCCGGTTCTTGCCGGTGAACAGCCGTTGCAGCGTGTCAGGCGCGTTCTCAAAGCCCTCTTGGATATCCTCTTGGTATTTAAGCCGCCCGTCTTCGACAAAGCTTTCGAGCCGTTTGCGGATGCCGGGAAATTCGCTCGCCCAATCGAGCACGATGAAACCTGCCATCGTCCCCCGGCGAAAAACGAGGTTGAAATAGTTCTCCGGCCCTGCGGGAAGCTGTCCGGTCTCATACCGGCTGATCCCGCCGCAGATCACGACGCGCGCATTCGTGGCGATATTGGCGAGCATATCGTTGAGGATCGATCCGCCGACATTGTCGTAGATCACGTCCACCCCGCGCGGACAGTGCTCTCTTATCTGCGCTTTGACGTCGCCCGCTTTGTAGTCAATCGCCGCGTCATAGCCCGCCTCTTTGACGAGCCATTCGCACTTTTCGGGACCGCCCGCGATCCCGACCGCCCGGCACCCTGCGATCTTGGCGAGTTGGCCAACGATAGAGCCGGTTGCTCCCGCCGCACCGGATACCAACACGGTATCCCCTGCAACCGGCTTTCCGACTTTGAACAGCCCGCAATAGGCGGTCAGCCCGGTTGTGCCGAGCACCGATAGCACTGCCGTGGGAGAAAGCGCGGTGTCGACCTTGGTCAGCCCTTCGCCATCATGCACCAGATGCTCGGTCCAGCCGGTGGTGCCGAACACGATGTCGCCAACCGCAAACTTGCCGCCATTGGACGCGATAACCTCGCAAATGCCGCTCCCGCGCATCACATCGCCAATCGCCATCGGCGCGACATAGTCGGCGATGTTCTCCATCCAGCCCTTTTGCGCGGGATCAAAGCCGAGATAATGCGTCTTGAGCAGCATCTCACCTTCACCCGGATCGGGCAGGGTGGTGCTCGCCAGCTTGAAGTCATCCTCGGCAATTCCGCGACCGCGCGGGTGTCCGTTCAAGAGCCATTGGCGGGTTTCGGTGGGCATGTGGGATCTCCTTTGACGCTCTAATGCGGGCACGCGGGCGCGCGCTCTACGGACAAAAGTGCCAGTCGTTGCACCCCGCGCATATGGTATCTTCCAGCCAAAGGAGAGAAGCCATGGGTGTAGAGACTCACAAGACGTTCTGCCGGTTCTGCCATGCAAACTGCGCGATGGAGGTCGACATCGAGGCGGGCAAAGTGATCAGCGTGCGCGGCGATTCTGACGATCCTGAGTATGGCGGCTACACCTGCATGAAAGGGCGCGAGCTGCCCGATTCGCACAATGCCGATCATCGCTTGGTACACAGCCAAATCCGCGGTGAAGATGGTGAATTTCGCTCTGTCGCCATGGGCGATGCGCTCGGCCATATCTCCGATGAATTGCGCCGGATCATTGACCAATACGGCCCAGACAGTGTCGCGGTGTTTATGGGATCGGGCGGCTATCAGAACTCAGCCGCTTGGGGCGCGTCCTATGCATTTGCGCAGGCCATCGGATCAAAGCACTTCTTCACCTCGGTCACGCTCGATCAGCCGGCCAAGGTCTTCACCACCGAGCGCTATGGTAAGTGGGAAGGCGGCGTGAACAACTTTTCCGATGCCGATGTCGCGCTTTTTATCGGCAACAACCCGATAGTCTCGCATTACGCGCCCGTTGGCGGCGTGCCGCCTTTCAGCCCCTCACGCCGCATCCGTGACAGGCAGGCCGAGGGCATGAAGCTTATCGTCGCTGACCCGCGCCTTGCTGAAGTCGGCCAGCTTGCCGATATTTACCTGCCAGTGAAACCGGGCGAAGACCCAGCGCTGCTTGCCGGGATGATCAATGTGATCATCGAAGAGGAGCTCTATGATCGCAACTTCGTCTCCGCGCATGTCGATGGGTTCGAAGAACTGAAATCCGCTGTCGCCAGCTTCCCACCCGATGTCGCGGCAGAGCGCGCCGGGGTGGAGAAAGACCAATTGATCGCCGCTGCGCGCATGTTTGCAGGCGGCACCAAAGGGTGCGCGGTCACCGGGACCGGGCCAGAGATGGCAGGCAATGGGACGCTGACCGAATATCTCGCAACCTGCCTCAACACGATTTGCGCTCGCTTCATTCAGGAGGGTGAGAAAGCGAGCGCCCCGCGTGTCTTCACAACGCCGCGCGCACCCACCCGCGCGCAGGTCGCTGCACCGACACCGCTCTATGGCGCGCCCGGAATGGCCAAATCACGCTTCCGCAATCTGGGGCAGCTTGGCTTTGAGATGCCGTGCAACGTGATGGCGGATGAGATCCTGACGCCAGGCGAAGGGCAGATCCGTGCGCTGATCTCGGTCGGCGGGAACCCCGAAGTCGGCTTTCCCAACCAGCTTAAGATGCGCCGGGCCTTGGAAGATCTCGAAATCTTCGTCCAGATCGACCCTTGGATGAGCGCCTCTGCACGGCGCGCTGACGTGATCCTCGCTCCCAAGCAATCGCTCGAACGCGAAGACATCACCAATCTTTCCGAATGGTGGCACGAAAAGGCCTACGCCCGCTACACAGAGGCCTTTGCCGAAGCACCCGGCGATGTGATCGATGAGTATGAGATGTTCTGGCACTTGGCCAAAAACCTTGGAGTGCAATTGCACCTGGCCGGCGGGCCGGTGCCGATGGAGGGCGATACGCCGCCTGCCAAAGTTGAATTCCTCGATTTGATGACCGAGGGCTGCCTCGTCCCACCCAGCCAAGTGCGTGAAGATGCGCGGGCGGCGGGCGGTGCGGCGGTCGTCTATGAGGACAAGGCCCCCGTGGTGGGCGCTGCCAATCCCGACGATGATTACCGCTTTAACCTTGCCGCAGGCGCAATGCCGGTCGAAATCGAGAAATACTCCGCAGACGCCGCGCGTGCGGCAGGGTTTGATTTCCGCCTGATCTCGCGACGGTCAAAGCACCGGTTCAACTCGATCGGTCAGCCGCTTGAAAAACTGGGCCGGAAAGTCACCACGAACCCCGCTTACATTCATCCCGATGACATGGAGAGCCAGGGGCTGAATGATGGCGACATCATCGAGATTGCCTCTGCCCATGCTTCGATCCACGGGGTCGTCAAAGCAAGCGACCGGGTACGCCCAGGTATTATTTCGATGGCGCATGCCTTTGGCGATGCCGATGCGGGCAAGCACAATGTGCGCGAGATGGGGGGGTCGACCAACCGGCTGACCAGCGATGAGGTGGATTTCGATCCCATCACCGGCCAGGCCTTGCAAAGCGCCATTCCGGTGCGGATTGAAGCTGCATAAATCACGAAAGAAAAGGACACCACCATGCCCGATAACCGGCGCTTCCTCCTCCAGCGTCGCCCCGATGGCGAGCCTGTTCCCGATGACTTTGAGCTTGTCACCGAGCCCACTCCTGAACTCGCTGAAGGGCAATTCCTGATACGCAACCACTATGCCTCGCTCGATCCGGCGATGCGCGGATGGATGGATGCGGGCGGGAATTATATGCCGCCCGTGCCATTGGGCACCGCCATGCGCGCCAGCACAATCGGTGTGGTCGAAGACAGCAAGGCCGAGGGCTTTGAAAAAGGCCAATGGGTCATGGGCCTCAACGCGCTGGAGGATTATTCGATTAGCCAAGTGGGCGGGTTCACGCAGCCGATTGACCCATCGCTTGTGCCCAGCGTCACCAATTACCTCTCGATCTTCGGCGCGGTTGGCATGACCGCCTATTTCGGCTTTCTCGAAGTGTGCGAGCCCAAGGAAGGCGATACCGTGCTGGTCACAGGCGCGGCTGGCGCGGTCGGATCTCTGGTCGGCCAGCTTGCCAAGATTCATGGCTGCCGCGCGGTCGGCATTGCAGGCGGGCCTGAGAAATGCGCGCGCCTCACTGAGAAATACGGGTTCGATGCCGCCATCGATTACCGCGGCAAAGACGAAGCCGCGCTCACCAAAGCCATTGCCGAAGCCTGCCCCGATGGCGTCGATGTGATCTTCGAAAATGTCGGCGGAGCGATCCTTGATGCGGGGATCATGAACCTCAATCTTTATTCCCGCATCGGGCTGTGCGGGCTGATCAGCGAATACAACGCGACCAGCCCCGTGGGCGCGCGCAATCTGTGGAATCTCATCGTCACGCGCTCTTCAATCAGGGGCTTGCTGGTGATGGATTATGTCGAGCGTTTCCCAGATGGCGGTGCGAAAATGGGCGAATGGGCCGCTGCGGGCAAGCTCACGATCGATGAACACGTCGATGAGGGGTTGGAGGGCGCCTATGACAGCTTCATGCGCCTCTTTGCCGGCACCAATGACGGCAAGATGATCCTCAAAATCGCTTAATGCGCTCGCTGCTCGTCCTGTCAGGCGGTCATCATTATGAGCGCGAACCATTTGCAGAATTGCTCAGCAGCTTGGGCGAGTGGGACCTGACCCATCTGATACACCCGGAGGCTGAGGAAGCGGTGGCCGAAGGCGCGGCGCGCAATACCGATGCAGTGCTGTTCTACGATATGGGCGGATACACTTTCGCTGACGATTGGGTGACATCGCGCCCGCCCTCCGAAGGCTTTCGCCGCGCCATTGTGGAGCGCTTTGAGAGCGGGCGCGGGGCGGTGGCGATGCACCATGCGCTGGCCGGATGGGCTGATTGGCCCGAATGGCACGAGATGCTGGGCGGGCGCTTTCTATACACGCCGGGTGAAGTGCGCGGGCAAGCAAAACTCGATTCGGGCTATCGCCATGACGTTGAGTATTCGGCACAAGTCGCTGCCGATCACCCTGTCACCGCAGGACTGCCGCCCGCATTTCCCGTCTGTGATGAGCTCTATTTGGCTGAGATTTTCGAGGCGGATGTGGAACCACTTGTCCGTTCAGACTACGCGTTTGAGCGCGACAATTTCTATTCGGCCGCACTGGGCATATCGGGCACACTTTATTCAAATGAGGGGTGGGAACACCCGGCGGGCAGCAATCTGGTCGCTTGGCACAAACGGGTTGCAAACGCGCCGCTTGTGTACCTTCAGTTTGGCGACGCGCCGCAGACCTACCAAAACCCTTATGTGCGCCAAATGCTCAAGCAGGCGCTCGATTTCATTGCTGGAGACCGCTCATGACCCCGATTGAAACCATCGAAGCCTTTATCGCCGCCTGGGACGAGTTTGACCTAGAAAAGATCTATTCCTTCATGGCGGAGGATATCGAATGGACCGATGTGCCGCTTTCAACCGTCAATGGCATCGACCAGGTCCGCGCCAAGATGGATATGTTTCCCGGTGTTGAGGCGTGCGGGTTTGAAACCCATCACATCGCTGCCAACGGCAATGTCGTGCTGACAGAGCGCACCGATTGGTTTGAGATGAAGGGCAAAAAACGCACAATCCGTGTGATGGGCACGTTTGAACTTAACGAAGAGGGTAAGATCGTACGCTGGCGCGATTATTTCGACGCAGTTGAGTTTGGCCGCGAGTTTGGTGATCTCGCTGAAGGCTAACCGTTTAGCGGTGCACATGGTGCAACCCTAACACATTCGCGCATCGCCTCGCGCGGGCGATTTTGGTTAGGCTGACCTCAGATTATTCAAGGGATCGGAGCCATCCTACCATGAACAAGCCCGAAGCGATCAAGGACACCAGCGTCTTCGCGCCTGAAACCCTGCTGGAGCCGTGGGACTATTACACCGCGATCCACGATGCCGGGATCGATATCGAGCATCTGCCCGAGATGAACACCTTCGTGGTCTACAGCTACGATCTGTGCAGCGAGGCGACCGGGAAGCCGGAGGTGTTCTCCAACGATTTCACAGCCCTTATGGGCCGCGAGCAGGATGAGGAAATCCAAGCGATCCTGGCTGAGGGCTGGCCCGATGTTCCCACGCTTTTGACCGCCGATCACCCGGTCCACACCCGGAATCGCAAGCTTGTGAACCTTGCCTTCTCAATGAAGCGCGTGAACGCCATCGAAGAGGAGATGCGCGCCAAATCCATCGCTTTGATTGAAGGTTTGGCCAACAAAGGCAGCGGCGATTTCGTTGAGGATTTCGCCATCCCCCTGCCCGTCCATATGATCGCGACGCAGATCGGGCTGGATGA
This sequence comes from Erythrobacter sp., assembly GCA_965262265.1. Classification (GTDB taxonomy): domain Bacteria; phylum Pseudomonadota; class Alphaproteobacteria; order Sphingomonadales; family Sphingomonadaceae; genus Erythrobacter. The sequence goes on from CBDHEW010000001.1 coordinate 507,785, forward strand.
CAATATCGAGCAGGTGAAAAAATGGTCCGACGCCGCCGTCGACCGATTTAGCCAGATGGTCGATCACGAGCGCAAGAAAGAATGCGCGCGCAGCCTTGTCGAATATCAGCATTATATGAAGGGCAAGATCGACAAGGCCCGGGAGCACGGCGGTGATGATTTGCTCACCGATCTGGTCGAAGCGCGCGTGGAAGGCGAAACGCCGCTGGATGATGCGGAAATCATGTCGATCATGCAGCAGTTTATGGTCGCCGGGAATGAGACCACCACCTCCACCATCGCTGGTTGTATGCTTCAACTGATCCGCAATCCCGATCAGATGGAAAAGGCCAAGGCCGCCGCTGGGGGGCGCGATCCCAAGCTTATCATGAACATGGTCGAAGAGGCTTTGCGCTATGAAACGCCCACTTCGGGCATGTGGCGAATCGTCAAACAGGACACCGAGCTTGGCGGGACCAAAATCCCCGCCGGTTCCATCGCGCAACTGCGCTATGCCGCCGCCAACCGCGATCCGCGCAAGTTTGAAAACCCCAACGCCTTCGAAGTCGACCGCACCAATGCCCGCGCGCATCTCGCCTTTGGCAAGGGACCGCATATGTGTGTCGGCAATATGCTCAGCCGCAAAGAGATGCTGGTCGCCTTTGATGAGCTGCTTGAGCGTCTCGATGGCTTCGCGCTTGCCGATGAAGGTGGGATCGAAGTGCTCCAGAACATTTTGCTGCGCGGCGTGATCCGTCTGCCGCTGAGCTATGCGAAGAAAGCGTAAGTACCTGTGAATTTTGATCTGTCCGAAGAACAAGAGCTGTTTTGCAGTTCGGTTGAGCGGTTTGCCGCTCCGATTGATGTCGAAGCGCGGCGTAGATTGCGCTTGTCGCCCACCGGCTATGACCGCGCGCGCTGGGGCGAGCTGGCAGAGCTGGGCCTGATTGCGCTGGCCGCTCCCGAAGCAGCAGGCGGGATGGCGGGGTCAGTGGTTGACCTTGCGCTGGTGGCTGAGGCTATTGGCAAAGCGAACGCGCCTGATCCTTGGCTTGAACAAGGAGTTCTGCCCACGTTGTTGTTGGCAAGCGGCGGCGCTGAGGACCGGCTCGAACCGGTGCTGTCCGGCGAACACATTATCAGCCTTGCATGGGCGGAGCGCGCGCGGCGCTACAATCTCGAACCCGCTGGCACCAAGGCAGAGGCAAAGGGCGATGGCTTCGCGCTGTCGGGCGAAAAGACGATGGCAATGGGCGCGCTGCTTGCCGATCAGTTTATCGTCACCGCGCTCCACGATGGTGAGACCGCGTGTTTCCTTGTGCCCAAGGATGCAGAGGGGCTGGAAGTGCGCGCCTACCGGCTCACCGATGGCAGCATTGCGGGCGAGGTGAAGCTGACGCTGGTGTCAGTGCCAGCCTCTGCCAAGCTTGATCTGGGTCTCGCCAAGATCGAAGCGATCATCGCTGACATTCGACTGTATGCTGCGGCAGAGATGGTCGGGCTGGGGCAGAAGCTGCTCGATGACACGCTGACCTATATCAAAGAGCGCGAGCAATTCGGCGTCTCGCTCAGCTCCTTCCAAGCGCTCCAGCACCGCATGGTGGAAGCCTATGCCAAGGTCGAACAGTGCCGCTCCATGCTCTACCGCGCGGCTTTGACCGACCGCTCAGACAGCGCCGCATGGGCACGCGCCGCCGCTGGGGCAAAGGCCTTTATCGGCGAGAACATCGATGCGGTCGCGCGCGAAGCGGTGCAGATGCATGGCGGCATGGGGATCACCGATGAGCTGGCAATCGGCCATGCGATGAAGCGTGTGATGGTGCTCGCGCGGCTGTTTGGCGACACAGACAGCGCGCTTGCGGAATATGCGCTGGCAGCGTGATTGGGGCTTGAGGAGAGGCTGATGGGACAGAAAATCGACCCCGAACTGTGGAGCGACGATGCCGAACCGCATCTTATGGGCGGACGCTTGCCTTCGGGCGAGATCGTATTCCCTATGCCTCAGGGCGACGCGGCAAAGGATGTGGAGCCGTACAAACTCTCACGCACCGGCACTTTGTGGTCGTGGACGACGCAGGGCTTTCTGCCCAAGGAGCCTTATGAAGGCCCCGGCTCTGGCCCCAATGAAGGCCCGCCAGATTTTGTTCCCTTCCTGCTCGGCTATGTCGAACTGCCTGGCGAAGTGATTGTTGAAAGCCGCATAGTGGGCGCAAGCCTTGAAGATCTGTCGCTGAATATGCCGGTCGAGTTTTGCGTGGTGCCGTTCAATGCGACGCATGACACCTTCGCTTTCCGCCCCACTACAGCCGCTAAGGAGCAAGCCGCATGAGCGATAATGTCTATATCATCGGCGCCGGTATCCACCCATTTGGCCGGACAGAGGAACGCTCTGGCCGCGAACAGGGCGTGTTCGCGGTGCGAGAGGCTCTTGCGGATGCCGGGCTCGAATGGGCCGATCTTGAATGCGCCTATGGCGGGTCTGCAGCGGCGGGCAATGCCGATATCATGGTCAATGAGCTGGGGCTGACCTCGCTGCCTTTCATCAATGTTTCCAATGGCTGCGCAACCGGCGGCAGCGCGGTTGCATCGGCACAGCAGGCGGTAGCGAGCGGCATGTATGATCTTGCCCTTGCCGTGGGTTTCGACAAGCATCCGCGCGGGGCCTTTAACGCCAAGCCATCTGATTATGGCCTGCCCGAATGGTACGGACAGACCGGCATGATGCTGACGACGCAGTTTTTCGCGCTCAAGATTCAGCGCTATATGCAGCTCCACGGGATCAGCCGCACCACTTTGGGCCGAGTGGCGGAGAAAGCGTTCCGCAACGGCGCAGTCACGCCGCATGCATGGCGGCGCAGCGAAATTGATCTGGAAACGATCATGAACGCGCCAATGATCAATGATCCGCTGACGAAGTTCATGTTCTGCTCTCCGGCAGAGGGCGGCGTTGCGCTGATCCTGGCGAGCGAACAGAAAGCGCGCGAATTGGGCGCGCTCGCACCCGGTAAGTCTGTGAAGATCGCCAATGTCGCGTTCCGCACGCGCCCGCCAGACAGTTTCGAGGTGTTCCAAGCTGGCGTCAGCATCAAGGATGGCGGCAAGCCAACCGTGCTCGCCTCCAAGGCCGCGTTCGAAGGCGCAGGGATCGGCCCTGACGATATCGAAGTCGCGCAATTGCAGGACACCGAATCGGGCGCGGAAATCATGCATATGGCCGAAAACGGCTTTTGCGCAGACGGCGATCAGGAAGAATGGCTGGCCAATGGCTGGTCAGAGCGTGGTGGCAAGCTGCCGATCAACACCGATGGCGGATGCCTTGCATGCGGGGAGCCAATCGGCGCCTCCGGCCTCAGGCAAGTTTACGAAAATGTCGAGCAATTGCGCGGGCGCGCGGGCGAGCGGCAAGTGGCCGGGCGCGATGGTACTGGGCCCAAGACCGGCTACAGCCATGTCTACGGCGCTCCCGGCCTGTCAGCAGTGGCGATATTGGAGCGGTAAATGGGCAAGATGCAGGGTAAAGTCGCGCTTGTCACCGGAGGCGCTGAAGGGATCGGAGCCACCGTCGGGCGCATGATCGCCGAAGAGGGCGGCCAGGTGATGCTCGCCGATATACAGATCGACAAGGCCAGGACGCTGGCTGAGGAATTGGGTGAGGCAGCTGACGCAATCGAGCTTGACGTGCGCGACCTCGACCAATGGAACGCCGCGGTGAAGGCCACGCAAGACCGCTTTGGCAAGCTCAACGTGCTGTGCAACATCGCCGGTATCTCAGAACCGGGCAATGTGGTCGATGGCCCGCTCGACAGTTGGGAGCGGACGATCGATATCAACCTCAACGGACCGTATTTCGGGATGCGCGCGGCTCTGCCTGCGATGGAGGTCACCGGAGAACCGGGCGCTATAGTCAATATCGGTTCGATGATCGCGATGCGCGCGGCGGCGTTTGTCGCTGCCTATAGCGCGTCGAAAGCGGGGCTGCTTGGACTCACCCGCTCGGTCGCGCTCGATTGCGCTGAGCGCGGTGTGCCGATCCGAGCGAACATGGTCCATCCCGGCGCTATCCGCACGCCGATGTATGATCGCTATAAATTTTCAGGCGCCGACACGCCCGAAAACATCGAAACCAATTTCGCCGCCACCCACCCCATGAACCGCATCGGCGAACCCGAAGAAGTCGCCAAAGCCGTGGTCTTCCTTGCCAGCGATGAAGCAAGCTTTACCACCGGCTGCGATTTTACTGTCGATGGCGGCGGAAGCATCAGGAGCTGATTGTATGGGCGAGCAACCTGCCACCCGGATCGACGCGCATTTCATTGCCGCGGGAAAGTATCACGATATCGATTATCCGCGCCTCGAAGTGCTCAAATTGCTCGCTGAGCATCCGCATGTTCGCACAACTGTTGCTTGCGACTATTCAGGGTTGGAGCGGCTTGATCAGTGCCGATTTCTGATCACCTACACTTGCGATTTGATGCCAAGTGAAGAGCAGGCCAAGCATTTGCGAGGCTGGCTCGAAGCGGGCGGCAAGTGGCTCGCGCTGCACGGTACCAATTCGATCCTCGTGTTCACAGAAGAGGGTTTGGTTGATGCGCCAGAAAACCGTCCCGACGTTTTTGACATGCTGGGCACGCAATTCAAAGCGCATCCGCCCATCGGTCCGTTTGAAGTCGAAGTGGTGAACAAAGACCACGAGCTAACGCGCGGGATCGATGATTTCGAAGTGGTGGACGAGCTGTATCTCTCAAAGACGACAGCAGAGATCGACACTTTGATGCAAACCACTTTTGAAGGCGAAGCCACTGGCTTTGTCGATGCTGATTGGCCTGAGACGAAAGTGCCGATCCTCTACACCCGCGACATTGGCAAAGGCCGGATCGTCTACAACACTTTGGGCCATTGCAGGGGGCATTATGACCTGCCCGGAATGCAGGATTTCTACCCGCATAAGGAAATGTGCGCGTGGAACTATGATGTGTATTACGACATGCTTCGTCGCTCTATTGCTTGGGCCCAAAGAGACGACGCGCGCGATGAAAGCTAAGGGACGCAAGCTATGGATATGACCTTTACAGCAGAAGACCTCGCCTTCCGCGAAGAAGTGCGCGATTTTCTCAAAGAGAACCTGCCGCAACGCTTGGTTGACGGCGCGCGCCGCACACCCGGCGTGTTTGTTGAGCCGGACATCGGGCTCGAATGGCACCGCATCCTCGCCAAGAAAGGCTGGGTCGCGCCGCTCTGGCCCGAAGAGGATGGGGGCACGGGCTGGACCCCGGTGCAAAAGTTCATCTTTGAAAAGGAATGCGCGCTTGCGGGCGCTCCGGCGCTTTCGATCCTTGGGCTGAAGCTGGTTGGCCCGGTGATCTGCGCTTTTGGCACGCCCGAGCAAAAAGAGCGCTTTCTCCCGCGCATCCTCAACGCTGAGGATTATTGGTGCCAAGGCTATTCAGAGCCCGGAAGCGGTTCGGACCTTGCAAGCCTTAAGACTTCCGCGCGGCTGGAAGGCGATGAATATGTCGTCAACGGCTCCAAAATCTGGACCACCCACGCGCATCACGCCGACTGGATTTTCGCGCTGGTGCGCACCGACAACACCGGCAAGAAACAGGCGGGGATCACCTTCCTCCTAATCCCGATGGACCAGCCGGGGATCGAAGTGAGCCCGATCATGTCGATGTCGGGCGATCATGAGGTCAACCAAGTGTTCTTCACCGATGCGCGCACGTCAGTGGACAACCGCATTGGCGAAGAGGGCGCGGGCTGGGCGATTGCCAAATTCCTGCTCGAAAACGAGCGCGGCGGATCGTGTTTCGCCCCGCGCCTGCTCCAAAGCATCGATACGCTGGAGGAGCTTTCGCAAACGCAGCCCTCTGGCGTGAACGGCGCCATCGCGCATGATGCGCGCTTCCGCGACCGGCTGGCGCGCGCGCGGTTGGAGGCAGAGGCGCTCGAATACACTGAGCTTCGTATTCTTGCAGAGCTCGCCAAGGGCAAAGCGCCCGGGCCGCAAACCTCGCTCGTCAAACTGCTCGCAACCAATATTGGGCAGACGGTCGATACATTGCGGCTCGACCTGCTCGGCAGCGATGCGCTGCAATTGCCGCTTGAGCGCCCGCTCTATGGCAATGAAGCGCCTGAGCCTGTCGGCAGCGAAATGGCGCAGACCGCGATGGGCAATTACCTCAACAACCGCGCAGCGACGATCTTTGGCGGGTCGGACGAGGTGCAAAAGAACATCATCGCCAAAACCGTGCTCGGCCTCTGATCCTCCCAAGACGAAAGACCCCTTATGGACACCTCAAAGCTGATGTTTCGCGAAGGCCTTATGGAAGGCGAGCGCATCCTGGTGACGGGCGGCGGCACCGGACTTGGCAAAGAAATGGCAGAGGCGTTCCTCAAACTGGGGGCGACCGTCTATATTTGCGGCCGGCGGCAGAACAAGCTCGATGAATGTGTCGAGGAGTTGACCGGCAAACATGGCGGCAAAATGGTTGGCCATGCCTGCGACATCCGTGACGCGGACGCGATCCATGCCATGGTGGATAGCATCTGGGCCGATGGCGGCGCGCTGACAGGGGTGGTCAACAACGCGGCGGGCAACTTCATCAGCCGTACCGAAGACCTCTCGGTTAACGCGTTTAACGCTATCTCTGACATTGTCTTTCGCGGGACATTCTATGTCACGCTCGACATTGGCAAACGGCTGATCGCGGAGAAGAAAAAGGCGAGCTTCATCTCAATCCTCACCACTTGGGTGTGGTCGGGCAGCGCCTTTGTGGTGCCAAGCGCCATGTCCAAAACCGCGATCAACGCGATGACGCAAAGCCTTGCGACCGAATGGGGCCGTTATGGGTTGCGCTTTAACGCGATCAATCCCGGCCTTTTCCCGACCAAAGGGATGAGCGCGCGGCTCAATCCTGGCGGCACAGGCGGCAACTCAAACAATGCGATGAACCCGATGGGTCGCGCGGGCGAGATGCACGAGCTTGCCAATCTTGCGGTGTTCCTGATGGGACCGGGCGCGGAATATGTGAACGGGCAAACCATCGCGATCGACGGCGCAGGCTTCCAAGCGACCGGGGGAACCTTCTACCCAATGCTCCAAGGGTTGGGCGATGCCGAATGGGAGCAGATGCGCGCGATGATCAAAGGCACCAACGCACAGGACAAGGCGGACAGAGCGACGGGATAAGCAGCCTTTTCTAGGCTTCAGAACATCCGGCATTGCTGCATAATGGCAGCCCCGCTGGTCTCCACTTGGACGCGCGCATCTACATCGCCGAAGACTTCGTCCTCGTATTGCACCCGGTTGCCATCAACTTGCGCACCAGCCTCACCCATAAAGGCAAGGGTCAGCCGGTCTTCCAGTGACTTGTATGCGGCACGTTGCTGCGTGGGGTTCAGTTGCTGGAGCTTGTCATCAAAACACTCGCATTCGCGCGAAGAGGCGCTGAAGCCGAGATAGGGGGCGCTTTGCAAATAATCCGTGTCGCATTGCGCATAGTAAGGGCTGCGTTCGTAGCCCTCGGAAACGGGGGCACCGCCAAAGCTCCCACCAAAAAGCGTGTAAGCCCCTGCGCCAACAGCAAGCACGGCGCCAATGCCAAGCAGTTCTTTCATTGCGACACTCCGGTTGACACCAAATCACGGCGTGTCGCCTTCGTTACACCCAAAGGGTTAAGATCACGCCCTAACGCGGCCTATCCCGCCGCCGCGTCCGCCCCAACCTGATCGGCTAAAGCCTGCGCCGTCTTATAGTCCGGCTTGCCATTGTTCAGCCGCAACGACTTTTCGGTCATCACATAGAGGCGCGGGATTTTGTACCCCGCCAGCCCATCGCGCGCATGGGCATCGAGCGCTTGCTCAGACGCCTCACCCTCCGGCTCCACCACTGCGACAACCTTGCGACCAAAGCGCGGATCGGGAAGGCTTACCACACGCACATCTTTGACCGAGGGATGGTCTAGCAGCACCGCCTCAACCTCTTCGGGAAAGACCTTCTCGCCGCCCGTGTTGATGCACATATTGTCGCGGCCGATAAACTCCAGACTGCCATCAGCCGCCCAGCGCGCACGGTCGCCTGTCATCAGCCAGCGCCTGCCACCAATCTCTGGGAAAGTCTGTGCGTTCTTCTCATCTTCGCCGAGATATCCAAGCGGCAACGGCCCTGTGCGCGCCACGATCCCCACACCATCGCTGCTGGGCGGAATTTCGGTCAGGTTCTCGTCGAACAGCTTGGTCTCCCGCCCCGGCAAGGGTTGAAATTTCCCGCCGCCCGTCGAGCCTTGCGCGGTTGTGATAACGATACCGGTACCACTGCTTTCCGAAGAGCCCAGAGCATCGACAATAACGAGCGCAGGGTTGTGCGCGATCAGTCGCTTTTTGAGATGGTCTGAGAAAACTGCACCCGACGATGTGACGGAGCGCAAGCTCGCCAGCGCCTCCTCGCTATCCCCACGCGCATCGAGCCGGTCGGCGAGCGGCAAGGCGAAGGCATCACCAACAATGAAAATGCCGCGCGCGCCCAGCCGCCTAACCTCATCCAGCGCCAGATCCGCGTCGAATTTTTCCGCCGGGAGCAGCGCCAGAGTGCCACCCTTTAGCAAATGGATAACACCCGTGAATTGCCCCGCGCCGTGCATTAACGGGCTGAGCAGAAGGAGCGGCGAAGTGCTCGCGGGATGGTCAGGGGTGATCTTGGCGGCTTCTTGCACCTGCGCCTTTAGCGAGGTGGCGAGGAAGGGCGGCTCGCCAAAGCCGCGCTGCCACACGGAGATGCTGAAGGCTTGCCACGCTTCAACCATGGGCCACATCACCGCCTTGGGCATGCCGGTGGTGCCGCCCGTCGCCGTCAGGAACAGCGCCTCCGGGTCTTGGTAGACCGCGAATCCCTCTGGCATCTGAGCGTCCTGCATCGATCGCCATTCTGGCCCATCGACATCGATAGTCAGCGCCGTATCAGGCATCGCCGCCGCCGCGCTTTCGGCGAAGTCGCTTTGCGTGAACAGCGCCCGCAGACCGAACCGGGCAAAAATGTCAGAAAGCTCGCGTTCTTTGTAATGGTAATTCACATTGACGGGCGTGATGCCGGCTTTGATGCAACCAAAATAGGCGAGGATGTAATCCGGATTGTTGCGCAGCATCTGGCCCGCGATATCACCCGGTTTCAGACCACTGCTTGCAAGCTGTGCGGCGATCGAATCGGTCTTCGCATCAAGCTCACCCCAAGTCACGATGCGTTCGCCATGGATCAGCGCCGGCCGGTCAGGCTCAATCGCTGCGGCCAAGGATTTCAGGGCCACGCCAAAATTTTCGCCAAGCCACATGCCGTCTTGCCTTATCATGGTCGCATTCTCCGTTAGGGTGGGTTCCGGGTAGACAGCAAGGACCCAGCGCGCCCCTACGTAAATTGGCAGGCGCTCGCGTCAAAGAAATATAGTCTGTTGCCTAGAGGAACACTGGGAAGGAGAGAGCCCAAATGGCCACAAATGTCGTTGAGCTTCGTACGCCGAATGGCACCGAAAATCTTGAACAGATGCTGGAGCAGGTAACGATCACTTGCGCCGAAGACATCCACGATGCTGCGGTCAATCTCGCGCGAATCGCGCAAGAGCGCGGAATGCAGGTGGCGGTTTGCGACGACATTTCCTCGAAAGAGCCGATGGTCGATGCCGATGGGACGATCCTTAACGCAGACATTTTTCAGTGGCTGGATGATGGAGCGCGTTGGTGGGAAGATCATCGCCTTGCACTTCATTCTCCGCTGCCGCGTGCATGCCGGTATGAAAGCGAGCCGTTCTGGGTCAATGCCCACGGTTTCAATCTCAAATGGCGCAATTCCTATCTGGAAGAATTGGATCTTGCTGACTTTGAAAAGCGCTCGCTGTGCAAGGCCGCAATTGTGATTCCGGTGCATCTGCCGTTCGGGCAAATCTCCGCAAGCAGCTTTATCAGTATGGACCGCGATCAGGAGGATCTGTCCGAAGAATTTGCCAAATACGGCTCGCTCTTCGCGCAGCTGATCCACCGCTTTGTTGCAGGCTATGTGCAGGCGCACCGGACCAAGCGGCGCATCCCGTCTGATTGCGTGCTGTCTAAGCGCGAAGTGGAATGCTTGCGCTGGGCGGCGATTGGCAAGACGGACAAGGAAATCAGCATGATCCTTGAACGCAGCCACGCCACCATCCGCTATCACATCCACCGCGCAGGCGAAAAGCTCGACAGCGTGAACCGCGCACAGACGATCTTCAAAGCGGGTCAGCTGGGATATTTGGGGGCTTCTTCGTAAGTTGCGAAGGCGCATCCGCGCCTTCTTACCCCAATTTCCGCAAAGGCTCGCTTCCATCCCAGCTTTCGCCCGCCTGCTTGATCATGGCGAAGAGATCGGGGCCGCCTGCGCCTTGTTGCAAAATCTCGACCAGACCGCCGGGGCCTGATCCGGGATCGACATAGATCACACGGCTGTCGCCCAATGAACCCTCGATCACCACTTCCGCGTCCTGTTCGCCGCAGACGCTGTAGGCTTCCTCAATATCATCGACGAGAATGCAGACATGGTGCAGCCCGTCCACCGCGCCATATTCGCCGGTATAGATAGACGGGTGATCATCGCGCGGGCGGATCAGCTCGATTTGGAGGTCTCCCCAATAGGCGAGCGCAAGGTCGAACACCGCATCGGTGGGCTTTCCGCGATATTTCATGCCTTCCAGATGGATGCCTTCCATCAGGAAGAATGGTCCCACCCCCATCCCTTCAGTCCAATGCTTGACCGCCGCATCGAAATCGTCTGGCACAAAGGCCAGTTGCATGACCTCCCCAAGCTCCGAAATCCCCGTCTTGCGCGCCATGCATCCTCTCCAATCCGCTAGTGTGAGCAAGGGCGGTGTTTGTGTGATATTCTCACTCACGCAAACTGCACAAAGTGCGAGGAAAGGGATCGAGCGACCATGAACGAGATCAAGGACATCAATCGCGAAGATCGGTGCCCCGGCATCAGCTACACCGACATGCTCAACGGCGACACGCGCACGCCGCCCGATTACCTGTTTGAAGAGACCAATATCGAGATGGGCAACGACCCCATCCCGGTCGAAGCCTATATCTCAGAGGATTACGCAAAGCTCGAACGCGAAAAGATGTGGCCTAATGTCTGGCAGTTTGCCGCGCGCGAAGACGAAATGCCCAATCCCGGCGACACCGTCGTCTATGACATCAATGACAAAAGCTTCCTATTGATCCGGCAAAAGGATGGCAGCGTTAAAGCGTTCTACAACGCTTGCCTCCATCGCGGGCGCAAATTGCGCACCGAATGCGGGCCGGCAATCCAGCTGCGCTGCCCGTTCCACGGGTTTACCTGGCGCAATGACGGGACGCTGAAAGAGATTCCGAGCCAGTGGGATTTCAAACATCTCGAAGGCAAAGAGATGGACTTGCCCGAGGCGCGCGTTGAGCTGTGGCAGGGCTTTGTCATGCTCACCGAAAACCACGATTTGCCCGATTTCAAAACATGGCTTGGCCCGGCAGCCGAGCATTATGAACGCTATGATTTTAAAAACCGCTTTACCGGCATGTGGGTGAAGAAGAAATTCCCGGTCAATTGGAAGGCCACCGCCGAAGCCTTTATGGAAGCCTGGCACTCGATCACCACGCACCCCCAGCTGCTGCCGTTCCTGGGTGATGCCAACACGCGCTATGATCTGATTGGCGATCACTTCAACCGCGCGATCACGCCGTCAGGTGTCCTCAGCCCGCATATGAAGGGCAAAGACTCAACCTATGTGCTTGAGAAAATGAACGAGTTTTCGGGCGGAGCCGATGCCGACACCAATCGCCGCTTTGCTGCGGGCGATGATACGGGTGACTTTGACCCCGCTGATCCCTTGGGCGCGCGCAAGGTGCTGGCCGAGGCGGGCCGTCAGGGTTTCACTGAGCAATATGGCTATGATTATTCAGAAGCCTCTGACAGCGAAATCCTCGACAATTTCACCTATAATATCTTCCCCAATTTCGCCCCCTGGATCGGGTTTCTGCCAACGCTCGTCTATCGTTGGCTGCCGGGGGAGACCTGCAATGAGAGCTTTATGGAAATCCGCCTGCTCTTCCCCACTCCCAAAGGCGAGGAACGCCCGCGCGCGGTTGAGATGACTTACATCCCCGACAATGAGCCGTTCAGCTGGGCGGCAGATATCATGGGGCCACAGCTTGCCAATGTGTTTGAGCAGGACATGGCCAACCTGCCGCATGTTCAAACCGGAATGCGGGCGATGCGCGATGGGTTGATGGAGCTGGGCTCTTATCAAGACAGCCGCGTGCGCCATTTCCATCAGACCATGCAGAAGTATTTTGACGGCGATCTGCCCGCCGCTAAGTAGCGCTTCCTATGACTCTATCTGTTGATCTGAACGGGCGCAGCGCGCTCGTTACTGGCGCGTCTTCGGGCCTAGGCTCGCGTTTCGGGCGCATTCTGGCAGCAAACGGCGCGCAGGTCGCTCTGGGCGCACGGCGCAAGGACCGGCTTGAAGCGCTGGCGAGCGAGATTGGCGACAACGCAGCCGCCATCACCATGGATGTCGCGCGCGAGGCCGATATCATCGCAGGCTTTGACGCAGCAGAGGAAGCCTTTGGCCCGATCAACACCGTGATCGCCAATGCCGGGGTCGATGGCAACGGCATGGCCACTCAGATCAGCGAGGAAGAGATTGAGCGCACGCTCGCGATCAATCTCAAAGGCGCCATCCTGACCGCGCGCGAAGGCGCCAAACGGATGATCGCCAACAAGGTGGAGCGGGGCCGGATCATCATGATAGCCTCTATCACCGCGTTTGAGCCGTCCCCTGGCCTCGTCGCCTATGCCGCGAGCAAAGCGGGCGTGGTGCAGGCCGCGCGCAGCATGGCCCGCGAATGGGCGCGTGCGGGCATCTGTGTGAACACCATCTCGCCCGGCTATATCCGCACCGCTATCAACGATGAATGGTTTGATACAGAGCCGGGCAAGAAGCAGATCGCGCGCTTTCCCAAGAAGCGGCTGATGGGTGAAGAAGGGCTCGATGGTCCGATGTTGTTCCTGTGTTCGGACGCAGCTGAGTTCGTGACGGGTGCAGATTTCGTGCTCGACGATGGGCAAACGCTTTAGCGGATAGCCATTGCGCGATCCGGAGGCGTCTTTATGGTCTCAGCCTTTCGCCCCCTCCAGACCAAGGTGCCTTCGATGTATCGCTCCACACTCTCGCAAGCCCTTCTTTCATCGGCCGTTTTGTGCGCCGCCACCACTGCGTTTGCCCAATCCGAACCGACTGAAGAGAGCTTTGGCGGGGCCAATGGCGCTGATCTGACGATAGAAGCGATTGAGCCTGACGGCTCGGCCGTCACAGTCGGGCGAGCTGGTGAGTATCCTGCTGATATTGCGCGTTACCTCCTTGCATCAGGGGCTGGCGCTGCGAATCTGTCGCCTGATGGTGAAACCATCGCTTTTTCGTGGGACGTTACTGGCCAGCCAGAGTTATGGGTGATCCCGGCAAGTGGTGGCCAGCCGCAACAAGTGACCTTCAAGACCGGCGTGCGCGCGCCAATCTGGACGCCGGATGGATCGCAATTGTTCTATTCCGCTGATCGCGATGGGAATGAGCAGCCCGGCTATTTCGCGCTCACCCCTGATGGCAACACCGAAACCGAAGTGCTGCCTGCTCAGCGCGGTGATTTTCGCATCTTCGGCGATTTCGCCAGCGATGGCAGCTTTGTCTACGCTTCCACGGCGCGCGGCACCGGCGTGTTCGACATTTATCGTGGGACACTGGATGGAGATAGCGAGCTTATCATGGAAAGTGAGCTGGGTCTGGTTGCCCGCTCTATCTCTCCAGATGGCAAATATGCGCTTGTGACCGAGACTGTGGGCGAGGACGCGGACAATCTGTTCCTCCTCGATCTTGAAACCAAGCAGATGACCGAGATCAGCAAGCCACCGGTTGACGACAGGGCGAGCCACACGACCGGCGGGTTTGAGTGGCTGCCCGATTCCAGCGCGGTGGTCTTTTCGAGCAATGCTGGGCGCGAATTTGCAGCGCTCACTCGGTACGAAATCGCCAATGGTGATCTCGACATCGCCTTTGTCCCCGAAGCCGATGTGGAACAGATTGAGCTGTGCGGCGCAGATGGTGCGATCATCGCTTACACTGAGAATCGCGATGGGTTTGATACTTTGGAAATCCGCAACTTCGCTGATGGATCAAGCCGCTCTGTTCCCGCTCTGCCAGAAGGCAATTACGCGCTCGATTGCGAAGGAACCGACGATCCAAAGCTGATGGTGCGGGTGAATGGCTGGCAAACACCGGGCGAGATCTGGATGATCGATCTGGCCGATGGCAGCGCGCAAAAGGTGTTTTCGGCCAACCTTGCCGGGCTCGATCCGATGCGCCTGGTGCGCCCGCGTGTGATGCGGATGCCGGCGCGCGACGGTGTGGAACTGCAGGGTCTGCTCTATCTCCCGCGCGGCGCTGGCACAGGCGATGATGCGCCGCCGGTTCTGTTTGATGTTCACGGCGGTCCTTCTGCGCAATCGCAGGCCACCTATGAAGCGGTGACGCAATATCATGTCGCGCGCGGCGTCGCGGTGTTTCAGCCCAATGTTCGCGGCAGCACCGGTCTTGGGCGAACCTATTCGACGCTGGATGACCGTGAAAATCGGCTCGATTCGGTTCGCGATCTTGTCGATATGCTCAGCCATTTGGGTGAAGAAGGTCTGGTCGATGCAGACAGGGCGGCGGTGATGGGCGGCTCTTACGGCGGGTACATGGTCAATGCCGTCCTGGCTGAATATCCCGGAACGTTTCAGGCGGGCGTTTCGCTGTTCGGAGTGGCTGATTGGGTCACCGCGCTTGAAGTTGCTTCGCCCGCTTTGAAAGCCGCCGACAGGATTGAATATGGAGACATCACAGAAGAACGCTGGCGCGAATTTTATCAGGCCAATTCGCCGATCCGCAAAGCTGATCAGATCACGGTGCCCGTGCTTTATTCGCATGGCGTGATGGACCCTCGCATCGACATCTATGAAACCGAGGTCATGGTGCGGACCCTGCGCGAAAACGGCGTGGAGGCGCCCTTTATCCGCATCCCCGATGAAGGGCACGGATGGCGCAAGCTTTCAAACCAGCTGTTCTATTTCCGCCAACAGGCCGAATTTGTTGAAGAGCAATTGGGATTGGTTGAGCCGGAATAGCGGACGGATTTTCCTACTCGGTCGGCGTCTGTTATCTTCGGGGCGGGCCACTGTTGATCATACCCTGCGCGCGCAAATGGATGATCGTGCTCTCGCATGGGTTTCATCAGCTTGCACCGCGCGCAACGTCGTCCTGTGGGTTATGCTTTCGCAGCCACTTCAGCCGCATCGAAATAGTGGATGCGCAGTTCTTTTAGCAGCCCGTCTTCAAAGCTTCCGCACTCATTGACGGTCTGGCTGAATGTCTCGCCAGTGCGTTTGGAGGTCATCGTCAAAGTGAGCACGGTGACCGCGTGGGTATCGCCCCCGGTGATGTCGTGGATATCGACCTTGGCCTCTGCCCAGGTCCCATACATCGCCGCCGCGCAGCGTTGCAGCGCGTCTTTTCCCCGCCACTCGCCGCCAAAGGGGAGACATTCGGCTTCGTAGAGCACAAAATCTGGGTGGGTGAGGCTTTCGACCAAGTCCCAATCCCGCGCACCGGCGGCGGCATAGACGGCCTGAAGAAGTGCGCGCGGCGTTGTCACCGGCCTACTCAATCGTCCCGATCAAATCACCGACCTTATAGACCGCGCCCTCTTCGCCTGTGGGGCGGATGGTGCCTGAGGCAGGGGCTTCGATCTCCGTTGTGCTTTTGTCGGTTTCGACGGTGTAGATAACGTCGCCCTTTTCAACGGCCTCGCCATCACCGAACATCCATTCCGTCAGCGTCATCTCAGTCGCGCTCATACCAAGCTTGGGGATGCGGATTTCTTCAGCCAAGGGTCAGACCTTTCCCACTGATGCTTTGATCTGTTCGACGATCTCGCCCTTAGTTGGGATCCACGCCTGTTCGAGATGTGTGGCAAAAGGAACAGCAGCGAAGGTGCCTCCGATTCTGCGCACGGGGCCTTTCAAATTGTCCCAGCACTTTTCCTGAATGTTCGCGGCGATCTCTGCACCGGTGCCGAAGGGGCGAACCGCTTCGTGCAAAGTCAGCGCGCGGCCGGTTTTGTTGACCGAGGCGAGCACGGTTTCCTCGTCATACGGTGCGATAGTCCGAAGATCGACGACCTCGACGCTGATCCCCTCTTTCTCAAGCTCGCCAGCCACTTCCAGCGCATCGAGCACCGTGCGGCCATAAGTGATAAGAGAGATGTCATTGCCCTCTTTCGGCACCGCAGCCTTGCCAAGCGGCACGCGATATCCGGCGCCGGGATCTTCGGATTTAAGGCCGTAGCACAGGATGTTCTCGATAAAGACAACCGGGTCATTGGCATCGATGGCGGAGCGCATCAGGCCGCGTGCGTCAGCCGCGTTAGAAGGGGTCACAACATGCATTCCGGCGACATGCGCGAACCACGCCTCGAGCATATCCGAGTGCTGCCCGCCAAAGCCGACACCCACACCGGTCGTGGTGCGGATCACGATCGGGCACGGCGTTTGTCCGCCCGACATATAGCGCAGTTTGGCCGCGTGGTTGACGATTTGATCCATGCACACGCCGACAAAGTTCATCAGCATGATCTCCGCAATCGGGCGCTGTCCGGCGAGCGCTGCGCCCACCGCCGCTCCGATGATTGCAGTCTCAGAGATCGGTGTCGCGCGGATGCGGTTCTCGCCGTATTTCTCCGTGAGGCCAGAAGTGACCTTAAACACCCCGCCACCCTGTTTCGCCGCGACATCTTCGCCGAGGCAAAACACGCCGTCATCTTCGGCCATGGCTTCATCGATGGCCTTGTTGAGGGCCTCCGTCATGGTGATTTCAGCCATCAGTTCACCTCCTCAAGCACGTCTTTGTAGATTTCGTCGGTGTCGGGCAGCGGCGCGTCGAGCGCGTGCTGCACAGCGGCTTCGATTTCGGCGTCGATGTCAGCGACAATCTTATCGAGCTCTTCCTCGGTGAATTGCCGTTCAAGCATAACGCTGCGCAATTTGGGCAGCGGATCCTCAGCCTGCATTTCAGCGAGGTGCTCTTCGGGCATATAAGAGAAGTCTGCGCCAAAGAAGTGACCCATCATCCGGTAACACATCGCCTCGACCAAGGTTGGCCCTTCGCCGGCTCGGGCGCGGTCGACGGCTTCTTGGACCGCTGGGTAAACCGCGTTCACATCATTGCCATCGACAGTAACGCCGCGCATGCCATAACCCTTGGCGCGTTCACCAATGCTGGCGCTATCCGTGTGATCCGCATAGGCGGTGTGCTCACCATATCGGTTATTCTGACAGAGGAAAACAACCGGAAGCTTATAGAGCTGCGCCATATTCATCGCTTCGTGAAAGCCGCCAATATTGGCCGCGCCATCGCCAAAACTCACCAGCGTCACCCGGCCATCGCCGTTGTTCTGGCTCGCCATCGCAAGGCCGTTTGCAATCGGCAGCCCGCTTCCGACAACGCCAGTGGTGACCATGATCCCGGTGTCGGGATCAGTGATGTGCATTGTGCCGCCCTTGCCTTTGCAGGTGCCGGTGGCTTTGCCGAGGCATTCGCCCCACCATTTCTCCATCGGGATGCCTTTGGCGGTCTGTTCACCCTGTCCGCGATAGGTGCAAACAACGTAATCGTCATCTTGCAACGCGGCCATTGCTGCGGCGGAGACCAGCTCTTGGCCGCGCACACAGTAATACATGACCGCGACCTTGCCCTGCATCAGCAGTTCACGGAACTTCTCATCCGTGCGGTTCACTTTCATGGTGCGGGTGTAGATGTCGAGCAGCTTGTCGCGGTCTATTTCAGCCATGGGCTTTGCGCTTTCCTTTAAGGAGAATGGATTGAATTAAGAACGGCCTAGAACTGCACGCGCTGGGTGAACCCGCCATCAATCACGATGTTCGATCCAGTCATGTATGGCACTGCCGGGCTAGCTGTGAAGACGATCGCATTGGCGACCTCTTGGTCGTTGCCGAACCGGCCCATCGGCATTTTGGCGAGTGTGCCGTTGAAGAGCTCAGGCATTGCCCCTTCGATCACTTCCCAATTGCCACCGGGATAGTAAATCGCACCGGGTGACACGCAATTGACGCGGATTCCTTGCGGCGCGAGTGCCTGCGAAAGCTGCGATCCATAGGTGATCAGCGCCGCCTTCATCGCATTAAAGGCCTGCGGGGCAATGAAAGTTTCAAGCGCGGCGGTCGAACTCATAAACACAATAGAGCCACTGCTAGATTCGGCTAACTTTGGTGTCAGAGCCTCAACCCCGTTCACCGCGCCCATGATGTCCATATCGAGCGTGCTCTGCCAATCACCGGTCCCGCCCGTGCCCGAAGTTGAGGCAGTGTGGATAAAGATGTCGCACCCACCCAGCTCGTCTGCGGCCTTTTCGAGCCACGCTTTGTACGCATCCCCGCCAGTGGCCATGTCGAACACTTCGGCAAACACCTTGCCTTCGCCGGCCGCGTCAATCTCCGCTTTGGCGGCCTCAATCTTGTCTTCCTTGCGGCTGAAGAACGCGACATCTGCGCCTTCCGCAGCGAACAATTTGAGCGATGCGAGGCCCAGCCCATGCGCCCCGCCATTCATGATGACTTTCTTGCCCTTAAGTCCCAGATCCATTGCTCGCTCTCCCAGCGGTTTGAGTTACGCGCAAAGAGATAGCGAAGCCTGACGCGCAGGCGTATCGTCAAAAGTGGGGGGTGATGTGAAAAATGGTGCCACGAGAGAGAATTGAACTCTCGGCCTCACCCTTACCAAGGGTGCGCTCTACCACTGAGCTACCGCGGCGCCTGTTCAAGTCGCGCGCCTATCAAGGGGGCGCGCGTCATTGTCAAGCCAAGCTTGAAGAAGCGGGTCTTTAAAGGCAATGCGTTTCGCATGAGTGAAGAGATCGACAAGAATATGTCGCGAGAAGAACGGCTGGCAGCAAAACTGCGCGAGAATTTGCGGCGCAGAAAGGCGCAAGGCCGCGAAATGAAGGACGAATCAGGCCAGAACGGGGTTTCCAAAGAAGGAAGCGAAAGCTAGGTCGCATTTTCTTGTTTACGGGGCCGCAGCCACCCGCGCCCTCCGCCCTTCCGCCCGGATTGTCACACCGGGTTACGATCCGGGTGGAAGGGTGGAGGGAGAAGGTGGCCCGGAACGCCGGAGCAAAAATGCCTAAGTTGATATTGGTCCGCCACGGCCAGAGCCAGTGGAACCTCGAAAACCGCTTCACCGGATGGTGGGATGTAGACCTCACCGATAAAGGCGTTGCTGAGGCAAAAGCAGCAGGCGTCTTGATGCGCGAGAAGGGGGTCATCCCCACGACCTGCTTCACCAGCTTTCAAACGCGCGCGATCAAGACGCTGAACCTCGCGCTTGAAGAGGCAGGGCTGCTGTGGCTTCCTGTGACCAAGGACTGGCGCTTGAATGAGCGGCATTATGGCGGCCTCACCGGTCTCAACAAGCAGGAAACGCGCGACCAACACGGCGATGAGCAAGTGCATATCTGGCGCCGGAGTTTCGATACCCCGCCCCCGCCAATGGAGCCGGGCAGCGAATATGATCCGGGCGCGGACCCGCGTTATGACGGGATTGATGTGCCGTATACAGAGAGCTTGAAGCTGACGATTGAACGCGTTCTGCCCTATTGGGAAAGCGACATCCTCCCCGTATTGGCCGAAGGTGAAACGGTGATCATCTCCGCCCACGGCAACTCGCTTCGCGCGCTCGTCAAACACCTCTCGCAAATCTCGGATGAGGACATCACCGGGCTTGAGATTCCCACAGGACAACCGATCATCTATGACTTTGATAACGATATGGTGCCGGGCGAGCGGTATTATCTTAAGGACAGTTAAGGGGCGGGCCTGATGGGAGCGAAAGTTGCAATCGTGATGGGGAGCCAGTCGGACTGGCCAACCATGCGGCTGGCCGCCGAGATCCTGGAAGAGCTTGATATCGAGCATGAAGCGCGGATTGTTTCTGCCCACCGCACACCTGACCGGATGAGCGCCTTTGCCAAAGGCGCAGAAGGCGAAGGATTTGACGTGGTGATTGCAGGTGCCGGAGGCGCCGCTCACCTTCCCGGTATGATCGCGAGTATGACTCACCTTCCGGTGCTCGGCGTGCCGGTGCAATCCAAGGCGCTATCGGGATGGGACAGCCTGTTGTCCATCGTGCAAATGCCTGCAGGCATCCCGGTGGGCACACTTGCAATTGGCGAGGCAGGAGCAAAGAACGCGGCGCTTATGGCAGCGGCAATTCTCGCATTGGCGGACGATGCCTTATCGATGCGGTTGCAGGATTGGCGCGCTGCCCGTTCAGGCGACGTCGCAGAAACGCCGGTCAATTGACGATGGTTGCTACGCCTCTCGCACCTGGTTCAACCATCGGAATTCTTGGCGGCGGACAGCTTGGCCGGATGATGGCTATGGCTGCGGGCCAACTGGGCTACAAGTGCATTGGCTATGCGCCCGCAGGCGACAATGTCGCATCCGATGTGTGCGCGGATTTCTTCGAAAATGGCTGGGGTGATAAGGCTGCACTCGCCTCCTTTGCCTCGCAATGCGATGTGGTGACGTGGGAGTTTGAGAATGTGCCGCTGGGCGTTCTTGATGCGATCCCGCAAGACCGACTTTTTCCTGCACGCCGCGCGCTCGAAGTGGCGCAGGACCGCCTCAACGAAAAGCGATTTGTCGAAGAGCTCGGCGCTGAGTGCGCTCCATACGCCCGCGTTGAAAGCGATGAAGATTTTCAGCATGCGCTAGAGAGGATCGGCAATCCCGGCATCCTGAAAACGGCACGCGATGGCTATGATGGCAAGGGCCAATGGCGCATCACGTCAGACTTTGAAGCCAAGGGCGTCCGCTTTCCCGGGCGCACATGCGTCTATGAAGGCATGGTCAGTTTCCAGACGGAATTCTCGGTAATCCTGGTCCGCAGCAAAGACGGTCAGGTGCGCTTTTGGGATTCGACAGCGAACACGCATCGCGGCGGGATGCTGGTGTCTTCCATCTTACCCGCTGGCGCGCTAGTAGACCAGCAGGTCGATGAGGCCCGCGCGATCGCCCGCAAGGTGGCAGACACGCTGAGTTATGTCGGCGTCTTAACGCTGGAGTTCTTTGCCACGCAGCAAGGCCCCATTTTCAATGAAATGGCACCGCGCGTTCACAATTCGGGGCATTGGACGATCGAAGGCGCCGCCACCAGCCAATTTGAAAACCACATTAGGGCAGTCGCCGGACTTCCATTGGGCGGAACCGAGACCCGCTTTGCGTCGATCGAGATGCGTAACATCGTTGGCAAGGACGCGCTGGACGCTCACCAGATCCTCAGCGAAGAAGGCGAACCGCATCTGCATCTTTATGGCAAGCGCGAGGCGAAAGACGGCCGGAAAATGGGCCATGTGACGCGCGTGTCCCATAAGGGACCGTGATCGCGATGGTGGATGCAGAAATCTTCCTGATTTATGCCCGCGCCGCCAATGGCGCGATCGGGTTTGAAAACCGCTTGCCATGGCACATCCCAGCGGATTTCAAGCGGTTTAAGGCGATGACCATGGGCAAGCCGATGATCATGGGACGCAAGACTTTTGAAAGCCTGCCCGGTTTGCTTCCAGGACGCCGCCATATTGTACTCACCCGGCACGATGAATGGTCGAGCGAAGGGGCTGAGGTCGTGCACGATATCGGTGCAGCGCTCGCCCTAGCGCACGAAGGCAATGAAACGGGCGAGATCGCGGTTGTCGGCGGCTCGGCCATCTATGACGTGTTCCGTCCGCTTGCCGCTCGGATCGAAGTCACGGAGGTCCATGCAGACTATAAAGGCGATGTGTTCATGAAGCCGCTTGGCCCTGAATGGGCGGAAGTCCAGCGTGAAGACCATGCGGCCGAGGGCGATCTACCCGCCTTTCTCCTTTCGTCACCTACAAACGCGCAGAGGACGCCGCGTAATGCGCTGGCTTGATCATCGTGAACCTGTGCCAGAGCCTTTGCGCGGGGCGGTGATTGCGCTCGGCAATTTTGATGGGTTCCACCAGGGCCATCAAGCGGTGGCGGGCGAAGCGATTGCATGGGCGCATTCTGAAGGTCGACCCTCCATCATCGCGACATTCGATCCGCATCCGGTGCGATTTTTCAAGCCTGACGCTCCGCCTTTCCGCCTGACCACATTGGAACAGCGGCAGGAGATGTATCTCGCCGCCGGTGCCACCGCCATGCTGGTGTTCCATTTTGACGGCGGGTTAGCGGGGACCAGCGCTGAGGATTTCATCACTCAGATCCTGATTGAACGCTTCGGTGCGCATGGCGTGGTGACCGGCGGAGACTTCACCTTTGGCAAAGGCGCGAAGGGCAATGTCGATCTGCTGCGCGGTTTTGGCGGCGAAAGAGGCCTGCATTCGCGGGTGGTCGAAGCGGTGGAGGCAGACGGGGTCGTCTCCTCCAGCCGCATCCGCGAAGCCTTGCGAGAGGGCGATCCGCAGCTCGCCGCTGAGCTGCTCACCCGGCCCTTCGCCATTCGCGGCATCGTCGAACACGGCGATAAGAACGGACGCAAGCTCGGCTATCCCACCGCCAACCTCTCGGTCGAGAAATATCTGCGCCCCAAATACGGCGTCTATGCGGTGACGGGGACCGTGCTTGCCACTGGAGAACAGCTCAAAGGCGCGGCCAATATTGGCATTCGACCGCAATTCACCCCGCCCAAAGAATTGCTAGAGCCCTATTTCTTTGACTTCTCTGGCGATCTCTACGGTCAGGAAATCGAGGTCGCCTTTCACCACTTCCTGCGCGGAGAGGCGAAGTTTGAAAGCCTCGATGATCTGATGGTGCAGATGGAGAAGGATTGCGAGGAAGCGCGCAGGCTGCTTTTGTGAAGCGATATTTGCGTTGGATCGCCATGGCGTTTGCTGTGATGCTGGTGATCTTGACTATCACCAATGCGAGTTGGCTTGCCCCTGATCCGGTTGGCTCTCCCAAACTGATCGCGCATCGCGGGATGTATCAGATGTACGACAAAGCGGGCGTTGAGCGTGATACGTGCACCGCAGATCGCATCTATGAGCCCTATCACCGCTACCTCGAAAACACGGTGCCAAGCGTCCTTCGCGCGGACAAAATGGGAGCATGGGCGGTCGAAATTGACATCGCGCCAACGAAAGGCGGCGAATTGGTGGTGTTCCACGATTGGACGCTCGATTGCCGGACCGAGGGCACGGGGCCGGTGCGCGATGCGACTTTGGAGGAGTTGCAAGCGCTCGATATTGGCCATGGCTACACGGCCGATGGCGGGGCAACATATCCGTTTCGCGGCGGCGAGTTTGCGGGCGCTATGCCGACCTTCGCCGATGTTGCGCAGGCCCTGCCGCAGCGCGGACGGTTGATGATCAACTTCAAGTCAAAAGACGCCTCCGAAGCTGACCTGCTCGCGCGCACCTATGCTGAGATTGGGCGCGATCCGGTCGCGGCGGGTGATTCCTTTTATGGCCACGAAACCCCCATCGCGCGCATCCGCGAACACTTCCCCGAAGCCTGGAGCTGGAACACTGGGGCCGCGCGGCAATGCTCGCAGGATTACGTGGCATATGGCTGGACTGGCTATCTGCCCGAAAGCTGCCGAGGGGAGACCTTGCTGGTGCCGCTCAATTACCAATGGGCGTTTTGGGGCTGGCCCAACCGCCTGATCGCGCGGATGGAAGCCTATGGCGGCAGGGTATTGGTTATCGGTCCTGTGGGAGACAATTTGCAAAGGGGCCTCACTGACCGCGAACAACTCACCCAGATCCCCAACAGCTTTAACGGATATGTCTGGATCGAAGACGCGTTCACGATCCTGCCCGCGCTCTTCCCCAGCCTCGATGATCGCACCAATGCAGAGATTGAGGCGAGCGAAGCGGCGCTAGAACAGCGCAGAGCGCGTCAATGACCCTTTCCCGCGCGGCGCGAATGTCCTAACGGGCGAGCCTTATGTCTGAAAAGCGCGATTATAAAGACACGGTCTTCCTGCCCAAGACCGCCTTTCCCATGAAAGCTGGCCTCCCGCAAAAGGAGCCGGGCATCGCGGCGCGCTGGGCGGATATTGACCTCTACACCAAGCTGCGCGAGGCGCGGATTGGGCGTGAGAAGTTCATCCTCCACGATGGCCCGCCCTATGCCAATGGCGACATGCATATCGGCCATGCGCTGAACCATATCCTCAAAGACATGGTCTGCCGCACGCAGAACCTGATGGGCAAAGACGCGCCCTATGTGCCCGGCTGGGATTGCCACGGCCTTCCGATCGAGTGGAAGGTTGAGGAGCAATATCGCAAGAAAAAGAAGAACAAGGACGAGGTTCCCGCCAAAGGAATTCCGCGCCGAATGCCGCGCCTATGCGCAGAAATGGGTCGACACCCAGCGCGAACAGCTGAAGCGCCTTGGCATTATGGGCGATTGGGACAATCCCTACCTCACCATGGATTTTCAGGCCGAGGCGACGATTGTTGCCGAGCTTTGCAAGTTTGCCGAGGCTGGCAACCTCTATCGCGGGTCAAAGCCGGTGATGTGGTCGCCGGTCGAGAAGACCGCTCTGGCCGAGGCTGAGGTTGAGTATGAGGACCTGACCGATAGCCCGCAGATTGATGTGGGCTTCTATATCACAGAGAGCCCGCTAGCAGACCTAATCGGTCATGAAGCTGTGATCTGGACCACGACACCTTGGACCATCCCGGTCAACCAAGCGCTCGCATACGGGCCGGATGTTGATTACGCATTTATCTATGCGGACATCAGCAAGGAGGATCTTGAAAAGGCCGATGAGCACGCGTTTGCCGGCGGCAAGTTGCTGATCGCCAAAGACTTGATCCCGGCATTCGAAGAGAGGACTGGCTTTACCTGCGACCAAGTCTATTGGGTCAAGAAGGGCTCCGAACTTGCCGGGACCAAAGCCCGCCACCCGATGCACCATCTCGGTGGGTTCTACGCCACCCCGCGCCCCTTCCTTGAAGGCGACTTTGTCACCACCGAGAGCGGGACCGGCCTTGTCCATATGGCGCCTGATCACGGTGAGGACGATTTCGACCTGTGCAAAGCGAACGGCCTCAATCCGCAATTCGCGGTGATGGACGATGGCCGTTATCGCGACGATTGGCTTTGGCTTGGCGCGGATGACAAAGACGACGAGGGCAAAGAACGCCGCCGCTCGGTCATCAACAAGCCCTTTAACTCGCCCGAAGGCCCGATCTGCTCGGACCTTCGCGAAGTGGGCGCTCTCCTCAGTGCATCCGCAGATTATCAACACAGCTATCCACACTCCTGGCGCTCCAAAGCCAAGGTCATCTATCGCTGCACGCCACAATGGTTTGTGCCGATGGATAAGGAACTCGACAGGCGGCGCAGCGCCCTCTTCGCTCCATGAAATGAGCCTTGAGGATATCGAAGCGGCAGCATCAGGCAGCGGCGACCTACCACAAGGCGCGCGCGACACACTGCGCAGCCGCGCCATGTCCGAAATCGAGCGCGTGCAGTTCATCCCGGAAAAAGGGCGCAAACCGCATCGGCTCGATGGTCGGAGGGACGGCCCGATTGGGTGCTCTCGCGCCAGCGCGCTTGGGGTGTGCCGATTACTTTGTTTGTCCGTCCCGATGGCACCTATCTGCAAGACCCGGAGGTCAACGCCCGCGTCGTCGCAGCGGTCGCTGAGGAAGGCGTTGATGCGTGGGAAGAGGCGCGCAAGGCGGAATTCCTCGGGGACGCCCACGATCCCGACGACTTCGAGATGGTCACCGACATCCTCGATGTGTGGTTCGATTCAGGCTGCACCCATGCCTTTGTGCTTGAAAGCGGGCGCTGGGGCGATCTGCAATGGCCAGCGGACCTCTATCTCGAAGGATCAGACCAGCATCGCGGGTGGTTCCAATCGTCCTTGCTCCAATCCTGCGCCACACGGGGCCGCGCGCCTTACGATCAAGTGCTCACCCACGGCTTCACGATGGATGCCAAGGGCAAGAAGATGTCGAAGAGCCTCGGCAACACGATCAGCCCGCTTAAAGTCATGGAGCAATATGGCGCGGATATCATCCGGCTGTGGGCGCTCAGCGTTGATTTCACTGAGGACCACCGGATCGGCGATGAAATCCTCAAAGGCGTGGGCGATCAATATCGCCGGCTGAGGAACACCTTCCGTTATCTGCTCGGCGCGCTGGATGGATATGAGGGCGATGCGGGTGATCTGGGCGAGATCCCGGAGCTGGAACTCTATGTCCTCTCGCTTCTGGGTGAGCTGGATGGCAAGCTCAAACAGGCGGCGAGCGAGTACGATTTCAACACTTACACCCGGCTGCTCGTCGATTTCTGCAACGATGATCTCTCCGCCTTCTTCTTCGATATCCGCAAAGACACGCTCTATTGCGACGGGCCAGAGAGCGTCACGCGCAACGCCTATCGCGCGGTGCTTGACCTCCTGTTCCACGCGTTGGTGCGTTATTCCGCGCCGGTTCTGGTCTTCACCGCAGAAGAAGTGTGGCAGACCCGCTATCCCGATAGCGAGGACAGCGTGCACCTTCTTGAATGGCCGCAAATCCCTTCTGTGCCTGCTGACACGGCCAAATGGGAGCAATTGCGCGCGCTTCGTGAGCGGGTGACTGAGGCGATTGAGCCGTTTCGGCGCGAAAAAACCATCCGGTCGAGCAACGAAGCCTTCGTGACAGTGCCGGCAGCAGCCGTGCCAGAGGGCGTCAGCGACGAGCAGCTCGCCGAATTGTTCATCACCGGGACAGTTACACGCGGGCAAGCGGACACAGTGAGCGTCACCAAATCCACCGATCACAAATGCGGGCGCTGCTGGCGCCTGCTCCCTAGCGTGCCTGAAGAAGGTGCGCTGTGCGCGCGTTGTGATGAAGTGGTGACCTATCTTGACAGGCAGCCCGCATGAGCGGCCTGTTCACCCGCAACCGCCTGATTGGGCTGGGCTTTGCACTGGCGTTGTTCGCGCTTGATCAGTGGGTGAAGTGGTATGTCACCGGGCCGCTTGATCTGCGCAGCGTCCGGCATATCGATCTGCTCCCGTTCTTCGACCTATCCTATGTCGAAAATCGCGGCATTTCGCTCGGCATGCTGCAAGCGACCAATATGGAGATGCGTTGGCTGCTGGTCTTGCTAACCGCGGTGATCGCGCTGGTCGTGCTGGTGTGGATGATGCGCGAGAAACTGCTCGGCGATATCCTTGGCCTTGCGATGATCTTTGGCGGGGCGCTCGGCAATATCGTGGATCGCTACACGCTCGGCTATGTGATTGACTATGCCGATTTGCATATCGGGACATTCCGTCCCTTCCTTGTTTTCAACATCGCCGATGCAGCAATCACCATCGGCGTGGTAATCATCCTTGCGCGCAGCCTGTTCGTGCGCGAGAAGGACGACATTGCAGACCCCAGTGAAGATGGTTCGACCGTCTCAGCGGAGAATTGACGATGACTAAGCTCAAAACCGCCATTTTGCTTGGCACGGGCGCGGCTATGCTTTCGGCTTGCGGCGGCAGTGGAATTTTCAACCGCGACCGGCCCGACGAATTCGCTGTGCAGCGTCAGGCTCCGCTGGTGGTGCCGCCCGATTTCACGCTGACTCCGCCAGCACCCGGTGCACCGCGTCCGGCCGAAGGGACAGCGGCAGAACAAGCGTTAGAGGCTTTGTTCGGCGGTCCCGCACCGCGCAGCGATGTGGAAACCAGCGCGCTTGATCGTGCGGGCAGTGCAGCACCCGGCATCCGCTCTCAGATCGGCGATCCTGCGACTAACACGGTGGCGAAAGGCAGTGTAACGCGCGACATTATCGCCGCACCTGAAGGCGATGGCGCGTCTGCACAGACCCTTATCCCTAGCTAAAAACAGGATTACTCCGGCGCCGGTTCTTCATCGATCCGGCGCACAAGGATTTTGTCGATCCGGCGATTGTCCATCTCGGCAACTTCGAAACGCCAGCCCTGCTCTTCAAAGCTCTCGCCAACCAGCGGGAGCTTTTTCATAACGGACAAGGCATATCCTGCCGCGGTGCCAAACTCGCGGTCTTCGTTGTATTCAATCCCTAGCCGGTCGGCGAGCCCGTCTGCCGAAAGCGCACCCGACACAAGCAGCGAGCCATCAGAGCATTCAATGATATGCGGCGTATCGCCTTCGTCCTGATCGCTCGCAAAATTGCCTGCGATCGCGGTGAGGAGGTCAACAGGCGTCACGATGCCTTCAAAATGGCCGTATTCATCATGCACCACCGCCATTGCGATGTCGGCGGATTGGAGCACACGCAACGCGTCCATCGCGTCGAGCTGGTCAGGGACCACTTCGGCTTTGTGCATCATGTCGCGGATCGAAACCGTCTGCCCCGCGACCAAGGCCGCCAGGACTTCGCGCACCTTTACAATGCCAAGGATCGCATCGGGCGACCCTTCGGCAACAGGCAGCAGCGAATGCGGGCTTTGGTCCAGAGTGGCTTTGATCAGAGCCTCTTCTGCATCCGCTTCGATCCAATCGAGTTCAGTCCTAGGCGTCATCATGTCGCGCACAGGCCGCTCTGCCAGACGCACCACTCCGGTCAGGATCTGGTGTTGCTCCGCCTCGATCACGCCTGAATTGGTCGCATCGGCAAAGATCATTTGCAGCTCTTCAGCCGTTACGCTCGATTGGCCTTTTGAGCGGATGCCGAACAGGCGGATGATCCCGGCAGAGGACGTGTCCAGCAGCCAGACAAGCGGCGCGGCTATCTGCGCCAGAACAGCCATGGGCCGCGCCATGACCAACGCAATCGGGACAGCTGCCCTGAGAGCAAGCTGCTTAGGCACCAACTCACCCACCACCACGCTGAAATAGGTCGTCAGAGCAATGACGGTCACAAAAGCGACCTCGCCCGACATTTCTGCTGGGACCCCAAGCAATGCCAGCCGTTCACCCACAGGCGTTTCAAGGCTGGCGCCAGAATACGCGCCGGTAATAATTGCGATTAGAGTAATGCCGATTTGCACTGTGGACAGGAATTTGCCTGGTTCAGCCGCAAGTCCCAAGGCTATCCGCGCATTGGAGGAGCCTGCTTCTTGCCGCGCTTTCAGCGCGCTTGTCTTAGCAGAAACGATCGCGAGCTCTGACATGGCGAACACGCCGTTAAGCACGATCAGCCCGGCAATGATAATTAGCTCTGTCCAGGGAAAGGGTGTCACACCTCATGCGCTAGCACATTTCGCACAGCATTCCAGTCCATGCTTGAAGCTCCCGATCAAAAGCGCTTGGCGATACACCATGTTACCCTCCGTTCATCGCGCGGCAAAACGGTTGAGCGCAAACACGAATTTGGAACCTAGCGCTTCTTTGTTGTGGCGTTTACCATCCAAACTTCCTTGGGAGGACACACTATGAAAGCATCTCGCATTCTTTTGTCAGGCACCGCTGCGCTTGCATTGATGGGCACAAGCGCCTGCGTCACTGACCCAAACACTGGCGAACGAAAGATTTCGCGAACTGCAATCGGCGCAGGGCTTGGCGGCACGCTTGGCTATCTGCTTGGCGGCGTGATCGGCGGAGACACAGCGCGGATCATCGGCGCGGGAATTGGTGGTTCTGCAGGCGCTGTTCTTGGTAAGCAATTCGACGATCAGATCCGCGAACTTGATGAAGAGCTTGAAGGAACGGGCGTCGATGTCGAGGAGATCGGTGATCAGGACGCGATTCTTGTGCGCCTGCCTGATGGCGTAACGTTCGCGCGCGGTTCGGCAGAAATCAATCCCGGCTTTTACGAATCTTTGAACGCTGTGGCTGACAGCCTTATCCAATATCCCAACAGTTTGATCGATGTGTACGGATTTACCGACACCACTGGCTCTGACGCGCTTAACCAGCGCCTGTCAGAACAACGCGCCAGCGCGGTCCTCGATTATCTGTCAGCGCGCGGTGTGGCACGCAGCCGAATGGAGGCGCGCGGATACGGTGAAAGCTATGACTTTCTCCGCGTCAAAACGGCTGATGGAGTGGATGAACCACTCAACCGCCGGGTTGAGATTAAGATTATCCCGATCAGTCAAGATGATGTGAACGCTGCACGCGCGCAGTAGTTCAGTTAGACTGAGAATAAAGCAAGGGAAGGGGCCAACGCAGGGTTGGCCCCTTTTCTCTATGAAAG
Source organism: Erythrobacter sp. (assembly GCA_965262265.1). Taxonomy (GTDB): domain Bacteria; phylum Pseudomonadota; class Alphaproteobacteria; order Sphingomonadales; family Sphingomonadaceae; genus Erythrobacter. The sequence continues at coordinate 538,005 of CBDHEW010000001.1, forward strand.
CTGCTTGGCGCGATCCGCCAGCCTTGCGACAGCCTCAGCATGGATTCCCGGTGCGCTCACAAGCACACCAAAGTCGCGCGGATCATGCTTGTTGTAAGCAAGCGCCTTGCCAAAGGCATCAGAGACCTGAGCGCCGGCTTCGCGCGCAATCAATGTCGCGGCAGCCACATCCCACTCAAAACCCCAGCGCAAAGTGGCAAGCAAATCGGCCCTGTCATCCGCAACCATTGCGATCCGCAAGGCGATCGAATTGGGCTTTTCGACAAGCGAAAGGTCAGAATCAGCGCTGGGCAGTTGATCGGCTGGAACACGCGCTCCTGCAAATTCGCTGCGAGTGCTTGCGCGCAGAGCTCTGCTATTGAGTGTGGCCCCCTGGCCAGCAAAGGCAAACCACTCTTCACCGCGGGCAGGTGCTGCAAGCATTCCAATGAGAGGTTTGCCTGCACTGATAAGAGCGACGGACACTGACCAACCTGAACGCCCTCGGACAAAGTCACGCGTCCCATCAATCGGGTCGACAAGCCAAATGAGGTCGCTTTGGGTGCGCTGTTTGTCATCAGCAGTTTCCTCAGACAACCAAGCGGCTGACGGGAGAAGCTGGCCCAATTCTCGCTTCAAGAATACGTCGACCGCAAGATCGGCTTCGCTCACTGGATTGCCAGGCGTTTTATCCCAACTCTTTAGGTCATGACCATCGCCGGGCCAGCGCGCATGTGCGATCCGGCCAGCTTCCCGAACAATCTCTTTAAACCGACCTTGATCTATCATTTTTGACCATTCCTGCGCGGGTTTGCAGTGCAGTGAGCTTACGCACTTTTCAAGTGCTGCAATCCGTGCTTAGGCGCAATCAAACAACCTCTCCCCAGTAGACAGCTAGACAAGGGATCACGCTGCCATGAACGTCCATGAATATCAGGCAAAAGAACTGCTCAAAGAACACGGCATCGCGGTGCCCGATGGCCATGCCGCACTCAGCGTTGAAGAAGCGGTTGCCGCAGCTAAGCAGCTTCCCGGACCGCTTTACGTAGTGAAAGCGCAGATCCACGCAGGCGGGCGCGGCAAAGGCAAGTTCAAGGAACTGGCTGAAGATGCCAAAGGCGGCGTTCGGCTCGCCAAATCAGTCGAAGAAGTTGAAGCCAATGCAAAGGAAATGCTCGGCAACACACTGGTAACGATCCAGACCGGCGCAGAGGGCAAACAGGTCAACCGGCTTTATGTCACCGACGGTGTTGATATCGCCAAGGAGTATTATTTCTCGCTGCTGGTAGACCGGGCGAGCGGCCAAGTAGCGATGGTTGTCTCAACCGAAGGCGGCATGGATATTGAGGCGGTGGCGCATGACACGCCTGAAAAGATCACCACAATCACGATCGACCCCGCACAAGGCTTTATGCCGCATCACGCGCGCGCTGTCGCTTTTGGCCTTAAGCTCGAAGGCAGTCTGAACAAGCAAGCGCAAAAGCTGGCAAAGCAGCTTTACGAAGCCTTCGTTGCGACCGATTCTGAAATGCTTGAAATCAACCCTTTGGTTGAGACCGAAGACGGCAATCTGCTGGTTCTCGACGCCAAGATGAGCTTTGACGGCAACGCGCTGTTCCGCCATCCGGCCATTGAAGAGATGCGCGACGTAACCGAAGAGGATCCCGCCGAAGTCGAGGCCTCTGAATACGACCTCGCTTACATCAAGCTCGACGGCAATATTGGCTGCATGGTAAACGGTGCCGGGCTCGCCATGGCGACGATGGACATCATCAAACTCAATGGCGCTTTCCCGGCAAACTTCCTCGATGTGGGTGGCGGCGCGACGACTGAGAAAGTGACCGCGGCGTTCAAAATCATCTTGAAGGACCCGGCGGTCGAAGGGATTCTGGTGAACATCTTTGGCGGCATCATGAAATGCGATGTGATCGCCGATGGGATCGTCCAGGCGGCGAAAGAGGTGAACCTTTCTGTGCCGCTCGTTGTTCGCCTTGAAGGCACGAATGTCGCCAAGGGCAAGGAAATCCTAGCCAATTCGGGTCTTCCCATCGTCCCAGCGGACGATCTGGGAGACGCCGCGGCGAAGATCGTGGCAGAGGTGAAGCAGGCGGCCTGATCGCCTCGCTGCGCCGCGCGGCCGGCTATTCGGTCGGCCCCGGTTCGGGAAGGATCGGTGCGGAGCTGTCCTGAAAGGTCAGCCAATTGCGCCAGATTACATGCGTGCGTTCGTCAATCAGACGAATCTCGCATCTGAGCGACATTGCGTTGCGGATTGATCCTTCGCGCCACTGTTCATAGACCGCGTTGCAAGACTGGTCGCGGTATTGCTCCGCTGCGATTTGCGCGGCTTGCATCAGCCGCTCTTGCTCAGTTGAGCGAGTCTTCAGCTCTGTGCCGGTGGCGGCCGCGAAGTATCGAGCTTCTCGTGCTTTGGCCCGGTCGCGGACACCCGCCAAACATTGGTTGATCGCGAAAGTCGTGCCGTCGCAGCCATAGCTCGAAGGGTTCGATCCCGGTTCAGGCCAATAGCGGAACACCAACTCGCGCACCTGTCCCTCCTCGTCTCGGCCCGCTCGTACTGCGACCACGAGGCCCGCACTGGGGTTAGCCGCGTCGCCACAGCGAATGGTAAGACCCTGAAAATAGGCCGCACACGGCTCAATCGCGACAAGACGGTAGGCTTCGACCTCATCTTTTTCCTCCCATCCCGTCAAATCGGCGTTGAAATGCTTGAGCCGCAGAATAAGCGATCCCTCGACCTGGGAAATGTACATCAGCTCTGTGAAGTTGATTGCACCACTTGCATTCTGCTGGACAAAGGTGCCCACCATTGTGCCCTCAATCGGAGCGGTCCAAGTTTCAGAAGCCGGCGCGCCGCCAACGCCGCTGCCCGTCCATGAACCCACGAGCCAATCCAAATCGCCAATGTTCGCAGCCGGCGATTCGAACCCTTCCTCACCCACGCGCGTTTCGAGACGCGAATCTTGCGCATTCGCCGCAACGGAAAACGCCAGCCCCAAAGCTGCCAAGAGCACTCCAATTGCACGCATTTCAATCCTCCGCTGCTCCATGCTGCATCCTCTGCAACGCTAGCAGCAAATTGCACAAAATGGAGGCTTGACCTGACTCGGTGTGAGGGCGAGGTACCACGGTACATGTAGAAAAGCGCGCCCACTCCTGACTTGACGTTTACGTAAACGCAAGCTAGGCGCGGTCGAGAGAGTTTTGCAGCGCCCTGTCGATGTTCAGAGCGTGTTTGGGAAAGGACACATCATGAAAATCCTCGTCCCCGTCAAACGGGTGATCGATTACAACGTCAAACCACGGGTCAAAGCCGATGGGTCAGGCGTTGATCTGGCCAACGTCAAAATGAGCATGAACCCTTTTGATGAAATCGCGGTTGAAGAAGCGATTCGCATCAAGGAAGCGGGCAATGCCGAAGAGATCATCGCGGTCTCAGTCGGTCCTGCCAAGGCTCAGGAAACGCTCCGCACTGCGCTCGCGATGGGCGCTGACCGGGCGATTTTGGTCGAGACCGATGAAGAGGTTGAGCCTCTAGCGGTTGCCAAAATCCTCAAGGCAATCGCTGACGAAGAGCAGCCCGGCCTTGTGCTGCTCGGCAAGCAATCGATCTCGGACGACAGCAACCAAACCGGTCAGATGCTCGCCGCTCTGATGGGCCGCCCGCAAGGCACCTTTGCCAACACGGTTGCGGTTGATGGCGACAGCGTTGAGGTCAAGCGCGAGATTGATGGCGGTCTTGAAACCGTGAAGCTGACACTTCCAGCGATCGTCACCACCGACCTTCGTCTCAATGAGCCGCGCTACGCTTCGCTTCCCAACATCATGAAAGCGAAGAAGAAGCCGCTCGATACCAAAGCGCCTGCCGATTACGGCGTCGATATCGCCCCGCGTCTCACCACCACCAATGTTGCCGAGCCTCCGGTGCGTCAGGCTGGCGAAAAGGTCGAAGACGTCGCCGCGCTGGTTGAGAAGATCAAGGAGCTGGGGATCGCTTAAGCGAGCGGCCCAGCGCAAGAAAGGACAGACACTCATGAACACTCTGGTTCTGGTCGAACACGACAACACTTCCGTCAATGACGCGACGCTAGCGGTTGTTACTGCTGCTGCGAAGCTCGGTGATGTCACTGCTTTGGTGGCAGGCTCGAACTGCGGCGGCGCTGCGGAAGGCGCTGCGAAAATTGCGGGCGTTTCTAAAGTGCTCAAGGCTGATGATGCTGCTTACGGCGAAGGCCTTGCTGAAAACGTCGCACCGCTGATCGCAGGCCTGATGGAAGGCTATGACGCGTTTCTCGCCCCTGCGACCACTTCGGGCAAAAACATCGCCCCGCGCGTTGCCGCCCATCTCGACGTGATGCAAATCTCGGACATTCTCTCGGTCGAAGGTCCCAAGACCTTCACCCGCCCGATCTATGCGGGCAACGCGATTGCGACCGTTGAGAGCTCCGATCCCAAGCTGGTGATCACCGTGCGGGGCACCGCTTTTGAGAAAGCCGATGCTGAAGGCGGTTCGGCAGCTATCGAAGACGCAAGCGGTCCGGGTGATGCGGGCATTTCGAGCTTTGTCAGCCGCGAAGTCGCCGATGGCGGTGACCGTCCTGAGCTGGCTAGCGCCAAAGTGATCGTCTCAGGCGGACGCGCTCTGAAAGACAGCGAGACGTTTGAGCAAGTCATCAACCCACTTGCTGACAAGCTCGGCGCAGCCATCGGCGCATCGCGCGCGGCGGTGGATGCGGGCTATGTGCCTAACGATTATCAAGTCGGCCAAACCGGCAAAATCGTCGCTCCCGAAGTCTATATCGCCATCGGCATTTCCGGCGCGATCCAGCACCTTGCGGGCATGAAGGACTCCAAGGTGATCATCGCGATCAACAAGGACGAGGACGCCCCGATCTTCCAAGTGGCGGATATCGGCCTTGTGGCTGACCTCTACAACGCCGTGCCGGAGCTGACGGGGGCGTTGTAAGGTCGAACCCCAGTAAGACTTTAAAAATTCTGAAGTTGTTTCAAACCTCCGCTGCGCTAATCTGCGCAGCGGAGGTTTTCTAATGTATCGATCGATTACAAACCGCCGGATAGGCATTGTATTTTGCGCAGCTTTGCTGGCCTGTTTTCACGGTGGATCGGCCTATGGCCGCGAGCCAATCGACTTTCAGCCCACATCAAATTGGAACCTCGACTATGCTGAGGATAAGTGCACTCTGACACGTGTGTTCAATGATGGAGAAGACAATCTATTTTTCCGCCTGGAACAATCCGGACAAGCTCCGTTCTACAACTTAAGCGTCCACGGCGGATCGATACGTCGGTCGAGCAGTGATTTTGTCGAGATTACCTTCGGACCAAACGAAGCGCCCACCGAAAGGAGCTTTATTCAAGGCGCACTTAGGGAAAACAATGCACGTTTTGTCCTGATGCATGGCATCCATTTGGCGCCCGCTTCTGAAACCACGGAGAATGGTGAATTTGTTGTGGTGGACATCGGCCCAGAGCGAGAAGAGGCAATTACTCATGTTACACTTGCTATTGGATTGAGAAGACCAATCAGAATCCATCTGGAATCAATGAGAGCGCCTCTTGAGGCGATGCGCACCTGTGTTGCGGACCTAGTCAACTCTCTCAAACTCGATGAAGAGGGCCTCGCACAAGTTGTCACTGGCCCTCGCCCCAAAAACGAACTGGAACTGGCACGCTTCATTCAGGAGAGATATCCATCGCGGATGCTCAGAAACGAAGAAGGCGGATCCGTTTTAGTGCGCCTAACTGTCAATCCAAATGGCAATCCTACCAGCTGCCAAATTGCAAAATCGGATCGTCCCGCAGTCTTCGACGACTATGTCTGTTTTGGAATGTTACGAATTGCTGAGTTTGAGCCTGCAGTCGGGCCAGACGGCGAAGCACGGTATGGAGTATGGACTACGCGAGTGACCTACCGGATCAACTAGCAGTCTCCCTCACAAAAACCCCACAATAAAGTGCAGCGTCATCCCCACTAGGCCGCCCACCAGCGTTCCGTTGATGCGGATGAATTGGAGGTCTCTGCCCACGGCGCTTTCGATCCGACCAGTGATCGTGGTCGCATCCCAGCGCTTCACCGTTTCTGAGACCACGGTGACGATCCCGTTGCCGTAACGCGTAGCAACACCCACAGCGGTCCGCCTGGCAAAACGGTTGATCTGGACTTGCAGCCGCTCATCCTGCCGCAAAGCCTCGCCCAAATCCGCCAACCCTCTGCGCATATCGCTGCCAAGCTCGGTATCGGCAGAGCGCGCACGGCGGATCAGCGATAGACGGATACGCTCCCACACGCCCATCCACCATTCGGCGACCGCAGGGTTCTCCAGCAGATCGCGTTTCATCTCTTCGACACGCTCACGGGTTTCGGGATCGTTCTGCAAGTCTTCTGCAAGCTTTGCCAGCCCCTCTTCCACCTTCCCGCGCAAAGGGTGATCGGGATCAATCAAGACTTCGGCGAGGAGCTTGTAGAGGCCATCGAGCACATTCGAAGAGATCGTCTTATCCAGCCCCGCCCAGCGCAGCACGCCGGCAACGCGGGTGTGGATGATGTCGCGCACCGTCTCTTCATTGTCCTCCAGCGTCAGACCCGCCCATCGCACAAATCCATCGATCAGCGGCAGGTGACGCCGGTCTGCGATTGCGCTTTCGAGCATCCGTCCGCCAAGCGGCGATACGTCAATCTTCGAAAGCTGCGAGCCCAGCCCAGAGCGCACCTGATTGCCGAGCCTGTCTGGGTCGAGCGATTCGAGCACTTCAGCAAGCATCTCGGCCGCACCGCTGGTGATGCGCGAACGGGTATCATCGCCCTCGCTGTCGGGGCTTGCAACGAGGAAATCGCCCAAGGCGCCCGCTACGTTCATCCCCGACATCCGCCGCGCGACCACGGCGGGGGTGAGGAAGTTTTCGCGCAAGAACTGCGCCATCGTGTCAGCGATGCGGTCTTTATTCGTCGGAATGATCGCGGTGTGAGGGATGGGAAGGCCGAGCGGATGGCGGAAAAGAGCCGTCACAGCGAACCAATCGGCAAGGCCGCCCACCATCGCGGCTTCGGCAAAGGCATTGACATAGCCCCATGCCGGATGCGCGCCGAGCAGGCCATGAGTGGTGAAGAAGATCACCGCCATCGCCACCAACATGCCTGTGGCCGTCCAACGCATGCGCCGCGCGCGGTCCGCTGTCAGCGGTTCTCCGCCAAACTTCAATGGGATAGGGTCCGGACTCTTCATTTCGGTCCCTTACTGCCCAAAACCGCGCAAAAGGTCACGCCCTTGGATAGGAAGGATCGGTTATTCCGCAGGCTCAGCTCCCGGCGGCAAGCGCCGTGCCGGCTGCGCATCCACTCCACCCAAGCCCGGAAAGGATGGTCCGGGTTCTGGAGCAGGCGGCGTGCTTGGCGGAACGGGACTGCCATCATCGCCCGGCTTATAGGTCAGGAGCTTGTTGCGAAGCCACGGGCCAACCCGCTTCTCAACGCCGTCAGCAAGGCTGAAACCAGCGGGAACAATCAAAAGAGTAAGCACCGTCGACAAGATCAACCCACCAATGACCACGATGCCCATAGGTTGCCGCCATGCGCCATCGCCCGTCAACGAGATCGAGGTCGGGATCATGCCGGCTGTCATCGCCACCGTTGTCATGACAATCGGTTGAGCGCGTTTGTGGCCCGCTTCCATAATGGCGGCAAGCTTGTCCGTGCCCCTCTCCATCTCCTCAATCGCAAAATCGATAAGCAAGATTGAGTTCTTGGAAACAATTCCAAGAAGCAGGAGGATCCCGATATAGACAGGCATGGATTGGGGCATTCCAACGAGCCAGATCAACATGATGCCGCCAAGGGGAGCGAGCGCCAAAGAGGTCATATTGACCAATGGGCTCATAAGCCGCTTGTAAAGCAGGACAAGGCAAGCAAACACCAGCAGAACACCCGAAATTACCGCTATCTGCAGGTTCCCGACCAGCTCTTGTTGGATTTCATCCTGACCAACCGCGTCACGGATCACGCCTTGAGGCAGGTTCTGCAGGGTCGGAAGGGCGTCGATCTGCTCTTGTGCGTTGCCGCGAAGGACGCCGCTCGCCAAATCTGCGCCGATGAACACGCGGCGGTTCTGGTTGAATCGTTGGATTGTGGTGGGTCCGGAACCAAACCTTATATCGGCCACCCGCGAAAGCGGCACAGTCCCGCCACTCACGGTTTGCACCGGAAGGTTCTCAATCGTTGACATGCGCCCGCGGGCCTCTTCGCCAAGCTTGACAATGATTGGTATCTGCCGGTCGGACAGCGAGAACTTCGCAGCGTTCTGTTCAATCTCACCCAGTGTGGCGATACGGATCGCTTGGCTTAGAGCAAGCGTGGATACGCCAAGCTCTGCGGCCAATTGCTCGTTGGGTGTTATGATGATTTCCGGACGACGCAGGTCAGCACCAATGCGCGGCGCCACGATCGTATCCAGACCTCGCATCTCTTCCACCACCCGCGACGCGGTTTCATTGAGAAGATCAGGGTCCGATCCTGCAAGCATCACAGTCATGTCGCGGCCCAGAGCCTGCACCGCCAAAGCTCTCTCCGACGAAGCGAATGCGCGCATCTGGAACGGTGTTGAGGATCGGCGCCATTTCGCGCTGAAAGACGATAGAGGAGCGCTCACGGTCATCCTTAAGCGTCACGTAGATGGTCGCATCGCCTATCCCAATCCGCTCGAGCGTCAGCTCCACTTCTTGCTGCTCATAGAGCAATGCTGAAACCTGATCGACGACCCGCTTTGTCCCCGCAAGCGTGGTGCCGGGCACCATCTCAATCGCGATTTCGCTGTTCGAATCGTCAATATCGGGCTGAAACTGGCCAGGCACTTGGCCAAATAGAACAAGCGTGACGAGCAGCGACATCCAGCCCATGCCCAGCATCCACACACGATGATCGCGAAAACGCGCGGTCATATATCGCATAAACTGCCGGAAGCGCGAAGTCGTGCCACCAAGCAACTCAAGAACTTTGAGGACCAGCCAGGTCGCGAACCCAGCTACGATCGTGACCGCGAAGAGCTGCAACACTTCGAAGATCTTTGAGACCGTCTTGAACGCGAACCCAAATTGATCATCGGATACGGCCGCTGCAATATTGCCGTGCAGATTCAGCTCGCCAAGTGCGCCCCAGAGCATGAAAACCACAATGGCGGGGACGGTCAAAAGCAGCAGCGAAGTCAACAACAAGCTGAGAGTATAAAGCGCGCGCGAGCGCGGTCTTTCTATCCCTTCACGAAGCCGCTGCATCGTGGCGGTGTTTAGCGTCCATGCGAGAATCCGCATATAGCGGTCCATCCACTTGCCTTCGCCATGATCGGCGTGGCCTTTCGCAGACAGGAAGTAAGCCGCCATAAGCGGCGTTATCATCCGCGCCACCGCAAGGCTCATCAGAACTGCGACAACGACGGTCAGGCCAAAGTTCTGGAAGAACTGTCCAGAAATTCCCGGCATCAGGCCAACAGGCAGAAACACCGCGACGATACAAAAACTGGTCGCCACCACAGGCAGGCCGATTTCATCAGCAGCATCAATACTCGCCTGATAGGCGGTCTTGCCCATTCGCATATGGCGCACGATATTCTCGATCTCAACGATCGCATCATCGACCAAGACGCCTGCGACCAGCCCGAGCGCGAGGAGTGATAGGAAGTTCAGGTTGAAACCCAAAAGGTCCATGAAAAAGAAGGTTGGGATCGCCGAAAGGGGAATGGCCACCGCGCTGATAAAGGTCGCCCGCCAATCGCGCAGGAACAGGAACACCACCACAACGGCAAGCACCGCGCCTTCAATCAAGGCCTGCATCGAGCTTGCATATTGGCTCTTTGTGTATTTGACCGTGTTGAACAATTCGATGAATTCCAGATCAGGATTCTCGGCCTGGATCGCGGCGATTTTCTCCTTCGCCTCAGCGTAGACGGTCACGTCAGAGGCGCCCTTTGCGCGGCTCATGAAGAAGTTCACGACCTCGCGATCACGCACCTCGCTGATCGATGTGCGTTCCGAAAAGCCATCGCGCACGGTCGCCACATCGGCCAGACGGACAGTGCGGCCACCACCCAGTTGAAGCTGACGCTGGGACAGTTCAAAGGCGGTTTCGTTGTTGCCAAGGACGCGCAGCGATTGGCGCGTCCCGCCCACCTCGGCAAGCCCACCTGCGGCATCGACATTGGTTGTGCGAAGGACGTTGTTGATCTGCGAAGCGGTCACGCCAAAGGCCTGCATCTTGGCCGGGTCCAGAACCACTTCGATGGCGCGGTCAACGCCGCCAAATCGGCCCGCTTCCGCCATTCCAGGCACGTCGAGCAGCCGCTTGGCAACGGTATCATCGATAAACCAGCTAAGCTGTTCAATGGTCATATCGTCGGCCTGAACCGCATAGATGCCCAGAAAGCCGCCAGCTGCTTCAACCTTGTTGACGCGCGGCTCCTGGATGCCATCGGGCAGACTGCCGCGTATACGGTCGACCGCGTTCTTGACCTCAGAGACGACCACATTGGGGTCAATCCCAACCTCAAATTCGACAAAGGTGTTGGAGAAACCTTCGCTTGCCGTCGAAGATATCTGCTTCACGCCGTTGATTGAGCGAACCGCGCTTTCAACCTGTTGGGTGATCTGGTTTTCGATCTCGCTGGGGGCCGCGCCCGGCTGCGAAATGCCAACAGTTACCGCCGGAAAGTCAATATCGGGATTATTGGTAACATCCATGCGCCAAAAACTGACGATCCCGGCAAACAGAAGCGCGGTGAACAAGACAAGCGGGATCACCGGGTTGCGGATTGACCATGCCGAGAGATTTCTAAAGTTCATGGGTCTATCGCCTGTCTTGGTCTTGCCTGCCGCGCGCTACGGCGTTCGGGTGTAGTTACGCAAATGTTCCCTGCCTGGATGGTCAGGTTTCGCTCTCGCCAGTGTTTTCGTCAGCGCCTTCTCCTGCACCTTCTCGGCGCGGCTCCACTGTTTCTCCGGGGTTGAGAAAGCCGCCAGCACGAAGGACCACCAATTCTGTACCGGAAAGCCCGCCGGTTATTGTGATGCCATTGGGCGTTACCATGCCCGTTTCAACAGGCGTGCGGGTCGCCTTGTTTTCATCGTTCACCACATAGACGAAGCTTCCCTCGCTATCGGCCAGAACGGCGCTTTCTGGCAGCACAGTGGCTTCCATTGTGCCGCTTTCAATGCGCGCTGTCGCAAAGCCACCGGGCCGCAATTCAGGGGCGTAGGACAGCGCAATTCGTGCGGTACCTTGGCGCGTTTGAGCATCAATCACGGGCGACAATTGCCAGACTTGCCCTTCGAAACTCTTCGAGGAACCGGTCGGCACAACGCTCGCGATGACACCTTGCGAAAGACCTGCGAGCTGAATTTCGCTCAACTGGGCAAGCAATTCCATCTCGCCCCCGCGTGCTATCGTGAACAAGGACGGGGTGCCGCCTCCTACGGTCTGACCCGGTTCGACATTTCGCTCCAGCACATAGCCTGACGATGGTGCCACAATGTTGAGCCGTGCGGTGCGTGCGCGCAATTCCGCCAATTGCGCTTGAGCAACGCCAACCCTTGCCTGCGCCGCGTCACGTGTTGAGGTGAGCCTGTCAACATCAGCTTTGCTGACAAATCCGCGCTCCACCAGTTGCAAGGCACGGTCAAGGTTGGCTTGCGCCAGCCGCGCATCGGCCCGCGCAACCTCAATCTGCGCGGCCTGCGCTGCGCCTTGCTGCACCTGAACAGAGCGATCGATCACGGCAAGTACCTGTCCCTGCTGCACCCAATCGCCAGCATCGACACGGACCGACAGGACTTGGCCACCTTCACCGACGACACCGACGGGCATTGGGCGGCGAGCAGCAAGCGTTCCGGGGGCTTCGATCACGCCTTCCACAGTGGTTCTGCCGGGCGCTATCACGGTGACAACAGGGGACTGCGATTGTTCATCAGCAACTTCGGCGGGTTGCCCGAAGCCGAGGGCGAAATAGGCCGCAATCGCACCGAGAAGTGCAATTAAGCCCAGAATACCAAAAATCAGGAACTTGGGCACCGAAGATGTGCGCTGAAACCGCTCTGCACCCGTAACATCGGATGGAATATCATCCTGTGTTTCAGCCGTTACGGTTGATTGATAGTTCATTCTTTGTCCCTTACCCCGGGAGGTGCCCGACATGCGCCAGTGTATTACACGCACAACTCACCAGCCGCAATCCCTGTTACGCGCGCTGCGTCTACGCGACAATCCGCGCTTCGACTGATGACTTTGGGTCTAGACGAAGGGCGATCACCCTTGGTTCCCCATCTTGTGCCACGCAGCCACAAAAAAGCGGCGTAATCAGCGAAGATTACGCCGCTTTTGTCTTAAGCCGCGGGCTCAAGCTGGTGTGGCGATTTAGCCGCGAACGTTTCCGCGCTGGACCAGGTTGAGAATGCCCAACAACACAATCGCTCCAATGAGCGCCGAGACAATGCCCATAATGTCAGGCGGCCAGCCACCGATTGTGCCGCTGCCCAGAACGAATGAAAACACCGTGTTTCCAATGAATGAGCCGATGATGCCGACAACAACGTTCCAAAACTTACCCATGGCTGCATCGCGGTTCATCACCATGCTGGCGACCCATCCGATGATGCCGCCCATAATGATGAACCAAATGAATCCAAGAATTCCCATATAATATCCCCTCGTCACCCACAGATAGCGCTTTGTGCGCACGAATCCCGCTGCGGGCTCATGCGAAGCTCTAACGCAAAATGGCCAAGGTGAGAACCTCGGCCATCAAGCGTTCTTCAGTTTGTGAAGGAGGAAGGTCCGGCAAAGCGCGCCGGGCCTCAATATTTCAACTGCCGCTCATACAGGTCGCGATAGTGCTGGATGCGAGTGACACGGAGACCTTGCATGCCAGACCGATCAACCGCGCGCTGCCATCCGGCAAACTCTTCAAGGGTAAGGCTGTATCGTTCCAGCACCTCATCGATGGTAAGCAAACCGCCATTGACGGCAGCGACCACCTCGGCCTTGCGACGCACCACCCATCGCCGTGTGCTGGGCGAAGGCAGATCGTCCAAAGTCAGCGGCTCACCGAGTGGGCCGATCACTTGTGCTGGGCGGATGTCCTGGTTCTCAATCATCAATATTCTCTCGCATCGCCAATCTTTGCGTTTTCGCGCTCACGATCCTTCTCAACAGAAGCCTGATCGCCAACAACGGTTATGCATGGCGAGCCTTTGCTCTGCTCTAAAGCAACAGGGTTAACAGCCCGTTTGCCATTGTCTTTGGCCCGAAAATAGCGTTCCGCGGCCTGTGCGAAGCCGCCATTGTGGCTGGCTTCATTGCGTTGTGCTTCGTTCTGTAAAACGATTCGAAGGTCCCGCGCCGCGCCCAAACGGGCAGACAACTCGCCCCAATCGAGCGAACGCAGAGCCTCACCAACACGCGCAGGTGCGGCTTCTTCTGAACCCACTAAAGGGTCAGAAGCACGCACACGATCCTGCTCAGACCCAGATTCGAGCGCATCAGAAAACGGAGGTTTCTTTTCGAACATGACCAGCCGTATATCGGCGACTGGTCAAGATGAGGTAAAACCCGCCTTTACCTCTGCTTAGGATTACTGCCTGTGATTGTGGCAATGCTTGCCAAGCGCTGATGTACAGCAAGCCGGGGTGGCGCACCCGCCCTTCCCCTCCTATATCGCGCGGGACACTATGACGAACGCCTCCACTCTTACCGCCTCATCGACCTTCGGCCTCGACACCGCTGCGCTGTTCGACCTGCCTCGCCCCGCGAGCGACTGCCGCATCGTTGTGGCGATGAGCGGCGGGGTCGATTCGTCGGTCGTGGCGGCCTTGGCGGCGGATACGGGCGCTGAAGTCATTGGTATCACGTTGCAGCTCTATGACTATGGCGCGGCCACCGGGCGCAAGGGCGCGTGCTGCGCAGGCGATGATATCGCCGATGCACGCGCGGTGTCTGATCGGCTTGGCATTGCGCATTATGTCTTCGATCATGAAAGCGCCTTTCGCGAAGATGTCGTAGAACAGTTCGCTGATGAGTATCTCGCTGGCCGGACCCCGGTGCCCTGCATTCGCTGCAATATGGGGCCCAAATTCACCGATTTGTTCCGTATGGCCCGTGAATTGGGCGCAGATTGCCTAGCGACCGGCCATTATGTCCGGCGTGAAGCCGCTGAAGGTGGCCCGCATCTCTATCGCGCGGTGGACCCATCGCGCGATCAGTCCTATTTCCTTTACGCCACCACGCAGGAGCAGCTCGACTATATTCGCTTTCCCCTTGGGGGCCTACCCAAGACGCAGGTGCGCGAATTGGCCGAAGCTGCGGGGCTGCGCAATGCGATGAAGCCTGACAGTCAGGATATCTGTTTCGTGCCCGACGGAAACTATGCAGGCATCGTCAAGAAGCTGCGCCCTGAAGGCGGTGTGCCCGGCCCCATAGTCCATGCACTGACCGGAGAGCAACTGGGCGAGCACAAGGGGATTGTCCATTACACCGTCGGCCAGCGCAAAGGGCTGGAGATTGGCGGACAGCCAGAGCCGCTCTATGTCATCGGCTTGGATGCAGCCACACGCGAGGTTCGCGTGGGGCCAAAGCGGTTGTTGGGCGTTGAAAGCGCCGCAGTGATTGAGACAAATTGCATTGGACCTATCCCTGACGGGGCTGAGCTCACCGCCAAGGTCCGCAGCCTGTCAAAGCCTGTGCCGATCACCCTCGAAGGCCCCCTCGGCGATGGCGCGGCCACCCGCATCCGCTTTGCCGCGCCTGAGTTTGGCGTCGCGCCGGGTCAAGCAGCGGTGATTTATGCCGGAGAGCGCGTGGTTGGCGGGGGCTGGATCGACAGCACGCAGGCAGTCAACGCGTAAGCCTTACCCCTCCCACTCCTCTAGCACGCAGCCATAGCCTTCGCGGTAGCTGGCGGTGTTGGCGGTTACCATCGGGAAGGTCGCAGTCACACTTTGCGCTTCGACGTCGTCGCTGAGCGAGACCAACTCCATTCCGCCAAGCTTGTCTTTCGCGCAGTCTTCCAAATCGCGGCCTGCTACGAACCGGCACGAACACGCCACACGCGCGGCATACGATGTGCCGACATCAGCATATCCGCTCACCGCCGCTCGGTTGCTCCACACCGCAAAACCGACTGCGATGATTGCCGCCAAAAACACCAAAAGCACCAGCCGCCCTATGAGTGATCGCTTGCCATAGGCCGATTTTGCCATTGCTTTCGTTTAACCCTTGCTCGATTGAACACGCGATGATGACGCGTTTGACCTCCCATATCGCCGCTTGCACGCTTGTGCCAAGCCTTCTTGTCGTTGCCGCCTGCGGTGAAGGCGCGCCGCCGCCTTTGGAGCCTCTGTCTGACGAGGCGTTGGCCGCGGTGTCCGAGGATGCGGGCGCGCCGAAGGACCAGCTTGCCCGGCAAGTCGATGAGCTGTTCACCAGCGAGGGGATCGGCGAAACACGCGCCGTACTGTTGCTCAAAGACGGCAAAGTCGCCGCCGAGCGCTATGGCGAAGGCTATAATGCGGATACCAAACTGATCAGTTGGTCGATGGCCAAGACGGTCACAGCGGTTCTGATTGGAATGCTGGTGGCTGATGGCTTGCTTAGCGTCGATGAGGCCGCGCCCGTTCCCTTGTGGCAGCGCAGCGGCGATCCGCGCGCCGACATCAGCCTGCGCCATCTGCTGCAAATGCGTGCCGGGCTGCGCCACACTGAAGCCGGCGATCCACCCTATGAGAGCTCTGAGGTGCGCATGCTGTTCCTCGATGGCCGCGATGATATGGCCAAATGGGCAAAGGAGCAACCGCTTGAGGCAGAGCCGGGGGAACGGTTTGAGTATTCTTCCAACACCACCGTCATCCTTGCCGATATCGCAGTGCGCGCGCTCACCGATAGCGAGGATCCCGAAACCCGGCGCAAGGCGCTGACCGACTACCTTAATGAACGGCTTTTCACCCCGCTTGGCATGACCTCTATCGTGCCCGAATTCGACGCCTCTGGCACCTTTATCGGCGGAAGCCTGATGCACGCCACCGCGCGCGATTATGCCAAGTTTGGCGAGTTCCTGCGCAACAATGGCCAGGCACCAGGCGGCGAACAATTGGTGCCCAGCCGCTGGGTTGAAGCGATGCTGGAGCCAAGCCCCGTGTCTGAGCATTATGGCTATCAGATTTGGCTCAACCGGCCTGAGCCTGAGCTTGAATACCCGCATCCGCTCTTCCCTGACCGCGCGCCTGCCAGCATGTTCGCGTTGATCGGGCATATGGGGCAATATGTCCTGGTTTCACCGGAACAGGGGCTGACTTTGGTGCGGCTGGGCCATTCCACCAGCGCCGAACGGCCCCCAATGCTGCAGCAAGCGGCCGATGTGATGGCGCTGTATCCGGCGGGAAGCGAGTAGGAATGCGGAATGCTTGCGCCTCGGCCTTGCTAACTCCGGGCCACCATCACGCACTGCCCGCCGACCCAGACCCTGTCTCCTTCGAGCCTGAGCGTCAGATCGCCCCCACGCTCGCTCGCCTGATGCGCGGTGAGCTTTGCGCGATCCAGCCGAGCAGCCCAGATCGGCGCGAGCACGGCATGGGCTGAACCGGTGACGCTGTCTTCGACGGCGCCTTCACCAGACACGAACACGCGAGAGGCGATGTCGGTGTGAACACCGGGTGCAGTGGCGATAAGCTGCTCGCGCGGCAAGTTGGCAAGGCCTTCGAAGTCGGGGGTGAGAGCGCGCAGCTGAGCTTCGCTCTCCAGCTCGAACACGGTGTAGCCGAGGTCCGAACGCCAGCACCCAACCGCACTGAGGCCAAGCAGCGCCGCCGCCTCGTTATGCTGCGCGCGCCGTGTGGTGATTGCCGGGAGCGACACCTCATAGCCCGCCTCGCAGCGCTGGACCGTCACCACACCGGACGGCCGGGTGGTAAGCCTGACACTCTTATCGCCGCTCTCTCCGAGCAGCACATGACCCGCGGCGAGGCTCGCATGGCCGCACAGCGCGATCTCGCCCGTGGGCGCAAACCAGCGGATCGCGCGGTCAGCATCGTCGCTCTGGTCGCAGGGACCCAAGAAGGCGGTGGCGGGCAAAGCGATCGCAACCGCCTTTGCCGCTAGCACCGCATCCTGCGGCCACTCATCCAACAGGATGACGCCCGCGGGGTTGCCGCCTTCCGATCGCGCGGTGAAGGCGTTGATATGCCAGAAGGGCTGGGGAGCGTTCACGGGTAGAGCAGGCTGCTCGACCAACTCCCACCATCACCCTTCACGAACAGGCGGCGGTCATGCAGGCGGTTGTCGCGGTCCATCCAAAACTCGATTTGGTCAGGCACCAGGGTGAAACCCGTCCAATGCGCTGGCCGGGGCACTTGGCCTGTTGCTTCATGCTCCTCCCAAAGCGCCTCAACCCTATCGAGGTAGTCCTGCCGCTGCGGCAGTGGGCGCGATTGGTCGCTCGCGGCTGAGCCGACCTGGCTTTTGTACGGACGCGAGTGGAAGTAGGCATCGGCGCGCTCTGGCGTCACCTCTTGCAAGGGGCCGTCAATGCGGATCTGGCGGCGCTGGCTCTTCCAGTGGAACAGCAGCGAGGCATGCATATTGCTGCGGATCTCGCGGCCTTTGCGGCTTTCAGCATTGGTGAAGAAGGTGAAGCCCCCCACACCGCTCTCGCCTGAACCATGCCCCTTGAGCAGGACCATGCGCACAGACGGCCTTCCATCGCTCGTCGCGGTCGCAAGCGCCATGGCGTTTGGGTCGTTGATCTCACTCGCCTTGGCCTCTTCAAACCACGCATTAAACAGCGCGAAGGGATCGGCGTCAGCGGGGATGACGCTGTCCGCCAGTTGCGCCTGATTGAGCTGTTCTGCGTTATCCATACACTTCATAACCTTAGCCGAGACATGGACCGCATGTTACACGGTCCTAGAGAGAAAAAACCGTCTGATCTTGGGCAGTTCCAAAACCAACCCAAAGTTTGAGAAAATTGGCAAGCCATGTGGGCCAAATACAGATACGCCCGCGGGGAGGAAAGCATGCTTCACACGCCCTTTTGCTACACCAGCCTTGCACCTGCGCACCGTCTCACCTAGCTAACACACATAATGGCCGACCCTTACCGCACTCTTGGCGTTGCGCGCACCGCTTCTGAAAAGGAGATCAAGAGCGCCTATCGCAAGCTCGCCAAGGAGCTTCACCCTGATCGCAACAAGGACAATCCGCGCGCTGCGGAAAAGTTCTCTGACGCGACCAAGGCTTATGATCTGCTGTCGGACAAAGACAAACGCGCGCAGTTTGATCGCGGAGAGATCGATGCGGAGGGCAATCCGATGAATCCATTTGCCGGAATGGGCGGAATGGGAAGGGGCCCGGGCGGCTTTGGGCGCGGATTTGCAGGCGGGCCGGGCGGTCGCCCCGGCGCAAGACCGGGAGCAGGTCCAGGAGGCGGCTTTCGCGATCAGGAATTTGGCGGGTTTGACACCGATGATGTCGATCTTGGCGATCTGTTCGAAGGGCTGTTTGGCGGCGGACGCAACCGCCAAACCGGACCGCGCGGCGGAGGCGGTTTCGGCCAGCGGCCACCAAGGGGCGCAGCGCGCGCCAAGCGCGGAGCAGATATCCAATACCGGCTGGCCGTGCCTTTCGTCGATGCCGCAGCTGGCGCAGACCAGCGCATCACACTCGCCGATGGCAAAGCGATCAATCTAAAGCTGCCCGCGGGCGTCGAAGACGGCACCCAGATGCGGCTGAAAGGCAAAGGCCATAACGGTCCGGGCGGTTCCGGCGATGGGATCGTTATGGTCGAGATCGGCCCGCATCCCTATTTCCGGCGCGAAGGCGACAATATCCGCATGGACTTGCCCATCACGCTGGATGAGGCCGTGAATGGCGGCAAGGTCAAATGCCCCACCGTCGATGGTCCGGTGATGCTGACACTGAAACCGGGAGCGAATGGCGGCACTGTCATGCGGCTTACTGGCAAGGGCTGGACCAAGAAATCAGGCAAGATCAAAGCCGGCAAGCCTGAACGCGGCGATCAGCTTGTGACGCTTGAGATTCAGATGCCAGAGGATTTGGACGGTCTGAAAGAGATATTGGGTGATTGGCAAGACCCCGCTACGCCGCGCGAAAAGTTCGGACTTTAAGAGGCGAGCTGCGCAAACGGGCGAGTAGGGGGGCATCTTGGGACAGCAGACCAATCCATCCTTCACTCCGCTGCCGAGGTCCGGGCAGGAGATCCGCTCGCTTTCTCCCGAAGCGCGCCGGATACGCGCGCTTAGCCAGCAATCACGTTTCGTCGGAGAATTGGCGCAGCCGCCTGAAGATTCGCCAAGCCCACCGCTTTCTGAACCCCTCCCCCAGTCCGGTGCCTTGGGGCTTATTGCGCAGCACACCGGCCCGGGCACGCGCTTTTATGAGGTCGTCAAACGCACTTTGGTGGGCACATGGCATGACGGGTTCATCCATGCGGGCAACCTTGCCTATCTATCGATGCTGGCGATCTTCCCGTTCTTCATCCTTGGTGCGGCCTTGTTCGAATTGGTCGGTGGGCGCGAAAGGGCGAGTGAGCTGGTCACTGCCGTGCTCAGCACCGTCCCACCAACGGTTTCAAGCGCGATCGGCCCTGTCGCTGAAGAAATCATCTTTGCGCGCGATGATTGGCTCTTGTGGTTTGGTGCGGCGGTGGCGCTGTGGACCGTATCGAGCCTGATGGAGACTATTCGCGACATTCTGCGCCGCGCCTATGGCACCAGCGCGCGCCACGCTTTCTGGAAGTATCGGCTGTTTTCGGCAGGGCTCATTATCGTCGCGGTGGTGGTTCTGATGGCGTCTTTGGTCGCATCGGTCGCCATTTCCACCGCGCAGCAGGTGATCCTTGCCGCCTTTCCGCAATTGACCGATGCGGTCGCAACCTTGCGCGTTTCGCGGATTGTCCCGGCGCTTGGCCTCGCGGGATCGCTCTACATGCTGTTCTATTCGCTGACCCCGGTGGAATACCGGACCAAAGCCTATCCCAAATGGCCTGGCGCTTTGTTCACGACTTTGTGGTGGATCGGCGTAACCACCGCCCTGCCTTTGATCCTGCGCGCCTTTTTCACCTATTCGTTGACCTATGGAAGCCTTGCCGGGATCATCATTGCGATGTTCTTTTTCTGGCTCGTTGGGCTTGGCCTCGTTATCGGAGCGGAATTGAACGCTGCTTTGGCGGAGCCTGAACGCATCGGGCAAAGCGTTGAAGCCGACGAATATGAGGAGAAACCAGCATGACACAGCTTATGGCTGGCAAACGCGGGCTGATCATGGGGCTCGCCAATGACAAATCGCTAGCATGGGGGATTGCGAAGCAGCTCGCTGAACAGGGCGCGGAACTCGCCTTTTCCTATCAGGGCGATGCTTTGGCCAAACGGGTGAAGCCCTTGGCAGAGCAATTGGGCAGCGACTTCACTTTTGAATGCGATGTGTCGGATATGGAATCGCTCGATGCCGGTTTTGCCGCGATCAAAGAACGCTGGGGCAGCCTCGACTTCGTGGTCCACGCGATCGGTTTTTCGGACAAGAACGAGCTGCGCGGCAAATATGTCAACACTAGCCTCGACAACTTCCTCCTCACTATGAACATCTCCGCCTATTCGCTGGTCGCGGTAACAAAGCGCGCGGCAGAGCTGATGCCGCCTGTCGCGGAAGATGGGTCGGGCGGCGGGTCGATCCTGACGCTCACCTATTATGGCGCTGAGAAAGTGATGCCGCATTACAATGTGATGGGGGTTGCGAAGGCGGCGTTGGAGACCAGCGTACGCTACCTTGCGAACGATCTGGGGCCAGCGGGCATCCGCGTGAATGCGATCAGCGCAGGCCCAGTCAAGACACTGGCGGCGAGCGGGATTGGCGATTTCCGCTATATCCTCAAATGGAACGAGTTGAACGCGCCGCTGCGCCGCACGATCACGATTGATGATGTTGGCGGGTCGGGGCTCTATTTCCTCTCGAACCTGTCATCGGGCGTGACCGGAGAGGTGCACCATGTTGATGCAGGCTATCACGTGGTCGGCATGAAACAGGCGGACGCGCCCGATATTGCGCTGAGTTAGAACTAAGACGGCTCGATCGGAATCCCGCCAAGTTCTGTTGGCATGCGCGAAACTGATTTCTGCAGTCTATTGCCTTGTTATTGAAAGATCCGGATCCAGTCGTATTGGATTGGATTGCCTTTTGTGATCCAGACTAAGTCGTCTCGGTGAATTTTGGACTGTCTTTCGTATATAAATCCAATAAAATATACTTTGCGACTCTTAACACGGTTGTTGGCACAATGCCCGGCATGGAGCAGCCAAATGGCTACCAGCTCTACTTGAGGCTTTAGGATCTATTGGCTTGGGCTGATATTTGAATAGGCCTCTCATGCGGCACGCAAAACTTATGCTCAAATAGTTTCCAAAATCGTGCCTTTGCTCCGATTTCATTGTGAGTCGTGTATTCTAACAGAAGACGCTAAGAAATTTGATGCATGGAACGTATTTTGTCTCGGTATTAGACATATGGCGAATATTGAATCTACTCTCGGAGTGGTAGTGTACAAAGGGGCTGACGGAAATCTTGTGAGGTTTCGCCAACAAACAATAGGTTCTTTATTGCTTGAATATGATATGATCTAATTTGTCAAATCCCGTCATTTTTGCATACAACGTCTGGAGTAAATTCTATGGGTAAGGAACGAGTATTACATAGGTTTGGGCGTATGCCAGATCGAAATCAAAAAGAAGAGCGGGGGCTTGATTCACATTTTTGCGATGACTCGTCGACTTTACTGAAGGAATATTTTGAAGGGTTGCGGCTCACACCTTCGCGCAATGAAGCAAGCATTGGCCCTGAGACCTTGCTATCATGTGCTGAGGCAATGAAGGCTGGACGAATGGAAAGCTGCAGAGCCTTGGGAGGACCACACTTATCGTCGGGTCCAGCTTGGGACATTCTTCTCGACTTGTTCGTTAGCGAACAGAAGGGGAGAAGGGTGTCGGTGACGGACGCATGCCACGCGGCAAGCGCGCCCCACACCACAAGTCTGAGGTGGATTGCGGCCCTTTGCAGCATGGGCTTTGTGAGGCGCTTCCCAGACAATCGGGATAGACGGCGGGTATTTCTAGAGCTTTCCGAAGCAGGACGCAGTCGCATGGTTCAAGCGATCTCAAGCTATCGCTGTTGTGCCTAAGTGCAGCCGGTCCCTAGTGCGCGGATCTTGTCAGTTGTAGTTGATAGGTCTGCAAAAGATTCTTTTTCGGCCTGTGCTTCATTAGGTCGATCGATCACCAGTTGAAATTGTCTCAAGAAGCACTTTCGCCTCGGGATTCAGGTAACTTCTATATCAGTTCTAGAGGGTCTAGGATTCTTAATATATCCATTCCAGGGATTGAGCACAATTATTGGGCCAGACATATGATCAACGTTATCAAGAACCGTAAGGGGAAAATCGTACAATAGTTTATATTATGTGACTATAATTGTATTAGGAATGACTGAACCTAGCATAGTAAGGTTAGGAAATGACTGATTCTCTTATTGATCAGATTGCTATGAGTGATTTGCTGAAGTGGCCGATAGCAGTTTCACTGTACCTTCCTTGGGAAATTAGGTCCGAGGCGCTAATTGGAGTTTCCTCCGCGCTATCGGCTGAACTTCAGCAAAACTCTTATCTCCAATCAGTCTTAGCTATCAGAATGGTTCAACAGGTTTGGTTTAAACATCAAGCCAATTGCTCTCATCTAGAGAACTCAGCTGAAGTCTTTGCCAGCCAAGTTCGAACTATTGAAAGACCCCTCGTATTGGCGCTTCAAACAAATGCAGTTGTCGCATTCAGTAGGAAGCGAGTAGGAGGAGGGCTTGAGCCAATTGAGCAGCTGGTATGGTTGGATCACAGTATCGTCTTAGGCTCCACAGCCGGCCTGGTAAAAACTGTGGCAAAATTTTCTCCCGGGCCTGGTGAATGGGATATCGATCCGTCCACTTCTATCCAATGGCACGATGTTCACATTCAAGCGGCTGAAGTTTTGCACCTGCTTCCGGGACATGCGCGCTGAAGAATGTACGTCTGGGTCAGAGTTTCACCCTTTGCACCAAGTTTGGTTTCCAGTGTCTCGGGCTACATTGTGGCTCTCACTCGAAAGGCTTAAGACGCAGTCTTGCGAGTTCTGCGCGCAGTGTCGGCTCACCCCTAAGAGCTCTGGCGTTAATCTCAATACTAAGTGGGCCACACATCGGAGTAGTTTGAGCTACTTGAAACTCGTTCATACCTGGAGCGAGCGGCTCGTCAACCAGCTCAATCTCGCGAGAGACGCACCGCACAACCAATCTCAGGCCGTCCGAGCGCCCTCTAGCTCGCATGGTCAGTTCAGTTGTAAGCATGACCGGAACAGCCGGTGTAGGGATGATCCGCCGCGCAATCACACCACCACGCCCCGAACGAACGAAGATTTCCAACCTATCGCCATCAAGGCTAGATTGAGATCGGAAGTCATTTTCGCCAGCCAAGGTCCAATCAAAAGGGGGGTAGTCTGAGAGCCACGCGAGATCCGATTGATCATCACGATCAGACATCGGTACTCGAACTGCATCATACAACGCGAAGGCCCTTGAAACTTCACCATTTGCTGCGAGCCCGTCGATCAATCTTCTATCGACTTCGAGATTTGTTACCTCAATCTCTTCTCTGATAGTTGCGAGGCCAAGACGCGCTTCTTCGTCATTTGCCGCATGTAACAAGAAGCGCTCGTGCCAAGGCGCGGTTCCATCCAAAATATCGATAAAGAGGGGTGCAGCTTCGTCTTCTTTGAGAGCAGTCGCGAGGACTGGAAAGAAGTCATCATTGTAATCTGGATGAACGCGTAGAAGCTGATTAAGCGTATTCACAACTGCCGTATAGTCCATGTCTTCGAGGTGTTCTTGCAGGATGAGGCCTTGGAGAGAGAGATCTCTCCTGTTTAGGAGGCCCGCTTGTGACAAAATCGCTTTCCTACGTGTCGGGTCGTCCTGAGCCATCGCAAGCACGGCGTATGACTTTGGAGCAAGTGGATCGTGCCTTAGTCCCATTTGCGCGTAGCGCGCTGCAGATTTGGCGGCATCTCCAAATCCTCTGCCTTTTTCTACCTCAGCGCGAAAGTTACGGAACGCATGCTGTTCCAAAGCTAGACCGTTCAGCGAGAACAGATTGGCAGATTGCTCGGGAGCGGACCGGGTCGAAACGCTGCTTAATGCCTGCAACCCAAGGCAAACTGAAAGCGAAATGCACACGGCAGTGATCACTATCAATCGGAAGTAACGAATATCACTCAAAAGGGCGACCTTTGGAAATTGCTAGCCAAATGGATTTCAAGCTGGCGATGGCGAATCTAACGGCTCATCCATCGAGCCATAGCCATAGCCATAGCCATAGCCATAGCCATATTCTGCACTGCGCTGATCCAGTTTAGTAAGCAAGACGCCGTGGACTGTGGTGCCTGAACCTCTAAGCCTTTCGATCGAACTTTCAATAACTCTCGCCTTTACCCTATTGGCCTCTACCACATAGACCACCCCATCGGCCGCTCGAGCGGTCTCTACAGCGTCAGACAATGCCAAGAGAGGCGCGCAATCAATCACAACCTGCTCATAGCTCCCACGTACGCTCTCTACCAAATCCGCAAGTCGCGGTGACGCAAGCAAATCAGCCGGGTTAGGAGGGCGATTTCCGACCGGAAGATAATCAAAGCCAAGCTCGTCGATCCCAACCACCGCACCGGCGATAGTCTTGTCTGGATCACTAAGCAGCGCGCTTAACCCCCCTTGACTGTTATGGGGAAGCGAAAGCGTCGCTTCGAGTTTGGAATTGCGTAGATCGGCATCGATCAGCAACGTTTTCTTGCCCAATTGCGCAAAAGTGGTGGCTAAGGCAACTGACGAGATGCTCTTACCTTCTGCAGGGACACTGGATGTCAGGAGCAGAACTTTGGGGGCTCCTTGCGGCGTCAGCAGCATCAAATTGGTTCTTAGTGATCGATAGGCTTCGCTCAATTCTGAGGAGCGCTCATTCAGAGCTTCAGCCAATCCTTCTATCTGCATTTCAGGAATTCCACCAAGAACAGGCAATCCAAGTCTGCTCTTGACGTCCTGGGCGGTTCGAATGGCTTGGCTAAGCGTTACCCGAAGATAGACAATTGCAGCTGCGAGGATCAAACCGGCGACAATGCCAATTGCCAAATTCTGCACCAAGGATGGTGAGTATGGAGCCACCGGGACCTCAGCGCGGTCAATCAGTTTTATGTTGTTTTGACCCGCTCCAGAAGCTTCTAACTCCCTCAGCCTTTGGAGCAGAGCCTCATAAAGTGTTCGATTGGTTTCAACCTCTCGCTGCAAAATACCGTACTGAATACCCTGATTCTGTTGCGTAAGAAACTGCGACTTGGTGGCTTCAAGCTGCTGAGCAAGATTGCGCTCTCTCATCCGTGCAGAGGACAAGGCAGCATTTGCTTCCGCACGCCTTGATGCTCTTAGCGAATTCACTTCGGCACGCTTCTGCCGGAGTTCGGGATAATCAGGCCCAAAAGTTTCTTCAAGCACAGACAGTTCGGACTCAGCCAATGCAAGCTGGGAAACAACTTGGTTGTCGGCCGTACTGTTAGCAATGTTGCCAGCCCTGACAGCCGCTTCTGCATCAATTCGATCCGTAATTGCGCTTGCAAGCGCTGCGTTGATTGCATTTAAATCTGAAGCCAAGAGTGTCTGTGTCGCGGTGCTCGACCCCTCAGCCGCGCCGCCCGCTTCAAGAACGAGGATCTCATTCGCATTTGCGTAGTCAACCAGTTCCTGTTCAGATCGGGATAGCGTTTCGCGAAGCTCGTCTATCTGATCACGCAGATATTCGCGCGCCTCGATATTGGTACCAAAACGCTTTTCATAATTAGCAGCCACGAATTCTTCAGCCCACAGATCCGCAACTTGTGCTGATACGCTCGCGGAAGGGCTAGAAAAGACAACATCCAACAAGCTGGATTGGGTGATAGGCTCGATAGTCAGGCGATCAAGCAAGAGCTCTTGCAAATCGTCTGGGGTCGGCGCTTCTTCCTCGGTGAAACCGAAAGCTTCGAGAAACGCAGTGTCACGCGCAAGATTGCCCGCCTCCAGCACGCGTGCCGCCATGAACCGGGATTCCAACAATTCGTATTGCGTGTTGAGATATTGCAGCTCAGAAACTTGCCCTTGATTTTCAAGCGGATCGAGTGCCGTTACGTTTGTAGCCACCTGCGACACTTCAATGCGGGCGTTAGAGCGGTATTGTGGTGTAGCCAAAAGCGTCGCCGCTAAGCCCAACAGCGCGCACAAAGTGACAATCGAGGCTAACCAGAGCCAAAGAACTTTGGCCTCTGCCAAATAGCGTTCGACATCCAGCGCAATTCCATCATCGTAGGAACCGTCGCCGTGTGAGCGATAGGGGCCAAAATGATCAATGTGCTGTTGAACTGGCACAGGCACCGGTTGAGTGTTCATTACTGACCAACTCGATCTATAAGGATAACAGCAGAAGAGAGCAGAGGGACAAACGAAAGGAGATTGTCCAAACGCCTCGCACCGGGCGAATCGCCCACCATTACAATATCGTTAGGATATAAGAGCGGATCATCATAATTACCGCGTTGAATAGCGCCAAGATTGTAGACACCGATAAAGTTCTGGCCTTCGACACGACGCATGACCAAAACGTCATCTAGTTTGGCATACTCGGCCAACCCTTGAGCCTGGTTTATCACGCGCAAGAGCGTCGGCCGGCCGGTTGCTGGATAAGAGCCTGGAACCTTAACCTGCCCACCGACTGAAATCGAAGGAGGCGGAAACTCACTGGGTATAACACGGACCTGGGGATCAAGAATGTACTGGCCACGAAGCCCTTCCGCGATCAGCCGAGAGGCTTGTGATGGTGATTTTCCCCCAAGAGGAACGACACCCAACAAGGGAAAACCAATGTTTCCCTCCTCATTTGTTAAGAAAGTCCCGCTTAGAGGCTCCGCTCCGACAACTTCAATTTCCAGCGTTTCTTGAGGCCCGATCGTATACAAAATTTCATTGCTAGGTTCCGGAAGAGCCTCCAGTTGCGTAACCTCTATTCCATCAGCCAAGCCGACGGTCCGATCAGTTGCACATCCGGAGATCATCGAAAGAGCCGCTAAGAGCGTGAGAGGAGCTGAGAATTTCATCATGTCTCGTTACTTTTTCCTTAGCCAGCAATGGCATCCAGTGAGATGCCTGCCAAGTGGAATAATCTAGCCACCAACTGATCTTTTTGGTTCAATCGCCCGTTCCTTACCAATTTGGTCTTCCGCAAAACCAATCACCAGCCATATCGCAACCGCTTGAAACAATGGGGTCCGCAGCGGATAATCTGGAAAAGAGACAGCCATTATTATCATGAATGTGCCGCCCCAGTGGATGGCCGGCAAAAGGCGCTTTTCAGCTGTGTTGATGCACTGCAACAGATTTCGGGCGATCCAACCAAGAAGACCCAAGAGGAGCAGAACAGCAGGGGCGCCCCCTTCGATAACAAATTGCGCCCAATCATTATGCGCTTGATTGACATAGAACGGATAAAGGAGATCTGTGGGTTCATAGATATGGTAAACTTCCTCAAAGGAACCAAACCCAGTGCCTGCCATCCAATGTGCAGCCATCATAGATTGCAAGACTGGCAGCAATCGCCATCGCAAGTCTTCAAGAGAATCTGCCTGAATTATGTCTTCAAGCCCAGCGGCGCGACCATTGATTACAAACAAGGCGAGTAGCAGCAGGATGAACACAAGTCCTGCCGCCAAAAGCGCGAAGGGCCTTGTACCAGACATGCCAATTGCTGTTTTTTGTGCCCCTGCGCGGGTGTGACCATTTTTTGTTTTGGCTTTGGAGATTGAACTCGACGCCGATCTCGTCGCCGAAAAATAGAACAAAGCCACACAACAGCCCAACGCAAACAAACCGGCGACAAATCCCGCCCTTGAGCCATTGGTGATGAGCGCAAGAAGGGTGGTCACAAACGCGGCGATACCAAAGATCCTGAGCCATGGCTTTTGTGCACTCCAGCGAGGCTCAAGAGCAATTCGCGCTGCCGCCAACATGGCGATCGCTGAAAATGCGCCAGAGTGGTTTTCATTCGCGAAGAGGCCGACCGGAGTTTTGTTGGTCACAGAGTAAAAGAAGAGCGGGCTGGTTGGTCCGGCAAAGGCCTGCAAGAACCCCATTGCGGCGTCCAGAACCCCCAATGCCGCCACGATCAATAAGAGCTCTCTTGTCCTAAGGCTTGTGGCTAGGGCTAGCAATGCCGCGCTAGCAGGGACGATAAAGGCAGCCAGTGCATTGAGCCCTCGAGAAGGAACGAGTGAAATGGGTCGCCAAACTTCCTCATTCAACACGAGGGAATCGATGTCCGAGATCAAGCCGCGTTCAGGCAGCGACGCCCAAAGTGAGGGCGGCAAGGGTATGATTTGCACAATGGCCCAAAGGATCAAAAGTAAGAAGAACAACAAGGGGACGCGAGCGGCCTCAACGCTGCGAGATGTAAGAAAGTACAGTGCCGGTATCAGAAGCAGCGCACAAAGCGGCCGCAAAATCACGATTTGGACGGCGTCTGGACGCGAACTGCCGCCAAGAAGGGCAATTGCGACCGCACAAAGACTGATGAGCGCCCACATATAGATGGGGCTTGCCTGAGTCTCGGACGCGCCGCGAGTATAGATGTGTTTGGTGGAGGACAAGGAACGTCTTTCAAATTCGAGGGTCTTCAAAATCAAGTTTTAAGTGCCGGTATTGGGCTTAATTCGGACGCCCAGAAGCAAAAAATCGTTGGAGGCAACCGATCCTTCAGACTATGCGCTCAAGTGTGGCTCTCTTCCGCCCAGCCGGTTAACGGCTCCACCCTTTAGTAGGCGAGTACCGGGCAGCGCAATGCCTTGAGACAAAATAGGGAGCCCGGAAAAAGAAGGTTGTTCTAATCGCAATCGGACAACGATTTTCGACCCTACCAATTCACCCCGCAAGTGGACAGGCCGGTCGCTTTTGTATCCTGAAAATGGAGGGCTTCTAAGCCCCTTAGCATCATCGACCGGAGCCACGACGTTCGGCAAGGAAGCAGTTTGCTGCAGCAGACGCATTGAATGATGCCACCGGAAGCACGACGCGATGGTTGGGCTGGCCTTAGACAAGCACACGCGGACAGTGACGTGCGATAAAGGGTGTCTTGCCCGCCCCCTTTCGATGGCACCAGGCTTACTACACACTGGAATGGGTCCAAGTAGAACCATTCCAAGCAAGGGCCTCAAGCCAAATCAGCGCCGATTGCGAAAAAAGGGGCCTGAAACCAAGCCCCTTTTCTCAATTGGTTAAACCGCGCCCACTGTCGTGGGGCAGCTGCAGAGTACCAAGAATTCTAAGGACTAGCAGGAGCGTCGTCGTCCTCGTTGTCAGAAGCAATCACAATACCGGCGATGATAGCAGCGCCACCAAGCAGGGCGATGATGATACCAGGTCCACCAGCCAACTCATTGCCCTCTTCAACATCGGCAACCGCGCGAACCGGAAGGTTAGCCTGTGCTGTGGCTACCACCGGCAATGTCACAGCAGCAGCTGCAAGAATGAAAGATTTCAGTTTCATCAGGTTAATCCCCAAAAAAGTTCCCAAATGCGTTTAAAGGCGAGCCCTTGGATGTCAACCACTTTTCGCGTCTCGATCACGAATTTTTCCGGTCATTTCTGGCCTAAGCATTCATGAGCTTTCACTTAGTGTTAGAGAGTTAATCCATGATGAATCCCGCAACGATTCATTGCCTTGGTGAAAACCGATGTGTAGCGGTTCTAGGCCGCGATTTTCATGTGTTTCGGAGCGCGTTTGAGTGCCCCCTTGGAGCTGATAACCAAGATGCTGATAACAAAGATTAGGGGCTGGGTCGCAGATCGCCTAGGCTTGAAATCTGCCGAGGCTCGAAGCGGCTCTTGGTGGGAGGTGGATTTTATTATCGTACTGCTTTTGGGGAGCGGATTGGCAGCCATTTTGGCCTGGGGCTCAGCTTGAGGCGAATGTGAAACGGCACTGTCGCTTGAAGTTGCTGTTCGATCCTTGATTAAACTGTGCGGTATTCAGGGCTTTGCTTGCTGATGCCTTTCGTTGCGCTTTTTTGCGCGCCCACAGTCTTCATCGCGCTAACGCTTCGCTACTTGAGCGCCATCTGGTTTTATCGCGCAAGGGAGAGCGCTGCTAGGCTGACACAAAAGGTTCTTACCGAGATCATAGGGGCTGAGCCGGACTTGGCCGGGGTTACAAAATCAATGCTTGCCCCGTCCGTCCGCCTAGATAGGGGGGTCGAGCTATGCACGAAGAGAACAGAATCACGCCCGTCATTTTGTGTGGGGGAAGCGGCACACGCCTTTGGCCTCTCAGCCGGAAGGGAAAGCCCAAGCCCTTTCTTCCGCTCATCGGTGAGGCCACCTTATTCCAACAGGCGGTCATGCGCACCAATGACGCGAGCCTGTTTGGTCCGCCAATGATTGTTGCTGGCGCTGACCACTGCGAGATAATTGAAGAGCAGCTAGCGGAGACGCAAGACTACACGCTTGTTGTAGAACCTTGCGGTCGCAATACAGCGCCAGCCATTGCCCTTGCAGCCAGCCTCCTACCACCCGAAACAATTATGCTTGTCTGCCCCAGCGATCATCATATCGCTGACGAGGATGCTTTTCGAAAGGCAGCAATTGCAGCCGCGGAGCTTGCGCGCGAAGATTGGCTGGTGTCCTTTGGGATCGCCCCTGACCGACCTGAAACTGGATATGGTTACTTGCTTCGTGGGGAGGCCCTGAACGCGGGTTATCAGATCCGCCAATTTGTCGAGAAGCCCGACATCGAGACAGCCCAAGCCTATCTTGAGACCGGGCAGTATAGTTGGAATGGTGGGATCTTCGCCTTTCGTGCGGGCGCGCTCTTGTCAGAGCTCAAAACCCATCGATCGAGCATGGCTGATGCGATTGCCCAATCCGCGGAAGAAGGAACACGCGAAGGCTCACGTTTCTACCCTCAATCAGACCGCTTCGCGACAATTGATGGCGAATCAATCGACTATGCCGTGATGGAGAACACTACTCGTGCAGCGATGGTTCCGGTTGACATGGGATGGTCTGATATTGGCAATTGGGCGGCCCTCAAAGACGCTCTCAATGATCAACCCAATGTGTCAGACTGCGGCGGCAATGTGATTAGAGGAACTGCTGACGTCAAAGACTGCAGCAATGTCCTTGCGATCAGCGATGGACCGCGGGTTTCGGCCGTAGGTTTGGAAGATGTCTGCATTGTTGTTTCTGGCGGCGAAGTACTAGTCACGTCGCGAGAAGGCGCCCAACAAGTCGGCAAACTGCCTGGAGCTAGAAATCAATGAGCGAGCAACCTTCCGCCGAAAATTTGGACGTCGTATTAAGCCGCCAACTAACGACCCGATTGGTCGAAAAGGTGTGGGGTTGCGACATTTTACCAGAACCATTCCAATCGCCGGCAGGCAAGAAGATCGGCGAGATTTGGTTCGAGCCACCTGCCGAAATGCCAGACCTGTTGGTGAAGTACCTTTTCACCAGCGAGAAACTGTCGGTTCAGGTCCACCCGTCCGATGCTGAAGCGCTTACAGGCGAAGCAGGCAAGGAAGAATGTTGGTTGGTCCTCAATGCAGAGCCCGGTGCAACGCTAGCGATAGGATTTGATCAGGAGCTTAAGCCCAAAGAGATTGAGGCTGCCGCGCGCGATGGAACAATTGAAGAGTTACTGACATGGCATCCGGTCAAGGCAGGAGACATTTTCTATCTGCCAGCAGGGACCGTGCACGCCATCGGGCCAGGGCTTACGCTCCTTGAGCTTCAGCAGAACAGCGACACCACTTTTCGTCTTTATGACTATGGTCGTCCACGCGAGTTGCATCTCGAGCGTGCGATGGCTGTCGCAAAAGGCGAGCCCTATGGGACGGAGCATAGAGGGTCAGTCAGCGAGCGTGGAAGTGCCTTGATCGATGGACCATATTTTCGACTGGATCGGATTGAGGGGCTGCCAGACACTGACGCCTTGGCGAGGTATCCTGGACAGTTGTTGATTCTGCCGCTTGAAGGCTCCGTGCGCTTAGAAGGATCGGATGTTGCAGCCAGCCCAGGGGAGTGTCTCTTGGCCGGTTCAATAAGTTCGGTGGACTTTGGTGCTGCCGAAGTAACCCTATTGACGTGTTCAAATCCAGCGCCGCACCAAGCTTGAGGAACAAGCCAAGCGTCGTGGCGAGCTGGCGGTCGGCGATCTAGATTGAAGCAATCGGACTTGCCGAGGCGCCGCAAGAAGGCTGAAGCGGCAGATCTACAAATAAATGAGCGCATAGAACTGCAACACGCTAGCTCCCGTCAGACTTGGCTCACCTGTGGGCACGAACTGCATTTGCGAGCATTTCTAGGCTCCCGAAATGCCTCCTCAATTGCAAATTGGGTTCGTTTGGAATTAGCCAATTATTGTCGACCACAGTAGCAACTCTGATTAGACCAGCTTCTGTATCCGCATAGACAACATCGAGAACTGAGGGGTGTTATGGCGTCAGACAAACAAATTGCCGCCAATCGGGCGAATGCGCAAAAGAGCACCGGGCCCAAAACGGATGCCGGTAAATCGGCAAGTTCTAAGAATGCAGTGCGCCATGGTGCGTTAAGCAGCATCGCGGTTGCGGAGCACGAAGACGGAGCGCTGTTCACCACCATGCTGAACACCCTCATGAACGAACACGATCCTCAAACGGTGATCGAGCATCAGCTCGTTGAGCGCTTGGCAGTTCTGTTCTGGCGCGAGATCCGCCTTGCGAAAGCAGAGGCCTTTGAAACCAGAGCCAATCTCTCAAATTTGGAGTTTGAACAGGAAATGGAGAAAAAGGCCAAGGGGTCTTATGTGCTCAACCGTCTGCCAAAGCACTACCGGACGGTTGCAAACATTTTGCCTGTTGAGACCCAACTATTGGTTGGTCGCTACCAGACGATGCTCTCCAACCAGATCACGCAAACACTCAAGCAGCTTCGCGAGGAGCGCGCGCTGCGAGAAAAGATCATCGATGTCAATGCAGGTGGAGAGCACTCCTGATCGAGTTGATCGTCAGATTCGTTCAGGCCGCCTTACTTGGCGCCAGATACCAATGGCGGAAAGAGCAGCGATAGCCCCTGCGAGATCCGCGAACCAGTCTTCAAGACTTGCGTGACGTCCCAGGCCTGCCAAGCTTTGAAGACCTTCGATCATTGCTCCCAAAATCGCCATGGCAATGAATATCTTTGGCAATGGGGTATTTCGGTAAGCGAGCGCCGCTAGCCCCGCGAGCAAAGCAAAACCGATCATATGCAGCTGCTTGTCACCGATAGCTCCGGGCGTCGATGGTTGAGGAACATTCGCGAGAATGACGGCGGCGACTAACGCGAGCCAGAACATCGCCTGAAAGAAGTTCTTTTTCATGCGGTTAGTCTCGATTCGGATTTCTCTTGCGAAGCCTTACGCCTGGAGAGTCTGTTGGATCCCCAAAGAACTCCACGCCCGCATCTTCCAAAGCGCATTTGACCGCAGCGAGCGTCGACTGACGGGCTCTCGACAGACTTTCCTCTGACTCGAGCCTTTGGACAGTTGCCCATCCCAGAGATGCAGCCCCTCCAAGGTCTTTAGCAGACCAGCCCAAAAGAGCCCTCGCAGCACGAATTTGACCGCTTGAAATCATTGACAATCACATTGAATGATATAAATTATATCGTTATGTTGGAGCAAGACGATCAACCGAAACATATCGCCAAGCTTATGAAGGCTTGTGTTGGTGCATATTCCGACCGGACCCTAGGCGGTTACCGAAGCGATCTCAAACTGTTTGCAGAGTGGTGTCAGCGTGAAAACGTTCAATGGCTTCCCACCACCCCCGAGAGCCTAGCCAGTTTCATTGACGATCAATCGGAAAACTTCGCTATTTCAACGGTGAAGCGGCGTGTCTAAGCCATTAAGTTCGCCCACCGTCTCATTGGTCACACAACGCCCATGCTTGGGAATGATGTGAGACTGGCGCTTCGCAGGCTGGCTCGCAACAATGCTTCACGACCAAAACAGTCTCTTGGAATGACGTTTGCGATCCTTGAGAGAATACTGGCAGCCTTACCCAAGACTATTGCAGGAAGGCGAGATGCGGCGCTTATCAGCGTCGGCTATGACGCTTTGGCCCGTAGCTATGAGTTGGTGTCCCTAACGGTGAGTGATCTTCGAGACGACTTCACATCGGTATCAATCCGACGCTCCAAGAACGACCAGGGGGGAGTTGGGAGGCTCGCGCACTTATCGCCGCGAAGCTCCGCTTTGCTGAAGGAATGGCTTTGTTCGCGGGGCAGGATGGATGGGCCGCTGTTTCAAGGCCTGCACACAAGACGCCCGTCGGGAACAGCGCTGCACACTTCGTCGATACGAAGAATTGTAAAGCGGGCTGCTAAGCTCGCAGGTCTCCCTCAGGCCGAAATTGATGGCCTGTCAGGACATTCCATGCGGGTCGGCGCCGCTCAAGATATGTTGGTGGCTGGCCTCAATCATATCGCGATCATGCAAGCTGGGGGCTGGTCAAGCATCGATGTCGTCGCGCGATATGTCGAGAATGCCTCAGCACAAAAGTTGCAACAGATGAGATGGGATGCACTCTCCCGTTCAGCCAATCGATGATCTTTGGTCCCGGTAGGAGAGGCGCCACTAGGCGACCCGCGAAAGCCCCTTGGCACTCATCAGCGTCTTCGTTTTTTGCCCCATGAGCTCCATGAGCACCCAAACTCTTTCACCAGTTGAGAGTGCCTCAACGGCACCCAATTGATCTTTGAATGGACCGGTTGTGACCCGCACTTTGTCCCCTTCACTCAGGTTCGGCGAGAGGCTAAGGCAGCCCTGATCATCACAAGCATAAAGCAGCTCCGTGATGAGCCCGGCTGGGACTTCAGCGATCGTCTCGCCAAACCTTACAAGCTTTTGAATGGCCAAGGTCGAAGAGATGGCGGAGATTGGCGCTGAAGCATGACCGGCGCGGACAAAAATGTAATTCCCAAAATAGGGCCTAAGAACGCTAGATATTTTCCCGCGCCGGTTTTGCGTGGCCTTCTCGAGCGGCAAAAAAGTCTCAAACCCTTGCCTTTGTAAATTGCGGCAAGCGATCTGCGCTGCGTTTGTCTTCGTTTGCGCCAGCACCCAAGTCAACGACCGTCCCCTCCATTGGGTTTCTTAAGTTTGTAACAACTCAGCCCTAGCCGCGAAGCAGGCCACGAGCGGTAGCGCGTTTTTTGTTGCGCGACGCGTGGAGACGCCTATATGTTCAAAATTGAACAAAGCAACTGCGTTTGCACCAATGTTCCGAGTACGATGGCAATCGAGCGATTCTGGCTCGGTGCGGTAGCTTGCTCGCTGAGTATTTGTTATGCCTCCGGAAAAATCGAAGCAAATTGACCCTGATGCGACTTTCCGCATGATGCGTCTTATCGATAAGAACCCAGGAGTGACCCAGCGTGCGCTCGCCAAGGAGGCTGGCATTAGCCTTGGCAAGACGCATTATGTGCTCAGCGCCTTGCTCGAACGCGGTTACGTGAAACTAGAAAACTTCGGCGCATCCAAAAGCAAGCGTGCCTATGCCTATTTTCTTACTCCTCGTGGATTTGCAGAAAAGGCAACACTTGCTAGACGGTTCCTCGCACGTAAAGAAGTTGAATATTATGCGCTTCAACTTGAAATTGAGCAGCTTAGCGCCGAGCTTGGCAACGCGCCTGAGTGACAAATGGCGTTGATCTCATTCTCGATAGTTTGCGTTATCGGTATTTCGCGCAAATTTGCATGTCCCCGGTCACCGCCTATGTTCCAGTTTTTTGGGGCGTAGTGTCCCAGTCAAGAGTTGTGTCTCAGCCGGCCAGTTTCAGAGGCGTGTTTTCCAGGTGGACAATGTGCCAGCACCGAGATTCTTCACCATCGCAAGGCCCGTACTGTTCTCATATTCTTGATCGTTCCGCTCAAGGACGCATCTCGCCAGAACAACATTCATCTCGGACATAATATCCTCTGATTCACAACGGAAGTGACATGAAAGCCAAATTGAAAACCGCTCTACGAGCTTTGGGCCGGAAAGTTGGGATCGAAGTTCGCCTGAGTGGTCCGAATTCGCGAGACGATTTGCGACTGATCAACTTTCTGAAGCAAAAAGAAATAGATACCGTTCTGGATGTTGGCGCGAATGACGGCGGGTTTGCG
Source organism: Erythrobacter sp. (assembly GCA_965262265.1). Taxonomy (GTDB): domain Bacteria; phylum Pseudomonadota; class Alphaproteobacteria; order Sphingomonadales; family Sphingomonadaceae; genus Erythrobacter. The sequence goes on from CBDHEW010000001.1 coordinate 574,328, forward strand.
AAGATGGTGCTTGCCGCTGGCTTCGAAGGGCGTATCATTTCGTTCGAGGCGCTGCCCGACGCATATTCCGCGCTGCGAACAGCTTCGGAAAGGCACTCTAACTGGTTGGTGGCTCCGCGTTTGGCGCTGAGCGATGAAGAAGGAACGGCGAGTTTTCACATCACGCAGTCGGACACGAGCAGCTCACTTTTACAGCCCCTGGACAGTTTTGTGTCCGACACGCCGCAAGTCGAAGTCAAACAGATTATCAAGGTTGCGACGCAAAAACTGGACGATCTCAATGAGATCGAATTTGATCCCACGCGAACGCTTCTCAAGCTTGATGTTCAGGGCGGCGAAACTAAAGTTCTTCGGGGTGCGGAGAAGTCACTCCAAACGATGGCGGGAATTCTTTGCGAGATGAGCCTTATGCCTCTTTATGAAGGCCAGACTGATTGGGTTGGGCTGGATAACATCATATCGGGTTTGGGCTTTGAGGTCTGGGATATCTGGCCCGGGTACAGAAGCCCTAGCACGCTCAGATTGACTCAGGTTGACGGCCTCTATTTCAGGCAAAAACAAAAATGAAGGTTGCCCACCTTTTGGCATGTGGTTTGGAATCAGGCGCCGGACGTGCAGTCAAAGCCTTGCAGCGGGCGGCGCTGGCAAGAGGTGTAGACTCGACTATTGTCGGACGGTTGGAAAAAGACCTAAATGCAGACTTGCACGTGGATCGCCTGCCGACCCACGACAGGTTGATCACCAGTTTTTTTGGCCGGGCTCAAAAGCGGATCAATGAGGCGCGTTTTGCCGAGCCACTGAACTTTGGATTTCTTCAGCCGGGATCGAGCTTTCGCCTCTCGAAGGCATTTCGAGAGGCTGACATCATACATATCCAGTGGGCCAATGCGGTTTCTATGGGAACGCGTTTCTGGACGATGATAGCCCGTGAGAACAGGCCGATCGTCTGGACATTACGCGATATGTGGCCTTTGACGGGGGGCTGCCATTTTTCGGGGCAGTGCCGCAGGTTCGAAAGTGAATGTGGCTCTTGCCCGCAGCTCAGTGCCGAAGACGAGCATTACACGACGCAGCAGCTAAGGTACAAAAACCGGGTACTGCCGCCACACACCACTTTCATCGCGATAAGCGATCACTTTGCTCGGCAAGTGCGCGGGAGCAAAATCCTAGAAGGCAAAGACCTACGGGTGATCCCCAATTCTGCTGGGATAGAGGATTTTTCTCCAATCGATGTTAGTGAAGCCCGCAATGTGCTTGGCTTAAGCGAAACTGCTTTTGTATTGTCCGCAGGTGCGGTCAATTTGGCTTCTGCGCGCAAAGGGGCCGAGGCAATTGAGCGGCTGTTGGCACGCCACAGAAATCGGGATGACATCGAATTTGCTCTGTTTGGGGGAAGTACCGAAAAACTACGCGGCGTAGATGTTCCCAACACCAGACAATTGGGGCAAATTTCAGAAACGGCGAAACTAAACGATGTCTATTCTGCTAGCGACATTTTCCTAATGCCGTCTCTGCAGGAGTCATTCGGAAAAACCACGCTTGAGGCGATGGCTTCCGGCACGCCCGTTATTGCATTCCACGATACGCCGGCTGAAGAAATGATCAAACATGAAGAGACAGGCTGGCTTGTGCCCCACGGTGATTTCGGCGCGTATGTTGAAGCTGTGGATGCTGCGCTCTTGGTCGGAAAGGAAAGATTGGCGAAGATGGGACAGGCGGCCAGCGATTTCGCCAGAAGTCACTTTTCGATGGATAGGATCCTGGATCAGCACCTTGAACTCTATGCTGAGAAGTTGGCAGAGCGCCAACCCGCAATCCTGAGAGCCCATTGAACCGCGAGCGCGGTTCTGGAGAGGAGTTGCACAGCACGCTGCAATGGCCTTGCAACTTAACGTCGGTCTGATATCGCTCTGCCCCATCAAGTCAAAGACAACATGTGATCTCGCGACCTAGTCTGCCGGAAACGATCTTTCTTTTTTGTGATGTGGTGATAGCCGAGTCGCCGTTTGCGCGTCATTCGGTTTTCGTTTTGGACGCCCTCTTATGCTTTGCAATGTGTCTGTTCACAGGCCAATCCGAAACGGTTCAAGCAAACGTTTGGTGCACGGGAAATGCATTGAGTTGGTGAGAAAAAAGTAATGTTGACCGATCAAATTCGAAACAAGCTGCATCAAATTCAGGGCGCGATTAACGACTCGCGAGCCAGTACAGAGCTTTCTCGGTTGGGGCTTGCGTTTCGTCCTTGGCCCGGCTCTGCCGTTCGTCCAGCCGCGCTTCAGATGCTTTTGAACGAAATCTACATCAACGGCCGTAGGTCAATCGTGGAGTTTGGCAGCGGTCTATCGACACTCTACCTCGCCAAGGCATTGGATAATATCGGAGATGGTCACCTCATATCGTTCGAAAGCGATGAACAATGGGCCGCTATTGTTCGGTCTTGGCTGAAAGAAGAAGGGGTGGAAACCCGGGTTACCCTCGTGCTTGCCCCGATGGCGGATTGTTCGCTCGCGCTGAATGGTTTGGAGTGGTATGATCTTGAGACTGTGACGGAAGCGATGGACGGCTTTGCCCCAGACTGCGTTTTTGTTGATGGCCCGTTGGCATACCAGGAAGAGAACAAGCTTTCGCGCTACCCAGCGGTGCCGGCACTTCAGAATTATCTCGCCGATGAATTTGTGGTTGTACTGGATGATGCCAGCCGCGACGGGGAACGACAGGTTGCAAACAAGTGGGCGAGCCTTCTTGGCGTCAATTTCGCGCAATTTCCGATGCATGGAAATGTCGCTCGGGCGACCAAAGGCAAAGCCTTTGAAACCTGCCCATAAGTTGGCCTGAACCGACCTTGTAAGTGAATGATTAATCGCAAGCTTTCACGATATCTGGCGAACACAGCATGGCTTTTGTCCGACCAGATATTGGTCCTTATCGTCACCTTTGCAATCACGGCGATTGTGGCTCGCTACCTTGGCCCGGAGCTGTTCGGCATACTGGCCTTCGCTTTTGCGCTGGGCGCATTGTTTGGAGTTGTCGGCAAGCTTGGCTTGGAGGGGATCGTTGTTCGTGAGCTTTCCATCGAGGGTGCTGACCAAGGTCGTGTTCTGGGGACTGTGCTCCTCATTAAGGGAACTGGCTCGTTTGTCGCCGCTTGTGGATTGGCTGCTTATGCGCTCATCGCGGTCGAAGACATTACAGAGAGCAACACGATTCTCGTGGCGGCCCTCTTTGTTTTGTCGAGTCCGCTGTCGATCTTAAACTATTGGTTTCACGCGAATGTTCTTGGGAAATATAGCGCGCTTTCCAATACAACCAGCCATCTTGTCAGCGGACTTGTAAGGCTGCTGTTCGTGTGGGGTTCGTTCGGAGTCGCGTACTTCGCCCTCGCCAATCTTATCCAAGCATTGACGGCTGCTTTTGTGGCCTGGGCTTTCTATGCATATAGGCGCGGCCCATCTTTGCTAAGCTGGAAGCCATCTTGGAAGCTCGCAAAGCGCCTTTTGCTTGAAAGCTCGTTAGTCTTCATTGGGGGAATATTCGGCGTGATTTATCTCAAGCTTGATCAGGTGATGCTGCGCTGGCTTAGCAATCCGGAGGAATTGGGGATTTACTCTGTTGCGGTAAAGATCTCAGAAGCCAGCTATTTCCTTCCCGGCGCAATATTGGCCTCGTTTTTTCCTCTTCTGGTGAAGCTTAGAAAGACCGACGAAGAAGCATACCATTCGTATCTGAGGGCCGCTTGCGACACAGTTGCAATGCTTTCGATGGCCATAATTATCGGTGTCGTACTGTTTGGCCAGCTCTTCATAAATCTGGCGTTTGGACCTGAATTTCGCGACTCGGGTTTTATCCTGCTTCTGCACGTCCTTGCGACCCCGTTCATTTTTCTCGGGACGGTCTTCTCTCGGTGGATCCTGATTGAAGGCTTGGCTTCTTTTTTGGTCCTCTGCCAAGGTCTTGGCGCGGTGCTCAATGTTGTCTTGAACTTCCTGCTGATCCCGCAATTTGAAGGAGTCGGAGCTGCTGTTGCCACCGTTCTTGCTTACGCAGCAGCATCCTATCTCGCACTTATGTTGCACTCCCGTGCCAGACCGCTCTTTTTCATAATGACACGATCACTCCTGACACCATGGCGCGGGATCAGCGGTCTTCGAATGCTCAATCAGGGTTGATGCCAACTTATCCACAGAATGCTGCAAAGAGTTCTGAGGTTTTGCTGCACGCTTTGATGCCCTTGGCCTTTCCTCCGTCCACCATATATGCCCTGTCACAGGCGAGCCCATTGCCTTAACGATGCAGCAAAACATCGACAGCGGTGCACACTCGCTAAAGGGACTTGATCGATACAATGCACTCACGGATCCGGTGCGCCTGACACACGACGTGCATGTGGAAGCGTTCAAGTTCTATGAGACATTTCTTGCATCAATTCCTGATGCCAAGTTCATTTTGAACACGCCAGACAAAGAAAAGTGGATTGAGAACTTTGCAGATCACAACCGCCTTTTTGAAGGGCTGATGAGTGTTTACGGCTACCAATCAGAGGAACAGGTGCGGGCGCATTTGTCCGCCGATCGGGATAATCGCATCGAGAAGGTGGTGGCGACAATCCCTTCTGAACAATTGCTGTTGTTTGACACAAGAAAAGCGATGGCGGACGCAAGGTTGACAGCTTTCTGGGGACCAAGGCACAGTTGCATGACATACTGTTTCATGAGATTTTACTCCGAGCAAACCGGATCAAGCGCTGCGAAGGATCGTCCCCGCCTCAATCAGAGATCTGACGCCACCTCAGGTCAAGTCAAAGGTCGCGTGGATGGTGTGGCGGCGATAATGAGTGCAGTCGCTCAGCCACGCCGCAACTCCCCTAAATGCTAGCCATCGTTCTTAAAGTGAATTTTATTGTTTCATCACGCGACTGTCCTGGGGGGTGCACCAAAGAGACTTGCACTGCTCATTCGCAAGCTTATGCCTTTGGGCTTGAGGCCGTAGACCCAATGCCGAAATGGTCGGACATCCTCAAAGTGGGCGAGTTTCTCGCCCCAGAAATGTCAGTACAATTGGGTCTTCATAGAGGGTGACGCGGATAGATATGCCAGGTTCTCAGTCTTTCATCCATATGGCCTCCAAGGGTGGACATCGGGACGATTACCAGCGCGTATTGTCTGAGGCACTCGGCTTGGAGCTTAGTGTGGGCAGGGTCTCGGCTCGAAACTTCATGCCACTGCTGCGCGCAAAGGCGCTGCTGTTTGGTACGCTTGATGACGATGTCAGGGGGTTCGTGCTGGTTGCCCTTGCCAGAATGATGATCGGCAAGAAGACTGCGGCCCTCTTTCTCCGGCCTCATTCCTGTTTTGCTCCTTTCGGCTTACAGGCAAAGGTCAAGCACGCAATCTTCCGTTTTTTTGCAAGATCACATTCTGTGTCGGTTTGTACGATTCTGCCGTTTGACGTGGAGCCGCGTTATAGGCAAGTCGCAAAATTTGGTTTGGCCGACCCGCAGCTATGGGATCTCAATATTTTGCCGGTCCGGCCCTCCATCGAGTTTGCACAGCAATTAAAGGCCATCGCGGGTGAGCGACGGATTATGGCATTCATCGGTGCAGCAAGCCCGTTCAAAGGTGTTGCTCATATCTGCGAGATTATGAGCGATCCGGCGTGGGATGACAGTGTCTGCGTTGTGTTCGTAGGGCGGGTGCCCGATGAGGCCGTGCCTTTGGTGGAGCGGGCTGAGGCGCTTGGGGCGATTGTTTTTCCACGCTTCGTCACCAGCGAAGAACTTGATGCAATCTACGACGTCGCGAATCTGATTTGGGCAGGCTACCAACCCGGCTATGATCAGGCGTCAGGCAACTTTGGCAGGGCCTTGCAGTCAGGAAAGACTCCTGTTGTCAGGCAGGGTACATTGATCGCCAGACTGGCGCAGCTTATGGGCTATCCGGTCGTGACAATGGACTTTGATAACTTGCAGGAAGCGGCCACCCGTATCCAATGCGCACCAGCTTCATCTGGGGTAGCGCTAGATGTCACGATTGCCCAATGGGAAAGCGAATTCAAAGCAGTGATGGCAAAATCACTATGACATTGGCGCTCAAACGATCGCATCTTGTCGCTGCCGTCATTATCGGCAGCGTGATTGGATATCCCCTTGCTTCGCTGATTTCTTCCGCAACTGGCATAGAAAACCAGAATTCTTCGATCGCTATGCGCGGCGCTATCGTCGCTTCTGCTGTGATGATTCTGATTGGAAGTTTGCGCATTCCGTCGCGCCTGGCTGTTGCGCTTTTTACGGTTTTTTGGGGAGGCTACATCCTACGGTTGGCCTACACGTTTGGCCTGACGGATGAGGCCCTATCCGAGCCTGCGAGCACTTTTGTAATCTGGGGCCTTGGCGTGTGTCTCGTACCGAGCGTAGCAGTTCTCTTGTATAGGGGCCGCGTCGATTTTGCTAGATTGAGATTGGTTTTAGTCATTTTGGGCGCAATCACGATGGTCGGTATCTTGCTTTTCGGCGGGACCGCGATTGAGGCCGCAGAGGGGCAAACTTTTGACCAAAACCGTTGGAACCTTGCCGCTATCAACTCGATCACGATCGGGCACTTGGGGGTCTCGCTTGTGCTTATGGCATCAGCGGCTCTTCTTTATGAGAAGTCTACGGGCCGACGGCTTCTGTTCTATGGCGCGGTGGCAGGGATCGGGCTTATTGGCTTGTTTCTGGCAAATTCACGTGGCCCGTTGATTGCATTGGTGATCGCCATCGGCACATATGGATTGGCGCGGATCCGTAGCCGACGAACTTGGCAATACAGCATCGCCGTGATCCTTGGTGGCTTGGTCCTGCTACATCGGAACACTGAAGCTGTGTTCGGCTCACAAGGTCTGATCGACCGGTTTGCGCGCATGATTGAGGGCGAAGATAGATCGGCCATGACGCGCGCAGAACTCTATGCCGATGGCATTGCCCAATTTCTGGCATCCCCAATCGTTGGTGATGGGTTAGAGGTCCGATCACAGGGTTTTTATCCGCACAATGTTTTCTTGGAGGCATTTATCGCAACTGGGGCCATTGGCGGCATGGCCTTTCTCATCCTCACCTTGTTGTGCATCCGTGCGTCATACCGGATCATGAAGTTTGAACCCGCCAAGGCATTTATGGCTCTCTTGGCGGTACAATACATCGTCGCGGGTCAGCTTTCTGGGGCCATTTATCAATCCGGACCAATGTGGGTTTTGATGGCTTGCGTGTTTGCGTTTTCCGCAAGGCTGAAGAAGGCGGATCCTTTGCCAGTTGGGCGGGGCAGGGGAATCCGTATCAATCATCGCGAGCTTGCAAGCAGTAGAGCGCCGGTCCACAGTGGGTCATAACCTCGGTGCCCTTCCGTATGCGTAGAAAACAAAAAGCGACAAGCAGATGACTTCAGGATCGGCCCCCATTGCGATTTTTGCCTATAACAGGCCGGATCACCTGCATCGCACGCTGCAATCCTTGGTCGCGTGCGAAGGCTTTGATGACGCGCCGGTCACAGTCTTCGTTGACGGTCCTAAGGATGAGGCTGGCGTTGAAGCGGCAGAAAAAGTGCGGCAAGTTGCAGTGCAAGTCTTGGGGCAGAAGGCCGACATTCGCGTTGCCCGCTCTAATAAAGGGTTGTCCAAATCCATCGTCGGAGGCGTAAGCGAGCTTCTGGATCGGCATGGCGACGTTATTGTTGTCGAAGATGATCTCGCACTCGCGCCTTCATTTTTGACTTACATGAATGCCGCGCTCGACCGATATCGATTAGAGCAAAACGTCTATCAGATTTCCGGTCATATGTTCGACGTCCCTGAATTTGAGAACAGGCAAGAAGCGATCTTTTTACCGATGACAACGACGTGGGGCTGGGCAACATGGTCGCGGGCATGGGAAGCTTATGACGGGGAAGCAACCGGATGGGAGCGCCTGCGTAAGGACCGCAAATTGCGCCGGCGGTTCAATCTGGACGGGGCGTACCCGTATTCTTGGTTGATGGAGCGTCAGCAACGTGGTCAATCAGATAGCTGGGGTATCCGCTGGTATTGGTCTGTTTTCAAGAGGGACGGAATGTGCCTTTTTCCACCTGTGTCACTGGTTGACAACACGGGACAGGACGGGTCGGGAACGCATGGAGGGGGTATTGTGGCAGATTTTAAGGCGAAACACATGGGCGGGGATTGTGAAGTCCCGGATTTGCCGGATGAAGTGGTTGTTAAGGAGCGGGATCACGCAAGTGTGAAAAACGCTCTCTGGCGTCAAAATGGCGCTTGGAAAGGGTTGGTAGTGAATAGGTTGCGGCAAGCCATTGGCTACTAGCTCCAAGACTTTGTCCAAAATGATCGAAAGAAAAAGATGCTTGGATTGATCGAACGGCTCTTACGGCTTCCGGAGATATCCGCTGCCTCGGTCCGGAGCAGGATCTATCGACGTCGAGGTTTCTTCGCTGGCACGGCTCGCGTTGCAGGTGATGGAGTCATACTTCACCCGAGTAATCGAGAGGGGAGTATTTCCGTTGGAGAGAAAACGATACTCCGAGGCGAACTTTTTGTGTTTCCACACGCCGGAAGTATCACCATAGGTGATTGGTGTTTCGTCGGCGAAGATACATACATTTGGTCTTCATCTGAGGTCACAATCGGCGACCGCGTCCTTATCTCACACAACGTCAATATTCACGACACCAATGGCCACCCATTGGATGCGCGTGCACGCCATGACCAATTTCAGCTAATCGCAACTGTTGGCCACCCGGCCGAAATTGAATCCATCATCGCCGAACCAGTTTTAATAGGCGATGACGTCTGGATCGGCTTCAATGCCAGCATCCTTAAAGGGGTAACCATCGGAGAAGGAGCCATTGTCGCTGCGGGAGCGGTGGTCACGAAGGATGTTCCACCTTATAGCGTCGTTGCGGGTAACCCTGCAAAGGTTGTGCGCACTCTCTCCGATTCTCCAGCATGAGCGAACAATTGTCAGACATCGCCCAACCCCGCCAAGACACATGGGAAGAGGCAGTCGAATGGTTGCGTCAGCAGCCTGATTCAGCTCAAATCGTGCGCGATGCGTATTTTGACGATCCATTGGTTGATGCCGCCGAGCGCTATTGGAGCAGCAATGAGTGGCAGGCTGTTCGCGCGATCATTGGTCGCGGGCCCGGTAGGGCATTGGACGCAGGTGCCGGACGCGGCATCGCCAGCTACGCGCTTGCTCGTGATGGCTTCGCAGTTACCGCTCTGGAACCCGATCCAAGCGATCTTGTGGGCGGCGGAGCGATTCGGGCCCTTGCGAGTGACACAAACCTATCCATCAATGTCGAAGAGAACCTGTCGGAGCAGCTTCCATTTGACGAAGGTAGCTTTGATGTGATCTTCGCGCGTGCAGTGCTGCATCATATTGACGATTTGCCTGCAGCCATGCGCGAATTTCATAGGGTATTGCGCCCAGGCGGAGTGATGGTCGCAGCGCGCGAACATGTCATCACGGCCGAGGCTGATCTCCCGGCGTTTTTTGCCTCTCACCCCTTGCACCATCGCTATGGCGGCGAGAATGCCTATACGCTTGACTTCTATCAGCAATCGATAGCTCAAGCGGGATTTGCTGAGATCCGCACGATTGGTTCGCTGGATAGCGCGATTAACTTTGGGCCGCAGTCCGAGCGCGACATACATGATCGCATTGCGGGCCAACTGATGCCTGTTGCGCCGCTGCGGCCAGTGTTATCCGGTGCTCTGAACTTGCGCCTTATCGGCAAATGGGTCCGGCGCATTCTATCGCGTTTCGACCGTAGGCCTGGGCGCCATGCAACCTTTGTGGCGCGTCGCTCCTCATGAGTTCGGTCTGGGTTACCGGAGCAGCCGGCTTCATTGGCAGTCATTTGGTCCGTCACCTGTCGGGCCAAGGGCAAAACGTTGCCGGTATCGACTTGGTGCCTGCAGACCGCGCTGGACTGGGCAACACGGTTGTCGGTTGGGACGCATCCGGCCTCTCGCCTCAATCGCTCCATTCTCTGCAAAAGAAAACCGGTACGCCGGAGACCGTCTATCATCTAGCCGGCGGCTCATCGGTCGGAGCGTCGCTGGCCGATCCTGCAGCCGATTTTTCGGCGACGGTCGGCGGTACTGCGACTTTGCTGGAGTGGCTGCGCACATCGTCAAAGGGCGCGCGTCTTGTAATTGTGTCTTCGGCCGCAGTTTACGGAAACATTCATCGCGATCCGATTGGCGAAGCGGATGCGACAGACCCCTATTCTCCTTACGGAGCGCACAAATACGCCATGGAAGCGACTGTTAAAGGATGGGCGAGCAGCTTCGAAATCCCATCGGTCGCTGTGCGCCTGTTTTCGGTGTACGGACCAGGCTTGCGCAAGCAGTTGCTATGGGATTTGAGCAATCGGTTGCATGCGAGTGATGGACCGGTCGAACTTGGGGGTACCGGAAACGAGCTTCGCGACTGGACCTATGTCACCGATGTGGTGCGCGCGATTGAAGCGGCTGCCCTCCAGGCCAAACCTTGTATGCCGGTGATCAATGCTGGCTCAACGCGGGCATCGAGCGTCAGACAGATTTCGACTGAGCTTGTTCGGGCATATGGCGAAGATCCGGAACGCATCCGGTTTTCCGGTAGGGCTCGCCCGGGCGATCCATACAGTTTGGTGGCTGCACCCGGAAAATTGGTTTCGGACGGCTTCGAGTGGCGCGTTGATGTTGGTGAGGGTCTGCACCTTTATGCCGATTGGTATCGCGAAGCAGTGCAGAAATGATCCGTTTTGCCGTTCCACCTATTGGCGGCCAGGAATGGTTCGGCGGATGGATGTATATGCGCAATCTCGTTCGCGCTCTGGCCCTATTAGGTGAGGACGAGATCGAAACGGTTGTTTTTGTTGGCACCGACAAAGCCGATGATCCTTACATTCACGAGCTTCGCACGCTTCCTCGGACAAAAGTGACCATTAAGCCAGCCTTCAATGCCGACCAGCTCAGAGGTGGTACGATTCGCACTTTGTTAACAGGGCGAAGAGAGCGCCTGCTCAGTGCCTTCAGGGAGGAAAAGATTGACGTGGCCTTGGATTGGGCCACCTATTACGGCTGGCGGTCGGACATCCCGTCAATTGCGTGGCTTCCAGATTTTCAGCACCGCGCATTGCCGCACCTGTTCAGTCGACTGGCATGGCTTCGTCGCGAAACCGGTTTTCGTTTGCAAATTTCCTCTAGTTCAAAGGTCTTGCTAAGCAGCAAAGCGGCGCAAGATGACTGCCATAGGTTTTACCCCTCCTCGCGCGGCAAGACACATGTGGCGCGGTTTGCAGTCCCGATCGAAGGATGGCCCGATCCAACGTCTGCGAAAGAGCTGGTGGCTGCGGCTGGAATTCCGCAGAATTTCGTCTTTTTGCCCAACCAATTGTGGCACCACAAGAACCATGCTTTGGCCATTGATGCAGCTGGCATTCTGGCCCGGCGTGGATCCAAGACCATTATCGTTGCAACAGGCCGAGGCTCTGATCCGCGTCGACCAAGCTATCGATCAGAGCTGATCGATCTCATCGATCAGAAAGGGGCAGGAGATAACTTCACGCTGCTTGATGGCGTTGGCTACGATCTAGTGAGAGCTATGATGATCCGGGCCAATGCATTGTTGAATCCGTCGCGGTTTGAGGGCTGGAGCACCACGGTTGAGGAAGCAAAGGCTGCGGGCACCCCGATGCTGCTCTCCGATCTTGCGGTTCATCGTGAGCAGGCCCCCGACGCCACCTTTTTTGGTGAAGATGATCCAGAAGCTTTGGCTGAAGCAATTGAAGCCTTACCGGTCCGCTCAACCGATCAGATCGCAGAGGCGGGAAATGTTGCCCGTAGTCGCAACATCGAAAACCAGGCCGAATTTGCTCGTTCGCTGGTTGCTGCCGTGCGACAATCCGCCAAGAACAGATGAGACCTCAGATGATCTCAAACTCTCCTCTTGTTGGCGCAGTACGCTGGGTCGTAATTAGGCTTTGCCGTAACCGTGCTTTTGTGTGCCTGCTTCAGCGATTAGCGCCAAATTTGCTTCGCTCCCGTGGAAAGATTCTGGTTGCAAGCCTTACGGTTATTCGTGAACAAGCGCTACGCGCAAAATTTCACGGCGGGAGCATGACCGAGTCGGCCATAGTGCGAGCATGCCAATGAAGATTTCCATCATCACTGTGGCATTCAACAGCGCACATACGATCCAAGACACGTTAAGGTCGGTGGCAGCGCAAGATTATCCGGATATCGAACATATTGTGATAGATGGCGGTTCGACGGACAAAACTGTGGGCGTTGTAAAGAGCTCAGGTGCGCACGTCGCAATGCTCGTCTCGGAACCCGATCGCGGCATCTATGATGCAATGAACAAGGGGCTTGCGCTCGCAACTGGTGACGCAGTCGGGTTTCTTAACTCTGATGATCTGTTGGCTTCTCCGGGTAGCATTTCCTCGATTGTCGGCGGATTCACGAGTGATGCTGTGGATGGAGTATATGGAGATCTTGTCTTCGTTGACCCCATGCATCTTGATACTGTCACACGGTATTGGCGACCAGGTCGTTACAAGGCGGGAGCATGCGCGAAGGGATGGATGGCTCCTCATCCGGCGTTTTACGTACGTCGCGAAGTCCTTGAGCGCGCAGGCGGCTTCAACCTTGATTACAAGCTGCAATCAGATTTTGATTTGATGCTGCGACTATTCGAGAAAGCGGGAATAGAAACGCGCTACGTGCCAGAAGTGCTCGTTCGGATGCGAGTGGGCGGCGCAACGACTGGCAGCTTTTCCAACATCCTTAAAGGCAACCTTGAGGCGGCGCGGGCATATAAAGAGGCTGGCTTTTCAAACTCGGGTCTCTTTATGTTGCGTAAGATTGCGGGCAGAGTGCCGCAATTCTTTAGCAGGCCAACCTCATTGGGGGGAACAAAGGCGAAATGACTAAACAAGATCAGTTCGTGTTACTGGCGCTTAACGAGATTAACTTCGACTTAGCTCGACGTTATGTTGATGAGCTCGACCTGCGCGGTTTTCGTGCGATATTGGAGGGTGATCTTCGACACACTTCTTCCGAAAAGAAGTACGAAGAGTTGGAGCCGTGGATACAGTGGGTGTCTGCTCAGACAGGGCGGACGGCGCATGAGCACGGAGTCTTCCGTTTGGGGGACATTGTCAAAAGCGGTGAGCCGCAGTTCTTCGAACAGATAGAATCAATGGGAAAGCGCGTTGGCGCTGTTTCGCCAATGAATGCGGAGAACAGGCTCAAGAACCCAGCTTATTTCATCCCTGATCCCTGGACAAAGACGCCCAGCGATGGGGGATTCTGGAGTAGCCATCTTGCGAATGCCGTCAGTCAGGCCGTTAACGACAACTCCGAGGGCCGCCTGACGCCGTTTTCGATTCTGATCCTTGCTCTGGGTGTCTTGCGGTTTGCCCGGTTTCGAAACTACAAGAAATACTTAGAGCTCGCTCTGACAAGCCGGGGCGCGCCCTGGCGCAAAGCTCTGTTTCTGGACTTGTTCTTGAATGATGTTCATCTTTCTTTGCAAAAGCGCCATGAGCCAGACTTTTCGATGCTGTTCTTGAATGCAGGGGCGCACATCCAGCACCACTACATGCTCAACAGCAAGGCTGTTGCGCGGGAAGCTTCGCATAATCCGTCGTGGTATATCGGATCAGATGAGGACCCAGTGGCTGAAATGCTTGTAGTTTATGATGATATTATCCGCGAATATCTTGCTGATGGGTCAATCAGTTTTCTCATGGCAACCGGCCTGCGGCAGGTTCCGTATGAACATGCGACGTTTTACTACCGCCTTCGCAATCACGCAGAATTCTTGGAGGGTTTCGGGATCCGGCCGACCGCCATCCTACCAAGGATGACGCGAGATTTTCTTGCTGAATTTCCGACCGAACACGAAGCTGCGGAGGCTGGCAAGATAATCGCGTCAATTGTCTCCGAGAATGACGGCGTTCCGTTGTTCGAAGAAGTCGACAATCGCGGCCAAAGCCTTTTTGTGACGCTAACTTATCCCAACGAAATCACGGGCGACACTATTGCACGAGCGGGCGACCGGCGTGTCCTGTTAAAGGATCATACTGTTTTTGTGGCAATAAAGAATGGCAAGCATGACGAAAAAGGGTATGTGTACTGCCATGGCCAGCTTGCAAGACATGCACCTCAAGATGGTGAGCATGTTAGTGCCCTATACTCAACCGTAATGCATTTCTTTGGGCAAAGCGCCACGAAGCAGATGACCACCTAACGCTATCATAACGGCGCATGGACTTAAGTATCGCGTCGCCCCAGCTCTCAACCATTTATTACGCAGCTTCGGACTCATGGTTCGGACATTGCTCGAGAAGGATTTGTATGAAACGTGCTCTAATTACAGGCGTGACCGGGCAAGATGGCTCCTATCTCGCCGAATTCCTGCTGGAAAAGGGATATGAGGTCCACGGGATCAAGCGCCGTGCATCCAGTTTTAACACTCAGCGGATCGACCATATTTATCAGGATCCCCACCAACCAGATCCCAAGCTGACGCTGCATTATGGCGATTTGACTGACACCTCGAACCTGACGCGCATCATCAAGGATGTGCAGCCGGACGAGGTCTATAACCTTGCGGCCCAAAGCCACGTTGCTGTTAGCTTTGAATCGCCGGAATACACTGCTGATGTTGATGCGCTCGGCACTTTGCGCTTGCTTGAATCGATCCGGTTTCTTGGTCTGGAGGAGAAAACGCGGTTTTATCAGGCGTCGACGTCGGAATTGTACGGTCTGGTGCAGGAAACTCCTCAGAAAGAGACGACGCCGTTCTATCCGCGTTCGCCCTATGCGGTCGCCAAGCTCTATTCCTACTGGATCACGGTCAATTACCGTGAGGCGTATGGCATGTATGCCTGCAACGGCATTCTCTTCAATCACGAAAGCCCACGGCGCGGCGAGACATTCGTGACGCGTAAAATCACGCGCGGCCTCGCCAATATCGCGCAGGGCTTGGAAAGCTGCCTCTACATGGGCAACATCGGTGCGCTGCGCGACTGGGGTCATGCGCATGATTATGTCCGGATGCAGTGGATGATGTTGCAGCAGGATACGGCTGACGACTTCGTGATTGCCACGGGCGTTCAATACACAGTGCGGGAATTTATCACGTGGTCTGCGGCGGAACTTGGCCTGACGCTAGAATTTAGTGGAGATGGCGTCAAAGAGATTGGAACGATTGCGGCGATCGAAGGCGACAAGGCTCCTGCGCTTAAGGTGGGCGATGTGATTGTTCGAATTGATCCGCGTTACTTCCGTCCGGCCGAAGTGGAAACCCTTCTAGGCGACCCTACAAAAGCTAAAGAGCGCCTGGGCTGGGAGCCTGAGATCACCACTCGGGAAATGTGTGTCGAAATGGTCGCCGCCGACCTCAAAGAGGCGCAGCGCCATGCCCTGATGAAAGAGCATGGTTTCGAGCGGCCCGTCAGTATTGAGAATTAGGGGGCGTAGGTGATGAGGATTTACGTCGCAGGGCATCGCGGCATGGTTGGCAGCGCTATTGTGCGCCAACTCGGGCAATCCGATGAGCCGGTCGAGATTGTGACGCGCACGCATGCCAAGCTGGACTTGACCGATCAAGCGGCTGTCCGTGAGTTTTTCGAGACCGAAGAGCTTGATGCAGTTGTGTTGGCGGCGGCGAAAGTGGGCGGCATTCAAGCCAACAACACTTATCCTGCCGACTTCATCTACGAGAACCTGATGATCCAGGCGAATGTAGTCCATCAGGCATTCGCCGCCGGGATCACCAAGCTCCTTTTTCTGGGCTCTTCGTGCATTTATCCGAAAGCGGTGCCGCAACCGATGGCTGAAGACGCGTTGCTGACCGGTGTGCTGGAGGCGACCAACGAGCCATACGCCATTGCCAAGATTGCAGGCATCAAACTGTGCGAGAGCTATAACCGTCAGCACGGTACTGATTATCGGTCTGTCATGCCCACCAATCTTTATGGCCCCGGTGACAACTTCCACCCGGAAAACAGCCACGTGCTGCCCGCTCTCATCAGGCGGTTCCATGAAGCGAAAGAAGGTGGCCTCGACAGTGTAACGATCTGGGGCAGCGGAACGCCGCGCCGCGAGTTTCTGCATGTCGATGATATGGCAGCAGCTTCGCTGTTTGTGCTGAATATGTCGCGCGAAAACTACGAGGCCAATACTCAGCCAATGCTCAGCCACATAAATGTCGGTTTCGGCAGCGACGTGTCGATTTTAGAATTGGCGCAATTGATTGCCGAAGTTACCGGGTTTGAAAGGGAAATCAAAACCGATCGCTCAAAGCCCGACGGCACAATTCGCAAATTGATGGACGTCACCCGGCTCGCGAACATGGGTTGGTCCGCGCAAGTGGAGTTACGTCGCGGCATCGAGGAGACCTATCGCTGGTTTCTTGCCAACTACGCCGATATTCGCAGCGCTTAGCCTTAGTTTGTTTCTTCGAATGCCTTTGAAACCTTGGCGACTCCATATTCGCTCAGGTGATTGCTATCAGCGAAATAGCTCCCGCCTGCATCTGCGAACCGACAGTGATCGGCATCACATAGATAGTTGTCTACGCGAATAAGAGAGCCATTGAGCCGGTTCTCGAGGGTCTGAATCGTATTGCCAAATTTCTCTTCATGCCCTTTCCTCGGCACAATGAATGCCTGTTGCGCCATTTCAGCGGTAACCCAACCGAACCTCAGTTTGCGCGACATCTCGCTTGCAAAGTCATACCCCGGCACCGCAATCGGTCCGACAAGGCGTACGTCTTTTCCGCTGGCCTCGAGTGCATCCACCAATTCGATCAGAGATGCGACGAACTTCCTCTCGTCACCGTCTTTCACCGACTTTCCATCCGGGGTGACCACCTCATCATGACCATACGTCGTGCCGATGTAGACTGTGCCGATGGTTTCATCCGCAAGTAGCGTATCGAGGTTGGTGAGCGCGCTCTTGGCACAACCAACCGAGACATTGAGACTGATTGTCGGGGTGCAACTGTTCAGCGGGATCAGCGTCACACCTTTATCGCTGTCGGCATATTTGGATAGAATTGCCGGCGCATACATTTGCGCATGCGAATTGCCGATAATGGCAACATTCTTTGTTGGTCCGCCCTCTTTCAGAATACATGCCCGCGATGCGCCATAGGGCACGAAATCACTGATCGCACATCGGAAGTTGGTCTGGATCTGAGATGCAAGCCGGCCTTCCAGTTTGTTATTCGAGCTGTCGGTCGTGTAAACATATGTTGCGATCATTGCCGCAGCACACACTGCGATCAGCCCGAACGCGGCATTGAGCGAGAAAGTATACCGGAACGGCTTTTCGACCATACGATAGGAGGCTTCGGACAAAGCGAAGGTCAGAATAACGCCGCCTGCCTTCCAGATCAGCGGAATCTCGCCGACAAACGCGTAGCTCATAAAGGCGATAATCGGCCAATGCCATAGATAGATGGAAAACGAACGAAGCCCCAAATAGCGCATGACCGGAGAAGACAGCGCACGGTCGCTCGCATTGGCATTGCCGCTCTGCAGCAGATAGGCGCCTACGCCTAGGGTTATCCCCAATTGCGAAATCAGATTAAATGCTGGTAGCCACAGGAAGAACAGCATTGCGATCAGTGCGACCGCCGGAATGACTGCAGACTTGCCCACAAAGCCATAGCCAACCGCGAGCGCGACAGCGGCGCCTACGCCAAATTGCCACGCTCTGGTCGGCATCAGAAAGAACGCCGGAGTGGCGCCGCCAATCTGGATCAAGGCGATATATGCGGCGAAACTCAGTATTGTCAGGCCGAGCAACGCTGCGATCAGCAGACGCACGCCGATCCTAAATTTTGCAACGAGCAGCCACAGCAGCGCCGGAAAGACTATGTAGAATTGCTCTTCAACCGCGAGCGACCACATGTGGAGCAGCGGTTTCAGCTTGTCCGCGCCGCCGAAATACCCGCCGTCGCGCCAGAAGAAGATGTTCGCCCAAAAGGTCGAGGTGGCGAAGGCTGATTTGCCCACCGCTTCAAAATCAGGACGTAGGAGGATAATGGCGGCTGCTAAAAGGGTAATGGTGGTGACAACGAATGTCAGCGGCAGGATGCGCCTTATCCGGCGGCTATAGAACTCGACAAAGCTGAAGTTCGAATCAGTCAAGTTTTTCTGGAGCTGGTTTGTAATCACATAGCCCGAGATCACAAAAAACAGGTCGACGCCGAGATACCCGGACGGCAGTCGATCGGGAAAGAAATGGAACAAGAGTACGGCCATGGCAGCGATTGCTCTCAGCCCGTCAATCTCGGCCCGATAGCCTGGTTTTTGAAATTGAGTATCTTCAATCATCGTTCGGGGCTGAGAAACAATTCCAAGATCTAGCGGCGATCGGACCTCACAGCTGACAACTTGCGCACGATTGTCAAGACCACAGGGATTGGCTTAGTCGCTGCAGCGCGGACAAGGTGCATTGATGAGTTTACGCAGGGGCAAGGCTTTTCATAGCAGCTTATCTGACCCGAATTCGAACCTAGAGCATTGTAGTTGTCTGCTTGTTCCATCTGGGATAACGGCCAGTTAAGGACAGCATTTTTAGCTCCATTGCGGTCTTCTAGCTGGCAAACCCCACTCACGCGGGCAAGAGTATACAGCACCGCGAAGGCTTGCAGAAAGCCCAAACTCCAATCTGCATCTGACCCGACAGCCCAATTTCTACTTTGCAGAATGAAAACAAATGTTCCCTCCAGGCTTGATTTTGTTATGTCCTAGATCTCGGGGCAATTTGCGATCTCAACAAAGTCAGGCGAATTATGAAAATTGCAATGGTGGGTTCGGGGTATGTCGGGCTCGTATCGGGCGCTTGCTTTGCTGATTTCGGTCACGAAGTGGTCTGCATTGACAAAGACCAGAGTAAAATTGACCGCCTCCAGGAAGGCGTTATGCCAATCTACGAGCCAGGCCTTGAAGGATTGGTCGAAACCAATGTGAATGCGGGCCGCCTGTCTTTCACCACCTCGCTTGCTGACGGCATCAAAGGTGCCGGCGCGATCTTCATTGCGGTCGGAACACCTAGCCGCCGCGGTGATGGTCACGCTGATTTATCGTTTGTCTACGCCGTGGCCAAAGAAGTTGGCGAAAGCCTAGCCAATGATGCGGTGGTCGTGACCAAATCGACGGTCCCGGTTGGCACCGGCGATGAAGTCGAACGGATTATCGAAGGCACGGGCACTGCGCACAAAGTGTCTGTCGTATCAAACCCCGAATTTCTGCGGGAAGGGGCTGCTATTGGCGATTTCAAGCGGCCCGATCGGATCGTAATTGGTGCTCAAGACGATTTCGGTCGCGAAGTTATGCATGAGGTTTATCGCCCATTATTCCTCAATGAATCGCCAATCCTATTCACCGAAAGGCGTACAAGCGAGCTGATCAAGTACGCTGCCAACGCTTTTCTCGCGACAAAAATCACCTTCATCAACGAAATGGCTGATTTGTGCGAAAGAGTGGGTGCCAATGTTCAGGATGTTAGCCGTGGTATCGGGATGGACAATCGGATCGGTGCCAAATTCCTTCATGCGGGCCCCGGCTATGGCGGGTCCTGCTTCCCGAAAGACACTTTGGCGCTTCTAAAAACGGCCGAGGATTACGACAGCCCGACCCGGATCGTCGAAGCAGTGGTCAAAGTGAATGAAAGCCGCAAACGGGCTATGGGCCGAAAAGTGCTAGATGCGCTGGGCGGAGCGGAGCAGGCGCGCGGGAAAAAAGCAGCATTGCTTGGCCTGACTTTCAAACCCAACACGGATGATATGCGCGATTCGCCAGCGATAGCCGTCGCACAGACCTTGACTGATGCCGGCGTTGAGGTGAGCGCTTTCGACCCTGAAGGAATGGAACTCGCCCAGCCTCTGATGCCCGAAGTTCAAATGTGTGCGGAGCCCTACGCTGCGATTGAGGATGCTGACGTCACGGTAATCGTGACGGAATGGGACGCATTTCGAGCGCTTGATCTTGAGCGCGTCAAACAGCTGGCAAGATCACCGGTGATGGTAGACCTACGAAACGTCTACAACCCGCAAGATATGCGCGCAGCCGGGTTCGAATACACTTCTGTCGGACGAATCTGAGAGTTTGTGGCTGTCAAGCAGCCCTGCGAAGCAACACCCTCGCCCGATAATCCCGATTGGCGCTAAAGCAGCGGAAGCGAAGCTGGCCAAAGGCCAACCGGTAGCGCGATGAATACGATTGGCGAGCACACGCCCACATACCTGCCAGCGCTAGGCTCGCGCATCCCCAAAGGGCTAACCAAGGACGCAATGTCGATGGCCTTGCGCGAACCAATTCCCCCAGCGCGCTGGCGCAACGCTGCACCAGCTCAACTTGCGATAGGTGTTTTCCCTTGGTTTTTTCGGAACACCATCTATGCTCAGCGCATAAGCTAAGCGCTAAATGACACAACAAAAGTCATATAAGTGTCATAAAAAAGTGAGTATTGCTCTGACGATCCGTCGAAAGACAATCCCTTCACGCAGCAATTGGCTCAAAATGATAAGAAGGTTCGCATCGGAGAGAGAAAAAATAATTGCGGCGCATTCGCCGCAGAGGAACTCTTGTGCGCCCATTCTTCATTTGGGCAGGGGGAAATGTGCTAAAACATTCTCAGCCAATTGCTGACTATCAGACCTATATGCACAGCCAAAGGCGCTCCGGCAGCTTGCGCCATATGCTTACGCGCCCCACCGTCTCATTAGCGCTCCAACTCATGGCCGCTCTAATCCCGCCGGCCACTTATTGGTTGGTGATTGGGCAAGGTTCGCTTTCTTCTGTGAATTTTCAGAACAGCCTGGCAGCTTTGTTTGGGGCCGCGAGCCTCGTGTGGATCACTATGGAAAGGCTAAAGCGCTACGCGAAAGCGAGACTGCTTTCCTATGTCTTCCCAGTAAATTTCCTCTGCTTTGCAGGTGTTTTGTCACTGATTGCATTGTTTCGCGTCGACTATTCGGCCGTCCAATTTGCAAGCGGCGCTTTGGCTAGCGGTCTGATGAGCTTTGGCCTAGCCATTGTGATAAGGCGCCCCACAAAATTGCTGTTTGTGGTGGGCGGTGGCCGAGTAAGCGAAATCGCTCTGGATCAACAATATGTTCCGGCGCCCCCGATCGAAGAACTGCAAAGCTGGATCGAAGCCGGGCGGTTGAGCGGTTCGATCGTTGCCGACTTGCACCACGATCACTCGCCTGAATGGGAGCGGCTTTTCGCAAAGGCCGCGCTTGCTGGCATTCCGGTCTATCACTACCGGCAAGTGTCCGAGGCGCAGTCCGGCCAAGTCAAGATCACTCACCTTAGCGAGAACGATTTGGGTTCGCTTATCCCCAATGCTCCTTATGTGACCGCCAAACGGATACTTGATGTTGCGCTATCGCTTTTGCTCCTCCCATTCTGTTTGGCGGCGTTTCTGCTTATCGGCCTTCTGATCAAGCTTGATTCGCCCGGAAGCGCGTTCTTCATTCAAGAGCGTATGGGCTATCGCGGACAAACGTTCCGGATGGTCAAATTCCGCACGATGCGCGAGCGAAATGTGGCGGATGACGAAGCCGCCAGACGGCAGGACGCGATGACCAAATCGGATGATGATCGGATCACACGTCTTGGCGGCTTCCTGCGCAAGACGCGGATTGATGAGCTGCCGCAAATCCTCAATGTGCTGCGCGGTGAAATGAGCTGGATCGGCCCCAGGCCTGAAGCAAAGTCGCTGTCTGACTGGTATGAGCGCGAACTGCCCTTTTACTCATACCGCCACATTGTCCGCCCTGGCATCACAGGCTGGGCGCAAGTCAATCAAGGCCACGTCACAGATGTCAATGATGTGAACGCCAAGCTGCGCTATGATTTCTACTATGTGAAGAACATCTCGATGTGGCTTGATTTCCTGATCGTGCTCAAGACATTCCGGGTCATCTTCACCGGCAACGGCGCCAAGTAAAAGCGGCCGAGGCGAAAAATCAGAGCGCCTCCTTCGGACAGCCCCCGTCTATCGATGAGATTTTGCATGTAGAGTATGGCGCGCAGGCGCTTGCTCGGCTAGGCGCGGCGCTGGAGTTGATCACATGCGCACTGTCCTCATCACCGGGTCCGCCGGCTTTATCGGCTACCACCTCGCTCAGCTGCTGCTGAATGAAGGGTTTCGCGTTGTCGGCTTTGACGGGATGACGGATTATTACGATGTGCGGCTGAAACAGCGCCGCCATCAAATGCTGCTGCAAAACCCCAACTTCCGCTGTGCCGAAGCGATTTTGGAGGATTTTGAAGCGCTCCATTCGCTGGCGATGGAGACGCAGCCAGACGTGATCGTCCATCTCGCCGCGCAAGCGGGGGTGCGCTACAGCCTCGAAAATCCGCGCTCTTATGTCGATGCCAATCTGACCGGCGCATTCAACGTGATGGAATGCGCGCGCGAGCTGGAGGTCGACCACCTCCTGATGGCCTCCACCAGCTCAGTCTATGGCGCGAATGACACGATGCCGTTTGATGAGCGGCAGAAATGCGACACCCCGCTGACGCTCTATGCCGCGACCAAAAAGGCGAACGAGGTAATGACGCATTCCTATGCGCATTTGTGGAACCTGCCGACGAGCTGCTTCCGGTTCTTCACCGTCTACGGCCCTTGGGGCAGGCCTGATATGGCGCTGTTTAAGTTCACCCGCGGGATCCTCGAAGGCACGCCGATCGATATCTACAACAATGGCGAAATGTTCCGTGATTTCACCTATGTGCGCGATCTGGTGCGCGGTATCCGCCAGTTGATCGACAAGCCGCCTGTCCGGCCGGAGAGTCCGGACGACATCGCCGAATGGGACTCGCTTTCCCCTGCCGCGCCGTGGCGGGTCGTCAATATCGGCAATTCCGACAAGGTCCGCCTGATGGATTTTGTCGAAGCAATCGAAGCCGAGTGCGGGCGTGAAGCGATCAAGAATTTCATGCCAATGCAAAAGGGCGATGTGCCGGCAACCTGGGCCGATGCGACCTTGCTGAAAGAGCTGACCGGCTACGCTCCCGCCACCCCTGTGCGCGAAGGTGTCGCCCAATTCGTCGCATGGTATCGCGACTATTACGAGATCTAAGCCTTAGGCCGCAAGACGCCGGTCGATGAAGCTGTAGATGTTGAGCGCGGGCGCCCAAACCCCGCGCGTGTCCACGATTTCGCCTTTGGGCTCGGCGCTGCCTTTAAAGCCCTGATGATCGACAAGCATGACGTGGATATCAGCCTCTGACGCTTCAGCCTGATCGACCAGTTTCGCACCTTTCAGCGCGGCTGGCAGCGCCTCGATATTGGGCTCAACCACCAGCATCTCGCCTGCGTGCCATTCGCGCACCGCCTTCGCAATTTCGAGAGCGGGGCTCTCGCGCAGATCGTCAATGTCGGGTTTAAAGGTCAAACCATAGGCGGCAATCCGCACCGCGTTCGCCGATTTGTGCGGGTGCGCGGCAAGATGCGCGCCAAGCGCCGATTTAATCTGTTCGATCACCCATTCGGGCTTGGAAGCGTTCACACCGCGCGCGGTGCGGATCAATTGCGATTGCTCGGGAGCGGAGGAAACGATGAACCACGGATCGACCGCAATACAATGGCCGCCAACGCCGGGGCCGGGTTGCAAAATGTTGACGCGCGGATGGCGGTTCGCAAGTGTGATAAGCTCCCACACATTGATGCCCAGCTTGTCGCAGATCAGCGACAACTCGTTGGCAAAGGCAATGTTCACATCGCGAAAACTGTTTTCGGTCAACTTCGCCATTTCAGCAGCCCGCGGGCCAGAAGCAATCACGCAGTCGCCAGTGACAAACAATTTATAGAGCGCCGCTGCCTTAGAAGAGCAGCGCGGGGTCATCCCGCCGATCACGCGGTCATTGGTGATCAGTTCTTGCATAACTTTGCCCGGCAAAACGCGTTCTGGGCAATGGGCGATGCGGATATCGGCATCCTCGCCTGCATCCTGAGGAAAGGTCAGGTCCGGGCGCGCTTGAGCGAGCCAGCCCGCCATCGCTTCTGTCGCGCCGACCGGAGAGGTGGATTCCAGGATCACGATGTCACCCGACTTTAGCACCGGAGCGATCGCGTTTGACGCCGCCTCAATATAGGAGAGATCCGGTTGGTGATCGGTGCCTTTAAACGGAGTCGGGACCGCGATCAGGAATGCATCGGCGGGCTCAGGCGTCAAAGTCGCGCGCAGATAGCCTCGGGTCACAGCGGCGCTCACCACCATTTCAAGATCAGGCTCAATAATGTGGATGTCGCCGCGGTTGATCGTGTCGACCGTCGCTGGGTTCACATCGACACCGACGACCTCAACCTTGCGCGAGGCAAACATGGCGGCAGTGGGCAGGCCAATATAGCCGAGGCCAATCACCGATACCTTTTTGATCGGTCGTCTTTTCATCTCAGGGCTTTCCAGCATCAAAATGGCTTACAATTGCATCGCGAATACGGCCGCAAGCTTGGCCGTCGCCATAGGGGTTATGCGCCTGTGACATCTGCGCATAGGCGCTTGGATCATCGATCAGCCGGTTGGTTTCGCTGACGATCAATTCTGTGTCGGTACCTACCAGTTTGACGGTTCCAGCCTCCACTGCTTCGGGTCGCTCAGTTGTGTCGCGCATGACCAAGACTGGCTTACCAAGCGAAGGTGCTTCTTCCTGCACGCCGCCTGAATCAGTGAGGATAATATCGGCGCGGCGCATCAGATGGACGAAAGGCAGATAATCCTGCGGCGGGATCAGTTTAACGCCGGGCAGATTGGCAAGGTTTTGCTCGACCGGGCCCTGCACATTGGGGTTGAGGTGCACGGGATAGACGATCTCACACTCCTCGCGTTTCGCCAAATGTGCCAAAGCATCGCAAATCCGCTGAAATCCGCCGCCAAAGCTCTCGCGGCGGTGCCCGGTCACAAGGATCATACGCTTGCCCGGATCGAGCCTGAACTCAGCATCAAGTTTAGCACTAAGCGCCGTATCGCTCTCGAGCTTGCTTACGATGTCCAAAAGCGCGTCAATCACTGTGTTTCCGGTCACTGTGATCGCCGGTTCAAAGACATTTTCGGCCAACAGATTGGTGCGTGAGCCTTGCGTAGGCGCAAAGTGCAATTTTGTGATGGCACCTGTCACCTTGCGATTGATCTCTTCAGGCCAGGGCGAATAGATGTTGCCGGTTCGCAGACCCGCCTCGACATGGCCCACGGGAATGCGGGCGTAATAGGCGGCCAGCGATGCAGACAAGGTCGTGGTGGTGTCACCATGAACCAGCACAATGTCGGGTGACACGTTTTCGAGCACAGATTTGAGCCCTATGAGTGCATTTGAGGTGATCTCATAAAGGCCTTGGCCCGGTTTCATCAGATTGAGGTCAAAATCTGGCTCGATTGCAAACAGATCAAGCACCTGATCGAGCATTTCGCGGTGCTGGGCAGTCACACAAACACGTGCATCAAACCGCGCGTCGCTTTGCAGCAGTTTGACGAGCGGAGCCATTTTGATGGCTTCCGGCCTTGTGCCGAAAATCAAGAGGACTTTAATCGATTGATCCATGCGACTCAGGCTCATTAACTCTGACAGCCACGTCTGGCTGTCGCTTAATTTGCGAAATAGCAACGAAAAATGGGTTTGAGGTTAACGCCTCTTGATCGGCCCCAACCGGGCGGGCAAAACCCCCTACTCGATTGGCCTTTCGACCTCTGGCGCTGGTGTCGGCAGCTCTTCTTCGCCGGGCAAGGGCTGCGAACGTTCGCGTTCGAGCCGTTCGAGATATTCGCGCTCAATCTGCTCGACCCGTGCCTGTTCCGCGGCCGCGTCCTCATCGATCGTCGAAAGGCGGTCTTGGCGGGCTTCATCGATAAGCTGGCTGAAGCGCACATTTTCGCTTTCAGCGCGGTCGGCATAGGCCGCATCGATCAGCTGCTGAGTGCATCCTGTGAACCCGCCAGCGCCGGCTGGACTGCAAGAAAAGGCACCAAATTCACCGACATAACGGATACTCTCAACCCGGCGCGACCATGCGGTGTTGTCGGGCGAATCGCTTTGGCGGAGGTTGGTAGGAATGCGATAGCGATCGGCCTCCACCAAAATTTCGCAAACGACAATCTCGCCTTCTTGCGTCGCTTCGGGGCATTCATCTTCACTGTATGCGATGACCATATTGATTCGGTCACCACCTTGATCCTGAGCCACAGCGGGGCTGGTGAAAGCGAGCGCCGCCAACGGCGTGCTGAGAGCGATGCGAGAGAATACCGACATTGTTGGTCCTTAGGAAAAGCGCATTCACGCCAATATGAGGCTCAAGCCTAGATAGCGCGCTGTGAACCAAGACTGAAGGATTATCGCCCTTAAACCCGCTCGCTCACCTTGATCGCAATCCGGCAACCCAAGCGAATAGCACCTGACAGCAGCGGATAAGCGGGTGCATTCTCGGCCCCATTGGCAAGCGCGGCGTCGCGATGTTCGCGCTCATCTTCGCGGAACTCTTCGATCATTGCGGCCAATTCGGGTTCGGAATTGGTTTCTGCCAGCCGGTCGAGCTGCTCTGAATAATGTTTGTCGATTTCTTCCTCGACCGCTGCTGTGCACGCCATCGCAGCCTCAGGGCCAAGAAGAGCGGTGCCCGCGCCCAAGGCATAACCCGCAGCAGACCAAAACGGTTGGAGCGCTGTTGGGCGGACCCCGCGACGGGCAAGCATCACATCAAATTTTGCGCGATGGCCCTCTTCCTGTTCAGCCATATGACGGATCTCAGCAGAATGCGGGCCGCGATCGCCCATCACCGCAAGCTGGCCTTCATAGATGCGAGTAGCGCCAAATTCGCCAGCCTGATCGACGCGGATCATTCGGTGCAGTTCTTCACGTTCCATCGCTCGTTCCAATCACGATTGCTCTACTTCTTATACGCTGCGAGCGCCAAAATGGCTGCCCCGCCTGTGCAAGATATAAGGAAATTCCAGCCAGCCAGCGAAACCCCAAAGAGGCTCCATGGTGCAACATCGCAGCGAACCAAGGGCGCAGCATTGATGTCCATCACATCAACCGCGCTGGGCACCGCGGTACAGCCGGTCACGCCTTCCCACCATCCATATTCCACGCCAGCGTGAAAACCACCGATCAGGCCGGATGTAACAACAGCCAGCCCGGCCAACGCCGCCCATACCCGGTGCGGACCAACAGCATAAGACGCGAGCGCCAATGCCAGCGCCGCAAAATGCGGCCAACGCTGCCACCAGCACATTTCGCAAGGGTACAGCCCGAAAACATATTCTGAGATATATGCCCCCCCCAGCAACCCTGCTGGGACGGCCAAAGCCAAGGCACGCGCTTGCTGCAAACCGCTCATAAGGCCCATTTAGGTCCGCGTCGGACTTTTGCCCAGCGTCTTTCGACCAGTTGCGCTTCTACGCCGCCGCTAACCTAGCGGCGTTCGTTCAACGCGACCGAACTGGCTGTGGTGCGGCGAAGGGTTTCAAGCGCATAATGCAGCTGAAAATCCTCAATGCCTTTTTCTTCCAATTCCTCTGATGTCTGTTGGAAGCGCGGATCGTCGATATTGTCCTCTTCCAACTCCTCATCCTGAACGCCTAGCTCGTTGATGAGATGGCCGCGCAGATCAGATTCGCGGGTTTGGAAGCGTTCACGCAGGGCAAAATCCGGATCAGAAAGTTGCGGCACGCGGATGTCGGGTGTGATCCCGCCTTCCTGCACCGATGCGCCCGAAGGTGTGAAATATCGCGCTGTCGTCAGTTTGAGCGCTGCGTCACGCCCCAGCGGCAAAAGCGACTGAACCGAACCCTTGCCAAAGCTGCGCTGACCCATAACCAAAGCGCGGCGGTGGTCTTGCAAAGCGCCCGCCACAATCTCGGACGCAGAGGCTGAACCCGCATCGATCAGGACAATCACCGGCACCCCTTCGGCCATATCGCCGCGGAAGACGGTTTCGGCATCGTAGAGAAGCGTTTCCCCACGGGCACGGCCACGCTGAGACACAATCCTGCCTGAATCGAGGAACAGATCCGACAGCGCCACAGCTTCATCGAGCGAACCGCCGGGATTGGAGCGCAGATCGAGCACCAATCCGCTCATCCGGCCAGAGGCTTCGGTTTGGAGTGACTGCCAAGCGCTATAGACATCAGCTCCCACATCGGCGGAGAACTCATTGACCGAGATAACGCCAAGATTGCCCGCCTCGAGCGAATAGGTCACCGGCTCCAGTTCGATCACGCCGCGCGTCACATCGACCTCGATCGGTTCTTCGCGTCCAGGGCGGAAGACAGTCAATCGGATCGACGTGCCCGCCTGCCCGCGCATCCTGGCAACCGCATCATCCAGATCGCCGCCATAGATCAGATCGCCATCCAGATGCGTGATGTAATCGCCAGCTTTGATACCCGCTTGGTCCGCTGGGCTGCCTTTGAACGGCGACACGACCTTCACCGCGCCATCTTCATGCACGACCGAAAGGCCTAAGCCGGAATAATTGCCATCAATCAGAGTTTCGAGGCGTTGCAAGTCGCTGCCGTCAAGATAGCCCGAATGCGGGTCTAGCGCCGAAAGCATCCCATCGATCATGCCGCGTACCAGCACCTCGTCTTCCACCGGCTCGACATAATTGGCCTGAATCCGTTGATAGACGGCAAAGACCTTTGCCAGTTCAGGTCCGGCTCTGCCGTCGACTTGGGCCATTGTGGTGGTGGTTGCAGGGATCAGAGCAACAGCGGTGACAAGAGCAGCGCTGCGGAGAAGGGCGGCAATTTTCATAAGGTGACTCAGGCTCCTTTGAACACGAACCTATAGATTTGCACGGCTTAACGCCAGATGAGAACGTTCCAAGGGAAAGGATCGTCCCGGCGCGGGGCAGGAATTTGACGGACTCTTATCACTTGACCTTCGCATGCACATTATAGCGCAAGCGCATTACCCCAAATAATTGAGGGGGTTAACGGGTTCGCCATCCTTGCGAAGTTCAATCGTGATAGACGGCTGATCCTGCCCGGCACTTCCCAGCGGCGCGCCTGCAATGACAGTGTCGCCGACTTGCGCACTGATCCGATCGAGGCCCGTGACAAGGCTTGTCCATCCGCCGTCATGCTCAATTATGACGATTCGGTCGAACCCCCGATAAGGCCCGGCAAATGCGACGCGGCCCGAAGCGGGGGCCACCACCTGCGCGCCGGCTTGCGGCGCAAGTTCTAGGCTGGTTGAGCGCAGGCCGCTTTCGCGCAGCTCCCCAAAGCCTGCAATTGTGCGTCCCTGGACCGGCAATTGAAATCCGGTGATCCGCGCGCCTTGCGGACTCGGTGTGGGGGTGGAAATAAGGTCGGTCCCCGATCCAAGACTCGCCCCAATATTATCCGGACGCATGATCGGGCCCGGCAAAGCAGCAAGGTCACGCCGCAATTGTGCTGCATCGTCGATCTGATCGATCAAACCATCGAGATCACGCGCTTGTTCAGCCAAAGCCAAGGCCCGTTCACCCTCACGTGCCGCATTGCCGCGCGCTTCTCGAGAGGCGAGCCGCTGACGCGCCTCGAGCTGTTCCAATTCAGTGCGGCGGGTTTGCAATTCTACCTCCCCGGATCGCAAGCTCTCCAAAGCGCGGGCAGCGCGGCGCTCCAATTCTCGCCCCTGCTCAAGTTCCTCGCGCAAAGTGGCTGTGCGTTGCCGAATCTCTGGCACCGCCGCATCGAGCACCGCACGCACATAAACCAGCTCTTTGAGCGAGCCCGGCTGCAGGGCGGAAAGCGCGAGCGGGCGGCGAGCGGTGGTTTGCAGCGCTCCGGTCAGGCGGACGAGCGGCTGGCGGCGAGCAGCGAGCCTTTTGGACAGCGCCTCTCGCTCGGTCTGAGCTAAGGTGAAACGCGCGCGCGCGGCGGTGATGCGCGCTTCGGAAGCCTGTACGCGCGCCGCCAATGCGGCAGCTTCGCGGGCTGTTTTCTCAGCTGCCTGTGTCGCGGCTTCGGCATCACGTGCAAATCTGGCGGCCCGCGCTTCAGCCCGCTGGCCTTCGCGTTCCGCTCTTTGCAGTTCCGCTTGGGCTTCATCCGGCGCAAGCATCTGCACATCTCTTTGCGCGCGGGTTTCAGGCACGGTGGCAACCATAACCGCACCCAGGCCGCTAACTGCGCTGAAGAAGGCCAATATCCTTCGCATGGCGTTACCCTGCCCGATGATAGGGGTGGCCTGCAAGTATGCTGGTTGCTCGGTAAAGCTGCTCCATCAGCATCGCGCGCGCCATCAGATGCGGCCAAGTTGCGGGGCCAAAGGCTAGCAGAAGATCCGCCTTGGCTCGATCTTGCTCGCTGTGGCCATCGGCTGCACCAAGCACAAAGCGCGCTTCGCGAATGCCGGTGTCGCGCCATTGCTCAAGCTGACGGGCCAATGCCTCGGACGCCATGGCCTTGCCGCGTTCATCCAGCAGCACCGTCTTGCAAGGGTTCTGCGGTCCGGGCGATTTGCCCCCGGCCTCAGGCAGCTCAGTGAGTTTCACCGGCCAGGTCAACCGCTTTTCATAGCGTGCCACCAGCTCAGCCTCGGGCGAGCGAGCGATTTTGCCACGGGCGATGACATGGAGGAGAATGGGATGCGTCCTTCTTGCTCACCGCCAGACGTGCGCGCCTATAGCCAGGCCCCTAACTGACCTTCGCTTCGCCACCTTCAAACGACCACATGCGTTCAAGGTTGTAAAAGCTGCGAACCTCAGGCCGGAACAGATGCACAACCACATCACCAGCATCGATCAAGACCCAGTCGGCAGCAGGAAGTCCTTCGATGCGAACCGGTCCAAATCCGGCTTGTTTAACCTTCTCAGCCAGCTTCTGGGCCATTGAAGCAACTTGCCGGGTAGAACGCCCGCTGGCGACCACCATATGATCGGCGACCGAGCTTTTGCCTTCGAGCGATATAGACACAATCTCCTGCGCCTGATCATCGTCAAGCTGGCGCATCACGAGATCGTGCAGGTCATCATCTTTTGTTTCAGTTGGCATAGAGGGTACAGCTTTGGCTGGCACCGCAAAGGCGGTGTGTGCCTGTGATGTCGGCAAAGGTATGTCTCCAGATAGTGGGGCGAAAATGGGCGTCGCTGCGCCAAAAGGCAAGGGAAGAGAATAAGAGACCCGTCCGGACCCCCATTAATCGTCCCATTCCTGAATTCGGCGGAAAGTAAGCCGGTCACGTGGCGCGGCGCCGCGATATCTGTGAACCCAATTGCTGTCAGCACGACGAATGGCCGTGGCAGAACGTGGGTCAGGATCGAAACGCATAAACACCAGTGCCGGTGCGCTCCCAATGCTCTTACGCCCCCGGTTCCGAAAGCTGGCGGGCGGCACACGATAGCGCCTTAGCCAGGCCATTGCGGGGCTCGTCATGGCAGAAGCGTTATAACCCGGGCGCGCAATAACCGCAATCGGCATCATTCGAGCGATCTGACGCCAACCCTTCCATAAATGGAACTGTGCGAGGTTATCTGCCCCCATAAGCCACACGAATTGGCGCTTCGGATAGCGCTTCTTGAGCTTCCGCAAAGTTTCCACAGTGTAGCGCGTATCAAGCTCCAACTCGATGGCAGAAGGCACGATCGGCGCGCGACGCGACATCGCCTCGGCAGATTTCAGCCGCGCATGGAGCGACGCCATATCGTCGCTAGGCTTCAACGGGTTGCCGGGCGACACCAACCACCAGGCTTGATCAAGCCCCAAAGCGTCTATTGTGAATCGGGTGATGCGGCGGTGCCCGCCATGCGCGGGGTTGAAACTGCCGCCCAAAAGGCCGGTTTTCATTGCTACGGACGCGCCTGTCCGTTGCCGCGCACCAGCCATTTATAGGTGGTCAGCCCTTCAAGCGCGACGGGGCCGCGCGCATGGAGCCTTCCGGTGGCAATCCCAATCTCTGCGCCCAGCCCAAACTCCGCGCCATCGGCGAATTGGGTAGAAGCGTTGTGCATTACGATGGCGCTGTCCACGCCCGAAAAGAACGCGTCAGCAGCCGCCATATCGTCGGTGATGATTGCGTCGGTATGGGCCGAGGAATGCTTCGCAATATGCGCCAATGCCGCATTGAGATCATCAACCATCGCGACGGTGACAATCGCATCGAGATACTCGGTGTCCCAATCATTCGCGCCCGCTGGCAAGACGCGTTTATCAAGCGCCGCAATCTTCGGGTCTCCGCGCACTTCGCAGCCCGCTTCAATCAATGCGGCAACAATCCGATTGGCATTGGGAAACGCAGCATCGATCAGCAATGTCTCCATCGCTCCGCAGATGGAGGTGCGCCGCATCTTGGCGTTAACGCACACTGTTTCGGCCATCGCTGGGTCAGCCGCAGCATGGATGTAGGTGTGGCACAGCCCATCAAGATGCGCGAGCACCGGCACCCGCGCTTCGTTTTGAACCCGTTCGACCAGCGATCGGCCTCCACGCGGGATGATCATATCGATCAAACCCGACGCTTTCAGCATCGCGCCCACCGCCTCACGATCCTGAGTTGGCAGCAACTGCACTGCGGCCTCAGGCAATCCGGCATTTACAAGCCCCTTGGCAAAGGCCGCGTGGATGGCGCGGTTAGAATGCACCGCTTCGCTGCCCCCACGCAGCAACACCGCATTGCCCGACCTTACGCATAAAGCAGCGGTGTCCGCAGTCACATTGGGGCGGCTTTCATAGATGATGCCAATCAATCCAATCGGCACACGTACTCGGCTGAGATGGAGGCCATTGGGGGGGCGGCTTTCATCAATCACATCACCAACAGGATCGGGCAGATCCGCCACCGCCTCAACGCCCGCGCAAATCGCCTCCAACCGCGCGTCATCAAGCGCCAGCCGGTCTAACATTGGTTTCGACAAACCATTGGCTTTCGCGGCATCACAGTCTTTGCGGTTAGCAGCGAGAATTGCAGGGATGTCCGCGCGAAGTTGCTCGGCAACCCTCTTTAATGCCTGCGCCCTTTCCTCACTAGTAAGAGCAGCCAAAACACGCATCGCATCGCGGCCCTGTTTGGCAAGAGAGTGGACCAGTTCGGAAGGCGACCCGCGCTCGGCAAAGTCAGTTTGCGCAACTTGATGATTCATCCCGTCCCAATAGCAGCGCCCAGCAGACATGTCAGTCCATTGTGTGCCACGCCACGGGGCTGCGGTTTGCGGGCCGGAAAATGGGGCTTAGACAAACTGGCCGATTCGCCTCAAACTTACCGATCGGTGAATTGTAGCAATGCGACAAACCCTCTTTGGCTTGGTTTATTGCGCCAAGATGAACGGTTCGTCGCGATAAGTCCTCGACTCAACCCTCAGCGCCACCCCCGGATTCGCTTATTTACAACACTGTTGGTAGCTAGCTGGCCAACAAAGAAGCAAATTTCGGGGCCGCTTTGTCTGAACAACACAACTCACAACGCTGGGTCGAGCGGCTGCGCAATGCGTTCCCTGAGCGTGAATTCTTCATGCGGTCCGATGGTCAGGTCCGCTTCATCAAAATCTCATCGAATATGCAAAAGGGTGCAGCCGCTGCGGTTGTGGCCTTGGCGGTAGGTTGGGCTGGTTCAATGGGCGTGATGGCCTGGAACAAGTCAGCCGCAGAAGCCAACCTTGCCTCATTTCAAGAGGACAAGGCGCGCATCGCCGAAAGTGAAGAACGCCTCGATGCCTATGGAGACAATCTTGGTGCGGTTGTCAGCGATTTGAACGCTCGTCAGGAGGCTCTTGAGGCAATGGCCGAGATGCTCCCCGACGATATTCAGACGGTCGACACCAATGTTACCGATTCTTCTGAAGAGACGGCGGAGACAGTCGAAAAGGTTGGTGCCTTCTTTCCTCAGGCACGCGGGCTTGCGGAGATTGAAGCGCGTCAACTCGCGCTGGTTGAAAACCTGACCCGCTTTGCTGATTGGCGGGCACGGCGTGCAGAGCAGGCGTTGCGGACACTCAATCTCGATCCCAATGCTATGGTCGCTGCGGCAGATAACGACGCTGCGCTGGCCGTTGGTGGTCCTTTGCAAGTGCTGGCAACATCTGCTGATGGCTCGATCGATCCGCGTTTTGAACGGCTTGGTCTTAGCCTAGCTCGGATGTCAGCTCTCGAGCGCGCGCTTGATGGCGTGCCCCAGGTCGTCCCTGCTGCTGATCAGAGGATTACGTCGGCCTTTGGATATCGGCGCGATCCTTTCAATGGCAGCGGCGCGATGCACAATGGGATTGATTTTAAAGGCGCACACGGTTCTTCCATTTTTGCCGCAGCCACTGGCGAAGTGACTTTTGCAGGCTGGAAGGGCGGGTATGGCCGCACTGTCGAGATCACGCATCCCAATGGAATAATGACCCGCTATGCCCACCTTTCACGGATCGACGTGGCCGTGGGGCAACCCATCGAAGCAGGCGCGACCCTTGGTGGCCTTGGTAGCAGTGGACGGTCTACAGGACCTCATCTGCATTTCGAAGTGCGAATCAACGGCCGCGCGGTGAACCCGCGCCCCTTTTTGGAGACCGCCCCTGATGTTCTCAAAGAAATCCGCGGAACCGGTCCCGCCCGCCGTTCCGCAACCAGCCCCCGCCCCTAAATCCCGAGGACGAAGCATGGCCCAAGGCAATTCCACCTTTTCGGTGATCGGATCCGATGTGACTATTACAGGCGATATCAGCGCCTCGGTCGATCTGCATATCGATGGAAAGATTGTCGGTGACATCAAATGCGCCTCGCTCGTGCAAGGCGAAGGGAGCCAGATTGAAGGCGGGATCGAAGCAGACAGTGCGCGGATGTCGGGCAAGGTTTCAGGATCGATCAAAGCGAAAGAACTCGTGATCCTCAAGAGCGCTCAAATCGAAGGCGATGTGCATTATGACGCATTGACGATCGAGCAGGGCGCGCAGGTTGATGGCCGATTTGCCCCCAATGCGCGTGCCGCAGCCCCGAAAGCTGCTCCAGCAGCGAAGGAAGCTCCGCTGCAAGTCGCCAGCTAACCGGCGAATACGGATTTCTAAAAAGCGCCGCGCTCCCCATCGGGATGCGCGGCTTTTTGATGATTACAATACTTCGGCGCGAAGGGCTTTTCGATCGAGCTTGCCGATAATCGTTTTGGGCAGTTCTTCGCGAACAACCACCTCATCAACCCGCTCATGCTTGCCGATGCGTTCGTTTAGCCAGGCTTTGAGCTCATCGCCGGAAGTGTCTGCATCCGGTTCCAAGGTGATATAGGCGCGCGGGACTTCGCCGCGATATTCTTCGGGCACACCAATTACGAGCGCCTCTTTGACCGCGTCGTGCTTCAGGATCGCATCCTCGACAACACTCGGAAACACTTTGAACCCGCCCACAGCGATCATATCCTTGATCCGGTCGACGATCTTGAGAAACCCATCCTCATCCATCTCGGCAACATCGCCGGTGCGAAGATATTGCGTGTTTCCGCGGGTGACAAAGACATCCGCAGCGGTTTCAGGACGCTGCCAATATCCGCGCATGATCTGAGGCCCGCTTATCGCCAATTCACCCGGCTCGCCGTCGGGCGCAAGTTTGGTGGGGTCTTCTTTGTCTAGCAGAACGATCTCAGTTCCCGCGACCAATTGGCCAATCGTTCCCCGCTTGCGTGTGCCGGCATACGGATTCACCGAGACCACGCCTGAGCTCTCGGTTAAACCATAGCCTTCAACCAGTCGCACGCCCGTGGTCGCCTCAAACTTTTCATGGACAATGGCGGGCATGGGCGCACCGCCCGAAATGCACACTTTGAGCGAGGAAAGGTCGGTCTTGGCAAGGTCAGGATGATCGAGCAGCGCCTGAAACATTGTTGGGACGCCGGGAAAACCTGTCGTCTTATGTTTTTGGATGGTTTGCAAAACCTGCTTTGCGTCAAAGCGCGGCACCATCGCAATCGAGGCACCCGCTGCCACCGCATGGTTCAGCAATGCGGTGTTGGCAAAGACATGGAAGAACGGCAGCGCGCCCATGAACACCTCAGCGCGCGGATCATCGAAGGGATTTATCGCTGCAACCTGTTGCGCGTTTTGTGTGAGTTGGCTGTGTCCCAACATCGCGCCTTTGGGCCTTCCGGTGGTGCCGCCCGTATATTGGAGCAGCGCGAGGTCTGCGTGGGTGACGGATGGCAGCGGTACCGAGGCGTTGCTGAGTACATCTGACCATTTTCGCACATTGTTGCCCCAGGCAACTTGGGCAACCTGGCTACGCTTGAGCACCTTGAGCGCGACCCTTTTGATCCATGGAAGCATGTCGGAAAGGGACCCGACCACAAGCGTTTCCAGCTCAGAGCTTGCCAACACTTCGGAAGCTGTGCCGTAGAGTTCAGGCACATCGACCGTGACGAGCACTTTTGTGCCGCTGTCTCCCACTTGCCAGCTCAACTCTTCAACCGAATAGAGCGGTGAGAAATTGACGACGACCGCACCCGCCATCATCGCGCCATAATAGGCCGAGGCGTAGATGGGCACATTCGGCAGAAACAGCCCGACCCGGTCACCGGGCTCGACACCGCGCTTGATCAGGCCTTGTGCAAAGGCTTTGGCCTCAGCGAAAATGTCTGAGTAAGAGAAGGTCCGGCCCATAAAGTGCAGGAACGGCGCCGCAGGGTTTTGGCGAACGGTCCGCTCGAGC
The DNA here is from genome assembly GCA_965262265.1 of Erythrobacter sp. Lineage (GTDB taxonomy): Bacteria > Pseudomonadota > Alphaproteobacteria > Sphingomonadales > Sphingomonadaceae > Erythrobacter. The sequence continues at coordinate 610,965 of CBDHEW010000001.1, forward strand.
ATTTGTGGCAGAGAGAGCGATTCGAACTGCGAATCCCAAGGGGACGGATGGTGATAGCTGACGTTACTAACATTCATGTTAGTAGCCATGCCCGATCAGGTTGGCGGGCACAAGCAATTGCTCGCGCCCTGATGCGGCTTTTTCCGTTCTGCGAACCAAACGAAAGGTGCACACGGCCAAAGGCGCGCGCCCGGCAAGGCCTATTCGCTTGATTCTTCGGTTTCGGCTGGCGGCTCCGCGTAAGTGGGAGCGGATGGTTCCGCTTCGCCTGCAGCCTCAGCCTCACGTTTGGCTGCCAGCCACGCCTCGGCTTCGGCCTCTTGCGCAGCTTCAGCAGCGGCTTTGGCGTTTGCGTCACGTTCAGCGCGAAGCTCTTCGATCAGCTTGTCTTTGTCGCTGCGCGCATCGACGACTTCACCTTCGGGTGCTGCCTCTTCAGAAACGCCTGCACGCTTGGCCGCTTTGGCCACAACAGCATCAAGCTCGCGTTGCGAACACAGGCCAAGCGTCACCGGGTCTTTGGGCTGGATATTCTGGATATTCCAATGCGTGCGTTCGCGAATGGCGCCGATCGTGTTGCGCGTGGTCCCGATAAGCTTGGAGATCTGCGCGTCGGAAACTTCCGGGTGGCTCCGCAAGATCCAAGCGATGCCATCAGGCTTGTCCTGGCGTTTCGACACGGGCGTGTAGCGCGGGCCTTTGGTGCGGGTTACCTCAACCGGGGCCTTGTGCATTTTCAGCGCATACTCAGCATCATCCTCGCCCAGCTTGATCTCATCGAGCGTCAGCTCACCAGCATGAACCGGATCGCGGCCAGTGTATTTGCTCCCCGCAAGATCATCCGCCATTGCCTGCACTTCGAGAATATGAAGCCCGCAAAACTCAGCGATCTGCTCGAAAGAAAGACCGGTGTGGTCCACCAGCCAGGTTGCAGTGGCATGCGGCATCAGCGGCTTTGGCTGGTCCTTGGTTGCCATGGGAAATCTCCGTAGAAAATAGAAGGGCCGCCCCTTATCGGAGCGGCCACGTTGTCGACCAGATAGGGGAAAGTCGCTCAGGCAGCAAGCACCAGTGTCAAAACTCTAGCACAGGCGCGGTTTGCAGCGAGATGCACTCATCTTCTTGCAAGGCCACGAGGCCTGATCGGAATTGCTCAGTCGCCGCCTCCCAAGTGAATTGCATGCCATAATCGGTGCACTCGGCTTGGTCGCAAAGCCGTGCCGCATCGATCGCGCGCGCCAGATCTTCCGACATTGCGCCCACCTTATCGGTAACGATATCGATAGGACCAGCCACAGGGTAAGCCGCCACAGGCGTACCGCAGGCAAGCGCTTCGATCATCACAAGGCCGAAAGTGTCTGTCTTGCTCGGAAACACAAACACATCCGCGCCGGCATAGAACCCGGCCAATTCCGTTCCTGTGCGTTTTCCCATGAAATGCGCTTTTTGAAACTTCGCTTCCAGCGACGCGCGCGCCGGGCCATCTCCAACCACCACTTTTGTGCCGGGATAGTCGCAGGTCAGAAACGCCTCAATGTTCTTTTCGATCGCAACCCGCCCGACATACAGCAGGATTGGGCCCTTAAGCCCCCGATATTCGGGAGGGCGAGGAGCATCGGGCGAAAAGCAAGACAAATCGACCCCGCGACTCCAATGCGATAGGTTTGTGAGGCCCTGCTCGCGCAATTGTTTCCGAATGGATTCAGTTGCGACCATGATGTGCTGCGCAGGGCTGTGAAAACGGCGAATATAGGGCCAAAAGAGGCTGGCAGGCAGACCGGTTCGTCGCGACAGATAGTCGGGAAACTGCGTGTGATACGCCGTCGTGAAAGGCACTTTGCGATTGAGGCAATAGCGCCGCGCTGCAAATCCGAGCGGCCCTTCGGTCGCAATATGGACCGCCTCGGGCTTGATTTTGGCGAGCTTGCGACCGACTGCGCCGGGCCAAGTCAGCGCAAGGCGGATCTCAGGATAGGTGGGTGCGGGAAAGTTGCGATATTGATCGGGTGAAATCACCGTCACCTCATGCCCCCAACTGCGCAGAATGTTGCAGGTGGTGGAAAGCGTTCGAACCACGCCGTTGACCTGAGGATGCCAGGCATCGGTCACGATAGCGATTGATTGTGGCTCTACATTCGCACTGGAGGAAGCATCCTCAAAGACCGCGGCGACGTCAGGGAAGATGGGGCCGTGTTGGTTCACGCCGCTTCCAAAACACTTTCTTTTTCAGCAGTAAGTTCGGCAACCTGCTCATTTTCGCGCGCTGCGATCACATCGGCCCAATGAAGGATTTCCATCCTGCCATCGTGGTGTTCAACCAGCGCGTTGCAACCTTCGACCCAATCGCCATCGTTCCAATATTCGACCGGCTTGCCGTCAAACTCGAAATTGCGGAACTCTGCCGTGTGGATATGGCCGCAGACAACGCCGTCCACGCCGCGCTCTCCAGCCGCCTTGGCTACGACTTCTTCATATTTGCCGATGAACTCAACCGCGTTCTTAACCTTGTGCTTGGCGGCTTTAGAAAGCGACCAATAAGGCTTGCCCAACGCCTTGCGCACCGCATTCACGACCAGATTAAGTTTCATCATCAGATGATAGGCCGAATCGCCAAGAAAGGCGAGCCAACGCTGCGACAGCATGACTGCGTCAAACTCATCGCCGTGCAAAACCATCAATCGGCGGCCATCTGCCGTGTCATGGAAAGCCGCGCGTCGAATCTCGATCCCGCCGAAATTGAGACCAGTGAATTGCCGAAACATTTCATCATGGTTGCCGGGGATGTAGATGATCCGCGTGCCGCGCTTTGCACGTTTGAGCAACCGCCAGACGATATCGTTGTGCTCAGAGGGCCAATAGAATTTTTTCTTGAGCCGCCAGCCATCGATGATGTCACCGACCAAATACATGGTATCGCTGTCCGTGCGGTCGAGGAAATCGATCAGCATATCCGCATTGCACCCTTTGGTGCCCAAATGGATATCGCTGATCCAAATGGTGCGATATTTGGTGCGCTTTTTCCCTTCGGGCTCAGGCGTTTCCGGCTGGCCGATATGCAGCGCAGCGACATTATCCAATTCTTCGAGGTTTTCAGGCAAATCGGACAGCATAAAGTCGGTCATAACAGGCCCTTGGACTTTGTGTCTTGGTCAGGCCGACATGACAGCGATTTGTTACAGGCGATTCACAGTGGCGTTACGGTTTAGTGTAAATCCACAGCCTTGTGACTCATATATTGCAGTGCAGCGAAGAAACCGCTCCGCAATGGGACATATCCTTGCGCTCAAGCGATCATGCCGAAGCGACCTCCAGCACAATCTTACCGATATGCTGTCCCGATTCCATGCGAGCATGCGCGGCTGCGGCGTCTTCCAGAGCGAAGGTTAGATCCATCACCGGGGCAAGCTCTCCGCTGGTGAAAAGCGGCCAAGCATTCGCGGCAATTTCATCTGCGAGTGCGGACTTAAACGCATCAGAGCGCGGACGCAGGGTTGACCCCGTTAAAGTCAACCGCCGCATCATTACCATCGGCATAAACACTTCCGCCTTTGCGCCGCCAAGCCCTGCGATCGTCACATGCCGTCCATCTTCCGCGAGACATTTGAGATTGCGCGAAACATAATCGCCCGAGACCATATCGAGCACGATATTGACGCCTTCGCCGTCTGTGTAGTCTGTCACCGCCTCGACAAAATCGGTCTCTTTGTAATTGATCGCCAGATTTGCGCCAATTTTGCGCGCCGCCTCACATTTGGCCTCGTCACCGCAAGTCACGATCACTTCGATGTCGAAAGCCCTTGCTAACATGATTGCCATAGTGCCGATGCCGGATGTGCCGCCATGGACCAACAAGCGCTCCCCATCGCGCGCCATTCCGCGTTCAAAAACGTTGTGCCAGACGGTAAAGAGCGTTTCTGGCAAAGCGGCCGCCGACTTCAGATCCATGCCTTCAGGCACCGCAAGGCAATGTTGCCAAGGCGCTGCGCAAAACTCGGCATAGCCGCCACCCGGCGTAAGCGCGGCGACTGTCTCCCCAAGCATCTCAGCAGGGACATCAGCACCAATCGCGACAACCGTGCCCGCAACTTCGAGGCCAAGGATAGGCGAAGCCCCTGGGGGCGCTGGGTAATTGCCGGCGCGCTGAATGCAGTCCGGACGGTTTACCCCTGCAAATGCCGTTTGGATGAGCACTTCATGCGATTTGGGTGTCGGAACCGCTACATTTTGCGGCATAAGCACATCCGGGCCACCCGGTACATCAAACCCAATGGCGCGCATCGTGTCGGCCCTAACGGGTGCGACCGTCTCTACCATGAGAACCCCCTTCGTTCATCGCGCCCCTGATACCCTGCCAGCTCAAACCAAAGTGCCTATCCGATTTGAATACAGATGCACACGCAAATACCCAGCTTCAACGTTGACAGCAAGCGCCCTTCCTTGCGACACTCACGGCGATGGAAGAATCCGACCTCCCCCGGGAAAAGGGCGATGCCGCCGATAAACTCGCGAAAGAGGACCTCGCGCCTTACTCGCAGGATGAGCTTGATAAACGGATTGCACTGCTCGAAGCCGAAATCGCGCGGGTGAAAGCTCACCGAGACAAAGCCTCTGCCCACCGATTGGCCGCAGATGCGCTGTTCAAAAGCCCAGGTTCATGATCGCGCAGCGCGGCCTCCGTCAGATCCTAAAATGGGCGGGGTCGCAATTCTGCTTGGCCTACCCATATACAATACCCTCTCTCACTCTTGCCCCTCAACAGAAGAGCTTTCATGCCCAGCTTTGCTCAAAATCTTGAACGGACCCTCCACAACGCGCTCGCCCATGCGTCAGAGCGTCGCCATGAATACGCGACTTTGGAGCATTTGCTGCTCGCGCTGATCGATGACGAAGACGGCGCGCAGGTTATGGCGGCGTGCGGAGTGGATCTTGCCGAATTGGGTGAGGTGGTGAAGCAATATCTCGATCAGGAATATCAAAGCCTGAAAACAGAAGAAGATGCTGATCCGCAACCAACAGCTGGCTTCCAGCGTGTGATCCAGCGCGCGATTCTCCATGTGCAATCTTCAGGCAAGGATACGGTGACCGGCGCCAATGTGCTGGTCGCGTTGTTCTCAGAGCGCGACAGCTATGCAGTCTACTTTCTCCAGCAACAGGATATGAGCCGCCTTGATGCAGTAAGCTATATCAGCCACGGCATCGGAAAAGGCGGGCGTCAGCTGGAATCAAAAACCCCCGAAGGAAGCAGCGAAGAGAGCGCTCCCGCAGATGGTGAGGCGAGCAAAGACGGCGGAAACAAGAAAGAAACCGCGCTTGACCAGTTCACCGTCAACCTCAACGCCAAAGCCGAAGCCGGCAAAGTCGACCCGCTGATCGGGCGGGGGCCGGAGGTCGACCGGACAATCCAGATCCTGTGCCGCCGTTCAAAGAACAATCCGCTTTACGTCGGCGATCCCGGCGTCGGCAAAACCGCAATTGCCGAGGGCCTCGCGCGTAAAATCGTTGAGGGCGATGTGCCAGAGGTACTCGCCCCCGCAGTGATCTACTCGCTCGACATGGGCGCTTTGCTGGCGGGCACGCGATATCGTGGTGACTTCGAAGAACGCCTAAAGCAGGTTGTCTCCGAACTCGAAGGAATGCCGGACGCGATCCTTTTCATCGACGAAATTCACACCGTGATCGGAGCAGGCGCAACCAGTGGCGGGGCGATGGACGCTTCCAACCTCCTTAAGCCCGCTCTTTCAGGTGGAACTATCCGCTGTGTGGGTTCGACCACATACAAAGAATTCCGCAATCACTTTGAAAAAGACCGCGCTTTGCTTCGCCGGTTCCAAAAAATCGATGTGAACGAGCCAACGATTGAAGACACCGTGAAGATCCTCAAAGGCCTTCGCACCGCGTTTGAAGAGCATCATAATGTCAAATACACGCCCGACGCGCTCAAAACCGCAGTCGAGCTATCTGCGCGCTACATCAATGATCGCAAACTGCCCGACAAAGCCATCGACGTGATCGACGAAGTTGGTGCGATGCAGATGCTGGTGCCGCCCAGCCGCCGCAAGAAGAAGATCACGGCCAAGGAAATCGAGCAGGTCATCGCGACCATGGCGCGGATCCCGCCGAAATCTGTCAGCAAGGACGACAAGAAAGCGCTCGAAAATCTCGACCGCGATCTCAAGCACGTCGTGTTTGGTCAGGACGAAGCGATAACCCGGCTTGCAACCGCAATGAAGCTCAGCCGCGCAGGCTTGCGCGATCCGGACAAACCCATTGGCTCTTTCCTATTCTCTGGACCCACCGGCGTCGGCAAAACTGAGGTCGCACGTCAGCTCTCCAGCATTATGGGCATCGAACTCAAACGCTTCGATATGTCTGAGTATATGGAGCGCCACAGCGTATCGCGTCTTATCGGTGCGCCTCCGGGCTATGTTGGCTATGATCAGGGCGGTTTGCTCACCGATGCGGTCGATCAGAACCCACATTGTGTGCTGCTGCTTGACGAGATCGAAAAGGCGCATCCGGACCTTTTCAACATCCTGTTGCAAGTGATGGATAATGGCCGCCTGACGGACCACCACGGCAAGACGGTCGATTTCCGCAACGTCGTGCTTATCATGACCACCAATGCCGGCGCTGCTGATATGGCGCGCCAAGGTATTGGGTTTGGCGATGTGTCGAAAGAAGATGCTGGTTCGGAAGCGGTGAAGAAGATGTTCACCCCCGAATTCCGCAACCGTTTGGATGCGATTGTGCCCTTCGCCTATCTCGGCAAGAGCACCGTTGCTCGTGTGGTCGACAAGTTCATCCTTGAATTGGAACTGCAACTGGCTGAACAAAACGTCCATATCCAGTTTGACGGCGATGCACGCGATTGGCTCGCGGACAAAGGCTATGACAAGCTTTACGGCGCACGTCCGATGGGCCGCCTTATTCAGGACAAGATCAAGCAACCGCTCGCTGAAGAATTGCTGTTTGGCAAGCTTGCCGATGGCGGCGAGGTGCATGTCAGCATCAAGGACGGCAAACCCAGCTTTGAACTGACGCCTGCCCCACCCAAGACCAAACCGAAGCGCAAGCCAGTGGCGAAAAAGAAGCCAGTAGCGAAAAAGGCTCCTCCTGCCCAAGACGATCCTAAAGGCGATGCCAAGCCAGAGGAATCGGGCAGCGATAAAGAGGGCTGAGACCGGTCTTGCGCGCTCGTTTGGCAGCCATTGCGGCGCTCGGGAGCGCGTTCATGGCCACAGCCGCTGGTGCGCAGCCCGCCGAGATGACGGCTGAGGCTATATCAGAGCATCTCGCAGCGATCGGCACATGGCAGTTCAGCGCCACCGCTCTTGGGCCGGATGGCAGGCCCGAATGCTTCGAAACCTGGTACTTTGACGCGGATGGGACCGGCTGGATTCAGAGCGGCGAACAGCGCGTGGTCATAAGCTGGAGGTCTGAGGCAACAGAGGGTCGGCGCCCACTCCAGCTTCACTTTCAAACCAGCCTGTCTTCAGATGAAGGGCCGGATTGTTTGGGCCGCGCGGTTGAGCCAGACGATTATCCGAGAGATGAGCGCGGCTTTGTGATCACCTTTGCAAACAGCAGCACCGCCCTGATTTGCGGGCACGTGGGGGTTCCCGAAGAATGGAGCTCTCCGCTCGCTCTGGGACGAAAGGATTGCTGGGGCAGGATAAAGCCAGCGCCGGAAGGCTGAGCGAGGAACGCTCAGGAAGAGCGGAGCGTTGGTAATCGGATGACCGCAGCTTTCTCTTGGATCAAACCCCATCCATGGGGCGTGCATGTCGCTCCTGCCGATGTCTGGATCGATCCAGGCCGCGCGGTGGACAAGGCCCTCGTCACCCACGGCCATGCCGATCACGCACGCGGAGGGCATGGGCAAACCATCGCCACGCCCGAAACGCTCGCGATCATGGAACTGCGCTACAACACGCGCGAAGGCGCGACTCCGGTCGAATATGGCGAGACCATCCGATTGCCCGGTGGAGTCGATGCGACCTTTGTGCCCGCTGGTCATGTCTTGGGCTCCGCACAGATCCTGCTCGAACATGCAGGCGAGCGGGTTGTCATCACTGGCGATTACAAACGCCGCGCCGACCCGACCTGCGCGCCGTTCGAGGTCATACCATGCGATATCTTCATCACAGAGGCGACCTTTGGCCTTCCGGTCTTTACCCACCCGCCCATAGAAGATGAGATGGCAAAACTGCTCTCCGCGTTCGCTGACCATCCCGATCAATGCGTCCTGGTTGGCGCCTATGCCCTCGGAAAGGCGCAGCGCGTGATTGCGGAGCTGCGAGCAGCGGGACATACCGCGCCGATCTATCTCCACGGCGCGATGGAAAAGATGTGTAGGCTCTATAAGGAGCACGGCGTCGACCTTGGCGAACTGCGATTGGTCGCGGATCACTCCAAGGATGATATGCGCGGCTCCATCATCATCGCGCCGCCTGCTGCGCTGAATGATCGTTGGTCTCGGCGGCTTCCCAATCCCATAACCGCGATGGCTTCGGGCTGGATGAAAGTGCGCGGGCGGGCGCGGCAACGCGGCGTGGAACTGCCACTGGTGATTTCAGACCATGCCGACTGGAATGAGCTCACCCAGACCATTGCCGACGTGAATCCGGATGAAACTTGGATCACCCATGGCCGCGAAGAGGCGCTGCTGCGCTGGTGCGAACTCAGTCAGCGCCGCGCAAAAGCGCTCGCCATGGTAGGGCGAGAGGATGAAGATGAGTGACCCTGGGATGAGTAACCCCGTCCCGCCCCCGCGAGGCCGATCAGCCCAAAGCGGCGAGATCCGCTGCTATATTCGCCAAAATCTCATCGGTGATCTGGCCCTGGGACCATGGTTTAAGCGCCACGAGGCTCATGCCTTTGAACTCGTTATAGGCAGGGTGCTGATCAAGGCCGGGCAGGTGCCTGAGCACAACCGCCTTGGCGGCGTCATTGGCCATCAAAGTCGCGATGGGGGTGGTCGTGCTGAGGGCTGCAGGAGCTTCGCTTTGCACAACGGCCAACGCCGGGGAGAAGGGAACGGCCAGCAAGAATGCGGCGGCAAGGGGAGCGATTTTCATTGGTCTGCTGTCCTTTCAAGAGGTAGTTATAGTTGGCTTAGAGCTTTCACAAGTCGAAACGATGAAGCGAGCGCTGATCGATGAAACACTTCAGCACTCTGCTCGACACCCTCGTCTACACCACCAGCCGAAATCGGAAACTGGCGCTGATTGCAAGCTATCTTCGCGACACGCCTGACCCTGATCGCGGGTGGGCGCTGGCCGCTTTAACCGGGGAGCTGGATTTTCCGGCGGTCAAAAGTTCAACTGTCCGGAATTTGATGAAAGACCGGGCCGATCCGGTACTGTGGACGCTGAGCCGTGATTTCGTTGGTGACACGGCAGAAACGGTCAGCCTGCTCTGGCCAGGCGATAGGGTTGACGAGAACCCGCCAAGTGTGAGCGAAGTGGTCGAATTCCTTGCCGGTCTCAACCGCAACACCGCGCCCAAAGAACTGCCCGGTCTTCTCGATAGGCTGGATGCGAATGGACGGTTTGCTTTGATCAAGCTTGCGACCGGGGGAATGCGTATCGGGGTGTCGGCAAGGCTTGCCAAAACCGCTTTCGCGCAGGCCTTCGATGTGCCGGTAGAGGAGGTTGAGGAATATTGGCACGCCTTGGAAGCGCCCTATCCCGACCTATTCGCTTGGGGCGCAAGTGGGGGCGATCCGCCTGACGTTTCAAACCGTCCGCGCTTTCGTCCCTTCATGCTCGCGCACCCCCTCGAAGAGGCACGCGTCGATCTGGCCGAATATGCAGCTGAGTGGAAATGGGATGGCATCCGCGTGCAATTGGTGCGCGTGAACGGGGAAACGCGGCTCTATTCGCGCAGCGGCGACGATATATCGGCGACATTCCCAGAATTGCTCAACGTGCTGCCTATCGACGCGGTGTTGGATGGCGAGTTACTGGTGCGCGGGGCATCGTCGGAAGGCACTCAGGGCGGCGAAGAGGGGGGCGCGGCCAGCTTTAATGCGCTTCAACAAAGGCTTGGCCGCAAGACCGTCAGCAAGAAAATGCTTGCTGAAGCGCCGGCCTTTGTGCGGCTGTACGATGCGTTGATCGTGGAAGGCGAGGATTTGCGCGAGCTGCCATGGTCCGAACGGCGGACCAGACTTGAGGGGCTTATGCCGAAGCTTCCCACCAGCCATTTCGATCTGTCTCAGCTCGTCGAAGCGCGCGATTTTGATCACCTTGCCGAGATCCGCGAAGGCACACGCGAGGAAGCGATTGAAGGCCTGATGCTCAAACGCCGCGACAGCCAATACATTGCGGGGCGAAAAGTCGGACTTTGGTACAAATGGAAGCGCGATCCGCTGCTGATTGATTGTGTGCTGATGTATGCACAGCGCGGGAGCGGGAAGCGCTCAAGCTTTTATTCAGACTACACTTTCGGCTGTTGGGATGGTGATCCCGATGTCTCTTCCGATCAGGGGGGTGCAGAGCTGCTGCCGGTGGGCAAAGCCTATTCAGGCTTCACCGACGCAGAGCTTAAGAAACTCGACAAATTGGTCCGACAAACAACCCTCAACCGCTTCGGCCCGGTGCGCGAGGTAGAGCGAACACTGGTGTTCGAAGTGGCGTTCGACAGCGTCCACTCCTCCAAGCGACACAAGTCAGGGCTGGCCATGCGTTTCCCTCGCATCCACCGCATCCGCTGGGACAAGCCGGTGCATGAAGCCGATCGGATCGAAAGTTTGCGGGCGCTGATCAAAGATTAGATTGCAAAGTGCAACTTATCGGATATTCTGCGGTCAACAAAGGAGCCATTCGATGAACCTGTATGACCAATCTGTCGCCACATATCGCAGTCGTCTTAGAACACTTGAGGGTTTACTGACCAAGGCTGAGGCGCACCCAAAGGGCGAGGAGCTGCTGAGCGCCAAACTTGCCGAAGACATGCACCCCTTGGCTACCCAGATTAAGTTTGTGACCAATATTCCGGGTGACACCGCCAAACGGCTGGGCGTTGCGGAAAACGACTGGAGCATGGAGCCGCCAACCTCTTTTGCTGAGGCCAAAGCGCTGATTTCCCAAACTTCGGAAATGCTCGATGCGATTGTGCCCGAAGACCTGCCTCTACCAGACGCCCGCGTTGAGTTCTCTATTGGTGACGGTGCTTACAACTTTGCAATGACGGCGGAGGAATATGTGCGCGAGTTTTCGCTGCCGAACTTCTACTTTCACCTCACCACAGCCTATGCGATCTTGCGCAAAGAGGGGTTAGAGATAGGGAAGGCCGACTTTATCCCGCATATGATGCGCCACATGACGAAGGGGCCGGGTTGAGATCTTCTTGACTACAGGTCTTTGCGCATCATGATCAAATCGTGCCCGGTTGGGTAGTCCTCACGGCGGCCGAGTTCAGTGTAGCCGTGCTTGCGATAAAAGGGCTCCGCCTGAAAGGTCTCAAGATAGGCTTCACGGCAACCCTTTGAGCGGCCCCAACGCTCAGCGCACTCAAGAAGCGCTGACCCGTATCCCGTTCCGCGTAAGTCACTGTCGATGAAAAGAATATCAACGCACAGCACAGACCATCTCGAATAAGCGAAGGCGCCGCCCCGCCTCTCGCCTGCTGGATCAGTAAGGTACCAAGCAACGGGCTCGTAGTTCTCTCCGGGAGCCAATCGGTTGTTGAACATGCGCAATTGCTGTTCCAGCGCAAGGCCTGCTTCCACCGGGTTATCCGAAGCAAGCTCAATTGTGTGATTAGCCACCCATCGCGTCCTTCACTGCCGCAGCGTGGTGTTTCGCGTTCTCAGCGTAATGCGCGGTTCCTACTTTCATTCCGGCTATCGCGCCGTCGGACAGCTCTTTGAGCATTTTTGCCGGACGCCCCGCCCAAAGCTCCCGCTCACCCATAACTTTGCGCTCGGTCAGCATCGCGCCCGCTGCCAGCATGGCGTCGGAGCCGATCACGGCTTTGTTCATCACGATGGCTCCCAGACCAACAAAGCCGCGATCCTCAATCGTGCAACCGTGAACCATCGCCATGTGGCCGATCAGCACATCATTACCAATGATAAGCGGCGAACCCTCTTCATCGCCGGGCCGGGGTGGATCGCAGTGAAGGACGCTGCCGTCCTGCACATTGCTGCGCTCTCCGATTCGGATCGTGAAGACATCGGCGCGCACCACGCAATTGTACCAGATTGAGCTGCCTGCCCCGATCTCCACATCGCCGATAATTGTCGCACCCGGAGCGACAAAGGCGGTTTCATGGATCTTGGGGGTTTTGCCGTGAAAGGGGATGATATGGGCGCCGGGAAAGCGCGGATCACTGGTCATTTGTTTTGCTCCCATTGCTCACGCGTGATTGAGTATACGATGACAGATTCAGGGCCGAAGATTGTGCTTTCAAAGTCGAGATCTTCGCGCCTTTCCATACCAAGGCGTTCCATCAGGCCCCAGCTCGGCGTGTTCTCTTGAACGGTCAAGGCGATGATGTGCGGCGCGGCCCAGCGCTCAAATCCCAGCCGGAGCGAGGCGTAAGCCGCCTCTTTGGCGTAACCTTTGCCCCAAGCATCTTCGCGCAGTCGCCATCCAACCTCGACATCGCCGGTCGGCCCGTTCTCCTCATTGCAGCGCTTCAGCCCGCAAAATCCGAGCAGTGCGCCGTCTTCTCTTCGCTCCAGCGGCCAGAACGTGTGGCCGAAATCGCGTCTGTATCCTTCAATCCGCTCTTGCGCGGCTGCCATCGTGGCAGCGTCCGCAACACCGCCCAACCAACGCATGACATTGGGCGTGTTAGTCCCCTCCCAGAACGGCCCCCAATCATCCTCACGCCAATCGCGCAGGATGAGCCGTTCGGTCTCATAGCGAAACTCAGTCATTCAAGAGGCGTGCAGCGTGCGGGGCATGGTAAGTCAGGACGCCGCTGCATCCGGCGCGCTTGAAGGCGAGAAGGGTTTCGAGCACCAGCGCGTCCCGGTCTCCCGCGCCAGCGGCCGCCGCAGCCTCGATCATCGCGTATTCGCCTGACACTTGATACGCGAATGTTGGGACGCCGAACGCGTCTTTCACCCGTCGGGCGATGTCGAGATAAGCGAGACCGGGCTTGACCATGACGCTGTCCGCGCCTTCCGCAATATCCAGCCCGACCTCGCGCAAGGCTTCATCGGTGTTCGCCGGGTCCATCTGATAGCTCTTCTTATCGCCCTTCAGAAGACCGCCCGATCCCACCGCGTCGCGAAACGGGCCGTAAAACGCGCTCGCATATTTTGCGGCGTAGCTCATGATCTGCACATTGCGATGGGAGCCCATTTCGAGAGCCATTCGGATTGCATGGATGCGGCCGTCCATCATATCAGATGGCGCGATGATATCAGCGCCGGCCTCCGCCTGATTGATCGCTTGATCGACCAGCACGGCAACTGTTTCGTCGTTCAAGACATAGCCTGCTTCATCGATCAAACCGTCCTGCCCGTGGCTGGTATAGGGATCGAGAGCGACATCGGTCAGCACGCCGATATCGTCCCCGCACGCATCTTTGATCGCGCGAATGGCGCGGCACATCAGGTTGTCGGGATTATGCGCCTCGCTGCCATCTTCTGACCGGCGATCTGCCTGCGTGTTGGGAAACAGCGCGATGACGGGAATTCCCAGCGCCACAGCCTCTTTTGCGCGCTCAGCGATGCGATCAACTGACCAGCGAGAGACGCCGGGCAAGGATGCAATCGGCTCTTCTATTCCATTGCCTTCGGTCACAAATAAAGGCCAGATCAAGTCCGCGGGCGTAATAAGCGTTTCACGGTGAAGCGCGCGGCTCCATCCGGTCGCACGGGTCCGGCGGAGGCGGGTGTTGGGATAGCTGCCTGTCATGGCTGCGCGTGTTGCCGGAAATCGAAGCGGCGATCAATCCACCTCTTGCGCGCCGTCGATCTTCTCAATCTCGCGCACGGGTTCATCAACTTCGCTGGGCAATTGTTCCAGGTCTGTCAGAGCGGCGCCTGGCTCAATCTCGCGCAGTTCAATCAACCGGCGCTGGAAATCGATCAATTCGGTGCCTGAAAGAATGGAGCGGGTGACATAATCGACGCTTGCCGGATCCACGGCTCTGCCATTGCGATAGACTTCGAAATGGAGATGCGGTCCGGTCGAAAGACCGGTCGAGCCGACATAGCCAATCACCTGCCCTCGCCGCACGGATTGGCCACGACGCACGGCCATACGGCTCATATGACACGAACGGGTTTCCAAACCGCCGCCATGGTTGATCTTGACCGTGATACCGCAACCACCCGCACGGCCGGCTGATGTCACGGTGCCATCAGTGACCGCGACAATCGGAGTGCCTGTGCGTGCGCGATAATCCTGGCCTGAATGCATACGGCGATAACCAAGAATAGGGTGACGCCGCATACCGAAACGTGAAGAGACGGGTCCAGGAACCGGCGCAACAAGGCCTCTTCGCTGCTCGCCTACTCCCGACGCTTCGTAGAAACGGCCCTCCGAACCCCAACGCATCAGCTGCGTTCTGGCTTGGCCATCACGATCGACACCAGCGTAAAGCAATTGCCCTGCCTGACGTTCGCCGGTGGCCGCACGGCGATAAGCGATGATAATGTCAAACTCATCGGTTGAGCGGACTTCGCGGTCCATGTCCACTTGGTCACTCAGTGTCCGTAGATAATCTTGCACCGCACTTGCCGGGACGCCTGCTGCGCGCATTGAGCGATAAAGGCTGGAGCCAACCTGGCCCCTCACTCTTAGCGGTGTGTCGTCAACGCGGATGACATTGCGCGAAAGCGACAATTGTCCGGGCTCTTCGCCTTCAATACCAGCATTTGCGCGCCCAATTTCAAGTTCGAGATCAAACCGCGCACGGAATCTAAGCTGGTCGAGTGGTCGAGAAGCGCCGGGTTCGGGTCGCCTCCCCAGTTGGATATCGATTTGGGTGCCTGGCTCAATTTCTGACAGCGGCATAGCGCTGCCAATCAATGAGCTCACCCGGCCAATATCGGTTCCGGATACGCCTGCCCGGCGCAGCATACTTGTGAAGCTGTCGCCTTCCGCCAATGTCGCGACCAATTCTATGATTGGGCGCTCTGGTGCGTTTTCGAGCGGGATGACGTTGGATGTCGGCCCCATCCGCCTGCCACTATCCGCGCCCAATGCCAGCGGCATGATCATCTGGCTGCGAAACTCATCGCGGACCTCATCGGTTTGCGGCATGGCTGCGCGGGCCTCTAGCGGAGCGAAGTTTGGCCAAAAGGCCACTGCCACTGCCCCAAGCACAATCATCGTTGCGAGCCCGCGAAACCATCGGCGGCTACCGATATTGTCAGCAAGATCAGGGGTAAGATCAAGGCTGTCAAACCATTGGCCGGTGCTCAGCTTCCATTCGTCATAGCGTTCAGCCAATCCGCTGACGCGCGAGAGAACCTGCCGTTTTGCGCGCTGGGTCCTGGTAGGAACAGCCAGTTGGCGGCCGGTTTGGAAATATGGCGCAAATCCCTTTGCCGTTTCAGCGTCCATTCGCCCCGCAGGCGCGGCAGATCCTTCGCGGGAGAAGCCGCTTGGTCCGCCATTGCCGGTAAGATCGCTTGGATGGTTCATAGTGAATGGCTCAACGGGATCTTCGAAAACTCGTCTTTTTTGATCTCTCTTCCCTGAGGGGACAGCTCATACATGGCTAAACAAGGTAAATGTGCACTTAAGCAGCGACCAAACGACTCCCTGCCGCGATAAGGTGTTTCGCGTATTTGCCAAGTGGCTCCATGCACCAGTCCCAAACTGATGCGGCCGCGATGCAACTGATTTCGCACAATCAGATTGTCGGTTCTTGGGGAAAGCACGGTTGCCCCTCGGCTGGAAGGCTGACACTGTTTGGATGTGACCTCTCAGATCCCCGCAAGACCTCACGATCATGGACGAGTGCGCGCTGTGCTGGGCCCTACCAACACGGGCAAGACGCATCTGGCGATCGAGCGGATGTGCGCGCATTCCTCAGGCATGATGGGCTTTCCGCTGAGGTTGCTAGCGCGCGAAGTCTATGACCGGGTGCGAGCGATCAAAGGCGACAAGGCGGTTGCTCTCATCACCGGCGAACAGCGCATTGAGCCACCCGATGCCCGCTATTTCCTATGCACGATGGAAGCGATGGACAGGCTCGGTGCCGGAAAGAATGGGCGCCATGCCTTTGTCGCTATCGATGAAGCGCAGATCGGTGCCGATCCTGAGCGTGGGCATATCTTCACTGACCGGTTGCTAAACGCGCGAGGCCGTGAAGAAACGATGATCCTGGGTTCAGCGACACTTGAACCGCTCGTCAAACAGCTGATCCCAAAGGCCGAGATGGTGGAGCGCCCACGCTTTTCCACGCTCACCCATTCAGGCAGCGCCAAACTCTCTCGACTGCCGCCACGCAGCGCGGTCGTCGCGTTCTCTGTTGAGCAGGTATACGCGATGGCGGAGGCGCTGCGGCGATTCCGCGGAGGGGCCGCGGTGGTGATGGGCGCCCTCTCGCCAGAGACACGCAACAAACAGGTTGAACTGTTTCAAAACGGAGAGGTCGATTACATCGTCGCCACCGATGCGATAGGCATGGGGCTGAACCTTGACCTGCATCATGTCGCCTTTGCGGCCCTTTCGAAATTTGATGGCAGACGCAAACGTCGGCTGACTCCGGCTGAAATGGCGCAGATTGCCGGGCGCGCCGGGCGGCATCAGCGCGATGGCAGCTTTGGCACTCTCACCGGTGGGGGCAGCCGGTCGGGCGCTCCGCTGGAATTCACCGAAGAAGAAGTCTTCGCGATTGAAGAGCACCAATTCCAGCCGCTCACTCACCTGTTCTGGCGCGAGGCGGAGCCGCGTTTCGACACGCTCAAGGTTCTCATCGGTGATCTTGAAGCACGGCCGCAACGGGATGTGCTGCGCGGCGCACCTGAAGCGATTGACCTATCGGTACTGAAAAGGCTGGCGCAAGAGCCGCTTGCGCAAACCGTCAAAGGCGCTGGCAGCGTGCGGCGGTTTTGGGAGGCGTGCTCGCTGCCCGATTTCCGCCAGCTCGGCGTTGATCCCCATTCCCGGTTTGTCGCGCGGCTATGGGAGGATTTGTCAGAGGGGTATCTGGGAGCAGACTTCGTCGCAGCGAGGATTGCAGAACTTGACCGCACCAGCGGGGATATCGACACACTTCAAGGAAGGATAGCAGCGATCCGATCTTGGGCCTATATCTGCCAGCGACCCGATTGGGTTCTGGCGCGCGATGAGATGGCAGCGCGCGCCCGCGCGGTGGAGGCCAAGCTATCCGATGCGCTCCATGCGCGGCTAACAGAACGCTTTGTAAACCGAAGGACCACAATATTGATGAAATCGCTGGGACAAGACGGCACTGCGCTTCCCGTGACATTGGAACCCGACGGTGCAGTAGCAGTCGAGGGTGAAGCTATTGGTCGGCTCGACGGGTTCCGCTTTGCGGTCGATCCAAACGCCACCGTAGCGGACCGAAAAATGCTGCTCGCTGCCGGAGAGAAGGCGCTGCCGGGAATCTTGGCGCAGCGGGCGCAGTGGCTGCTCAATGATGGTGTTGCGGAGCTGGTAATAGAGCGCGGGTCGATCACATGGCAGGGTCGGCCCATCGCAGCCATCGACGTGCCAGATGATTTTTCACAAAGCCGCCTTACCTTTCAGCGCGAAATACTGTCTCTTCCTGAAAATGCCCGCGCCACTTTCGAAACCGGGCTGTTGAATTGGCTCGAGACGCAGCTTGAACCGCTGCTTCCCTTGCGCAAACTCGCTGAGGCTGCGCGCGATCCGGAGGCTGGTAGCCAGGCCCGCGCATTGCTGATCACCCTGATCGATGCGCGCGGGGTCGTCAGCCGCGAAAAGGCGGGACTTGAACACTTGCCTAAGGAAATGCGGCCCTTCCTGCGGAAGCTTGGCGTGGTGTTTGGCGCGCTCGATATCTTTGCGGCACCTCTGCTCAAGCCAGCGCCCCGCAGATTGCTTAGCGCCCTTGGCCTAGACAAACGGCCCTTGCAGGACATGATGCTGCCGGTGTTGGGAGAGGTGAAGCGGGTTCCGGCAGGATACCGCCTTGCCGGCTCGCAACTGATCCGCGTTGACCTGGCCGAGAAAATACTGCGCGCTGCCTTTGATGCGAGAGGCAAGGGTGTTGAAGCGTCCCAGAAGCAGCGCAATCCGCGCTTTCGATTGGATCTGGCATTGGCAGTATCGATCGGCCTTGAGGAGGAAAATGCTAGGCGGCTTTTGGGCAGCGCTGGATTTCGTGTGCAGCGCCCGCGCGCGCTTGCCGACGGTGCACAAGGGCCACTTGCCCCTGACAGCTGGAGCTGGCGGCCCAAAAGGCAGGGCCAAACAAGCGCAAAGCACTCTGAAACGAGAAGCGATCGCGACAAACACAAATCGGGAAAGCGCAAAACTGGGAAGCCGCAGCACAAGTCAGGCCCTTCCAATCGCAGCAACGTCAATCGCAAGAACCCGCGTAACGATGCCGGGAAGAAGCAAGACAATGGTCCGGCGCGTGCCGCTGGTGCCTTTGACAAGCTCGCTGATCTGCTGGGCGGTTGAAGCAGCGATGATGCCCGAATGACAGAAAGCACGCGGCAGGTAATCCGGATCGACCGGCTGCTGGTCTATCTTCGTTTTGCCCGCACCAGAACAGCGGCGCGATCCATGATTGAGGGGCGCGCTTTGCGCCTCAATAGAAAACATGTGCGGCGGGTCAGCGAAAGCGTCGCTATTGGCGATGTGCTGACTTTGATGATTGGTAACGAAGTGCGCGTAATAGAAATCCTCGCGCTTCCAACGCGCCGTGGCCCTCCCACTTTAGCCCAGTCTCATTATAGCGAGCTTGACCCCTACGGCTAAATGCATCTAGCAGCGCCGAAACCATCCTGGTCCCGGCGCATATGTTGGGACACGCCGACATGAAAGACACTCAATGACTTACGTCGTCACCGATGACTGCATCAAATGCAAATACACCGATTGTGTTGAGGTGTGCCCGGTCGATTGTTTTTACGAGGGTGAGAATATGCTGGTGATCAATCCCAGCGAATGCATTGATTGCGGAGTCTGCGAACCAGAATGCCCCGCCGAAGCGATCCTCCCCGACACGGAAGATGGGCTGGAAAAATGGTTGGAACTCAACACCAAATTCTCCGCCGAATGGCCCAACATCACCGGCCAGAAAGACCCGCCTGAAGACGCAGATGATCACAAGGGCGAAAAGGGCAAGTTTGAAAAATACTTCAGCCCCGAACCCGGTGAAGGCGATTGATGCGTTTATGAATGCTTGGACGCAGGATTCGTCCCGTCCAGGCACATCACGCAAGGCCCCGATACCCCATCATATTCTTCGACTCGCAATATTGTTGCGATTGTGTTATATAATGTGGCAACCGCGTCGGCTGGTCCCGGCGCTGGCTAAGAAAACCAGAAAGGCCACAAACCAGCACTTTACGTTTTTGCGGATCAAATCCGGTTCTTGCACTCCTTCATAGAGCGCCGGACCGAAGAGGAAATTTGTCCGTCTCAAAACCGCTGGCAGGCCGCATGAAAGGAACTCGCATGGCAAGCAATGCGCCCGCCTTCACTGTTGGCGATTATGTTGTTTATCCCAAGCACGGCGTTGGCCGTGTGATCGAATTGCAGAATGAAGAAATCGCCGGAATGCAGCTTGAGCTGTATGTGCTGCGGTTTGAAAAAGAGCGGATGACCCTGCGCGTGCCCGTCAACAAAGTTGAATCGATCGGGATGCGCAAGCTCTCGAGCGACAAGACGCTGAAAGAAGCGATGGAAACGCTCAAAGGCAAACCCAAGGTAAAGCGGACAATGTGGTCGCGCCGCGCGCAGGAATATGAAGCGAAGATCAATTCAGGCGAAATCGTGCTTATCGCTGAGGTCACACGCGACCTGTTCCGCCCCGACGATCAGCCTGAGCAAAGCTATTCAGAGCGTCAGATCTTCGAAGCGGCTTCAAGCCGTCTCGCGCGTGAACTTGCCGCAATGGAAGAAACCGACGAGGCGACCGCGCTTGAGAAAATTCTCGAAGTTCTGCGTGAACACGCGCCACAATATTACGAGAATGACGAAGACGAGAAGTAAGTCGTTTTTCCCAGCTCGATGAAAAACTTAAGGCTGCCTCGATTTGCGGGGCAGCCTTTTTCGTTTGAGCAGATGCCCGCACCGTGATGCGAGGCTTGAACCCTTCGACTTGGTGTATTATGTAAACAATACACATGAACATGCTGGAGGGATATTCGTGACCGCACACCTCACAAAACACACCGCATCAATCGCAGCCTTGGCGTTTGCCGTTGGACTTGCTGGATGCTCCATGTCGTTTGATTGGAATGACGTATCAGGCGTGGCGTTTGACGAGTTTGACCAAAGCGGACAGGCCCCTGAAGCAATCTCTCTTTCCGGATCTGATAGCGTCATCATCATGGATGGCGATAGTTTCAGCATGGCGCTGGATGGGGACACAGCAGCGAAAGAAGCGCTCCGGTTCGAACGGACGGGCGAAACGCTCATAATTGCGCGCGATCAAGGTGTCTACTTCGGCAGCGCAAAGGCCATTGTCCGCATCACTATGCCCGCGCCTTCCTCATTGAGCGTTTCTGGCAGCGGCGACATGCAAAGCGAGGTTATGGCCAGCGATGCGGAAATAGACCTTTCTGGATCGAGCTCGCTATCCGTGGCCAATCTGGACGCAGATCGGCTCGATATTGATATGTCGGGCTCAAGCACTGCAACTGCGGCTGGGTCGGTTGAACGTCTGACGGTTGACATTTCAGGCTCCGGCTCTGCCCGTTTGAGCGAGCTTTTGGCTGACGATGTGGAAGTTGGCCTATCCGGGGCAGCTGACATTGCGCTTGCTTCGAACGGGATCGTCAATGCAGACATTTCTGGTTCCGGAAAGCTTAGCGTCACGGGTTCTGCCACCTGCACGGTCGATACTTCGGGCTCAGGCTCTTATACATGTCAACCGGAATAGGGGCAGCACTGGCGTTCCCTGACGCCGCATAAACACCCATTGGGCAATCACCGACTTGCATTTGTGCAAAAGGCACGCGAGGTAAAGCATATGCGTGCAGCCTCCGTCTTGATCCTCGCGAGTTCGTCATTGGTCCTTTCTGGTTGCCTCGTCCGCACCGCAGCCGACGTTGTGACTACACCTGTGCGGATAGGCGCTCGCGCGGTCGATCTTGCCACGACCAGCCAATCCGAAGCAGACGAAGCGCGCGGGCGCGAGATCCGACGGCGCGAAGAACGCTTGGGCAAGCTTGAGCGCGAATATCAAGACCAGATCGAAGATTGCGAGGATGGCGACCAGAGCGCCTGCCGAAAAGCGGACGAAACCCAGCAAGAAATTCAGGAATTGCTGCCCACAATTCCCGTCGAACGCGAGGATTGAGGAACTTGGCTATTCGGGCGGGGTTGCCGCTCTCCGCAGCCGGTCATTGATCGCCTGACCAATGCCTTCATCAGGGATAGGTGCCACAGCAATAGTCTGTTTGCTCGATGCCGCGGCCAGATGCAGGCAATCGTAAAGCCGCTGCGCCGCGACCTGAAGATCACCTTCTTCAGATAGAGAGCAATCCCCCGCGACCGATCCAAACCCGATCACAAAGTCGTCTGGCGCAACTTCTACCGCGCCCAGCCGCATAGGCTTACCCGGAGAATAGTGACTTGAAAGTTGGCCGGGCGCCTCGATCACGGCCTCACCCACTGCATTCGGAGCGATAGCTCCACCAAAATAGCGCTCCGCAATGTCTTCGCGCGTGATCGGACCCGGTCGCAGCACTTGCCAAGACCCATCGCCCCTTACTGCTAAGATGGTTGACTCCAAACCCGCCCGTGTCGGACCACCATCGAGCACCAGATCAACTTTACCCATCAAAGACGCCAAGACGTGCTCAGCACTGGTGGGACTGATCGACCCGCTCGGATTGGCAGACGGCGCGGCTAGTGGAAAATCGATCTGGTCGAGCAAAGCGCCCATCACCGAATGCTGAGGGCAGCGAAGCGCTATGGTGGGCAGGCCTGCCGAAACCGCCGGGGCAACCGCTGCTCCAGCTACAAGAGGAACCACCAAAGTGAGCGGGCCGGGCCACTCCTCGCGGGCAATTCTTTCGGTCACCGCGTCAAACTGTCCGATCTGCTTGGCCTGATCGAGATTGGCGACATGGACAATCAGCGGATTGAAATCGGGGCGCCCTTTTGCGGCGTAGATCTTTGCAACCGCTTCCGCGCTGTCAGCCCGCGCCGCAAGACCATAGACTGTCTCGGTTGGGACGGCGACCAGACCGCCCGCTCTTAGGATTCGCGCTGCTTTCGCAATTCCCGCCGCATCGGCCAGCACCACTTCCGTAACGTTCTTGCCGCTCATGTATCGCTCGCTATATTCCCCATGCACGCTTGCCAAGATGCAGGCGCATTTCCTTTTTCCACGCAGACCGAACGAGCATTCCAACGTGACACCCTATACACCGCCCACCCAAGACCAATTGCTGGCCATCCGCGTGAATGCGGGCATCGAGGAGCTTACCGAACACGAAAAGTTCTCTCACGCAGAGCCCGATCTGGTCGAGGCAATCGTTGAAGGGGTCGGACAGTTCGCGGCAGGAGAGTTTGCCCCCCTAAACCGAGTGGGTGATTTGGAAGGCGCCAAGCTTGAAAACGGCGTAGTCCGCCTGCCCGATGGCTTTAAGGAAGCGTATGACGCCTATGTCGAGCAAGGGTGGAACTCAATCGCCAGCTCGACCGATTTTGGCGGCCAGGGCTTGCCCTTCACCCTGTCATGCAATGTCCTCGAAAATCTGGGCGCTGCGAATATGGCGTTCAACCTGCTGCCGATGCTGTCGGTGGGTGCGATTGAGGCGCTGGAGCATCATGGAAGCAAGGATCAACAGGTCAAATACCTACCCAAGCTTGTGAGCGGGCAATGGTCGGGCACTATGAACCTGACAGAACCAGCGGCAGGAAGCGATGTTGGTGCCTTGCGGTCAACTGCAGAGCCCATCACGGATGGGCCACATGTTGGCAAGTACAAGATTTCTGGCCAGAAGATCTACATCACCTGGGGCGACCATGAACTCGCTGACAATATCATCCACCTTGTGCTCGCCCGGCTGCCCGACGCGCCTGAGGGATCACGCGGCATATCGCTCTTTATCGTGCCGAAGTATCATGTGAATGACGATGGCACGCTTGGCCCGCGCAATGATGTTCGCCCCGTGAGCCTTGAGCACAAGCTGGGCATCAACGCGTCGCCCACCTGCGTGATGAGCTATGGCGACAATGATGAGTGTATTGGCGAGCTGGTCGGCGCAGAGAACCGCGGATTGATGGCGATGTTCACTATGATGAACAATGCGCGCATCAATGTCGGCAATCAGGGAACGCAAATTGCAGAGCGCGCGACGCAGCAGGCGATGGCTTATGCGCTGGATCGCGTGCAGTCGGCCCGCGCTGGATCCCCGGACAAATCGCCGGTGGCTATTGTTGAACACCCCGATGTGCGCCGGATGCTGCTTCGGATGAAGGCGCTGACCGAAGGGGTGCGCGCGCTGCTCTATTATTGCGCAGGCCAAGTCGATCGCGGCACGATTGGCGATGCAGATGCACAGAATCGCGCTGAAATCCTCGTCCCGCTGGTCAAAGCGTGGGGGACTGATGCGGGTGTAGAGGTTGCCGGCATCGGCATCCAGATCCACGGCGGAATGGGCTTTGTTGAGGAAACAGGCGCTGCACAGCATTGGCGCGATTCGCGGATTGCTCCGATCTATGAAGGCACCAACGGTATCCAAGCGGCTGACCTCGTCACAAGAAAGCTCGGCCTAGAGGGCGGTGAGGCCATGATCGCGCTGTTTGAAGAGATCGCACGCGATGCTGACGGGGAAGCGGGCCTCAAGGCGCTCGCCGCGGACTGCATTCAGATCGCCACCTGGATGCGCGACGAAGCCAGTCTTGATGATAGGCTCGCTGGAAGCGTTCCGTTCTGCACGATGGCGGCGATTGCAGTCGCTGGCTGGCAGATGCTTAAACAAGAACAAGCCGTCGCTGAAGGGGCAGCCCCATCCTTGTCGGAAACGAAGCCAGTCACCGTGCGCTTCTTTCTTGATCGTATTGTGCCTGAAGCAATGGGCCAAAAGGCTGGAGCGTTGGCGGGCGCTGACCTGCTCTATGCAATCCCCGCAGAAAAACTGGCCGGTTGAAGAGTGTGACAAGTGGGCGTGAACCTGACCCGCTAGAACGGATCGCGGCCGCGCTCGAACGGATTGCTCCCCCTTTGGACGCGCCCATCGATTGGAACAGCTCGCCAGCCTTTTTTTGGGACGGTTCCACGGCGCAAGAGGTGAGTGATCTTGATTCAGTGCCGTTGGATCGATTGCACGGTATCGACAAGCAAAAGCACGCGGTCAGCGCCAATGTTCAACGCCTTTCGCAGGGCTTTGCCGCACATGATATGCTGCTTTGGGGCGCACGGGGGATGGGAAAATCGGCCCTGATCCGCGGCGTTGTTGCAGAATTGCAGGCGAAAGCCCCTGCGTCGATTGCGCTTGTGCAGCTGCCTTCTAACAAGCTCGGCAGTTTGCCCGCTTTGATCGAGATTTTGCGCAGAAAGGACCGGGCCTTTCTCATCTTTATCGACGATCTAAGCTTTGATGATGATGAAACTCGCGGGACGTTGGAATTGCGCAGCGTCCTTGATGGAGGTGTGGTTTCTCGACCCGCAAATATCCGTCTTGCCGTCACTTCCAACCGGCGTGCCCTGGTGCAACGGGGCGCTGATCGCGACAGCTTAGTCCACGAACGCGATGAACGTGACCATGTCCTCGCCCTTGCCGATCGGTTCGGTTTAACGGTCGGCTTTCACCCCTGCGACCAAGCCACTTATCTTGAAATAGCACGCGCTTATGCCGATCCGCTGGGATTGGCGGTGGAAGAAGAGGAAGCGCTCGCATGGGCAATCAGCCGGGGCAGCCGTTCTGGCCGTAGCGCTTATCAATTCGTGTGTGAATTGGCCGGACGCGCGGGTTTGAGGCTATAAAACCAGTTGCTGGGCGATCTATTGCGCCTGCCCGGCGCCGCGACGAAGGTAATCCTCCTCAAACTGGGCGCGCGGATCGACGAGGTTCTCCGGAGCTGGCAGCGATTCGCCGACCAAGCGATCTATCCCCGCCCCTGGCTCTGCATCTGGAGAATAGGTCCGCCAGATGATCCCGGCCGTATCGTCCGACATCAACAATGAACCATCACCAGCCCATTCCACCCAAGTCGGTCGCCCCTTGGTCGTCCCATCTTCATTCAAGAAGCCTGAAAGAACAGGAACTGGCTTCCCAGTCGGATTGCCGAACTCGTCAAAGGCGACATAAACCAGATCATAGCCTGATGGCGGCTTGCGGTTCCACGACCCATGCCGCGCGATGAAAGCGCCAGAGGCCATATCCGCGCCCATTAGGTGCCCCTCTTTGGTGAACACCAGGCCCAAGGCAGCAACGTGTGGCCCCAGCGCAAATTCCGGATTGCGCGCATATTCGAGCAGAAATGCTGGCATCGGTGTTTCCACGCGCCTGTCAATATTTTCCCGATAATACACCCATGGCCAGCCATATTGCGCGCCAACAGGAACATTGGTGAGGTAATCAGGCACCAGATCCGATCCGAGCATGTCCCGCTCATTCACTGTGGTCCAAAGCTCGCCTGACCACGGGCTGAAATCGAGCCCGTTGGGATTGCGCAATCCTGCCGCAAATTGGCGCGCCGACCCACTTTCAATGTTGTATTCCCAAATCGCGGCGCGCCCGGCTTCCGCCTCCATGCCATACTCATCGATATTTCCGACCGAACCAACCGCGATGTAAAGCCGGTCACCTTCAGGATGCACCTCCATATTGCGCATCCAATGGCCACCACCTGGCGGCAAATCCATCAGCTTTCGCGGCTCTCCAGACACTGCATCGCTGCCCAGCTCATAATCCCAAGCCAACACCGCATTGTGATTGGCCACATAAAGCGTGTCATTGAGCCAGCTCATGCCAGAGGGCGAATCCAGCCCTTCAGAAAGGATCACCTGATTGACTTCGGCAACGCCGTCTCCATCAGCATCGCGTAACAGCACGATTTGGTTGGCAGAAGCACCTGAGGCGCCAGCTTCAGAAAACAGATAGCTGGCCACCCACCCGCGAATTGTCGCCATGATGCCATCATCGCCGCCGCCTTCTGCCTCTGGTGCACGGGTCAGAGTTACCAGCACATCGCCATTGGGCAGCGCGTAAAGCACCCTGGGGTGATCAAGCCCCTCGGCAAAGCGATTGACAACAAACCCATCGGCGGCCTCTGGCGATTGACCATCCTCCCAGCCCACGGGCTTTGCGATCTGGACTGTCGGGAAGCTCTCCGCCTCGGGCTCTTCCAGCGTCGGTTCCCTGCCGGCCACGGCGTCCACCGACAGGCCAGCCTCGTTTCCGCGCGAGAGATAGAACAGCGCCGCTCCGACAATAACGGCAAAAATGAGAACAAAGATTGCGAGCTTGCGTAAGATACCCATTTGCAAAGCGATAGGTGAGGCGTAGCGATGCGGCAACCATCTTGGATAGATTGAAGGCAAGACACGTGTTCGAATTTAAGCTCGATCCCGACACCAGCCAGAATGAGCGATATCGCCAGCTATGCGAGGCTGCGGACGCCTTGACCCGCGATGAGCCTGACGCAATCGCCAATATGGCCAATATTGCCGCGTTGATTTGGGAGTTTGTGCCCGATCTCAACTGGGCGGGCTTTTACCGAATGGGCGCCAACGCAGATGGCGAGTCGGAATTGGTCCTCGGGCCGTTTGTGGGTCGGCCGGCCTGTATCCGCATTCCGCTTGGAAAAGGGGTGTGCGGCGAGGCGGCCCAATCGGGAACGAGTCAATTGGTTGAAGATGTCCACGCCTTCCCCGGCCATATCGCTTGCGATGCAGCCAGCCGATCTGAATTGGTTGTCCCAATTGTTAAAAAGGGCACAGTGAAAGCGGTGATTGACCTTGATAGCCCCTTGATTGCGCGGTTTGACGAGGGCGACGCAAGAGGGATCGAAGAACTGGCAGAACTGGTCTCTGGCCGGATCTGAGCGCATTCAGATACAAATTTTTGCGGCTCCAAGCGCCCCGAAACGAGACATCGCCGTTCTTCGGTTTGTCTGTTCCGCTTTATCGATGATAACCAAGTGGTAACTATCTGACATGCCACGCTTGGTGTAGATCTTGCGCCACTTGCTTTCGGGGAAAGACCATGACGTTCACCAACACAACACGAACCACAGCATCCGCTTGTGCAATGGTCGCTGCCTCAGCGATGTTTGCCAGCGCCGCCAGCGCGCAGATTGTTCCGCCAATGCCGGACATCGCACCCATTTCTGATGCTGAGATCGGCACGCTTCCCCCGGAATTGCAAACTGGTCCGGTTACGAACCCTGTCGTTGACGACTTCTCTGAAACGACAGTTGGGCCTGACGGTGTCGAAACCATTGTCCGCACGCGCCGGATTGAATCGAATTACCCAGCCGCTGCCGCTGCGCATACTGCGCCGGTGCAACATCATAGCCAGGCCTATGCCCCGGCAGCCTACCCGCAGCCCACATATGCATCCTATGCGCCCGGAGCGACCGTGTTCCAGCGTGAACAATGGATCGACGAATGCGAACGCCGCATTGATGGTCGCAGCGACCGTGAGCGCGGTGGAATTATCGGCGGCCTCTTAGGGGCGATCACTGGTGGGATCATCGGCAACCGTGTTGCAGACAGTGAGCGTCTTGGCGGCACATTGCTTGGCGCGGGCCTCGGCGGCCTTGGCGGGCTCGTTCTTGGCAATTTGATCGGAGGCGGCCGGAATGATCGCGGCGATTACGATTGCGAGGCTGCGCTGGATAGCTATCTGTCGCAATATGGTCAGCCGGGCGCGTATCCAGTACAGCGTGTTGCAGCACGCACCATCCCTGCCCCGGCATATGCGCCCGCTCCGGTCCAATATGGCTACAGCTACGCGCCCGCCTACGCGTATACCTATCAGCCACCCCAGCAGATTGTGTATGTTCCTATCGAGTATCAGCAACAGCAACGGGTGATTGTGCGCGAGACTGTTCGCGAGGAGCTGGTACCAGGCGCGGCACGGACAATCCCGGCGCCAGCGCCCCAACCCTTGCCTGCGCCAGTGCCATCTCAGCCTCGGCTGATCAAAGGCAACTAAACACCATCAGTTAGACTATAAGCGAAACGCCGCGCCGCTCTCTTGCGCAAGAGAGTCGCGCGGCGCAACTTTGGATGCGCGGTTCGGAGCCCTAAATCTCACCGCCGGTCAAACGTTGGCACAACATATCCAACTGGTCCAATGTCGTGTATCGTATTGATATTGAACCGGATTTGGGATCGCTATCGGCCTTTATCTGGACTTTCAGCCCTAGGAATTCTTCAAGGTGATTTTGCACCGCCAGTATATCTGCGTCCTGACCTGGTGATGCGCCATTGCCGATATCGGGAGCGCTTGCTTCACGCCCACTCGCCGGCCTTGCCAGGTTTCGAACCAGCTTTTCGACCTCGCGCACGGACAGATTGTCATTGACCGCCTTTTTGGCGAGCGACGCTGCATCTTCGCTGCCTATAAGTGCGCGGGCATGCCCCATAGAAAGGCTGCCAACTTCGACAAGATCAAGCACTGCCTCAGGCAAACCCAGCAGCCGTTGAATGTTCGCAACATGGCTGCGCGACTTTTCGACCATCCGGGCAATCTCGGCCTGAGTCATGCCTTCGTCTTCCGAAAGACGCTGATAAGCGCGCGCCTCTTCAATCGGGTTTAGATCTTCGCGCTGAAGATTCTCAATCAGCGCCAGAGCCATGACTTCACGCTCTGACAGTTCGCGCACTAGAGCGGGAATTTCGTGCAGGCGCGCCTTTTGCGCCGCCCGCCAGCGGCGTTCGCCCGCCACCAATTGGAAACGGCCATTGCCAACGGGTCTGACGATTATGGGCTGGATCACGCCCCGGGTGGCTATCGAAGCAGCCAGTTCTTCGAGCGCATTTTCATCGAAATGCTTGCGCGGATTTCCCGGAAGCGGAGAAATTGACGCAAGAGATAGCGATTTGAGCGGCGAATCCACCGCAGACACCGAGTTCGCTGCCGATCCGCGCGAACCAGAAGAAGCGGTAGCGGTTCCACTTGCCGCTTGGACCAGCGGCTCCTCACGCTTGGTCTCGCCGAGCAACGCACCAAGACCTCTGCCCAATTTTTTCTTACGATCTGCCGGTCCGCGCTGGCCACCTTTGGCGTCATCCATCTGAGTTGACCCTTTGCTCACGCAGCCTTCCTTTCGGGGGGAAATCGTCCAATCAGCTCTCTCGCTAGCGACATGTAAGCCCGACTTCCGACACAGGCATTGTCATAGATCAATGCGGGAAGGCCGTGACTTGGAGCCTCAGACAGACGGACATTGCGCGGGATTACGGTTTCAAAGACCAATCCCCCCAAACAATCGCGCACATCGTCAGACACCTGGTCTGTAAGCCTGTTGCGGCGGTCATACATTGTAAGCGCAACGCCAATGATGCTGAGCGATGGGTTGAAGCGCTGTTGGACACGCTCAACCGTCTGCAAGAGCTGGCTCAACCCCTCAAGCGCAAAGAACTCACATTGGAGTGGGACCAGCAATGTGTCCGCCGCACACAATGCGTTGAGCGTCAACAGCCCAAGCGATGGCGGGCAGTCGATAAAGCAAATGTCATAATCATCCTGCCCAGCCAGCGCGGTTCGGAGCCTTTCGGCCCGTTCCTCAACCGAAACCAACTCCACTTCCGCGCCGCTCAGATCAACGGTCGCCGGCACGATATGAAGTTTGGGAATATCGGTTTCAATCGCCGCATCCACCAGAGGAACTTCATCCACGAGCATATCATAACTCGACACGTCGCGGGCACTCGCAGCGACGCCCAATCCGGTGGATGCATTCCCTTGTGGATCAAGATCGATCAAGAGCGTTCGCCACCCCGTCGCAGCCATGGCAGTCGCCATGTTCACAGCGGTGGTGGTTTTACCCACCCCACCCTTTTGATTGGCAATCGCTATTGTCAGCATTGAACCGTCCTTTTCCGCTTTGCGAGCACGCTCCACGCGCAAAATTATAGTCACAGGAGATCATCAACAAGTCTACCGACTCACGATGATCCCCGCCTCTGCGTCGGTCAGCGAGGGTTTCACGTGGAACATTTTTCGAATCATTGGCTTCGCTTCCCCCAATTCGTGCGCCGCAGACCGGCCTTTGGGCAAGAGGAACCTCGTGTCCTTTGTGGAGAAGGGTGCGGATAAGCGTAGGAGTTTATCCAGCGGTGCAAAGGCCCGTGCCGAAATGACCCAAGCATCAAAAGGGGTTACCCGTTCGAGACGCTGGCCCTCCACTGTGCAATTTTTCAAAGCCAGCGCATCCACACAATGGTTCAAGAATTGAACCCGGCGTCCGCGAGATTCGACCAACACCATACGAATATCAGGCCTCAGGATTGCGATCACTAGCCCCGGGAGGCCAGGGCCAGTGCCCAGATCAATCCACGCGCCCCGCGGTGAATCACCGGATGTTTCACGTGGAACATATTCGAGGAGCTGCGCACTATCAGCAAAGTGACGCAACCATAACTGATCTTCGGACGCTTTGCTGATCAGGTTCTGGCGGCCATTTTCCTCAAGCAGCAATTGCGCGAAACCGGTCAGCTGCTCCTTTGCCAGACCGTCTCCCCACCCCTCAGTATAGGCGCGCGCCTCCGCCTCGCCCGTGAGAGCTCTTTGCCCACTCACGCGGCTTCCAGCCAGCGTCGTGCGTGAACCAGCAAAGCAGACAGAGCCGCCGGTGTGATACCGGGGACCCGCCCAGCAGCGGCCAATGTGGTGGGAGCGGCCGCACTCAACCGCTCGATCATCTCATTCGAAAGGCCTGGCACCTCAGCATAAGGGAAGTCTGCCGCCAGCGGCAGCTCTTCACTCGAACGCAAATCGCGCAGCTCAGCCTCTTGCCTCGCCAGATAGGGCGCATAGGCGGCATCTTCTGCCAGCTCTTCAAGGAGCTGGTTGTCCATACCTTCGACTTGCTCGAGCCAAGGTTCAAGCACAGCCAGATCAACGCCATCATGCCTCAGCCATTCCGCGACTGGCTTGGCCCCGCCATCACGGCGCACCTTCGCACCCTTAGCGTGCAGATCCTTCGAATGGACTTGAACCGAAAGCCTCTCTTCCAAAATCGCCCTCTTGGCAGTGCGAGCCTCAAACCACTCGCGCCGGTCATCGCCTATGCAGCCCACCTCCATCCCAAGCGGCGTTAGGCGAGTCGTGGCGTTGTTCGCGCGCAATCTCAGTCTGTATTCCGCGCGCGAGGTGAGCATGCGATACGGCTCACTCACGCCCTGCAAAGTCAGATCATCGATCATGACAGCAATATAGGAATTGGCCCTATCAAGCGCCGGCGCGGTCTTACCCAGTGCAGCAGCGAATGCCTGCAATCCAGCCATCAACCCTTGCGCGGCGGCCTCTTCATAACCCGTCGTCCCATTGATCTGACCCGCGCAGTAAAGGCCGGGAATTGCGCGCACCTGAAGATCAGGCGTCAAAGCGCGTGGATCAATGTGGTCATACTCCACCGCATAGCCAGGAACGACCATCTCAACGCGCTCCAAGCCGGGCATTGACCGAAGCATCGCGTGCTGAACATCGACCGGAAGAGAGGTGCTTATACCATTGGGATAGACAAGGTGGGTGTCCAACCCTTCGGGCTCAAGAAAGACCTGATGGCCGTCGCGATCGCCGAAACGGTGGATCTTGTCCTCGATTGACGGGCAATATCGCGGCCCCGCTGCCCCGATGGCGCCTGAAAACAGCGGAGAGCGGTGCAGATTGTCCCGGATCACATCGTGTGCGGCTTGAGTCGTACGAGTGATAGCGCAGAACACCTGGGGGTTTGCGCGGCAAGTGTTCATGGCGGACATGGTCCAATCGTCATCATCCGACGGTTGTACCTCCAATTGCGCCCAATCTATCGTGCGGCCATCCAAACGCGGCGGTGTTCCGGTTTTCAACCGAGCCATGGGCAAGTCTGCGCCGCGCAGTTGCTCAGCAAGCCGCGCCGCCGCATTCTCACCAATGCGCCCACCTTCGAAACGCTCCTCCCCGCGAAACAGCACGCCGCCCAAAAAGGTGCCCGTGCATAGGACAACGCGGCCAGCGCTAAGCGCAGTGCCATCAGCAAGATCAAGACCAGCGACAGCACCGCCTTCATCAAGCCGCAGAGCAGCCGCCTCACCTTCGATCAGCTGAAGGCCCGGTTGCTTTCGGATGATCGCTTGCACCTCCGCCTTGAACAACGCCCGATCAGCCTGCACGCGCGGGCCCCACACGGCACTGCCCTTGGAACGGTTCAACATCCGATAATGGATGGCCCCCGCATCAGCAGCTCGCCCAATAACGCCATCCAGCGCATCAACCTCGCGAACCAAATGCCCCTTACCCAGACCGCCAATGGCCGGATTGCAGCTCATCGCGCCGATAGCCTCGAGGTCAAAACTGACCAGTCCCGTGCGCGCACCCATCCGCGCCGCAGCGCAAGCCGCTTCAACGCCGGCATGACCGCCGCCCACTACGAGAACATCAAAATGGTCCATAGCGCGCGAAATAGGGGTCATGCGCCGCTTCGTCAAAGCTGTTTCACGTGAAACACCTCAGAAATCGAGCGACCCATGGAGCGGGACTGACGCCTAGCGCTACTTGCCGATGCAAAACCGGCCAAAGAGCGCATCGAGCATATCCTCAGTGGTTGCACGGCCCAACAACCTGTCCAGCGCATGGCGAGCCAGGCGCAGCTCCTCGCCGATAAGCAACAGATCTCCAGCGCCCTTGCTGTGCTCCATAGCATTCTCGAGCGCTTGCAGAGTTTCGCTCAACAATTGCGATTGCCGGGCATTCAACGCCGCTTCGCCGGGCTTAGGGAGAGAGTCCCTCGCTACATGCACAATATCCTGTTTGAGCGCACTCACCCCGGAAAGTGTAAGCGCTGAAATTGTGTGCCGTGCCGATGGCTTGGGCTGAAAGTCACTTGCATCACTGCGAGCGGCAACCTCCCATGCTCCCTTTGGCCCCTCGCCTTCGCTGCCGAGCCAAAGGACCAAGTCAGCGCGTTCAATTTCTGCTTGTGCCCTATCGATGCCAATCGCTTCAATGTCTCCCGCCGCATCACCCCTTAGGCCGGCAGTGTCGACAAAGCTAAAAGGGGTGCCTGAGATTGCTACTGGGCGCTCAATCACATCACGGGTAGTCCCTGCAATCGATGACGTAATGGCTGCTTCACTTTCCACTATCGCATTGAAAAGTGTCGATTTCCCGGAGTTTGGCGGGCCTGCAAGCACAACCCGAAAACCCTCCTTCAACCGCTGCGAGCTGGGGCGAGCAAGCCATGTGCGAAGCGCCTCACACAATTCACCAATGTTCCACGTGAAACCTTTGGGCAGC
Organism: Erythrobacter sp.; assembly: GCA_965262265.1. GTDB lineage: Bacteria > Pseudomonadota > Alphaproteobacteria > Sphingomonadales > Sphingomonadaceae > Erythrobacter. The sequence continues at coordinate 644,512 of CBDHEW010000001.1, forward strand.
TCATCCACGTCATCTTCGTCTGAAAAATCAAGCGCGGCCTCTACCTGAGCAGAAAGCCTAAGCACCTCATCTCGCCACCCCTCGACCGGCTTAGACAATGCGCTGGTCATATTGGCAAAGGCCGCAGCGCGCTGAAGTTCGGTTTCAGCTTCCAAGAGATCCGCCAACCCTTCGGCTTCCGCAAGATCAATTCGCCCATTTGCAAAAGCCCGCCGGGTGAATTCCCCTTCGCGTGCAGCCCGCACACCTTCAAGCTCTTCCAGTGCACGGCCAACTGCCGCAATCACCGCACGACCTCCGTGGCAATGCAGCTCCGCGCAATCCTCGCCGGTGGCCGAAGCTGGCCCGGGAAACCACAGCACCAACGCCTCATCAAGCAGATCACCGGCCGCGTTGCGCAATTTGGCGAGGCTTGGCCGGCGCGGCTCGACCATCCGCCCTGTTAGACGTGTCAGCGCCGATCCGGCCAGCGATCCGCTGATGCGGATAACAGCAATGGCAGCCGGCGGGGCCCCGCTTGAGACCGCGTAGATCGTTGGAACTTCGCCCGACATTCTTTCAGGTCCACGCTTGTAAGGCCAACCCGCCTAGTCTTGCGTCTCTTCGTCTTCTTCAGGCCGCCGGGAAGCCGAACTGGCGCCCATCGCCCCGCGCATCCCGCCTTCGACAAAGTTCTGGAACAGCTTCAAACCCACCTGCCCCATCGGTGCTAGCGCTTGGGCGTATTCTTGCAGCTGGTCAGGGCTGCTCACCCCCTTCATCGCCTTGGTGAGATTGTCGACATAGACACTGTTGGCTGCGCTCACATCAGGCAAACCCATGAAGCTGCGGGCCTCTTCCGGTGTGCAATCAATCTCGATATTCACTTTCATGGCTCTCTCCTACCGATCGCAGACCAAATTTTCGCCTTTTTGACCCCAGGGATGTGTTTAATCAACTAAATGTCCCTGCGCGGCGTTGAATTCACCTTTCACGCAACCCTCTTCAAGCTTTTCGCGAAGGCTCTAACAGCGCAGAAATCTGCTGGACGTCTAAAAAGGCTAGTTCAGCATAGCGAAGTTGAGAATCATGGTCCGAACCGCCTCATCAAGACCCGGTGGAAGGTCGCGTTCAAGCTGCTGCCGACGCACATCAACACTTTCGGCGATTAGGACGCGCTTCATCGACCAATATGGGCAGGTTCGCTGATCGATAACGCCGCTAAACAAAATCGAAACACCGGAATGCCGCGAATCCTTCCCAATCCTGGTCATCAAATTGACCAGTTCGGCCTGCTCACCCTCCAACAATTGAAGGAAATTCCGGCCATTATAGATCAGCAAGCCAGTAATGCCCCGAGAAGGATTATTTTGAGCGCTGCTCGACAAAATGCCTTCCACGTCTTCGCGCGAAAGGCCGAGGGCGGTGCTGATATAGAGATATTGGCAAAGCATTCGTGATCAACATCAGACCGACAGCAACGAGCTGATCTTAGTCTACTTCCTTATCCTCAACTTCGGGCCATTCAGTGTTTTGGTTCTTGAGCAGAATTCGCCGACAGAAAATAGTCCGCGCGCCCCTTTGGCTCTACCGGCACCGAAAGCACAGCTAGCGGTACGTACACAAGCGAAAAAGCTGTCGCCGCACCGGACAGCACAGCAGCAAAGACTGGAATGGCATAGCAAGCGGCAATGAAAGCAAGAAATCTGATCAAAGCGGGACTTGGCCGATCGCGGAAGTGCGAGTTCTGATCGGTCTTTGCCGCCTGAAGGATCTCACAAGCCACATCGTAATCAGCAGAATGAACGTACAGCCGGTGTCCACCAAGCCCGAGCGAGAATACTCAACTGACGCATGACGCTCAGCATCAACAAAGACATTGAGATCATAGCCCTTCAACATCGACGCAATCAAAACCGCATCAAACCGAGATACGAAAATTCCGATAACCCTGAAGGCAGGTATGGGCTCCATCCTTCAACGCCGTGTCAAAGCGATAACGCCATCATCAAATCACTGATTCATTGTGTCGAAGAAGTCCTCGTTGGTCTTGGAGTCCTTCATCTTGTCCAGCAGGAACTCCATTGCATCAACCGTACCCATCTGCATGAGGATACGCCGCAGGACCCACATTTTCGAAAGTTTGTCCTTCTCGACCAGCAATTCTTCCTTGCGGGTGCCGGATTTGCCCACATCGAGAGCTGGGAAGATCCGTTTGTCAGAAACCTTGCGATCAAGGACAATCTCAGAGTTGCCGGTGCCTTTGAACTCTTCGAAGATAACCTCATCCATACGGCTGCCTGTGTCGATCAGAGCTGTTGCAATGATCGAAAGCGAACCGCCCTCCTCAATGTTCCGCGCTGCACCGAAGAACCGTTTCGGGCGCTGAAGTGCATTGGCATCCACACCGCCAGTCAAAACCTTGCCAGAACTGGGAACAACCGTGTTGTAGGCGCGTCCCAAACGGGTGATTGAGTCGAGCAGGATCACAACGTCCTTCTTATGCTCGACAAGGCGTTTTGCCTTCTCGATCACCATTTCAGCGACTTGAACGTGGCGATTGGCCGGTTCATCGAAGGTAGAAGAAATCACTTCACCATTCACGCTGCGCTGCATATCCGTGACTTCTTCGGGCCGCTCATCGACGAGGAGGACGAGCAGGAAGACCTCCGGATGATTGTCCGTGATTGCCTTGGCAATGTTCTGGAGCAGTACCGTCTTACCAGTACGCGGAGGAGCAACGATCAGCGCCCTCTGCCCTTTCCCTTGCGGTGAGATAATATCAATCACACGCGCTGATTTGTCTTTTACGGTCGGGTCAAGCGTATCAAGCGAGAGCTTTTCTTCAGGATAAAGCGGGGTCAAATTGTCGAAATTGGTCCGCATCCGCACTTGCTGTGGGTCTTCATAATTCACCGTCGCAAGACCCGTGAGAGCAAAGTAGCGTTCACCCTCCTTAGGTGCACGGATCTCTCCCTCAACCGTGTCACCCGTACGTAAGCCCCACTTCCGGATCTGATTGGGTGAGACATATATATCGTCTGGCCCAGCAAGATAGTTTGCCTCTGGGCTGCGAAGGAAACCAAAGCCATCTTGCAGCACCTCAATGGTGCCAATGCCCATGATCTTTTCTTCGTAGTCCTCGTCTTCGGCAAGCTCACGAAGGATGCTGAAGAGCAGGTCCTGACGCCGCATGGTTGAGGCGCCTTCAACACCCAGCTCTTCCGCCATCTTGACGAGGTCGGCCGGGGTGCGCTCTTTAAGATCTTTAAGATGCATAGTTCAATTATTCCAGAAAACAGAGGTTTAGCGATCCAGTCAGAACCTCTTTGGACGAGGTGACCCCAATGCGATGCTACAAATCAAGTACGTTTCGAAGCATCGGCGGGACATGGGCTTGGAGAAAGCAGACCTGGCTTTGCGCCGCGCGCATTACCAATCGCGATGTGATGATTAGGAAATAGATTCCCCGCCAAGTAAGGTCAATGACAGATTGCTAAGCGGCGAGAATTCAAAACGGTTTCAGATAGACCAAAGCAACAATCAGAACCAACAACAGCCCAGGCACCTCGCCTATCAAACGCAGTGCTTTTTCGCTTAGAGGTCTCTCTCCGCGGCCCATCTTCTTCGTCTGTGCGACCAACCAGCCGTGATAACCGCTCAAAATGACAACCAAAACCAGCTTGGCATGCAGCCAACCGGCGCCGCTGAAATAACCGCCGGGAATGGCAATTGCCAAACCGAAAGCCCAAACCAGAACAATGCTGGGCGTAAGAATGATCTTGCGCAATTTGCCCATGCGCTCTGCCCATTTCGCTTCGCCCGCTGAGCCAGGCTCGTGATCAAGCATGTAGATGCATTGGCGCGGCAGCATGAACAATCCTGCGAGCCAAAACACCATGAAAATGACATGGCCAATCCGCAGCCAATCACTGATAGCAAAGAGCACGTCCATAGCGCCTGCTCCCTAACCTCTCACTGCCTTCAGCAGCGTTTCCACATGCTCAATCGGAGTGAATTGCCCAATCCCGTGCCCGAGGTTGAAGATATGCGGACGGCCTTCAAACGCCTTAAGGATCGATTGGACCCTTATGGGCAAAGCAGGACCACCCGCTTCGACCAAGAGCGGATCAAGATTGCCTTGGACTGGCATTCCTTCAGGCAAAACTGAATGCGCCCATAAAGGATCGAGCGTTTCATCAAGCCCCACAGCATCCACACCCGTTTCGCGGGCATAAGCAGGTAGCTTCGCCCCTGCGCCCTTGGGAAAACCGATCACGGGCGTATCGGGGTGCGATTGCTTTATCGCGGCAGTTATCTTCGCATTGGGGGCGATTACCCACCGTTCAAATTCATCTGGCGCAAGACTGCCTGCCCAACTGTCGAACAATTGGATCGCTTCCGCACCGGCATCGATTTGTCCTCGAAGGTACTCCACTGAAACCTCGATAATCGCATCGCAGATTGCCTCTAGCCGATCTGGATCGCGGTACGCCAATAGCCTAGCAGGCCCTTGATCTTTAGAGCCTTCCCCTGCGACCATATATGTCGCGACGGTCCATGGTGATCCTGCAAAGCCAAGCATCGTCACCGATTGATCAATCTGAGATCTGGTAAGCTTCACGGTCTCATAAACCGGGTCGAACCGTTCTTTCGCGGATGTGAAATCTTCGAGCTTGGACTCGAGCAATGTTGGGCTGAGTTTTGGCCCCTCCCCTGCAAGAAACTCCAACCCCTGCCCCATCGCATGGGGAACGATCAGAATGTCCGAAAAGAGGATTGCCCCGTCAAATCCAAACCGTCTGATCGGTTGAACCGTGATCTCAGCTGCCGCTTCGCTGTCGTAAACCAGTTCAAGGAAGCCGCCTTTCTCCGCGCGCAATTCGCGATACTCAGGCAAATAGCGACCGGCTTGACGCATGAGCCAAACGGGAGCGACGTCTTGGATGTTACCCTTAAGGGTTTCGAGCAAAGGACCAGGCATGGCGCTCCTTAAAACAAAGAAATTATATTTATAAAAGGATTGAAGGGGTTTGTTGGCCCTGTGGATTGTGGGAATTCCCCGGCTCTGCCTGAATTCTGAGCCAGCGCAAGAGGTTTTGCACAATAGCGACTCCCCACAGATCTCACGTCAAGCGCAATCTTTCCCCAAAGTACCCAGCCTGTCGACATCCTCTATCCCCTGTAGAAAAATACCAAGGCGAAATCCCGGGTATCGGGTAAGGAAATTGGTCACATGCTTGTCGACGCTTCTCTCCCGTGGTTTATGCCCATGACTGTCCACATCAATGCAAAGCGCTAACGAATCACGCCGATGAACCGCCTGAACCTGCACCTAATCTCAGATTCCACCGGTGAAACGCTTGAAATGATAGCCAAAGCGGCGCTCGCGCAATTCGATGATCCGAGCGTAAGCAGGCATTTTTGGCCGATGGTCCGGTCACAACAGCACCTTGATCGGATTGTGCCCGATCTTGCGGACAATCCCGGATTGGTGCTGTTCACTTTGGTCAACGCTGAAACGCGAGCGCGGCTGGAGGAGCATTGTCGGCATCTGGGGCTACCGGCTGTCCCGGTGCTCGATCAGGTGACAGCCGCTTTGGAAGCGCAACTGGGTCAAGAGGCGCACGGTCGTCCCGGGCGCCAACATTTGATGGATGGCGATTACTTCAAGCGCGTGGATGCCATCCAATACACCATCGCCCATGATGACGGGGTGGGCCACGAGGATTGGGAAGAGGCTGACATCGTGCTTGCCGGTGTGTCGCGAAGCTCAAAGACCCCAACCAGCATTTATCTTGCCAATCGCGGTTACAAGGTTGCCAATATCCCGTTGGTTGTCGAAAGCCCCCCACCCAAAGCTTTGTTTGGTCTGCGCCACCCACTGGTTGTTGGCCTTACCACTGCGCCGGAGCGTCTGGTTCAAATTCGTCGCAACCGCTTGCTTTCGCTCAATGAAGGCACCGAAACTTCCTACGTTGATAATGATAAAGTGAAATCAGAGCTTCAATTTGCGCGGCGTATGTTCGCTGACAATGGCTGGCCAGTGATTGATGTGACGCGCCGCTCCATTGAAGAAAGCGCCGCCGCGATCATCAGGCTTGCGCAAGAACGTGAGCGCAAAGAGCGATCAGTGGATGGGGTGGCCAAACCGATATGAGCCTTCCTTTGATCCTTGCATCCAAGTCGGCATCGCGAAGAGCAATGCTTGATGCAGCCGGTATTCCATTTGAATCTCGCCCTGCGAACATCGATGAAAGGTCAGTCGAAAATGGACTAAAGGGATGTTCCCCGGCTGAGATTGCAGAAGCGCTGAGTGTTGCCAAAGCAGCGGCCATTGCCTCTGCCGTTCCAAGCGCGCTTGTCCTAGGCAGCGATTCGCTTGTGGTTGTTGAGGGAGAACGTTTCGACAAACCGACATCTCGAGACAATGCGTCCGAGCATCTCAGGTTTTTCTCTGGCAAGGCGCTTGAACTTCACAGTGCTGCCGCGCTTGTTCGCGGTGACACATGCGAATGGAGCGGTACCGACCTTGCGCGGCTTTATGTCCGTGAATTGTCCGACAGTTTCATCGAACACTACCTCGAAAGTGAGTGGCCGGAGATTGGTTACACTGTTGGGTGCTTTCGGATCGAGGCGATGGGCGTGCAATTGTTTGAACGGATTGAGGGCGATCAGTTTACGGTGCTTGGGATGCCCCTGATCCAGGTGTTGGGGGCCTTGCGCGATCAGGGTGCTCTGATTGCATGATCAGCTTCGCGCATGTCGTCGGCGATCCAATTTCGCAGTCCAAATCGCCTCTGATCCACGGTTTCTGGCTGGAAAAGCTTGGAATTGAAGCAGGCTACAGCGCGCAACACGTTACAACGGAGCGCCTTGCATCCTACATCTCCGATCTCAAAAATGACGATAACTGGCGCGGCACCAATGTGACGATGCCGCACAAGCAAGCGATTATCGAGCATTTGCAAAGCGTAGATGAGATCGCCAAGCGAATTGGCGCGGTAAACACCGTCTATCCTGCCTTTGACCGGCAGCTGGCCGGAACAAACACCGACGCTACGGGCTTCCTAGAGCCGCTGCGCCACGAACTGTCTAAAACACACTATTTTCGAATGGCGCGCATTCTTGGAACAGGCGGAGCAGCGCGCGCGATCATCGCCGCTTTGTCAGATGAGGGCTTTACTCTGGTCGTGGCCGGCCGAAACCCTGACAAGGCCCGCGCGCTTCTCGATGAACTCGCACCCAAAGGCGAACATCACGCGGTTCACCTTGCCCATTTTGCGGAACCGACAGACTTTGCGTTTGACGACCGCGAGGGCTGTCTCGATCTGATCGTCAACGCATCGCCATTGGGGATGGAGGGCAGCCCGCCCCTCCTGTTTGATTGGAGCCATGCTCCGCCGGGTGCGATTGCTTATGACATCGTGACAAACCCCGTTGATACCGAATTCTTGAAAGCCGCAGAGGCGGCAGGGCATCAAACGATCAATGGTCTTGCGATGTTGATTGGCCAAGCCGCAGCCGCATTTGAGTTGTTTTTTGGAGTTGCACCCCCGCGCGAATGTGATGCCGAACTGATGAGGATCCTTGGGCAATGAGCAAACCCACTATCATCGGCCTCACGGGCTCGATCGGCATGGGAAAGTCAACCGTCGCCGCCATGTTTGAAAGGGCCGGGGTTCCCGTCTTTGACGCTGATGCCGAAGTAAGAGCAATGCAGGGCGCTGGAGGCGAGTTGGTTGATCAGATTGAGGCCTTGTTTCCCGGCTCAACGGGCCCGAATGGCGTCGAGCGGGAAAAACTCGGCGCACTCGTGTTCTCAGACAAGGCGAAGCTGGCCCGACTGGAAGCGCTTATCCACCCCGCGGTGGGCGCCAAGCGCGCTCAGTTTCTTGAAGAACACTCAGAAGCCTCATTGGTGGTGTTCGATATCCCTTTGCTCTTTGAAGGGGGCGGGCACGCGGTGGTCGATGCAGTTGTCGTGGTTTCTGCTCTGGCCGAAACTCAGCGCGAACGTGTGCTTGCGCGTCCAGGAATGACGTTAGAGAAATTTGAACATATCCTCAGTTTGCAGACACCCGACGCAGAAAAGCGCGCGCGTGCAGATCATGTGATCGACACGGGTACAAGCTTGGCGGAAACAGAAGATCAGGTCCTTGCTCTGATTGAAGAATTGCTTCGCCAGAGATAGCCGCAATTTTGCCGTCATCTACCCTTGCACAACGCTGTCCTTGCGCCGATAGTCTCACGAATGCGTGAAATCATCTTCGACACCGAGACAACAGGTTTGGATCCCAAAACGGGCGACCGGATGGTTGAAATTGGTTGTGTCGAGATGATCGATAGAGTTGAAACCGGCAACACTTATCACGCCTACTACAACCCTGAACGCGATATGCCTTCTGCGGCTGAGGCGGTGCATGGTCTTTCGATTTCATTTCTTGAAACCAAACCGAAATTTAGCGAAACCTGCGAGGAATTGCTCGAGTTCCTGGGTGAAGCGCCATTAGTGGCGCACAATGCGGGCTTTGATTTCGGTTTTCTCAATTCAGAGCTTGAGCGGATTGGGCGCGAACCCATCGCCATGGATCGCATGGTTGATACTGTGGCGATTGCACGCAAAAAACACCCCGGGGCGAAGCTCTCGCTTGATGCTTTGTGCACCCGATATGGTGTGGACCGCAGCCACCGGGTGAAACACGGCGCATTGCTGGACGCAGAGCTTCTTGCTCAGGTCTATGTGGAACTGACAGGTGGGCGGCAAATCGGTTTGGGCCTCGTGGATGAGGCGCCAAAGGCAAAGGTTGTCACACCGCTGGACACACCCACCGCACCAGTGAACACCCAGGGAGTAGAGCGTCAACCGCGCCCGCATAGTGCATCGCCGCAGGAGCTGGAGCGGCATAAAGAATTTGTAGCTCAAATAAAGGACGCTGTTTGGGCAAGCTAACCATTCAGGAGGCACGTCGATCATGGATATCCGGATATCAGGGCATCAAGTGGAGACCGGAGCCGCGTTGCAAGAGCACGCATCGGATCGCCTTGACGGAATCGTTGGAAAATACTTCGAAAGAGCTCTTTCTTCTCATGTTACTTTCGGAAAAGGACCCGGCAGCGCCTTTACATGCGATATCGTGACGCATGTCACCCATGGGCTAATTTTGAAAGCGCAAGGCACAGCGCATGATGCGCATTTGGCCTTGGATGATTGCGCGGCGAAAATCGAAAAGCAGCTTCGAAGGTACAAGCGACGCCTCAAGGACCGCCATGAACGAGCGATGCAGGCCAGGGCTGAAGAGGAAGCAGCCTATACCATTTTTGCTGCGGATGAACCGGATGAGGAAGTGATTACAGATGCTCCGCCCACTATCGCGGAGACCAGCGTTGATATACCCGAATCCACCGTTGCAGACGCCGTAATGCTTCTGGACTTGCGCGACACTCCCGCGCTATTTTTCAAAAATGCTGGCACTGGAAGGCATAATATGGTTTATCGCCGCTCCGATGGCTCGATCGGATGGGTCGAGCCACGCTAGGGATATAACAACTTGGTAGCGGTGGGGAGCCGCAACCTAACCAAGGGATCCAAACCACATAGTAAGCTGTTCGGCTGACCTTGCAATCGGCCGCGCGGGCCATAATTGGTTGGCGTTGCCACTTGCTTCAAGGTTCAGATTTGACTGGGATTTTTGAATTAAGATGGACGTTAACATTTCGATCGCCCCGGAGGCAGTTTCCCATGCAAACCCCGGAACGAGCCAACAAATTCTGCAGGAACTCGCCGGACTCTTTGCGCGCACTTACGGTCTCAATCACGAGTTGATCCTTGAAGGATTGGAACAGCGTGAAGCGCTGGGCAGCACCGGTTTTGGACGTGGAGTGGCCATTCCCCACTGTCGCAGTTCGGTTGTAAGGCGCCCAACAATGGCTGTCCTGAAGCTTGAAAGCCCGGTAGATTTTAAGGCAGCGGATGCGGTTCCTGTGACTTTGATCTTCGGTCTAGTCTCACCGGACAATGCCGGAGCAACGCATCTTCATGCCCTTGCAGCGATTTCACGCATGGCGCGCGATGATTCTATTGTGAGCGCACTCAAGGATGCGCCAGAGGCTGACGCGATGTATGCGATGCTTTCCAATCAGTTCCTTCGTGATGCCGCCTGAAACTGCTGGGGCAGAATCACACTACCGGGCGCTGGAACACCTTTATACGTCAGCTCCGATCAACAGCGCTTTTGCGTCGAAGCTTGAAATCCTGGCTGAAGGGCAATCTAGGCTGACGTTTGCCGTGACGCCGAGTGTGTTTCATGCGGCCGGCGCCGCACATGGTACCATTTACTTCAAGATGCTGGACGATGCCGCGTTTTATGCAGCGAACACGCTCGCAACCGATCGATTCCTTTTGACCACCAGCTTCAATTTGCATTTTACGAAGCCGGTCAAAGAGGGCGAAGTGATCGCTGAGGGTCGCTGGGTGAGTGGCCGGCGCCGTGTTTTTGTTGCCGAATCGCGGTTGGTTGACGCGGAAGGTGATGAGATTGGAAGGGGGACGGGCACATTCATGCGATCAAGGATCCCGCTTTCCAGCCTTCCCGGATATGCGTCCTGAGCGGGCCTTGAAGTGTCTGAAAGGCTGCCAGCACATCTCGAAATTGCGAGTCTCATCCGCATGACTGAGGCGAATGGCGGCCATGCTATGGTCCTGTTTAAAGGAGAGCGGGATGCTGGAACGATTTTACTCGTAACAATGTGTCGTGGCACGGATACAAGGCTTTACGAAAGGATGCCGCAACTGGACGGGACTCGCCCCTTCGTTGCAACAAAATTTCAAGACTCTGAAAAACCTCATGAATTTTCAGAGTATCTCGACCGGAGGCGCCGCCAAGACCCTGATATTTGGGTTTTGGAGGTGGACATCGAAGATCCAGAACGGTTCATCGCACTTATGCCGCGTTAACTTGACGTAGTATCTTTTGAGACTATCTGCCCGCTCAACTTCCGAACGCGCAGGCCTAAAGGATGACATTGCGGTCATCTAAAGGGCACGCAGACGGGGGGCAGCCGGCAGGCTCAAAGGACCACCCTCTAACCTTGCGAGACATCGCAATTGGTCCACCTGCGTCGGAGCTCGCTCACCGCATATATTGTAGAATTCATGAGTCGTCAGACTTATTCGCTGAGTGCTGCGGCATTCGTTGCGTTTGCAGGCCTAAGCCTATCGAATGCTGATGGTGCTGTAGTTGTCGCACAAGATGCGGCTGCCCTTGTCGCAACTGAAACTGATCCTGCTGCGCCCACCGTGGAACCAATCGAAGTGGTTCCCAATGCGCCGGTCTTTATCGCGCAAGAAGTCGTGCAGGAAATCCCTGAATCGCCTCCAGCCACTGAAAGCTTCCCCGAAAGCTCTGCATCAAGCCTGCGGGAGTTGGTCAGCTCTATGGATCGTGGCGCTCAGTTGGGTGAACAAATGCGTTGTTTAGCCGGTGCGGTTTACTTTGAATCGCGCGGAGAGCCGTTGGCAGGCCAGCTTGCAGTGGCTCAGGTCATTATCAATCGAGCGGAAGACCGTCGCTGGCCCAGCAGTTACTGCGGTGTGGTCTATCAGCGCTCACAATTCTCATTTGTGCGCGGTGGTCGCATGCCAAGCATCAACACATCCTCATCGGCATGGCACCGGGCAAAAGCGGTTGCCCAGATAGCCGATGCTGATCTCTGGGAATCCGAAGCTGCTGACGCAGTGTATTTTCACGCCAACTATGTCCGCCCACGCTGGAGCCGAAGCAAGACGCGTGTCACTCAAATCGACACGCACGTCTTTTACCGCTGATTTGGCTTGGCTTTGTGCAGCAGAGGACCCCGCCGGTTTTGGCGGGGTTTTTTGTGATCTGGCTATCTGTCTAAAACCGCCCAAGTCGGGGCGTGGTCGCTCGCCTTTTCGCGGCCGCGATGATCGCGATCCACTCCGACCGAATGCAGCCTATCGGCAAGTTCGGGCGAAAGCAGGATATGGTCAATGCGAAAGCCATGATCGCGCTGCCAAGCGCCCGCCTGATAATCCCAATAGGTCCACACCCCACCGCGTGGATTGAGTGTTCGGACTGCATCGGTCCAGCCATCGGCAAGCAAACGAGAATAGGCGGCCCGCGATTCGGGCTGCATAAGCGCATCTGAAGCCATTGCTTTGACCGAAAACACGTCATCATCATGCGGGATCACGTTGTAATCACCCAAAACGGCCGCGGGCATTTCTTCCGCCCAGATTTCGGCCATGCGGGTCCGCAGCTTCTTCATCCATGCAAGTTTGTAATCAAACTTTGGCCCTGGCTGCGGATTGCCATTGGGAAGGTAGATGCAAACAATTCGTGTAGGCTTTCCCTCTTTGACAATGTTTGCCTCGAGATAACGAGATTGTTCTCCCTCTCCCTCTTTGGGGCCATCAATACCGAGTCCACGCCGCACTTCATCAGCTGAGTAACCCGCCTGCGTATCCGCAAGGATGGCAACGCCGTTGAAGCTCTTTTGCCCGTGCCAGATGGACTGGTATCCCAATTCTTCAAATTCGGAGGCGGGGAAGTCTTTATCCTGCGTTTTGATTTCCTGCAGGCAGGCGACCGCTGGACGAGTTTCGGTCAGCCACTCCTTTAAACGAGGCAGGCGCGCCTTGATCCCATTGATGTTGTAAGTCGCAATCTTCATCAATCACCCATGCAGGATGGAGCGCCGCCCGTCCATTGCTAGCTGAGTTCCGATTAAATTCCGAAGCTTGACCCACACCCGCAGCCGGCCGCCGCATTAGGGTTTTCGACCCGAAAAGCGGCCCCGCCCAGTGATTCGACGAAATCGACGATGCTGCCACCAACCAGGTCGAGACTAACCGGGTCTACCACCAGTTTCACACCATCGGTTTCGCTAACACTGTCATCGGCATCTGCTGCCTCGGCGAGATCAAATTTGTATTGGAAACCTGAGCAGCCGCCACCTTCGACCGATAGCCTCAATATTGCGGGCTTGGTCTGTTTTTCCGCAATCCAGGCAATGCGCTTTGCTGCGGCGGGGGTTAGGGTCAGGGTTTGCTCCATGCCAATAGAATAGGGGCCTCAACGACAATCCTCAAGCCCAGGCTCACACCGTTTGTATGTAGTCCCGCAGGGCCGCGGCCTCGTGCTCAACCTCGTCGATCTTGCTCTTCACAAGATCGCCGATGGAGATGAATGCCACCAAAGCCCCGTTGTCGACTACGGGGAAATGCCGGAAACGCCGCCTTGTCATCAGGGCCAGCGCATCGTCAATACGAGTAGTGGGTTCGACCGTTATGGCAGGCGATGTCATGATCGCTTCGACCGGCAGGTTCAAGCAGTCGCTCCCTTTTTCTGCCAGTCGATAGATGATGTCGCGTTCAGAAACGATTCCGGCAACCTGCCCGCCTTTCATGACGGGCACTGCCCCAATTCGTTTGCCCGCCAATAGGGTGACAGCTTCTGAGACCGGGGCTGTGACATCGATTGCGATGATGTCTGTAGCGTCCCGGTCGCCGATAATCTTGGCAATTGTCATAGTGGGACTCCTTTACGATGTTCCAAAAGTGCCATTTTTTTCCGCGAAAGGCGAGTCCGCGAGATCGCTTGGTTGGTTCCGGTCGCAAGAACCGGAGTTGCAAAGGTTCAACTTGCCAAGAGCATCGCGTGTGAGCATGGATCAATTGTGGTTAGAAAATCGCCCTTGGATGATCCTAAAAATGCCGCGCACGCATGGGCGCGCTATCGCCAGATTATGAAGCTGTTGCTGTCTGTCACTGTCGCGACGGTTCTTTTGGCCTTGGTTCTGCTTTATGCCTTCAACGGCGCAATCTCGGTGCATTTCTACATTGCGGTGGCATTGGGCATCAGCTTCACCATGCTGTTAAGCGGCGGCTTGATGGGGCTCGTGTTTCTCTCAAATGGCACCGGGCACGACGAATCCGTCGACAACCGGCTGCCAGACAGGGATGAATTGTGGTCCCCAAAAGACGATGACGATAGCTGACAGGCGGGGGTTAGCGATCTTGCTCGGCAGCGTTGCGGTCATCTTTTAGCCAACGCTCAAGCCAAGCAAAGACGGTCTCGTGCCATTGCAGCGAGTTCTCCGCGCCTGAAACCCAGTGATTCTCATCTGGAAAGACGAGCAATTGTGATGGGATCCCGCGTTCCTGCAATGCCGTGAAGCTTTGCAAGCCTTGGGTGTAGGGCACGCGGAAATCCTGCTCGCTCGCGATCACCAGCATGGGTGTTTGCCACTTATCGATGTGATTGACTGGATTCCATCGTTCATAGGTCTCACGCGCGTCGCTGTAAGAACCGCCAAATTCCCAGCGAGGAAACCAAAGCTCATCGGTCGAAAAATAGAAGCTTCGAAGGTCAAACAGGCCATCATGCTGGATCAAGCAATCAAATCGATCTGGCCAATTGCCCGCGATCCAATTGACCATATAGCCGCCATAGCTTGCTCCCATGGCGCATATACGTGTGCCGTCAATCTGAGTATCCAGCGTAAGGGCGGCGGAAAGACCTTTTTGAAGGTCGTCCAAGGGTTTGCCACCCCAGTCAGCGTTGATGGAATCGGTGAAATCTTGCCCGTAGCCAACCGATCCGTGAAAATCGATTGAGATCACAGCATAGCCTTGGCTGGCAAAGACGCGCGGGTTCCAACGATATGACCAAGCATCACGTGCGCTGCTTTGTGGTCCGCCATGGATGTAAAGGATGGCGGGGATGGGACCTTCCTGCTCTTCCAATCGGGTGATTTGGCCCCAAACCGTATCGCCATCAGCCCCCTCAAAGCTGAATCGCCTTGTGACCGTCGATGCCATTTTTCCGATGGTTGCCGTCGCAATTTCGGTTATCGGCCGGCCAAAACCTCTCCGCCCTCCTACAAAAAGCTCGCGCGGTGTTCCGATGGAGTCGCGGGCAAACAGGATTTCCGTGCCGGTCAGGGGTGTTATGCTGCCGATGCGGCCTTCAGCACCAGCGATCTGGTCCAATTCGATGGCATCGCCTGACTTGGGATCGATGGCGAAGACAGGCGTGTCGAGGACTTTGGCTCCGGTTGCCAAGAGAACGTCGCCATCCTTTGTCCAAGACAACGATGAAAAGGAAAGATCCGTCTCTTTTGTTAAAGCGCGTGTTTCTTCTGTTCGCAGATCGCGGAGATAAACCACCCGCTGATCAGCCTCATATCCAGGCCTCTCCATTGCGAGATAAGCGAGAAAGCGGCCATCAGGCGATACGACCGGCGACGAATCATGCGCGGGGTTCGCTTCGGTCACATTGATCGGTGCCGCACCCGAGAGATCTGATCGGTAGATATCTAGGTTGGTCGAACGGGGCTCCTGTGCATCGGCTTTGCGAGCCACAAAGTACACCGCTGACCCGTCAGGCGCCCATGCTATGTCATCACTGCCTCCGAATGGCCTAGTTGGAGTGTTGGCCGTGAGCGCCCCCGTTTCGTCCCCACCATCAAGCGCGAGACCTTCGCCGGTTATGCGACCATCGTTGAGATCATACACAAAGGTCCTGTTTACTTGTCCGTTTTCAAGCCAGCGATCCCAGTGTCGGTAGAACCCTGTCGCTCCGTCATAGAGGCGACCTGTGCCGAGCTCTTGGATAAGCGATGCGCAAGCGAGTTGGGGGCAGTCGCGGTGAATTTCTGACCACAGCGCGATTTTGTCCCCTGTCGGCGAAATCTTAAAACCGTGAATGTCGGTGCTAGGCATGTCCGCAACAAGAAATGGGCCAGTCACATTCCCATCTGCCTCTAGCGCCACCCTCCACACTCGCGCGCGCGTCTCCGTCTCGGCATCGTGGTGCTCATAGCTGATGAAATAGAGGAAGTCGTCCGGACCAAATGTCAGGCCAAAGGCATCCAACCCCAAAGAGATCTCAACCTCCTCAGCGCCCGGTGTCGCAAGGTCTAGTAGGTAATGCTGAGTCGCGCGCTCAAAAGACAGGGGGTCGGTGGAAATCACGGAATAGACCGTGAATTGGCCATCTGATGTCGCCGTGATGGGTCCAAGCCGTGGCATGGTCACAAGATCGAGAGCTGTCATAGCTGGCCTGCTGAGGCCCGGCACCACGTCCGCTGCCTCTTCGAGATGATCCTGACCAGACGCGCTTATTGGGCTTAGGCTCGCAAACGCGGCCAATGCAACGATCCAAAGACAATGGTTTTTCATAAGGCAGGACTAGCTGCAGCGAGTCCTTGTTTCCAGTGGACGGAAAAATGAACCTGTCAGCCGCGCTTCCCCGCGATGCGAGCTATTTCAGCTTGGACCATCTTTTCGACCATGCCTGGCAGGTTGTTATCCAACCATTCGGCGAGCATCGGCTTGAGCATCTCGCGGGCCAAACCTTCTAGCGATGTCTCCCCTGATCGCACGATCTTGGGTTTTGCACCGGGTTCAGACAGCATGGCTAAGGCGGCTAGGTTTTCTTGCATTGCACCGCGCGCGTCTTCGCTCACCAGAGGGGGATCGGTCTCGTTTTCAAAGCCGATCGCATCGCCGAGTTCCATGTCAGCCAAGTCTAACACTTCATCTGAGACATCGTCTCTGTGAGCTTCTAGAGAATTGGGTTCTTGGTCAGCTGACGTTCTTTTAGAGGGTGAAGCAACCACTTCACGCCCATCGCGCGCGATGACTTTCTTGATAGATTCAAGAATTTCCTCAACCGACGCTTCGTTTTCATTCGCCACGATCAAGCCCCTAATTCGCGCGTTAACCATACGAATCGCGCAATCTGGCGCTATTCGGAGGGTTCCAATACCGGACCGATCAAAGCATCGGAAGGCTCAATGTCAACGGTTCTTGTCGAATTCGGTGCAGGTTCGGGATCGCGGTCCCAATCCCAAATGCGATTGTTTACCCGGTCATAGTTGACCTGAGGGTCATACAAAGGCCCGCCAGTATCAAGGTTCAAGTCGCGTGCTTCTGCTCTGCCCATGGCTGCAAGAAGTGTGAAACCCGCGACATAGGCGTTGCGGCGGGCGGTCACCAGATTGGCGCGGGCAGAAAGCAATTCCTGCTCCGCGTTCAAGACGTCGATAATAGTGCGGTTCCCGATTGAGTTTTCGGCTCGCACTCCTTCCAAGCTCAATTCCGCAGACTCGACCGCGGCCAGCGAGCTTTCGATCACTGCGTTTGAGGCTTGCCAGCTTGAGTAGGCCGATCGCGTTTGCTGGATAACACTGCGTTCCGTTGCGATCACCTGTTCGAGCGCCGCACTCTCCCTCGCGCCAGCTTGTCGCTGCCGTGCAGCCGGAAGGCCGCCTTGAAAAACAGGAATGGTCACCCGCACGCCAGCGTTTGCAGTCGCCTCACTTTGAGCAAAGTCGGACGCGATAGGCCCGCCGAGCGTACCGAAGAAATCGCTGTAGTCGTAGTTAGCAAAAAGCCCAACAGTTGGAAGGCGCCCTGCACCAGCTACTTTTGTATCGAACCCAGCCGCCTCTGCCCGTTCCTTGGCTGCGATCAGGTCAGGGTTGTTCTCCAGCGCCGCAAGCACCGCCATCCCCGCTGTTTCTGGCAAACCAGGCAAAGGAGGAGGTGCTTCAAGGCCAACCGGTGTGCGACCAACAAGCTGAAGGTAAACCTCATGAGCGTTGACGACATTCGCAAAGGCGGTTTGAAGGTCCCCCTGTGCCACCGCAAGGCGCGATTGCGCTTGCGCTACGTCAGTCCTCGTTAGATCACCGATCTCAAATCGGTCGCTTGTAGATTCGAAAGTGACTCTGAGCACTTCCACTTGGTTTGCGGCAAGCTGAGCTAAGGCTTCAGTGCGCAGCACGTCCATGTATGCAGCAACAGTTTGGCTGAAGATCGAGCTTTCCGTGCCTCGCAAATCGGCCTGACCTGCAGAAACCCTTTCCTGCGCTGCTGCAATACCGTTGCGCACAGCTCCGCCAGAATAGATGGGCACTTGAAGCAGTGCGTTCACGCCAAGATTTCGCTCTGGAGCCGTGAAAGAGTTGGCGGACTGACGAAGAAACTCAAGATGAGTTGCCGTCACAGTCGCGCTCGGGAGACCTCCAGAACGCTGAATTGGGACATCTTCATCGGTTGCGCGTTGGTTTGCTCGCGCGCCCTCTAACGTTGGATTGGTGTTGTACACCGATGCGAGTGCATCACGCAGCGTCTCGGCCTGCACTGAAGAAGCAAAGCATGCTGATACAATAGCAGCTGCACAGGTCGCAGTTTTCAACGTGACGATCGATCGACCCCTAGATTTCATCAAAAAGTCCAACCCCTCGGACGATCAAAACTATGAAGCACCGGTATGCCAATGTCTTCAACCGGCTCGAGCACTAGGCGTCCTGCAACCTTGCGACCCGAGGCCAACCGAGTGACGCCGTTTTCGACGATCCCGGAGACGACTCTTCCCCCTTCCGAAAGCATATCCGCAATTGAAGAGGGAAGCGCTTCGATAGCCCCATCGATCAACACCAGAGAATAGTCGCTATGTGCTAGGTCGCCTTGCGTAGCATCGATTGCCGCAGAGCTAACTTGGCTATGGACCAAGGGCTCTACCAACTCTGCGAGATAGTTTGTGCCACCATGAAGGACCAAGGCCCTGTCGTCGGGCAATGGTGCGGCTTCCATAAGCAATTTACCGTAGAATAGCGGCGAGGCGAGGCAGGTGTTCTCATCCAGCCTGACTGAACGATCAATATAGGCGAGACTGGCTTTTTCTTCGGGCAGGAATTTTTCGCGTGCGACTGCCGCCATTCGCCCCAAAATATACTCTTCATTGACGCCGCTGGTGCGCAACTGGCTGTCGATCATGGCCTTGCGGGCGCTTGCAAAATCACGTGTCATCACTGCGGCGCTCATACTTTCTCCTTCCAACTGTATTGGTTGGCCAACACAGTGTTTCAACCCTTCCTAGCCATCACACGCAGCACTTCCAAGCAAATTAGGCCAAATGGGTTCCACCTTCCCTTTGACCTGCACTCGGTGCCCGTCATATGGGAGGCATATTGACGCAATAGGGGGACCGGGACCCGGTTTCGACCGATACCAGGAGGGCTTCGATGAGTGACATTGGCAAGACTACGCAGAATAACGGGGAAATCTTCGGAGCGACAGGCGAAGTGCGGATTGAAACAGACTCCCTCGGTGAAGTTGCATGCCCGGCTGATGCCCATTGGGGCGCTCAAAGTCAGCGGAGCCTCGCCAACTTTGCGATAGGGACCGAGACCATGCCTGAGTCTTTGGTGAAGGCGTTGGGAATTCAGAAACAATCGGCGGCCAAAGCCAATATGGATTTGGGCGTGCTCGATTCCGAGCTTGGCAGCGCTATCGTTTCTGCCGCGGGGGAAGTGATCGATGGGACCTTGTCAGATCAATTTCCCTTGAGAGTATGGCAGACCGGCTCCGGCACTCAGTCGAACATGAACGCCAATGAGGTGATCGCCAGCCGGGCTAACCAGATCCTTACGGGAGTGCATGGCGGAAAAGACCCGGTTCACCCAAACGATCATTGCAATATGGGACAAAGTTCCAACGACACTTTCCCTACGGCCATGCATATTGCCGCCGCCAGTGAGACGATTGAGCGGCTGATCCCTGCGCTAGGCACGCTTCATGAGGCGCTTGATGCGAAGGCAAAGGCATTCGCTCAGATTGTGAAAATCGGGCGCACCCATCTGCAGGACGCCACGCCGCTAACCTTGGGCCAGGAGTTTTCTGGCTATGCCAAACAGGTCGAGTATGGGATTGCGCGGCTGAGGAATGCGCTGCCCCGCACGCTTGAGCTCGCCCAGGGCGGCACCGCCGTAGGAACGGGCATCAATTCAAAAGCAGGCTTTGCGGAGAAATTTGCAGAGCATGTTGCCGCAGCAACGGGCCATGATTTTGTCACAGCAGCCAACAAGTTTGAAGCGCTGGCTGCACATGATGCGCTGGTGGAGCTTTCCGGTGCGCTTAACTCGATCGCCGTCAGCCTGATGAAAGTTGCGAATGATATTCGGCTGTTGGGCTCAGGACCTCGTTCGGGATTGGGTGAGATTGCGCTCCCGGCGAATGAGCCAGGCTCGTCAATCATGCCGGGCAAAGTCAATCCGACGCAATGCGAAGCAATCACCATGGTCTGCGCGCAGATTATGGGAAACCACACGACGGTGAGCGTTGCTGGTTCGCACGGCCATCTTGAGCTCAATGTGTTTAAGCCTGTGATGATCTACAACGTCTTGCAGAGCATCCGTTTGCTGGCCGATTCCGCGCGCAGTTTCACTGACAATTGTGTTGTTGGGATCGAAGCAAACACGGCGCGGATTGATCAATTGATGAACGAAAGTCTGATGTTGGTCACAGCGCTCAACCCTCACATTGGCTACGACAATGCAGCCAAGATCGCGAAAAAGGCTCACGCTGATGGCACGACGTTAAAAGAGGCTGGTCTTGCTTTGGGTTTGGTGACCGAAGAACAGTTTGCTGAATGGATTGTGCCTGTTGACATGATCAAGCCGCGCGATTGAGGCAGAACATTGGCTGGTGAGCTCGTCGCCCTGTCCTTGTCACCATTCGACCAAACGAGCATGAGCGCCGACGACTGGTTGGTACTTTTGCATTTGAAGCGCTACTTGTCTCAATGACTATGGATTTGAGCAACACTCCCGATGTGGCCTCAAAGGACACGCCCGCTACGGTGCCCTTTCGTACAGTGCTGCTGTCTATGGTCGTGCTCTGGGGCACGTATTTCTCGATAGTCACTTTTCGCAGCTACATTCTTGATGTCGACTTGATGCGCGATTTGGTTGACGAGATGGCACTACGCCGACTGATAGTCACGATTGCAGGGATCGGCATGACGGTTGTGCTATGGGCGCTCCTCCGTCTGTTGGATCGCCAAGCCCTTTGGATAAAAATTGGTGCGGCGATTGTGTTTGCGATCCCTGTTGCGATTGCGATCGGGCAGATCAACCACTTTGCGTTCAAAGACATTCAAGTTAAGGTTGAAGAACGGTTTGCCGAAGAGCGAGGCTTTCGTTTCGATGACGAAGGCAACCTGCTCTATGATCTTCCCGAAGGCGTGCGGGTTGAAGCGCCTGATCCGAGTGGATCTGGGTCGGCTTCCAGTTCTGAATCGCTCATGATCGCACCAGCTACGATGCGCGAAGATTCGTGGACCGCAGTTATTGAGATCGCCCTTGGCCGGTACTTTTTGCTGCTGGGTTGGGCAACCACATATTTTGCGCTTTTGGCGGGCGTCGAAGCGCGAACGGCGGAAAGGCGCGAGCAGAAATTTAGAACTGCCGCGAAAGCGGCCGAGCTAAGGAGCCTGCGCTATCAGGTGAATCCGCACTTCCTGTTCAACACGCTCAATTCCTTGTCTGCACTGGTGATAACCGGAAAGACTGACCGGGCTGAGCGGATGATTCAGACAATCAGCCGATTCTATCGTCACAGCTTGGCAGATGAGCCGACTAGCGATGTACGGCTTGAGGATGAGTTTGATCTTCAAAGGCTGTATCTCGATATCGAGGCCGTTCGGTTTCCTGAACGTCTCACGCCGGTTTTCGACCTCCCAGACGATCTCAAGAAAGCACGTGTGCCCGGGATGATTTTGCAGCCGCTGATCGAAAATTCGGTCAAATACGCGGTTTCAACGGTTTCGCGGCCTGTGACGATTACAATTCTGGCCCGTGAAGAATTTGATCGCCTTGTGATTTCGGTGTCGGATGATGGGCCTGGCGTTCCAGAAGGTATGCCGCATGGATTTGGGATTGGCCTTGCCAATGTGCGTGATCGGCTCGAGGCGCGCTTTGGCCCGGATATTGGCTTTACCTCTGGCCCAATTGACGGTGGCTACAAGACCGAAATGCGTATTCCATTAAGCCGCCCCACGGAGACCCGATAACCCGATGGCTGACCAAGAGAGTGATACGCAAGCTCTGCGCACGTTGATCGTAGACGACGAACCGCTGGCTGTTGAACGCATCCAAGTGATTTGCGCAGAAATACCTCCGATCAATGTCGTCGGCACTGCAAGCGATGGCGCCGCCGCGCTCAGACTGGCAGACAAGCTGTCACCTGATCTCGTGCTCCTGGACATGACCATGCCCGAGCTTGATGGCCTCGGGGTTGCGCGCAAGCTGGGGGAATCCGACGATGCTCCCGCTGTGATCTTTGTGACCGCTCACGATCACTTTGCAGTCGAGGCGTTTGATCTTGAGGCAGTCGACTACGTCTTGAAGCCGGTATCAGCAGATCGCTTGGAGCGCGCCATTGAGCGCGCCATCTCGCGCCGCGGTGAACGCAAGCAAGCGGCAAGCAAGTGGCTTGATGAATTGTGGGTGCCACATCGCTCTGAATTGCTGCGCATTGCCGTCACGGAGGTGCACCAGATTGATGCAGAACGCGATTATGTGCGGCTGCATGTAGGCGATCCCAACGCTTCAGACGGTGATGCGCGATCTTACCTCTTGCTTCAGACGATCGCAGGTCTTGAAGCGCGGCTCGATCCTGATGATTACATTCGTATTCATCGCTCCACCATTTTGCGGCGCGATAACATTCGCGGGCTTCGGCATGATGGGTTGGGGGTTTGGTCAGCTGAGCTTCAAAATGGTGAAGCTCTCAGGATTGGGCGGACTTATCTTTCAAAAGTGAAAGCGATGGCGGGGCGTTGAGGGCAACAACGCTCTTGTGACTTGTCGAAAAGCTACGCGCAAAAGGGGCGGCCTGAACCCTGGGACTGAGTAGGGTTCAGGCCGCAATGTCTGCGCTTTTGGCGAGCGCAGGATGCAATCGCGGGTTAGCCGCCGCGTTGCTGATCTTGAATGATGGTTGCCACTTGGCGCTCAGCGGATGTGCGCGCTTTGGCATAGCATTCCCTAACGGAACGCGAGCGAATGCGCGTGCCAGTCCGGACATTGTCAACTCCACAGATCTGCCGGGCAGCGCGGTCAATTCGCTGATCGAGCATGCGCTGGCCTTCTGGACTGTCGAGATCGAGGCCTTCGAGACTAACCGTGGTTGAAGGGACATCATCGCCAGCCGCGAGACCTGGTGAAGCTGTAAAGGCAAGGCCGACTGCAGCGGTAGCAAGTGCGAGGGTTTTCATAATTTCTCTCCTATCAGCGGTCATTTCCGCGTTCGATCGGGGTTTCGAACTGGGGACCGGAACTGGCCGCTGAACCAATAAATAGGGGAGTTCGATCACACGGTCATTTCAAGCTCGACCAAACCCCTGCTGAACGTCGATTGGCGCGTAGCTCAAAGATCGAGGGGCGATTTTGTCCGACAAAGGGCGCTTTTCAAACGATGGGGGGATACGCCATACTGTCATATGTGATTCTGACCTTGGCCTTCATGTTTCTTCTTGGCGTTGCAAACTTCGCGTTGCACCACGCTGTTTTGGAGAGCCGCCATCCGTTGGTCGGTCAGATACCTCGTTTCGTTGAATTGCTTGGAGGAAGACTGACCCTCGTTGCCGAATTTCTTGTTCTCGTGGTTGCTATGCTTTTGGCCGCCAATGGTTGGGCGAGTTTTGTTTGGGCTTATGCTGCATACTCGCTGCTCAACGGAGCTTCCTCTTGGCTATTGCTGACAGGCAGAATTTAGCGCAGATCAGATTGCGCTTGAAGACAATGCAAAATCGCGCTTGAGGGGCTGCAAAATGACAACGCGGCTTTTCCATATCAGTGACGTCCATTTTGGGGTGGAGGACCGCTCTGTATTGGAGGCGGTTGCACGCGCCGTCGATTCGGAAAAACCTGACGCGGTTGTTTGCACTGGCGATTTGACGCAACGCGCAAAGCGCAGCGAATATGCTGCTGCTGCCGAGTGGCTCGGAAGTCTGAAAGCGCCAGTTTGGGTTGACCCGGGCAATCACGACATGCCCTACTACAATCTGTTCGAGAGATTCCTCGATCCCTTGGGTCGCTTCCGCAGCCTTAAAGAGGCTGTGGCTGTTCCTACCTTCGAAACGGACGATATTGTTCTGATACCGCTGAACACCAATGTCTCTGCGCAAACCCGCTGGCCGTGGTCCGATGGTGTTGTGACCGGCAAGGCAATTGAGCAAACGCTTGCGGCGCTCAGACAATTGAAAGACGATCCTCGCTGGAAGATTGTGACCGCTCATCACCCACTCCATGGTCCAAAGGTTGGAGGGCCAAGTTCGACGATAGGTGGCAACAACGCGTTCAAGGAACTCACCCTTGAAGGCATGGATGCGATCATGACGGGTCATATCCACACGCCATTCAATGAACGCCGACCCGGTCGCGACAGGGAAGCGCAAGTTATCGGCGCTGGAACGCTTTCAACGCGGCTCCGCCATGGCGCGCCTCCATCCTATAACGTCCTAACCTGTGAACTAGACGATCATCGCGCCACTGGCATCGGTGTTGAGCTGCGAGAATTACCGCCTTCTTCGCGGTAAGATGCGCACCGCGGGTGTTTACTTAGTTTTTCGGTCCGTCGTTAACTCCATCTTTGCAATAACCTTCAATAGTGATTGCTTGCAAAGGGCAGGTTGCGCAGTTTTTTGGAGGATACGATGGAGCTGTTCAAAGCGATGGCGTTCGGCGCGCTCGTTAGCGTTTGCATAGCTGTGGTCATAGGTTCGCAAGGCAGCGCAGGTGGTCAACTTGCGATCCAATCTCTTATGGTTGCAGACCAGAAGGTCTATTGGTCTTGGCCAATCTTCCTAGCGGGTACCGGCGTTTTCTGGGGCCTAATGCTTCTACAGAAATAGAGCTCACCAAAACGCAAAAGGGCGACCTTTCCAATGAAAGGCCGCCCTTTTGGTGTCCTGTCCAAATCCAATTAGCGTTTTGAGAACTGGAAGCTGCGGCGAGCTTTTGCGCGGCCATACTTTTTACGTTCAACTACGCGGCTGTCGCGTGTCAGGAAGCCGGCGGCTTTGACTGTGGCGCGCAGGGTGGGTTCGTACTTTGTCAGCGCTTGACTGATGCCATGCTTGACCGCGCCAGCCTGGCCCGAAAGACCGCCACCGCGCACGGTTGCAACCACATCGTACTGGCCTTCCCGCTCAGTGATGCCAAAGGGCTGGTTGATAATCAAACGCAGGGTCGGGCGTGCGAAATACACTTCCTGATCCTTCCCATTGACTGTGATCTTGCCGGTGCCTGGTTTCAGCCACACACGCGCTGTTGCGTCCTTACGACGACCGGTTGCATAGGCCCGACCTTGCGCGTCGAGCTCTTGATCCCGCAAGGGTGCAGCTGGGTTCTGGGCGATTTCTGCGGCGTCAGCAGACGGCGCATCGCCAGCGATGTCTTTGATATCAGCGAGATCAGATACGGTTTCAGTGTTGTTTTCGTCAGCCATCAGCCGGTGACCTTATTCTTGCGATTCATAGATGCGAAGTCGAGCACAGCAGGGTTCTGCCCGTCATGCGGGTGTTTGGTGCCCGAGTAGAGATGCAGCGCCTTCATTTGCGCCCGGCCCAAAGGACCGCGCGGGATCATGCGCTCAACAGCCTTTTCAAGCACGCGCTCTGGGAAACGTCCTTCGAGCACTTTTGCAGGAGTCGTTTCCTTAATGCCGCCGGGGTGGCCTGTGTGCTTGTAATAGATTTTGTTGGTCGACTTGTTGCCGGTGAACTTCACCTTATCGACATTGATAATGATCACGTGATCGCCGCAATCAACATGCGGGGTATAGCTCGGCTTGTGCTTGCCGCGCAGGATATTGGCAACAAGCGACGCGAGGCGGCCCACGACGAGGCCGTCGGCATCAATGATGTGCCATTTCTTGTCGACCTCGGCCGGTTTGATAGACCGGGTCTGTTTGCTAAGCGCCTTCATGGCTGTGAAATCCTAAAGCTTGGAGTGTGGACTGTTTTTCTCGGCAACCCGCCGAAAATCGACAGATTGATTTGATCTGCCAACAAGATGGCGCGCAAATGTCGCGGGAAGCCGCCAAAGTCAAGCAAAACCGGCTATTACAGGAGAGGTATAATAATACCGCAGGCGATTGTCTGGCTTCTATGCCTGCAACAAGGCCCATTCTTCGGTCGCTTGGCGCTCGCTGCCAGCAAGGCGGGTTACCACTTGGCGAGTTGCGGTATCCAGCCATGCACCATGTGCCGACCGCCGAGCAGTATAGGACAGTTCAAACTCTCCCGTCAGCCCGCCCGGTAGCTCAATCTCGCGTCTAGAACTGCGCGGCGTACCAACCGGAAAAAGCAGGTCCGACGGCAATCGCTCAAGAAGAGTGGTCCCGGCGCGCTGCAATTCCGCAAGATATTGCAAGAGTGACAGACGTACAGAGGCAGACACGGATCGAGCCGCAATGTTCTGCTCGGCAAGGGCCGCCGCTGATGCCAAATCCTCGGTTTCGATGGATGCGCCGACCGTTAAAATACGCCCATTCTCAGACAGGATGATGGGCCACATGCCATCAGTAGAGCGGCCTTCTTCGAGCTGTGCGATGGCTGCCAAACGCGCAGGAGCGTCAACTTGGGCGCTAATTTGCCGACCTGATACCGTGACCCCTTGGCGTTGCCGATGGAAGTTAACCTCCCAGTCTCGAGCGATACGGATTTCGGCCCCGCCCGACATTGTCCGGACCAAAGTACGCGAAAGCCGCATGGGAGTTTGCGGAATATCAAGTTCAGCTGCCTCCACCATTGCAAGGGCGTGACTTTGTGGAGCACTGGCAAGGGAGACAAATCCAGCAATTGTGAACAAAGAGCCGCGCCGCGAAAGTTCGATCATATTGCGCTCCTCATCCTGAAAGCCACAAGACTACAAAAATCGCTCTTTTCCACTCAAGTTCGATTGAAGCCAATCTAATGTCGATTCATGAACACTATCGCAACCCCAACCCATGATAGCCGGAGTGTCGTAGGGGTGTATATCGCCCAAGTGTTCGATTGCCCTTTCAATTTTCTCAACAGTAGTCTTGAAGAGGACGGCTACCTCCTGGCTTGTAGCAATCTCGCCTTCCCAAACAAACACTGAATTCACAGAAGGAAGAATGTTTGCGCAGGCAACGAGGTTCTCATTTAGCAAAGCCTCTGCTGCGATATGCGCGGATTTTTGATCGGGAAACGGACACCAGATCAAACCAGCTTCGGCACTGGTCACGCAAATGCTTCCTTCTGCCTGGCCGCGATGACTCTTACCCCATCGCTGTGCATCGCCCACGCGGTACAACCCACCAGTAATGCACCGGTCAATTGATGCGCTGCGGCAATCCATAGAGATACGCCGGACAATACTGTGGCAATTCCCAACAACACCATCACACCAAATGCGCTGTGCAGGGCAACAGAAGCGCGCCGGTCTGAGCCGCGAATGCGTCTCGCGAGATAGACCAGCGCAATGACCGCAACCCACGCCCACCAGCGGTGTAAGAAGTGAAGCAATTGAGGATCGTACAGAACGGCCGTAAGGAAACCACCCGCAAAATCGAATGATGGCACAAGCCGCCCGTTCATCAATGGCCAGTCATAGGCGACGTGGCCAGCATTCAGCCCTGCCACCCATGCTCCCAGAAGCAATTGGATAAACAAGGCCGTTGCCACAAGCGCGGCCGGCACGGTCAAGGGGGCGCGGGCTAGTGTCAGCTCTGCGGCCAATTGCCGCATATCACGCGCCGTCCACACCAGCAGGCCGAGCAAAAGAAGGGCCGTGAGCAGGTGGAGCGATAACCTGAAGTGGCTCACATCGGTCATATCGCCAACCAATCCCGATTGAACCATCAGCCAACCAAACAAACCCTGCAAACCGCCAAGTGCCAGCAGTGCGACCAACCTGCCTTTATAGCCCTCTGGAACGTGGCCCTTAACCCAGAACCAAAGCAAGGGCAGCGCGTATACAAGCCCCACCATCCGTGCGAGCAATCGGTGGAACCACTCCCAGAAATAGATGAATTTGAAGTCGGCAAGAGACATTCCCCCAAGGCTCGCTTCAAGGCGGTATTCTGGTGTGGCGCGGTATTTGGCGAATTCTTCTTCCCAAGCGCCATCGCTGAGCGGGGGAAGGATCCCTGTAGCAAGCTCCCATTCGGTGATCGAAAGCCCGCTTTCTGTAAGCCGGGTAATCCCCCCAACAAAGACGATCACGACGACAAAGGCTGCGACCAGTTCCAACCAAAGGGCGATTGCAAGCGGGCGGGCAATCGGCCTGCTGAGGTTGCCTATGGTTTGCTTGGGAGCGGTTGTCGCCATATCGCCGCGATAGATGTGCGCCTCTTTACAGGCTTGCAAGGTCGTATTTTCGTTTAGACGATGCGAAAACTGCAAGACTGCTCCAATCTCCCACGTCGTTGGCGCTGCACTGCTTGCACAAGGTGATGGTGTAACATACATGCGCCTCGTGACGCAGCTGAGCCAAACCTTAAACAACTTGATTCGGCGCAATCTCGATCGATTGGGGATTGTGATTTCAACCTTGTGCGCTCTGCATTGCTTCGCCACTGTTGGCATAGTTGCCGGAATTGGGCTTGGATCAAGCTTCCTCTTGTCAGAGCAAATTCACCAGATTTCCTTGTTGGCTGCCATGGCCGTTGCAGCGGTTGCGATTGGTTGGGGCATGCGCTTTCATGGATCAAAAGAACCCTTGTTGCTTGCCGTAAGCGGCCTTGCATGCATGGCGAGCGCGCTGGTTCTAGACAGCGATTTGCAAGAGGCAATATTGACGATTGCTGGTGTGGCGCTCGTTTGCTTGGGCCATGTGCGCAATATGCGAGCGTCCCGCAGCCCCCATTGAAACTCACGGTTGCCCTCCGGCGC
Source organism: Erythrobacter sp. (assembly GCA_965262265.1). Lineage (GTDB taxonomy): Bacteria > Pseudomonadota > Alphaproteobacteria > Sphingomonadales > Sphingomonadaceae > Erythrobacter. Next base: position 673,230 of record CBDHEW010000001.1, read on the forward strand.
GATCCGACTATTTCGGAGCGCATGACAACCAGCAAAACCATCACCCTTAACGGTGACGCACGCACAACCAACGCCGCAACAATTGCCGATCTTGTGCACGAGATTGACCTTGTCCCCGAAAAGGTCGCGGTTGAGCGCAATGGAACAATAGTGCCGCGTTCCACGCTCGAAAACGCGATTTTGGGCGAAGGCGATGTACTCGAAATCGTTCACTTTGTCGGGGGTGGCGATCACACAGATGACACTTGGACTGTCGCCGGTCGAACTTTCCGATCGCGACTGATCGTGGGCACGGGCAAGTACAAGGACTTCGAACAAAATGCCGCCGCGCTTGCAGCCAGCGGAGCAGAGATCGTCACCGTTGCTGTGCGCCGGGTCAATGTGTCTGATCCCAAAGCGCCCATGCTCACTGACTATATTGACCCCAAGAAGGTCACCTATCTACCCAACACTGCCGGGTGTTTTACCGGCGAAGAGGCGGTGCGCACTCTGCGTTTGGCGCGAGAGGCAGGCGGCTGGGACCTCGTTAAACTCGAAGTGCTCGGTGAAGCGCGCACGCTTTATCCGGATATGCGAGAAACGCTCAGCGCGTGCGAAACGCTGGCCAAAGAGGGCTTTCACCCAATGGTCTATTGTGTCGATGATCCGATTGCGGCGAAGCAATTGGAAGATGCTGGTGCCGTGGCCATAATGCCCTTGGGCGCGCCGATCGGTTCAGGGTTGGGCATCCAGAACCAAGTCACGATCCGGCTGATCGTCGAAGGAGCCAATGTCCCGGTATTGGTTGATGCGGGGGTTGGCACAGCGTCGGATGCTGCAGTCGGTATGGAGCTCGGCTGCGATGGTATTCTTATGAACACCGCCATCGCTGAAGCCAAGGACCCTATTCGAATGGCGCGCGCTATGAAGCTAGCCGTAGAAGGCGGGCGCGAGGCCTATCTTGCAGGGCGCATGGGGCGGCGCAAATATGCCGATCCCTCCAGCCCCTTGGCCGGCTTGATTTGATTGGTTTGATCTGAGCCTCCGAGAAAGCCCCAAGGCGCACAATGAAGTCCGCGTCCTTACCGAGTGTTAACCATGATGCGTCACACAGGTCTTCGAACATTACGGAGATCACAACGTGACACTTGCTAAGACTGCCACCATGGCCATCGGTGAAATGCGCGAATTTGCAGGTTTCACTCAGGGCGAACAGCGTTTCATCAAGCGCAGCCTCGATGTTGGCATGGCGCGCTGTGATGCGTTCAAACTGTGGGGCGTAAGCGAGATTGAGAATGCCGCCATCCGCAAACAATATGTCGCCTATCAAGACCTGAAAGGCCTGCGCGATCTCGTCCCGCAAGAAGGCACAATGGGGGAGATCGAAGGCTTTATCGGCAAGCTCATTCGCGTCGCGGCAAGTGATCTGGAACAAGAGCGAATCAAAAGCTTCTCCGCTTTCCGCTTCCTGTATGAGCGCCTGTTGGGAGCAGCAGTACGCCCCTACCTCCCCGCAGCCTTCTGCGCAGCCGCAGCCCTCCCCATGATCCGCCCCGAACAGCGCAAGGTTTTGTTGCAGAGCCTAAGCGAGGCAGCGGCCACCGCACCGGGATGGTCGAACAAGGCGCCGAGCTTTTATCCTGAATTTGTCGAGGATGTTGAGGCGGTTTGAGGCAGGGTGCCGTTAGGGTTAGCAAACAATAGCTAGCATTGAGCATCCAAATTTGCGCCGCATTTGCTGCAGTTTTTTGCTGGCCATGGCATTGCGATTCCGAACCTCCGGAGGAACGCTGAGCGAAGGCAAACGAAACATTTGATAGAGTAGCCCTTTACGTTGGCATAGATCAGCCAAACTACCATCAACGGCACTATTAGCACTGCGAGTTGATTAAACTCAAAACCTAGGGCGTCACCAATCAATGGAACGCCCCAAACAATTGCCAATGCAGAAAAGGAAACAAGGACTGCATGGCGCTTCCCCCGTCGGTACACACTAAGCGCCTGGCCTTCCGTCAATTGTTCACCCCCGATACATCCCATCAATCTTCGCCTGATACCGATCCCTGATCTTGTGCCGGCGAATCTTCATGCTCGGCGTCATCTCTTCGTTTTCGATGGAGAAGGCTTCATCGGCGAATTCGAATTTGCGCACTTTCTCGATCACCGAGAGGTCTTTATTAGTCCGATCCACCGCTGCCGCGCACCGCGTTTTTGAAGGCAGGGAGGTCTTGCAGGCGTTTAAGGTCAAACTTCTCATCATTCGCCCGCGCCCATTCAAGCGCCCACTCCGCATCAGGCACCACCAGACCGACCACGTAAGGCCGCTGATCCCCGCTCACCATCGCCTGTGCAATCTCAGGCTGGAGCGTCAGCATCCCTTCGACCTTTTGCGGAGCGACATTATCGCCTTTATCGTTGACGATCATGTCTTTCTTGCGGTCGGTGATCTTGATCCGGCCTTGTTCATCCAAATGGCCGATATCGCCGGTGTGGAGCCAGCCATCGACAATCGTGCGCGCGGTTTCGGCATCGTTGCGCCAATAGCCATGCATCACCAGCTCGCCCCGGCACAGGATCTCGCCATCCTCGGCAATCTTGATCTCAACCCCCCGCATGGGCGGGCCGACTGTGTCCATTTTGAGCCCTACATTGGGGCGGTTGCAGCTGATCACCGGGCCCGCTTCTGTCTGGCCGTAACCTTGCAGCATGGTGAGGCCCATCGCTTCAAAGAAATTGCCGACTTCGGGGTTCAAGGGCGCGCCACCTGAGACCATTGCTTTGATCCGCCCGCCAAACTTGTCGCGAATCTTGGGCCGAAGTGTCTTCTCGACCAGAAAATCGAGCGGACGGTCGCGCTTACGCTTTTTCCCGTCGCGCGATTTGTCTGAGATATTAAGCGCGGCATCCATCATGAAATTGGCTACGCGGCCCTGTTTGCTCACTTGCTTCATTATCCGCGTGCGCAACACTTCGAACAGGCGCGGGACGACGACCATGATGGTCGGCTGCGTTTCTTCGATGTTGGAGGCGAGTTTTTCGAGCCCTTCGGAATAAAAAATCTCCGCTCCGACAGCGATCGGGAGATATTGCCCGCCCGTATGCTCATAGGCGTGGCTCAAGGGCAGAAAGGAGAGGAAACGCTCATCCTTAATGCCAAAATCGGTGATCAGTATATCAGCCGCGCCTGCCGCGTTGCACAGGATGGAGCCATGATGCTGCTTGACCCCGCGCGGTGCGCCGCCCGTGCCAGAGGTGTAGATCAAACAGGCCGTGTCATCGCGCGTGATATCGGCGATACGGGCATCGACCGCAGCGCGCGCCTGCGCTGCATCGCCCGTGACGAGCGCGTCCCAGCCGTGATACTCAAAGCTGCTCGCCTGTTTGCGGTGTAAGTCTTCGATGCCGATGACATGATCGACCAAACCTGTGCGGCCAATTGCTCCCACGAGCGGTGCGAGCAGCTTCTCATTCGATACGACCACCGCGCGCGCGCCGGAATTGTCGAGGATATGCGCGTGGTCTCGTTCTGTGTTGGTTGTGTAAGTCGGAACTGAGACGCAGCCTGCCGCCATGATAGCAATATCCGCGATGCACCATTCGGGGCGGTTCTCGGATACAAGCACAACGCGGTCGCCTTCATTCAGGCCAATGCGGCGCAGGCTTTCGGCGAGCAGGCAAATCTGGTCCGCCACTTCTCGCCAGCTTTGCGTGACCCATTCTCCATCAGCCTTGCGCCCGAGAAACGGCGCGCCACCCTTTTCATCGGCGCGCTTTAGGAACAGTTCGACAAGGTTGCTGGCGCTGTCGACATCTTGCAGGATTGGATCGTCAGTCGGGTTTGCGACCGGGGGCAGAGTGGGTGCGTGCACGGACAAGGGCTCCTCTTCCTGCTCGCAAACGGGTTGTGTTCAACCTCGCAGCGAGCCCGCTTTTCTATCCAATATGTATCAAATTAGGCGCGGATTGCCCCAGCGGCAAGCTTTGGTGTTCTGTGGGTTTTGTGCAATCGGGCAATTCGCCCAGCTCAAACAGCAGCTTACTCGTAAAGGAGCATTTCTGCGATACGAGGATCGCCAGCAACTTCCCAGCCATCTTCCGTGCGCAGCAAGGCGTTGGCTTTGCCGCGCGGTGAAAGCAGGCGAATATCAGCATGTCCGAGCGCCTGAAGCTGTGGCACAAGATCGGCAACCACGCTGCCCTCTTCGCTGATCGCAACTGAGCCGAACGACATGAGCAGAGGCAGTCCAAGCGCTTCTTGCGCGCCCATGCCAAAGTCGATGACACCAATGATGGATCGCGCCACCTGCACGGGAATTGTTGGCCCACCTGCAGCGCCGATCACCAGCACGACTTCGCCTTCATCATCAAACACGATAGTGGGTGCCATGGAAGAACGCGGGCGTTTCCCCCCTTCGACCCGATTGGCGACCGGCACACCGTCAATATCGGGCGATGAGCTAAAATCGGTAAGCTCGTTGTTGAGATAAAAACCGCCAAAGTGCAGCCCAGACCCGAACGCGCCTTCAATCGTTGAGGTGTAGCTCACTGCATTGCCAAAGCCATCGACCACCGAGAAATGCGTTGTGCCGTTTTCCGGCGGTTCATCGCCATCGGCGCGGGCGCTGGGCGCGCCGGGAGGTGAGCCAGGAGAGACCTCGTCCAGCGTAGAGGCCGCGTCGATCAGCGCACCGCGGCTCGCTATGTAAGCTTGATCAATAAGCCCGGCGATGGGCACTTCGACGAAGTCGCTATCGCCAATGTAAAGTTCGCGATCAGCATAGGCGATACGCTGCGATTCGAGGAAAACATGCCAGAATTCCGCGCTTTGCGGGCCCATGGCTGAGAGATCAAAACGCTCCAACTGGCCAAGCATCTGCGCCACGGCTACGCCGCCTGAGGAGGGCGGGCCCATCCCGCAAATGCGATATGAGCGATAGGGGGCGCAAACACCGCCGCGTTCCTTGGCTTCGTAGGAGCGAATATCGCTGGCTGACATGCGGCCATCCTGCGGTGTCTCACCCGCAACATAAGCGGCCAGCGCATCCGCATTGGCATCGTAAAACGCGGATGACCCCGCACCAGCGATGGCCTCAAACGTCTCAGCCAGCTCTGGTACCCGCACGGTTGATCCAACCGGCAGCGGCTCTCCATCGGCCCCAAAGAAAATGTCGCGAGCCGCTTGGGTTTTGCCGGCTCTTTCTGCGCGCGAGTCAAGCGAAGCGTTGAGCCGCCGGTTCATGACAAAACCGTCGCGTGCAAGAGTGATTGCGGGCTCGAACAGGTCAGACCATGGCAGGCGACCATACTTGGCATGCGCCTCAGCGGCGAGCGCAATGTTGCCGGGAACGCCAACGCTCAGACCAGATGTAACGCGCGTCTCAGAAGGCAGCCGTTCCCCATCTGAATTGAGAAAGCGCGTGCCAGTTGCGCTCGCCGGAGCGGTTTCGCGCCCGTCAAAAGTCGTCAGCCCGTCTGCGCCTGCATGGACGAGAAACCCGCCGCCCCCGATGCCTGAACTTTGTGGTTCGACCACCGTGAGCGCCAGCATCACCGCAATCCCAGCATCGGTGGCAGAGCCGCCCTTTGCCAAAATCGCTTCTCCAGCGGCGGTTGCGCGCGGGTCGGCAGAGCTGACAGCGCCCTCTTGCAGAACTTCAGAGCCAACAACGCCTTCGAAGGTTGCGGCCTCTGGCGCTTTTGGAGCGCAACCAGCCAAAACGGCACTTGCGACGATTGCGAAGGGCGAAAGAATGGGGGGCAATTTCAGCATGTGCTATCAGCTATTCGCTTCCGACCGCCTCTGCAATGCTGGCAAAGCCCTCTTTGGCCATTAATCGGTTCAATCCTTCTGCAATCTGTGCGCCGAGGCCTGGCCCTTCGAACACCATCGCCGAATAGAGTTGGACCAGCGAAGCGCCCGCCTTGATCCTTGCCCAAGCGTCTTCAGCGCTTGCGATACCGCCCACACCGATCAAGGGTATTGCACCGCCTGTGGCGCTGCGAAAATCGCGAACCCGTTGCAGGGCCAGAGTCTTGAGGGGAGCGCCCGATAGGCCTCCCGCCTCATGGGCGTGGTGCGATCTTAGCTTGGGTCGCGAAATGGTCGTGTTGGAGACAATGAGAGCGCCTAGCGCCTTATCAATAGCGATGCGCGCAATTGCATCCACGTCTGCAGGTTCGAGATCTGGCGCCACCTTCAAAAAGATTGGGGGTCGATTATCTGCCGTAACGCTGTCTCGCGCCTCAATCACTCCATCGATCAACGCGCTTAGTGCGCCTTCATCCTGCAATGCTCTCAGACCCGGCGTGTTCGGGCTGGAGACGTTCACTGCAAGGTAACTTGCGCATGGCGCCAAAATTTTTGCCATCAGGGCATAATCAGCCAGCCTGTCATCGGAATCCTTGTTCGCGCCGATATTGACGCCCACGATGCCCCCACGTGATGCCCTGGCCGAGAGCCGCGAGAATGCTGCGTTCGCGCCCTGGTTGTTGAAGCCCATTCGGTTTATCACGGCTTCGTCTTCGACCAGACGGAAAAGGCGTGGCTTCGGGTTGCCGGATTGAGGCTTTGGCGTGATTGAGCCCACCTCTGTGAAGCCGAATCCTAGGCTGAGCAGCGCGTCTGGCACCTCCGCATCCTTATCAAACCCTGCCGCTACTCCAACGGGATTGGCAAACTCCAAACCCGCCACCTTCACTGTCAGCTTGGACGTCCGGTTTGTTGTGGCTTTCCGTTTTGGCAGCAATTTCAGCGAGGAAATCGCCATGCGGTGCGCGGTTTCCGAATCGAGAGCGAAGATCGCTGGTTTGAAGAGTGCAAACAGGTTTGGTCGGATGGTCATGAAACCGCTAAGCCAGCATTTGCCGCTGCTGTCGAGAGATCACCACCTCGATTTCCCCTCGTCATACCGAGTTATTGAAGAGGGTTAGATGATTATGAATTCAGTAGAAACACCTTGTCGTTTGCATACAATTCTTTGCAAATGGACGCCGCTAGAAACTGTCTTGCGACCCGAAGGGCTCGGAGCAGCAATGCGAAGAGTTCCTCAACTTAAATGGGCGGCTTCTTTTCGAGGCCGCCCTTTTTTTGTGTCAAAACCAACAAGTAATCGGTAAGCCCGCGTGATACGGGGCGTGCCGATGGTTGATTATCAAGATTCTTTAAGGGCTGATTCTATCGGTGTCGACACTGATGAGATGGGTTTTGAGCTTACGGAAAGCTCGCTCATCAGGGTGGATTATATCGCACCGCCCGCTGCGATCAGCGATTACGTCACGACGCTTTACCATTTTCGCTGTGACGAGCTTAAGATTCGCGACATCCAACCATCATCGGTTGGGCATCTTGCGATATTCCCGCGCGGCAAAGGCGAGATGCATTTTCGCGAGGGGCACCGGGATCCCAACCCAGAAGTCGCCTTGATGACGCCCTTATCCACCGCTACGCCTATCGTGGTTGATGGCCCGTTTCACGTGGTGGGCGCAGCTCTTACTCCGCTGGGCTGGGCGTCGCTTACGCGGCTCCATGCGGGGGAGCACAAAGACCGTCTACGCCCTGCAAAGGAAATTCTGGGTGACGACGTGGTTGAACTGGGCAACCGGTTGAACAGCCAATATCTCGAGAACGCGAAGTCTGGGCGTGAATGTGCGCTGGAGCTTGGTGAGTATATTGGCGGCAAGGTGAAGCCCATAAATTCGCGCCATGCCGATCTTATCAAAGTGGTGAACACTTGGCTTGGCTCTTCACTCAACCCCGATCTATCTGACTTGCTGGCCAAGGCGGCCTATTCTGAGCGGCAGGTCCAACGTCTGACGGAGAGATATTTCGGGCTCTCACCGCAGGCTTTGGCGCGCAAATACCGAGCTTTGAGAGCAGCGGCCTATCTGTCTTTCCCACAGCTGACCCCTGAATTCGAAGCGGAACTGGGCGAGGCGTTTTTCGATCAATCGCATATGATTCGCGAGATCAACCGCTTTGTCGGTCGCACCCCTGCACGGCTAAAGGATCCCGACAGCCCCTATCTGTCCGAAATGATCGCGCCGAAGAACCTGCGCGAGCTGGGCAACTGACACCGCTTACGTTGCCTCGGCATTCACCGAGCTTGAAATCCGACCAATCAGCGCGTATTTGAAATCCGACTCATTCAGTCTGATTTAAGAATGGCTCGCAATAGCGGGCTAAGCAGCGGATACTTATGCGCCTTTCCAACCTTGCTGACTATGCTGTCATCACAATGTGCCAGGCTGCAACCCATTGCGGCGATGGACGGGTGAGCGCTGCTGAACTTGCTAGCGAAACTGGCCTGCCCGTGCCGACGGTTCAGCGTCTCGTGACCAAGCTGACTTCGGCGCATCTCTTGCGCTCAGTGCGCGGCGCGGGTGGTGGCTTGCAATTGGGCCGACCTGCTGCTGCGATCACAGTTGCCGACATTGTCGAGGCGGTCGAAGGACCGATCGCGCTCACCGCTTGCCTTGACGATGGCGCCTGCGACCATGAAGCAGGCTGCACGATGAAGCCGCATTGGCCGATCATCAACGAAAAGCTGCGCGGCGCTCTGGCTGAAATTACTCTCGAACATTTGCGGCATCCGCCTGCTTTACCCCAAACACGCGAAGAAGAAGTGGCATGACCGATAATCTCGATCTTGAAACGCCAGAAATGGATCAGGATGCCAAGGACGCAGCAGCGGCTGCGGCCGAGTACGAACACGGCTGGTCCTCGGACATTGAGACCGAGTTTGCGGAAAAGGGCCTCAGTGAGGACACCGTTCGCTTTATCTCGGGCAAAAAGGGTGAGCCTGAGTGGATGCTCGACTGGCGGCTTAAGGCGTTCCGCATCTGGCAGACCCTCGAGGAGCCTGATTGGGCGAAGGTCGGCTATCCGAAAATCGACTACCAAGACGCATATTACTACGCCGCGCCTAAAGCTAAGCCAAAGCTCGAATCGCTCGATGACCTCGATCCAGAGATTAAGGCGGTCTATGACAAGCTCGGCATTCCAGTAGCAGAGCAGGAAGTGCTCGCCGGCGTCGAAGGCGCACGCAAGGTTGCCGTGGACGCGGTGTTCGACAGCGTCAGCGTCGCCACCACCTTTCGCGAAGAGCTCAAGAAAGCGGGCGTGATCTTCCTCTCGATCTCAGAGGCGATCAAGGAATACCCTGAGCTGGTGAAGAAGTGGCTGGGCCGCGTTGTGCCCACGCGCGACAACTACTTTGCCTGCCTCAACAGCGCGGTCTTCTCCGACGGCACCTTCGTCTACATCCCCGAAGGCGTCCGCTGTCCGATGGAGCTCTCCACCTATTTCCGCATCAATGCCGAAAACACCGGCCAGTTTGAGCGCACTTTGATCGTCGCGGAAAAGGGCTCCTACGTCTCCTATCTCGAAGGCTGCACCGCCCCCATGCGCGACGAAAACCAGCTTCACGCAGCCGTCGTGGAACTGGTCGCGATGGAGGATGCGGAGATCAAGTATTCGACCGTCCAGAACTGGTATCCCGGGCGACGCCGAGGGCAAGGGCGGGATCTACAATTTCGTGACCAAGCGCGGCCTTTGCCAAGGCGACCGCTCCAAGATCAGCTGGACGCAGGTCGAAACCGGCTCTGCGGTTACGTGGAAGTACCCCTCTTGCGTCCTCAACGGCGAAGACAGCGTGGGCGAGTTTTACTCGGTCGCGGTCACCAACAATTACCAGCAGGCCGACACCGGCACCAAGATGATCCACAATGGCAAGGGCTCGCGCTCGACCATCATCTCCAAGGGGATCAGCGCTGGCAAATCGAACAACACCTATCGCGGGCTTGTTCGCGTGGGGCCGAAAGCGGAAGGCGTGCGCAACTTCACCCAGTGCGACAGCCTGCTGCTCGGCGATACCTGCGGCGCGCACACTGTGCCCTATATCGAGGTGAAGAACCCCGGCGCTCAGATCGAGCACGAGGCGACCACCTCCAAAATCTCCGACGAGCAAATGTTCTACGCCCAACAACGCGGGTTAGACGAAGAGGAAGCGGTGGCGCTGATCGTCAACGGCTTTGCCAAGGATGTGCTTCAAAGAGCTGCCGATGGAGTTTGCGGTCGAAGCGCAGAAGCTGCTGGCGATTTCGCTTGAGGGGAGTGTGGGGTGATGTTCCTATCCGCCGTCATTCAAGTTGGCACCCAGTCTATCTGGCTTTCGATGGGCCGTTCATGCAGCTTGATGGACTGCTTCTTGGTCCCAGCGCCAAGAAATCGCGAACGATTCATTTAGCTTCTTGAAGACCAAATCGTTAGCGTTTGGCGGAAATGTGAACTGGAGATTGCGGTGATCGAGCAACGGATGAAGGCATCCCTCTCATCAAAGCGGGCTGACCTAGCGGAAGATGGAATGAAGATTAGGTCTGAGAACGTCTTGAGGAGTCTGCGAGCTATACGATGCGCGTGCTATTGATTGGAAAGCCGACTGCAATGACTGACCGCAAAACCCTAGGCCTGCGGGAGCCCTCCGACACAGAACCGACCCTCAACAAAAAGGGCCGCGGGTGGAAGATTTCGGATAAGCGCCTCGACGAGCTCCACGACCGCGCGCGTGAGATGCGGCGCTTTGCTTCGCCTGCGAACAAGGCGCTCGCCAAGAAGTTCGCAGAGGCCGATCTTGGCCGCTACACGTTCAAGCGCTTTGCCGTCGTCGGCTCGGCCATTGTCGACTTCAACTGCCACAATCTCGGCATGGCGATCATGATCGATGAAGAGGACGCGGACGAAGCGCTCTCCAAACGCCGCGACAAGAGCCTTGAAGAAGTCGGCATCCGGGTGATGCGGATCAAGGCGGCCGATATTCTCGAGAACATGGACGCCGTGCTCCAGCGCATCACCGCCGGTATGCGCATGCGCATTGGCGACAAGAAAGAGGCCGCCCGCGCCCACCGCGAGGCCAACCCCAACCAAGACTATTCGCGCCCCAATCGCAGGAAATTTGACCGAGATGCTTAAAATCACCGACCTTCACGCCACCGTTGGCGAGGACAACCCGAAGCCGATCCTGAAGGGCCTTTCCCTCGAAGTCGCCGCTGGCGAAGTCCACGCGATCATGGGCCCCAACGGCGCGGGCAAATCGACGCTCGCCAATGTCCTTGGCGGCAAGCCTGGATATGATGTGACCAGCGGCTCGGTTGAGTTCATGGGTGAGGACCTGTTCGACCTCGACCCGCATGAGCGCGCCGCAACCGGCCTGTTCCTCGGCTTCCAATATCCGGTCGAGATCCCCGGCGTCTCCAACGTCCAATTCCTGCGCGAAGCTCTCAACGCTCAGCGCAAATTCCGCGAAGAAGAGCCTCTTTCCGGCGGCGATTTCCTGAAACTCGCCAAAGAGAAAGCCGCTCTCCTCAAAATGGACATGGAAATGCTCAAGCGGCAGGTGAATGTCGGCTTTTCCGGCGGTGAGAAGAAGCGCGCTGAGATGGTGCAAATGGGCATTCTCGACCCCAAATTCGCTGTGCTGGATGAGACCGACAGCGGCCTCGACATCGACGCGCTGCGCATTGTGGGAGAGGGCATCAATTCGATCATGCGCGCGGGCGATAAGGGCGTGCTTCTCATCACCCACTATCAGCGCCTGCTGGATGTGGTGAAACCCGACCGTGTGAGCATTCTGGCAGATGGCCGGATCGTCCAGACGGGCGGCCCGGAGCTTGCGCTGCGCCTCGAAGACGAAGGCTACGACGCGGTGATGGCTGAGGCGCTCGCATGAGCGACACAGCAACCCTTCCCACGCGCCGCGATGAAGCATGGCGCTATGCCGATGCCGACTATCTTGCGCAGGCGCACCCGGATGTGATCAACCACTGGCGCACGCTCGACGTGCCAGCTGGCGAAACGCGCTTTGAATACACCGCTCATGGTTCCGGACCTGAGAGCGAGGGCATGACCGATCGGTTGCGCGTCCATGTCGGCAAAGGTGGGCGTTTTGAGGCTTTCAAGGTCATCACCGGCGGCAAATATGCGCGCGTTGAGCTTGAGGTGACCCTCGAAGAGGGAGCGCATTTCGAATTTGGGGGGGTGACCATTGGCGGTGATGCCAAGACACAGGAATTCGTGACACTCACCAAGCATGACCACCCCAATGCAACGTCCAATCAGACCGTGCGCGCTGTCCAATGGGGCGGGGCAACTGGCAATTTCCTCGGCGAGATCAAAGTCGCGCGCCACGCGCAAAAGACCGATGCTGCACAGGATTTCAAAGGCCTGCTGCTCGAGCCAGGCGCGAGTGCCAATGCCGTACCCCAGCTTGAGATCTTCGCTGACGACGTAAAATGCGCCCACGGTGCCACCGTCGGCCAGCTTGACGAGGCAGCGCGCTATTACATGGCGGCGCGCGGACTTTCGCCTGAAATGGCGCAGCGACTTTTGGTGCAGGCTTTCATCGGCGATGCTTTCGTCGAGCTCGAGGACGAGGCGGCGCGCGATCAATTGCTCAATGCGGCGCTTAATGCGTTGGAGGGCGCTTCGCTGTGAACGCTCCCACTGTTCTCGATCGCGATCTGCGAGCTGATTTCCCTGGCCTTGTGACGGCCGACGGGGCGCCTTGGCACTATCTTGACACTGCCGCGACGGCTCAAAAACCGCGCCAAGTCATTGATGCGATGGCGCGGGCGATGGGAGAGGACTACGCGACCGTCCATCGCGGGGTCTATGTGCGCTCTGCCGACATGACGCTTTCCTATGAAGCGGCGCGCCGGAGGGTGGCGGGTTTTATCGGTGGGCGCGAAGAGGAGCTGGTCTTCACCCGCGGAGCGACCGAGGCGATCAACCTTGTGGCCAACACATGGGGCAGGGCGAACATTGGCAGCGGCGACCGCATCCTTCTATCGCAGCTTGAACACCACTCAAACATCGTACCCTGGCAGTTGCTGGCTGAGCGGGTTGGCGCGCATATCGATGTGTGCCCGCTCACCGATGATCACCAGATCGACCTTGATGTCGCAGAGGCAATGCTGACCGATCAGCACAAGCTGGTAGCGTTTGGACATGTGTCGAACGTGCTGGGCGGAGTGCTCGATGCGCAGCGCGCAGCCGACATGGCGCATAGGGTTGGCGCGAAGCTGCTGCTCGATGGTTGTCAGGCAGTCCCGCATATGCCGGTTGATGTCGCAGCGCTCGGTTGCGACTTCTACGTGTTCTCCGCGCACAAGCTCTACGGCCCCACGGGGATCGGAGCCCTATGGGCGCGGTCTGAGCTGCTAGAGGCAATGCCGCCATGGGAAGGCGGCGGTGCCATGATCGACCGCGTCACCTTTGAAAAGACCACATATGCGCCCGCTCCGCAGCGTTTCGAGGCGGGAACACCTGCCATAACCGAGGCCATCGCCTTTGCCGCTGCTGCCGATTATGTGGCCGAGATTGGTCTTGAGGCGATGCATGAGCGCGAGGCAAACCTGGTCAAGAAGCTGCGCCGTGAGCTGGTCGCGATGAACGATGTGACTGTGTATGGGCCTGAAGACAGCGCTGGGATCGTGAGCTTTGCGATTGACGGCATTCACCCGCATGACCTTGGCACGATCCTTGACGAAGCCAATGTCGCGATCCGTGCCGGCCACCATTGCGCGCAGCCCTTGATGGATTATCTTGGAGTTCCGGCAACCGCTCGCGCAAGCTTCGGCCTCTATTCCACCGAAGACGATGTCGATGCCCTGATCGAAGGGATCGCACGCACACGCCGGATATTTGGGAAAGCATGATGACCACGCCAGAAAACACCGCCCAAACCGCCGAGAAACCCCCACGCGCCCGCGTGTCTGACGCTGTGGAACCCGCAGAGGCGCCGGTGAAGCGCGAACGCGATTATCTCGAAGGATTTCTCGCTGCCACGCCGGCACAGGACGCCGTTGGAGGCGCAGGCAGCGACTTGCAGCAGGCGGTGGTTGATGCGCTCAAAGAGATTTACGATCCGGAGATTCCGGTCAACATCTACGATCTAGGGCTCATCTACGGCGTTGAGGTCGATGATGAGTTTGATGTGACCGTCACCATGACGCTCACGACACCGCATTGCCCGGTGGCAGAGACCATGCCGGGAGAGGTTGAGCTGCGCGCCTCGTCAGTGCCCGGCATTCGCGATGCAGAGGTTGATCTGGTATGGGATCCGCCGTGGTCGCCAGAAAAGATGAGCGATGAGGCTCGGCTAGAATTGGGGATGCTGTGATGACAACCACCACTCGCGAACGCCCTGCTGCGGTGATCCTCACCAAAGGCGCAGAAGCGCGCATCGCCTATCTGATGGGCGAAGCGCCTGCTGATGCCATCGGCGTCAAGCTCTCAACCCCGCGCCGGGGCTGTTCAGGCCTCGCTTATTCGGTCGACTATGTCACCGAAGAAGCCAAGTTTGACGAGAAGATCGAAACCCCGGGCGGCACATTCTACATTGACGGCGCGAGCGTGCTGTACCTTGTCGGTTCAACCATGGATTGGGTGGAGGATGACTTCACCGCAGGCTTTGTCTTTGACAACCCCAACGCCAAAGGAGCGTGTGGCTGCGGTGAAAGCTTTATGGTGTGAGGTCTCGCTGCTCTTGATACGGACGATCAGAGCAGGCTGTCTTCTCTAAGTCGTTGGATAAGCCGCTCTTCGAGTTCATCAATCTGGCCGTCGTTGTTGATCTGCGCATCGACCCAGGATTGCTCCTGTGCCGTCACCGCATCGCCCACAACCTCGTCAGCCGCGTAGTCGTTTTGCGGTCCATCGGTGCCGTTGACGTGCGCAACCGCCCAGCCAATGCGTTCTCCCAAACCAGCACGGCTGGTAGCCATCGCGCCGATGAAACCAGCATGGCCCTTGCTTTCGCTCTCCACGAACTTCACCAGTTCCAACTTGCGCTCATGGCTGAGCTGGGCGTTGTCCAGCACAAATCCGCGCAGGAAGTTGGCGACGCCATCGACAAACAGATCGCCCCATTCAGGCGCGTTTTCGTCCCCTAGGGTTGCATCCTTAAGGCGAAACAGCAATTCGGCGTCAAAACGGCTGACGGCAGCGGGGCCATAGCCGCCGCTTGAGAAGATCACCCGGCGCAGAATCTTGCACTCGGCAGAGCTGATATGGGTGGCTGACAGTTCTCCGCCGCAGCGTGTCGGGCCAGTGCCCGTGAGCACTTCGCGTTCGATTTGCTCAAGCACATAATCCTTGAGGCGGGTGGGCACGTTTTCGGCCCGTTCAATGATTCTCACGATCGCTTCAAGTTCAACGAAGCTGTCAACCACACTATCGTGATCGACTTGTGCGATCAGCCAATTCGCCTCTTCATCGTTGCATTGCAGGCGTGGCTTGGTGCCGTTGAGTACATATTCGCCGATCGCCTCAACAAAGAAGTCGCACCATTCCTCATTGCGCGTATCGACCGTGTTGTTGATGGCAAAGATCGCTTCGGCTTCTTCACGAGTGATAATGCCATCGCCCCAGCCTTGACGGCGCAGCGCAAGGATCTCTTGTGAGGTAACTTGGCCGTCTGCGGCAGCGCGTGCGGCGATCTCATTGAAATGCGTGGTCATGGTTTCTGAACCCCTTTGTTCAGAATGCCATCGCATATTTGTGCTTAAGACACGGTTACCGTGCGCCTTCTTCCACCTCAGCGATGCAGCTTGCCCGCTCAGTTCTCATTCCGCCACGCCGCAACCGGGTTTCGATATGGGTGGCGACAGGGGCACGGCCTGCCTCGAGCGGGTAGAGGAAGATGTCGAGCACGCAGCTGGCAGAGACAAATTGCAATTTGCGCGCATCGCCTTCGACAAGGTCGATCCGGGCAATGCCAAAGCGATTGGTGAGCGCGGCTGCGGATTGTCCAATAATATCATTGTCCCCCGCATTGCGCATAAGCTGAGGCGCGCGAAACTGTGCTGATGGCGCTGCGCGGGCTGAAGCGGTAGCGGGGGGCGTTGAAGGTCCGCTCGCACACGCATTGACGGTCAGCAGCGCCGCGACGCCTGCGATCGCTCTTCGCATGGATGCTACTCCCCCTTGCCCCGCAAATGGCTCGCTTGTCTCATCGCCCCTTGCGCCAAATGCGTGCCAGCTGCAGCCCCGATAACTGGCGCGAAGAAGCCCGCGAACGGCACGAGCATTATCCCGGCAATGATCCCGCCAAGCAAGAGCCGCTGCTGTTTGGGGACCGGGTTGTCCGCAGGCCTGTCCCCGCAATGGCGCAGCCACGCCATATCGGTGAGTTCCCGCCCCAGAAGCCAGGCGTTGACGGCGATGAACACCGCCGCCGCGCCAATCCCGGTGATGAGCAGCACTAACGCGAAGGGCGCGGCGAGCAGGTTCACCAGCAAGGTGCGCCCAAATCCGCGCAGCGAGTTTGCCAGATCGCGCCGAAACGGTAGCGGCACCGCGGCCTTGGCGGCCTCTGGGTAGTGCGCTTCTTCAACCGCTGCGACAATTTCATCAGCGAAGAATTGCAAGACGGCAATCGCGATGATGCGGAAGAGAAACCACGCGGCCAGCCCAGCGACAAGCGCCGCCAGAACCGCTTCGATCACGCCATTTGAGGACCAGGCATAGGCGGCGCTCAACCACAGCAGCCCGGCATAGAACACCCCCGCCAATGCAGCGATGATCGCCAGAGTTACCAGCAGCGACTTAACCAGCACGCGCACAACGCGTGGATCGCTGAGCTGCCCGATGGCCTTGCGCAGAGCTGTAATCACCGCTTCCATACCCATTCGAATGGGGGGACCGTGCGGCGGTGTCAACGAAGGCGTCCCTTTCCGTGCCGCGCATTGCGCGCGCTTTGCTCTTGGCCTTGCGCGCTCACCGGGCTAGGCGCGCTCGCAACAACCTTCCTGCACTCAAGGACATCTAAATTGACCGACGCCTCTACCGATCCCCGCTACGACGTCATCGCCATTGGCAACGCTGTTGTTGATGTCATCGCCTCTTGCGAAGAGAGCCTGATTGACGAGCTTCAGCTCAACCGCGGCGGGATGACGCTTATCGACGAGGCGCAGGCCGACCAACTCTACGCCGCGATGCCGCCTGCGCGCGAGGTCTCGGGCGGGTCAGCAGCAAACACCCTCGCAGGGCTTTCCACATTGGGGCTCCAATGCGCGTTCATCGGGCAGGTGGCTGACGATCAGCTGGGCAAAGTGTTCCGCCACGACATGCGCGCCACCGGCATCGACTTTGACACCGCCGCGCGTGATGGAGAGCCTGCCACCGGCCGGGTGCTCATCTTCGTGACGCCTGATGGCGAGCGGACCATGAACACCTTTCTGGGCGCAGGCCAGTTCTTGCCTGCCGCGGCCCTGGATGAAGAGCTGATTGCAAGCGCCGGTATCCTTTACCTCGAAGGGTATCTGTGGGACCCCGAAGAGCCCCGCCGCGCCATGCGCCGTGCCATCGAAGTCGCGCGCGAAGCGGGCCGCAAGGTCGCCTTCACCGCCTCTGAGAGCTTTGTGATTGATCGGCACGGCGACGACTTCCGCTCCATGATCGCTGACGGCGTGATCGACATCCTCTTCGTCAATGAGAGCGAGCTTGCAACGCTCACTGGCGAGGACGACTTCGAAGCGGGCGTTGCGGCGGTTGCTGGCAAGGTGCCCGTGCTCGTCGCCACCAAAGGTGAGAAAGGCGCCATCGCCATCGCCCACGGTGAGCGCGCTGAGGTTGCTGCCGAGCCTGTCGCCAAGGTGGTGGACACAACCGGAGCGGGTGACCAGTTCGCGGCTGGCTTCCTGTCAGGCTACGCCAAGGGCGCGCCGCTCGAAGCTTGCCTCAAACGCGGCGCTATCGCGGCGGCTGAGGTGATCGCGCATTACGGCCCGCGCCCAGAGGCCGATATGCAGGCATTGATGGCGGAGAAGTTGTAAGTCTTGCGCCCGATGCAAGTTGATGAAACACCGACGCGGTGAGGATTTGTTCAATTTGCGACGACGGGCGCTCCGAAACCGCTAGACGCGAGGCGGAGCTTATCAGGTGACAGGCGTGTAGGAAAACGCGCCCAACACCGTCGTTGCACGGTCACGGCGCGGGCACATAATCCTCACGCCGCAAAGTGATCATGTAATTCGCCACTTCCTCAACCTGGCCATCCTCCAGATCGAAATCCATGATCTCCGGATAATTGTGCGCGTTCCTGAGCCAGCTTGAAAGGGTTGCATCAGTCAGCCCTTCGCGATTGGCAATTGCCTCAAAATCGGGAGCGTAAGGGTTCGGCGATTCAAACGGCGGCTCCACCGCATGGCACCCCGCACAGGCTGCCTCGATAAAGGCAGGCGCTGGGGCAGATGAGATTTGCGCGGGCGCGGTCGGCGCGGTTTGGCAAGCAGCGGCGAGCAGCACGGGGGCGAGGGCGATTGGGACGTGGTGTTTTATCATGCCCCCTGTTCTTGACTGGATCGTGGGAACTGACCTTGATCGAGATCAATTTCAGCCAAAATCGTCATCCCGGACTTGATCCGGGCAGATCCATGGCCGGTGCCGTCGCACTAAGACATGGATTCCGGCCTCCACCGGAATGACGGGAGTGGCCTAGGCTCCTTTCTCCCGCGCCACTTCCTTCCAGCCGATGTCGCGGCGGCAAAAGCCGGTGGCGAAGTCGACCCTGTCCACTGCCGCATAGGCGCGCGCTTGTGCTTCAGTGACTGATGCACCGGTGGCGGTGACATTCAGCACCCTGCCCCCATTCGCGACGAGTGTTCCATCGACCAGCTTGGTGCCTGCGTGAAAGACCTTTGCGCCGTCAGCCTCAGCCGCACCCAAGTCTATCGCGCCGCCTTTTTCCGGTGTGCCGGGATACCCCTTCGCCGCCATCACCACGGTCAGAGCGGTTTGCTCAGCAAACGCGGCCTCGACCCCGGCGAGTTCACCTTTCGCGCAGGCCAGCATCACCTCGACCAAGTCACTCTCCAGCCGCATCATCAGCACCTGGCATTCGGGATCGCCAAAGCGGCAATTGTATTCGATCAGCTTGGGGCCTTCGGCGGTCAGCATCAGGCCCGCATAAAGCACGCCGGAATAGGGCATTCCCTCGTCGCGCATCGTATCGACCGTGGGCTGGATGATCTCCGCCATCACGCGGGCTTGCAGCTCTGGCGTCAGAACGGGGGCGGGGGAATAGGCCCCCATACCGCCAGTGTTGGGACCGACGTCGCCCTCGCCCACCTGTTTGTGGTCTTGCGCGGTGTCAAAGGGGATGACGTTGGTGCCATCGGTGAGCGCGAAAAAGCTCGCCTCTTCGCCCTTCAAGAACTCCTCAATCACCACTTCCGCACCAGCGTCGCCAAACTGGCCGCCAAACATGTCGGCGAGTGCGGCTTCGGCCTCGCTTCGGTCCTGAGCAATTACCACGCCCTTGCCTGCCGCCAATCCATCTGCTTTCAGCACGTATGGCGCAAAGAACCCATCCAGTGCGCCAATCGCGCGGTCTAGAGTGGTGGCGCGGATATATCCCCCGGTTGGGATATCGGCTCTTGCGCAAAGATCTTTGGTAAAGCCCTTGGAGCCTTCGAGCTGTGCGGCGGCTTTAGAAGGACCAAAAGCGGGTATGTCAGCGGAGCGCAAACTATCGGCGAGGCCGTCCACCAGCGGAGCCTCAGGCCCGATCACCACAAGCGCGATGCCGTTGGACTGGCAGAACGAAACCACCGCGCTGTGATCGCTCGCATCCAGTGTTACCAGCTCCGCTTCCTCTGCGATGCCTGGATTTCCGGGGGCAGCGTAAAGCTTCGTCAGCGAGGGGGATTGCGCCAATTTCCACGCTAGCGCATGTTCGCGCCCTCCCGATCCCAGCAGCAGGACATTCATGGCGCGCGCTCCTTACTCATCATCTGACACCAACGGGCTGGTAGCGCGCGTGCCCGCTGGCGACAACGCGCAACCGCTCTCGATCACCGAGATTTCACAAGCGCTCAAACGCACGGTGGAGGATCAGTTCGGCCATGTCCGGGTGCGCGGGGAAATCTCGCGCGTGTCGCGCCCGCGTTCGGGTCATGTTTACACTACACTGAAGGATGACAAGGCGAACCTTGATGCGGTGATTTGGAAGGGCAATGCAGCCCGGCTCGCCTTCAACCCCGAAGAGGGGATGGAGGTGATCGCGACCGGCAAGCTGACGACCTATCCCGGCCAATCAAAATATCAGATCGTGATCGATTCGCTGGAGCTGGCGGGGGAAGGCGCGCTGCTCGCGCTGTTGGAGAAGACCCGCGAAAGGCTTGCGGCAGAGGGGCTGTTTGCGAGCGAGCGCAAGCGGCGGCTCCCATTTCTGCCGCGGACCATTGGCGTTGTGACGTCGCCCACAGGCTCTGTGATCCGCGATATCCTCCATCGGCTGGCGGACCGTTTCCCCAGCCATGTGGTCGTGTGGCCGGTGTTGGTGCAAGGCAAGGGCGCAGCTGAGCAAGTCGCGGGGGCTATCAGGGGCTTTTCCGAGATGGAGCCGGGCGGAGTGGTGCCTAGGCCTGACCTTGTTATCGTCGCGCGCGGGGGTGGTTCAATTGAGGATTTGTGGGGCTTTAACGAGGAAGCGGTGGTGCGCGCCATCGCGGAGTGTTCAATCCCCGTGATCTCTGCCGTGGGGCATGAGACCGACACGACTTTGGCTGACTACGCCGCTGACCGGCGCGCACCCACGCCCACCGCGGCTGCCGAGATGGCGGTACCGGTGCGCGCCGACCTTCAGGCGACGCTCGCCGATTTCGCCACCCGCCAACGCCGCGCGGTGCATCGCCCGGTGGAACTGGGTCGTGAGCGGCTGGAGGCGCGAATGCAGCGCATGCCGCGCGCCGAAGTTTTGTTGCAACATCAAGCGCAAAGGCTCGATGAACTGTCTGAGCGGCTGAGGCGTGGATTGAGGGATCGCGCTGGCAAAGGGCGCGAGGCGCTGGCTGGTACAGCAGCGCGGCTGAACCCGCAATTGCTCAAAGGAGTGGTCAGATCGGGCCAGCAAAGCCTCGCTGCGATCCGGCTGCGTCCTGCGCTTGTCGAACGTCCCATTGCGCAGGCGCAAAGCAAGCTTGATGCGCTCGCGCGGCTAGCTGAGCAGCTCCATCCTGAACGCCCGCTCGAGCGTGGCTATGCGATTGTGATGGATGGGGCGGGCACCGCGATCACCAGCAAAGTCAAAGCGCAAGCTGAAAGCGCGCTGACTTTGCGGTTCAAGGATGGAGAATTGGCGGTGGGCGTGGGGGATGCGCCGCGTCCTGCCAACCCCTCGCTGCCCAAGCGCAAAACGCGAAGCCCCAAAGCGCCCAATCCCGATCAAGATGATTTGTTCGGATAGGCTTTCGTGCTAAAGGCGCATCCATGTTGATGTCGACAGGCGATAAAGCCGCCAAACTCTATTACGGTCCCTCCACCTTTCGCGTGCTGCGCCCTGGCCAGCACGTCATTTGCGCGGTGTCGGGCGAAGTCATCCCTCTTGAAGAGCTGCGCTATTGGAGCGCGGAACATCAAGAGGCCTATGCCTCGTGCGAAATCGCCACACGCCGCTTGCTTGGTCAGGTGTGAAGATGCGCATGGTCGGCTGGAATGCCGTTTTGCCCGCTATTCTAGGTGGGGCGCTTCTTGCGGCGTGTGTGAGCGGCGAGGCGGCTACCCCGGATGTGGTAAGCGCGGAAGAGGTCGTGGCTGCTGCTGAGGTGGTTGCTGCCGAGGCAGCGTCGATAGCCGACCCGCAACCCACCCCAACCCAAAATGCGCCACAAGTTTATCAGAACACCCGCTTCTCTTTTGGCGCGAGCGAACTCACCCAAGGGGGCTTTGTACGCGGCTCAGCACCCGATGGTGCGGTTCAGGTCACTTTGGGCGATGCGCTGGTTGAACTTGCCGAAGATGGCAGCTTCTTCGCTGCCTTTGACCGCGATAGCCCTTCGACCGTCACGCTCAGCGCTACCATCGATAATGGTCAAACAGTGCGTGAAACACTCAGCATCTCCCCGCGCGCCTGGAACATTGAACGGGTGAATGTTGCACGGCGCCAACTACGCAATCCCGAAGCCTATTGGCGCCAGCGAGAGCCGGAACACAACGCCATTGTCGCTGCACGCGCGCGCGAGACGGGCGCTGAAGGGTGGAAACAGGATTTCATCTGGCCGGTGACAGGCCGCATTTCAGGCCGCTTTGGTCGCCAGCGAATCTATCGCGGGGAGCCGGGGAGCTACCATTCGGGGATCGACATTGCGCTTCCCACCGGCACGCCTTTTGTCGCTCCCGCCGATGGGGTGGTGGTGCTGGCGCGGACCGGCTTTAGCCTTGAAGGCGGGTTGATCATCATTGATCACGGCGCGGGCCTCAACAGCGCCTTTCTCCATTGCCACCGGATCCATGTCGAAGAAGGGCAAGCCGTTCGGCAAGGGGAGCATATCGGCGATGTCGGTTCGACCGGGCGCTCCACCGGACCGCACCTTCACTGGGGTCTCAAATGGAATGATGCGCGGTTCGATCCGATCCTGCTTGCCGGGCCGATGAACTGAGGTGCGTTTTCGCAAAAGGGTGATGGCGGCGATTGCGCTCGCGGTGCTGTGCGCGCCGGGCACATGGCTGCGCACCCCTGTCTCGGTCGATCTTCCTACACAGATCAAGCTGGTCGCGATCGCCCCTGCCACCCCGATCGAAGCGCCTGCTTGGGAGCTCGGCGGCATATGGCAATATTCCACAGGCCCTGATCGCTATTTTGGAGGGTTCTCTGCCCTTGTCGCTTTGCAAGGTGGACATTTGCGGGCCTTTTCTGATCGCGGAGTTCGGTTTGTCTTTCACCCTCCCGATCACCCCGAAGAGACCCCGCAATCGCGCAAACTCGCCCGCCAATTGATCGCGGATGAGACATGGCGTTGGGAGCTTTGGGATATTGAATCGGCCACTCGTGACCCGTCTAGCGGAACCTATTGGCTGGGCTATGAAAGCACCCATGTCATTCAGCGCTTCGCCGTCAGCAGCAACGATGAAGAACGGCGGATCTTGTCCGATACGGTCGATTGGCGCGACAATGCAGGCGCAGAGGCAATGGTGCGGTTGACCGATGGCCGTTTTGTGGTGGTGGGTGAAGGACAGGATGAAGCGCTGGTCTTCCCCGGCGACCCCACTGAGGGTGCAGCGCCGGTTACTGTGCCGTTTGAAACGCCTGCGCCCAGCTATGCCGTCACTGATATGACGCAACTTCCCGATGGCCGACTGCTGTTGTTGATGCGCAATGTTGCGTGGGGATTTCCGCCGTTTGAATGCCTGATTGCCATTGCGCCGCCGCCCGATCCGCGTTTTGATAAACCGTGGGCGCCGCGGGTGGCGCTGCGCTTCGATGGCGTGTTGCCTAACGAAAACTACGAAGCGATCGCTGTGTATCCCATCACTGACAAAAAACTTGCCGTTTGGGTGATGTCAGACGACAATTTCTCCGTGATGCAGCGGACCTTGTTGGTAAAACTGCTGTTCGATCCCGGCGGGCAGGGCTGACGCAGAAAAGGGCGCGGCGGATGAACGCCCACGCCCTTTTCAGTGATCGTTTTCAAAGGCCCCGCAAGAGGAGCCCCGAAGCAAGCCTTACGCTGCCGCGGCGGCTTTCTTCAGCTCACGCTTTACCTTTTGGGCGCGCGCGGAAAGCTTGTCATCGCTGGTCTTGAGCAGCCAGTTGTCGAGCCCGCCATTGTGCTCAACCGAGCGCAGACCGTGGGTCGAAACGCGGAATTTGAAGCTGCGGTCGAGCTTTTCGCTCAGCAGCGTCACATTCTGCAGATTGGGCAGAAACACGCGCTTTGTCTTGTTGTTGGCGTGGCTTACATTGTTGCCGACTTGGCGACCTTTGCCGGTCAGTTCGCAGATGCGCGACATGATAAATCTCGTCTCGTTTACAGTGGCGGGATAAGCGCCAAGCTTGGCGACCCATGCTGTAGGGTGTCCCGGAAAGCGCGCCGCATAGCCGGGTGTCTTCGAATCGTCAATTGATTCGTGGGGTCACTCGCCCTAGCGCGGACCGGTAATGTCGACTATGGCCGATCCCCAAACCGATGGCAATCGCCCTGGAGGCCGCGCGCGAAGCCGCTGCGGCGGGCGAAGTGCCGGTGGGCGCGGTTGTGATGCGCGGGGATGACGTGGTGGCGGTGGCCGCCAACGCTACCCGCTCTCCGCCTGATCCAACAGGCCATGCCGAGATGCGCGCTTTGCGGATGGCGGCGGAGGCGCTTGGGGAGGACCGGCTGATTGGCTGCGACATGTATGTGACGCTGGAGCCCTGCGTGATGTGCGCCGGCGCGATCAGCCACGCGCGGATCGCAAGGCTCTATTACGGCGCCAGCGACCCCAAAGGCGGCGGCGTAGAACATGGGAGCCGGGTGTTCGAGCAAGAAACCTGCATGCACCGCCCTGAGGTCTATGTCGGAATGGGCGAGGCCGAGGCGGCAGAGCTGCTGCGCGGGTTCTTCAGGGAGCGGCGGTGATGGCTGAAAGCGGCGATAGCCCTGTCGCGGAGTGGCAGACGGAAGTTCAAGATGACGAATTGTCGCTTATTGCGGCGAACATCGATAGTGGCGGATGGCTTCAAACGTCGACGCAAACGTTCGACAAGGTCGTGATTTACGAAGATTGCTCATAGCGAGGCCTATGCACTTGAGATGATTGTGCACTAGAAGCAAGCTTCATTTCTATCGAGAGCACAAGCAGTTGCGAGTTTTCCGCTTTAATGATTGGTGAGCGTACATTCCGAGTTCATTGGACGAGCATAGGTACAATCGTCGCAACTTTGGAAAATTGCAATAAGTGCCCGCGAGGCAATAAACCTGAGGCAATCGCGAAGGGCTACTTTTAAGGTGCGCGGGCGATCAGTTGGCAAAAAGAGACCGCTGAACGTCATGTCTGTGAGCCATGGGCTCAGTTTAGCGGAGATTTAGCCATTCGTGTATTTCAAGTCGCCTGGTGGTAGCTTGGGATGGTATTCCTTTCGCAAAGAGGGGAGCGGTTTGGAGCATTGATGAGCGCTTACATGCGGGCTGGTGGTAAGCCTCACAACCCCCGCCAGATCTTCGCGCGCACCTGATCCCTTGCCCCGTACCGCCGGTCATCGCAGCGTGCGGGGCGGAATCTTGGGCCGTAGCAAAGCCGCAGCTCTTGCAGCCAGCCATCGCGGTTGAGCTTCACGCCCACTTGCGCCGGGCTCCAGCCGGGATTGGCTTCGGCAAAGGCTTGGCGGATACGGCCCGCGGTCAGCCCGTCTTCGCGGCTGATGCGATCATAATCGGGAATGCGATAAGAGTTCCACAACACGCGGGTGACGGCGAAATAGGTTTCGGGCCGCCGTGTCATGCAGCTGCCATGCTTTGCCCATTGCCTCGCGATCAGGCGGGCGCTTGGCATCATGCACATATTGCGGCGCAGCTCTGTCGGGGTGAGCACCTCGCGCGCCGGGCACCATTGCGGCCAAGTGCGCGCGCCTTGTGGCCACAGCCCGTGGACAATCAACCCAAACCGTCCATTCCTCCCCGAACATTGCACGCTGTGCCGCCGGTCGCCTTCGCGCGTGCGGCAAAAGCCGGGCGACCAGCTCAGCGCCATGGTGTAACCGGTGATCGGAGTGCTGCGCGGCGCTTGATCAGGCGCAATGCGCGGGACGCTTGAGATTTGCGGGGCGCGGCATTGATAAGCCTGCGCGTGTGCGGTGGCTGATACGCATAGCAGTGCGAGAAATGCCAGCGCCCGCCTCATCCAAACGCCTCCCTTATTCGAAAGTTGATGCGTCATTGGTGGTGGGCCCGCCGCGGCTTTCAAACCATTCCGCTGCATCAGGACGAAACAGCAAAACGACCGTCACGATGGAAATTGCAGTGAGAACCGCCGCCATAACAGCCTCCAACACCGATACATCGAACATGCCAAACAGCGTAAAAACTGCGCCAAGACCAGTTAAGACTGCATAGATCCAGCGGGCAATATTGCTCGCTTTGAACATGATCAGCGCCCACAAAGCGATTGGGATCGCAAACGCAAACACCAAGCCCACAACAAAACCGCCAAAGATAAAGGCAGCAATGCTCGGATCTTCCTCGATCACAGCTGTGATCTCGCCCCAGTAGATTGCCGTGCTGAGAATGGACCCAGCCGTTGCGATCCAAAAGGTGATGTTGAACAGATTGATTGATTGGGGTTTCATAGAGCTTCCCTGAGTTTTGCGGCCAGTGATAGCGATCACTGCGCCTTATTCAAAGGCCTCGATCGCGCGCTCGGTTTCCCGCCGGAGATAGCGTGATGAAGCAGGCAAAAAGAGCAGGCCAGCTGCCACGATGACCACCGATGCCTGCACCAGCCCGACCCAATCTACTACGCCATAGAGAATGCCGGTTTGGACGTAGGAAGCAATCCACGGAAGGCTTACCAGCGCCATCGCGGTCACCAGCCACTTTGCGAAAGGGTTTGCAAACACACAGACCGCCGTGATGGGAATCAGCACAATGGTAAACTGCGCAGACACCCAAACGATGGTCCAATCCTCGTTCCAAACAATCTGCGGGAATTGGCGCTCCAGCGTGGTCTGCTGCTTTCCTAAAAACATCAGGCCGCTGACTAGGTTGAACAGGCCATAGAGCGACAAGATCACGCCAAACAACCAAATGGGCCACGGACGCGGCCCTTTCGCCATTTTCATACCGGCTTAAAGTCCAGACCGACGTCAGCCGCAGGCGCGCTTTGTGTGAGGCGCCCTACTGAGCAATAGTCCACGCCGCTCGCGGCCTTTGCGGCGATGGTGTCTAGGTTGATCCCGCCGCTCGCCTCGGTCTTGGTGCGGCCTGCGACCATCTCCACCGCCTCGCGCAGAGTTTCGGGCGACATATTGTCGAGCAGCAAGTGATGCGTGCCAGCGGCAATCGCAGGCTCGATCTGGTCGAGCCGGTCTACCTCGCAGATGATCGGCTCAACCCCAGCGTCGGCTGCGCGCCGCACCGCTTCGCCGACGCTGCCTGCAACCGCGACATGGTTGTCCTTGATCATCGCAGCGTCCCACAGACCCATGCGGTGGTTTTGCGCGCCGCCTTGGCGGGTGGCGTATTTCTCTAGCACCCGCAGGCCCGGCAGCGTTTTGCGGGTGTCCAAGAGGGTGCAAGTGGCGCTGCCCTCCCGCATCGCATCGACATAGCTGCGTGCCATCGTGGCGATGCCGGAGAGATGCTGCACAATATTGAGGGCGCTGCGTTCAGCCGTCAGAAGCGCCCGGGCGTTCCCTTCGAGCCGCATCAAGTCCGCACCCGGCTCCACCGCATCGCCATCGTTGACAAGGCTCTCAATCACGCAATCCGGGTCGAGGTGGCGGAAAAACGCTTCGGCGAGCGGCAGTCCGGCCACCACAATCGCATCGCGGCTGTCCATCACTCCTGCAAAACGCGCATCGGCGGGGATGACGCTTTCGCTAGTGACATCCTTGCCGCCGCCTTCGAGCCCCACGCCCAAGTCTTCGGCGAGCGTATCGCGGATGAAAGTGTCAAGGTCGAAGCCGGGGAGTACAAAAGCCATAGGGCCTCAATAAACGGACCCACAGGGTCCGCAAGCCCGACCGGGCGCCCGCAGCGGGTCCGCAGCGAAGCGCAGGACGCCTAGCGAGGAGGCCAAAAGCTTTCGGAGCGCGGATGCGCTCTCGCAAAACATCAATGCACGAACCGCGCCACCACATCGCGATAGCTGCGTGAAACTTTCACCTCCGCGCCGCTATCGAGAACGAGGAAACACTCACCATTCGTATGCGGTTTGACCTGCCGAACCTGATCGAGATTGACGATAGTGCTGCGGTGCACCCGTTGAAACTTGCGCGGGTCAAGGCGGCGCTCCAGATCCTTCATCGTCTCCCGCAGGATCAGCGAATTGTCGCCAGTATAGATGCACATATAGTCGCCTGCGGCCTCGATATGCTCAATCGAATCGACTTCGACGCGGAAGATTTGACCGCGATCTTTCACATTGATGAGCTTTTCAAAGCGCTCGGTCGCCTCTCCATCATCGCCGCCAAATTCGGCCGCACGGTCTGGGGCCACTTCGGCGAGCACGCCCAACAGCTGCTCCGCATCTTCAGCGGATTTCTTCTCCGCAATCCTCTGGCGCACGCGCTCTACAGTGTCGGCGAGCTTGTCTTCATCGACAGGCTTCATCAGATAATTCACCGCGTTGGTTTCAAACGCGCGGATGGCGTGTTCTTCAAAAGCGGTGACGAAGACGAAAAGCGGGGGTTCGATCTCCATCACGCCTTTCACCACGGAAAACCCGTCAAAACCCGGCATTTGAATGTCGAGGAACACCAGATCTGGCTTTTCTGTCTTGATCTTGCGGATCGCTTCGCGCCCGTTTGAACAGGTGTCGATCACTTCGACATCGTCAAATGCCTCAAGCCGCAATTGCAGGCCCTGAATGGCGAGTTTTTCATCATCAACAAGGATAGTTCGAATGGTCATGATGTGTTTCCGATGGCTCTTTGGGGGTTCAGGTTGATCACAGATCCATTCGGAGCGCTTTGGGGTGGGCGTTCTTCGGGTTCTGTGAGCGGGGGGTGGTTTTGCGCCGACGAAGTTGGAGCGGCAGCGCTTTCTCGGTCGGGGACGATTGCTGCCTCGACTTCATAGGGTATCTCTATCGTAACCGCGAAACCGCCGCCAGGCTGTGAGCGGGTCTCAAAGACATGGTCTGTGCCGTAGCCCTGGACCAAGCGGTTTCGAATATTGGCAAGACCGACCCCGGTGGACACCGGCTGGCCATTTGCGCCCCGGGCGACACTTTGTGTATCCAGCATGGAAAGCTGCACTGGAGCGTCCGCGCCGGGGCCTGTATCCTCAACCTCGATACGCAACCTCTGGCCGACAAGGCGCGCCGCGATGGAGATGCGCGCACCCTCTTCTTGGGGACTGACGGCGTATTTGACTGCATTTTCGACGAGCGGCTGGAGCAGCATAGACGGAAGCGAGGCATCCAGAGCGGCGTCTTCAATGTCGAAGCTGGTGCGCAGCCGCTCTTCAAACCGCATACGTTCAATGTCGAGATACAGCTGCAGCGTCTCAATCTCCTGCGCGAGCGTCACTTGACTGCCCGGCTCTGTGATCAGCGTATGGCGCAAAAAGCTCGACAGCCGCGTCAGCATCGCATTGGCAGGCTCTGTCTGTTTAAGCAGCACGAGCGTGCTGATCGAATTCAGAGTGTTAAACAGGAAATGCGGGTTCAACTGATAGCGCAGCATAGCAAGCTGCGCGGCAGTGGCTTGCGCCTCCAGCCGTTCGAGCCGGTCCGCCTGTTTCTCCACCGTCAGGAAGAAATTGATCGCGTAATACAGCGCGCTCCACCCGCCGAGCATGGTCAGCGGGATATAGGTGCTGCCGATAACGAGTTGGAGAAACGGCGTTTCGATTGACCCGCCGCCATTCACGCCTTTCAGCCATGCATCGATTGATGCCCAAATCAACACTGACAACAGCAACACGATCGTTGTCCCGCCCCATGTCACGATCGGTTGGCGGTCGATCAGCTGGCGATAGGCCACCGACAGGATAAGCGAGATGGAGACGCCGCTGATCGTCGACACCAGCAATGTCACCAAAAAATCTATCGGAAGATCGTTGGCGGTCGCGATGACGGTGCGCAGAAGAAAGTACGCCCCCCAGCCGACCAGCTGGAGTATCCAGAAAGCGCGGTTTTTGCTCGCAAAAAACGGCGCAGCTTGGATCTGCATCATTGCCATAGATGTGTCATGTAGCGCAAAATCGCGACTGTTGCAGGGGCAATCGGTTCACCGTAAGCCGTGCCAGCGTATGCGATGAACCGTTGATCGCAGTGTACGGTGCATCCCTATCTATTCCGAAAGCCCTTCATCAGGGTCAATCCCACGCACGAAATGGACGCTCCAGTCGGCCCTGCCTTCGCTCTCCATCAAGGCGCGTATTCGCGGTATTTCCGCAGCGATAAACTCGGCGCGTTCGTCCCAGCCATCGTGACTGCGCGCGCGGAAGATGCCGCCACCATGGCGTGGGCCCCATTCTTCAAAGAAACGCTGGGCAAAGATCGGATCATAGCCAGCATTGGCCATCAGCCACGGCATCAATCGGTCAGCCTCGCGCTCTGTCTTGCGGACATTGCGGGGCCCGCGTCCGTTGCGGTCCAGCCATGCAGAGTGCCCCAGCAGATTATGCGCCAGTTCGTGCGCGACCACGCCTGCGAACACCTCTTCTTCGTAAGCGAAACCGGGAAACTCGATGCCAATCACGACACGCGATCCATCGGCAACCGCGCGCCTGCCTTCGCCTGAAAGTTCAAAGCGGGTGGCGCAGACAGGGACAGGCTCGACTTCGACAAAATCACCGTCGGCAAAGCTAAACGTAATGTACCCTTCCTGAGCCAAACCTTCATCGATAGTGTCATGCGCACGGGTTAGCCGTTCCCAATGCATGCGCTCTTCAGCTGGCCAAAGGTTGGGGACGAGCGCGCCAATTCCGGTAACTTCGCGGTTGCGCGGGAACTCCCCGCTTTCAGCCGCTGGTGAGCCCCTTGCTGCGGTTTGCACAGCAAAGTCACCCTCCATTCCCAGTGCTGCGCGTGCGATCTCAGGGGAGCCGTAGCTGGCGAGATCCTGCAATTGCAGCCCGATCGAGGGGATCACCTGCTCGCAAAAATCGGCGTTGCCGCGCACCATCTTCCAGCCCACATCCTGCAGACGCTGATCAAAGCTCTGAAAATGCTCAATCGCCGCGCGTTCATCCTCGAGATTGATGCGGTCCCAGCTGATATCGGCCTGTGCTGCGGCGGGAAACAGCGTCAAAAGCGCAAGAGGAAAGGCAGCCCACCGCATCGGACTCATGAATTGTCGAGCGCTTCCTTAAGCCGCTCATAACCGACTGCGCCAGGCAGCGGCGTTTCTTGCGCGATGAATGCAGGCGTGCCGGAAAAGCCCAAGGATTGCGCCAAAGTCAGATTGCGGGCCAGCTCGATCGACACCGGATCTGACACCGCATCGGCCATTGCGCGCCCCATGTCGAGACCCACCGCTTCACCGGCCGCAGCGATGGTTTCAGGGGTCGCGGGGCCCAGCTCAAACATCTTTTCGTGAAATTCGCGGTATTTGCCTTGCATTCCGGCGGCAAGCGCCATGCGCGCCGCCTCTTCGCTGCCTTGGAAAATCGGCCATTCGCGCATGATCACTTTGAGTTCAGGATCCTCAGCCACCAATTGCTGCACATCAGACAGGCTCGCTCGGCAATAGCCGCAATTGTAATCGGTGAACTCGACCAAGACCTTTGAGCCTTCTGGATTGCCGATCACTGCGCCGGGAAACGGTTCGTAAAGCTCATCACCGGCCTCAGCCAGCCTTTCCCGCGCCTGCTCCATTGCTAACGCCTCGGCCACGTCTTGCAGGATTGACGGATTCTCCATCAAATAGGCGCGCGTCCGGTTGTCGGCGAGGCCGGTGTATGACCATGCCGCTGCGCCCAAGAAGCCGAATGACAGAGCGAGAAGCGCGGTCAGAAGTGAGTTTTTCAAATTGGGTTCCATCTTGGGAAAGGGTGTTAACGCCGATCGCGCAGACGTTCCAGCTCCGCGCGCGCTTGCAGGGCAACATCTTGTGCGCGGATCCAATCGGGCGAGCCATAGGGTAAGGCTGCTTCTGCTGCTTGCGCGTTGCGGAGCGCTTCGGGATAGCGGCGGCTCATCACTTGCTGTTCAGCGCTGGCGAGCCTGGCGCGCGGAATATCGCCGCGTGCGGCATAGACCACGCCCAGCTGATACCATGCGAAGGGGTTGAACCGGTCCTTGGCAACAGCCGCGCGCAAAACGCGTTCCGCCTCCGCATAATTGCTTTCATCCTCGGTCGCGATCAAAGCGTGGCCAAACATGCCAGCAATCAGCGGTTGGTTGAGCGTGATCTCTGTCGCTGAACGCAGTGGGGCCAGCGCCTCCTCTGGGCGCCCGGACTCGAGCAGGATTTGCCCCTTGAGCTCGAGGAAATAGGGGTTCCTCGGATCGCGCAGCAGCAGCGCGTCTGCCTCTCTCAGCGCGTTCTCAACCTGTGCGTCCTTGTGATAGGCATAGGCCCGAGCATAGCGCGCCGGGATACTGGTATCGACCGCCGGGAATTGAGCAAAAGTGCGCTCAGCTGGCGCGAGGAAGCCATAGAGCTTGGCCCGAACGGCAAGAAAGCGGTCTTGCAACTCGGCATCGTCGGGCGCATTCCACGCCGCATCTTCTTCCAGCAATCCGCGAAGGATCTGGATGCGGTCTCCTGCCAGCGGGTGGGTGCGGCCATAGGCTGCCTCATCGGCTTGGCTGAACCCGCGGCGGATTTCCAAATTGCGCAGCCGTTCAAAGAAGGCGAGCATGCCGCGCCCGGAAATGCCCGCGCCCGAAAGGTAGCGCGCACCAGCAAGGTCAGTGGCGGCCTCTTGATTGCGGTTGAAAGCGAGGAAATTGCCGACCGCCGCCTGCTGCCCAGCAAGGATGGCGCCCAGAGCCGCGTCGCCTGCACCCGCCAGAGCCGCGCCCACACCCAGCAACAACGAAAGGATCGTGATGCCCTGCGCGCCGCGCGTCCGCTCGTTAAATCGCACGACATGGCCGGCGGTGATATGGCCTAGCTCATGCGCGAGCACGCCTTGCACTTCATTGGCGGTTTCCGCCGCGTTGATCAGGCCCGCATGGACATAGATGGCTTGCCCACCTGCAACGAAGGCGTTGATCGAAGTGTCGTTGATCAGGACAATTTCGACATTTTCCGGCTCTAGCTCGCTCGCCTCAATCAGCGGATAGGCCATGTCGCGCAGCAAAGCCTCTGTCTCCGCATCGCGCAGGATCGACTGCGCTGCCACGGGGTTGGCAGCAAAGGCAAAGGCAGCAATCAGCGCCAAAGCGAAAGCGAGAGAGGAATGGAGAGCGCGCATCTCCGAACGCTCTAGCGCGCTGCGGCCTGAACAGGAACTGAAGTTTGCGGTCCGGCAGAGGCCTCTTCTGTCACGGCACGGGCGAAATTGGCGGTCAGTTCGATCATTTCGCTGTTGCGGCGCCATGGCGCTGCGTGGTGGATCAATGGCGCGTTGTGATCGAGGCCCGGCATCGGGGTGTAAAGCGCATTGCCACCAGCCGCCACAATCCGATCCGCAAGATTGGCCGAATTGTGCTTGCCCACCAGCTCATCATCCTCGCCATGGATCAACAGCATTTGCGGGCCATCAGCGCGAACATGCTCAACAGGTTGGGTTGTCTCAGGCGGGTCAACATGGCCAAAGCTGGCGATTGTCGAGTCGCTGTCAAAAGGCAGGAAATCATAGGGGCCTGAGAGCCCGATCACGCCTTTGATCGCGTCGGCTGGGACGCCTTTCTCGCCGAGCCACTTCTCCTCAAGCGCCGCCATCACGACGTTGTAAGCGCCTGCCGAATGGCCCGCGAGCACGATCCGGTCCGGATCGCCGCCATATTGCGCGATCTCATCATGCGTCCACGCGACGGCGCGCGCCGTGTCTTCGAGCATGGCGGGATATTTGCCGTCTTCACCCAGCCGGTAGCCAACTAGAACCACAATGAAGCCTTCTGGGACGAAAGCGCGGCCGATAAATCCATAATCGACCGGATTTCCCCACTGCCAGCTGCCGCCATGTGCAAAGACTAGTACGGGGAGCGGCGCTGCGGCCGGGTCGGGCTGTGTCGTTCCCTGTTTTTCAGGCGCCCACACCAGCACTTGTTGCTGCGCGTGATCACCGGTTGAGATGGTCGCAACCAATTCTGCACCTTGTGATCCGCCGGTTAAGCGGTCGGTTGCGTTCAGAACCGCCGGTCCGTTGTGATAGATCGCATATTGCAGCGCCAATCCGCCGATAATCACCAATCCGACCAAGATGCCCACGCCCCACAGCACAATACGCAAATCCTATTCCCCTTTTGTGGCGGTCCGAACGAGCCGTTTGACCCCGCCTTCAATGTCCAGCCCTGCACCGCGCAGAAAGGCTTTGGCTTCGCCATAATCGTTGCCGGTCCAGAAAGGCACCCCTGCGGTTTCGATAATGTCGCGGGCATGTAGCTCTTCGTTGGTGAAGGGCTCTCCGGTTACAGAGCGGATAAAAACGGCGGCGATGCGGCCTGGAAACTCCGCCGCAATGCTACCAAAGGCGGCGAGGTCTTTTTGCGTATCATCGCCAATCAGGGCGAATTGCAAGGAAGGAAAGGTGGTCAGGATGCGCTTTATCGCCTCGCGTTTGTGCGATCCGTGTCCCTCTTTGCCCAACGTCCTGCGATTGAAGCCCCAATCACGAAGCATAACAGGGCCAAGCGGAAGCCCTCGAGCCCGCTGAAAGGCGACAAGGTAGGAAAACAGGTTCCAGGGGCTTGAAGAGACATAAAAGATCGGCCGGACGCGGGCTTCGGGCGCTTGCGGGTCGATGGGAGAGCCAAGCTCGCGCTCGTTTCCGGGTGCTCCGCCCAGCGCTGAAAAGAACGCGGCAGTGCCCGGCACAATGATCCGCTCGCTCGGCATTTGCGCCATTACCCGTTTCCAGTTGCGCGCGATCGCTCGCAGATTTCCGGTGATGCCGGTTTCCAGAATGGTGTCATCAATGTCGGAAATGACACCCAAGGTGGTCTGTGTTCCGGGTGTGAGGATGTAAGCGGGGGCTTCAACGCTCTCCCCGGCATCGTTGGTCCAGCGGATAAGCGCCGCCTCCCACTTGGTGCGCTCGGCCTGCGCATTGCCTGGCTCCAAGGGCAGCTCAAACCGCACATACCCCTCTGGGCTGGTTTGCGCCTGTTGGTTAAGGACCGTCCCGTCGGCGCAGCGATACTCCAGCTCGACGGAATACTCGGCAACCTCTTTTGACGCATAGAGTGCCACCATTGTCGCAAAATCGCGCCAGAAACTGCGCTTTTCAAAAACCGGCTCGCGCGATCTGATGGCTCTTGCGGTCAGGAACAAGCGGTCGGCGGTGCGGTAGCCGAAGAATGGCTGCACCCTGATGGGGTCTTTGCGAGAGAAGGGGCCGAAAGGCATCAAGCACAGCGATTAGCCGGGCTTTCCCCATAGGCCAAGCGTCACGAGAGCCAAATGTCGAAGGCGGAGCCCGCCTTTATCCGGCCAGCTTCTTGCCGACTTTCTCAACGAGCTTCACATCATCTGCGATCTGGCCAAGCACAGCGACATTGCCATCGGCATCGCGGCGCAGCAGCGCAATCGAGAATTCCGGGCCTTCGCCAGCGAGCGCTTCGAGTGTGAGTTCTTCAAGTTCGCGTAGCTTCTTGGCAAGCTGGGCGCGCACTTCGCCTTCGGCTTCGACGGTTTTGCCCGCTTCTTCGCGGCGCAAACGGCGTTCGGCTGTGACGATAGCCTTTAGGCCACCTTCGGTTCCGCTCAGGTGATCCGCCAGACTGCCGCGCTCCAACTCCACGCGGTGCGCATGGCTTAGAACGGCAGCGTATTCTGTCAGTCTGGTCTTGTCGTATTCCTGACCGAAAACAAGTTTTACGATAGGCGTCATCGGCGCGCGTTCTTGGGCAGTCAGGCCATTGTCCTGCATCAGCTGGGCAAACGCTTCGGGTTCGTCCTGCGCTGCAAGTGAGACATCATAGGCTCGGCCGACAGCCGCATACAGCGCTTGGCGGCTGCGATCTTCGCTAGAACGCGCGGTTTCGGCGAGCTCGCGGGCCGAGGCAAGGCAATCATGCAGGCCGGCATCAGGCGAAAGCTCAACTTCAAGCACAGGCTCGGCATTTTGCGCTGCAAGTATCGGGGGTGCTTCATCCGCAAAGCCAGCGGCTGAAACATCGACAGGGTCTTCGACGCTGTAATCGTCTGGATCAAAATGGGCGGCGTCAAGATCGACCGCCTTTTTTTCCGGCGCTTCGATGTAGTCGGTTAGCGATGCAAAACTGTAACCGGCATCGGTCTCTTCGTCTTCGCCGATTTCTTCGCCAAATTCGTCCACTTCTGGCTCATCGAGCTGATATTGGCCAAAGTCGGGTAGGGGAAGGCCGTCTTCATCTGTCGAAGAGGGCTCGTCGTTATAGGGAGAGGCCAGCGGGGTGATGTTGTCGCCCATATCGACTTCGGTTTCGGCTTCCACTGGCGCTTCAGCGGGCTCAAAGCCTGCGCCTTCGCCCTCATGTGCGGGGGAATCCGCCCATTCAGTCACCGGGTCAGCGTGATGCTTGTGGGGTTGATCTTCGTCTTCGACAGGCTCTTCATCGCCATCGTCAAGCGCTTGGTCAATCTCAAGCAAAAGCTCATCTGCGGTGGCAGCGTCGGCCATCTCTTTCCAGTTGATCACACCATAGATGAAATCAATCGTTTCATCGTCGCTGGAGAAAGGCAGAAGGATGCCGCGATAAAGAATTGAAATCCCGCGCTGGTTTACAAATTCAGCCTCAAACCCGATCGGTGCCTGATTGGCTAGGATCTGCATGTAGTGATCAGTGATCCGGCTGAGCAAAGAACGCGGCGGAACATCGGAAAGCCGATCAATTGTGCCCTGTGCCCCGCATTCCTGCGCCAACTTATCGCCTAGAAAAACGACGACGGGATCATCAATCCCCGCTGAGAAATCGAGCAGAACGCTGCTTGGGCCGAAATCTGGAAGGTTTTCAGGCTCCAGCTCTTCGATCGAAGGGAATGTCGCATCCCCAAGCAAGCTGGCCCAGTGGTTGTACGCGCGCACCTGCATGCGGCGTTCGTCCTGTCCAATCGCCTCTGGTGGCAATTCACGCACCTCTTCAGCAGCTGGCGCATCGGTGTCCGAGCTCCAGTCTGTGCCCTCATCAGCGCCGCGACCGCTGTCAAAATTGCCCCGAAGTGTGTCCATGGCCGGCCTAGTGCCCCTTAGTTAACGCCTGTTTGGGACCGTCTTGGGCTGGCTTGGTAAACATCGCGTTAAGTCGCGCGGGAAAGTTGCGTTTTCGTGCAGAATGCCAACAAAACCGCTCTTGGGGGTTAAAGGAAATACCGCATCTTGATGGTCAGGTTTTGTGAAGCGGAGCCCACTGTAAATACCGCATCTTCCCAATCTGGTGGAGCCATCCGCACGGGCGCATCGCGAGAAAAGCCATAACCTTCGCGCGGCGCCATTCCCAGCACGCGGTTGGCTTTGCCGTCCTCATTTTCATCATGAAGCAGGGCAATTGCATAATCGCCCGGTTCGACATCGGTGAAGCGGATTGTGACAGTGTCGCGCGCCCGCACGACAGAGCGGTGGG
Source organism: Erythrobacter sp. (assembly GCA_965262265.1). Taxonomy (GTDB): domain Bacteria; phylum Pseudomonadota; class Alphaproteobacteria; order Sphingomonadales; family Sphingomonadaceae; genus Erythrobacter. The sequence continues at coordinate 710,341 of CBDHEW010000001.1, forward strand.
CGTTTGGGTCACGGTTGCAGCGCGGGAAAGCACTCTCCACAGAGGTGATGCAGGCGCGTACAACGCCTTGGGTGTTGCGTAAATCGGTGACAGTGATGGTGATTGTCCCGGCTGCAGCGGGCGCCGCCATCCCAGCCAGCCCCAATCCTAGGGTAAGGGCTGCAAGCCTCTTTATTGGTGGACCTGCGCGTCCAGAGGCGGAGCAAGCCGCTTTGAAAAGCCGCGATCCGTCCCGCAGACGCGATCCCAAAACCGGAAGTAAAGACCAAAATTGCATCCGTAATCCTCATGGTGCTTTTCGTGATGGCTGGCGCTTATCACCCAGCGCCCCAACGGTGAATGAACAAGGCGGCGCGGGAACACCTCCCACCCCATATGATTGATGACCCCCATCACCGTTGCAACGCTCAAGACCACTCCCAGCATCGCAAGGTGAATGGGCACTGCAAACACCAAGAGCGGGATGACAATGGCCCCGCTCAGCGACTCGAGCGGATGAAAGCTCATCGCGGTCCATGCGGTCGGGGGGCGGCTCTTATGGTGGACCGCATGGGCGGCTTTGAACAAAGCGGGATAATTGTGCATGGCGCGGTGGCTCCAATAGAACCAGGTGTCCTGCACGAACAGATAGAGCAAAACAGACAGCGGCAGATACCAAGCCGGGTATGCGCCCCAATCGGTGTAGAGCTGTGAGTATCCGTGATGGTTCCACAGCCAGAACACCACGCCCGCAGGCAGGCCGTAAATCAGCGCGGCAGCCAAGGAATATCTCAGCTCCATCGCGATTTGCCCCCGCAGTCCGTCGTAAAGGCCCGGGCGCATTTGTTGCGTGATCCAGGCAAATGCGCCGCTCGCCAAAAGATAACGCAACGCCACCATCAGGCTCATAGCGCCGCCCGCCAAAAGAAAGGCGAGCGCGGTGGGCGTGTCAGCAGGGATCATGGGGTATGGGTATGACGCAAATCAAAGCGATGCGACACCCCAATTGTCCACTGCAATTGTCAGCGCCTATCCGCCTTACCCGATAGGCCTCTTAATCGCCGCCCAGATCTCGGCAATGCGGGTCAAGATGGGCGGTGTGCCTTCGCATCGCCATCCGGGCGAGTCGTTCAACCTGAAGTTTGCGACGGGCTGGAGCGAGCGGATCGAGCGGGGCGTGCCGAACAATCTCCCCATCATAGGCATCAGCGACAATCACGCCGCAACGGTCGGGCTGATAGCCTTCCGTTTCAAGTGGGCCCCGATCCAAACCGGGAGGAACGCCCCAGAAAAACCGATCGCAATAATCCAGATAATCGGGCCATTTCGTATCGCCCAAAAGATCAGAGCGAGCGACCTTGATCTCCACGATCACGACCAGACCTTTGGCATCCACGCCCATCAAATCAGCGCGTCTGCCATTCTTTAACGGCACTTCGCTGATGCACCAGATGTCATTTCGGGCAAACAACCGCATTATTCCGCGCGCGACGTCACCTGCGCCCGCGGCGGTGCCGGGTGGCGGAGAATCAACGGCGGCGATCGCGTTCTCGGTCATGATGGAGGAGTGGAACATAAAAAGAACGCCGTCAAGGTAGTGGGAGGATGGTCGGGCCGGTTTTAGGAAGACTGCCGCTCAGGAGCGTCGCCCCGTTCGACTGCCGACAAAACTGCTTCGCGCGCGCTGTGAAACTCGCGCCAGAGGACCAATGCGGGTGCAATCGGATCATTGCCTCGTTCCTCGAGCGTCTGTAGCGCCGCAATCCCTGGACGCATCATGGCATCAATATCTTCAACGCCCTGCCACGCCATTTCGCGCTGCCATTCGCTTGCATCGTCGACCATGGCCGGAAAAGCCGCAAGACGCCCCTCAAACGCCTCCGGCGACAGATCCGCCGCTTTGGCGAGCTGCGCTGCAGTCGCATGAAGGTCTTTCCAGCGTTTTGCCAAGCTGCTCCGTTGGCGTTCTGGCATGAGCGGAGACGAAAGCTCGGCCGAGGATGCGGCGTCACGCATAGCGCGTGTCTGATCGGGCTGAAGAAAGGACATGGGATTGGGAAGTAAAGATGCGGGCTTGCCGATTGGTTAAACCCGATGCCCGAACGTCAACGGGTGACTTGTCCAAGCACAGAGTTAAATTAGCGGGCGCCGCTGACCGTTTGGCAGCCATCGCAAAGAATGGGCCTAGCGTGCCGCGGTCAGGCTTGCTAAGCGCAACGCCCGCATTCGAAGCACATCTTTGGACGCAGCATCAGCACCCGTAGCTCAGCTGGATAGAGCGCTGCCCTCCGAAGGCAGAGGCCAGAGGTTCGAATCCTCTCGGGTGCGCCATTTTCTTAGAACACGAACGGGATCCGGATTACGGCACGCAGGTCGGTTGCGTCGTCCGTTAGGCCAGCCTCAAGGCCGAAATTGACGCTGGTCCGCTGGTCGATCTTGTAGGTTGTGCCGAAAAGGAAGCGTCCCACTTGCAAATCGCGCGAGGTTTGTGTGCTTTCCTCGCCTTCGTCCTCAAGGGTGACCGTCGTTGTCTCAGTGCCAAAGCCCCAAGTGTGTGCATAGCCGAAATTGAGTGAAAGGCGCGGGTTAAGCGCCAGACCAATACCGGCGCTTGCAGACACGGAATCGCCTGGATCGACATGAGAGACCCGCACAGGCGGGATCGCGACGTCAACATCGCTGCCGAAATTCTTGGTGTAGCTTATGCTTCCGAACAGCACGCCGGGATCGCTTGGCAGGATGGCGGTGACACCGGGCGTGAGGCTCCAAAAGCCAGAGCCGGTGGCGGCCTCTGACGCTTCACCAAATTCATTACGGCGAACCTCAAACGGGCCGGTTCCTGTGGGTATGGTCGCTTGGAGATTACCGATAATGTAAGGGCCAAAGCCGGTGGGCGCGTGCAATTGTTTGCGCACTGACAGCGTGACGTCACCCAAGCCGTATCCTTCGGCGCTGTTGTCAATCTCACGCACTTCGCCGCTCTCGCCGGGACCAGCCACCGGCGTCAGCACCGATGTGTCCCACCGCGCGATAAAGGGCACGTCTACGCCGACTTCGATATCGCTGGTGAGGCCATATTGCAGGCCAATTTGGTTGGTGAGGACGTCCTGGCGGCTTTCATTGATGTCGAATACGCCGACAAGTACCGATTCCACCACTTCCACGCCCCGAAACAGGGCGCGGTTGCGGTCTGCGCGGGCGTAGCTCCATTCAACCTCACCGCTTAGCCGACCCTTTTGAGTGATTGCGCTGCCTTGACGACCGAGCGACGCGATCTCGGGTTGGCGCCCTTCATCCTCTGGCGCGACGCCAACGGCGGATTGTGGCTGCTGAGCGGCCGCCTGACGCGTTGGCTGAGCCTCTACAGCTGGTGTCACATTTGGTTGTGCCGCGGCACGACGCACCGTCTGTCCGCCAGAGGCTGGTTCGCCAAGTGCGAGCGCCAAACGGCTTTCCAGGGCTGCCAAACGCTGCTGTTGAGCCTGTAATGCGTCAATCTGTGTGGCAAGCGCGATCCGTTCGCGGGCGACTTCGGCGCGCAATTGCGACAATTCTGCGCGTGTGGATTGGCCTTCGGTACTTTGAGCGGGACTGGGAGCGGGAGCCGGTGACTCCTCAGCAGGTGCCACAGCCTGCACCACCGGAACCGACACGGTTTGAACCGAGCCTTGCGCAGCCAGAGGGGCAGCCCAAAGAGCTGCAAAGCCAAAAATCACTCCACGCAAAAACTTGCGCATATCACGTCACCCGGTCGGGCCGCGATTTCCAAAAAAGACTTTAGAAACCGAAGCTTGCTGTGTCTCTAGCAAGTGTCCCCAGGGTTGGGATCAGTGATCCAACCTGACCCACAGCGGTGCGGGACAGATCGATATCTACAGATGTGACAGTGGTGATAGTGCGGTTGTCCGCAACATTGGCGATGACGCTGCCGGTCAAATTCCCGGCGAGGTGAGTGATGCGCGATCCTTCAAGGTTGATCGTGACTTCGCTGCCCCGTTCATTCGCCAATGTCTCAACACGGCCTGTGCCTGACACTTGCTCTACGGATACAACGGGCCCTGTGTCTGCCAGTGTGTAAGACGAGCGCAAAACCAGCTCTCCATCCACTCTGGTTTCCTGCAGGATGGCAAAATCCAGATCGATTCCACCGGGCATTAGAAAGCCGCCGCGCGCTTCTGCCAATTCCGCATCATCCATTGCCGCTGCATCACCAAAAGGTGACTGCGCCGCAGCAGGGGCCGCGACCAAAGCCAACAACAAACAGAAAAGACGAAAAAGCCGCTTCACTTAAAACTCTCCAAAACCAGGCGCGGTAAGGTTCAGCACTTGCTGGCTCACCGGCTGGAACATGCCTTGGTCCACGCCAAACGCTGCGACGCGGGCCCATTGCCCCTCGGCGTTAAGCGGAACATGGTTAATATTTGGTCCATCCGTCAGAACAAAATAGACGCCGTTCCATGTCTCTTCGAAACTTTCACGGTCCATTCGGCGCAGTCCAAGCGAGGGATCGCCCACCAGAACGAAGCCGTCTTCAACGCCTTTAACGACCACAAAATGGCGGTATCCGTTCGGCGCAATCAGCGCGATTCCGGGCACATCTGCCTCACGAATCTGTTCAAGATCAACGCGATACCCGTTAGCAGACAGTCCGCCTGCTGCCAGATAGCGCTTCATATCCAGCAGCGAGAAACCCTGCCGTTGGATCGCTTCTTGATCGCCATCGCGCCACATGCCCTGAAACACTTCGGTTTCCCTACGCGGAGTATCGTAGTGGTACGTTAAGAGCGTCGCGAGCGCCGCCGAGCCGCAGCTGAAATCAAATTGCTGACGGATCACCGTGTCATATTTGGTTTCAACCAAGCTGCGCGGCGCATCAATCAGCTGAAAGGAACCCTGATGCGTCGCCAGTTGCAGGCGCGCGTCGTCCATCGGCACAGCTGCGCAAGCCGAAATCATCGCGCCAAAGCATGCAGCAAGAGCAACAGACTTGATGAAGCGCATCGAGGTCATGACGTCAGCTAAACCTGCTCGGCTTATTGCGCGGGTGCGCTCTGCACAGGCAGTGCGACATTCACCTGGATCGAGGCGTTGATCGCGACATTGTTGCCCGTGTTGGCGTTGAGGACAACGAAACCGTTGGTGTTGCTGAACGCGTTGTCCGTGATGTTGATCTGACCAGTGACCGAGTTGTCGCCCACCTCATTGCCACTCACATCATTGGTCTGCTGCGCGTTGGTGAGCTGGTTGATGTCTTCGCGGCCTGCAATCGCTGCAAGGTTTTGCTCTGCCACAGGCTCGGCGTTTGCAAACGGGCTTTGATTTTGAACCTCGGCGGTGTCAGCAGAAACGGTCTCGTTCGGTTGATCCTGTGCGGCAAGCGGGCTGGCAGCCAGTGCCAGACCAAGCGCGCATACAGATTGAAATTTCAACATAATTGCACCTTTCTAAGGTGTTGACCCGCCCCCAAGGGGGACATTTGAGGGCGGGTCTATGGCCCTTTGGGCTTAGCGGTGTGCTTAGTTGACGTCGAAACCGTCGCTCGACACGGCGATAGTTACGCTGGCGTTTTGCGAAGCGCCGGTGCCAGTGTTCTGGTTCAGCGCGTTCATGCCCGCATAGTCACGGAATGCATGGGCTTGATTGGTAAGCGAGGAATCGAAGCCGGCGGTGTCTTCTACATCGCCGAAGTCTACATCAACGCCAGTGACGACATTGGAGAGCGTGGTTTCAGCGACGATTGCGCTGGAATTGAACACGTTGTTGCCGCCGTTCAATGAAAGGTTGCTCGTGAACACCTCAGAATTGTCGTCGAAACTGTCTTCGAACACGCGCTCAGAATTGTCATCGAAGCTATCAACGATGTTGTCGATATTGTCGTTGAAGCTGTCATCTACATCAACAACGTCGGGATCGTTGGTTTGATCAACGTCAACAACGTCATTGTCCTGCGCATAAGCGGAAGTGCTGGCGGCGAATGCTGCAAGGACAGCGAGTTTGGTCAATTTCATCGTGGTCTCCAGTGCGAAACTTGAATCGGGAATGACCCGACGCACCGTTGAAACTACGTATGAGACGCTGAGAGGCAGTGAAAGAACATGGTTACCTCCAGCTTACCAAACCGACTTTGGGCGAGGCTCTGCGGTGGAGACGGCGCGAAAAATCCGTCTCCACGCGCAAAAAATTCGTCTTAACCTGCTATTCGCTGACGAGCCCGCGGGCCTCCAACATGGGTTGTATGTCGGGCTGGCGACCGGCGAAGGTTTCGAACATCTCAAAATAATCCATCGTGCCGCCCCGGCTGAGCACGGTCTGGCGATAGTGATCGCCATTCTCGCGGTTCAGCCCGCCGTTCTCGATGAACCATTTGCGGCTGTCGCGGTCGAGCATTTCCGTCCACAAATAGCTGTAATAGCCAGCTGAATAGCCCGCTGGAGAGCTGAAGATGTGATTGAAATAGGTACTACGATAACGCGGCGGGACCAGATCAATCTCCAGCCCGAGATCGGTCAGCGACGCGCGCTCAAATGCGTCAACCGCTTCCGGGTTGTCGATCAGCGCTTGCGCTTGATCGGGGCTCAAAGCGTGCCATTTCATGTCGAGCAGCGCTGCTTCAACGACTTCGCCGAAATCGTAACCCTGGTTGAACTGAGCGGCGGCCTCAATCCGTTCGATCATCTCATCGGGGATCGTCTCACCGGTTTCGTAATGCTTGGCATAGTTCGACAGGATTGACGGCCATGTCGCCCACATTTCATGGACTTGGCTGGGATATTCAACAAAATCACGCGCGGTGGCTGTACCGGAAAGGCTGGCATATTTCTGATCGGCAAACAGACCGTGGACGGCATGGCCGAATTCATGGAAGGCGGTGTTCACCCAGTCAAAGCTGACCAATTGCACTTCGCCATCAGGGGCTTTTGGCACGTTCAACACATTGTAGACGACCGGCTTGTTGCCATTGAGATAGCTTTGATCGACAAAGTTGCTCATCCACGCGCCGCCGCGTTTCGAAGGGCGCTGGAACGGGTCGAAATAGAACAGGCCAAGCTCTGATCCATCCGCTTCATACACGGTGTAGACCCACACATCAGGGTGATAGACCGGTAGATCATCGCGGCGTTCAAAGGTGATGCCATACAGCTCTGTCGCCATATAAAAGATGCCATCTTCCAGCACCTTGTCGAGCTGGAAATATTCCATCACCGCGTCTTCATCCAAGTCGTATTGCTCGGCCTTGATGCGGTTGGCGTAGCGATACCAATCCCACGGCTCGACTGTGAAATCGCCGCCATCAGCCGCAATCGCTGCGTTGAGCATCTCAGCTTCGCGGCGCTGTGTGGCGGCAAGGGCAGGGACCATCTGCTCCATGAAATCAAGCGCAGTTTGGGGTTCCTGCGCCATGCGATCATACATGGTGTAACTCGCCCAATCGGGCTTGCCGAACAAAGCGGCTTTTTCCGCCCGAAGCAATGCAATGCGTGCAATCAGATCGCGGCTGTCGAAGGCATTGGTGCCATCGGCGCGGTCATGGCTTAACCGGAACAGGGCTTCGCGTGTTTCGCGGTTTTCAAGCGAGGGCAGCAGGGGCTGCTGCGTTGTGTTTTGCAGCGCGATCGCAAATTTGCCTTCCTCGCCCTTTTCTGCCGCTAGATCGGCCGCCGCCTGAATGTCAGCATCGGACAGGCCCGCCAATTCCTCACGCGTGTCAACGATCAGGGGCTGCTCAGCCATCGCATCGCGCGCCAGTTGCCCGAATTCGGTGGTCAGCGTGGAAAGCTGCGTGTTGATTTCTTTGACCTTTTCCCGCTCATCGGCGGAAAGCAAGGCGCCGGCTTGCACCATCTGCTCGTACGTTGTTTCCAGCAGCCGCGTGTCTTCGACATCCAGCTCAAGCGCTTCGCGCGCGTCATACACCGCCTTCACCCGCGCGAATAGGTCAGGGTTTAAATTGATGCTGTCGCCATGGGCGGTAAGCTGCGGGCTGATCTCGGTGTTGATCTCATCGAGACCGTCGGTCGTGTTGGTCCCGGTGAGCTGGAAAAAGATGGCAGAGACGCGCCCCAAAAGTGAACCCGATTGTTCGAGTGCGACAATGGTGTTTTCAAAGGTCGGTTCAGCCGGGTTGTTGACGATTGCCTCTACCTCAGCCGTCTGGATCGCCATTCCCTGTTCGAAAGCGGGCAGATAATCGCCTTCATCAACCTGCGTGAAATCCGGCGCATGGAAGGGCAGCGCGCTGTCAGCGGAAAAATAGCCGGTGCCCTCGGGAATTTCCGGCGTGTAGTCGGCGCTGGCGAGCAATTCGGCGACTGGGTTGGGATCAGGCGTCACTTCAACCTCCGAACAGCTTGCCAACAGCGCGAGCGCGGCGACAGATGTGAAAAACGGGGCGATTTTGCGGGTGATCATCGGGGTATCCTTGAAAACTGTAACTGCCAAGGGGGCGCCCAATGCGCACACCATGGCCGTGCCGTGTTGCTATGACTGCATCTTCAACAGCGCGCGCAAGCAATTTTCAAGCATGTTTGGATAATATTTGTATCTGGAGGCCCCGAAAGCCCATCGGAAAGTCGCGATAATCGACGCTAGAAGCGAAAACCAACTCTCACCCCTACGCGAATGGCGTCATTGTCAAAGCGCACGTCATTCGACTGCTTGATCCGATACTGGGCGCTGGCCGTGGCATAAATGCCTCTGGTCGCGCGGCCCCATGCGAGTTCAACAGCAGGTGCGACAAAGCTGTCTCGGCGCAGATTGCCATCTGGGTCCCCTTGCGCGATCCGGGAGGGGTAGTCCCATTCGCGGTATTCAATCGAGGGCCGAATGCGCAGTCGCTCGGCAATCGGGAGGCTGTATTTCACGCGCGCAACCCGGCGATCATAGCTGCGGCGGGGATCATCAGCGCTGTCGTTCCTGTCGACCCGCAGATCGAGACGCAACCAGTGGTACGATCCAAGCCGGCGATTGTATTGAGCGCTTGCGCTGAAGCCATCGCTGTCCCCGCCAATGCCAGTGTCATAGTCGCGCTCGCGATACTCGCCAGTTACACGCACCCGGTCATTGCCATCACGCCATTGAATGCGTGCGCCGACGCTCGTTTGATCCGCACTAAACGCCTCAAGAACAGCAATATTTTCAAATCGACGCGCATGCGCTCTCACCTCGACTTTGTCGGTCACTTTCTGGGTGACATGCAGGCGTCCGATGGCTGTTTCCAGCCCGTCTCGATCCTCGTCGCGAAACTCGAAAATGCGCGTTTCTGCTTCGACGCGGAACGTTGTGCTGTCGCTCAGGTCGAAATCCACGCCAAGCCGCGCGCGGGCGCCAATGCCGGAGCTGTCGATACCCTCGCCCTGATCAAAATCGAGATCGGATTCCACCGCACGCAATTCGATAAGTCCGTCAAACTCCACCGTGCTTGTGCCGCCATCCTGCGCTGAAAGTGGAGTGCAGAATATGGCAGCAATCAGAGCGGAGAGTAGTAGGCTAATCCCGCGCTGACCTTGTAAGAAACACTGGCGTATCATGTCTTGACCCTTTCCCGCAGGCACGAAGCTGCTTCTTCCAGGCTGGTTCGGACTGCATCAGGTGCCATTTGCGCTGCGATCAAAGCGTGCTCTTGCGCGCTGGCCATCTCGCTCAAAGGCGGGTCGCCAAATGTGGTCGCCGTCCCTGCAATTTGATGGAGAAGATTGCGGATTTCATCGACCACGGCGGAGCTAATTTCGTCGGCACGCAAAGCTGCCTCTATCAGATTGAGCGTGCGCTTGTTGCGATCACGAAATTGCTCTTTGAGCGCCGCTAAAACGGCAGGTTCGATCTTGGCCAATTGGTCTTGTTTTGCCGGTTCGCTCGTATGGCCCCATGCTTCATAGGTGGCACGCAAATCATTAAGGGAAATGGGTTTGGCCAGAAAGGCCTGCATGCCGCAAGCGCGATAGGCACGAACCTCATCAAAGCTGCACGCTGCGGTCACAGCGACAATCGGCAATTGCTGCGCGTCATACCCTTTGCGACGCAGCCGTCTGGTGGTTTCTATCCCGTCTAGAACGGGCATCATCACGTCGATCAACAATAGCGAGTAAGGCCGACCAAGCGCACTGGCCTCCTCAATCATCTCGATGGCCTCAAACCCATTGCTTGCGATATCCAAATCGACCGAAAGATGGGTGGACATTGCCTTCATAGCCTCGGCATTGATTGGCGTGTCCTCGGCGAGCAGGACCCGCAGAGTGCCCGCGCCAGCAATGGCCGACTTGGCATTGAATTGAGAGTTTGAAGACTGTTTCACCATTTCGCTCTGGGAGAACATGGTTAAGATCAGACTAATGGTTTTTGCCTAATGCCGCCTGTTTGAGCCCCTGTCTTGGCGCATTTGCGCACCCGCACGCGGCTCAGTCCATCCTGCATTTCTTAACCGATCATTAGGGATAATTGCCTAGGCGTTCTGCGACATTCGGCAGAATAGGGGGTCGGGAAGATCAGCAAAATTTTGAAGAGCCAGACCCGTTTACGGTGTGCGATTAAGCATGCCTGCGCCCAACTGGACTTCCTAACGCGCTGAATCGCACCATTTGAAATCTTGACCGCGCTTTCTCCGCCTCTCCAGCCAGAAAAATCTCATAAGCGATCCGCCTTGCGCTTTCGCTTGCCTGCGAGCAGGGTTCGCGGTGCACGCGCCGTGCGCAGAGAGGTGCTATCCCATTGGGCTGGGCCACTGCTTGTGGCGACTGCTTTGGCTGTGGCCCAAATGCTCGGCTTCTTCGCTCTTACCGATGGCCGCCTTTTCGATGCGGCCGGCACCAATCGGCCCGGCTCAACGCCAGAGGTCGTGATCGTAGAGCGCGATGCCGATTTCGAAGCGGGTGGTGAAGCCAGATTCGCCAACCTCAACGACGCCCTTGCCCGTTTGGGCGCCGAACGCATCGGATATCTTGGCGGCGGCTATCAGGTTTCAACCCGGCCTACGGTTCCGGTTGTCGTTGGTGTGCCCGTAAAGCCGTTACCGGCCAATCAGCACTGGGATTTCGAAGGAAATGGGCAAGACACGGCGTTTGGAACACCTGCTGCGCGCTCCATCGCACCGTCGGACTATGGCGTCCAGCGTTCGCAATCAGTGGCGCTGGAGGCGCGCGAAGGACCACTTCCTGTCTTCGACGCGGCGCTCGCCGACCGCTATCCGACTGGCGGTGAGTTCTTAATCCCGATGCCGAGCCGACAGAGCATTCCTGTCCTCAAAGCAAGTCAACTGACCAGCGATCAAATCAGAAGCAGAGAGCTTGATGGCCTGGTTGCCATGGTGGTCGACAGCGCGGCGATGCGCGCCAGTCTTTCCACCCCGCTCGATCCGTTCCAACAATCGATGAGCGAAGCGGTATTCCGAGCCCATGCGGTTCAGGCGCTGAGATCAGGGCAATATGCGGTCAAAACTCAGGGCTGGGAGGCGTGGATTGTAATCCTGGCGCTCGGTTCGATCCTTGCTCTGCTCTACCGCGCGACAGATCCAAAGCGGCTTGCTGTCCTTGTGCCATTGGCCGCGAGCATCTTGATAATCGCGCTTAGCTGGGCGGCTTTGGTGTTTGGTGGCAAGTTGCTGCCGGTTTCGGCGCTGCTTTTGGCGCCATGGATCATAACCTTCCAGCGCATAATCGCGCGCGAAACCAAGCAAGATCGACGGTTGGAGAGGACCGCATCGCGCGCGGTTCAGTCATCTTTCAATCGGTCGGCCCTTCGCGAAGGGTCGCGCCTGCCTGACTTTTTAGGCTCTGCCGCTGCCTATGCAGGGGTCGAGCGCAGTCTTTTGTTGCAGGTGGGCGCTCGTGGTGAACTTGAAGCGGTGGCGGCAAACAACGCATCGCTTGATGACGTAACGATCGATCAAAAGCGCCTTGATGCCATCTTAAGAGACGTCCGCGAGAGCTTTGGGGTGCGCGAAGCTGCCGAGATCGTGCCCAGTTGGGAAGGCGAGGCACGCATCGGTTGGGTTGGCGCTGGTGATCAGCAATTGTTCTGGCTGCACACGCGCCCAGAAACCGCAACGCCCGGCAAATCTGCGCATTTGGTTCGAGCAATAGCGACCAGTTTCCGCGAGCTCTTTCGCTGGCGCAACGATCTCAACGCGCGCTCCAGCCAAGAAAGTCGCAATAGGCCAGTGGATGATCACGTTGCGAGTGCCATCGCTTTGGTTGCCAATGAATCCGAGCAGATCAGACGGGGTTTTGACACGATCGACACCGCAGTGGTCGTCTTCCACCTCATCGGATCGCCGCTGCACGCAAATGAGGCAATGCACGATCTCTATGCCGAAGCCGGTCTGAACCTTCTCGATACGTCGCTGCGAGATGCTTTGCTTGCGCTGACCCATCTTGGCCCCAATCGGGTTCAAGCCCTTATTGAAGACCTGATGCTAAATGGCTCGGAAATGCGTATGCCGATGCGCGACTTGGGGGATGAGGACCGCAAAAGCGAGCGGATGCTTCGCGTCGCGGCTCCCGCACGCAACGCGCAGGGCGCTGACCGCGTCCTTGTGCTCGAAGCTATTGATATGCGCGATGCCAACCGTGCTGCCGAACTTCGCAAGGCGGTTGCAAACTTTATCGATCTTCAGCTGCGCAACGATTTTGAGGCCGTCTTGCTGGGCTCTCAGCTTGCCAAGGATGATCGGTTGAAACCGGATCAAGTCCGCGCAGTCGTGGATCGCATTGAAGACACCGCAAGACGCGCCACTGATCGGCTTGATGGCGTGGCATCTCTGGTGCGGTCTGAAAGCAGCGACCTAACCGAAGCGTGTTATCCAGTGGATGCAACCGCGGTGGTCAAGGATGCAATTTCTAAAGCCTCGGCCTTGGCTGATGAGCTTGGCGTGCGCATCAAGGTCGACCATCCCGGCGTCAGCGGCTTCACTTTGGCAGAGCCTACGGCCCTTACCGTTATGTTGGTCGCAATGCTGCGCGTTGTCATCTCTGACACCCCCCATGGCGGTGAAGTTTCTTTGAAACTCGAAGAGCTCGAAGGTCGCACGCACATTCGGATTTCTGGCGGTTTCGGCATCGGTTTTGCCCGGCTTCTTTGGCTTATCTCCAACTATGAAGAGGGCGCCGTGGGAGAATACCGCATCATTGGTGAGGGCATGGCCAAAGTGACGCGCTGGTCCGCTAGCGTTTCCTATTGGGGCAGCGAAGCCAATGGCTTTGGCTTCAACGTCGATTTGCGAGGAGTAGGCTGATGAGCGCACGGATATTGATCGTCGATGACGATGTGATTTTGTCAGGTCTGTTGCAGCTGACCTTGGAGCTGGAGGGCTTTGAGGTTGTGGTTGCCAATGATGGCGCTGCTGGCCTTGAATGCGTAGACAAAAACCGGTTTGATCTGGTGGTGCTTGATCTCGTCATGCCCAAGATCGACGGCATCAAGTTCTTGCGCTTGCTGGCAGAGAAAGGTGCTGAACGCCCACCGATCATGGTGGTATCGTCAGCCGCAAATGACAGCCAACCCGACCAGTTTCGCGCGCTTGGCGTTGTTGACAATGCGCGAAAGCCAGTGGAGCCGGCTGAGCTTGTCAGCCGAGTGAAACGCGCCATTTCAGGCGGGTTTTCACGCGAGACGGCGGCCACATCTGACGCGTCGGCAACGGGTTAAAGCCTAGGGCTTGCTGTGAACCTGTTTCCGCTCACGATATTCCCCGAAGGAGGGCTTGCGGGGTCGATCATCACCACGGTGTGGGTCGGTGTCTTCGTGATGTGCTTTTTCAATTTGCGCTTCGGATGGGTCCTGTCGGGATTGGTGGTGCCGGGCTATCTGGTTCCCTTGCTAATCGTGAAGCCCTTTGCTGCAGCTGTGATCACAGTTGAAGCGGTGCTCGCCTATCTGATCGTCTATCTCTTCTCCGAGAAACTGGCACCGGGCCGTTTCCCAAGCCTGTTTGGACGCGATCGGTTCATGGGCTTGATCCTGGCCAGCATCGCGGTGCGTTTGGCTCTCGATGGGTATGTACTTCCGGAGCTTTCTGTATGGCTCGAAGACAATTTTGACCGCCGGATCGATTGGGAGGACAACCTACAGAGTTTCGGTCTTGTGGTCATATCGCTAATGGCTAACCAGTTCTGGAAGCCTGGCCTTGGGCGTGGCCTTTTGATGGCAATCGTCACCATAGGCCTCACATTTCTGATCGTCAGATATGGCCTGATGGAAGTGACCAACTTCCGCATTTCAGGCGTCTATTATATCTATGAAAGCCTTGCCACGTCGGTTCTGGCGAGCCCCAAAGCCTATATCATCCTGACGCTCACCGCGCTGATCGCGAGCCATTACAACGTAAAGTATGGCTGGGACTTTTCAGGTATCCTGATCCCTTCGCTGATCGCCCTACAATGGTATGAGCCGACCAAGATCCTGACCTCGTTTGGCGAAGCGATCATCATTTATTGCGTCGCGCGGTTCATCTTAAAGCTGCCCTTCATGGCCAATGTCACTTTGGAGGGCGGGAGAAAGCTGCTGCTGTTCTTCAATATTAGCTTTGCCTGGAAAATGGCGTTGGGCTGGTTTGTGATCTGGCAAGGCCTCGATCTGAAGACGAGCGACTTTTTCGGTTTTGGATATCTGCTTTCCACTCTGATCGCGATCAAGGCGCACGACAAAGACATCTTTCCCCGGCTGGCAAGATCGACGTTACAGGTCAGCCTAGCAGGGGCAGTACTGGGCAACTTTGTCGGCTTTTCGCTGTCTGCCGCCACTGCCAGAGCGCCTTGGAATGCAGATCGAGGCCAGGCTGAGAATTCGCAAGCAGAAGCAAGCAGGCAAGACACGCCCGAGCTCAACGCACTTTTGGTCAACGCTGTCGGGGACTCGCATATTCGCAAAATGCGCCCCGCCGAAATCGCGATCGAGGAAAAGCACAGCGAGGCTTTGGCGCGCCTCGTTGAAATGCTTGAACAGGGGGCTCCTGCAGCCCCGCCCGGCTACGACCAACGCATTTCTGGCTGGCAGATAAAGCAGATTGAGAACGGCCATTTGGCGATCATTCGCGACGACGATAATGGCGCGGAGCTGCTGATCTTCAACCCGGCTGCCATCGGGAATGAAGCCGTCATTCTGCCCGATCCCACCAGCGCTCCGGGACTTGCCAGCGCTGCCGTGGCCATCCAGCGCAGTCAGGATGCGCGGTGGCTTGTGATTGGCGCCCCAGATTTGGACACGCAGCTTGGCACACAGATCGTTGCAAGCGACATCGTCTCGGTCTTTATGCAGACGACCCGGGCGACACACATCATCATTGGCGCTTCCCAGCAAGATCAAGAAGGTTCTCAGGTCTCTGCGTCAGGGCGCGCATTGGCATCGCTTGATGTAACCGCGCTTCGGGAAACCCTTCCAGACCTTTCAGTCGTCCTTGCCGAGGAGGTCATAAGCGAAGGCAACGCGCATGCCGCAATTAATCTGAGCCCCAGTTCGATCCAGCATATCGCCCGGCGCAAGGCGCAATTTGCGAACTTGTTGCAACCCAATGCCTGTACATTGTCGCGCCACCCCGAAAGCGCGGGGCGCTGGAACACTTTGCGCGAGCTGGCCTATGCCCGATTTGAAATCGCAGAGCCAATGATTGCGCGCGTGCGCGAAGGCTTGGCCCCCTACACCGCCGGTGCCGCCGCCCGTATCGGCGGCATGGAACTGCGCCGGTGTCGGTTTGGGCCCAAACTGCATTGGAGCCTGTCTTCTGGCGTTCGTGATGAGGGCAATATTTTTCTGGCTGAAGGGGAGGCGCCGCAAAAGACGGTTCTTACCTTTGAGAATTCGCGCGGTGTCTTACCCACGCGTATTGGCGCTGCGGTCCATGCGGAGTGGGATTCCAATGCGCTGTTTGTCGCCACGCGCAGCGACAGCTTCCTGCGCGATCCGCGCAGCGTTTTTGATGTCACATGGCAAGCTTGGGTGCGCAGCCAAGAGGGACTTGAAAACCCGATGGCTTTTCAGCTTCGCGTTCGCCCAGCGATGGCCAAGAATTATCGCCGCAGTGTTGATGTGGTGGTGGCCAAAGACCGTATTGGTTCTGACCTGAGTGAGTTCGATAGTCTCACCTCAGCGCTCCGTGCATCAGGCTTGCGAGCTGAGACGGTTGAAAACACTTCTGAGCAAGCGGGGATGGAAGCGCGGCCCGGCATGTCGCTGCGCTTTCTCGATAGTGTCGGTGAGCGTCGTTTTGCGCTGGGCTGGCTAATGTTTAGTGGCCTAAGCGAGCAAAGGACATCACACGATCGCGATGCCGCAGCTGATGACGGCAGCGATGGCAATGGTGACAAGGGCGCGAGCAAATGAGTCTTTCTTTGCTCGCCAAGTCATTTGTTTTTGCGTTGTGTGCACTCGCCTCGGCTTGGGCCGGCCGTGAATATGCAATTCCTTTGGCGACATACTTTACCGATGTTCGCGAGATTACCGCCCGTGATGCGCGCATTTCCAAGCGCTCAATCGCCTACCGTATCCCGCAGAACCGTTCATTAGAGTTCGTTTTTTCTCAACCCGTGACCGTCGCCAAAATCCTCGTCCACCCATCAGTCGGCGAAGACTTGAGAGCCCGTGAAGAGGGCTTTGTCTACGGCCTTAGGATGCGTTGGATTGGTGTCGATGGAGAAGAACTTTCCGTCCACGAAGCCTATGTGCAGGCGGATTCTCCCGATACAGTTTTTACCTCTGGGAACGTCTGGAGGTTTTTCCGCACACGGCCAGAACTGGTGGCGGGCCAAGATCAGCTGATTGTTGAAAGCGACGCTCCTGCAGCACGGATTAAGTTGGAAGCCTTCGATGTTGAACAAGGGATCATTGGTGTTGATGCGCGCGTCTTTGAACAGCATGTCTATTTCGGCAACCAGGCGCTCTCCTCTTATCGCCGGCTGAGCGCGGACACCCGTGCATTGCTCGCAGCGCCCAATGCTTTCCCTCACGATATGCTGACCGATGAAGAACAAAGCGCGCTGCGCCGGAACCACTGGCGTTCGGCTGGCCCGGTTGGAGTGGTGGGCAAAGACTTCACTATGCTGATCCTCTACGAAGCTTTGCGTGAGGACGTGGCGACTGATGAAATTGAGGCTATCCAATGACGCGCGCAAAGCCCCTCTTGGCGGGCGGCGCGGCGGCGATTGTGCTGGCCGGTGCTGCGCAGCTATTCCCGGGATTTGACAAGGTCCAAAGCGTTGCTGTGCCAAACGGTCACGAATTTGCCAGCAGCCGAAGCGCTTTTGAGAGGCTGATCGCAGAGCCGCGTGGGGCGCTGGGAGGGTTGGAAGAATTCGGGTTTGCCGCAGGCAAGATAGATGATGTGCACGATGCCGTCCTCTTGAGAGAGGCACCGCAGGACTGCGCGGGCCGTGGGATTTACTGGCTGCGCGAGGGCTCTGAGAGCCGGCTTGCCATTACAGCTCCGCATCGCGGCTCTGATCGCCACACGGGAATGCTGGCCGCATCCTTGTTTCAAGAGACCAAGGCCCGCGCTGCCGCATGGAATTCCGCCCCGCGCAGGCCGACATCAAATTGCTCGAACGCAATCGATCTGGCGCGTGAGAAAGACCATACTTTCAGCGCGTTTGGGCTCGCATTTGCAGATGCCATTCCGGACGGACTGATGGTTCAACTGCACGGGTTTGATGGCGCCCATCGCCACACACGGGCTGCGCAAGACGCCGCAATGATCATCAGTAATGGGACCAATAAGCCGAGTGAGCGGCTGCTGGATATCGCCGACTGCCTCAGCCTCGCTTTTGCCCCTTCCTCAGTGCTGGTTTATCCCGGCGACACCGGCGAGTTGGGAGCGTTGACCAACGCCCAAGGACAGTTGCTGAACGCTGCAGGATTTGATGGATTTGTCCATCTAGAGATCGCCGCTGGTCTGCGTGAAGCGATGATCGAAGACGCATCTCTTAGGGCCAAGCTAGCTGCGTGTCTGATGGAGGACGCGCGATGAGTGTCCTTTCCAAGATTGATACCAGCCTTGCTCTGCCCGAAAAACGGCGCTTGCAAGACCGTTTGGCCGATGGGCTAGCGCCCAAACTGTTGCCCGTTTTCGCTGACATTCATGCTGAGATTGTCGAAGGGCTTGATGCCAAGCATCATAGTGGCAGCGCCCGATCGCATGCCGAAGCCTTGGCGCAATACTGTCTCAAGCAGGCGGAGATCATCGCAGAGTTCGCGGCCGCAGAGCAGCAATTTCAGACCCGCTTGACCAATGCCGTCGACACCGCAGAAGAGCGCGCGGCCATCCTTGATTTCGCCCGCTCTCTAGGTGCGGATCGCAGGCAGTTGCAAAGCGACCGCAGGGCGTTTGGCGCATGGTTTGATGCCGATGCCGTGATCGAGCGTTATCAAAAGCGGATCGGCGAACGAGAGCGCGCGCTTGCCCATGGCATAGAGCGGCTGGGTCTGATTGCAGCGGATTATGCCGCCACCGATCCCCTTATGTCGGACACCGCGTTCTTTATCGATCTTGCGGACCGTTTGCTGAATGAGATGCGCCATTGGCGCGGGGATGCGCGGGTCCGGCAGGCGGTGCATTCTTGCCTTGCGGCGATTGCGATGCAGATTGACCATTGGCCCTTTGGCTATTGGTTTGAAGATGTGCTCAGCGCCACGCGCCGCGTCTGCCTTGATGAAGGGGAGGATGTGTGGGTCCAATGCGCCGCGTTTGATGCCCTGATGGCGCTTTCACCCGCTTCGATTGCCACCGCAGTGAAAGCGCGGCTTGAACACGATTTGCATGAGAAAAAACATCAAGCTGCCGACAATGACCTGTTCTTGCGTCGTCATCTGGTGCGGTTGATCAGCGCCAACCTCTGGCGCGACGAGGCCTTCCCCATTGTTCTCGCTAGGCTGGCGGAGGACAAAAGCGGTGCGGTTCGGCAATCCCTTGCGGATTGTATTCATCTCTTGCCGTCGTCATTGGCGGCAGAGCGCATCTTCAGCTTAAGGAACGATGCTGATCCCCAAGTGCGCGCGGCGATGTTTGCGGATGTCCCGCGGTTCTTGGAAGTTATCAAGCCGGGTGACTACGCGGCCCATATCGATCACATTTTAAACGGTGATGAAGATGAATTCGTCCTTCGGATTGCACTGGATGCAGCGTCTGTGCTTGCCGAGTGGTGCCGGGACAATGAAAGCGATTGCTCCTCGCACATCACCGCGATCGCGGCCTCAATCACGGCCTTCAAACAGCGCCGATTGTCGCCCAAATTCATGCGCTGGGCCGATGAGGCGAATGAGCGGGTGTGGCTCGCATCAGATGCGGAGGCTTTGCAGATTGCGAGCATCATTCGCGCAGTCACGCAAGACCAGCGCGAAGCCGATATTCGCTCGATCAAACCGCTCGCAAAATGGCTTGGCCAAGACGAAGAGAAGGTCGGCAGGGTGATGGCCGCGTTGGCACAGAATGATTTTGGTCTATCGCTTCAGAACGGTCAAAAACCAACCCTCCAGCGCGGCGAATGGATCAAGCGACGGCTGTGGCGAATTTGGTTTGAGGGCCGACACTCTGCAACTGATAAGCGGCAGGCGCATGTGCACACGACAGGCCGCCACTATCACGGCACCCTGATCGCGCCGAGCGCTCGCATGTCAGAACTCGCACCCACGAAAGTGCCGGGCGAACCGCTGTTTGAAAGCAAAGAAGGCGGATGGCGCAACTATCTCCCGCTGATTGATCAGGTGCTGAGCGCGCTGGATCACGGGCGGCCCCTGCAGCTTTTCACCAGCGCTGGGATCACCGATATCGCGCCGCCCACCAGGTTAAGGGAGCGCTTGCGGGCCTTTATCAGCATCACGCGCGGATTTGCGCAGCTTGCTGAGTTGCGGAACCGTGAACCGGCTGAGTTTCTCACCGCTCTTCGCGGTCTTGGCGTGGGCGTCGACTTTCGCAGTTATTCGGGCGTTGCTGACGTAAACCCTGAGATTGCCACGCTTTTGGCACCGGAGAAGGACGCATGATGGCCTTCTTTAGAGACCTCTCCGACAGCGCATTTGCCTATGCATCGTCGGTCTATCAGAACAGCCTTGTCGAGCTGGCGATATTCCTCGCTATTGCGAGCCTGTGGTTCTTTGGTCGGCACATGATCCTGGGCTGGTATGCGCGGCGGCTGCGAAAATCACTCAAGCTGGTTCTGGGCGGCTGGGGCACGCGCGGCAAATCGGGAACCGAACGGTTGAAGGCTGGGCTGATGAACGCGGTTGGCCCTTCGATTGTTTCAAAGACCACAGGGTGCGAGGCCATGTTCCTTATCGGAACGCCGTTTGGCGGGCTTACCGAAATGTTCCTGTTCCGTCCTTATGACAAAGCGACGATTTGGGAACAGTTCAACCTGATGAAGACTTCCAAGGGTCTCAAAACGAGGGTTTTTCTTTGGGAATGTATGGGGTTGAACCCCGACTATGTCCGCGTGCTTCAGCAGGATTGGATGCGCGATGACATTGCGACCATCACCAACACCTATCCCGACCACGAGGATGTCCAAGGGCCTGCCGGCCGCAACATTCCCGAGGTCATGTGCGAGTTCATCCCAAACGGATCGCAGCTGCTCACTACAGAAGAGGAAATGCTTCCGATCCTTGAAGAAGGGGCCGAAAAAGGGCGCAGCGAGATGCGCAGAGTCGGTTGGAAACAGGCCGGGTTGATCCACAAGGATCTGCTGGACCGCTTCCCCTATGAGGAACACCCCTACAATATCGCTTTGGTGACAGCGATGGGAGATGAGCTGGGGCTGGAGCACGATTATTGCGTGCGTGAGATGTCCGATCGGGTGGTTGCCGATTTGGGCGTGCTCAAAACCTATCCGCGTTCGCAAATCGACGGCCGAACGCTTGAATTTGTGATGGGCATGTCCGCCAATGAACGCTTCGGCGCGATGGGCAATTGGACGCGAATGGGATTCGATAAGCACGACCTTGCCACCGACCCAGAGATTTTCATCAGCACTGTTGTCAACAACCGCGCTGACCGCGTCCCGCGCAGCCGGGTGTTTGCGCGCATGTTGGTGCACGATGTCGCTGCGGACCGGCATGTCTTGATTGGCTCCAACATTGAAGGCTTGATCGGCTTTATCCATGAAGAATGGGATGCCTACGCCGCCAACCTGACATTGTTTGAGGAAGGCGAAGACCCGCTTGAACGGCTGGAAGCGCTCGCCAAGCATCAGCGCATCGCGCTTGATCAGGAGAGTTTGAACGGCTTGCTCGCTGCCATGCTCAAGCCGCAAGCGGATAAGATCTCGTGTGAAGAAGCGATCCACGCGGCTGAGAAATCTGGTTTGCTGGAGACATTGACTAAGGCGGGTGTCGCACATGCCGATGCTATTGTTGCCCATTACGAGGCTATGGCGCTGAATACGCACGCCTATTGCACGTTGAGGGACGCAATTCCAAAGGGCGGCGACAAACCGGCACTCGATCAACAATTGCGCGAGTTGCTTGGGGCTGCATTCAAAGCAAAATTGCTGCCTGTTCGTGACGTCTACACCAAGGGCGAAACTATTGTGCGCCTTGTGGCTGAGAGCACCCCGCCGGGCCTCACAAACCGCATTATGGGGATGCAAAACATCAAGGGGACAGGCCTTGATTGGGTTTATCGCTGGCAGGCTTGGGAGACCGTGTGGAAGGCGTGTCAAAACCTGCGTTCAGACGATCCGGTCGAGATTGAGCGCGGCTACCGCGTGCTTGCCAGTTTCCAAGAGTTTGGCGTGCTGAGCGATAGAGAAGTTCGGGAAAGTGTCTCAACTGCTCGGGCCAAGCTGAACCAGCTTCCTACCATCTCAGCTGCGCAGCTTGATGCAATTGAGGCACGGCTGGAGGGTCAGATTCGCAAGCAAGACGCGTCCGCTGCCGCTGATGGCGGGGCAGCGGACAGCAATTGGCTGGCCCGCAGATCAGATGCGATGATTGCTTCGCTTGAGGGCTTTATCGATCCAAGCGATGCGATGAATCGGCGGATCACATCCGACAAGATCTATAAGGCGCTTATCGCTGAGCAAATCTCGCTGCAAAAAGCCGCAGCTGAGCTCAAGACCATCACATCGCGTCAAAAGGGCGGGTGGCTGGTCAAATCGTTGGGCGCCAAGAAGCAGGCGCTCTCAGCCTGGCGCAAAGCGGCTTAATCTCCACGAAAACATGGAGCGGGAACACACTCTTCAGTCCCCGAAGCCATGGATTCATGCCAGATTCGGTAAATTCTTGTAATATTCGGCCTATTCCCGTTACATTTGCTTGCCCTACCCCCGGATTGGAGTTGTATCACGCCTCCACTGAGGGAGCCGACCCGGAACAACCGGGCACACAAGGAAGGGCGTGGCCGATGAGAATTGCAATCGCAGATGACGATCCAGAATTGCTCGAACAATTGGGCAATGCGATTGATAGAACACCGCATCATTGCGAGCGTTTTCGCTCGGGGACGGAGCTTGGCACGTTTCTAAAGCGCGAGACCTGCGATGTGGTGCTGGTTGATTGGAACATGCCGGGACGCACCGGGTTGGAATTGGTCAAGTGGGCGACGGAAAGTCTTCAGGCCCCGCCTATGTTCATCATTCTTACCAGCCGCGCGGATAAAGCGGACGTTGTGCAAGGCTTGGAAGCGGGCGCGATCGATTATATCGTCAAACCCGAAAGTGAAGAGGTTATCTTAGCGCGGCTAGAGGCGGCGTTCCGGCGGCTGAATGCGGGTGGCCCTGAACGGTTCGGTAAGTTTGGCACCTATGAGATCGATCGGATCACGAAAAGCATTTCACGCGATGGGGAAGAGCTTAAGCTGACCAACAAGGAAGCCGATCTGGCCATCCTGTTCTTCGACAATCTCAACCGTCCGCTTTCGCGCGCCTACATTTTTGGCGAAGTGTGGGGCAGCGTGCCTGAGGTGGAGAGCCGGACGCTCGACCTTCACGTCTCGCGTATCCGTTCAAAAATGGAACTTCGCCCCAAACACGGATTTGCAATTCAAACCGTCTTCGGTTTCGGCTATCGCATGGATAAGATAGTCGATAACACCGAGGAACTGTGACCACACACGACGCGCAATCATCCGCCATTGGAATGTTTGGAAGCCTAACGCTTGCGAGCGTTGCTTTCAGCCTGAGCGCTTGCGCAGTTTCGGCGCCAGTTGCGGTGCGGTCCACCATTGGGGAGACGGCCATCACAGCCTCAGCCGTTGATCTGGCTCTGCCCGACGAAGATGAGCCTGCCGTTCACCGGGAATTTGCCAGCGCTCTCCAATCCGCGTTTGCAAGTCACAGCGTATCGATTGATCCATCAGGACGTTTGATAGCAGATTTTGCGGTTTCAATGGGACCTGCCGATTTAGGGGTGCAGCAACCGCAAGAACCGGAAAAGAGGCTGGAGAATGAAGGGCCCTGGATTTCGCCGCCACGCCAATCCCGCCGATTTGATGAATGCGAGGCGCAAGAGCTACGCGCGACTTTGCTGATGTTGGACCGAACCAATGGCCAGATCGCCTATCGCGGCCAAGGCACGGTTGTGGAATGCAACTTTGAAGCCAGCCATTTCAGCGATCTTGCCGAGGGGTTGGTCGGGGATTTCGTCGCGAGAACGTCGCGCTAAACCCCGGTCCTTTGAGCTTTTATTTAAGCGGCCAAAGTCACCGTAAAGCGTGTACCCTTGCCGCGCTTTGACGCGACATCGATCGTTCCCTTGTGGGCATCGACCACCTTTTTGACCAAAGCGAGCCCCAATCCTGCGCTGGGACCGGCATGGGTAGCGTGCGCTCCGAACCGCGCAAAGGGGTTGTTGAGCCGCGCTTCAGGCAAGCCTTCGCCCTGATCCGAAACGATGATCCGATGCTCGCCACTATCTTCGCATTCAAGCGCGACTGTAATTGTGGTGCTTTCCGGTGAGTATTTGACTGCATTGCCGATCAGATTGTCCATCATTCGCGCAATCAGCGATGCATCAACATCGGCGAAACAGGGGGTTTCGGGCAGGCGTTGTTCAATCGCAATATGCTTTGCCTCAGCCAGCACATAGGCCCGGTCGCATGCTTCCTCTAACAGCGCGCCAATATCGCTGTCTTCCAGCTGCAATTCCGGACTTTCTAGGCGCGCAAGCTGAACAAAGTCGTCTGCCAGCTTCAGGGTCCGGTTCGCCTGTTTGCGGATGCGGTTCATCGTGTCAGGGCCCGGCTTTTCCTCTGCCTGCTTACGGGTCAACCCGATAATGGCGACCTGCGGCGTGCGCATATCGTGTGAGAGAAATTCAAGCATCTGCTTGCGCTCCTGATCGAGCCTGCGCAGATCGGTGATCTCCCTAAGCGCGAGGATCTCCCCGGTAAGATCCTGCTCCTCGCCAGAGCCAAGCGCAGCGCGTGCAATAAGAAAAGAACGGCCATCTTCACTGAGCAATTCTTCCCCATCGCGTTGAATGATTGCGCGGTCAAAGGCGAACAGCTCTTGCAAAGTGGGCGGTGCATCTTGGTCCCAGCCAGTAAACATTTGCTCGGCCTTGCCATTGAGCATTTGGACGCGGTTGTCTTGATCCAGAACGATCATTGCATCGGGCGCTGCCTCGATCACCTGCCTGATGAATTCGAGTGAACCCTGCATCGAACTGATCAGGCTGCGCACACGCCTTACTTGGCGCGCCACATATTCCATCCCTTGATCGGCTTCGATCCTTTGCTGGTTTCCGATCATCCGGTCCGCTTCGCGATCAAGATAGCGGCTGACATGGCTAAGCCTGCGCCAGCTCCAAAGCGGATAAGCAAGCACGATCATAGTCACTGCGGGCAGGACTGGCAGCCAAAGCGAACCAACGGCCAGCAGACCTGCGCTTACTGCGATCAGCAAGAGCGAAAGGCCAATCGTGGCTGCCAAACCCCAGCGCGGCGAAAGATACCAAAAGGTCGCGAACAGTAGCACCAGTGTGATCCCGGCAATAGCGTTTTGCCAAGCGGCGCCGACCGGCTCAATCACTGCATCAGCCAGCAGCGCTTCAAACAGGTTGGCCTGCGTTTCAATTCCAGTCATCAATCGGACAGAACCTGTCGCCACAGCGTATCGATCTCCCATTCCTTGTGCAGTGGCGCCGACCAGCACGATCTTGCCTTCAAAGAATTCGGGCGGATACTCCTCTGCAATCACTCCGCTGGCTGAATAGAAAACCGGCACTGTTTCGGGGTGCAAGGTGATGAGGGCGGTGTCGCCATGGCGTTCTGACATATCGCCTTCGCCAAGCAATTCCATCGCGGTTGTTGCAAGATGCGGAAACCGGCCTTGATCGGTTGAGCGAACCAGATCGAACCGGCGCAAAATGCCATCGCCGTCTTGTTCGGCTGCAACGTGCCCTAGGCCGGCTGCGGCAGATTGGAGCGGAGCAATCGGATAGAACGGATCGGCGCCGGTGACGGCACCTTGCCGCACTCCAAATGTGTGTGGCAGCAACACATTACCTGCCCGCATCATCGCTTCTTGCAAGGCGGCATCCTCAGCAGGGTCACTGTTTTCCAGAAACAGGATGTCGAGCACAATCATGCGCGCGCCCGCATCGCGCAAACGGTTGACCAACGCGGCATGGCGGCTGCGGGGCCATGGCCAAGCGCCCACATCCTGCAGGCTTCTGTCATCAATCGCGACGATCACGATATTGTCTGAGGCGTCGGGGCGAGCGGCGCTCGAAATGGAATCAAGCAGCTGGTTGTCTGCTCGCCCTGTTGTTCCGCTGGCCTGCAACAAAACTGCTCCTGCAATCGCAAGAGCTAGCAACAATGCCCATTCAGCAAATAACCGAGTTGCCTTCATCCCCACGCCCCACCGCGCGGCAGATCAGTTGGACACAACCAGAGTTTGAGGCGCACCCCACACTTTGATGAGGCCTTCTTGCGGGTCGGTATCAAGCGCTGCCACACGCCATCCATATCGTCCCGGTTCGAGATTAATGAGCGCCAATTCTGTGACGGAAAGGCCCAGCTCATCAACCAGCAGCGCCTCTGCATTGCCTTCTTCCCACAATTGGAAGGCAAAGCTCACATTCTCGCCGCCTTCCGGCAGCCATCCGAATGTATAGCCGTCAAACCCTTCGGCAGCAGATGCCGTTCCAGCGACACTCAACCGTTTGCGCAGGAAGGAGTAGCTTTCTGACTGCCCTTCAAGCCCGCTTTCTGCGATTGCGCGCGCCCTTACGAAATAGCGCCCGTTGTCGAGGCCCGGCAAGCTCACTGCCGTCGTATCGACGACCTGTTCTCCCAGGACGTCGAGAAAGCCCGCATCGCGCGCCAATTGCACCCGGTAGCCCGTGGCGCCCATGGTTGGCTCGACAGCGAAATCCAGGGTCTCACCCGTCTGGACTGCGGCTGGATCAAGGATTGCGGGCGCTGGGAGCAGCTCTTCGGGCGGCATCACGCCTGCCGATGTGCTCGCAATGCCAAAGCCAGCGGGTGCGTCGCGCTGCTGATCACCCGCGGCAACATTGACCGCACCTTCTGTCACTTCGGTGAGGCTGACGTCTCCGCCATCGGGATCAAAACCGATGCGAAAGGTGGTGCCGCGAACCGCCGTGACCGCCAGAGGTGTGCTCATCTGAAGCCGGTCTTGCGGGTTCAAGCGTGGCGACTGCGTGTTGACCCTTCCGCGCCGCAAACGAAAATCCACATCGAGCGCATTGCCTAAAGTGTAGCGCCGAGCCGATTGCAACACGGCGCTGGTGTTGGTCGGCAAAGAGACCCGTCCGCCATAGCTGGTGGTAAAGCTGACAAATCCATTAGAGCCTGTCGTAACCGCTTCGCCTTCTCGCAGCACGGTCCCAATGGCAGGCGCTTGGCCATCAATCAGCACATTGCCCGATAAAGCTGCCACAGTCAGCAGAACTGGCTGGGAACTGAGCAAGTTGCGCGGGATCCGCAACTCACGGTTGATGCGCAGGCGCCGCGCATTGCGGATGCGGTTGAGCCGTTGAACCTGCAATGCGCTTTGCCGGTTTATGAGATAACGGTCTGCAATCCCATACAGTGTGTCAGTCCGCTTCACTGTATAGGTCACGTATTCGTCAGAGCTGGCGACAGCTGGTGAGGCCACCAACACAAGAGCAGCAGCCACGCCGCCAAAGATCATGGATTTGAATTGCTTCACGTGAATATCCGCCTTTTCTGGCCCAGTTTTTGGACCCAGCGACACTTGCACACGGAATGTAAACTTTCCACCCTTGGCACGGGGCTCGCTTACAAGAAATTACTTTGCGTTTTCGGCGATCAGGGGCGCTGCTTGCGCATCAAGCAAACCCGTTCTCAATAAATTCGAGCGCGCATCCGGCCAGCATAGCGACTCCGCGCGGCAGAGCGCTTTCATCGACATGCATACGCGGCGAATGGATCGCACAACATGCGCTCCAATCATCGCCTTCGGGAGCAACGCCAAGGAAGAACATGGCGCCGGGCGTTTTTTCAAGGACGTAGGAAAAGTCCTCGGCCCCCATGATTGGATCTGGCAATGTGCGCCAGCCGTCTGTCCCATCGGCGATGGACCGGGCTACTTTCTCCCCCAATGCCACCGCGCGTTCATCGCAAATCGTGACGGGGAAGCCGGGTTCTATTTCGCAATCGGCCTCTACTCCGTGCGCTTCGGCTGTTGCAGCGGTGAGGTCGGCAAGCAGACGGTGAGCTTGCTCGCGATGTTCGGGCGAAAGGGTGCGGATCGTTCCTTGAAGAACCGCATCATCGGGAATGACATTGAAGGTCGTGCCAGCTGCGATCCTGGTCACGGTCACGACCACGGCACTTGTCGCACGGAAGCGCCGCGTCACCATTGCTTGGATGGAGCCCACAATCGCTGCCGCTGCGGGAACGGGATCTGCGCAATCATGCGGCATGGAGGCGTGGCCGCCTTTGCCGCGCACGGTGATCGTAAACTGATCGGCTGCCGCCATTAGCGGTCCTGCTCTGCCCGCGAGCACGCCAAATTTTGCATTGGGCATGATATGGAGAGCGAAGGCAGCGTCTGGTAGTGGGTCAATCAGGCCATCTTCGATCATAAACCGCGCGCCATGATGGCCCTCTTCACCCGGCTGAAACATGAAATCGACTGTGCCTGCCAGCGTTTCACGTTGGTCTGAAAGCACCCGCGCGGCGCCGACCAACATCGCTGTGTGCGTGTCATGGCCACAGGCATGCATCCGGCCCGGAATGGTGGACGCAAATTCGAGGCCAGTTTTCTCATCCATCGGCAGCGCATCCATGTCCCCGCGCAGCAGCACGCGAGGGGAGCTGTCGTCTGCTTTTCCGCCTTTGAGTGTGGCGACACACCCTGTCGTGGATGGGCCGCTGCGCCATTCAAGCGGGAGATCCGCCAAAGCATCGCGAACCTTCGCCATTGTCATCGGGCAATGCAGGCCAAGTTCTGGTTCGGCATGAATAGCGCGCCGCAATGCAATTATGTCAGGGGCTAGCGAGCGAGCGCTTTCGAGCAGTGTTTTTGTCAGCATCCTTCAGGTGTAACGCGCAGCCAGAGCAATGTCAGGGGGTAAATCGCCTCAGGCAAAGGGCAGTTGAACGATCAATCACGCGACATGGCGACGCACTTTCAGACCAAGGGCTTGTTTTCACTAAGTGGCAAACCAATTTCGGCGATTGTGACGCTGATTGTAACAACTGGGCGACACTCACCGAACAATGTTGCGCTGCGGTAATAGGATTGTAGCAATACTACAGTTTTGCGTCTAAAGGACCGATATGGCCACGCCGATTTACGAATTTGCACAATTGCCGCAAGCGCGTGCGCCCATGTCTTTGGGCGCGGGCCCAAAGCGCGAGCGTGCCGCTGGCGAGGCCCCGCGCGTCGGTGTGATTTACAACCCCCGCAGCCATGGCAATCAGGGCGCCGATTTTGATTGTGGTATTTGCCCGCATGTCCATATCGCCAAGCCGGGCGATCGTTCCGCATTGCCAGATGCTTTGGCAGACTTTGCCGCGCGCGGGATTGATCTGCTGGTTATCAATGGCGGCGACGGCACTGTGCGCGATGTGTTGACCTGCGGCGCGGCGGTCTTTGGCCAGGACTGGCCTGCAATCGCTGTCCTGCCGAAAGGCAAGACAAACGCGCTGACGGTTGATCTGGGTGTGCCGGCTGATTGGTCGTTGCAAAGCGCTATCGGGGCATTTGACAAGGGCGAGCGAATCTTGCGCCGGCCCATTGAGATTTCAGCTTCGAATTCAGCTGATAGCAGCCGCGTGCTGGGCTTCATTTTGGGAGCTGGCGCATTCACCACGGCCACAAATGCCGGGCAAAGCGCGCACCGATTGGGCGCGTTCAACTCGATGGCTGTCGGTGTCACTGCAATCTGGGCTGTGCTGCAATGGTCTTTCGCATCACGCGCCAATCCATGGCGGCGGGGCAGCCGCATGGCAATCGGATTGGGTAGCCAAAACGCGCCAATGGCGCATAGCGGCAACGGTGATCCTGAATGGCGCCAATTGTTGTTCGCTTCGACGCTGGAGTCGCTCCCTGCCGGGATCAAGCCGTTTGGGCATTTGCGCAAAGGACTGAAAATGGCCGTTCTAGACCAAATCAAACGGCGTTCCACCGCGATCATCCCAGTGGTGCTGCGCGGAAATGTGCCCCCTAACCTGCGTGAACGCGGCATTCATCAGATCAGCGCTTCGCAGTTCACTTTGGATATTGATGACCCCTTCATCCTTGACGGAGAGGCGTTTCCGGCCGGTGAATATGAAGTCAAGCAAGGGCCAGAGCTTGAATTCGTGACGCCTTAAGGCGAAGTCAGGCCGATGGCCTCCCAACCGCGAAACCTGACCCCTCTGCTCGATCGTATTGCCGATCGACTTGATGCGCCTGTTGATCCTGGTGTGGCGGCTTTTGCGCAATCGCTTGCCGATGACGCAGAGGCGCTTGCCATCCTTTTCTATGGATCGAATTTGCGGACGGGATCGCTCGATGGTGTCCTCGATTTTTATGTCTTGCTGCCGGGTGAGGAGCGCTCGAGGATATGGCCCCGGGTTAGCTATCATGAACGCGAGCATGATGGTGAGACATTGCGCGCAAAAGTGGCAACGATGACACTCTCAACCTTTGCCAAGGCGGCCAGTGGAGAGCTTACCGATACGACAATCTGGGCGCGCTTCGTCCAGCCTTCGGCGCTCGTTTGGGTAAGGGACGACCAAGCGCGCGAGATGGTTGGCACTGCATTGGCGTCGTGTGCAGCCACAGCGGCGCGCCTGGCCGCCGTCTTGGGGCCCGCTTCAGGTTCTGCCGACGCCTATTGGCGCGCTCTGTTTCAAGCCACTTACAAGGCGGAGTTTAGGGTGGAGAAGTCGGGCCGCGAGAACGATATTCTGAGCGTGAATGCGGCGCATTTTGATGGGCTGTTGCCGCTCGCATGGCAGCATGCAGGAATTGCTTTCACCTCCACTTCCAGCGGCAGATTTAGCCCAAGCCTTTCTGTAAGCGAACGCGCGCGGGTGCGCAGATGGTGGAAGCAACGTCAACGGCTTGGAAAACCGCTCAATCTTGTGCGGCTTGTAAAAGCGAGCACCACTTTTGAAGGCGCAACACGCTATGCCGCTTGGAAGGTTGAGCGCCACACGGGGATGCCGGTCGAGGTGACCCCGTTTCGCGAACGCCACCCCCTGCTTTCTGCGCCGGGGGTGCTGTGGGCGCTAAGAAAGCATCGGCGTGGTTCTTAGCAAACAGTGATTCTCCCGGCCTTTAACCGAAATACTACCCGCAGCCTTTAGCCGAAATATTTCATTGTGATCGCAATTGAGCGGACGCTGTTGCCGACCTCAAAGCGGGTCTTGTCGACGCCGGGCCTGCCTAGGTTGAAGATATTGATCGAAGGGTTGCGCGACATTGCGCCGCCGTCTTGTCGAATATCGGTTTCGTTGTTGTTGTTTGCGTCATGGCGCACAGCAACGGCGTAAGTGCCGCTCGAAGGCACTGGCATGCACAAGGTCATTCGCCCCCGGCGTGCGGGTATTTCAATCCGGTTGAGCCAGCGCCCTCTTTCGAGCCAGTCGCGGCTGTTTCCGTTGTAGATTTGCGCTCTGATCTTGCCGGTTGAACTTTTTATACCGGAGATCGTCACCCGAACCGCAGGCCCGGCACCCGGCGCGCAAGAGCGCATATTGTTGGAGATGATATTGCGATAATCGCTGGTGCTTGACGCTTGCGCTGCAACTGGAGCTGTGGGAGCTGCAGCGCCCAGCGCCAGCAATCCCGCCCCGGATATAGCGTATGCAGTTTTCTTGATGCTTGATGTAAAAGCCATTGGGTTTTGCCTGTCTATGTCGCTTGATACGAAGAGCCGAACTTGGCTGGCATGCGCCTTTCTCCGCAAGAATATGGCGTGGTTATGACTCTAGGGCGCTGAATTGGCGCTGAACTAACGCGTCAGGATTGTAATGTCTCTTTGCGCAACACGCTGATTTTGCGGCTTGAGCCAAGTGCAAAAGAGCGGGGAAAAGCCTCGTGCAGGCCATTGCTGCACGATTCGCGTGCGGAGTATGGCCTAAGATACAATTGCGCTTGGCCTGACACTATGACACCCCCGCTCATCTCTCCTTCGATCCTTTCCGCTGATTTTGCGAAGCTGGGCGAAGAGGTGCGCGCGGTGGATGCGGCGGGGGCTGACTGGATACACATTGATGTGATGGACGGCCATTTTGTGCCCAACCTTACAATAGGGCCGGATGTGGTGAAGGCCTTGCGCCCCCATTCAACCAAGACTTTTGATGTTCACCTGATGATTTCCCCCGTGGACCCTTACCTTGAGGCTTTTGCTGAAGCGGGTGCGGATATCATCACGGTCCATCCCGAAGCAGGGCCTCATGTGCACCGTACGCTCCAGGCGATCCGCGCACTGGGAAAGAAAGCTGGCGCGGTGATCAATCCGGGCACCCCGGTAGAGATGCTCGACAATCTCATGGATCTTGTTGATCTTATCCTCGTGATGAGCGTCAATCCTGGATTTGGTGGGCAGAGCTTTATCCATTCGCAGCTCAACAAAGTGCGCCGAATCCGCGCGATGATCGAAGAGACCGGGCGGCCGATCCATCTGGAGGTCGATGGCGGGGTCAATCCAGAAACCGCGAAATTGTGCGTTGAGGCTGGCGCCGATGTTCTGGTTGCTGGCTCTGCGACATTCAAAGGCGGCCCGGATCGCTACGCTGCCAATATCGCCGCGCTGAAGGGGGAGGCGTGATGGAAACCCTGTTCGATGAGGAAAACACGCTTCAATCCGAAACGCT
Source organism: Erythrobacter sp. (assembly GCA_965262265.1). Classification (GTDB taxonomy): domain Bacteria; phylum Pseudomonadota; class Alphaproteobacteria; order Sphingomonadales; family Sphingomonadaceae; genus Erythrobacter. The sequence continues at coordinate 742,538 of CBDHEW010000001.1, forward strand.
AGAGAGTTCAGAGGAGCGCTCGGCAGTAGGGCTTGGCGCTGGCGATGAGCCTTTGCGCGATGACAAGCCGACCTATTTTCCTGCTGAGCCGGTAGAAACGTCGCGCGCGCTTGCACTGACCGATGTCATTGCGCCCAAGACGAATCCGGGCGAGACCTTGATCCGCATGGCTTATCGGATGGGTGTTCCGGGCCATGCGCTCGCCGCGCCCTTCCGCAGAGCCTCCGCGACAAAGGTGCTTGCCACGGTGCAGAGCCCGCTAAAGGGTGACCGTCAGGCGGGAACAGCTTTGCGCGCTGGCCATTTCCTGTCGCACGGCGTGAAACAGCCCATTGGTCAGCTCGATTTTTCGGCAACCGCGCGGCTCAATCCGGGGCTTGAGGCGATGGTGCATTCGTTCTCTTGGCTCCGCGATCTTGCTACAAGTGCGCCGCGCGCGGACTGCGTGCCGGTGGCAGAGCGGATCACCATGCGGTGGCTCGATGCGCATCCCAAGCCAGGCAAGGGCGAAGCGTGGAGCGTTGAAAATGCCGGTGCGCGCCTGATGGCGTGGCTGGTGCATGCGCCCTTGGTGCTGGCGGGACAGGACAGGGCGCTCAAACCACGTCTGCTTGAAGCGATTGCGGAAACGGCCGCTTGGCTAGACCGCAAGGCGCTGCGCAGCGGCGCAGGGCTTGGGCAGGTCACCGGCTGGGCCGCGGTAACTGCGGCAGGATTACTGCTGCCAGAAGGGCGTCCGCGCAGGCTCTATGGCGAGGCCGCGCTGATCCGGTCGCTTGGAGAATTGGTGGCCGAAGATGGCGGCACTTTGGCGCGTTGTCCGGCAGCGCAGATCGATGCGATTGAGGTGCTGAGCGATCTTATTGCCTGCTACGAAGCGGCAGATATTGAGGCACCCGAAGCATTATGGGTGATGCGTGAGTTGCTCGTTCCGCCATTGCTTGCACTGCGGCATGGCGATGGCGCGCTCGGAAACTGGCAAGGGCAAGGGGCGATCTCTGCGGATCGGATTTCGGCACTGATTGCGGCGACTGGTGTGCGCACCCGCCCTCTGAATGTGCCAAAGCATTGGGGCTATCAGCGGATGCGTGGGGGGCAGACCAGCGTACAGTTTGACGCTGGTCCTCCCCCGCGCGCTCGCCACACACGGATGGGGTGCGCCTCCACATTAGCTTTTGAGATGTCTGACGGGCCATCGCGTCTGATCGTCAATTGCGGCGGAGCAGCGCTTGCCGGAGGGCAAGTGCCATCGCGCATTGGGCAAGGCTTGCGCGCATCCGCAGCGCACTCCACGCTTGTGCTCGACAACGCAAACAGCACTGCGGTTCTGCTACACGGCAAGCTTGGTCGGGGCGCTGAGACTGTGGAGGTTGAACGCCGCACGATCAGCCAAAAGGGTCGCGAGGCGACGAGGGTGGAGGCCAGCCATGACGGCTACGCTGCGCGCTTTGGCCTGACCCACAGCCGCGTGCTCACATTGCGCGGTGACGGGACTGAACTGGCTGGCGATGACATCCTTATCCCTGCCTCACGTCAGGGCAAACGCGGCAAGGTGAGTTTTGCCATCCGCTTCCATCTTGGGCGCGGCGTGGAGGCGCATTTGAGCGAGGATGGTCGCGGCGCCAGCTTGCTCACCCCCGATGGGCGGTTGTGGCAGTTCCGTCTGCGCGGCGACGTGGAAGGCGAGGAAGAAATCAATCTTTCGCGCGAAGACAGCCTGTGGGTAGATGGGGAGGGGCGCCCTCACGCAACCGAACAATTGGTGGTAGAGGGCCTTACTTCGCGCGGCGGGGGTCAGTTCTCCTGGCTCCTCAAGAAAATGGGATAGAACCAGACATGACATCGACGACCATCAAACGGGCGCTGCTTTCAGTGTCTGACAAAAGCGGCTTGGCTCAGTTGGGAGAGGCGCTGGCGGCGCGCGGCGTTGAATTGGTCAGCACCGGCGGCACCGCGCGGACCTTGCGTGAGGCGGGGCTGGAGGTGCGCGATGTCTCTGACCTTACCGGCTTTCCTGAGATGATGGATGGGCGGGTGAAGACGCTGCATCCCAAAGTGCATGGCGGATTGCTTGCTCTGCGTGACAATGAGGAACACGTCGCCGCGATGGAGGGGCACGCTATTGGCGCGATCGATCTGGTCGTGGTCAATCTCTACCCGTTCGAGGAAGCGGTCGCGAAAGGGGCAGAGCGTGCTGAGGTGATCGAGAATATCGACATTGGCGGGCCAAGCATGGTGCGTTCTGCGGCGAAGAACCACGGCTTTGTGACGATCCTCACCGACAGCGCGGATTATCCTGAACTGCTGGAGGAGCTCGACGCCAATGATGGCTCGACCTCTGAGGCCTTTCGCATTCGCATGGCGGGCAAAGCCTATGCCCGCACCGCCGCCTATGACGCGGCGATTGCCAATTGGTTCGCGTTTGGCGATGCCTTCACCCATCCGCTTGGTACTGAAGCGCTAAAGGCGACGCCGTTTGTCGACACGATGCCGCTGGCGTTCAAACGCGAGGACATCTTGCGTTATGGTGAAAACCCGCATCAAGAAGCTGCAATCTACGTCCCGCAAGTGACGGGCGCGAACGGCGTGCCTCAGGCCGAGCAGCTTCAGGGAAAGGCGCTGAGCTACAACAACTTGAACGATGCCGACGCGGCGCTCGAATTGGCGGCTGAATTTGCCGATGGCGATCCAGCGGTGGTGATCGTCAAGCACGCAAATCCTTGCGGTGTTGCCCAGGGAGCGAGCTTGCTGGAGGCCTGGAACGCGGCGCTGCAATGCGATAGCGTCTCAGCTTTTGGCGGGATTGTCGCAGTCAACACCGAGCTTGATGGCGCGACCGCTGAAGCTATTGCCTCGATCTTTACCGAAGTCATCATCGCGCCCAAAGTTAGCGCCGATGCGCGCGCAGTCTTTGCCAGAAAGAAGAACTTGCGAGTGCTAGAATGCGGCACGCTGCCTGATCCGCGCCGGGGCGGGTTCTTTATGAAGACGATTGCAGGCGGAATGCTGATCCAAGGCCGAGACAATGGCGCGGTGACGATGGATGACCTCAAAGTCGTCACCAAGCGCGAGCCAACCGCGCAAGAGCTCAAAGATTGTCTCTTTGCTTGGACGATCGCGAGGCATGTGAAATCCAACGCTATCGTCTACGCGAAGGATGGAGCGACTGCCGGCATTGGCGCCGGCCAGATGAACCGGCGGGATTCGGCCCGAATTGCTGCCATCAAGGCCAAGGAAGCGGCGGAAACCTATGAATGGGCAGAGCCAAAGACGGTCGGCAGCGCCGTGGCGTCGGATGCATTTTTCCCTTTCGCTGATGGTTTGATCGCCGCAGCCGAAGCCGGCGCAAGCGCTGTCATCCAACCGGGCGGTTCAATTCGCGATGATGAGGTGATCGCTGCTGCTGATGAGGCAGGCCTTGCGATGGTCTTTACCGGGATGCGTCACTTCCGGCATTGATCAGTTTGCCGCGCGAAAAGTGCGATCACGCTAAGCAATCTTAAATCATTGTTAGGCATAAATTGCGGGGAAGGGCGGGGATCCCCGTCCTTTTTTTGCAGCCTGCGTAACTTTCCTAGGCAATGTCGCGAATTGTCGCATGAGCCATGCGTTAATTTGCGCGCAATCGAGCCGTTCTTATTTGGGTTGCAAGACAACAGAGACACGAAACAAACCGCCCGCGAGACAGATATGACCCTCTTCACCCCAGATCTTTACCGCAATTTCGCGCTTGGCTTTGTCGGCGGAGCTCTGATCGTTGCAGCCAATACCGCTGATCAATGGGCACAGCATATCGAAGCGCCGGCCCAGGCAGCGTCTCCACTCGAAGCGCCGCAACCCGATGCTGAATTTGTTATTGAACCTCTGGAGATTTCTGGATGAAGCGAAAGCTCTTCTTTGCAGCTTTGGCCCTTGGTCTTGCCACCCCATCGGCCCCGGCTCTTGCTCTTGATGCGCCTGTCAATGCGCCCGCTCCTCAAAGGATTGCCAATGAAGGCGCCGGATTAAAGACTGCGATTTTCGCCGGAGGATGTTTCTGGGGCGTAGAAGGCGTTTTCAGCCATATTCGCGGCGTGAAGTCCGCTGAGTCCGGCTATCATGGCGGTTCGGCCGCTACCGCGCGCTACAATCGCATCATTTCCGGTGGCACCCAGCACGCAGAAAGCGTGCGGATCACTTATGACCCCTATGTCATTCGCTATGATGAGCTTTTGCGGATCTTTTTCTCGGTTGTCGCTGACCCTACCCTGCTCAATCGTCAGGGCCCGGATGTCGGCGCGCATTATCGCACGGCTCTGATCCCTACGAGCGCTGAGCAACGCGCTGTTGCGCAGGCTTATCTTGCGCAAATGCGCCGTTCAAACGTGTGGAGCGATCCCATCGTAACCCGGATTGAGCGACAGCGCACATTCTATCCGGCAGAGACCTATCATCAGGACTTTATGGCCAAGAACCCGCGCCACGGATATATCGTCCGCTGGGATGCCCCAAAAGTGCGAGCGCTGCGCCGCATGTTCCCCAATGATTACACCGCGCGTTTCTTGCGCGACGGATAGCCAAACACCACCATTGGCGATTGCAACCATGTGGCTCTATATTGGGCCACTATGGCGACTCAGCATATACACGATCATGAGAACTTATCCGGCGAAGCGTTGGTTGAGGCTGCGCGAGGTGCTCTGATTAAGAGCGGCGAGCAGTGGACCAGTATGCGCGAGACGGTGTTCCGCGAACTGGCCAGTCACGAGCGCCCAGCATCCGCTTATGATATAGCCGACAATCTTTCCCGATCGCGTGAAAAGCGTGTGGCGCCCAATTCGATTTATCGCATCTTGGACGTGTTTGTTTCAAAGAACCTCGCTCTAAGGGTAGAGAGCGCAAACGCCTATCTCGCGAACACGCATCCGGGGTGTGAACATGATTGCGTCTTCCTTGTCTGTGATGAGTGCGGAGAGGCCAAGCATGTCGATGATGATGAGGTCAGCCGATCGGTAAGAGCATTGGCGGAAGCCAGCAATTTTAAGGCGGAACGGCCTGTGCTGGAGATTCGCGGCCTGTGCCGTATGTGCGTTTGATGCAACTGACTCGCCGTCAAATCTGAGTTACAGGCCCAATTGTCACTTTGCCATGTCAAATCGGGGCTGAACTGTTCTTTATGAGCGACAAAGCGTTTATCGACAGTTCAGTTACAAAGGTGTAGGGCTGTCTCTTATGAAAGTCTCACCTGAAACTCCACTGCTCGACACGGTGCCAACCCCTGACGAGCTACGCCAACTCCAACCAGAGCAATTGCGGCAATTGTCCGATGAATTGCGCGCAGAAATGATCGATGCGGTCAGCGTTTCTGGCGGACATTTGGGATCGGGTCTTGGCGTCGTTGAGCTAACTGTGGCGATCCACTATGTCTTCAACACGCCCGACGATCGCCTGATCTGGGATGTGGGCCACCAATGCTATCCGCATAAGATCCTGACCGGCAGGCGCGATCGGATCCGCACTCTGCGTCAGGGCGGCGGGCTTTCGGGCTTCACCAAGCGGGCTGAAAGCGAGTACGATCCGTTTGGCGCGGCGCACTCGTCAACCTCGATCTCTGCCGCACTCGGCTTTGCGATGGCGAACAAGCTCAACAACAAGCCGGGCCGCGGCATCGCGGTGATCGGTGACGGCGCGATGAGCGCGGGCATGGCCTATGAGGCGATGAACAACGCCGCGCAAGCAGGCAACCGGCTAGTCGTGATACTCAACGATAACGATATGTCGATTGCGCCTCCGGTGGGCGGGCTGTCGGCTTATCTTGCGCGGATGGTGTCGTCCTCGGAATATCTTGGTCTACGCTCGCTTGCTTCCAAAGCGGTCAAGAAAATGAGCCGCCGCATGCACGAAGGCATGCGCAAAGCCGAAGAATATACGCGCGGCATGGTCACCGGTGGGACATTGTTCGAAGAGCTCGGCTTTTACTATGTCGGGCCGATTGATGGGCACAATCTCGATCACCTTATCCCGGTGCTCGAAAATGTGCGCGACACATCCGAAGGGCCGGTGCTGATCCATGTCGTGACGACCAAGGGCAAAGGCTACAAACCCGCTGAGGAAAGCGCGGACAAATATCACGGCGTACCAAAGTTTAATGTGGTCACGGGTGAGAAGCAGAAAGGCTCTGCCGGACCGCCTGCCTATCAAAACGTCTTCGGTGACACTCTCGTGGAGCTTGCCAAGGCCGACAAACGCATCTGCGCAATCACCGCGGCTATGCCGTCGGGCACTGGGGTAGACCGTTTTGCCAAAGCGCATCCGGAGCGCAGCTTTGACGTCGGCATCGCTGAGCAGCACGGCGTGACTTTTGCGGCAGGCCTTGCCGCCCAAGGGATGCGGCCCTTTGCCGCGATCTATTCTACCTTCCTCCAGCGCGCCTATGACCAAGTGGTCCATGATGTCGCGATCCAGAACCTGCCGGTGCGCTTTGCGATCGACCGTGCGGGGCTGGTCGGAGCGGATGGCTGCACCCATGCAGGCGCGTTCGACATCACCTATCTCGCGACTCTGCCCAATATGGTGGTCATGGCGGCTGCGGATGAGGCGGAGCTGGTCCATATGACCTACACGGCGGCCGAGTATGACGATGGCCCCATCGCGTTTCGCTATCCGCGCGGGTCAGGCGTGGGTGTGCCTCTGCCGGAAACTCCTGAAAAGCTGGAGATCGGCAAGGGCCGCGTCGTGCGCGAAGGATCTAAGGTGGCGATTCTGTCGCTCGGTGCGCGGCTTGAAGAGGCCAAGAAGGCCGCTGACACTTTGGAGGCCAAGGGGCTTTCAACGACTGTCGCGGACCTGCGCTTTGCCAAGCCTTTGGATGAAGACCTGATCGCCCGGTTGATGCGCGAGCATGAGGTTGTGGTGACGGTTGAGGAAGGCGCGATTGGCGGCCTTGGTGCGCATGTCCTAACCTATGCGAGCGATGAGGGACTGACCGATACCGGCCTGAAAGTCCGCACCATGCGCCTGCCCGATCTGTTCCAGGATCAGGACTCGCCCGATAAGCAATATGACGAAGCCGGTCTGAATGCGCCGCAAATTGTCGATACAGTGCTAAAAGCGCTGAAGCACAATTCGACAAGTGTTGAAGAGGCGCGGGCCTAGGCTCATGCTTCGTCTCTTCTGGGCTGTTTTTCTAGCAACTGCCCTCAGTCATGCTGCGACCGCACATGATGGGCCAGGCAGCTGCGACACACGTGAATTCTCCTGCAACAGTTGGAGTCAGCTCATGCGCTATCCCTCGGAGGCTCTTGCTCTCGAACTTGAAGGGCGCGTAGCTTTTGTCGTCTCTATTGATCTCGATGGTCATGCGTTTGACTGTCAGATCACCGAATCTAGCGGGCACGTGATTCTTGACCAAGGAACGTGCGAGCAAATCGAGGCGCTGGCGCATTTCACCCCCGCGCTCGATGCAAATGGAAATCCGACCATCGGCTCATGGAGCTCAAGCATTCGATGGGATTTGAGTGCAGTTAGGGACCTCGAAACTGAGTGACCTGCACTGCTTGAGCCAGCTGAACTGAGCGCGGCTCTTGCAACGTCACTTCCAGCACATCTTCATAGGAGATATGTGGAGCAAGGCTCACCTCTTCGGGCGGATCCTCCTCATCCACAACCGTATCCAGCCCTTCCTCGATCTCTTGCAGGATCGCGGGCGGTTCTGGCGGTTCTTCGCCTTTGAGCAGCGCGATGTCGCGGGCGCGCCGATAAAGATAGGTGTCGCGGCGCGCTGCGTAGGGATCAATTGTCTCATCGATCCGGTCGAGTTCCGCATCCACCTCTAACCGGGCATCCAGATTGGCGACCACGAAATAGGGGACCGCGTATTCGGGCGTATTGAACGGCGCGCCCACAGCGAACGGCAAAACCGCCTGATCCAGCGTGTTGCCGATCAGGTCGCGCACTGTGGTTGCCCCGGTTATCGGCAGATAGAGATAGGTGCTTTCTTCAAGGCCGTAAAACGCAAGCGTGTTGGCGAACCCATTGCGGCGATAGGGCAGGCCGATGCCGGGCTTTTCCGCAATGTCGATCAGCCCGCCCAGCCCCAGCGTTGAGTTGATCGCGAACCGGCCCAAAGTCTCAATCGCATCGCCAAACTTAAACTGCAGCAGGAAGTTGAGGAAATTGGCGGGCTCTTGCAGATTGCGCACGACGTTGCCCAGTCCATCGCGCAAAGGATCGGGCAGGCCATCGCGATAGGCATAGGCCACCGGTTCCAGAACCGCCTGATCAAGATCGCGGGTGATGCGAAAACTGGTTTCGTTGAATGCGCCCATCGGATCTGCTTCCGCCGGGCCATATTCGCCTTCGACCACAATCTCGTTTTCGTCTTCGATGTCACCGCCGTCAGCCGTTTGTGGGGTCTGCCCGGCATCTGCGGACGGTTGTTGCGGGCCGGTTGTAGCGCTGTCCTGTGACGAAGCGAGTGACCATGTCAGCGGTATAAGGTCAGGTGCCGATCCTGACTGCGCTTCAATCGGCTGGGCCAAGGGGGCCAGAACCGCAATCTCAGCGGCCGCTGTATAAGGGAGCTGCCCTAGCAGAAGCGGTGAAGCCAGTCCCAACAGCGTCGCATGCGGCATTATCTTCTCCTGCCGAAATCCACCCATCGCATCCCGCTTGATGCTGGGTCTACGCAATCACAATCCCTTGTTCACCTAAACTTGGTATGAATTTGCGGCGAATTTAAGAGGATGCGGTGAGTTGTCGCATAATAGTGATCAAATGAGCGCTGCAATTGAAGAGACCGGACCGGCAGATCGGAGGATTGTGGCTTTGGGCTTCCGCATTCTAACCTTTGTCGCGACACTCTATCTGACAGTCCTCGCGATACTGTTTGTGTTTCAATCCAGTTTTATCTTCCCCGCGCCACAGCGCGCCTATGCCCCTCAAACAGGGTTCGAAGCTGTGTCGCTGGAAACGTCGGATGGGCTGGAGCTCACCGCGCATTGGCGTCCACCCTACCCAGGTAAGCCTGTTGTTGTCTGGTTCCACGGCAATGCCAGTTCACTTGCGACCTCAAGGGATGAAACACGGCTGCTGGCTGCTGACGGCTATGGCCTGCTGCTGGCCCCCTATCGCGGATATGGGGGCAATCCTGGTGAGCCGTCTGAGCAGGGATTTTATCGCGATGGCCGCGCTGCTCTTCAGTTCCTTGCTGGCAAAGGCGTTGAACCGCGTGAGACCATTATTGCGGGCAACTCAATCGGCTCTGGCACCGCGACACAAATGGCGAGCGAGTTTGACCCGGCCGCGCTTATCCTTGTGTCGCCATTCAGCAGCCTGCCGGATGTGGTGTCTGAGGCGCTGCCTTTTTTCCCCGTTCGGATTCTGCTGCGTGACAGCTTCGACAATGCCAGCAAACTGCCCTCGCTCCGCATGCCGATTCTCATTTTGCACGGCAATTCTGATGAAGTGGTCCCCTTTGAATTGGGGCAGAGACTGGCACAGACGAATGACAGGGCGGAATTTGTCCCATTCGACGATATTGGCCATGATCTGAGCTTTTGGCGCGAAGCGCAGGAAGCGCAGCTGAGTTGGCTGTCACGGCGGCGCTTTTAGAAGCCGGCTCTAAAACCAGCGCCAGATCCCTGCAGCGATGCCGCCCAGTGGCAGATGCAACCAGCTAAAGAAGACAAAAAAGATCAGTCCCAATGTCCACGGCAGCGCACCTGCCGTGGCAAAACCTGAAAGGCGCGGCCAATAGCTGGTCCGGCTTTCCCATAGCTGCCAGGCATCCCCCATCAGAACCTGCTTTTTGCGATCCTGCATTTTCGCACCGACCAAGGCGAGCACTGCCATGGCAAAAGCGGTGATCATCGTGCGCAGGCTCCAGAACAGAACCATGTGCGAAAGCGCCCAGAGAGCAAATCCCCACATCATCGGATGACGGGTGATGGTGAAGACACCTTTTGGCTCAGCGCGGGCTTGGCTCTCCGCCTGAGGGCTGGGCAGCGCCGGATTGCCGATCATCGAGCCTGCAAAGAGAACCATTGCGGGAAGCGTGATAAGAGTTGCCAATGCCCATCCAATCTCCGCTGACCCTGGAAGATCAGATGGCGGCGCGGCTGTGAATGCGAAGTAGACCCAGGCAAGCGTCACCAAGCTCACAACCGAATAGGCCACCTGAAAGCCGACATCGCCCAGCGCTTTGGACATTGCGGGGCGCAAAGGGTGCGACATCAGGAAGTGTGTCCCAACAAAAGCGGCGTTTGCAGCGATCAGGTTGAGAATGGCGGTGTCCACGGTTCCAACTCCCTCAGGGGTTTGAGACGCTAGGCAGCGCCATCAGATCAGCGTCCTTCAATGCCGAGCAATTCCACTTTGAACAGCAGAGTCGCTCCGCCCGGAATGCTGCCTCTGCCGCGCGGTCCATAGGCCAGATTGGCAGGGGCCGCGATTTCAATCGTATCGCCCACTCCCATTTGCGGGATCGCGAGCTCCCATGCCTCGATCAGACCGCTCAAAGGAAAGGTGGCCGGCTCGCCGCGCTCGTAGGAACTGTCGAAGCGCGATCCATCGATGAAAGTGCCATCATAATGCACGGTCACCCGGTCTGCTGTCGTCGGTTTTTCGCTGTTGCCGGTGTATTCGACATAGCGCCACCGCAGGCCCCCCTGCATTGAATACCAGCCATCTGCAGGTGAAAGGCTGGCAAGATAGGCTTGCTGTGCGTTGAGGTAAGCGCGCTGGGCTTCTGCCTCGTTTGAACTGGTGGCTTCGTCTTGGGCGAATGCAGGCGAAGAAATGGCGATAGCCGCAATGGTGGCAGCGGAAAGAAGCAGTTTAGGGTTCATACTATCAACGCTACCATCGGTTTTGGCAGATGCCTAGCTTATGGTTTGGCTTGGAAGCCCCGTCGGAATGATGGTGGCCTGCGCTGTGGCGATGTGGATGGGTGTTTCGTTGCCTGTTTCTGCCCACACATCGGCGCGCACAATGGCCTGTCGCTTGCCGGCTTTGATGACTTCCCCTTTGGCGCGCAGCCTGTCGCCCTTTGCAGGGCGCAGAAAATTGATGGTGTAACCGCCCGTGACCACATCACCGATTTTGGACGCTCCCGCCCAGGCGCAGGCATTGTCTGCCATCAGCCCGACGATGCCCCCATGCGCAAAGCCGTGATGCTGGGTCATCTCATCGCGCAGTTCGAGCAACAATTCGCTTTGGCCATCCCACACGCGAATGGGTTCGACGTTCAACCAATTGGTAAAGCCTGATCCCTTGACTGCCACTTGCCGCATGTATTTGAGCGAAGATTCGGGGCTGTCGAAACGCGATTGAGGCATAGGACACTTCCTTTAAGTCTGATTCGCAGACTTTATGGCGCTTGCTTTCATGTTGAGCAAGTCTGATATGCAGACCTATGAAAAGCTACCAGCCATCGCGTTCGCCATGTCCGATTGGCCGGGCTTCACGAATATTGGGCGACCGCTGGACCCTTTTGATCCTGCGCGAAGCGTTCTTGGGCGCGCAGCGCTTTGATGTCTTTGTGGATCGGCTTGGCATCAATCGAGCGGCTTTGACATCGCGTCTCGGCATGCTGGTAGAGGCAGGGTTGATGACCCGCGACCCGCCGAAGGGAAAACGCGCATTGTATGTCCTGACTGAAAGCGCGCAGGCGCTCGTGCCGCTTTATGCCGAGATGTCCAAATGGAGCAGCGCCCACCTATTCGAGGATGGCGAACCACCCCTCAACTGGGCAGCGAAGAGCGAGTGACGTCAGGCCTTGCCCAGATCAGCCTGTGGCGTGTCGCCATCACCAAAGACGTGCTCAGCTTCAGACTGCGGATCGTCATCGCGCAACGTGTCGAGATGCATCAGCTTCTTGATAAGCGGGCTGATAATGATGACGCCGACGCCAATGACGACAGCGAACCAGCCGACGCTTGAATAGACATCAAGCACCACTTCTTTGCCAGAAGCGTCACCCATGCTCTCAGCTCCTGTGGCCGCAGCAATCAATCCAGCGGCGAAGTTCCCGGTAGCAGAGGCAAAGAACCATGTGCCCATAATCAACGAAGCCATATGCGCAGGTGCCAGACGGTTCATCGCGGACAAGCCAACGGGTGAAAGGCACAATTCTCCGGTGGTGTGCAACAGATAGATCAAAAAGATGAAGATCACGGGTGTCGGAACATCGATCCCGACACTTTGCGCGCCCCACACCAGCACCAGAAAGCCCAGCCCGACTTGCACAACGCCAAGGCCGAACTTCATCGGAGCGGACGGATCACGCCCTCGCTGACCCAGAAGCGTCCACAAACTTGCAAAAACCGGCGCCAGCAAAATGATGTAGATCGCGTTGATCGACTGGAAAGTTGAAGCGGGCACGCCGCCGCGATCGACATGGCGATCAGTGAACAGATTAAGCGATGATCCTGCTTGTTCGAACAGCGCCCAAAAGACAATCGATGTCAGGATGAGGAACAAGGCGGCGAATATCCGGTCGCGATCCTCGCTGGAGAGCTTCACCACAGCGGTGAACACCACATAGCCCACCAGGATGAGACCAAAGATGCCGAGCAGCCAACCGACAACGGATTGATATTGCACCAATACCCAACAAACTGCGACCAACGCAAAACCGATGGCATACATGCCCCACTCGGTCCCTTTGGACAAAGGTTTGGGGGGCTCTCCCCGGCCCAGCAAAAGACCTTTGCCCAAGGTAAACACCACCAGACCTGCGAGCATTCCTATCCCGGCCAAGCCGAAGCCGTAGGCCCAGCCATAGGTTTCTCCGATATAGCCGCACAACAATGACCCAGCCGCCGCGCCAAGATTAATGCCCATGTAAAAGATGGTGTAAGCGCCATCGCGGCGCACATCGGTGCGCGGATATAGCTGGCCGACCAGTACCGAGATGTTGGCTTTCAAGAAGCCCGACCCGACAATTATCAGCGCCAGCGCCAGCCAGAAAACAAGAATTACAGGGTTATCGGTGTTTCCGGCACCCGGCTCGCCTTCAAACGCCATGAAGAAATGGCCCAGCGTCAACAGGACGGCGCCAAACGCAACCGCTTTGCGCTGGCCCAGCACTTTGTCTGCCATATAGCCGCCTACCGCGGGAGTAATGTAGACAAGCGCCGTGTAAGCCCCATAGATAATCCCAGATTCGCTGTCTGAGAAAAGCCAGTGCTTGGTCAGATAGAAAATCAGCAGCGCTCGCATTCCGTAATAGGAAAAGCGCTCCCACATTTCCGCGAAAAAGAGCACGAACAGGCCTTTGGGATGGCCAAGGATCGTCCCTGCGCTATCGCCATGCGGCAATGCTTGACTGGTCATAAAATGCGATTGTCCCTTCCATCGCGCGTCCCACAGCGCATCTCGATCAATTCACCCTAGCGCCCAATTGCCGAGTGTGAAGCTTTTGTTTCGCGCCGCATCACCAATCTTGCTGCCTCTGTGGCTCTCCCAAGTATCGGGTTTAGGAAAACTTGACGCGCATGGCTGTATTATGTCACTGCAGCACCTGCGAGAGTGATATGACCCAGACCAGACCCGTTTATCTCAAGCTGCGCGATCAGATCGCCGCTGCCATCATTCAAGGCGATTATGCCGAGGGCGCAATGCTGCCATCGGTGCGGGCACTGGCGGCCGAACAGGGCGCAAATCCGCTGACTGTGGCCAAAGCTTATCAGCAATTTCAAAATGATGGATTGGTCGCTGTGCAGCGCGGTGTGGGTATGTATGTCGTCAAAGGCGCAGCAGAACTGCTGCGTCAACGCGAGCGTGAGACTTTCCTGAAAGAAGAATGGCCTGAAATCCGCACGCGGATTGCACGGCTGGGTCTGACCCCAGCCGATCTTGTAGAATTGAACTGACTGTTGGCCTGTACTCGCGTCTGTGTCTCTCAAGGGGACGAAATTGCGTCGGTTTTGGTCAATTTGGTGCTAACAAAGCTGTCAGTTATCCTTGCGCCGTCTGCACCATTCTGGCACTTACGCTCCACGAGTGCTGCCCGATGGGTCCCGGGCCTTTACATACAATCGCGAGCGGCAAGCTTGCATCGGTAGAAACGCGGTCTGACAGGCCTGCGACAATCGCCGGGAGGGCAACATGATCAGATCCGAGCTTTTGCAAGAGCTGCACAAGGATAATCCTGAACTGCGCGCCGAAGAGATCGAACAAGTGGTCGATGTCTTCTTTGACGAGATCGCTCAAAGACTGGCTGAGGGCGGGCGAGTGGAACTGCGTGGATTTGGAGCATTTTCCACCCGTGAACGCGAAGCGCGCACCGGTCGCAACCCGCGCACCGGCGAACCTGTACCGGTCGCTGCGAAAAAGGTGCCCTATTTCAAGGCCGGCAAGGAAATCCGCAAACGCCTGAACGAAGGCTGATAGGCCTGCAGCGCGCTAAGCGTATTCGAGCGCTTGCTCTTCTGCACTTTTCGCTTCGATTGGCATCTTGCGCTGTTTGCCCAAAGCTTCGAACACCATTTCGATGATCCGTTCTGTCCCGCGCGGTGCTTTGACATCAACCGGGATCAAACCGAGTTGCGCAAACTCGTCCAGCGCCTCTGGACCGGGAAGCGCGATGACGCGGGCAATTTCGGGCAAACGGTCACTCACTAGCGGGGCAAGCTCGCGCGAAATGGCAATGTTGCCCGTGGCGATGACGATCACGTCGCGTTTGCCCATCGACAGCGCGTCCCAGCTGCGCGGATCAGCCGAATTGGCCTGGTGCACCTGATAGCCATCTGCAAGCGCGGTCTCGAACCGCTCTGGATTGGCCTCCACTGCAAGATACCCAATGCCGTTATATGCCAGCGCATCGGCGACCGCACGCCCCGATGGGCCGAGCCCCACGATCACCACTGGCGCATCATCGCCAACCAGTTTTTGATCGGCCGGCCCTCTGCGCAGTTTGCCAGCGAGTTTTCGCCCCCAGTTCGAAATCAGTGGGGTCACGGCGAGACTGATCGCGATTGCGGTCACAAGGATTGACAAAAGCCGAGGCTCTACCAGCCCCGCCACAGCGGGCAGAGCGAAGATGACTAGAGCAAACTCGCTGCCTTGTCCGAGCAGGAATCCCAGCTGTATTGATCCCGGCACAGACCAGCGATTGGCCAAACCCGCCGCGACATTCAGCGCGCATTTGAACGCGATGAGCCCGGCGGCAGCTGCAATGGCCCAATACCAATTTTGAACCAGCAATTCAGGATTGATGGACAGCCCAACAGAGATGAAGAAGAAGCTTAAGAAAAGCCCGCGAAAGGCATCAATCTCTGTCTGGACCATGATACGATAGCGCGAATCTGCCACTGCCATACCGCCCAAAAACGCGCCCAATGTCAGTGACAATCCGGCCATTCCGGTTGCCCATCCTGCTGCGAGCGCGATGAACAACGCCGTTGCGGTGTACACCTCGCTGCTGCCAAACCGCGCGATCAAGCGAAACAGCGGCCCGGTGAGATAGCGCCCAAACAAGACCGCTATCACAAAGGCGGCCAAGGCTTTGATCCCTGCAATGCCGAGCGCGGGCAGAACTGCTCCGCCTGATGCGAGAGCGCCTGCTGATACCAAAAGCAAGATCGCCGCAATGTCTTGAAAGATCAGGATCGATTGCGCGGCTCTGCCCACAGGGCAGTCTTCCTGATCGCGTTCCCGAACAAGCCCGATCACCACCGCAGTTGAAGACAGCCCCATCGCAAATCCGCCAATGATGGCGAATTCGAGGGGTAGCCCAAAGGCGGCAAAGACCGCGACAAATCCGCCGCCCGCTATGAGCATTTGTAGCGAGCCGAAACCGAAGATGTTGGGCGCTTCTTCGCGAATCTTGCCAAGCGAGAAATGGAGGCCAAGGTTGAACAGGAGGAACATCACCCCTGCCTCAGCCAGGGTTGCCACCACCGGGCCACTGAAATCTTCGGCAAAGCCAAGGCTGGAAAGCACCAATCCCAGACCCAGATAGCCCACTATTGGGTTAAGCCTGCATGCGCGTGAAATGACCGCAGCGCCGACGCCCAGCCCGAGCAGAGCGACCGCGGGCTGAATTGTCTCTACCACTTCTCCAGCCATCTCAGTGCCCCAATGGTTCCAGCCAACAAGAAGGCCTGAGCGAGAGATGGAGGCAGGTGGGGCTGTGCGCAAGAGGCACTGGCTTGCAGTGGGCAAAAGGGCTGGCTATCGCGGCGCAGCCAAACCAATGCGGGTGTGGCGGAATGGTAGACGCCGGGGACTTAAAATCCCCTGATCCTATAGATCGTGTGGGTTCGAGTCCCACCACCCGCACCAATCTTTCCCTTCATTGGAGCGCATATGCCCACTCTGCTTTGTCGGGGAGGACGGCAATGGGCCACTACGTAGAGCTTTAGAATGAATTTAACGCCTTCTGCGTTAGCGCGACCTTCACACGCTGGAACGAGCTGTGATTCCGCATGAAAGCCGGCATCGAGCGCAATTGAGGCAAAGTATTTATGGGCAAGGCAGTCCAAAATTCGGACAATGAACTTGCGCCCTTGGCTGGCGAAGAAGAAAGCATTGCGGGTGTTTTGGGCACACAGCAGGACCCTTCGCAGCAACGCGCCTCTACGCGTTTCACGCTGCTCATTCGCGCCGCCAAGATTGTATCGTCACAAGGCGAGTTTGTTGGCGTTGTCCGTGATGTGTCCGAAACCGGCGTTTGCGTGCGCTTCTTTCATAATCCTCCCTTTGGCGAGCCACTGGAACTGCACATGCCGCATGGCGAGATGTTTCCCATCGAACAGGCATGGTCCCGAGGCAGTGAAGCAGGCTATCGTTTTGCCAAGCCAACCACCGTGTCCCAACTGGTGTCAGGCCCAAACACCTATCCGCAGCGGCCTTTGCGATTGGGATTGGTTTTTCCGATCCAAATTCGCACGCTTACTCAAAAATCGACCGGCCTGATCGAAAACGTATCGCAACAAGGCGCGCGCTTCGAAACCAGCGATCGGTTTGCGATCGACCAATCGGTGACATTGGATTGTTTGGAGGAAGGCGTGCGACTGAAAGATGTGCGTGCGAAGATCCGCTGGCGGCGCGGCGATCAATATGGCGCGGTGTTTGACGACACATTCTCTCTTAAAGACTTCGCGCGTTTCGCCGCTCATATGCAATGTCCGCAGCTCGTAAATTAACGAATTAGTCGTTCCCTGGGCCTCATTCCCGCTGTTTGTCCGTGGGCCTTAACTGTTCGCTAACCAATTTCCTTCACTCCCGACGAAGAGCCATCCGCACACCATGCGGGTCGCAGTTTCCTAGGGGGCTTTAATGACGCAAGTTGAAGGTAAACAGCAGGGTATCCTGGACGTTGACGTGGCCATTATTGGTGCAGGCCCGGCAGGTCTGACCGCCGGCTATTTGCTGACCAAGCAAGGCAAGTCTGTCGCGATTATCGAGAAAGACGAAACCTATGTCGGCGGGATCAGCCGCACGGTGGAGCACGAAGGCTATCGCTTTGACATTGGCGGCCACCGCTTCTTTTCAAAGTCGCAACAAGTTGTCGATCTGTGGAATGAGATCCTGCCCGATGACTTTATCCAGCGCCCACGGATGAGCCGGATCTATTACGAAGGCAAATTCTACAGCTACCCGCTGCGCGCCTTCGAAGCGCTCGGCAATCTGGGCATTTTGCGCTCCACCGCCTGCATGCTCAGCTATCTGCGTTACAAGCTGTTCCCGATCAAAGATGTGAAGAGCTTTGAAGATTGGACCACAAACCAGTTCGGCCACAAACTCTATTCGATCTTCTTCAAAACCTACACCGAGAAAGTGTGGGGCATGCCATGCGACGAAATGAGCGCGGATTGGGCGGCTCAGCGGATCAAAGGCCTGTCATTGTGGAACGCGGTGACCGATGGTCTTAAGCGTTCGCTCGGTCTCAACAAGAAACCGAATGACGGGCAGGAGGTTAAAACGCTGCTCGAAACCTTCCGTTATCCGCGGCTTGGTCCGGGCATGATGTGGGACGCCGCGCGCGATCACATTGAGGCAACCGGCAAAGGTCAGGTCCTGATGGGCCACGCGCTTGATCAGCTGGCGAGCGATGGCCAAGGTGGCTGGTCGATGATGGCTGAAGGCAAAGATGGCAAGGTCCAGATCACAGCGCGTCACGCGATCAGCTCTGCGCCGATGCGCGAATTGTCAAAGCGTATCCACCCACTGCCGCAAAGTTCTATCGATGCAAGCAAACTGCGTTACCGTGACTTCCTCACCGTGGCATTGATGGTGAAATCAGAGGATCTCTTCCCCGACAATTGGATCTACATCCATGATGACCGGGTGCAGGTTGGCCGCGTGCAGAACTTCCGCAGCTGGTCGCCGGAAATGGTGCCCGATGACGACATGGCCTGTGTTGGCCTCGAATACTTCTGTTTTGAAGGTGACGGGTTGTGGTCCTCGTCTGATGAAGATCTGGTGGCACAAGCAACCCGTGAGATGGAGATACTCGGCCTTTGCGATCCCAAAATGGTCGTCAGCGGCGCGGTTGTCCGTCAGGAAAAAGCCTATCCGGTCTATGATGATGATTACGAAGCGAACGTGCAATCCATGCGCGCTGAGCTCGAAGAAAAGCACCCGACCCTGCACCTTGTGGGCCGCAACGGGATGCACCGGTACAACAACCAAGACCACGCAATGATGACCGCGATGCTCACGGTTGAGAACATCCTTGCTGGCAAACGCGTCTATGACACGTGGTGCGTCAACGAAGACGCAGAGTATCACGAAGCAGGCGATGAAGGCGAAGAAACCAAGATCGCAGCGCGTGAAGTTGAGGATGAAACCGAGACGAAGCCCTTGAGCGAAGATCAAGTGGCGGCGTTGACATCTTTGCGCGGAGTTCCAGAGCGGATTGCTCCTGCTGATGAGCGCGACGAAGACCTTCGGAAGTCGGCCTGATGTCGCGCAGTTGGGGGTACATTTTGCGCGGCTCTATCAGCCGCGCTCCCGCTTCGCTGGCCCATTGCTTTGGGCATCGGCGCAGCCGTAGACGTGAATCCGCAGCAACTGAGCCTGACGGATCGGCGCATCTCATGCTCGAAAGCGAGGCAGGGCCGTGGTTGATCATGCGCTGAACCTGTTCACCAAGCTGCGCGATATCCGCTTCCTTCGCTATGTCGGGGCAAGCGTCGGGGCGCTTGCGGTTGATGTGGGCAGCTTTCTTGGCCTCATGACCGCTGGGCTCGCTGCGGCTCCCGCTTCTGCCGCAGGATACTCGCTTGGCATTTTGGCGCACTGGCTCATGTCAAGCCGCGCAGTGTTTCAGGACTCAGTGGCGGCTGGCGGAATGGAGCGCACCCGGCAAAAAGCCCTGTTTGTAATCTCCGCTTTGGTTGGCCTGGTTTTGACAATCGCGATCGTTGGTGCAGGCGATTGGGTCGGTGTTGATGCTCGCATCGCCAAGGGTGTGGCGATTGTCGTAAGCTTCCTTGTGACATGGATCATTCGCAGCAAAATTGTGTTTAACACACCAGTTCAGGACGCGGGCCATGCTGGTTGAGCGCCGGAAAGGCGATTTCGCGAAGCCTTTGCTGATCAAGGTTTTGGTGGCTTGGGCTTTGATCTCGGCCTTTCTGGTTGCGGTCAATGCGAGTTCAATCGTGGGCCGACTTTTCCCGGACCCTGATGACATTATGCGGCTTGTTCAGGTGCGCGATCTGATCGCGGGCCAAAGCTGGTTTGATGTGTCGCAATACCGTGTTGATGCGCCGGGTGGCGGCGTTCCGATGCATTGGTCGCGGCTTGTCGATCTGCCGATTGCGCTCGTGATCATCGCGCTGACCCCAATTCTTGGCCAATATGGCGCTGAGACGGCTGCGCTGGTTGGCGTGCCGCTTTTCACACTTGGGTGTCGCTATGTTTCTGGCAGCGCGCATCGCTTACCGTTTGCTGGGTGATGAGGAGACGACCTTCACTTGCCTGATCCTGGCAATTTCAGTGCCGGTTTTGTTCCAGCTAAGTCCGATGCGAATTGATCACCATGGCTGGCAAATGGTTTGCGCACTGCTTTGTGTGAATGCATTGATTGCGCGCTCCCCGCAAAGAGGAGGCTGGACCATTGGCGCGGCAAGCGCTGTCTGGCTACTCATATCGATTGAAGGGCTTCCACTCGCAGCGATTATCTTTGCCGTGCTGGCCTTGCGATGGATCAAGGATCGTTCCCAAAGCGTGTGGTTGGTGAGCGCCATTCAAGGCCTCGCGATCACCTGCGCCAGCCTGTTTGCCGCTACGCGGGGATTTGCTGATCTTGCCCAATATTGCGACGCTATCTCTCCTGCACATATTGCGATGTTTGCCTGGGGTGCAATCGTGCTCACTGTGCTTCAAAAACTTGAGCCCGCGCCCAAAGGCGTGCTGTTTGTCGGATTCGCCTTGGCTGGCGCAGGCGCGATTGGTGTGTTTCTTACCGCTGCTCCGCAATGCGCAGGCGGCGGCTTTGCCGAGCTTGATCCGATGGTGGCAGAGTACTGGCATGACCGTGTTCATGAAGGGCTGCCATTCTGGCAACAGGATCTGCCGATCTTGCTGCAGTTTGCGGTCACCCCGCTGATTGGAACGATTGCCGCGATCACTTTGTACCAGCGCTCGCGCGATTGGCTCCGCCAGTTTTGGTTGGATTATGCGATCATCTTGGGCGGTGCATTTCTAGTGTCCTTGCTTGTTGCCCGGGCAGGATCAGTGGCGTGCATCTTGTCTGCGCCCCCCTTGGCATGGTTGGTTTATCAATGGCTGCGCAAGATCCGCACTATGGAGCGGCCCGGATCGCGTGTCGCAGCGATGCTGGCTGTGGCTTGTGCTTTGTCGCCTACGCTTCCCTTGATGTTTGCGGCAACGGCCATGCCCGCCGTGGCGGCTCGCGGCGATGGCGAAGTCCTGCCCAAGCCCGTGCTGATGTCAAAATGCGAACTTGAAGAGGGCGCAGCGCTGCTCAACACGCTCCCTAAAGGCGAGGTCTATGCTGGGCTCGACATTGCGCCCAATATCATCCTCGACACGCATCACAGCGTGATCGCCACCGGCCATCACCGTGGCAACATGGCGATGCGCCTGGTGATTGAGACCAGTGTAAAGCCGAGTGAATTCGCGCGCGAACAATTGCGGGCGCGCGGGACAAGCTATGTCGCGCTGTGCCCAAACTTGAGAGAGCCTCGGATCTACGAGAAGATCGCTCCGCAAGGTTTTATCGCGGATCTCTTGAACGACCGCGCGCCCGAATGGTTGGAGCCGATCCCGGTCACCAATGGCAGCACATTAAAACTGTGGCGGGTTAAGCCGGAATAGAATCTCAAACCGGCTATGCCGGCACAAAGTCCATAGCGAGCCCGTTGATGCAGTGACGCTTGCCCGTCGGGCGGGGGCCATCGCCAAAGATATGGCCCAGATGCCCGCCGCAATCGGCGCAATGCACTTCGGTGCGAGGATAGCCGATCTTGTAATCAACCGATGTGCCCACCGCTCCGCTGTCTATCGCTTGCCAAAAACTGGGCCATCCGGTGCCGCTGTCATATTTATGCGCCGAGGAATAGAGCCGGTTGTTGCAGCCTGCGCAGACGAACGTCCCCCGACGGTTCTCATTGTTGAGCGGCGAGGAATATGCCCGTTCGGTCTGTGCGTCGCGCAAGATGCGATATTCGCTGCGGGTCAGGCGGCGGCGCCATTGCGCTTCGGTGCGGGTGATGCGGAACTGGCGTTCCTTGCGCGCCGAAACAGGTCCATTGCCGCAGCTCACAAGCAGCGGCGCGGCGGCGGCCATGCCTGTAAAAGCCACAAAGGCGCGCCGGGTTGGAAGTTTGAATGACATGTCCGATCCCCTCGTGAAATAGGTGTCCTATCCCCTTGTACGCCGAAAACGTGCGAAAGGTTTCACTGGGTGCCTAATGAAATCTCCCGCTCAAAATTCGGTGATTTCAACCTCAAGCTTGCGGAAGCCGTGGACGAAGTTTGCCCGAACCCGCTCGACATCGCCGGCGACATGGACCCGCATCCGGCGTTTGTGCATTTCTTCGAGCAACACGCGCAATTGCAGTTCAGCCAATCGCGCACCCACACAGCGGTGGATGCCATAGCCAAAGGCGATGTGGCGTTTGGCGTTTTCCCGTCGCAGATCAAGCGTGTGCGGGTTTTCGAACACGCTTTCTTCGTGATTGGCGGCCAGATACCAAAGCACGACTTTGTCGCCCTTCTTGATCTGCTGGCCGAACACTTCAGCATCTTCGGTGGCGGTGCGGCGCATATGCGCGAGCGGCGTTTGCATACGCAGCATTTCCTGCACGGCGTTGGGGATGACGCTTTCGTCTTCCTCAAAAACTTTGCGTTGATCAGGGAACTTGTCGAGCGCATGGACAAAGCCGCTCATCGAGTTGCGCGTCGTGTCATTTCCGCCGACGATCAGCAGGACGAGATTGCCGATAAATTCTTCGGGACGCATTTGGTTCATCGCCTCGGAATGGATCATCATGCTGATCAGATCATTGCCGGGTTCTTTGTCATGCGTGCGCTCAATCCATAAGGACTGGAAGTAGGCTGCCATTTCGTGGAGGAATTCCCAGCGCATCTCATCCAGCTCGCGCACTCCGGCAAGTTCTGTATCACCTGACCAGTCTGACCAGAAAGTGAGCATTCGGCGGTCTTCCCATGGGAAACCGAACAGAATGGCGAGCATACCTGTGGTGAGCTCGATCGAGACCTTATCGACCCAATCAAAAACCTCGCCGCGCGGTAGCGTGTCAAGGCACTCGCCGGTGCGCTTGCGAATCTCGTCTTCCATGTCCTTCATCGCAGAAGGGGTGAATTTGGGGGCGACGGTGCGGCGCTGTCCGGTGTGTTCGGGCCGATCCATTGCGATGAACATCGGCAATTCGCGCCGATCAGCATTGCTTTCAGCGAGTTCCTCTTCGGAGAGGCGCTCTAGGATCGTGATCCCGCCATATTCCCAGCTTGAGGAGAAAATCTCCGGCTGCGCTTCGATATGCTGGATCGCCTTGTGACCGACTACCGCCCAATAGGGGCCATAGGGGCTTTCGGGGATCCAATGGAGCGGCCCTGCATCCTGCATTTCTTTGAAGATCGGCTGCCAGGTGTCTTCAAAGTAAATGTCAGAGCGGCTGACATCCCATTTGTGCGGGTGCTGCGGGCGTTCTTCGGGGTGTTTGGCAAAATGCTCTTTGAGCGCGTCATACGCATTGGGCGAATTGCGGACTTTGGGACGTTGCGGTGCTACAGTGGCCATGGCTCTCTCCTTAAGAGAGGCGGCGCTCCTTGCGCCTCATGCACCTCTCCCTCCAAAGCCATCCTGCCCTAACTGACAGCAATGTCAATACGGGTTGCAAATGGCCACTTACCGACCGGCGAGAGCAAAGCGTCCCTTGCGTTGCTTTTTGTCGCGGCCCGCGCCTCCCGATTTCATCACTCGCTTGCGGAACAGCATCGATCCGCCTTTGACGAGCAGAGCCACCCACAGCGCTTGCCATGCGAGCGCGGCGAGATGGGTCCACAAGGTCGCCTCCAATGCTGCGCGAGCAAGCATGGCGAAGGGCGAAGACAGTGGAAAGGCGACAGCCACCAGCTCCAAACTGGAGCCCGCATCGGTGAGCGTTGCAGCCGCCAAGAAAAACACCATCAATTGCAGCATCGTCACCGGCATCGAAAGCGTCTGCACTTCGCGCACCGTATTGGCCATCGCGCCGATCGTGAGGAAAAGCGAACCGAGCAGCAAATACGCCATTGAAAAATAGGCGATGCCCAGAACGAGGAACAGAGGCCACCCGACAGCGGGTGCAGGCAGATCGCGGAAATTGGTCTGCGTGACAGTGACAATCGCATCCTCAGCTATTGCCCAGAAACCCCAGCCAAGGCTGCCCCACACCGCGATGCCGACAAAGCTCACGCCCAGCATCGCGAACAGCTTGCCTGTAAACACCGAATCCATCGGGATGGCTGCGGCGAGGATTTCAATGATCTTGTTGCCTTTCTCCTCAGCGAGATTGGACAATACCATGCCTGCGAGCAGCATGGTGAGCAGGAACATCACCATTTGCGCTGCCTGCGCGGTCTTAACCCGCGTGGTGCGCTCCGAGGCAGCTGTGGAAGCGAGCGCTTGGCTGGTAGCTGACGGGATCGCCAAGGGTGCGGCGGCAGATGCCTCTGCTGCGATCAGTTCAATCGGTCCTTGCCAACGTTGGATCTGCCTTTGCGTGCCCACCACTTCGGGCGCATCGGGCGTTCCTGTGACGATGGCGGAGTAGTTGCCCCGGCGCGCTTCCATAAAGGCGAAGGCATCAAAATCAGGGTCGGATTGCGCCTCGGGCACTTCGCGCAAAGCAGGCGCCGCGCCGCGCAATTGTGGAGCAAGGTGCTCGCGCGCTTCGATCATGGCGGCGTTGTTGTCCGGGCTCATCGCAAGGCCGACTTCGATGCTCACTGCATCGCGCGACACCTGCCCGCCAATGCTCCCCGCAAGCCCACCGACGACCACGGGAAATAGTGGTCCGATCAGGAAGAACAGAAAGGCGCGGCTGAACAGCACAGCGATGAAGTCACGCCGGGCGATAACCCATGCAGCCTCCAGCTTGGACAGGCGCGGTTTGGCGTCGATTGCGGCCTGATCGTGGGTGTCGTGGGTCATTGATCGCCTCCGGCCTTTGAATCCAGCGCGTCTGCTTCAAGCTGTTTGGCAGCTGCCTCTCCGGCGATGGCAACAAAGGCATCGTGCAAACCTGCGCGCTCGATGGAGAGCGAGAGAATGCCTGCATCGCCTTCGATCAAAGTCTTGAGCAGCGGTTCGACGCCGGTTTCGGGCAGCGGGAAATAGAAAAAGTCGCCTTCGCGCCGGGTTTCTTCGGGCAAGGCGCTGGTCCACGCACCTTCGCGTGCTCGGGTCTCCAAACGGACTTGCGCAGGGATACGGTCGCGCGCTGCCTCAACACTACCAGCATAGGGGACCTTGCCGCCCGCGATGATCGCGACGCCTTCGCACAAGCGCTCTGCATGGTGAATCACATGGGTTGAGAAAATCACCGTCACGCCTTCTTCGGCAAGGTTGCGGATCATCCCTTCAAGCTTGCCTTGGTTGATCGCATCAAGGCCCGAAAACGGCTCATCCAGCACCACCAGACGTGGGCGATGGACAAGCGTGCCGAGCAATTGGACGGTCTGCGCCATGCCTTTGGAAAGCTGGCGGATTTGCCGGTCAGCGGCGTGGGAGAGCGAGTGCTTTTCTAACAGTTCAAGCCCGCGCCTGCGCCCTTCTTTGAGCGGCAGACCGCGCAAGGCTCCCATAAAGGCAATCGCTTCGATGCTCTTCATCGCTGGATAGAGCCCGCGCTCTTCAGGCAGGTATCCGATTAGGCGCCCAATTTCATGCGGGCGATCATGCCCGAACACCCGGCGCACGCCTTCATCGGGGTCAATAATGCCCAACAGCATGCGCAGGCTTGTCGTCTTGCCCGCGCCATTGGGGCCAAGCACCCCGTAAATGGCGCCTTCGGGCACTTCCAGATCAACGCCATCCACCGCGCGGGTGCCGTCAAAGCTCTTTACCAGCCCGCGCGCCTCAATGGCCAGCGCGCGCGTGTCCGGCGGCGTCAAAGACACTGCAGGATCGTCATGCGGAGTTGAATTGCTCAAGATCGATTGATCGCTTACGGCCATATCCATGGCGAGAAGGGTTAACGGGTGAGACTAAACGGGAATGACCCCAAGCGTGGTTAACGCAGGCGTAGGAATTGGTCTAGCCGATCGCATCCGGGATAATGCGAAGTCGCTGGGTTTTGCGACTTGCGGGTTCGCGCCAGCGGCAGAAGATCCGGTGCGATCCGAGCGGCTGGAGCAATGGCTGGGCGAAGGGCACCACGGATCAATGGAGTGGATGGAGACGCGGCTCCATCACCGCCGTTCCCCTCAAGGGCTGTGGCCGGAAGCCAGAACCGTAATCGCACTTGGCATGAGCTATGCGCCCGCGCTCGATCCGATGGCGTTGGAGGCGGCGGGAGACCGCGCGCGCATTTCGGTCTATGCGCAAGGGCGCGACTATCATGATGTGGTAAAAAAGCGGCTGAAAGCGCTCGCCCGCTGGCTGGTGGCGGAAGAGCCAGGGGCTGGGGTGAAAGTCTTTGTCGACACCGCGCCGGTGATGGAAAAGCCTTTGGGAGAGGCAGCCGGAATAGGGTGGCAGGGCAAGCACACCAACCTCGTCAGTCCGGATCACGGGTCATGGCTGTTTCTGGGCGCGATTTACACGACTCTTGATATCCCGGTTGCGCAGCCCCACCGCGATCAATGCGGCAGTTGCCGGGCGTGTCTTGATGCCTGCCCTACCGATGCTTTCCCCAGCGCCTACCAACTCGATGCGCGGCGGTGCATTTCCTATCTCACGATCGAACACAAAGGCCCGATTGCCGAAGAGTTTCGTAGCGCGCTCGGCAATCGCATCTATGGTTGTGACGATTGTCTGGCGGTGTGCCCCTGGAACAAGTTCGCGCAAGAAGCACACGCCGGGCGCGAATTTCTGCCGCGCGCCGAATTGACCGCTCCACGCCTTGCTGAGCTGCTCGCGCTTGATGATGCGGGGTTTCGCGCGCTGTTCTCAGGTTCTCCGATCAAGCGGATTGGGCGTGATCGGTTTGTGCGAAACTGTCTTTATGCAGCCGGAAACAGCGGTGATGCCAAGCTGCTGGCAGCGGTGGAAGCGCTGATATCTGATCCCGATCCCGTGGTGGCAGAGGCCGCCAATTGGGCCTTGGACGCGCTTACATCAGCTCTTTAAGCGGCGTTTCAGCATCAGCGAGCAGCTCAGGCTCGATCCGTTCTGCTCCGTTCTCGAGCAATTTGCGGCCCTGCACATAGTCTTTCATGGTGTTCACACAGTCAAACGCGATGGGGCGCCCTTCTTTCATGTAAACCACTGTGAATTTGCGCGTTTCGGGATTGCCACGCAGCACGGTTGCATCGTAGCCCAGGTTCAGCCCGGCGGTTTGCAGCTTCAAATCATATTGGTTCGACCAAAACCACGGCAGCGCATGATAGGGCTGTTTGTCGCCCATAATTGCGCGCGCGACCGTGTTGGCCATGTCATTGGCGTTCTGTACTGATTCCAAGCGGATGACGGCGCTGCCAGCAAACGGATTGGCGTGTGCTGCGCAGTCTCCGATGGCGTAAATGTCATCCAACGTGGTGCGGCAAAACACATCGACATCAACCCCGTTCGAACCCGCAGCGCCCGCCGCGATCAAAGGGGCGATGGCTGGAACGATGCCGATGCCCACGATGACCATATCGCATTCGACCGTATCGCCATTGTCGAGCGTAACCCCCGTGACGTGGCCACCCTCGCCCACCACTTCGGACACGCCGCGCGCTGTCATCACATTGACGCCTTGCCGCCGGTGCTCTGCCTCGTAAAAGCGGGAAAGTTCTTCGCATGCAACCCGCGCCAAAACCCGGTCCTGCATCTCGATGACGGTGACATCGCAGCCCAGCTTGCGCAAAACTGCCGCCGCCTCCAACCCGATATAGCCGCCGCCGATCACCGCCGCGCGCTTTGCCCCGTTATCGAGCGCCGCCATCATCGCATCAGCATCACGCTTGTCTCGGACATAGTAAATGCCCTTAAGGTTCGCGCCGGGAATGCCCAATCGGCGCGGGTCGGCCCCGCCCGCCCAGATCAGCTTGCGATATCCGATGCTGCTGCCGTCAGACAGAGTGACAGTGTGGCGCATCCAATCGACTTCGCTAACGCCGTTGCCCAGACGCAGTTCAATGCCTTTGTCTGCCCAAAACTTCTCCGGGCGGATCATGATCCTCTCGAACGTCTTGTCGCCAGCGAGGTATTCTTTGGAGAGCGGCGGGCGTTCATAGGGCGGCGCGCTATCGCGACCGACCATAATGATTGTGTCCTCATGGCCTTGTTGCCGCAGCGCAATCGCTGCCTGTGCGCCGCCATGGCCGGTGCCAACGATCACCACGTCAGCCGAAATCGAACGTTCCTCGCTCATGGCAAAGGTGTCTTTTCTAAAACGCGCTCCGCGTCAAGAACTCTTCGTTCAGCGTTCGAGAAGGTTGCGCGCCTGACTGGCAATCTGCGCAAGAGCCGCTGGCGCGATGGGGGGCTGGGCTTTGGCCCGCGCAATCATCGCCTGGAACCGCGCAATGGATGCCGCATTCTTTGCAGCCCAATGATCGACCGCCCTTAACGGATCGTTTTTCGCGGCCTTACCCCGAAGCAGCCGGCTGAGAAAATCGAGCCGCATGTGCTGGAAATCGCGCGCGAGCCCATCAACAAGCAACCGCTCCCAAATGTCGGTCGGCGCCATATGGGCCGCAGTGCTTTGTGCCCAATCCAGCCCAATGCGGTTCCCAATGCTGCTGAAAGAGCGGGTCAGCAAAGTCGGATCAATCGCCGACTTCAGCGCCAGATTGGCCAGCCCGATAGAGCCATCGAAATCAAACAGGTCCGCCACTCTGTTTGACAAGGCCTTAGGACATCCAATCTCGCAGAAATGCGCGCGCACGCGCTCTGACTGGCGCAGCGCCTCCCCGCTGATCAATTGCGGTCGCGCCTCAAGCAGCACTTCAACCCCGGGTTTAAGCTGCGCGATCGTCGCACCCGTTTCAACCCGGCCAGATGCGGTGCGAAGCACATCCGATATCAGATTGCCAACCGCAGCTGATAGCCGATCAAGCAGGGCGATCCGCGCGCTTTCGCTCATGGCGGCGCTGTCAATATCGCTCCACAACTGTCCCAGATCGAACAAATGTTCGGCCACCACGAAGCCCGCGGCGACATCGGCAAGACCAACGCCTTCCTCCTCGGGCAGCTCAAAGGTGTGGATGAACCCAAGACGGTTGATGATCCG
The DNA here is from genome assembly GCA_965262265.1 of Erythrobacter sp. Classification (GTDB taxonomy): domain Bacteria; phylum Pseudomonadota; class Alphaproteobacteria; order Sphingomonadales; family Sphingomonadaceae; genus Erythrobacter. The sequence continues at coordinate 771,382 of CBDHEW010000001.1, forward strand.
GTTCGAAAGGTCGGTAGCGATCATTTCGCGGCGCAAGCGGTGCGATTTGATCTCAACTGCAAAAGCTTTGCGCATCGGCGATGGGAAACGCGCGATCAGTGCAGGTTCAAGGATCGGATCATCGGGCAAACCGCTCGCCTCGATCGCATCTTGCAAAGCGAGCTTCGCGGAAGACAGGATCACGGCGAGTTCTGGCCGGGTGAGCCCAGCGCCCTCTGCTGCGCGCCGGGCATAGGTTTCATCGTTTGCCAAACCTTCGGTCCGGCGGTCGAGCGCGCCCATCTCTTCCAATTGTTCTATCAGCCGCACGAATGAGGCGGTGGATCCCGCGCCGCCTACCTGAGCGGTGGAAAGCGCAAGCGCTTGCAACCTGTTCGATTCGAGCACGATTTCAGCGACCTCATCGGTCATTTTGGCAAGCAGATTGTTGCGCTTTTTCTCTGTCAGAGCACCTTCGCGGGTGGCGGCAGCCAGCGCAATTTTAATATTCACCTCATTGTCAGAGCAATCGACGCCTGCCGAATTGTCGATGAAATCGGTGTTTATGCGACCGCCTTCGAGTGAAAAGGCGATGCGGGCGGCTTGCGTTGCACCCAGATTCGCGCCTTCACCCACGACTTTGGCCCGCACTTCGCTGGCATTGATGCGCAGCGCGTCATTCGCGGGGTCGCCGACTTGGTGATGCCCTTCGCTCTCATCCTTAATGTAGGTGCCGATGCCGCCGAACCAGATGAGATCAACGGGTGATCTAAGGATTGCGGATACCAGCGCATCAGGCTCAATCTCGCGATCCTCCAAGCCCAATGTTTCGCAGGCCTTTTTGGACAGCTTGATTTGTTTAAGACTGCGCGAATAGACGCCGCCGCCTTTGGATATGAGGTCTGAGCTGTAATCCTCCCAGCTTGACCGGGGCAGGTCGAACAATCGCTTGCGCTCTTTCCAGCTTGCTGCGGGATCAGGGTCGGGATCGATGAAGATATGGCGGTGATCGAAGGCCGCGACCAACTTGATCGCTTTTGACAGCAGCATCCCATTGCCAAACACATCACCCGACATATCGCCGCAGCCGACAACGCGGACGCTGTCCTTTTGAACGTCCACGCCCATTTCAAGGAAGTGGCGCTGCACGCTGACCCATGCCCCGCGTGCGGTGATGCCCATCGCTTTGTGGTCATAGCCGTTTGACCCGCCGCTGGCGAAAGCATCGTCAAGCCAGAAGCCGCGTTCCTGTGCGATCCCATTGGCGGTGTCGGAGAATGTGGCTGTGCCTTTGTCCGCTGCGACCACGAAATAGGGATCTTCGCCGTCATGGATGCGTACGCTTTGTGGATGGACCACTTTGCCATCGACGATGTTGTCTGTGACCGAAAGCAAGCTGCGGATGAAGACCTTGTAGCTTGCTTTGCCCTCTGCCGCCCATGCCTCTCGGTCGATGGCGGGTGATGGCAGTTGCTTGGGGTAGAAGCCCCCTTTCGCCCCGCTGGGGACGATCACGGCGTTTTTGACCTTTTGCGCTTTCATCAGGCCCAGCACCTCTGTGCGGAAGTCATCGCGCCGGTCAGACCATCTCAGCCCGCCACGCGCGACTGCCCCTGATCGCAAATGGATGCCTTCGACCCGGCGCGAATAGACGAAAATCTCGCGCCATGGCACCGGTTTGGGCAGGTTCGGGACAAGGCTGGAATCGATCTTGAACGCGAGCGCTTCTTCGGCCGCAGGGGCAAAGGCATTGGTGCGCACAATCGCATCGATCACACCGCGATAAAGCCGCAGCAGCCGGTCATCATTGATGGCAGAAACCTCTGCCAGATGCCGGGTGAAGTCGGTTGTGGCGGCTTCGATCGCGGCACTGGCCTTACGGCTGCTCATCGGATCATGGCGTGCTGTGAACAGATCGATGATCGCCCTCGTTGCGCCCGGCGCGCGTTCAAGCGCATCGACCACAGTGTAGATTGTAAAGCCCATCCCGGTCTGGCGCAGGTAACGGTAGATCGCCCGCAGCCAGTTGGTCTCTCGTGAAGTCAGTGCGGTCGCAACCACGAGCCGATTGAAAGGATCATCTTCAGATTGACCGTTCAGAACGCCGGATAGCGCGGTCTCAACCAGGCTGCGGCGCTCGATCAGATCATCGACATCAGCGCCCGCCGGGATCTGCAAGTTGAACTCGTGGATCGTGCCAAGCGCACCTTCTTCCAGCTTGGTCGGCACTTCGGCGAGCACCCGAAAGCCAAAGTTCTCCAGCGCGGGTACTGCATCGGACAGGGCCATATGCCCGCTCGAATGGTAGATTTTCAGCCTGAGATCGCCGGAGGGGTCATTCTCAAGCTTGTACAGACGGCAGCCGCGCGCCTCTGGGTTGTCGCCCAAAGCAAGATTGCGCAGCTGGATGATGTCAAGCGCGGCCTCTTTTGCGTCGTAACGCGCGCGATAAGCTGGGGTGAAGGCTCCCGCATATTTCTGCGCGATGGCCGCCACGCGCGATGTCTCGGTCAGGTCGGACAGGTGCGTTTCGACCGCTTCGTCCCAGCCTTTGAGCAGGTTGATAATGTCGGTCTCTATTACCGCGCTATCGACCAGATCGCTCGCTTCGCGCGCATCCAGCACGAATTGCAGCATGGCAAGTGCGTTGCCTTCCACTTCAAGGCTCCAACTGATGAGGTCGAGCCCGGTGGATGCCGTGAGCAGGTCCTGAATCTGCAATCGTGTGCCCGTCGAAAGCACATCGCGCGGCAACCACACAAAGGCAAAGACATGCCTTTGAAGGGCGGATTCGACGAGGATCAGCCGCGGACGCGGGCGGTCGATCAGGCTCATCATGGTGGTCGCGAGCTGCTCGATATCGGGCTTGGCAAAGGCGATCAGCAGATCGTGCGGGAGCGTCGTGAAAGCGTGCACCAATGCCTTTCCAGCATGGCCTGTGCTGTCAAAACCAAGCGCAGCGGTGGCTTCTTCAAGCGCGCTACGCAACACCGGCACGTCCTGCGGCAAGGCCGCCATCGCAGCGCTGGTCCAGACGCCAGCATGGACCGACAAGCCGGTGACCTTCCCGCCTTCGCGAACAGGCACGATAAACAGGTCGAGTGGAACTCTGCGATGGACGGTCGAAAGGCGATTGGCCTTGATCATCAAAAGCTCGCGCGCGCGGCTATCCGCATTCGGGGCATCAAACCACGCAAAGGCGCGCTCGAACGACGCCTCAGCCAGAATCTCGCGCGCGCTCTTGCGGCATATGCCCAACGCCTGCGCTTCTTTGCCATTGCGTGAGCGGGTGAGGTGGCCGAGCTGGGTCAGCATTCCGCCGTTCAACCAGCGCAGCAAGTCGCCGCCTTCTGCATCCAAAGGAGCGACCAGCTCCGCATCATCGCGCATGATCGCCTGCATTTTGGGCCAATCGGAAACAGCGGCGCGGACATCGCCAAGCGTGACGCGAAGCGCAGCCATCAACTCGCGGCGCTGCCGCGCATCGACGCGCGGGGTCTCGATATAGATGAAGGATTCCTTCACCCCCGACTTGGCAATGTCGATCAAGGTGCCAGACCTGTCGCGGTCCACAAAGCAAACGGGATGCAGCAATTGGTCGATGCTGAGGCCTGAAGCGGTGATCGCCGCCGCGATCGAATCGACCAAAAACGGCATGTCATCATTGATGATCGCTATACGCAGCCGCCTCTCACTCGTGTCGGATTCGAGCCGGATCGAAGACCGGGCTGTTGGCCGCGTTTGGGCCGCATCAAGCAGGAACTGAGCGGCCTCGCTCAAAGCCTTTGCGCTGATCGGTGGGTCCCCCGGCAGCACCGCCGATTTGAGCGCTTTGCGCACATGTTTGGACAGCGGATCTTCTGCGGCCCCGCTAGACGTTTTGCCAGACCTCTTTGCCCTCATCGCCTGTGTGCTCCTGACATCCTGCAACCGGCTTTGAGTGTGTAATATTGTTGTGCCGGGTTGTTTTATTCGTTCCGAGCGTCATACGCCGATACAGCTTTACGGTGCAAGCAAGACAAGTCAGGGAAAAGCCCTTACTTCGATTGTATCAGGCGGCGACTTTTTGGCAGGCGTCAACCGTAAGTTCGAGCGATCGCAGCCGCGCATCGGGATCAAAGGTCGCGCCGCACAGAATGATCTCATCGGCGCTTGTGCGCTTCACAAACGCTTCAATATCGGCGCGCACTTTGTCTGGCGTGCCAACCGCCGCCGCTTGTCCCAGATGATCAAGCATGGCGCGCGCGGGTGCGGGCAGGGTGGTGGTGTACGCTTCGACGGGCGGCGGCAATTTCCCCGGAGTGCCAGTGCGAAGCGCAACAAAACTCTGCTGCTGGCTCGAAGCAAGCAATTGCGCCTCTTCATCCGTGTCAGCGGCGAACACATTCATCGCGACCATCACATGCGGTTTCTCTAATGCCTGAGAAGGCTGGAAATCGCGGCGATACAGCTCCAGCGCTTGGTCCAGATGATCGGGCGCGAAATGCGCGGCAAAAGCATAAGGCATGCCAAGTTTCGCTGCGAGGCTGGCGCCGAACAGGCTCGATCCCAGCATCCAAAACTCGATATTCGAACCCAGCCCCGGTGTCGCAGTTATCGGCAGATCAACGTCGCCGGTGAGAAGCGCGCGCAGTTCCAGCACGTCTTGCGGGAAGTATTCAGAGGCCGCGTGCAAGTCCTTGCGCAAGGCGCGTTGCAATTCGGGCCCCGCACCCGGTGCGCGGCCCAGCCCCAAATCAATGCGTCCGGGAAACAACGCATCAAGCGTGCCGAATTGCTCGGCAATCTGGAACGGCGTGTGGTTGGGCAGCATAATCCCGCCAGACCCGATGCGGATGCGGCTGGTGGCGTTGCCGATATGCGCGAGCACCACCGACGTTGCGCCGCCAGCGATTCCTTCCATTGCATGGTGTTCGGCGACCCAGAACCGTTTGCAGCCAAGGTCCTCGGCTGTGCGTGCCAGCTGCGTGGCGGCCTCAAACGCCTCTGCTACGCCGCTGCCTTCGCGCACGGGCACCAGATCAAGGACGGAAAATTCGGTCACAATTGTTCCCCTACATCAGCCGGCGCCGATGTGTCTGCCTGAACCGGACCCAGCTGCGCAAGGTAATCTTGAGCGGTAAGCGCTGCGGGGCTTTGCGGGCCAAGGTCGATCACCGATTGCCAGCTTGCTCGCGCCGCCTCATCGCGCCCGGCAAGAACCGCGATCACGCCCGCTTCTAGACCAACCAGCGGATCACGCGGCGCGTTGATCCCAGCCTGTTCGATCGCTGTTTGCGCATCATCCAGCCGGTCCAACCGCCGCAGCAATGTGGCTTTCAGCAACCAGCTTTCCGGATTGGTAGGGTCGAGCAGCGTGGCTCGATCCAAAGATTGCAGCGCCGCTTCGGGCAGGTTGAGAGCGACCTGTGCGCGGGCCAAATCGGTCGCCGCAATCGCCTCCAGAGTGCCTGCCGAGGCCTCCTGCGCGAGCGTTTGTGCTTCGCCCAAAAGCCCGTTCGCCGCTGTCGCATCGCCGGAGGCAAGGGCGGCATTGCCCGCCATCAGCGCAAACCGCGAACGCGCGCTAACCTCTTCCGCAGGCGTTTCATCGCGCGCGGCGGTGAAGGCGGTGATCGCGTCCTGCCATAAGGTTAGCTCGGTTGCCGCCAAGCCTAGGCAATGGTTCGCCAGCACCCTGTCGGCTCCTGTATGCGCGTTGCGATGGAGCTGCGCGAGCGTGTGCGCGCGCGACGCGTCATGCTCCAGCACCGCAAGGCATTCCGCGAGCCAGATGCTAGAAGGGTCGGCCGCCTCCCCCTGCTCGCCACGCGGCGCTCTATTGGCCAATTCGTCATGCCCGTTGGTGAGCGGCAAAGCGTTGGGATTGGGGCCAACTTGGAGCGCGACAGCCAGGAGCGAAGAGGTAAAAATCATGGAGCCAAACTCTCAATAGAAACCCGCCACCAGACCTTTGAGCAGCGCGATATCCGCATCGCGTGAAAGGCGGTGGTCGCCATCCTTTACCAAAGTGACCTGTACATCATCCGAACACAGTTTCTCAGCAAGCCTGAGACTGATCTCCCACGGGACATCGGAATCGCTCTGGCCGTGGAGCAGGCGCACAGGGCAAGTGATGTCGATCGCCGCGCCCAGCCGCATCAGCCCTTCGGCATCGGCGAAAAAGCCGGGATGGGTGGGCGTGGGTTCGGGGCCATAAGGATTGTCCTCAAGCACAATCTCTCCTGCGGCAAGCCGCGCGCGTTGGTCCTCGCTGTACCCCCAACGGGTGAAGTCGGGCGCGGCGGCGATGCCGATGACCCCTGCGAGCCTTTCGCCCAAGGCTTCTGCAACCAGCAACATCAGCCACCCGCCCATCGATGATCCGACGATCAGCACTTGGCCTTCCACATGGGCCTCGATCAACGCCAGCACTTCATCGCGCCAGCGTGTGAGCGTGCCATCGGCAAAATCGCCAGAGCTTTCCCCACAGCCTGAATAATCGAGCAGCAGGCAGGCGCGGCCCTTTGCCTGGGCCTCAGCGAACAGCGCGGTCGCTTTGCCACCTGCCATGTCGGACATATAGCCGGGCAGGAAGATAAGCGTCGGGCCGGCGCCTTTTGTGTGCCGGAAAGCGATCCGCCTGCCATCGGGCATTGAATGGTGTTGAATGGTCATCAGCGGCCTTTTGCCAACACCATGCGCGCTTGTCACGCAGCCGCAATGGTCGCACACTAATCCGCGACCATGATCAAAACAGACACCATTCCTCAGCCCGCCACGTCGCCCACTCTTTCTAGGAGGGGCGTGTTCGCGCTCGCAGGGGCAAGCGCCGCCATTGCCGCCACTCCGGCAACCGCGCGCAGTTTTGGCAGCGGCTTTACCCATTCGGTCGCGAGCGGAGAGCCTCAGGCAAACAGCGTCCTTTTGTGGACCCGCTATGTCTCTGACGATGGCGCGATGCTGACATGGCAGATTAGCGAGACGCAAGATTTCGCACGGCCTGTGGCCGAAGGCGAAGTTGCGGCCTCTCCCGCCCGCGATTTCTGCGCGAAGGCCATGGCCACCGGGCTGTCGCCTGACAGGTGGTATTTCTACCGCTTTGTCTCTCCCACAGGCACCGCGTCACCCATCGGGCGCACCCGTACTTTGCCTGAGGGGCCGACAGAAAAGTTCCGCATGGCGGTGTTCTCTTGCTCGAATTACGGCTTTGGCTATTTCAACGCCTATGCCCATGCGGCGCAGGCCAATGATGTCGACCTCGCGGTGCATCTGGGCGACTATATCTACGAATATGGCGCGGGCACTTATCCGTCTGCCGGGCAAGCCCATCCCGACCGGACGCTGGCGCCGGAAACTGAGATCGTCGCGCTTGCTGATTACCGCCTGCGCTATGCGACATATCGCGCGGATGCGGATCTCCAACGGCTCCACCAGGTGCTGCCGATGATCGCTATCTGGGACGATCACGAGAGCACCAATGACAGCTGGAAAGACGGCGCACAGAACCACCAACCTGAAACAGAGGGTGAATGGTCAGTGCGCAAGGCGGCGGCCAAACGGGTCTACCGCGAGTGGATGCCCGTTTCTGATGAACCCTATGCTGCCTATGATGTGGGCGATTTGGCGACACTGTTCCGGCTCGACACAAGGCTGGAAGGGCGCGAGGAACAGTTCAGCATCGCCGCGGTGCTTGAAGGCCAAGAAAACCCAGAAGCCATGGTGGCAGCGCTCACCGCGTTCCGTGAAGGCGATTATGCCGATCCAGAGCGGCAATTGCTGGGCGCCACACAAGAACAGTGGCTCACGCGTGGCCTTGCCGCATCAAAAGCGCGTGGGGCGACGTGGCAGGTGCTGGTGCAGCAAGTGCTGATGGGAAAAGTGTCTTCGCCCACCGGGCTGTTGGAGCTGCTCGGTGACGGCGTCCCCGCATTTGCAAGGCAGCGGCTGATGGCCTCGGCCTTGGCAGCGCAGGCGGGCCTTCCGCTCAATATGGATGCATGGGACGGCTATCCCGCCGCGCGCGAACGGGTGTTCAAGGGCGCGTTGGAAGCCGATGCCAATCTGTTGGTGCTCGCCGGTGACACCCACAATGGCTGGGCGTTCGATCTGGCGCAGGACGGCGCAAAAGTGGGTGTGGAACTGGGCGTGTGTTCGGTCAGTTCGCCGGGATTCGAGAGTTACCTTTCGATGGTCCCCGCAGACCAACTGGCAGGTGCAGTTGTCGGCACAAATGAAGAGCTTCAATGGGCCGACACATCACAGCGCGGCTATATGACGGTCGAGCTGACTCCAGCGCGTGCGACCACAGAGTTCCGCTTCACCTCAGGCATTCGCCAGCGTTCAACCCAGCTCGCTGGGACCAAACAGATCACCAGCGAAGCAGGGTCGAATACGGTTTCTGTTTAGGGCCTATCTTCCGTCGTTCAGCGCGGCATCCAACGCGGCGGCGAAGGCATCGGGCTGGTCGAACATAATGAAGTGATAGCTGTCCTCAACGATGGTCAGCTGCATCCCTTCCAGACCTTCATATGCGGCGCTGTAAAGCGGTTCGACCCGTTCGCGCGGGGCAAAGGCGTTGGCAGCGATCATGATGGTGGTTGGTGTGTCGATATCCGAAAGTTGCGGACGCAGATCAGTGGTCATCAATGCGTGCATCGCGCCCGCAAAACTCGCGCGGTCGCTTGATGTGGACCAGCTGACCACGGTTTCGTGATAATCGGTGTTTTTAACCAGAGAGCGCACGCCCATGCGCTGTGCTTGCTCAAACTCGCTGTCAGACTGCTCCAGCATCTGCATGCGCATGATATTGGCCTGGGGCGTCGCCAGTTCGGGTGTCGCAGCGGGCGAGAAGATGAGCGGGAAGAAGGGCAGCGAATCCACCACCACAAGGTTGGCGATCCGTGTCGGATGCTCGCTCGCCAGCTTCAACCCCAGAAATCCACCCATCGAATGGCCCGCATAGGCGGCGCTCTCAATGTCCTTGCAATCGAGATAGGCGATGATCTCTTCCGCAGCATCATCGACGATGCTCTGCGGATCGCCCATTGGCGCTCTGCCAGCAAAGCCTGCGACATGGACAAGATGCAGCGTGTAGTCCTCGGCCAAAGCCTCTGCCACGCCGTCCCAGACTTCTGGCGCTGAGCCAAGGCCGGGGACGAGAACAAGGTCTGGCCCCTCGCCCATGCTTTCATAGGGTGGGCATGGCTCGTCGGCGAGCGCTGGTGTGGCAGCGGCCGTCAAAACGAGCGATGCGATACAACTTAATAGAGCGCGCATAATCATTCCTTCTCGTTCGAAAAAATCTCTTCAATCGCCAGTTCAAAAACCTCGGCGATGGTAAAGGCGAGCGGGAGCGAGGGGTCATAGCGACCCTTCTCAATCGCATTGACGCTTTGACGGCTCACGCCGAGCCGGTCGGCAAGATCCTGCTGCGACCAGTCGCGTTCGGCGCGAAGGACTTTGAGGCGGTTGTTCATCTCACACCGCACCCCACGCGCCATATTCGATCCGGTTGACCAGAGCGCCCACGGCAAGCCCGCCGAACCAGATCACCGGCCACCAATAGGCATCGGCATGCGGCACAACGTCGCCCACTTCCAAAAAACCCCAGATACTGGCCGCTGACAAAGCGATCCCGGTTGCAATCAGCGACTGACGAATGATCAGCATTCGCAAAAATTCGTCCCGTTCTTCAACGATCAGCCGACCAATCGCCCAGAACACGCCGAGCATGGCAAGACCGGGGGCAAGCGATGTCAAGACGATCCAGAAGAACGCCACACCGTCTGCGTTGGCGGTGTAAACAAGCCCGCCCATCGATAGCATGTAGAACGAAGTCGAAATCGCGATCCGCTTTAAATAGCGTTTTTGCGCTGCACCTTTGGCGAAACAGGCATCGCCGCCTGAATCAACAAGCGCATTGGCTGAGCGCAGAAACGGCACGATCAGGCCAAGCGGTAGGATCATCAGCAACAACACGGTGATGTCAGACAGCGCTCCGCTGACTGCCAATCCGCCAATTAGCGCGTATGAAACGCCCATACAGGCGCCCCAAAATCCGGGCCCTCGACCAAGAGTTTTGCCGGCTGCGCTTGTGACTTCGGCTTCTGCTTCAGCGTCTTGTTCTGCGTCAGAAAAGTCGTCGCGGGTCATAACGCGCACCCCGTCTTGCAAGACGAACTTCCACGTTTTCTAGCAATCATGCCCCAGGCGGCCCCGGAAAGGCCCATGACAACGCCGGTTGCAACCGCGCTGTTGACGCCTTGCTCAGACATGATGAGCGCTGCGGCGATGATGATGGCGGCCCACAGAAGGGCCAGAGAATTCGGCTTCATTTGACAAGCTCCCTTTCAATTATGGAAAGCATACTTGTCATTATTTCGCATGAATGTCAAGCAGACTTTCCAAAGTGGAAATGGACTTTGTCTTCTCCGCATGCCTTTGATCAACTAAAGGGGTGACTTCTCAAGCAGGAGCCCTTAAATCGTGGGTCATGGCCAACAAGCTGACCACAACGACCACCACTACCACCTCGGAGTTCCGGGGGCGGTTGGTCACGCGCTGAGCGCACAGCCAAACCGCCCGGTTCGGGGCGGCGCGGTGTCCTCCTCGAAATCGGTACCTAACCCTCAACACCGCTCTTCCGGTGCGTGCCTCGATGTCCTAAGGCGCGCATCAAACGAGACGGAATTGCAACGATGACCGAACTGCTCAAAATCAGCCTTCCCGATGGCTCTTGCCGAGAGATGCAGCCTGGGAGCACGCCATACGATGTGGCTGCGGCGATCGGCCCCGGCCTTGCCAAAGCCTCGCTTGCGGCGCGGGTGGATGGCGAAGTGCGCGATCTCAACCGGCCTTTCGAAGGCGATGCCGAGCTGGCGCTGATCACCGCGCGCGATGAGGACGACGCGCTGGAACTGGCGCGTCACGACTTTGCGCATGTTCTGGCCGAAGCGGTGCAGGCGCTGTGGCCGGGCACGCAGATCACCTTTGGCCCCGCGACCGATGATGGCTTCTACTATGACGTGATGGCGCCCGCTTCGCGAGAGCCCTTCAGCAGCGAAGACCTGCCCGCCATCGAAGAGAAGATGCGCGAGATCATCAAAGCGGACAAACCGCTCATTCGCGAAGTCTGGAGCCGCCAGCAGCTTATCGACAAGTGGGAGGCCGAAGGCGAGGCGTTCAAGGCCGAATGGGCCAAGGAACTGCCCGAGGATGAGGAATTGACGGTCTACTGGTCAGGCGAACCAGGGTCGGCAGGTGCTTGGCTCGATATGTGCCGGGGCCCGCATCTGGCCTCCACCGGCAAGCTCGATCCACAAGCCTTCAAGCTGATGCGGGTAGCCGGTGCATACTGGCGCGGCGATCAGAACAACGCGCAATTGACGCGCATCTATGGCACCGGCTGGCTCAACAAGAAGCAGCTGAATGCGCATCTCCACCGGCTGGAAGAGGCCGCCAAGCGCGATCACCGCAAGCTGGGTAAAGAGATGGACCTCTTCCACCTTCAGGAAGAGGCACATGGCAGCGTGTTTTGGCATCCCAAGGGATACCGCATCTGGCGTGAGCTGGAAGCCTATATGCGCCGCCGGATGGATAGCGGGGGTTACCGCGAGATCAAGACTCCGCAGGTGATGGATGCGCGCCAATGGGAGCAGTCGGGCCATTGGGGCAAGTATCGCGAGAACATGTTTGTGATCCCTGACGAAGTGCCCAACACCGATGATGACGGCCCCGTCATCTCCGGCGAGGCAGACTGGATGGCGCTGAAGCCGATGAACTGCCCGGCCCATGTGATCGTCTTCAAGCAGGGGATCACGTCCTATAAGGAACTGCCGATCCGTCTGGGTGAGATGGGCTGCTGCCACCGCAACGAACCGCATGGCGCGCTCCATGGTTTGATGCGGGTGCGTCAGTTCACGCAAGATGACGCGCATATTTTCTGCACTGAAGATCAGGTGGTGGAAGAGGTCCAAGCCTTCATCACTCTGGCTGACAGCGTCTACCGTGACTTTGGTTTTGAGTATAAGATCAAGCTGGCCCTGCGCCCGGAACAGCGCTTTGGCTCGGATGCGGATTGGGACAAGGCCGAGCAAGAACTGCGCGATGCGCTCACAGCCAATGGCCTCGCATGGGAAGAACTCCCGGGCGAAGGCGCCTTCTACGCGCCCAAGCTCGAATGGCATCTGACCGATGCGATCGGGCGGACTTGGCAAGTTGGCACTATCCAGTCTGACAGGGTGCTGCCAGAACGGCTTGATGCGACCTATATTGGAGAGGATGGCGGTCGGCACCGTCCCGTCATGCTCCATCGCGCGATTTTCGGATCGTATGAGCGGTTTATCGGTATCCTGATAGAGCATTATGCGGGACGGATGCCGGTCTGGCTGGCTCCGACGCAGGCGGTTGTCGCGACCATCACTTCGGACGCTGACCCCTATGCCGAAGAAGCAATCGCCAAGCTGGAGGCTGCCGGACTGCGCGTTGCGAGTGATCTGCGCAATGAGAAGATCAACTACAAGGTGCGCGAACACTCACTTGCCAAGGTCCCGCATTTGCTGGTGGTTGGTATGCGCGAGGCGGAGGAAGGCACGGTCGCGGTGCGCACTCTGGGTGAGAAAGAGCAGCGGGTCATGCCGCTGGATGAAGCGGTTGCGATGCTGACTGAAGCGGCGACTGCGCCCGATCTGCGCGGATAGGCGTCTGTCCTCGTGAAGCTGATGATCTATCTCTCACTTGCGCTCAATGTGTTTGTGCTGGTGCCAGTGACTTATGGGATCGTCTCAAAAGCGGACTGGATCATCGATGCCTATGGTCCAGAGACGGCCGCGAGGGGTATTTTGCTCGCGGTGTATTGTGCGATCTTGGTCGGCTCGCTGGGGCTGATGGTAAAGCCGGTGCCCACCATGGTGGCGGCGCTGTTGGTGGTGCAAGTCATCTACAAGCTCTTGACGCCCTTCACGGTCGGCACAATGGGAAATCCCGTTGTCCAGAGCAATCTGTGGATCGCGGCATTTCACTGCGTAACACTGGGCTTCATCATCTATCGGGCAGGGCAGTAGTTGGAGTTTCTCGAGGGGTTCAGCGCGGCGCAAATCGCGGCAGCGATTGTGGCCACTTTGGGTGCCGCTTTCATCCGCGGACTGACAGGGTTCGGTTTTGGCATTATCCTAGTGCCGATCCTTGCGCTGGCTCTGACACCAGTGCAGGCGGTCTTGGCGATCAACATCATGGCGGGATTGCTGGCCTTCACAGAAATTCGCTTGATCCTGCGAGAGGCGGAAAAGAGCGCGCTGACGATCAGCGCCCTGGTTGTGCTCGCAACCGCGCCGGGGCTGATGCTGCTTGATGCGACGCCGCAAGGTCTGGCTCGGCTGCTGATCGCGCTGATCGCGTTGTCCGCCTTCGTTGCTGTTTTGCTGCCCAAGCGAGGGGCCAAGCAACCAAGCGCGCTTACCACCAGTGCGGTCGGGGTGTCTGCCGGCTTGCTCACGGGCTTTGCTGCGATGCCGGGTCCGCCGGTCGTGCCCTACTATGTCGGCCGAGACATTCCGCGCATGACAGCCAAAGCGTCCATGATCGGCATCTTCGGTATATCCGCCTTTGCAGGAGTCGCGTCAGGGGCGGCGATCGGGGTGTTGGAGTGGCGGATTGTTGTGCTCGGCCTGGCACTGTTTCCGTTGGTGCTGCTCGGCAATTGGGTCGGCAGCCTCGCCTTCGGCAAGGTCAGCGACCCGGTCTGGCGAAGCTGTGTGGGCGTGGTTCTGGGAGCGGCTGCCATCGCCGCGCTTGTGCGACTGGTCTAGAGCGGCAATGGCTGACCGGCGAGGATCAGAGCCGCGCCGCAAGCGAGCACTATGAGGCTGCTCGCAATGTCAGCTTGGCGATGCTGCAGTGCTGCGACCGTGTCGCGGGTCAAAATGCGTGCTTTGCTCATGCTGGGCAGGATCGCGCAAAAATCCTAACAGGGCGTTAACTCACGTGCTTTGAGCAAGCGAAGGCATCTGCTGGCTCGCGCAATGGAAGCCCCCCCCGCCTGCTAGGACTGCGTCGGCAGGCAAGCCTATTGTCGCGCGATCTGGAAACAGGGCGGCGATTGCGGCGACCCCGTCCTCGTCATGTGGGGAGCCAAATGTGGGAACGACCACAAGTTGCGAAGTTACAGCGAAGTTGGCGTAGCTCGCTGGCTCGACTGTCCCATCACGTATAACGCGACCAGGGGAGGGAATAGCTACGACATCGAGGCCGTACGCCTCGGCGCGTGCTTTCGCATCGGCATAGATGGCGGCGTTGGGATCATCTGAGCCAGTTGCTTGGGGCACCGCCAGCGTACCGGGCGCCACAAAGCGCGCAAGGTTATCGACATGGCCATCAGTGTGATCGTTGATAAGCCCATCGCCCAGCCACAACACGTGGTCAAAGCCCAGCGCGGCGCACAGCTCTGCCTCGATCTCGCCGCGCGACATGGCGGGATTGCGGTTGGGGTTCAGCAGGCATTGCTCGGTCGTCACCGCAAGGCCGGTTCCGTCGCCATCCACCGCGCCGCCTTCGAAGATCATCGTGGAAGCCTTGATTGCAAGCCCGGAATCGCGCGCCAAGTCTCCACCAATGCTCTCATCGCCCGGCATCTGATACTTGCCGCCCCAACCGTTAAAGCCAAACCTACGAGCAGCCCGCCTCTCCTCCTCGAACACGATCAAAGGGCCGGTGTCGCGCAGCCAGATGTCGCCAAAGACGCGCTGTTCCAGCACGACGGCTTCGCTGACCAAGTGCTGCGCCCTTGCAGCATTGGCGGCATCTCGGACGATCAGGCGCACCTCTTGCCCACTTTCAGCGACGGCGTTGGCAAAGGCAGCAATCTGCTCCTGCGCACGCTCCAGATAGCCCGGCCATTCCTGCGCTAAGTGCGGAAAGCCGATCCATAGCCAATCCTGCGGTGCCCATTCGGGAGGCATGGTTACCGGTGGTTTGGATTGGGCCAGAGTCATCTTCAAATCTGTTGCAGATGGGCTTGCAGGTCGCAACCGGCTTGGCCACAGACAATGATGATGGTTGATACAAGCGAGGCCGATTGGGGAGGCGCGATAGCGCGCGCGCGTGAATTCGCGCCGTTCCTCGCGCGTTCGCTCGACAAACAGCCGGAATTGGCTGAGCTGCTTGGAAAAGGCGACGGGGAGGCGGCGCTGGCTTGGGCCGAGGCGCAGGCCGATCTCGACGACATAGCGGTGGGTCTGAGGCGGCACCGTCTTGGCCTTGCGACTGCTCTGGCGATTGGCGATTTGGCGGGCGCCTTTGCCCTTCCGCGTGTTCTAAGCGAACTCACCCGTTTTGCCGACCATGCGCTGGGAACCGCAATCCGGACCGCCATTGCAGAGCGCACAGACGACACTTCGAGTGTAGGCATGATCGCGCTGGCTCTGGGAAAGCAGGGGGCGGGTGAACTCAACTATTCCTCTGATATCGATCCCATTCTGCTCTTTGATCCCGACATTCTTCCGCGCCGCGCCAAAGATGATCCCGGGGAAGCGGCACAGCGCTATGCCCGGCGCATAGTGAAGCTGTTGTCGGAAACGACTGCGGAGGGCTACGTGCTCCGCGTTGATCTGCGCCTGCGCCCTGCAAGCGAAATCAACCCGCTGGCGGTGCCCAAACAGGCCGCCTTGACGCACTATCAAAGCCAAGCGCTGGCTTGGGAGCGGGCCGCTTTCGTCCGAGCGCGAGCAGCGGCGGGCGATATCGAGGCAGGCGAGGCGTTTCTAAATGAAATTGCCCCCTTTATCTGGCGCACAAAGCTCGATTTTGGCGCGGTGGATGAGATCAGAACTCTCACGACGCGTATCCGCGAAAGCCACGATGGTCCTCCGCGCCCGGGGCCGGGATTTGACGTCAAGCGCGGGCGCGGCGGCATTCGCGAAATCGAATTTTTCGCGCAGACCCATCAGCTGATCCATGGTGGGCGCGATCCCTCGCTCAGAGTCAGGGGAACCCGCGCTGCGCTTAGCGCACTGGCTGATGCGGGATTGATTGCCGCAGAGGATGCTCAAACGCTTGGCGAAGGCTATGATCGCCTGAGAGTGATCGAGCACCGCCTGCAAATGGTCGAGGATCGCCAGACCCACAGCCTTCCTTGTGGTGAAGGGCTTGACGATGTGGCGCGGCTTGATGGGTTGGCGGATGGTGTGGCTCTTGTCGCCGAACTGGATGAACTCACGGATCAAACGGGCCGGATCTATGACGCATTGATTGGCGAGAGACCGCACACCCCACAGGCGCCGCCGCCTGCCAACCAGCGCGTGCAGCACCTGACCCAGCTCGGATTTGCTGACCCTGAGGCGCTCGCCAAGCGGATCGAGGGATGGCGCGATGGTCGTTATACCGCAATCCGCAGCCCGCAAGCACTTGAGGTGTTTGATCAACTGTTGCCGGTTCTGCTTGAGCGATTTGCCGGGAGTGACGATCCTGAGCGGGCCCTTATCCGGTGGCAGACCATTCTTGAGCGGACGCAATCGCTGATCACACTCTTCCATCTGCTGCTCGCGCGGCCTGAAGTGCTGGACAGGTTGGTTGCGGCGCTCACCTTGTCACCTTTGCTGGCGGATGAGCTGGCGCGGCGGCCTGAACTTCTCGATGGCTTGGTCAGCGACGAACACACTGAGGGCGTGGATACCTTTGGCGGCGATGCGTTTCGCTCCGAAGTCGCTGAGCAAATACGCGAGGGAGCCGCGCGCGATGACCTTGAAGCTACGCTCGATGCGATCCGGCAGGTGGTGGGCGAAAGACGCTTTGGCTATGGCGTAAGCCTGATCGAGGCCGAGGAACCCGCTAACCGCATTGGCGCTGCGCTATCAGGCGTGGCAGAGGCGGCGATCGCTATCGCGGTTGAGGCGTGCGAACGCGAATTCGCCCAAGCGCATGGCCGGATCGAAGGAGGGGAGCTCATCGTCGTGGGGCTGGGAAGGCTGGGCGGCGGAGCGCTAACCCACACTTCCGACCTTGATATGATCTATCTGTTCACAGGTGATTTTGCGTCCATGTCAGACGGTGAAAGGCCCTTAAGCGCGACCCACTACTTCAACCGCTTGGCTAGCAGAGTGAGCGCCGCGCTATCTGTGCCGACCGCGCAAGGGGCGCTGTATGAAGTGGACACGCGCCTCAGGCCAGAGGGCAAGCAGGGCCCGCTGGCAGTTTCGCTCGCTGCTTTTGCGAAGTATCAGCGCCAATCCGCCTGGACCTGGGAGCATATGGCGCTCACTAGAGCGCGGGTCTTGGTGGGCTCCGATGAGGTAAATGACGAGATTACCGCGATCGTGCGCGAAATCGCCTCACGCGCGCGTGATGTCGCTGAACTTCGCGCGGCAGTGCTATCAATGCGCGGCGAAATGGCGCAGCATAAAGAGGCGACAGGGCCTCTTGATGTCAAACACAGCCGAGCCGGGCTCGTCGATGTCGAGTTTCTCGTCCACTACCTCCAATTGCGCTATGCGCGCGAACTTGTGCTTGATGACCACCCAATCATCGCGCCCAGTCTGATGGCTTCGATCCGGATGCTGGCCCGCATCGATATCCTGCCGACCGAGCTTATCGAGGCGTATGATCTGCTGACCGGTATACTTGTGGCGGGACGTCTGCTGGCACCCGATGGCAAGGAGCCGCCACCCGCCGCTGCAAAAGCTCTTGCGCTTGCATGCGGGCGTACTAGCTACGCGGAACTGACAGGTGATCTTTTCGTTGCACGCGCATGTGTGGCCCGGTGTTGGGCCGCATCATTTGACGAAGAATTGGAGCTGGATTGATGAGCGATTTCCCCGCAGCCGGTGATGCAATGCCCGATATCGAGATGGGCACTCCTGATGGCGGAACGGTCAAACCGTCCGATTTCGCAGGCAAGAATTTGGTGGTGTTCTTTTATCCCAAAGACAACACGCCCGGTTGCACCACTGAGGCAAAGGACTTCACCGCAATGAAGGCGGAGTTCGATGCTGCGGGCACTGTGTTGCTCGGCGTCAGCAAGGATTCGGCTAAGAAGCACCAAAATTTTATCGCCAAACACGATCTCACCACGCCTTTGGCGACTGACGCGGAAGAAGGTGGGCTGTCCGATGCGCTCGGCATTTGGACCGAAAAGCAAATGTACGGAAAGACCTATATGGGCATGGTGCGCACGACTTATCTTGTCGGCACCGATGGCAAGATCGCGCAGGTTTGGAACAAGGTGAAGGTCAAAGGCCACGCCGAGGAAGTGCTGGCCGCAGCCAAGGCGCTCTGACACGAACATGGAAAGTGTCGCCTCTGCCATTCGCGGCGCTCTTTTGACCGCTGATCCGCGCGCCAAGTGCTTTGCCACGCGCGATGTTGCACGGCGTTGGCGCAGGGATGAGCTTGCGTGGGCGTTTGACGTCGAGATGCCCGTAGAGCCCGCTCGGCCCGACGCGCCTGAGCTGCTCCCGCCCAACAAAATGCCCAAGCGCGGCAAATTCGGATCAGAGCGCGCGCGCATCGCCTTGTGGCACAGCCTTGCGCATATCGAATTCGTCGCGATTGATCTGGCGCTTGATATGGCCGGGCGTTTTGGCGGGGAAATGGGCGAAGAATTCGTGACCGATTTCCTCTCGGTTGCCGGTGATGAAGCGATGCACTTCGCTTTGCTGGCGCGCAAGCTGGAAAGCCTTGGCAGCCATTACGGCGCTTTGCCCGCCCACGGCGGATTGTGGGAGGCGGCGCATGAAACACGCCATGACGTCACAGCGCGGCTTGCAGTGGTGCCGATGGTCCTGGAAGCGCGTGGATTGGACGTAACGCCGGCGACTTTGGAGCGGGTAAGAGGAGCCGGGGACGAGCATGGTGCAAAGATCCTCGCCCGTATACTTGACGACGAAATTCGCCATGTCGGATTTGGCACCAAGCACTTTTGAAGCAGGCCTCGCGTCAAGGCGAAGCGCCCGAAACCCTGTGGAAATCCCTTGTTCGCGCGCATTTCAGGGGACCTGTTAAGCCGCCATTCAACGACTCAGCCCGCCTCGCAGCCGGTCTATCGCGTGCCTTCTACGAAGATGTTGCGGTTTAACGAATCGAGTGGATAACTCTCGTTACATCGCGAGGCGCAGGGGGCCTCTACCATACGGTTGATACGCGTAGATTGGACTTTCGGGGTCTGATCATAACAATAAGGTCGCGTCCAGCCCCACCAGAATTGGCACTCTAGTGTCAGACAGGACCGGGATTTTTATGATTACGCCTCTCCAGCGTTTGGTGCCGAAATCCATGCTAGCCTTTATTGCTGCAACCGGGTTGGTCGCAACTGCACCTCTTGCAGCCAACACCTCAACCAACGCTTCCACCAGCGCAGATGTCACTGCGCCTATCGAAGAGGCTCAGGCAAATGATCTAACAGCTGGCGATGAGCGGTTCCGCGAATTGTTTGCCAGTTGGTCTTCGCTCGACGCTGTTCCGCCGATCGCGCCTGATGCCATCCAGCGCAATCCAGTCTTCGAACGCCCAACAGTATCTGTTCCTTCGATCCTCCCCGTGCGTGGGGCACGCACCAGCAGCAATTATGGCATGCGCACGCACCCTGTGCTGGGCCGCCGCCGGATGCATAGCGGCATTGATCTTGCCGCTCCCACCGGCACCCCTGTTTACGCAACGGCTGATGGTCTGGTGAGCCGCGCCAACCGCTTTTCCAGCTATGGGCTTTACATCAGCATCGATCACGGCGCTGAGCTTGAAACGCGCTATGCGCATCTGTCGCGCCTTGCTGTCGCTGCCGGGGACCGCGTGCGCAAAGGCCAGGTGATCGGCTATGTCGGATCGACCGGGCGTTCCACGGGTCCTCACCTTCATTATGAGGTCCGCGTTGATGGGGTTGCGGTAAATCCAAATCCCTATATGGTGGAAAGCCAAGAGCTGACGCGCCTTGCTCAACAACGGGCATTGGGCGCATCGGGCCAGCAAGGGAACATGCTTCCCGGACGGCGCCGGGTCGGCGCAAGCGGCGGCCGATAGGCGCCACTTAAGAGTTGCCCGCCATGAGCGGGTCGGACATTGGAGAGGGTGTCCGAGTTTGGCGGCGGGTTTTCCCGCCGCCTTTTTTTGTGCCCAATCTAAATGACAGTGAAGCAAGCAAGCGCATTTTCGCTTGAGCGGCGCGTATGTCGCGTTAGGCTCCCCTTGGAGAGAAACTAAGAGCCGGGCGCATGAACGCTCTGCTAGATTCAGGGAGAGACACTTGAGCCTTCACCCCATTGCGCATGCCGCCAACAAACCTGATCACCCCGCTGTCATCATGGCGGGAAGCGGTGAGCAAATGACCTATGGCGAGATGGATTTAGCGGCCAATCGTTTCGCCCAATTGCTGCGCGCGCACGGCTTTGCGCCCGATGATGCTTTTGCGGTCTTGCTTGAAAACCGGATCGAGTATTTCACTTTGGTTTGGGGTTCACAGAGAGCGGGCACTTTGCTGGTGCCGATCTCCACGCGGCTTACCGCGCCGGAAATCGCCTACATCCTCAAGGATAGCGGCGCGAAACTGCTGATCACTTCGCACGCTTTTGATGCGGTGATGCCCGATATCCGCGCTTCCCTGCCTGATCTGCCGGTGCTGATTGCGGGCGGCGAGGGTGAGGACGCGTTTGACGCAGCGCTCGCAAAACCAGCCTGCTGAGCCCATCGCCGACCAGCGCGCGGGCGCCAACATGCTCTACTCTCGGGCACGACCGGGCGGCCCAAGGGGATCCGCCCCGCTCCACCCGAAGACCCCGATCCGCAAGCGATGATCCCGTTTCTGGGGCTTGCCACGATGGGGGCAGGGATGCCTACCGACGGATCGATGATCTACCTTTCGCCCGCGCCGCTTTATCACGCGGCCCCGCTCGCCTGGTGCGCGGCGGCGCAACGTCTGGGCGGAACGTTGGTTGTGCTCGAAAAGTTCGATCCCGAAGGCGCGCTTGCCGCAATCGAGAAATACAAGGTGACCGACAGCCAATGGGTCCCGACCCATTTTGTGCGCTTCCTCAAGCTCGATCCTGCTATCCGCACCAAATATGATCTGTCGAGCCATAAACGCGCTTTGCATGCCGCAGCCCCCTGCCCCGTTCCGATCAAGAAAGAGATGATCGAATGGTGGGGGCCGATTGTGAACGAATATTACGCAGGCTCTGAAGGGATCGGCATGACGATGGTTGGTGCGGAAGACTGGCTTGAGCATCCCGGCACCGTGGGCAAGGTCATCTACGGCACGCTTCATGTCTGCGGCCCTGACGGCGAAGAGGTGCCAGCGGGCGAAGACGGCCTCATCTATTTCGAGAACGTCCTTTTGCCGACCTATCACAACGATCCTGACAAGACCGCCGAAGCGATGCATCCCAAAGGGTGGATGACCTTGGGCGATATCGGTCATGTTGATGAAGGTGGCTATCTCTTCCTCACCGACCGCAAGAGCCACATGATCATTTCAGGCGGGGTCAACATCTACCCGCAAGAGATCGAGAACCTGCTAGTGACCCATGACAAAGTGATGGACGCCGCTGTCATCGGCGCGCCGGACCCGGACCTTGGCGAAAAGGTCGTCGCGGTGGTGCAGCCCCTAGATATGGCGCCAATTGAAGCCGGGGCAGGTGACAGCTTCGAAGAGGAGTTGCGCGCATTCCTCGCCCCCAGCCTTGCCCGCATCAAAATGCCCAAGCTGTTTGACTTCCGCCCCGAATTGCCGCGCGAGGCCAATGGCAAGCTCTACAAGCGCGAATTGCGCGATGAGTACGAAGCAAAGGCGAAGGCATAATGGCAAGCCACGCCAAAGCAACTCTCGATCCGGTTCGTTCGCTTGAGGTCATCGACCCCAAAAGCTACGGCGACTGGGACCCTTTGCTCGACACCTTCGATCAGTTGAGGGAGGACATGCCGGTTGCCTGGATCGAGGCGGGTAACAACGAGCACCCGCCCTTCTGGCTCATCTCGCGCTACGACGACGTCATGCGCATCTCCAGGGACAATGCCACCTTCCTCAACAATCCGCGCAATGTTGTGTTCTCGCTCACAGAAGGCATCGAATTTGCCAAGGCGATGACCGGCGGCAGCGAGCATATGGTGGCGAGCCTTGTCACCAAGGATGCGCCCGATCACATGAAGCTGCGCAAGCTGACGCAGCAGTGGTTCATGCCCAAGAACCTCACCAGTCTCGAAGCTGAGCTGGGCACGCTTGCACACAAGACGGTGGATCGCTTGCTCGACGCCGGGTCCGAAGCAGACTTCGTCCCGCTCGTCTCTGCGCCCTATCCCTTGCATGTGGTGATGCAGATCATGGGCGTTCCCGAAGAGGACGAGCCGCGCATGTTGATGCTGACCCAGCAGCTGTTTGGCGGTCAGGATGATGACCTCAACCAATCCGGCATGAAGGACATGACGCCTGAGCAGATCACGCAATTGGTCAGCGCAGCGGTGCAGAGTTTTGAAGACTACTTCTCCAAATTTGCCGCCGAGCTGCGCGCCAATCCCAAGGACAATGTCGCCAGCGTCATCGCCAATGGCAAGATCGACGGGCGGCTTCTGACTGACCGCGAGCTGATGGGCTATTACATCATCATGGCCGCCGCAGGTCACGACACCACCAGCGCCTCGACAGCAGGCGCGATGTATGCGCTCGCGCAAGACCCCGAGCAATTCGCCAAGGTCAAGGCCGATCGCTCCTTGCTGCCTGGCATTGTCGAAGAGGCGATCCGCTGGACCACTCCGGTTCAGCACTTTATGCGCACCGCTGCCGAGGACACCGAAGTGGGCGGTCAGCTGATCAAGGCGGGCGACTGGGTAATGCTGAACTATGTGTCGGCCAATCATGATCCCTCGCAATTCGAGGACCCTCGCCGCTTTGATGCAACCCGCTCACCCAATCGCCATCTTGCGTTCGGGGCGGGCGCGCATATGTGTCTGGGGCTCCATCTGGCGCGGCTCGAGATGAGCATTTTGTTCGAAGCCCTGCTCGACAGGATCGAGAGCGTCGAATTGGCAGGGGAAGCCAAGCGTTCGACCAGCACCTTTGTCGGCGGGCTCAAAACGCTGCCCTTGCGCATCACCCCCAGCTGACCGGTGGAGGCATCAAGGCGGGGGGCGCAAAAGGAGGTTAGTTGATAAAACACAGCCACGGGGAAGCCGTTCAAGAAAAACTCCAACAGAGCACATGAGCGCGATGTAGGAAATTTCGATACAAGAACGATCAGCCAAGCCCTCTATCTGGTGATGCTTCCGCAACAATTCAAGTGCAATCGTGCAATAAAAGTTCGTCTCACGTATTTATTGAACGTTGATACCGATTTTTCTGTTATTTCCGGGAAACATGTGTTAATGCACCATTCATGGGAAAAACTTGGAAACATGGTGCTGCATGCTTTGCGGCAGGCGTTGTTGCACGCTGCTTTTGCATGAAGATTGACGGGAGGAAGACATGATCAGCCTGTTTGAACCTCACAATCTGCCGTTTGCGATTTCGCTGGGCGCTTTGTTCGTGATTGCCTTCCTGCAAGTCATTGGCGCGGGCGATCTGTTCGAAGGCGCGGATGATATCGGGATCGAAATGGACGCCGATATTGCTGATGGCTTGGAGGCAAGCGGGTTTCTCGACGGCGTCTTTAGCGTGCTCGGGATCGGCAAAGTGCCGTTCCTGATCTGGCTGTCGAGCCTGCTGTTTGTCTTCTCGGTCACCGGGGTTGTTGGGCAGTGGGTTATCGAAACCACCGCCGGTCAACCACTCAGCGCGGTTCTGGCGGCGCTTCTTGCGGGCGGTGCGGCTTTGCCGCTCAATGGTCTACTCGTGCGGCCACTCGCCCGGATGTTGCCGCAGGATGAGACAACCGCCGTGGGCCTGGAAAGCCTGGTGCGGCGCGATGCGGTTATCCAAACCGGAACCTCTCGCACAGGATCGCCTGCGCGCGCCAAGGTGAAAGATGCCTTTGGGCAACCCCATTTTGTAATGGTCGAACCGCATGATGAAGCGGCGGAATTGGCCGAGGGTGAAACGGTGCTGCTCGTGCGCCGCGAAGGAGAGCTGTTCTTCGGCGTGCGCTACGAAAGCCCCCTGCTTACCCCTTAACTCGAACCACTGACTGGAGAAAACATGGATTTTTGGACCCTAGTGATGCTCACCGGCGGCGGGATTGCCCTGCTGCTTATCTTCTTCATTTTCTTGACGACTTTGTATCGGCGCGCCTCCAAAGAGATCGCCTTTGTCCGCACCGGTGTGGGCGGCGAGAAGGTCGTCATGAATGGCGGCGCGCTGGTGCTGCCTGTCTTCCACGAAACCATGCCGGTCAATATGAACACCTTGGTTCTCAGCGTGGTGCGCCGCGATGGTGAGGCGCTGATCACGCTTGACCGACTGCGGATCGATGTGAAGGCCGAATTCTACGTTCGCGTGCGTCCTGACGCCGGTGCGATTGCGATGGCGGCGCAGACGCTTGGTCAACGCACCATGCAGCCTGAGATGCTGAAAGATCTGGTCGAGGGTAAGTTCGTCGACGCGTTGCGCTCGGTAGCGGCGGGGATGAGCATGAACGAGCTGCACGAACAACGCGCAGATTTCGTGCAAAAGGTGCAGCAGGTCTCGTCCAACGACCTTGCGATGAACGGGCTGGAGCTGGAATCGGTCTCGCTCACCGGTCTCGACCAGACGTCGATTGAACACTTCAACGCCAACAACGCGTTTGACGCTGAAGGTCTCACCAAGCTCACCGAACAAATCGAAGCGCGCAAGAAACTGCGCAACGATATCGAGCAGGACACCCGCGTCCAGATGGAGACCAAGAACCTCGAAGCCGATCAGCGGTCTTTCGAAATCGGGCGTGACACCGAATATGCCCGGCTCCAGCAAGAGCGTGAGGTCGAGGTGCGCCGCGCTTCGCAAACCTCGGAAATCGCCCGCGAACAGGCCGAGCGCAATCGCGAAGCCGAAGCCGCACGGATTGAGGCGAAGAAGCAGGTCGATGCGCAGCAGATCGAGGCCGACCGTCTCGTCGAAGAGGCCCGGATCGACCAGCAACGCGCTCTCGAGATCGCCCGCCAAGAGCAGCAGATCGAGGTGCAGAACAAGTCTCGCGAAGAAAGCCAGGCGAAAGCTGAAGCGGACAACGCACGGGCTCTGGCCGTGGCCGCAGAAGAGCAGGTTGTGACCTCGCGTGAGAGTGAGGTTGCCGAGCGTCAGAAGAAGATCGAACTGATCGAAGCGGCGAAAGTCGCTGAGCGTGACGCGATCTCGATCAAGGTGGAAGCGGAAGCTGAGAAGGACGCCGCCACCAACCGCGCTGAAGCGTCACGGCTTGAAGCAAAGGGTGAGGCGGATGCCGAAATCCTTCGCGCCGAAGCGGACCGTGTGCGCTTTGAAGTGGAAGCCGCCGGTCAAAAGGCGGTCAACGAGGCTGCGAACATCCTCTCGATGGATCAGATCAGCTTGCAAACGAAGTTGGCGCTGCTGCAAGTGCTGCCTGAAGTCATCAAGGAAAGCGCCAAGCCAATGGAAGCGATCGATTCGATCAAGATCGTGCAGGTCGATGGGCTTACGCAAAATGGCGGCGGTTCTTCGGGAGCGCCTGCAGGCGGCGGTTCGGGCGGTGGCTCGGGAAACTTGGCGACTGACGCGGTCTCCGCGGCCCTCGCCTACCGCGCGCAGGCTCCGGTGCTCGACGGGCTGATGAAAGAGCTCGGCCTTGATGGCTCCTCGCTTGGCTCGCTGGTGCAAGCGGCAGCCGATGATCCCAAGAGCGTTGAAGAAGCCATGTCGAAACTGTCTTTCATGGAAGACAGCGGAGAGGGCGACGACACCGAAGCGGCTGAGTAAGCTTTGCTTCCGATCCAAAGAACAACCCCGCCGCGCCCATGGGTTCGGCGGGGTTTTCTCTTGGCGATTGTTTCGCTCAAAAGCACCGATGCGACATGGCTGAAAATGGGGGTCGACGCGAACGGTCTAGTATCTGCCAGACTTCCGCAAAACCCGCCTGAATTATGATATACCATGTCCGCCAATAGGGTGGGTCTCAGCAATTCGTTCCATGCCAGCAATAAGAGGCCTCCCTTTGCCTATCGCTTCTTGCACCGACGGAAGGGCGAGCGAGGCCGAGTGAGCCTCCGAATCCGTCCAAACTTCCGTGATCCAAAGAGCGTTCTCGCTGTCTGCTGCAGCTGCGACGATGTAGGAGAGGTTGCCAGGCATATCGCGCAGTCCCTCAAGCAAAATTTCAGCCAATGCATCGCGTTGTCCATCAACTGCGATCATTTTGCCAATCAATCCGTACATAGACTTACCTTCCTCTGTGCGGCCAAGCTCAAGCGGCACACACGCGGCCATCGATCCCCCAACAACTGTCGCAATAAAGCTGCGCTTCGAACATTCCATATGGGCGGCATAACCAACAAAATGCCTCGTTGCTAGCAGCGTCCTTTCAGCAGAACGACGCGACGCAACCTTATGGTCCGCTAGTGGCTCGAGTGCCGACATTGACGCAGAAGCAGGCGAAAAAAGGGCCAGCAACTCCGTGTAGAGTGCTTACCCCAACAACCGCTCCGCCATAGCGCGCACATCTGCGCCCATATCCTCGCGCTCCAATGCCAGCGCCAGTGTTGCCTCCACAAACCCAAGCTTGCCGCCGCAATCGTAGCGGTTGCCGTCAAAGGTCACTGCGTGGAACGGCTGGTCGCCGATCATGCGGGCCATGGCGTCGGTGAGCTGGATTTCGCCGCCAGCGCCTTTGCCCTGGTTTTCGAGCGTGCGCATGACTTCGGGTTGGAGGATATAGCGGCCAGAGATGATTTTGTTCGACGGAGCCTGAGCCACGGGCGGCTTTTCAACCAGACCTTTGACCTCGGTGAGAGAACCGTTCTCAGCGCCAGGGTCGATCACCCCATAGCTTGAAACCTCCTCCATCGGCACTTCGAGCACGCTGATAAGGTTGCCGCCGGTCTGTTCATAGGCGTCCACCATCTGCTTCATGCAACCGGTTCCGCCTTTCTTGCCGATCATCAGCTCATCGGGCAGGAAGATCGCAAACGGCTCATCCCCGACAATAGCGCGCGCGCACCAGATCGCATGGCCCAGACCCATCGGCACTTGCTGGCGCACGGTGATGATGTCGCCGGGCGTTGCGCGGGTCGGGTCGAGCACGCCCATATCCTTGCCGCGCTCGCTCATGGTCGATTCGAGCTCATAAGCGACGTCGAAATGTTCAACGATGGCGGTCTTGCCGCGCCCCGTTACGAAGATCATCTGTTCAATCCCCGCCTCGCGCGCTTCATCCACAGCATATTGGATGAGCGGGCGATCAACGATCGGCAGCAACTCTTTCGGGATCGCCTTGGTGGCGGGCAGGAAACGAGTGCCGAGGCCGGCGACGGGAAAGACGGCTTTCTTAATCGGTTTCTGGCTCATCGAATGAGGGCCTTTCGATAGGTGAGAGGTGCGACCGGAGGCTTGTGAGCGTCCCTGCCCGCTTGATCCCTGAAGGTCAATCACGTGGATGCGGGCAATCCGCCACGCGCTCGCCCATTGCGTGTGCAGACGGTTTCGCTAGAGGGGTGCGATGGACAAGTTAATCATTCGCGGCGGCAATCGGCTGTCGGGCACTATTCCCATTTCGGGGGCCAAGAACGCAGCGTTGACGCTGATCCCATGCGCTTTGTTGACCGATGAGCCGGTGACTTTGCGCAACCTCCCACGGCTTGCCGATATTGATGGGTTTCAGCATCTGATGGGCCAGTTTGGGGTCACGATCAGCATTCAGGGCAACAACCGTCCTGAAGATTTTGGCCGGATCGTGACTTATCAAGCCGCGCGGGTGACCTCCACCATCGCTCCTTATGATCTGGTGCGCAAAATGCGCGCCTCGATTCTCGTGCTTGGCCCGATGCTCGCGCGCAGCGGTGAGGCGACGGTGTCGATGCCCGGCGGCTGTGCGATTGGGAACCGCCCGATTGATCTGCATTTGAAAGCGCTTGAGGCGTTTGGGGCCGAGATTGAGCTGACCGCAGGCTATGTCAAAGCCACCGCGCCGGATGGCGGACTTCCGGGAGGAGATTTTGACTTCCCGGTGGTCTCTGTTGGCGCGACCGAGAATGCGGTGATGGCCGCCGTGCTAGCCAAAGGCACCAGCCGGCTGACAGGAGCTGCGCGAGAGCCTGAAATCGTCGATCTTTGCAACCTGCTTGTTGCGATGGGAGCCGATATCGAAGGGATCGGCACGTCTGACCTTACCATCCACGGCGTCGCCCGCCTGAATGGGGCGACTTACAAGGTGATGCCAGACCGGATTGAGGCGGGCTCCTATGCCTGTGCGGCGGCAATCACTGGCGGGGATGTGCGGCTGGAAGGGGCCAACGCGCATGATATGGTCTCAACCCTCGCGGCAATGCGCGCGATCGGCTTGCATGTGGAAGAGGACGAGAAAGGCGTTCGGGTTGCCGCCAATGGCGCGCTTAACCCCACTGACCTCACCACCGCGCCATTCCCTGGCCTCGCCACCGATATGCAAGCGCAATTGATGAGCTTGTTGTGCAAGGCTGATGGCACCAGCGTTTTGAAAGAGACGATTTTCGAAAACCGTTTCATGCATGTGCCTGAGCTTGCCCGGATGGGGGCCGATATCGCGACCGAAGGGCGCACCGCCATTGTCAAAGGTCCGGTTGACTTGACCGGCGCTGAGGTGATGGCAACCGATCTGCGGGCTTCGATGAGCCTGATTATCGCCGCGCTCGCCGCTGAGGGTGAGACGACCGTGCGGCGCATCTATCACCTCGATCGCGGTTATGAGCGGCTGGAGGAAAAGCTGCAATTGGTGGGCGCGGATATCGAACGGGTGGACGACTAGACTGCGGCTAAGGCTGGGCGTTTTGAACCAACCACACCCTGATCGCGCTCGCCAATCCGGGCGGGGTTTCTGACTGAATTCGCTCGGCATCGATCCGCGCGACAAGGGCGTTGATCGGCACATCCTCGTGCGCTGCTGCATCGCGCAGCATGTCCCAAAACAACGGCTCCAGGCTGATCGAAGTCTTGTGCCCGGCGATTTCGACAGAGCGTTTGACGGGCGGGTGGTAGAGCGGCGTGGTCATGGCCTTGTCTTAGCAGGCCAGCGCCTATTTGTACCGTTCGCGCCGGTCGGAAAATTCGCGCACGCGTTTGCGCCAAGCGCGGTAGCTGCCGACCTTCAACTCGCGCCGCATCAAAGCCTTCACTTCGTTGTCGGACAGGCCGAATTGGTCGCGGATTGCGGTAAAGCTGGTGTGATCGCTCAGCGCCATTTCGATTATGGCGCTGGTATCGGATTGGGAGAGGGGTTGCTTTTCCGGCATCCCTTCAGATTGGCCTTCACCCCCACAAACGCAAGGGTAGGCCTAAGTCCTGCGCCTTCTCAACCGCAGATCAAGCAGCGCGTGCTTTATCGAGAGCGCCGGCGAGCTGATCGGGATAGGGGGAACCGAAAGGTTGCAACATCAAAGCGCAATCTGCGATTTCCTGATCGGTCAGGCGGTGCTGGAACTGCATCCCAAAGGTATGGCCATCGCGCCAACGCAGCTGTCCGATGCGCTTTTCCAGACCTTCAAGCGAAAAGCCGATGAGAGCGTTGAGCTGGAAATCCACCTCGCATTCGAACCGAGCGCCTTCGCAAGACAGATTCAAGAGCCGCACCTGAGCCGCTTGGCGGCCATCGCCAACCTTGGCATCGGCTTCAATTTCCAGCCGGATAGGGCGCGGCGCCAGGCCGTCTTCCGCCTCACCAAATTGTGGCCGGGTGAACTCCTCGATTGTGACCTCGCAGCCAAACCGGTATCCCGCCTGACGTTTGCCGATCCACACCCGCTCAATCGGATAGGTCAGTCCGTTCGCCAATTGCAGCAAGATGCGCTCTTCTGGCGGAACAGCGTGCATGAAGGTAAGACCAGCGCCAAGGGTTGAAACATCACGCACAAAGCAAAGATATTCGCCCGTCTGGCACACCACTTTGGCCAGCATCGGCTCGAGCTCTGTACGCTCGCTCTCACGGCGATTGAGGTCGCCTGTTTGGTCATGCATCGATACGTGATCTTTGGGCACGTCGGTCCACCTTTCAAAACATCGTGCGGATCGCGAACCCCCCGCCCGCGTCTGCCAATGGATAAGCAGGGCTAACCAAAAAGGGTTAACGGAGTGATAAGGATGGCACGCAAGTGGCGCTGATCGGAGGCACGCGCAGATGCCGGGTCATGATTGGGAAAGCACAATCACTCTGTTTGCCGCCATGTCGGTGCTGATGCCTATCAATACATATGCTGGCCGCCATTGATGCTCATGGTGGAGCCAGTCATGAATGCGCCGTTTTCTGAAGTGAAGAAGGCGACGCCGCGCGCGATCTCTTCGGCTTGGCCAAGACGCCCTACCGGGATTTTGGCGACAATCTTTTCAAGCACAGGCTCTGGAACCGCTGCCACCATATCGGTGTCCACATATCCCGGAGCAATCGCGTTCACCGTCACCCCGAACTTCGCGCCTTCCTGCGCGAGCGCTTTGGTGAAACCGTGAATGCCGGATTTTGCTGCGGCATAGTTCACCTGACCATATTGGCCCGCTTGGCCGTTGATCGAACCAATATTGACGATTCGGCCCCATTGCCTTTCGCGCATTCCGGGAAAGGTCGCCTTGGCCATGTTGAAACATCCGCCCAGATTGACGCGCATCACATCGTTCCAATCATCAAAACTCATTTTATGAAGGGTGCCATCGCGGGTGATCCCTGCATTGTTGATGACAATGTCCACTTCGCCGTGATCGGCTTTGACTTTGGCGCATCCTTCAAGGCAGGCCTCGTGATCGCCGACATCCCATTTGATCGCGGGGATACCGGTTTCTTCGGAGAAAGCCTGGGCCGCTTCATCATTGCCGCCATAATTTGCGATCACCGTGTGTCCTTGCCGGTTCAGGCGCTGGCAAATGGCCGCTCCGATACCGCGCGTTCCTCCGGTGACGATGGCTACTCGGCTCATAGGTGATTCCTGTTCTGCTGATTGGGGAAGAGATTGTGCGAGCCTAGCGATGCCGTAGCGTCAGGCAACAAAAAACCCCGCTTGCTGCGGGGTTTGTAAGAGCGATCATCGCGATCGCCAGGATGATGCCGCGTTAGAACCGGATTTGCGTTCCGACATACACAGCTTGGCTGTCTTGAACAGAGCTGGTCAACGGATCAAGCCGGTCACGTTCTTGCGAATAGCGAACCCCGGCGGTCACATCGAGATTGGGCGAAAGGCGGAATGTGCCGCCGACATCGACGCTGTCTTCAGATGCATCGAGTGTATTTGCCGAACGGCCTGCGATGTTGTTGTCTTCAAGAGCAATGCGCGGTTGGAGCCTTCCGGGCTCTTCTTCGCGCGAAGGCCGAACAGGCTCAAATTCGGCGAGATCCGGCATCGCCAAATCGATCAGACTGCGCTCAGTGGCTGAAACGGGCACATCCACCGATGGACGTGTGGTCGATGGTGAAGTCTGGGGCCGAGCGAAGCTTTGATAGCCGCGCGCAGTTCCTAGGTTAAACCGGCTGGTATCAAGCCCGGCAATGCCGGTGCCCTGACCCGGTGTCGCTTCCACAGCCTGTCGTACGGAAATCGCTTGCGCGGTCTGGTCATCAAGACGAACAGCCACGGTAACGGTACGGTCGCTCGTAACGAGCGACGTGCCTGCCGGCGTGAAACGAATGCCGCGTTCGCGCGCTTTGTCCGCGACGCGGGCGGCCAATTCGGGATCAACCGAAGCGGGCGTGAAAAAATCGAAAGCGGCCGAGTTTTCAGCGGATTTCTGTCTCAGACAAGCCGACCACAGCGAGTCCAGCAGATGGCAAGACCATTGCAAGGGCCGCAGCCACACCAAACAGCGGCAGGGTGACCTGCTGTTTCGCTGCGCTGGCTGGCAAACGTGCCATTGGTCAAAAGTCCTCCAAAAAATTCGCTTTAACCCGAACCAGCCTTTGCCTGAACACAAGCTGAGCCGTGGCGAATCTATGTGCCTGTTTCCGTTACGTTAGGCCCAGCAAAGGCGAGTTTGCAATCAAATCTACCACGAATGTCCCGCATTGGACCTAATCTGTTGCGTGGTTCACACAGATTCTTGAAATCACCCTTGAACCAAGGCCTGCGATCCAAGCCATGGCAATTCATCTGACATACAGCGCGCAGCTTTAGGCGGAGTTGTCAGCATCATCGGGGATGTTGCGGGCTGTGAGCGCTTGCCGCGCGGGCTGCGACTTGTATAGAGCATTGAGACACCAAAACGAAGGACCGTAAGGCTGTGACACGCGCCAAACCTGCAATTTCAACCTCGGCACGCTTTTTGAGCGCTGCCTGCTCTATTGGGCTCTTGGCTGCATGCGGTGGTGGCGATCGTCCCACGACCGAGCTTGCCGAAGCGCAAGTCACTACAATTGGCGTTAACGCCTATCTATGGCGCGGGGCGCTCGAAACACTCAGCTTTGCGCCGCTCCTTTCCGCTGACAGCAATGGCGGCGTGATTGTGACTGATTGGTACGCCAATCCCAGCAATCCCAATGAGCGGGTGAAGGTGACCGTTACTATCCTCGATCAGGATTTGCGCGCCGATGCCTTGCGCGTCGCGGCCAATCGCCAAGTGGCCCAAGGCGGCAATTGGGTCGATGCGCCGGTTCAGGCGGCAACGGTCCAAAGGCTGGAAGACATCATCCTTACCAAGGCCCGTGATCTGCGTCGCAAGGCCGTACAGGGGTAACCCTTTTTCTGCGGATCATCGGGCCGGACGATAAGGCCAATTTTCAGGCAACGCCTTTTCTCGCAAATGAGCGATTATCATGACTGACACTCGATTTGATCCGTCCACAGCCGACGGACGCTGGCAGCGCGCTTGGGAAGAAGACGGAACTTTCAACGCCGATTCAAACAGCGAAAAGCCCAAAAGCTATATCCTGGAGATGTTTCCCTATCCTTCGGGGCGCATCCATATGGGCCATGTTCGCAACTACACGATGGGCGACGTGCTCGCGCGCTATAAAAAGATGCGCGGGTTTGAAGTGCTCCACCCGATGGGTTGGGACGCATTCGGGATGCCCGCTGAAAACGCGGCGATGGAGAAAAAGGTCCATCCCGGCGCCTGGACCCGCTCCAATATCGAGGCGATGAAAGCGCAGTTGAAGCGCATTGGCTTTGCGCTTGATTGGACGCGCGAATTTGCGACTTGCGATCCCGATTATTACGGGCACGAACAGGCGCTGTTTCTCGATATGTATGAGGCCGGGCTGATCGATCGCCGCTCTTCCGAGGTCAATTGGGATCCGGTCGATATGACCGTGCTCGCCAATGAGCAGGTGATCGATGGCAAGGGCTGGCGCTCGGGCGCTGAGGTGGAAAAGCGCAAGCTTGACCAGTGGTTCTTGAAGATCACCGATTTTGCTGAAGACCTGCTCGATGGGCTGGGCGAGCTCAAGGATTGGCCCGACAAGGTGCGGCTGATGCAGGAAAACTGGATCGGCAAATCGAGCGGGTTGGAGTTTTCGTTCGAGCTTTCAAACGGCGAGAAACTGCCCGTCTACACCACCCGCCCCGATACGATTTTCGGCGCGAGCTTTGTGGCGGTGGCTGCCGATCACCCAGTCGCACAGGCGCTTGCGGGTGACGCAGAGGTCGCGGCCTTCATTGAGGAATGCAAGAAGGGCGGCACGACCGCTGCTGCGCTCGAAACGGCGGAAAAGCTCGGCTACCGCACCGATATCACCGCGCGTCATCCCTTCACCGGCGACGCGATGCCGCTGTTCATCGCGAACTTTGTCCTGATGGATTACGGCACCGGCGCGGTTATGGGCGTGCCGGGCCACGACCAGCGCGACTTTGAATTCGCGACCAAATACGAGCTGCCTATCCCCCGCGTGGTCGCCAAGGATGCGAGCCAAGCCGATGCCCCGATGGGCGATGAGGCGGAAGCCGGAGACGGCGTGATCGTCAACAGCGACTTCCTCGATGGCAAATCGGTCGAAGACGCCAAGGCTGATGTGATCGCCCGCGCCGAGGAGGGCGGCTGGGGCCAAGGCACAACTGTGTGGCGGCTGCGCGATTGGGGCATATCGCGCCAGCGTTATTGGGGCACGCCGATCCCGATCATCCACTCACCCGATCACGGCCCTGTCCCCGTTCCGCGCGATCAGCTCCCTGTGGAACTGCCCGAGGATGTCGATTTTGACACGCCCGGCAACCCGCTGGAGCGCCACCCGACCTGGAAGCACACCACCTGCCCGATCAGCGGCAAACCGGCTTTGCGCGAGACTGACACGCTGGATACTTTTGCCAACTCTTCATGGTATTTCCTGCGCTTCGCTTCGCAGCCTGATGGCGCCCCGTTCGACCCAGAGGAAATCGCCAAATGGATGCCGGTGGAGCATTATATTGGCGGGATTGAGCACGCGATTCTCCACCTGCTCTATGCGCGTTTCTGGACGCGGGCTCTCGCTCACATTGGCAAGTTCGATGTGAAAGAGCCCTTCGCCGCGCTCTTTACGCAGGGTATGGTCACGCATGAGACGTACCGAGTGGGCGAAGGGCCTTGGCTCTCCCCAGACGAGGTCAAGATCGAGGGTGATAAGGCCTTCACCATAGACGGCGGCGAAGAGGTTGACCGCGGCCGCGTCGTCAAAATGTCGAAGTCGAAGAAGAACGTCGTCGATCCCGACAACATCATCGACCAATATGGCGCAGACGCCGCGCGTTGGTTCATGCTTTCCGACAGCCCGCCCGAACGTGACCTCCCATGGTCTGAAGCCGGGATTGAGGGCTGCGGTCGTTTTGTCCAAAGGCTCTGGCGTTTGTTCGATGCCTATGATCCAGCAGCGAGCGGCGAAGACAAAGCTCTGGAGCGCAAGGCGCACCAAACCATCGTTGCGGTGGCTGAGGACATCGAAGCGCTCGGCTTCAACAAAGCTGTTGCGCGGCTTTATGAACTCACCGGAGCCGCCGAAAAAGCCGCGCCGAGTGAAAGCCGCAATTTCGCGATCCAAGCGATCCTGCATATGGTCAGCCCGATGATGCCGCATTTGGCGGAAGAGGCGTTTGCCAAGATGGGCGGAGATGGCCTTATCGCCGACGCCGCTTGGCCATCACACGACCCTGCGATGCTCGTCGAAGATGAGGTAACCATCGCGGTTCAGCATAAAGGCAAACTGCGCGACACGCTCACGGCGCCAAAGGGGGCATCCAAAGAAGACCTCGAAGCGCTTGCCTTGGCGAGCGAGAAGGTCCAGCGTTCCCTCGATGGTGCAGACATTCGCAAGGTGATCGTAGTGCCCGACAGGCTGGTCAATATCGTCACATGAGGGCTCTGTTCGCCTTGATGTTGGGCCTTGCGCTCACCTCGTGCGGGCTTCAGCCGCTCTATTCGACTGGCCAAAACGGTTCAGGCGTGGCGCAGGGCCTCGCCGCGGTTGATGTTCCTGCCATTCCGGGGCGCGATGGATGGCTGGTGCGCAACGCGTTGCAAGATCGCCTGGGCGTTGCCACCGCTGGCGGTCCTCCCGCCGTGCCTGCCTACCGGCTTGACGTGAGGCTTGATGACGCGCTCGAGGCTTTGGGTGTCCTTAACGATGACACGATCAGCCGCGAACGCCGAATTTTGCGATCGCGTTTCCAGCTGGTCGACCTTGCGACCGGAGAGATCCTGCTCGATGCCACCGCTGGATCGGATGCGGGGATCGATGTCGTGTCCTCCGAATATGCGACCATCGCGGCTGAACAGACCGCGCTTGAAAATCTCGCGAAGGAAGTGGCGGACAGAATGGTGACGCGTATTGCTCTTACTCTGCGCGACCGCGAACGGGCAGCGGCTGAGTGAAGGGCGGATGAAAGCCAAACATTCCGACTTTGCCCGCGGGCTTCCCAAATCGGCTGAGACGGCCTCCATCTTCTTTTTCTGTGGCCCTGATGAGGCGGGCGCATCAGCAGCGGCTGCCAAGATCATCGAGGCCATGCCGGATGCCGGTGAACGGATTGACCTTTCCGGCGGCGATTTGCGGCGTGACCCCGCTTTGCTGGGGGATGAGGCGCGATCCCAATCCCTGTTCGGCGACAAACGCCATATACTCGTCCGCGCGAGCGGCGATGAAGCGCATGATGCGTTAAAGGCGCTGATTGAAACAGGAGAGGCTGGCGCTGGCGAGGCCGCACCGGTGCTGGTCGTGGCAACCTCTGCGACTGACAAATCGCGCACGGCCAAACTGCTGGAAAAGCGCAAGGATGCGCTCGTCGCCATGTTCTATCCTCCTGATTTGATGAGCGTTGCCGCATCGGTGCGCGCAATGGCAGATGCGGCGGGATTGCGGCTCGGTGGCGACCTGGCAGAGCGGATCGCGCGGGCGGCGGGCCTTGATGTCAGGCTTGCGCGTTCGGAAGTCGATAAGCTTGCGCTTTATATGGATGCTTGGCCGCAATCGCCCAAAAGCGCGGGCGTGGATGACTATGCCGAAATCGGCGCCGCGACCGAAGAGGATGGCTTTGGCCCAGTGGTCAATGCGGTGATGGGCGGCGAACTTGGTAAACTGCCCGCAGAGGTGCGGCGGATAAAGGAATTGGGTCTCAATCCGGTTGGTCTGCTGCTCGCGTTGGAGCGACGCGCGGCGCAATTGACGCAGATTTCGGCAAAGTTGGGCGCGCGCGGTTCGATCGATAATCTGGGCCGCGGAGAGAAAGCACAGCTGGGCATATTCTGGAAGGAAGAACGCGAAATCCGCCAGCAATTGTCAGTCTGGCAAAGGCCTGCGGGTCGCAATTCGAAAGAGACCCGGCTTGACCGGCTCGGCCCGCGCCTTGTTGCGTTGCATCAGGATTTGCTCGCCAACAGCCAATCGGCAGAGCTGTTGCTCGCCCAGAATCTGACCGAAATTGCGAGATTTGCGGCGAAACGGTAGCGTATCTGGACAAAACCTATTTCGCAGTCGCAAAATTTACGTAAAGGTGCTTATAGGGTCGCTCAGCCGATAAGAGCATTTGCGTAAAGGGCGTTCGGGGGGAACGCGTCAGTTTATGAACAAGGTTACGGGCGTCCTTCTTGATGAAGTGGCCGCCAAACAAACACCGCACACATTCACTCCTTCTTTGGAGCGCAGGCGGCTTCGCGCCTATGCGGCGCTTATGCTGGTCGATGCAATCGTCCTGCACCTTGCCTTTGCATTGGCGGGGCTGCTGTATGAAGGCGTCTGGTGGTACTCGCGCAATATGCTCGCGGTGCAGACTATGTTGCCGGTCTTTTTCACGATCGCGCTCTACAACAAAAGCTACAGCACAGCGTCTTTGAATGACTGGTTGTTTGCTGCTCGTCAGGCGCTGATAGCCTTGGTGATATCAGCAGCCTTGCTCAATTTCGTCGCCTTTTATGCGAAGACCAGCGCTCAGTTTTCGCGGGTTTCTGTAACGCTTGGATTGATCATTGCGGGATTTGCCTTGGTTTGGGTGCGACGTCTGGTGCCTTGGGCGATCCAGAAGTTTTGGAAGGGCCGAACCATGAACCGGCTTGTCATTGCCGATGGAGGCTCCGAGTTTTCCTTTCCCGATGCAGAGCTGATCTCTGCTGCTGAGTATGAGCTTGATCCGACGAGCCAAGACCCCTTCATGCTCGATCGCTTGGGTAGGCTCTTGCAAAATCAGGATAAGGTGGTCGTCAGTTGCCCGCGGGATCGGCGGGAAGCTTGGGCGTTTTTGCTCAAATCAACAGGCGTCTATGGTGAAATCGTCAGCGAGCCAGCGCATGCTTTGGGCGCGACCGAAGTGCATCGATACGAAGACCAAGGACGCACCACTCTTGTTGTGTCCACCGGTCCTTTGGGGCTGCGTTCGCGCATCTCAAAGCGCTTGTTCGATATCATCATTGCCAGCGCGGCTCTCGTCGCCCTGTCGCCGATCTTTGTGATCGTGGCCATACGGATCAAGCTGGAAGATGGCGGACCGCTGCTTTTCATCCAGCGGCGTTTGGGGCGGGGCAACCAGTTTTTCAACATGCTGAAATTCCGATCAATGCGCGTTGAAAAGAATGACGCCAATGGAGACCGATCAACCGGGCGCGATGACGACCGGATCACCAAGATTGGAGCCTTTATCCGCCGCACCAGCATCGATGAGCTGCCCCAATTGGTCAACGTTTTGCGCGGCGAGATGTCGATTGTGGGCCCGCGCCCGCACGCTTTGGGCAGCCGCGCCAATTCCAAGCTGTTCTGGGAGGTGGACGCGCAATATTGGCACCGCCATTCGCTTAAACCCGGTCTAACCGGTCTTGCCCAGGTGCGCGGCTATCGCGGGGCGACTGAGGCTGAGAAGGACCTCACTGACAGGCTCCAGTCAGACCTAGAATATATTTCAAACTGGTCCCTGCGCACCGATCTTGAGATTGTGTTCAAAACCGTCCGCGTTCTGCGCCACGACAACGCGTACTGATTTGGGCCGGCCTTGCGCACCTTTGGCCCGTTAGGTCGTCCATCTTTTCGTGGGCGCAGTAGCTTCTTGGCAACCCTCAATTGGGCGAAACGCTGAAGGTCCCGCGCACTCGGCCGTCAGAACCGCGCGTGCCCGTTTCACCGCTAGCCGGGCTCGCTCCCCCGCTTGAGCGCCCATCGACCGTCGACAGCCCGCTTTCCAGATCGATGACCAGCCGTCCTCCGCTTAAGGCATCGCTGCCTCTACTAAGGCGCACATTGCCTGCCATCGTGATGACGCGTTGGTTGAAGTCGTAGA
Organism: Erythrobacter sp.; assembly: GCA_965262265.1. Taxonomy (GTDB): domain Bacteria; phylum Pseudomonadota; class Alphaproteobacteria; order Sphingomonadales; family Sphingomonadaceae; genus Erythrobacter. Next base: position 810,067 of record CBDHEW010000001.1, read on the forward strand.
TCGCAACATCGCCGCTTGCGCGCTCGCCGCCGCGCGTCACGACAACGCCGCCATTGGCGGTGATCCGCGTCACTTCGAGCGAGCCCGTATCGTCATATTGCGCCAGCATACGGTTGGAGCGGACCGTTAGCCCCGCCTGATTGACCACCACATTGCCAGTCAGAACAACCCGGTTCGCCCGGTCATCGATCGTAAAACTACCGGCATCGAAGGAAACCGGTGCGTTGGTGTTGTGCGAGGCGATCGCCTGCGCACCGGCGCTCACCACTCCGCCAACGACGCCTGCCAAGGCAAAGCCGCCAGCGGCCCACGCAAACGCGATCCGACCGTAATGTCTAGGAGCCTTCATTCCGGTATCCTCAACTCACCCGGCACCATCGTCAGCCGGGCATTGCCATTCAAAGTGAGCACGCGCGCATCCACATCTGCGCGCATCGTATCCGCCGCAAAAGTGCCAGCCGGGATCGAGCCTGCAACCCCGTTGCTGCCCGACATGATACGGGTTTCAAGGTCAAACGATACGCCGCTTGCAGTGAGCGCGTAACCATCGGCGGTGCGAAGCTCGACAGAGCCATCGACCGCGACCTCTTCTTCGTTGATATCATAGACCCCGCCGGGCGCTGAAAGCCGCGCCGGGCCATCTGTCAGAAGCAATTGTGCCATCAGATCCTGCATCCGCACCTTGCCCTCTGCGCTGGAGCGCTGGACTGCTTCATCCGCTGTGATCGAGAACGGACGCCCAATGTCGTCTCGCCCCCTGTACATGGCATTGTCAACACTCAGCCGCTCATCGATCACGGCCACTTGTGTCCGGTCGAGCAGGAAACTGACTTCTCCGCGCGGCGACAGCGGCGTGATGATCATCAAAGCGGCAAGCACACCCACGCCCATCGGCAAGACCCGCGCGAGAAACCCGACCAACCGATCATGATTGCCGCCGGGCGCTGCGAAGTGCTGGCGTTTGGAGCGCAGTTCCTTGGCGCGCCCGGTTTCGATGCGGCGTTTGATGACCATGTGCTGTGTGCCTTCGGACCCCGTCCTAAGCGTAGAAACCTTCATTGTGGCTGAATATGTCTCTGCCGTCCCATCCCGCAATATCCAACAGCGCGCGCGAGGGGAGGAAATCGAAACAGGCCTGTGCCAGCTCCATGCGCCCTTCGCGTTCCAACCGTGTGACCAGTTCGGCGCGCAGACGGTGCAGGTAGCGCACATCAGAGGCAGCGTAGTCGCGTTGCGCCTCGTTCAGCACCGGCCCGCCCCAATCAGAGGATTGCTGGTGCTTTGACATGCTTTCACCCAACAGCTCTTCCGTCAGGTTCTTAAGGCCATGTCGGTCGGTATAGGTACGCACCAGCTTGCTGGCGATCTTGGTGCAGAACACCGGCGCCGCCATCACCCCCAAATAATACTGGATCGCCGCGAGATCGAAGCGGGCAAAGTGGTAAAGTTTGACCCGGTTCGGATCGCTCAGGATCGCAGTGAGGTTGGGCGCTTCATACTCGCTTCCGGGATTGAAGCGCACCAGATGCTCATCGCCTGAGCCATCGCTGATCTGGACGACGCAGAGCCTGTCACGCTGGGTGATGAGGCCCATAGTCTCGGTATCGACCGCCAGCGCTGATGTGCCGGTAAGCACGCCATCGGGGAGGTCTTCTTCATGAAAATGGACTGCCATGCGCGCCGCTCTACGCCTATTGGGGATAGGAGGGAAGGGGTGTCTCGCTTGCGCAGCATCACTGGGTGTAACCTTGCCCCCATCATGGCCAATGACGACATCCCTGACAGCTGGCGCGCGGCGCTTGAGCCGGCGTTGAGCACCCCTGAGGCGCGCAAGCTTGGCGGCTGGCTTCGCGCTGAAGAGCAGGCTGGCAAGACCATCTACCCCCCGCGCGGCGCACGGCTTACCGCGCTTGCTGCCACCCCTCTGGATGCGGTGCGCGTGGTGATCCTGGGGCAAGACCCCTATCACGGGCCGGGTCAGGCGCATGGGCTTAGCTTTTCGGTTATGGATGGGGTCAAACAGCCGCCCTCGCTCGCCAATATCTTCAAGGAGCTTGAGGCTGATCTGGGCATCCCGCGTCCGCAGACCGGCAACCTTACCCCGTGGGCGAAACAAGGCGTGCTGCTGCTCAACAACACACTCACTGTCGAGGCGGGTCATGCGGGTAGCCATGCCGGGCGCGGCTGGGATGCGATCACCGATGCGTGCGTGGCAGCAGTGGCGGAGCGAGGGACGCCGACGGTCTTCGTGCTGTGGGGCAGCCATGCCGCCAACAAGGCAAGCCGGGTGAAAGGGTTGGGCACCGCCAATCACCATCTGGTGCTGACATCGCCCCATCCCAGCCCCTTATCCGCGCATCGCGGTTTCTTCGGGTCGAAGCCCTTCAGCCAGGCCAACGCGTTTCTGCAAAGCCAAGGCTGCGCACCGATTGACTGGTCTCTCTAAGGGCACAGTTCCAGCGGTAGAGCACGCTAGAAAGGGTGAGTTGGTATGCGCGGGTTAGGGCTCATCCTTCCTCGCAACCCAACCCTTCCGGATCGCTCGCGCCGCGCACCCAGTCAAAGGCGTTTTCTAAGAGCCGCGCATAATGTGGGTCTCCATAGCTTTCGTCGGAATGGCCGATAGCGGAATAGACCGCGCGGCCATCAACGGGGCAGGTGCTCCAAATGATCGGATGGTTTTCAGGCCCCTCGCCCATACGCAAATCAGAGATATCGCCATAGACATCGTTGCGCGCGCGATATGTGCTTTCATCAAGGCCGACGAGCACCCGCATCCCGTGATCCTGCGCGCGTCCATCAAAACTGTACCATTCATCATTGTGCAGCCACGCAGAGGGCAGACCCGCGGTTACTGGATGGTTTTGGTCGAGCACTTCGACGCGGGCATATTGAAATTGCGGGTCTGCCGGGTGTCCGATAAAGCGCGGCCCGATCAGTGTTTCCTGATACCAGGCCAACTGTCCTGCGACGCATCACCTGCGCTGTGGAGGCCTATCCAGCCGCCGCCATTCTGCAGCCAGTTTTCAAATGCTGCCTCTTGTGCTTCGTTCAACGTGTCGCCGGTCATATTGTTGAACACGACGACTTCGAATTTGGCGAGGTCGCTGGGGTTGAAGATCGCCGGATCAACCTTGGTGTAAATGCCGAATTTGTGCCGGCGTGCGAGCTCAACAAAGAACGCATCGCCGCCCGCAATTCCTTCATTGTGGCGCCAGCCGAGGGTCTTCGAGAAAACCAACATGGCGGGTTGCTGAAGCCAAGGGTTGAGGTCGGGCGGGGAGGTGGCTTCGCCTTGCGTACCCGGCTGTTGCGCGGGGATTGTTCCCACGGGCAATAGGAGAGCCAACACCACACTACAAAACCCGATGAAAATACGCAGCATAGAGAAGACCGCTCCTTCGCCCTAGGCCACTCAATTGTCTTACGTTGTCAGGTTAGGTGTATGGACAGGCAGAGTCAAAGCGGGTGACGCGCTAACCATGCAGGCAGAGCCTATTCCTCGACGGGCATAAGCTTTTGCATTTCGAGGACACCGAGCGGGCCCTGCATGGTCAGCACACCGTCTGACAGGCGGCCCATCGTCCCGTCGAAATTGGCGACACCCAGATCATTTGGACGGAATTCGAAGCGGATGGTCTCGCCCTTGGTATAGCCCAATTCGGCTGGATTGAGGGGCCCTGAGAGCACATCATGAACATGCTCGTTCAGCTCAAGACTAACGACCGCATCACAGCTGACAGGGGGCGACCATCCCTGAATGCCAACAACCTCGCGAAAGGTTGCGCCATTGGCGCATTCGCCATCGATAATCGCGCGGTCAAACGGTTCTCCACTGGTTGACCAGACCACCCGCACCATCGGCCCCTCTTCGCTTCGTTCAAGGCCCGACCATGCAAATTCCGGCGCGACAGGCTTGGGTTCGCTGACAAAGATGATTGTGTCATCTTCCTCAAACCAGGTCCCCGCTGCGCGAAGGTCCAACGCGCCCACCGTGAGGCCCCATGCAAATGTGCCATCGGCGCGCACGATCATGCCCATTGCCATTTCCATGCCGCCGCCATCATAGCGCCCGACGAATTGAGACGGGCTCTGCGCGTCTTCTTCAGTCTCCTCACTTGCGTCAGCGGGATGCGGATGGGCCGCCAAGGGCACGCCAGAAAGAGTGATGGCAAGGGCGGTCAGAGCGGAAGGTATACAAGGGGAAAGGTGCTTCATTCAGAAGACCGTAGTCAGACGCATCCCCACTGTCACCCCGGTCGCGCGCGAGGCGACTGCGCTATCGACCACCTGCACATTGGCACTGAGGCCGATTGTGTCAGCCAGTTGGTAGGTGTAAAATGCCTCCACCCCTTGTTCGTCTTCGATATCGAGGCGAAAAGCGATGTCATCGACCAGCTCGTCGGTCAGCGAATAGTGGAAGTAGGCGATGCCAAAGCGGTCTTGGGGGCGAAAGCGGGGATTGCCCGCGATCCCGAAATACCCAGATCGGTCGAGGAATGTGGGATCGCCGCGCGCCGCCTGAAAACGTGCAAGAATGCCCCAGCCTTTGCCCGGCGCCTCAGGATAAAGGTCGAGATATTGGTAGGCGGAAAGCTGCAAGGCGAGCTCCCCCTGGGTGTTGCCGAATGTCCCTAGCGGCGGCGGCGGCGGGGCGAGCGCGCTTGGCAGGATATCGCTGTTTATACCATCGCGGGTCGATGCCGCGACCGCGAAATTGACGATACCGGGAAGGCCGCGAACACGGGTTCTGAAAGCGGCAGCACCCAGGAAAGCAACCCCGCTTTCAAACGCGGTTTCAAACCCCGTGCGGCCATACTGGCTGTCAGGATCGAACACCCAGACCCGGTAAATCGCTTCCTCGGTATCGATGTAAAGCGTCGCGCCAGTGATCGTGTTGGGGGCAATGCCGGTTGGTGGCAGGGCAATGCCGAGATTCTGGAAACCGATATGCCCGTTGCTTTCAAGGATCGGGATTTCGGCTGAGACATCAAGCAGGTTGATCTTGCCGACCTCCAGCCGCGCGCCTTCGCGCCATTCATAGACGAGGCTGGCGGCTAGGTCGAAATCGCTGACCCCTTCGCGCCGGAACAAAGCGGAATTGACAGGGATCAGCCCTACTGCGCCGTTGGAATCTTCGCCCCAGGTAAACTCAGGCCGCAGCTTGAGCGAAAGGTCGCTGGATGCTCCAACAAGTTCCCCGCCAAATTCAAAATAGCCATCGACCCGGCCTGAATAGCGCGCCGTGCTGTCGGCATCGCCGATGATCGGAGCGTCAAGAAATTGTGAGACCACCAGCTCCAGATCAACCGGATTGGAGGGCGGGGCGGGCGCGGACGGCTCAGGAGGGTAAGGTGCATCTCGCTCCGGCAGCTCAACTTGCTCTGCTGGTACCCGGGTGCCCTCTGCTTCCGGATTGGTGCGCGGCTGGGGTTGTGCGGCGGTGTCTTGTTGAGAGCTGGCCCATGCCCAGACGGGTTGAAGTGGAATTGGCGAGGCGGTTGAAGCGCTTTCAGCCAAAGCTGGCGCCGCCCAAATGGCCCCGCTCGCTGCAAGCGACAGGGATGCGCGCGCGCAAATGCGGCGAAAATTGCCCACGACCCGATCCCTCTCCTGAGGGCGGCATCCGAACAATTCGCGCCGCCTTCCATCAAGAACAGCTTGAACCACGTCGCATAGGAGTGGTCAAGCAATTAAGAAACCGAGGGAATTTATTCAGTTTTTGTTAACTCTCCCGGTGGGAGCTTAGTAAATGTCCGGAGCAATTGGATGCTTAATTTTGATCCTAACACTCGGTCCAAGCCGTCTCACCGTGGCAGTTCTGATACACCCATCAACGCTTCATCGACAGCGCGCGCGCATTGGCGGCCTTCGCGAATTGCCCACACGACAAGGCTCTGTCCGCGCCGCATATCACCGCAGGCAAAGACACCTTCTTCACTTGTGGCATAGCCTTCAGTGTCCGCATCCACATTGCCGCGGTCGGTCAGCTCAACGCCAGCCTGCTCAAGCAGCCCTGCCTTTTTCGGCCCAACAAAACCCATCGCAAGCAGGATCAGATCCGCCTTGAGCGTAAACTCGCTGCCGACAATCTCGCGCATCTGCCCATTGACCCATTCAACCTTCGCGCATTCTAGCCCGGTGATTGTATCGCCATCGCCGACTACGCGCTTGGTCAGCACAGCCCAATCGCGCTCCACGCCCTCTTCATGGCTGGAGGACGTGCGCAGTTTGAGCGGCCAATCGGGCCAAGTCAGCGCCTTATCCTCTTTCTCGGGAGGTTTGGGCATAATCTCAAGCTGCGTCACCGAGGCTGCGCCTTGACGGTTCGACGTGCCGACACAGTCAGAGCCTGTGTCACCGCCGCCGATCACCACGACATGCTTGCCCGTGGCTTTGAGAGTGCCGCGCGGTGCCGCGCGTTCTTCATCATCGCCAGCGTTGCGCTTGTTCTGCTGGGTGAGGAATTCCATTGCGAGGCGCACGCCAGGCATCTCTGCACCCGGAATGGCCAGCTGGCGCGCGTCTTCTGCGCCGCCGGACAAGACCACCGCGTCAAAGTTTTCCTGAAGGCTCTTGAACGAGACATCGACGCCGACTTCCTTAGAGGTTTTGAACTCGACCCCTTCGGCCTCCATTTGCAGGCAACGCCGCGCGATCAGGTGCTTCTCCATCTTGAAGTCGGGGATGCCATAACGCAGCAATCCGCCCACGCGGTCTGACTTTTCAAACAGAGTGACCGAATGACCAGCGCGCGCCAATTGCTGCGCGCAGGCCATCCCCGCCGGGCCAGAGCCGACGACGGCGACCGATTTGCCGGTCTTTTTCTCCGGGACTTGCGGCGTGACCCAGCCCTCTTGCCATCCGCGATCGATAATCGCCGCTTCGATCGATTTGATCGTCACCGGTTGATCGATGATGTTGAGCGTGCAGCTCGCTTCGCAAGGCGCAGGGCAGATGCGGCCGGTAAACTCCGGGAAGTTGTTCGTGCTGTGCAGAACGTCCAATGCGTTCTTCCAATCGTTCTCATAGACCAGATGGTTCCAGTCCGGGATCATATTGTTCACCGGGCAACCATTATGGCAATAGGGGATACCGCAATCCATACAGCGCGAAGCCTGCGAAGACAGCACTTCGTCAGATGGCTGGACCACGAATTCGCGGTAATTGTTCAGCCGTTCCTTGGGGTCGAGATAATCGCGCTCGCGGCGATCCAGTTCGAGAAATCCGGTGTCTTTGCCCATGGTAAGTCTCTCTTGCGTCCCTTATTCCGCCGCTACGCTCGCGGCCTCAGCGCGCTCAGCTTCGAGCGCTTCGAGAGCGCGTTTGTAATCGCGCGGCATCACTTTCACGAATTTACTGAGAGCCGTGTCGAAATCCTCAAGCAGCTCAGCTGCCACGGCGCTTCCGGTGTGGAGCTGGTGGCGTTCGATAAGGATACGCAAGCGCTCCGCATCGTGGCGCAGCATATCGCCCATGCCGAAATCATTGACCGATGTGCCGCGTTGCTTGGGCCGTCCTGTGCCTTCGTCAACCTCAGCCTCTGCCGCGATCGGCAACAGATCGACCTGCGCATGGTTCACGAGGCTCTCAAACGTTCCTTCCGGATCATAGACATAGGCGACCCCGCCGCTCATGCCGGCTGCAAAGTTACGGCCCGTGCCGCCCAGCACCACGACCACGCCGCCTGTCATATATTCGCAGGCGTGATCGCCCGCGCCTTCGACAACGGCAATCGCGCCTGAATTGCGCACCGCAAAGCGCTCACCGGCAACGCCTGAGAAATAGGCTTCACCCGCAATCGCGCCGTAAAGCACGGTGTTGCCGACAATGATGTTGGCATTGGATGCGCGTGCATTGTCTGCAGGAGGCCGCACGATGATGCGGCCGCCGCTCATGCCCTTTCCAACATAGTCATTGGCATCGCCGATGAGATCAAAAGTGACCCCATGCGCGAGCCATGCGCCAAAGCTTTGGCCGGCTACCCCTGTCAGGTTTACGCGGATTGTGTCCGCAGGCAGACCTTCATGGCCATGCGCCTTCGCCACTTCGCCGGACAGCATCGCGCCCGCGGTGCGGTTGACGTTGCGGATCGCGGTGTTGATCTCAACCGGGGTCCTGGCCGCGATGGCCTCTTTCGCATCGGCAATCAGAGCATTGTCGAGTGCGCCATCGAGGCCGTGATCCTGTGTCTCGGTGTGATTGAGCGGCGCGCCTTCGACCAGTGGCACTTTGTGGAGCAGGCGATCAAGATTGATGCCGCGTGCTTTCCAGTGGCGGTGCATGCGGGTCATATCGAGCCGGTCAACGCGCCCGACCATCTCTTCCACTGTGCGGAAGCCCATCTCTGCCATGATTTGGCGCAGCTCTTCAGCAACGAAGAACATGTAATTGACCACATGTTCCGGCGTCCCGGTGAAGCGTTTGCGCAAAACTGGATCTTGCGTCGCGACGCCCACAGGGCAGGTGTTGAGGTGGCATTTCCTCATCATGATACAGCCCGCCGCGATCAGCGGAGCGGTGGCAAAGCCGAACTCATCCGCGCCGAGCAGCGCGCCAATTGCGACATCGCGACCTGTGCGAAGTCCGCCATCCACCTGCACTGCAATGCGGCTACGCAGATCGTTGAGCAGCAAGGTCTGCTGGGTTTCAGCAAGCCCGATCTCCCATGGGCTTCCGGCATGGGTCAGCGATGTGAGCGGCGATGCGCCTGTCCCGCCATCATAGCCTGAGATCGTCAGGTGATCGGCCTTACACTTCGAAACGCCAGCCGCAACAGTGCCCACGCCCACTTCGGAGACGAGCTTTACCGAGATGCGCGCTTCGGGTTGCACGTTCTTGAGATCGTGGATCAGCTGCGCAAGGTCTTCGATTGAATAGATATCGTGGTGTGGGGGCGGGGAAATGAGCCCTACGCCTGGCGTTGAGTGACGCACCGCGCCGATGCGTTTATCGACCTTGTGGCCGGGCAGCTGTCCGCCTTCACCTGGCTTTGCGCCTTGGGCCATTTTGATCTGGATATCGTCTGAATTGACGAGATATTCGGTGGTGACGCCAAACCGGCCTGAGGCGACCTGCTTGATCCGGCTGCGCATCGAATCGCCGTTTTCCATTGGCGAGAAGCGGAAAGGCTCCTCGCCGCCTTCGCCAGTATTGGAGCGGCCACCCAAGCGGTTCATCGCGATGGCGAGCGTTGAGTGCGCTTCGTGGCTGATCGAGCCAAAGCTCATCGCGCCGGTGCTGAAACGTTTGACGATTTCGCTTGCGGGTTCGACCTCTTCGAGAGGCACAGGAGTGTCCGCCTTTTTGAACTCCATCAAGCCGCGAATGGTGAGCAGGCGTTCGCTCTGCTCGTTAACCGATTTGGCAAATTCTTCGTAGTTCGCATGGTCATTTGCGCGAACGGCATGCTGCAATTGCGCCACGTTTGCCGGCGTCCAAGCGTGCTCTTCGCCGCGCAGGCGGTATTGGTATATCCCGCCAACATCGAGCATCCCCTTATACAAAGGATTGTCGCCATAGGCCTGCGCGTGGCGGCGCACGCTTTCTTCGGCGACTTGCTGAAGATCGACGCCTTCGATCGTTGTCGCGGTGCCGGTGAAGTATTTCTCGACAAAATCACTCGACAGACCGACCGCATCAAAGATCTGCGCGCCGCAATAGCTCTGATAGGTCGAAATGCCCATTTTGGACATGACCTTGCGGATGCCTTTGCCGATGCTCTTGATATAATTTTGCTGGACCTCGCGCGGGTCCATCTCAAGATGCTTTTTGCGGCGAATGTCTTCGAGTGTTTCGAAGGCGACATAAGGGTTAATCGCCTCTGCGCCGTATCCTGCGAGCACGCAGAAATGGTGCACTTCGCGCGCTTCGCCGGTTTCGATCACAAGCCCGGTCTGCATCCTGCAAACCCTGCCGCACCAGAGTGATGATGCACCGCTGCCGTCGCGAGCAAGAGCGGGCATGGGCACGCGGTTCGCGTCTTGAGCGCGGTCTGACAGGATCAGAATATTCTGGTCTTGCAGCACCGCCTCGGTCGCGGCCCAGCACATTTCCTTCAGCGCCAGTTCAATCCCTTCCACGCCCTTTTCCGCATCGAACGTGATGTCGATGGTCGAGCAGCGGAACGCGCCGTCCAAGACCGCTTCGACAGAGCGAATTTTGGCCAAATCCTCATTGGTCAGGATCGGCTGGTCCACCTCAAGCCGTTTGTGCGTCCCTGCATCATGGCCGAGCAGATTGGGGCGCGGGCCGATCATCGAAAGCAGGCTCATCACCAATTCTTCACGGATCGGGTCAATTGGCGGGTTGGTGACCTGCGCAAAATTTTGCTTGAAATAATCGTAAAGCAACCGCGCTTTGTTCGACAGAACCGCAATCGGTGTGTCGGTGCCCATCGATCCAATCGGATCATCGCCTTTCACCGCCATGGGTTCAAGGAAACGGCCTATATCCTCTTGCGTGTAGCCGAACGCCTGCTGGCGCTGGAGCAGGGTCGTCGAGTGTTCTGGAACCTCGGACAGTTCAGGCTCAATATGGTCGATATCTTCAAGCTTAAACTGCGCTTGCTCCAGCCACTCAGCATACGGCTCTGAGCTGGCGAGTTCTTTCTTGAGCTCGCCATCCTCAATGATGCGGCCCTGTTCGAGGTCGATCAGCAGCATCTTGCCGGGCTGAAGCCGCCATTTGCGCACGATGTCTTCTTCAGCGAAGGGCAAAACGCCGCTTTCAGATGCGAGACAGACAATGTCGTCCCTAGTCACGCAGAATCGCGCAGGGCGCAGGCCGTTGCGGTCGAGCGTCGCGCCGATTTGGCGGCCATCGGTGAAGCACACGCCAGCAGGGCCGTCCCATGGCTCCATCAACGCGGCGTGGTACTCGTAAAACGCGCGCAATTCCGGGTCCATGAGGTCATTCTTGCCCCACGCCTCCGGGATCAGCATCATCATGGCGTGCGCGAGCGAATATCCGCCTGCCAGCAGCAATTCCAATGCGTTATCAAGGCAGGCTGTGTCCGATTGCCCATGCGGGATAATCGGCCACATCTTATCGAGATCAACGCCCAGCAGCTCTGATTCCATCGTCCGTCTGCGCGCGTTCATCCAGTTCACATTGCCGCGAACTGTGTTGATCTCACCATTGTGAGCGATGAAACGGAACGGGTGAGCGAGCCTCCAGCTCGGGAACGTGTTGGTCGAAAACCGCTGGTGGACGAGGCCAAACGCGCTGACGCAGTCGGGATCGCGCAGATCATCGTAAAAGCTCTGCACTTGCGTTGCCAGCAGCAGGCCCTTGTAAACGATAGTGCGGGTCGAAAAGCTCGGAAGATAAAGGTCTGTCAGCCCCGGCAAATCGTGCTTTTCTGCAAGCTTTCGAAGCGGGTTCTGCACCTGCTTGCGGATCACCAGCAGCTTGCGCTCAAACGCATCTTGATCAGCGCAGTTTTCCCCGCGAGCAATGATCGCCATCTGGATCACTGGCATCGAATCGATAACCGCATCGCCTAGACCGTCCAAAGTCACTGGCACATCGCGCCACCCGATCAGACGCTGGCCCTCTTTGGCAGAGAACGTCTCAAACCGTTCAGCCACAAAATCACGCGCGGCCTCGTCTTGAGGCATAAAGCACATGGCGACCGCATAATGCCCTTCCTCAGGCAGATCATGGCCATGCTCATCCGCCCAGCGCCGGATTAAGGTATGCGGAATCTGCATCAGCAAACCTGCACCATCGCCCAGCAAAGGATCGGCGCCCACCGCGCCGCGATGGTCCAGCTTCTCCAGAATCTCCAACGACTGTTCGACAATCGCGTGGCTGCGCGCGCCTTTTATATGCGCAATCATGCCTACGCCGCAGGCGTCGTGTTCGTTCAAGGGGTCGTAAAGACCCTGGGAGTTGGGCAGTCCCATAGCAAGCTTTCCGTTCTGTCAGATGCTGCTGCCTCGTGGCCCCCTTGTGGCCCAGAGCAGCGGCAGAGTGCCGAGCGCACTGAACAGCCGAAAGGGGTGGCTTGCACAGGCCGCGCTACGTTTCACGCGCCTTTTGCCGATGGAATCTCGATTTTGCAACCAGATGATGCGAATTTATATTACGCCGACACCAATCTGGGCTTTAGTTTATTGCGCCTTTTGCGACTCTGCCGCGTTCAGATTGCAAAATTTGCCAGTTTTTGGGGGCCTTCGCCGGTTACGCGGCCCCGCGCAATGTCTGCAGTTTGGCCATCGCTTCGCGCAATTCGCGTTCAGTTTGGTCCAAATTGTCAAGATTGGCGGCGGCATCTGTGCCGGGCTCACCCGCATCAAAACCGTTACGGGTGAACAAAGTCAGCGCCTTCAGTGCCTCTGCGAGGGCCGCGTCGCGCGCAGGAGCGCCAGCGGGGTGGCGCGCGCGCTCGGATTGCTGATGTTCATGCAGGGCGCCTGCAAACCGTTCAACCATTTCCACCAGGCTGAGTTCTTCGGGGTGTTTCTGGCGCAGCTGTTCGAGCGCGCTAGCGGCAGGAACTTTGGCCCCTTTTGGTGTCGCAGCTGCAGCCGTTGCGGTCGCCGGTTTGACCGCAAAAAGCGGGCTTTGAGATTGCGCGGCTTGATCTTCGGCCTCCGCTGCTGATTCATCAGCGGGGCTTTCTTCTTCGACCCAAACGGCGTTGCGACCGGGCAATTCCGCGAATTCGCCAAGATCCAGCTCAACCGGTCGATCTGCGTCCGGGGCGGCCTCGCAAGGCTCTGGCTCACAGTTTTCTGCTTCACAGGCAACACTTTCGCACATCGATCCTTCGCAAGTTTCCAGCAATGCGATGCGGAAATGTTCGCGAGTAAAGTTCGGCTGCTCTTCGCCAGCCTCACTTTGTGCGGACTGTTCTTCTTCGATTTCAGCACCGAACGGGATTTCGTTGATCGGACTGTCGAGGCTTTCGCTGCCCAGCTCGCGCGCCGGATCGATCGGCTGCGCGCGTTTTGAAAGAACAGTAGCCGCAAGCGGAGCGTAGCCCTTTGTAACGCCGAAACTGCGGCTCAATGTGCGAGCGGCGAAAAATCCAAGGGCTGCTCCCACCAATGCGGCAATCGCGGCGAAGATAGTCTGTGCAAATCCCCCCATCGGCCCGCTACCTGTTAGCATTGCAAGGCGCGCGATCGTGTTGCTCGGCAAAACCAGAACGGCCAGCCCTAGCAGAGCCGCGCCCCAGATCGTTATCATCGGCACAAAGCTGCGATGTGCGACAATGGCTCGCAGGTCCAAACCGCCCAGTTTGAAACGGCGTTTGTTCCCCGAATTGCTGCGCTCGCGAGGCTCTTTATCGATAAACTGACTAAGCCGCATGGTGCCCCTTGCTCATTCCTAAAAAGCGCAAGCGGCCCGTGTTTAAGACCGCTAGGCTCGTAATCCCTGTCGCCGCGCCGTTTCGTCTGAAAGGGCGGATTTATGACCGTGGGTTAACAAGAGATGGTAAACGTCGTGATAACGTGCCGCATTCGTTTTCCAGTCATGGCGGGTGCGGACATGTTCCAAGCCGCGGGTGCGCATCGCATCCCACCCCTCTTTCTGGTCCAGCAAATCGGCAAGCGCCAATGCACAGGCGGCAGGATCGTCAGGCGCGAAAAGGATGCCAGTTTCACTATGGGTGATAAGCTCGCGGTGTCCGCCGACATTGGAAGCTGCGACGAGGCGGCGCTGCGCCATCGCTTCCAGCGGTTTGAGCGGCGTCACCAGATCGGTTAGACGCGAAGCTTTGCGCGGATAGGCGAGCACATCGATCAGCGAATAGTACCTATCAACCTCATGATGCGGGACGCGGCCTGTGAAAATCACCGCATCGGGTTCGGACAAACCAGCCGCAGCGGCGCGCCATTCGGCCTCCATCGGGCCAGCGCCCACCAGCAGCAGCTTTGCTCCGGGGTGATGCTGCCGAAGCTGAGGCATCGCAGCGATCAGATCATCAATGCCTTCGTAATCGTAGAAGCTGCCAATATAGCCGATCACCGGATCGCCCTGTGCAATGCCCAACTGGCTGCCCAATGTGTCATCACGCGGTGGAGGATCGCCAAACAGCGAAAGATCCACGCCATTGGGCATCACCCCGATTTTTCCCGCAGAGATACCGCGTTTGATCAGATCATTGCGCAGGCCCTGGCAAATCGTAAACAACGCATCAGCGCGGGCAGCTATCTGGGTTTCGAGACTGCGGGTAAGGCGGTATTTGGCGGAGCCTTCGGTTCCTGTAAGGTTGCCTACGGCGGCGTCCTCCCAGAAGGCGCGGATCTCATAGACGAACGGCACGCCCAAGACTTGGGCTGCGCGCCATGCGCCTCCGCCATTCAATGCGGGTGAATGTGCGTGGATGATGTCGGGTCGCCAGTCTTCGGCCAGTTTCTGGATCGAAGCGGATAGCGCCGCCATTTCCTTGAACTCGCTGACTAGGACCGGTCCTGCGGGCGTGCCCTGGGTGCGGTGGAATGTGAGGCCATCGACCTCTTCCGTGCTCGCATCCCACTTGGCCTCAAGATTGTGCCGCTGCGAGGTGATACCGCGCACTTCCAACCCTGCTGCTTCCTGCGCTTTCATAATCGCGCGCGTGCGGAAAGTGTAGCCGCTGTGGAGGGGCAGCGAATGGTCAAGAACATGAAGGATGCGCGTCATAGGGCAGGCCTTTAGACCATGTTTGCTTAACGCGCCGTCAACCGTGCCCCTGTAAGGCGGGACTTGCGATGATCGATTACATCTCCCTTGCGCTGGGCCATGGGCTGCTGGCGATTGCCCTTTTGCGGCTGGTGATGCGCGATGCGCTGGATATTGATCCCAAACTTCAATCTTACAAAGATGCCGAGGCCGCCGAACGCGAGGCCGCTCGGACATCTGGCCGCAACGCCGCGCGCCGCAAAGCGCAAGCTGATGAGGGCCAAAACGCGGCAGACTGATGCTCGATCTCGTCTTCCTTGCCTTTATTGGATATGTTCTGCTGCTTGGTCTCAGACGCCCGTTCTTATGGGTGCTGCTGTATGTCTATATCGACATTCTCGCACCGCAGCGGATCGGTTATTCGATCATTCAGGACATCCAGGTTTCATTGATCGCGTTCGCTGCGGCCTTTGGCGGGTGGCTGTTTCTGGACCGCAAGGAAGGCGCACGCTTTTCGCTGAGGCAATTTCTGCTGCTGGTGCTGCTCGTCTATTGCTGGTGGACTTTGCAAGGGGCTGCGTTCCCCGAAGCGGCTGCCGCCAAATGGGATTGGGTGTGGAAGGCACTGCTGTTCGCGATCTTCCTGCCGCTTACCGTCACGACACGCGCGCGGATTGAGGCGCTTGCGCTCACCATGGTGCTGTCAGTCGCGACCATCGTGATCGGGACGGGGATGAAGATCGTGCTAGGCGGAGGAGGCTATGGCAATCTGCGCCTATTCGTCGACAACAATAGCGGCATTTACGAAAGCTCGACGCTGGCGACTGTCGCGATAGCGCTGATCCCTCTGATCGTGTGGTTCACCCGCTTTGGCACGATCTACAAGCCGCATTGGACGGTGACAGTGTTCGCCGCTGGCATGATCTTTTCAGCTCTGCTTGTCCCCATCGGCACCGAAGCACGCACCGGGCTGCTTTGCATCGCTGCACTCGGCATTTTGTTGCTGCGCTACACCGACAAGCGCTTGTTGTTCATTGGGGTCGCGGGCGTGATGGGTCTGGTTGCGCTGCCATTCTTGCCGCAAAGCTATTACGATCGGATGGCGACTATCGCCGAGCCGGGCGGCGACCAGAGCGCCTCCACTCGGATCGCGGTGTGGCAATGGACCATCGATTATGCGAGCCGCAATCCGTTTGGCGGCGGGTTCGACAGCTTCCGCGCAAACAGTTTTGAATACACGATGCCGGTCAAGCAAGAGAGCGACAACACCACCACGATCGAATATCGCGAAGTGGTGGATGAAGGCCGTGCGTTCCACTCCTCGTTCTTTGAGCTGCTGGGTGAACAAGGCTATCCAGGTCTTGCCATTTGGCTGCTGCTTCAGGCGCTTGGTGTGTGGCAGATGGAGAAGACCTATCGCCGCTGGAAGGCCAAGACCGAGGAAGATGAAGCGTGGATATCGCCGCTTGCCTCCGCCCTGCAAATGGCGAGCCTCATCTATCTGGTCGGTGCGACTTTTCAGGGGATTGCCTATCAACCGGTGATGCTGATGATTATCGGCTTGCAGATCGCGCTCTATTCCTATGTCACTCGGCTCGATTCGGCGAAAGCCGCCCAGAGCCTCGAAAAGGCGCTTTCCCCAAGCGAGAAACGCCGCCGTGTCCGCGCGCAGCGTGATGGGAAAAGGGGCGTATCTCCCGGCGCCGTAACGGCATAGATCGCTCTGTATCATTCTTACGACGATTACCGTTGCCTTATCGGGCAGCCCCTGCCATGAAGCTCTAAGTTAACGTAAACGTAAACTTGCATCGCGCGCCACACAGCGCGAGCTTTTGGCAGAGGAGCACGCATATGTCCCCGCAGGATCTGGCCGCGAAAGTCGGCGAAAATATCGGCACCAGCGAATGGGTCGAAATGAGCCAGGAAAAGATCAACATGTTCGCCGATGCGACCGGCGATCACCAATTCATCCACGTCAATGAAGAAGCCGCCAAGATGACGCCGTTTGGCGGCACCATTGCGCATGGCTTTATGACTTTGTCGATGATGCCTTATCTTGGCGCGAACTCAGACACGCCCAAGCTTGATGGCGTGAAGATGGGCGTTAATTACGGCGGTAACAAATGCCGGTTCCTCGCTCCCGTGCGCGCAGGCAAGCGCATTCGCGGCCACTGGAAGCTCACCGAAATGATCGAAAAGCGTCCCGGCCAATGGCAGCAAACCTGCGAAGTCACGATGGAAATCGAAGGCGAAGACACGCCTGCGCTGATCTGCGAGTGGATCACGCTTTACTTCGTTTGATCTGACCCAGTTTCACCCCTCCCCAGGGGCCAAGATCGTATCACCTCTCGAAAGGACACCCTACTCATGTCACGTGACGCAGTCATCGTCTCTACCGCCCGCACCCCGATTGGGCGCGCCTATAAAGGCGGGTTTAACGCAACACCGGGCGCAACGCTTGGCTCTTTCTCTTACGCAGCCGCTATTGAGCGCGCCGGGATCGACGGCGCAGAAGTCGACGATGTCGTGTGGGGCGCTGTCCTCACCCAGGGGACGCAGGCCGGTAACATTGGCCGTCAGGTTGCGCTGCGTGGCGGCGCGCCTGTCACCGTGGCCGCGCAAACGATTGATCGTCAGTGTTCATCGGGCCTGATGGCGATTGCGACCGCTGCCAAGCAGATTGTGGTCGACAATATGGATGTGGTCGTCGGTGGTGGTCAGGATTCGATCTCGATGGTCCAGACCCCTGAGATGCGCGTTGCGCCCGATCCCTCGCTGATCGCGATGCACAAAGATGTCTATATGCCGATGCTTGGCACCGCAGAGACGGTCGCTGCCCGCTACAATGTCAGCCGCGAAGCGCAGGACGAATATGCCCTCCAATCGCAGCAGCGCACCGCTGCGGGTCAAGAGGCGGGCCACTTCGACGCGGAAATCGTCCCATGCACCACCACGATGATGGTCAAGGACAAGGAAACCGGCGAGGTCAGCCAGCAAGAAGTCA
Organism: Erythrobacter sp.; assembly: GCA_965262265.1. Lineage (GTDB taxonomy): Bacteria > Pseudomonadota > Alphaproteobacteria > Sphingomonadales > Sphingomonadaceae > Erythrobacter. Next base: position 827,687 of record CBDHEW010000001.1, read on the forward strand.
CCATCACCAAGGATGAAGGCAACCGCCCTTCTACCACTTTGGAAGGTCTCCAATCCTTGAACCCGGTGATGGGCCCGGACAAGGTGATCACCGCAGGCAACGCCTCGCAACTTTCGGACGGTTCTTCGGCCAGCGTTCTGATGGAAGCCAAGCTCGCTGAGCAAAAGGGTCTCCAGCCACTGGGCCGCTATGTAGGCATGGCGGTTGCAGGCACCGAGCCTGACGAAATGGGCATCGGCCCCGTCTTCGCGATTCCCAAACTGCTTAAGCAAACCGGCCTCACCATGGACGATATCGGCCTGTGGGAGCTGAACGAAGCCTTCGCAGTGCAAGTCCTCTATTGCCGCGACCGGCTCGGCATCGACAACGACATTTTGAACGTCAATGGCGGCTCAATCTCGATCGGCCACCCCTACGGCATGACCGGCGCGCGCTGCACCGGCCACGCGCTGATCGAAGGCAAGCGCCGCGGCGCGAAATATGTCGTCGTAACCATGTGCGTCGGCGGCGGCATGGGCGCAGCGGGCCTGTTTGAGGTTTTCTAAGGGTAGTTGTTTGCGCTCACGGCCTGCGGGCTAACGCCCGCGCCTCTGCGGGGGCGGCCCAAAGGCCGGCGCGCGCCATTCGTTTTCGGCGCGCTTTGACTGCCGTGACCAAGAATTGAAAGGCGGCGCGGGTGCAATCCTGTGCCGCCTTTTCTTGTGTTGCGCCCTCTTCTTACTAAGGTGAACGCAAGGGGGCGACATGACACTCGAAGATTTTTACTTTATCAGCCAGATCGCGGCGGCGCTCGGCATTATGGCCTCACTGGTATTTGTCGGCTTGCAGGTGCGTCAGAGTAACGCGCAGGCCAAAGCAGACGCAGCCGAAGCCACGCACCGTGCGATGATCGACTGGTACTACAATCAGACCCCCACACACGGCGACGTTTTGACAAAAGCGGTCGTTCCCGATGCTGAGCTGAGTGACCGAGAGCTGTTTGATTTGTTCAGCACGACCATGCCGCTGCTCATGAACATGCAAGAAGCGCATATCAAATGGGTCGCAGGCTCACTCGAGGAGAGTCGCTGGGAATTTTGGGACAATTTCTCCAATATTCTGGCCCTTTCACCCTGGATCGATATCGTCTGGCACCACCGGTCCGCGCTATTCACCGAGCGGTTTCGCAATTATTTTCAAGGCAAACTCAGCTCGCGCGATCCGCAGCAAATAGACGGAAGATGGTACCGGCCTGTTCCTTCCAACAGCGATCAAGCGGTAGAGGGGACCGGACTATGACCGACGACACTGAACAAATATCTCAAACAGAGGCACCGCAGCCGGAAGCAGAAAAGGGTCTGTCCCCGCGCCTGCAATCTGCCGCATTACTGGCCGAGATCATAGCCGCTCTGGCCATTATCGTATCCCTGATCTTTGTTGGCCTCCAAATTCAGCAGAATACCAAGGCCACTCGCGCGGCGTCGGCATTTGAAGTCAATCGCATGATGGCCCAGAATACATTGGGCTACTCTCTGGATTCAAATGCCGCGCTTTTGAATCGCAAGCTCTTCGATCCTTCAATCGCAATTGAGGACTACACGGCAGAGGAGAGGGCCCGTGCTGACATGCTGATCCTCGGCACAGTTCAAGCGCACCTTGCGACGTTTCGCCTCTATCAGGAAGGAAGCCTGTTGCAGCGCGATTGGGAGGTGCACGGGAGGTGGGCCGCGCACTACCGCCGCTTGCCGCTCGTGAAACGCTATTACGACAGCACCATTGCCGCGGGATTGTACGATGCGGAGTATATCGCCGAAATCGACCGGCTCGATGCACTAATCGGCGAAGAAACCCTGCGCCTGAGCGACTATGCACCCGCCGCCATCACCGAAGACACGGAAGCAGGGGCCAAGGAATGACCCTCGAAGATTTCTATTTCATCAGCCAGATCGTGGCGGCGGTTGGTATTATGCTGTCGCTGATTTTTGTTGGCCTGCAAGTGCGCAGCGATGCGGAGCAGACCCGGCTTAACACGCGCGCGCTCAAGGCGGCTTCTGCATTTGAGGCGGCGCATTCTTGGGGCACTTTGAATGAGTCTCTGATGCCTTTGCCTAATGAATTCTGGTTTCAAGTCATCGACACGAATGATCCGACCAAGAGCTGGGAAGACTTTCCGCCCGAAGTGCGCGCGCGAATGACAGCTTTCTTCCGCGCCATTTTCCAAAAACTGGAAGGGCAGTTTTACATGCATGCATATGGCTCTCTCGATGACGACATCCTTAACGTCCGGCTGGAATGGGGGGCGAGCGTTATTAAGTCTCCGTTTTATCAAGCGCTATGGGCACAGGAAAAGACAGAGAAGATCTATTCCGAGCGCTTTGTCGCCGTGCTAGAAAAGACGCGTGAACAGGCCTCGTTGGAGCCTTTCAAGACTCTTCAGCAGGGCGCCTCACCCCCCTCGGATGGACGCCAAGAGGAAGAGGCACAATGACTCTCGAAGAGATCTACTACGTCGGTCAGACCATCGCGGTGGTGGCGATCCTTGGGTCGCTCGGGGCGATTTGGGTGCAGCTGCGCAAGGATCATGCGCTCGCCACGGCGGAAAGCACGCGTGAAATTCTGGAGCAAGCCTCGCGCCTTCTCGACGATTTGCTGGCCAGCCCCACGGGCCTCGAAAGCTTGGAGGCGTGTTCTGTCGATTATCGCGGCGCCACGGTTCGGCAAAAGACCGAGTTTGCCCAATTCATTGTCAAACACATGATGCTGGCCGAACAAGCCAATTATATGGTCACGGACAAGCTGCTGAGCGGCAACTCGCACCAGAAATTGATCGGTTTGCCCGCGTTCTATTTGCGCATGCCGGGCGGGCGAGAATATTGGGAAGACTCAAAGGGCATTTATGGCGACGACGTGGTCGCAGCGGTTGAAAAAGAGCTGCGCGACAATCCCATTCCGATTGAGGAAGCGGTGAAGATTATGCCGCATATTGGCACGAAGGTTCTGGCCACCTTGCCCAAAGCGGAGCCAGAGGCATGACCCTCGAAGATATCTACTATATCGGCCAGACCATCGCGGTGGTGGCGATCCTTGGCTCCTTGGGTGCGATCTGGGTGCAGCTACGCAAGGATCACGCATTGGCGCGGGCCAACGCTCAGCAGGAACTGATGCGCGGGCTTAACACCTTGTACGACTATCTGGCGACCCACCCGGACGCGGTGGATAGTATCAGGGTGTGTTTTCAGGACTATGATGGCGCGCCCTCTGACCAACAGGTTCATTTCGGCTATCTCGTTCATCGCGGTGTCAACATGGCTCAGCAAGCGCACCACCTGAGAGAAGATAAGCTGATCGAGCAGGAACTTTATGAAAGCGCTCTTGGGGTCGCTGTTGCCTATCTGAACACGCCTGGAGGCCGCCAGCATTGGCAGACCATTCGACTTCTCTATGACGGCAAGATCCGCGCTGTACTTGATGAAGCGCAAGCCTCCGAACAGGACGGGCCGATGATTTGGGATGTCTATCCCTTCTTTGCGCCCGACGCCAAAGCGCTTCCGAGCCCTGATTCTGAAAAGGCAGAAACGGGGAGCGAGCGATGACCCTCGAGGAAATCTACTACATCGGCCGGACCATCGCCGTGGACCAACAGGCCAACTGATGGGCATCATGGAAATCATTGGGATTGCAGGCAGCGTCAGCCTCTTGTCGGGCTGGCGGCTGTATTTGTGCGTCTTTGCCACCGGCCTTGCGATGCGATTGGATGTGTTGCCAGTGCCCGAACATCTCGCCAGCCTTGGTGTGCTGGAAAACCCCTGGGTGATGGGGATCGCGGCTATCGGCGCGCTGGCGGAGTTCTTTGCTGACAAGGTGATGTGGCTCGATAGTGTATGGGACACGGTGCACACCTTGATCCGGCCCGTGGGCGGGGCGCTGCTGGCGCTTGCGATTGTCGATCCCTCTGATCCCACCACTCAGGTGATCGCGTTTCTGCTGGGCGGCGGGGCGAGTTTCCTCGCGCATGGCGGCAAAGCTTCGGCGCGCGCGGTGGTCAACACCTCGCCCGAACCGGTGAGCAATGTGATGACATCAAGCGCGGAGGATGTCGCGACCATTGGTCTCCTTTATGTCGCTTATGAATATCCCGCCGCTGCCGCCGGGGTTGCGGGCGTCTTGTTGGTGCTGGTGCTCGGCCTATTGTGGCTGGCAAGCCGCGTGGTGAAACGGGTGTTCTTCAGAAGCCCGGCAAAGGGGAGCTAAGACATGGACAGACGCGATTTTCTGGCGAGCGCGACGGCGGCGTCCTTGTTGTCTGGTACTTCGGTTGCGCAGGCTCAAACGGGAGCCTCTGGCCTTGGTCCGGCGAGCCACTTCACCTTCCCGCCCGAATGGCACGCCCATGAAACCGTGTGGATCGGCTGGAGCAAGGGGCTGTTCGATGCCGATGATCATGTCCGCCTGCGGCTCGATATGCTGGGCGCGCTCACGCCGCATGTGCCCGTCACCATCAATGTCGAGGATGAGGATAGCGCGGTGCGCATCCGTCAACTCATCGTGGGCGAGCCGATTGTTGCCGACCGGGTGATGTTCAACGTTCAGGACACCGTCGATGTCTGGGTGCGCGACACGGGGCCTTTGTTCGTCTCCAATGGCAAGAGGCTTCAGATGGCGGCGTTTACGTGGGGCAATTATGGCTTTCCTTGGCCCTATACCAGCCCCGGGCAGATGGCGCGGATAGAGGCGCCGCAGCAGATCGCGGCCTCACGCGGCTATCGCCAGATCGCGTCGGACGTGGTGGCAGAGGGCGGCGGGATCGATGTCAATTCGCGCAGCCTTGTCACCTACCGCGATGTTGCGATGCACCGCAATCCGGGCAAGAGCCTTGAGGAAATCGAGGCTGAGCTCAAACGCCTTTACGGTAAAGAGCAGGTCATCTGGCTCGACCGCGCGCCGATCACCGACCGCATCTTTGCAGGGCCCAAGGTCGGCAATTTCTTTGGCTGGGGCGCGAACGGGCATGTCGATGAATATGTGCGTTTTGTGAGCGAGGAAACGATACTGGTCGGCGAAGTGAGCGAGGAGGAGCGCGGGCGCGATGCGTTGATGCGGCTCGATCATGAAATCCTCTCTGAAAACCGCCGTCAACTCGAAGAAGCGCGCGATCCGGATGGCAATCCGTTCAACGTGGTTGCTATGCCGGTGCCCGATGTTGGCCCCTTTCTGCGCCGCCGCGCTCTCACTGAAGAGGACTTTGCCCCGACCCCAAGCGGCTTTGACCAACGCTCCGTCTACCGCGATTTCGCAGTGGGCGATGAGATCGTGGAAGTGCCTGCGGTGAGCTATCTCAACTTCCTCGTCACCAATGGCGTGGTGGTCTCTGCGAAATATTGGAGCGAGGGCCTGCCAGATCACATCCGCGACAATGACGAACGCTGCGCCGCGATCCTGAAGCAGCACTTTCCAGATCGCGAGATTGTGCAGATCAACCCGCTCGCCGCCAATTGGAACGGCGGCGGCGTACACTGCCTGACCCAACAACAGCCGGGGGTTAGGGCTTAGTCTTCAGCCCCTTCCTCCTCAGCCCCACCCGCTTCAGCCTCGCGTTCGCGGAAGGCGATGATGTAATCGGTAAGCGCGTCGATCTCATTGTCCTCCAGCAAGCCCTCCCATGGCGGCATCAGGCCTGACATGCCGACCCCTGCGCCGCCTTTGGCGATGGCGGTTCGGACGTGGTCGCGGCTGCGGCTCGCGAATTCATCGGAATGGAAGCTAATCGGCCGCGCCCCTGCCTCTTCGAGCACATCGGCATCCGGCCCTTGTGCATAGCCATCTTCGCCATGGCACCGCGCGCAATTGGTGACGTAGCTTTCGCGGATGGCGCTCGCCGTCAGCACGCCTTCGGCAACGCCCGCCGCTGCGCCGCCGCCGCCAATGCTCGCTTCAGCGCCCGCATCCTTTCGCACCAGTTCGACAATCGCACCATTGGGAGCGGAAGACGAACCCATCACGGTGATCAGGATCCGGTCATCAGGCGTCTGGATCATCGAGGTGAAGCCGCGTTGCGCATATTTGGTCGCTTGGCCCAGTGTCTCGACATCCTCGGTTTCTTCGCCTGTTGCCGGAATTGACCAGAAGGTGCCCGAGTAATTGTCGCCAAACAGATATCTGCCTTGGAGCGAGGGCCAGCGCGACCCGCGATAAACGATCCCGCCAATCACAGAACGATCATAGGCGGTGTGTCGATAGGTGTAGACGGGGCCTTGCTCGGTCCCTTCAATCGGGTCAGGCGGAGCGATAGTGGTCGCCTCGCGCCCTTCGACAAAGGGGAATTGGTAGTTCCTCCCGCGCTCAATGACATTGACCTCTTCCCACACGGTAGAGCCAACTTCGCCCGCCCAGATGTTGCCGGTCTCCCCATCAAACGCAAAGCGGAAAGGGTTGCGCAGGCCGTGGGCGTAGAATTCACCCAGCACATCCTCGCGGTCGGCATAGGGGTTGTCGAGCGGGATGGAGTAGCCCTGCGTCACGCCATTTTCGGGCTGGCGTGTGATGGGGCGAGAGACATCGCCGCCTTGGTTGAGCACATCGATGCGCATGATCCCGCCCGCGAGCGTCGTGTCCAGCGTCTGGTGGCTTTCGGCAATGTCGAGCTCGCCAATAGCAACGTAGAGCATGCCATCCGCACCAAACTCGACATGGCCGCCATTGTGATATTGGGTTGGTGGGCGGCTGATCTCCATCAGATTGTATTGGGTGGCGAGGATCGCCTCAGGCGTCTCTGCTGCAAGGTCAAAGCGCGACAGATAATTGGTCTGCGCATCGGCGGTGTAGCTGGTGAAGTAGAGATAGACGAACCGGCCATCACCGCTTGCATAAAGCGGGTCAAAATCAAAGCCCATCGCGCCGTTTTCAAGGTTCACCTCGCCCACCTGATCGGCGAAGTCGATGAGCAGTTCTTTGGTTCCGTTGTCGGGATAGCCGATGCGATAGAGCCGCCCGGCACGTTCCAGCACCAGCATCGAATCCGGTCTGCCCGGCTCCATGCGGATCATGATCGGTTGCAGCAATTCGGTCTGGGTGTTCACCGGCACCGTCATCCAATCGCCTTCAACAGAGACGTTTTGCTGGATGCGGAACTCGGCGACTGCGTCGCGGAACTCCTGGCTTTTGACATACATCACCGCTGCAATCAGCGGGGCAATGGTGATGAGGATCGCGAGCCATGCAAGCGGGTTGAGCAGCAGCTTAAACAGCGCGCCGATGGAATCGGTGAGCCGGCCAATCAGGGTGCGGTCTTTATCCGTCCCCAGCACCGCGTAGCCGATAATGAACAGCACCACCCCGATCAGAAACGCGCCGACCAGCAATTGGTGCGGAAACACGCTGGCGCTCATAAAGAACAGCGCGAGCGATCCGCTGCCCCATGCCGCGCCCCAGGCAAAAACTTGGATCGCGGTGCGGCGCGCGCTCGCAAGTAGGCTTTCAGAATTGAAAGCCGCGACAAGGCCAAAGACGACCACGCTCGCGCCAAGCAAATAGGTCGCAGTGGTCACCAGATCATCGCCTGACACATCGACCGATGGCAGTGGCAGCGCGATGCGGATCAGCGCATGGATCACATCGGTGAGCGCATAGCCTGCTGCAAGCGATATTGCGGCCACTGCAACTGAGATCGCAAGTGAGGAAAATCTTTGCATAAGTGTGCCTGAGAACCTTGAATTTACGTCGCTCTAACCCTTGATGGTGTTCAAGCGATTAATCGTGAACTTGTCAGTCTCTTAAGGCCCTTTTCCCCAAAAACCATGACGCAATCTTGTAAACTGCACGGCCGCCTATGCGCGGCTTTCCTGTTGTCATCGGTGTTTGTCGCTGCCCCTTTAAGCGCGCAGCAAGGAACGGGCGAAATCGTGGTCGAAGCGACGCTGGATGATCCCACGAGCGACAACCGGGCTGCCACCCAGGTTCTTGGCCCGGACCGCTTGAACCAACCCGGCGCGGTGTCAGTGACCGAAGACCTGACTTTGCTGCCCGGTGTGGTCGCGTTTGAGCGCGCGGGCGCGGGTCTGGGTTCCTATGTATCCATCCGCGGCGGAGAGCCCAATTTCGCCATCGTCACGATCAACGGCGTGCGCGTCGATGATCCGTTAAACTCAAGCGGTGGGGGGTTTGACTTCTCGCTGATTGAACCCGCTTTGGTGCAAGAGATTGCCGTGGTCTCAGGCCCCGGCTCGACAGTGTTTGGCGCGGATGCTCTTTCAGGTGTGATTGCTCTTGAACTGGGGGCGGAGCGCGATGGCGGCACGTTCTATGCAGGCATCGGCAGCGAAGGGCGATACCGCGCGGGGGCCTCGCTGGGTTTGAGCGGCTCGGCTGGCTCCCTCACCCTTGGGGGCGGCTATTCGGACAGTCAGGATTTCAACCCCGGCAGCACTCTCGAGCGCTATTCGGTGATGGTGGCTGCCAGCCCTGCGCTGGGCGCAGGCGCTAGCCTTGATCTCTTTGCGCTTTATGCCAGCAGCAACAGCGAGGGCTTTCCCGAGGATAGCGGTGGCCCAGAATTTGCGGTGCTGGGTGATCTTGAGTCGCGTGAGCGCGAGCAATTGGCGCTCGGTGGAACTTTTGCAGCGGCGCTTGCCCCCGATCTGACCGGGCAGGTTCGGCTGGGCTATTCGCAAAGCGAGTTTGAATCCGACAATCCTGGCATCGCACCCGGCGTTCTCGATGGCGTGCCACCGATAGTCACTGACAGTCGCTTGCAGCGTTATGAGGCTGTCGCGAGCCTGGGATACCGCAAGGGCAATTGGCTCGTTCTCGAAGCCGGAGCTTCCTACACGCGCGAAGACGGGGTGAGCGAAGGGACGCTCGATTTCGGGTTCCTGATCCCCACCGCATTCAGCATTGAGCGCGATATGCCCGGCCTGTTCGCCACCGCCAAGGCAGAGCCTGTGCGCGGATTTGAACTCTCAGCTGGCCTGCGTGTCGATTGGCCCGAAGATGCATCAGCGCGCTGGACCCCGCGCGTGGGAACCGCGATTGCTTTGGGGGACAGCGGCGCGTTTCTGATCGCCAATTACGCGCGCGGTTTCAAACGGCCCAGCCTGTTCGCGCTTGGATTTCCGCTGATAGCCAATCCCGATCTCGAAGATGAACGCTCCGAGAGCTTCGATGCCGGGATATCCTATGGGGAGCCGGGTGATCCTCTGACCGTGTCAGCGACCTATTTTACCAACACTTTCCGCGACCTGATTGATTTCGACCCTGAGCTGTTCACCAATGTGAACCGTGACCGGGTTGAGGTCGAAGGCGTCGAGTTCGCCGGAACTGTGCGGCAGGGTGCTGTCACCGCCCGCGCGGCGCTGACCTATCAGAGCGCCGAGGCAGCAGATGGAGCTGTGCTCCGCTTCCGCCCCGATTGGACCGGGCGTTTGTCGGTCCGCTGGCAGGCGACCCCGCGCTTTTCACTGAGCGCGCATGGCGAATTCTCCAGCAGCTTCAACGACAGCTCAGTTCCGACCGGCTTTATCCGCAATCCCGGCTTTGAGACGCTGGGCTTCGATGCGACATGGGCTGTCAGCGAGCAAGTCGAACTGTTCGGCTCCCTGCGCAATGTCACCGACACCGATTTTGAACGCAATGTGGGCTTTCAAGCACCGGGGCGAAACGTGTCTGTCGGGGTGCGCGGTCGCTTATGAATGTTCAGCGATAAACTCTTCCACCACGGGGGCGACCTTCGTGCGCCAGCGGCTGCCGTTGAAGATGCCGTAATGCCCGGCGCCTTCTGCCATGAAGTATTTCTTCTTGTCCTTCGCCAGCCCCTTGGCGAGTTTGAGCGCCGCTTTGGTCTGACCGAGGCCTGAAATATCGTCGCGTTCCCCTTCAACCGCGAGCAAGGCTGTGTCGGTGATCTGAGTGAGGTCAACCACCTCGCCTTTATGCTCGAATGTGCCGTTAGGGATTGAGTGTTTCTGGAACACTTCCTCCACCGTCTGGAGGTAAAATTCTGCGGTCATGTCGCACACGGCGCGGTATTCGTCGTAGAAGTCCTTGGTCGCCTGCGCGCTTGCCTCATCGCCGGTGGTGAGGTGTTTAAACATCTCATAATGGCTCATCATGTGGTTCTGCAGGTTCATGCTCATAAAGGCGGAAAGCTGCATGAAGCCGGGATAGACGCGCCGACCTGCGCCGCGATAATTCATCGGAACGGTCGCGATCACCGACTGGCGGAACCATTCAATCGGGCGGTTCATCGCGTGATCGTTGACGCTGGTGGGGCTTTCGCGTGTATCAATCGGCCCGCCCATCATGGTTAGGGTGAGCGGGGTTGCGGGCGAATTGTGCTGGTTCATCAAAGCGGTCGCAGCAAAGGCGGGCACCGATGGTTGGCATACGGCGAGCATATGCGGGCGCTGACCGGGTGTGACGCCTTCGATATATTCAAGGAAATCCATGAGGTAATCGATGTAGGTGTCGAGATCGAACTCGCCTTCATGCAGCGGCACCATCTTCGCATCGGCCCAATCGGTGATGTAGACCTCAAACTCTTGGAGCATCCGTTCAACTGTGCCGCGCAAAAGGGTCGCGTAATGGCCGCTCATCGGGGCAACGATCAGCAGTTTGGGCCGATCGTCTGTGACCCCATCAAGCCGGAAACGTTTGAGATCGCCAAACGGGCGGTTGACCACAGTCGCCTCGATCACCGGGAAAATCTCGCCTTCCACATCCACCTCAGTGATGCCGAAAGCGGGCTTCGAGTAATGCGCGGTGGCGTGCGCGAACACGTCGAGAGCGTTGGCGGTCATCTGGCCAAAGCCGTATTTGCTCCAGGGATTGACGTTGCTGGCAAGCAGTTCAGACGTGATCGATGCAGCGGTGCTGACCGAATTCATCCAGCTGCGCTGAATCTCATAGGCTTTGTAAAGCATGGGTGTGCCCCGTCCTCGTTTGACGCCACGAATGGCGTGTTGGGCCGTGCCTGATCCCCACATCGCGCGGCTCGGTCTGCGCTGCGGCGATCTCTTGCCATCCGCGCGTCCCCTAAATGGGCCTTTGCGGGCGATTGTGCAATGCACAATTTGCGCTAATTTTGTGGCTTGGGAGCGTGCATCTTCGCAACCATGTGCTTTTTGCACGTGAAATTTGCGTTGAGGCCGCCTAGTTAGGCCTGCGTATGGACGGGGCCGATACTGATATCTCTCACACTTCAGACGCAATCGAGGAATCGGTGGAGAGCGCATCTGTGCCCGAAACCGAGGAGGCGCCCGCCAAAAAATCACGCTCATTGGCGCCGCTGCGCATGGTCTACCGCGAGGCGGCGAAATATCCGAGCCAGGTTTTGCTTGCCTTTGCTGCGCTGGCGATCACAGCGGCAGGCACTCTGGCGATCCCGGCGGCTCTGCAACTGATCGTGGATCGCGGTTTTGGCGGCATGGGAGAGGGCGCTGGCGATATTGGTCGCTGGTTCCGGTACCTGCTGGTTATCGTGTTTGTGATTGCCTTGGGCACGGCGGCGCGGTTCTATTTCGTCAGCTGGATTGGAGAGCGGGTTGTTGCTGATATCCGGCGCAAAGTGCATCGCAATTTGATGCGGCAATCGCCCAGCTTCTATGAAGAGAACAGCCCCAAGGAAATTTCCAGCCGGATGACATCGGACACCGCGATTATTGAAACGGTGGTGGGCACGACGGTTTCTGTTGCCTTGCGCAACATCTTTCTTGGCATCGGCGGGACTATCTACCTTTTCTATCTGCTGCCCGAGCTCACCGTTTGGCTGGTCCTGGGCATTCCCGTTGTAATTTTGCCGATCGTGATCTTCGCGCGGCGCATCCGCACCATCTCGCGCGACAGTCAGGACCGGGTTGCTGATGTCGGCGCAATGGCGACAGAGGTGCTGGGCGCGATGAAGATCGTGCAGAGCTTTGGACAAGAAGGCCGCGAGGCTGACAGGTTCGGCGGCGCTGTGGAGCGCACTTTTGAAACTGCGAGGCGGCGGATAATTTTGCGCGCGGTGATGACGTCGATTGTCATTTTGGCGATCTTTGGCTCGATAGTTCTGCTGCTGTGGCGCGGCGCAGAAGGCGTTGCGGCGGGAGAGATCACCGGCGGCACCATCCTTTCGTTTGTCTTTGGCGCGATGATCGTTGCCGGCGCATTCGGCGCTTTGACGGAGGTTTATGGCGATCTGCTGCGCGGTGCGGGTGCAGCGAGCCGCCTTGCCGAGTTGCTCGATGCTCAGCCCGATATTGCTGCGCCTGACCGCCCTGAAAGCCTGCCCTGCCCTCCGCGTGGCTCGCTTTCGTTTCGCAATGTGACTTTCCGTTATCCCGCGCGGCCCGATACGCCGGCCCTCAAAGACTTCAGCCTGGAGATTGAGCCGGGAGAGACAGTCGCGATTGTCGGGCCATCGGGCGCTGGCAAATCGACCATCTTTCAACTAGTTGAGCGGTTCTATGATCCGCAAGCCGGCACGATCCGGTTGGACGGAGTTCCGCTTTCCAAGGCTGATCCAGCCGATATCCGCGACCGGCTCGCACTGGTGCCGCAGGATGGCGTCTTGTTCAGCGCCAATGCGCGCGACAATCTTCGCTATGGCCGCTGGGATGCGAGTGATGAGGCCATTTGGGAAGCCGCGCGCGCCGCCAATGCGGAGGAATTCCTCAAGAAACTGCCCCAAGGCCTAGACACCTATCTTGGCGAAGGCGGTACGCAGCTTTCGGGCGGTCAACAACAGCGCATGGCCATCGCTCGCGCTTTGCTGCGCGATGCGCCGATCCTGCTGCTGGATGAAGCGACCAGCGCTCTGGATGCGCAGAGCGAGCAATTGGTCCAGCAGGCGCTCGACGGGCTGATGAAAGACCGCACCACTCTGGTGATTGCGCACAGGCTGGCCACGGTGCGCGCCGCGGACCGGATCATTGTGCTTGAAGATGGTGAAGTGGTTGAACAGGGTACCCATTCAGAGCTGAGCGCCGCAGGCGGCCTCTATGCCCGCCTAGCTTCGCTGCAATTTGCGCCCGAAAAGGCTGCCTAATCCCGTTTTTCTTCGACGAACGGCATTCTACTGGCGATGAGCAACAACCTTGCGCCGCGCACTGAGTTAGATCAGGATAGCATTAGGAATATCCAGAGAAGAACGGGGTAACGTTCATATGATCCGTAAAACAACATTTTGGCTCGCCGGTACGGCAGCGATTGCGATGGCAGCGCCTGCTCTTGCACAAGACCACCATGCCCATGAGGGCCACGATCACGCCGTGGCTGAGAGCGTCGGCATTCCGGGCGAACAGATCGAGCTGCTCGAAGCGCATGATGATCTTGAAGCAGAGATTGAAGCGGCAACAACGCCGACCATGGATTTTGGCACTTGGGGCGTTGGTCTTGATGCGATCAACACTGATCTTGCGCCGGGCGATGATTTCAACGCCTATGTCAACGGAAAGTGGATCGAGTCCAACGAAATCCCTGCTGACCGCCAGCGTTTTGGTGCGTTTGACATGCTGCGCGAAGGCGCAACACAGGACGTGCGCACTTTGGTGAACACGCTCGTTGCCTCCAATCCGGAGCCCGGCACACAGGCCGCGCGCATTGTCGATGCGTACAACGCGTTCATGGATGTAGAAGCAATCGACGCCAACGGCATGGCTGCCGCGCAGCCTTATCTTGCGCAGATTTACGGCGCGCAGGATTTGGACGCGCTGGCGCAATTGTTCGGCACGCCCGGCTTCCCCTCACTGGTGAGCGCTGGCGTCACCATTGATGCCCGCAACCCAACACAATATGCGGTTGGCATTGGCTTTAATGGCATGGGCCTGCCGGACCGCGACTATTATCTCGTCGATTCCGACAGCAATCTTGAGATCCGCGCGAAGTATATTGAGTATCTCACCACTGTATTTGGCATGGCAGGCTACACTGATCCGGCCGGGGCTGCGAACGCCGTGTATGCGTTTGAAGCGCAAGTGGCTGAGATCGAGTGGGCACGGCAGATCTTCCGCCGTCCAACGCTCACCTATAATGAGCTAACGCCTGAGGATCTTGCGGGCTTTGCAGGTGATTTCCCGATCCAAACGCTGCTGCAATCCGCGCAGCTTGACGGGCAAACACGCTTCCTCGCATCGCAAATCCCGCCAACTGAGGAAGAGCTGGCGCAAGCGGGCATCACCGAAGAACAGCGCGCAATGATCGGCGGCGGATTGCCGGCGATGATGGAATTGCTCACTGAGACGCCGCTTGCGACCTTGCAGGCCTATATGGCGAAGACGTTTCTTACAAACCACGCTGTGGTGATTTCCAGCGAGCTCGATGCAGCCAGTTTCGAACTCTACGGCAAGACAATCAGCGGCCGTGAGGTCCAGCAGGATCGCTGGAAACGCGCGATCAGCGAAGTGGAAAGCGGGCTGGGTGAACAGCTCGGCGCGCTTTACGTTGAGCGCTACTTCCCGCCTGAAAGCAAGGCGCGCATGGATGAGCTTGTGGCCAATTTGAGCCTAGCGATGAACGCGGCGCTTGATGAAAATGAGTGGATGACTGAGGCCACTCTTGAGCAGGCGCGCGAGAAGCTCGAAGGCTTTGTTCCGATGATCGGATACCCGGATGAGTTCAAGACCTATGACGGGCTTGAAGTCACCGCTGCCAACCCGCTGGGCAACCGCATGTCGGGCGCCAACTGGGCCAATGCAGACATGTTGTCGCGGCTCGGCACCGATGTTGACCCGAGTGAATGGGGCATGTTCCCGCAAACTGTGAACGCATATTATTCACCGCTCACCAACCGGATCGTCTTCCCGGCTGCTATTCTGCAACCACCATTCTTCAACGCGGACGCCGATGCGGCGGTGAATTATGGCGGCATTGGCGCTGTGATCGGGCACGAGATCGGCCACGGCTATGACGACCAAGGTTCGCAATTCGATGCGACTGGAACTCTGCGCAATTGGTGGCAGGATGAGGACCGCGCGGGTTTCGTTCAGTTCACTCAGCAAATGGGCGAATTCATTTCCGCCTATTGCCCGGTCGAAGGATCAAATGGCCCTGAATGCTTGCGTCCAGGCCAAAGCATGGGCGAAACCTTGGGCGATGTGGTTGGTCTGCAAATGGCTTACCGCGCCTACCGGATGAGCCTGAATGGCGAAGAACCTCCTGTGATCGACGGGCTGACCGGCGATCAGCGTTTCTTCCTGGGTTACGCGCAAATCTGGCGCGGAATGGAGCGCGAAGAGAGCCTGCGCAACCGGGTGATGACGGCAAACCACCCTCCCGGTGAATTCCGTCTCAACAACGCAGTTCGTCACACCGATGCTTGGTACGAAGCGTTTGGCGTGACCGAAGAACATGAGCTCTATCTGCCGCCCGAACAACGCGTGAAGATCTGGTAAGCAGATCTGGTAAGCACCGGGCGGCTTGCCCGCACACACGTTCAAACGAATTGACATAGCCCGCGCCCCTGTCATGGAGCGCGGGCTATGACTTTTTTGCAGATGCTCATTATTGCGATTGTGCAGGGGATCACTGAATTCCTGCCAATATCCTCATCAGGGCATTTGATCCTTGTGTCTGTCTTTACCGGCTTTGAAGACCAAGGGCCGATGATCGACATTGCGGTGCATGTCGGATCGTTGCTCGCCATCATTGTCTATTTCTTCAAGGACGTTTTGGGCCTTGCGCGCGGTGGTTTTGCAACCGTTGGCATTGGCGCGGACAACGCCGAAACGCGCGAGTGGCGAAAGCTGTTTTTTTGGATTGTCCTTGGCACAATACCGGCGGTGATCTTCGGCCTGTCGATCAAGTTGGGCCTGTTCAACGGCGCGGTTGAAAGCGTCTTTGGTATCGAGATTGTCGAAGATGATCTGCTTGCCTCGATCCGCTTCACCGATCTGATTGCTGTCAATCTGATCGTTTACGGCATCCTGCTTGGTCTCGCCGATCACTTTGGCCGGGAAGACAAGACCTTTGAGCAGATGACCTGGCGCGATGGGCTGATCGTGGGGTTGGCGCAGGCGCTCGCGCTGGTTCCAGGGACAAGCCGCTCGGGCGTCACCATGACAGCGGCGCGCTTCCTTGGATATGGCCGGTTCGAAGCGGCACGATTCTCCTTCCTGCTTTCCATCCCCGCCGTGGCTGGAGCAGGCGTCCTGATCGTGCCCGATCTGCTGGAGGCGGACAGCGCCCTACTGGTGGAGGCGATCATCACCGGCGCGATGACGTTTGTGGCGGCGTTTTTGACGATGGCGTTTCTGATGAACTTCCTGAAACGCGCATCGATGCTGGTCTTTGTGCTTTACCGGGTCGCGATGGGCTGCGCGCTGCTCTATTTTTTCTGAGCTTTCGTCGCAGGGTGATTGACCGGAACTATCCCCCCGCTACGAAAGTTTACAAATTAAGATGCGCGTGAAGGGATTGGACGCAAAATGGCGTTGCTGCTGCTTTCGGTATTGGGATTAAGCGCGGGCTGGATCGCTTCGATCATCGCGCGCACCGAAGCGCCGCGCTCTATTCTGAGCCAGATGGCGCTCGGGACAATTGCGAGCCTTGTCGCGGGTATTCTTATGAATTCGGGAACAATCTTGGGCAGTTTGACATGGATCGCGCTGGGATCAGCGGCGGCAGCTGTGTTCGTCGTGCTAATGGCGTTTCATGCGGTCTTCACATGGCGGGCGTTTTAGGTTTGCGCTCTTGCCATAGCCCCCGCTCCCCGTGCGAAACCCTCAAACAGGCATAGCACCAGACCCACGACCACCGCGCAGGTGATATTCCTGTGTTCCCCGGCTCACCACATAATCGACATCGATGATGGCCGCATTGGCATAGGTGAACCCGGCGGCGAGGTTGCGATAGAGCCGGTCAAAATCGCGCTCCACCGTCTGGCGGTAGAGGTCTTCAAAGCTCTCAATCACGAAATAGGTCGGTTGCAGATCGCTGATGACGTAGTCGGTGCGCATCACCCGATCGACATTAAGCATGATGCGGTTGGGACTTTTGGCTTCAACGGCAAACTTGGCCTCTGTCGGACCAGACAGAATGCCCGCGCCATAAGCGCGGATGCCGTCCGCCTCTTCGATCAGGCCAAATTCCACCGTGTACCAATAGAGCGCGCCCAGTGCTTTGAGGCGATTGTAACGCATCGCCTTCCATCCCGCGCGGCCATATTCCTGCATGTAATCGGCATAGACGGGATCGGTGAGCATCGGGACATGGCCGAAGACATCATGAAACACATCGGGCTCTTGAATGTAGTCAAATGTCTCGCGCGTGCGGATAAAATTGCCCGCGGGAAAGCGGCGATTGGCAAGGTGCCAGAAAAACACATGATCGGGGATCAGCATAGGGACGGGCACGACGCTCCACCCCGTAAGCTTGCCCAGTTCTTGCGAAAGTTGCCCGAATTCAGGGATGCCTCCTCGGGACAGGTCAAGTTTGTCGAGCCCTTGCATAAAGGCGCTCGCCGCGCGGCCCGGAAGGACATCCATCTGGCGTGCGAACAGCTCATCCCAGATCGCGTGCTCATCTGATGAGTAATGCGTCTGCTCCGGCTCCAGCCAATCCTCACCCAGATGCGCCGGACGTCGCAAGGGCGCGGTGAACACATCTGCCGGAAGCTCTGGCAGTGCGGTAAAATCGGTGTCAGTGTTGGGGGACGTGGCCATAAAGTATCATCTGATACTATCGCCACGCGAAAGCAAGAACAATCAAGGGGCAAAGCATGGCGCTTAAGGGCAAAGAATATCGCAAGCTTTTGGAGCCGATGACAGAGGAACTGGTCGGCATGGCGCGCTGGGCCAAAACAACAGGCGCGCGGATCGTGGTGATCTTTGAAGGGCGCGATACAGCGGGCAAAGGCGGCGCGATCCGGGCTGTTCGCGACAAGCTGAATCCGCGCCAATGCCGCACGGTTGCTTTGTCCAAACCCAGCGAGGATGAACAGAGCCAGTGGTATTTTCAGCGCTATATCCAGCATTTGCCGCATGCAGGCGAGATCGTGCTCTTCGACCGTTCCTGGTACAACCGCGCAGGGGTCGAACGGGTGATGGGTTATTGCTCTGATGAACAGGCTGAGGCCTTCCTCAATCAGGCGCCGATCTTTGAAAAGCAGCTGACTGATGATGGCATCTTGTTGTTCAAATACTGGCTGACCACTGATCAGGATAATCAGGAAGAACGGCTGAAAGAGCGTCTCGACGACCCTTTGAAGCGCTGGAAATTGTCGCCGGTCGATCTTGCGGCAAGGGAAAAATATGACGCCTACACCAAAGCGCGCGAGGCGATGTTAGGAGCGACGCATACGGATCATGCGCCGTGGACGCTGGTCGATTTCAACGATCAGAAACGCGGTCGGTTGACCCTGATCCGCGATCTGCTCGACCGCCTACCGGATACTCATATCACGCCTCCTGCAATCGATTTCCCAGATCTGGGCCGTGAACCCAAGCGCGAAAGCTACAGCGTAATGGATCCGATCAGCGATTTTCCGGTCTAGCTTGATGCCTGTTTTCCGAGAATGCCAAGCCACCCGCGCCCTCCACCCTTCCACCCGGATCATACTCCGGTGTGACAATCCGGGTGGAAGGGTGGAGGGCGCGGGTGGCCCCGGCAGCCAAGCAATGGAATGCCGATCAGCGATTTCCCGGTTTAGCTTGACTCTCGGCGACTTCGATATAAATATGATATCATAATTATATCGAAGGAGAATCTCGATGGTAGACAATACGCCTCCCATGACGGCAAGCCAGGAACGGCCCGGATCGGCCTTTAACGGCTATCTTATGCTCGCGGTGTTCGCGGTGATCACCGCGATCGTGATCTACATGATTGCCAGCGCTATCCCACCTCAAGGCGCATCGCGCGCTGCCAAGCTTTCCTTTGTCGCAGTGCTAGGCGCTGGCGGGCTGACCGTGTTGATCGGCTCCATTGGGTTCTTCATGATCCAGCCCAATCAGGCCGCCGTCATCACCCTGTTTGGCGAATATCGCGGCACGGTTCGCAAGGAAGGTTTGCAGTGGGTCTGGCCGTGGATGATGAAAAAGAAAGTCAGCGCGCGCGCCCACAACATTCACTCTGAGAAAGTCAAGATCAACGATCTGCGTGGCAATCCGATTGAGGTCGCCTGCAACACCGTGTGGCGGGTTGCTGACACTGCGCAGGCCGTGTTCGATGTCGATGATTACAAGGAGTTCGTGAACATCCAGATCGAGGCTGGTCTGCGAACCGTGGGCGCGCGGCACCCTTATGACGATATGTCGGATGAAGACGAAACGACACTTCGTGGAAGCGCCGATGTGGTCAATGCCGAACTGCGCGAGGAGCTCAATGATCGGTTGGAAGTCGCTGGCATCGTGGTTGACGAAGCGGGCCTCACCCACCTTGCCTATGCGCCAGAGATTGCTGGCGCGATGCTGCGCCGTCAACAGGCCGATGCGGTGATCGCAGCGCGTTCGAAAGTTGTTATCGGTGCGGTTTCCATGGTCGAAGACGCGCTGACCAAGCTGTCTTCTGATGGGATCATCGATCTTGATGATGAGCGTAAGGCGGCGATGGTATCGAACCTCATGGTGGTGCTGTGCGGCGATCGCGAAGCGCATCCGGTGGTCAACACCGGCACCCTTTATCAATGATCCGTCTGCCTTAACCCCAACCCCAGGAGGCAGCCATGGCTGCACCCAAGAAGCCAGCCGCCAAGAAGGCATTCGCATTGCGGCTCGACCCGGCGGTCCATTCAGCGATTGAACGGATCGCCGCGGCGGAGCTTCGCTCAGCCAACGCCCAGATTGAGGTGCTGCTGCGCGAAGCCTTGGCCGCGCGCGGGATCGAAGCGGAGCGGACCAAAGCCCCAAAGCGGGGACGGCCCCCAGCCTCAACTTCTACACTCTAGCGTCCGCTTTCATCACTTGGCGCCCGTCTGCGGCAAAGGCTCCGAGCTCAATATCCTCGCCAGCCTTGCGCATCGTTAGGATCAGTTCTTCGCCCGCGATGGCTGGGGACACCCCTCGAAAGGTGAAGTTTCGCAGGCGATTGTCTCCAAGCTCACGCGCGGCGAGTTGCAAGAGCAGGCTGGCGGTGAGCGGTCCGTGGACGACCAGCCCGCGATAGCGCTCAACATTGCGCGCATAGGGTGCATCGTAGTGGATGCGGTGGGTGTTAAAGGTCAGCGCTGAGTAGCGGAACAGCAGGCGTGGCTCAGGCGTGAGCGTTTGGGCCGCATCCCATTCGGAGGGATCAAAGCTGCTCTCGCCCACCTCTGGCGGGCTCAGCGGCGCGTCGCTTGCCGCTGCATCGCGGTAGACGAGGGTTTGCGTCTCAATGACCGAAAGCGTCCCGTTGGCTAGGGTTTCATGCTCGACATTGACGAAGGCGAGTTTTCCGCTGGAGCCGTCCTTCTCGGTGATCGAGGCGACTTTGCTGGTCCTTTCGATCACCGCTCCTACAGTGATCGGTGCGCGAAACTCGATGGCGCTAGACGCCCACATCCGGCGCGGCATGGGGAAAGGAGGGAGGAAACTGCCGTCGCTCTCATCGCGCTTTGGGTGCCCGTCTTCGTCGAGAGCTGAGGTTGGCGCTTCGGGGGTGCAAAGCGCGAAGTGGATTCCTTGGGGCAGCGGGTTGGTCGGCGTCAAATCGAAGGTCGCAAGCCAGCTGCGCTGCCAGCCCGTCGTCCAGCCAGTCCGTGCGCCGCTCTTCGCGCCCAATCCATGCATCAAAGCTCATACAGCCCGCTCAAACACCGCCGCGATGCCTTGCCCGCCGCCAATGCACATCGTCTCAAGGCCATAGCGAACTTCGCGGCGGTGCATTTCTGCGGCCATATCAGCAAGAATGCGCCCGCCCGTCGCGCCGATGGGATGACCAAGGCTGATGCCCGACCCGTTGACGTTGAGGATCTCGCGCCGGCTGTCATCGTCGCTCCAACCCCATCCTTTGAGAACCGCGAGCACTTGCGGAGCAAAGGCTTCGTTGAGTTCAACAAGGCCGATATCGTCCCAGCTGTAGCCGCGCCGCTCAAACAAACGCTCCACCGCTGGCACCGGGCCGATCCCCATGCGCGAGGGGTCGCAGCCTGCCGCTGCCCATCCGCCGAACCACAGCGAAGGCGTAAGGCCCAGCTCCTCCAACTTGTCTTCGGCCACCACTAGGCAAGCGGCGGCTGCATCGTTTTGCTGGCTGGCATTGCCCGCGGTGACGATGGCATCCGGGTCACGCTTGCCATCGATGGCGCGCAGCTTGCCGAGGGCCTCCATCGAAGCGTCTGAGCGATAGCCCTCGTCATGGTCGAAGGTCACCGGATCGCCGCGTCTTTGGGGAACCTCGACCGGCACCAGATGATCGGCGAACTTGCCCTCTTCCCAAGCCGCTGCCGCGTTCTGGTGGGAACGCACCGCATAGCCATCGGCGTCTTCGCGGCTGATATCGTAGTCTTTGGCGAGATTCTCTGCTGTCTCGATCATACCGGTTATGATGCCAAACCGCTCAATCGGCTGGCTCATCAACCGCCCGCGCGACAGGCGATCATGCAAAGTGATATCGCCCATCCGCGCGCCGCCGCGCCCTTGCAGCGTGTAATGCTCGACATTGGACATGCTCTCGCACCCGCCCGCGACCACCACATCGGCCATTCCGGTTTCGACCATCATGGCAGCGTTGGCGACCGCCTGAACACCCGAACCGCAGCGCCGGTCAAGCTGATAGCCGGGGACCTCCAAGGGCAGCCCTGCGGCAAGCCATGACCAATGGCCGATGGCGGGGGCTTCAGCGTTGCCGTATCCTTGGCTGAACACGACATCATCGACACGCTCAGGGTCAATGCCGGAGCGTTCCACCAACGCTCTGAGGATGATCGCGCCCAACTCGCCCGCATTGAGGCTCGACAGCCCACCGAGGAATTTCCCGACCGGCGTGCGAAGGGGGGATACGATCGCTGCTCTGCGTGTCATTTAGGTGTCCTTATCTGAAAGAGCGACGGTGCCCGCATCGACCAACGCCCCGATGGCCCCGCTCGACAGCCCGAGCCGTTCGGCCAACACTTCCTCGGAATGCTGGCCAAGATAGGGTGCGGGCGCGGGGTCACCGGCCTCATGCGTGGGCAAGTTCGCAAAGCTGCGTGTTGCGGGATATTCAAAGCCTGAAGGATTTGCGGGCGATGGTCCGAACAGCGGGTTGTCTGCCACCAGTGCAGGATCGTTTACCGCCTGATGCGCGGTGCGATATTTTTCGTAAGTGCAGCCCTCTGCTGCCATGCGCGCTTCCAAAGCTTTGTAGTCGTGGCTCGATGCGACATTTTGGAAGATGTCAAACAGAGCATGGCGGTGCCTGAAACGGGGATCATCTCCATCGGCAAAACGCACCCCAACTTCGGCCTCGAGTTGACCCACCGGAGTGGCCACTCCGAACGCTTCGACCAGCCCCGCCCATTGCTTGCCGGTCAAGGCCGCGACCATAAATCGCACGCCGTCCTTTGTACGGAAATCGCGCCCAAACGCGCCCCAGATCGCATTGCCGAGCCTTTGCCGGTCCGACCCGCGATAAAGCATCTCTGCATACATGCCCGAATTCGCCGCTGTGCCAATCGCGACATCGCCCAAGGGGACGCGCACCTCTGAGCCTTCCCCTGTTGCATCGCGGTGGCGCAAGGCTGCCATCAGCGCAAAGGCGGTGTAGGCGCCTGCGATAAAGTCCCATGCGGGCAGCACTTGGTTGACGGGCGGGGCGGTCTCAAGCTCCCAGTCCTCCGGCCCCGTCATCAAAGGGTATCCCGAAGCGGCGTTGACGGTGAAGTCCATCGCCTGCCTGCCATCATGCCAGCCCATGATCCGCACCGATGTCATATCAGGAGCGCCCCAAGATTCATTGGCGCGTTGCGCTGCTTTCATCGCCGCGTGGCTGAGAAAGCTCTTCTCCGGCAGGTTGGTGATGCAATTGCCGGTTTTGGCGGCAAGTTCCACGCACAGCTCGCGCCCCTCGCCGCTGCGCAGATCAAGCGCGACCGATTTCTTTGCGCGGTTGAGGTTCTCCCAAGATAGCGAGCGCCCCTCTTTGGTCAGCATATAGCGATCATAGTCAAGCCCGCCCGCCTTGTGATCGACGCGAATGACTTCGGCCCCCATCTGCGCACAGTATAGGCCCGCGGTTGGCGAAGCGACAAAGCTGGAGACTTCGATGATCGAGAGGTCGTTTAGAAGGTTATACATATGTTCCTTGACCCACCCCCAACCCGTCCCGCTGGCGGGAGGGGAGCGAGACTTAGCAAGCCGAAGGCGCGCTTAGTCGCAGAGGGGTGGGCTGTGCTCTCCTTTACCCGTTCAACGCTTCCCATTCGCGCAGCATGTGCTTCGCGATCTGGAGCTGAAGGATTTGCGTGGTGCCTTCGTAAATCCGGTAGATGCGGGCATCGCGGTAGAAACGTTCTGCATCATATTCGGCGAGGTAACCCGCACCACCATAGATTTGCACCACCCGGTCCACCACCCGGCCGCACATTTCGCTGGCGAAGACTTTGAACGCGGCGGCCTTGACGAGGATATTCTCGCCCCTGTCAGCGCGTTCGGTCACATCCTTCATCATGCATTCTGCAGCGTATATCTCGGTTTCGCTGTCAGCGAGCATCGCTTGGATCAGCTGAAAGCGCGCGATCGGCTCTCCAAAGGCCTGGCGTTCATTGGCATAACGCATCGCGCTGTCCAAAGCGCGGCGGGCATAGGCGGTCGCCGCTGCCCCCACCGAGATACGGCCATTATCAAGGCTCTGCATGGCAAAGCGGAAGCCTTTGCCGGTCTCTCCGCCCAGCAGCGCATCGCCCGGCACTTTCACATCGTCGAGCATGATGTCGGAGATATGGCTGCCCGATTGTCCCATCTTTCTGTCAGGCGATCCGGTGGAGACCCCCGGCGCATCCATCGGCACCAAAAAGGCGCTGACATGCGCGTTTTTGGGCAGGTTCTCTTTTTCCGTGCGCGCCATGATCAGCGCGAAATCGGCATGCGGGGCGTTCGTGATGTAGCGTTTGGTGCCATTGAGCACCCAGCCATTTCCGTCGGGATCGGGCACCGCGCTGGTCTGCAACCCAGCGCTGTCTGATCCTGACCCAGGCTCCGTCAGGCCAAAACAGGCGATTTTGCCTTCGACCAACTTGGGATACCATTCGGCGCGTTGTTCCTCGGTTGCACCGTTCTTCAGCGCGCTCGCAAACATGCCGATATTGATCGAAAAGATCGAGCGATAGGCGGGGGCCGCATAGCTCATCATGTTCACCACCCGTGCATATTGCGAGGTGTTGAGGCCAGCGCCGCCATATTCTTCAGGCACTGAAATGCCGAACAGGCCCATGTCGCGCATTTCTTGAATGATCGCAGGCGGGATCGCGTCATTGGCGATCACCTCGTCTTCTGCCGGAATCAAACGTTCACGTACAAAACGCTCAAGCTGCTCGGCAAACTGCTCAAACACTTCCGGGTCCATCCCTGAGTTTGCCGAGATTGGATGATCGGGCTGGGCATTCATTGCTGGGCCTCCTGCGGGTTGTTTTCTGCCGATTGCGGAGGGGTGACTTCTGGCAAGGCCCCCTCAGGCAAGCGGCGCTCATCAAGCATTTGCGCGGCCTCTTCGAGCGCTTCGGCCTCGCCTTCGCTGACGGCTCCCGGCGCGCTGCTCGAATTGCCGCCGCATGCGCACAACGCCAAAGTGGCGGCGGTGATCGTTATTGTGTGCCGGGCAGAGCGAACGCGCATCATTCGCTTCCCTCTTGCACGGTTTCGGCTGGAGTTTCTGGCGAAGTTTCAGTTGGCGGCCCTGCGTCAGGCTGGGGCTCACCCGACCCGCCAGTTCCGCTGGTCCCGACGGTGTTGGCATCTGCCTCTTGCGCGTCGGTTGGGCCGGCCGCATCCGGATCGGCGACGGGTTCCTCGTTCACGGACGCAAGCGCTGCTTCGGCGGGCTGTTCTACCGTTTCAGGCGCAGCCTCAGTTGAACGATCATCGGTGCTGCCACATGCGCCTAGTGCCAAGCCAAGACAGCCGAGTGCCGCCAAGCCAATTGGTTTTCGCATTAGGGTCTCTCTCCATTTCGCGATTTGGGGGCGATGTAGCCACGAGTTCGGCGTTAAGCCAACCTCAAAATGATGGATCGAAACGGCACAGTGCCAACAGAGGAAGACCTTAGCGGCGCGAATCAGAGTAAAAGCGTGGCCATGGTACAGCTTCCTATGCATGCCCGCCGGCCCTCGCGCCTCCTTCGGCTCGCCAACTCGCTCGATTGGGTGTGCATGGCCTTGATATTGGCGCTCGCGGCGGCGCTGGTGCCATTGGCATCGGCGAATGCGCAATCCGGTGGTTCCCCGTTCACCATTGCAGAGACCGGGCGCGGCTATGGCACTTTGCAGGCCGCGGTTGATGCGATTGGTGATCAGCGCGGCACGATCCAAATCGCGCCCGGCACGTATCGCCAATGCGCGGTGCAGGATGCGGGCGTGATTATCTACACCGCGATTGAGTTCGGCACCGTCACCTTCGACCGCACGACGTGTCAGGGCAAAGCGGCGTTCGTGCTGCGCGGGCTGGGTGCAGAGATCCGCGGGATCACTTTCAGCAACATGTATGTGCCCGATGGAAATGGTGCCGGGATCCGTCTGGAGAAAGGCGCGCTCAACATCGCCTATGGGCGCTTTCTCAACAGCCAGCAGGGCATCCTGACGGCGAATGACGCGACCGGACAGATCTACATCACCCGCTCCACCTTTAGCGGGCTTGGCACTTGCGAAAACGCAGCGGGCTGTGCGCATTCGATCTATGTCGGGCGCTATGGATCGTTGACGGTGCGCGAAAGCCGCTTTGAACGCGGCACAGGCGGTCACTATGTCAAGTCACGCGCCGCCAACAATGTGATTGAAAACAACAGTTTTGACGATGCGCAGGGCCGTTCGACCAATTACATGATCGACCTTCCCAATGGCAGCCAGGGGATGATCGCGAACAACTGGTTCATTCAGGGCCGCGACAAAGAGAACTATTCCGCCTTTATCGCGCTGGGAGCCAAGGGTTCTCAGAATCCAACCGACGGGTTTGTGGTGAGCGGCAATGAGGCACGCTTCGTCCCCGGTCTTCGCCGTCGCAGCGTGTTTCTCGCCGATTGGTTGGGGGCCAATGTCTCCCTTTCCGACAACACGCTGGCAAGCGGGCTGACCGATTACGAGCGGCGCTAGCTCGTAGGGGTGAAACCGGGCGCAAATTGGACTTCGCCTTTAGGCAATTCGCCTTTGAGAAGCAGCGTTTGAAAAAATTCGGGCGGACCCCCGGAATAGGTGAGCTGTGGCACATGCTCGAACCCAAAGCGCGGATAGTATACATTGCTACCGATAAGGACGATACCATTCGCGCCTTGATCCCGCAGATCGGCAATGCCTCTTTTGATCAGTGCTCCGCCAATGCCGCGCTGCTGCAATTCTGGCCAAACGGAAACAGGGCCAAGGCCGAACCAGCCTTTCGCGCCGTCTGAGATAGTAACAGGCGAAAAAGCGATATGGCCAACGATGCGTTCGCCATCCTCTGCAACCAGCGACACCGTTAGATCGCCATCTGCCCGCACACGATCAATGACATGCTGTTCATCACCAGCGCTGAATGGCATCGGCTCAAACGCGGCCTGTGTCAGCGCAAAGATGGCCTCTTTATCCGCCGGTGCCTCTGGACGAATAGTGACGGGAATTTCTGGACCTCTCATCTGAGCAAATGTCCTGATCGATCGCGCTTAGTGGCGAGATAGCGGGCGTTGTGCGGGTTGTCGGGGAGCTGGTGCTGCACCCTTTCAGTAATCGTGATCCCAGCCTCCTCAAGCGAAGTCACTTTGGCCGGATTGTTGGTGAGCAGGCGAATGCTCCGCGCACCGATCAGCTCCAGCATCCGCGCTGCCACGGGAAAGTCGCGGGCCTCATCGGGCAGGCCAAGCCGCTGGTTGGCATCGACCGTATCGAACCCTTGATCCTGCAAACGGTAGGCACGCAACTTGTTGATGAGGCCAATTCCGCGCCCTTCTTGCCGCATATAGAGCACCGCGCCCCAGCCGCCCTCTTTGGCGTGCTCGGCCATGGCATGCATCGCGGCGTCAAGCTGCGGGCCGCAATCGCATTTAAGGCTGCCCAGCACATCCCCCGTCAGACACTCTGAATGAAGCCGCACCAATGGCACTTTGTCGCCGCTTTGCTCGCCTATAATCAGCGCGACATGCTCGCGAGTGTCGGCGGTCGAACGGAACGCGATGATCTCCGCTGTGTCGCAGGCGCTGACGGGTAGTTTGGCTCTGGTAATGATATCGAGCCGCCCAGCATCGGTGTAAGCGAGCAGGTCGCTCGCCTCCAGCGGATGCGGCTCCCCACCTTCGCGAGGGTCGACCATAAAGGCGGGCAGGATCCCGGCGATCCGGGCGTATTCCATCGCAGCGACAGCTTCATCCGCCCAAGTGATCGCCTCCGCTTTGAAAGGGCCCTTTAAGGGGTTGTCGAGGTCGAGAGCGGGGTCTGCCACCGGCCTTGCCGCATCGAGCCCCATCGCCTCGCCCGCACGGATCAGCACCGGCGTGTGCGGCGCAACATCGCCATAGGCGGCATCGGCCTGATTGGTGAGTTTGAGCGTGGCCGCGCGAGCGGTCGAGATCAGCAAGCGGTCAGCGCTCGCCCCGCTGGCAATCGCGGTCTCAATTGGCAGCAACACTGGACCGCCTGCGAAATCAAGCGCCCATCCATGGCGCAAAGCGTCAACGGCCTGCGCGGCCCTGCGCTCAGGCGAAGGTGTTGGCGGGGGGGCGTGATCCTCGCACATGGGCTGCTATACGTCGAACTCAGTGATGAGCGGGATATGATCGGAAGGTTTCTCCCAAGAGCGGGCCTCTTCCAAAATTCTGTGTCCCTTCGCTTGTGTCGCAAGCTGCGGCGAGGCCCACATATGGTCGAGCCTGCGCCCGCGATCATTCTTCCGCCAATCGGGCGAGCGATACGACCACCAGCTGAAATAGCGGTCGGGATCACGGATAAACTCGCGGCCCAGATCGGTCCAGCCATGCGCGTTTTTGAAACGCTGCAATGTCTCCACCTCAATCGGCGTGTGACTGACGACCTTGAGCAGTTGCTTGTGGCTCCACACATCGCTTTCGAGGGGGGCGATGTTGAAATCACCAACGATCAGTGAAGGTTTGTCGAGGCCATCTGCCCAGCGCGTCATCCGTTCAAGAAAGTCGAGTTTTTGGCCGAACTTGGCGTTGACTTCGCGGTCAGGAACATCGCCGCCAGCGGGGACATAGACATTGTCGACAAACATGTCCTTGCCCACGACTTCAACGCCCACATGGCGCGCTTCGCCATTGGCCTGCCAATCGTGGCGGGTGACTTCGCGGATCGGCACACGGCTGACAGTGGCGACGCCGTGATACCCCTTTTGCCCGCAGACCGCTTGATGTTCATATCCCATCGCGGCGAGAGCCTCAGCGGGAAACTTGCTCTCCTCGCATTTTATCTCTTGCAGGCAGAGTATGTCAGGCGCTTGCTCAGTCAGATACTTCTCGACAATCGGCAGGCGCAGGCGGACCGAATTGATGTTCCAGGTGGCGACAGAAATCATGGGGGAAGGCTTAGGCGCGCGGCTGCGATCGAACAAGGTTTAGCTATCCCGTCATATTCAGTAGCGATAGGAGCCAATGACAAATCCGGGAGTAACGCCATGAAACGTTTAGCCGCTGCCATTTTCGCAACAACTGCATTGTCGCTGGGCGCCTGCACTATGCAGGGTGGGAGCGCGCCGCTCGCCTCTGCATCCCAACCAGCCAGCGTAGTAGCGGATGCTCCTCGTGCTAAGAATGTGATCCTGTTCATTGGCGATGGGATGGGCATCTCCACCATCACCGCAGCCCGCATCTATGAAGGCCAAAAACGCGGAGAGAGCGGCGAAGAAAACGTCCTGTCTTTTGAGACATTTGACAATGTCGCATTGGTCAAGACTTACAACACAAACGCGCAGGTTCCTGACAGCGCAGGAACGGCCACCGCGATGCATTCAGGCGTGAAGACCCGCATCGGGGTGCTGGGTATCGGACCTGATGCAGTACGCGGATCGTGTGCGGATGCGCTTGCCAACCCGCTTCCCCTGCTGGGCGAAGAGGTCAAAGAACGCGGCTTGGCGCTAGGGATCGTTTCAACCGCGCGGATGACGCACGCGACACCGGCCAGCGTCTATGCCCGTAGCCCCGATCGCAATTGGGAGGCCGACAGCAACATCCCTGAAGATGAAGTCGGGATGGGCTGCGATGATATTGCAAGCCAGCTGGTCAATGCCGATTGGGACGTGGCGCTGGGCGGCGGCGCGCGCAGTTTCTTCGGCAGCGAAATGGGTGGAAGGCGGGCTGAGGCGGATGCAAACCTGCCCGCAGACTGGGCGGCTCGCACCGGAGGCACCTATGTGACGAACTCTGCCGAATTGAACGCAGCGCCGATGGATCAGCCCGTTTTCGGTCTCTTTTCCTCAAGCCACATGACCTATGCAGCACAGCGCGAGGCTAGTTCGAGCGAACCGACACTCACTGACCTCACCGCACAGGCAATTGGTCGGCTTCGTCAGGATCCTGACGGCTTTTATCTGATGGTAGAATCAGGCCGTATTGACCATGCGCATCACGATGGGCGAGCGGGGGTCGCGTTGGAGGAAACAGTCGAGTTTGCACGCGCGATCCAATACGCGATCGACAACACCGATCCGGCTGAGACCCTTATCATGGTTACCGCCGATCACAGCCATGTCTTCACCATTGCGGGTTACCCACGGCGCGGGAACGACATTTTAGGATTGGTGGTTCCGCCTGCTGGCGACATCAGCAACACCGAAGAACCGCTGCCAGCCAATGACGGCCTGCCATACACCACGTTGGGTTATGCAAATGGGCCGGGTTCAATCGCAGGCCTTGATCCGCGTCCTCATCCTGAAACGGGTGTGGAAGCGCGCCAGCAATCGACCATTCCCTTGGGATCAGAGACCCATGCGGGGGAAGACGTTGCGCTCTATGCTCAGGGCCCGGGCGCTGACCAGGTCAGAGGCGTGATCGAGCAGAACCGCATCTATGACTATATCCGTGGTGCATTTGGTTGGGAGTAAGGGGCCTGCAAAGACAAAAAGCCCCTGTGCCGGGGGCGGTGGCACAGGGGCTTCGGTGTTAGCGTTCGTCACGCTTGTACAAGGCGAACTCTCGCGATGAACGGGCAACAGGGGGGAAACCCTCCATCCGCTCGCCTTGTTGAGAACAATTAGCGGCTTTCGGCTTTCACTTATATGAACGCGCGCCTAGTTTTGTCGCATACGTACAACTTCTTAGGGTCCAGCCGTTCAGCGCGGTCGACGAGACGCGCGGCGTGGATCACGGAACCTGAACGTGCTGTCCGGAACGGAAAGCCCATAGCGGTGATTCGATAGAAACACCGTGGTTCGGTGATTCTGCGCATCAAGCGCCACCCAATTGGTCAGCTGCAAACCGCCGGGAGCCGAAGAGTTGCGCTGAAAATTGAGGATGATGCGGCCGAATTCAGGCTTGCTGGGATCGCGCACGTCTACGCTGACAATATCAGAACCGCCCAGCGACAGCAGCGTGCCGAACTGTTTCACATCGCGATCTGGATCAAACAAAGCGCCCAGTGGTGAGTTGCTGATCGGCCAACGTTCGACCTGGTTGACCTCGTAATCGATCATATAGAGCGAGCGACCGTTGGAGACGACCAGCAGATCGGCATCTTCGCCATAATCGAAGCGGATTTTGCCAGGCCGCTTCAAAGTCATTGTTCCGCGCACCGAATTGCCCAACCGGTCGCGCTGCGTGAAGCTGGCGCGCATGGTTGAGATACCGCGCAAAGCTTGAACCGCGCGGTCAAGATCGGAGGAGGATTGCGCGGCGGCTGGCGATGCCAAGGGCTGCGGCGCTGCGCCGAGAGTAAGTCCAAGGCCCAAAGTTCCTGCACCTGCAAGGGCAAGCGCGGCGCGGTGGATGCGGTTCATGATGATCATGCTGCCTCAGCTACTGCCTCGGCATTGAACTGTCGATGAATTGTGAAGAGCGTGTTGTGGAAGCGTCTGTTCGGTACAGGGACCAAAAGGCCTTACTTGATCTTCGCTTCTTTGAACTCGACGTGCTTTTTCGCGACCGGATCGTATTTGCGGAACACCATCTTCTCAGTGATGTTGCGCGGGTTCTTCTTGGTCACATAGTAAAAGCCCGTGCCCTCGGTCGAGACGAGCTTGATCTTGACGGTTGCGGGCTTCGCCATGGCGGTTTCCTACAGTTCGGGTGAGGTCGCCCCAAGCGGGGTCTGACCTGAAAAATTAAGGCGGCGCGTAGCACGCACCGCCGACAGTGGCGCGCCAATGCGCGATTCACTCGGCAAAGTCAAGCAGACTCACCAATCCTTCGCGCTCGGCTTGCCGCGATTGGCTTTGACGGCCCCGCGCGCCTTCTTCGCCTTAAGCCGTTGTGTCTTGCCTACCCGGTTCACCCGGCTTTTGGCGCGCGCTTTGGGACGGCTGTGCGCGGCTTGCAGCATTTCTTCCATTTTCGCCCGTGCATCGGCGCGGTTGGCCTCCTGCGTGCGATGGGTGCGGGCGGTGATCAGGAGATCGCCAGAGGCGGTCAGTTTCGATCCGGCAATCTCGCGAAGCCTTGCAAACACGGGGGGTGGCAGTCGAAGCGCGTAGATGTTGACGCGCAATTGCACTTCGGTTGCGACCTTGTTGGCGTTCTGCCCGCCGGGGCCAGAGCCTGCGAGGAAGCTTTCCTGCGCAAGTGCGTGGGCGCGATCAATCAGAGTCGGATCCATCGTTCAAGTCCGGTGCAGAGGCCGCGCTCAGTCCGGCGCGGGTGAAGTCTTCGGGGAAGGGCGCATGGGCAAGGATCGGCGGTTTGCCATCGCGCGTCACTGTGATCGTTTCGGCGTGCAACATTGTGCGCGGCGCACCCTTGTTCTGACCTCGCACTGGGCCATAGACGGGATCGCCCAACAAAGGTGCGCCCAGACCTTGCAAAGCGTGGACCCGCAATTGATGCGTGCGACCGGTCTCGGGCCGGAAGCGTATGAGTGAACGCTGGCGATCGGCGGTGCCAATCGTTTCGAGCAGTTCCCAATGCGAAATCGCCGGCTTGCCCTTTTTTGCGGCGATCATCCGCCAGCCTTTTTCCGCTGAGCTGATCTTGGAAAGCGCCAGCTCAATCGTGCCTGAAGCTTCCTGTGGAGCAATGTCGATCACCGCCAGATAGGTCTTGCCCACCAATCGATCCTCAAACGCTTTGTTGAAGCGCTTAAGAGCCTTGGGATTGCGCGCCAGAAGAAGGCAACCTGACGTGTCTGTGTCAAGCCGGTGAACGGGTGTCGGCCGACGTTGAAAGCCAAGCTTTAGCGCGTCGAGATGGTCTTCGAGACACGCGCCGCCGCGTTTTGGCCGGTCGACGGGAAGGCCGGCTGGCTTGTTGATGACGAGCGCTTCGCCGTCTTCGAAAAGGATAGTGGGTGTGGTCATGCTATATTGCGTTAGCCTAGCCTGCCCGCGCCCTCCACCCTTCCACCCGGATTATCACACCGGAGTATGATCCGGGTGGAAGGCCAACCTTGGAAAACAGTCTCCCAGACTGTTTTCTCTGGCGGTCGCAGGGCGTGGGCAGGCTATGGTCCCTATTAAATAAGTTTCGCCTCAAACAGCCCGCGCACGGCATTGCCGAGCATGAAACCATCCGCCAGATCATCCAGCGTCAATTCTGCCTCGCGTGCTTGCTCTTTCTCAATCAGATAGGCCCGCAATATTCCGGGGAGCAGACCCAGCGAAGTGGGCGGGGTCAGCAGCACGCCATCGCGCCTTACAAACACATTGGTGAAGCTGCCTTCTGTCACCAGACCATCTGCGCGCACCAGCACCGCCTCTTTGCCACCAAGGCTTTGTGCCGCGCACAGCGCGTCCTCATAGAACCCTCTATCGGAGGTCTTGTGGGCGAGACGCCAATCGGATGGGTCGAGCGGGTTGGGCAGCGCGATAGCGGGCAAAGCTTCCTTAAACGCAGCGGGCAAAGGCGCGGTTTCGAGCGCAGTCGCCCCGCTTCGTGCCGTCAAGAGCCGCAATTTAGCGGGTTCTTCCAGCTCAAAACACAAAGCTTGAATCTGGTTGCGCGCGGCGTGTCGATCAAATTCAAAGCCGAGCGTCTTTGCGCTGGTCTTCATCCGCTCCAAATGCAGTTCCAGCATCGCTATGCCTGTTTCCGGATCGAATGCCATCGTCTCGATCAGGTCGAAAGCCGGAGCGGTGTTTTCGAGCGAAGAGGCCCGCGCAAAGCCCGCCTTAACCTCGCATTCGCGCCGCTCTGATAAAGCATCGCTGTCAGCCACTATCGCCGATCCAACCCCTAGCGCTGCTGTGCCTTGATCGTTCTCAATCGGGGTTAGGCGCAAGGTGCGAATTGCAACGTTAAGGGCGCAGTTCCCATCGGCTCCAATGCGCCCTATCGCGCCGCAATAGGGACCACGTGCATCGCGTTCGGCCTCGCCAATCAGTTCCATAGCGCGGATTTTGGGCGCGCCAGTGATCGATCCGCAGGGGAACAGCGCGCGTATGAGGTCCACCGCGCCTTCGCCATCGGCCAATTCTGCGCGCACGTTCGAGACCATCTGGTGCACCGTCGGATAGCTCTCCACCGCAAACGGCGCCTCGACCCGTACGCTGCCCGGCACCGCCACACGGCTGAGATCGTTGCGCATCAGATCAACGATCATCAGATTCTCGGCCTTGTCTTTGACCGAGGTCGCCAATTCCTGCGCCAGTTCCGTATCGCGCGCCGTATCATCGCTGCGCGGGCGAGTGCCCTTCATCGGTTTGGCTTTGGCCCGGCCGTTATCGAGCGCGACGAAAAGCTCAGGCGAAAAGCTCAAGAGCCAGTGCGATCCATCATAGATCGCGCCGCCATAGCCTGCGGCGGCGCTTGCGCGAAGCTGGGCATAGAGCGCCAGCGGATCACCCTGATATGAGCCTGCCAGCGGATAGGTGAGGTTGGCCTGGTAGATATCGCCTGCATGGATTGCGCCCAGCAAGGCTTCAAAGGCGGCACTGTATCCTTCCGGTGAAAGCTGCGGGTCCAGCGGGCCGATGCTTGCTGTGCCTTGGGAGCGGGAAGCCAGCCATGCCGGCATTTCAGCGGCCGCAACCCGTTCGGGTGCGTCAAATAGCCCCAGCCAAACAAGCGGTCCGCCCGCACCGCTGCGCGCATCGGCAAGCGGGGCAAGTTTCGGTTCAAGAGCAAGCCCCGCTTCATAAGCAATATAGCCTGCCAATTCGCCGCCTTCGCGCCTCGCTTTGTCAGCCGCTTCCAAGACCCGCGCCACATCTTCGGCCCGGTGCGCGATGAACAGCTCGCGCGGGTCGGAATAGCAAAGCGCATCCGCTGCAGCGCCATCGGCGGAGCGCGCATCGTCCAGCAATACAAATGTGTTTGGCGCGGCAACCTGTCCCATAAAGAGTGCCTTACCCCATTCGCGCATCAAGTCGAGAGTTGACCGCGCCGCATCGTCTCTGCACACGAGAATGCGGCATTCGGGTGCTGAACGAGGGAAAAGGGTCTTTGTTACAATGAGTGATATCTTTCTGGGTCTTGGCGGCAATGGTGAAAACCAGCATCTGGCGCTGTCCCGCGCGAACCGTCACGGGCTGATTGCGGGCGCAACGGGCACGGGTAAAACGGTCACGTTGCAGGGCCTTGCAGAGAGCTTTTCTGCCAATGGCGTGCCCGTCTTTGTCGCCGATGTGAAAGGGGATCTGTCCGGCATTGCCATGCCTGGATCACCGACCTTCAAACACGCAGACAAGCTGGAGGAACGCGCCAAGGAACTGGGCATGGAAGACTATGCCTATTCGGACAATCCGGTGGTCTTTTGGGATCTGTATGGCGAACAAGGTCACCCTATCCGCACGACGATCAGCGAAATGGGGCCGCTTCTCCTTGCGCGCCTGCTTGACCTTAATGACACGCAGGAAGGCGTGCTTCAGATCGTTTTTAAACACGCGGATGAGAACGGTCTGCTGCTGCTTGATTTCGACGATCTCACATCGATCCTGCAATATGCCTATGACAATTCGAAAGAGCTTTCAGGCACCTATGGCAATGTCTCCAAACAATCGGTCGGGGCGATCCAGCGGCAGCTTCTAAGCTTCGAGGCGCAAGGCGCGAACCACTTCTTTGGCGAGCCTGCTCTGGAGATCGACGATTTTCTGAAAACTGATGAGAACGGACGCGGCTATGTCAATGTGCTCGCCGCTGACCAGTTGATGCGCAGCCCCAAGCTGTATGCGACCTTCCTCTTGTGGTTGCTCGCGGAACTGTTTGAGAGCCTGCCTGAGGTCGGCGACCCTGAAAAACCCACGCTCGTCTTCTTCTTTGACGAAGCACATTTGCTCTTCGATGACGCTCCTAAAGCCTTGCAGGAGAAGATTGAGCAGGTGGTGCGCCTGATCCGCTCCAAAGGCGTCGGCGTCTATTTCGTAACGCAAAACCCGATTGACATCCCTGAAGAGGTCGCAGGCCAGCTTGGCAACCGGGTGCAGCACGCTTTGCGTGCCTTCACCAAGCGTGATCAACGCGCGATCAAGGCGGCGGCAGAAACATTCCGGATCAACGAAGACCTCGATACCGAGGAGGTCATCACCGAACTGCGCGTGGGTGAAGCTCTCGTTTCAACACTCGATGAAGAGGGCGCGCCCACCGTAGTGCAGCGCACTTTGATCAAGCCGCCGCGTTCTCGCCTTGGCCCGGTCACCAAGAAAGAGCGCGCAATCATCCAATCGATCAGCCCGTTCGAAGGCAAATATGACGAAGCGGTTGACCGGGAAAGCGCCGAAGAGGTGCTGCTCGCCAAGACACAGGATGCTGTCGACACTGCCGGTGAAGTGGAAGCCAAAGGCGAAGAGGAAGTTCGCAAGCGTCCACGCAAAACGAAGAGCATGTGGGAAAAGGCGGTTTCGCGCGGCACAAGAGTTGCAGCAGGCGGCATGGCCGGGGCTGCGGCGTCGGCAATTCTGGGGCGGAAAAGCCGCGCCAACCCTGTGAAGAGCGGGATCACATCAGCCGCCGGATCACTCGCCACCGATCTTGCGGGACCGATCGCCGGGCGGTTTGTACGCAATTTGATTGGCGGGTTGATGCGGTAGGAAATTCGGTCCTATCGCCGTCGTTTGTTATGCCCGGGGTGAAAGCGGTAGCTGAAGCTGAGCGTTGAGGCCGCCTTCATCCCTGTTTGATAGGGTCAATTTGCCTCCGTGCTGCTCTGCAATGGCGCGGGCAAGGGTGAGGCCGAGGCCCGCTCCGCCGGTAGCGCGGTTGCGTGATGCCT
Organism: Erythrobacter sp.; assembly: GCA_965262265.1. GTDB lineage: Bacteria > Pseudomonadota > Alphaproteobacteria > Sphingomonadales > Sphingomonadaceae > Erythrobacter. Next base: position 864,015 of record CBDHEW010000001.1, read on the forward strand.
CCCCCCTGGTGAAGGGTTCTAGCATGGTGGCAATGTCCTCTGGAGCGATCCCTGGTCCATTGTCCTTGACGCAGATGATGACCTGGCCACCATTCTTGGCAATCGAAATCTCAGCCGACCCCGCATAGCGCACCGCGTTGGAGACGAGGTTGCGCAATGCCCGCTTGATCCAGGTGACATGGATATGAGCAACCATACGGGGCGGATCGAGCATACTGACATTATGGCCCATATCTTCAAACTCACTCGCGATCCCAAGGGCAAGAGCCCCCAGATCCACCGCTTCTTTCGCTGTGCCATCGCGTCCAACCCGGGCCAACGTCAGAATATCATCGAGCGTCGCTGTGATGTCTTCGATCGACTCGGCCATCTTTGTGCGCTGCGTGTCATCGGGCACGCTTTCGATCCGCACTCTTAAGGCGGCAAGCGGGGTCTTTAGATCATGGCCAATCGCGCCCAGCATCACGTCTTTTTCATCAAGCAAGGCGGCGATCCGGGCTTCCATCGTGTTGTGTGCTGCGATCAATCGGCGGGTGTCGCTTGGGCCGGCCTCTTCCAGCAGGACAGCGCGATCGGGGTTTGTGGCAAAGTCTCCCACCCGGTCTGTCAACTGCGCAAGCGGGCGGGTGATGTGGCGCAGGACCAGGTACAGAACCGCGATCAAGACCAGGAAAGTCAAAAGAGTTTGGATCAGCAAGACCAGGATCGGAGAGCGCGGCAGGTTGGGTTGGAGAACGCGGGCAGTTTCCCATTGCCCCCCCGACTGGCGCTGGATCATCGCAACGATCAAAGTGCGCTTTCTTGTAAGGAAGCGATCCCGGAAGCGCGGACGTTCATTCGCAAAGTCGCGTAGCAAGGTATCCTGCCCCGCGCGCATAACCGCAACCGCGACCCGGTGCGGGTCAACCCCTTCTTGGGCAAGCGCTTCTCGCAGGCGCTCTTCGCGGCCCTCTTCAGGTTTTTCCAGGGCGGCGGGAAAAGGAGCTTCATCAGATATGCGGTAACGAAGCGAGCGCGGAAGACCTCTGGGTGGAAGGTCATTGGCAAAATCAAACGGAGGACCAATCCGAACTCGTTCCGGGCGCCTCGGTCCGCTCCTTGGAGCATCTTCAGCGCGTTCTGCCCCTCTGACCAACTGAAACGCTGCGGTTGTCAAAACAGCGGTTTCACGGCGCTCTTCCCCTGCTTGATATAGCAGCACTGCTGACAGGATCTGCGCCAGCAATAAGGCGAGCGCGACGCTCACCATAACCTGCCCCAACAGGCTCGAAGGCAAAAACCGCGTCATTGCACCTCAAGATCGGGCGCGATGCGTTTTACATTGGCGGCAAAACGATACCCGCCACCGCGCACTGTCAGGATCAATTGTGGGTCGCTGGTATTGGCTTCGATTTTTCGGCGCAGCCGGCTAACCTGGTTGTCGACCGCACGGTCGAAAAGATGGGCTGTACGGCCTTGTACCAGATCGAGCAGCAGATCGCGATCCATCACTTTGCGCGGGCTGTCGAGAAAGGCGCGCAGCAGGCGGAACTCTGCGGTAGAAATTGGCACAGTCACGCCTTCGGGATCGGTCAATTTGCGTTTCAACGGATCGAGCAACCACCCCTCAAAGGCGTAATTCCAGTCTTCGCTTTGCGCCTGTGGAGCGCTTCCCCGACCCACGCGGCGCAGCACGGTGCGAATGCGCGCCACCAATTCACGCGGTTCGAACGGCTTGACGATGTAATCATCCGCGCCAAGTTCTAGCCCCACGATACGGTCGGTCGGCTCGCTGCGGGCGGTCAGGAATATCACTGGAAGCTGGCGCGTCTCGATAAGGTGCCGGGAAAGGGAAAGCCCATCTTCGCCAGGCATCATAATATCCAGCAAAACGATATCAGGCGTGGTTTCCGTCAACACACTACGCGCGGCCGCGGCGCTCTTGGCTTCGGTTACGACCAAGCCTTGTCCGGTAAGATATTCGGCAAGCGGCTGGCGCAGGGTTGGCTCATCATCGACCAACAGGATGTGGGTGGGATCTGTGTGTTCCATGTCCGATACATTCATGAAAGGTGACGGCTCGGCGCGCAACCTTGGTGTAGGAAGCGGCACCGAGCCGTCTGGATGCAGGGCGACGTGTGGGGCTTAGGGTCAGGATGCATTACTCCCATACCCGTGGCGTCAAAATGAAGAAGATATCGAACGAAGCTGCTTGCAGCTAAGGCTGGCTGCCTTTGCAAGGGCAGTTTTGTTCGAGATCGAAGTCATTTTGTCGTCCCTAAAGGGATTTGGCCAATCGGCCCTCTTACAGCGTCGCTCAAGCTTGAAAATGCGCCGCATTTCCTGCGCTTTCGCTCCTCGTAACAGGGCCGATTGCCTCAAACCACGGCTATGGGAGTAATGCATCCTGACCCTAGCATCATGGGGCTTTCGCTGTCCGACTGCACGCCGCCTGCAGGAGAGTTGTTTACCGGGCGCCGCCGTTCCCGCCACGGCGTTGGCTGCGGCGTTGTTCGCGCATGGCATCCCTTGCGGCTTCGCGCTCGGCCTGTGTGACCGTTCCGGAATTGTCAGCATCAATTCGTGTGAATCGCGCTTCGACCGCTGCGTCAAATTCAGCCTTGGAGACGGCCTGATCCTGGTTGCTGTCAGCACGCTGGAGCATCCGCATCATGCGATCACCGCCGTGGCGACCACCTCGGCGCATCTCCCCGCGCCCACCGCGGCGGCCTTGGCGCGCTTCACCGCGTGCTTCGCGAGCTGCTATCATTTCTGCTTCCGACAAGCCGCCGCTGCCATCGGTATCGGCGCGTTCAAACATGCGGGCTTGGCGCGCTGCTCGGCGCTCGGCCCTCTGGGCATCTCTTGCTTCACGAGCGGCGGTCATTTCTTGGGGCGTGACTTCGCCATCGCCATTGGTATCGGCTTCGGCAAAACGCTGAGATCGCATGGCGGCGCGGTCGTCCCGCGACAATTGGCCATCGCCATTGGCGTCCATTCTGGCGAAACGCTGGTCGCTATGCGCCTTTGCTTCGACAAGGGATATCTCGCCATCATCATTGGCATCGGCTGCTGCAAAGCCGCGTTCGCCGCCTGGAATTGCACCGGCATGCTGAGCGATTGCTACGCCTGCGCCGCCAAGCGCAAGCGCGGCTGCTGCTGCGGAAAGGGTCAGGGTCAATTTACGCATAGGGGTTCCTCTTCATTGGCTTTTGTTATGGAGCTGCGGCAAAGCGCCTCAGGCCAGCGGAAGGCGAACGGATTGAGGGGGGCAATTCCTTCGCTTTGGTTTCCGCTTTGTCAGGGGGAGAGGGACCGTTATGGGCGCCTCGCCGCAACTCACGAGAACCCTTTTAGAGCCCTCATGTCGCAGGATTATCCCGAAAGCGTGCGACATTGTCGCGGATTGTATCGGGCAAAGCCGATCGTTCACGAACCAGAAAGAGAAGCACCTGCCTTATCGCGGGCGCATTTGAGTCCCTGCGCCTGCGGTGATGAAGATCGCAGTCGCACTCTGCTCCACATCGGCGATATGCCAGACGCCGGGCGGGTTGATCGCATATTCGCCTGCTTGCAGCGGCACTGTCTCGCGCGTGCCGTCAGGAAACTCCTGCGTGAGCACCATCGCGCCATGCGTGCAAATCACCACTTCGGAACCCTTGGGATGCATTTCCCAAGTGTCCCACCCGGTTGTGAAGGTGTGCTCTGATACCAGCCGACCTTCAGCGCCGTCTGCTCCGTGCCGTGCGCCGTAATCGGCGTACCATTCCATTCCCTCAAAGGGCGGCTGCGGAACCGAAGTTGCACCCAAGCCCAAATGCAGGAAGTTTTCAGAAAGCTTGCGCGCGCTCATACCCACCTCCTAGTTGGACCCATTGTCATGAGGCCGGGGGAACCATGCAAAAGACGTTTAGCTTGTTGCCATCCAGATCGCGGAAATAGCCCGCATAAAAGCCATCTTCACCGCGCGGGCCGGGTGCGCCTTCATCTTGTGCCCCTTCGGCGATAGCGATGTCGTAGACGTCTTTGACCTTGTCGGGACTGTCGACCATCAGCGCAACCATCGTTCCATTGCCAACGCTTGCCGCTTCGCCATCGAAGGGTTTTGTCGCGGCAAGACCGGCCGTGCCGCTTTCAAAATCGCCCCAAGCGATAAACTCGCCCTCTTCCATCATCCGGCCATATCCCAAAGATGCAGCGACCTTGTCGTAAAAAGCCGCTGCACGGGGCAGGTCGTTGGTGCCTAGAGTTACATATCCGATCATGATGGTACTCCCAATTGCGCGTCGCCCTTTGCGACTCGGCATAGAGAGAACATTAATAGAACAAACGCTTCGTCGCAAGCGTCTCCAATCCGAAGTTAAATCGGTTGCGTTTCCCGCTCGACCCAGTCTCGGTCTTCGCCATCAAGCTGTGGAGCGATCAGGGCGCGCACCTGCGTGTGATACGCGTTGAGCCAACCGATCTCGCTTTCGGTGAGCAGGCTCTTGTCGATGAGACGGCGGTCGATTGGCACAAAGGTGAGGCAGTCAAAGCCAAGGAAGCGTCCTTCAGCGCCTTGGATTTCACGTTCCACCGTCAGCACCAGATTTTCGATGCGAATGCCGAACGCGTCCTGCTTGTAATAGCCCGGCTCGTTAGAAAGGATCATCCCTGCATATAGAGGCTGCGCTGTGCCAGCCTGTCCACCAGAAGGTTTGGCAATACGTTGCGGGCCTTCGTGAACTCCCAGAAAGCTGCCGACGCCGTGGCCTGTGCCATGGGCATAATCGACGCCCGCCTCCCACAGATATTGCCGCGCAAGCGCATCGATCTGCCCGCCATTGGTCCCTTGTGGAAACACCGCTCGGTCAATCTGGATGTGGCCTTTGAGAACGCGGGTGAAGCGGTCCTTCATCTCAGCGGTCGGCTCGGCACCGTCGGGCGAGCCGATCCAAACTGTGCGGGTGATATCGGTGGTGCCAGCGGGATATTGCCCGCCTGAATCGACCAGATAGATCGAGCCGGGAGGGATCGTGATGTTGCTGTCCTCATCCACCCGGTAATGCGGCAAAGCAGCGTGGCCAGCCGCAGCGCTGATCGTGTCGAAGCTGGTGTCGCGCAGATCGCCAAACTCGCGGCGAAACCCTTCGAGCTTAGCGGCGGCCGAAAGCTCATCGACTGTCCCGGTGGGCGCGGTTTGTTCAAGCCAACGAAGAAAGCGGCTGACCGCTGCCCCATCGCGCGCTTGGGCGTCCTTGTGCCCTTGCACTTCGGCGGGGTTCTTGATCGCTTTGGCAAGGATGGTCGGGTCTTGGTTGAAGGCGACCTTTGACCCACCTGCCTGCAAAGCTTGCGCAATTGCGACCACGCCGAAATCGGGATCAACGCTGACGGCTTTGCCTCGCATCGCGCTGAGCGCTCCTATGAACTCATCGCGCGGCCTGATGGTGACCGCATTGCCAAGATGCTGCGTAACCTCAGGTGTGACTTTCCCCGGAGCTATGAAAAGCTCCGCGTGGCCATCGGCATGCGCGATTACATAAGAGAGTGCGACTGGCGTATGCGCGACGTCGCTGCCTCTGATGTTCAGGAGCCATGCGATCGAATCCAGCGCGGGGATCACCGCCGCATCCAGACCCTCATCGCTCAGCCAATCGGCGACGTCCGCGCGTTTTTCAGCGGATGACCGCCCCGCGAGATCCTCTGTGTGAGCGACAGCCACTGCATCCGATGGGGATGGCTGATCGGACCACACTGCATCGAGCGGATTGCCATCCGCATGTTCAAGAGCAATGCCAGCGTCTTTCAGCGGTCTCTCCAGCGCGTCGACCCAACCTTTGGTGTGGAGCCACGGGTCATAGGCGATCCGGGCACCGCCTTCGCTGACATCCGCGATCCAATCGCTCAGACGGTCGCCCGGGATACTGCGATACTCGAATAAAGCCTCATCCACCTGATCGCGGACTTGGACAGTGTATCGGCCATCCACAAAAATCGCCGCGTGGGTGAGCGTAACAGCGGCAATCCCTGCAGACCCGCCAAATCCCGTGAGCCAAGCAAGGCGTTGAGCATAATCGCCGACATATTCGCTCATATGCTCATCAGAGATCGGGATGATGAACCCATCGAGCCCGCGCCGCTTCAATTCTTCGCGCAGGGCTTTTAGGCGGGCTTCATGGGTTTGCATCAACATGGCAGTGTCACTCTTCTCTCGCGTCTCAGGCTTGCCGCGCGAGACGGAATGGGTAGAACACGCAATATAGGCTGTTCTGCCAAACCTTTCCACCCGAAGCACTGCCGGATAGGAGCCGCTTCCATGCTGAAAACTCGCAACCCTATTCTTATCTGTGCTGCCGCCTTTGCCACGCTGATGGCAGGCGGCGCATCTGCGCAAGCTCAAGAGGACGCATCAAACGTGACCATCACCCCGCCCATCGCTGAAAAGCGCGAGCACACCTACACCCATCACGGGATCACCATCTCTGATCCTTATGACTGGCTTTATGACAAGTCTTATCCCGAGATCGATGATGAAGATGTGCTCGATTATGTGCGGGCGGAAAACGCCTATTTCGAAGCGCAGATGGCGCCTTACAGCGCCCTTACGGAAAGCCTGTTCACCGAAATGCGCGCACGGATCAAAGAGGATGATTCTTCTGTGCCGCAGCGGCGCGGAGAGTTCCTCTATTGGTCCGAATATGAAGAAGGCGCGCAATATCCCAAGCATTATCGCACGCCAGTCGGCGCGCCTGAGGGGGCAGAGCCACAGTTGCTGCTTGATCAGAACGTGCTGGCGGAGGGCCTTGAATATTTCCGCCTTGGCGCGCTGTCGATCAGCCAGAATGGGCGCTTTATGGCATACGCGACCGACACCAATGGATCAGAGCGCTACACTGCACGCATTCTCGACCTAGAAACCGGCGAGCATCTGGCTGATGAGATACCCAATCTGCGCGGCGGCCTGACTTGGGTCGCGAATGACACCGCGCTTGCTTACACGCCTTCGACCGAAGAATGGCGCTCGCTTGAGGTGAAGCTGCATGTTCTGGGTGAGCCTTTGGAGAGCGATGTCAGCCTGTATCTCGAAGAAGATCAGAGCTTTGCTGTGGGCGCAGGGCTTTCTGCGCAGGACGACTATCTGATCATTGCAACGGGCGACAATGAGACCAGCGAAGTGCGTTTTGTTCGCGCTGACAATCCCACGGCGCCGCTCACCTTGATCAAACCGCGCGCAAAAGGCGTCGAGTATTCGGTCGACATCAGGGAAGGCGAATTGTGGGTGTGGACCAATGATGACCACATCAATTTCCGCTTGGCCAAAGCAGATCTGTCAACGCCTGCTGACTGGGAGACTGTGATTGCGGGATCGGACGATTTCTACCTCACCGGATTTGATGTGTTCGAAGGGTTCTTCGTCACTGAGGGACGTCTCAATGGCCTCGATCAGATACAGATCCGGCAATATGATGCGCCGCTCAATGCGCAGCCTATCGCCTTCCCAGAGGCTAGCTATTCTGCAGGACTATCGAACAACCCCGAATATGACCAAACGGTCTTACGGCTTTCATACGAGAGCATGGTTACGCCAGACACTGTGTTCGATTACAGCGTGGCGGGCCAATCGCTAACACAGCTAAAGCAGCAGGAAATCCCGAGCGGCTATGATGCCTCGCTTTATGAGACGCGCCGGGTCGAAATCGAAGCGCGTGATGGCACCATGGTCCCAGTCAGCGTGGTGATGCGCAAAGACCGCGCAGAAATTCTGGCTGAAGCCGGGATCGAAGGGCCCGGTCCGCTGCATCTTTATGCCTATGGCGCCTATGGCTATGCGATCCCACCGGGCTTTTCGACGACACGTTTAAGCCTCGTGGATCGCGGATTTGCTTATGCCATCGCGCATGTGCGCGGCGGCGATGATCTGGGGCGGCGCTGGTATCTGCAAGGTAAACTGTTCGAGCGCACCAACACTTTCAATGATTTTGTCGATGCAGGGCGCGGGCTGATCGCGCAAGGCTACACCGCAGAAGGCATGGTGACAGCCAGCGGCGGTTCGGCGGGCGGAGAGCTGATGGGCGCGATCATCAATCAAGACCCTGAGCAATATGGCGCGATCGTGGCGCATGTGCCTTTTGTCGATGTGCTCAACACGATGCTCAATGAGAGCCTACCGCTGACGCCGGGCGAATGGCAGGAATGGGGCAATCCGATTGAGAGCAAAGAGGCGTTTGCCTATCTGCTGTCCTACTCCCCCTATGACCAAGTGAGCGCGCAGGATTACCCGCCCATGCTCGTGACAGCGGGCCTCAACGATCCGCGCGTGACCTATTGGGAGCCTGCCAAATGGGTCGCGCGCCTTCGTGACACAAAGACCGACGACAATGTGCTCTTGCTGAAGACCAATATGGGCGCGGGCCATGGTGGTCAGTCAGGCCGCTGGAACAGCTTGCGCGAAACCGCCGAAGAGTTTGCCTTCATCCTGTGGCAGATGGGGATGGCAGAGGAGCAAAGCGGCGGGTGAGTGACGCGCCGCGTTTCTCCAAGACATTCACCGCCGAGCCAGTCCACATTGATGAGCTTGGCCATGTGAACAATTCGGTCTGGGTGCAGTGGATCCAGGACTTGGCCACCGCGCATTGGGAGGCAGCGGCTGATCCTGCGCACCGCGAGGCATTCTTCTGGGTCGTGATCCGGCATGAGATCGACTATCGCGGTAACATCACACAAGGAGAAAGCGCCTCTGGCACCACATGGATTGAGGGCCCGCCAAAGGGCGCAAAGTCAATCCGTGCGGTCCAATTCACCGATGCGACAGGCAAATCCCTCGTTTCCGCGCGTACGACATGGGCCATGCTCGATCGTGCGACAGGGCGGCTCGCGCGTGTCCGGCCCGAAGTCCTTGAACCCTTTCAACCCAGTGAGACCCAATGACCAACCTGCTATTCACACCGCTCACTATGCCCAACGGATCGACTATCCCCAACCGCATTTGCAAGGCCGCGATGGAGGAGAACTTGGCGGTCCAACCCGGTCAATATCCGGGTGAGAAGCTGTTTAACCTTTACCGTCAATGGGCTGAAGGGGGCACTGGATTGATCCTTTCCGGCAATGTGATGGTGGACCCTTCCGCGCTGACCGGGCCGGGCGGTGTCGTGCTGCAAAAAGGGAGCGACCTTGCCCCGTTTCGCCAATGGGCGGACATTGGCAAATCGTGCGGCGGGCAGTTTTGGCTCCAGATCAGCCATCCAGGGAGGCAGCTCTACAAGAACATGGGTGAAACCGCTGTCTCGCCATCGGGGGTGGAGCTCAATCTGGGCAAGTTTTCGTCACTGTTCGCGCCGGTGCGCGCGCTCTTGGCAGACGAGATATCTGCGATCATCACCCGCTTTGCTGACACCGCTGAGCTCGCTGAAGAGGCTGGTTTTGACGGCGTGCAAATTCACGGCGCGCATGGATACCTGGTAAGCCAATTCCTCTCCCCGCTCACCAACCAACGCGACGATGAATGGGGCGGCAGTCTGGAAAACCGCGCGCGCTTTTTGTTGGCAATCGTCGAGGCAGTCCGGTCGCGTGTGGGCGATGGGTTTGGCGTGGGGATCAAGCTCAATTCAGCCGACTTCCAGCGCGGCGGCTTCGCCTTTGAAGATGCCCGGCAAGTGGTCCAATGGCTGGATGGCAAAGGCATAGATTTTGTTGAGCTTTCAGGCGGCAGCTATGAAAGCCCGGCGATGCAGGGCAATCCGCAAGAAGACGAGTCGGCCCCGCAATCCTCAACCGAGAAGCGCGAGGCGTATTTCGTCGACTTTGCGCGCGATATCGCCAAGGTCGCGAGTATGCCGATCATGGTGACAGGCGGGATCACCCGGCTTGATGTGGCAGAGGCGGCGCTTGCGAAAGATGCGCAGGGGTTTGGCGTCGAAATCCTTGGCATTGCCCGTGCGCTTGCCGCTGACCCGGCGTTGCCGAAGCACTGGCAGGCTCAGCAAAACGCCAATGTGCGCTTGCCGGAGGCCGCATGGTCAAATGACACGCTCAAGGCGCTTGCCACCATGGCTTTGACCAAGGCGCAGCTCGAGAAAATGGCCAAAGGACAGGCACCGGGCGATGGCGGCTCCGCATTGATGGCGCTGATCGCGGATCAGATGCGGGCGAGCAAGAGGGCTAAGAACTACCGCAAATGGCGTGCGACAGGTTGAGACTGACGGCAGCTCTGCGTCACTTGTATGTCACAACCCGGTCTTAGGCCTTGCTTCCTGACTGGAAAGGCATCCCCATGACAAAGTATCTTCGAAATCTTGGCATTCTTGGCGTTGGAGCGCTGGCCCTTGCTGCCTGTGACACCGGCGCTGGCACGCGCGATTCAATCCGCGCCGTGGGGTCATCTACGGTCTATCCGTTTGCCAAGCTGGTCGCAGAGGGATTTGCCCGCTCCAACCCTGATTTCAAATCGCCTCTGATCGAATCCACCGGCACTGGTGGTGGTATCCAGCTGTTTTGTGAGGGCATCGGTCCCAACACGCCCGATATGGCCAATGCGTCGCGCCGGATGAAGCCATCCGAGTTTGACAAATGCCAGGCAAACGGCGTCACCGACATTATCGAACTGCAAGTGGGCCTTGATGGGATTGCCTTTGCCTCGGCCAGCGGCGGGATCATGCTCAATCTGTCACCGCGCATCGTTTATGAAGCGCTCGCCGCTCGCCCCTATGGCGAAGAGCAAACCGCTGAGACTTGGGCCGATGTCGATCCTTCGCTGCCCGATGAACCCATCCTCGTCTACGGCCCGCCCAGCACGTCAGGTACGCGCGATGCGCTTAAGGAACTGGTGCTAGAGGCTGGATGCGATACCAATCCCGCAATGGAAGCCCTCAAAGAAGAGGACGAAGACGAGCACCAGCAAATCTGCACGGAAGTGCGGGCGGATGGCGCCTATGTTGATCAAGGTGAGCAAGACAATCTGATCGTCCAGAAGATCGAGAGCAATCCGCGTTCTGTCGGCGTGTTCGGGTTCTCTTATCTCGATGAGAATTCTGACAAGGTGCAAGGCCTACCGATGAACGGGGTCGATCCGACCTATGATAACATTTCAAGCTTTGCCTATCCCGGCGCGCGCCCGCTCTATGTCTATGTAAAGAAAGCGCATATGCGCGCCATCCCTGGCCTTAGCGATTACCTGCAACAATGGGTCAGCAGCTGGGGCGTCGAGGGCCCGCTCGCGGAAATCGGCATGGTTGCCTCACCCGCTGAGACCATGGCGGCGAATGAGGCGCGCGTGAATGAGCAATTGTTGCTGACCCGCGCCGAGCTGACAGGTGAAACAGAACCGGCTGTCGCGGCAGCCGCTGAATAAACCCCTAACTGCAAATCCCTGTGAAATTGGAGGAAGTCATGACCAAATTCCCGTCATTTCCCACACCCTCAGCTCGCGTGGCAGGCCGCTTCGCGCTACTTACCGCTCCGCTAGCCCTTCTCGCGGCATGCGGCGGGGAAGCAGATGCGGGGCCAGAGGCGATTAATGTCGTTGGTTCCTCGACCATCTTCCCGTTTGCTCAAAAAGTGGCTGAGGACTATGTCGCCGCCAATGAAGGCGCCGCAATGCCGACCATCGCTTCGACCGGTTCGGGCGAAGGGATCGCTGAGTTTTGCAACGGCCAAGGCCCCGAAACCGCAGATATTGTGAACGCATCGCGCCGCATGACCGCTGATGAATTTGCGGCGTGCTCTGCCAACGGCGTCTCAGACATTATCGAGATAAAGGTTGGGCGTGATGGGATCGTGTTTGTTTCCTCAGCGGAAGAGGGCATCAGTTTCGATCTAACCCCGGGTATTGTGTACCGCGCGCTTGCGGCCAATCCATTCGGGGAAGAGCAAGGCGCTGTAAACTGGTCCGATGTTGATGGCAGCCTGCCCTCCGAACCGATCTTGGTTTACGGTCCGCCAACCACGTCAGGAACGCGCGATGCGTTGGTTGAGATAATCATGCAGCCTGCATGCACCTCCAATGGTGCGATGGCGGCACTCGCTGAAGGTGATCCGGCTGCGTTTGCGCAGAACTGTCAAACGTTGCGTGATGACAGCGCCTATCTCGATCAAGGCGAGGAAGACGACGTGATCGTGCGCAAGGTCGCCAACAATCCGCGGGCCATCGCCGTCTTTGGCTATTCGTATCTCGAAGAAAATTCGGGCATGGTTCAAGGCCTTGCCATGGGCGGTGTCACGCCGAGCGCAGAGACGATCGCTGATGGTACGTACCCTGCCTCTCGCGGGCTCTACATCTATGTCAAGAAAGCGCATATCGGCGTGACGCCGGGGCTTGAAGATTACCTTGCGCAATGGTCGCAAAGCTGGAGCGCGGGCGGGCCGCTTGCCGCCATCGGCCTTGTTCCTGCGACCGAAGAACAGCAGACAGCAAGCGCAGCCGCAATCACCGATCAAACCGTAATGAGCGGCGACGACCTCTAGCTGCTTACCATTGAGGTATCGGGGCGCCTTGCGTTTAAGGGCGCCCCTTTTTGAACCTAGAGCGGGTTGCCGTCCTGATCCCGGAAAATCTCGCGGCGGCCGACATGGTTAGCCGGGCCGACCAGGCCTTCGCTTTCCATCCGCTCGATCCATTTCGCAGCCGTGTTGTAGCCCACGCCCATCTGGCGCTGGAGCCATGATCCGGACGCCTTCTGGTTCTCGATCACGATTTGGCAGGCTTGGCGATATTTGCGCTCTTCGGGGTTATCAGAAGCAGTGAGCTCATCTTCGAAGCTAAGACCTCCACCATCTTCGGGCTCCTCGGTGACCGCATCAACATATTCAGGCGAACCTTGTGCGCGCCAGAAATCGGCGACCGCCTCAACCTCTTCATCGCTCACAAATGGTCCATGGACGCGGACAGTCGCGCCTGTGTTGGGTTTGTAGAGCATGTCGCCGCGGCCCAGCAATTGCTCAGCGCCCTGCTCGCCCAGAATGGTGCGGCTGTCGATCCGGCTTGTCACCTTAAAGCTGATCCGCGTCGGCAGGTTGGCCTTGATCACCCCGGTGATGACATCGACCGATGGGCGCTGTGTTGCCATGATAAGGTGAATGCCTGCAGCGCGCGATTTCTGGCTGAGTCGCTGGATCAAGACTTCGATCTCTTTGCCCACCGTCACCATCAAATCGGCCAGCTCATCCACGATCAGGACGATCTGCGGCAGCGGTTCGTAATCGAGCTGTTCTTCTTCATAGAGCTGCTCGCCTGTGTCAGGGTCGAACCCGGTTTGCACCCGGCGCCCAAGCGGCTTGCCCTTGGCGATGGCGCCTCGCACTTTCTCGTTGAAGGAGTTGATGTTGCGCGAGTTGACGGAAGACATCATCCGATAGCGCTTCTCCATCTCCTCAACCGCCCATTTGAGCGCGCGCACTGATTTGTGCGGTTCTGTAACCACGGGTGAGAGCAGATGCGGAATGTCGTCATAGCTCTTGAGTTCAAGCACTTTGGGATCGATCAGGATCAAACGGCATTCGGCGGGCGTGAAGTGGTAAAGCAGGCTAAGCAGGATGCAGTTCAACCCCACCGATTTACCCGAACCGGTCGTCCCTGCGACCAGCAGATGCGGCATGGCGGCAAGGTCGGCGATGATCGGCTCGCCAGCGATGTCCTTACCCAGAATGATCGGCAGATTGCCCTTGGCTTCGGCAAAATCGGCGGAGGCGGCGAGCTCTTTGAGCATCACCATCTGCCGGTCTTTATTGGGAAGCTCGATGCCCATCACCGTTTTTCCGGGAATAGGGGAAACGCGCGCGCTGATGGCGCTCATATTGCGCGCAATGTCTTCGGCAAGGCCCACAACTCGGCTTGCCTTGATGCCGGGTGCAGGCTCCAACTCGTACATTGTCACAACCGGGCCAGTGCGCACGGCGGTGATCTCACCCTTCACGTTGAAATCATCGAGCACGTTTTCGAGCAGCCGAGCGTTGCGCTCGAGAGCCAGCTTGTCGAGCTTGGGTGTGCTGTCTTCGGGTGGATTGGCGAGCAGTTCAAGGCTCGGCAAATCAAAGGTCGCGAACATATCGCGTTGGTTCTTCTTGGCGGGCTCAGCTCGCTTAGGCGGCGCAGAGGGATCGGTGATTTCCGGCGCTTTGCGCGGAGTGGGTTCGGCAGGAGGCGTTTCAACCCTGGCTTTGCGGCGCGATTTTGTCGAGGGCGCCTCAACCGGATCATCATCGACAAAGGTCAATTGCCGGTTGCTCTGGCCAAACGGCAAGCGCGCCAGCACCGCGCTGCCGATTGAACTGTGACGGACGAAGTTGGGCAGGGTAAGGAGCGCGCGCCAGTCAATCGCGAAGATGCGGGTAACGAGTGCGGTGCCTGCAGCGAGCGCGATAAGCGCGGCGCCAAGGATGATCCAGCCCGATGCGCCTTCGCCAAAACGTGCAGCAACCGCTTCGACCCCGCTCGCACCCAGCAGACCCGACACTCCGCCAAGTTGCGCAGGCAATGTCCCGCCGCTGCGGTCAAAAGCAAGCGAGAGAACCGTTCCGAACAGCATGATCGCAATCAGCAACATGCCCGTTGGCATCCACCAGCGAGTGTTCTCCGAACGCTCGACATCGTCATCCAGTTCGACCGCGCGCCACAATTTGCGCGCCGAAATATAGAGCAGGGGGAGCAGCAACACGCCCGGAAGGCCAAAGGCAAACAACACCCTGTCGGCCGCCCATGCGCCCCAACTGCCCATCCAATTGCTCACCGCGCCCGGATCAGCGGCGGTGGAGGGGCTGGGATCGGTCTGGGTGTAGCTGGCGAGCGCCAAGCCAAGGAAAATCATGGCAATCAGCAGCGCGCCCGCGCCGGTCATCTGTGCGGCGCGGCGGATTGAACGGCGCAGGCCAATGCGCCAGTCAGCGGAAGAATTGCGAGTGCTCATAGCGCGGGTCGCCATTGGGTGCTCCAGAGGGAGAAGTTTGAGAACACACCATGAATCTTTGTGGACTCGCGGTCAAGCTTGGTGCGGCAAAGCGCGCTTTAGCTCAATCCATCAATTGCTGCCCAGTGCGGCCATTGGAGCTGTTTCGCGCGTTCCGGATTCATGCCCCCTAATGCGATCACGGGTACTTTTGAAAGGCTGGCGAGACGGTGGAACTTTTCGGCGCCCAGCACTTCACCACCGGGATGCGAGCGGGTTGGGAAAACCGGAGAAAGCATGACGGCGGTGGCCCCATATTCATTGGCTTCGTCCAATTCCGCTTTGTTATGCGCGGTTGCGATCCACAGCAGTTCAGCGGGAGCGATGGCATCAGGACCGCCATAGATTCCATCCGCCCCCCAAGCTTGGGCAGTTCGAGAGCCATCAGCAACTATCGCCAGATGCTCGGCCGCGCGAAGCAGAGGCAGCAGCTTCGAAAACCGCGCAGCGCGTTCATTGTGTGGGAGGTGATAGTGCCGGTATACAAAGCCCGAGGATCTGGGCAGGCGCGATATAGCCTCCTCCAGCACGGCATCGTTGCGCTCATCAGAAATCAACCACAGGGAAGGCAGAGACGTTGAACTTGTCACGCGCGCACTATAGCGCGGCGGATATGGAAAGTGCAGCCACTCTTCTTGCCGAGGTCGAAGCCAATATCGCTCGGATGTGCAAACCCGCGCGGCGAGAGCCTGCGGAGATCACTCTGATCGCGGTGAGCAAGACTCATCCGGCGGATCGGATTATGCCGCTGCTGGATATCGGCCACCGGGTCTTTGGCGAAAACCGTGTGCAGGAAGCACAAGGGAAATGGCCCGCTCTGCGTGAGCAATATCCCGACGCACGGCTCCACCTGATCGGGCAATTGCAGTCGAACAAGGCCGAAGAAGCGGTCGAGCTGTTCGATATGATCCACTCGCTCGACCGGCCCAGCCTGCTGAAAGCGCTCGCCAAGGCGATGGACAAGGCGGGCAAACGCGTTCCTTGCTTTGTGCAGGTCAATATTGGCGATGAGGATCAGAAAGGCGGCTGCCCGATTGGCGATGTGCCTGCGTTTCTTGCCAAGGTGCGCGATGCAGAAATCCCGGTTGCTGGACTGATGTGCCTGCCGCCCTCAGGGATAGAAGCCGCGCCGTTCTTTGCTTTTCTAGCAAAGCTTGCCGCAGACAACGGCGTTGACGGGCTGAGCATGGGGATGAGCAGCGATTATGAGACCGCCGTTCAATTGGGCGCCACCCATATTCGCGTGGGCACCGCCCTTTTCGGAGCGCGCGGGTGAACCCGACGATTGAGAAGCTCGAAAGCTTTGAAAAAAGCTGGCGCAATCCGCTGGAAATGTGCGCGCAAGTCGACTTCCACTGTGAGGTAAGAGATGAATCGCGCAATGCACCGACCAAAGTGGCCGATGAGTTCGCTAGCAGATGCGGTTACAAACCCATCGGTTTCGACTGGGAATTGCTCGATCCCACTATCGGGCCGGACGGAGACCGTTCAGCGCTGGGCGCATTCGAGGATGCCTTTGCCAAAGATATGGTGATGCGCAGCCAGTGGCTCGGCAGCAATCAAGCGGTGCAATGCGGCAGAGCGTTTTTGGCCGCATTTGATCCGCACGAGCTGACCATCTTGACCAACCACATCGTGCGCGTAGCCGGTCAAAGCGAGGCATGGAATCCGATCTCAGACGCCACCTTTGAATGGGCCTTTATCGGCTACGACGCTCACGCAATTGCCCTGTTGCTGGTAACCGCCGAGGACTGACGCCAAGAAAAAAGGGGCGCTTTCGTTTCCGAAGCGCCCCATTTTCAGGATCTATGTGATCGTTCTTTAGAACTCGCTTGTCAGCCCCACCGTGAACAATGCTCCGCGTGGATCATGGACTCGGCTGTCAAAGCCGCCATTTGTTGCGACCCGCGGCGGCGTCTGATCAAAGACGTTACGCGCACCGACCGTCAGCTGGATCAGCTTGTCGCGGTCAAACAGCTCGTTGATCGCTAGGCTGTATTGGAGATCGACGCGGAAATCGCTGTCGATATCCGCGCCGCCATTTTGATCGTCGAGATAGCTGTCAATGTATCGGCCAAAGATGTTGAGTGAGTGCGCACCCGCTTCGACCTGAAGACCAGCGTTGAAGCGCAGCTCTGGCGTAGGTGAGCCGAAATTGGTGAAGTTGCGGTTGCCTGCTCCATCAATAACGGGGCCGCCCGCGACAGTCTGGAGATCGTATTCGAAGACATAGTTGCCTTCAAAGCTTGGCGTGATTGTGCCGAAGCCTGCATCAATCCGGTACCGGACAGAGAAATCAACGCCCGATGTCGCAACGCTGGCGGCGTTCACATAGGAGTTGTTGACCTGAATGATCGTGCCAGCCGGGCTCCGGACGATGTTGGGCCCGTCGGGATCGGCATTGACGATCGATTGCGGCGCGGTCTGCACAATCGCGTTGTCAAATTCGAAATTGTAATAGTCCGCGCTGATTTCAAAGCCAAACACTGGCTCAAGCGTGAAGCCGAGATTGTATGCCGTGGAATCTTCCGGGACAAGGTTCGGATTGCCCACAGCGCGCACCGCAACAAAGGCGTTGGCCCCGCCATTATTGGGGTCGGATACCTGTTGAAGCGTGGTCGACTGGCCCTGAAGTTGGAATGTGGAGGGCGCACGGAACGAGGTCGAGAATGACCCGCGCAGCGAAACCCAGTCAGCCGGGCGCAGAAGCACTGCGATTTTTGGGTCGAGCGTGTCGCCGCCTTCATCGCCATAATCTTCGAAGCGCAACGCCAATTGCAGTTCGGCCCAATCCAGAACCGGCACGTTCAATTCGCCAAAGATAGCGTAGACGTCCTGACCGCCATCAAAGGCTTGCTCACCGATCAGGAAGGCAAAGCCGTCATTGGAGGTGATGTCGTCAAATGTCGCCGAGATGCGCTGATCACGATATTGCGCGCCAAGAGCGATACCGACAGGACCAGCTGGCAAATCGAACAATTCACCAGAGACAAACCCTTCGACCACGAACAGCTCTGACCCGCGGTTCGCGACAGAAAACTCCGTGATGTATTCAAGCAGCGCAGCGTTGGTGTTGCCGCCCCCTGCGAGCGCTGTCGCAAACGGGTTGAAGAACGTGCCATCCGCCGGGATCGCCGCACCATTGGCGGTCAAGAACGGGTTAGCAGCGGTACAATCGAGGCCTGTTGCTGCGTTGAAAGCAGGCACTGCGTTGAAGCCGCGCAGCGCGCAAGCAAAGCGGTCAGTGACGGTGTCTTCCGTCATCGCGGTGAAGTCATTATCGGCGAAGGTCAGGCTTAGGTTCCACAGCCCGTTCTGGAGGAAGCTGTCAAAGTCGCCTTCCAAGGTGCTCGACACGCGGAAAGTCTCAGACTCAAACGAGGCCGGTGACACTTCGCCGCCTGTACCGCTGGCACGGCCGAAGAACACGACATCGGCGCCGAATATGTTGTTCGGATTGAAGCTTGGTACAATCGCTTGGCCCAGCTGCAGGAAGGGGAAGGTCGGCGAGTTGCCGCGCACTGCTTCGTTGTCTGCATAGGTGACTTCGGTGCTGAATCGCACCGAATCAGACAGGTCGGCATTGGCTGAAACAAACGCGGTGAGGCGCTGTTCGTCCGGGACGAGGTTGAAAAACTCGCCAAAGTCAAAGCCGCAGAAACCACCCAGCGGGATACCGCCGGCAGATGCGCAATCGGGATCGGGAGTTGGGGCTGGCGCAAAGAACGCACCGGGATTGCCAAGCGCCGAGGTGTCATCAGCAGGCTCTGAGAGGCGGCGTTCAGCTGTGGTGAGCGGAGAGCGATCAACATAGCTGACCGCGGCGACGAGATTAAGGTCACCCACTTCAAAGCCGCCCATGGCCTGAATGTTGTATTCCGAATAATCGCCAAAGCCCAGATGCTCAGTGTATTCGCCTGAAACGACGAGTCCTTCATAGCTGTCGCGGGTGATGAAGTTCACAACCCCAGCAACAGCGTCTGAACCATAGAGCGATGACGCGCCGTCTTTCAGGATCTCAACTCGCTCAACTGCGATCAGCGGGACAAGCGAACTGGTGTCGACGAAGTTAATCCCATCATTGGTGGGCGCGGCAGACAATGTCTGGCGTTTGCCATCGAGCAGGATCAGTGTTGAAGCCACACCCAGACCGCGAAGGTTGATGTTAGATGTGCCGGTCGTGCCGCCTTGGGTAAAGGCATCGGGGTTGTTCTGCGCGCCGCTGTTGATCGTCAGCGTCTGCGTGATCTCACCGATATTTTGCGCGCCGATATCCGCAATGTCCTCCGCTCCCACTGTGGCAAGTGGCGAAGCAAGGTCTGCCTGCGACTGACGGCGAATGCGCGAGCCGGTCACAAGGATCTGGTTCCCGCCCGTTTCTGCTCCATCTTGAGCGGTTTCAGCATCCTGCGCGGATGCGGCAAAAGGCATGGCAGCGCACGAACACGCAAGCAAAGCGATAGTGCGCCGAAAAGCGGCTGTTTTGGTCATAGGGGGTTATCCTCTCTAAAAAAGATAGGCAGCTTAGTTGGACCTGAGCGAATCAGTTCGCAATGGGAAACCTATTTTTAGACCCGCTGGAGGGTGCTATTTTCCTCAATCTGTTGCTGTCTTTCATCACTTGCGGCCTCAATCAGGGCATTTTCTACCTCTGACAAACGGTCCTGTGCAGTGATTTTCGCCCCTGTAAGGTCTGTTACGTAGAAGGTGTCAGCCGCCGCCTCACCATAGGCAGTGATATGCGCTGACTGGACAATAAGGTTCGCCTTGTAGAGCGCATGGGCCAACCGATTGAGGAGAGCAGGCCGATCGCGCGCGGTCACTTCGATCACGGTGAAGTGGTTTGAGGCGGTGTTGTCAAAATTGACAGCGGGAGCAACCGCGAATGCCTTGGCGCGCGAATGCGAAAGCGGGCGAGCTGCCAGTTTGGGGACCAGCTCAATTTTGGCAAGCAGGGCGTCACGAATACCTTTTTTCAGCCGCGTGAGTTGTGCTTCATCGCTAAATGGTGCGCCGTTCAAGTCCTGCACAAGGAAGTTGTCGATCGCATACCCATTTGTCGCAGTGTGAATGCGGGCATCGATGATATTCGCACCGGCGAGATGCATCCCGCCAGCCATCCGATAGAACAATCCAGGATGATCCGGCGCGATAACACTGACCAAGGTCGCCCCGCGTTCTTCATCAACCTCAGTGTGGATTGACAGGCTGTCTTCGCTCTCCTGTGCCACACGGTATTGGATCAGGTTTTTGGCGATAATGTCTTCGGGTTCTGCAATCCAATAGGCATCAGCCAGAAGATCTCCTACCTCTTCGACAAGGCCGCTTTGATCCGCGAGCAGCTCGCCCGCTGCCGCCTTCTTCGCCGCAACCCGCTCTGCGCGTCCGGTGCGTTTGTGACCGAGGCGCAGACGTTCCTGTGCGGCGTCATAAAGCTCGCCCAGCAATTGCCCCTTCCAACTGTTCCATGTGCCGGGCCCCACCGCGCGAATATCGACCGCGGTCAGGATCGCTAGGTTGCGCAGGCGATCCAGCGTCTTCACCTCAGCAACGAAATCCTCAATTGTCTTGGGGTCGGTGAGGTCGCGCTTTTGCGCCGTTGAGCTCATTAAGAGATGTTGCAACACAAGCCATTGGACCAGCTCTGTCTCTTTCTCGGTAAGACCAAAGCGCGGGCACAGCCTCTTCGCAACCTCCGCACCAAGCACCGAATGGTCCCCGCCGCGCCCCTTGGCGATATCATGTAGCAGCACTGCGACGAACAAAGCCCGCCGCGACCCTACCTTGTGGATTTGCCGGGTTGCGCGCGGGTGATCGGCTTCGAGCAGGCCGCGTTCAATCTGGCTAAGGAGGCCAATCGCGCGGATCGTGTGCTCATCGACCGTGTAATGGTGGTACATGTCGAACTGCATTTGCGCATTCACTCGGCCAAAATCGGGCACGAAGCGGCCAAACACGCCCGCCTCGTTCATCCAGCGAAGCGCAGTTTCGGGATCATTGCGACCGCCCAGCAGCTCAAGAAACAGCGCGTTGGCGCGCGGGTCCTTGCGCACGGCCTTGTCGATCAGTTTGGTGTCACGACCAGCCTGGCGCATGGTTTCGGGGTGCACTTCTAGCGCTTCGGCCTCGGCGATCTGGAATAGCTCGATCAGGCGCACGGGGTCTTTGGCAAACCAGCTATCGCCAGGTGCTTTGATCCGGCCACCTTGGACGACATAGCCTTTGAGGTTGCGCGGTTTGGCCTTCCATCCAGCAAAGAACCCGCTGCGTGAACGTTTCTTCGCGAACTCTTCATCCATATGGGCAAGGAACACGCCAGTAAGGCTGCCGACGCGTTTGGCCTGCATGAAATAGTATTGCATGAAACGTTCGACAGCGCTTTTGCCGGGGCGATCAGCGAAGTTCATACGCTCGGCGACCTGCCGCTGAAGATCGAAAGTCAAGCGGTCTTCGGCGCGTCCGGTCAGCACATGCATGTGGCAGCGCACCGCAAGCAGAAAGCCCTCGGCCCGGCGGAAACTGCGATACTCGGTCTTGGTCAGGAGGCCTTCTGCGACCAGATCTGCTGCGCTTTCAACGCGGTGCGTGTATTTGCCGATCCAATAGAGCGTCTGGAGATCGCGCAATCCTCCCTTGCCCTCTTTGATGTTGGGTTCAACGACATAGCGGCTGTCCCCCATCTTGCGGTGGCGTTCGTTGCGCTCGTCCAGCTTTTGTTTGAGGAACTGGCGTTCATTGCCCCGTGCGACATCGGTCCAAAATTTGGCGCGCAGTTCCTCATAGATCTCCTGATCGCCCCATATCAGCCGACTTTCGAGCAAGGCGGTGCGGATCGTCAGGTCTTCTTTGGCCATCCGCATCGTGTCGGCAATCGAACGGCTCGAATGGCCCACCTGAAGGCCAAGGTCCCACATCATGTAGAGCATCGCTTCGATCACCTGCTCGCACCACGGTGATCGCTTCATCGGCGTGATAAAGGCAATGTCGACATCGGACTGCGGCGCCATTTCCGCGCGCCCATATCCGCCCACAGCCAGCACAGCGAGCCGTTCAGCGGTGGTGCGGTTGCCGACCGGATAGACGTGCGTCGTCACATAATCGTGAAGGATGCGCACAAGCTGATCGGTCAGAAAGGCATAGCCCAACGTGATCTCATGGCCCGCAGAAGGCTTTTCGATCAGCCGCTTCTCCAGCTCACTGCGCCCGCCGGCCAAAGCCTCTTGCAGCAAACCGAGGATCGGCATGCGCGCTTTGTCCCCGTGCTCCTCTACCAAAGCCGCAATGCCGCTGGTTAACTCGCGGCGATTGATGATCGCACGCTGCCGGGGGACGCGGCGGCTGGGCAGGCTCCAATCCGTCATGGCGTCCCCATAGCGGTCAATGCGGGAAGAGCCGGTGCCAAATCAGGCAGCGGTGAGCCGCTTTGTGTAGGCTTCTCGCAGAGTTTTCTTGTCGATCTTCTGGGTGCCAAGGCGGGGGAGTGGTTCATGGACGATCCAAATATGCTCTTCGAGCGGAACCTTGAAGGGGGCAATGCGCGTAAGTAGAAATTCGCGCAAAGCGCCCGGCTCCATCGGGTCGCGGCCTTGCTTCACGTTGAACACCGCAGCGGGGACTTCGCCCATACGATCATCGGGAAGGCCAAAGACAGAGCATTCGGCGATGTCGGCATGCGCGTAAATCGCGTCTTCCACTTCGATACAGGTGATGTTCTCACCGCCGCGGATGATGATGTCCTTTTTGCGGTCGACGATGTAGAGGTAGCCATCTTCATCGAGGTAACCCAGATCACCCGTGCGGAAGAATTGGTCTTTGGTGAAGGCCTTTTGCGTGGCTTCTTCGTTGTTCCAATAGCCTTTGAAGTTCGCGACGGTCCGGATGCAGACCTCTGCCACATCGCCTTGGGCAACGGGATTGCCATCATCATCAAGGATTGCGACTTCAACCAGCGGCTGAGAGGCCTTGCCGGTTGAGCCGGGTTTGGCGAGATAGTTTTCGTTGTAATTGCCGCAGCCCACCGCGTTTGTTTCAGTGAGACCATAGCCAAGCAGCGGGAAGCCGCCGGGAAACGCCTCTTTGATCTTGGTGACATGCTCCAGCGGGCGCGGCGCACCGCCTGCGGCGAAGCTCTTGCAGGCCGACAGGTCGTATTGATCACGGTTAGGATGGGTGGCGATTTCATAGCTCATCAGCGGGACGCCGACGAAATAGGTCACTTTCTCCTCGGCCATAAGGCGCAATGCCTCCTCCGCGTTCCATTTGGGCATCAGCACAAGCTTGCGCGCGATGGCATAGCTTTGGAGGAACAGCGGCACTTCGCCGGTCACATGGAACAATGGCACTGCGACCAGAGCGCATGGCTGCGCGCTCATGTCCTCACCCTGGCTTTCGAGCAGCACCTTTGCCATCGCCGATTGGCTGACATAGCTCATGACACCGGCGACCACGCCGCGATGATCGGAATAGGCGCCTTTGGACTGGCCGGTGGACCCTGAGGTGTAGAGGATTGTGGCGAGATCATCGGCGGTGAGCTCACCCAGCATCCGCATCGCAACTGAAGACGCCTGGTCGGCAGGCGCAGCCCAGACATTGGCGAGCCCTTCATGCGGGGCGCTGTGCTCGATCATCACCAGCTTTGCCGAGTGATCTGTGCCCTCAAGCCGCGCCGCGCGGCCTGCATCGGCAAGCACCAACTCGCATTCGGCAAGGCGGATACCATAGGCAAGCTCATCCCCGGACCAAAACCCATTGAGCAAGGTCACGCAGCCGCCCGCCATGGCGATGCCCATATAGGCGATCATCCAGTTCGCCGAATTGCGCGCGGCGATACCCACACGGTCGCCCTTTTTGATGCCGTGTTGCGTTGCCAGACTTTCGGCAACGCACATTGCTGCTGCGTACGATTCGCCAAAGGTCAGCCGCAGATCGCCATCCACCAGAAACGGCACATCTTTGTGCTCGTTGCAAAAATGGGCGAAATAATGCGCCAGCGTTGGAGGAGCCATCGCGAAAGCGGGCATGGCAACACCGTCACGCTCAAAAGTGGTGGTGAAGAATGGCTGACCTTCTTTGGTCATTTCGGCCATGATCGCATCAAGCGCGGTGTCCAACTGAGTGGGCATGCGGGTCTCTCTCCTTCGTCGCACCCCCTATGCGGGGTGACTTCGTTCTAACTCGGCGCCGTATCGGGACGACGCGATGAATTTGCGCTGATCACTGCCAAGGCTTTCCCCAAGCCAAAGGCTGTGCCACAAGCCCGTTCAAACGACGCCTTTGGACGCCTGATCTTAGGGCTCAAATGATCTAGTAAGAGGTTCAACCCGTGCTGTCACTACTTGCTGCCGCTGGCGGCGCCGCAGACCCGATTTATTGGTCTGATCTGGGCATGAAGCCGTACCTGTTCGACCTTGGCGGGTTCCAACTGCGCTATTACTCGCTCGCTTATCTGATCGGCGTTGTGTTTGCCTATTGGCACTTGTCAAAGATGCTCAAATCGCCTGGCGCTCCGATGGCTCAGCGACATGCGGACGATCTGTTCTTTTATTGCACGCTCGGTGTG
Source organism: Erythrobacter sp. (assembly GCA_965262265.1). Classification (GTDB taxonomy): domain Bacteria; phylum Pseudomonadota; class Alphaproteobacteria; order Sphingomonadales; family Sphingomonadaceae; genus Erythrobacter. The sequence goes on from CBDHEW010000001.1 coordinate 888,471, forward strand.
ATCCTAGGCGGACGGCTGGGATATGCGGCTTTCTACACGGGCGGCGACACTGGCATCCCCAGCGCCTTTACCGACTTTTCTGGAGACGGTTTCGTCAGCTGGAAATTGCTGCGGTTGTGGGATGGCGGGATGAGCTTTCACGGCGGCTTGCTCGGCGTGCTCGCTGCGATTGGCTGGGTGAGCTGGCGAGGGAAAGCTCAATCCTTCCTCGCGTGTGCGACTACATCGCGGTCAATGTACCGCTCGGTATGCTGCTGGGGCGGCTCGCCAACTTCAACAATGGCGAATTGTGGGGCCGCGAAACCGATGTTTCCTGGGGTATGGTATTTTCCCCAAAGGATCGACGTAGCAGCAATCGGGCACCGCGCCACCCAAGCCAGCTTTATCAGGCGGGGCTAGAAGGGCTTGCTCTGCTCATCATCCTCATGCTCCTGTTCTGGAAAACCAATGCGCGCTATCGCACCGGCCTGTTGGTGGGTGTGTTCACTCTTGGGCATGGGGCTGGCGCGCTTTGTTAACGAATTCTTCCGCGAACCTGACGCACAACTTGCAAACTTGGTCGTTGAGACCGGACTGTCGATGGGACAATGGCTCACAATACCGCTCATAGTGATTGGATTGATTGTCACGATTTACGCCGTGACGAGGAAGCCCACCGGAACCGGCAAGGGCGCACCGCAAGCGGCCTGACGCCCGGTTTAGGGGTAATTTCGCTCGCGGTCGCAAGGCCGGTCCCGCTGCGTCTGATTGAGGCGGACGGCACGGAAACTTTGGTGCCGCTCGAAGACGCGGCTGAGCGGCGCGAGGCGCTGGAGGCTGCCGCCGCCGCTGAGGCTAAGGTTAAGGCCGAAGAACAAGCCCGGATCGAAGCAGAGGCGCGCGCCGCCGCCGAAGCTCAGGCCAAGGCAGAGGCGGAAGCAGCCGCGAAGGCGCTCGCGGAGGAAAAAGCCCGCAAGGCGGCAGAAGAAAAAGCGCGCAAAGCCGCTGAACTGAAAGCGCAGAAGGAAGCCGAAGCCAAAGCGCGGGCCGAGGCCAAGGCCAAGCGCGAGGCCGAGCTCAAAGCCAAGAAAGAGGCCGAAGCCAAAGCGCGAGCGGAAGCCCGCGCCAAACGGGAAGCTGAACTGAAAGCCAAGAAGGAGGCTGAGGCAAGAGCGCGCGCCGAGGCAAAGGCCAAGGCCGAAGCAGAGCGAAAGGCGAGAGCCGAAGCCGCCGCCAAAGCCAAACGTGAGGCAGAAGAAAAGGCCAAACGGGAAGCGGAGTTAAAGGCCAAAAAGGCCGCTGAAGCCAAGGCCAAAGCGGAGGCGGAGAAGAAAGCCAAAGCTGAAGCCGCTGCAAAGGCCAAGGCTGAGGCCGAAAGGAAGGCCAAGGCCGAGGCGGCGGCAAAAGCGAAGCGTGAAGCCGAGGAAAAGGCCCGCAAGCAAGCAGAGCTGAAGGCCAAGAAAGCGGCCGAAGCCAAGGCGAAGAAAGAGGCTGAGGAAAAAGCCAAAGCCGAGGCGAAAGCCAAGCGCGAGGCGGAAAAACGCGCCAAGCAGGAAGCGGAAAAAGCGGCAAAGGCCGCAGAGGAAAAGGCCAAGGCAGAAGCAGCGGCTAGAAAGAAGGCCGAGCAGGCCGCCAAAGCGAAAGCGGCGAAAGAGGCCGCTGCCGCTGAGGCCGCAGCAGCCGCAGAAAAGAAAGCCGCCCAAGAGGCAGCGCTCAAAGCGCAAGACTTGGGCAAAACCTTCCGCCGCCTGATCCGCGAAACCGGGCCCATCAGCCTCGCGCAATATATGGCTGAGAGCAATGCGCGGTATTATGCCAGCCGCGATCCACTCGGCGAAGATGCCGATTTCATCACCGCGCCCGAAGTCAGCCAGATGTTTGGCGAGCTGATCGGATTGTGGTTTGCCGATTTGTGGGTGCGGATGGGATCGCGCAAGCATATCCACTATGTCGAACTGGGTCCCGGCCGAGGCACTTTGGCAAAAGACGCTTTGCGCACTGCGGCACGCTATGAAATGGACCCGCAAATCCACTTCGTCGAAGGCTCACCGGCTCTGCGAAAAATCCAGAACGAAGCCTTTCCTGATGCGACCCACCACGATGATGTTTCGACCCTTCCCGATGATGCACCGTTGCTGATTGTGGCCAATGAATTCTTTGACGCACTGCCGATCCATCAACTGATCCGCTCTGCCCAAGGCTGGCATGAACGCATGGTCGGGTTGGAAGGCGATGATCTCGTCTTTGTCGCCGGAGATAAGCCGATGGATTCGATCGTCCCCAAAAGCTGGGCCAAAGCCAGCCAAGGCACGATGATCGAAACCAGCGCGGCGGCCAGCGCGGTGATGGGCGAGATCGCTCAGCGTTTGAAAGAGCAGGGCGGCGCAGCTCTGATCATCGATTACGGCGCGATGGAATTGCGCGCAGGGTCAACCCTGCAAGCCATCCGGGCGCATGAGAAAGTCGATCCACTCAGCGCGCCGGGCGAAGCTGACCTTACCGCGCATGTTGATTTTGAATTGCTCGCCCAGGTCGCAAAGAACAACGGCGCTGACGTTATGGGGCTGGAGATGCAAGGGGACTGGCTCATGTCGATGGGCATCGATGTGCGCCATGAAGCTTTGCTGCGCAAAAACCCCGGCGATAAAGACAAGCTGACGCGGCAGTTTAACCGGTTGGTCGATGATGGTCAGATGGGAATCCTGTTCAAAGTTCTGGGCATTTGCGGGCGGCGCTGGCCAATCGGGGTCGGATTTTCAGAATAGGCGCTGCAACACGGCCTGTAACGTCTCATGGCATTTTCGCGTATAAGGGCGTGAACAAAGGAGAGATGGCCATGATCGCCCGCATTATATTGGGATCGTTGAGCGTGTTAACCGCCGCATTGATGAGCGTTACCCCGGCACTTGCTGCTGATTCCATCAATGGCCGCTGGATCACCGAGGATCGCGATGCGATTGTTGAGATCAAACAATGCGGCAATGTAACCTGTGGGACCATCCACCGGTTCTTGGTGACCCCACCCGATGGCCTTGACCAACGCGATATCAACAATCCCACGGCCCGGCTTCGCACGCGGCGGCTTCTGGGCCTACCGATCCTAACGAACTTCCGCGAGGAAACCGATTTGTGGCGCGGGCGGATCTACGACCCTAATGATGGCCGCAGCTATCGCTCTGTCATCCGCCGCACCGGTCCGAACACGATCGAAGTGCGCGGCTGTATTGGCCCGTTCTGCCAAGCGCAGACTTGGAGAAAAGCGCGCTAACAGCCCACGCGCCAGTGCGATCTCCTGGTCCCTGCTCTGCGGCCAGCAATCACAAACCAATCTTTTCTGCCAGCTGCGCCGCTGCCTCTGGTGGTGACAGTTTGCCTTCGCCTTCGCGGTCTACGGCGAAGTTGGCCTCACGCATGGCCTCAACCGAAATTGCGCCAATCAGCGGTTCAAGCGCGCGCGCTATCCCTTCATCCTCAGCGATGCGCGGAGACAGCATCAACATGGCATCATAGCTGGGCAGGGCTTCGCGCGGATCATCGAGCACGACAAGACGGTCCGCCGCGATCCGGCCATCGGATGTGTAAGCGCTGATCACGTCCGCCTCGCCTGAGCGAAGCGCATTGTACATGAAAGTGGGTGAGAAATTGCGCGTCTCGCCAAACCGCATCCCATACGCATCGCGAACCGCAATCCATTCGGGCCGTTCAAAAAACTCAGGGTCGCCGCCGACGGTGAGTTGTGGGCCGACTGGCACGAGGTCTTCGAGCGACGCCACGCCCAATTGCGCTGCGCGGTCTTCTCGCATGGCGAAGGCATAGGCGTTCTCAAAACCCAGGCGACCGAGCACCCGGACACCGGTATTCTCACGCTCCCATTCGACAATGGTTTGATACATCGCCTCGCGCCCCGGATTGTCGGTCCGCTCAAGCTCGTTTGTCCAGATCGTCCCGGTGTAATCGACCGAGATATCGATGCTGGAACTCGCGACCGCGCTGTGGACCACCGCTGATCCCAATCCATCGCGATACTCAACCGAATAGCCCGCTGCCTCCAACCGAGAACCGATCAATTGCGCAAGAATGTATTGTTCGGAAAACTGCTTGGATGCGATCACAATCGTGTCTTCATCGTCTCCGCCCGCTTGATAGGAGAGCGCGCCGATTACGCCCAGTGCGACCGCAGCCAGACCTGCGCCATATTGCCACCGATTGCGCTGTTCAAATCCCCGTTCGACAAGGCCCAACAAAGCGTCCACCGCCAGCGCTAAACCCGCGCTCGCTATGCACCCTGCCACCACCAAGGCCCAATTCTGGGTCTGGAGACCTGCGAAGATCGGATCGCCAAGGCTGGGTTGGCCAATGGTTGTCGAGAGCGTGGCTGCGCCGATTGTCCAAACGCTCGCGGTGCGAATGCCTGCCATCACGAAGGGCGCTGACAACGGCGCTTCGACAAGTCGCAATTTCTGCCAACTTGTCATCCCGACCCCATCCGCGGCCTCGAGCACGCCGGGGTCGAGATTGGCCTGCGCGGTGACGGCGTTTCGCAATATCGGCAGCAGCGCGTAAAGCGCGAGGGCAAGCAGAGCGGGGAGGAAGCCGAGCGTTGGCAATTCTTCCCCAAACACCGCGCGCAAGCTCAGCAAAATCGGGAAGAACAAAGCCAGCAAGGCAAGCGCTGGGATGGTTTGCACAAGGCTCGCAAATCCAAGCGCAATGCGAGAAACCAAAGGCGAACGGCTTGCCCAAACCGCCAAGGGCAGCGCCACCAAGATGCCAAGCCCAATGGCGCTCGCCGCGAGCACGATATGCGCTGCAAACTTGTCCCCAAGGCCGAGCAGAATTTCGAATATCTCGTTCATCAGGCCGGGTGTTCCATCTTGGCAAGCCGCTCTGCCTGTTGGCGTGGCACAGCCACCAGTCCCTGCGCAATCTCTCCGCCTTTGCCTTCAAGCAAGGCCTGTGGCGCTTCATCAGCGACCAGCCTGCCAAAACTCATCACCATCACTCTGTCGGCCAGCAACAGCGCCTCTGCCATATCGTGGGTGACCATTATGGTGGTGAGGCCCAGTTTTTCATGCAGTTCGCGCACTTTATCGCCCAAAGCGTCACGGGTGATTGGATCAAGCGCGCCAAATGGCTCATCCATGATCAAAAGTTCAGGGTCTCCGGCCAAGGCTCTGGCCACTCCCACGCGCTGGCGCTGACCGCCCGAAAGCTCATCGGGCATGCGGCTGGCCATTTCTCCGTCCAATTCCACCAGCTCAAGCAATTCTGCAATGCGGGTGTCTGCCAGTTTTTCACCGGCAAGCCGCGGGCCAATCGCGATGTTCTCTGCGACGGTGAAATGCGGGAAAAGCCCAATGCCTTGGAAGACATAACCAATGCGTCGGCGCAACCGCGCTGGGTTGAGCGCCGTCACATCCTCCCCGCCGAACAGCACCCGTCCCTTGCTGGGTGTCTCAAGGGTGTTGACCATTTTGAGTAGAGTCGATTTGCCCGAACCTGACGTTCCAACAAGCGCGACAAAGCTGCCAGCGGAAATCTCGCAAGAAACCTCATCCACCGCCACGACGTCACCATAGCGGCGCTGTGTTGCCTCGAAAATAAGGATGGGATTGCTGGGTGAGACTGGTGATTTCTGCGCTGCGCTGATTGGTATGCCCCTGATCGCTTCACCCGCCTGTCAGGGTGCTTGGCCTGTTAGCCTAAAGACCATTACCTAAAAGGCCAAGGGGTGGGGCAATCGCCGTCCCGCTTAACCCTCCAGCCGGTCAAGCGGGACGGTGATGTCCACTTCCAATCCTTGGGCTCGCCAGTTTTGCGTGATTGCCCCGCCAAGCTGGTGCTCAATCGCCATTTTGACGAGGCGCGATCCGAACCCTGTGTCTTCTGGTTCACGCGCGACCGGTCCATCGCTTTCGCGCCATGCGATTAGGATGTTTTCCTCCGATTGCTGGACGTGAATGGCGACAGAACCATCAGGCACGCTGAACGCTCCATATTTTGCGCAATTGGTCGCCAATTCGTGGAAGACGAGGGCGAGAGGTGTCGCAGCGCGAGCGCCGATGACGATGCTGTCATCACCCGCTATCGAGAACGCATCGCTCCCGGTCATACCGTATGGCGCCATCAGCGTGTCGAGCAATTCGATCAGTTTACCGCCGCTATGAGCGCCAGCTCTGAGCGCGAAGTCCTGGGCGCGGGACAACGCCCGGATGTTGTCGTTAAGCGACCGTGCAAAGTCTCTTAGACGCTTATCCTTGCCTGCATGCATCGTCACCAAACCGCTGATCACAGAAAAGATATTCTTGATCCGGTGCGCCAATTCCCCTGCCACCATCTCGCGTTCTTGCGATGCGCTGTAGCGTTCATGAATATCGGTGAGCGTGCCGAACCAGCGTGCGGTTGCAGGATCATCGGTTGAAGGCACAGCGCGCGAAATCACCCAGCGATAAGAGCCATCAGCAAGCCGCAAGCGCCACTCATCTTCAAACAGTGTGGCGCTGGCCATCGCCTTCTCCAGCTTCGCCAGCGATGCATCAAAGTCGTCTGGATGGATGACTTCGCGCCAGTCATCGACATCTTTACGCGGGCCAAGCCCTGTGACTTCGGTGAAGCGCGCGTTAAAGTAGTCAAAGACGAAGCCGGGCGCGGCTGACCAGGCGATATCCGGCACGCTATCGAGCATGAATTGCAGACGGTTTGCGCTTTCTTTCAACTCGCTATCAGTGCGGGTTGTCTCACGCTGTGTTTCAAGCCTGCGCCTGACCGATGCAGCGAGAACCTTAAGGCCCTCACGCTGGAGTGGGGTCAACCCATCTGGGCGGGGAACAGGGTCTGTCACGCAAAGCGCACCCAGCGGTGCACCCTCGCCAGAGATTAGCGGCCATGCCGCATAATATCGAACATGAGGCGGCCCGGTAACGACGGCCAAATTGGCGACTTCGCTATGGTCATATGTGTCGCAGAATTCTACAAAGCCCGCTTGCTTCATTGCAAAGGCGCACAGGTTTTCAGCCGCTGGTGCGGGCGCTGAATCGGCTCCTCCGAAACTGGCCAAATGGAGGGCGTTTGGCGACTGGATAAGGTTTATCGTGGCGGCGGATGTTTCGCACAAATGGGCAGCGAAACGGGCGAGTTGCGAGAGCTCCTCATCCCCCTCCAAATGTTCAAGTCCATAGCTTGCCAGCACCGCCAGCCGTTCTTCATCGCCGAGAAAAGCGTCTTGCGGTCCGGCCTCCATGGGCCAGAGATTGATCGTGGAAAGGTTCAGCGGCTTGCTCCTTGCATCGCGCTCCAGAGTCATCCCTCAACCGCCATACATGAGCAGGCAAGCGGGTCAAAGCGCGCTGGCCACAATTCTTCGCGCCCGCCTGAGAAACACCGCTCTCGTGCGCAAGTGGCGAAACCCTCTCGCTTTCCGCTGCGTAACTGCTAGGCATCGTCGAAGGGGAGAGGAAAACCATTGCCACATAACGAAACCCGAAAAGTATCCTTGCTGTCGCGCATCGTGCGCCGGATTATCATCGCCATCTGGGGATTTCAGGGTTGGAAGATCGAAGGGCGGTTTCCCAGTCATATCAAGAAGTGCGTGATTGCGGGCGCTCCGCATACGACAGCTTGGGATTTCGTGTTTTTCGCAGGCGCCACCCACGAAGAGAAGGTGCAGCCCAACTTCATGGGAAAGCACACGCTGTTCCAGGGAATTATGCGCAATTTTATGCTCGATATGGGCGGTATTCCAGTGGACAAGACCAAGCGTACAAGCGCGGTTGATCAGATTGCTGAGGAATATGCAAAACGCGAAGAACTCTCGCTGGTGATCGCCTGTGAAGGGACACGCAAAACCGATGGCAAATGGAAATCGGGCTTCTACCATATCGCGCAGGCCGCTGGAGTGCCGATTGTCCCGGCCTATGCTGACAATGAAAACCGGATCATAGGATTTGGTCCGCCGCTTATCCCCACCGGAAATTATGGAGAGGATTTGTTGAAGCTGGCCGAATGGTTCCGTTCCAAACTGCCCGATTATGATCGGTACAAAGTCCTTGAGCAGCAAGCTCGAGATTTGATTGCGGGAAAGAACGACATCTAGTTTTCTGCGACGAAACGTTACCGCAAAAATGTAAGATATGTCTTTAAGACTGGCCTGACTTTGCCTATTTAACCGGCATCAGGAGGCCCCTCACCCTATGCCGCTTAGCGAACAGACCCTCAAATCGGAGCGCGAAAGAATAGCGCAATTGGTTCTTGATCTTGTGCAAGAACGCGGCGCGGAAGTTTCCTATGCAGTGGCCCAGATCGAGAGCGGCCTTTCGCGAAGTCGGTTTGAGCAATTGTTCACTGACTATGATGACCTGTTCGATGCGATCGCCCAGATATGGCTGGCGCCGCATATGGAGGTGATGGAAGAGGTCGTAAATTCAGACCTGCCCCCAAACCGCAAGATGTATGAATTCATTCGCCGCAGATTTCTGATTTCGCGAGAGCGGTTCCGTAACGACAGCGAAAACTTCACGATGATCTGCGAGATGGGGGCTTCAAATTTTGAACGGGTGCGTTCCTATGTCGATTTGGCCGATCACTACCTGGCTGAACTGATAGTGCAGGCGCAGGCCGATGGCTATTTCGCGGGGCTGGAGATTGATGAAGCTCTGTCACTGATCAACCAAATGGTCTCGAATTACACCCTTCCAGACTCCTTGATCTATCTCGGTGACAGGCTGACCGAGGAAAAGCTGGCGAGGATCATCGACACGATTTTCATCGGCTTGTCGAGCGAAGCGGGCCCCGATGCGGGCGGGGTGAACACCATCCGCATCGCGCAATAGTCGACCCGGGAAGTTGCGGGGTTACCGGCGAGGATCGCTAGGCCCGCGCTTAAACTGCAGCACATTGGCGGGAAGTTTCGGCTTTGGCCGTACATTGCGCTTGTCGGACAGCGCATACTTCAAACTCGCGCCGACCATCAGCGCAGAGATCGCCAGAATCAGCCCAGCCCAAAGCCAGTGAGGAAGCAGCAATGCGGCTTCCATCTGACCGGTGTCAGAAAGCATTTCCTGCCCGCCGATTACCGCCCTTTCGGTGAAGAGGTAGTTGAAATCACGCAGCATGCTCATGGCACCCAGTAGCCCTAGAAACTGGAGGACGAACCGGACTATGCCCGGTGAAGCCTTCCACGCCGTGACCGCAATGCCCAACGCCACCAAGGGCAAGACAGCGTATCCGACCACTGATCTGACATAGATGATGACGGAGATGAAGATCAGGCCGGACAACAGCCAAAGCGCGGGCCGCCATAGCCTTTCATGCGCGCTGGCAAGGATCAAGAGCGATCCAAACACGCAAGGCGCCAGCGGTCCGCCTGCCGCTATTGTCGCTCTGGCAAAGGGGGATAGGTCGCTTGCCACGCGGCTTTCAGCGACGCCTGAACCGTTCGCATAGATGACAAGCCGCTCAAAATCCTGGCCGAGCATCAAAGCGCTCAGTCCGTGACCCATTTCATGGAACCACGTTGTCAGAATTGCGAAGGGATAGACCAGATAGGCGCCCAGCGGCAGCGAGGGCAGAGCGATTACCACAAATCCCGCAAGGATCAGCCTGCCAACCTGTTCGGCTTGGCTGCCGGGTTTGACAATGCTTTGAACCATCAGGACATAACCATCACGCGGGCTCGCTTTCACGAGTTTCGCCTTGATCGCGTGCTTTGCCGTCCACATCGACGCGGGCGCGGTATCGCGCGGCGGCTTCTTCGTCCTCTGCCCGGTGTTCTTGCAGAATTCCCCAGCTGGCAAGGAAAAGGCCAGCCACCAGCGGACCAAGAACAATCCCTGAAAAGCCTGCCAATGAGATGCCGCCTAAAGTCGTAACCAAGATGATCCAGTCAGGAATGCCTGTGTCACGCCCAACCAGAATGGGGCGCAGTACATTGTCAACCGAAGAGATGACGATGAAACCGGCCCCCAAAACGAACACACCCTGCCACGTCTCACCGATCACCAGCAGCCAAATGCCAGCAGGCGCCCAGACAAGAGCGGTTCCCACCGCCGGGATCAGCGCCAGAACCATCATCAACACGCCCAAGAGCAAAGGCGAGGGCACACCGGCAATCCACAGCATGATGCCGCCCAATGTGCCTTGGACCAGCCCGACGACACCTGACCCTTTGATAACGGCGCGGACAATACCCAGAAACCGTCCCGCCAACCTATCGGCTATCTCACGGTCGACCGGTGCAGAATGAAGGATCGTTTCCCCTATGCGTTTGCCGTCACGCAGCAGGAAGAACAGAACATACAGCCCGATCGAAAAGCTTAAGAAAAAGCCAAGTGCACCGCTGCCAATGCTCACAGCGGATTGTGCCAGCATCCCGGCGCTTTCGCCCAGCAATGCTTGCAATTGCTCTTGCAGGAAGGAGATGTCCGTCCAGCCATTGTCCTCGACAAAGCCCTGCAAGCTAGCCGGAAGCATCGCGTATACGCCATTGAACCAGCCCACCAGATCAATGGGTTCCTGACGCAGTGTGTTGACCACACCCAAAGTCTCGCCCACCACGATGGTGCCGATCCACAAGGCAGGCAGCAAGACGGCGACGAAGATCACCAGCAAAGACAAGGTGGCCGCCAGGTTGCGCCGCCCTCGCATCATTCGCAGCGACCAACGGTAAAGCGGTTGAAACATGATCGCGGCGAGCGTCGCCCACATGACAGGGCCGACAAAGGGCCATGCAACCCACACGAACAAAATCGATACCGCCGCCAAAATGAGCAGGAAGCTCCAATGCTCGAGAGCGCTTGTATCGTTGGGTTCTTGTGCTGACATACCCTTGATGTCGGGCCTTACCAGCCAGAGATCAAGAGCGGATCAGACATCAAGGTTCGCCACATTGAGTGCGTTGTCCTGAATGAACTCGCGCCGCGGTTCGACCACATCGCCCATCAGCCTTGTGAAGATTTCGTCGGTAACGTCGGCATCTTCCACTTTGACCTGCAACAGCACGCGATTTTCAGGATCAAGCGTGGTTTCCCAAAGCTGTTCTGGGTTCATCTCACCAAGGCCTTTGTAGCGGCTGATGGAGAGGCCTTTGCGCCCTGCGGCGAGCACCGCGTTCAGCAATTGTGTCGGCCGAGTGATTGCGTCCTGTGCAATGACACTCGGGGTATCGTCGCCTTCGCCTTCATCCTCACCTGCCGTTTCTGGCTCTTCGGCGACATCGCCGGCCTTCACCAGACGCACAGCGGCGCTGTAAGCGTCAGCTTGCGCTTCGGCGAGGGCGTGGAGCTTTTGCGCTTCGGTGCTAGTGAGGAAGCGCCCCTCAATCTCATGCACATCGGTAACCCCGCGCCAAACCCTAGAGAATTGGACGGTTCCGCTTTCGAGCACGCGTGCTGACCACGTTGCATCAGCATCCCCAGCCTGCAATTGTGCTGCAGTTGCCTCGAGTGCGCTTACACGGTCTGTGTCGGAAAGCTTGGGATCAAGCGCACCGGAAAGCGCCATCTGCTCGATTATCGCCGGATCATAGCGGCGCGGAACGAAACCAATCATGTTTTTGAGCCGCAGAGCGCTGTCGACAAGCGCGCGCAAATCCTCGCCCGAACGCGCACCGCCTGCTGTTTCGAGAATGCGCCCCTGAAGTCCCGCATCAACCAGATATCGATCAAGCGCACCCTGATCTTTCACATAGACCTCGCTCTTGCCCTTCGCGACTTTGAACAAAGGCGGCTGCGCGATGAAGAGGTGACCGGCTTTGACAATCTCCGGCATCTGGCGGTGGAAGAAGGTGAGCAGAAGCGTGCGGATATGCGCCCCGTCCACATCGGCGTCGGTCATGATTACGATCTTGTGATAGCGCAGCTTTTCAAGGTCGAATTCATCGCGAATGCCGGTGCCCATCGCTTGGATGAGCGTGCCGACCTCGCGGCTGGAGATGATCCGGTCAAACCGCGCTCGCTCGACATTGAGGATTTTGCCCCGCAGCGGCAGAATTGCCTGATACTGACTGTCGCGCCCACCTTTGGCAGAGCCGCCTGCGGAATCGCCCTCGACCAGAAACAGTTCGGCCTTGGTCGCATCGCGTTCGCGGCAATCGGAGAGTTTGCCCGGCAGTGAGGCAACGCTCATCGCGCCCTTGCGGCTCATTTCGCGGGCGCGTTTTGCGGCTTCGCGGGCTGCTGCGGCATCGATGATCTTTTGGATGATTGCTTTGGCTTCATTGGGGTTTTCTTCGAGCCACTCATTCATCTTCTCGCCCATCAGGCTTTCGAGCGGTTGGCGAACTTCTGACGAAACCAGCTTGTCCTTGGTCTGAGACGAGAATTTGGGGTCAGGGAGCTTCACACTGACAATCGCGGTGAGCCCTTCGCGCATATCTTCGCCAGAGAGCGAGACCTTGGCCTTGCCCAGCATCCCAGAGCGGTCTGCATATCCGTTCAATGTCCGGGTCAGCGCCGCACGGAAAGCCGCGAGATGCGTGCCGCCATCGCGCTGCGGTATGTTGTTGGTGAAGGTGAGGACGTTCTCGTAATAGCTGTCATTCCATTCGAGCGCGACATCAATGGCGATCCCGTCTTTCTCAGCCGAAACCGAAATCGGATCGGTGATAAGCGCGTCCTTGTTGCGGTCGAGCCATTTCACAAAGGCTGCAATCCCGCCTTCGTAATAGAGGTCGTGTTCGATCACCTCTTCATGGCGTTTGTCGCGCAGCAGGATGCGAACGCCTGAGTTTAGGAAGGCAAGCTCGCGGTAGCGGTGCTCAAGCTTGTCAAAATCGTATTCAGTGACGTTCTTGAACGTCTCGTTTGAGTGATGAAAGGTAACGCGGGTGCCCTTTTTGCGTCCATTCTCGTCAGGGTTCTGTTCAACCTTGGGCGCATCGCCTTTGACTTCTAGGCTGTTCACCGCATCGCCATGCTCAAACCGCATCCAATGCTCTTTGCCCTCGCGCCAAATGGTCAGTTCGAGCCATTCCGACAGGGCGTTCACCACCGACACGCCGACGCCGTGAAGACCGCCTGAGACCTTATAGGCGTTGTCGTCAGAGGTGTTTTCGAACTTACCGCCGGCATGCAGCTGGGTCATGATGACTTCGGCTGCGGAGACGCCCTCCTCCTTGTGCATGCCGACCGGAATGCCGCGGCCATTGTCTTCAACAGAGACCGATCCGTCGGGGTTGAGTTCAATGAGAACAAGGTCACAATGCCCCGCAAGAGCTTCGTCAATGGCGTTGTCCGACACCTCAAAAACCATGTGGTGCAGACCCGATCCATCATCGGTGTCGCCGATATACATGCCTGGACGCTTGCGAACCGCATCTAAGCCTTTGAGAACTTTGATAGAATCGGCACCGTACTCGCCTTCCATCTTTTCCGGCGTATTGCCACCCGCGGATGTGTTTTGTGAACTAACTGAAGTGTCTTTATCCATGTGCAGGATATAGGCGCTCGCGGGATGAAACCCAAGCTTTTGGACCGTTCCAGAGCGGCTTTTCCACCGCCTCAAGATATGGCGGGATAGCGCCTAGAATTGCGAGGGAAAGGCGGCGCGAAAATGCACGCTGCCTTGCCACACATGCTGATGGAGCAGGGACGGCAGGCGCGCGCGCAATTCGTCGTCAAGCTGGCTCTGATAGCAGCTCACGGCGCCGCGTGCCGCTTCCAAGTCGAAGATCTCATAGCGCATCCGGTCGGTGATCAAGGAGGGATGCGTTCGCGCCCATTGTTCGAAGCCTTGTGCCGCCCCGTCTTCGGTTTGGGAGCTGCCGGAAGGGATTGCCATATAGAGCAGATCTGGCCGCATCTCATCCATGCTCTGGACCAGCTGCGTTACCGCGCCGCTCACCATTCTGTGATCTGCATGGCCGTAACCACCTTCTGGACCCCAAGTGATGATCACGCGCGGGGGCTGAAGCTGAAGCAGTGCGGTCAGGCGCTCTGTAAACTCGGCGGCTTGGCTCTCCGGTGAATGCGCCTGTGTCGCCAGACGGCCATCGCCAAGCTGCCAAAAGATTGGTTCCGGCAAACCCAAAGCAAAGGCCGCACAACGCGCCTCATCCTCGCGAACCGCGGCGAGCGCCTCGCCGGGTTCCATATCGCTGACACCCGGCCCAGCCTCGCCGCTAGTGGCGAACACCACAGTGACCTCGCCCCCTTCGCGTGCCATTCGGGCAAGGATCGGGGCTATGAGGATTTCATCATCAGGATGGGCAAGAATGGCGAGGACAGGTGGAGGGGCGCTTGGCGACGTCTCAGAACCATCGGCGCGATCACTGCGGTGGGGATTTGATTGTGATGGCGGCACCCTCTCTTGAAAACGAGGCGGTCCCGAAGGCGGTATCGCTCTTGAAGGGCCGCTTCTGGGATCCTGGTTAGTGGCATCGGCTCGACTGTCTTGGGCCATCGCGTTTGGCGTCAAGAAACCTAAAACCAGCAGGGCGAGGGGGATGCCCAGGATTTGCGAGTTCCATTTTTTCATCGACCCGTTTCCTTCCTGAGAGCCTTCTTGAATGCCACTATGTGCGCAGGGAGGTAAACAATTCACACAACAGGCAGCTTGCCGCGCATGTGTTCAGGGCGCTAGGTCTCGATCTATGAAGCCACCCCATTCTCATGATGTAATGCAAGCAAAGCTTGGCGAGCCATTCGGCTCTTTTCCAGAGATCTTGCGCGATTGGGCGCAAATCCAACCTGATGCCATCGCGCTGGTTGATGAGCAGCGCGATTGCGCCTGGGCAGAGCTGATCGGGTTGGTCGAACGGCTTGCGGTGCGGCTGGTGGAGACAGGTTTGCGACGCGGGCAATCGGTTGCAATCCTTGGCACAAGCTCGGTGAACTACGCGCTTGTCTTCCTTGCGGCAGTGCGCGCGGGTGGGGTGGCAGCGCCGCTAACCACCAGCGCCTCGGCAGAGCAATTGGAGGGTATGGCTGCGGATTCGGGCGCTCAGCACCTTTTTATTGATGCGTCCAAGGCGGCTGAGCTTGGCCCAGACTTCATGGCGGAAATGACTCGCATACCGCTTGAAGAGATTGAGCATTGGATGGCGACCCCCGGAAGCCGCGCGCCTGAATTCAAGCCTGAACCCAGCGACCCGTTCAACATTATCTATTCGAGCGGGACAACGGGCGTGCCGAAAGGGATCGTCCATTCGCACCAGATGCGTTGGCGCCAGTTTGCGGCAACCGGCCTGTCCTATCTTGCCAATGCGTTGGAGGTGCGATCGCTTGCCTCAACCCCGCTCTATTCAAACACCACTATGGTTGCGTTTCTGGCGCCTTTGCTGGCTGGGGGTGCCGTGCGGATCATGGGCAAGTTTGATTGCGCGCGGTGGCTCTCACATGCCGGGGCGGATCGCACGACGCTTACAATGCTGGTGCCTGTGCAGTATCAGCGGTTGATGGATCACCCGGGCTTTGATGATCACGACCTCACCTCGCTGGCGATGAAGTATTGCACATCTGCTCCGTTTTCTGCGGAGCTGAAGCGCGAGGTGCTGGAGCGGATGCCGGGCGGCCTGGTGGAGATCTATTCTATGACCGAGGGCGGCGTGGTGTGTCTGCTCGCCGCGCATGAGTTCCCCGACAAGCTCCACACAGTCGGTCGGCCTGCGCCGGGCAGCGAGCTGAAGGTGCTCGATGACAATGACCAACCGGTTCCAACCGGGACGCCGGGCAATCTCATCGGCCTCTCGCACACCATGATGAGCGGCTATCAAAACCAGCCGGGCAAGACCCGCGAAGGCTATTGGACCGATCCCGAAACCGGCATAAATTGGCAACGCATGGGCGATATTGGCAGGGTCGATGCTGATGGCTTTGTCGAGTTGGTGGGCCGCGCCAAGGACATGATCATATCGGGCGGCTTCAACATCTATCCCAGTGATATTGAGGCAGAGCTTGAGCGGGAAGACGATGTTGCGGAAGCTGCTGTGATTGGCGTGCCCTCAAAGCAATGGGGCGAGACGCCAGTAGGCTTTGTCGTTCTGCAACAGCTTGCTCGCGATCCGGCGGCTATCATGGCGGCGGTCAATGCGCGGCTTGGCAAGACCCAGCGGCTGTCTGCGCTCCACGCAATCGAGGAAATGCCGCGCAGTCACATCGGCAAACTACTCAAGACGGAGTTGCGAGATCTGGCAGAAGGTCAGGTTTGAACGCGCCATTGTCATAAGCCGCGATGCTGCGGAAGCTGCTCTCAAACTGATTGCCAATGTTGCCGAGGCAAAAAAGAACCCGGGAGCGCAGCTTCCATCTGCGCTCCCAGGCTGTTGCCGAAATTTTTCTAAGGTTTAGCCGTTCAGACGATAAGCGTGTGGAACGAGACGGTGCTGATGCTGAGAGCCATCATCAGCGCGATGACTTTTCCGGTAAAGATTCTCATGGTTCTTGTCCTTTTTTCCTGCTGCGGCTCTTGCCGCTTTCACTACCCTGGATACATTGGGACTGATAATAAAGTTACAAGAGTGTGTTATTAAAATACGCATGCTGTGACATCGGAGGGTATGCAGTTCCGAGTGACCTGGCGCTGGTGCGCGATTGAAACGCGGCCACCAAAAAGGGGGGGAGGTGGTGGCCGCGTTTCTCTCACTGCGTGGTTGGCGGATACGGCACATTCACAGCCATCTCAGACCTTCGATCCCAACGCCACCGATTGGCAGCGTGAAAAGCCTGGCAGCCTTCGTGACGTGCAGCCTATGCGCCGAGGGTGCGCAAGATGTGGCTGCCAAAATCAACCAGCAGATCGGCAATGGAGCGCGGTTGAACGCTCACTCTGCCGCAACACCGCGAAAGGAGAATGGAGAGACCTAAGCCGCGGCGGACCACACAAATGGTGTTCGATTGCGCGAAACTCAAATGCTAAAATTGGCAAAACAATTGCAAGAATCGCAACATAAACCGAAGCCTTTGTATAGCACTGGATTAAGCAGTGCTCGTCTCAAGGTGGCATTGGCTCACAAACCGAGATGCTTCATAGGCGAACCTTGCCAGCCTTGCCCACCGCGAAACCCGCTCAGAATCTTGCGCTTTAGCCTTATCAAACATTTTTGGGGAACGATATCCGGGCAATCAACAACCTGAAGGCAAGAACCCAAAGTCGCCCACCTATGGACCGGCAACTTCGGATGGCTTGCTAGAGAAAGATCCACCCAATATGGTACCAGAAGAGGACTCTCAACGACGGGATAAACACTTGTTTTTGCGAGAGGTCGATGCAGGCATCCTATAAAGAGCCCCCGAATGAGCCCCCAAAAAGTTCCTGCTGAGGGCGCACTTCAGGTTTGTAGCCGCTTGGAGTGGAAAGATCGCGACTTCTTCCGCGCCAAATTTCGCTATCAATTATCGATCGATGTCTATCTTGTCCAACCTCACCTTGGCGGAAGAGCGAAACTCAAAAGCAGGGCATATAACCTGTATTGCTCCTGGCCCGCACCAAACATGACCTATGAATCGGTAATGGGTATACCCTACATGGGTCCCCTCGATGTATCGCTATCTTGGGTGACAATAGCCTAGGCGCTTGAAGTCTTTTAACTATCACTCCAAACCCGTGGCTATGAAGGATGCCTACTACTCAGCGACAATCGCTGAGTTTCTCCACCAATCGCGAGACGAGATCCTCGGTGAGCTTACCCGGGCGCATCACCACGCGCTCGAACATCAGCAACGCAACGCATGGCTCGCACAAATCGAGATCCTTAAAGCTGAACTCAGCGACATCGCTGGCGCCCATATTTTTCTCGAGTTTTCGATACCTCGCATGGGGAAACGAGCCGATGTGGTCATCCTCCATCGCGGGATAGTTTTCGTCATCGAGTTCAAAGTCGGCTCGAGCTCTTTTGACAACTATGCAATCGATCAAGTCTATGACTACGCTCTCGATCTCAAGAACTTTCACCTAGGAAGCCATGAGATCCCGATTGTTCCGGTGCTGGTCGCGACAGAGGCACAGGGATCAGAACAAACCGACGCAAAATGGGCTGCCGATGGAGTTGCAGCTCCAATCCTGATTGGTCGCTATAGCATCCGCCATACCCTCAAGCTGGCGCGACCCGAGTTTGCGGAGGCGAGAGATCTTGACGTCAAAGCTTGGCGTCTATCGGGCTACCGGCCAACCCCAACTATCATCGAGGCTGCCGAAGCCTTATATCGCAATCATGCCGTGGATGAGATCTCTCGTTCGGATGCGGGCGCCAAGAACCTTCGGAGCACATCAGAGGCGATCGCTCAGATCATCGAGAATGCCAAAGGTACAGGGCAAAAGGCGATTTGCTTCATCACCGGCGTGCCCGGTGCTGGGAAGACACTGGCAGGCCTTAACATCGCAGCCAAACGTGCAGAGCGTCACGAGGACGAACACGCAGTCTTTCTCTCCGGAAATGGGCCGCTGGTCGATGTGCTGAGAGAGGCACTGGCTCGCGATCAAGTCGATAGGGAAGGCATCAGAAAGTCAGATGCTCACCGCGCGGTACGACGCTTCGTGCAGAACATTCATCACTTCAGAGACCACTATCTCGAGAACCCAGATGAGCCATTCGAGAAGGTGGTAGTCTTTGATGAAGCACAGCGAGCTTGGACTAAGGATCAGGCATCAAAGTTCATGAAGACAAAGCGCGGGCACTGCGGCTTTGCGATGTCCGAGCCCGAGTTTCTGATCAGTGTGATGGATCGCCATACGGATTGGTGCACCATCATCTGCCTCATCGGAGGTGGCCAAGAAATCAACACCGGCGAAGCTGGCCTTGCAGAATGGCTCACAGCCTTACGAGAACGGTACAGCGATTGGGACATTCACGCCTCTTCAGTGCTCGAAGATAGGCACTACACGATCGATGAGGACGCTTTTCGCCTGCTTGCTGCACCCAAGATCCAAAAACACGCAGAGCTTCACCTCTCGGTTTCCATGCGCTCATTTCGAGCCGAGCAGTTATCCGGCTTTGTGAGCCAAGTGCTGGATGGCTCAGCTTGTGATGCACGCAAGGTCCTCGCTGAGCTTACAGGTCGCTATCCAATCGCATTAACACGAGATTTGGCAACGGCTCGCGATTGGTTGCGCGAACATGCCAGAGGCAACGAACGCTATGGCCTGATCGCCTCGTCGGGAGCATATCGCCTTCGCCCGGAAGGCGTGCAGGTCAAAGCCAAGGTCGACCCAGCCAGCTGGTTCCTCAACGACCGCTTCGACGTGAGGTCCTCATATTACTTGGAGGAAGTAGCCACGCAATTCGACGTCCAGGGGCTCGAATTAGATTGGGCAGGAGTTTGCTGGGACGCCGACCTTCGCTGGACCAGTGGACAGTGGAGCTTTCACGCTTTCAAGGGAACACGCTGGCAGAATGTGAACGATGAGACCAAGCGATTGTATCTGCTCAACGCTTATCGCGTACTCCTGACGAGGGCTCGCCAGGGCATGATCATTTTTGTACCCAAGGGCGACATCAACGATCTTACTCGCCCACCAAAACACTATGATGGAATCGTTGAATTTCTAAAACTATGCGGAATTGAAGAAATATCACCGGAGTGATTTTCTCTACAGTTCGTTCACCGATACTGGCTAAAGCCTAGGCATGCTTAGGCTTTCATACTTAGTCTTTCTGTTGTCCGCTCTCGCGCCATCAGCGCATGCACAAACAATTGAAGGCGTCGCAGTTGTTGTGGACGGCGATACGATCGATATGACTGGAACGCGTGTGCGGCTGATCGGGATAGATGCTCCTGAGTCCCGCCAATCGTGTCTAAAGGATGGGGGCGATTGGGCATGCGGCGAAGCGGCAACGGCATCACTAAGGTCGCTCTTAGATGGTGAGCCTGTCGTCTGCGTTGCACAGGCTATCGATGTGTACGGAAGAACCATAGCGCGTTGCAGAAACCGGGTCTTCGATCTTGGCCAAGAGCAATTGCGTCGTGGGATGGCTATTGCGCTCTACGGAGCACCAGAAGAATACCGAGATGCATCGAGGGTCGCACAGCAGCTTCGCTCAGGGATCTGGTCGTCTTCATTCGAGGTCCCAGCAGATTGGCGCGCTGCCAATCGCGCAGATGAACCTGTGGCAGAACGTAGACAGGAACAATCGGAACAGCGCACTTCGCGACCCCAAGAACGTGTGTTTCGTGACACTCATGGTTGCACTATCAAAGGTAATCGTAACCGACGAGGCGAATGGATCTACCATCTGCCAGGAATGCCCTACTATGACCAAACTCGAGCAGAAGAAATGTTCTGTACCGAGAGTGAAGCACGCGCGGCTGGTTATCGGCGATCAAGGGCTCGTTGATTGCGGCAGAGACCGGTTGGTGACCCGAAGTCCATGTAATGAATATCCTTCGGTGAATTTTGAAATACAGGTTGAACTCTGAGGCGAAAATATTTCAAGTTCGAGCCGAGTGAGCCTTAGTGTCTAACAAAGGGTAGAATTGGTGGAGGGAATACGTTTCCACTCTGGTGGGCCAACAATTCCATATGGGCTCATTACGGCTCAAGAAGATGGTGACGTTGTTTTCCTTTGCGGCGCAGGGGTTTCGATGGGACCTCCGATTTGGTTGCCTGGTTTCGGCCAACTGGTGGAACAGATCTATGATGAACTGGGCGAAGATTGGAGTGCCCACCCAGGCGAGGCGGAAGGGATGGATTGCCCACCCGAGTTCATCGCACCAGATCGCACCCTAAATGCACTATTTCGCAGGCTGAAGGGTCAAGAGGATCGCATAAACGACACTTTGACCAATGCTCTGACCACGAATTACAAAGGCACACCATTTCACCATAACTTGATGAAGCTTTCTCGTGGTGATGACGGCAGCGTACGGCTCGTGACCACAAACTTTGATCTGCTTTTTGAAAAGTCATGGCGAAAGTTTGAGAACGCAGACCGCCTTGCTAGCCATGCTGCAGCGGGAATGCCCGGCCCTGGTGCGGCCGAGTGGAGCGGCGTGTTTCATCTGCACGGTCGTTTGGCAGATCCGGCCTTTCCAGAGCTCGATGCCACCCAACTCGTGCTGACAAGCGCTCAGTTTGGAGATGCATACTTACGGACTGGATGGGCATCCCGGTACCTGTATGATCTACTTCGCCATACCAACGTTGTGATTGTTGGTTACTCTCTTAACGATCCGCCGCTGCGCTATCTAATAGATGCTCTAGATGCAGATCGAGACCGTTTCGATTTTAAACAGCTCTTTGCGATCGCCCCCATCCAGCATGGAGATGAAACTAAGACGAGCGCGGTGTGGGAGGCTAGGGGCACGATCCCTTTGCTCTATGATCCGGTGAATCCGGACAGCGGCAATACTGACCACAAAGCTCTCCGGGAAAGTATCAAATCTTGGGCTGCTTACGCTGACGATCCAACATCTTGGGCACGATCGAGCCTAGCAAAGCACTTCAGGCGTAGCTTTGACGACATCGATGAGCAGGATTGGTCGGAGATCACATGGATCCTGGGGCGCCAGGACAGCGCAAGAATTCTTCAGGAGGCTAATCCTACAAGCAGATGGCTGCCTAAGTTGTTGGCTCACAGATCAGGTCCTCGCGCGAAGTTGGAATTGGGACCTTGGATCAGTGAGCGCTTGAATGATCGGGATATGGTAGACTCAATTCTTGAGAACCAAGGAGCGCTGACACCAGCGACCTGTCGCCAGGTCGAGCATAAAATTCTTGCTGACCCGGCCAAGTTCTCTCCGACAAGACGAGCGTTTTGGTTCGGCCTGATCGACGGTGTACCGACGGATCCGATTGGACTGGCAGAGAACAGTTACAGAGCGAGAAGACTGATTGGTAAGGCGACTGATTATGGATACTTCACTCGCCGAGCAATCGCGGATTGGTTCCGTCCGAAGTTGAGTTTGGACAAGAAGTTTTCTTCCGGTGAAAGAAAAGGAGCCAGACTCAGTGACCTCGCCTCACTAGAGTTTAGGGCCGACGCCGATCTTAGCGATATTAAGACTGTAACGTCGAGATGGCCGTCGAAACTCGACCCACAGCTAGCGGAGCACTTGTCTGCAGATCTCAGCAATGGGCTGTCTCAACGCGAAGAGCTTAACCCGCAAGCGATATCCTCCCTGTTCGACTTGCCATCAATCTCGGAGCACAAGCAGAACGCCTTTCGTCATGGCTTCGCGCCCCTCGTGCAATTGCTTATGCGAATTGTCGAACGAATGGCCGCAAGCTCGCCCGGTACAGTTCGCCAGTTGGCCGAGAAGTGGAAGCACTCTCGCTTCGCTCTAGAACGACGAATGTGGCTCCATTGCTTGCGACAGTCCTCTTTCACGCCAGAAGAAGCGGCCGACGAAGTACTAAGGTTGAGCGAACAGGATTTTTGGCATGTGGAATACGAACGAGAGATCATGCAACTCGCCATTGCTATTTGGCCCCATCTTTCAGCCGCCAAACGAGAGTCGCTAGAGGCTCGATTCGTGCAGGGACCCAATGGAAATGGATGATCCTAAGAGAAGAGATTGGCTTACCTATAAGCGACTGAATCGACTGCAAGGGGCAGGTCTAGGTCTTTCTTCGAAAGCGAACGAAAGGCTCGCCGAACTGAAGGTCCAAAACCCCGAGTGGAGCCTTGATGGTTCTGAGCGAGATGAGTTCGCGATTTGGTCTCAAGTCGGCACAAGCCAAATACCGGATACAGATGAATTCTCTAACTTGAAGGTTGAGAGGATTTTGCCAGCCATTCGAGCAAAGAGTGCTCGAGCTAGGTTCGATGATGGCGATACTTGGCGGGCATACACAAAAGCCGAACCAGCGCGAGCATTTGACGCCATAATCACCAACTTCCGGCTGGGTAATGTGCAGAATGATCAGGAGTGGAGCCAGCTCTTTTGGTCTCTGCGTGAAATCAAAGACAATTCCCCTCTTCAATCTGAAGTCGCAAATTGGCTTATTCATTCAGATATAGGTCACCTCGTCAGTACGCTCGAAGCTGTTGCGAATTGGCTTCAAGGAAATGCGGCGGCGATCGCATCTATTGACGGCAACCCGCAGCGAGTACTCCAGGTATGGGATAGGCTCGCTGCTAACATTCCTGCGACGAGATCCGATCCGATCGATTATCACAACGATTTGATGGGCGCCGTACTAAACAGTGCTGCTGGCGTACTTGTTGACGTGCTTTTTGATCTTTTCACAGAGTTGAGGAGCGACAAGAACATGACCTCGTCGCTGCTCGAGAGACTTGAAGGAACGATCAAGTGGCCAGGCGAGCATGGGGTTATTGCACAAGCCTGTTTGCTTCAGCGGCTGCCTTACCTCGAAGCGATCGAAGGAAAGTGGACGCGAAGCGAGCTTGCTCCGTTTCTCAATACCCGTGACGAGTTTTGGCTGGGGCGATGGAACGCTCGTTTCTATCATGATCATCCGGGTACAAGAGATCTCTTCTCTCTTACCAAGCAATCATTCTTGGAGACCTTCAAGCACTTCAACGAGATCACAAGCAAGCAAATCCAAGTGCTTTTGCTTGTGAATTCGGCACTCACTGCTTCTAAGGATCCCAAGTGGCCCCTTAGTCCTGCGGAAGCGAAACAAGCGCTTCTCCAAGCGGGATCGCATGCGCTGGTTGACGTTTGCTATCTGCTTCGGAATCGAGAGCCGGGATCCGATGCCGGCGCGCATTGGCGCAAGGTGGTGTTACCGGCGCTGAAATTTGTTTGGCCACTCGATGGGTCGGCAAGAACCAAGGGCGCGACGGAAAGCTTACTGCAACTCATTTTTGAGAGCGGCGAAGCATTCGAAGAGGCATCGCGAGAGCTACTTGGCTTTCTGACACCCGTATGGAACTCACACGCTTGGAATGTTGACTTCTTATTGGAAGGCGAAACGCTGGATAACGCTATCCAGTACGCGCCCCAATTGCTCGAGATTCTTAGTGCGATTGTCGATAGGGCGGATCCTCCAGCTCGCTTGAATCAAGTGTTGGACAAGATTGCAGAAGCGGATGAGGACATAGCGAGGAGCAGCCCCTATGGAAGGCTCAAAGGGTACGCTAGGAAGGCGGCTTCTTGAAACCGAAACCCATCGCGAACCGATAGTTAGCTCAAGTGAGCTGCTACACGGCTCTCCGCCCTATTCGCTTTAGAAGCTATCCGCTCACGTTGCAGTCCAACGCGTCAAATCGCACACCCTTCGATCGCTCTGCATGGCTACGAGCTTCGTTGAGTGGTGGCAGAGTAAGGATCCTTGTCCTATTCTGCATTCCGGGCAAGGCTTCCATCTCGGATAGTCCGCCGGTCCATTCGCGGAAGGCACGATCTATCACGTCGTATCCGGGGCGGCGCTTCCTTCCAGCCTCGTTGTTCTTCAGGAACTCATCGAGAGCAGCGCGCATCGATTTTGCTGAAACGCGATTGGGTCGATCATCATAAAACTCAATTGAATCCTCCTCGCATTCAACACTTTCGAAGCACCCAAATTTCAGGAGTTCGAACATGAATTGGTCTATGCCTTGGAGTGACTCTTCGATCTGCTGCCTCAGGCCCAGAGTTTCAGGAGGACGCCTCAAAATGTCCCACCCATCTGTTGGCTCAAAATTCAAAAGCTCGTGCAGCATGGCCGCTAGACCGCCCTCGTCATTCATTTGGCGGATCATTTGCCGAAAGTGATCTTGGTCACCTCGCCGGTCATCACTACAATCGAAGATCGCATAGCGACGCTCATCGAAGGTTGCTGGGATGATCCAGCGTTCATTCGACAGAATTGCCACTCGTGAGAAATTTGGTTTCAGCTCGCTGTCGATCCCCTTCTTCTCGATCGCAATGTAGGGCGATGTAATCAGGTCTTTCAGAACACCCTCTTGAGCTTTGTCACCAGACCAATGGCTCTCTTCGAGAAGGAACAGCAGATTGTGGTCTAGAGCTGCATTGAAATTGCCAAGCAGCTTTCGGGTGTCGGCTGCTTTAGAGAACGTGGAGCCAAGCAGTCTCGCAAGTATATCGAAGACAATCGATTTCCCGCATCCTTTTGATCCTCTCACCACAATTGCGCTTCCTGGTTTCTCGCCAGGATGCTGAAACAAATGCGCGAGCCAGGTCATCAGCCATTCAAAGAGCTCACTGTCAGCGCCGCAAAAGACATGAAGAAGGTGGTCACGTAAGATCGACCAGTCGCCTGGTTCTGGCTCGATAGTCCAGCCACGAAATTGGTTATAGTACTGCGCGTTTGAGCGGCCAGGCTCGAAAACCAGGCCCTCGTACTCGCGTCGATATGGCCACTTTAGCCAGAGCTCGAACGGGACGATCTTTTCGAAACCCTTGCCGTCTGGCTTTTCCCTCAAGAATGTACGCGGCGCCTCCCTCACACGAGCGTCTGGGACAGACAGGAGTTTTGGCTCGTCCGCCGCATTTTTGGGCTCATAGAGAACGCGAAGTTTGCCGCCGTGCACCACCAAGGCAGACTGGTCGTTCAATTCACGCAGGTGCTTCGCTTCGTCTGGGTCTCGGCTGGCAAGATCGTTCTCGACAATTGCCGCCTGGGCCGAACGCGGTCCTCCCGGTTTGGTCGCATCTGAATCACCTTCGAATGCTTCTGATTGTGCGGAGAAAGCGGTCCCAGCGGCTGGTCCGCCATGGATGCGGGGGACGGCATCTTCGGCGGCTTTCCGCTCTTTCAAGCTAACTCGACTCGCTTGGGGTTTGGATCGTGGACTGGCTAGAAAATTCAGCGGTTCTCCAGCAATCCACCACGCGCCGACTTGAGTGCCTTCCTCTCTTGCAGGAAGCCTGAATGAGCGTGCGGGATCCGCGTCAACCTCGCGGCATCTGAAACCCATTTCCACACAAAAGCCGGCAAACCGCTTCTTCCATTCAAGGATCGCTTCCTTTTGTGTCCTCGCTTGTTTTGCAAAAACAAAGCTCTCTTTAAGCGGAAAGACAGCCTGGTATCGGGGCACTGGGTCATGCTCGACCACGATCATTACGCCGTCTTTTGTATGGCGTCCTTCGTCCAAAATGCGAGCGTCTTTAACA
Organism: Erythrobacter sp.; assembly: GCA_965262265.1. Classification (GTDB taxonomy): domain Bacteria; phylum Pseudomonadota; class Alphaproteobacteria; order Sphingomonadales; family Sphingomonadaceae; genus Erythrobacter. The sequence goes on from CBDHEW010000001.1 coordinate 914,399, forward strand.
AGGTCAGGCGAAAGACCTTCAACAGTCTCAAGATAGGCAATCAGCTGCTCAACATTTGTGTCTTGTGAATTCGCCCACTTCCAGAAACGATCCCTATTGACTTCGGTCGTTGTGCTCATGTGATCGTGCGCTGTGTACAGTACAGCCTCTAAGCCACGATCCATGATCTTTGTCCGGATCTCTTCGATCGATTGTACTGACGAAAATTCGACTGCGAGGATGCTGTTTGCGATCATGCTGACCGCTTTGCGCGTGCCTCCGGCTGCCTCGCCCTGAAGAAAATCCGTAGTCTTCTCTCGACGGCGACCTTGGCCCTGAAGTTTCAGTGCTAGATCGAGCCAAGAAAAGTCACGTGCGGCCCACGAGCCCGGTCGCTGGTTGGCTGAATTGCCAAGCGAGATTCTGACTTTGCCTGGCGAAAGTGCTTGGTGGCTGTAGATTTCGGACAGTCGAAAGTGGGAACGCGTTCTCGCCTCCCAAAAGTCCTCTAGCAGAACGCCATGAACGCCCTGTGGACAGCCGGACAGTGCAACTTCCTTCTCAAAAAGGAAGATAAAGGCACCCCGTTCGACCGTAGAGACCCCCCTTCGCCAACGAGGGGCGCCAAAACCATAGAGTTTCAGACCAATAGCATCCCCGGAGCTTGTCACCAGGTCAACCGAAGCGTCAGGGTGCATTGCAAGGAATTCCGCAAGTTCATTTGGATCCCGTGATTGGACCGCGTGGCCTGCATCTGGGCAGAACAGGTGGATGTCGCCGCGTTGTGACGCGAATGCGTTGACGAGTGCAGTTGCTTCGTCGTGAAGAGACTGAGGAGGCATAATTTTCCTGTTTGTTTTGATGGAGTTGCATTGATGCCAGCGATCCTCCGCCAAGCGGATGCGGTCACTAAGCGGGAAGGGAGCGAATCGCTGCGAATTGCAACGACCATCAAAGGTTACTAAAAATATACACAATTGTCAATATTATTCGACTTGCAGCCCCTGACGTGGTAGTGTAGCCAACCGGCATGAGCCGAATGAACGATAGATCAATCGAATTGCAAGGCGCCGACAACGTGGGATCAGTTGGGCGTCGGATCGCCTTTGCGCGGGAACTTGCGGGGATGACCCAAAAGGACCTCGCCGCGGCGATCGACAAGTCGAGACCCACGATCGTCCAGTACGAAGCTGATAAGATATCGCCACCACTGTCGATGATTGTTGAGCTGGCGAGAAGCCTAGGGACCACGCCTGAATTCTTAGCTTTTGGGATCGACCTCGCGCCAACCAACGCCTCACAAAAGGTGGAGGTTGCTATTGGAGCGCTCGAGCTCGACGGAGGGTTTACGGCCACGGAGAGTGCCTTCCTTCCCGGTCACCTCGTGCGAGATAGTTTTGGAATCTCCGGCACGGCTCAACTGGTGCGACTGGATCAAGATGCGCGGAAATTTGGACTATCCAAAGGCGACTTATTGCTGGTCGATCGGTCGGCTGAAATCGTGGTAGGCGACGGAAAGTACTACGCAATTCCTACGTCTGCTGGGCTGAGTGTCATCCTAAATGCTGTTCAGCTAACGCAGCGGCCTGATGAGTATGAGATCCAGGACGGTTCCGGTGACCGATACCGCCTGGGCGAAGCGCCCTCAGTGCTCGGACGGGTGTGCGGCGCCCTAATCAACCTCTAGCCCTTTTGGCAAAGGCCAAAAACTCAGGATTGAACAGCAACTCAGGGCGCCTCGCTCGTCGCGCCGTACAATCTCACCGGTTGTCGTGGCGTTTTTCCTGTTTCTTACTTTTTTCAGATTTCTAGTGAGAAGCAGAAGTAGAGAGAGCCATCCCCGACCTCTGTTAGGCAGGGTGTCGGAGATTCGTCGAAAAGCACAAAAAGTGCTCACTCTCGATCTAACGCTGACTCCATCCCTCATCAACTTCCCGTAGTTAGTTAAACCACCTTTTTCTTGACAATTGGTGGCTAAAATAGTACAAAGTGCCTGTCGCTGGATCATCACTTGTACGAGTCGATCCGTCGCGATGCCCCCTCCAGCTCCGCCCTTTAAGAGAACCGCCTCCCATGCATGCAACTCATTCTTCCCTTGTCCAATCTCAATCCGCCCCGTCAGCTGATCGCTTCCTCCGCCTAGAACAGGTCAAGCAAATCGTCGGCTTGGGCCGGACGATGATCTACGGGCTCATCAAGCAAGGCTCCTTCCCTGCCCCTATCAAGCTCGGTATCAACGCCAGCCGTTGGAGCGAGCAAGCCGTCTTGCTTTGGCTTGATGATCAAAAACAAAGCCAAGGGCTCTGAGGTTGGGGAATGAGCTTTGATGCCCGCTTGTCGGTTTCATCCAGAGAGATCGGCGAGATACTCAGATCCCGGCTCAAGACCGGTGACTAATAGCTGATCTCTCGCTCTGGTGCATGCGACATACAGCAATCGACGTTCAGTCTCGTAGATCTCATCCAGCTCCGCCTCATCGGCCGCATCAGCGACCCGCTCGTCCAGCGGCAGAATCCCTTCATCACACGCCGTTACAACCACTGCACGAAACTCGAGACCCTTTGCCAGGTTCATGGGACCTACGGTGATTTCAGCTTCCCCTGGGAGCTCGGCAAGCGCATCACGCGCTCTAGATACAAGAGCGGGCGTGCGAACGAAGACCCCAATCTCTTTTGCCTCGATGCCGGCCGCTAGCCATTGGTCAATTTGCGACCGCACAGTCGCCTTTTCTTCTTCAATTGAGCTTAGCCGCCGAACCTTGGGCTCAGGTCCGTTGAATACTGAGACGACACCAGTCCTCTCATCCTCCAATCCGTCAACATCACGAAGTTTTGGTGGGAGCAGGCCGTCTACGGTCGATCTGATTTGCTGGGATGTCCTATAGCAGACACGAAGAGTGTGCGATCGGCCGCGAACGTCGACGCCCAATTCCTTCCAGGAGAAGGGATGCTGAAAAGCGCTTCATTACTCAAAGTGATCCTGACATGAAGCGCGCCGCCCATGCGGTTGCCGCTATGATCAATATGAGCGGGCATCTTTGTGCCGAAGTCTTCTATGTTGAACCGACGAGTGGTGGGGACTTTAGAGTCGACTGTGTGAAGCACAAAGGCCGTGACATTAAAGTTCAATACCTGGTCAACGGCGCAACAGGCTCAGCCCGACCAATCTAATGATTTGGCTGATTGGTTTTGTACTCCTTATCCTGCTCGTTTTCGGAAAATCCGGATTTCAGGCAATGCAAGGATGTGCATCTCTCGTATTCGGATTGATCCTTTTGATGGCTGCGGCGATGATAATCTAATTCGCGGCTCCAGTTGCAGGATCAATCCTCTGGCGATTTGATGTGGTCTAGATAATCACTCCACCACTGCGCCATCTCAACTCGCTCCTTCCAGTATGGAGAGCGATTGTAAGTCCCTCGGATCGTATTCTTGTCTGCGTGGGATAATGCTCTTTCGATTGCGTCGGGATTCCATTTTCCCGACTCGTTTAGAAGCGAGCTGGCGGTCGTTCGAAAGCCATGCGCGGTCATTTCACTTCCCGAGTAGCCAATGCGCCTCAACGCTCCATTGATTGCGTTCTCAGACATTGGGCGAAGTCTTGTCCGCGCTGACGGGAACACAAACTCGGAAGACGCTGAATGCGCCCTCATCGATTGCAGCAACTCTGCGGATTGGCGTGATAGCGGTACAAGGTGATCCGCTCGCCTCTGTTTCATACGCGATGCGGGTATTGTCCAAATCGCTTTTGTGAAATCCAACTCAGACCAGCGCATTTGGCGGACTTCGCCGGGGCGCTGAAACACATGTGGAGTTAGCTTCAGAGCTACCATCGTTACGGGCTCACCGGAATAGCCATCGATTGCTCTCAACAACTCTCCCAGCCTTGCTTCGTCTGTGATGGCCGCGTGATGCTTCACAACAGGTGCCGCCAGCGCCCCTCGTAGCGCATGGGCTGGATCTGCATCTGCGCGAGCCGTGGCGATGGCATATCGAAAGACGCGGCTGGCAAATGACCGCATTCGATTGGCTGTTTCGCGCTTTCCCGCATTCTCGACTTTCTTGAGCGCTTGCAGGATCTCACGAGGTGTTATGTCGCCAATCGGCAGCTTTCCAAGGGTCGGTCGCAACTGATTCAAGAACCAGTGATTCTTTGATAGTGTAGCTTCGGCCAATCCCTCTTTTTTTCGTTTTTCGAGAAACTCCTCCGCGATCGCCTCGAAACTGTTCTCCGCTCCAAGCTTGGCGGCCGCCTTCTCCTCTTGTTTCTTCCGTGCCGGATCAGTTCCAGCCGCTAGGGCACTTCGAGCCTCGTCCCGCAGGCGCCGCGCCTCTTTAAGGCTCACCTCTGGATAGAGCCCGAGAGATAGCTTCTTCTCCTTGCCTGCAAAACGAAACTTGAGGTTCCAACGCTTAGATCCCTTGGGAGTTACAAGGAGATACAGCCCCTTCTCATCGGCGAGTTTCCATTCCTTCTCTCGCGGCTTTGCGCTTCGGATGGCAGCGTCTGATAGCGGCATTGGGGGCCTTTTCTTCAAAATTTGGCCAAATTCGGCTCATATTTTCCCAAATGGCCCCCGCCAAGGCCCCCAAAGGCCCCCGGAAGCACGAGGACAATGGCGGATGGCAGTGGCCAGCGAACCGCCAATAAATGGCAGTTTCCCGGGGCCTTGCAAACCCCTGCGAACAACTATGAATGAAGAAATGGTGCCCAGAAGAGGACTCGAACCTCCACGGGGTTGCCCCCACCGCCACCTGAAGACGGCGCGTCTACCAATTCCGCCATCTGGGCACGGAGTGGATGGCCGCCATTAGGTCGCCCAGCGAGCCGCTGTCAAGCCGGTTCGCTGATTACCAAACCCGCATGCAACCGAGCTTGCAGAATATGGGGCTTCTCTTTGCTTGGCGCTTGAACTCTAGGCCGGTCCCGGGGGCCATTATGGATGAATTGAAAGCTCGCTTGGCCAGAGTGATTGGCCAAAGACCTCCAAAGAAGGCGTGATGCCAAAAGCGTATCAGAGATTGCAAGAGGCCATGGCGCAACAAGGCGGCCACAGGTCAACCCGCGGCCGCTTTTGGTTGCATCGGTTGTCCGGTGCGATTCCGAGATCAGTTTGAAGCGATCTGGCGACCTTCAAGTTCTGCTACTGCGACAAGGCGATCGACTTCAGCAAGGGCCGCAGCGCGGGCCTCAGCAACGCATTGCAGGTCCACGACTGTGCGGCCATAGTTGTAGCGCGATGCGGTCTCAATGGCGCAGGCTTGGCGTGCTGTGGCTTCGATGCGAGCTTCCAGCGCTGCGCGCCCTTGGGCGCTCGCCAGTTCGGCGCTGTTTGTCTTGACTTCTACCGTCACGAGATCTTGAGCCGCCACAGGTGAGGCGATCAAGGCTGAGAGGACGATAGCGGCGGTTGCAAGTTTCATGATTACTCCGGTGTCAAAAAAGAGGGTTCTTTCAAGGAGCCGTTTCTCGGCTTTCATTTGTAATTGTGCGTCGCACACAATTATTGTGCGAATGCGAGATCTACGGCAAAGGTTCCCGCTTGGACGCAGAAAAATATCATTATTTTGTCGTGCGGCACTGTGCTGCGTTGCAGCAGTTGTCGATAGTCTTGCGGGTGCCGCTACGGCATGCTGGACAGCGGTCCATAGGCTCGCTTAACGAGTGATCCATGCAGGCAGATCATCTTCCCGACTCGATCCTTATCGTGGATTTCGGCAGCCAAGTGACTCAGCTGATCGCGCGCCGCGTACGCGAAGCTGGCGTCTATTCCGAGATCGCCCCGTTCAGTCAGGCCGAAGAGGCGTTCCGGCGGCTCAGCCCTAAAGGCATTATTCTGTCAGGGTCGCCTGCTAGCGTTCCGGAAGACGGATCGCCGCGCGCGCCGCAGAGCTTTTTCGAGGCTGGTGTTCCGATCCTGGGCATTTGTTATGGGCAGCAGGTGATGAGCCACCAATTGGGCGGCGAAGTCCGACCCGGTCATGAAACGGGCGAAGGCGGCGAATTTGGCCGCGCCTATCTGACGGTAACAAAGGATTGCGCGCTATTCGATGGCCTCTGGAAAGAGGGTGAGCGCCATCAGGTTTGGATGAGCCACGGCGACAAAGTCACCGAATTTGCGCCGGGATTTGAGATTGTCGCGACCTCTGACGGCGCGCCCTTCGCCGTTATCGCCGATGAAGCCCGTAAATTCTATGGTACGCAATTCCACCCTGAAGTCGTCCACACGCCTGATGGGGGCAAGCTGCTTGCCAATTTTGTCCGTCATGTCTGCGGGCTGACCGGTGATTGGACTATGGCTGAGTTCCGCAAGACCAAGATCGCCGAAATTCGAGATCAAGTGGGTGATGGCCGCGTCATTTGCGGGCTTTCGGGCGGGGTAGACAGCGCAGTCGCTGCCGTTTTGATCCACGAGGCCGTCGGCGATCAGCTTACCTGTGTCTATGTCGACCATGGATTGATGCGGTTGAATGAGACCGAGCAAGTCGTCTCGCTGTTCCGCGATCATTACAACATTCCGCTGATCGCGGTGGATGCAGAAGAGACTTTTCTCGCAGGCCTCAAGGGCGTCACTGACCCAGAGAAAAAGCGAAAGTTTATCGGCGGCGCGTTCATCGACCTGTTCGAAGCCGAGGCAAAGGGTGTCGGCGGTGCGGATTTCCTAGCGCAAGGCACGCTCTATCCCGATGTGATCGAAAGCGTGAGTTTTACAGGTGGCCCAAGCGTGACGATCAAGAGCCACCACAATGTCGGCGGCCTGCCTGAGCGGATGAATATGGAACTGGTCGAACCCTTGCGCGAACTGTTTAAAGACGAGGTGCGCGAACTGGGCAGGGAGCTTGGCCTGCCAGAGGCGTTTGTCGGCCGCCATCCTTTCCCCGGCCCCGGCCTTGCCATCCGGATCCCGGGCGAAGTCACCAAAGAGCGCTGCGATATCCTGCGCAAGGCCGATGCGATCTACCTCGAAGAAATCCGCAATGCCGGGTTGTATGATGCGATTTGGCAGGCCTTTGCCGTGCTGCTTCCGGTCAAAACCGTGGGGGTGATGGGCGATGGCCGGACCTATGACAGCGTATGCGGATTGCGCGCGGTGACCAGCACCGATGGCATGACCGCCGATGTCTATCCCTTCGACGCCGCATTCCTAACCCGTACTGCGACCCGCATCGTCAACGAAGTTCAAGGCATCAACCGCGTTGTTTATGACTACACGTCCAAGCCGCCCGGCACGATTGAGTGGGAGTAACACTGTGACGGAGAAAATCGATTTGGTCCTCAACGCTTCAGTCGCTATTTCCAGCGCATCGCACCGTTACCAAAGAGACAGTTCATGATCCGCACTTTTCTGACCACAGCTTTTGTCGCAGCCGCACTTTCCGCTTGCTCGCAATCCCTACCTGAACCCACTGCCGTCACCGAAGGCGCGTGGAGCGTCGACAGCGAGGCTTCCGAATTGTCCTATGTGACGATCAAGGCGGATGAAATCGCGGAGGTGAACACGTTCGAGAATGTGACAGGAACGGTCTCTGCGGACGGCTCTGCGTCGATCGAGATTGACTTGTCTTCGGTCAGCACTGGGGTTGATATTCGCGATGAGCGGATGCGTGATATATTCTTTGTGGTTGCCGACAATCCGACCGCCACAGTCACGGCCAGCATCGATCCGGCCGCTTTCGAGGCACTGGGTGTGGGCGACAGCGCTTCGAGCGAGCTTGAAGGTACGCTGACATTGAAAGGGGTCGAGGCGCCGTTCGCAACAACTGTCACCGTCACGCGAGCAGGACCGGACCGGGTTCTGGCGGTATCGGACGCGCCGGTGATCGTTGAAGCTTCGCGGCTGGAACTCACCGATGGCTTGGCTGAGTTGCAAGAGCTCGCTGGGCTGCCTTCTATCACCCCGGTGGTCCCTGTGACGTTTAGCCTAGCGTTTCAGCGATAGGTTTCGCCGCCTGCAAGCCGATGCAGCTCGATCTGGGCTCTGACCCGAGGACACAAACTCTGTGCTACACGCAAGCCGCGCTGATAGAGCGGTTCGGACGGATCATCCGCCCTCGTGACAAGCGCCGCGATCCAGTTTGGGTGCTGGTGCATGGTGTGATCGGCGCGCAGACAAAGACCGCGGCGAGCAACGCCTCAACCGATGGTCTGATTGCGGAGTTTGGATCATGGGAAGAGGTCGCATCGCAACCTGTGAGCGAACTTGAAGCGCGGCTGCAACGTCAGACGTTCCCCTCGGTGGCAGCCAAGCGGTTAAAAGACTGCCTGAAGGCGATCATCGCCGCGCGCGGCAGCGTTGATCTGCGCCACCTCTCCAATCTGCCGACCGAAGACGCGATGGCGTGGCTTGAGACGTTGCCCGGTGTCGCGCGCAAAAACTCAGCGGGCGTGATGAACGCCAGCACATTTGAGCGCCGCGCTATGGTCATCGATGGCCACCACCGCCGGATCATGCAGCGAATGGGGGTGGTTCCGGCAAAGGCCGATACGGCCAAGACCTATGATGCGGTGATGCCGATTGTGCCGGAGGAATGGAGCGCTGCCGATATGGATGAACATCATTTGCTGCTCAAGAAGCTGGGCCAAACCCATTGCCGTCCGCGAAAGGCGGATTGCGCAGGATGCCCGGTGCGCGAATGGTGCAATGCCGGGGGGTGAAAACCTGGCTTTCTTGCCTATCCGCCGCACTTCGCGAGTTGCCGCGCCCAAGCCGCCTGAATTGCGGATTGATCACGCCCAAGGCGGTTGCCGGGTCCATCATCGCTGCTGCATTCTCAGCTGATTCAATCGTCCGCCGCTCAGCGAGATCCATCGCATCTACTCCTGCCATGCCATAGACGTCTTTGGCCTCAGCAAGGCCCGACACGCGGCCAAGCCCTTGCCAAGAACTGGACGTACCGAGGGCAAAGCTGCGCAATCGGTTGCGCTGCGCCGGCGAGAGCTGTGACCATCTCTGTTTGGCAAAGGATGCCATCGGGCCAAGCATCGCAATCCGCCTGACCCCCCATGTGCACGGCGTTGCGGCGGCGCTTTGGTGGGCGCGCACCAGCCTAACGGCGCCCGCGCGCAGATCATCGGGGCTGGGGGTGCCGGGCCAGTTGGCCCCTGTGGCCTGCTCGAACTGAACAAAGCCAGCCACATCCTTTGCCGTCAGCACTGTCTGGCTCTCCGGGTCATCGGCAAGCACCGGATCGGCGCGGTCGAGCACGCGCCACAAGACCAAAGTGCGCCGCTGATCTACCGGCGTGTTGTAATAGAGGCGGGTGAACATCCTTTTCGCTTCGGCTCGGGCGACCAGCGGTGAAGACGCTTCCTCCATTGCGGCAAGCAAACGGCCATATCTTAGCGAAGGCGTGTACAATCGACCTTCGGCTGAACGATGTTCACGGCGCAGAGCGCGCTGCACGTCGCTTCGCACCTCGCCCGCCAATCGCCGCTCCATAATAGCTTCAAATGCGCGGGTCTTAAGGTCGACCCAGTCTTGCTCTGGTATTGTGCGATAGGCCGGGTGGTAGGTTTCCATGAAGTCGCGGCGACGCTGCTGCGCTTCGTTTCGCCAGCCATTGAGCGTGTCGGACAAGCTACCGCGTTGCTGGATGAGCTGCGCGGCGCTTACTTCTCCTTGAGGCAATGAGCGATTGGGGAACGCTCCAGCAGGACCGGCTGATGGGAGGGTGGCGGAATAGCTCGCATGCGCCGCAAAAGGGATCGCGGTGAGCACAACAAAGGCGATCAGGGACTTCATGGGGCGACTCCTGAATTGCTGATGCCTCCATTCTACCATGGTCGACGACTGTGCTGTTACGAATGGAGCAATTTCAGCCCCCTTGCCGTTCGGTTGCCGCTGCGGCGCGGTAAATTGCATTGTGCGCGGCAAACAATTGGCTGGGAGCGAAGAGCCGAATGCGGCGCGATGGCAGTCCGGTTAGACAAACATTGTGGACGCAAGCTTGGCCCGCGGCGCAACCTGAATGAAATCGTTGGCGAGACAGGCAAAGGGCAAATTCGTTGGGAGGCTCCCGAAGACGGGTATTACAAGTTGACCACTTACGCGCCAGCGGGTTCGAACTGTCCGGTGAGTTGGACCGCAAGCTGGCGAATCGAGTGACACAGGGGCTGGTTGTGTTGCTTGCTATACTGCGAAGAGTTCAACGGACGTTACGGTTCCCTGCACCCTCAAATCTGCGCTTGCAAGAACGGCCACTATAGGCTTGGTTTGGGATCAAACAGAAGATTCGACCGGAGGACAAGCCTATGAAAACCGCCATCACCGAAATGTTCGGCATTGAGCACCCCATCATCCAAGGCGGCATGCATTATGTCGGCTTTGCAGAAATGGCAGCGGCGGTTTCCAATGCAGGCGGGCTCGGCATCATCACCGGATTGACTCAAGGAACGCCCGAAAAGCTCGCCAATGAAATCGCGCGCTGCAAGGACATGACCGACAAGCCATTCGGCGTGAACATCACCATTCTTCCGACACTGACCCCACCTGACTACCCCGGCATCGTAAAGGCCGTGATCGAAGGCGGCGTACCAGTGGTCGAGACCGCTGGTCGTAACCCGGTGGAGTTGCTCGGACCGCTCAAAGATGCTGGGATCAAGGTCATCCACAAATGCACCAGCGTGCGCCATAGTCTAAAGGCGCAGGATATTGGCTGCGATGCAGTGAGTGTCGATGGCTTTGAGTGCGGCGGTCATCCGGGCGAAGACGACATTCCCAACTTCATTCTGCTTCCGCGCGCGGCTGATGAATTGGAGATACCCTTCGTATCTTCTGGCGGGATGGCTGATGGCCGCTCGCTTGTTGCCAGTCTCGCGATGGGCGCACAGGGGATGAACATGGGCACCCGCTTTATCGCCACCCAAGAAGCGCCTGTGCATGAGAATGTGAAAAAGGCGATCGTCGCGGCTTCCGAACTCGACACCAGGCTAGTCATGCGCCCCTTGCGCAATACCGAAAGGGTGATGACCAACGAGGCGGTAGAACGCCTGCTTGAGAAGGAAAAAGAGCTGGGCGATAACATCAAGTTTGAAGACATCATGGCAGAGGTCGCCGGGGTCTATCCGTCGATTATGATGGAAGGCGAGATGGATAAGGGCGCGTGGAGCTGCGGTATGGTGGCAGGGCTCATCAACGATATCCCGACCTGTCAGGAATTGATCGACGGCATAATGTCCGAGGCAGACGCCATTTTGGGCCGGATGAACGCAATGACTGCAGCCGGAGCCAAGGTTGCGGCCTAAGCCTTTGTCAATACGTGCTGAATCGATAAGTTAACGGTCCGCTACGTACCCATCCGAATATCACTATCACTCCGAATTCGATATGAAACCTATGGTCTTTGACGGATGGGCCGATAGGTCCAACCGTGGAGGACAAGGGATCATCTTGGACGAATTGGGCGGCCTGTGGGGACGGGGCCCGCCCGGAGGGTATAGTAGTGGGTCTTGTGCTGGCTCCAGAAATCTGGGGCGTGATCGTTGTCGCCGCCTGCCTTTGCGGTTGGCTTCTTGGAGACATTCACGGCGCGATGCGCCGCTTTGCCGCGGAGGATGTCGCATCCGAAGCGGTCGAGCATCTGTTCTCGCCGGGCGCTCCACCCAAAATTGCGCGCCAGACTAGGCAACTCCCAGAGAGGGCTTCTGACTCATGTCCAAGGGCATCTCAGATGCCATCGCGAGAGGTTATCTATGGTGATCATATCAGCAGCGGCGCACCAGTCGCTTCAAGAACTTCAAAAGAAGGCACCATAGATATGCGCGCTCAGATGCGGAGATCGCTCTTTGCTGATATGCCCCCTGTGCATGAACTGCGCGCTCAGACGCGTAGGATTCTAGAGAAAGATGATGTTTGGATCGATCGCAAATCGATTGGCATCGCCGCGCAAGATCTCAAAAAGCCCTTGCCCACCCGAACCAAGGAATCGCGCGCATTGCTCGACCATTATCGCCACTCGATAGAAGAGCTAAAGCGTAGCAATGCTCCCTTCGGGCTTGATAAGGGAGAAGCCTCCAATACGCGAAGCATACCCCGGATCGCCGATGTAGCGCCGGTTAGCCCGCTGGATCCGCTCTCGCCACTGGTGTGCACACAAGAGGAGCGTGAGCGCGTTGGCCAGCGCCCCTCCTATCGTATCCGCACGGCAAAGTAAGGCAACCTTAGGGTTCGCCTATCCGTCGTCTTCATCCACGCGGGTGTAAGGGATGAAATCATCGAAAAATACAGCGCCAGTGAAAAAGCCGGTGGTGCGGTCAATAGTTGTTGTGATGTCGTTTTTGCAGATTTGGCTGCCATTAAAGCGCCGTTGAACGAGGGCGTCCCAGTCATCAATCTGTTCTGGATTGCGAGTGCGCTGAACATAGATTGTCCGGCCCCTGCCATAGACATAGGCGGTGCCATCGATCGTCGTAAATCGGTCACTCAAACGGCTGCGAATGCAGCTTTGCGGTTCACCAGCGACGCGCCCTTCGAGCATCCGAGCAAGCCGCTGTTCGCCTTCGCTCAGTTCGGTCGCCTCTTCAACTTCGCTCTCTTGTTCTTGAGCAATGGCGGGCTGTGCGAGCGCAAAGGCAGCAGCTGCCACAAATCCAACCGAGGCCCATTTGGCGGCTGAGATCTTGCTAGGATTGGTCATTTCTCACTCCTGTGGATGAGACCCCTTATGCAAAGATGCCACTTCAAGACTGAACGCGCGATGAGCGACTTTGTCAGTCTATCTGGTGCAATTTCAGCGATACAGATTGAGGTTGATTGTCGTTCTTGGCCCTTCGGCGTGCCGGGACATTCGCAAGCTTATTGTCAGATCGTCGCCAGTGGCCGTTGCGACATCTGCATTGTATCGCTCGATATGCTGCGTGTTCTGGACCGTTTCGACGAAAGAGGTGCCATATTCCCGTTCATACTCTGCAAGCCGTTCGGGTGATGGCGGAGGATATACTTGTTCCTCCAAGGTCACGGATAGACATCGTTCAAGATCGCTTCGCAATTGGGCAAACAATGTGTTGGCTTGATCGTCACTGCCGATCAAAAAGTGCCAGTCGCAATCGAGATCAACGCCATATTCAGGGGAATCAAGCTGGCACGTTCCTGCGCCTCTAATGATGCCTGTCACTCCCGACTTCGTCACATCCACCGAACCTTGGCCGTTGATTGTGATCGCCACACCGCTCAGCGATTGGGGATCTCCCGCGATCAATGCGCCGATGACGGGGCAGTTGCTTTGGGCTGCCGCGCTGTTTGAACTTGCCATGGCTGCAAGACCCAAGCCAGCGGCGAATGTCTTGAAGAGGAAGGAGCGCGCCAAGCCTATGCGTCCGCTGGCCCGCCGATCAGCACAAACCGCCGGTCGCAATAGCCGCAATCGACATATCCGCTTTCGTCGATCTCCATATAGACGCGCGGATGCCCGAGTGAGGCGGCGCGATAGGCTTTGCCCCCGCGAATATCGCTGGCGCCATCGCAGCTCACGCGGCGCGTGTCGACGCGGACGATATCTCTTGCGGAAACGTCTTGTGCGGTGGTGGTTTGCGCGTTTGTGCTCATAAGTCTGCGAATAATCGTGAGGGCGCGCGATTTCAACTGGGCAGTTTGCGGATGCCAGCAAAGCTTGTGGCTTTGCAGAAGCGCCCCAACACCCTAAGGGCATGGCCCATGAACCCGCCTGCTATTCGGATCGACAATATTGTGAAGCGCTACGCCCCGCCCAAGGGTGCGAAGGGCGCAGACGCAGAAGGCAAGCTGGCGCTGAAGGGCGTGAGCTTTGATGTACCAGAAGGATCAATCTTCGGGCTGCTCGGTCCCAATGGTGCGGGAAAATCGACCCTCATCAATGTGCTGGCTGGTCTGGTAAACAAAACCAGCGGATCAGCCGAAATTTGGGGTTTCGACATTGACGCGCAGCGCCGCAATGCTAGCCGCGCGATTGGCATCGTCCCGCAAGAGATCGTGTTCGACCCCTTCTTCACGCCGTTTGAAGTGCTCGAAAACCAAGGCGGCTTTTATGGGATATCAAAGGCTTTGCGGCGCAGCGAGGAATTGCTCGAAGCGGTAAGGTTGGCGGACAAGCGCAACGCCTATGCGCGCACTTTGTCTGGCGGCATGAAGCGGCGATTACTGGTGGCAAAGGCAATGGTGCATTCCCCGCCGATCCTTGTGCTGGATGAGCCGACAGCGGGTGTTGATGTCGAACTGCGCCGCCAATTGTGGGAGCTGGTTAGCGAACTCAACCGCGAAGGCGTGACCGTGGTGCTCACCACGCACTATCTCGAAGAAGCCGAAGAATTGTGCGACCGCATCGCGATTATCAACCATGGAGAGCTGATCGCGAACAAGCCCACCCGCGAACTTGTCGATATGGCGCGTGAGAAGATCGTGTCGGTGACGGTTGCGGATGATTTGGCTGTTGCGCCAGTGCATGAGGCTTTCAGCAAGGTCGATCAAACCGGAGAGCGCGGGGTTGACGTTACGTACAACAAGGATCAGATGAGCGCCGGCCAGGTGCTCGCGATCCTGCAAGACCAAGGGCTTACCATAGAGGACGTGACCACGCGTGAGGCAGACCTCGAAGATGTGTTTGTGCAGCTGACCGGGGCCGGGGCTTGATGCAAAAGCTCTGGGCCTCTCGCATTGTGTTGGTCTGCGCCTCTCTTACCGTCTTGGCAGCATGCGGCACCCTTGCTGCATCGGATGGCTCTGAGACTTCGGTGGCTCAGTCTCCTTTGCCTCGCGCCGAACAGCCCGCCGCTTGCCCATCTGAGGGCGCGGCGTTGCAGGTGCTTGGCAGCGGCGGGCCGATTGCTGAAGCGGGCCGGGCGAGCACAAGTTATCTGCTTTGGATCGATGGTGAACCGCGGCTGCTGATCGATGCGGGATCGGGCAGCTTTCTGCGCTATGCGGAAGCGGGCGGGAAGCTGAGCACTCTGGATGCGATCCTTGTCACGCATCTCCACGCCGATCACGCGGGCGATCTGGTCGATATCCTCAATTCGGGCGGGTTTGAGGGACGGACCGAACCCCTACCCATTATCGGCCCCGATGCAGCGCCGCGCTTTCCCGGCACAGCCACGTTTATGCAGCGCCTGATCGGAAAGGAAGAGGGCGCCTTCGCCTATAATGGCGGCTTTGCCGATGGCACTGAGAACAAGCCGGAACTGAACATCCGCGAGATCGAAACCGCTGAGGGGGCAGCTGGCCCTGCGGGATTGGATGTTTCGAACGACTACTCGGTAATGGCGCATCCCGTGCATCATGGCCCTGTTCCCTCGCTTGGTTTTGCGGTCGAGATTGGCGACGCGAGCTTTGTGATAACCGGGGATCAGAGCTTCTTGAGTGAACGCTTTCTCGCCGATCTGTCGGGTAGCGAGCCGACAATCCTGTTCGCGCATCATGTGATCAATGGTGAGCAAGGCCAACCGCGAGGGCTACACCGCACGCCGGAGCAGATTGGCGAGCTAGCGGGAGCGCTTCAGCCGTCTCGGGTGGTGCTGACCCATAATATGGAGCGCAGCCTTAGCCGTATCGAGGATGGGCTGGCGGCGATTGGGCGCGGCTATGCAGGACCGGTCAGCGTTGCAGCTGACTTAGATTGCTACGCGCTTTCGACAGGCGCTGCGTCGTAAGCGCGCCAGGTCTTTCGCGAGAGCCGCTTGATTGGGGTGCCGCAATGTTTGCAAAATCCGACATAATATCTGCCGTTCCAGCGGACTCGTTTCCGATCGGGCTGATGGCGGCCAAGTGAGCACGCAATGGGCGAAACAAAAGACATGAGAGGCGCCTTGTGACTGCAAATTCAGGCGAACTTAACGGCATGCCTTCTTATGAGACATTGTCCAAACCCCTGAAGACGCGACCCTCAATAGAGAGGAGTACCACCTCCGGCGCCCGACACTAAGCATTTTCGCGTAAGGTGGTGCGGATTATCGACGAGCTGAACAGGTCCTTGCGAAAAACCTCTATTTGAACTGGCTTGATATGGTTCACTCGGCGCGCCATGGGATTGAGCATGATAGCGACACATCAATCAGGCGACAGCAACGGCAGCGCTTTCGACGTCATCATCATCGGATCAGGTGCGGCAGGCCTTACTGCGGCGCTGGAACTGGCGACATCCAAACGGGTGCTTGTGCTCGCCAAGGGATCGCTCACTGGCGGTTCGACCGCTTGGGCGCAGGGCGGGATCGCCGCCGTTCTGGATGCGGGCGACACGTTTGAAAACCATGTGCGCGACACCATGGTCGCAGGCGCTGGGCTGAACGATAAAGAGGCCGTCGAATTCGTCATCGAGCGCGCGCCTGAGAGCATTGACCGTTTGGTTGAGCTTGGCGTGCCGTTCAACAAAGATTCCGGGGACCTGCATCTGACGCGCGAAGGCGGGCATTCGCATCGCCGGATCGTCCATGTTGATGACGCGACCGGCTGGGCGGTGCAATCGGCTTTGCTAAAGGCAGCGGAAGCAAGTCCCAACATCACCATGCTGGGCGGGCGCACCGCGATCGATCTGATCACCGATCGCAACCGGGAGCAATTTTCTGCGGCTGGCCGTGTCTGGGGGGTCTATGCCCTCAACGAGGAAACCGGCGCGGTGGAACGGCATGTGGCCAAAGCAACGATCCTTGCAGCCGGGGGCGCTGGCCGCGTCTACCAATTCTCCACCGCCCCGCGCGGCGCGACCGGGGATGGGATCGCGATGGCTTGGCGAGCGGGCGCGCGCGTGTCCAATATGGAGATGATGCAGTTTCACCCCACCTGTCTTTACAATCTGGAGGTCAAAAACTTCCTCATCACGGAGGCTGTGCGCGGAGAGGGTGGGCGGCTCTACAATCCGGAAACCGGCAAGCGTTTTATGACCTATTATGATGCTGAGCGGATGGAGCTTGCGCCGCGCGATGTGGTCGCCCGCGCGATCGATGCCGAGATCAAGAAATATGGCCTCGATTTCGTGCATCTCGATATCAGCCATGAAAGCCCGGATTTCATCCGCAGCCACTTTCCCACCATCGACGAAAAGTTGACAGGGCTGGGCATCGATATGACGACTGGGCCGATCCCGGTCGTGCCCGCGCAGCATTACACCTGCGGCGGAGTGGTGGTGGACCTGTTCGCACGCACCGATTTGCCGGGGCTCTGGGCTGCGGGTGAGTGCACCGAGAGCGGGCTTCATGGAGCGAACCGTCTGGCGTCCAATTCCCTGCTCGAATGCTTTGTGTTCGGCGAGGCGGCGGCCAGCGACATCCTCACCATGTGGGACCAGTTGGAAGACCCGCCCGCAATCCTTCCCTGGGATGAAAGCCGTGTGACCGATTCTGATGAAATGGTCGTTATCAAGCAGAACTGGACCGAAATCCGCCGGTTCATGTGGAACTATGTCGGGATCGTGCGCACCACCAAAAGGCTGGAGCGCGCTGCCAACCGCATCGCTTTGCTGCGGCAGGAGGTGGAGGAGTATTACGGCAGCTTCGTCGTCACCACCGACCTCATCGAGCTGCGCAACCTGCTGCAGGCGGCTGAACTGATCGTAAGGAGCGCCCTGGAGCGCAAGGAAAGCCGCGGGTTGCACTACACGCTCGATTATCCCGAGACGGCTGAGGACGTGCGCGACACGGTGTTGGTGCCTTAGCCAAGTCCGTACAAAGGAACGGCCGCAGCGTGGATGCCACGCTGCGGCCGCTTGCGACCCTGGGCTCGGTTCAGATGCCCAAATCGTCCATCCCGGTGTCGACTGTTCCTGAATCGACCATGCCCGCAGTGGTAATGTCGTCGATGTTTCCAAGTCCGCCAGTGCTGTCAGTGCCTCCGCTTGATCCACCAAAGTCAATTCCGCCAGCGACATTGTCCAGATCGGCTGCATCCAGCTTTGCGATGCGTGCTTTGGCACTGGTTGATGCGTCAGCGATGGCGCCCAGCAATTGATCACCGCCGATACGCGCGGCTTTCTTCGTCGTTTTCATATGTCTTCTCCTGTGTGAGCGACCCGGACAATCATGCGTGAACCGTGGCCCCACTGTCCGGGACAAGAGCGGGTGACGGATGGCTGTTGTGCCGCGCAGCCAAGTGTTGGCTTGGCATTTGAGGGCCAATCGGGGTGCGCGGCACGGGGATGACTTGCGATATGTGGCGGCGGGTGGTGACCTGTGGGCAGCGTAGGCAACTCGCCGTTCCGTTCTCAGCGAACCAGCGACAGGTGGCGCGCAAAGTACAGGCGGGCGCGACATCGACGACGGGTTTCAGCTGATCGATGATCGCTTTGCCCAGCCCGCAGCCGCCTTCGCGCCATTGCCCGCAACCTTTGTTGGCGCAAGGCGCTGCAAAGCGCAGCGCATGACCGGGGTCCACATCGAGCGTTTCAGGATCGAAGTCTTCGGCAAGCTGGGTGTCTTTGTCGAGATATGAGACCCGCGCCTCCCCCTCTTCCTCCAGAACCACGCCAAATAGACGCGCATCGGGATGCTGATGCGGCGCGCTGGGGCAATCGAGTTGCTTATCGTTGCTCATGTCGCGTTGGTCCCCTCGGTTTGCTTGAATGAGAATCAAATTATGACGAGCCTTATGGCGCAGCCATCCAGCAGATGGGCTAGTGCGGGTGTGCTATGTTCGGCCAAAACCCACGCGCGCCCCACCAATTCACCTTCCGTTCAATCGCTCGGCGCGATTTGCCTCACTCTGCGCAGAAAGAGGATTGTCGGCATGCATAGAAAAGCCGGATTGGCAGTTTTGGCGCTATGCCTATCAGCAGCAACGCCGCTCAGCGCGCAGGATGATGCTGAGCAAGACTCCGCTCAAAACTCCATCGTTGTCACCGCGCAACGCTCTGGCGCGCCGATGTGGACGATTGAGACTGACGCTGGCACGATCATCCTTGTCGGAGAAATCCGTGCAGTGCCGGAAAGCACGCCTTGGCAACCCGACCGTTTGGAAGAAGCGACCGCTGAGGCTTCGCGCGTGATTCTGCGCGCTCGGCCCCGCTTTTCGCCGGGCGATGTGTTCCGCCTGATCTTTCGCGGAGGGAGTTTCACCAAATTGCCCGATGACAGCGTCGCGGGCGATTATCTCTCTCCGGATCAACGCGAGCGCTTGGCGGCGCTCGAAGAAGAGCATGACATTGATTATGACCGTCGAAGCTTCTTGATGACGGGGTTTGACCTGCTCGCAAGACGGCTCGATTTCGATGACGACACCACCGATGATGCGACCGATGTGGTGCGCAAGGCAGCCCGGCGCGCGGATGTGCCGATCACCCGGCCAGAGCGGTTTCGCGGCGAAGACCTGCTCGACAATCTCGCCGAGGCTCCGCCTGAAAGCCACATTCCCTGTCTTGAAGCCGCTATGAGCGCGACAGAGCAGGGGCAGATTATCATAGAGGCGCGCGGCAATGACTGGCGCAAGTTTGACGTGCCCGCTGTGATGGTCAACCCGCTCGAAGTGGCGCTTGGCACTTGCTGGCCGTGGGCGGACCCGGATCTCGGCGAAGAGATACGCGGCCAATGGGTGGGCATGATTGCCGATGCGTCGACCAGCGAAGGCGTGACCTTGGCCGTTGTGCCTTTGAGGGTCCTTGCCGAGCCTGACGGCGTGCTCGATAGTTTGGAGGCGCAAGGTTTCCTTATCGGCGGCCCCGATTGGCGCGGTTGAAGTGTGCCAATGCTGGATTCCTCGCTCCCCAATGCTGGCTTTCTTGGCTTTTGCGACGAATTCTCGGCAAAGATGTATCTTCTTCTAGATTGAGCGGTTGATCTACCGGCAAAGACCAGCTTTGGTATGTATCGCGGGTCGCACCGTAACAGCCCCGTCAAGAGGGCGCCCAAGGAGCACTATATGCCGCAAATCGGCGCAAACGGCTTGTCGCTGTTCTACGAAGAGCAGGGCAATCCGGACCATGAAGTGATCGTGTTGGTTATGGGCCTTGGTGCCCAAATGACTTTATGGCCTGACGAATTTGTTGAAGCTCTGGTGGCTCGCAAATACCGCGTGATCCGGTTTGATAACCGCGACATTGGGTTGTCGGAAAAGATGGAAGGTGCCCGCGCGCCGAAGCCTGCTTGGCAAATTTTCCGCCAACGGATCGGATGGCCTGCCAAGGTTCCCTACACGCTTGAAGACATGGCCGATGATGCGGCCGGTTTGATCGATGCGTTAGAGATCGACCGCGCGCATGTCGTGGGCGCATCGATGGGTGGAATGATCGCGCAGCTAATGGCGGTGAACCATCCAGACAAGCTCTTGTCGCTTACCTCCATCATGTCGACCACGGGAAACTCTTCGCTGCCGCCTCCAGAGAAAAACGCGATGGATGCGCTCACCGCTCCGCTGCCATCTTTGGATGAGGATGTTGTGGTGGAACACGGTATCAACATTGCGCGCAATATTGGCAGCCCCGGTTATCGCCCTGATCCAGAACGTTTGCGCAAGCGCGTGCTGAAAGGTGTGCGCCGCAGCGTCTATCCGCCCGGCCTTCCGCGCCAATTGGCAGCGATTATCGACGATGGTGACCGCCGCACTCGGCTGGCGCAGGTGACCACGCCGACTTTGGTTCTGCATGGCGAGGATGATCCGCTGGTCAAGCTGGCGGCAGGGGAAGACACCGCCAAACATATTCCCGGCGCCAAACTGGTGACACTGCCGGGCTGGGGGCATGATCTGCCTTTGGAGCTGGTTGACCGCCTGGCCGATGAAATTGCGCTTCATGCCAAGTCAGCGCGGGCCGCTACGCCTTTGGGGACTTAGGTTCCTGACCCTAGCGGACGGGCGCCTGCGCTAGATCTAGTTTCGGTGTTTGCTCGCGCCATCGGTCTGCGCAGAGAATGGTGCATCTCGAAAGGGCCGCAACAATGTTGCAAGCCCCTGTGTTAAAGATTCACAGATTGATTCACATGATTCAATCACCAAATTTTTCTTCACAGATTCAGTTTGGGGCTTGCGCAACTCGCGACTCAAGCTTTTCCGGCGCGTCGCTGCACTGCAACATGGACTTGTATCCGAGTTTTAAGGGAAATCGTGGTTAATACCCCGTTGACCAGATTCCCGGTCTGATTCATCATCTGGGGGTTCGGTTCGCACTGGACCCCCAAATTGTTGTGATTGCTCATTCGGGCATTTGACCATGTGTCATTGCGCGAACGGGGGAGGAGTCGCTGATTTGGAACAGGGGTTGCTGCGCAAACTGGACAAACTGATGGGATATCTTGTGGGCTGGTTGGGGGCGCATGGGGGGTAATCTATCGGAACGGTTGGAAAGAACAGAATCGGAACATTTGCGCTTTTCCGTTATAAGAGAGGCATGGCTCGATTCGAATAAGCTGAAACGGGGCTACAATGGAATTCAAGGCGAGTGATGACGTGCTGAGTGATGCAGAAACCGGGGAAGCGCTCGGCAATGAAGTGAAGAATGAAAAGGCCGTGACCATGGATAAGTCCGATAAAGGCAGCGAAGAACTGATCGCAGCCAAAGGCGCTGAGGCGCTTGCGGGTGCTATGGCTGAGGTCGCAAAGGAAGCGGCGACACCGGACAGCAAAAAGGTGAATGACCGCCGTTTTGATATCACCACCGATGATGCACGTGATGCGAACCTTACCGAATTTGGCAAGGAGACGCTGACTGACCGCTATCTTTTGCCCGGAGAGAAGTATCAGGATCTGTTTGCGCGCGTTGCCGATGCCTATGCGGATGATCAAGAACACGCTCAGCGGCTATATGACTACATTTCCAACCTGTGGTTTATGCCGGCGACCCCGGTGCTGTCGAATGGCGGCACATCGCGCGGCCTGCCGATCTCCTGCTATTTGAACTCGGTAGAAGACAGCCTTGGCGGGATTGTTGGCACCTGGAATGAGAATGTCTGGCTCGCTTCCAAAGGCGGCGGCATTGGCACCTATTGGGGCAATGTGCGCGGCATTGGTGAGCCGGTTGGGCTCAATGGCAAGACTTCCGGAATTATCCCGTTTGTGCGGGTGATGGATTCGCTGACTCTGGCGATTTCGCAGGGCTCACTGCGGCGCGGTTCTGCGGCGTGCTATCTCGATATCTCGCACCCGGAGATCGAGGAATTCCTCGAAATCCGCAAACCGTCAGGCGATTTCAACCGCAAAGCACTGAACCTGCATCACGGCGTTTTGCTGACCGATGAATTTATGGAAGCGGTGCGCGATGGCGCTGAGTTCGATCTCAAATCGCCCAAAACTGGCGAAGTGCGTGGCACTGTTGATGCGCGTTCGCTGTTCCAGAAGCTGGTTGAGACACGGCTTGCCACCGGTGAGCCCTACATCGTGTTCAATGACACAGTGAACCGCATGATGCCAAAGCATCACCGCGATCTGGGACTGAAAGTGTCCACGTCAAATCTGTGTTCAGAGATCACTCTGCCCACCGGGATCGACCATCTGGGCAACGATCGCACCGCGGTGTGCTGCCTGTCCTCGCTCAACCTTGAAAAGTGGGACGAATGGTCGGGAGACAAGCAGTTTATTGAGGATGTGATGCGCTTCCTCGACAATGTTCTGCAAGACTATATCGACCGTGCACCCGACGATATGGCGCGCGCGAAATACTCCGCTGAGCGTGAGCGCAGCGTAGGTTTGGGCGTGATGGGCTTCCACTCCTTCCTGCAGCAAAAAGGGTTGGGTTTCGAAAGCGCGATGGCGAAGGCTTTGAACCTGAAAATGTTCAAGCACATTCAGGCGAAAGCGTCCGAGGCCTCCATGCTGCTGGCGCAAGAGCGTGGGCCCTGCCCCGATGCGGCAGAGATGGGTGCGATGGAGCGTTTCAGCTGCAAAATGGCAATCGCGCCGACCGCATCGATCAGCATCATTTGCGGCGGCACTTCGGCTTGCATCGAGCCGATCCCCGCGAACATCTACACGCACAAGACTTTGTCGGGCAGCTTCATCGTGAAGAACCCTTATCTTGAAAAACTGCTCGATAAAAAGTCGAAGAACTCCAACAATGTCTGGAACTCGATCCTCGAACGCGGCGGATCAGTGCAGCACTTGGACTTCCTCACCGAAGAGGAAAAGGCGAGCTTCAAGACCAGCTTTGAAATCGATCAGCGCTGGCTGCTTGAATTTGCCGCTGACCGCGCACCCTATATCGATCAGGCTCAATCGCTGAACCTGTTTATCCCGGCTGATGTCGACAAGTGGGACTTGATGATGCTGCACTTCCAAGCCTGGGAGAAAGGCATCAAATCACTCTATTATCTCCGGTCAAAATCGGTCCAGCGCGCAGGCTTTGCCGGCGGCGTGGAAGCGGACAACACCGCTGATGCCCCGGAGATCGAACTGAAAGCTGAACTGGGCGAACAGCAGACCGATTATGAGGAATGTCTCTCTTGCCAGTAAGGCAGAACTGGTGAGCTAGCCTCCTGCAATACGAATGCCTCAGACATCCCCCGCAAAGCCCGATGGTTTTGCGGGGGTTTTCTTACGTCATGTGACATTGCTTTACGGCCCATTAAGCATTGCCGGGTTAGACCCGCGCACGTTATGCGAACACGGCAATCCTCGCGAAAGAACATTACCTTGCCAGGCCGCTATTTCACCGGTCTGGGGACGCCCGAAGATGTCGTTCTGACTGATCTTTCGGTGGGTGGATGCCGTTTTGCCAATGGTAATCGCCGGGTGACTTTGGGCTCGCCAATCCAGATCTATGTTGCAAACACCGGACCCCACCGCGCCACGGTGAAATGGGTGCAAGATGGTAAAGTCGGGGTTACATTCACCAGCCCATTGTCGCAGGACCAATTCAGTGCGTTCCAATCAAGCCATATTCCCGACACAATCGACCCCGGCGCGATGGATAGCTTTCAGGATATGAAAGACGCAAAGCCACAGCGCTTTTGCTGAGAGCCTTAGTAGAGCCGTTTTGTCCGTCTGCCTTCTTGATCGATAGCCGGACACGATCAGCTCTCGCTCTTCCCCCAAAAATATGTCAGTCTGTCCGACAGTAAATGCTGTCACGCAGTTTGGACAGGAGAAGACTATGACGACTCCCATTTGGATTGGCATTGCCGGTACGCTCTTTGCGCTCGCTTTTATCGGCAATGGTTTCCGCCTCGCGGTCGGACCTCAAGGGCACGCGGCCAATGCAGGCCGTTTGCATATCTTTATGGCAGGGTTGTTCTTGCCCATCCTATGGCTGGTCGTAATGATGGCGACGCTACGATGAGAGTGCGGTGATGATCCGAATTCTGGGCGCAGCCGCGCTCGCCCTTCTTCTTTCAGCCTGCGCGAACCAGATCGATGCTGGGGTGAGCGATCTGCCCGATGCACCCGGCTTCCTTTGGGGGTTGTGGCACGGCTTCATCTTCCCCTGGGCTTGGATCGGATCGCTCTTTTCACCCAGCATCGCCGTTTACGCGGTGCCCAATTCGGGCGGGTGGTACGATTTCGGGTTCTTCCTCGGCATCACCGTCCTGGGCGGCGGCAGCTTCTTCGGTTCAAGGAAACGCAAGGGCCAATAAAGGCTGCTGGACCTTTCGTGCAGATCCGCCGACAGAAGATCATCACCCAAAGCCGGGGGCAAGGCCTTTGCCAAAGGCTGGTTCAGCTTCCACCAATTCCACCCGGTTCCGGCCCGCTGCTTTGCCGGCATACAGAGCGGCATCGGCCATCTCAATCAGTTCTTCGATAGGCAGGCGTGCCTCGGCCGGAGCTATTCCAACCCCCACGGTTGCGGTTATCATGGACCGTTCCCGTTCGTGTGCCGGTCTAAGCTCTTCGGCGATGATCAGCCGCGCCGCTTCTGCCAAGGCGAGTGCCTCTTCACGGCGCCGCTTGCGCGCAGCTCCGATAAATTCTTCCCCGCCATATCGCGCCAAGGTCCCGCCGGCCTCTTCAAACAATTCAGTCAGCGCGCTCGCCACCAACACAAGGCAATGGTCCCCTGACTGATGCCCATGCGTGTCGTTGAACGCTTTGAAATGGTCGAGATCGATCATCATCACCGCGATGGTGTCAGAACCTCTGCCGTGATCCCCAGGCGCGGTGATCTTTTCGTCAAAGACTCTTTCAAACCGCCGGCGATTGGCAATCCCTGTTAGCGCATCGGTTTCAGACAGTGCGCGCAAGGCACGGT
Organism: Erythrobacter sp.; assembly: GCA_965262265.1. Classification (GTDB taxonomy): domain Bacteria; phylum Pseudomonadota; class Alphaproteobacteria; order Sphingomonadales; family Sphingomonadaceae; genus Erythrobacter. Next base: position 939,442 of record CBDHEW010000001.1, read on the forward strand.
TGGCATCCAGCAATTCACGACCGACAATCCGTGCTCCTAAAGCGAGCAGAAAATTGTCTTGCCGCAGTTTCTCAAATCGAGCTGCAATGGGCAGGGTTGCGACGGATACCAAAGCTCCAACAACCAGCACATCCACGTTGTTGGAGATCGCCTGTGTCCCTGCCAGCGCCATGGAGATGCCCAAGACAAACAAGGCGGTGCAATCAAAAATGGCCAATCCGCGGAGCGAATAGGGCAAGATAACATTGCCCAGTCCGATGACGAGCACAGCGCCATAAAGATACCGAACACACAGTTCTGCTGGCAGCAAGAAGGCAAAATGCACCAACACGGCAATGAAAGCGATGGGGGCCGCGCCCACGCAAAACGCCAGGATGTTTCGCCAGCCGCGCGCACCCGCATAAAGACCGAGCATCGTCACCGGAGCAATCGCCAGAACGCGCAAAATGGCGCCATGCTGTGCCATGGAGGGCTGGACCAAGACATCGACAAAAATGGTGGACAGGCACACCAACAGCCCAAGCAGAAACAGAAAATGCTGTTCGTTGCTCAGGCGCTGTGACACTTCCTTGTGATAAAGGCGTGTGATCTCTTTGGGCCATTGGCGCAGCGGAGCGCCAGCTTGCTGAACAGATTGAACCATCCCGCTGTCAATCCCGTCAGGCACGGAAATATGATCTTCTAGGGATGAATATCCTGCGGAGGTCTCTTCGGGAGTGAAAGTTTGCATAACGCCCATGCCGATGGTCTCTAGAATGGCGCGCTTAATTTCGGGTTAGGGCTAAGCACAAAAACCGGCAGATTGGGGGGATTGAGATCCGCGATCAAAGGCCCGCATGTTTTGCACTGGACGGTGCATATTGGCTGCCATATTGTGCGCGGGCGCCGAGGGTCACACATTCTTTCTCGAAAGAGCTCGATGCTACACTCACCTCCTCCGCCGCGTTTCGTCTTTATGGAGATCAACAAGCGCTGCAATTTGCGCTGCACCCATTGTGATTTCTGGCAGCGCAATGATGCCGACCGCGACCTTTACTTTCAGCTCGATCAGAAACTGGGCGTGCTGGATGAGCTTGCCGCTATGAACCCCAACGCCAATCTGGTGATTTGCGGGGGTGAGCCGATGCTGGATGCGGATGATTATTTCGATCTTTGCGCGGGCGCTCGCGAACGTGGGATCAGAGTCCTCTCCGTCGTGAACGGCACCCGCATTCGCCGCCCTGACATGGCGCGGCGCATGGTCGAAGAGGGGCCGCATGAGATTTCGATCTCGCTGAACAGCCATGTCAAGGCGATCCATGACACCACGCGCGGGGTTGACGGCGCTTTTGAAAAGGCGGTGCGGGCGCTGCGTCTGCTGGTCGATGCCAAGCGGGAATTGGGCGCAACCGATACGCGCATTTATGTGATGGGGCTGGTATTTGCCAGCAATTACAAGCTGATAGATGGGTACTACGACTTCGTCCTCAACGATATCGGGGCCGATCAGCTCAAGCTCAACTTCCTCCAGCCGACCTTTGGCGGCGGCGCTGTCGATCCGTTCTTCGCCGCAGAGCACGATGTTGACGGGGAAGAGCTGATGGCAATCATCCGCGCTTGCAACACCAAATATGCCCTCGGCCTCAACCCCACTTGGATTGAGCAGGTGGGCATGTACTTTGCGTCACTGCGCGAGGTCGGAAATCCGCAGCTTGGCTGGAGCCGGGTCAACCACACGCGCGATCACATTTGCGACACTTATGAGCGCAATGTTATGATCAACCATTACGGGATGGCGCGGTTGTGCTTTGGCCAGCAGTTCCGCGGCGAGAAACTGAGCGCGCCGGGTGATTTCACCCGCTTTTGGAACGGTGCAAACGATATCCGCGCGAAAATGCGGCGCTGCAACGCCTTTTGCGGGATCAGCCATTCGGTCCGCCGCGAAAGTTCGACCCTGAAAGGACGCGCCAAGCGGCTTTCGCAAATCGAGCAACACGGCGCGATGCCGCCGCCTTCGATGGCGCGTGAATTGCTTGAAGGTCTGCGCGAATTTGCCCGGACCTGACCCGACTTGCGCGGTGTGCAGGTTAACATGATGAGTCTGCTGCAAGACCTGCGCGGGCCGTTTCGCTTCGACTCAGATTTTGCACGGTTTATCCCCGCCGAATCATACGGGCTTGCCTGTGCGAACGTAGTTTGATTCCCTATATAAGAGTGCTGAACACGAACCGAAGGACACAACATGTCGTTGCTCGAAGCCCGTAACACCTACAAGCCGTTCCAATATCCGTGGGCTTACGAGTTCTGGAAACGCCAGCAGCAGATCCACTGGATGCCCGAAGAAGTGCCTTTGGGAGAGGATTGCCGCGATTGGGCGCAAAACCTCACCGAGCATGAGCGCAATCTGCTCACCCAGATCTTCCGTTTCTTCACCCAGGCGGACGTTGAGGTGCAGGATTGTTACCACGACAAATATGGCCGCGTGTTCAAGCCGACCGAGATCAAGATGATGCTCGCCGCCTTCTCCAATATGGAGACGGTGCATATCGCCGCCTATTCGCACCTGCTCGACACGATCGGCATGCCGGAGAGCGAATACAGCGCCTTCCTCGATTATGAGGAAATGGCCGACAAGCACAATTACATGCACCAGTTCAGCGTCGACACCGACGAAGACATCGCCCGCACGCTCGCCATGTTTGGCGGCTTTACCGAGGGGCTTCAGCTGTTTGCGTCCTTCGCGATGCTGATGAACTTCCCGCGCTTCAACAAGATGAAGGGCATGGGGCAGATCGTATCGTGGTCGGTGCGCGATGAGACGCTGCACTGCGAAGGCATCATCAAGATGTTCCACACCTTCTGTGAAGAGCGCGACTGCCTGACCAAAGCGGTTAAAGAAGACATTATCGATATCTGCCAAAAGACCGTCCGCCTCGAAGACGCGTTTATCGACCTCGCCTTTGAAATGGGCCCGGTTGAAGGGATGACGGCGAAGGATATCAAGAAATACATCCGCTACATCGCCGATTGGCGTCTGGGTCAACTGGGCCTCCAGCAGATCTACATGATCGATGAACACCCCCTGCCGTGGCTCAGCCCGCTGCTCAACGGCGTCGAACACGCCAACTTCTTCGAAACCCGCGCGACCGAATATTCGAAGGGCGCAACGAAGGGCAACTGGAACGACGTCTGGTCAAGCTTCGACAACCGCCAGAAAGCGAAAGCGGTGAACGAGGATGAGGCTGTTGATGGCGGGCCGGATATGTTTGAAGCGGCGGAGTAATAGTTGTTCGACTTTCTCTATGCCGACCACGAGCGAGTCGCGTCTTTGATCTCACAGATTGAAGGGGTTGGCTCGCTTGTAGGTTACGAGCGAAGCTATGAGAAAGAGAAATCCGCTACGGGTAAAGCCAAGGTATCTCTCCTTCCTCTTTCGGTGGAAGGATCTGGGGGGACAAACCTAAACAAGCAACTACGGCAAGAATACGATCCTCTTTGGATAAACTCTCAGCGACTTGTCGATGTAGTTGCGGAAAATTCTTCCGGGAACGACGATGAGCTAAGCTATGGGAAGCTATTGACGGTGAGCGGCAAACTGATCTGCCTGGATCAGAGCTTCATAAATGACCTTTTGAAGGGCGATGCTTTGATTCAGAAGATCGCAGAATCGGTTGAGAGCGACTCTCCTGAGAAAAGCCAAAAAGTTCAGCGCAAAGAGCGAAACGAAATGGCGAAAACGATACGCGATTTCCTGCAGTCATTGCCGTTAGGAATTGTGTTCATTCTCATTTCTGAGGGGCGCGCCTTCTGGTTCAATGTCAAGAAAGAGTTCTTGGCTCTGCAGGCGTTGGATATCCCACTAAAATTCCCCGTAACTATCGGCGGAGAATGGCATGTCACAGGTCTTATCGATGCCATGCCACAAGATCACGGTGACATCATGTCGGAGTTTGACACTACAGGCTCTAAGCGCGTGCTCCCGCAGGCTTTTGAGATACTTGTTCAGCTAGTGGTGCCACTCGTGGGCCTGTTTGGTCGTCCCTCAGACTCCTACGGCTTAAGCCCTGTCACCATTCACCGGCAGATATCTTTTTGAGACAGCTTTAAAGTCCCCCTCCCGCTTGCGGGAGGGGTTAGGGGTGGGCTTGGCTTGGTCTGACCGCTCCGCATTGCCCACCCCTCTGCGACTAAGTTCGCCTTTGGCTCACTAAGTCTCGAGACCCTCCCGCAGGTGGGAGGATTGTCAGGAAATGCCCACCCTGCTTCAAGAGGAATTGCCCACCCCGTCCGACTAGGCAGCAAGCTGCCAAGTCTTCCGACCCTCCCGCAAGCGGGAGGGTTCTTTAGCAGTTGCGCATCTCTTCGACTTTTAAGCGGATTGCTGTGACGACGCCTTCGATGATGTCACGCACTTGCGAGTTGGTGAAACGCAGCACGGTGTAGCCTTCGCTCTGCATCCATTGATCGCGTTCAACGTCGCGCTCAGGCGCTACATCGTGACTGTGGCCGTCTAGCTCGACCACCAGCTTCAAGTCTCGGCAGAGAAAGTCCGCAAAGTAGGGCCCGATAGGCATCTGCCGGCTGAACTTTGCGCCTTGCTGGCTGCGGGAGAGATGCTTCCATAAGGCGCGCTCAGCCGGAGTGGCTTCGCGGCGAAGGTGGCGTGCGCGTTTGGTGTTTCTTGGTTGCCAGTTGGGCATGGTGGGATATTGCCCACCCCCAGCCCCTCCCGCAAGCGGGAGGGGAGAAGAAGGGGCGTCCTCCCCAAGCGGGAGGGAAGTGGATCAAACCCCACCCAAAAGCACCCGCGAGTACGCCCGGTGGAAGCCCATGAGGGCTTTGACCAGCGGCTTATCCGCTTCGCCGACCCAGCTTCCGAACAGCAATTCTGTTTGTCCCACCGCTCCGCTGCTTGAGGATGGGGCGGTTCCCCCATCCGATCCCGGCCTGACCGCGAGCCAGCTTGCGGTGGCTCCGCTGAAGTCTTGCAGCAATATCTCACTCTCATGACGCTCAACCACATTCCACGCCGCAAAGCTCTCGACCTCGCCGCGCGCCAATGCCCGCGCATTCTCGCTCGACGCGCCTCGACCGATCAGGCCCAAAGCTATGCGCTCTGGCCTGAACGCCCAGCTGCAATAGAAGCGTTCAATCAGCTGCTCCAATGTCACCACGCCCGCCTCGCGGCGCATAAAGCAGTCGCGATAGGGCTCGGTTGTGGAGCCGGCCAATGTACCGGGGGGAGGGCCGAAACCAGCCAGAAGGCTGCCTTGGGGAACGGGGATAGAGTACACTTTCGACATATCTACGATATATCACACGATGGCGGCCTTTGCACCCCTTCCTTGATTCCGTGAAAGTGCCGTCGCGTATGTACTTGCTGAACAAGCGCTCCGAACGGCAACCCAACGCAATCGGCGCAGCGTCCCTGCACCCGCTTGCACCTTTGGCCTCTTTGCATAGAGTACGGACAACACACAAAGGGAGCCCCAACCATGCTGTCCGCCATACTCCTCACCCTCGCCCAAAGCGCCGCGCCTGCTCCCATCCCCTCACTCGAAGACGCGCGTGAACAAATCATCGCTCAGGATGCGGAGCTGTTCTGGAACGCTTTTGAAGGGTGCAATGCGCGCGGGGTTGAGGATGTGCTGACCGAGGACTTCCGCATGATCCACGATCTGGGCGGGCTGGTTTCCAATGATCGCGACACCTTTGTGGCTGAGATTGCGCGGCAATGCGCCTTGCGTGCGCCGGGCGCTCGGAATGAAGGGTATAAGAACCGCCGCTTGGCCGTGCCCGGCTCACGCACTGTCACGCAGTTGGGCGAATGGGGTGTGCTCGAACGCGGGATGCACACGTTTCACGAATGGCGCGGTGATGAAACGGGCTGGGTGCAGACCGGCGGGGCACGCTATATCCATGTGTGGGAATGGATGCCCGGTGAAGCGCGCTTTCGCCTGAAGGAAAGCCTAAGCGTGGATCACGGTCCGGCGGCGGCTTACCCGCCTGAAGGGGCTGCGAACCCATAACCCTCTTCATGCCCCCAAGCGGGCGGCGGGGCTTCGACTTCCCTCGTGAGGTCAAACTCGACACGGAACAGCCGCTCCTCGGGCGCTCCGCCTTCTACGGTGCGTTGGAGCTGGTAGGCAAAGATGGCGCCTTCGCTGCCCGCCCGATTGACCTCTACCCTCCAGACATTGGTGACTGAGGCGGTGAGGCCATCCCGTTCAAACAGGGCGATGCTCTCTGCGTCCACTGGGAAGTTTTGGGCACGGCGCGTGCCCTCTTCTGCGGTGTCGCCGCCATACATGGTGACCGCGTCAGGCTCGCCGTCTTTGTGGCGGTGATCGTGTTTGAGGCGCAGGCCAAGCTGGGTCGCGCCTTCGCCGGACATATGCGGGACGGAGAGCCGGGTGAAAACCCATGTGCGCGAACGGTCCCAGTCATCGCCAAGCTTTGCGTGGAAAGGCACAGCGATTTGATCGTCCGAACACTCAGCGACATGCATCACCATCTCGGCACCGGCAAAGTCTGCATCGGCTGCGTCATCGCTAACGAGCTCGCCCGCATAGGCCTTCCCGCAATGCGAGGCGAGCGCGTTCCAGAACAGCACCTGTGGCGGCGGCGTGGGGTCGGAATTGAGATTGGCGTCCTCGCAAGCCGTCAAAGCGAGGAGGGTTAGCGGGACTGTGAGTTTTGCGATTGCGTTCATACCGGCAACACTAGCGGGCTGGGACGGCCCTGTCGCGGGTAGCGTTGCTGGTTAGTGTCTCGGGTGGTGTCGGAGGGTGCTGGAGCGCTTTCCTCCTGCTCTGCTGCAATGCTAGCAGAGGCGCTGACAGGATAAGCCTGCTCGGCGTTCGGTTCCTGTTCGCTGCTAAGGGCCGCGCAAGCAAAAGGCCGAGCCCAATGGGACCCGGCCTTGCTTAAGCGGTAAAACGCGCGATCAGAACAACAGCGTTTCAGGATCCGGCATCGGCTCCTGCTTTTGCGCCTTGATAAGGCTCATCACGCTGCGCACGCCGACCCAAATGGCGATCAGCGGGAACAGGAGGAAGCCGATAAGGACGAACATGAGAACGCTGGCCAAGATGCTCGCGATGAAGCCAATCCAGAACGTGCGGATGAGATAGGAGAAGTGCGAAGCGGCCCAGTTCTCCTGATTGTCACCTTGCCACACATGGGCGAGCACAATGCCAACAAGGCCGGAAATGCCCGTCACAAAGCTGCCGAGATAGCACAGCGCGATAATGGTGGGTTGGTTGAAGTCAAAGCCGGCATTGGTCGGCGTGCCGGGATTGGGTGAGTTCATCGGTTCGTTCATGGCGGATCCCCATTTTGCCTGAAACTACGTGCAGTCTAAGGATCAGAGCGAAAGGAGCAAGTGTTTCCTCGTATGCGCACTACGGCGCCCTGTTACGCGCACCAATCGCGCGGGAAGGTGCCCCATCCGCTTTCGGAGGCAAGCTCTTCGGCGATCATTGTCTCTGCAAGCCTCTCAGACCGACCATCGGAAGGCGTGCGGCGCACCTCGCGCAATTCGCGTCCATATTGGTCATACGGAGGTTCCCTGCCGCCGCTCCATTCAAACGCGCCTTGGTTGAGCCATTGTTGCAGCCTGCCGCGCGCAGCAAGGGCGGCGCTGCGCTCAGCTTCGCATGCGCTGTCGAGTTCAGGAGCATCGAAACCGGTCAAGCGGATGCGCCTCTGGCCTGCGCCAAAGCCTAGCACGAGAGTGTCGCCATCAACCACGCATCCCGCTTCGCGCTGCCCGCTCTCGGCGCAGATGGCGAAGCGGGTGGTTACGCGCACCCACTCATCATCAGGCTGGGTTATGGGACGGATCGCAAACCACCACAGCGCCATCACAACCAACAACAGCACCGGCATCCGCCATATCAGCCACCACGTGCCGATGCCTGCTGAGGGCCTGGCGCGTTTGCGGCGCAATGAAGAACGGAAGCGAAGCATGGGTCAGCTTGGTAGCAGCCTCCAACCCGCGTCTCCACATCGCAGCTGTATCGATACCGTTCGATGCATAACACCAAGCCAAGCAAAAGGCCGCCTGGATCGCTCCCGACGGCCTTCGCAATACAAGCCCAATAGGGGCTATCAAACGTTATCGGTCTCAGTCAGCGAACCGAAAGTGCCGTCAGGGCGTTCGGTTGTCTCACAAGTGCCAGCATCGACATAGGTCCATGCATTGCCCTGATAATCGATCACGCTGGTGCCAGCGCAGCTTGTGCCGGGTCCGGCAGCGCAGTCATTCGCGCCAGCGAGCGAAACGCCATAGCACTTCTCTTTCTCGCCATCACCGGCAGCCGCGAGCGCTTCTGCCTCGGTTTCGGCTGCGCCAGCCTCAGCCGCTTCAGTTGGTGCATCTGCTCCGCCTGAGCAAGCAGCGGCAAGTCCAGCGGCAGCGGCAAGCGCGATTGAGCCGTTCAAACGTGAAGTGTTCATGAGTTATCCTCCGTCAAATGATCCGATCGGCGCCAGCGATCCACCAGCGCCTCTTCGGTCGATTCGTAGAAAAACAGGCTTTGGTTACTGAGCCAAGTGCAAAATGCGCAAAATCGTGAAAATGCATCCTATTGTCGCACGGTCTGCCTTGGCCTTTCCTAACGCAGTGTAAGCAGCTAAGCGCGCCCGCGACTACGAAAGAAAATCGATTATGACTGCATCTGACAATTCGATTGATCTTGCGAAAGCCGAAGTGCTGATCGAGGCTTTGCCCTATTTTCAGCGCTATGCGGGGCGCACATTTGTGGTGAAGTATGGCGGCCATGCAATGGGTGATGCAGGGGCGGCGCGGGACTTTGCTGAGGATATCGTGCTGTTGAAGGCCGTGGGCATCAATCCCGTCGTGGTCCATGGTGGCGGTCCACAGATCGGAGAGATGCTGTCCAAACTGGGCGTCGAGAGCACCTTTGTCGATGGTCTGCGGGTCACCGATGAAGCCACCGCCAAGATCGCCGAAATGGTCCTGTCAGGCGCAATCAACAAGGAACTGGTGGGCTGGTTGTCTGAGGCAGGCGGCAAGGCGCTGGGCCTGTCGGGCAAGGATGGAGGGCTGGTCACCGCCCGCAAAGTCACTCGCACCACGCGTGATCCGGAAAGCCTGATAGAGAACGTTGTTGATCTGGGTTTCGTCGGAGAGCCCGCCCAAGTCGACACCAGCGTGATCGATACTGCAGTCGCCGCTGGCATGATCCCGGTGATTGCTCCGATTGCTGGCGGGGAGGACGGGGCAACGTACAATATCAATGCCGATACTATGGCAGGCGCTGTGGCGGCGGCTCTGGGAGCGGCGCGGTTGTTCCTGCTTACCGATGTCGCCGGCGTGCTGGATGGTGAGGGGGAACTGCTCAGCGATCTGACACCAGCTGATATTGCGAAACTCAAAGACGAGGGCACTATCAAAGGCGGCATGGTGCCCAAGCTTGAAACCTGCGTTTCGGCTGTGACATCGGGCTGCGAAGCCGCTGTTGTGCTCGACGGGCGGGTTCCGCATGCGATGCTGCTCGAATTTTTTACCGCGCGCGGTGCAGGAACACTGGTAAGCGTTTGACGGCGCCAATCAGACCTTCGCAGAAGCCGCTCTTGAATGGGCGCGCAAGGCGTATTACGTGGATAACACGCTAAGCTAGGCCTGTCCTAGCTGACATTGAAATAGGAACGAATATGCAAGGCCTTCTACTGATCAACGACATTATTGGCATGGTTGCTGGCCTGCTCATTATGTTGATCATCATTCAGTTTGTGATTGGATTGCTGTTTGCATTCAATGTGGTGGCGCCGACGAACCAGTTCCTGATGGCGTTCTATCAGTCCATCAACAATCTGCTTGATCCTTTGTTGAGGCCCATAAGGCGTATCCTTCCTGACACTGGCGCGATCGACTTTTCCCCGATCGTCCTGATCTTGGGCCTGCGGATATTGCAGGCGGTGATCTCTCGCCTGATTCTCAGTATGGTCTGACGCGGATATTGCCGCTATCGCGCGGTGCATGACTGCTACCAAAATCGATGGAAAAGCGTTCGCTTCCGCTTTGCGTGAACGCGTTGGGGCGAGCGCCTTGGAGTTTGCCAATGCCGCCGGGCGAAAGCCGGGGCTGGCTGTTGTGCTCGTTGGCGATGATCCGGCAAGTCAGGTCTATGTCGGTTCCAAAGGCAAGGCTACGCTCGCCGCCAATATGAACAGCTTTGAACATCGTCTGCCGGACGATACGAGCGAGGCCGATTTGCTCGCCCTGGTTGAGCAGCTGAACGGCGATGAAGCGGTAGATGGCATCCTCGTGCAATTGCCGCTTCCTTCTCATCTCGATGAACAATCGATCATCGCTTCGATTAGCCCGGACAAAGACGTCGACGGGTTCCATGTGATCAATGCTGGCAGGCTAAGCGTCGGGCAATCAGGCTTTGTTCCCTGCACTCCGCTGGGCTGCATGATGCTGCTTACCGATAGGCTAGGGGATCTGTCTGGGCTCGAGGCGGTGGTGATTGGCCGGTCCAACATTGTCGGCAAACCCATGGCGCAATTGCTGGTCGATGCGAACGCGACCGTGACGATCGCGCATAGCCGCACCAAAGACCTGCCCAGCGTCGTTAAGCGTGCGGACATTGTCGTTGCGGCAGTCGGTCGTCCGAACATGATCGGCAAGGACTGGCTGAAAGAGGGGGCAACGGTGATCGATGTCGGCATCAACCGCCTTCCGCCAGAGCCCGGCAAGGAGAAAGGCAAACTGGTGGGCGATGTGGCGTATGACGAGGCGGCTGAAGTTGCGAGTGCAATCACACCTGTCCCGGGAGGCGTTGGCCCGATGACCATTGCGGTGCTGCTCCGAAACACTCTTGTTGCTGCCTATCGCAATGCCGGGCTTGAGGCACCAGCAAGCCTGTGAGGCAGCTTCGCGCCTCCATCGCCTTGGCCGCGATCACCGCCTGCCTTGTCGCATGTTCGAGCGGGCGCGATCGCGGTCCGCCCATTCAAGTCATCAACCGCGTGCTCGCCACCGCTCCGGGTGAAGCGCAGCCCAGCGCGATAGTCTCAACCGAGATAGCCTATGCCCGCGCCGCGCAAGAAGAGGGGCAGATTCAAGCCGGAGAGCAATTCGCGGCACCGGTAGCCTTGATGCATATCCGCAATGGCGCTGTGCCATTCTCCAACATTGTGGAGATTCTCAAGCAAACCGATATCGCCACCCAGTGGGAAGTGCGCACAGTGGTGATGAGCTGCGATGGCTCACTCGCGCTCAGCCAAGGGCGCTTCGTCGATCAAGATGGCAAGGTCGGAAACTACGTGACCACTTGGGCACGCCAAACCGACAACAGCTACAAATGGACCTATGACGTCGCGGGGCTAGACGACCCGCAGCCGCCCCCGCGCCCTGACTTCGAAGACGGCGATATCGTTGTGACCGCGATTGACGCCGTGCAGGGTTTGGTGGCGAGCTGTCCGCGCCAAGGGGAAGGCATTCCCGCCTCTCCTGCGATCCCGATTGGTGAAGATGGTGCTTCCGATGCGCAGCTTTCGCGCGACGGGACCTTGCGTTGGCGTTGGGAACATCAAGGGGATGGCACAAAGTTTGTGATGGCCGAGTATTACTATGAAGGCCGATGGATAACCGCGATCGAAGAAAGCCTTGCATCCGCGCCTGAATGATGGTGAGGGCGCGCGGCTATGACCGAGCTCTTCATTTCAGCCTTTATCACGCTGTTCGTGGTGATCGATCCTCCTGGGATCGCTCCGATCTTTGCGGGGCTGACAACTGGTGCGACCGGTGCGCAGAGGCGATCCATGGCGCTTCGCGCAAGTGTCATCGCGATTGTGATCTTAACGGTGTTTGCCTTTTTTGGGCAGGATTTGCTCAACGCCCTCGCGATTGAGCTTGATGCGTTCCGGATTGCGGGCGGGCTGATGCTGTTTTGGATTGCGTTTGAAATGGTCTTTGAGAAACGTACCAAGAGGCGCAATGAGCGCGCGGATAAAGTCAACGCAGACCCTGAGATCGAAGACGTTGCGGTCTTCCCGATCGCCATGCCGATGCTTGCAGGTCCCGGCGCGATTGCGGCTATCATGTTGCTGATGAACGAAGCCGACGGGATCGAGGCAATGTCGGTCGTGTTCGGCGCGCTCGCTGCGGTGATGGCGCTGACGACGGTGTCTTTGCTGGTTGCGGGGCCCTTGATGAAACTTGCCGGAGACAATGTTCAGGCGGTGATCACGCGGCTGTTGGGGGTCTTGCTGGCGGCGCTTGCCGCCCAATATGTCATCGATGGCTTGCGCGGTTCCTTCGATATGGCTGCTGCAGCGGGCTGACGTTAAACGACTGCGGTGCCGATGCCCCAAGCAAGCGCCGCAGCCACGCCCAAAGTTCCGAAGGCGCCCATAGCGCGCATCCCGGCAAAAGCCTTACGCGCGCCTGTCAGATCATCGCCATGCGACCCAGCCAAGGAAGAAAACCCCGCCGCGTGCAAGATTCGCGCGACCGCGAAGACCATACAAACCGCCGCTACGTAAGTGGTCTGCCCGACCATCATCTCAAGCAAGGCGATCACCACCAGGAACAATCCTGAGTTTTCTGCCAGATTGCCGTGCCGCCGCACTTTGCGTTCCAGATCGCGATCATCGCCTATGCCGATGAATTGCCCTTTCGTACGATGGAGCCCAACGGTCAGCATCAAACCAACTTGCAAGACGATAAGAAAGGCGCCCAGCATTGCGCTGTATAGGGGGATATTGGTCATGCGGCCTCCTGGGTTGTTAGAATGGGCGTGTTGGGGAAACCGATAAGAGCAAGCGAAGCGTTACCAGCGTCCAAAATGCAATGGGGATCGGCAGACAGCCGGGCAGAGGCAAAGCCTCCATGCAAGAGCTGGGCAAGCGTCCGGGCCAAGGCTTCAGAAGAACCAGCCGCCCCACGCTCTACCAACGCGTCACGCGCTATAACGCGCAAATGCTCCTCGACCTTCTCGAAGATATTGCGAGCTTCAATGCGGATGGCTGGTAGGTCTTGGCCAAGCTCAAGCGCAAGCCCCATGATTGGGCAGCCATAAAGATCCCCGCTTTCATTCTTCACTTGTGAATGCGCGCGGTAGATGTCGTGATAGATCGCGGCCAATCGCGTTTCTGGGCGGGTATGACGAGCAAAGTTCGCCCCAAACATATCCCGAAGCGCGAGCTCTCCATGATGACGGACGACTGCCAACGAAAGGTCGCCCTTATCAGCAAAATAGCGATAGACGGTCGCCTTATTGATCCCCGCAGCGCGAGCGATATCGTCGATCGAAACGCCGTGAAAACTGCGACGCCAGAACAAGCCGGCTGCAGTGTGCACAATATGCGCGCGGGTGCGCTCACCTTTGGTCTGGGGATGCACTAAGTTCATAAGTGACTACTTAGTTACTTTTGGAGCCGCAGCCCATACCTGATCTGCGACAGTTCTTCGCATTTCAAATCGGACATCCCAACATTCGGGCAATCATGTTGGTTCTGATCGTGTTCATGGTGCCTGTCGCAAGTGCCTTGAAGGCTCTTGATAGGAGGCAGCGATTAGGGTGGGCTTCAAATTTTATTGGGCGGTCGCAGTCCCCATGTTTTTCGCAATGTTTGGCGCTCCTCTTTCGGCACAGCCCATTCCCGATCTGACTGTTGAGCAATTGGAAGAACGCTTGCGCGATGGCGATTTCGGGAAGATCCGCGCCGTTGCGGTCGAACAAGGCGGTGACCTGGTCTACAGAGAGCGATTTGATGGCGGTGGACTTGGCACACGCATTGATATCAAATCGGCTGGCAAGTCGATCACCGCGCTCGCAGTTGGCGCGGCCATTGCGGATGGCTCGTTGTCAGGCGTGGATGTTCAAGTTTGGCCATTCTTAGGGTCTGGACGGGATGCTCCATGGAGCGACATCACTGTCCGCGATCTGCTTACTATGTCTTCTGCGCTGGACTGCAATGATTGGGAAAGATCCTCCCCTGGACAAGAAGAGAAGATGTATAGGCGCCGTCTCTGGAGGCAGTTTGCACTCAACTTACCGGCACGCGACTTTCAGCGTGACGATCGCGGATTCGGTCCATTTTCCTACTGCACCGCAGGTGTCTTTTTGCTCGGGCAAGTGGTGCAAGAGGCAACGGGCGAACGCTTTGATCGATATGTGCAACGCCGCCTGTTTGACCCGCTGGGAATTGACGGGGTCGATTGGCGCAATTCGGCCGCTGGCGAAGTGCAATCGGGCGGTCAACTGACCATTTCAGACGAAGCGCTGTTGCGTATTGGGCGGATGGTGATGGCTGGCGGTGTATGGGACAGCGAGCGGATTTTGCCTGAGGAATGGTTGCGCTCGATGCTTACGCCGAGCCATTCGCTCAGCTCACACGTCCATTACGGCTATCTCTGGTGGGCTATACCGCTTCGATCGTCGCGCGGTTTTGAAGGTGCCTTTATGATGAAAGGCAATGGCGGCAACGTCGTTGCTATAGTGCCAAGCCTTGACGCAGTGCTGGTTGTACAGACCGAGAACTACAATCAGCGCGAGGCAGAGCGAGACAGTTTCACTGTTCTGACTACGATGCTTCGCAGCCTGCCTGTACCGCCGGAGCGTTAGTTTCCTGTGATCACTGAAAGGTCGTGATCTCGTCGGTCCCGTCTCCGCGCCCAAAAAACTGCATCAATTGCATCAGCAATTCGCAGCGATCAGAAAGCGTAGGCGCTTCGAGCAAGGCCTGTTTCGATGCCGCGTCAAATGGGGCGATTTGCGAAACGCCATTGATCAATGACTGATCATCAAGCCGCTCTACCGAATCCCAATCGACAGAATAACCCTGTGCATCCGCAAACTCGCGGGCCTCGCACTCGAACCCGCCTCGTTGGGCGTGGCTCAGCACTTCGTCGCGGTCATCTTCGAGCAATTCGCCTTCCACCTGCCGGAAAGGGGTCGCCACATCGAGCTCATGAAGAAGCTTGAAACGCGATTGGCCCTCGAGGATCAGGTTATAGCGGCCGTCATCCATCGCTTCGATCTCTCCGATCCGCCCGACGCAACCGACCGTGTAAAGCGGGGCGCCTTCTTGCGCGCGCTGCGGCTGGATCATCGCAATCTGCCGGTCACGCACCAATGCATCGCCAACAAGCGAGCGATAGCGCTGTTCAAAGATATGGAGTGGCAATTGCAGCCCGGGAAACAGGACCGCTCCGGGTAAGGGGAAGATCGAAAGGCGGGTGGGCATTGTGGCGCTTACCCGAACAGGATCTTAGAAAGCCTGCGCCGTGTCGCCACGACCCATTCATCTTCAAGCCCGGTCGCCTCGAATATCTGGAGCAGTTTCGCGCGCGCTGCGCCTTCGTTCCATTCGCGGTCCGCCTCAACCATGGCCAGCAATGTGTCAGCAGCTTCGTCGCGCGCGCCAGCTGCAAAGGCGGCTTCGGCAAAGGCAAGCTGGGCGTCCATATTCGCCGGATCGGCCTTTGCGGCGGCACGAAGGCCAGCAAGCTCGCTGTCATCGACCTGCGTGCCCGCAAGTTCGACCGCGCTTTTCGCGGCAGCAACAGCCGGGTCGTCCGAAAGCGTACCGTCCTCTTCGATGGCCGCCAGAACCTGTTTCGCCTCGTCCACCTGGCCAAGAGCAACCAGTGATTTGACAAGCCCCGCATGAGCAGGCGCGTTGGTCTCAGCAAACTCAGTCACCTGCGCAAAAATCCCTGCGGCGCGCTGGGCATCGCCTTCGCCAAGCGCAGCCTCACCCATGGCTACGAATTGCTCGATTTCCTCTGCGGAAGGCCCTTGAGGTGAGCCATCACCGGCCGCGCCTTCCTGAACTGGCAATTGCGAAAGCAACTGGTCGAGTATCTGCTTTAACTCTGATTCAGTGCGCGCATTGGTGAGATCGGCGACAGGCTGCCCCTGAAACATGGCATAAACCGTGGGAATAGAGCGCACCTGAAACTGAGCGGCGATGAACTTCTCTTCATCGACATTTAATTTTGCAAGCAACACGCCTTTGTCGGCATAGTCTGCTGCGACTTTTTCCAGTGTTGGCGTCAACGCTTTGCACGGCCCACACCATTCCGCCCAGAAATCGAGGATCACGAGCTTGGTTTGCGAGGGATCGACCACGTCTTTGCGAAAACGCTCGACAGCCTTTTGTTCTTCAATGTTGAGACCCATGCTGGCCAAGGGGGAAGCTCCTGATTGAGATTGCACTGTTTCGCGTCCCCATGTGGGGAGCTTTGCGGCCTTTTGAACCTTGGATCGGCCAATGGCTAGTGTCGCTTTGCGCATGTTGGCGCAATTGCACGAATTTTACGCTTGCAGCCTCCCGCGCTCACTGCTAATCGCGCCGCCTCCCCGGCAGAGATGAGCGTTTATCACTCCTCTGTGTGGCGTCAGTGAGCGGGCGTAGCTCAGGGGTAGAGCACAACCTTGCCAAGGTTGGGGTCGGGCGTTCGAATCGCCTCGCCCGCTCCATTTTTTTCCTAGAATCAAAGGTTTATTTGGACGCTGTTTTCTCAGCAGTCGATTTCGTGCATGTTCGGATCATCTTCGGATATCCGGATTCTATGGGAAATCGCTTGAGGTGGAATAAGTGACCAAGCCGTCTGGAAAATCAGATTCGGACGTTTTTGTCTCGGTCAACTCAGATAAAACCTCTCTCGTCTCGAAGAGTTTCAAGGACGGAGCTATCTATCTCTACATCCGTGAGGACTACAAAAAGCCGACATGGATGTGTCGGCTGAAGATTCCTGGACGAAGAGGATACATCAACCGATCCACCCGAACGACCGACGAATACGAAGCTTTTAAGTTCGCTGATGACCTCTATCACAAGGAGCTGGTCAAGGTTCTTGGTGGTCCGGAACAACAAGGACAACGGATCGGGAAAGCTATCGATGAATATGTCCAGCGGTTCAAAAGCCAACGGTCGACACTTTCAATCCACTACAAGCTGCTATTGATTGAGAGATGTCGTAGTTTCTTGGAGAAGAAGACCTTCAATCATTTGGACACCCGACTGATTTCCCAGCTTTATGATGAGCTTTCCAAGCAATCGACAAAGGGGTCATTGTCTGAGAATTCGATCAAGCGGATTCAGTCCGATCTCCGACACTTTCTGAACTGGTGTATCGAAGCAGGCTTCATCGATGAGCTTCCGAAATTTCCGAAGATCAAAACCAAGCCGTCAAGACGACCTCATTTCGATTCCAAAGCGTGGAGAACGCTGGTTCGACACCTACGTGAGTTCATCAAGGTGACGAACGGAAAGACCCTCAGAGACCGTTCTATGTTAAGGGACTACGTTTTGATCCTCGGCAATACCGGAATTCGGGTCGGTGAAGCTCATGGATTGAAATGGAGAGATGTTCGAGAAGAGCTGGGAAAACAACAGGGTCAATCCTTTGTGGTTCTGACCGTTCGAGGAAAGACCGGAACGAGGGAGGTCATAGCTCGGAACACCGATGTCAAAAAGTACCTTCGAAGGATTTTCGAACTTCGAGTTGAGGAGCTTTCCGAGCTCAATGGTTCGCCAACAGAACCCGACTCGGATAGCCACATTTTCTGCCACTCAGACGGTTCACCGATCAAGAGTTTCAAGAAATCCTTCAACTCACTGATCCGATCAGCAGGTGTCGAATATGACTCATTTGGTGACAAGCGAACGGTTTATTCCCTCCGTCACACATACGCTACCTTTCGGCTTCTCGAAGGAACCAATCACTACGCTTTAGCCCAGAACATGGGGACTTCTGTGTCCATGCTGGAAAAGCATTATGGTCACACAACGAACGTTTCGGCAGCTGAAGAACTGACTAAATCACGGGTTCGTTCTCATGATCGAAGAAGCTCGTCCAAGACCAAGAAGAAATCTGAATTTGGCTGGCTAACCAACTGAGCCGTTGTCCAGCCAAGGTTTCAAAGGGACCTCCAACAATCATCAATGGAGGAACCACAATGAAACTGAAACTCACCTCGAAAAGCCGTCCTAAAACTGTCTCTCCAGAGGTTCAACGTCGTGAACGATTGATCCATCGTATCGATCAGCAAATCAATTATGTTCGGCAGATCATCGATGGACAAAGACCACGAGCTGCTTGGGTTTGGATGGCTGTTGATGGGACCTATTACCTGCCGATCAAATACGGAAAGCAAGTGATCGAACTCCAAAAAGGGATGGTATCAATCGAGTGTCAGAACCTCGATGAAGTCGAACACGCCTTGTGTGAAGTTCGTGGAATGGTGCTTGCTGGCAAGCTGGATGGCCAACTCGAAACGGCTTCATCGGCCATCCGAGACAGGTTCAAGAAGGAGTGACCCTGCCACGTCCTGATCTGCCGTTAGAAAGTGATCTCAGATTGATATTGGCTTTTCAGTTGGTCGTAGATTACCTTGTCGATTATGATCGGGACGGACGCCCGACCAGCCACGTATGAGCCAAGCTGATAGTCACTGGTATAGACCACGATTCTCGTGGCCTTGCCGGTGCTGTTACCTTCTCCCCTAGCTAAGACCAGCGCAGTTTCCTCGATGTTGGGACATTCGATTTCCAGCCCGTCAGGCTCTCTATTTCTTTGAAGGTTTTGACAGAAGACCCTTTGAAGAACTGGTCGAACAGATGGCCACGACTGAAACAGGTCCCCAAACCTTAGCCGTTCCTTGGTCAGTAGATCGAATTGATAGTCTCCGACATAGACAACACCGTGTGCGCCTCCAAGATATTGATCTTGTCTGACCAATGAGGAAAGCAGTCGCCCTCCCTTAAACATCACTTCAACCGTCGTGTCATCCCAGCAATCCATACCCTCATCACAAGGGCTTCCGTATTCGTCGAATTCCTCTGCCGTTCGAGAACCATTTTCGGCCTCAATCATTTTCCAAGCCCAAAGCGCTGAGTCGAATTGTCGATCCCCTGTCAATGTCGGTCTGAAACTAGACGCAGGTTCAGCATCTGCATTTTCATCATGGGGATAGAGGTCGATGTCGTCAGAAGACCGAGAACTTGTAGCTGCGTATGCCGATGCCGTATCTTCGTGGCTGACTGGCCCTTGGTCAGAATATCTGGTCATGTTCACGATGGCGATTAACGTCCCGATGATGACACACGCCAGGACGAATGCAATACCCACCTTCCAGTGTGACGAAGACTTACTCGCCATTGTTATTCTCTGACTGACCAATCCCACGATACTCGACGAGATCGGCAATGCGTTCGATCTCATTGACCAACTCTGCATGTCGATCATGGATAGAGATCGCGATGGCGACCAACCCCAACCCTAAAATCATCGAGACCACGATTATCACGGCTCCGAAAATCCATAATGGACCAGTAGCCGTGTCGAACAGCCCCGATCCGATTCCGATTACGATCCCATAGGTGAGACCAATCAAAACGAGACCGCAAATCGCTATGATCAAATAGCGGTATAGATCGACAAGAAATCTCATGAAGCAAACTCCCAACACGCAAATGCAAAAACTGCATATCCGATAACTGCATGTAGGCAAACGGCCCTCTCGAAAGTCGGGTCGGAATGTCGAAATCACTGTTCACGGAGGCGAATGACAGGCTAGTTGAAGTCCTCGTTTCTGCTCGGCAGGAGTCAGGACTTCGACAATCAGATTTGGCACTCAAACTCGGCAAGGATCAGAGCTTTGTGAGCAACATCGAACGTGGTCAGCGCCGAGTGGATGTTTTGGAGTTCTACATGCTGGCAAAATCGCTCGAAATGGACCCGATTGAATTGTTTCGAGCTGCGATCAGTGAGTTCCCAGAGACCTTTGAAATCTGAATTAGTACAGCCTGTTGTTTCCAACCAACTTGACCAACATGTCTGGTTTCGGGCGCCTCGTCATAGCGGCAAAGCGACCGAAACTGGTAGGTGGAAGCGGACAGGAGTAGCGTGCAGCCATCAGGCAGCGCTATCAATTGGTAGTCTAGCTGGACTGTCCATTCGCCGTGTTGGTTCCATTAGAGCCCTCTTTTCTTTTTTGTTGTTGGCGAAACAAGTAGACGTTCCCTTCGCTTCGCTTACTCTAACACGCTTGCAGCGTGCTTCATCACAGCCTGGATGCGCGGCACGCGCCGGAGCTCTTCGTGAGTCAATACCCAGCACTCCTCTTCGCCTGCGTCGACAACTCGCCTAAGTTCTTGAAGGTCGGGCCGAGCTGCCACCCACTGGTCCGGCAAGCACGCAACGCCGTAACCCGTCTCGACTAGCTTTGCCTGTGTCATGAACGAATTGACCCGCGCAACGACACGCCCTTTTGGGTCATGTTTTCGAAGCACTGCCTCAACCAGTGTTTCACCTCGCGGAAGATTCCAACCAATCCAACGACCACCCCAATCACTGGACTTCCTGGAATTGTAGATGCCGAGGGTCACCTTGCCTATCCGCCGACCTATAAGACCATCGCTGGGGCTTTCACCAAGTCTGACTGCTACGTCCGCCTCACGTTGCGAAAGGCTCAAAAAGTCGTTTGAAGGCTTAAGCTCAAGGACAAGTTCCGAATGCGCGCTCGCAAGCTTGGCAAGAGGTTTAGCGAGCAAATCAAGCATAAAATCTGTCGCGGACAATCGCACAGTTCCGGAAATTGGATCGTGATCTGAGTTGCGCTTGAAAGTGCGTTCTAGTGCGTCTCCTGTTTGGCGCGCTACGAGGACGAGGCGATCAGCCTCTTCAGTCAACTCAACGCCGCCCTTCACGCGTTCAAGCAATTGGATATTGTGCAGATCTTCGATCTTGCGGACGCGACGGGTTATTGTTGTCGCGTCGATTAGCAGTCGCTCAGCAGCTCGCCCAACCGTTCGCGATTCTGCGAGAGCGAGTAGTAATTTCAGGTCGTCCCAATTGAAGCGTGTCACCTCAGTCATATTTCCAACATGCAAAATCGCAGGATTGAATGCAAGAAAATGCGTTGTGGCAACATCCGTACTTGTGGAGAAGGCCTCAGTTCAAAACGAAATCAAAGTGAGGACAAAATGACATTTGAACTGATGACTCTGCTCGGCTTTGCCGTGATCCTGCTAATGACGATTATGATCCAATCTATGCTCTTCACTATGCAGAATGGACTCGCTGCTACGCTTGGGAGCAGAGATGAACTTTCCGCAAATGGCGGGAGAATCGAACCGCGATTGCAGCGTGCAGTAAGAAACAGCGTTGAAGCCATGGCAATTTACGCGCCGCTCGTATTGGTGGCTCACGCGCTCGGTGTCTCCAATCAGCTAACCACGATCGGTGCCGGAATGTTCATCGTTGGCAGAACTCTATTCCCGATCCTCTATGCGTTCGGTGCGGTACCTTTCCGTACAATCTCATGGTCCATCAGCATCTTTGGTATCATGGTGTTCGGCTTTGGCCTCTACAGCCAGGTGTCAGCAATGGGGGCGATGTGATGGACGAGCACCCAACCTTCCCGTCGCTTGCTCCGGGGGCGACGGTTGATCAGGTGCTTGCTCGGTTCGGAAACGCCGCCCCTGCCATTCTCTCGGTTTTCGCTGAAGCAATGGAGGGGAGCTCTGAGCTTTCGACTGGCGAACGTGAGCTGATTGCGACCTACACATCCCATTTGAACAAATGCCAGTTTTGTGAATGTTCGCATGCCTATGCTGCCATCGCGCTCGGGATCGATAGAGAGTTGGTGCGTGCCATCCGTGTTGGAGATACAACGAAAATTGACGCCAAGATGCTTCCGCTCTTTGATTTAGTGAGGGTCGCGGCACAGCACCCCTCGCTGGCATCCAAAGAAGATATCGAGGCGGTCCTGTCAGTAGGTTGGTCCGAGCAAACCGCCTTTGACATTCTGTTTGTGGTTGCGGCCTTTTCGCTTGTGAACACAGCTGCGTCGGTCACAGGGCTGATGCTAGACGAGGCCAGTGGCGAGCGGATTGGAGCCCTGATAGCGTCAAGTGGCTACATGGGCGCGACCCAGGCCATCGATTCTCTCGGACATTGACAATTGGGCGACTAGATTCGCCCTAATTCTCACGGTCAAGTTGCCGATCACGGCCCAGCTTAGGACATGATCTTGCGACCGCAACTGGGGGTGAATGCTGCCATTGCCAAGAAGCCCGCGTTCTGCGAAAATCTGATGATGGTTCGCTTATTCCTTCTCGTGCAAGCTGCATTATTTCTCGCATTCGGCATGCACGCTTTTTTCAATGCGCCAACGATCGCCGATAACTTGGGTGCATCGGGGATCTCTCCAAGTGGCCTGCATGAACTCAGGAGTAACTATGGCGGGATCAGCATCGCAATTGCAATCCTATGCGGGTGGGGTGGCTGGCGTTCTGGAATGGCACGACCAGCGCTGTTCTTTCTCATTTTCTACACTGGAGGATATGCGCTGGGCCGCGTCCTAGCTCTGTCGTTTGATGGTATTCCAGACCTTCGCTTTATCATTTTTGGGGTCTACGAACTCGTAACCGCGATCATTGCTATTTGGCTACTTATCCGGCTCGAACATCGGCACAAAGACAGCACCAACGATGGCTGATCCGGGGCGGACTTTCTCGGAAGTAAAGGCGCCGCCAAATGGCTCAATCTAATCTTCACATTGTCCTACCCCTCGGAAGAACCAGCGAAGCATTGCACGACCCATTTACGGACACTGCTCAGTACCGGATCACGCTTGGTTTCTGGATGAAACACTAGCCACGCTTGGCGGCGAGGAACGGTTATGTGCTTCAACTCGATCAAGCCAAGCTCTCTGCCCATGTAGGCCGGTAGCATTGCGAGGCCCTGATCTTGTTTGCATGCAAGAGCCAAAGCTCGAACACTCGTGGCACGCAATGTAATACTCTCGCCGATGCCGAGCTGCTCGATCAGCTGGTTCTCTGCGATGTCGCCGAGACCGCTATCTATCCAGACGATCTTCTCACCACCTAAGATCACGTCATCAGGATTGCGCCCTGCTAGTTGCCCTGCGCCAATGAAGACCGCGATCTTGACTGGAGCCAATTTTCGGGTGACCAGATCCGCTTGTTTGGGCTGAACCAATCTCACAGCAAGATCTGTCTCTCCAAACTCCAGACTGGCATGGGCATTCGTGGATTCGAACTCTACCAAGAGGTTTGGATAGAGGCTTCGCAAGACGCCGATGCGCGGCATCAGGATGTCGTTTATGACTGTTTCAGTGGCAGAGAGTCTGACTGTTTGGCGGTCTTTGAATTGGACGAAATGCCGGGCTTGGCGGGGGATTTGGTCCAGCGACTTTGCAGCCTGGTCAACCGACACCAGTATGGCCGCTCCAATCTCGGTCGGCACAGCGCCCGCTTTTGCACGGTGCAGTAAAGTCAGCCCTAACGCCTGTTCGAGCCCGTCTATGCGCCTCGCCACTGTGCTGACCGCGCACCCAAGCTCTTCAGCGGCGCCCGCCAGCGAGCCGGTTTTTTCAACCCATCTTAGAACTCGAAGCGCTTCCCAATCTGGTTCATTCATTTTCGAAATATAGAACACGACATTGCAATCACGCAATATGCATGCGCTCGTTTTCGGGCGATCCTTGGCCGAAAGGAGACAGGCAATGGCAGGCTCAACTGAAGTGATGCATTGGAGGACCATAGGCTTCTGGTGCGCGATGATCATGGCTCTGGCTCAGGCCACCAGCGCTGCTCGCGCCTTTGCCGATCCAATGGCGTTCTCAATCTATATGGGCCTTCAAATTTCGGGACCCAGCGAGGCTGGTTTCGTCACCGTCTATGCCTTGAGAACAACTCTGATCGCTGGGCTTGCTTTCTTCATGGCAATCACTGGTCGGTTTCGAGCGTTGGCCGTGATCGCCCTTATTGCGTTGATCCTGCCGCTAGGGGATGCGTGGCTAAGCTCGCAGGCCGGGGCACAGTCATCAATAGTCTATCGGCATCTTGGCATCGCTGCATTTCTCGCATTCACGTCATTCATGCTGTTTCGCGACGGCAAAAGGATCGCAACAAAATGAATGGGTTTCTTCAGAACATCGCGCTGTCGCTCGACGCTCGGTACAACGCCAAACATATCGAGCAGTTCAAGTCAGGGTGGGCAGCGTTTTCTCGCCCGGACGTACGCTTTTTTGAAACAGACCGGGTGCTCTTTCGCTATCGCGTTGTCGATGGCCCTGTTGGCGCGCCGACAATCGTGTTCTCGGCTGATCCACCGGTGTCGCTTGAACAATATGACGAGTTGCTCGAGCGGCTTGGCAAGGACTTTCGGGTTGTTGTTTTTGAGCTGCCTGGAATGGGCTTCTCACCGGGAAAAGCCTCGTTTCGATTTGGCTTTCGAGAAACCAACGATCAGGTCGCGCAGTTCTTGGAGGCGATTGTCGGCCAAAACGCGATTCTTGCATTCTCATGTGCCGCTGGTCTTGCCTCGCTTGATCTGGCCAATCGACGCCAAGATCTTGTGGCAGCGCTGATTCTAATCCAGGTAACCGATGTGGCTGGATTTGCTCGGTGGAAAGCGTCTCGCGATCCCAAGAATATCTTGGGCAAGCCGATCCTCGGTCAACTCGGAATGCGAAAGCTCGCCAGGGAACGCATGCCAGCCTGGTTCCGCCTTTCGTTAGGGCGCGAAGATCATGAGCCAGCATTCTGCTCTTGCTCCGGAACCGCTATGGACCAAGGCGCCTTGTGGTCGTTGGCGAGCGCCTATCAGGTCTATTTGCGCCCGGACATATCGCTTGCCGAGATCAACCAACCAGCCTTAGCAATCTGGGGCGAAGCTGACGGTTCCCACACGCTCGAGAACCGTGATGCTATCCGATCGGTCGTGCCTAGAGTCGACATCCGCTCTTTTGAGGAATTGGGACATTTCCCCGAGCTTCAAGACCCTGTCACGATTGGTGATACTGTTCGCGACTGGATCGTTGAGCACCGTTCAAGCAGTTAACTGGTCGGCGCAATTCCCATGTCTGAAATGGGTCGTTGGCTGAATGACCGCTCTTCGAACATTGGAATCGAAAGCCGACGTTCTGCAATCGGCCCAGCTCGAGACCTCACTCAAAGACAAAGAATTGGGGGTGGAGGCTGACGATCGGCTTTTGAAGAGATGTGTGGCATAGTTGTCTTTGATGCAGCTTGAGACGGTTCTTTCCCTTTGCCGCGCTTTCGAAGAGGCCGGCCTGTCCTTCTGGGTTGATGGAGGATGGGGTGTGGACGCCCTGCTCGAAAAGCAAACTCGCGATCATTCAGATTTGGACCTGGCCGTGCCTTTGATAGAGCTCTCGAAGTTTGAGCGGGTTCTCTTGTTTTTGGGCTATCACCATAGCGAGCGGCACGAAGGCCCAGCATGGAACAGTGTCCTGCGTCACAAAACCGACGGATCGGTCGATTTGCACGGCTTTGTCCTGAACGCCAACGGAGATGGCGTGCTGGGCGAGCCGAGAGAAAATTCAATGTATCCGGCAGGTTCGCTAGATGGCGTTGGCAAACTGGGCGAAATATCGGTTCGATGCATAGCAGCACCGTTCGTCATAGCGTTTCGAAACGGATTCGAGCCACGGGAGATCGACCATCACGATGTTGCCGCCCTTTGTGAACGATTTGACCTCGCACGTCCGACACGCTTTTTGCCGCCGGATCGTAACAGCAGCTAACGTTCATCAGGAAGCAATTCTTCGAGTCCGCAAATGGGTCGTTAGCGGAATGTCTGCTTTGATCCTGAGTCTAATGATAGGTGTCGTTCCAAGACATTTTATAGCTCACCATCTCAAAGCTCACTCAAAGTAAAGAGAACCATCGGGGGCCTTCAAGAGGCAGTCATCGTCTGCATATGGTTTGCCGAAGGTCTCGGACAACGATAGCTCTTCACCGGCATAACTGAAGCCCACGATCAAGGTGTGGTCCCAGAATTCCACCTCACGCATTGCGAGCTTCGAGGAGTCAAACGGTTCATCGATAGATAGATCAATAGTGCAGATGCCCTTCTCACAAGACCTAGTGAAGAGCTTGTAGCCGTGGTGGTTCTCGAACTCGCTGGAAATGGCGAGCTCGCAGTTTACCATCTGCGCCGCCCATTCCGGATCGACGTTGTCGGCTACCAATTCTGACTTTTCTGTCAGATCCAATACCGTGATGCGCTCGACATCTTCGATACCGTACTCGTGAGCAAAATCGTCTATCTCGTGCCAGGAGGGTAGATTGACGCCCAGCTCGACTAACTCTTCTGAACAGGCCTCAGAATTGCATAGGTGTTCTATGAGGTCGTGCTTCGGCTGATCCTCCCAGTATTGCCCGGCCCTGTCTGGAATGGAGCCAAGACAGAACTCTCCGCCGTTTCCCTTGATTATGATCTGATAGCTGTACACGCTTCAACTCCCTCCAGCGGCCTGTCAAAACATGAACCGCATTTGACGCTTTGCAACTTGCGTAGAGCATCTAGGCGCTGAGCCAAGTTCTTCACAGTCTGCGGATGAAACTGCCCACCGTTGAAGGTGGCGATACCTGTTCTATTTAGTTCCTCTGCAATTGAACGGTATGACATGCCGATATCGAGCAATGGAGTGATCTTGCAACTTAGATCTAAAGCAAAGTTGTCTGCTCGGGCCTTGTTCATCTTAGCAAGTCGCCGTCCGTTCACGCCCAGTTGGGTCCCGCGAGCCCTTGCCTGAGCAAGAGCAGCTTTTGTCCGAACGGATATAAGTCGTCGCTCTTCCTGAGCGAGCGCGGCGAAAATGTGCAACTGAAAATCCGTCGCCGTAGGCATTTCAGCAACGACAAGTTCCACCCCTTCTTCCATAACTCGAGAAATGAAGCTGACCTTCCGGGAGAAGCGGTCCAGCTTGGCAATCACAAGCTTTGCGGATTGTCGCTTTGCGACCCGTATCGCTTGCCAAAGCTGCTCTCTGTGATCTTTCGAACCTGAATGAGCTTCGATGAATTCTGCGATAAGCTCGTCATCTTCACAGAGAAACTCATTGATGGTTGAACGCTGAGCAGCCAGTCCCAGCCCGCTTCTCTTCTGCTTTGCTGTCGAAACCCTCAGATAGGCTACATACTGTGACACTTGTCGTCTCCGTCAAAGGCAAACGTTGGTTTACCTTTGACGCTTCGGACCTTTGATTATCTAGATCAACGCCATTTTTGCGTTGATCGGTTAGCCAAGCAGGCCATGATTGAAAGATCATCGCGAGAATAGGGAGATAAGCTAAAATATGAGATGCCCAAAGTGCCAACATTCAGAAACCAACTGGATTGAAGAACCCAAAGAGAGCATTCACGCCTACCGTGTCGAATGCTCTAGGTGTAAGATTTTCATCAAGTGGGGAAGCCAAGGCCAATTCGACAGCGTAAGACACTTGCCAGGCATACGGCGAATGGCGCACATGCCATCAGCACCTCAACAAACGATTGATCGCTTCTTCAGTTGAGCGTTCGTTGTGCCGATTGCGGACTGTCCGCTATTGAGGGCGTGTGCAGGCAAAGCTGACGTTCGGCTCACGACCCACTTGCGGTCGCAGTTCTTCAAATTGACAGCCGTTGTCGTGAAAATTGAGCAATTTGTCAGCCGGCTCGTCGTAAACTCTATCCACTAGGGAACAGCAGGTGACGCCAGGATCAAATTTGACACGCGCCGCCTTTAAGCTATTAGTTAGATATCTAACTATATGGAGTTCAGTATGAATCGAAGGCAGTTTCTCATCGGCGCAGGAGGCACTGCTTGCTTGGTATTAGGAGCAGGCGCATGGGTCAGCAGCAAAGACATCGATGCGGCGCGCGAACCCTGGGATACTGCGACCAATGATTTCGATGATCCGCGCATTCACGCTTTGTCATACGCAATCTTGGCGCCAAATCCTCACAATCAGCAGCCTTGGCTGGTAGAGTTAGTTGGGCAGGACCAGATCATTCTGCATCCTGACTTGACGCGTTTTCTTCCTCAGACCGATCCACCCAACCGGCAAATCACCATAGGGTATGGTGCGTTTCTGGAATTGCTATCTCAGGCTGCCAGCGCAATTGGAATGAATGCGCAAATCACTCCCTTCCCCGATGGAGCAGATCCCGAAAACCTCGATAGTCGACCAATTGCGACCATCCTTCTTGAGCCCTCGGATGGGTCCGTCGACCCACTTTTCAAGACAATCGGCATAAGGCGCACATCGCGCCAGCCGTTCAATTTGGGCCGCCCGATTAACACGGCCGATCTGAACCAGCTCAGAAACTCAATTGAAGGAGAACAACTCTTCGGCGCTACCAGTGATCCGCAGCGTGTCGCGCGCATTACTGGGATCAATCAGAAGGCTTGGTCGATTGAAATGGACACGCCTCGCACGCACTCCGAAAGCACGAAACTCACTCGCATCGGTGCCACCGAAGTAAATGCACAGCCGGACGGGATTTCGCTGTCTGGCCCCCTTATCGAGACGATATCGCTCGCCGGGATGATGTCGCGAGAAAATCTTGCCGAGAAAGGCAGTTTCGCTTTTAAAGAAACACACGCATTTTATGCTGGACTCATTGAGGCAACACCCACCTATGCTTGGCTGACGAGCGATGCGAATGACCGGTTCGATCAACTTGCAGCGGGCCGACAATGGGTGCGAGTGAACCAGCAGGCGAGCGCAATGGGGATCGGCTTCCATCCGGTCAGCCAACCGCTTCAAGAATACCCAGAGATGCAAGAGCCATTCGATGAGATCCACGCTGAACTCGGCGTCGAACTACCAGCACGCGTGCAAGGGCTTTTCCGTCTTGGCTATGGCGATATGCCATCGCCTTCGCCGCGATGGCCGCTAACTAAGAAGCTTAAGTCTAATGCCTGAGGAACTAGCAGTCGTCGATGAAGATTCAGTCCAAGCTCTGATGGAAATCTCGATCATTGCCCATCTCACAGATTTGCTTTTCGCTCGCCACTTACCCGCAGGGATCACCACGGCCCAATTTGGCGTGCTCAATCGTCTTGTCCGACTTAACCTTGACGAGACTCTCAGTGAAGTGGCAGCAGCCTTTAGGGTAACCCGTGCCACCATGAGTTCAACGGTTGAGAAACTCGAGAGCAAGAAGCTCATTACATTGTCGAGGTGCCCAAAGGATGGACGGCAAAAACGTATTGCAATCACCCAACACGGTCGTGAGGTGCGTGATAGGGGTATCGAAACGCAGCTAGAACTGGTTGAGCGATATGCTCACTACGTGAGCGAAGCCCAATGGGGGGAACTAGCTTCAACACTCGGACAAATCCGTCTTGAGCTCGAAACAACAATGAATGCGCCTAGTAGCTAAGCGTCTGCTTCCACTCCCAAGGTCAGTCATCGGCTAGCGGCTTGAGCTGGGCCGTGAGTTGAATGGCCGCTTTCGGCTGGCGGGGTAGCGAAACGGTCAGTCCGCTATCAGGATTGCCTCAGAGGCCGTTCTAAGACCTCTTCTGGATCGAAGGAGCTTCAAGAGCTCAACCACGATTCAACCGTCTCCACGGCAACCTTTGCTATAGGTTGAGCAGCTTCGGTTGTTCCCGCTAAACGTATCTGGCTGAGTGCGCCCCAAAGCAGTCCCAGTAAGAACTCAGCGCGCCCTTCCGCATCTTGGATGCCGCTGGCCGTAAGCGCATTATTAAAGGTGCCCCGCCACATCTCACGATACGCATCAACCTCGGCGCGAACTGGTTTGCTGGTTTTACCCAGTTCAAATACCGTATTGACCATCAGACACCCCGCGTTCGAAGGATCATGATCATCCTTCGGGTCTCCGAGAGAACTAAACAACGTGATCACTGATTGTGCGCTGGGCGGATCAAACACTTGGTCAATTATCCCCGCGGCTGTTTGGCGATAGATTTTTAGCACACGGACGAAAAGGGCGTCTTTACCGCCGAATATGTTGACCAGACTCCTTCGCCCAACCCCGGTAGCTTTTTCGATCAGCGGATAAGTAGTCTTATCATATCCGTGTTTCCAAAAAACCACCATCGCGTTGTGAAGCGCCTGTTCCTCGTCAAATGTACGTGGTCGAGCCATAGTGCACCTTTTTTTTTGCAATGCATGTTGCATAATTGATTTCCCGGTATATATGTAATGCAACGGACATTGCATAACCAGTCCGTTTTTGAACTGAAAGGAAGTACTATCATGCCTACTATTCGTGTAACCGTTCCGAAAAACGCCTGGACCAAAGAGGAAAAGGGCGAAATCGTCGCAAAACTAACCGATGGCTTGAACTCTGTTGCTCAAACCAGCGGCAAGGGTGAAATAAAGCCTTACATTAACGTGCACATCGAAGAGACCGCTGAAGGTGGTTATGCGATGGGCGGCAACGTTGTGGGTTAAGGGGTGAGTCAAATGAAAATCGTAAAAACAGCCCGCATCAACGCACCCATCGAGCGAGCCTGGCAAATCATCGGCCCGAACTATGCACGAGCTGGAGATTGGGCCAGTTCGGTCTACGCGTCTGGTCCAAGACCTGAAAAACCCTCAATTGAGGGCGCGCCAGTTTATGGTCGAGTCTGCGAGACCAGCATTGGCCCGGCAACGGAAGCACTGCTGGAATATGATCCTGAAAACTACAAGATCGTGTATGACGCGCATGCAGAAAAGATGCCTGGTTTTGTGAAAGGTCTGAAGAATTCATGGCAGTTAACGCCAGACGGACCATCCGGCACCAACGTTCATATGACATTTGAAATGAACATTGCCGCTCCGTTCAATGTCTTGATGGGCTGGATGATGCGGCTGCAAATGGGTGGTTTACTCGGTAATGCGGTCGAAGAATTCAAACACTTCGTCGAAACCGGCAAACCTCATCCAAGAAAAGTCAAAGTCGACAGCAGCAAAGAGGCCATCGCCGCACGCGAAGCGATCGCTTAATTGACGAAATCCATGAAAAAGTGGTCGACCAAATTGGTGCGGCCGCTTTTTCTTGCGTTTGCGGAGAAGGACGGCATCAGAATTACGCCTCCTGCTTAGTCAACTGTGGCCTGCCCCATCAAGGTGGTCCACCGGATAAGTTAGAGTTCCGGCGGTTATGGTCGCCCTGCTGGGCGGCCTGAAGCGTAGCGTAAGGCAGTTCAGCAGGGCGAGGCAAGATCGTTTGTGGTGCTGGCGGCTGGTATCCGAGCGATGAGTGCGGTCGCACGGTGTTGTAGTGGATACGCCAGCGCTCGATCAGGATCACCGCTTCCTTTAGCGTGTAGAAGATCTCGCCGTTGAGCAGCTCGTCGCGTAGTTTGCCATTGAAGCTCTCATTGTAGCCGTTCTCCCATGGCGATCCTGGCTCGATGTAGAGCGTCTTCACGCCGATCCTGCCGAGCCATTCCCGCACAGCGTGCGCTGTAAACTCAGCACCATTGTCAGAGCGGATGTGATCAGGCGGTCCGTGTCGTTGGAACAGCTCGGTGAGCACCGCCAGGACGTCATCGCTCTTGAGCTTGCGCTGGACATGGATCGCGAGGCACTGGCGTGAGTGCTCATCGATCACCGTGAGCATGCGGAACGCTTTGCCGTCATGCGTGCGGTCCATCACGAAGTCGTAGCTCCACACATGGCCAGGGTATTGCGGTCTGAGCCGCACGCATGATCCGTCATTAAACCATAGCCGACCGCGCTTAGGCTGCTTCTGAGGTACCTTAAGCCCCTCACGACGCCAGATCGGCTCGACCCGCTTGGCGTTCACCGTCCATCCTTCATTGCGCAGCAGCGCGGTGATTCGGCGATAGCCGTAGCGACCATATTGCTGAGCCAGCTTGATGATCGCCGCCGTGAGTGACCTCTCATCTATCGGATGTGTGGGCAGTTTGCGCTGGGTTGAGCGGTGCTGACCAACGACCCGACAGGCACGGCGCTCGGATACATCCAGCACCTCCTGCACATGATCGATGGCCACCCGACGCCGTGAAGGGCTCAGTACTTTCCCTCGACAACCTCCTTCAGGATCAGAGCATCCAAAGTCAGATCAGATACCGCCTTCCGCAGCCGCTGGTTCTCCTTCTCGAGATCCTTCAATCGCCGCGCCTGGCTGACCTTCAGCCCGCCATACTCACGTCGCCAGCGGTAGTAGCTCTGCTCCGAGACCCCCAGCGACCGGCAGATGCCGCCCACCTTCTCGCCTTGCGACAACCGCACCTCGGCCTCGCGCAGCATCCCGATAATCTGTTCTGGCGTGTATCTCTTCCGTGCCATTCTTCAGCTCCTTTCAAGCTGTAAATAGCCGAAATCATAACTCACTGTGTGGCTCACTTTCTTGGGGGCAGGTCAGCCGAGTGCTGAGATGTCGTGATTGGTCCACGCGACTTGGAAAGACAAAGTCCTCGACATCACCACCTCTGGCCTCCAGCCAGGCGAACAGACTTGCACGGGCATCTGAAGCAATCTCAAATTGAACAGGGCGTCCCGTCTTGCGCTGTGTGATTGTCGCCCGTGTCCGCACTTCTGGTCCGCTGACGAGGTCACCGATCTTCAATTCGACGAGGTCGCAACCGCGGAGTTTGCTGTCGATTGCCAGATCAAACAGGGCGCGATCTCGAATACGTTCTTCGCGATCGAGGAAGAAGCGGATCGCCCAGATCTGCTTCTGATTGAATGGCCGCTTGGGACCGATCTTTGCTCCAAAGTTCCAAGGAACTCGGTTTTGAGCAGCAGGGTCAAAGTGTGAGTAAGTCATTTCCATTCTCCTTGGCCGGAATAGCCGAGGCGAATGTCCGCTCTTGGGAGCTAAGATCTGGAATGGCTACGTCTTAAACTGGGGCGCAAAGCAGACGCCGATTGAACACAGTTCATGGATTGCGTGCAGCGAATACCCTCTTGGCACCTTGAGATTGAAGCAAATCAATACCCTTGCCGGAAGATAGCAACGCGCTTTCATCCAGAGTCGAGATCATCTTCTTCAGTCGCTTTAGCGCGGCCCGAACATCTGGAGTATCCGGACACGTGTTCAGAACAAGAGGCTTGCGGGCGTTCTCAACGTCAGATCTTTTGCAAGGTATGCCCGCATCGATTAGTAGATCGGCGAAGGCTTGGGCCGACTTCCCATCAACGCGATGGCGTAAACCAGCCTTGGATTGACGCCATGCGCCACAGAGCATTTGGCGAAGCCGAGTTATGTCGGGTCGACTTTTCTTGAGATACTTGGAATCTGCCTCAGCCAGTGAAGACTGCGAGAGGACGTAGACAGCGAAAGCCTCATAGTCGTCTAGCGACTTGATGCAGCGCGGATCAGCAAGGCCAAATGCAGCCCAATAGTCTCTGACACGAACAAACTCTTCAACCGTCTGCCAAGGATCGGTCGAGAACGCGACGTGACCATGACCTTCGTCTTGCCAGACAGAACTTGGTTTTCGCTTCCAGTCGAACTCCATATTCAATCGCTTCTCAAGAGCTTTATCGACCAAGTCCGCATCATACTCAACGATGTCACGAACGCCTGTCTTCACCTTGAGGGGAATTACATCATCGGGCTGCCGGCCAAGAAACATCTCAACGATGTTATCGTTTCGAAGGCGATCAGTATCGTAAAATTCAGGTGTGAAAATTCCGCCCTTTGCCAACACAATGTTGACGTCGTCGCCTCGATCAGTGCGGCCCTCCTTCAGCGTGGCTTGACCGCGTGCTCGCCAACCAAGAAGTTGTCGAACTTCGTGCTTGATCTCGAGCATGGTTGGGTCCCCCGTCAGCGCCCCTCGACTTTTACGGAATAGCTCAGCGATGGGGCCTTGCGATGCTTCATCGACTTGCTCGCGTGTAGCATTTGTTAGGAAGCCATCAGTGGTACAGCTGAAGACGCAAACATCATTGGGCAGCGAGTTCATTATCTCGCCAAGTGTAGCTCTTACAAATGATGTGATGAAAGCCGCAAAGAATGGATTGGTGATCTTGCTAGGAGGAAGGGGCTTCGTCTCCTGGTCACGCAGGTCATAGACTCGCTTTTGCCGAAGACCTTGAGCGGTCTTCCCATAACTCGAATTGCTAAGCTCTTTCCAAAACAAGGCTTTCAGAGAACCTTTGGGGTGGGATAAACGCTCTTTGATACAATCACTTATGAATTTGCCAAATATCGGAGTGTCAGAGTCAGTCGGAACAATAACGCCGTGCTTGATCCTGATCTTCGCACCGAGAGACTTCGCCAAAGCAATTTCCGGAGCAGCGCAATAGCACTCACCTTCCCTTGGAAACACGAGGCCATTTTCGGTGCGCACTGGTAGCGTGGGATACTGAACCGACTTGGGAAACTTAAAGGTAATATTGGCTATGCCGAGAGTAGAGGAGGAGTAATCCAACACCTTGGTCGACACCACGAGATCGTGCCAATCGGGCTTGCCAATAAGAGCCATGGCAGTGGGATAAGCACCTGCAAGGTCGTAGTCGGTCCAATCGTCCTCAAATGAGGGGC
Organism: Erythrobacter sp.; assembly: GCA_965262265.1. Classification (GTDB taxonomy): domain Bacteria; phylum Pseudomonadota; class Alphaproteobacteria; order Sphingomonadales; family Sphingomonadaceae; genus Erythrobacter. The sequence goes on from CBDHEW010000001.1 coordinate 973,708, forward strand.
CAAACCAGAACTGCTCGTTTCGGCCACCGTGGTAGCATTCGGTCGCAAACTGGACATGCCAATCAACGTTCTGAAGGTTTACAGTCTTGGTCTTTTGGAAAAAGCGACCACGTTTCTTGTTGAAGTATCGCTCCTCCACCTTCTCCTGGCCAAGAAGCTCCAGAGGATCAATTCCGAGGTCATTCTTCCAAGATTCCATAAGCAGATCAACGCCAATCGAGGTGAGGGTAGCTGGAACCTTACGCTTGCCAAGGATATCCACGCACTGTTCGATCAGTTGCTCGAGATATTTGACACAGATTATAGCATCCCGAATGGCATACTCCTCGAACATATCGGGATTATCTCGAAGGAGTTCGTCCATATTGGCTTTGTAATGAAGAGCTTTTTGAGGATCGGGATCTAGAGAAAGCTTCTCTAGACCCACCAAGTCTCCAAGAGCCGCAAGGCTCTTGGATGTTGCAGGAGTGAGCAACATCGTATCCCGCAAAATTACCTTCAGATCGACCTTCTCGGTTTCCGAGAAACGGATCGTTACAGGGATGAAGTTGCCAATGTTGAGGAAGGTGTTTCGAACGCTTGAGATTAGCTCGGTGAGGTTTTTGAAGTCTCCAAATGCTGGAAAATCGGCTCTGGTGAAGTGTCCAGCGATGTAGATTGTTGAAGGGATTTTTGTGACGGAGCCTGATTTGATTCCTTCGGCAAAAGCGAAGATGAGAACGTCCGTCAGATTCAGGCGCTTCTCACCATCGGGATAACAAATCCCACTCCATTCCTTTGCTGCTGGTTGTGATGGATCGAAAACGCTACAGTGGAACTGATAGGAAAGAACCTTGTACTTCCCGTCACCAGCCCGTATTTCTTCATAGGACAAAGCGTCGTCAGGGGTTTTGAACTCGGTGTCGAAGCCAAGAATGAGGTATTCATCGGAGTTGTTTTCTCCGTAAAAGTTCCCACTCTCCACCCATAGGCAACTTTTACTGAAGTTGTTGTCAGCGTCTCTGAGGATAACGTCTGTCTCAGGTATTGTTTTTAAAGACTTTTCGTCTCTGTCTTTGGATTTCATGATCCACTAAGCCTGTTGAGTTTGACCTCAGACGATAGCTATATGGGACTGCTCGTCAAATTGTCGGTGGTCACTACTCATCAAGAAGCCGCTATTCGGATCACAATCTTCGAATAGTGTTCGGATCTTGAATGATAAGAAATACTATCGCTAAATCAGAGTGATAGCATCGCCTTGAATATTGCCAAGGTTGGGGTCGGGCGTTCGAATCGCCTCGCCCGCTCCATTTTTCTTCACATTCGAGAACTCCGGCTGCCTCTGAGGGCCAAGCGCGTTGACACTCAAAGTGTCAATTTTGTCGCACAACTCCGTCGATTGTCATTTCAGATGTGCATTTGGTCGATTGCGAGCAATTTGCAGTTGCAGTTTTTTGGCTGCCCTCTAGGTCGATGATACTTTATCACATCAATCGTTCTCCCCTAAGAGGAACATTATGAAGCCGATTACATCCCGCATAGCTGTTGCAACAGCTTTGAGTTTTGCCTGTGTTGCAACGCCTGGGTTCGCCCAGAGTCAGCCCGACAGTGAAAATGACGCGACGGAAAACGGTGACGCGATCATCGTGTCAGCGGAAGGGCTGCAAGAGCTCGACTTTATCTCCGGCCAGACTGTGCTGGAGGTCGATGAGATCCAGCAAAATCTTGATGGCCAGCTTGGCGAAGTGCTCTCGAAAGTGCCCGGAGTTTCCGCCACCAGTTTTACCCCCGGCGCATCGCGTCCGATCCTGCGCGGGCAGGATGGCGAGCGTGTACGTATCCTGATTGATGGTCTCGGTACTGCAGATGTTGGCAACACATCGGCCGATCACGCAACGACGATCGATCCGCTGACGATCACCCGCGTTGAAGTATTACGCGGCCCTACAGCGCTGCTCTTTGGCAGCCAGGCAATTGGCGGCGTTGTCAATGTTCTGGACCGCCGAATTCCGGTCGAAGTTCCAGAGAATGGTTTTCAATTCGATGGCGTGACCTCTTTCGACACCGCGCATGATCTGGTCAGCGGCGGTGCCTCGCTCGATGTGGCATTGGGTGACATGTTCGTGATCCATGCCGATGGCTCTTATCGTGATACTGGTAACCGCAGCATTCCGGGCTTTCAGCTGACCGACGATTTGCGCGCTGACCTGCTCGCAGATGCTGAGGAAGAAGCTGAAGAAGGCGAACTCGAAGAGGCGGCCGAACTGCGCGAAGCGGCAGGCCAACGCGACTTCATCCCCAATTCGGGCACCGAAACCTGGACCGTCAACGGCGGTATCGGCGTAATCCTTGGCGACAGCAGCTTTGGCGCCTCGGTGGGCTATTATGACAGCTTCTATGGCGTGGTCGGCAACCCTGAGGGCGGGCACCATGGCGAAGAAGGTGAAGAAGGCGAAGGGGAAGAGGAGGAAGAAGAAGGCGAGACCGTCTCCATCGGCCTAGAACAGCTCCGCTTCGATTTTCGCGGTGACATCGCATTGGGCGGAGGCTTTTTTGAGCGCCTGAAACTGCGCGCCGGCTATTCCGACTACACTCACACCGAATTTGAAGGCGTCGAAGTTGGCACCGTGTTTGATACGGAGACTTTCGAAGCGCGTGCCGAATTGCTGCAGTCTGGCGGCGGTGTGATCGGCGCTCAGTTTACCTCGCGCGATTTCCAGGCGGTTGGGGAAGAGGCCTTTGTTGCGCCGAATGACACCACGCAATTCGCGATCTTCACCGCGCAAGAATTCAACTTCGGTGGCTTCCAGATTGAGGCGGCTGGCCGCTATGAGCGCGTCGATGTTGAATCGGAGCCCCTCGGGCTAGAGCGCGACTTTGACCTGTTTTCCGGTGCGTTGTCGCTAATCGGAACCTTTGACGAAGACGATGCGCGCTACGGCCTGACAGTCTCCCGCTCTGAACGCGCGCCTGCGGGCGAAGAGCTGTTCGCCGATGGCCCGCATATTGCCACGCAAACCTTCGAGATCGGTGATCCTGATCTTGAGGTCGAGAGCGCATGGGGGATCGAGGGCTTCCTGACGAAATCAGCAGGGCCTTTCGATTTCGGCTTTTCGATCTTTGCCCAGTCTTTTGACGATTACATCTTCCTCAGCCCAACGGGAGAGGAAGAAGATGATCTGCCAGTGTTTGAGTTTCTGCAATCCGATGCGGACTTCTTCGGAATTGAAGCAGACCTCGCTTTTCCATTCTATCAGACAGACGACGTAACACTGTCAGCAGACGTCAGAGTGTCTTACGTCAGTGCCAATCTTTCGGGCGATGGCGAAGTGCCGCGCATCCCGCCGCTCAGCCTTCTGGGTGCGCTTGAGGGCGAATATGGGGCTTTTGCTCTTCGCGGTGAGGTTCAGCATTTTGGCTCGCAAACCAGCGTCGCTGAATTTGAGACACCGACCGACGACTTCACCTTGCTCAACCTGTACTTTACCTGGCGACCTTTCCCAGAGAATCAGAACGTCGTGTTCCAACTCGCTGGCGAGAATCTCGGCAACGTTACCGGCCGTCGCCATTCAAGCTTTACAAAGGACTTCGCCCCGTTGCCCGGCCGCAATGTGCGCGCAACTGTTCGGGTGAGCTTCTAATCTTCTGACCGGTATTCGAAGGGCGGGGTTGTTCTAGATAACCCCGCCCTTTTTGAATCTCGATCAGTTTTCGACCGTGAAGGTGATCTCGGCGTGTTCCTGGAGCCGATCGACCAGCGCTTCGCCTAGGAACGATCCTGGCGTGCCAACGCCGCCTTCAGCGTCACTCGACAACAGCGCCATGCCGGTCTCTGCGATCATGCGGCTGGTGGAGCCATAGCCCGGATCATACTTCCCTTTGACGCCGAGATGGAGCGGTTCTTGACCCTCAGGGCCATCGGCCACGAACAGCACGTCATAGAAGCCCTTTTCACGCTCCTCTTTCGAAGGGCCTTCACCGGGCTTGGGCGGCTTGGCGCCAAATGGGTTCTTCATCATCTCGGTCGCGGCTTCGGCCATTTGCTTGCCTGCGTCGCCGGGGCTGGTGAGCATCATCTCATCATACTTGAAGTCTTCGCCGTAGGGATGACCCAGCAGGAAGTTGGTGCGGTGCACGTTCTTGGTGTTGATCGGCGCCATCACAAAGGGAGCAGCCCACTTACCAAGGTCGCTTTCATAGCTTGGGATCATGCCATTGGGCTGGCCGGCGCCTTCAAAGCCGGGAGTGAGCGCAAACGGGTTGGCCAGCGTCTTGAAGATGCCGGGGTTCTTCGCCGCCGCCTTCATCGTCGCGCCGAGGCTCGCCGCGGTCCCACCGGAGAACGTGCCCGCCATCGCCCTGACGCGCCCGCGCACTCGCGCTGACGCCGCGCCAAAGCGCTCTTTCGCCGCCTTCTGGGTCATCATCACGCCAAGGTCGAAGGGGATCGAGTCGAACCCGCTTGAGAAGCAGATGCGCGCGCCCGTCTTCTGCGCCGCCTCATGATGCTCCGCGATCTTGTCCGCCATCCATGCCGGCTCCCCGCACAGATCCGCATAGTCGGTGCCCGTTGCCACGCAAGCCGCAACCAGCTTGTCGCCATACAGCTGATACGGTCCGACGGTGGTGAGCACGACCTTGGTGCGCGCGCACATCGCCTCCAACTCGCCCAGATCATCGGCATTGGCGACCACCAGCGTGGTATCAGCTGGCGCGCCGATTGCGTCGCGTACTTCCTCAAGCTTGTCTTGCGAACGCCCCGCCATCGCCCATTTGGGCGCGTTTTCGGAAGTGCCATAGTGGTTTGACAGATACTCTGCGACCAGTCGGCCGGTGTAGCCGGTGGCGCCATAGACGATAATGTCGAATTCAGGATCAGCCATTCTCATTCTCCTTTGCCCCCCCAATGGGCGCGCGATGAGGCGGTGTCAAAGGGCGATTTGGGTCCCAGTTCTGAACCCGGTCTTGAGCCGCATTTGAGGCCAATTTTTAGGGAGACATGGACCGCATGTTACATGGTTCAGGGAAGAAAAAGTCACCCGGCTCACAGCCACTTAGGAAAGACCGAGCGCACGATGCCAAAGACGGTTTCAGGCTGGTCTTCAATGAGGAAACTGCCTGCATCGGCGATGATTTGCGGTGCGTCCAAACCGAAGCGCTCTGCCGAAAGCACTGCAAATTCAGGCGGTGTGTTGGCGTCTTCATTACCGACGAGCATCGTCAATATTTCGCCGGTTCCTTCCAGCAATTTGCCCCATTGCGCGGACCAATTGAGCATGGTGTCGCCTGGGCCCATTTTACCGCGCGGCAACACATAATTTGCGGCCTTTCGGAAATTGCGGACCATTTCAGGACGCTGCACGGTCGCGGATTCGCGAGAGCAGCTGTCGTAGTAATCTTCAACGAACTTGTAGAACTCACCCGTACCCATGCTGGCGAGCATGGCCCGCATGTAGACGCGGGCAAAGGCGGGCGCGACGCGCGAGATGCGGAAGTGGGTGCGCTGGCGGGTTTGGAGGAATTGATAGTCGCCAGATTCCACAATCGGCAGAAAAGGACCCGCTGCAACCGCCTTGAGCAAGCGTTCAGGATAGGCCTTGGCAAAGGCGGCAAGGAACGGGGTACCCGCTTGAGTCCCCAGCGCGACGCAGCGCTTGATTGAAAGATGATCGAGGAAATCGATCAGTCGGTCAGCAAAAAGCAGCGGCGATCTCGCGCCCTGCTCCTCTCCGCTCGTATCGCCATAAAAGGGTCGCCATGGGGCGATGATACGGAGGCCTGCTTCACGGGCTGCTCTATCGACCCTGTCGGTCACCAGCGGCCCTTCAAGGGCATGAAAATAGAGCACTGGCATTCCTTTGGGATCGCCGTGCTCTTCCCACGCAATCATCCGTCCTTGGGGGTCGCAATAAAGGTTTTTGCATTCATGCTCGAACTCATCATCGCCTTCCATCGGAGGGTCGAGCGAATGGATAAAGCCAGCATAAAGAAGCAGCAATTGCTCTTTGGAGTTAATGGCGAGCTTGCGTTGCAGCGCTTTCAATTGGTTGCGCGCGGTGCCAACGCTTCGCCCTCTCAATTCGGCAAATTCGCGAGTTGAGCCTCCACGCACCAGATGTTTGGTTAGGGCTACTTCCGTGTCAGTAAGAGCAAATGCCTGTTTGAACGCCTCAGCGCTGCGTTCATCCCACCGCAGGCGCACCGCTTGCAATGCGATGATGTGGACCCCGCTAAAGGGCACGCGATAGGCAGAGAACCAGCGGCCGTTCTCATCATCGGGGTCCGTGAAAAGCCTTAGGAAAATGCGTTCATCGCCCACCGCCGCTTTGCGCAGGCGCGATTGCTCCGCATTCTTGCGAGCAGGGTCAAACAGCCAGTCTGGTGCAAAGCTCTCGGCCTTGATCCCGCCTTTTTCGAACACGCGGGAGTTCACTGTCATCACGCGGAACTGGCTATCAAGAGCAAGGTCGCATTCCAGATTGTTCTCCAAATGCGTGAGCATTGAAGAATAGTCAGCCTCATCAAGCGGATAGACTTTATCAAAAATGGCTTCAGCGTTGGCGAAATGCATGTCAGCCGCATCGCCGATACCGCCCATTTTCTGATCCGCTTCAATCAGATCATTCAAAAGCGGCACAAAGCTTTGTGGCTCGGCGATCGCGGCATAGGCTTTGGCTACGACGTCCTGCAAATCACCCTGAATGAGCGATGCGGCGTCGCTTGTTGGAGAAGTGTTGCTCTGGTCAGATGCCATGAATGCTCTCGGGCCAAATAAGTCTTGGGCTCTTATGCCGGTACAGGATTGAAAGGGAATGAAAAGACCGGGCGTAAATCACCCGGCCTTTTTGTAAATTTCGTCGGATTTAGCGGACGCAATAGCGGCCTGATGTTCTTAGGCCTGATGGGCAAGAACCATCACGAACCTCAGCATAATCATCGCTTCCACCGACACAGTAATTGCCAGATTGGCGGAAACCAGTTGGACAAGAACCAATCTTTGGCAAAGCGACATTGCTGCTTGAGACGCAGTTGGACCCGCTCTGTCTGAAGCCTGTTGGACAAGAACCATCCTTTGGCACTTCATTGGAGCTCGACTGAGCCATGGCGGGCGTTGCCATGATCGGCGCAAGGGCAAGAATAAGTGCTGCAGTTACGCTGGTGGAGACATTCTTCATCGGTAGATCCTTCATGTTTGGTCTTGGAAATAGGTTGCGGCGACCGGCATTGCTTTCGGGTCGCAGATGCGCAATCCCGGTCGCCGCAATTCACCTGTTGATCGGCGGTTAGACCAAGCAGGTGATGGGGCTGGTAAGGCCTGATCTGTTAGCCAGTGGGGCCACGGCGATAGGTGAAGGCGACAGCGCTTTTCCCAGTGTCGTTATTGTACCATTGGCAGAAGAAATCAGTGCCGCTGCGGTCGGTGTGAAGCGCCTCAAAATTGAACGTGGTCATGGCTCGCCCGCGTTGATCAAGATACGCGTCGTACGCGCCCGAGCGCGACGAATTGCTGCCAGACGCGGTTGGCTCATAGCCGAGCGAATGACCAGTGTGCAGCATCACATCCTTGCCAGTGTAGTTGCCCACTTTGGGACCAAATGTGTGGTCAAGCTGTTCCGATCCGTCATACGAAACGCACTGGATCTTGTAGGCATGTCGGTTGAAGCCTGCCTTGTTGAATTCGACGTAGAGAACGTCTCCAATTCCAAGGCCTCCGTAAAAGCAGCCATTGGTTGCGTTAACTGGCTGCCGATCAATAAGGCCACCGCGTGTTTCTGTGCTGAGGCCTTGTGAAAATGTGTATTCGCCATCACGCGCAACAAAAGCGTTCCCGATCCCGCGGTTTTCGCATTGCAATTGGTTGATATAGCGCGCCGGTGCTTCTCCAGCGACACCCACATGCCCTGGTGCTCTGGCGGTGCAGGGTGAATTTGAGTTCGATCCGCGGTTTGCATTGCAGCTTGACCCACGTGGAGAGCTTACACGGCCATTTGAGCGGCCATTGCCGGTGACGGCTTCGACCACGGTTTCTGCCGTCTCAGCGGCTTCGCGAGCATCTCTGGCGGCGTTGTCGACCTCACGAACGGCATTTCGAAGGCCACGAAACTGTGCTTCAGCAGGGGACGCCGATACAGCAATCCCGGTGGCGATGAGGGAGGAGCCAAGTAAAGTGAGCAAAGAGGTTTTCATCGATACGATCCTAATCAGTGGGCGGGGCCGATTGTTCGATCACCGCCGCGTTGAAACTGATCGTCCAGATATTCGGAGCTTTGTTGGCTCAGAATATCCCAGATGGTACAAATGGTAAGAAAGTTCGAAAGAGCGAGAAGACTTGAAGCCGGATTGCCTGTCCAAATGGCAGCCGACAATCGGGTGCCGAGCTTTGCGTTAGCGCGCAAAACCTCTCAAAATGTAGCGTCCTATCCCACCGCAATACGCGGCAGAACGCCCGTTTGACTGGAGATCGCTAGCAAGCGTCCGTCTTCGGCGAAATGGCGGGCGCTTCCATGTGCTGCTCCGCGGTCGAAAGCGGCGAGATCGGTGATGGAGAGAACCCATCCCGCCTCAGCACCCTGTATAAAGCGCAAGTTGGCGTCCAGGCTGCTGCCACCATGGGTCGCTGGGTGCGCGCCGAGGAAGAAGTCAGAGACAAGGCCCAGCCAGCATGCATCGCTTGCAAATCCCGCCTTGGAACGTGTCCAGACCGCCTCCACACCCGCGTCGTGATCTTCCAATGCGACGCGTCGCTCCACCTGTCCGATCAGGTTGTCGTCAAAACCGTTATGGTCAAAGGGCTTGAGTTGGCAGACCTCTGGTGGACGGACATCGGGCATCTTCGCAAAAACACGCTGTTCGCTTGGCTCGCGCGCACCGAGAGCAGCGGTCACCTGATGCGTTGGCCGCCCATTTTGCGCCATTGAGCCGCGCCATTGCCCGATTGATCGACCACCTCCACACTGTTCGACATTGATCGTAAGTTCCTCTGCGTGTTGAGTGGGGGAGAGAAACTGCACCTGTATCCAAAGGAGCGGCATCTCGCTCGCCAGTTCAAGCGCATCGATCATCGCTGCCATGGCGGCTCCGCCCATGACATGGCCGGCACCTTCAGGCCCGACAGTAGCCGCGCGGGTAATGGGGAAGACAAACTTGCCGTCAGTCGGGCTGTACCCGTCGGCAGGTGCAACGCGCCAGAAGGGGAATTTGGTGATGCTCATGTGACCTCTTCAATCCTCGCCTGAACCTTTGCAAACATCTTAAGAAGGCTCTCGCGTTCGCCTTCACTCAAGGGCGCAAGGATGAATTCCATATTGGCGATGTCCTGTGCTTCAATTGCAGCACGTAGCTCTTGGCCTTCTTCGCTCAGAACGTAAACTTTGGAACGCCCATCCGATGGGTTCTTCCCGCGCTCCAAGAACCCTTTGCGCACCAACCTGTCCAACACCGATTGTTGGGTGGTGGGAGCGACACCGAGCGCGTCTGCGATGGCCTTGGCAGGGCAATCGGGATGCGCGCTGACAAATCGGATCGTCTGAAAATCGAGCGGGCTGTAGCGCATTCGCCCCTGGGCAGGGGGAAAGGCTTTTTCGTTTACTAGGAAGAGGTTGAGGATCGAATTGATATGCGCATGAAGGCGCCGCGGGTGATCTGGATTCACGGTCTCTAACTTTCCGCTTGTATTACGAGTGACGTACTATATGTTACGCATATCGTATTAAATGAGTCGTACCCCTAACACCCTTAAGGAGCCCTCGCAATGAAGATACTGATCCCAACAGCCGCGCTGATAGCAGCTGCAATCCCATCCGCTGCGTTCGCCGAAACAGGTGCCCCGGATCCCGTTCAAGGTGTGATTGTACCTTTGTTTGATGCGGTTGCCGCGGAAGACCTCTCTGCTGCACAAAGCCACATCGTTGACGGCGCCCCGATACACGCCATGTTCAATCCTAACGGGCAAACCGATGGGGCATCTATCCGCACTTTCCCCGCGACTGCCTACTTCGCCTTGGTCACCCAGAACTATGAGAATATCGTCTTTTCAGACCGCACTTTCAGCGTTGGCGATGATGGCAAGACTGTATGGATGGAAGCCAATGGGAACCTGCGATTGGAAGCGACTGGAACGCCCTATCACAATCGTTACGTGTTCAAATTCACTTTAGGCGAGGATCATAAGATCACGGAAATCCGTGAATGGGTAAACACTGTGACGCTTACCCAGCAGGGCATCGCAGCCAACTGATCATGCCCGAAACTGTAAGCTATCGTATGTTCTACGTGGCAGGAAGAGCGGGCCTCGCCTCGCTCTTCCTGCTTGGCGGGATCAATAAGCTGATTTCGGGCGATGCGACCCGTCTGCGGCTCGAAGATGCCGGGTTCGAGCCATCTGGCGTTTTCCTCATCGCCACAATCGCGCTGGAACTGATCGCCGGGTTAGCGTTGGCCCTGGGCACGAAGGTGGCTTGGATAGCGGCCGCAGCCTTGGCGATTTTCACGCTCGCAACCAACGCTCTGTTCCATCGGTTCTGGGAGCTTGATGGTCCGATCTCGGCGCTGGAATTGTCGCTCTTTTTCAAGAATGTCGCGATCGCAGGCGCGCTGATTGCCTTGGCCAGCGTCGAACGCAGCCGCTTGGCCAAAGGTTCGGCTTAAAGCCGCGGCAGTGTTACTCCGCGTTGGCCCATATATTTGCCTGCCCGGTCTTTGTAGCTCGTCTCGCAGCGTTCATTGCCTTTGAGGAACAGGAACTGGCACGCGCCTTCATTGGCATAGATTTTAGCAGGCAGCGGCGTGGTGTTTGAAAATTCCAGCGTCACATGGCCTTCCCAACCCGGTTCTAGCGGCGTGACATTCACGATGATACCGCAGCGCGCATAGGTGCTTTTTCCTAGGCAGATGACCAGCACATCTTCGGGCACGCGGAAATATTCGACCGTGCGCGCGAGTGCGAAGGAATTGGGCGGGATGATGCAGACATCGGTTTCCCGGTCGACGAGGCTTCCTGCATCAAACTTTTTGGGATCAACGGTTGCCGAGTTCACATTGGTGAAGATCTTGAACTCGGGCGCAACCCTTGCGTCATAGCCATAGGAGGACAGCCCGTAGGAGATCACCCCCTCACGCCGCTGCGCCTCCACAAACGGCTCAATCATGCCGAGATTTTGCGCCTGTTCGCGAATCCATTTGTCTGAGAGAATTGCCATAGAGGATGGATTCCCGATGCCGCGCGGTGGGGCAAGCTGGTGGCTAGGGTTATCCGGATGAGTCTTGCATTTGAAAGGAGTAAGGCGCCGCGCTGCCAAAGGCCTCAGTCAATCACCTCTGCACCCAATTGCGGGTTCATCACTGTGATATGGTTGAGCCATTTCTTTGGGCGGCGCAGCATGTTGTCGGGATATTCGACGCGCAATCCCACCAATTGCGCCATGCGACCGACGAAATGGATGCAATTGCGCTCATCCAGACTGTAGCGTTCGCCCGGCTCGGTTTGCCAGCGGCGCACTTCTGTCACCACGCGGCGATATTGCGCGTCGGTGAGGGTGATCGAGAAATGGCGATTGGTCCGCCGGATGTTGCGCTCACTTTCGTGGAGGACCATGTGCTCGGCCCACCCGCTGGTGATCGCGGCGGCTGAACTGCGCGCGGAGAACCCGTAATTCTCGTTCACTTGCGTTCCGTTTGCCAACGTGCCTTCGAGAACAATGAAGGTGTGCGGATAGCGACCGAACACCGATCCGTTGAAGCTGTGGAAGTGGATCTGCACCTCTGCCATCGCCGCACCGCTCCAGACAAAGGCAAGGAGGGCAAGGGCGTGGGTGAAGAGGCGGGTGATGCGACGCGAAAGGGGGTGAATCATGATGGCCATGTCTAAGGCGATGCGGCGCGTGTTTTCAAGCCTCTAAAGGCTTGCCAAAAGGCTCGCATTGCCGCCCGCAGCGGTCGTGTCGACGCACGTGACACGCTCGGTCGCGAAGCGCGCGAGGTAATGCGGGCCGCCTGCCTTGGGCCCGGTGCCTGAGAGACCCTCGCCACCAAAAGGCTGGCTTTCGACAATCGCGCCGATCTGGTTGCGGTTGACGTAGAAATTGCCGACCCGAGCGCGAGACTGGACAAAGGCTTGTGTCGCTGCGATCCGGCTGTGGAGGCCGAGGGTAAGCCCGTATCCGGTGGCGTTGATGTCTTCGACGACCTGGCGAAGTTCTTCCGCTTTGAAGCGCGCGACATGAAGGACAGGGCCGAAATTCTCGCGTTTGAGATCGAGGATTGAGCCGATCTCCATGATCGTGGGCGCAACGAAGCAGCCTTGGTCGCCAAACGCGCCGAGTTCGCGCCGCCACAGGCGGTGCCCCGATGCCTCGCGGCGGGCAATATGGCGTTCGAGCGCGGCCTGCGCGTCCGGATCGATCACTGGACCTATATCGGTCGAAAGCGCCGCAGGGTCGCCGATAGCGAGCGCTTCGAACCCGCCGCGGATCATTGCCAACATCTCTTCGGCGACATCGTCTTGCAGATAGAGCACGCGCAAAGCCGAGCAGCGCTGGCCCGCGCTCTGAAACGCGCTGGCGAGCACGTCGCGCACCACCTGCTCGGGCAGCGCAGAGGAATCGACGATCATCGCGTTTTGCCCGCCGGTCTCCGCAATCAGAGTCGCAATCGGTCCCTCGCGTGCGGCAAGGCTGCGGTTAATCGCTTGCGCGGTTTCAGTGGAGCCAGTGAAAGCGACACCGGCAAGCCTTGGATCAGCGGTGATCATCTGCCCGACATCGCCCGCGCCGGGGAGCAGTTGCAAAGCCTCTGGCGGGATGCCCGCTTGATGGCACAGCTTGACCGCGAAGGCGGCGATCAGCGGGGTTTGCTCTGCTGGTTTGGCGATCACCGCATTGCCGGCAGCGAGCGCGGCTGAGGCCATCCCGGTGAAAATCGCGAGCGGGAAATTCCACGGGGCAATCGTCGCGAACACGCCGCGCCCATGCATGGTGAGCGTGTTTTCCTCCCCCGTTGGCCCCGGCAATGCCAAAGGCGATGAAAACTGCCTGCGCGCCTCGCTCGCATAATAGCGCAGGAAATCGACGGCTTCGCGCAATTCGGCAACGCCATCGAGCAAAGTCTTGCCCGCTTCGCGCTCGCATAAAGAGAGGAATTCGTCGGTGTGCGATTCGAACAGGTTGGCGGCCTCTTCCAAGAGCACCGCGCGTTTCTCTCCCCCCAGCGCGTCCCACCCCGGTTGGATCGCGGCGGCGCGCTCGAAGGCGGCGTCAACCTCTTCTTGGGTCGCATCGCGGCGCGTGCCGATTTGGGCGGTGAGATCATGCGGGGCGGTAATCGGGGCGATTTCGCCGGGTTCTTCGGCGGGGAAGGTCGGCTCTGCGTGCCATTGCCGCTCGCGCAGAACCGCGAGCCGTTCCATCAGCGGGCGCGTGACAAGCGGATCAGACAGGTCGATTCCTGCGCTGTTCACCCGCGCGCCTAGGATGTCTTTGGGCAGCGGGATTTTGGGGTTGCGCAAGGGCTCTCTTGCGGCGAGGTCCGCCACCGGATCGCCGACCAAGTCCTCAGCGGCGAACTCCGCATCACCCATACGATTCACAAAGCTGGTGTTGGCGCCGTTCTCAAGCAGGCGCCGAACCAGATAGGCGAGCAGCTCTTTGTGGCCACCCACGGGAGCATAGATGCGCACAGGCGTCTTGTCGTTGTCCTCAATCTTATGAAGTGCCTCGAAAACTTCTTCGCCCATGCCATGCAGCCGTTGGAACTCAAACTTCCGCCCTTGGGCCAACATCTTCACAACTGCCACCGTATAGGCGTTGTGCGTGGCAAAGGCGGGGCGGATCACGTCTTCATGTTCGAAAAGCCGCGCCGCGCAAGCAAGGTAGGAGACATCGGTGGCGATCTTGCGGGTGAAGACGGGGTAGTCGGAATACCCGCCGACCTGTGAAAGCTTCACCTCGCTGTCCCAATAGGCGCCTTTGACGAGCCGCACGAACAGCTTGCGCCCGTGCCGCCGCGCGAGCTTCGCGACCCAATCGCAAAGGGGAAGCCCGCGTTTCTGATAGGCTTGCAGCGCCATGCCAAACCCGTCCCAGCGCGATCCATCGGGGCGGGTGAACAGCGCATCATCGGCGACGAGCGCTTCGATTATGTCGAGGCTCACCTCAAGCCGCTCGGCCTCTTCAGCATCGATGGTGAAGTGGATATCGGCATCGCGCGCTTTCACCGCCAAAGCGCGGACGATTGGCACTATGTCTGCGCAGGCCTGTTCAGCATGGAAGTGGGTGTATTTGGGGTGAAGCGCCGACAGTTTGACTGAGATGCCGGGAGCGGGGCCGACGCCGCCTCCTTCGCCCAGCAGCGCGGCTTCTTCAGCCAGCCGGTCTATCGCGCCCTCATAGGCAAGGCGGTAGCGCTCCGCATCGAATAAGGTCATCGCGGCTTCGCCGAGCATGTCGAAGGAATGCGTAAGACCCTTAGCGCGCTCGGGCTTTGCGCGTTTGAGCGCTTCGTCAATGTCGCGCCCAAAAACAAATTGCCCGCCCAAGATGCGCATTGCCTGAAGCGTTGCTTTGCGGATCACAGGTTCGCCAAGCCGGTTCATCGTGCGCTTCAACGTGCCACCCATGCCGCGTTGATGCTCTTCGGGCGGGTCGAGCACTTCGCCTGTCAGCATCAGCGAAAAGGTCGCCGCGTTGACGAAGGTGGATGAGCTTTCGCCCAGATGCTCTCCCCAATCGATAGCGCCGATTTTGTCGCGGATCAGCAGATCGGCGGTTTCGTCATCGGGCACCCGCAAAAGCGCTTCGGCAAGGCACATCAGCGCGATGCCCTCCTCGGTGTCGAGGCCGTATTGCTGGAGAAACGCGTCGATGCCCGATGCCGTGCGCGCCCGGGCGCCTTCGATTAGCTTGATCGCAAGATGAGCCGCCTCACCGCTGATTCTGCTAGCGGGTGCGGCCTGTTCAAGCCGCTCGGCCACACATGCGTTCTCTTCTTGCCGGTAAGCACGCCGCAATTGCGAGCGGTCCAGCATCTCAGCGCTTCCAAGTGGCGGGTGCGGGGCATTCACGCGGCTTAGATTTCCTTATGGTTTGAGTCGCAGATTAGGGTGGGTTTGGACTTCCAATGCGCCGCAATCAAGAACAGCTGCATCCGCTTTTTTTAGCTTGCTCTCACGCTTGATCATGGGCCGCGCTGTGGTATCGCGGGCGCCTTTCTGTCTCGCCCCATCTCCCGTCCACCTCCATGGAGTGCCAAGCATGCCGCTGTTCTGCTTTTACTGCCGCGATGGAGAGCACAATGACAAGCTTCGCGAAATCCATCTTGAGGCGCAGCGTGAATGGATGGCCAAGCATGATGAGAATTATCTTGCTGCCGGGCCGCTCACCAATGCGAAGGGCGAATTTGTCGGATCCTTGTTGGTGATCGAGGCAGAAGATGAAGAGGCCGCGCGCGCTACGGTGAACGATGACCCTTACGTCGTGGGCGGGGTGTGGCAATCAATTCGCGTCGACCGATTCGAGCCCGTTAAGGGCCGCTGGAAAGAAAGCTAAGCTTCCATTCCAATATCGCCGATACCCATCGGGTCATCAATCGAAGGCGCGCGCTCGGTGAACAGTTTTGGCCCTTCTTCGGTCATGTAGACGCAGTCCTCTGTCCGCACTCCGAATTCGCCGGGAATGTAGATGCCCGGCTCGTTCGAAAAGCACATGCCGGGGGCAATCGGCGTGTCGTTGCCGCGCAGCACAAATTGGTCCTCATGCACATCCATGCCAATGCCGTGGCCGGTGCGATGGGATAGGCCGGGTGTGGCGTACCCAGGGCCGAAGCCCTCACTCACATAGTATGCGCGCACCGCATCATCGATTGCGCCGAAGGTGCCGCCAATTTGTCCCATCTCCATCACAATGTCCTGACCGCGCCGGGCAATATCCCAAACGCGGCGTTGGCGCGCATTGGGCTCGCCATAGACCCACGTGCGCGAGATATCGGATTTGTAGCCATGCACATCGCAGCCGCAATCCATCAGGATCACCTCGCCCTCTGCCACGGTGAAGACCCGTTTGGAGCCATGCGGATAGGCGCTTGCCTCGCTCACCAGAGCAAGCGAGAAAGTGGGTGTCCCGCCGCGCGCTATGGTTGCTTGCCTCATCATCTCGCTGATATCGCTGCCCGTCATACCGGCACGGACCTGCGGATAGATGTCGCGATAGGCCGCCATTGTGATATCGTTCGCCGCCTGCATCAACGCGATTTCCCGCGGCGATTTGATATGGCGCAGCGCTCCAACAATCGCACTGGCTGAGACAACCTCGCGTGCAGGCGCGTCCCTTCTGAGGCCCTCTGCCACGAAGAAGCGCGCGGTGCGCTCAAGCCCAATCGGCCCCACCGCGCCGCGATCATCAAGCACGCCCGCAATCAACGAAAAGGGGCTTTCATGCTCCTCCCACGTGCGCACCTCCATCGGCATCACCATGAGTTCGGCAAGCTTGCTTTCCTCAAAGGCAGGGGTGACAACCACCGGCGCGCCCTCAGCCGGAATGACAAGCGCAGTAAGCCGGCTGGACCGGCGCCATGCAAGCGCGGAGAAATAAAGCATCGAAGTGCCCGCTTCGATCACAATTCCGGCTAAGCCTTGCGCTTGCATCAGACTTTGCGCGGCGCCGATGCGAGCGGCGCGCTCGGCGTTGGTTATGGGAGGGGGGATGGTGTTGGCATCGGGCGGAGTTGATGCGCGCGCAATCTGACTGGCGGTGCCAAAGGGAAGCGTCGAGGACACCGCACCCACAGCGCCAGTCTTGATCAATCCGCGCCGGGTCACCATGGCTCGCGCCTCCATTCTACCGAGTGCCCAACACCCGCCCGGCAACCGCATCAAGCTTTGCCATCAATGCTGGGTCTTGCTCATCAGGCGCAGTGATAACTGCATTGTCGAGTGCGGTGTCGATTGGGGAGGCCTTGCGGGTTTTGGGCAGGCCTTCGATAAACTTGAGCACCATTTCGCGCGCCAACTGGCTGTTTTCCTTCATCTGCGCGACCACTTGGGCGACATCGACCGCTTCACCCTCGCGCCAGCAATCATAGTCGGTGGCCATGCCGACCAATGCATAGGGTAATTCGGCTTCGCGGGCGAGTTTCGCCTCGGGCATAGCAGTCATTCCGATCACGTCGGCGCCCCATGCTTGATACATGCGGCTTTCCGCGCGGGTGGAGAATTGCGGGCCTTCCATTGCCAGATAGGTCGCGCCCGCTGCCACCTTGCCTTTGCATTGCGTTATCGCCTTGGCCGCCATTTCGGATAGGCGCGGACAGACAGGATCAGCCATTGAAACATGCGTCACCAAACCGCTGGTGAAGAAGGTCGAGGGCCGGTGGCGGGTGTTGTCGATGAACTGTTCGACAATCGCAAAGCGCCCCGGCTCGATCTCTTCGCGCAAAGAGCCAACGGCGGAAATCGCAAGGATATCGGTACAACCTGCGCGTTTGAGCGCGTCGATATTGGCGCGGGCATTGAGTTCGGTTGGCGTGATCGGGTGCCCGCGACCATGCCTTGGCAAGAAGCGCACCTGCACATCGCCAATCCGCCCGCACAAGATTTCATCAGAAGGATCGCCCCAAGGGGTGTCGATCAACAGCCATTGCTGATCCTCAATCCCCTCTATGTCATAGAGGCCTGAGCCCCCGATAATCCCGATGCACCATTTTTTGGCCATGTGAGGCGCTTTGCTCCCGCAGGTAATCCGTCGTGGAGCGCCTTAGGTCAGGTCGAACCTTTCGGGCAAGGCTTTGCGAATGAAACCATCGGCTTTGGCAAACGGCCCCGCAATGGATGGGCGCTCCATCATGCGGCCATAATGCGCAGCCAGAGCTGGGTAACCATCGAGTGGAATGTTCGCGACCAGAGCAATCTGCATCAGCACGCAGGTGATTGAGATGTCAGCGATGGAAACACGCTCTTCCGCGCAATATGAGCGGCCCTCCAGTTCTTTGTCGAGGAAGGCAAAGATGGGCGGGAGGTCGTTTGCCCATGTCGCCTTGGCTTTTTCGAGATCGGGCTCTTTGCCGCTGGTGATGTTGAAGAAGATCGGACGGAAGATGCCGAGCCCACCGGCCATGGCGAGCGCGGTGTCGGCATATTCTTCCAGCATCACGGCGCGGCCATGAGCGAAGGCGTCTTCGCAGTAGAGCGATGGTTCAGGATGTTTGCGTTCAAGATAGGCGCAGATCGCGGAACTGTCGGCGATGGTGCCTGCGGTGCCTTCTGTCGCGATCGATCGGTCGCGCATCACAGGGATCCGTTTCATGGGGGAGATTTCCAGAAACCATTCGGGCGGATCAAAGACGTTCACTGCCTCGATCTCAAACGGCACGCCTTTTTCGATGCACACAGCAGCGGCCTTGCGCACGAAGGGCGATACGGGGCTGCCATAGAACACGATATCTGCAGGGGTATCAGTCATCACCGGGTCTCCTCACTCAATCCGCCATCTCGCTTAATACGCGCAGCCAGCTTTGCAATCGCTATCGCGCAACCCGGCGCCGCACCAGCAGAGTGCCTTAGCCTCGCCTCATACTTTTGGGGTCAGTTCGCAATCGCAATTGATTTTTTCGCACAATGCTCCACCTTGGTGTGCGAGAGACGACTCCACGCTATTTTGGACAATGAGAGAGGACTATCATGGTCACGCAATACAAAAACCTGATCAATGGTGAGATGATCGAAACGGGCGAATGGCTCGATGTGGTCAATCCCGCGACCGAAGAAGTGATCGGTCAGGTGCCAGCGGCTGGCGCCGATGAGCTTGACAAGGCCGTCGCCGCAGCGCGCGCCGCTTTCAAGACCTGGAAAAACACCTCATTCGAAGAGCGTCAGGCTGTCTGCATGGCGATCTCCGCTACGATCAAGGAGAATGCCGACGAGCTCTTCCGCTTGCTAACGAGCGAGCAGGGCAAACCGCACGATCAAGCGCAAGGTGAAATCTTTGGTGCAGCGGGCATGGCAGCTGGGCAAGCGACACTGAAGATCGATGAGGTCATCAGCGAAGACAGCGATACACGCCTCTCGCGCACACGCCGCGTGCCTGTTGGCGTTGTCGGCGGCATTGTGCCTTGGAATTTTCCCGTCATGATGGCTTTCCAGAAGATTGTCCCTGCTCTCATGGCAGGTTGCACCATCGTCTTGAAACCTTCGCCATTCACCCCGCTAGCAACGCTTCGCATTGCTGAGCTGATTGCTGACAAGGTGCCTGCTGGCGCTGTCAACATCATCACCGGCGAAGACAGCCTCGGCCCGCTCATCACTGAGCATGCCGATATCGACAAGATCACCTTCACCGGCTCGACCGCGACGGGCAAAAAGATCATGGAAGGCGCCAGCGGAGACCTTAAGCGGATCACGCTTGAACTTGGCGGCAACGATGCCTCGATCGTGATGCCCGATGCTGACCCCAAAAAGGTCGCCGAGCAATTGTTCTGGTCGAGCTTCTCCAATGCCGGCCAAATCTGCATCGCGGCCAAGCGCGTCTATATCCACGAAGACATTTATGACGAGCTGTCCGCGGCCATCGCCGAATACGCCAAGAATGTGAAAGTCGGCGACGGGTCAGAGCAAGGCACCGGCGTCGGTCCGATCCAGAACAAAAAGCAATATGAGCGCGTGCTTGAGCTGATCGAGGATGCCAAGGATAACGGCTATCAATTCCTTTTGGGCGGGGACACCGACCCATCGGGCACGGGATATTTCGTGCCGCTGACCATCCTCGACAACCCGCCCGAAGACGCGCGGATTGTCGCTGAAGAGCAGTTTGGCCCGGTCATGCCGCTGATGAAGTTCTCTTCGGAAGAAGAAGTGATCCAGCGCGCCAATGATTCCGAATATGGCCTTGCCGGCGCTGTCTGGACCGCAGACCCTGACAAAGGCGTCGAGATTGCAGAGCAGCTTGAGACTGGCACGGTTTGGGTGAACGAAGCCCTTCACCTTTCGCCTTTCGCGCCATTTGGCGGTCACAAGCAGTCGGGCTTTGGCGCGGAATACGGTCTCGATGGCCTTAAAGAGTTCACCTATCCGCAGGTGATCACGGTCAAGAAAGACAACGTTCCGGCGTGAGCCCCCGATGGGGGATGCTTCGCGCGATGATCTGATCGAGGGGCTGGCCCGTGTTTGCGCGCGGGCCGGCCTTATGCCGCCGACCGGCCTCACGCGCCTCACCGGCGGGGCGACGATGGAAAGCTGGCGGTTTTCGTGCGGTGAGCAGGATTTTGTCCTGCGCCGCGCGCCTTCGCTGGAGTTTATGAAAGACCGCCCGTTCGGGCACGATGTCGAGGCAGCGGTGATCCGCGCTGCCTATGCCAAAGGCGTCACCGCGCCGGAAATTGTGGCGGAGCTTGAGCCGAAGGATGGCATTGGCTCAGGCTTTGTGATGCGCGCTTTGCCCGGCACTCCCAATCCCAAGGAGATCTTGGAGTTTGATGGGGCGGAGGCTCTGCTCAGGCAAGCGGCGTGCGATCTCGCTCACATCCACTCGATACGCCCTGGTCCAAACGGAGGGGGCGTGCCAGATGCTGTGCCGGTGATGGATTACCGCGAGGCCATCGCCGACTTGCGGGCGCAATTCGAAGAGGCAGGCGGCGACCGCCCGATCATCGCGCTGGGACTCAAATGGATGGAGGACAATTGCCCGGAGCCCGTGGAGCCGGTGCTGATCCACGGCGACTATCGCATGGGGAACTTGCTGGCACAGCCGGGCGGCAAGCTCACCGGCGTGCTCGATTGGGAGTTGG
Source organism: Erythrobacter sp. (assembly GCA_965262265.1). Taxonomy (GTDB): domain Bacteria; phylum Pseudomonadota; class Alphaproteobacteria; order Sphingomonadales; family Sphingomonadaceae; genus Erythrobacter. Next base: position 994,456 of record CBDHEW010000001.1, read on the forward strand.
CGCATTTCGGCGACCGGCATGAGGACTTGGCTTTCGGATGCATGGCGGTGTGGCGCTTCCATCGGTACGACCGGCCCGCATTGGGGCTGGGCAGTTTGGAAGACTACTTCGCCGCCTACGAAGCCGAGGCGGGCGTCCCCGTCGACCGCGAGCGCTTTCGCTATTGGCTGATCCACCGCACCGTGTGGTGGGCGCTCGGATGTCTGCGGATGGCCAAGATCTGGCGCAGTGGCGAGGATCGGATGCTGGAGCGCGTCGTGATCTCGCGCCGGACCAGCGAGCAGGAGCTCGACCTGCTGATGCTGCTGGAAGAGGATGCGCCGGAGGAAGCGGGCAAACCGACGCTGTGCCAGCTTTGACTCCACACGATGAAGGGAGGTGCGACAGTCAATGCGGAGGTCGCAGTCGCCATTTCCGAATGGCTTGAAACGATCAAATCCGAAAATGACTGGTCATGATCAGATTTCAGCTCGCGGTGGCACGCAATGCACTTTAGGCATGATTTGCGCGGGACGATGGCGGCTGCACCTATAGTCACCAAGACCTCACAAACGCTCAGTCACTGTTCTGGCTGGCGCTCGGTGGACCTTGGCCAGCCCCGACGTGCCCTCCTTAAGCGCAGAGAAGAAGCGGTTATCAAGCTTACCGCGAAGCGGTAAGCCCGCAAATACCCTGCCCCCGCCGTTGCACCGAAAAAAATGGACGCCGAGAGAAAGAGGACTAATAAATGGACTTCGCAATTCCCGCCGATCTGCAAGCCTATCTCGATGAACTCGACGCCTTTCATCGAAGCCGAGATCAAGCCGCTTGAGAACGCCGACGACAATATCCGCTTCTTCGATCACCGCCGCGAATATGCTCGCACCAATTTCGAAGCGGGTGGCTTGCCCCGCGAGGAGTGGGAGGACCTGCTCAAAGAGGCCACCAAGCGCGCTGACGCGGCGGGCCATTGGCGCTTCTCCGCGCCCAAGCAATATGGCGGCAAGGACGGGTCAAACCTCTGGATGGCGGTGATCCGCGAGCACTTTGCGAGGAAAGGCCTTGGCCTTCACAACGACCTCCAGAACGAGCACTCGATCGTCGGTAACTTCCCCTTTGTCGCGATGTTCGATCAATGGGGCACTGAGGAGCAGAAACAGGAGTTTATCCTTGGCGGGTTCGAGCGTACCCGCCGCGTCGCCTTTGGCCTGACCGAACCCGATCACGGCTCCGACGCCACGCATATGGAAACACATGCTGTGCGAGAGGAGCGCGATGGCGTCGATGGCTGGCTCATCAATGGCGAAAAGATGTGGATCACCGGCATGCATGTCGCGACCCATTGCGCAATGTTTGCTCGCACCGGCGGCGATGCGGGGGATGCGAGCGGGATCACTTGCTTCCTCGTTCCCAATCCCACTCAAGGCCTCGAGATCGAGGAGTGGATGTGGACCTTCAACATGCCGACCGATCACCCGCGCCTTTCGGTGAAGGACGTGTGGGTGCCCGACAGCGCGATCCTAGGCGTTGAGGGGCGCGGGCTGGCGCTGGCGCAAAGCTTCGTCCACCAGAACCGCATCCGTCAGGCGGCAAGCTCCTGCGGCGCGGCCATGTTCTGCATCGACGAAAGCGTCCGCTATGCCCGCGAGCGCAAGCCCTTTGGCCAAGAGCTGTCGCGCAATCAGGCGATCCAATTCCCTTTGGTTGAACTTGCCACTCAGGCTGAGATGCTGCGCCTGCTGATCTTCAAGACCGCTTGGGAAATGGACAATATGCCGCATGAGGAGATTGAGCGCACGATCTCCGACAAGGTCTCGATGTGCAATTACTGGGCGAACCGGCTGATCTGCGAAGCGGCGGACCGCGCGATGCAAGTGCATGGCGGGATCGGCTATTCGCGGCACAAACCTTTCGAACACATCTACCGCCACCACCGCCGCTATCGCATCACAGAGGGCTCGGAGGAGATCCAGATGCGGAAGGTGGCGGCGTATCTGTTCGGGTATTTGGGGCCGAAAAAGGGAATGTACGGCTAAGCCGCTTCGGCCCCCGCGCCCACCTCCATCAGCGCGCGCAAATCCTTCAGCGCTTTGGCGCGAAGCTGATGCACGCGCGGCACGCTCACTTCCAGAACTTCGGCGATCTCGGTGAGGTTCAGCTCTTCGACGAAGAACAATTGCAGCACCAGTTTCAGCCGGTCGGGAAGCTGGGTCATCGCAGCCACCAGACGCTCGCGGTCCTCTTGGCCGCAGAGCACTTCGAACGGGTCGGGATCATCGCTAGCAAAGGCGGTGTTGCTGTCGTCATATTCCTCGCTGATCGAGGAGACCGTGACAGCGGAGCTTTCGATCTCCAGCAATTCCGCATCGCTGATGCCCATCGCGGCAGCGATTTCGTGAGAGGTTGGCTCGACACCTGTGGCGCCGCGCAATCCTTCTGCTACCGCGTTGTATTGCGCGCGTTTCTTGCGGGCTGTGCGGGTGTCGTTCAATTGCCTGCGCAGCATGTCGATCATCGCGCCGCGCGCGCGGATTTTGGCATAGGCGGCGAAACCGTCTTCTGAGGGCGCGTTGTGCCGCTGTGCGCATTCGGTCAGCGCGACGATACCCGCTTGGATGAGGTCTTCCACCTCCAAGCCTTCATGGCCTGAGCCATAGACATGCCAGGCGGCGCGGTGGACCATCGGCAGGAAGCGGCGCACACGGTCCTCCACCTCTGCGCGCGAGGCGGAGGCATAGGGCTGAGCCCCTACAAATCCGGTCGGGTCGTGCTTCATGATGAAGGAACATGCATTGGCATAGGTTCAGGACGCGCGGGCGCACCCCTCTGTGTTTCTACGGATGCATGGGGGCTGTTAGGTGAGGTGTTCGGGCCCGCGGTCAGCTGCGGTGGCTCCGCGCCAATCACGCCCACCACATCGACAGGCTGGGTCGGGGGCAGTTCGTTGATCGAAAGGACAAGACACTTTTTGGCGCGCTGTTTGAGCAGATTGGTGAGCGCGCGCCGCGCAGGCGGTTGAACGATAAGCGCAACTGGGCCCTTGATCTCTTCGATATAGGCGTTGATCCGCTCGGCAATCATGCTGCCGCAATCGGGTTCGATCAGCGGTTGGCCTGATGCCGGATCGACCATCCCGCCAAGGATCGTGCTTTCAAGCGATGCATCAAGCGTAACGACTTTCAGCCGCTCGCCCGGGTTGGCGATACGCGATATCAACCGCGCGCCCATATCGGCACGCACGGCATCGATAACACTCTCGAACTCGGTGGTGCTTTGCAAGGCGAGTGCGAGGCTGGTGAAGAGCGGTTGTGGATGCGCAAGGCCAATCCCGTCGCCGATCAGCGCGCGCAGGATGCGGGTGAGCGCGGCAAGGGTGAGAGGGTCTGGGTGGATTGCTTCAATTAGAGCGGGAGCGCGCGCTTTCAGGTCATCAATCAGCGCGCGGACTTCCTCTGGGCCAAGCAATTGATGGCTTTGGGCGAGCAGTTCCTGATTGGCGTGGGTGGCAATCACGGTGCTGGGGTCAACCGTCAAAAAGCCCTCGGAAACGGCATGATCGCGCGCGGATGGGTCGATCCAGAGCGCTGGGCAATCGAAGCTTGGATCGCGGGTGGGATCGCCTTTGACACCGTGTCCTGGGCGCACTTCGCCGGTGTCAATGGCAAGCAGACGGTTGGGTTTTGCAACGCCTTGTGCAACCGGCAATCCGCCCAAAAGCACGCGGTACTCGTTCGCCCCTGCATCGAGGGAATCGCGGATGCGGAATTGCGGCAAGACAAAACCGAGATCGCGCGACAATTGCTTGCGAATGCCGGTGATGCGGGTGAGCAGAGGTGCGCCACCGGGGTTTTTGGGCCCCTCATCCACCAGATGGACGAGGCCGTATCCCAGTTCGACTGTGATCAACGTCTGGTCTGACACATCTGCGATGTCGATTGTGTCAGGGGATTTCTCTTCCTCTGGAGCTTCCTCTATGACGGGCCGCGCGGCCTTTTGCTTGAGTGCCCACCATATCGCGCCTGCAATTGCAGCAGCGGGAAAGAAGATCACTTGCGGCATGGCCGGGACCGTCCCGATTGCGGCAAGGATCAGCGCGACCGGAAGCCAACCGCGCGGGTCGGAAAACTGCCCGCCAATCTGGCCTGACAGGTCTCGCTTATCAGCAACGCGCGTGACTATCGCGGCCGCCGCAATAGAGAGCAGCAAAGCAGGGACCTGCGCCACCAATGCATCGCCCACGGCGAGTGTGATATAAAGTTCGCCCGCTTCAGCGGCGGTGAGGCCATGGCTGATCATGCCCAGCGCGAAACCGGCGATGATGTTGACACCAAGGATCAGCAAAGCGGCAATCGCATCGCCCTTTACGAATTTGGAGGCACCATCCATTGACCCATAAAAGTCTGCCTCAATCGTGACCTGACTGCGGCGTTCACGCGCTTCATCGGCGGTGATCAGCCCGGCGGCGATATCGGCGTCAATCGCCATTTGCTTGCCCGGCAAGGCGTCGAGCACGAACCGCGCGGAGACCTCTGAGACGCGGCCAGCCCCCTTGGTGATGACGATCATGTTGATGATCAAGAGGATGCAGAACACAAACAGGCCGACAGCAAAATTGCCGCCGACAAGGAACTGACCAAAGCTCGCGATAATCTCACCGGCAGCATCGCCGCCTTCGTGCCCGTTGACGAGAACGATCCGGGTTGAGGCGACGTTGAGGGCAAGCCTTAAGAGTGTTGCGAACAGCAACACGCTGGGGAAGGATGAGAAATCGAGCGGCGTGCGCGCATTGAGCGCCACCATCAAAACGGCGACCGCCACTGCGATGTTGAGCACGAAGAAGATATCGAGAAGCATCGGCGGGATCGGCAGCACCAGCAGCACGAACAGCGCCAATATCCCCACGGGCAGCGCCATGGCCGCCGGGGCTGAACGCAAGCGCTCCATCACCGACAATTCAGAGTTTAGCGTCATATCTAGAAGCCGAGCGCTCTAAGCTGTTCATAGGCTCTGCGGACCTGCTGGTTGCCCAAACCCTGCGCTCCCAATTCGCCTGCTCCAAAGGTGTTTTGGAGCATTTGCGACATGGGTGATCTTTGTGTGGTTGGTGCTAAACTAATCGCATCGCTTGCCGAAATTGTCGGACGGTTGCGCCCCGTCAGTACCGGAGGGTTGCGTGGGCCGAACACGGCCTCATCGGCGATGATATAGGGCGGTGGGCTCGCTGGGGAGTATGCGGGAGGAGCCAAAGATGCGGCCTCGTAGGGTTGGCTTTGATAGGCCTGCGCCATCGAGGCCGGCGCATTGGCGCGCGCGCGTTCAAGCTTTCCAGATAGGAAGTCCATCACGCCGGCAAGACTGCGCGGCGAGCCATCTCGCTCATAGAAAACGGGGCGATTGGCGGCGGCAGGGCGGCGGAACAGGCTGTCAGCGCGCTGGTTCGGATTGTCGTTCATGGCAGACAGGAAACGGCCTGCTCCGCCCGCACCCAGAAAATGCGCAAGATACAGCTCGCCATGATCGGGCTGACGGCCAAGGATCGGGGCGAGATGGGCGCGGTTATCCTCTGCAAGACCCGCAGCCATGAAAGATGCAATTTGCGGATCGTTGCGCAATTCCAAAATGGCTGCCCGCATGGCCGGGTCTGCGACATAAGCTGCGCCGCTCTCTGTAACGCCAATCTGAGCCGCAACATCCCCCAAGCCGAAGCGTTCACCGTGGCGCTGCATGGTGTTGAGCCAAGTGCTTTCGATGAATTGATAGAGCCCGGTCGCGCTTGATGTGCGCGCTCTGGCAGATGGGTTCATCGCGCTTTCCACCTGTGCTTGCGCAACAAGGAAATCGAAATCGACACTGGTTTGTTGAGCTGCGCTAGCAATCGCTTGTTCGACAGAGACCGCTGGTCCGCTGCGCGCTATCTGGCGCGATGCCGCCTCGCGCGCGGCAATAGGAGGGGCGCCCGGTTGGCTGTTCGCGTTGGGAATAGAATTATGCAGCGCCCGCGCGTTTTCAAACGCGGCGCGCAGTCCGGCGGAGGGGATCGGGTTTTGGCTCATTGCGCGTGCCTTTCATCCTGTCTTGTCGCGGTTCCCATGGTTCATGAGTGAGGCGATCGTTACGACAGGATGGGCAGCAAGGCGCGTGCCAGATAAGCTATTCTAGGTGGTGATACGGAAAGCGTGTGTGAGCAATCTGGACGTCACGCGAGCGCGGCTTGTCCAGCTGAATAGGTGTGCTGTGAGGCACCCAAAGCCTCGAGCCGCGCGGTTACATTTGCGGCAAGTAGGTTGCGCACACGGCGGTTTACGTCGTTCAGCGATTGCGCGGTTTTGACAAGGTCGCGGGTCTGCTGGTCAAGCACGCCCGGTCCCAGGGGCGATAACAGATCGCACAGCGCCTCTTTGCGGTGCGCGGCCTCAAACAACTCGTCGGCATCCAGCGTGGCAAGCGCTTGCCGCTCTTGCTCCAAAGCGGCAATCATCTGCCGCAGGCTTTCACCTATAGTTGTTATGGGTGCAGGGTGCGCATCAGTTGAAGGCCGGATTGATTTGTCTGTTGATCCCGCTCGTGATCCCGGTGCGGTTTCATTCATTGTTCGATCCTAAAGCTCAGTTGTGCGGCGATCATCGCATCAGCGATTTCGGTTGGCACCAGCGGGTAGCTGCCATCTTCCAGAGCCGCGCGTATCTCTGCGACGCGATCCTGGTTGATAGGCGGCGAGGCCGTTTCGATGCCAGCTCCGACCTCTATCGAGATCCCGCCATCAGTCGGGGCGTTCACGGGGGCTGCGTTGTTCTTCGCGGCGCGTGCATCAATCTGGGAACGGTCGGCTTCCGACAGAGCCCGGGGGCCTGTTACCGCCTGCAATTTGCTCAGTTCGAAAGAGGGCATTGTGCTTCTCCGGGGTGAATTTCTGAATACATGAACGGCAGGCGGCGCGAGGTATTAAGGGCTTTCTTCACAATTTTGCTCAGCCTGCGGGAATCACCGCCAAGCCAGGCCGTTCGATGCGCGCGCGGATCGGGGTGGCGTCGCGCGAAGTGCGAACAGCGATCCAGTCTCCGGCGCTGCCATTGTCCATTGCTTCGCCACTTTGTTGCACGCTGAAACCGCGTCCGCGCACGACCACTGTTATTGGGTCACCACGATTGACAACGGGCGCTGTATCGGCCTGCTGTGGCGCCGGACGGGTGGAGACAAAGATGTTCCAGCTCTCCGGCCCCGTGCAAGACACTTTGACGGTTGAGCGCCCACGCCCGTGCCACTCCACATCAAGTGGCAACGGGCATGCGGCAAGTCTCAGCCGCCGATCGGCAGGAACGCGCGCACCGCCGACCTCACCAATGGCAGCGCCTGTGAAGCTGGCAACGGCTCGATCGATCTGTTCAGGCTGCGTGATCGCTGCACCTTGCGAAGGCTGGGCAGAGGCGGTTGCAGCCGCGAGAAGCGGCAGAACGGTGGCAAGGCTAGCGCTTGCAAGCAAGAACCGTTCTTGGCGGTAAAGCGTGTCTGAAAGACGCATGAGAGTTTCTCCGAATGGCAAGGTGTCCGGCATTGTGCAGGACAGGCCATCGTGACTGCAAACGCTGTGCCAATCGGTCTCTAATCCACTGTCTTGGAATGAATAAGTAGTCTTCACGGGGCAATTGCCGAAGCGACTTAACACTGACCGATTAGTAAGATGGTTGTCGCACATGTTTCAGCAGGAGCTAGAATTTGTCGAGCAATGCGGTCTTGAAGGACTTTGAGCCAGTGAGCCTTGCACAGACAGCGCGGATTGAGTTGCTCGATCAGATCGCGCAGTCGATGCTTAAGCACGATCTGGAGATCACCCCGGAAAACATGGCCGCGATCTGTTCGGCAGTGTCAGGTTCGGATCCTACGCTCGCAAAGGTCTTTGCCGCCCGCGAGATCTCTGGCGAGCCCATCGATCAGGCATGGTTGGATGACAACGCCAGAAAGCCCGGCAAGCGTGATGAGCGCAGAGGCGCGCTCGATCAATTGATGGACTCTATGGAATCCACGCTTAGCCAGTTTTCGCAAACTGCACGCACAGCCCAAAACGCGACAAGCGAACAGCGCGGCGCGATCGATGCGCAGCTCGAGGAAATGTCGTTTGAAAGCGATTCCGATCGTTTGCGGGAGGAAGTGGAACGGGTTGTTAGTCTGTCACGCACCATGGTGGATCGGTTCAGGTCAGTTGAGCATGCGATGCAGCGCAGCCAGGCAGAAACTGACCAGCTGCGCGACAGTTTGGCCAAGGCGCGCAACGAGGCCGATATTGATCATCTCACGCGGCTTCCGAACCGCCGGGCGTTTGAACGCTTTTTCAACGATGCGGTGGAGCGAGCACAGACTACAAACACGCCATTATCGGTTGCTTTTTGCGATGTTGATCACTTTAAGAGTGTTAATGACACGCACGGCCATGATGCTGGCGATAGAGTGTTGGTTTCTATTGCCAGCGCTTTGAACAAGGCTGCGACCAATGATTGCTTTGTTGCTCGCCATGGGGGCGAAGAATTCGCGCTAATCTTCCGAGGTAACACCGCGGACGAAGCCCGCATTAAGTTGGATCGTATTCGCGCAATGCAGGCGCACAAGCAGATGATGAACCGCGAAAGTGGCAAACCGTTTGGCAAGATCACGTTTTCCGCCGGAATTGCCGAGCTTATCGATCTTAACGACCCTAGAGAAGCATTGAGCCGGGCGGACAAAGCGCTCTACAACGCCAAAAATGCTGGACGCAACCGCATCGAAATCGGCTGATTATTCGCAGCGTTTTACTCAGCGTTGTCTGCGACCTCTGGCGCATTCACCGCTTCATCATAGGCAAGGCTGGCATAGACGTCGCTCGCTCCAGCGCTTTGGCTTTCTTCGCTGAGAATGGTCTGATCTTGTGAGATGACCACTCTAACGGCAAACCCACGGCCACTGGCATCGCTGGCAAGCGCCTGTGCAATTTCCCAGATCGCCTCTTTGTCGTCTTCGGTGTGCCGGGCAAACACTGTCAGTGTCGCACGGGCGTCCGGCGATTGATCATCGAGCCATTCGCCCAATGTGGGGCCAAGGGGATCGGGCCGAAACAGCGCCTGTGAAGCTGCGAATTCGGGAGCTTTTTCTCTTTCAGCAACCGTTCCGTGGACGTCTTGGTCTGCGACCCCGGCGAGCGTCGACAAAGTCACCAGAAACAGGATCAATGACAGGTCAGCCAGGATCAATTGCCATCCGGGTCCGCGCCGGGTGATCATGCCGCTTTCCTCGGACCATCAGCGTCCTCAACCGGTTCACTTCGCGTGTTGCGTGTGCGCGAGTGATTGTACGAAATCTGATCTTCGAACCAGTCTATCAATTGCGCGCGTGTGGACTCTTCGCGTGCACCGCGCCGTTCTATCGCGCCGGCGATGGGAACACAAACCAGGTGAGCGGTCAGAACGCCGTAGAGCGACGACAGGACCGCATTGGCAATCGCCGCCATCATTACCTCGGTCGTGTTGGAAGGCGCGCCAGCGTTGAGCTGGGTGATCGCAAACAAGGTACCAACAAGCCCGAATACGGGCGCAAGTTCACCGGCATAATCAAACACCCGCACAGCCTGTGCCCGGGCCACTTCCCGGCTTGCCCTGTCTCCGCGTGCGGCGCTGTGGAGCGCATCGATTGAACCTGTCATCCGGTAGGCATCGACCAGTTTCGCAAGCGAGACGTCGGGCGGCATGACCGGGTCAGCACTCAGATGCCCGCGCTGCCGGATCTCCGGCGCGGCTTTGGCGAGAACAGCCCGGTTGGCCGCTTCATCAAAGCCGGGTTTCCCTAGGCCTTTAAGAGCCCGGCTCGCTGCCTTGATATCTCCCCATCCGCAACGCGCGACTGTCGCGAGCGCCGTGCCGATGAGCACAATTCCCAAAGCGTCCCCATCAACCAAACTGAACCCGTCAAAAAGCACGATAATCCCTTCATAAGCGGCGCTCGGTCAGCGCAATAGGTGGCTCATTTGAGAACGGTGATGGGTCGCGCAGCTTAAGCGGGCACGCGTTTGCAGGCAGGGCGGCAAAGGCTTGCCGAGACAGCCAGAAAACTCAGATTTGCACCGCCGGAAAGCCGGTTTGGCACGCATGGTGCAGAGCCAGGTGCGACTTCTTTTTGAGGACGCACAGATGAACGAGCAAATCTTTGGCATTCACGGAGCAGCGCTGGAATTGCGTTCGCAGCGTATGGGGGTGATCGCATCAAACATCGCCAACGCGGCCACGCCCGGTTTCAAAGCGCGCGACATTGATTTCAACGCCGCGCTCGATGCGAGGTTGGAACAGTCTCGCGGCGGGGAACAGACAATGCGGTCGAGTTTTGGCGAAAGCGATCTGCTGTATCGCCGCCCGACCATGCCCAGCCTCGATGGCAACACGGTGGAGCTGAATCGCGAACAGGTCGCCTTTGCAGAAAACGCGATGCAATATTCAGCAACGCTCAGCTTTGTCCAAGGCAAGGTCAATACGATCACTCGCGCGCTGAAAGGAGAGTGATGATGCCTGACAATCAGCAAATGTCGCTCTTTTCGATGACTCAGCAGGCGATGTCGGCGCAGATGGTGCGGATGAACGCAGCGACGTCGAACCTCGCCAATGCTGGGTCAGTCGCCACGAATGAGGCGGACGCCTACCGTCCGATCCGTGCGGTGTTCACCGCGGAGCTTGACCGCGCGACAGGGCTTTCCAGCGTACGCAGCGATGGCCTGCGTGTCTCTGACGCGACCCCGATCAAGCGCTACGAACCATCCAACCCCCTTGCCGATGAAACCGGCCATGTCTTTCAAGCGCCCGTCGATGAGACTGCTGAGATGGTCGAGATCATGGAAAGCGCGCGCCAGTACCAGAACATGGTTCAAGCGCTGCAAACCGCCAAACAACTGATGCTCGAAACACTAAGGAGCAATTGAACGTGGACACCAACAATTCTGTCACTTCGCCCGGCCTTTTGGATACAATCAACCGGCTTAATACACCAAGCGAGTTGCCCCAGAGCGATGCCGTCAGGCTTGATCAGTCGGACTTTCTGCTGCTGCTGACCACGCAATTGACGCAGCAAGATCCGCTGGAACCGGCCGATAACGAAGCGATGGCCGCGCAATTGGCACAGTTTTCCGCCCTTTCTGCGCAGACTGAGAGCAACGACACTTTGGCGACGATCTCCCAGCAACTCGATGCGCTGATCGCCGCACAGGAAGCCGCAACACAGGCTGCCACATCAGCCGCCACCGCCGCCCAGCAGGCCGCGCAAGATGCAGCAAGAGCGGCTGAGGCCGTGGGGGCAGGTTCATCCTCTTCTGCATCAGTGCTTCCGTCTTCAGCCGCGCCAATCGCTGCCTGAGCCCGCTCAAACGACCAGAATTCTTGAACCCCCAACCAAGGACTTTAGCCCATGACTTCGTTTTACACCTCTCTCAACGCTCTGCGTAACGCAGAAACCGATCTCTCGGTCATCTCGCACAATATCGCCAATGCCGAAACGCTGGCCTTCAAAAGCCGCTCCGTGCAGTTCGCTGACATTATCGCAGGCGGCAATGGCAGCGATCCGCGACTATCGGTTGGCCTTGGCGCGACCGTTTCGACGATCAACCAAGACTTCTCGCTAGGCGCGATTGAGCAGACCGGGCGAAGCCTTGATGTTGCGATCGATGCCGATGGGTTTTTGGCCACTCGCAACCGCGAGACCAATGAGTTTCTGTTTACGCGCAACGGAAACCTTCAGATTGATAGCGATGGCAATATCGAGAACGCTGCGGGCCAACCTATTCAGGTCTTCGCAGTTGACCCTGCGACAGGCCTGCCGCTCAACACCACGCCAATTGACGCCCAAATCCCAACGACAGGGACAAGCGGTGCCGACCTTTCCAGTGTGACCATTCAGGCGGATGGCAACTTGCTTGCGGCTTATGCCGACGGTGAAATTGCCCCGGTCGGCAGACTTGCTCTTGCGACCTTTGCGTCGAATGACGGGCTCTTGGCTATTGGCCAAGGCCGCAACCGTGCTACCGGCGTGTCTGGCGAGCCGCAATATGACAGCCCCGGCGTCGGTAATCGCGGCGCGATCCTGTCCGGCGCGCTCGAACGCTCTAACGTCGACCTTGCCGAAGAGATCGTTGCGTTGATCACCGCGCAGCGTAACTTCCAGGCGAACGCACGCGCAATCGACACCGCCACGGCTGTTTCGCAGACCGTGATCAACCTTCAGGGATAAGGGGCTGATCCGTGGATCGCTTTGTCTACACCGCCCTCACCGCGATGAATTCAGCGATGAACCGGCAGCGCACGGTGGCGAACAATCTCGCCAACGCGTCGACGCCGGGCTTTCGTCAGGAGATATTCTCGGTGACGCCTGCAACCTTGCGCGATGGCAATATCGAAGCGCGAGTCATGGCGCGTGGCAATGTGCGGGGGGCGGACATGGCAACCGGCGTGGTCACCGCTACTGGGCAACCGCTCGACATCGCGGTCCAGGGCGAGGCCTTGATCGCGTTTCAAGCGCCGGGTGGCGGCGAGTTTTACTCCCGTCGGGGCGATCTGCGTTTGACCCCTACCGGCCTTCTCGAAAACGGCGAAGGCCTGCCGGTTATGGGCAATGCAGGGCCGATCACGGTCCCATTGGGCCAGCGTATTTCGATCGGTGAGGATGGAACCATACTGGCCGAAGACCCCAATGCGCCCGGTGTCCCGCCGCAAGCGATCGGCCAGATCAAGCTTGTCTCCCCGCAGGGCAGCCCGCTGGCCAAGGGCGTGGACAGCTTCCTCAAAGTGCCCGGTGGAGGCGTGCTTCCCCCTGATCCCACGGCGAGGGTAACGAGCGGTGCATTGGAGCAATCCAACGTCCAGACCGCGGCAACACTGGTCGACATGATCGAAGCGCAACGCTCCTTCGAAATGCGCGCGCAAGTGCTCCAGAAAGCCGGTGAGTTGGACGAAGCAAGCAGCCGACTCTTGACGATGGGCTGACCGCCCAGGCGCCCCCCTCCCTTTATCCCAAGGAACCCAAGACTATGCCAACATCTGCTCTACAGGTCGCCCGCACCGGGCTTGAAGCGCAAGATATGCGGATCCGCGCGATCTCGAACAATCTTGCCAATATCGGAACGACTGGGTTCAAGCGCGACCGCGTTGATTTCGCGACGCTCGCCTATCAGGAAAGCCGCGTTGCAGGTGCGCAATCGACCAACCAGACGAACTTTGCGGTCGGGCTCAACCTTGGCACAGGGGTGCAGGTGACCGGCACCACCAAGATTGCCACGCAAGGGACATTGGACCTTACCAATAACCCGCTTGACCTCGCTTTGGATGGCCCGGGATATTTTCAAGTGGAACTGCCGCCAGGCGGTCAGGTTGCTTACACACGGGCGGGCAATTTTACGCTGTCTGCCGAAGGTCAGTTGGTCACCACGCAGGGCTTTGCTGTGACGCCGCCTGTGCAGATCCCGGCGAACACCGAAAGCATTTCGATCTCGCAAGATGGCACGATCAGCGTGACCCAAGCGGGCACGGCGGCTGCGGTTCAGGTCGGACAGTTGACCGTTGCAAGCTTTGTAAACCCTGCTGGCCTGCGCCCGATTGGGAACAACTTCCTGGTTGAAACCGGGGCCAGCGGCCCTGCCGAAGTGGGACCAGCCAGCCAGAACGGTCGCGGCAATATCCAGCAAGGCATGTTGGAGGCCTCCAATGTCAGTGTGGTCGAAGAACTGGTCGATATGATCGAGGCGCAACGCGCTTACGAAATCAATTCCCGGATGGTCAGCGCGGTCGATGAAATGCTGCGCAACGCCAACCAGACACTGTGAGATTTTTGATGAGCCATACGACCCAACGAATGCGCGCCAATGCGCTTTGTCTTGCCATTCTTGTGCTCGCTTTGTCGGGCTGTATGGGGCTAGGAGGGGGCAATCGGCAGGCAGGCTTTACCGCCCCGCCTCCGCCCCCGATGGCCGCGGTGGTTCCCGGTCCCCAGACTGGCGGCAATGGCGCGATTTATCAGGCGAGCCAGGGCTATGCCCCGTTGATTGTGGGCAACCGTGCCCGCAAGCTGGGCGATATGGTCACGATCGTTCTGCTTGAATCGACCAACACATCCAAGAGCACCAGCGGTGACACTGCGCGCGATGGAAATGCATCGATCCTGCCGCCCGCCACCGGCATTTTGAGCTTCCTCAATCCCAGTTCCCTTAATGCATCAGCCAATGGGTCGTTCTCAGGGGGTGGAAGTGCGGCCCAGCAAAGCCAGCTGACCGGTACTGTCACCGTCACCATTGCGACGATCTATCCCAATGGAACTGCCGAAGTTGTCGGAGAGAAACTGATGTCGCTTAGCCAAGGTGATGAATGGGTCCAGTTCGCTGGCCGCATCCGGCTGGTCGATATTGATGTCGACAACACATTGCCATCATCACGCGTGGCCAATGCGCGCATCATCTATGGTGGCAGCGGCGCTGTGCAACAGGCGAGCCGTCCGGGCTGGCTCTCGCGGTTCTTCACCGCCTTGTCGCCGTTCTGATGGGGTCGCTGTCATGAGACGCTTTACCCTCTTTTCAATATTGCTGGCATTGTTCGCCGCCTTGACACCTGCGAGCGCCAGCGCGGAACGCATACGCGATCTCGGCCAGTTTGAAGGGCTGCGCGCCAACCAGCTCACTGGCTATGGCGTCGTTGTGGGCCTTCAAGGGACGGGCGATGACAACCTTGCCTATGTGACCGAAGCGATGCGCGGTGTTTCCGGCCGGCTTGGGCTGCAATTGCCGCCTGGTGTGAACCCCAATCTGCGCAACGCTGCTGCTGTAATTATCACCGCTGAACTGCCTGCCTTTGCGAAGCCCGGCCAGCGGATCGACATCACCGTTTCCACTCTCGGTCAAGCGCGGTCATTGCGCGGCGGTGCGCTGGTGCTCGCCCCCCTTTACGGAGCTGACGGCCAGATTTATGCGATGGCGCAGGGCAATGTCGCGGTTGGCGGGCTGGGTGTGAGCGGACGCGATGGCTCACAACTTACCGTCAATATCGCTACCGTGGGTCGGATCGCCGATGGCGCCTCGGTGGAGCGCGCAGTGGCGACTGGTTTCGATCAGGCAACCTCGCTTCGCTTTAATCTCCACCAAGCCGATTTCTTGACAGCAAGCCGGGTGCGCGATGCAATCAATGATCAGTTTCCCGGCTCAGCACAGATCGCCGACGGTGTAAGCATCGAGATCGCATTGCCCTTTGGCAACGATCAACGCGCCGCCATGCTGGCCGATATCGAAATGCTGCCAGTAACCCCTGCTCCGGTCGCCGCGCGAGTGATCGTCAACAGCCGCACGGGGACCGTGGTTATCAATCAAGCGGTCCGTCTGGCTCCCGCAGCGATCAGCCATGGCAAGCTCGTGATCCGCATCGACGAAGCCCCGCGCGTTGTTCAGCCCGAACCGTTTGGCAATGGCGATACCGCGATTGAGGAGAACACCGAAATCAGTGTTGAGCAGATCGACAGCCGCGTTGTCGAGTTTCCTGGCGCTGCCAACCTCTCCGAAATTGTCGATGCGCTCAACCTTTTGGGTGTAGGCGCGGCGGATCTTGTTGTGATCCTTGAAAGCCTGAAACAGGCGGGCGCTCTGCAGGCCGAGATGGTGGTGCTGTGATTATCCAGTCCCGCCCCGTGGCTGACCCCAGTTCGGCCAGCCTTTCGCCCGAGCAGCGTGAATTGCGTCAAGCAGCGCAAGGGTTTGAGGCGATCATGGTGCGCCGCATGTTGGAAGCCGCGCGCGCCACCAGCTTCACCGAAGACACACCGCTTACGGGCGGCGGGCTGAAGCAGTTTGAGCAGATGCGCGATGAGCATTTTGCTGAAATCGTTTCGCAATCGGGCGCCTTGGGGTTTGCCCGGAGTATCGAGGAACAGCTTGCTCAATTCGTTAGCGATAAAAGGGACGAGTGATGCCTACCAATCTCCTCTTGATCGGCCGATCCGGCACCAGTGCGGCGCGCGCCAACCTTGAGTTGACGGCGCAGAACATCGCCAATGCCAACAATCCGGATTACGTCCGCCGTTCGCTGAGCGTGAGCGAGTTGACGACCACAGGTACGATCAATTTTTCTACGATCACGCGGTACAATGGCGTCGGAATTGATGGTGTTCAGCGCGGTTCCAACGAGCTGTTGCAGCGCCAGGCGCGCGACAGTCTTTCTGACTTGGCAAGCGCTGAAGCAGAGATTGCGGGTTTGCGCGATGCGGAAACGGCCCTGGAGAATTCCGGGCTGTTCCGCGGGCTTGTCGATTTTGAAGCCGCGCTCAACGTGCTTGAAAGCGACCCCACCGATCCAGCCCTGCGCGCTGGCGCGATTGAAAGCGCGCGGCAATTGGCGGTGACTTTCCAACAGGCCGATACCTCGCTTGAAACCGCGCGCGGCCTTATTGAAGATGAAGTCACGGTCGGTGTTGAAGTCGCAAATGGTGCCGCGCGTGAGATTGCACGGATCAATCAGGAATTGGTTGACGCGCGAGGTGGTAGCGAAGGGCGCGCAGCGCTTCTGGATGCGCGCGACGCGGCTTTGCGCGATTTGTCCGAGGAATTCGGCACCAGCGTCACCTTTGATGACTTCGGCCGTGCTGAAGTGCGGCTGCAAGCCAACCCTGCGCCTCCCGGTCAAGCAGGCGTATTGCTGGTTTCGGGCACCAATGCTGGGACAATCTCTGGCAGCGCCGCCGCGGATGGGACCACCACATTTGATATTGGCGGCACCACTTTTGCCCCTGTTAGCGGTGCAATGGCTGGGCGCGCCTCTGCAATTGCTGATATTGCCGGGCGACAGGATGAATTGGACGCCGCAGCGCTTGCGACAATCACGGTTGCAAACACAGCACAGGCCAACGGCGTGGGTCTGGATGGCACCACCGGCCAGCCGCTCTTTTCTGGCAGCGATGCCTCCGACATTGAACTCGCGCTCGAAGACGGCAATGGGCTCGCGCTCGCCGCCGCAGGATCGCCACCGGGCAGCCGCGATACCAACAATCTGAGCGCGCTCATTGCCTCTTATGGCGGCGATAGCGGGCCGATCAACACGGTAGACCGCTCGTTGCTTGGCCTTTCCAGCCGGATCGCCGGGTTGGACACGACGCGCGAAGGCCTCTCAATCATCAATGCCAGTGCGCAATCCGAACTGCTCACACAGACCGGGGTCGATCTCGATACAGAGGCAACCAACCTTATCCGCCTTCAACAGGCGTTTGAGGCCAATGGCCGGGTCATCCAAGTGGCGACCGAACTGTTCGACACAATTCTTGGGCTGGGATGAGATTAAGGAGCCATTTCCATGAGTTTCATCAGCAATTCCACTGGAGCTTTTTACGACCGCTCTGTCGCGCAAATGCGTGCCTTGCGCGAGGCGGCAGAAGGCCTGCAAACCAGCATCGCCACCGGCGTTGAGCTACAGCGAGGCTCTGACGATCCTGTCGCCGCATCACGGCTGCGCGCGCTCACCCGGCTCGAAGTGCGCGGTGAAACCGAAGAAGAAAACGCTTTGCGGTTGGAGCAGGACCTTTCCGAAGCCTCCAACCAAATCGGCGGCGTCATCGACGTGCTGCAACGCGTGCGTGAACTCTCGGTCGCCGCGGCCAGCGATACTGTGGGTGAGAATGGACGCGAAGCGATCGCAGATGAACTCGATCAGATCTTTGAAGAGGTCTTTGCGCGCTCCAATTCGCTTTCCCTCACCGATGCGCCTTTGTTTGCCGGCACAGGCGGCGCGCCCGCTTTCACGCTAAACCCTGATGGCTCTGTCAGCTATAACGGCAATGACGATATCGGCACCGTGCCTGTCGCGCCTGGCACCGATATCGAGCGCGGGGTTAGCGGCAGTCAGGTGTTCGAATTTGATGTGAATGGCACGCCGACCAACACTTTCGCTGTGATCGCTGATCTTGCTGCCGCCTTGCGCGTGGGCGGGTCGGTTGATCCCAGTCAGGCAGCGCAAGACGCCCTGCTTGGCATCGACAGCGCCATCGACAACGCCAATCGTAGCCAGACTGTGATCGGCACAAGGCTCGCTTGGGTTGAATCGATCCAACAGGACCAACAAAACAGGGCCATCGATGTCGCGGAAAAACGCTCAGAGATCGCCGATACCGACCTGGCCGAGACCATTGTGCGGTTGCAACAGACATTAACTGCTCTCGAAGCCAGCCAAACCAGCTTCACTCGCGTCAGCAACCTCAATCTGTTCAACGTGCTCTAGCCCCAATCTCCTCTCGCTTGCCCACCATCTAGGAAGGAATTTTCCCCGTGTTCGCCGCAATCGGCATTGTTGTTCTCTTGGTGCTCGTCTTTGGCGGGTACACGCTTGCAGGCGGCGCGATGGGGCCGATCCTTGCGGCATTGCCGCTTGAGATGATGATGATCGTGGGCGCTGCCATCGGTGCAACCTTGATCGGCAACTCTATGCACGAGGTGAAGTTGCTCTTGGGGGGATTTGCTAAGGTTTTCAAAGGCCCCAAATATTCCGATCAAGACCATATTGATGCAATTGCCCTGACCAGCAAGCTGATGAAAGTGCTGCGATCCGAAGGGGCGGTAGCGCTCGAAAGCCACGTCACCGAACCGCAATCCTCTGCAATCTTTAGCGAATATCCCAAACTGCAAGGCGATGAGGTTGTGGTGAACCTGATCTGCGATCCATTGACGCTGATGGTGGTGTCTTCGGGCACGCTTGATACCCATGCTGTCGAGGACGTGATCGACCACGCGATCAAAGCGCAACTACACGAAATGGATGAGCCGCAACACGCGATCCAATCGCTGGCGGACTCCTTCCCCGCGCTCGGCATTGTTGCGGCGGTTCTGGGCATCATCAAAACGATGGGTGCGATTGATCAGCCGCCTGCCGTGCTGGGCAAGATGATCGGTGCCGCTCTGGTGGGTACATTCCTGGGTGTTTTGCTCGCCTATGGTTTCGCAGGTCCGATGGCGAGTCGGGTTAAGCAGGTGAACGCGCATGATCAGCAGCTCTATCAATCGATCAAGCAGGTGATCATTGCCAGTCTGCACGGCTACCCGCAGCCGCTTGTGCTTGAAGCTGCGCGTTCCGGTCTTCCGCCCGCGCATCGTCCCAAGCTTACCGATCTGCTCGATATGATGCGGGGCAAATAAGATGGCAGAAGACGCCGGAGCCGCTTCGCCGCCAGCGCCGATCATTGTCAAAAAGGTCATCGCCGGGGGCGGTGATGGCCATCATGGCGGCGCGTGGAAAGTCGCCTATGCCGACTTTGTGACCGCGATGATGGCGTTCTTCCTACTGCTCTGGCTGCTCGGTGCGACCGAGGAGAACCAGCGCAAAGGCATTGCCGATTACTTCACGCCAACGCTTGTCAAAGTGCGCCAGCAAAGCGCCGGTGCGGATGGTATGCTGGGAGGCAGCTCGATCACGGAGGTTGACAATTACCCCAACGCGGCCGGGCAGACGGGCACGATGTCGATCACCATTCCGCGCGGCGCACGCGGCGGGCCGATGGAGGGTGGGGGCGCTGGCTCTGAAGAATCTGTCGAAGACAAGATGCGCGCGATCAAAGAAGCGATCGACGAAAAGCTCGCCGAACGCCGCGAAACCGCGCGGCTTGCCCGTCAAGTGCGTGTCGTGCGTGCGCCCGAAGGCATTCGGATCGACCTTGTCGATGATGCAGACTTTTCCATGTTTGCTCTGGGCACGACGGTTTTGACCGATGAAGCGCGGCAATTGCTTGATGTCATCACCGAAGCTGTCGCGGATGAGGTCAATCCTCTGATCCTGCGAGGGCACACCGATTCTTTGCCCTGGCGCTCTGGAATCAGTGCGAACAATTGGTCGCTCTCTGCTGGGCGTGCAGAGGCCACCCGCCAACAATTGATCCGCGAAGGGATACCGGCAGGCCGATTTGCGAGGATCGAAGGGGTGGCGGACACTGAACCACTGATCGCAGCCGATCCCGCCGATCCGCGCAACCGCCGGATTTCGCTTTTGTTGCTTGATGGCAGTCCGGTGGGGAGGCGTGGAAGGCCCCGGCGCAGCACGCCGCCCGCTGCGACGAGCAACGAGACGACCGCCGATGCCAGCCAGAATGCAGGCGGCGACATAGGTGAAAGTTCTGGGGCTGCCGCTTCAGCCCCGTAAACCATGAATCTCTAGCGCTGGTTCCCGCCACCACTTCACGGTCAAAAAAGCGGGGAGACCAGCCATGATTGAAAGCATTTTGCCGCACCAGATGCCGGAGGCGCTGCGCCATGCGCCTGTCACCCTGGAGGTGCTCTCGCTCGATTGCTTTGACACACTCTTGTGGCGCGATTGTTATGCGCCGAGTGATGTGTTTGCCGCGCTTGAATGCGCCAATACTGGCCAACGCATCGTGGGCGAGACCCGCGCGCGCAAAGCGCAAGCCACTATGCGGGAGAGCAGTGAGGTCAATCTCGAGGAAATTTACGCGCAGCTCCTACCCAATGAGCGACAGGCTGACCGCAAGGCTGCGATCGCCGCTGAATTGGCGGTCGAGGCGCGGTGTTGCTTCGCGTTTGAGCCGACGGTCAAGTTGATCCGCGCTGCCAAAGCGCGCGGCACAAAGGTGATCCTCGTGTCGGACACTTATCTTTCCGCAGCTCAGTTGGAGCGCTTGATTAGAGACAGCGCAGGAGATGACGTTGCGGACCTGATCGACCGCGTGTTTGCCTCATCCGATGCGGGATTATCGAAAGCGCAAGGCCTTCTGGCAAAGGTGCTAAAAGCAATGAAATGCCAGCCGCATCAGCTTCTCCATATCGGCGACAACCGTAAGGCTGATTTTGACGGCGCCCGCGCGCTGGGCATTCCGGCCTTGCATCTCGAGCAGTTTGAGAAGGTGGCGCAGACCCGCCTGCGATTTGAGCGTTCTTGCCAGCAACTGATCGGTGATGCGTCAGACAATGCGCGCGGACTTATGCCGCATCGCGCCTTGCTCGCACGGGATGAACCGCAATCCAGCGACCCTGCGCACTCCTTGGGCTTAACCGTGCTTGGGCCAGTCTTCCACGCCTTTGATCAATGGCTGCGAGACGAAGCGGACGTATTGGCGAAAGAGCGCGGTGGGCAAGTTCACTGGTTGTTTATGCTGCGCGATGGGCATTTGCCGCATAGCGTTCACCAGATGGCGGGCGAGGCGGACAGCACGGCGCGGGTCGAGGTCAGCCGCTTTGTCGCAATCGCCGCATCTTTGGCCTCGCGTGAGAAGTATCAAGAGCACCTCGCGCTCGAATTCGGGCTTAATCCGGAAACATTGGCGCGGCAGATGTTGCTTGAAGAGGATGAAATCTCGCGGATTGTTGGTGAGGCGGAAACCTATGAAGCCATGGTGGAGGGCAGCCTCAAACTGCGCGCCGAACTGCGCAAAGGGCAGCTCGAAAAGGTGATCCGCCGCCGCGCGCGTGCCCGCGCGGATCGCTTGGTTGAGCATATTCGCGCTGCGGTTGATCCCAAACCCGGTGACACGCTGATGCTCGTCGATTTGGGCTATAACGGTTCAGCGCAGGACCGGGTGGACAGCCTGCTCGCCGATGCATTGGATGTGCATGTGGCAGGGCGGTATTTGTTGCTGCGCGAAATGGCGGCGACCGGGCTCGATAAGAAGGGCCTGATTGATGAGCGGCATTGCGATCCTGAACTGCTTGAGGCCTTATGCGGCAATGTCGCTGTGATTGAGCAGCTGGCGACATGCGAACTGGGTTCGGTGGTCGACTACACCGAAGCGGGAGAACCCATTCGCAAAGACAGCTCTGTTAAAGGCACCCAGAGCGACGTTCGTGATCGCGTGCAGACGGGCGTGATAGATTTCGCCAAGGCGGCGCAGACAATGCCGATCATCCGCAAGGGTGATGCGCATCATATGCGGGCTTGGCGTGAAGGAGCGCTTGGCGTGCTGACCCGGTTCATGTTCCTACCGCTCCCCGAAGAACTCAAAGCGCTTCAGGAATTTGAGCATGATGTGAATTTGGGAAGTGAGCGCATGGTGGCGCTGTTCGATGAGGCCGAGGCCCGCGAAGGAATGCGGCGACGCGGCTTGTTCTACATGAAAGGCTCTACCCGGATGTTCCTTCCCGCAGAATTGGCGCGAGAGGATATGAGCACGCGTCTGTCCTTGCTGGTGCAAAAGCGTTTCGGGCTTGGCATCTCCTATGCCGACAGCGCTGGACAGAGCATCGATGTGCCGGTGATCTATCTCACCGCCAGAGACGCCGCGCGCGCAACCATGCCTGCCGTCCCCACGCATGATGGATTCTATTCTCTGCGTGTTCCGATCGTCAGCCGCGCCAAAGGCATCGCGGTGCAAATGGGCGAAGTGTTTGAGTGGTTTGAGCTTGCGCGGATTTGCACATGTCCGGTTTCCGCGCTGGCTCCTGAAAACACGGGCGATGCCATCGCGCATGACGCGATCGCACAGTTTGACAAGATGGAGGATCACGCCGGCGGCCTGTTCGAATGCTCCGATCCGGCGGCGTTTATGCTGGTTAATCCGGCCGTACGGGCAGAAGAAGACGAAACGTACATGCTCGAAATTGTCTTCCGCCCCATTCGTCAACGATCTCAACGCGCTAGGCAGGCGAGCACAAACCATGCAGATGTAAAGGACGCGGCAGCATGACCGATCTTCTGATCCATTCAATGGCAGAGTTTTCCAGCCTGATCATGCCATGCCTAGAAGAGGCAGGGGTAGCTGATATTTCGGAGATTGGCAGCGAATTTGGCGGCATGTCAAAACTGCTCAGCCAGCATGCAGCGGGCAAGGGCGGGACGCTTACCTGCATCGATCCAGAACCCGCGGAAGGCTTTGCAGATTGGGCCGCGGGCGAAAGCCAAGTGCATCATATCGCTCAGCCCAGCATAGAGGCGCTGAAGACCGCTAAGCCAGCAGATGCCTGGTTCGTTGATGGTGACCACAATTACTACACGGTCTTTCATGAGCTCACCGCAATTGATAGGATCCAGAAGGAGGCGGGGCGTCCTTTGTTGGCGTTTCTGCATGATGTGTCCTGGCCATGTGCGCGGCGCGATTTCTACTACGCCCCGCAGCGCGTGCCGCCCGGTTGGCTTCACCCGCACAGTTTCGATCATGGCGTAAAGCTGGATGATAACGACGTGCACCAGCATCGCGGGCTCAGAGGGATGGGCGCTTTTGCTGTCGCGTTGCAGGCAGGCGGGCCGCGCAATGGTGTGCTGACGGCGGTGGAAGACTTTACGCGCGAGGCCGATACGGATGATCGCCCGCTCTTTTATGTTCATGTGCCGGCTGTGCTTGGCCTTGGGGTCATCTTCGACGCTTCTGCTGAATGGTCGGAAGCGATTGCGCAGTTCTTGCTACCCTATCACGCGAACCCGCTGATTGCCCGACTCGAAGAAAATCGCCTGCGAAACTGGCTCGAAGTGGTCGATTGGCAGGATCGCAACGCGTCTTAGTCTTAGCGCCCGAGCCATAACAAAAAACCCGGAGCGCTGTGCACTCCGGGTTTCCTTGCCACCCCATCGGGGAGCTTTTTGCGGGTCAACTTACCGCAGCAGTGAGAGGACGTTCTGCTGCGACTGGTTGGCCTGGGCAAGCATGGCAGTCGACGCCTGACCCAAGATCTGAGCCTTGGCGAGCGCGGTGCTCTCTTGGCTGAAGTCAGCGTCTTCGATCCGCGAACGCGCATCAGCCAGGTTTGTCGAAGTCGTGGTCAGGTTGTTGATTGCAGACTGCAAACGGTTTTGGCCAGCACCCAGCGATGAACGTGCGGTGTTCACATCGCTCAGCGCGGCATCGACGTTGGTGATCGCGGTGGCAGCGTTGGTGTCGCTCGACACGTCAAGCGCAGCTGCATCGATGTTGGTGCCGTCAATTGCCGTGCTCGTGATGTCGATGCTGCGGCCAGCGTCAATCTGGATAGAAACCGTAACATCGGTGCCGCTGGTGGTGCTGAAGAGCGAAACGCCGTTGAACTCGGTGTTCGAGAGAATGTCGCTGATCTGGCCAGCCAGTTCGGTGACTTCGGTGTCGAGGAACGAACGGTCTTCTGCATCAAGCGTGCCGTTTTGCGACTGGACAGCCAGCTCACGAACGCGCTGAAGCATGTTCGACACTTCATCAAGCGCGCCTTCTGCGGTTTGTGCAAGAGCAATGCCGTCACCAGCGTTGCGAATGCCTTGGTTCAGAGCGCGGATGTCGCTGGTGAAGCCTGTGGCGATGGAGAGTCCAGCGGCGTCGTCTGATGCTGAGTTGATACGGCTGCCCGTTGAAAGACGCTCCATCGCGCCGCTGAGCATTTCATTGGCCTTCATGCTTGCGCTCTGAGCGCGAAGGGCAGAGGTGTTGGTGTTGATTACTGACATGGGTCAAACTCCCGAAGTGGTCTAGTGCAAGTGGTGTAAACAAGGCGGCGGGACCGCTCCTGTTGAAGCTAAGAGCGACCATTGCTTCAGATGTTTAAGGGGCGAGAATTTGCCGCGCTCAAAACCGGTCGTAGCGCCCCCGTATACAAAGCCTGCGCCTGTGCCGGTGTAAGAAAAAGGCCCATATAAGGGGTCCTACGAGTGATTAAATTTGCTCTATCTTGGACGGCTAGGCGGCAAAAGCTTTCCACCAGTAACGAACAGGTGGATCCATGCGGGCGCTTCCCAGAGAATTTCCAGATCAAGCGAGCAAAGATGAATGCGAGCCTGATGTCTTGGCTTTTGTTCCCAAATGCGGGTCGCACGCGGCTTTGCTCGATCCGACCCTGCCTCTGCTTGCGCAAACCTGGCAGCGTGACCGGCTGGTTCTAGGCGCATCGGGCAAGTTTGAACACACGCCTGTCCGTGGCCGTACCGATATGGTCGCGATTGACCTTGTTCATTCAGATCGGCCCTCCCTCGTTCAAATCGGTCAGGCCCGTGTTACCCTATCCTATGATCAACGCGGCAGCGCAGCGGCGCAATCAGCGTTGATTGCCAGCGCCGGGCAAGGCGGATGGCCAATCGCGGCCGACAATCAAAGCCTTGCGCTTTTGACCCTCGCCGAACGGATCGCCGCCAGCGAAATCCCTGTCTTGCTTGAAGGGCCCACTGGCACCGGAAAGGAAGTAATCGCGCGGTTCGTTCACCGGATGAGCGAGCGTGCGAGCGGCCCCTTTGTCGCAGTCAATTGCGCGGCGATGCCAGAGGCCATGCTTGAGGGTATGTTGTTCGGCCACCGCAAGGGCGCGTTTACCGGCGCGGGTGAAGCGCGCGAAGGCCTGTTCCGGGCAGCTGATGGCGGCACGTTGCTGCTTGATGAGATTGGCGAATTGCCGCTCCCTTTGCAGGCGAAATTATTGCGCGCTTTGCAGGAAGGCGAGGTTCTGCCACTCGGTGCAACCAAGCCGGTACGGGTTGATGTGCGAATTGTCGCTGCCACCAATCGCACCCTTTCCAGTGAGGTGGAGGCGGGCCGGTTCCGCGAAGATTTGCTATACAGGCTCAATGTCTTTCCCATGGCGTTGCCTGCTTTGCGCAATCGCCGGGGCGATATAGCGCCGCTCGCCTTTGGAATGCTGCTGCGCCATGCGGCCAGGCCCGGCTCTCCCTGCTGGATCTCCGGCCAAGCACTGGCATTGCTCGAAACCCATGCATGGCCGGGCAATGTGCGTGAACTGGAAAATGTGATCCGCCGCGCGATCCTGCTCGCGGGCAAGGATCCGTGCATCTTGTCAGAGCATATTGTGTTCGACCAGGCTGCACGGGCAGTGGACGGTGGCGAAACTCCTCGTGCAACAGCGCCGCTTTCCAACTCGCTATCTGACGTGGCCTTCCATTCCGAAGCGCAGGCGATCCTAAAGGAGCTGGACCGGCATGGCGGGCATCGCGGCAAAACCGCGCGCAGTCTGGGCATTTCGGAGCGCACGCTTCGCTATCGCCTCGCTTCGATGCGCGAATCTGGAATGATGTCATCGGGAGCAGGCGCATGAACGCGGTCGATCAGGTCATGGCTTTGCGCTCAGAAGTTCTTTCCCGCTCGCAAGCTTTGCGTGATGTGCGCGTCGCTAGTGGCAGCGCCGATCCCATCGGCAATGGTGCAGCGCCTATTGGGGGATTTGCCAACACTCTCAACGAGGCTTTGCAAAGGGTTTCTTCGGTGCAGAAGCATTCCGCCGATATGCAAGTCGGATTTGAGCGCGGTGAAGTGACCGATATCGCGCAAGTGATGATCGCGCGGCAGGAAGCTGGCATCGCGTTTGAGGCAACCTTGCAAGTGCGCAACAAGCTGTTGAGCGCCTATCAAGACATTATGCGGATGGGGAGCTGAGTTAAGTGGCTGATGCTGCTGTTCCTGTTCCGGCCCCAGGGGCTGTGCCGATTGGTGAGGGCGCTGGCGCTGCTGCCGGTGATTGGCGTGCGCGTCTGTCCGCTTTCACCAGCCAGCCTGCCTTTAAACGCGCCATGCCCGCGCTTATCGGTGTTGGCGCGCTCGCGATCATTGCAATGCTTTATCTCGCCATCGCACAAGGCCCGCAGCGCATCTTGTATTCCGATCTCTCGGATGGCGAACGCGCCAAGGTAGTCGAAGCGCTTGATCGAGGCGGAATTGCCTATTCTATCAACAATGCGACAGGCGCGCTGAGTGTGGCCGAAGACGATGTCTACCGCGCGCGCATGCTGGTCGCGAGTGACGCTGGATTGGCGGCCCCAGAAGGCGCCAGCGAGATGCTCGACGCTATCCCGCTTGGATCTAGCCGCACTTTGGAAGGCGAAAGGCTAAAGCTTGCGCGCGAACGCGACCTGATGCTGACCATCCGCGAGATCGATGGCATCGAAAGCGTTCGAGTGCATCTCGCAACACCTGAACGGTCGGTGTTTGTGCGCCAGAACAACCCGCCCAGCGCCAGCGTTATGGTTCGACTGGTGAGCGGTCGCACTCTGACACAGGCGCAGGTTGAGGCTATTGTGAATCTTGTCTCTGGCTCTGTGCCGGGGATGAGCGCGGATGCAGTCCGGGTGGTCGACCAGAACGGGCGGCTGCTCTCCTCTGAAAGCGATGGACCGCTTGATGGTCTGGTCCTTCAGCGCGAATTCGAAAGCAAATTGCGTGAGCAGGTAACCGCTTTGCTGATGCCGCTTTTGGGCGACGAAAATTTCTCCACACAGGTTCAGGTGCAACTCGACCAGTCCGAGATCACTTCGGCGCGCGAAAGCTATGAACAAGAAGGCGCGGTGCGTTCTGAGAGCGAGCGCACTTCAAGCCGGAAGGCGGGAGCCGGTCCCGGTGGCGTACCCGGAGTGCCTGCCAACACGCCTCCTCCTGATGCGGACCTGGTCGATGGCGTCCCCGATGCGCAAGACGGTGAGGCAGGACCACAGGCACTAGAGGCAGCACCCACTGACAGCGAAAGCGCGGTGCAACGCAATTACGAACTGGGCCGTGAAGTGGCTGTAACCAGCACTCGGCCGGGTGGAATGGTCAAACTTTCCGTGGCGGTCGCGGTAAGCCAAGCCGCACTCGAGGCGGCCGCTCCAATGACTACAGAACAGCTGCAAGCGCTCGTGAGCGCGGCGGTTGGAGCAGATGAAGCGCGCGGAGATCAGGTAGAGATTGTGGTCAGCGCCTTCGAATCGACCGAAATGCCTGAGCTTGCCTTCTACGAACAGCCCTGGTTCGCGATGGTCGTGCGCTATGTAACCGCCCTGATCGCAGTTTTGCTGGTCCTGTTCCTCGCTGTGCGCCCGCTGGTGAACATCATGCGCGGACCCAAGCCGCCAAAAGCCAAGAAAACGAAGAAGGGCAAGAAGGGCGAAGACGATGAGGAAGAGGATGAGGTCGAGAGCGCTGAAAGCACTTTGGCCGATGACAATGGGCAGCCTGGCGAAGCCGGCAAGGATGACCTGCCCTCGCTCGTCTCGCCTGCCGAAGAAGTGGAAGTGATTGACTTGCCGCAAACAGTTGAACTCGTCCGCAAACTGGCAGTGCGCGAGCCTGAACGCGCGGTCGAAGCGCTCAAACGTATGATCGAAGAGCCGCCCGCTCAGCCCGAAAATCAGGAGGCCCCAGCATGAGTGAGACCGATGTGATCGATCCCAGCGATACTGATAAATCGGTGGCAGTACCAAGCGTCCTACCCAGCCGTCTTGATCGTGCTGC
Organism: Erythrobacter sp.; assembly: GCA_965262265.1. Lineage (GTDB taxonomy): Bacteria > Pseudomonadota > Alphaproteobacteria > Sphingomonadales > Sphingomonadaceae > Erythrobacter. The sequence continues at coordinate 1,022,557 of CBDHEW010000001.1, forward strand.
AGTGCTGTTGATGTTGCTAAGCGATGAGGAAGCCGCGTCCTTGCTCAGCCGTCTTGGCCCTGACGAGCTGGAAAAACTGGGCGCTGCCATGTGCGAGATTGGCGAGATTGACCGCGCGGCAATGGTGGAGGCGCTCGAAGATTTTGTCACCGAGAACAACCGAGAGATCATTCCCAAACAAGATCGCCCTACTCAGGTGCGCGGCCTTTTGGAGCGCTCGATAGGTCCGACAAAAGCCGAAAGCATGATGCTTCGGATTGAGCCGGATCAGGGACCGCGTAGCATTGAAATGGCGCGCTGGCTTGCACCGTCAATTCTGGTCAAGCTGGTCGAGGATGAACACCCTCAAGTGATCGCGGCGCTTCTGTTGATGCTTGAACCTGAACCTGCCGCGCAGGTGCTCTCTGAACTGCCCGACCATATTCAGTCGGGCGTCGTTGAACGGGTGGCTAAGATGGGGCCGGTGTCGCAAAAGGCAGTCGACATGATCGACAACCTGCTGTCGCAGCGGATCGGCGCGAGCTTTGGCGCGAATGCTCTTACAATTGGCGGGCCGCGAGATGCAGCGAACCTTATCAATCTGGCGGCAGGCGAGCTTAAGGGCACTGTCATTCCCGACATCGCCCAGCGCGATGCGCCTTTGGCTGAAAAGATCGAAGAAGAACTGTTTACCTTCGAAATGCTTCTGGTTCTCGATCCCAAAGGGATGGAGCGGCTGCTGCGCGATGTCGACAACGAATCTCTTGTTGATGCGCTTAAAGGTCTCAAGGAAAACCAGCGCACGCCGTTTTTCCGTTCGATGTCGAGCCGCGCTGCCGATGGCATCAAGGACGAGATCGAAATGCGTGGCCGTTTGGCAAAGAGCGAGGTGGAAGCCGCCCAGCGCAAGATCGTCGATATCGCCCGCAGCCTCTCCGATCAGGGCGAAATTTCGCTAGGAGGCGACGATGGCGAGTTCGTCTGATTGGATGGGGGCAATCCAAACCACAAACGCTGCGCCCACCCAGATGCCCGCCGCGTGGATGGGTGTATCGTTCGAACGCTCTGGATTTGTGGAGGGCTTGCCCCTCATGCGGCCCGCTCTGCCGAAGCCAGACCATGAAGACTCAATGCCCGAATTTAAAGAGTTGGCGCCCGAAGACGAACCCGATGCGCTCGACATGGCCTTTGCACAAGGCGAGGCAGCAGGACGAGCGGCAGCCCAAGCCGAATTTGATGAAGAACGCGAGAACCAGCGCGCGTTGCGGCTCAACTTCCGCAATCTTGACGCAGCAGCGATGGATGCCTTGGCCAAAGAACTGGCCGAAACAGTGATCGCCTTGTGCTCTCAGGCCTTGGTAGAGTTTACTACAGATGCGCCAAGCCTTGCTAAAAGGTGCGAGGCTGCTGCGCACCTCTTGGGATCCGCGGCGCAAGATGCCGCCTTGCATCTTCACCCAAACGACATCGAATTGCTTGATCCGGACTGGGCGAAAGGCTGGCGAATTGTGCCGGATGAAAGCTTGGCGCGGGCTGGATTGCGATTTGAAAGCAAAAACGCGAGCGTCAGTGATTGTGCAGAAGATTGGAACCGCGCCATCGCTGCTGCCCTGCGCGGCTGACCTGAGCGATTGACCCTCAAAGATGATCGAAGAGCTGCAAATCGAACTCGCTCGCTTTCGCGCAGGCGCGGTGGCATCGGGTCCGGTCATGTCCGGAAGGGTCGTCGCGTGTGACGGCGGATTGATCGAAGTATCCGGCCTTGCGCTGCCCATTGGATCGCTCGGCGCGATTGAAAATGATGGCGGTGAAGAAGCACTGGCTGAAGTTATTGGCTTTCGCGCAGGCCATTCCTTGATGATGCTGCTTGGCGACACGCAGTTGCTACGGCCCCATTCCAGAGTGCGCGCGGTTGGTTCGCCCGGTACAGTAAGAGTTGGCTCTGCTCTTCTGGGCCGCGCGGTCGATGGTCTTGGCAATCCTATTGATGGCGGCCCCAAACCCTATTTGCCGAAAAGCTGGCCTCTATCTGGCAGGCGCGAAGGCGCGCTGGAACGCGCACCGGTATGCGAGCCGTTTGATTGCGGCGTGCGCGCTATCAACGCGCTTGCGATGATGGGAGTGGGGCAACGCCTTGGGGTGATCGCTGGGTCTGGGGTGGGCAAATCGGTCCTGATAGACACTGTAGCCGCGCATGCCTCGGCAGATATCACCGTCATCGCTTTGATTGGGGAACGCGCGCGTGAAGTGTCCGACTTTGTCGCCCGGCATATGAACGGGGTGCAGCGCGGGCGCATGGTGGTCGTGGCGGTTCCCGCCGATCACGCGCCCAATCTGCGCCTTCGCGCGGCGCAATATGCGAGCGCAATCGCTGAGCATTTTCGGGCCGAGGGCAAGCGGGTTATGTTGATCCTCGACAGTCTCACACGAGTGGCCCATGCTGCGCGTGAGCTGGCGCTGTTGATGGGGGAGCCGGGCGCCGCGCGAGGTTATCCTCCATCAGCGCTGGCAGCAGTGACGCGGCTTGTCGAGCGCGCTGGCAACTCCGTTCGAACCGGTGGGGCGGTTACGGGGCTCTACACGGTGCTCGCCGATGGCGACGACACGTCCGATCCCGTAGTCGATACCGCCCGCGCGATTTTGGATGGACATATTGTGCTGTCGCGCGATCTGGCGCAGCGCGGGCATTATCCCGCCATCGACGTTCCCGCTTCGCTGAGCCGGGTTATGGACGATCTGGTTGACGCCAATGTGGCAGAGGCCGCCCGCCGGATCCGCGCCTTGATCGCTGCGCGTGAGGAAAACCGCGATCTTGTGATGATGGGCGCCTATCGCGCAGGCTCAGACGCGGTGCTTGACGCAGCGCTTCAACACGGGGCCGCGATCGATGGCTTTTTAACTCAAGCGCGCGGTGAAGCGGTGCCTTTGGCACAGAGCCTCCGGCAGCTCTCGCAGCTTTCATCCGCCGTCTTGAGCGCCGCATCAAACAATGGGTGATCCCAAAAAACAGCAGCGCCGATTGAAGCTTGCTCAAAGGCAACTTGCGATGGCGCAGATCTCCCGGCGCGAAGCGATGGCGGCGCTTGCCGATGCAGTAAGCGAAGAGGTGCGCAGCTCTATGCTCGCCGAAAAGAGCCGCGATTTGCTTCATGACTACGGTGGTCGTGCGTCCGGACACTCAGCCTCCAAGACGACAGGCCACAGCCTGCGCGACAACGCCGCCTTTGTCCGCAGGCTGGCGGATATCGCCGATCAGGCAGGCAAGGCGAACAAGGACGCGCGCGATCAAGCGGCCTGGCAGGTGCAATCCTTGGCTCAGGCCGAAACCAAAGCGGCGCGCCTCCAAGAAAAGGTCTCGGCGGCCCGAAAGGCGATTGAGGATGCTCAACTCAGCCGTTTGCAGGCCGAAACTGCGGGAATGGCACGCAAGTTGCAGCATCAGTCGCAAGCGTCAGACCCAGAAGGCGACGGCGCATAACGATTGCTATGTGAGACATCCCCTTGTTGAACCTTCCTCTTCCAACCCCAATGCCCACTTCGCAAACCGATACAGGGAGCGCCAACGGCTCCTTGGCGACCGGACGAGTGTCTGCGCAGCCGAGCGCCGGACATTCTGCCATTGCCCCTGCTATTCTGGTTGGCACTGCCCAGTTTCCGGCGCTTCTGGAGGCTTCCATCGAGCAAAGGAAGAATTCTGGAAACTCTGGGACTTCGGCGAATGCTGGGCGCGAAGGCGCGACTGGAATGCTGCCTCAATCGCTGTCGCAGATGATGGCCCCCGCTTTGCCGGACGCGGATGTTGCGCCCATGTCGAATAACGCGGATGGCACTTTGGCCTTAGATGCCGGTTTGGCAGCAGGGCGCGATGTTGCTCCGGCTTCGCTCTCTGATTTGGCCGTCTGGGGCAATGAAGGCCCACGAGACCGCATTTTATTGCCACCATCCGGCAAAATGGTTCCGTCAGTCTCAAGCTTTGCGATTTCAGCAAGGTTGCCAATCGAGACTGTCACAGAGGTCCAGGTTCAATCGACATCGACGCCCCCATATGTTGCGCCAAGTGAGACCGAGACCGAGACTGAGACCGGGACTGAGACGAAGACTGAGGCTATTGGCTCGAGCGAATTGCCCTCTCTGCGGCGAAGTGCACCTGATCGGGAGATGGGTGAGCCTGTGCAGACAGCTCCGGCTATGTCCCAAGCTGGGCCAAAAGCGGCCTTGATTTCCGCTCCCGCCGAAACCGTGCGCGATGAGATGCCAGAAGCAAGCGAAGGTAATGTCGACGAGAAGTCCACAGGGCCTGCTCTTGCCGCCCCCACAAATTCAGTCCCAAACCAGACCCGTGTTGAGACCGCACATGCGGAACAGGACGCTGTCGCCATGCAGCCCGCGACTAAGGATAGGCCTCAGCCAGCCGTTCCGCCAAAGCAAAGGCCAGATGTGCGCGTGCCAGAGGTGAACCTTGATGCTCCTTTGGGATCTGCGACATCACGGCCTGACATCGCCGAAGCTAGCCTGACTGCTCAGCCTTCACCATCGGCGACGGACCGGCACACCACTGAGACACCGCTCTCACCGTCACCGCGTATCCTTGATCCGAAGGAAATGGGGACCGATAACACCTCGCCATTGAAAGATGCTGAGGTGAGCACGCGGGCGCAGGTGCCCTTGGCCACGCCGCCACAAATGCCTGGCCCGTCATCTTCGCCCGAAATCACCCGCCTTGATCCAGGCAATCTGCCTTCGGTGAAATCTGTTGAAACGGCCTTGCGAGAGGAAAAGGGGCCCACTCCAAGGGGCTTCACACAGGACCTGCCTGACATTGTCGAGAGAACAAATCGATCGCCGTTGACGCCGGTAGATCTCGATGCAGCTCAGCTCGATGAAATTCCGCCCGACAAGCCGCTGCCGCAGACTGCTACCCCCAATTCGGCTCAGACGCGCCCTGACCCTGACCCACTGGTGCAAGTAGAAAGAACGGTTTCGCCAACGCGCCCAATCAACAACGCTGATCTGGCTCAAAGGCGATCAGCAGCACCCCCCGCAACGACTGATTCGTTGATCAGCGTGCAGACAGAGCCCAGCCTCCAAGTGGGACAGGCCGCCGAAAAGGCGGCAAGTCCAACTCCCGAAGCCCAGCCAACGCCAATTGTCCCAGCTGTATCCGTCGCGCGTCCGGTCCCTCAACCGGACACTGCGCGCGCGGGCCTGAGCGCTGAGCGACAACGCTCAGCTATAGGCCGCGAAAGAGTTGCGTTCCAAAATCAGGACTTGTCTCCAGAAAAACAGGCTCGGTTTGTGTTTGCCCGGTCAGATGAAGCTGCAAAGCCGCAGCTGGAGAGAGTCCAGTTCGCTCGCGCCGAAGCGGAGCCATTATCCTCGCCAGGGGCGAGCTCACACACAGGTGCACCGGCACATTCCGTAACCCAGCCGCTGCCTCATGCGCAGCCTTTGAACGCACAGATGAACCCTGCCGCGATGGCCCAGCAGCCGCTTCAGACTTCGGCTTCTGCCAGCACCGATCAGGTGTCTTCAGCGCGGCCCGCCCAGCCTATCGAGAGCGTCATCGACCAACTGTTTCAAGCGCGTGAAGCTGGCCGCAGCGCGCGGCCTGAATTGACCATGCGGCACCAGGAATTTGGCGCGATCAATATGCGGCTTGAGGCAACCGGCACAGATATTCGTGCGACGTTGTCCTCACGCGATCCAGCCTTTGCGCCCGCGATTCAGGCTGCTTTGGCTGATCGCAGTGTTGCCGCTGCCGGTGAAAGCAGCGCAGCCAACGCGAACAGCAATTCGAGCAATGGCCAGTCCAACCAGGGAAGGTCTCAGGAACAATCCGGATCGCAAAGCCAGAATGGCGCCGGTTTTGCTGGCTCAGGTGGGTCTTCTGAGCGTGGATACGGGTCTTCCACAGGGTCCGGGCAAGCATCGTCGCAACCATACTCGGAGCAAATGGGGCCAAGCGAAGATGACACGCCTGTGCAGGACACCACTGCAGGCGCCGATGCCCGTCAGGGCGGCGCGCAGGGCTCCGGTCTTTTCGCCTGAACGCGAATTTTCGCAAAGGAGCTGATTGAGCATGGCCAAGGCGGACGACACAGATTCATCTGACAAGCCCAAGGGCGGAATGATGAAAATGGTGATCGGCGCGGTGCTGATGCTCGCGATCGGTGCTGGCGGTGCCTATGGCGCCTTTGCCGCTGGCCTGATCGGAGACAGCGGCGACAGCGGTCCTGATTTGCCTGAACTTGTGCGTAAGGGCGAATCTGACCCCTATGAACTGCCCTCTGATGATAAGGACGGCGCAGGCGCTGTTGTTTATGGCGAAGGCGGAAGCGAATACCGCACCGCTTATTATAGCTTTGAAGAAACTTTCACCTCGAATCTGGCTGATTCCCCGGCGCTGATTCAGGTCGATCTGGCGGTTTCGACCCGCCGCGACGGGCGAGTGCTCGCCTGGGTACAGGCGCATGAATTGGCGATCCGTTCGGCTATTCTCGTGCAATTGGCCTCAACCCCCGAAGGCGAAATCTATGATGTCGAAGGCAAGCAGCAGCTCTCTCAGCGCCTAACCGATGCAATAAATGCGGTTCTGGAAGAAAATGAGGGGTTTGGAGGGATTGAGGCGGTTCATTTCAAGGGGCTTCTTGTCCAATGAATATGAGCCCCGACTTTGCCGCGTCGTTTAAGGGCGCTCGGCCCGCCGCGCAGCATTGCCCTGAATTGACAGAGCGTGGCCCGCGGCCCGAAGAGCGCGCGGAAAACACCGCCGCATGGTGTCGTCATCTCGGCTATGAACTGGTCGCAGAGTTTACCCAATTGTTCTCCGGCGAGAAAATGCATGTCACCATTGCTGAACCGGAAAGACTGACCGGAAGCGAGGTCTTCGAAAAGATCGGCGCAGTTGCAGTCAACAATCTGCTGCGCTGCGGCGGCGATGATCATATTGTGCTCTTGTCGCTCGATTTTGCGACCGCGATTGCGCTTACTGACTGCTCGTTTGGTGGCGAAGGTGAAATGCCGGACGATGTGCCTGCACAATTGCCGCGTTCGGCGGGGCTTTTGGTGGAACAATTTGCTGGATTAGTCGCACAGACAATCGCTCTTGTTAGCGGTACGGCTGAGATTGCGCGAGGCGATCTGATTGCCCGCAGCGAAAGCGTAAAGCGGCTCAAACCATTCGCGCCGGATGCCCGCATTGCGATGTTCAAGGTCACGATGGCGATGGGCGCGTTTAACGAATGGACGGCTTTGCTGGCAGTGCCTGAAGAAGGTTTCGATGCCTTTCTTCCTGGCATGAATGGCAATCGACCATCCCGACGTCGCGGCGTTGAGGCGAGTGATGGAACCGCCGGCGCATTTGCGCAGATGCCGCTTCCGCTTGAAGCGATCCTGGGTGAATTCACGATGTCGCTGAGCAAACTTGAGGGGATTGCGCCGGGCGATGAAATCCCGCTTTCGATCCCGCGCGATCTACCCTTGCGTGTAGGCAATGAGGTGCTGGCCCATGGGCTGCTGGGCACGCTCGAAAACCGTATGGCATTGAAGCTGACGAGGTTGGGCGGCGCAAGCCAGAATGCAGGCCAAAAAGCGGGCGGTGCGGTAATGTTTACGCCAGCGTTCTCGAACCCGCAGGCAGTGACACCAGATGATCTTGCAGCGGCCTCAACCCAGGAAACGCCGGTCAGCGACCCAGCACAAAGAGAGACGCTCCGTGAACAAGCGCATCAGGGGCAAAAGCTACAGGGGCTCACAGCATGAATGCGCTCAATCCAGCCTTGCACCGTTTTGGGGATGTTACGGTCCGGCTCTCAGTGGAGTTGGGTCGCACCGATATGCCGTTAAAGGATGTGCTTGCCTTAGGGGAAGGCAGCGTCGTCCCGCTCAACCGGCTAACGGATGAATTGCTCGACGTAACAGCCAATGGCCGCATCGTGGCGCACGGCGAGGTTGTGGCGCAAGATGGCAAATTCGCGCTCCGGATCGTTAGCCTTGCTGGGGATGAAGCCGCGGACGAAGTCGGGGGTCAAACAGATGCGCTAGACACCGCAGCCAATCCCGCTGCAAGTGATGCAACCGCGACAGACCCGCAGCCATGATGCTGGAATACTTCCTTCGGCTTGCTTTACTCTTGCCGCTTTTGGGTCTGATGATCTGGGGCAGCTTGCGGCTGACAAAATATCTGCAAGGCCGGATGGTGGGATTGAATCGTCCGGGCCACACCATCGAGCTTGTTGAAACCAGTCTGCTAGGCCCAGGGTTGAAGTTGGCCGTTGTTCGTTTCCACGATCGAGAAATATTGCTGGGATGTTCGCGCGCAGGGCTTGTACGCCTGTCCGAAGCTGAAGCGCGGCCCACTTCTAAAGATACCGAGGGCAGCTGAACAATGCGGCATCGCGTCCTTGCCGCGGCCGGAATGGCTTTGTTGGCGTTAACCATGTTTGGCATTGGCGATCCGGCAATGGCTGCACCAGCAGTTCCCGAACCGTCTGGGATTGGCGGTGCGATAGAACGCGCGTTGGGCGAGGATGGCGCGGGTGGAGAGGATGCCCCTCTAAGCTTCTCAATCCAGCTATTGCTGTTGATGAGCCTGCTGACGATCCTGCCAGCGCTTGTTTTGATGATGACCAGCTTTTTGCGAATTCTGGTGGTCCTCTCGATCCTTCGGCAAGCCTTGGGTCTGCAAGGTTCTCCACCGACACAGGTTTTGGTGGGCCTCTCGCTGTTCCTCTCGCTCTTCGTGATGGCGCCAACGCTCGATGTGGTGAACACCGTCGCGATAGAGCCATACTCCGCAGGCGCGCTAACCGCCGATGCGGCGATTGGTGCAGCGGGGGAGGCGTTCCACACCTTCATGCTCGCCCAAACGCGCGAGGCAAACCTCATCATGTTCGCCGATATCGCTCAGGTTGAAGCGTTCGAGGATCCATCGGACATCCCTTTTTCGATCCTGCTTCCTGCTTTTGTGACAAGCGAACTCGAAACCGCGTTTCAGATCGGCTTTATGATCTTTCTGCCGTTTCTGGTGATAGACCTTGTCGTCGCAAGTGTGCTGATGAGCCTTGGCATGATGATGCTATCACCGACGATCATCTCGCTGCCTTTCAAACTTCTTCTTTTCGTTCTCGTGGATGGATGGTCGTTGTTGATGGGCAGCCTCGCCATGAGCTTTGCATAGCGGGGCGGGTGCGAAATGCAGGAAGATGCACAACTTTTGGCTCTGGCCGATCAGACGCTTTGGGTGACTGCGCTTATCGTTGGCCCGGTGTTGGTTGCGGCGCTGACGGTCGGCCTTCTGGTTGGCATTATTCAGGCGGCGACTTCGGTGAATGAGCAGACACTGACTTTTGTGCCGAAACTGGCGATTGTCGCGCTGGTTTTCGTCATCCTTGGTGGCACGATGATGGCGCTGTTGGGTGATTTCATGACTGAGATCATGGCGCAAATCGCCCAGATTGCAGGCTGAGCGAGGGGGCGGCAATGAATGTCCTCGATTTCGGTCTTGCCTCCCTCGAGGCGCAATTGTGGCAGATCATGTTCCTTTCGATCCGGGTTGGTGCAGCTATGATTGCAGCGCCGATGGTTAGCGGCATGGCGGTGCCGCCTCAGGTGCGGATGCTGTTGTCGCTGATCATCGCGGTGTTTGTTGCCACCTGGCTCCCGCTTCCAGATATGCCGGAAATGATGAGTTTTGCGGCGGTTCTCGCGGTGGTTCAAGAGGTGGTGATTGGCACGGCGATGGGGTTCATGCTCCAAATCGCTTTTGCCATTCCGCTGATCGCGGCGGAGCAGATCGCAGGCACTATGGGATTGGCCATCGCCACCTCAATCGATCCCGCATCCGGTGCGCAATCGGGCGCGCTCGGCACGTTTTTTGGGCTGGTTTTGACCCTGCTTTTCTATGTCATCGGCGCGCATCTGTTGTGGTTTGAGCTCTTGATCGAGAGCTATCGCATCTTGCCGGTTGGCTCTTTTGCGTTTGGTGAGTTGCAGGCGCGCGAGATCGTGATGTTTGCTGGTTACGCTTTTGCCACTGCCGCCGCGATTGCTTTGCCCGTGGTGCTGATCTTGCTGGTGGTGCAGATCGTGTCAGGCACCATTTCGCGTTCTGCGCCTGCGCTTAACCTGTTTGCACTGGGCCTTCCGGCGGGCGTGCTTGCGGGGATCACAGCTCTCATTATCGTTATGCCGATTGTGGTCGAGCAATTCACCGCGTTGCTTGAAGTTACGCTCGACCTCACCGCTGGCCTGTTCACTACGGGAGGCGGGTGATGGCCGACTCCGACAATGGTGAAAAGCGGTTTGATCCGACCCCAAAGAAGAAAGCGGACGCGGCCAAGAAGGGCGACACGCTGCGCTCCAAAGAGGCCGCGACCGCAGCAGGGATGGCAACGGGCACTATGATGCTGATGTTGCTGGGTCCCTGGGTGTTTGGTGGTCTTCAGTCGGTCGCTTTGGCGAGTTTCCAGTTCGATCTTGAAACTTTGCGCGAATTCACTCCGGGCGCGCGTTTCTCGCAGGCGGCGGAGGCGATGCTGCCGCCGATATTTGCAATGGGGGCCGTGGTGATTGTGGTCACGGTCGGATCGCAATTGCTGCTGGGTGAGGGGCGCTGGATACCCACCAATCTTCAGCCCAAAGGCATGCGGATCAACCCTCTCAAGGGGCTAAAGCGCATCTTCGGCATTCAGGGTCTGATTGAACTTGGCAAATCGATCCTGAAACTGGTGCTGATGGGATCGATCGCATGGTTTTGGATATCGGGCAATATCGCACAATTGCTGGGGCTTGGGCGCGGTTCGTTGGAAGCCCAGCTTGCCTTTGCCTGGGATGCGGCAACAAGTCTTATAGCGCTGCTTGTCGCGGGCCTCATCATCATCGCCATCATCGATTATCCGCTGCAGGTCTATCAGCGCAACAAGCGGCTGAAGATGAGCGCGCAGGACCTCAAAGACGAAAACAAGCAAACCGAGGGTTCGCCAGAGGTCAAAATGGCGCAGCGCCAACGGCAGCGCGATATGGCGCGCGGCGGGGTCGCAAAGGCGATGGAGGATGCGCAATTCCTCGTTGTGAACCCGATGCATTTTGCAGTAGCGCTGACCTACGATCCTGCGCTTGCGCCGGCTCCGGTAGTGCTTGCCAAAGGACGCGGCGAAGTGGCGATGGCCATGCGCGAACTTGCCAGCGAGCAGGACTTGCCGGTTCTGCGATATCCGCAGCTTGCCCGCGCGCTCTATTTCACCACACGGGCCAACCAGATGGTGCGCGAAGAGCTGTATATTGCCATCGCCTCACTTGTGGCCTTCGTTTTGTCGCTAAAGCGCGGCGAACATCCGATTATGCCCGAAGTGGAGGTGCCCGAAGACCTTCGCTTCGATCCGGATGGAAAGCGCGAAAATGCCGCTTAACCCCTGCCCGAAAGGACCGTTCTCAGACCCATGGTAGACACAGCAGGATCCTCAATAATTGCCGCCTTTGGCGCGGGCAGTGGCATCAACTTTACACAGTTGGCAGACGATATTGCCGATGCAACCTTTCTGGCGCAGCGCACCAACCTTCAGTCGCGCAACGAAACGTTGGAAGCGCAGATATCTTCCGCCTCGCTCTTGCGCAATTCGCTGACTGGCCTGGCAAGCGCGCTTGGTGACCGGATCAGGGATGGTGACATTTCTCCGCGAGCCACGATTGGTGATCCTTCTGTGGTTTCGGTTTCAACCACAAGCGGTCTGACGCCGCGCGGTTCATATTCGCTTGAAGTCAGCCAGCTTGCCGATAGCCAGACACTCGTTTCGCAAAGCTATGGTTCGGGCGAAGACTTGGTGGGTGAGGGCACTCTACGCATCCGCTTCGGCGAAGTCGACGGGGTGAGTTTTACCGAAGACACCGGTCAAACCCCGCTCGAGATTGCGATTGCGGCTGATGACACGCTCGAAGACGTGGCCAATGCGATCAACGCTGCCAGCGATGGAGCGGTGTCTGCCTATGTCGCTGAGGGAACAGGTGGCGCTCAACTGGTGCTCAAAGGCCAAGAGGGTGCGGTGAACGGCTTCACACTGGAAGGTGAGAGCAGTGCGGCGTCTCCAAGCGCAATCCAAGGCGATCTGTCTTACCTTTCATGGACACCGGCCACAGACACAGGCGAACTGCGACAAACAGCGCAGAACGCTGAGTTTGAGCTCGACACAGTCGCCTTCAGCTCTGCCAGCAACACAATCGCCGACCTGCCTGAAGGCCTCACTTTCGAGCTAACCTCGACCAATGCAGGCAGCCCGACCGACATTTCCTTCAACACCGATAACGCCGCGATCACCAGCGTAATGTCCGACTTTGTTGAGGCGCTGAACGAGGTTGCGACCCTGCTCAATGAGGAGGCCGCGGCGCTGGGCGGAACATTGGCGAACGATCCGGGCGCGCGCGCATTGCGACGTGACTTGCAGACACTCACCAGCGAAACGGTCATCCCCAATGCGGACGCAGATGAGCCATCGACGCTTGCTGACCTTGGCTTGTCGATCAATCAGGACGGCACTTTTTCACTCGACACGGCGCGGCTGAATGCAACGCTTGCCGCGAATCCTGAGGCCACTGCAGCTATGTTCACTACCGGAGCCTTTGGTGTGTTCGCGACATTTGATAGTCTCGCGCGCGAAAACACCTTGAGCTCCGATCCCGGTTCGCTAGGCGGGTCGCTGGAACGCTATCAGGACCTGATAGACACCAACAATGAACGGCTTGAGGATATCGCCGAGGATCAAGAGGCCTTGCGCGCCCGCCTGACCAGCGATTTTGTTGCGGCGGAACAGCGGATTTCGTCGTCGCAATCGACACTCGACTTCCTGCGTTTGCAGTTCAATTCAGACAGCGATTCGTAAAGGAGCCCTGCAATGCAGCATTTTTCTCCACAGCCCGCAGAGGCCTATCGCAGGGTTGATCTCGACGCTCGGATCGAAGCGTCTTCGGGGCAGGATCTGACGATGATCTGCCTCGAGGAGGCGGTTGCGGCTCTGGGTCAGGCGCTGTTGGCTATGGAAAGGCAACCGGGTCAAATCCCCACAGAGCCTTTGGCCCGGGCACACGGGATCGCGCTTGGATTGATGCGCAATATTGCGCCGGACAATCCGCTATCGGGCGCGATGACGCAGTTTTATGGTGGGCTTGCCTCGACCATCGCGCGCAATATGAGCGGCGCTGCAGCGCAAGAGATTGCGCGGGTACGAGGTGATTTTGCCGATCTGCTTGGCGCCGTTCAAACGGCTTAGGCGCACTCAAACTCGGTGATGATATGGGCGGCGTCTGCCGGGTCTTCAAAGGGGTGAAAATGGGTCATATCGGGGCGGGGCATATCGGTTCCCTTGGGAAACAATGATGCCAGTTCAGGCCAAGTCGGTGATCCTTTGAAATCCATCAAGCCGGTTTGTTTGGCGCGAACCACCAAAGTGGGTGCCGCGACTTGTCTCGCGGCATCGTGGATGCCTGCATTGCTGCGGCTGGAGCCGTAAAGGCTCGCTTCGACTTCCGGGCTACAGGCGAGTTCGTATCGTCCATCTGGTGTGGGGACGAGGCCGTGGCGGCAATAGTCTTCGAAGACGCGTCGGTCGAAAATGTCATAAGGATCGCGGGTCGCGAACCTTTTGATCATCGCCTCAGGCGTGTCAAAATCACGCTTCCGCCGGATTGTGGGATGCGGTTCGTCAGCGGTGAAGAGCGGGCTTTCGACCGCATAGTATTCTGGCGCTAGGATGACCGGATCAAACAGAACCAATCGCGCGAACAGTTCGGGATGATCGGCTGCACATTGCGTCAAAGTGTGCGCCCCCATTGAGTGGCCGACACCAACGGCGCCATTGATGCCAAGCTGGGTGAGCAATCCGCTCACTTGCGCTGCGATCACCCGCCAATCCTCAACCGGTCCACCCTCGCTTTGTCCATGGCCATGCAGGTCAAGCGCGATGACGCGCCGTCCGTCGAAACGCTCGGCAATCGCGCTGTAGCATCGGCCATGAAAGCCCGTGGCATGGGCGATAATCAGCGGCGGTTCTGCATTGTCCGGCGTGGCATGCCATTCATGGTAGGCGAGTTTGACGCCTGCGACAGCAGCGAAGTGGATTGTTGGATCGGTCATAGTGCTATCAGTTGTAGGGTAGAGGCTCTGCGCCACCCGCGTCCGGTGCGGGCTGTGGCAAGATCGCCTTGAGCATGAAGAACCCGGCAAGCGCTGCAATAAGAGATCCTGACAAGACCCCCACTTTCACAGCGTCAATCTGCGCAGGATCTGCAAAGGCGAGGTTCCCGATAAACAGGCTCATTGTGAAGCCAATGGCGGCAAGCAGTGACAGCCCATGAATTTTGGCCCACCCAACTCCATCGGGAAGCTTGGCGACACCGGCTTTCACCGCGACCCATGAAAACCCAACAATGCCAATCTGCTTTCCGATCAGCAGGCCCAGCGCGATACCAAGCGGTACCGGCTCGAGAAGGTCAGCAGGTGACAGGCCCAGCAGCGATACGCCCGCATTGGCAAAGCCAAAGATGGGAATGATAACAAAGGCGACCCATGGGTGCAGTTCATGCTCCAAACGCTCCAGCATCTTGCTCCCATCGCGCGCCGTCACGGGCACCATCATGGCAGCTGTAACACCCGCAAGCGTCGCGTGAACACCTGATTTGAGCACAAACACCCACATGATGACTGTCAGCAGCACATAGGGAATAGCGGAAGAAATCCGAGCGCGTCCGAGCGCGAACAGAAGAGCAAGACAGACTCCGCCGCCGATCAGCATGTCCATCTTTATCTCGCCAGTGTAAAACAGCGCGATCACCGTAATTGCTCCGATATCATCGATCACGGCAATTGCGAGCAGCAGCGCTTTCATTGCGACCGGGACCCGCGGCCCCAGCAGCGACAAGATACCGAGGGCAAAAGCGATATCGGTTGCCGCCGGTATTGCCCATCCGCCGATTGTCTCGGGCGAATTGGAGTTGAAACCGACATAGATCAGCGCGGGGATAGCCATCCCTCCGATGGCTGCAGCAAGCGGGAGTGAGGCCTTATCCCAACTCGAAAGTTGACCGCTGATGATCTCACGCTTCACTTCAAGGCCGATAAGGAAGAAGAAGATCGCCATCAGCCCGTCATTGATCCACAAGATCAATGCCTTGTTGATCGCGAAATCGCCGAAGGACAGGTTCAGCTTGGTTTCAAGCGTGCCGAAATAGGCCGGGGCAAACGGTGAATTGGCGATCACCAGCGCCAAAGCAGCCGCGACAATCAGGAATATGCCGCCCGCGCTTTCCTGCTTTAGAAAGTCCTTAAGCGCCCCACCAAAACGATCGATCATTGTGCCCGTCACCTGAAACGTAAATGCTTGCTTGCCTTCAATACGAACAAGCACGGTTTCGGTGCCGCAAACTGTGCGATTTTGTGCAAGTTTTGCAGAATCGGGCGCATGCAACTACGCTTTTGCAAGGGAATCATGGGGCGCGCATTAGTCGCTGGGGGGCTATGGTGATTTTTGAGTGGCGGAAATGGGTCTCGCGATCCGTTGCGGTCGGCGCCGCGTTGATCGTTGCAGGATGCAATGTCACGCCTGAAGAGGGCCCGTCGCCCCCTCCACGCCCTGCGAAATTGCTTGTTCTCGAAGAAGCCACGAGCCAAAGATCGAACAGCCTCCCCGCCGTGATCCGGCCTCAGCGTACCGCCGATCTTGCTTTTCAGGTGGGCGGGCAGATCACCGAATGGAACGTACGCGATGGTGCCCAATTTTCGCGTGGGGATGTGATTGGAAGGCTGGATGCCCGGCGGTTCAGAGCCGATTTGGCGCGCGCTCAGGCCCAGTACGACAACGCCAAGAGTGAATTTGACCGCGCCCAGCGCCTGATTGCCGAAGACGCGATTTCGCGCAGCGTTGTTGAAGCGCGTGAGGCGCAATTGCGCGTGGCGGATGCCGGGCTTGATACAGCGCGCAAACAGCTATCTGACACGGTATTGCGGGCGCCGTTCAGCGGAGCCGTGGGTCGCGCGAATGTGGAGCAGTTTCAAAATGTCGCGCCGCAGCAGCCGGTGCTGTTGTTGCAGAGCCGGGCGGTCGAAGCGGTTGTGAATGTGCCGGGCAGCTTTGTGCTGCGTTCAAACAATGTTCGCTTTTTCAACGTCGAGGTTGAGCTCGATGCAGCGCCCGGCCAGCGATATGCCGCGCGCTTTTCAGAGGCAGTCAATCAGGCCGACAATTCCACCCAGACGTTTGAGGCGCATTTCAGCTTTGAACCGCCGAGTGATCTCGTTGTGCTCAGCGGGATGACCGCGACCTTGTTTTTTGAGTTGGAAGACATTGAACTGCCCGACGAACAACAGGGCGTATCGGTCCCGCTTGCCGCAATTATGGCTGAAGGGGATAAACGCTATGTCTGGGTGGTCAAAGGCCCGAACAAGGTGATTGAGCGCCGCGAAGTGACGCTGGCGGACGGTGTTGGTGAGATGCAGACCGTTACCGATGGACTGGACATTGGAGAGATAATCGTCGCTGCGGGTGGCGCCTATCTGCAAGCCGGGGACCGCGTTCGTCCCTTAGATGAATGATCGGGCGGCACTCATCCTAATGTTCGACTTCGCCGCCTTTTCGATCCGCAATCGGCTTATCATGTGGCTGGTGATCGTGCTGTCGGTCGTGGCGGGCTGGATCGCCTTTGACAATATGCCGCGCTTTGAAGACCCCGAGTTCACCATTCGCGAGGCGCAGATCTTTACGGCCTATACCGGCGGAAGTCCCGAAGAGGTCGCTCGCGAGGTTACCGCACCGCTCGAAGAAGCTTTGCAAAGCATGGCTGAGGTTAAAGAGATTGAGTCTGAGTCCTCAGCTGGAGTTTCGCTGATTTCAGTGCGGATAAACTCTTCTGCTTCGCCGACAAAAGGGGATTTGCAACGGGTCTGGGCCAAACTGCGCAACACGGTGCGTGATGCTGCTTCGGAATTGCCTCCGGGTGCCGGCACAAGCCGGGTGTTTGATGATTTCGGCGATGTTTACGGTATCTATTATGTGCTCACTGGCGATGGCTTCACTTCCGCTGAACTGCGCAGCTACGCAAGGGATTTGCGCCAAGATTTGCTGGCAGTCGAAGGGATTGGAAGGATTAACCTTGCTGGTGAGCAGGATGAGGTCATTTACGTCGAGATATCGCGCCAGAACGCAGCCGCCCTTGGCCTGACGGTGGGGGCAATCTTCCAACAGCTTTCCAATCAAAACGCGGTTGTATCGGGCGGGTCGGTTGAAGTTGGTGGGCAGCGCTTGGTCATCTCCCCGACGGGCGATATCGATTCTGTGGAATCGATATCCAACCTGCTAGTCGCGTCGCCCAGTGGCCGGGTGGTTCAATTGTCCGATATTGCTGAGGTGAAACGCGATCTCTTGGAGCCGGCCCGGTTCCTTGCCTATTACAATGGCGAACCGGCCTTGGTTATGGGAATTGCGGCTGTTTCAGGCACCAATGTGGTGGCAGTCGAAGAAGCGTTAGCGCAGCGACTTGTGGAGTTGGAAGCGCAGCGGCCAGCGGGAATTGTGCTCCACGAATTCTACAATCAGGGCAAGGTTGTGGATCGATCTGTGTCCGATTTTGTCATCAATGTCTTTATCGCCTTGGCCATCGTGATCGGGACATTGTTTGTCTTTATGGGCGTGCGGTCGGGGCTGGTTATCGGCATCGGACTGCTGCTCACTATCGCGGCGACGTTGGGCACCATGTATGTGGCCGACATTCCCATGCACCGAATATCTTTGGGCGCGCTGATCATCGCGCTTGGCATGCTGGTGGATAACGCGATTGTCGTAACTGAGGGCATCTATATGGGCTGCCAGCGAGGGCGCAAAATCATCGATATTGCCAGCGATGTTGTGCGCCGTTCCGTCTGGCCACTTTTGGGCGGCACTGTGGTGGGCATCCTCGCTTTTGCGCCGATTGGGCTTGCGCCAGGCGATGTGGCGGAATTTACCGGAGACCTGTTTCGGGTGATCCTGATCTCGCTGATGTATAGCTGGATATTCGCAATAACGCTTACCCCGTTTTTGTGTTCAATGCTGTTTAGATCCATCGAGGATCGCTGCGCAGAGAGCGGGCCTGAGATTACGGATGAAACCGACAAGGCCGGCGTTTGGGTTGAGCGATTCAAGAGCGTTTTGAGGGCTCTGGTCGAACGGCGTTTTGCGACGATCGGGGCCACAATTGGATTGTTCGCGGTGTCGCTGCTGGGGTTTGGCTATGTCACGCCCGGCTTCTTTCCCGCATCGACCAACCCGCAAATGGTGGTCGATTATTGGCTTCCTGAAGGCACCGATATCACCGTCACTGACGCAGACTTGCGCGAGTTGCAGCAATATGTCTCGACCCTGGAAGGGGTGGAGAATGTGCACAGCGTCGTGGGGCGTGGAACCTTGCGCTTCATGCTGACCTACCAGTTTGAGAACACCAATTCTTCCTATGGGCAGCTTTTGGTCAATCTCGATGATTATGAGCGGCTCGACACGCTGATCCCTGAGGTACAGGCCTATATCGATGCAAACTTCCCGCAGGCCCAAGGCAAGGTCTGGAGGTTTGTGCTGGGGCCGGGCGGAGGATCCAAGATTGAGGCGCGCTTTTCCGGGCCCGATCCCGAAGTGCTTCGCGAACTCGCATTGGAAGCGCAGGCGATCTACCAAGCGGATGGCGGGGCCATCGCGATCAAGGATGATTGGCGCCAGCCCGTTCCGATGATCGAACCGGTTTATGATGAGGCTAAAGGCAGACTTGCCGGAGTCAGCCGGACTGATGTTGGCCAAGCTCTAGCACGAAATTATTCCGGGCAAGTGGTTGGTGTCTATCGGGAGAATGATGACCTCATCCCCATTGTGCTGCGCGCGCCAGAAGATGAACGGCAGGACGTCTCGCAAATGCCCCTTGTTGTGGTGCTCTCGCCGACCGGCGGTGCTGTTCCCCTCGAACAGGTTACCGACGGTATCGAGACAGTATGGCGCGACAGTCGGTTGCGGCGCTTCGAGAATGTCTGGGCGATCAAGGCGCAAGCTGATCCTGCCCCCGGCGTGATCTCAGGTGATCTTTATGAGCGCATCGCGCCGCAGGTGGAAGCGATCCCGCTTCCGCCAGGTTACAGCCTGACATGGGACGGCGAAGCGGGCGGCAGCGCAGAGGCGCAGGGCGAATTGGCAGGCACGGTTCCCTTCGGTTTTGGCGCGATGGTGCTGGTTGTGATCTTTCTGTTCAATTCATTGCGACAACCCTTGGTGATTTGGTCGGTCGTTCCGCTGTCGATTGTCGGGGTCGTGTTTGGGCTTGTCGTTATGGGTGTCCCGTTTGAGTTTATGGCGATCCTCGGCGTGCTTTCGCTCGCCGGTCTGCTGATCAAGAATGCGATTGTGCTGGTCGATCAGATTGATCTTGAGATTGATGAGGGCAAGCCGCGTTTTGATGCCCTGGTAGACAGCGCGGCGAGCCGAATCAGGCCGGTTATGCTGGGCTCTGGCACGACTGTTCTGGGAGTTCTGCCGCTGTTCTTTGACGCATTTTTTCAATCGATGGCGGTGGTGCTGGTTTTCGGCCTCAGCTTTGCGACGATCCTTACGCTTGTGGTGGTGCCGGTTGTTTACGCTGCGGTCTTCAAGATCGGCATGGATGAAACTGCGGCCAAGGGAGAAGCGGCATGATCCGGCGCGTGATGGCAGTGGGGGCAATGGCGGCGCTTGCGGGGTGTGCGACGCTGAGCACTGATGCTGATGTCGCGGAAGCGGCTGCTGAAAGCTTGCCCGCCTTGCCCGACACATGGATGGTTGATGGCGCGCTGCCCGGCGAAGTGCAGATCGGCTGGATCGATGCAATTGGTGATCCGGTTCTCACAGAGCTTGTCTACGAAGCGCAGGCGAACAACCGCGATATCCGCGCGGCAGCGGCCAATGTCGAGGCTGCCAGAGCGCTCACCCGCCAAGCGCGCGCAGCCTTGTTGCCGCAGGTGTTCGGCTCTTTTGAGGTGGAGCGCACAGACACGCCCAACCCGTTTGAGATTGATGAGCCGTTTTACACCGCCTCGGCACGTGTCCAATGGGAAGCCGATATTTGGGGCCGTGTGCGTGCAGGGCGAAACGCGGCCTATGCCAACGCGCAAAGCATTGAGGCAGATTTCCGGTTTGCCCAATATTCGCTCGCTCGCGCAGTGGCGGGGGCATACTTCACTACTATCGAAGCAGGGGAGCAGGTCGGAGTGGCGCAGCGCACGGTCGCAGCGCTTGAGGAGATCGATCGCATCGTGCGCGTTCGTTATCGCGAGGGCTTTGCCTCGCGTCAGGACACGGCGATCACCGGCTCTGATCTGGAGGCGGCGCGCGATGGGTTATTGCAGGCGCAGGCGGGTGAGCGAACCGCGCGGCGGGCGCTTGAAGTGCTCTTAGGGCGCTATCCAGCTGATACGATGGCATTGCGCAACGAATTGCCCGAAACCCCGCCGCCGCCGCCTGCTGGCCTGCCTTCCGAGTTGCTAGAGCGCCGCCCTGATGTGATCGCTGCCGAGCGCCGCGTCGCCGCCGCGTTCGCCAATCTGGACCAAGCTAGAGCAGCACAATTGCCGCTTGTCACACTAACCGGCGCTGGCGGCTCCACCGCAACCGATCTGACCAATATCCTGAACGGGCCGAGCTTCCTCTACTCCGTCGTGGGCAGCGTCTTACAGCCGATTTTCGATGGCGGTCTGCGCGGCGCGCGCGAAGACGAGGCCGACGCGACCCGCCGCGCCGCGATCTCCCTTTACGCATCGACCGCGCTGAACGCTTTGCGAGAAGCGGAGGAAAATCTCGATCAGGTTCAGGTCTTGGCGCAGCGCGAACTCATATTGGAGAACGCCGCCGAACAGTCCGGGACGGCCTATGCTCTGACCCAACTGCAATACGCCGAAGGGGAGATTTCGCTGATCGATGTGCTTAATGTCCAGCAGCGTTTGTTTGCGGCAGAACGCAATCTTGTGTCGATCAGGCGGACACGAATTGAGCAGTGGGTGGCGCTCAATCTCGCGCTCGGCGGGTCTTGGGACATTGCCCCTAAACCTTAGCGCGCATTGACAATTCGGTCAGGCTCGCCGAACGCGCGCACTTGAAGGTGCAAAGCATACACCCACCTTTGCCTATCTAATCTCCTGTGCGTGGAGCTGTGCTTGACCGATATCCCTGTGATGAAGACGTCTGGATCAGACGGAAATCAGGCTGCCTTTCGGCGGTTGATGGGACGATTTGCGACCGGCGTTTGCGTGGTGGCGACGCCGTATGATGGCGGCGGGATTGCGGCGATGACGGTCAACTCCCTTGTCTCGGTTTCTCTTGACCCAATGCTGATTTGTTGGAGCGTGCAAAACAGCGCCAGTCAGTTTGATGTTTATGCCAATGCGCAGCGTTTCTCCGTCAGTGTCCTCGGGCGCGAGCAGGAGGAACTGGCGCTGCGTTATGCCGCCCGCGGGGACAGCCAATTGCAAGCCAGCGATTTTGGCAAAACTGCCGGGGGTTTACCGGTGATCGAAGGGTGCATTGCCAGTCTCGATTGCGAGTTTTGGGACAAGCACCCCGCTGGAGATCACACGATGATCCTCGGCAAAGTCTCAGGTTTCGCGCCTTCGGGCGCGTCAAATGGGGATTGCAGGCCGCTAACCTTTTTTAATGGCGGGTTTTGCGGTATTGCCTAAGCATGCAAGATAATAACAATTTGGGGCAGGATGCAACGCGGGAGAGGCTGCTGGGGGCAGCGCTTTCGCAGTTTGCCGAACGTGGGTTCTACGGGGCCAGCATTGCGCAGATTGCCGGTGAAGTTGGCCTGACAAAGCAGGCCTTGCTCTATCACTTTAAACGCAAAGAGGACCTGTACAGCGAAGTCCTAAAGCGTATTTCTGAGCGGCTTGGCGCATCGATGCAAGCGCGCATTGATCCAAGCACGCCGCCGGCACAGCGGTTTGAAGACACCATCCTCGGTCTTTACGAAGCGGCCAAACATAACCCGCTCGACACAAAAGTACTCATGCGTGAGCTGATCGACGATCAACGCCGCGATGCGCCAGAGCGCGAATGGCATTTGCGCATCACACTCAACAAGATTGTCAGCATTCTTGATGAGATTGATGAATTGGCTGAGCTGACCTTTGCCCAAAAATTTGCACGCATTTACACGGCGGTTTCTGCGGTTGAATACTTTGCCGGTTCAGCATCAGTGCTTCGCCGGTTTTATGGAGACGAAGAGTTCGCCGCGATCGAGGCGTCCTATCCCAATCAGTTGCGCAAAATGGTGAAGCGTTTGGTGGTGCGCACCTGACCCTAGTACAAAATCATCTGAGTGCAGCGGAACAGCGCCAGTCTTCGCCCACTCTCTTGGTGCGTAACGGTCGAATTCCAAACCTGCGTCGTCCGACCCAAATGCTCCGCATCAGAACGGCCGATCAAAGTGCCTTCGCTGGCCGAGCCCAGAAAGTTCGATTTCAGCTCAATCGTGGTGTAGCCCTTTGCACCTTCGGGCAGCACTTGGCCCGCGGCAAATCCGCAAACACTGTCAGCCAGCGCGATCATGCTGGCGGCGTGCAAGGCATTTGCCCCTGATCGCAAGTGATGCTGCATTATTGGCATGGCGGCCTCCAGCCAGCCTTCACCTTCGTCGATGAGCGTAATGCCCATATGCGGGACCAGTCCGCCCTGGGGCGGATCGAAGCGAGGATCTGTCATAGGCAAACGGTGTAATGCGTGCTGCGCCGCTTGTCATTCCTGACCTTCAACCCGCCATACTCACGATGCCAGATGACGAACGGACGGTGAAGCTCTCTGACATTGGCTTTGCCACCAGCACCTTGTTCAACACCCTTTCGGAGATCACTGTTGCCATGCTTATAGGTCTGCACGTCTGGCTTTGGTGATGGCAAGGATGCGTTTGATTGGGCACCGTGGATCTAGGTCTGCTTCGCCGGAGTGGTCTGAGATAACGTCCTGAATTGGGGCGCTCAGCCGACTCTAGCCGCGCCAAACGTCTCAAGTGTTCGAGTCAGGTGTGGACAGTCGCGACGATAACGCCGGTCCATTTTTGCCGGTTTCAGTTACCCAAAAGTCACTCGTCCTGTTTCCAGGGCGACCTGAAATCACCTAACTCATTGAAAGATTGGTGCGGTCGAGAAGACTCGAACTTCCACGGGCGTTAGCCCACAACGACCTCAACGTTGCGCGTCTACCAGTTCCGCCACGACCGCACTCAGGTTGCAGACAGCGCTTTAAACCAGCGCTCGCCTCGGTAGGAGCGCGCCACTAGCAACACAGGTATGGCTGTGCAAGCTGTTTGATGGGCCGACTGTCTCTAGTTCGGAGACCAACCTATTTCAGCAGCCTTTGCAGACACCGGAATATCCGTGACCGCTTCGGTGACGTTCAGGCTTTCGCCCGGAGCCAGCTCGCCCTTTGAGGGTGCGACGACCCAGCTATAGACGTTCTTGTCACGTTCATCGCGAAACACGATCAGAAGATCAGGGACCGTTATGCTAGACTGACCGATATTGCGAATGACCCCGCGCACCTCAAAAATCTCTTCACCCGTATCAAGTTCAACCTTGCGCTGCTGGGCAGCGGGAAAATCGAGCTCTAGATCTGCTTCGCCAATACCGAAATCAGGCTGAGTGACAGGAAACCAATTGGGTAGGCCAGTATAGTTCACCGCAACAACGGTTCCCAGCGCGAGGACCGCGAACACGGCCGCCGCGATTGTCCACATTTTGAGCGGGTTGCGTCGTTGTGAAAAGGGCGGACGATAGTCGAAGCGCGATGGGCCATCATCGTCTGCGTCTTCGTCAAAATCGTAATCGGGCTCATCGGTATAGTCGGGAGCCACTCCCTCACTTGCCAATGGGTCATCGGCCAAGGGATCATTTGCTTGTTCGAGCGTATCGCTCTCACCAGTCTCGTCCAAAGTGTCGTTTTTAACTGGTGTCGGTGCAGGCGGAGCAGGCGCAGGCTCCACTTCTTTGGGCCGCTTGGATGCGGCAGACTTTTGTCCCTGGCGAAGCGCGCGAGCGGCGAGACCTTCGGCAGATGCTTCCGCCGCGTCGCTAGTCGCCGGATGCTCTCCCTTGCGCCAATGGCTGACTGAAGGTTCCGCTTGCTCTTCGGAAGCCGGGGGAGGCGAAGGGGCTGGGGTTGGCGTAGGATCTGGGGCCGGAGGCGGCGGGGCTGGCGGCGCCTTTGTCTTGGTCAGAGGCGCAGACTGTGCTCGCTCTGTCAGGTCAAGCGGTTCGGGTTCCTGAAACCAGCTGTGCTTGCACTTTGCGCACCGCACAGTGCGTCCGTCGCCGCCAATCGCGGTATCAGGCACGACATAGCGCGTTCCGCACGCAGGACAGGAGATAATCATGGCATCAATGGCAATACGCCGCATGCCAAGCGGTACAAGGGGACAGGCTGGCTCTGGGCATGAATTGTAACGTTTTTCCACATTGGAGAGCGCATAAGGGCCTATCGAAGCCCGACTGGGTCAGATTTGCCTCTCAGGCAAAGGGGGTATTTCGGCACTCTGGGGCTTTTCGCACCGGAGGCGCGCTGATAGTGCGACCTGCATGAGTGAAAGGCCGGCTGAAATCGTCAAATTCGACAATGTGGGTCTTCGTTATGGCACCGGCCCTGAGGTTTTGAGCGATCTGAGTTTCACCTTGTTTCCCGGCAGCTTCTATTTTCTCACCGGGGCGAGCGGCGCAGGCAAGACCAGCCTGTTGAAGATGCTCTACCTTGCGCAGCGGCCATCGCGCGGGTCGGTCCGCATGTTCGGCAAGGATATGATCACCCTCCCGCGCAAACGTCTGCCCGATTTCCGCAGGCGTTTGGGCGTTGTTTTTCAGGATTTTAGGCTGGTTCACCACCTTTCCGCCTTTGACAATGTCGCGCTGCCCTTGCGGCTTTCCGGAACCGACGAGGCGAAAGTGGTAAAGGCAGTTTCCGACATGCTCGAATGGGTGGGGTTGTCGCACCGGGCGCAGGCGGTCCCCGCATCAATGTCGGGCGGTGAACAGCAACGCGTCGCAATTGCGCGGGCTGTGATTGCAAGGCCGCAATTGCTGATCGCGGATGAGCCGACCGGCAATGTTGACCCCGATATGGCGCTAAAACTGCTGCGTTTGTTTGAGGCATTGAACAACCGCGTGGGCACCACTGTTGTGGTTGCAACCCACGATGTGCATTTGCTCAAGAAGGTGCCGGAATCGCTGATTATGCGGCTGCAAAAAGGCCGGCTGTCCGATCCGACCGGCGCGCTGCGCTATCCGCCGCAACCCTCTTCTAAGCCAGGGGCGAGCAGGCGCTCTGCACAAAGCGCTGCCAATGCCGAAAACAGCGGGGGCGCGCGGCCATGAACACCTCTCCTCCCATGCCGGATAAACAATCGCGCGATGAGGCTCCGCTGCTTAAGGGCAACGCGGCTGGACGTTTGCTGCCCCACACCCGGTTTGGTGGACCGATCCCGTGGGTGATAGCTATCCTAATCGCCCTCGTTGTGATTGCGGCGGCGGGCGGATTGTCGCTGCGCAATCTGGCCGACAATGCCCGCGCCGATCTTTCGGATGCGGTGACTGTGCAGATTATTGAGGCTGATCCAACAAGGAGAGCATCGCTCGCGCGCAGGGCGGCAGAGGAATTGGGCGCCAATCCCATCGTGACCTCGGTGCGGGTGGTGCCAGAGGCGGAACTTGCCGAGCTGCTTGAGCCGTGGCTTGGGGCGAGCGCGTCCTCTGAAGATGTGCCAATCCCCGCACTGATCGATGTCGAGCTGTCGCGCAGTGCCAGCCAGAGCGATCTGGAACAATTGCAATCTGCGCTCGATTCTGTGGTGGATGGGGCCAAGGTTGATGCACAATCCGAATGGTTACGGCCTGTCTATGATGCGCTTGCGGCGCTGCAATATCTGGCTTTGGTCCTGATCGCCTTACTGGCCTTTGCCGCGGCAGCTGCAGTTTGGCTGGCGGCGCGCAGCGCTTTTGCTAACCACAAGGACACCGTTG
Organism: Erythrobacter sp.; assembly: GCA_965262265.1. Lineage (GTDB taxonomy): Bacteria > Pseudomonadota > Alphaproteobacteria > Sphingomonadales > Sphingomonadaceae > Erythrobacter. The sequence goes on from CBDHEW010000001.1 coordinate 1,048,565, forward strand.
AGGTCATCCACATGCTGGGCGGAACCGACGCGCAGGTCACACGGATTTTCCAAAAGTCGGTGCTGCGCGATGCCGCTTTTGGGTCGATTGTGGGGGTGATTCTTGGGCTGATCGCGGTTTGGGGGCTGGGTCAGCAATTCACCGCGCTTGACAGCGGCATGGTGGATGGCGGCGGATTAGGACTTGCGGATTGGATCATTATTGCGCTGATTCCTGTCGGCGGCGTTCTGCTTGCGCTCATAACAGGTCGGATAACGATTGGTTTTGCTTTAAGAGCGATGCTGTGAACCGATGAAAGTTGTCCGTTACATTGCCTCTGCCGTGTTCCTTGCCTGGGTGGCGGGTTTCTTATGGTTCACCGTCACCCTGCCGCAGCCCGCTGGGGAGACAGCCACCGATGCTGTGATAGTCCCTACAGGCGGGGCGGGCAGGATCGCACAGGGTCTGGCGGTTCTTGATCGTGGTCAAGCGCGCAAGATGCTGGTTACAGGGGTCGATCCTGAAGTCACGCCAACCGAATTCGCGCTGGAATTTGAGGTGGATCAAGCGAGCCTTGATTGCTGCGTTACGCTTGGCTTTCTGGCTGAAGATACGCGTGGCAATGCGACGGAAACCGCCGAGTGGGTTGAGACGCATGGCATCCAATCGCTTCGTCTTGTGACCACCGATTGGCATATGCGCCGCGCCGCAAGAGAGCTTGACCGCACGCTGCCTGAAACTGTCACGGTGGTGTGGGATGCGGTGCCTTCGGAACCAAGTCTTCCCAGCTTGTTTCTTGAATATCATAAACTGCTCGCCAGTTCGGTAGCAGGTTTGATCGGATATTAGGGGCAAAGTGCGTGGCGTTTTTGCGCAGCTTGATCTTCTATCCCCTGTTTTACGGGGTGAGCGCGGTGATGGTCGTCATCTCCGTGTTTGCGACCTTGTTTGGCCGCGATGCATTGAAGAAAGTCGTCCTCCAATGGGGAATCTGGCACCGCTGGTGTGTTCAGACCATTCTCGACATCCGTATCATCCAGCATGGCGAAATACCCGATGAGCCGGTGTTGATTGCGGTGAAGCATGAAAGTTTCTTCGAAGCGATCGACATGCCGCGTCTGTTTCGTTTCCCCACCGTGTTTGCCAAACGTGAGCTGTTCTGGATTCCGGGCTGGGGTTATTCAGCGCGGATCTATGGCCTTGTGCCTGTGGCGCGCGATCAGGGGGCAAGGGCGCTGCGGGTGATGATTGCTGAGGCGAAAGAACGGGTTGCGGAAGGCCGCCCATTGGTCATCTTTCCCGAAGGCACCCGCGCAGAACACGGCGAAGCGCCTCCTCTGCAATCGGGCTTTGCGGGGCTGTACAAATTGCTGGGCCTGCCCGTGATACCAGTCGCGGTGGACAGCGGGCCTTTGTATCACCGCCTCGTCAAACAGCCCGGCACCATCACCTATCGCGTGGGTGAGATGATCCCCGCCGGACTGCCCCGCGCAGAGATGGAGCAGCGTGTGCACCGCGCGATCAATGCGCTGAACAAGAGCGAGAGCATCCCCAGCAGCAGAGTACCGGTTCGGGCGTAGTTCTTTGCTGCGTGCGGGTGGCTACGGCAGAGAGCGCAAGCGAGCCGCAATCAAACGTGATCTTCCCGCCCAAAATCAGGCCGTTCATCATCCTGACCCTCCTCAATCACCGCGCGTCTGATTGCGCGGGTGCGGGAAAAAAGGTCGTGCAAGGTTTCACCATCGCCTGATCGAATTGCGCGTTGGAGTGCGGTCAGATCCTCAGAAAAACGCCCCAGCATCTCCAGCACGGCGCCTTTGTTGTTGAGGAACACATCGCGCCACATCACCGGGTCCGACGCCGCAATCCGGGTGAAATCGCGAAAGCCACCAGCAGAATATTTGATCACTTCGGAGCGGGTGACGTCTTCCAGATCGCTTGCGGTGCCGACAATCGTGAAAGCGATCAAATGCGGAATATGGCTGGTCACTGCGAGGACGAGGTCGTGGTGCTCTGCGTCCATAATCTCGACATTCGCGCCGAGACCCGACCAAAATTGGCTGAGCGCTGCGATCGCATCCTTGTCGGCATCAACAGCGGGGGTGAGAATGCACCAGCGATTGGTAAAAAGCGACGCAAAACCTGCCTGTGGTCCGGACTGCTCTGTTCCCGCAACGGGGTGGGCAGGGATGATCGTGTGACCGGGCAGTGCGCGCGCCAAGGCTTCGCCGACGCTCTGTTTCGATGATCCGACATCGGAGATGATGGCATGGGCGGGCAGGTGGCCGTGCAATTCGCGCGCGGCCTCTTCCATCGCGCCAACGGGCACGCACAGGATCACCAGATCAGCCTCTCGCACGGCGTCAGCGGCGGTTTCGAACACCTCGCCTACAAGCCCACGCTCTCGCGCCGCCTCGCGCACCGTGGGATCGCGATCATAGCCATTGGTGGCGATGCCGGGGGAGAGCTCGCGCACCGCCAGTCCCACTGACCCACCGAGCAATCCCAGCCCGATAATCGCGACATTGCGGATGGTCATACCGCCTCTCCGCACAGCTTGCGCAAAGTGGCAGTCACCCGTGCCATGTCCTCTGATTTGCCGATGGTGATGCGCAGGGCATCGGGCAGGCCTTGGCTGGGAAGATGCCGCACGGCGTAGCCCGCTTCGGCTATCGCGGTGAGAGCAGCCTCGGCGCTCACCTCTCCCTCAAACTGCACCAGCACAAAGTTCGCCTCACTTGGAACTGCGCTCAAACCATGATTGCCAAGCGCGGTTACAGCTTCGACAAAGGCGGCACGTTCCGCAAGATTGTGCGCGCGGCTTGCCTCGACAAAAGCTTGGTCGCCCAAAGCTGCCAGTGCGGCTCTTTGGCCGCTGACAGTGACATTGAACGGCCCCCTGATGCGGTTGAGCACGTCAATGAGGCCCGGTGCTCCGGTTGCCCAACCCACACGCTCTGCTGCAAGGCCATAGATCTTGGAGAAGGTGCGGGTGACAAGCACATTGTCATGCGCGCCCGCGAGGTCAAAGCCTGTGCGTTGATGCGCGGGGTCGACATATTCCCCATAGGCTTCGTCGAGAACCAGCAGCACGTCTTTGGGCAGGCCAGCATGAAGTCGCTCGACCTCAGACTGCTCAATCCAAGTCCCTGTGGGATTGTTTGGATTGGCGAGGAATACGAGGCGGGTGCGCTCACTCACCGCCTCGAGCAGCGCATCAACATCAGCTGTCAGGACGCGGTCGTCCGCCTCCACGGGCACCGCCCCGCACCGCCTCGCCGCTATATCGTAAACCGCAAAGGAATGCCGGCTGAACAGCACTTCATCACCCACCCCTGCAAAGCCTTGTGCAGCAAGATTGAGCAATTCGTCAGACCCCGTCCCGCACACGATTCGGTCCGCATCAAGCCCGTGGATCTCAGCAATCTTTGCACGAAGCGCTTTGGCATCAGGATCAGGATAGCTCGCTGCCTCATCGCGAGCGCTCTCCAAGGCTTCAATCGCTGCTGGTGAAGTGCCAAGCGGGTTCTCATTCGCCGACAATTTCACCAAAGCGCGGCCATCGCTGGAAGTGGCCTTTCCGGGCACATAAGCGTGGATGCCAAGGATATAGGGTTTGGGAGACGGGCGATCATTCATAGAGCGCGGGGCGATAGCGGCTTCGCTGGCACAAGAACAGCCCAATTGACTTAAGAGTGCACCTCGCGCAAGCCGCGCAGCCGATGAACGCTGCCCTTGCCTCAAATGTCTTTGCGATCCCTGACGCACTGCCGCTTGATAGCGGGCAAACCCTTGCAGGCGCGCAGATCGCCTATGAGACCTATGGCGAACTTGCCGCAGACAAGAGCAACGCCGTGCTGATCTGCCACGCGCTGACTGGCGATCAATATGTCGCAAGCAACCATCCGGTGACGGGAAAACCGGGCTGGTGGGAGCGGATGGTGGGACCGGGCAAGCCTATCGACACCGACCGCTTTTTCGTCGTTTGTGCCAATGTTATCGGTTCTTGCATGGGCTCCACCGGGCCTGCGAGCGATACGCAGGACGGCGCGCCATACGCAATGCGCTTTCCCGTCATTACCATTCGCGACATGGTGCGCGGGCTTGTCGCTTTGCTCGATGGTTTGGGGATCGAGCGGCTGCACACAGTTGTCGGCGGATCGATGGGAGGGATGCAGGCGCTCAGCCTTGCCGCCAATTGGCCGACACGTGCTGAGCGGGTTCTTGTGATCGCTTCAACCGCGCGGCATTCCGCCCAAAACATCGCTTTTCACGAGCTGGGTCGCCAAGCCATCATGGCAGATCCCGCTTGGGCCAAAGGCGATTATTACGCGAGCGGCGTAAAGCCTGACAATGGGCTGGCCGTTGCCCGGATGGCGGCGCATATCACGTACCTCTCCGAAGAAGGGCTTACTGCGAAATTTGGTCGGCGGTTGCAGGATAGAGACGCAAAAAGCTTCGGCTTCGAGGCTGATTTCCAGGTCGAAAGCTATCTGCGTTATCAGGGCAGCGGCTTCACCCAACGCTTTGATGCGAACAGCTACCTCTACATCACCCGCGCGATGGATTATTTTGACTTGGCCGAAGAGCATGGCGGGAAACTGGCTGATGCCTTTGCGGGATCGCCCGCAAGGTTTTGCTTGGTCAGCTTTGACAGCGATTGGCTTTATCCCACCGCTGAAAGCCAGCACATTGTCCACGCCTTGAACGCGGCAGGCGCGAAGGTCAGCTTTGTCGAATTGTCAGCGGCGAACGGGCATGACAGCTTCCTATTGGAGCACAATCAGCTTGATCGTGTGGTGCGGGGGTTTGTCGAATGAGCAGCGCTCCCCTCTCCGATCTGCGCCCAGACCTTGCGACGATTGCCGATCATGTCAAACCGAAAGCCCGCGTCCTTGATATTGGCTGCGGAGATGGCGGCTTGATGGCGGTTCTCGAAGCAAGAAAGGGCTGCGATGCCCGGGGCATGGAACTGGATCCCGCCAAGGTGGAAAAATGCGTCGCGCGCGGGCTTTCGGTGGTGCAGGGCGATGCCAACACTGACCTTGCCAATTATCCTGACAAAGCGTTTGACTACACCATTCTCAGCCAGACACTGCAGACCGCCACGCGGCCTGATTTGATGCTGGAGGAGCTGCTGCGGGTGGGACGCCGTGCCTTTGTCTCTTTTCCCAATTTTGCGCATTGGCGCACGCGCACAGCGCTGCTTTTCGGAGGGCGGATGCCTGTGACCCGAGCTCTGCCGGTCAGCTGGTACGCGACCGAGAACATCCACCATGTGACGGTGGAGGACTTTCGCGATCTCGCCAAAGAAAAAGGCGCGGAGATTTCCCGCGCCTGGTTCTTTGCGAATGAGCGCGCCATTGCTCACTTAGGAGCAAACTGGCGCGCTGAATTCGCGGTGTTTGAGTTAAGTCGTTAGCCCTTTAAGGGCCAAGCCACTCGTCTCTTCCATACTGTTTCTTACACCCGAGCATACTCCGGATGGAAGCGTGGAGGGTGCGCGAGGTTATAGCAGCTCAGCCGTTATCCCGGCCGGTGAATGCCGCACATTTTGTGGCCATCAGGATCGGTGAAATAGCACAGATACATCGGGCCCATGCTGCCTTCGCGAAGGCCGGGAGGATCCTCGATTGAGGTGCCGCCATTGGCGACAGCGACATCATGCAATTCCTGAATTTGCTCAGGAGAATCGCAGACAAAGCCGATGGTTGAACCGTTGGATGGCTGCGCCGGTTCGCCATTGATTGGTTCGCTGACAGAGAATGTGCCGCCATTGTGGCTGTAGAACAGGCGTGTTTGGCCGGTATCGTTGACATGAGCCATAGGCTCACCTGCGCCAAGGACGCTAAGCGTCGCGTTATAGAATGCCTTGGACCGCTCAATGTCATTAGAGCCGATCATCACGTGGTTGAGCATGGGTTAAGTCTCCTCTCTTGGATGGTGCGAGGTCTGAGTTAGAGCCGCTCTTGGCGCTCGACAACCGCTTTGTTGCGACAGTTTGGCGTCATTGGTAGCCGCGGGTTCATCCATGCGCATATAGAAGGTGGTATGGTCACCACTTTGCTTGCAGCCGTCACGCTGCCCTTCGCCCTCCAATCTTCTGATGCAGCGCCCACCCCGCCGGTTACGCCTGCTCTCACTAGCCTGGCACAATTGCCGATTGAGGAATCGGTTGGCCCGCGCTGCGCGGTTGCTTTCGCGATTGTAGGGCGCTGGCAGCGCGCAGGAGATGCGCGCGGCGCCGAATACCCGGATATGGAAAACGAGGGTGGGCGTGAGTTCTTCGTGCGATCCATGGCGACATTGATGGAGCGCCACAACCTATCGCGCGAGGCGGCTTCATCGCTAATCGGGCGAGAGGCGCAAACGCTTGCCAGCCCGCAGGGAGCCGAGCAGATCGAAGCGATGATGCCGTCCTGCCTGTTGTTGCTCGATGCGGCGGGCCTTTAGGACGCCAAGATGTAACAGGCTGAAGCGTCACTGTTCAGCTTTAAGTCATTGAAGATGAACTAAGCCCTCAGGCAAGCCCACAATCTGAGGAGAAACTGCCATGCGCGCTTACCCATTGGTCGCGGCCGCTGCACTTGCACTTGCCACACCTTCTGTCGCCTTTGCACAGGACGCTCTGCCACCTGATACCGATGCCGCTTTGACTGAGATGTCGGAGAGGCTGGCCGATCCTGAGTTTCAGGCGCAGGCGTCTGTTGTCGCTCAGGTTCTGGTCGGGTCCATGCTCGATATGAAAGTCGGACCCTTGGCAGAGGCTATGCGCGATATGCGGCGCAGTCTGCCCAATGCTGGCGACGATGACAGCGATACGCTGGACATCGATCCCGATGCGCGGCTGCGCGACCTGGCGCCAAATGCGGATGAACTGCCGGAGCAAATGGCCGAGCGCGTTCCGCAAGCGATGAGCGCAATGAGCGGTATAGGCGAAGGGCTTAGAACTATGCTGCCCGCGCTGCTTTCCATGGCGGAGCAGATGCGCGGATCGTTTGAACAGACCCGCCCGGTGCGCTGACCCATCCAATCGCCGAATAAGTCGCCCATAAGCGCGCCATTTGTGTGGACGTGAATAGCCGACTTGGGCAATGTACTCAGCGTCATGTGGCAGCTCTATCAATTCCCTCTTTGCCCTTTTTCGCGCAAGATCCGCCTGCTTATGGGCGAGAAGAACGTTGCCTATGAGCTGGTGCGCGAAGATCCTTGGGCGCCGAGCGAACACTTCTCCAATCTGAACGCCGCGGGGCGCACGCCGGTGCTGGTGAATGAGGGCAAAGGCATCACTTTGGCGGATAGCCGCGCGATTGGTGAATATCTGGAAGAGACCGTTGACCGGTCGCCCATGATCAACGGCACCGCTGTCAACCGCGCAGAAATCCGCCGTCTTACCGCACTGTTTGATGAAAACTTCTACAACGATGTGACGGCGCCGCTGCTGTTGGAACGGATGAAGAAGCGCCTGATCCTTAAACAGCCGCCTGACAGCCGAGCTTTGCGCGAAGCGATGCGGATGGCGCATGGGCATCTCGATTATATGGACTGGCTGATCGACACTCGACCCTGGCTTGCTGGATCAACCATGAGCATGGCCGATCTCGCCGCTGCGGCGCAAATCAGCGTAGCCGATTATTTGGGCGGGATCGATTGGGCGGGGCACGAACAGACTCGCGGCTGGTATGCGGTGTTCAAGAGCCGTCCTAGCTTCAGACCGCTTCTGTCAGAACGCATGGATGTGATCAAACCTCCGGAACATTACGCACTGGTCGACAGTTGAGGTTGAGTATGGCCGACGATCCAAAATCCATCACCGAAGCCGAATGGCGCGAGCGTCTGACCGCTGAACAGTTCCACATTCTGCGTGAAGCCGGAACAGAGCGGGCGTTCACGGGCAAATACGACAAGTTCTATGAAAACGGCGAATATATGTGCGCGGCATGCGGCACGAGGCTGTTCGTCAGCGCGGCCAAATACAACAGCGGTTGCGGCTGGCCTGCTTTCACCAAACCCGCCGATGGCGATGTGATCGACGAACACCGGGATGTGTCCTTCGGCATGATCCGCACGGAGGTTCGCTGTGGAAATTGCAACAGCCATTTGGGCCATGTTTTCCCCGACGGCCCGCCCGAAGATGGTGGCCTTCGCTATTGCATCAACTCGGCCGCGCTGGAATTTGCCCCGGACTGACGCGCTCAGATCGGCTTGGCGCATGAGCCGGGGACGAACTGGCCCCTGCGTGTTCACGCCCTGTTACAAGTGTACTATGCAGATGAAACGCTCAGGGAAGTGGGCGATAAGGACACATTGAAAACGCATGTCAAAACGCGGTGACCGGCTGCAAAACAAGGGCAAGCGAGGCTCACGCCGCGCCGCGTCCGAACGCGCCCGGGACGGCACTGGTTCACGCGGCGGTTCTGGGGGCGGTTCAGGTCGCGGATCGGGAACGGGTCGACGCCAAAAAAGCGCTGAGGAACCCAAACGTCCCTCCTTCCTTTGGAAATGGACAAAGCGGCTCACCATTTGGGGCACCGCTGTTGCAGTGCTTGGTGCTGTTTTTCTTGCCGTTGCGGTCGGCATGGCAGCGCGCACCATCCCCAGTTTTCATGAACTGAAAGCGAGCCAGACCGGACAGACGCTGCTGGTGCGCGCGCGCGATGGCAGCGAGATTGTCGAGATCGGGCCAAGCTTTGGCGAATGGCTCGATCACGATGAGATCCCCGACAATATGCGCAACGCGATGATCGCGGTGGAAGACAAGCGCTTTCATTCGCATTTCGGGGTCGATTTCTACCGCACCGCTGCTGCGCTAACAGAGCCGTTTCGGGGCACAAGGGAGCGGCTTGGCGGGACGTCCACTATATCACAGCAATTGGCGCGCAACCTGTTCCTTTCTTCCAACCGCACCATCGATAGGAAGGCGCGCGAGGCGGTGCTGGCGATGGCGCTAGAATGGAAATTTTCGAAGGAACAAATCCTCGAACTGTATCTCAACAAGGTCTATTTTGGCGGCGGCGCCTATGGCGTGGACAGTGCGAGCCGCAAATTCTTCAGCCATCCCGGCACCGAACTGAGCGTTGCCGAGGCCTCGATCATCGCAGGGTTGGTGAAAGCGCCGAGCCGCTATTCCCCCACCGCCGATGTGCAGGCCGCCGTTGACCGCGCGCAGGTCGTCTTGCGGTTGATGCGCGAACAGGGCTTTATCACGGCGAATGAGGCTCTGGTCGATGTCGATACGGTCGAGCTCAAACAGCAATCGGGCGAAAACTCGGTCCGCTATTTCACCGATTGGGCACTGCCACAGCTCGACATTCTGCTGCCTGAGACCAATGAGCCGCTGGAGGTTTGGACCACCATCGACACCGGAATGCAGGCCGCCGCGACGGCCGCGATTGACGCAAACACGCCCGACGGCGCGCAAGGCGCCTTGGTCAGCGTTGACCGCGATGGCGCGATCCTCGCTCTGGTGGGCGGCACGGACTATGTCGAAACCAATTTCAACCGCGCCACCAACGCGATGCGGCAACCGGGATCATCATGGAAATTGTTCGTGTTCCTTGCGGCCTTGGAGGCCGGATACACGCCCGATGACACCGTAAAAGATGTGCCGGTGACGATTGACGGTTGGAGCCCACGCAACGCCAATGGCCGCAATATCGGCTCGACCACCCTTCGGACTGCCTTTGCGGCATCGATCAACACGGTGGCGGCGCAATTGGGCAATGAAGTGGGCTTTGGCACAGTCGCTTCGATGGCTCGGCGCTTCGGCGTCTCCAGCCCGATTGCGACTTTCCCTTCGATGGTGCTGGGGTCTTCAGAGGTTCGCTTGATCGAGATGACCCGCGCTTTTGCCGCTGTTTCGGCTGGCGGGATGGCGGTGGAGCCTTATGGAATCTTGAAAGTGACGACCGCGCAGGGTGAGACGATTTACGAACGCGAAGAGCAGCGCCGATCGCAGCTCGTGCCCGATTACGTCACCGCCGGGATCACCGATCTGCTGCAAGCCTCCGTCCAGAACGGCACAGGCCGCGCCGCGCAAATCGGAAGGCCGGTTGCAGGCAAGACCGGCACCACAAGTTCCAATAAGGACGGCTGGTTTGTCGGATTTTCCAGCGGCATCACCACCGGTGTTTGGATGGGCCGTGATGATGCAAAGGCGGTGCCGGGGCTTCAAGGCGGACGCGCCCCTGCTCAGGCCTTTGCTGCCTTTATGCGTTATGCTGTGAAGGATCGCCCGATTGAAGAGTTCGATACGACATTAAACCTGCCCGAATGGCGGCTGGAGCCTGATGAAGAGGCTTTGTTTGGCGATCCGGACGACTATTATTTCATCGATGAAGACGGCAATCTGGTGGAGCCGAATTCCAACTCTGGCCGGGGCGATAACACCGGTGCGTTTGACAATGATGAGCCGTTTGATCCGGTGGACGAACCACCGCCCGCCGTTAGTGAGGATTTCCTCGAGCAAGCGATCGGCGCGCCCGTGCCGCCAGAGCCCCCGCCGACTTCCAGCAGTTCCCAGCAAGGCCAAGGGCAAGGACCGCCGTCCTCTTCCTCGTCCCGTTTGCAACGCGATGATGGAGGCGGGCCAGATGGCCAGTTTTAGGCGGCTTTAGACAAACGAAACCCCGGAAGAGCAGAACGCTTTTCCGGGGTTTCGTGTATGGGCTTATGTGCGGTCTCAGTCAGCGCAACCGAACCGGCACAAAGCGGGGCGGTGCTCCGCGGCGTTGGATGCGCAGAAGCACAGCTTCGCGATTGTCGTTCTCGGCCGCCGTGATCTGTTCGCGCAGGCCAGCAATTGTGTTCACAGCCTGATAATTGGCGGACAAGATGATGTCACCCCGGCGTAGGCCTTTGCGGCCCGCATCCGAATTGGGATCAACCACAGCGACAACCAGACCTTCCGTATCCGCGCCCACGCCCAGAGATCGGGCGATCGACGGGGTCAGCTCACGCACTTGTAGGCCGAGCTTTTCGCCGATCACATCGTCGATGGAATTGGGGTCCATCTGCTCTTCGGCTTCAGGATCGAAAGTTTGGCCTTGCTGAGCCAGTTCAGCCTCGCTTGGGCGTTTACCAAGCGTCGTGTTGATCGTGACCGAGCGGCCATCGCGCAGGACCTCAACCGGGATTGTCTCACCCGGCGCGATATTGGCCACAAGAATGCTGACCGTCTGGCTAGAGGTAACTGCCTGGCCGTTCACGCTGGTGATGATGTCGCCGGCGCGCAGGCCAGCACGCTCTGCGGGGCTGTCATCGGTCACGATCTGGACGATCTCTCCGCTGCCATCGCGCAGACCCAGTGAATCAGCAAGGTCGTCATCCACCGGCTGCAGGTTCACACCCAGATAGCCGCGCTCAATCTCCTGACCCTGGGCCAGTTGCTCCACAATGGGCTGCGCGATCTCAGCGGGGATCGCAAAGCCGATGCCCACGCTGCCGCCCGAGGGTGAGAAAATCGCGTTGTTGATGCCGATCACATTGCCGCGCATGTCGAACAAAGGTCCGCCGGAATTGCCGCGATTGATCGAGGCATCGGTCTGGATGAAGCGGTCATAGGCGCCGCCCTGCCCGGTGTTGCGATAGACCGCCGAAACGATCCCAGACGTCACCGTACCGCCTAGGCCGAACGGATTGCCGATAGCGACCACCCATTCGCCCACGCGGGTCTGGCTGGAATCGCCAAACTCGACGAACGGGAAGGTCTGGTCCGAATTGATCTTAAGCACGGCCAAGTCTGATGCGGCATCGGCGCCCACCAGTTCGGCTTCGTACTCGGTGCCATCGGGCATGGTGATGGTGATCTCTTCCAGCCGCGCGCGGTTGTCTGGCGCAACGACGTGATTGTTGGTCACCACAAATCCATCAGCGCTGATGATGAAGCCCGAACCCAGCGAGTTCGCCTCGCGCCGCTGGGGCTGATTGCCGCCGCCACGGCGATTGAACAATTCAGCAAAGGGCGTGCCTGCAAACGGGTTGCGGTTGACCTCAACCGATTGGCGCGTGGCGATGTTGACCACGGCGGGCTGCAATTGCTCGGTGAGATCGGCAAAGCTCGATGGCGCGCCAGCCACCGGCACTACCTGGTTCATCACCCGATCGTCATTCTGTGCCACCTGCGCCCCTGCGGGATAGCCGGTCATCAGCGAAACCGCTGCACCCCCCACCAAAAGCGCGCTTGTCAGTCCGTATACATACCGCACGTTCTTCACGTCCTCTCGTTCCTTCCTTTGGCCGAGCGATCTGCCAGTCACGCTCGCAAATCTATCAAAACTACGCGCCCATCATGGGCTGAGACGCACTTAACCGCGATTGAACACGCTTGTAATCGGTAGCGCCGTATCTGTTGTTCGTCTGATACGCGCCATTCGATACAGCCTATCGCACACCGCGGAATTGGCGCAGATATTCATTGTCAGGCGACAGGATCATAGAGCTTTCGCCCCTTCCTTCGCCGCGCGCGAAGCTTTGTTCATAGCTCTGCATCGCGCGGTAAAAGTCATAGAAGCCCGCATCTTGCCCAAAGCTTTCCGCATAGATCCGGGCTGCTTCGGCATCGGCTTCGGCGCGGATGACGCGCGCGTCGCGGGTGCCGGTGGCGCGGATGATCTGCGCTTCGCGTTCGCGGTCAGAGCGCATGCGCTCAAACGCGGAATCGAGCGGGCGTCCTGTGGGAAGATCAGTGCGTTTGATCTGCACATCAATCACCTCTGCGCCATATTGCCGCGCTTCGCGGTCAAGGTTGGCGCGTACATTGGCGAGCGCCGTGCCGCGTTCTGCGGTCAGCATGGAAGCAAAGGTGCGGCGGCCCAGTTCCTGCCGCAAAGCCGAGTTGAGGATCGGTTCAAGCGCAGAGCGCACCCCGTCAGCCGTACGTGCACGTTCAATCATCAGTTTTGGATTGACGATGCGGAAGCGCGCATAGGCATCCACGAGCAAGCGTTGCTGATCGTTCGAAAGCACCTCTTCCTGCGTCATCTCAAGGTCGAGAACGCGCTTATCGATGCGCTGGATAGTCTCAATCAAAGGTACACGGAAATAGAGCCCAGCGGTGTAATCGCTGCCCGGACGGTTGGCAAAGCGCACCGGTTCACCTGTGCGGATCACCACCACTTGTTCTTCTTCGCTCACCACATAAGCGCTCATGAAGAAGCCGAGAACGACAGCGCCGATGGCGATGATCGCGACGCGGTAATTGTTCCAGAGATTTTCCATTATTGGCCTCCCTGCTGCGGTGCAGGCGCTTCAACTGTGATTGACGGTGGCGGCGCTGCGGCGCGCCTGCGGATTTCTGGCAGTGGCAAATAGGGCGTTACGCCTTCCGCCTCGACAATGGTCTTGTCGGTCTGCGCGAGCACCCGCTCCATTGTCTCATAATAGAGCCGTTGGCGGGTCACGCCGGGGGCAAGGCGGTATTGTTCATAGACCTTGTCAAACGCCTCGGCCTCACCTTCAGCGGTAGCGATGGTCGATTGCGCGTACCCTTGCGCTTGGTTACGGGCACGGTCAGCGTTTTGTTCGGCCACAGAGACATCTCGGAACGCTTCGTTCACCTCGCTCGGCGGGTCAGCCTTGGTGATATCGACACCGACAACCTGAATACCGGCAGCATATTCATCCAAGCTTGCCTGCATCCGTTCGCGCACCGATTGCTGGATATCAGCGCGGCCCTGACCCGTGAAGGTTTCATCGAGTGTCTTTTCTGCGACTGATGCGCGCATCGCGGCTTCGGCCACTTCGTTGACCGTCTCGACAGGTTCAGCAAGTTCAAATTTGAAGTCTTCCAGATTGTTGATCCGCCAACGCACAATGTAACTGAGATCGACGAGGTTCTGATCGCCTGTCAGGATCAGTTTCGCTGCATTGCCATCGGGAATGCGGACCTCGCGAACCCCTTCGACGTTCTCAACATCGACGGTTTCAATCGGATAGGGTGCGGAAAACTGCAGGCCCGGGGTCATCGTGCGCGAATAGCTGCCCAGAGTTTTGACCACCGCATTTTCACCCGGCTGGATCAGGTGCACACCGGTACCAAGGAACCACAGCGCAATCGCGACCACCACAAGGATCGGCGCCCAGCTCTTGCCGCCGGGGCGTTCGGGGATTTTGAACCCATTGCCACCTCCGCCACCGGCGCGGCGCGGTCCTTCGGGGCCTCGATTTTTGAAAATATCCTCGATCGAGGCAGAGCGGCGTTTCCCATCGTCAGAGCCGCCACCGGGCAGCCAAGGATTGCGCGGGCCGTCAGAGCCTCCAACGCGATCCCCATCGCCCGATGGCGCATCATTGCCCGGTGATCCTCCACCATTGGTGGGGCGTCCCCAAGGGTTCTTTTTGCCAGCCATTGCAAGGCCGATGTTCTGTCTGAAGCTGTCGAAAATTCCCATGTCACCCGTTATAGGAACACAATCTGCGGAAAAACAGGGGTTGGCACAGGGAAATTGATGCTAGAGGCCGCTCACCATGGTTGATGAACCCAATTCTGATCTATCCGCGGCCGATGCAGAGGCCTTGATCCGCGAGCAGCTGCCAGTTGAGATTCATGGACGGCTGCGTTCTGCCCGGATCACGCAAGGCCGCGCTGTTGTGGTTGTGGAAGCGGGCGATTTGGGGGCAAAAGCGCGCCAAGAGCTAGAGGCGCTGATTGATAGCGCTTTGTCCAAACTGGGGCAGGTTTCTGAGGTGCGTGTTGCTTTGATCGCGGACAGGCGGCGGCGCATGATCATCGCGGTTGGCTCTGGCAAAGGCGGCGTTGGCAAATCGACGCTCACCACCAATCTGGCTGTGGCTTTGGCGAAAATGGGCCGCAAGGTTGGCGTGATTGACGGCGATATCTATGGCCCCTCGCAGCCGCGCCTGCTCAAAACCGAACGCGAAAAGCCGATGAGCGAAGGCGATAAGCTGGTGCCGATTGACAGCCCGCATGGCGTCAAAGTGCTCTCCATGGGCAATGTCGTTGCGCCGGGCAAGGCGCTCGCATGGCGCGGTCCGATGGCGGGCAAGGCGCTGGGGCAATTGGTCGATGCGGCGTGGGATGACACTGAATTGCTGCTCATTGATCTGCCGCCGGGTACGGGCGATGTGCAGCTTTCCATGATGTCCGATTCCAAGCCGGATGGAGCAGTGCTCGTCTCAACCCCGCAAGACCTTGCGCTGCTCGATGCGGCGCGTGCGGGGCAGCTTTTCGAAGATGGCGAGGTGCCAATCATAGGGCTGGTTGAGAATATGGCGGGCTATGAGTGCCCCTCCTGTGGGCATATCAGCGATCCGTTCGGACAAGGCGGCGTGGAGAAATTTGCGAAGGCATTGGAAATCCCGTTTCTGGGCCGCATTCCTCTGACCATAGAAACGCGCATTGCCGGAGATGCAGGCGATCCTCCGGCAGCGGGTGATGGCGATGGAGCCGCGCCGTTTGTGGCGGTTGCTGAAAAGCTTGATCGCTGGATGAAGAGCGGGGCTGTCTGACCAAATGCAGGTGACGCGGCGGGGAATGGTGACAGGCGCTGCGCTGGGCGGTGGGCTGCTGGTTGCGTGGTATCTGATGCCGCGTTCCTATCCCAACCCGCTTGAGCCCGCACGCGGAGAGCATGTCTTTGATGCGTGGCTGAAAATTGCTGAAGATGGCGTGGTGACAGTTGCTGTGCCTCAGCTTGAAATGGGGCAGGGGATCACGACGCTCTTGCCGCAGATCATCGCGCAGGAACTGGGCGCGGATTGGCGACAGATTGCGGTGGAGCCTGCACCTGTCGCCGCTGCTTATCCCAATCTGCCGCTCGCCCGGCGCTGGGCAGAGATGTGGGAGCCGCTTGCAAGCGGTATTTCAGAAGGCTCTGACGCGTTTCTGGCAGAAAGGTTTGCGCGCGATGCTCGGTTCAATGTGACCGCCGATGGGACATCGATAGCCGCCTATGAAGTGCCGTGCCGGATGGCGGCGGCGGCGGCGCGCGCCATGCTAGCGCAAGAGGCGGCGGCGCGGTGGGGCACGTCCTGGGAAGAATGCGAAGTTGCAGGCGGGATTGTGCGCTGGGGCGATAAAAGCGCGACCTTTGGTGAGTTGGCCGCTGGCGCCGCTGAACAAACTCCGCCTGATCCCGCCCCCATCCGCCCCGAACCGCCCAGCGCGGATGTTCAGCCGTCGCTCGGTGACGGCGGTGCGGAGGGTGAAAGCGGGGTGGATACGGGCGGTTTCCCGCGCATTGATTTGCCTTCCAAAGTCGACGGCAGTTACAGTTTTGCAGGCGATGTGCGGCTGCCCGGCATGGTCTATGCAGCGATCCGGCACGGCCCCAATCATGGCAGCGTCCTTGAAGGTTTTGATGAAGCCGCTGGCTGGCGCGTTGGCGGAGTGGTCGGCGTGGTGAAAGCAAAGCGTTGGCTCGCGGCTGCAGCCAGTACGTGGTGGAGCGCGGAAAAGGCGTTGGATGCAATGGAGCCGCGTTTCAGTTCCGCCTTTTTGGTCGACAGCGCGGATGTTGCGGCGCGTATGGGGACCCTGCTCGATATTGGCGACAGCTTCAAAATCGCAGAAACGGGCTTTGGCGAAGAGGGCATGGCGCGCGTTGATCTTGCCCGCCGATACGAAGCCGACGCAGCCCATGCCACCCCGCTTGAAACGGCGAGCGCAGCAGCGCGCTACACCGGCGATCAGTTGGAGCTGTGGATCGCGGCTCAAGCCCCGGAACAGGCCCGCATTGCAGCGGCAAGGGCGGTTGGCTTGCGCACTGAAGATGTCGCGCTTTACCCCATGCCGGCTGGCGGAAGTTTTGATGCGCGGCTGGAGCATGATCACGCCATTGAAGTCGCGCATCTCGCCAAGGTCTTGGAGCGACCCGTTCAACTGACTTGGCAACGGCGCGAAGAGCTTATCTGCTCGCGCCCGCGCTCTGCGGTGATGCTGCTTTTGGGAGCGCAGCTTGCCAATGGAGGATCGGGCGCGATTGACGCGCTTAAATGGCGGATTGCCTCCCCCAGCGCGAGTTTCGAGTTCGGCGAGCGGTTGTTTCGCAATGTCACGCCTGCCGCCGCGATCCGCGACAGCGCTGGCAAAGCAGACCCGATGGTGTGCGAAGGGGCCGTGCCGCCCTATGAAATCCCCAGCGTAACTGTGCGCCATGTGCCGGTTGATACTGGCTATCCCTCAGGGCGCGTGCGCGGCAACGCCCATGGGCCGACCGCTTTCGCGCTAGAGAGCTTTCTTGATGAGATCGCCCACAAGAACGGTCGCGAGCCGCTATCCTATCGCATGGCTATGCTGGGTTCAGATATCCGGCTCGCTGCCTGTTTGCAGCGCGCCGCATCGCTGGCTGAGTGGAATGGCGGGGTCGAACAAAGCGGGCAGGGGATCGCGTGCCACCGGATTGGTGATGCAGAAACAGGCGCCAGGATTGCCTGCGTTGCCACCGCTGTCAGAGATGCCGAACAAGGCGGCGTGCGTGTCAGCAAGCTATCGGCAGCAGTCGATATTGGTCGGATCATCAATCTCGACATTGCCCGCCAACAAATCGAGGGCGGTTTGCTGTTCGGTATCGGGATCGCACTGGGTAACGCGCTGACCATGCGCAGCGGCCTTCCCACTGGTTTTGCGCTGGATGATTTGGGCCTGCCCCGTCTATCCGATTGTCCAGAGATCGCCGTCGAATTTATCGCATCGCAAGCCCCACCCGCCGACCCGGGAGAACTTGGCGCGGTGATCGCGCCGCCTGCGATTGCCAATGCGCTGTTTTCTGCAACAGGCTTGCGCTTGCGGCGACTGCCCCTACTTTCGAGCGGTCTATGATCCGGAAACACGCCTCTCCTCCGGTTTGGAAACGACAGATTTTTCGGAAACACATGCCGCCCCAGACGTTGAGCGCAGCATGACCTGGGAAAATCAGCGCCTTCCGAACGACCATCCGCCGGTTTCGAGCGGGTCTATTGGCGTTATGCTGGTGAATTTGGGCACGCCCGATGCGCCTGATCCCAGCTCTGTAAAGCGTTATCTCAAACAGTTTTTGTCCGATCGCCGCGTGATCGAGATTCCGGCGATTGCGTGGCAACCGATCCTACGCGGCATTATCCTCAACACGCGTCCGCAAAAAAGCTCGGCTGCCTATTCGAAGATTTGGACCGATCGGGGTTCCCCGCTCGCCGATATCACTGCCAGCCAAGCCGAGGCGATTGCCGCCGAGCTTGGCGCCTCTGATACCGGTCCGCAGGTGATCGTTGACTATGCCATGCGCTATGGCTCCCCTTCGATTGAACAGCGCCTCACTGAGATGACTGAACAAGGCTGTGATCGCATCTTGATCGCGCCGATGTATCCGCAATATTGCGCGGCGACCACAGCGACGGTCTTCGATGAAGTGGCCCGCGTGATGGGCGAAATGCGCTGGCAACCGGCTTTGCGCTTCTTGCCGCCTTATCACGATGATGCGCTCTATCTTGATGCGCTCGCCAATGATCTGACCCGGCAAGTGAGTGCACTTACATTCAAGCCTGAAACGATGCTCTTGAGTTTCCACGGCATGCCGCAGCGCACGCTTGAAAAGGGTGACCCTTATCACTGCCACTGCCACAAGACCGCGCGGCTTTTGCGCGAACGGCTGACCGAGCGCCCCGAATTTGAAGGTGTGCGGTTCGAAACTACGTTCCAATCGCGCTTTGGCCCGGCGCAGTGGCTGGAGCCGGCGACAGATGACACGCTGGTCGCCGAGGGCGAAAAGGGCACCAAGCGGCTTGTGGTCGCGGCCCCTGGCTTTGCTGCTGACTGCGTTGAGACCCTCGAAGAGCTTGCTCTGGAAGGCCGTGATGAATTCCTTGAGGCGGGCGGCGAAGAATACGCCGTGCTTGATTGCCTGAACGTTTCGGCAAGTGGTGTGCAGATGCTTGAGCACATGATCCGCCGTGAGCTTTGCGGCTGGATCGCCTAAGCCCGATTCTTTGGGCGGTCCTGTCCAATAATCTGACTTGTTGGCGCGCTATTTACACTGTGGTAAGTTGTGGCGGTAATACGCAGATCGCATCATAGAACACGCCGGAGAGCGCCAAACATGGCAACCCTTGCTGAAACCAAACCCGTCCAAAGCGAAGAACCGACCTTCAACCATTGGAGCGAGGGCCTGCCTTCAGATGAAGCCTTGGCGCATATTCCAGGAGATCGCGGCTATCCGCTGGTGGGCAACACTTTCACCCAGCTTGCCGATCCGCATGCCTTCACCCGGCGCATGGTGGCCAAATATGGCAAGGTTTACAAAACCCACGCTTTTGGGGGGTGGAACGTCGCGCTGATTGGCGCTGACGCGAACGAGCTGGTGCTGTTCAACAAAGACAAAATATTCTCCAGCGAACAGGGCTGGGGCCCGGTGCTTGATCAATTGTTTCCACGCGGCTTGATGCTGCAGGATTTTGATCACCACCGGATTGACCGTCGCGCGCTTTCCATCGCGTTCAAGCCTGCGCCGATGCGCCACTACATCGGCTCGCTCAACAGCGGCATTTCGCGCGAAGTTGCTGGTTGGTCTGGGCCAATGCAGTTTCAACCTGCGATCAAGCAATTGACGCTGGACCTTGCGGCGGACAGTTTCCTCGGCATTCCGTGGGGGCCAGAGGCGGATAAGATCAACACCGCCTTTGTCGATATGGTGCAGGCCTCTGTCGCGCCGGTGCGAAAGCCGTTGCCTTTCACCAAGATGAAGCGCGGCGTTGATGGACGCGCTTTCATGGTCGAGTTTTTGACGCGGGAGACGATCAAGCGGCGCGAAACAGGCGGCGGGCAGGACATGTTCAGCCAATTCGCCAACGCGACCCGCGAAGACGGATCGCTGCTGCCGGTCGATCAAGTGGTCGATCATATGAGCTTTTTGATGATGGCCGCCCATGATACCATCACATCATCGGCGACCTCGCTGCTCTATTACCTCGCGGTCAATCCTGAGTGGCAGGAAAAGATGCGCGAAGAGATCATGGCGGTGACAGGTGGCCCTGATGGATCAGGAGAAGCGCGCCCGCTTGACTATGACGATATGGGCAAGCTTGAACTGACCGAGATGATTTTCAAAGAGACCTTGCGGGTGATGCCGCCGGTTCCTTCAATGCCGCGGCGCGCGCTCAAGAGTTTTGAGTTTGAAGGCTATCAGATTCCAGCCGGGCAATTGTGCGGCATCAACATTTTCTGGACGCACCATTCGGATGAACACTGGGATGATCCGATGGTGTTTGACCCGATGCGCTTTACGCCAGACAAGGTGAAGGCCCGCCACAAATACGCGTGGGTTCCTTTTGGTGGGGGCGCTCATATGTGTTTGGGCCTCCATTTTGCCTATATGCAGATCAAAGTGCTGATGGTGCAATTGCTCCAACGCTATCGGATAGAACCGATAAGCGGAGGCAGCGAATACAAGCCTGATTGGCAGCCATGGCCGATCCCGCAGCCCAAAGATGGGCTGAAGATCGAGTTTAAAACGCTTTAAAAATCCCAGGCGATCCCGTCCTTCTCCCAATCGCCATAGCGGGTTGGGGAGAGCTCACGCGGTTCGTCCTTCAGGGGATCGACTTGTTTGGGCTTGGGCGCGGGGTCGTTCGACCAATGGGCGGGCTTCTTAAAGGCCTTGGCGGCTTCGGATTTCTGCTTTGTCATACACCCCACACAATGCGCAGACTGGCGCTTGGTTTCAAGGAAGGCTAGGCGCGGCGGCTCATGGTTCAACCTCCCGGCATCCACGCGCGCCGCGCTGCGCTCAAAATGTGCGATGCGGTGTTGCGCCGGGGAGAGACCTTGGAGCAAGCGGCGCCGGGCGCTTTGCGCGACGTGAGGAGCGCTCCCGATCAGGCGCTGGCGCGCGCGATTGCGGGGGAGGCGCTCCGCTGGCTTACCGATATCGATGCGCTGATCGACAGCGCGACCAAGCGGCCTTTGCCCGATGACGCGAAGCCGCGCGCTGTGCTGCGGCTGATGCTCGCACAGGCTCTTCGATTGGATACGCCGCCCCATGCGGTGATCGCGACGGGGTTGCCGCTGCTGGCGGGTGGTCCGCGAAGGCTTGCCCACGGCGTGTTCAGCACTCTGATGAAGCGCGATGCGAGTTTGCCTGACACACCGACATTGCCCGCCCGCGTGCTGGAGCGTTGGGGGGAACTGGCTTCGTCGATCGCAAGCGGTCTTGCCGTACCGCCTGAGGTTGATCTGGCTCTCAGGGACGCGCGCCAAACCGCAGAGTGGCAGGCCAAGCTCGGCGGTGTGAGCCTGATGCCCGGCCATGTGCGGGTGCCGCGTGGGACACCTGTTGAAAGCCTTGAAGGATACCAAGAGGGCGCATGGTGGGTGCAGGATTTGGCCGCGCAAATCCCGCCTGCCTTGCTTGGCACCAAGCTGGGCGGCAATGCGCTAGACCTTTGCGCGGCCCCCGGTGGCAAGACGATGGCGCTGGCGACGGCGGGATGGAAGGTCACCGCGCTCGATATCTCAAAGCGGCGCCTGGACACGCTCAAGGCAAACCTCAAACGCACTGGTCTCAAAGCGTCAACCGTGCGCGCCGATGCGCTGACATGGGAACCCAAGCACCAGTTTGATGCGATCCTGCTCGATGCGCCCTGCACCGCGACCGGCACCTGCCGACGCCACCCCGATGTGCTCCACCGTATCGGCGAGCGCCAGATAGCCGAGATGGTCGAGATACAGCGAGCATTGGTCAAGCGCGCGGTCGGCTGGCTGAAGCCGGAAGGAACCCTAGTTTACGCAGTGTGCTCGCTCGAACGTGAAGAGGGCGAGGAACAGGCGGCATGGATCGACGCGGAGCTAGCACTGAAGCGACAGCCTGTCGCACCCTGTGAGCTGCCGCAAGGCCTGACGCCGACCGAGAACGGAGCGCTCCGCACCCAGCCGGGAATGCTGACGGAGCAAGGGGGGCTCGACGGGTTCTTCGCAGTGCGCTGGCGCAAATCCTGACTGGTCCCAGAGAACCCCTTACGCCTTCACCTTGCTTTGAAAGCTCTTTCGCAGCTTCATCAGCTTGGGCGGGATCACAGCGAGGCAATAGGGATTGCGCTGGCCTTCGCCTTCCCAATATTCCTGATGGTAGCCTTCTGCCGGATACCACTTGGCGGTTTGCGCATCGGCCTCAAGCCCTTCAATCGTGGTCACTGCTCCGCCGCCATTCTCGGCGTTCCAGCGCGCGATCGCGGCTTCAGCTTCGGCGCCTTGTTCGGCGGAAAGCGGGAAGATGGCCGAGCGGTATTGCGTGCCGACATCGCCGCCTTGCCGGTTCAATTGGGTGGGATCATGCGTACCAAGGAACATGTCGTAAATCTCAGCCAAGCTGGTGATCGCCGGATCGAAGGTCACGCGGATGCCCTCTGCATGACCAGTGCGACCGGTGCACACTTCTTTGTAGGTTGGGTTAGCCGTGGTGCCGCCGATATAGCCGCTTTCCACTTCGCTCACGCCCACCACGTCGCGGAACACCGCTTCGGTGCACCAGAAACATCCGCCCGCTATGATTGCCTGTTCCATCGTCAATAATCTCCTGTTCGACAAACGACATAGGAGGGCCGACGAGGATTGCCAGAGGCGCTCGCAAACCTTGTAATGAAGCGGCCATTGCGTAAGGACACTATCCAGACATTTCTGACGTGAGGACTGATCCCATGAAGCTTACCCCCTTTGCAGCACTGGCCGCTCTTGCAAGCACCGCGATGGTGATGACCGCGACAACCGGCAACGCGCAGGACGATGGCGCCGCTTTGCCGACGATTGAAGAAGTTCTGGCAAGTTCGATGCGCGATAATGATCGCGCGCGCGATCAATATCGCAACCCGGCTGAAACGCTGGAGTTCTTTGGCGTTGGCCCCAGCATGACGGTGGCTGAATATGGCCCCGGCGGCGGCTGGTACACCCGTGTTCTTGCGCCCTATCTGATGATGAATGGCCAATACATCGCTTTCAATCAGGACAGCGATGGCCGTGCCTATCGTAACCGTGCACAAGAGGCCCGCTCAAAGGCGTGGACCGAAAACTTCAAGAACGGCCTTGCCGAAGCGATGGGCGTCGAGGCTGACAGCGTGATGGCCTTTGAAACCGACGAAATGCCAGAGGATGTCGCAGGCACGGTAGACCGCGTGTTGATCTTCCGTTCGATGCACGGGCTCAATATCGGCAACCGCGCTGATGAAGTGCTGAAAGCCGCGCGCATGATGCTGAAAGATGATGGCATGGTGGGCGTTGTCCAGCACCGCGCGCCACAAGGCGCGAGCTATGACGACTATGGCGCACGCCAGCGTGGCTATATGCGTCAGGCAGATGTGATTGCGATCTTTGAGGCCAATGGCTTTGAACTCGCCGCTGAAAGCGACGTGAACTCCAACCCCAACGATCCCGCCAATTGGGAAAACGGTGTTTGGACGCTCCCACCCGTGCTCGCGACAGGTGAAGATGATCCACGCCGCAGCGAATATCTCGCGATTGGCGAAAGCGATCGGATGACGCTGCTGTTCCGCAAGGCCAACTAAAGGGCCATTTGGGCCGCTCATAAGGAGAAAGACGATGAGAGCGCTAATTCTGTCTGCTGCCAGCGCCTTCGCGCTTGTCGCTTGCACGCCTGCTGATGAAACGACCGGTGAAAGTGAAACCGCTGAGGCGACAGCTGAAGACGCCAAACTCACCGAAGTGCTTGCCCATGAACGCCGAGCAGAAGACACGGCGCGCGATGCTTTCCGCAATCCGGCAGAGACGCTTGGTTTCTTTCAATTGGAACCGGGCCAAACGGTGCTTGAATATGCACCGGGCGGCGGATGGTACACGCGGATCCTTGCTCCTTATGTAGAAGGTGAGGGTAGCTATGTTGCGGTTGGTTTTGCACCTGAGGGCATTGACAGCCTGCCCGAAGACTTCCGTGTCCAGGTGCGTGAGGGCGGCGAGAACTTTGCGGCCACGCAATCCGAAGCGCTTGGTATCGCAGCGGAAAACCTCCCCTTCTACTTTGGCGACGCGGTGCCAGACAGTCTGGATGGCACCGTTGACCGCGTGCTGATGGTCCGCATGATGCATAATCTGCTGCGCTGGGACATGGCTGAGAGCGAGATTGCCGCCTTGCGCAAGACGATGAAGTCCGACGGGCTGCTCGGTGTGGTTCAGCACCGCGCGAAGGCCGATGCGCCCGAAGACTATGTCGATGGCAATATGGGCTATCTGAAAGAGGCCGATCTTATCGCATTCTTCGAAGCCAATGGGTTTGAACTTGTCGATACGTCTGAGGTCAACGCCAATCCGGCTGACACCGCTGACTATGAAAACGGCGTGTGGACTTTGCCGCCCAGTTTTGCGCTGGGTGATGAGGAGCGTGATCGCTTTGCTGAAATCGGCGAAAGCGACCGCATGACCTTGCTGTTCGAGCTTGCAGAATAACAGGCGACAGGCGGCGGTATGAGCGCTCTCACAGTCGCCGCCTTGCAGCTTGCCCTTGGCCGGGAGGACGAGGCCGCCAATATCGAAGCGGTCACCGCCCTTGTTGAACAGGCGGCAGGCAAAGGTGCAAAGCTGATCCTGCCACCAGAGCTGTTTTCCGGGCCCTATTTCTGCCGGGTGGAAGATGAGGCTTTGTTCGCGCTTGCCCGGCCCACGGCAGAGCATCCCAGCGTGTTTGCGATGAAGGCGCTTGCTGCGAAGCTGAAGGTCACCATCCCCACCAGCTTTTTTGAACGCGATGGGCATCACTATTACAACACGCTGGCGGTGATTGGGCCGGATGGAGAGATCCAAGGAACCTATCGAAAAAGCCACATTCCCGATGGGCCAGGTTATGAGGAGAAATTCTATTTCCGCCCTGGCAATGATGGTTTCAAAGTCTGGAATGTCGTGGGTGATGATGGCTCAGCTGTGCCGGTTGGCTTTGGGATATGCTGGGACCAGTGGTATCCCGAGGCCGCGCGTGTGATGGCGCTTAAGGGCGCGGAAATGCTGCTTTATCCGACCGCGATCGGCTCTGAGCCCTATGATGCTGAGCTCGACACCAGCCGTATGTGGCGCCGGGCGATGGTGGGGCACGCGGTCTCGAACTGTATGCCAGTGGTCGCTTCCAACCGGATCGGGGCCGAAGGCGATCAGAGCTTTTACGGCCACTCTTTCATCGCTGATGAATGGGGCGATCTGATCGAAAGTTTCGGCAGCGAGGAGGAAGGCTATCTCATTGCGACATTTGACCTAGCCCGCGCCGCCAAACACCGCGCCGGGATGGGTTTTTTCCGCGACCGCAGGCCGCAGCTCTATGGGCGCATTGCCGAGGATATTTAGGCCGGTTTGAGCAGCACCTATCTGATCGCGCTCGGTTCAAATCAGCGGCATCATCTGTATGGTCGCCCGCGCGATGTGGTGCAGGCGGCGATGGAGGAATGCGCGGGGCTTGGCACAATCACCGCGCGCTCACCAATCATCTCAACCAAACCCATCGGTCCTGCGCAGCGCCGCTTTGCCAACGCTGCCCTTGTTCTTGAGAGCGAATATGATCCATCGGCTCTTCTCGCTGGTTTGAAGCGCACAGAACATGAATTCGGTCGGCGTACTGGGAAGGTGTGGGGGGACCGCGTGCTCGATCTCGATATCATCCTGTGGAGCGGTGGGCGCTACAGCTCCAAGACGCTGTCCATTCCGCATGGCGAGTACCGGCAGCGCGGCTTCGTGCTTAAACCTGCCGTGACAATTGCGGGCGATTGGCGCGATCCACGAGATGGTTTGCGGCTTCGACAGATGCACGCGCGCTGTATCGCCAGAGGACAACATTCACTCCCGTGACAGACGATACGAGGTACCGGAGCCATCTCGAGTCGATTCCACTCATTCGCTGGAGAGATGTGATGATGCAAAGTAAATGGACTTTAGGTGCACTTCTTCCTTTCATACTCGCCTTCGGATCAACGCCTGGCGCCGCTCAATCGGACAACACCTTGGTGCAGCCTGGCGAAGGCGGACGCACTGGGTCTTGTCTAAACAACGGCCCAGTCTGGCAGGCACTGGGCTGGTCCACGCTGGATGCTGCCCCACTTCGCAACGAGAATATGCGAGAACCCGGGCAGCCGCATTACCGTGATATCCATCAGAGCATCCAATCGATCCTCGTTTCATGCAGCACGCAGATAGAGCAGCAACAGGTGAACCGCGATCCTGATCGTAACGTGTGGCGACCTGAAATCTATGTCACTGCGCGTGGCTTCGGTTCGGTTGCTCCCAGCGGTAACCCGGTCGAAATCGCGATGACCTTCGTTCAGGATCGGCGCGACCGTGATAAGTTTTATCTTGAGCGTTTACTCATTTCTGGTGACCTCCAGCAAGGACAAGAATGGGCGCGTCTTCTTGAGCAGCAATGGGGCCCGGCACCCGATACACTGTATGACCCTGCCGGAGTGCGAATTTTCGGAAACACCTACGGCGACATTTACAACTCTGAGCCTACCGATGAGGTGAGAGTTTGGGGCTGGTTGCAAATGGGACGCGCACGACGAACGGGCTCTGAGTACGGAAACTACCAGACAACCTTGACCTGCAACATCTCGCGCGACGGTTGTGCGCTGGTGATGCAGACGGGTGGGACAATCCCGCATTGGTCCCCGCGTTACAGGCCTCGCCAAAGACGTTAAGTCGCGATTCTTGTTCAGGCGCAGCCCAAACGCAAACGCCCCACCGGTTTCCCGGCAGGACGCTTCGCAGGTGCCAAGGTTGGGTAAGCTGTCCCTGTGGATCCAGTGTTACTGCAGGCCAATTGCAGACCGGTTGCAAACATTCGAACCGCAATGGCTTGACCACCCGCACAGGTCTGCCTAGTGGAGCGCCTCTGCGCGCGCCAGAATCGCCGCGCATTGCTCCCTTTGGGGGTCCTTAGCTCAGTCGGTAGAGCAACTGACTTTTAATCAGTAGGTCGCTGGTTCGAACCCAGCAGGACTCACCATCCCCCACACTACCCCTTTACGTTCTCATTATTTTTCCGCGCTTTAGCGGGAGTATCGTTTGTCGAGCCAACTCGCTGTCTTCACGCC
This sequence comes from Erythrobacter sp., assembly GCA_965262265.1. Taxonomy (GTDB): domain Bacteria; phylum Pseudomonadota; class Alphaproteobacteria; order Sphingomonadales; family Sphingomonadaceae; genus Erythrobacter. Next base: position 1,075,544 of record CBDHEW010000001.1, read on the forward strand.
AAAGGTGATCAGGAAAGGCACCAGCACGATGCTGAGAGTGACTTTGGCGAGGACTTGACCGATCAAAAGGTTGGTGATGTCAAACTCTCCGTAAAAAGCGAGCGTCACAAAGATGATCGAGTCGAGGGCCTGGCTAAGTGCTGAGGCAACCGCCCCGCGCACCATCAGGCCCCAGGTGGTCGCTTCCCCGCTGCCGCGCAGTTTTGAGAAGATCCAGACATTGAGCAGAAGCGACGTGATATAAGCTGCCGGCCCTGCCATCAAAATGCGCGGGGTCTGGCCAAGCACCGTTTCAAACGCGGCTAGATCGGTCGCGCGGAACTCCAGCATCTCGGTCGATGCTGGCAATGATAGGACGAGATAGATCAGCGCTGCCGAAAGCGCCAAGGGCAGAAAGCCCACCCAAACGAGCCTGTTCGCCAGCGCCTTCCCATACAATTGTGCAATGGTGCTGGTGATCACAACCAGCAGCAGAAACGGGAAGATCCCGGCTTCGACCGCAAGCGGGGTCGGCCACAATTGCACTTGTTTGAAGGCGACCACGCCTGCGAGCACCGTCATCCCGCCATATAGTATGATGTAAACGAACAAGCCCATTGGCGCATTAAAGGCGGCCTGTGCATGCGGGCCGGTGGCTTCTTCTTCAATCTCAGTCTCGCTCATCGTCCAATCGGTAAGCGTTGGGATGCAAAAAGGGAAGCGGTCTGCGAGCAGCTATACCCCTGTCGCATCCCAGCCGCGTCATAGCCTTACTCCAGCTTCATCAACGCCCATTGCGCTTCGGGGCGCAACATGCGACCCCTTGCTGCAACGACAAGACAATCAGGGGCACCGCTATCGCGCGGTGGGACGACGCCATTTCACCGTATCTTTACAGCTTTGCTGGGATCCTTGTGATCTTCGCCCTCGCTTTCCTGCTTTCGTCTGGCAAGCGAGACATCAATTTCCGTATCGTAGGGGCGGCCTTCGCACTGCAGGCGGTGATGGCGGTTCTGGTGTTGCGCACGACAGTAGGCATCCAAGTGATTGAGGGGATGTCGAGCGGGGTTTCCGCGCTGCTCGACTATGGCAATGAGGGGACAAAGTTCCTGTTCGGCGAGGACAACCCGCTCGCCAACACCTTTGCGGTTGGGGCGCTGCCGGTGATCGTGTTCTTCGCTTCGCTGGTGTCGATCCTTTATTATCTCGGTATCATGCAGCGGCTGGTGCAGTGGCTGGGCGGTGCGATCCAATGGGTGACGGGGATCAGCAAGGTTGAGGCGCTGGGCGCAGCGGCGAACATCTTCGTCGGTCAGTCGGAGAGCCCCTTGGTCGTGCGGCCTTATCTCGCTGACCTTGCGCCATCACGGTTGTTCACTCTGATGTGCGTTGGCATGGCGGGGACGGCTGGGACGATCCTTGCGCTATACACCAGCATTATCGGCACCGAATATCTGCCTTACCTGCTGTCAGCTGCCTTTATGTCGGCGCCCGGGGGCATTCTGATGGCGAAGATCATTATGCCTGACAAAAATGTCGATGAAGAAGCTGAAGAACCGGTGGTCAAACTGGTCGACAGTTTCGAAGAGGGGGTGAAACCCGCCAACATAATTGAGGCCGCCGGACAAGGCGCAATGACGGGCGTCAGGCTGGCTGTGGCTGTGGGCGCGATGGTGCTCGCCTTTGTGTCGCTGGTCGCGCTCGCCAATGGTATTCTGGGTGGGATCGGCGGTTGGTTCGGCTATCCCGATCTGACCTTTCAACTGCTCGCAGGTTATGTAATCGCGCCGGTGATGTGGCTGCTCAGCATTCCTTGGGATCAAGCGCAGCTTGCGGGCGGGATGTTCGGCACCAAGATCGTGACCAATGAAGTGGTCGCCTTCCTCCAATTGATCGATGCGTCAGAGGCCTTGTCGGAGCGCAACCGCGCGATTGTGATCTATGCTCTTTGCGGTTTTGCCAACCTCTCCTCCATTGCGATTCAAATGGCGGTGATCGGCAGCCTTGCGCCAGAACAACGCCCGACGGTTGCAAGGTTGGGGCTAAAGGCGCTTGCAGCGGGTAGCCTTGCGAATTTGATGAGCGCAGCTTTGGCGAGCCTATTCCTGCCGCTGTGATAGAGCTTGGCAGGAGCGACGGCTAAGGCCAATATATAGGGCATGAATCAGACCACCGCCGATATCGCCAGCGTTTCGCTGAAGCAGCCGCTTGAAGAGATTGCCGATGAGCTTGGCCGCAGCTTTGCCGAATATGGCTTCGCGGTTGTGCGCGACCATGGCATCCCGCTTGATCTGATCGAGCAGGCCGAGGCGAGCTCGCGCGAATTCTTTGCGTTGCCTGATCCGGTCAAGCGCGCCTACGCCATCGAAGGGGGCGGCGGCGCGCGCGGCTACACCCCGTTTGGGACAGAGAGGGCCAAGGACGCGCAGGTCTTTGACCTCAAAGAGTTCTGGCATGTAGGGCGCACTCTGCCGCCGGGCCATGATCTGGCTGAGTTCATGGCACCCAATGTATGGCCTGATGAGGTGGCTGAGTTTAAACCTACATTCAACGCGCTATATTCAGCGTTCGAGACCGCTGGATTGCGCGTGCTTGAGGCGATTGCCTTGCATCTTGGACTCGAGAAGACCTTTTTTGCTCCCACCGTAGAAGACGGCAATTCGGTGATGCGCCTGCTGCATTATCCGCCGCTTGGACCCGATGCACCCGAAGGCGCGATCCGGGCGGCCGCGCATGGCGATATAAACACGATCACTTTGTTGTTGGGCGCGGAGGAAGCAGGTCTTGAACTGCTTACAAAATCAGGTGAGTGGCACGCGGTCGATGTGCCCGAGGGCGCGCTTGTCATCAATGTCGGCGATATGCTGGAGCGGCTAACGGCGGGCAAACTGGTATCAACCACCCACAGGGTTGTTAATCCGCGCGGTGAGGGCGCCACCCGCTCGCGGTATTCCATGCCGTTTTTCCTGCACTTCCGGCCAGACTACATGATCGATCCACTGCCGAGCTGCATAGGTGATGGGGCCACGAATGTTCCGGAACCGATCAGTTCGCATGATTTCCTGATGCAGCGTCTGAAAGAGATCAATTTGGCTTAGCCCATGGCTGGAAGAGAGCCGCTTTAACAAAGCTGAAAACTCCGTTTATCGACCGCTTCCAACGGCTTGTCGGAGCGCCCGACAATCGGGTGAGAAAGTTCGGTTTCGTTGCGCAAGTGCAACAGATGAACGTCTAAACCGCCAAAATCTGCGGGTTTTCCCATAGCAAGTAGGTGCCTGATTTGCTGACCATAACCTTTCTGTCACCACTTTCACAAAAGTGACTTTGAACCGTCTTTTTTGTGCAGTGCACCAGCCCTAGGGCGCTCTCATCGCAAACCCTCAAACTGTGATCAGGGGCACCTCAATGAAAATCAAATATCTTTTGGCAGCTAGCATCGTCAGCCTTTCTGCCACCGCAATGGTTGCGGCACCCGCAGCCGCACAGCAGATCACTTCCGGCGTTGAAGGTCAGGTTACTGACGCAAGCGGCATGCCTTTGTCAGGTGCGACCGCAACCGTGGTTGATACGCGGACCAACCAGACCCGCACTTCAACAACCGACGCTTCGGGTAACTTCCGCATCCAGTCGCTGCCTCCCGGCGGCCCCTACACTGTCACAGTCACGGCCCCAGGTTTTGAAGGCCAAACGGTTGAGAATGTCTTCACGAACATCTCAGGCAACACCGGCTTTACTTTCTCGCTGACCTCCAGCGATGTCGGCAACACTATCATCGTGACCGGCGCCCGCGCCCGTGTGACACAGGTTGCGGTTGGCCCCGGCACCGCGTTCGGCACCGAGACGCTTGAGAATTTCCCATCGATCACCCGCGACGTCCGCGACATCATCCGAATCGACCCGCGTGTGAGCCTTGAGCAGAACAACGATGTTGATCGTATCTCGTGCCTCGGCGGCAATGACCGTTCCAACACCTTCACTGTTGACGGCATCATTCAGTCGGACGTGTTCGGCCTCAACGGCACGCCTTTCGCGGCGCGGAACTCTCTCCCGCTCCCATTTGATGTGGTTGAGCAGACCTCGGTCGAATTCGCACCGTTCGACGTCGAATATTCTGACTTCACTGGCTGCCTTGTGAACGTTGTGACCAAAGCGGGTACCAACCGCTTCAGTGGTTCGGCCTTCTACACCTATTTCGATGAGAGCTTCCAGAACGACGAAGTTGAACTGGCCGACGGCACCGTCGCTCAGATTAACGCTGGTCGTGAAGAGCGCTGGGGCGCAACACTTTCCGGCCCGATCATCCCGGATCGCTTGTTCTTCTCATTCGGTTATGAAGAAGTCTCGATCGCTGACGGGTTTAACGATGGACCGTTTGGTTCAGGCGCAGCCAACGAAGTTGACTTTGTCACGCTCGACCAGTTCAATCAGTTCGCCGAAATCGCCAACCGCGTTTACGGTCAGGACATTGGCGGCCTTCCCGGCCAGCTTCCTGAAGGAAACGTGCGGTACTTTGGACGCCTAGACGCTCAGATCACCGACCGTCACCGTTTTGAGGCCACTTATCAGCGTCTCGAAGAAACCAACGTTGAATTCGATAGCGGAGGAAACACTTTCACCGGCATCAATTCGTTCGAAGACGAAGGCACGACTTCGGATTACTACTCAGCTCGTCTCTACTCCGACTGGAGTGATACGATCTCTACCGAACTGCGTGTGAGCCGCGCTGAAGTGGGTGACGTGCAAGGGCCGGTCGGCTTCAACGAAGCGCAATCGGATAACCCGACCGTTCGCCTTGTGGTTGGTTTTCCCAATGCCACCAACGGTGAAATTCCCGGCGGTGACAATGGCGGCCTTGCAACCGGCCCCGGTATCTTCCGGTCAGCCAACCAACTTGACACAAAGATCGACCAAGCCCGGTTCTTGATCAATGTTGATGCTGGCAACGGCCACTTCCTCAAATTCGGTGCTGAAGTTAACGATCTGGAAGTGTTCAACCTGTTTGCGATCAATGCTACAGGCACTTTGTTCTTCAATGGTCTGGCAGACTTTGAAGCGGGTCTGCTTGCAATGGGGCAAGGAAGCGACTTCGACGGTCCAGATGGAATCATCGAAGATGGCGCGGGTGGCGGCACAATCCGCACCAGCATTGATGGTGACATCAACAACGCTGCTGCACAATTCAATCGGACGACTTATTCGGTCTTTGCTCAGGATGAATGGCAAGCGACGGATCAACTCAGCATCAACGCCGGTGTGCGGGTTCAACTGTATGATGGTGATGCGCCGCGCCCGAACCCGCTGTTTGCACAACGTTTGGGCTTTACGAACGCGACCTCCTTCAGTCGACTTGATCCCGTCATTCTCCCACGTCTCTCAGCGACTTATGAATTTGATAATGACGGTTTCTTCTCAAACAGCCGCGTAACCGGCGGTGTCGGCATCTTCTCAGGTGGCGATCCAGTTGTGTTCTTCTCGAATGCGTTCTCGAACGACGGTTTTGCATCGGTAACCGGAAACACTGCCGCTTGTGACCCCGCCGATCTGAACATCGATGCGGACACAGGACAGATCTCGGTGGTGTCCGGTGGAAACTTCACTGGCTTCCCACAATGTGCGATTGACGCAGGTGCAGCGCGCGCCGCTGCAGGGGGCGGTGAAGTCCAGAACATTGATCCGGACTTTGATCTTCCGACTGCGGTTCGAGCCAATGTTGGTTTTGCGACTGATCTCGGGCCGGACAGTGGGTTCTTCTCCAACTGGCGCCTGAATGTCGATTACATCTACACCCGCTTTAACGACACCTTGGCCATCCGCGACTTGCTCCAAGTCGTGGATACCCGCCAGGCGCTGGATGGTTTCACGGTCGATGGTCGCCCGATCATCGCTGCGATCGATCCTCTGGTCACCGGATGTAACGCCACGTTTGATCAAGGCGCCGGCACGTTTGTTGGCGTTACCGACGTTTGCTTCAACACCGGACTTGATGAGTTCCTGCAACTCACCAATGGACCGAGCTTCGATAGCCACAACCTATCGTTCATCTTGACCAAGCAGTTCAGCGAAGGCCTCTTCACTGAGTCCGGTAGCGTCAACATCAACTTTGGTTACGCCTTCAGCGACAGCGAGCAGACCATTAACGCACGCTCTGCAACGGCTGGCTCAACCTTTGATGGGACGGCGGTCTTTGATCCTCAGAACCCAGCAATCTCGCAGTCGGGCTTCGAAACGCGTCACAACTTCACGCTCTCGATGTTCTTCCGCGAAGAGTTCTTCGACGGCTACGACACTGGTCTGGGCATTTTCTTCCGTGCATCGGAAGGCCGTCCTTACAGCTTGACCTTTGACGATGGCTTCCCTGACTTCCGTGACAGCGGTTCGGCAGAGGAAAACATCCTTGCCTACATCCCGACCGGCATCAACGATCCGAACCTCTCGCCCAACAGCGACTTTGTTGTGGTTCAACAGTTCCTTGATGCGATCAACACCGGTGAAGGCATCGTGAGCGAACTGAACTGTGAGTTCACCCCCGGTCAGACCGTTACGCGTAACAGCTGCCGCAACCCATGGTTCTTCGATCTGGACTTCCGCATCAGCCAAGAACTGCCCTTTATCGGCAGCCTGACCGGTATCACAGATGACCGCATCGAAGTGTTCGCCGACTTCTCAAACTTCCTCAACATGCTCGACAGCGGCTGGAACGTGCGTCGCTCGCTTGGTGACTTTGATGGCCGTGTGGCGCTGGCCACGGGTGAGTTTGACGATGAAGGTCGTTATGTTATCGACAGCTTCCGGGCTTTCGAAGGCGAGGCGTTCACCTCGGTCAACAACAGCATCTGGCGCATCCAGATCGGTGCTCGCTACGAGTTCTAATTCAAAGCTTGTCATTCGACGACATGCAGACGGCGGGGCCTTTGGGTCTCGCCGTTTTGCTTTGGGGAAGCGATGGGCCGGCTTGAAGCGACCGTTCCCTTTTGGAGCTCGCTCTAGCCCCCAGCCTGGGCGAAAGTATCGGCGGGGTCGTCTGCCACGCTAAGCAATTCGAAGGCCAAAGCCTCACACACTTCGCGCTGCAGGCCGTGGCGCAGCGCGCGTTCAAGCGCGGCGGCCTTGTCGCCCAGCTCCGGCTCACCAAAGATCGCCGCGGTGCCCGCCAATTTGTGGATCAGCCGTGCAAGGTCATCAGTTCCGTCCTGAGAGGAAGCATTGCCCCCTTCAAAAACGCCTTGCTCTAGCGCGCGTCGCACCGCTTCAATCGCTTCGCTGCGACGGTTGTTCCAGCGTTTGACCAGAGCGGGTGAATGGGCTGGCGAACGCGCCGGTGGGCTTTCGCCTGATGCGTGCATCTGAGGTTTTGCGCCGCCACCATTTTCGCGATCCGCGATTAAGCCTTGCCTGCCAGAGACAATGCTCACCACTTCGGCGCTGCCCCCTTCCTGATGGTCGAGATCGGAATTGTCCGCTTCAATAATGCGGGTCGGCAGCCAACGCAGCAAGACATTGGCAAGATCGGTGAATTCCAGCGGTTTGGACAAATGCGCCTGCATGCCCGCATCGCGCGCGGCTTTGATGTCCTCCGCAAAGGCATTGGCCGTAAGCGCAATGATCGGCATCGTGTCGGCGTTTATGCCTTCTTCGCGGATCGCTTTGGTGGCGGCATAGCCATCGCATTCGGGCATCTGAATATCCATCAGCACCAGATCGAAGGGCTTGCCGCGCATGACGCTGTCGATGACCATCGCGATCGCTTCGTTGCCATCATGAGCCACCGATACGTTCTGGCCGCAACGTTCCAGCATCTCGACACCCAGAATGCGGTTCACATCGTGATCTTCAACCAGCAGAATGCGCGAAGACAGGGGAATATCGGCGGTGGTGACGGGCGGAATGCTGACGGGCTGCGGCATTTCGGTTTGCAACGGGGCGCGGACCGTGGGGATCATCAACCGGAATGTGGAGCCGATGTCCGGCTCGCTCTCCACTTCAATGGTGCCGCCAAGCAGCTCTGCCAATTGGCGACTGATCGAGAGGCCCAACCCTGTACCGCCGAAGCGCCGAGCAATATCGGTTTCTCCCTGGGTGAACGGCGCAAAGATCGTCTCCAAGCGCGCAGCGGCAATGCCAATGCCCGTGTCTGAGACGGTGATCGTTACTGTCTCATCAGAGACATCGCAGGCAATTTCCACTCTACCCCGATCGGTAAACTTCACCGCATTGCCGATCAGGTTGAGCACGATTTGGCGCAGCCGCAAGGCATCTGTCACGATCCAGCTATGGTTGTCGGTGTCCTTGCTCAATCCGCAATGTCTGTCGCAACCATCAAGAGGCGCGCAATCTGCATGAAAGCGCAACTCCAGCCCCTTCTTTTCGGCGACCGGCCGATGCAACACTGCGCATTCATTGATGGTTGCAATCAGATCGACGGGCGCTTCGTCTATCGTGATCTGTCCTGCCTCGATCTTTGACAGATCAAGAATATCATTGAGCAAAAGCATCATGGACCGGCCTGATTGAACGATCATTTCGGTATGGCGACGGTTCTCATCATCGAGGTTGCCCTGGAGCATCAGCTCCGCAAACCCGAGCACCCCGTTCATGGGGGTGCGGATTTCGTGGCTCATATTGGCAAGGAATTCCGATTTGGTCTGGGCTGCGTCTTCTGCTTCGCGCCGCGCGCGGGTCAACAACACTTCAAGTTCGACCCGTTCGGTCACATCACGGGCTGACACAACGATCCCGCAGCGCTCTCCTGAGGAAGGTTCAAAGGCGGCCGCGGCATCAGCCTCTATAAAGACCGGAGTGCCATCTTCCGCATCTTCGAGACGCCGATAGGTCAAACGCTCTTTGTCTGTCTTGCCGTTTAGCAGCTTGTCGAGCACTTGGGCGATTTGCTGAGTTGCGTCCTGATGCGCCAGCGCTGGCACAAACTTGCCCACCACATCGCGTGGTTCGCGTTTCAACACCTCGCGCACTGATGGTGAGGCATAGGTGCACATCCCGTTCCCATCGATCCTAATGACGGCATCGGTCACGTTTTCGGTCAGTAAGCTCAATTCGGCGCGCTGCGCAGCAAGCTGGCTGATTAAGCGCTCCCTCCCGTTCAGGATCGCAGCAATTGGAAGCCCGGTCAGATAATTTGTCGCGAAAAAGGCTTGGAGCAAATACATTCGTTCTGGGCCGGGCTGCGTCGCGGAGACGACAGGGCCATATCCTGCCATCGTCATATAGCTTGCGACAAGGGCGATCAGAGGCACATAAATTGCGGTTCCCAGACTGCCGACCTTGAACGCCATCAGCAATGTCGCCGGGGCGACAAGGAACATCAAGGAATGGTCATTTTGCGCAAAAACCAGGTGGGTGAGGAACACTCCTGCACCCATCAGGCACACACTTTGAAAAGCGCGAGGCCAATCAAGTCGCGTGCGCTGCTCAACAGCGTCCAGCGCGAGCATGGCTGCGGGCGCTATCAGGATCATACCCATGCTGTGGACCAAGAACCACTGGAGCGCCTTGCCGCTATCAAAGCCTGTCAGGAGCGCTCCGCCAATCGAGATAAGCGCGGTTGAAGCACAAGGCCCCACAATCCCGCCATACAGCAGAAATCGGCCCAAATGCCGAACATCGGTCATATCGGGCATGACACCGCAGCCACGCCTGACCAGCCAGACGATCAACAAAATCTCTAAAACGTTTCCAGATGTATAGAGGCCCGTTGCCAACATCGAGTGTCCGGCGAAGATGTTCGCGCTCAGACATCCGATCATAACACCCAGGTGGAAAGGGGCTTCATTGCTGGGGCGAATTGTGAGCAGCAGAACAACACAGGCCGCAGCCGGCAGCCAGACGCTGGCCAGAGCTGCTCCGAAGCGGGATAGTTCTACACAGATTGCGCCAAGGCTGAAAAACAGCGCAGCCGACGCTATCCCCACCACGAGACTGTGCCGGTCGATTGCGCCAAGGCTGATCATTGCGCTTGGCGGCACAAAGTTTGGTAAGCTTGAAATGCGGCTGACCTCGCGCCAAGGCTTATCCTGGGTATGGCCTGCGCCTTCATAATGGCTTTGAGAACGGTCCATAGCAATTGGCCTATCGGTCTGTGATCACTTGGGAGGGTTCATGCGCCAAGATCCCGGAAACATCGCTGGAAGTTGGCATAAGATAGATGAGTAAGCTCAAATCACGCTATCAGGGAAAACCGAGAGGCCCGCGCTGGCCATTGCTGACCGGGATCGTGATCTTCCATCTGGTCGCGCTGTATGGGCTTACACGTTTTCTTGCTCCTGAATTCACAGCCTCAGTCGAGCGTGAAGTGACGAGCGCGTTCACGGTTGTCATAACCACTCCCGATGAAGAGCCTGAGCCGCCAGAAGCGCCGCCAGAGCCCGATGAAGGTGCCGCGGGCGATCCCGGCAGGGAGGCCGTGCCGGAGCCTGTAACAGCGCCGCGTGCTCCGCTAACACCGCGTCCAACACCGCGACCTCAAGCAAGCTCAACCGGTACCGCCCGCAGCTCTGGCGCGCGTGATGAGGGTGAGGGCACTGGCGCTGCGGGGCCGGGGGATGGCACCGGATCGGGAGCAAGCGGAAGCGGGCAAGGCAACGGCAATGCCATCGCAGAGCGGCCCAGTGTGCGGTCTGGCAATCTGGATATCCGGCGCGACTTTCCCGTGCCAGAGGGCGGACGAGAGGCACGCTTTGGCGCTTCGGTCACTGTGGTCTTCACAGTCACAACCGATGGACGCGCGCGCAATTGTTCGGTGCGCAATACGTCAGCGGACGCAGCGAGCACGGCTTTGGTGTGCGGGCTGGTGATGGAGAAAATCCGTTTTAATCCGGCGCGCACAGTTTCTGGCGAAGCGGTTGAGGCGCGCTATGGCTACCGTGTGGATTTTAGGGAGCGATAACAAGCGGGTCAGGGCGGGGCCGATGCTCAGTTCTGTTGCAATAAACCTGTTTCTTTTCACTGACATTCAACATTCGCGCTGATAAAGGCACTCGCTATGAGCGGCGATGCATTGATCCATCCGATAATCCTATGCGGCGGCAGCGGGACTCGGCTTTGGCCGGTCAGCCGCAAGGCTCGACCCAAGCCTTTTCTCCCTTTGATGGGCGACGTGACCTTGTTTGAGCAAGCGGTCCGCCGTGCAACTGAGGCCGGCCCCGTGAGCAATTCGCGCTTTGCGGCGCCCATAGTGGTTGCAGGCGCGCAGCACAGTGCGTTGATTGAAGAGCAGATGCATGGGGCTGATCACCGCCTGATCATCGAACCCACAGCCAAGAACACCGCGCCCGCCATCGCGCTGGCCGCTGCCCTGCTGCCCCCTGATGCGATTATGCTGGTGTGCCCTAGCGACCATCACATTGCCGATGAGGCAGCGTTTCGCGATGCCGCCTTTGCTGGCGCGGCTCTGGCAAAGGATGATTATCTCGTCTCTTTCGGCATTGCGCCCGATCACCCTGAAACGGGCTATGGCTATATCAGGCGCGGTGAAGCGCTTACCGGTGGTTTTCGCATCGCGGAGTTTGTCGAAAAGCCTGATCTTGCCCGCGCGCAAAGCTATCTCGAAAGCGGCGAATATTGCTGGAACGGCGGCATCTTCGTATTTCGTGCAGGGGCGTTGCTGGCAGAGCTCGAGGCGCACCGCCCGGCAATGGCGGCCGCAGTTAAACTGTCGGTCGAACACGGCAAGACGCAGGGCACCCGTTTCCATCCCGATACGGATGCGTTCGGCTCTATTGAAGGCGATTCCATCGACTATGCCATCATGGAGAATACGCGCCGCGCCGCCATGGTCCCTGCGGATATGGGCTGGTCGGATATTGGCAATTGGGCCGCTCTGCATGATGCGCTTGACCCGGATGATACAGGCAATGTCACACGAGGCAGCGTCGATATGATCGATTGTACCCGCGTCTTTGCTTCAAGCGATGGCCCACGTGTTTCAGCGGTGGGTCTTCAGGATGTTTGCATTGTGGTGTCGGATGGAGAGGTGCTGGTGACCACGCGCGATGGGGCGCAAAAGGTCGGCAAACTTCCTGGAGCCAGCAATCAGTGAGTGCTGTTCGCCAACTTCCCACGCGGCTTGTTGAAAAGGTTTGGGGCAGGGACACTCTGCCAGCGCCCTTTGTTGCGCCTGCGGGCAAACGCATAGGCGAGATTTGGTTTGAGCCGCCTGCTGAGTTCCCACAATTGCTCGTCAAATATCTGTTCACGAGCGAAAAACTGTCGGTTCAGGTCCACCCTTCAAACAGCAATGCGTTGGCGGGCGAGGCGGGCAAAGAGGAATGCTGGCTGGTGCTGGACGCGCAAGAAGGCGCGCAGCTGGCTATCGGGTTTGACCGTGAGTTTTCGCCGCAAGAGGTCGAAGCGGCGGCTCTCGATGGTTCAATCGAGCAGATGCTGACGTGGCACAGCGTCGCACCAGGCGATGTGTACTTTCTTCCTCCAGGCACTGTTCACGCGATTGGACCGGGGCTCTCATTGGTCGAAGTGCAGCAAAACAGTGACACGACTTTTCGCCTCTACGATTATGGTCGCCCGCGCGAGCTTCATCTGGAACGCGCCATGGCCGTCGCGCATACCGTGCCATACGATGCCGGGCATATGAGCAGCGTCGCTGAGCGGGGAGAAGCGCTGATCCGATCCGACCATTTCCGGCTAGACCGCGTGGTCGGCAAACCGAGCGACGCCATCATCGCAGAATACCAAACATCCTTGCTTGCCCTGCCTTTGAAAGGAGAAGTGCGGGGAAGCGGCGGTGATGGAAAGGCGAGTGCGGGGGAGTGCCTTTATGCCGAAAGCATCAATGCGCTTGATTTTGAGGCTGCCGAGCTAACCTTGCTCACTTGCCCGGCATAGGGATGGCGGCTTCAGAAGGCGCGACCGCCGCGGTAAGAACGCCGCGAATTTCATCGAGACCATAGGGTTTGCGCAGCAGATCTGAGGCGCCAAGCTCTTCAAAATTGGCGACCCCTTCAGAATATCCCGTCGCCAACACGAAACGCACGCCGCGCTCCCGCAAAGCCTGGGCCACGGGCACCGAGTTTTCCTGCCCCAAATTGTAATCGACAATCGCAAGATCCGGCAGGCGCGCTTCGATCGCTTTCAACGCGCCATCGACGGTGCTTTCAACCTTTACCGAAGGAACGCCCAGCCGTTTGAGGTTCTGCTCTACATCCATTGCGATTATGATGCTGTCTTCGACAATCAAGACATGCTCGGGTACTCCGTCTCCATCGGCTTCACGCGTTGCTGGCACCGTTTCGCCGCAGTGCAGCTCAGCCTTTTGATCCTCGCTTGTCTCTGCAGGCTCAATAAAACGGGCAGGGATAGTGAAGTCTGCTTCTAGCCCGCTCAGCTTAAACCGCATTTCTGCTTTGCCGGACAGTTCAAATGGGATGGAGCGTTTGATTATTGTGGACCCAAACCCAGATCTCTTGGGTGGTTTTACAGGCGGACCGCCATGTTCCCTCCAGGCGATCGTGGCATCGCCAGCTTCGTTGCACGATACAAACACATCCACGCTGCCAAACCTGTCGCAAAGGCTGCCATACTTGGCAGAGTTGGTGACCAGCTCATGAAACACCAGGGCCAGCACGGTGTAGGCTTCCGGGCGAACAAGGAGCTCCTTACCCTGATAAACGAAGCGATCTTGCTTCTCAGCGAGATAGGCTGAAAATTCAGAATGGAGCAACGACGAGAGGGAAGCAGGGGACCAATTTTCGCGCGTGATGTTGTCATGCGCGGTGGCGAGGGCGGATATGCGGCCACCGATGATGGTGGCAAAGCTCTCTACGCTCATCGCGTCGCTTTGTGACTGCGAGACGAGGCTGCGAATGAGGTTCAAGATGTTTCGGACGCGGTGGTTCAGCTCCGCGATCAGCAATTCTTGCTGTTCTTGCGCACGCTGGCGCTCGCGCGGCATATCGTCAGTGATCCGCAGCATCACTTCGAGCAGCGACACACGCAGACCCTCAGCGATAGAGATATCTTCATCGCTCCATTCTGCGCTGCGCCCTTTAACTGTCTCAGCCCATTCAGCAAAGCTGTTGCGCGGTTCCAGCTTGCCTGTCTTTGGCTCGATGCCGTTCTCGGGGTTTCCGGCCCACTTTACGGTGCGGGTCAGCGGTTTGCGCCACAGTATCATATAATCGCGTGGTCTGCCTGAGATCGGCAAAATCATTGCCCCTGCCGCAGTTTGCGCAAACTGGCTTGCAGCCGGAATTGTGTCGCTCAGCGCGCTGGTGGTCAGAACCTTTCCCGTCGGCGCCGAATTGAGTAGCGGCAGGATGGCCTTGAATTCATCGACGCTTGGCGCGGCGCCGTGCGATTGACACACCCCTTCGACCAACACGGTTATGCCATCATTTGTAATCACGCGGCTCAGCAGGTCTTTGATGGCTGGAAGCGCATCAAACAGATCGCTGCCCCCTTCCAGTTGCAGCATCAATTGTTCGTGCAAACGGGCATTTTTCTCGCGCTGATCATTGGCCTGAGCAAGCAGAATGCGGTCAAGGATCAGTGCGAATGTCTCGCTGAGCATATCCGCGAGGGTGCGCACTGAACAAGAGGGCAGCTTGGGTTCGCAGTGGTGGCATGAAATCAGGCCCCACAGCTTTTCTTGTCGCACAATCGCGATGGTCATCGATGCCGCCACGCCCATATTGCGCAGATAATCAAGGTGCACTGACGCGGATGCACGCAGCGTGCTCATCGACAGGTCAAGCGGTGCGCCATTAAGGTTGGCTGGGGGATCAATCTTAGCGAGTTTCGCGTCGCGATCTGCAATCACTCGAAACTTGTTGCGCATGAACAATTCGCGCGCCTGCTGCGGGATGTCAGTGCGCGGATAACGCAGGCCGAGATAGGGTTCTAGGTCACTGCGCGCCTCTTCTGCGATGACTTCACCGCTGTCATCCGGGTGGAATTTGTAGATCAACACCCGATCATATCCGAGCAATTCGCGCACCAATTGGCAGGTTTTCTGGCACAGACTGTCCAGATCATATTCACTTGAAAGCCGCTTCAATAGCGAGGATGCCATATGAAGATTGCTCTCAAACCCGTCAGAATCATGGGGCTCAAATTCTAGGATAACGCGTTCGCGCACGCGGTGTATCGCGCAATCAAACAGCTTCTGCCGATCCGTGAGTTGGAGGCCAAACAGCCGTTCAACCTGATCAGGCTCATTCAGGCGAGCGAGCGCGCCTTGCAAAGCCTCAAGAGCGGGTTTGCCGATCAATTCGCCAAGATTGGAACCGACTTCCGGCAATTGATTCAGGCCCAGAACGGTGTGGCAATTGAGCGAGCGGTGCGCGATGGTCCAATCGGCATTCACTTTTAAAAACGCGCCAAAAGGCTGGACCATGCCGATATTGTGGATCGCCTCACGATCGCATTCAGTTAGGTCGTATGTTTTCTCGTCGAGGTTCACGATGCGGCCACCAGAACCGAGCCCGCTTGCGTCATGCTTGCGCTGGGAGTCGGTTTGCCCCAATCTTCCAATTCGCGGATGAAATGGTCGAACACCGCCGCAGCGCCGGCTGCCATCACTTCCATCTCGGCGCGCGGCGCGATGCGTTCGATGGATCGGCGGAAATGGCTCCAAAAGGTGAGCATTTCTGGATCAGTAAGAAACTCGCGAGGAAGCCTGTTATCGGGCTCAGCCCGCTCCACCTCATTGGCGATCGCGCGATTGCCGAGCGCAGAACCCGCGAGCACCCAGGCTACACCCTGTGCATATCCATCGGCATAACCTGAGGGAGCGTTCGGCAGAGCAAACTTGCGCGATGTTGGGGGGAGCGTTGCCCCTAAAGACGCCAGATCCCTCGCGATCAGCGGCGTCTGTGCCGGGGGCGCATGATCCGCCATCGCGCTGTTTGCGAGCCAATCCTCCACCGGTTTGCGCGCTGCAAATTGAAAGCTGAGAAAGTCCGCATACTCGCGCGCCCCGCGCCATCCGATCCGCTGCCGCATCATGCGATCAAGCCGGTCATGCGCTTGTGCAGTTTCTTCGCGTAAAAAACTGCGCAGAGTGTGTGTTGGTTGCAACGTCATCTCAAATTACCGGTTATCCCCGGTCGACAAGCGAAGCCTTAGAGTTTTCTAAAGCTGGAGCAGCATCAATTTCATTGCCGACTGACTTCAGCAATCAATTACAGCTGCATCCCGACGTTAGCAAACATTTTATTACACCAGTACTTCCGTAGAATTGCTTAATCACTACGTGTTTGTACTAAGTACTTATTCGAGCAGCCTTCCGCCCTGTTTGCGCACTGCGCGTTCCAGTGTGCCGCGTAAGAAGCCCAGCATGGCGGGCAAATCCATCTCTATCGTGACGCTGTCTTCGGCGATATCAATGCCGCCTTCGATGCGCTGTCCGGCCGCGGTGATGACAAGGTCCATGCGGTCCTCGTGGGGCCAGCTGTTCTCAACCTCGGCCATGCCCGGCGGAAAGTAATTCGCGATTTCGTGCCCGTGTTTATGCATGCGGCGGCGCACTTCATCCTTGCCAAGATTGTGGGGCAGAGAGACGCGCATCTGATCGCCTAGCGTGTCTGCTTGGCCGGGGTTGCCGATAAGTCGGGCAAGGGGACGCCGGTATCAGGAGAGCCAGTGAAATCCTCCAGCAACTCATCCCCGCCATAACGGTAATCGAGATAACGCGACTTCACCGCCAGATCGTCAAGCGCCCCTTCGGCTAGCTTGCGTGTTACCCGGTCAATCTCGCCAGAGAGCTTTGTAAGGCTCGAGACAAGCCGTTCATCCGCTGTGCCCCCGGCGTGGTCTTCCTGCCGCAAATGGGCAGGGATTTTGCGGTAATTGTCTATGGTTTCGGGAATATATTCACCCACCAGCTCGCGCACCTCCGCCATCGCCGGGTGATGTTCGTCCATGGTTTCAAGCTGCACGCCGAGGCTGTCCAGCTGAGTGCCAAGCTGATCGAGGATTGCGGCAGCAGCGGCTGGCAGATCGCTGCGCTGCGATTCCAGCCACAGCTCAACCCGTGCAACCATCTGTTTGGGATTGCCCTGTTTTAGCTCGCCGCGTTTGGGCACTTTCATCTTGGGGTAGTTTGAAAAGACAAAGGCGGCGGCCATCACCGCCAGCGCGACCATCATCACGCCGGTAAAGCCGATGCCGTTGAGGACAACACCTGCTATCGAAGCCGTCACAAGGATCGTCAGCACTGCGCCAGCAAAATACTTTGCGCGGTTGATCCAGTTTTTTCGCTTCGCAGCTGCTGAGCCTTTACCGATGCTGCCTCCCGGGCGATGGGTGCCACCCTGGCGCTGTACGGCAAGCGATTGGCCCGCCGCGCTCAAAATCTGATCGGATTGGCTGGTGCTGTCAGGCATTGGGTTTCCCTAGCTGTCCAGCGCCAACAAAGAGGTGTCCGCGCTGACTTTCGCCTGAGCCTGCGCTTGGCCCTCAGCCCGCGCGATATAGCCTTTGGACTTCTCAACCTCATCCGTCAGCACATTCACCGTCTGCTTCATGCTGTCGAGTGCGCGCACCTTAAACTCGTCAACCTCATCCATCGTGTCATAGATGTTCTGGAAGGCGCGTTGCAGCGTCTCCAGTGGGATGGTTGAAGCAGCGGCCTGTTCGTGGATTTGCCCCGTCTGTTCGCGCAACAAAGTGCTGGTGCTGTCGATGATGTCGCTGGTTGTTTGATTGAGCGAGGTGATCTGTTGCAGCACCAATTTCTGATTGGTCATCGCCTGCGCCACCGTCACCGCCGTGCGCAAAGCGCCCACAGTGGTGGTGCTTGCTCGGTCCACGCCTTTGACCAGCTCAACATTGTTCTTCTTGACGAGATCCAGTGCGAGATAGCCCTGCACGCTCACCGCCATCTGAGTGAGCAGATCTTGCGTGCGCTGACGGACATAGAACAGCGCGCTTTCACGCAGAGCCTTCGCTTTTTCAGGGTCTGATGAGTCCAGTTCGAGCGCCTTTGCCTCTAGTTTCCCATCAAGCGCTTTGGCGATGTGGATCATTTGCTCGAGCTCGCCCATCGCTTCCCACAGCTTTTGCCGCTCAGTGTCGATCGCAGCGTTATCGAGGTGGAGTTCTTTCTTGCCACCCTCCAACCGCTCAAGGATCGCCTGAATGTGGCCTTGCGCGCTGGTGTAGCTGTCAAAATAGTTCTTCAGCTTGTTGCCGAAGGGGATGATGCCGAACAGCTTGCGCGGGGAAAGCAGCTTGCTTTTGCGGCCCGGATCGAGGTCTTCAACCGTGCGGCGCAGTTCCGCCAAATCGCTGCCAACGCTGCTATCTGCGTCCATCGCACGCACCGGGCGGTCGAGGAAGCGGTTTGAATGTGCAGCAGCAGCGCGGATCTGTTCTTGCCCCATGCGGGTGATCTGATCGACCTTTTCGCCAAATGCAGGCGAATTGGCATCTACGGAAACGAGATCAGTCACAAAAGCATCGACCTTAATGTCCAGCTTTGATTTCTGCTCATCAGAAACGGGGACCAGTCCAGCGGCTTTCTCCGCTGCGACAACGGGCACAGGATCGGGAGGGGTCAGCTCAAAATCGGTCGCAGTTTTGGTCGCTGTTGCAATATTGGTTGCGCTGTCTGTCTGAGTGCTCATGCGGTCTCGTTTGCTCCCTGATCCACTCCTGCGGCCGAAACATTGGCGGCAAAAGCTTCTTTGATAACTGTATTAGTGATCTAAAACACGCGTTTCAAGACTGCTGCAAGGCTAGCTCATATAGAGGCTTGCGAACAGTGGCTTTCCCATGGGCCTGTTTGAGCCTATATTCGCATTAAACATTGGGGAATTCCAACCAAGTGGACGACAACACCAACCGTTCTCCTGCGCCTTCGAGTACGGGGCATGAGCCGTATTTTCATGAAAAAGGCGAGGCGGGCGCGGCGATTGCGCGCAACACTTGGATCGATGTCCGCCGTTGGTGGAGCGACAATGTCATTGGCACGATCGACCAAATTGAAGTGGTCGGCAGGCATGAAGCCGATTCAGATCTGTCGGGACGCTATTTGTTCATGACCGCAATGAGCGCCGGGATCGCGGTGCTCGGTCTGCTCTTACCATCAACTGCGGTGGTTATCGGGGCGATGTTGCTCTCACCATTGATGGGACCGATCATGGCCCTGGGATTTGCGCTTTCGATTGGCGATTACAACTGGCTCTACCGCTCAGCGCGCACGCTGATTTTGGGGAGCCTTGCCGCGGTGGCATTGTGCGCGCTTATTGTGTTCATTTCACCGATCCAGACTGTGACGCCAGAGATCGCTTCGCGCACGCAGCCCAATCTGTTTGATCTGTTGGTCGCGCTGTTTTCCGGCATGGCGGGTGCCTATGCGACGGTTCGGGAGAAATCGGGCGCGATTGTGGGCGTGGCGATTGCAACCGCGCTGATGCCGCCGCTCGCGGTTGTGGGATTTGGGCTTGCGACGATGAACTGGCCGGCTTTTTCCGGCGCGTTGCTGCTTTATGTGACCAACTTCATCGTGATCTCTTTGACCGCTTTTGTCATGGCGAAGCTTTACGGATTCACCTCCAAGCTCAGCCCGCGCCAATCGACCTTTCAGAATCTTGTGGTGGTCTCGGTGTTTTTCGCGCTGGTTGTGCCGCTTGCCTTCTCGCTCGCTCAAATCGCGTTTCAGACCAATTCTCAGCGTGTGATCCGGGAGGAGATTGAGAAGATCTACTCCGCCGATTCAGAGATTGCCCGGCTCGATGTCGATTTCCGTGCAGAGCCGATACTTGTGGTGACCACCGTCTATACACCGCGTCTGCGCGCTGAATCAGCGCAAAACCTTGAAAGCGCTTTGACAGAACGATTGGAAGAGCCGGTGGAGCTGCGCCTTCGCGAATATCAGGTTGGCACCAGCGAAAGCGCGGCCGCCGAGGCGCAATTGTCCGCGGCACGCGCGAATGAAGAGGCCGCTGAAACCGCGCGCGCACAATCGCTTGCAACCCGGCTCGCTTTGGTCGCGGGCGTTCCTGAAAGTGAAGTGACGATCGACAGCACGCGCCTGCGCGCAACGGTGCGGGCCCAGCGGCTCGATGGCGCAACTTTGGCCGCCTATCGCGCTCTGGAGATGCGGATCGCGGCAAGTGAGCCGGACTGGACGATCGAATTGCTGCCGCCGGTCGGAGAGCTTCCCGCTGTTATCGCATGGAGCGAAGACGGACCCACGCCCGAAGGCGCGCAGGCGCTCGCTGTGGTCGAATGGGCAGCGCGGCGAGTGAACCTGCCGATTGCTCTGGTTGGACCAGAGGAACAGGCGAATGAGGCCGCACAATTGCTCCAACAACGCGGTGTAAGCGTGAGCACGCGCACAGGCGGCGATGAATTGAGCGCGGAATGGGGCGGGGGCTAGGTTTTCGTCTAAGCCGCCAATTCAAACGGCACGATCTCACCTGACAGATACAGCTTTTTCGCCTTGGCGCGGCTCAATTTGCCTGAGCTCGTGCGCGGCAGGGTGCGCGGGGGGACAAGTTCCACGACGCAGCTCATGCCGGTGACAGAGCGGACTTTGTCAGCGATCTGTTCGCGCAGTTTGACCCGCTCCACCGGATCAGAGACGCGGCAATGAACCAGCACGGCTGGCGCTTCCTCGCCATTATCGGTCTCGACCGCAAAGGCGGCAATATCACCATGGTTGAAACCGGGCAGCTGCTCGACCGCCCATTCAATGTCTTGTGGCCAGTGGTTTTTGCCATTGATGATGATCATGTCCTTGGCGCGGCCCACGATGAACAGATAGCCATCGGCGGTGTAACCCATATCGCCCGTGTCGAGCCAATCACCCTTTGATGGATCATCTTCGCTTGGCACCAGGCAATCACGCGTTGCGGCTTCATTGCGGAAATAGGAGTGCATCACGCTCGGCCCGCGGCACCAGACCTTGCCGATTTGGTGATCGCCACGCGGGTTCCCGTCCTCGCCTGAGATGAAGACTTCCATGTCTGGCAGCGGCTTTCCGCAATTGACGATCGCGCGATAACGGGCCGGGCGCGAAATATCGCGCGGCGTGCCCGAAAGGCGCTCTTCTTCGACCAGTTCGACCCGAATGCCTTCACCCGGCGGCATTACGGTGACCGCCAAAACCGCTTCGGCAAGGCCATAAGAGGGCGTAAATGCGCTCGCCTTGAAACCGGCCTCGGAAAAAGCATTCACAAAGCTCTGCATCACATCGGGGCGGATCATATCGGCGCCATTGCCCGCCAAACGCCAGCGAGAAAGGTCAAAACGCTCGGCCACATTGGACTGGCTAGAAATGCGGCGCGCGCAAATGTCATAGCCAAAGGTCGGTGAATAGGAGAGCGTGTTGCCTTTATTGCGGCTGATCATGTCGAGCCATGCAAGCGGGCGCCTGGCAAAGGCATCAGGTTTGAGATAATCGGCGCTTACCTGATTGGCGATCAGCGATAGGAAGCAGCCGACCAGCCCCATATCGTGATACCAGGGCAGCCAGCTGACCACCCGATCATGCTCGCCCAGGTTCATAGTTGTGGCATGGCCATAGAGGTTGTGCAGCAAGGCCTTATGCGTCACCGCAACGCCGGTCGGAAAGCGGGTCGAGCCAGATGAATATTGCAAATAGCAAATGTCATCAGGTTTGGCTTCGGGCAAGTCGCATGCCGGTGCCTCGCGCCCAGCGAAATCTTCCCAGCTTTCTGCTTCGCACCCCTGGCGCTGCGCTGCCGCGCTCGCCATGTCGGCGATCTCTTCTGGATAGAGCAGGATCGCAGGGTCGCAGCTGTTCAACTGCACGGTCAGCTGATCGATATAGCTTTCCTTGCCGCCAAAGGTGGTGGGCAAAGGCAGCGGCACCGGCCATGCGCCCGCATAGACGCAAGCGCAGAACAAGGCGGCGAATTCGGCAGAGGTCTCTGCAATCAGAGCGACACGGTCTTCAGGCTTGATCCCGGCGGCGACCATTCGGCGCGCCATTACCAACGCATCGTCGCGCATTTCGGCAAAGGGATACGCGCGCTCCAATGTCCCGCGCATATCGTGAAAGTTTAGACCCTTTTCGCTGCGAGCGGCATAGTCGATCGCATCGTTAAAGGTTGCAAACTCCGCTCTGATACGCGGTAGATCACAATCGTTCGGCGTCGGCTTCAAGTCGGCGTCGGTCATGTTGTCAGCGGTACCCGTCAGTTGCTGTGCGCCAAAGCGCGGTCTATCCAATCCCCAACGGCGCAAAATATGTATTCGCGCCGCCCCAGCTTTTCCCATTTGATAAGGACTGTGGCACGAATAAGGCGAAATGGTTTCAGAGGAAAGCAAAATGTCATCGCGTGGTAGCGATTTTGACGCGTCCGATCCCGATACGGGTGGCCGCGTAAAGCGGCGAAAATCGGGCAAAAAGGCTCGTCCGCTGGATGAGACAACCCTGCGAGATTTGGCGCTTGCTTATGTCGCAAGGTTTTCCACGACGGGATCGAAACTGGAACAATACCTCGCGCGTAAGATCCGCGAACGGGGGGTGGCTGAGGATGGTGACGGGCGACAGGTGGAGCTGGATGTGTCCGCATTGGTCGCCCGATTTGTGGAATTGGGATACATCGATGACGGGGTTTATGCAGCCTCAAAGTCGCGTGATCTGACGGCGCGCGGCTATGGCGCTAGGCGGGTTGAACAGGCCTTGTGGGCGGCGGGCGTTGATGAAGGTACACGTGAAACCCACGCGCCGGGGGAGGCGGAAAGCCGGCGCGCGGCGGTTCTGCTTGCAAAAAAACGGCGTTTCGGGCCGTTCGGGCGTGGCGAAATGGATGATGCGCAGGAGGCAGATCCGCTTGAACAGCGCAAAACCCGCGAAAAACAGGTTGCAGCGATGCTGCGCGCAGGCCACTCCTATGACGCGGTGGCATTCATCATGGATGCATCCAGCGCCGCGATAGTGGATGAATGGCTGAACGAGGCGGAAGACGCCGAAAACGCACAAGGATAATGGATCATGGTGAAAGCATTGGCAGCTCTGGGCGCTTTTGCTGTGGCGGCGTGTTCGCCGGTTGACGCCGCGCCAGACGCGCCGCCAGCCCCTGTGCAGGCCGCAGCGCCATCGGTGCACCCTGAATCAGGGCTTGAGCTGATCGAAGTGACCGTGGTGAGCGAGACAGGGGCCCACACATTCTCAACTGAAGTTGCTGCCAGCGATGCCGCGCAAAGCCGGGGTCTGATGTTCCGAACCCAGCTGGGTGATTTTGAAGGGATGATTTTCCCTTCTGGGACGCCATCGGTGCGCAGTTTCTGGATGCAGAACACGCCTTTGCCGCTCGATATCATCTTTATCGGCCCCGACCGCCGTATCCTGAATATCGGCGAAGGCGTACCCTATTCGACCGATAGCGTGCTGTCTGATGGGCCAGCTTTGGCTGTGTTTGAGATCATCGGCGGACGCTCAGAGGAATTGGGGATTAGGCCGGGCGATCTCGTCGAGTTTGAATTGCCCGAATGATTTACCACATTGCCAACCATGATGCGCGTTCATCACATATTGGCTCAGCGACGCATTTGAGCTAACGGCAGCGGCCATGGGATTCTTAGGGAAAATCTTCACTTGGTGGGATGGCGCGACCTTGGGCACGCATTGGTGGGCGATGCGCACCGGGGGCGAACATGTCGGCACCGATGCTGAAGGCAACAAATATTACCGCAAAGCTGCAAAATCTGGCTCGGTGAACACTGGCTCTTACACGCAAGCGGAAAAGCGCTGGGTGATCTATGCGGGCGCCAACGATGCAAGCCGGGTGCCAAGCGAATGGCACGGCTGGCTCCACGGCGCGTTTGATGATGTTCCTGAAAGCCACCTGCCGCCGGCAAAGATTTGGGAGGCTGATTACACTCCCAACGCCACCGGGACCGCCCAGGCCTATCGCCCGCAAGGTGCGTTGGAACGCGGCGGCAAGCGCGCGGCGGCGGTCGGCGATTATGAAGCTTGGTCGCCTGAGGGCTGATCGGCTGAACTTCATGCGCAACGCTGTCGTTTGTCTTTCCGTATTGCTGGTTCTTGCAGGTTGCGAGGAAACAGCGGAGCCAGAGGCCGTAGCCGTCGGTCTGGATGAGGCAGAAGCTGAAGAGGCAGCCGAAACGCCTGCTGAGACCAGTGAAGCGGAGGATACTGATCCGGAAGAAGCCGCTGCTCCTGCCGCAGAAAGCGAAGGCACGCCCATGGCAGAGCGTGTCGCCACAATCGGATTGCTCAACAAGCGCAACAATGTGAGCAAGGATTTTGAGATCAAGCCGGGCGAGAGGGTCGAAGACGGCGCAGTGATCCTGACGCTTGCCGCATGCGAACGCACGGCACCTTATGAATTCCCTCAGGAAACCGGCGCGTTTGTGCAGGTCGATGTGCAGGCTCGCGGGGAAAGCGAACATACGCGGGTTTTTTCAGGCTGGCTGTTCAAAGAAAATCCCAGCCTTAACGTCGTCGAACACCCGATTTATGATGTCTGGGTCAAAGACTGTGCGATGAGCTTTCCCGGCGAGGAGTGATCCGCGCCTTCCAATAAATGCACAAACGCCTGCGCGAGCCCACCTTTCGGCTGGCCACGCGCCTCGGACAGTCTGCGCAGATAATCGGCCTGCGGCATTTCAACCGCGCCCATGCTAGCCAGATGATCGGTCATGAACTGGCAATCGAGCAGCACAAAACCCGCCTTGCGCAGCAGCGCCACCAGCCAGCACAACGCGACCTTGCTGGCGTTGTCGGCATGGCTGAACATGCTCTCACCGCAAAAGACCCGGTCAAATGCAACACCATAGAGCCCGCCCACCAGCAGTTTGCGGCCCTGTTCTTCCACCCAGCATTCGATTGAATGGGCATGGCCTGCGCGGTGCAGGTCGAGGTAGCTTGCCACGATCCGCTCGCTGATCCAGCTTTCGGGATGGCCGGGCCTTGGCATGGAGCAGGAGCGGATGACATCTTCGAACCGCTGGTCCAGCGTAACCGTAAAACGATCTGAACGCAGCACTTTGCGCAGGGATTTGGAAACATGCAAGCCGCCCAGCGGCAAGATCGCCCTATCGCGCGGCTCAACCCAGAAGATGTCAGCATCTTCGCGTTTATCCGCCATAGGGAAAATTCCGCTGCGATAGGCCAGCAGCAGAGTCTCTATGGGAATCGGGGCGCGCAAAGGTGAATGCATCACGCGCCGCTGTAACAGGCCCTGCGCAAGCCGCTAGTCACGAAGCGACAGCAAGATATAGAATTCAGACGCGCCAGGAATCGCGCGGATCAGCCGCTTTGGGGGCGGCCCGGACAATCCCATGACCCAAACGAAGCGTTACTTGGCGGTTGCCAATCGCATGCACCGCAGGTAAGGCGCAGCCCGCCCATGCAGGGGTGTAGCTCAGTTGGTAGAGCATCGGTCTCCAAAACCGAGGGCCACGGGTTCGAATCCTGTCACCCCTGCCACTTCGCCTCGTGCTCCAAGCCACCCGCTCCCTCTTGCGGCTGCTGCGAAGACCTATCTATGCTTTTCATTCAGCTTTCCGATTGGTAAGCTGAACGCAAGCTAACCGCGCCGGTCAGAATTGCGCCAGACAGACCGTGGCAAATCGTCGCCAAGCCGAGCAAGCACGCTCGAACAGGAGGCGACTATGTCACATTACACTTTCCACTCTTCCCGGCCCGATCCATGGGTAAGCCCGCGCCAGCCATTGGACCCGGCAATCCGCGCGCTTGCCCATGGCCCTGTGCGCCCAATGCACGAGCCATCGTGGCTTGATCGGCTTCTTGGTCGCTATTAAGCGATGGTAGGCGCGCTGGCATTCCCGCGTATAAGCAGGAATGCTAGCATTGCGGTCACCGCTTCATAGCATCCGAAAAAGATGAAATTGGCGGTCGGGTCACCCTCATACGGAAGCGCAAGCAGCCTGCCCATCGCATAGCTGCCGGTGAAAACGCACAAGAAGAACAGCGCATGGCTCTGCCACCTCTGGCGGATCGCCGCGAACAAGCACATCAGCCCGATGCCAAGGTTCACCCCGCCGTAATTGCTACGAATCTCATAAAGGCCAGAGCCCGGCATATCCGGCGCGCCCAAATTGCCAGCCAGATTGGGCGCGGCGAGAAACACGTAAATGCCAAAGCCTGCAAACAGGACGGCGTTTATGAGGAGAAATGCTCTGGCCATGTGCGCCGTCCTTTTGCGCTCGTGCATCAATATTCGTTCGGTTCCTCAGGGGTTTCCGCACCATAGGTTTGCCCGGCATCTTTCACCCCCTGCGCGAGCTTGAACACCACGCCTGATAGAAGCAGCAAGGCGACAAGGTTTGGCAGCGCCATCGCGGCGTTGGAGATGTCGCCCATCCGCCACACTGTGGTGAGGTCAGCGCTTGCGCCGATATAAATCACAACGCACCACAAGACCCGCCAGATCAAGTGAAGAATCTTTTCGCCGCCGCGGGTTGAGCCTGGAATGCGATCATAGATGAACGTGATCGCGCGCTCACCGTAATAGCTCCAAGTCAAGAGCGTTGTAAAAACGAAAAAGATCAAAGCAAGGCTGGCGATCAGCGTGCCGATTGGGATCGATGCGATCTCCACCGGAAAGGCGGCAGCAAAAGCGCCGCTGGTCATCGCAAAGCCTTGGAGGTCGCTTTCCCAAGCATGCGCCACAGCTTGCCCGCCACCGGTAAAGTCGCCCTGAACCGTGAGGATCACGAGCGCGGTCATGGTGCAGATAACGATTGTATCGATAAAGCAGCCCAGCATCGCCATACGGCCTTGCTGTTCCGGGTCGTTGGTCTGAGCGACCGCGTGCGCGATGGGCGTTGAACCCTGCCCGCTTTCATTGGAAAACAGACCGCGTGCCACGCCTGCACGTATCGCGATGATAATCATGGCGCCGGCAAAGCCGCCGGTCGCAGCAGTGGGGTTAAAGGCGGAGTAGAAGATGAGCCCAAATGTTGCGGGCAGATCGGTGATGTTGAGGATCAAAGCGAGCAGCGCCATGAGGATATAGGCACCGGCCATGAACGGAATGACTCTTTCTGCCACGCTGCCGATCGACTTGATACCGCCGATAATCACCACGAACACTGCCACCGCAACAATCGCGCCGCCGAGCCATTCTTCAATCCCGAACAGCTCATTAAGGCCATCTGCCACCGCATTGGCCTGGATCGAATTGCCGGTGATCATGGCGGAAAACAAAGTGCCAAGGCAGAATAGGATCGCGAGCCAAGTCCATTTGGGCCCTAACCCCATCATGATGTAGGTCATGGGGCCACCGCGATAGGTGCCTTCGGATGTGCGCTCCCGATAACGAATGGCGAGCGAGCCTTCGGCAAAGGCCAACGCCATGCCAATCAGCGCGGTGATCCACATCCAGAAGATCGCTCCCGGTCCGCCCAGCGCAATTGCGGTCGCAACGCCTGCCAGATTGCCGGTGCCCACTTGACCAGAAAGCGCCGTAGAAAGCGCAGCAAAGGGTGAGATTTCGCCTTCACCTTGACCTTTGCGGCTCTTGAAAAGGCCCGCAAACGCGCTGCCGAGATTGCGCAAAGGGTAAAACTTAAGGCCGACCATGATGTATAGGCCAATGCCCAGCAGGATGATGACCATGGGAGGAAAGGGGATGATCTCCACCCCGTTCCAAGTGCCGCCCCAGATGAAGTCCGATACGTTGACCACGCGATCAGCAAAGCTGACGCTGGTGGATTGACCTGCTGCCATGTGTGTGAAGTTCCCTCAAATTTTGTGCTCGGCGCGGTTGAGAGGCTTCCCGACAGGCCTATCGCACCGTTTGATGGGAGACCACGCTAATGCGAGGATGGCGCGCTGGCTAGAGGTTTGTGTTTCATACGTGTGAAATAGGCCGTGCAAGCGCGCTTGCAATTCGCCCCAGCGCATTCTATCAGCGCAGCCAATCCGACATCGGTAGAATGCAAAGCCCATCCGTGATCTTGTCCCGGAGGGCGATGGCTCCTACCTGAAAGCCGGTTCGAAACACATCTTTGCGCGGAACCGCGCGAAAGGCACAAACGATGGCTGAGACACCCAAAGCCGAACAGAAAAAGCCAAAGACTTCGATTCCCGATTTCGTGAATCAGGTCCGCACAGAAACCAGCAAGGTCGTATGGCCGACGCGTGAAGAGACGATCCGCACCGCGATCTTCGTCTTCATCTTCATGGTGATTTTGGCGCTGTTCTTCTTTGGTATCGACAGCCTGTTCAACGCTGTCGTCAACTTCTTGTTGACGCTCGCATAAACGTCAACTTCTTGTTGACGCTCGCATAAACGCCAACTTCTTGCTGACGCTCGCTTAAGCGCGCACCGAATTAGAGATTTAAGGACCAAACATGGCTCGCTGGTACATCATCCACGCTTATTCCGGCTTTGAAAACAAGGTGAAAGAGGCGATAATCGCTGAAGCGGAGCGGCTTGGTCTGTCTGAAGGCGTTGAGGAAATCGAAGTGCCGACTGAGACGGTTACCGAAGTGAAGCGCGGCAAAAAGGTCCAAGTCGAGCGTAAGTTTATGCCCGGCTATGTCCTCGCCAAGCTGCGGATGAACGACGACATTTATCACCTCGTCAAAAACACGCCCAAGGTCACCGGCTTCCTTGGCAACAACAATAAGCCGCAACCAATTTCAGAACGCGAAGCCGCACGCTATTTCGGCGGCGTGGAAGAAGCCAAGGCCGCGCCAAAGCAAGACATCCATGTCGATTACGAGATCGGCGATCAGATCAAAGTGCTCGACGGACCGTTTGCAAGCTTCAATGGCGTGGTCGAAGAACTCGATTTCGACAAAGCCAAGGTCAAAGTCAGCGTCTCAATCTTTGGCCGCGCCACCCCGGTTGAACTCGACTTTGAACAGGTTGAGCTGGTCAAGTAGGATGGCCAGGGGGTCAGTCCGAACGACCCCCTCCGTTTGCAATCGCAAAAAGCGCTTTTCCACCCGCGAAGAGGCGGAAGCCGTGGCGGCCAAGGCTGACATCACCTTGCGCGCTTACAAATGCGGGCTGTGCAAGCGCTTCCACCTCACCAGCCGCACCAAGGGCATGAAGGTGCCGCGCCTCCAATTGCAGCGCGCAGATTAAGCAGAGCGCAGGCCCACCGCGCTTTCGATCAAGTTCCAAAGCTGGTCGGCGACAGTATCGGGGCTGGGGCGCGGGTTCATCCGCATGGCGGTCATCATGGTGGTGCGCACCGCTCCGATGATCGCGGCCCCGGCAAGCTCGCTGTCGATAGTGCTGGGAATATGCCCGCGTCTTTGACCTGACCGGATATTGTGTGCGGCGTTGGCGATCATGCTTTGCTGGATGGCCACTTCGCGTTCAATCGCACGGGCGTGTCCCAAAGCGCCAAAGGCGGTGGGGGCGAACGGGTCAGCGTAGAGGAAGGCGACCGTTTCGATCAAGCGAAGGCGCTCACGCACGGCCCATGCGATTTCTGGATCAGCAGGCTTGTCGAGGACTGCGGAATAACGGGTGTAGAACCGGTCAATTGCCGCTTCCAGAACGCCGTCTTTTGACCCGAAATAGTGATAGGCGAGGCCGTTGGAGATCCCTGCGGCGGCGGCCAGCTCGCTGATCTCAAACGCGCTGCCCTTGGTGATGATCAGAGCCTCAGCCGCGTCCAGAATGGCATCGCGGCGTGCCTCTTTTCTGGTCTTGGGTTTTGGCGGTTCGGCAAGTTCAAGCATAGTGCTCTCATTTTTGAATTGAATTCAATTTAACTAGAGGTTAGAAGGCGTCCACTCCAAATGCAAGTGAGGAAGAGGCAATGACACCAGCGGCTCTGGAAAAGTCGGATCAATGGGAAGCGGCGCTTGCCCCCTATCTCGGCGGGCGCTCGCTAGAAGAAACATTCGAGGCGTTTGACCGCGAGGGTTATGTCATATTCGAAGGCGTGCTGGACGAAGCGGCGGTGCAGCGGCAAGTGGACGCGCTGGAAGTGTGGCTCGCGAAAGATCAGCGCGGGCGCAACAATTTCGAAGGCGCAGATTCCAACCGCATCTATGCGATGTTGGCAAAGGATCCGGTGTTCGCAGACTTGATTGCGCATCCGCTCCAACTCGCCTTTGGAGAGCGCGAGTTGGGGCGCAGCTTCCTGCTCTATGCTTGCCTAGCGATCAACCTGCTTCCGGGAGAGACCGCGCAGCCTTGGCACTTTGATGACAGCCATTGCGGGTTGGCCCGGCCGCGCGCGCCGCTTTCCATGTCGACCTTTTGGTCGCTGAGCGAGACGACTGAGAGCAACGGGGCGACCGAGATCATTCCCGGTAGCCATTTGTGGGGCGATGAACGGCCCGATGGCGCATCAAATCCCGACGATTTCCTCACCGGCAAGCTTGATGATGATTTGCCCGATGGCGCGCATCGCGACATGATGAAAGCGACCATGCCAGCTGGATCGCTGATGATCGCCAAAGGTACGCTCTGGCACCGTGGCGGAGCGAACAATTCGGACAATCGTCGCCTGATCGTCACCCCGCAATTCTGCATGGGATGGTGCCGCCCGCTTGAACAGCAATTGCTCGCTGTGCCTCCGGAAAAAGCCGCCAAACTGCCCACGCGCGTGCAAGAGCTACTGGGCTATTCGATCCATGAGCCGTTTATGGGCTATGTCGACGGGATGCATCCAAAGCGAGTTTTGGCGAAGGTCTGACTAATATCCGCATAAGCTTGCTAGTCGTTTCCGGGATAAGGCTGCGGCCTGATGCCGCAAAATAAGGTAAGGCTTGCATATCGCGCTCGCCGCGCTATGTGGCCCGCTTCGCTTCTGCCAAAGGAGCGAAACCCGCGCGGGAGCTTTGGGCAACCAGAGCGTTGGACCGCTTAACATGATCCCTCGTTCGAAAGAGCAGGGAAACAGTGCGAAAGGAGGCCATTCATGGCCAAGAAGATCGAGGGCTATATCAAGCTCCAAGTGCCCGCCGGCACCGCCAATCCCAGCCCGCCCATCGGCCCGGCTTTGGGTCAGCGCGGCGTCAACATCATGGAATTCTGCAAGGCGTTTAACGCCGCCACGCAGGACCTTGAAAAGAACGCCCCCATCCCGACCACGATCACGGTCTATGCCGACCGTTCGTTCACCTTCACCTACAAAAGCCCGCCGGCAAGCTACATGATCAAGAAAGCGGCCAAACTGAAGTCAGGCTCATCGGAGCCGGGCAAAGTTGTCGCTGGCTCAATCAAGCAGAGCCAGGTCAAAGAGATCGCTGAAGCGAAGATGAAGGATCTTAACGCGAATGACGTCGATGCAGCGATGAAGATCATCGAAGGCTCTGCGCGTTCGATGGGCCTCGAAGTGGTGGAGGGCTGAAACCATGGCAAAACTGACGAAGAAACAGAAAGCGGCTGCTGAGCTCGACACGGACAAACTCTACACCGTTGATGAAGCCATCGCGACTTTGCGTGAGCACAAGGCGAAGTTTGACGAAACGGTTGAGCTGGCGATGAATCTGGGCGTTGATCCCCGCCACGCAGACCAGATGGTGCGCGGCATGATCTCGCTTCCTGCCGGAACCGGCAAAGAGGTGAAGGTTGCGGTGTTCGCCAAGGGCGACAATGCCGACAAGGCCACCGCCGCTGGCGCTGACAAGGTTGGCGCCGAAGACCTGATGGAAGACATGCAGAAGGGCAATCTCGATTACGACCGCGTGATCGCAACGCCTGACATGATGGGCGTCGTTGGCCGTCTGGGCAAGCTGTTGGGTCCAAAGGGCCTGATGCCGAACCCCAAACTGGGCACTGTCACGCCAAACGTGGAACAGGCCGTAAAGGACGCCAAAGGCGGCCAGGTTGAATTCCGCGTTGAGAAGATGGGCATCATCCACTCTGGCATCGGCAAACTGTCGTTCAAGGATGAAGACCTCAAAGCCAATTTCAACGCGCTGACACAGGCGATTGTGAAAGCCAAGCCATCAGGCGCGAAGGGCAAATATGTGAAGAAGGTCTCGCTGACCTCGACCATGGGCCCAGGCCTCAAGATCGACGTTGCTGACATCGAAGGGGCGTAAGCCACTAGGAAGCGAAGCGGTGGCGCACGCAAACCGCGCGTAACATTTCCCGCTTCTCGACGAACTGACATGTGGGGTCGGCAGCTGACGCTTCCGGCCCCTTATCTTTGATCGAGGAGTTTCCATGTCTGCCACTCACAATCCCGCCCGCGCCCGCCCTATCGTGGTCTTTGCCAAGGAAGATGAGATGCTCGATCCCAAATGGTATGTGATGGGCGCCGGTGCTGCGCTGTTCGTCCTCCTGGCAAGCTACAGCCCGATGTTCGGGATCGCGGCGGGCGTTGTGATCGCCTTGATCCTGGCTGTTCGGGTGAGCCTATGGTTCTGGCTCGCGCCCGAACGCGGTGCTCCTGCGTCAGAGCGCGGGGCCTTGATGGCGCGCTTTGGTAAACTGTCGAGCAATCGGCGGCTTGCACGCGTGAAGGAAATCGCGGCCAAGGCCCGGCCCAAACTGGACCGAGGAAGCTGAGCGGCGCCCTTTAACACCTGACCGCAAAAAAATTTAAAGACAGGGGGAGAAAAGTCGCAAAGCGTAAGCTGGGATTAACCATGTCCCCGTAGCGAGCCTGCCAGATGCAACGCCAAATCCTTTGGCGATTCAAGTTGCACACAAATGCATCACAAAACGCAGGATGGGTTGCTACTGGTGCCACAGGATTTTGACAAAGACGGACCTTCTGTTGAGCGGAAAAGGTCGGTTCTGGCAAAGCTTAAAGACATGCCTCGACGGATTGCGGTTTCCTACCGTGAAGCGCGAAAAACGATCAGCGGCCAGATCAAGCTTACCGCAGGGCTTGCCGCTGCAATGCTGGTGACCATTGGAGCAATCGTCTCCTTCACCTTTTGGCAGGTTAGCGAGCGAAGCGAAGCCAACAGCGTTCTGGCCATGGGCGCGCTTGCATCCGCAGAGCTTACCGCGAGTATCTCCGAAACGCGTTATCATACGGCGCGCTATGTCGAGACGGGCTCTGCTGAGGATATCGCAAAGGCCCATGATCATTTGGCGGTGGCGAAAGAGCGTCTTGAAAGGACAATTGAGACCTCAAAAAACTCCAGCCTGGGGGAACTCGAAGAGGTGTCTTGGCTACGCGCGCAGGTTGAAGGCTTCGAATTGGAAGTCGACGCCTTGCGCAACGCTGTCTTTGCGGGAAACGGCGCGGCAGTGGGCGCTCTTTCCGAAGCCATTGGCAACAGCAGCCAGATATTGGCAGACCACGCGCGCGATTTTGAGGCGCAGTTCGTTGCGCGGTCCGAAGCTTCGAATGCAGATCTGATCGCATCGAACTGGTATTTGACGCTCTTGATGCTCTCCACGGCTTTGGTCGGAATTGTTTGCGCGATTGTTGGCGCGCGATTCTACATCCGGCAATTCGCAGATCCGATCCGCGAGATCACCCAGTCAATGCTGGCGATCGCCGATGGTGATGAAACCGCGCACATACCGGGTGCGCAACGAAGCGATGAAATTGGGGCAATGGCGACTTCCCTGTCGGTCTTTCGTGAAAAAGCGAATGAGGTCGTGAAGCTTGAACAGGATGTCGCCGCCGCATCGAAACGCGAACTCGATCAGCGCGAAAGGGTTGAGGCCGAGAAACGCGAAGCACTGGCGCGCTTTGCTGACCAATTCGAAAACGGCATGAACGGAGTTGTTGGCCACGTAACAAGCGCATCGCAGCAGCTACACGAAACTGCCAACTCAATGGCAGCCTCTGCCGGTTCGGCCTCAGAACTTTCGCGCGAAGTGGCTTTGTCGATGGAAGAAACTACGACGGGTGTAACATCGGCTGCGACTGCATCTGGCCAATTCGCACATTCAATCGAGGAAATCGGACGGCAGGCCGCGCGCTCTGCTTTGATAGCAAGAGATGCGAGCATCAATGCCGTTTCAGCCGACAAAGAGATTGAACTTCTGCGCGACACCTCAGATCAGGCGAACAAGCTGATTGAACTTATCAACTCGATTGCCCAACGCACCGATTTGCTCGCACTCAATGCATCGATTGAGGCAGCGCGAGGAGGTGAGGCAGGCCGTGGTTTTGCGGTTGTCGCCTCCGAGGTCAAAGAGCTAGCGCACCAAACGCAAACCGTGACTGATGAAGTCTCTCGCCAGATCAATGCAATCCAAAATTCAACCGCGCTCAGCGTTGCGGCGCTTAAAGAAATCGCGCAGCAGATTGAAGAGATGGCGGTCAACGCTTCCTCTATTGCAGAAGCGGTAGATGCTCAGACGCACGCTAGCCGCGATCTCGCCGCCAATATTGATCGCGCTGCTGCAGGCTCAAACACGCTCTCAAAGCAATTTGGGCTGGTGACAGAGATAGCGCTGGCGAACCGCCAGACCGCGCAAAAGCTGGTCGGAGCGGCGGGGGGATTGCAATCTCAGGCCGAAGCGCTGGACAGCCAAGTTAATCAATTCGCAGAGAAAGTCCGCTTCGGATAAGCCCCATCCGTCGGCTGCGGAGCGCAGCTCAAATCCCGCCCGGCGTAAAATCATATCCGTTCGTCGCGAGCCCATCGGTAAGAGTGTCGCGCGCGCTGTTGACGGTTTCCTGGCTGACCGATCGGATGACGAAGTTCGCACCCACCTTGCCTTCGCGAAAAAAGGGGTAGGAACCGATCTGGCA
Organism: Erythrobacter sp.; assembly: GCA_965262265.1. Lineage (GTDB taxonomy): Bacteria > Pseudomonadota > Alphaproteobacteria > Sphingomonadales > Sphingomonadaceae > Erythrobacter. The sequence continues at coordinate 1,110,104 of CBDHEW010000001.1, forward strand.
GTCCTCATGCGCTTCTTCGACTTCGCGCAGCAGATGGGCGACCTCGCTTTCGGCGACCCAGCAACCAATTGTTTCGCTGATCAAAGGCGCTCCGCCTTCAAGCTGCCCGGTAAGCGCATCGAGCATCCCTGCGGCGATATGCGGAACGCCTGCCATGAGGATGATATTGCCGCGCCGGATACCCGGAGCGCCTGACATCCGGTTGGGGATCAGCTCAGCGCCTTCGGGCACGCGGGCCATGCGAAGGCGGCCTTCGTTCAGCCCGCCCTTGTCAGCGTAGTAACGTTCGAGCAGCGCGCGCGCGTCCTCGTGAATGATCACGGGCACGCCCAGAGCTTTGGAGACCGCATCCACTGTGATGTCATCATGGGTAGGGCCGATCCCGCCCGTTGTGAACAGGTAATCATTGGCCGCGCGCAAGGCGTTAACGGCCTCGACAATTCGGTCCTCATCATCGGAGACCACGCGCACTTCGGCAAGCCGAATTCCCTGCACTTGAAGCCAGCTTGCGACTTGAGCGATATTCTTGTCATGGGTGCGGCCCGAAAGGATCTCATCACCGATTATGACGAGGCCCGCGGTCCAGATTTTTTCAGGAGAACTCATGCACCTTCATCTAAGCGAAGGTGCCCAAGAATTCCACCGTCATTCGGCAGCTTCCAGCTGTTCCTCTGGTGAGACTGCATTGGCGCCTGCACGTGTGAAACGCAGAACGCCGTCGTCTATGGGGTCGCTCGCCATTTGCTTGCGGTCGCTGACATATTCTTGATTGAGGCGCCAAGGGTACTGCGTGCTGTTCTTGGGATTGATATCCTTGGCGCGCGCCAGATAACCACTTGAAAAGTCGCCAAAGATATCCTCAACTTCGATCCCCGCTTCCATCTCAGGGGTAAGCACGGGGTTCACAATGTCGGTGCTTTTGGCGCGCATTTCATTGAGGACGCGGCAGACATAATCCGAGTTGATATCAACCCGCAAAGTCCAGCTGGCATTGATGTAACCGAACACCACCGCAAGATTGGGCAGGTTGGAATACATACAGCCTTTGTAGTAAAAGCGCTGGCTGAAATCGACGGGTTCATCATTGACGCTGACTGCGATTTTACCCGCAATCGCCAGTTTCAATCCCGTTGCAGTGACGATGATGTCGGCTTCAAGAAATTCGCCCGATTTCAGACGAATGCCGTTTGCTTCAAACGCTTCGATATGGCCAGTAACAATGCTTGCATCGCCTGCATTAAGCGCTTCGAACATGTCGCCATCGGGCACCAGGCACAGGCGTTGTTCCCACGGGTTATAAGGCGGTGTGAAGGCCTCTTTGTCGTAATCTTTGCCCAGCGCGTTTTCGAGACCCTTGGTAAGGTTCTTGATTGCTTTTTCCGGCTTGTTGCGAGCGACTTTGAAGGTGAAATCCTGCATGCGGATATTCTTGAACCGCGTGATCTTGTAGGCGAGGCCCTCGGGCAGGATTTTGCGGATGGCGTTGGCGAGACCATCCTTGGCCGGACGCGATACCATCCATGTGGGCGTGCGCTGCAGCATCGTCACATGCTGGGCAGTGCCAGCCATTGACGGGACGATTGTCACTGCGGTCGCGCCAGACCCGATCACGACCACTTTCTTGCCAGCGTAATCCAGATCTTCGGGCCAGAATTGCGGGTGGATCACCTCGCCTTCGAAACCGTCCAATTGGAAACCGGCATCATGCGGCTCATCATAATCATAATAGCCAGATCCGAGATAGAGGAAATTGGCCGTCAACCGTGTGGTGGAGCCATCCTCCAGCTCCATTTCGACGTGCCAGCGCGCCTCGTCTTCGCGGAAATTGGCGGAGATGACCTTGTGGCCGAAACGGATTTTCTCGCGGATCCCGCGCTCATCGACAATGCGGTTCAGATATTCGAGGATGGCAGGCGCATCGGCGATGGATTTCTCGTGCCGCCAGGGTTCAAAATCAAAGCCAAGCGTGTGCATGTCGCTATCCGACCTGATTCCGGGATAACGGAACAAGTCCCAAGTCCCGCCCAGATTTTCGCGCCGTTCGACGATGGCAAAAGTATGGTTCGGTGCCTTCATCTTCATATGCGCGGCCATTCCAATACCGGATATGCCTGCGCCCACGATGAGCACGTCGAAGTCTGGTGCGCTTGCCAACATTGGGTCTCTCTCTTCCCTTTAAGGCGGCGAAGTAACCACACCTCTCGAAGAAAAGCGAGTCTTGATGGCAAATTGCAACTGACTTGGCCCGGCGAAAGCGTTAGAGCGCGGCCCGCTATGACAATCGCTTTCCGGTTCGCCGCCTCAGCCCTCGCCCTTGCAATCTCACTTCCTGCATCTGCGCAAGACGATTCTTCTCAAGACGACGAAAGCGAAATCATCGTCACTGGCGAAGGGTTGGAGCCGGCGCTTTCCGGCATAGTCTATTCGACCACCACGATTGATCGCGAACAGATCATATCAAGCGGTTCTGGCAGGATCGAAGATGTGCTTTCCAATGTGGCCGGATTTCAGCAATTCCGCCGCTCAGACAGCCGATCCTCAAACCCCAGCGCGCAAGGTGTCACGTTAAGAGCGCTGGGCGGAAACGCCACGAGCCGCGCGCTGGTCTTGTTTGATGGCGTGCCGATTGCTGATCCGTTTTTCGGCTTCATTCCTTTATCCTCACTCGCTCCTGAAACGCTGACGAACATTCGCGTGACCCGCGGCGGCGGTTCTGGCCCGTTTGGCGCGGGCGCCTTGGCGGGCTCGATTGAGCTGGAAAGCGCGGGGCCTGACAGCCTTGGCCCGGTTGCAGGCAGCTTGCTCATCAACGACCGCGGTGAGACCGAGGCGAGCGGTGCTATCGCGCGAAAGTTTGGCGGCGGCTTTGCTGTGTTAAGTGGGCGCTACGACAGAGGGCAAGGGTTCTTCACGACACCCACTGATCAGCGTGTTCCTGCAAGCGCAAGAGCGGCGTTCGACAGCTGGACCGTCGGCCTTCGCGCGGTCGCGCCGCTTTCCGCCGATGTCGAATTGCAAGCGAATGTACGCGCTTTCGATGATAACCGGACCCTGCGGTTTGAAGGCGCGGATTCGAGCCATGAAGGGCAGGATGCGAGCCTGCGTGTGGTGGGCCGGGGGGAATGGGCCTTTGATGCGCTGGCCTATGTCCAGTCTCGCAATTTCTCCAATGTCGTCATCAGCTCGACCCGGTTTGTAAGGGTGCTCGATCAACGCAACACGCCCTCCACCGGGCTGGGAGGAAAGATTGAACTGCGTCCGCCCGTTGCAGAAGGCCATGATCTTCGCATTGGGGCCGATTATCGGCGATCAGACGGTGAATTGCAGGAAGACGCGTTCAGCGCCTTCACCACTTTGCTGCGCGAACGCCGGCGCGCGGGTGGGACCAACGGCAATCTGGGGTTCTTCGTAGAAGATGACTGGGAGATTGGACCGATTGTTCTTACCGGCGGATTGCGCGCCGACCACACGCGGATTGAGGATGGATTTTTCCGCGCGGTTGATGCGAATGGTGTGGTCGTCAGCGAGACCATTGCTGAGGACCGATCCGATTGGACGGTGAGTTGGCGCGCAGGCGCTTCGATCTACGCGACGCGGCGGCTCGATTTGCGCGCTGCGGCTTACACCGGATTGCGGCTTCCCACATTGAACGAACTCTACCGGCCCTTTGTGGTTTTTCCCGTGGTGACACAGGCCAATGCCGAGCTTGAAAATGAGCGGCTCGAAGGGTTTGAGCTGGGTCTTAGCTGGCAGCCCATTAACGAGGCGGTCTTCTCGCTCACCGCTTTTGACAACCGGGTCGAAAACGCCATCGCAAATGTGACGTTGGAGCCGAATTTGCGTCAGCGGCAAAATCTGCCCGCAATCGATGCGCAAGGGATCGAAGCGGGTCTCGTTTTGCGTTTCGGCCAGCTAAGCTTTGACGGGTCGCTCGTCTACACCGATGCAACGATTGACGGGGAGGGCGCCTCAACAGCGCTCGATGGCAACCGCCCGCCGCAAGCGCCAGAGCTTTCCGCATCCGCAACGCTGGCATGGCAACCGGCTGAAGGATGGCGCTTGGCAGGAACATTGCGGCATGTCGGCGCACAGTTTGAAGACGATCAGGAAACTGACAGTTTGCCCGCCGCAACGACTCTCGATCTGTTTGCGCAGGCTCCCATTAATGGCCGCTTCTCGATCGTTGCACGCGCTGAAAACCTGTTTGATGAGACGATCATCACCCGCAATTCGGGTGGGGCAATCGATCTTGGAGTGCCGCAAACCTTCTGGTTTGGCATACGATTGGGGATCTGACCCCGCTGCGCACAATTTCCCATTTTCAGTAATAAAATATCGCAATGCGTTTCAAAATCGCACCTATGCTGCGTCGCAGCACAATATGTTGCATTTTTGCTACTATAAAGTGAGAACTTGCTTTGCGCTCTTGGCAGGCAAAAAACCGCTGATATTCTAGTCACCGGAGAGAACCCCCGATCATACTGACCGGGTGGTAAGGGAGAGGAACAATATGACACGTAAGCTAGCAGCTTATGCTGCCGGTCTGATGGCCTGTAGCGCATTCACGGCACCAGCGGCATTCGCGCAAGACAATGAACAGCTCGCTGCACCCGATGAAAATGATGGCGTAATCATCGTGACTGCGACCCGTCGCGCAGCAGATGTTCAGGACATCCCGATCGCTGTGACGGCCGTGACGCCGGAACAACTTGACCAGCAAGGCATTGCCAATATCCAGACCTTGGGTGCTGTCGCTCCGAGCTTCAATATTCAGTCATCCCAAACAGAATCGCAAGGCACCTCGATCCGTATTCGCGGCGTTGGTACAACGGGTAACAATATCGGTCTTGAAAGCGCCGTAGGCGTTTTCATCGACGGCGTTTATCAATCGCGCCCTGGTATTGCCTTGGGTGAACTGGTTGATGTTCAACAAGTTGAAGTTCTTCGCGGTCCGCAAGGCACCCTTTTTGGCCGGAACACCACAGCGGGTGCCCTCGTGGTGCGCAACAAGGCGCCGGATCTGAATGGTTTCGGTGGTTATGTTCAGGGCAGCTACGGCAATTTTAATGAATTCAATCTGCAAGGGGCTTTAAACGCTCCATTGGGTGATACTGCAGCTGTGCGGTTTACAGGCACATATCGTGAGCGCGATGGTTTCACGACTAATCCGGTCAATGACACCGAGTCATACAATCGGGACCGATACCTTGTTCGCGGCCAGCTGCTTTGGGAGCCTTCAGCAGACGTCAGCATCAAGCTGATTGCGGACTATCAAGCAACGGACGAGAATTGCTGTGATTCCGTTACGCTGAGCGGGGCCCAAGGTGCTCCCGCTGCTGTTACCGCTACATTGTTCCCTAACGGAGTTCAGTCAACTCCCGGTCAAGCAGATCTAAATGAATTTCCCGGTCAGATTGAGAGGATCACAAACTCTCAGGGTTTCGAGAATGATATCGAACAGTGGGGTGTCTCTGCTGAGCTCAACTGGACATTAAGCGATAGCGTCGATTTTACCGTCATCGGTTCATACCGTGACTTCATTGGAGAAAGCCGTCAGGACGACTTCAATGGTACATTGGCCTATTCGGTGAGCGGTGCAACTTTCCCCGCAGGGACTCCGCCTACCTTCGATGAAATCGACACTTGGACCATTGAAGCACGCCTTCAAGGTGACGCCTTTGACGGCAAGCTCGATTGGTTGATTGGCACGTTCTACTCAGATGAACGCATCGTCGAAGAATTTGCGCTTGGCTTTGGCCCTGAGTTTGGTCTTGGCATCGGGCCGTCGTTCGGTCTGCCAGCTTTCGCGCTTCAGGGTGTAGCCGATGCAGGATCGATCTTCTCGAACGGAATTTTTGATCCGACTGATCCTGGCTTTGCTCAAGGAACCTTCGCGCCAAACCCGCTGGGTGAACAATCGGCGCTCAACCGTTTCGAACAAGAAGGTACATCCTTCTCGATCTTTACCCATAACATCTTTGAAGTCACCGATACACTTAGCCTGACCTTGGGTGCGCGCTACGTCGATGACCAGAAGGACGCGCGGTTTAACCAATTGAGCTCGACTGGCAATGCTTGCCTCGCAAGTCGCACGTTCTTTAACGGACTTCTTGGAGCTTTGGGTGCAGCAGGAGCAGGTGACCCATCCGGCCTCGCAGCGATTGATGGAGCTTTAACGCCGATCTTCGGTGCAGCAGGTTCGGGCGCATTGCAGATCCCAGGCATCGCCGGGGCCGGTGCAGCGCTGAACTGCTTCGTCTTCGCGGCGCCTGCCAGCGATGGCACGGCCGCGACCGCTGGTCTGCCAGAGGAGTTTGACGACACCTTCACCGATGATGAGTTCATCTACACCGCGCAGCTTGGTTGGGAGCCAAATCCCGATCTGCTTGTCTATGCTGGCTTTACCCATGGCTATAAGGCTGGCGGCTTTAACCTTGACGCAACTGCAGCAATTGGCGGCGCAGATCCACGCTTTAACTCAGAAGAGATCGATGCGTATGAGCTTGGTATCAAAGCGACGCTGCTGGATGGCCGCGTTCGTGCAAACTTGGCGCTATTCCACTCTGATTTGGCCGATTTCCAGGTCTTGGAATTTACTGGAACGCAGTTCCAAACTTTCAACGTGGACGATGTCTCTTCGAGCGGCTTTGAGGTCGAACTCTTTGCAGATTGGAGTGACTACATCAGCAGTTCGCTGGCGGTAACTTACACCGATTCTGCCTATGGAGACGATTGCGATGCGAGCCTAATTGCTGCTGGTGGCTCCAACCCTGCTGCTGGTCTTTGTGGTTTCCCGCTGACCAACGCGCCTGAATGGACGGCCGTTGCCGGCATGACCTATGACGGCCCGATCAACGACTCGGGCTGGACGATGCTGGTCAACACCAACTTGCGTTTCGAAACTGATCGCCGGACCAGCACCAACCCGCAAGATGGCGTCGGCTTGGTGCCATTCGATGTGCAGGATTCAAATGCGAAACTCAACCTTCGCCTGGGTTTCACCGATCCGAGCGACACTTATTCGATCGAGTTCTTTGGATTGAACGTCACCAATGAGATCACGCGCAGCATTACATTCAACACTCCACTGGTAGGTTCTTCTGCGGCGGGCACTGCCAGTCGCAGTGCTTTCCTTGAAAGTCCGCGCCAGTATGGTGTCACTGTTCGCGCTAAATTCTAAGCCGAACGAGCACAACAGACAAAGAAAGGGCGGCCCGGTTATTCCGAGCCGCCCTTTTTGTTGGCCAACTGAAAACTGGCGTTGCTTACATACTTCTTGCGATCAGCATTTTCATGACTTCGTTTGAACCGCCAAAGATCCGCGTGATGCGGCTGTCGCGGTACATTTTGGCGATGGGGTATTCGTTGATATAGCCCGCTCCGCCGTGCAGCTGGAGGCACTTGTCAACCACTTCGCCTTGCAGCTCAGTGCACCAATATTTGGCCATCGACGCGGTCGCGACATCAAGCTCGCCTTTAAGCAGTTTGGCGATGCAATCGTTGACGAACACCCGCGCCGCGGTGCCGCGCGCCTTGAGGTCGGCGAGCACGAATTGCGTGTTCTGGAAGTCCCAGATGGTCTGCCCAAACGCCTTACGGCTCTTCACATAGTCGATGGTGGTGTCGAGCGCCTTCTCGATCCCCGTGCACGCGCCCATTGCGATTACAAGGCGTTCTTGCGGGAGCTCGCCCATCAGCTGGTAAAAGCCTTTGCCTTCGACCCCGCCGAGCACGTTTTCCGCTGGCACAAAGACATTGTCGAAGAACAGCTCTGAGGTGTCAGCTGCATCAAGTCCAATCTTGTCGAGCTTTTTGCCGCGCTCAAACCCGTCCGCGCCATCGGTTTCAAGCAGCATCAGCGAGATGCCCTTTGCACGCTCATTGGGGTCAGTCTTGGCGACCACTACGATGAAGTCGGCGGTCTGCCCGTTGGAGATATAGGTCTTAGCGCCGTTGATGCGGTAGCCGTTGCCGTCTTTCAAAGCGGTGGTGGTGATCGACTGCAGGTCTGATCCAACGCCCGGCTCGGTCATCGCGATCGCGCTGACGAGTTCACCGCTAACCAGCTTTGGAAGATACTTCTGCTTCTGCTCCTCGGTGCCGTGACGCACGAGATAAGGCAGGATAATCGTGTTGTGGAGGCTTGCGGCAAAGCCATCGACTTCGTGTTTTGCCTGTTGGTCGATCACCACCATATCATGCCGAAAATCGCCGCCATGGCCGCCATATTCGGTTGGTACGGATACGCCGAGAAGGCCCGCCGCGCCTGCTTCGTTCCAAAACTCGCGTTCCACCTGACCGTTATCGCGCCAAGACTGGACACGTTTTTCAGGGGCGTGCTGCTGATAAAATTTGCCCACGGCATCGGCGAAGATTGCAATTTCTTCGTCCTGCATAAATTCGGGCTGAGGCACGTCGATGACGGGCATTTTCTCTCTCCTCTTTCTCTTTCGGCTCGCTAACGCTCGCGCCGTAGCCACCCGCGCCCGAAGGCACGCAGCAAAAACTCTTACTTACCCTTCCAATTCGGTGCGCGCTTTTCGGCGAAGGCCGCGGCGCCTTCGCGTGCATCTTCTGATGTAAAGACCGGCGCGATCAGCTTTGCTTGGTTGTCATAGCGATCTTCCATCGCCCAACCGCGCGATTCCTTAAGCACCGCTTTCGACACGCGCACGGCGAGCGGGCCATTGGCCGCAATCTTGGCAGCGAGTTCCTTCGCTCCGTCAAGCGCTGCGCCATCCGTAACCGTGTTGATCAGACCAAGCTCATAAGCACGCGGTGCATCGATGAAGTCACCGGTCAGCGCCAGTTCCATCGCGATCCGTTCGGGGATTTGATCGGGCAGCATCATTACGCCGCCTGCCGCTGCAACAAGGCCGCGCTTGGCTTCGGGAATGCCGAATTTCGCGCCCGCATTGGCGACCACAAGGTCACACGCAATCATCAGTTCAAGACCGCCAGCCAGCGCATATCCCTCGACTGCTGCGATCAGGGGCTTGGCAGGAGGGGCCTGCACCACGCCGCCAAACCCGCGGCCCTCGACGCTCGGGCTTTCGCCGCGAAGGAAGCCTTTAAGGTCCATGCCTGAGCAGAACGTGCCGCCAGCGCCCGTCAGAATGCCAACGCGCAAATCGTCTTCTTCGTCCAGCCGGTCCATTGCCGCAGCAATCGCTTCGGATGCCGCCTTGGTCATAGCGTTCTTCGCCTCGGGGCGGTTGATCGTCACGATCAAAACACCGTCTTCAACTTGGGTCAGGACTTCATCGGTCAATTGCTCTCTCCGTGGTAATACATCACATTTGAAATAGTGATTTCGAATTGAAACTGATTTCTTGTGCAAGGAGTGCAGTGGGTTTACGAACCCGTCAACTGCAATCTCGCAAAAACACGAGTCATAGGGAAGAGATCACATGTCTGAAGCTTATATCGTAGACGCAGTGCGCACACCGCGCGGCATCGGGAAGACCGGCAAGGGCGCGCTGGCGCATATGCACCCGCAGCATTTGGCAGCCACCTGCCTCAAAGCGATTGCCGAACGTAATGATCTCGACACATCGACCGTGGGCGATGTTGTTTGGTCGGTATCAAGCCAAGACGGCAAACAAGGCAGCGACATGGGCCGGATGGCGGCTCTGGATGCAGGCTATGACGTCAAGTCGAGCGGCATGACCCTTGACCGTTTCTGCGGCGGCGGCATCACCTCGGTGAACCTTGCATCTGCTCTGGTCATGAGCGGCATGGAAGACTGCGTGGTCGCAGGCGGCACCGAAATGATGAGCCTCACTGCCGAAATGGCGAAAGAGAAGATGCAGGCAGGCATCATGCCTCCGATGATGGGTGCAGGTAACGAACGTCTTGCGAAAAAGCACCCGCAATCCCAACAAGGCATTTGCGGCGATGCTATCGCAACCATCGAAGGCTTTACCCGTGAAGAGCTCGATACGGTTGCATTCAAGAGCCAGGAGAACGCCGCCAAGGCGATTGAGGAAGGCCGCTTCGACAAATCTGTCGTCCCTGTGCTCGACGATGATGGCAATGTGGTTCTCGACAAGGAAGAATTTCCAAAGCCGGGCACAACCATGGAAGTCCTCGCTGGGCTTCCGGCATCGTTTGAGAAAATGGCTGGCCTTTCGATGGCACCTGGTGCTCCGACCTTTGCCGAAATGATCAACCAGAAGTACCCTGATGTCGAGATCAAGCACTTCCACGGTCCGGGCAACTCATCTGGCGTTGTCGATGGCGCCGCTGCTGTTCTGGTGTGCTCGAAAGAGTATTGCGAAGCGAACAATCTAAAGCCGCGCGCGCGCGTCGTGGCGACAGCCAACATGGGTGATTGCCCGACGCTTATGCTCAACGCACCAGTGCCCGCAGCCAAGAAAGTGCTCGAGAAGGCTGGCCTTACCACTGATGATATCGACCTTTTCGAAATCAACGAAGCTTTCGCGGTTGTGACCGCGAAATTCATGAAAGATCTCGAACTTGATTGGGACCGGGTGAATGTGAATGGTGGCTCGATTGCTCTTGGCCATCCGATTGGTGCGACCGGCTCCATCCTGATCGGCACAATTGTCGATGAGTTGGAGCGGCGCGAAGGTCGCTATGGCCTTGTGACCATGTGCGCAGCCGGCGGCATGGCCCCAGCCATCATCGTTGAGCGGGTGGATGATTTTGTCGATTGAGGCATGAGCGATGATCGCTGACAACACCCCTGTCATCATTGGGGTTGGCCAATATTCGGAGCGCGTGGGCGAGCCGGGCTACGAAGCCTTGTCCTATATGGATTTAGGCGGAAGAGCACTCGCTGCGGCGATTGCGGATTCTAGCGCGAGCGGTTCGGTGGCGGACAGCATCGATACGCTCGCCGCGATCCGCGCGTTCGAAATGTCGCGGCCTGATCGTGAACCTCCCTTTGGCGGATCGAACAATGTCCCGCGCAGCTTTGCTAAGCGTGTCGGCGCTAATCCAGCGCGCGCGATCCTCTCCACCACAGGCGGCCAGTATAACCAAAAGCTGGTCGGTGAGTTTGCGCAGGACATTGCCGAGGGCCGCAGCGAGTGCGCGGCGATTGTGGGGTCAGAGGCGATTTCGACCGTGCTTGCGCTGTCAGCCAAAGGCGAGAAGCCCGATTGGTCTGAAGAGGTCGAGGGTGAGCTCGAAGATCGCGGCTTCGGCCTAGAGGGAATGCTGGAACCCGCGCTGTTCGCACATGGCGCGACTGGCGCGATCCCGCTTTATGCGATTGCCGAGAACGCCCGGAGGGCTAAGCTTGGCTTAGGGTTAGAGGAGTACCGCCGCGATATCGCTGACTTGTTCGCGCCTTTCACTCGGGTTGCGGCCAGCAATCCACATGCCGCCGCTCCGAAAGAGCGCAGCGCCGAGGAACTCGCGACCATCACCGAGCGGAACCGGATTGTCGCCGAACCTTATGCCCGCATGACAGTCGCGCGCGACCAAGTGAACCAAGCGGCGGCGATCATCATTGCCAGCGCAGCCAAGGCGCGAGAACTGGGCGTACCCGAAGATAAGTGGGTGCATATCCATGCGGTCACTTCGGCAACAGAGTTGGAACTGTCAGAACGTCCGGACCTTGCCGCCAATCCGGCGTCCATTGCCTCAGTGGAACGCGGTCTTGAACTCGCGGGCAGGTCAATGGCCGACATGGCGTTTCTAGACTTCTATTCCTGCTTTGCGATCCCAGTCTTCAACCAATGCGACCATTTTGGAATTGCGCATGATGATCCGCGTGGGCTGACCTTGACCGGGGGACTTCCCTTTTTTGGCGGTGCGGGGAACAACTATTCTGCCCACGCTATCTGCGAAGCAGTTGAGCGTGTGCGCGAGAAGCGCGGCAGTTACGCTCTGGTCGGTGCCAATGGTGGTTGGATGAGCAAGTACGCGACCGGCATCTATTCGGCTCAGCCAGCGGATTGGTCAGGCAATATGCGTGTGGCCGAGCTGCCTAAAGCTAGCGATGCTGTTTCTCGCAGTGCAGCGCCTTTCGACGAAGCAACAGTCGAAAGCTACACGATAAATCACTCCAAAAAGGGCAAAGACGCGGTGATCATCGGCCGCAATGCTGCTGGAGAGCGGGTGGTTGGAAATGTGGATCTTGGAGACGAAGCCACACGCGCAGCTTTCGAAGGTGGCGAACCGTTTGGCGCCAAACTGCGCGTTGTCCAGAGCGAGAATGGCCTCAACCTTGGCCGATTAGCCTGATACGGCCTCCATTCCGGGTGAAGCGGGGCTTGCAGAATCGTTGTGGACCCTGTATTTAGTTTCAAACGAAACTATAATTTGGCAAACATCCCCCGCGGCTGTGTTTCATCGACAAAGGCTTCTCCCATGAACACGCAAACGAAGATTTACCCCGGCGACCTGTTCGAAAATCCAGCAGGCCTCGACGGGTTTGAGTTCGTCGAATTTTGCGCACCCGAGGCAGGCCTTCTGGAGCCTGTGTTCGAAACCATGGGCTTCACTCGCGTCGCCAAACACCGCAGCAAGGATGTGCATTTGTGGCGACAGGGCGGGATCAACCTGATCGTCAATTATGAACCCCGCTCCGCCGCATGGTACTTTGCGCGCGAGCACGGTCCCGGCGCATGCGGCATGGCATTTCGCGTTCGTGATGCAGCAAAGGCCTATGACCATCTGATCGAGCAAGGGGCAGAGCCCGTTGCAAACGAGCCCGGCCCGATGGAATTGAGCATCCCTGCGATCCGCGGAATAGGCGGCGCGATCCTGTATTTGGTTGATCGCTATGCAGGGGACGAGGGCTCCAAAGCCCAAGGCGGCCTGACGATCTATGACATTGATTTCGAGTATCTGCCTGGCGTCGATCCCTATCCCGAAGGGGTAGGATTCCACACAATCGATCACCTCACCCACAACGTCTATGGTGGCCGGATGGCCTATTGGGCCGACTTCTATGAGAAGCTCTTCAACTTCCAGGAAATCCGTTACTTCGATATCAAAGGCGAATATACCGGCCTCACCTCAAAAGCGCTGACCGCGCCCGATGGCAAGATCCGCATCCCGCTCAATGAAGAGGGTGAAAACGGTAAGGGCCAGATCGAAGAATATCTGCGTGAATATAACGGCGAGGGCATCCAACATATCGCCCTGATCTGTGATGATATCATCGCTGCTTGGGATAAGCTCAAGGCGCTCAATGTGCCTTTCATGACCGCCCCGCCAGACACCTATTACGAGATGCTGTCTGAGCGCCTGCCCGGCCATGGCCGAAACGAGGCTGAGCTGAAATCGCGCGGTATTCTGCTTGATGGGACAACCGAAGGGGGCGCGCCGCGTCTTCTGCTCCAGATTTTTGCCGAGCCGCGCATCGGTCCTGTTTTCTTCGAGTTTATCCAGCGGGTTGGCGACTACAAGGACGGTTTTGGCGAGGGCAACTTCAAGGCTCTTTTTGAGAGCATTGAGCGTGATCAGATCGCTCGCGGCGTCCTCGATGCACCTGCACAGGGCGCGCAATGAGCGGGTCGGACGGCCATCCCGTTAAGCTAGGCGGCGTCCACCACGCGGCCTATCGTTGCAAGGACGCGAAAGAGACGGTTGAGTGGTACGCTAAAGTGCTGGGTATGGAATACACCACCGCCTTTGCCGAGGATCACGTACCATCGACCGGCGAATATGATCCGTATATGCATGTCTTCCTCGATGCGGGGAACGGCAACATCCTTGCCTTTTTTGAGCTTCCAAACCAACCAGAGATGAGCAGCGATCCCAACACCCCGCAATGGGTGCAGCACTTGGCCTTTCGAGTGCCGAGCGAGGACGCGCTGCTTGCTGCCAAGGCCCATATCGAGGCGCAAGGGATAGATGTTCTGGGCCCGACCCATCACGGCATTTTCAAATCGATCTACTTTTTCGATCCCAATGGCCACCGGGTGGAGCTGGCGGCCGATATCGGGACCGACGATCAATATGCTGAGCTAAGGCGTGTGGCGCCCTTGATGCTGGAGGAATGGAGCGAGACCAAGAAAGCCCCACGCCACGCAGATTGGCTGCATGAGATCGCCCGCGGCGAGCACCAAGCTAACTGAGCCGTGATTACCCTTTAGCACGCCACCACATCAATGAGCGGCGCAAAAGAAAAGGGCGCGAAGGTGATCACCTTCGCGCCCTTTCTTTGTTCTAGGCCGGAGCCGGGATCAGAACGATCCCGAGACACCCAAGAAGAAGAACCGACCACGCGGACTGACCGGGCGTGCCAAGCTGCCAAGGAAGGGCTCGCGATCAGTGAGGTTATTGACACCGCCATAGATCTCGAAATTGTCCGCAGCCTGATAGCTTACCGTGACGTCCTGCTCAAAAGAGCTGCCTGTGGTGAGCTGAGACGGATCGGCGAGGCCAACGTTATCGGAGATAACGACCGCTCCGTCCACGATCTCAACGTCAGTGGCGGCAGCGTTCGAGAATTGCAGGGCGTTGTCCTCGAAACGACCTCTCCAGCTGACGCGCCAGTCATTGAATTCCCAGCTTGCGCCGAGATTGACGATCCAATCGGGGTTTCCGATCACACCAAGGAGGTCGCTCACAGTGGCTTGGTCAGCGATCAGCAATTCTTGCTGAACCGGGTCAGTTTCCGACGCAATCGTTTGTGCAATCACAGGATCGCTTTCCGTGAAGCGTTCGAGGAAGTGAGTGCCAGATGCAGTCAATTGAATGCGGCCCCAATCCTCGTCACCGCTAAACGGCGTGTTAAAGCTGTAACGCGCTTCAAAATCGACGCCACGGGCACGAAGCACTGCGAGGTTGATGTTACCCGAGGTAAAGCCAGAAATTGCACCACCATTGTTAGGGTCGCGTTGGACATTGTCGCAGAACTGATTGTCTGTTGAAGGCAGGTCGACGCAAGCCGACGCGATAGCAGCACCGGTCAAGGAACCAACCGCGTTCTCAATTTCGATGTCATAGTAATCGGCGATGATAACGAGGTTATCAAGCGCGCCGCCAAGGATGCCGCGTGGTTCGAAGATGCCGCCGACGGTGAAGCTGTCTGAGGTTTCTTCGATCAGGTTCGGGTTACCGCCCGATGTACCAGTAACAAAAGCGGTTAAGAAATCTGACGAATCGAAGCCCGGTGCGACAAACTCCTGACAATTGGCAACGCGGTTCGCGCTGCCATTGTTGATATTGTCATTGTCACAAGGGTCAGCATCCACCCCGATAAAGGCCGCAATCTGTGGGTTGAACAGTTCGCCGATATTAGGCGCGCGAATTGCGCGAGAGAACGTTCCGCGGAAAGTCAGCCAGTCTGTCGGGCTGTATGTTCCACCGAAAGAGTAAGTCTCTGTCGAACCGATCGTGTTGTAGTCCGAGATACGGCCTGAAGCGGTCACTTCGAGGTAGTCGACGAAAGGCAAGCCCGCCAGAAGTGGCAGTTTAATCTCGCCAAAGCCCTCTGAGACGGTGATGTCTTGGCCATCCGTTGGTGCTGCAAACACGGGTGCGGATGCGTTGCCGACCACATTGCCTTCGACCGAGCGGAACGAATCTGGGGTGAATTGCGACGAATCTCGACGCCATTCAAAACCAACTGCGTATGAAACTGGTCCGCCGGGCAGCTCAAAGAAGTGGCCCGTATCGCCGGAGGCAACAGCCAAGAACTGCTGTTGTTCGATGACCGTGTCGTTCTCAAGGTCTGCGAAAGCAAATGCCGCGCCCGCACCTTGAATCGAGTTGGTGCCCAAAATGTTTACTGGAGCACACGTGCCATCCCCGATCTGGAAAGTGACCGGACGCGTCAGGTTGCTGACATCGGTCCCATTAATGGTCGTACCAGGAGCGAACAACGGCGGAGCACCCACAAACAGCGCAGCAGGAGCTGGAAGGCCGGTTAGTTCAGAACGGCAGACGATGTCACCCACTTGGGCTGTGCCTGCAGTAATCTGAATGTCTTGACCATCGCGAATAGCATTCAAAGTGCCGGGACCCCCTGCATCAAACGCCGCGTTCGGGTTAGTCCCATCAAGATCAGCCTGAGTCAGAGCGACAGCATCAATCGCTGTGTAGTAACGATCGTTGAGGCGCGCATTGCGTTGAACGCTATCGACCTCTGTACGGCCCCAGCCATACGACACCTCAAAGTTCAACTGAGTGCCCGGTACGGTTCCGCGGAAGCCGCCGGTCGCCCGGATTGTAGAGCGTTCTACGCTGGTGCCTGAGTCTGTCTCTGAGCCCAGAACGTCCCGCGCAACAACAATACTCGGCGTGGTGGCGGCAAGACCGTCAACAATGGCGACCTGATCCGCGAGCGCTTGCGGAATGAAAGGGTTGTCCAGAGCGATCGGAATATCGTCGGAGAACGGAATACCCGCTACGTTCGAGGTTTCAGTGTATGCAAACTTCGCGTCGGCGAAGAATGTAATGTCTGGCGTGATCTCGTAATCAACGCCAGCAGCCGCAGTAACACGGGTCAGCTCGGGGATCAGGGTAAGATCCGGCGCGCTCGAGCCGATGAAGATACCATCACCACCGATCGCGTTAAAGGCACCGGTTGAGATACCCGGATTGAAGGCGCGGAGTTCACCCGTCACTGGATCGATGATCTGCAGCACAGGAATGTTTGTGCCGCCAATGGTTGGCACGGTATCAGTCGCCGGGTTAAAGTTAGTCACGAACGAAAGCAGCTGACCAAATGGGAATGCACCTGGAGCTGGGTCCAGAGCAATTGTGGAACCAGGGCTCGAAACCGGCAGCGTCCGATTGGGAACAAACGCGTTTTCGGCAGCAGGATCCAGGCCGAGGATGTTGTTCAGGAATTCATTACTGCCGTTCAGTGATGTCGAACCTGGGCCCGCAAAGTTCGGCCGATCACCGTTCACGATTGATGTAGAGTGCGAGTAATCAACCGCAAAGACAGCGCTGCCTCGGTCATCGGCGAAGGTGCCTCCGCCTGCGAAGGACGCCGAATACTCTTCCGCATCTCCTTCATCGCTGATGCCTGTTTGGAATCGGTATTCAATGCCGTCAAAATCACGGCCGGTGCGGGTGATGAAGTTCACAACACCAGAAACAGCATCAGCGCCATACACGGCGGAAGCACCACCGGTAAGAACCTCAACCTGGCCAATCAAAATCGATGGAATTGTACCGATATCGACTGAAGCAGTACCGGCAAGGCCAGGGACGTGGCGGCGGCCGTCTTGCAGGACCAGTGTCCGGTCACGCCCGAGGCCCCGCAAATCAAGCGTACTTGCGCCTGTCAGGCCGAGACCTTGCGCGTCCGACAAGGTAGCGGGATCAGAACCCTGCAGTGCGGGTATCTCGCGCAATGTTTGTGCGATCTCAACATCACCGGCGTCTCTGAAGTCTTCGGACGTAATCACCTGAACCGGGCTCGGCAGAGCTGTCGTGGAATCAGTCGCGATGCGCGAACCGGTAACGAAGATAACGTTCTCCTCGTCAGACGCGTCTGCTCCAGTGTCGCTGTCCGGCGCTGTCTGCGCGTGGGCGGCAAACGGCATCGCGCTTGCAGCGGCCATCAACATGGCTGTGCGGGAGAGGTTCATAGCTTTCATGGCAATACCTTTTGGCTTAATTGTGTGGTGTAGCATGCTTTGTGCAGTGCAACGTGCACCATGCTGATGCTGTTTGTGTCAAGCTGCGGTGCATGGATTGCGATGAATCGCGGCCATCCGTTGCAATTTTGTTACGCTGCCTGCGGCGCACTTGTACGCTTTGCCAATATCCCGTGATGTTTGCTTGACCGACGAAGGGCATTGGGAAAGGGTGGCAACCACCTCTCAATGAAACAGGATATGCCGATGTTCCGAGATTTTGTGTGCCGTCTGGCGACAGGGACGCTGATGCTGGCGGGTGCAATGTTCGGATTGGGAGGAATTGCCCAGGCCCAGTCTTTCTTGGATGGCGAGTTTGACGCTGCGATCCCTACTTTGACTGAAGTGGTGGGGCATGCGCCAGGAGAACGCATCACGTCGCCCGAAGAGTCAGTGCAATATCTGCGCGCACTCGCGGATGCCGCCCCGGATCGGGTTCGTTTGGTGCGTTATGCCACCAGTTGGCAAGGCCGACCTTTGCATTATCTGGTCCTGACATCGCCCGAGAATATGGCGCGCATTGATGCCATTCAGGCGGATATGGCTAATGTCGCTGCCGGCCGCCCAAGCAATGGGAACGCGCTGCCGGTAACTTGGCTTGCTTATTCGGTTCACGGCAATGAGATATCCTCGACCGATTCCGCCTTGATGATGGCGTATCACCTTCTTGCCGCGCAAACCGATGCGCGGGTGAACCAAATCCTTTCGCAGAGCATCGTCGTCCTCGACCCGCTGCAAAACCCCGATGGAAGAGCGCGCTTTGTGAGCCATTTTCGCGGTGCTTTGGGCCTCGATGCGATCGGGGATCGCCAAGCGGCAGAGCATGACGAAACCTGGCCAAGCGGGCGGGTGAACCACTACATGTTTGATCTCAATCGTGACTGGTTTACGCTTAGCCAGCCAGAAACCCGCGGCAAGGTATCCGCTATTCTGGAATGGAACCCGGTTGTGGTGGTTGATGTCCACGAAATGGGCGGCGATGAGACCTACTTTTTCTCTCCCGCCGCAGAGCCAATCAACCCGAACATCACCCAAGCCCAGCGGCGCGCTTATCAAATCATCGGGCGCAACAACGCATCCTATTTCGATGCTATGGGTGAGCCGTACTTTACTCGCGAGATCTTCGACCTGTTTTACCCGGGCTACGGCGACACATGGAACACCCATCAAGGCGCGATTGGAAGCACATATGAACAGGGGTCCGCGCGAGGTTTAAGGTGGACGCGGCGCGATGGCTCTGAACTGACCTATTCCCATACAGTGCGGAACCAGTTTGTCTCCAGCCTTTCAACTGCCGAAGCGGTTGCGCAGAACGCGGGTCGTTTCCTATCGGATTACGCCAACTATCGCGCGGCAAATGCCAATGGCGCTGCGGGTAATGGAGCATATATTATCGATCTGGCGGATCGTCGCTGGAATGCTGAGAGTCTGGGACGCCGATTGGCAGCGCAAGGCATCGAAGTTCGTCGACGCGAGGGCCAGGCAACAGCATGCGGACGAACCTATCCGAGTGGTTACCTTGCTGTGCCACAAGCGCAGCCTGCCTCCCGTCTTGTGCGCAGTTTGCTCGATCGCAACACCGAATTGCCGCGCCGTTTTATCGAGGAGCAGGAAACGCGCCGTTCGGTGGACCTTCCGCATGAACTGTACGATGTGACGGCATGGTCGGTAGGGCTTATGTCTGGCGTGAATGTCGAGCTTTGTGGTTCGGCATCCGGAGACCGCTTGAGCGGGGAAACGCCGATCCCTGCTGTTGCACAGGGGTCTGGCAGCTTTGCCATAGCGGTGCCTTGGACCGATAGTGGTCAGGCGCGCCTTGTCACCCTTGCTCTGCGCGAAGGGCTGGAAGCGCGCGCAACCGATGAAGCGTTCACTAAGAATGGCCGTACCTTTCCGCGCGGCACAGTGGTTTTCCCGCGGCTGGCGAATGGCGAAGAAAAGATGGCGCGTCTGCGTCAGTTGGCTGCTGCAATAGGGGCAGAGACTGTCGGTCTGGAGGACGGCTGGGTTGAGGACGGTCCCAATCTTGGTAGCAGCGCCTTTGCGTCGCTCTCTTTGCCCAAAGTTGCGATCGCATGGGACGATGGTATCTCTCAATTGAGCGCAGGGGCTTTGCGGTTTGTGGTGGAAAGGCGCTTGGGCCTTCCCGTGGTGCCCATTCGCACGAACCGGTTCGGTCGCGCTGATCTTTCCGACTACGATGTTGTGATCGTACCTTCTGGTTCACCCCGCGGTGCGCTGGGGTCATCGGGCCTTGGCAATCTGCGAGACTTCGTGCGTGGCGGGGGAGTTGTGGTGGCCGTTGGGGGCAGCCTTTCCGCCTTTGCAAATGGTGACAACGCTCTTCTGGCAGTGAACCGGGAAGCGGCCCTAGGGCGCGACCTATCTTCAGACAGTGGCGAAGGCGGATCGCTCGCCGAAGCAAGCGAAATCACCAGCGAAGAAGAGTATCGCGAAGCCATTGCCGATCAGCGCTCTTTGCCAGATACGCTTCCCGGCGCGCTGCTCAACACAGTGGCGGACCGCGAGCACTTTTTATCGGCGGGTTATGATCAGGGCGCGGTGGTTCTTGCCAGCGGGTCGCAGATATTCACTCCACTCGACAGGGCGGTTGGCACCAATGTTCTACGCTTCGCCAATGCCGAAGACTTGATCGCAAGCGGCTATGTCTGGAACGAAAACCGCCGCCAGCTTGCGTTCAAGCCCTATATGATGGCGCAGCCGACAGGACGCGGGCTGACGATCGGATTTGCCTACGACCCATCGACGCGCGCCTATCTCGACGGCCTCGATCTGCTAATCGCAAACGCGGTTTTGGTTGCGCCTTCGCGGGTGCGTTGATGGTGCAGCGCGTTCAACGGATCACCGTTGCATGCGTCCTGAACCATCAACGCTTGTCAGTTTGTCGAGATCGGTCGCGGGCGCGCGGTTGAAGTCGCCAGATATGGTGTGTTCGAGCGAGCGGGCGGGACTGCATACTCGACGCTGCGCTCTATTGCTCGACAAACCGGACCGCAAGACCGCCTGATGAAGCCAGCCGCGCTGGCAAGACATCTGTGTGTGCAACGGTGAATTCTTCGATCACCATCTCGTATGGGTTGGTGTCCCAATGGGCGTCTGCTCCGTCCCGGTAAACCTGTGCGGTGTAGCTCTTGCCAGGTTCTAGAAAGGTCAGCGGGATGGAAAGCTCGCGCGGCTCAGCATCGGTAACAGCGCCCAGAAACCACTCGCCGCTCGCGCGTCCCTGACGAGCGATTGCGACATACTCACCAACCTCGCCAAGCAGCGCGATGCTTTCTTCCCAATCGGCTTCCACGTCCTTAATAAACTGGAATGCTTCCAGGTTGGCTTCATAGTTTTCCGGCAGATCCGCTGCCATCTGAAGCGGCGAATACAGCACAACATACAAAGCCAGTTGTTTGGCAAGCGTGGTTTGGGGTCGGTTGGATGGATCGCCGCGTTGCATGCCTTCAAGCGGGGGTTTCTCGTTGGGGCGCAGATCAAAGATGCCGGGTGTGAAATCCATTGGGCCCGCCAACATCCGCGTATATGCCAGAATGGAGATGTGCTCAGGAGGGTTGGGAGGTGAGCCCCAGGCGTTAAACTCCATCCCCCGCGCGCCTTCGCGTGTCATCCAATTTGGGTAAGTCCGGCGCAGGCCGGTGTCCTTCACAGGTTCATGCGCGTTGATCGAAATCTGGTGTTCAGCCGCCGCTTCGACAACGCGGATATGGTGGTCCACCATGAACTGGCTGTCATGCCATTCATATTGGCGCACACCGCTTTCGTCATAGCGCACGATATCACCCGCATCCGCGACATAGCCTGTCTTCACCTCGCGAACACCGTTCTGCGCATAGAGCGCAAAGGCATCCTCCATCTGCGCTTCGTAATTCGCGACATTGCCGGAGGTTTCGTGGTGGCCAATAATCCGGACACCGCGCTCTGCTGCATACTCACTGAGCGCAGGCAGGTCGAAATCGGGATAACTTTGCGTGAAATTGAAGAGCTCGCCATTGTTGAACCAGTCGCCATCCCAGCCAATGTTCCAACCTTCGACCAAGACGCCTGAGAAACCATGCTCAGCGGCAAAGTCGAGATAGCGCATCGTGTCTTCGTTGTTTGCGCCGTGAATGCCATCATTGCCCCAAGTGCGATCATTGATGTGCATAGCCCACCAAATGCCAACATATTTGCCGGGCTCTACCCAGGAGACATCGCCAAGCTTGTTGGGTTCATTGAGGTTCAGAATTATGTCCGAGTTGATAAGCCCGACAGCATCCGGCGCAATCTGGATCGTTCTCCAAGGCGTTCTGAAAGGCGCCGTCGTGTGGACTTTGATGCCATCCGATCCGGGTCTCAGCTGTGCCTCGAAGGACCCGGGACGTAGAGCAAGCAATGACATGCCTGAGTAATCCACCAAGGCGGCTTCGTGGATGCTGATATGGATGCCGCTGGACTGACGAAAGGTCACCGGAGTGTGTGCGTCATCCACTTCGCCCGCTGCCCCAGTGCGGTAGATATATTCGTAGCGGTTGAACTGACGGCTTGGCGTCCACCAAGCCCGCGGATCCGAGCCTATTGCGAACTGGGTCAATTCATCGGTGATGGCAATTGGGCCTGTGAAGGCATCCTGTTCGTTTATTTCATAACGGAAGCCAACGCCGGTATCGAACACACGGAAACGCACCGTCATCTGCCGTTCTGGCCCAGAATTGGCGGCAAATGTCACTTCAAGCTCATTGTGGTTGTCGCGCACGATCCGCCGCTCACCCCATGGCTGTTCCCACGACGCATCGTGTGTCGCGCGCGCTTGGTTTACAATCTGCAGATTCCTCTCAAATCCATGGTGAGATTGGAAAAGGATGCCCAGACGCGAAGAACTAATCGCTTGCTCACCTTCATAGGAGATGGCGTAGGCAGCATGGCCGCCATCATCACTTACAGTTAGAGCGATCTTCCCGTTGGGCGAAGTAACGCTTAGCGTTTCGGCGCTTGCTGCTGGTGCAAAGCCCAAAATCGCCGCCAGTCCCACAAAGAGCCAAGAAACCAAGCGCTGCATAATCTTCTCCCAATGGGCGTTGCGGCGTATCATTTTTCTGCAAAAATGTGCCATTCATTTTTTGATCAAGTAGGAATTACACGAATTTATGGGTTTTTCCCACGAGAAAGTTATGCAAAAATATGCAAAGGCCGAAAGGGTAAGGCGACAGACATGATCAATTTGGCGCGTATTGGTGCGGTATCCGCCTTGGCTGCATTCACTGCAGCCTGCGGCGGAGGCGATGGAGCAAGCCCCTCAAGCAATCCGCCTTCGACCGGCGTTGCAGCGCAGAGCCCAACACCCTCCACCGCATCGGCGAGCTTGCCGGCGCAAGCCAACACCAGTTTTGCTAATCGCACTGCGGCAATGGGTTTCGGTCACAGTTTCGGCTTCTCAAGCGTGGTCAATCCGATGGTCGCGCAATTCGCGGGCGGGGCAGCGTCAGGTGACATCGACAATGACGGCGATATCGATGTCTTTGTGGCGCGCGGCGATCTTGGCCCGAATCTGCTGTATCTGAATGAAGGCGGGCGCTTCGTTGAAAGCGCTGCTGCGGCTGGCCTTGATTTCACTCTCGGCGGTTCAACCAATGGGCGTCACAGTGGGCCTGCCTTCGGCGATCTGGATGGTGATGGAGATTTGGACCTTTTGCTCGGCGGGCTCGAAAAGGGGCCCACTTTGCTATTCGTCAATGATGGGACAGGCCGCTTCACGAATGCAACGCAAGGGTCGGGTTTCGACAATGCGCAGGCGGATCAGACCATCTCCATAGCTCTTGGAGATTACGACGGCGACGGCGACCTTGACGTCTTGATGGCCCACTGGGGCACACCGCGCAATCCCGTTGTGCCGGGCGAGACCGAGACCCTATGGCGCAATGATAGCGCGGGCGGCACGATTGCATTCACGCCGGTTGGAGCAGTGTCCGGGATCGCCAACCTGCTCGATTTTGATCTGCCACAAGGCGTGCTGGGCCCGAATTATGATTACACTTTCGCACCCGGATTTGCCGATATTGATGGAGACCGCGACCTCGACATCTTGATGGTGTCCGACTTCAAGGGTTCGAAGGTCCTCATAAACAACGGCAATGGGACCTTCACCTCGACGCTCTTCGCGCCCGATGATGAGAACGGCATGGGAGCAGCGATTGGCGATTTTGACAACGATGGCGATTTTGACTGGTTCGTCTCGTCAATCAAC
The DNA here is from genome assembly GCA_965262265.1 of Erythrobacter sp. Lineage (GTDB taxonomy): Bacteria > Pseudomonadota > Alphaproteobacteria > Sphingomonadales > Sphingomonadaceae > Erythrobacter. The sequence continues at coordinate 1,133,927 of CBDHEW010000001.1, forward strand.
GGCAATCGCTTGTTCGAAAATATGGGCGGGGCAAGCTTTCGCCGCAACGCAGCTTCGGGCATCGAACCGGGTGGCTGGGGTTGGGGATCGTGCTTTGCCGATTTCAATGGTGATGGGTGGCTCGATATCTACCAGACCAATGGCTGGGAGGCGGGGAAGGATCCCTCAGCTTCGAACTATGTCAATGATGTCAGCCGCCTTTGGATGAATGGCGGCGATGGCACGTTCACCGATGCAGCTGAAGATTCGGCGATTTCCGAAACCGACCAAGGCCGCGGTGTGGTCTGCGATGATTTCGACAATGATGGAGACGTTGATGCGCTGCTGCTGACCGTAGAACCGAATGATGCCGTCTATTACTGGGAAAACCAGCTCGGCGGGGTCAACACGATCAAAGTTCGGCTGCGCGGAAAGGCGCCCAATACCTTTGCCGTGGGCGCTATTATCGAGTTGACCATTTCGGACACCACGCAGACCCGGATGGTGGCCGTCAACAGCAACTTCACCTCGCACAACTCCACCGACCAAGTATTCGGTATGGGTTCCAACGAGAGGGCCGGTTTGAGGATCGTCTGGCCCGATGGCACCGAAACAATTCGTCCAGATGTTTTGGCCGGGGAGACGCTGGAGATCACCCAGCCCTAATCAGCGGTGAATATCTGAAAGTCCCATGCGCCAAGCGACAGTGTGCTACTTTCCGTGAAGTCTGTCTGCGTGCCTGCAAGGGCGTCGGCAAAGCTCCCATGGTGGCGCGCAAGCTGGAAGGTCACTTCATGCGCGCGTGGGGAAAGGTTGAATACCGCAAAGACGCGCTGATCTCCTTCTCCACGGACAAAGCTGAGAACGTCGCCGTTTTCGCTGTTCGGAACTTCGACCATGGGGTCGCCATGTGTGCCATTCCACAAGGCAGGCTCGTCCGTTTTTAGCGCGATCAATTGGCGGAAGAACGCATCATATTCACCCTCGCGCCATTCAATCTCATCTTTCTCGAAAAAGGCTAACTGTCTGTCTAGGTCAGCTTCCTGCCCGTTATAGATGAGAGGTATCCCCGGCCCCACAAAGCTGAGCGCAATCGCGGCGGGATAAGCGGGGCCATAGATGTCCGAAGCAATCCCGTCCCACGAGTTTTGATCATGATTGTCAGTGTAGACCATGCGCAACGCCGTATGTGGCCATGTTGTCCTCTGGCCCGCATAGTATCCGCGCATCGCGCCAGCCCCGCTGCCATCGCGCACCAGTTCCTGCATCGCCTCTTTCCAGCCCCACGCATAGGTGGCGTCGAACGCGCGCCGATGCAGGTCGCGCGTCTCCCATTCGGCCAGCATGAAAACCGGTTTGACGGCGTCGAGCTCAGACCTGGCCGTTTCCCAAAAATCGGTCGGAACATAGCCGGCAACATCAGCACGGTAGCCATCAACGCCGAATTCTTGCACCCAATAGACAAGGCTACCGGTCATATATTCGCGCAAGCCCGGTTGCGAATAGTCAAAGTCGACGACATCTGACCAATCCGTTCCTTCTGGCGGCATCATCTCGCCTTCGGGGGTGCGGGTGTACCACTCGGGATGCTCAGTGGTCAGCGAATTGTCCCATGATGAATGGTTCGCGACCCAATCGAGAATAACCTTCAGGCCCAGATCATGCGCCGCATCGACAAAGGCGCGAAACTCCTCCTCGGTCCCCAGCTCTGGATTGACGGCGCGGTAGTCTAGCACGGAATAGGGGCTTCCCATTGATCCTTTGCGATTGCTTTCACCAATCGGATGGATCGGCATCAACCAGACGATATCGACGCCCATTTCAGCCAGGCGAGGCAAATGCTCTTGCGCAGCGGCAAAGGTTCCTTCGTTTGTAAACTGACGCGTGTTGAGCTGATAAATCACCGCATCTGAAGCCCATTCAGGCGCTTCAATCTCGACATAGGGCCGCGGCGTGTAATCCTGTTGAACAGTTTCAGCCTGACAGGCCGCCAGTGTGAGAGCGGCAAGGGTGGAGGCGAGGCACATCATCCGTCTCATGATGTCTGGGCCGCTTCATTTCGGCGTTCAAGAACTGACGCCGTGCCATCGGTGACAAAGAATGTCGCGATGGCCGCCAGCGCGAACGAAGCGGCTGATATCGCCATCGCATAGATTGGGGCACCATCGAAGAATGTGGTCAAAAGAAAGCCCAGCAGTGTCGCGGCGATCAGTTGGGGGACAACGATGAAGATGTTGAAGATCCCCATGTATATGCCCATTTTTCGTGCCGGAACCGAGCCTGCGAGAATAGCATAGGGTAGCGAGACTATCGATGCCCAGGCAATGCCAACTGCCACCATTGGTAACCACAGCAGGCTGGGATCCTTGATCAATATCATGGCGGCAAAACCGGCGGCCCCGATGCTCAGATTGAGGGCGTGAAGGCGCCGACGATCCATCTTTGCAGCGATGACAATGAAGGCGAGCGCGGCGGCCGCAGCCACTCCGTTTCTTACAGAGCCCAACAAGCTCCACCAATCGGCGGCATCTTGATATCCTTGTGTCGCTGGATCGGGTGATGAGAAGTGGAATTCGGCAACCGCAGGCGTGCCGTAAATCCACATGGAGAACATCGCGAACCAGCTGAAGAACTGCACCACTGCAAGCTGTCGCATAGTCTCAGGCATTGCGAACAGATCGTTGACCACCTCCATAAAACCGTTTTCGTCCTTGCCGGTTTTGCGCATGGCCGCGGCGCCGATCTGGATCACGCCAAACCCGGCGATCAGCCCGGCTAAGACATAGAGCTCTTGCGCCACTTCTACACTACCGAGCCAAGCGGGTTTTGGGTCACCGCGAGCGACCATCACAAAGGCTGCAAAAGCCGCCCCAGTGAGGATCCAAATCAGGCCACCTGTCTGGAACTGCGCGGCGCTGCGCCTGTTCGCCGATGCATCTACAGGGTCGACGCCCAGCGCTTCATTTCGAGCGGCCTCAAAACCGGCAAGCTGTTCTGGGCTGTATTCCTTGGTGTTGAAGACCGTCCAACATACCGCTGCAAACATCGCGGCGCCCCCGATATAAAAGGCCCAGTGGACGGTCTCAGGCACTTCGCCGGGCGGCGCCACATTGCTTAGACCCATCCAATTGGTCATCATCCAGGGCAAGGCGCCTGCAATCACCGCGCCCACCCCGATAAAGAAGCTCTGCATTGCATAACCACGGGTGCGTTGCCGGTCGGGCAGGTTGTCACCAACAAAGGCGCGAAACGGCTCCATTGTCACATTAAGCGATGCGTCCATGATCCAAAGCATACCCGCTGCGATCCACAGGCTCGGCGAGTTGGGCATAATGAACAGAGCCAATGTGGCCAGAATCGCACCGATGAGAAAGTAGGGCCGGCGTCGGCCGAACCGGCCCCATGTGTTGTCCGACAGATGACCGATAATGGGCTGGACCAGCAGGCCAGTCATAGGGGCGGCGATCCACAGAATTGCCAGTTCGTTTACTTCTGCGCCCAGCGTTTGGAAGATCCGGCTGACATTGCCGTTTTGCAGATCAAAGCCGATCTGGATGCCCAGAAAGCCAAAGCTCATGTTCCAGATTTGCGCCGCGCTCATCGCTGGTTTGCGCGCACCGTTTTGTGACGTTGCCGTTGTCATTTGGGTATCCCTCTCCCGTACCGATCGTAGCATATTCCGGCGCTGTGGATGCGCTTCTATCGTTAGAAGGGATGCTTGTCGGCTTTAGATTTGCCCTCTTAACTCAAAGTGTGGCTCATATGCAAAAATATGCAAGAATTTTGCATTTGCAGGGCTTCAATTCACTCGGTTCTAGGAGAATTTGTCTCTAACCAATGGAATTGTAGTAACTTATTCGTTCTCTTGCTCCGGTCATGCGTTTTGCACAAACATTTGCAAATCTGTCGTCTTGGTGGCAATCAGCGACTGGGAGGAGATTGAAACGATGCGAATCTGGTTTGCCGGAATTCTTGCCTTATTGGGGATTGCAGGCGCGGCTTGGGGAATGTCGCAAGAGCCCGAGGAAGAAGCGTCATTTCGTGACCGCTTGGCCGAAGACGAGATAGTTTATTTCGTCCTCCCTGATCGCTTTGCCAATGGCGACCCTGAAAACGATACAGGTGGGATTGGAGGCACGGCGCTTGATCACGGATTTGATCCCAATCACAAGGGATTTTACCATGGCGGAGACCTAGCCGGTCTGACCGAAAAGCTCGATTATCTTGAAGGCTTGGGCGTAACCGCAATCTGGTTTGCCCCGATATTTGAGAACAAACCGGTGCAAGGGCCACAGGGGCAGGAGAGCGCGGGCTATCACGGATACTGGGTTACGGATTTCACCAGCATCGACCCGCATTTTGGCACCAATGAGGAATTCAAAGCCTTTGTCGACGCCGCCCATGCGCGCGGGATGAAGGTCTATATGGACATCATCACCAACCACACCGCCGATATCATCCAATATCAAGAGGGCTATGACTATCGCAGCCTTTCAGACTTTCCCTATTCTCGCCGTGGAGGTGTGGATGGTGAACCGATCAATGACGGGTTCTTGGGCGATACAGTCCAGACATCGGAGAACTTTGCGCGGCTGACATCGCCCGACTTTGCTTACACTCCGGTGGTGCCAGAGGCAGAGCGCGATGTGAAAGCGCCTGCATGGCTCAATGACCCGATCTACTACCACAATCGCGGCAGCACGACCTTTTCAGGAGAGAGCAGCCGGTATGGCGATTTTGCCGGGTTAGACGATCTCTACACCGAACATCCGCGGGTGCTTGAGGGGATGATCGATATCTATGCCAGTTGGATCACCCGGTTTGGTGTCGATGGCTTCCGGATTGATACGGCGAAACATGTGAATCCGGAGTTTTGGCAGAGCTTTGTTCCGGCCATGCGGGAAACCGCGCGGGCTGAGGGCATTCCGAATTTCCTCATCTTCGGAGAAGTTTACTCCGATAGCCGAAACAGCGGCTTTCTCGCACAGTTTACCCGGCGAGATGGTTTCCCAAGCGTTTTGGATTTTGCTTTTCAGGCCGGTGTGCGTGATGCTGTGAGCCGCAATTTGCCAGCGGGCGTTTTGGTTGAGATGTTTGATGGCGATGTCAATTACGAAGGCGGCGAAGCAACTGCGCGGACTTTGCCGACCTTCCTTGGCAATCACGATATGGGCCGTTTCTCGACTCTGGTGAAAGAGGACAATCCCGCGATTTCACAGGCCGAGCTTTTGGATAGGGTGAAACTCGGTCATGCCATGCTGATGACCTTGCGCGGCAACCCCGTGATCTATTCAGGCGATGAGCAGGGTTTTGTCGGTGATGGCAATGATCAGGCTGCGCGCGAAGACATGTTTGAAAGCCAAACTGCCAGCTACAATGACAACGTTCTGATCGGCACCGATGCAACCACCGCTGATGCCAACTACGATACTCAGCATCCGCTCTATGTGCTGGTGCGGGACCTGGCCGCGGTCCGTACGCGGCATGCAGCTCTTCGGCGCGGAAGCCAGATTGTGCGAAGCTATAACGACACCGCCCCAGGTGTGGTGAGCTTCTCTCGGTTTGATCCTGAAACAGGGGATGAGTATCTTTTGGCCTTTAACACCTCGCCAGACGCGATAAGTGCTCGTTCCGCAATCGGTTATGCGGCCCGCAATTTAGAGACGCTCCACGGGTCCTGTCCCGATGCCGTGGCAGCGCCGGGAAGCGTGGCGCTTGATCTGCCTGCATTTGGATGGTGCGTTGCGAGAGTTAGCGAGACTGCCCAGTGAACAAACCGCTTGAATTGATCAACCGTTCAACCGGCGGGGCCGTCACGCAATGGTGGCGCGGTGCCGTGATCTATCAAATCTATCCGCGCAGTTTTCGCGACACCAATGCCGATGGGATCGGCGATTTGCGCGGTATCGTTGAAGGCCTCGATTATATCTCGTCTTTGGGCGTTGACGGCATTTGGATATCGCCGTTCTTCACCTCGCCGATGAAAGATTTCGGTTACGATGTGGCAGACTATTGCGGCATTGATCCCATCTTTGGCGACTTCGAGGATTTTGACGCGATCATTGCCCGTTCGCATGAATTGGGCCTCAAAGTTATCATAGACCAGGTCTATTCTCACACGTCAGACCAGCACCCATGGTTTCAGGAGAGTCGCCGCGATAAGTCCAATGGCAAAGCCGATTGGTACGTCTGGGCGGACCCAAAACCTGATGGATCACCGCCGTCAAACTGGCAATCGGTCTTCGGCGGCTCCGCATGGCAATGGGATGGCCCTCGCAGGCAGTATTATTTGCACAATTTCCTGACCAGTCAGCCTGATCTCAACGTTCACAATCGCGACGTCCAAGACGCTCTACTGGATGCGGCGCGCTTTTGGTTGGATCGCGGCGTCGATGGGTTTCGGCTGGATGCGCTCAACTTCTCCATGCACGATCCGCTGCTGCGCGATAACCCGCCATCGGGCGTTCCCATGGAGCAAGTGACGCGCCCGTTTGACATGCAGATCAAGCGGTTCAACCAGTCGCATGACGACATCCCCGCCTTCCTAGAGCGGATACGCGCCACGATTGATGAGTATTCTGGCCGCTTTACGGTCGCGGAAGTCGGAGGGCCTGATCCGCTCGCCGAAATGAAGGCGTTCACAGCTGACAACAAGCGGCTCGATTCCGCATACAATTTCGACTTTCTCTATGCTCCCGATTTGACCGCGCCTCTGGTGAAGCAATCCCTAATGAATTGGGACGGATCGGAAGGCGAGGGTTGGCCGTCCTGGGCGTTTTCAAACCACGATGCCCCGCGCGCTACTACACGCTGGTCGGGCGATGATGATTTTGACAAGACCGCGCGGCTCAACATGCTTTTGCTGCTGTCACTTCGCGGCAATCCGATAATCTATCAGGGTGAGGAATTGGGTCTGCCTCAGGGGCATGTTGCCTTTGCCGATCTGCAAGACCCCGAAGCGATCACCAATTGGCCGCACACTTTGGGCCGCGATGGTGCGCGCACGCCGATGCCTTGGGCGGTGCAGGAACCGCAAGCGGGGTTTTCAAAAGCCAACCGGACATGGCTTAAAGTTGATCAAACACATGCGGAGCGGGCAATTGACCGACAAACGAGCGAGCCGAGATCAATAGTTTCCTACACGCGCAATTTACTTGCTCTGCGTCGCGAGCATACTGCGCTGGTCGCAGGCACAAGCCACTTGCTCGACACACCTGACACGCTCGTCGCCTTCATCCGCGAGTGCGCGGCGGGCAAAGTCCTTTGCGTTTTCAACCTCGGTTTTGAGCCCGTAAGCTGGTCACCACCTGCTGAATTTCAATCAGCCACAATTATTGCAACCGAGAAGGTGGCTGAAACGCAGAAGACCGTGCTAGCTACCCTTGAACCGCGAACGGGATATTGGGCGGCTTTGGGGATCAGTTAGACAATGAATTCACGGGTTTCTGCCGAAGCAAAAGAGAAGAAGAACGCGCGGCTTGAAGATATTGCTCGGCAGGCTGGTGTTTCGATCTCCACCGTATCAAGAGCGTTGAACGATAGCCCGGCGGTCAAACGCCGGACAAAGCAGGAAATCTGGCGAATTGCGCGGGCGCACAATTATGATTTCCGCCAACACATGCCCAATGGCCCCATCGGAGCGGAGGCCACAATTGCGGTGATTGTGCCGGCGCCTCAGGCCCGCGAAACCCGCGTAGCAGACCCATTCTTCCTCGAATTGCTGGCTGGAATTGCAGAAGCGGCGCGCGACCGCAAAGCCGACCTCATCATCAGCCATGTCTTCCCGCGATCGGAGAAAGACCTTGAATTCGCGATGACGACAAGCCGCGCGACCGGCATGATCTTTATTGGCCAAAGCTCGCTTCACAATGCCTTCAACAAGCTTGCCGATGGCACTGACAAGTTTGTGGTGTGGGGCGCGGACTTTGCTGATGCTGCCTATTGCACGATCGGATCGGACAATGTCGCAGGCGGCAGACGCGCCACTTCGCATCTTTTGCGGCTTGGCCGCAGGCGCGTATTGTTTCTTGGAGACACAGAGGCGCCAGAGGCAGAGCAGCGTTTTCGCGGGTATCGCCTGGCCATGGAAGAGGCGGGCATCGCTGTGGATGACAGGCTCGCCATATCGGCCCATTTTGATGTGCAATCGGGCGAATCGACCACCGCGTCGGCGATTGAAAGAGGCATTGAGTTCGATGCCATCTTCGCTGCAAGTGACTTGATCGCGATTGGCGCCATGCGCGCGCTTACCAAGGCGGGCAGATCCGTACCAGGCGATGTTTCCATCGTTGGCTATGACAATATTCCCTCAGCGCGTCTGGTTACCCCGCGGCTGACAACGATTGATCAGGATGCGAATTTGGCGGGGCGTATGCTGGTTTCAAAATTGATAGACACACAGGGCGGGCAGGCGATCTCTGAACGGCTGGAAACCAGTCTTTTGATCCGCGAAAGCTGCGGCGGGTAGAATGGCTGACGGCTTTGCCCCGCTTTCCCATATCGTCATCGTTGGCGGCGGTAGCGCCGGATGGATGACAGCGGCGGCTTTGTCAGATGCGGTGGGTGAGGGGTGCAAGATCACCCTCATCGAATCCGAAGCGATCGGCACTGTCGGGGTTGGCGAGGCAACGATCCCACCGATCCGCAACTTCAATCAGCGCATCGGAATTGATGAGGCCAGCTTCGTCAAGGAAACAGCTGGATCCTTTAAGCTTGGCATTCAGTTTGTGGATTGGGAGCGCAAAGGGCACTCTTACTTTCATCCCTTCGGCCAATACGGCGCGGAATTCGATAAAGTCCCGTTCTACCATTACTGGATGCGTGAGAAGCTGGCGGGTAAGATCGACGGCCCGATTGACGAGTTTTCGATGTGCTGGGCGATGGCCAAAGCGGGCCGGTTTGCGCGTCCCGAACCTGATCGGCGCAAGATTCAGTCGACCTTTGATTATGCCTATCACTTCGATGCTGGGCTTTATGCGGCGTTTCTGCGGAGGCTTTCTGAAGCGCGCGGAGTGACACGTATCGAGGGCCGCGTGGTCGAAGTTGCGCAGCGCGCGGATGATGGATTCATCGAAAGCGTTGCGCTCGACAGCGGTGAAAGGATTGTGGGGCAGCTGTTCATTGATTGCAGCGGGTTTCGCGGGCTTTTGATCGAAGACACGCTGAAAGCGGGGTATGAAAACTGGCAGCATTGGCTCCCTTGTGACCGGGCGGTGGCTGTGCCATGCGCAAAGCAGGCGGAGATCGCGCCTTATACCCGCTCAACTGCCAAAGAAGCGGGCTGGCAGTGGCGCATTCCTTTGCAGCATCGCACCGGCAACGGCTATGTTCATTGCAGTGAATTTATCAGCGAACAGGACGCCACGGACACGCTGATGGGATCGCTTGATGGGGAACCTCAGGCAGATCCGCGCACCCTGCGTTTCACCACGGGTATGCGGCGCAAATTCTGGGATAAAAACTGCGTCGCTATCGGGTTGTCTGCGGGCTTTATGGAGCCGCTGGAATCGACCAGTCTGCATCTGATCCAGTATGGCATTTTGCGTTTGATTGCCTTGCTACCCGACAGCGAGATGTCTCCTTTGCTGGCGCGGGAATACAACCGCCAAACAGCCCAGGAATATGAGCGCATTCGCGACTTCCTTATCCTCCACTACAAAGCCACAAGCCGCGATGATGCAGAGCTGTGGCGGTATTGCGCGGCGATGGAGATCCCAGAGACGCTGCAATACAAGATCGATCACTTCCGCAATTATGGACTGTTGGTTGCAGATGAGCGTGAACTGTTCGCCAATCCCAGCTGGATCGCCGTCTATCTGGGGCAGGGGATCACACCCAAACGGGCACCGGCGCTGGCCGAGATGCGCAGCAGCGTGCCTGTGGAAGAGCGCATCGGTATGGTCGCAAAAGCAATGGCGGATGTGGTTCCCCAAATGCTAAGCCATGCCGAGTTCCTGGCGCGCCATTGCCCCTCACCACAAGCTGTCTGACGCAGTCTGAGGGGGCCTTAGGCCGAATTTTGGCAACAGCTGAGCGCCCATAAAGAAAGGGCTCGCCGTTTCCAGCGAGCCCTTTTGGAAGAGTTGCGACCCTACCTCTTAGAAGTTCTTACGGATCGTGAAGTTGAAAGTCCGACCGTAAATCTCATGCCGGCTCGGGAACGTGCCGATCACTGTCCCATTGCCGCCTTGCGGGCCGTTCACATCGAACAGATCGTTCCGCGTGACAAACGGCTCGTTGGTCAGGTTAAAGACTTCGAGCAGTACACCCACTCCCGCCAGCGGACCGGCTTCATTTTGGAAGGTGTAGCCAATCTGTGCATCAAGGATCGTTTCGCTCAAGGCATCAGCGCCGCCTAGTGACCCGTCAAACGCCTGCACTTCAGACAGGAACCCGCTGCGATAGCGTGCAGCCAGTTTAGCCCGGAAACCGTCACGTTCGTAGAAGATATCACCCGACCAAGTGTTTTCCGAATAGCCAGGAATGTCAGTGGTGCCGTTGGCTTCGTCAGAGATTTCAGCATCGGCATAGGTGTAGCTGAAAAAGCCACCAAAACCTTCGAGCGCTGAGATAAACTCCCCGAATTCAACTCGGATCGTGCCTTCGATGCCGGTGATAGAACCATCGGCGAAGTTCACAGGACCGGTGACGCGGCCGGTTGCCACTTCCGGGTTGGCACCCAGAAACGCGCCATTCCCAGAGTTGGCGATCTGTTGCGACACGTCTGCAATCTCGTTGAAGTCGATCACCCAATCAGACAGATCCTTATGGAACGCTGCAATAATAATCGCGGTGCCCGGTGAGAAGTACTTCTCAAACGAGACATCGAAATTGAGCGATTCGTAAGGCTGCAACGCAGGGTTGCCGCCGCTCAGATTGAAGCAAACGCGGCCCGGCGGATCAAAATCCACCAGAGTGTCCACCAATTGGTCCGCATTGCTATCAACACAGCTTGCAGGGTCAGTGCTGATCGACTGGTTTGCTGCCAACTGATCGAGCCGCGCGCGTGTGATCGATTTGGCGGCAGCGATGCGGATGAAGGTGTCCGTCGCAACTTCAAAGCTCAGGTTGGCGCTTGGGAGCCAGTCATCGAAGTTTTCCTCGACCGAGTTGGTCAGCCCCAGACCAATTGTACCTGTCGAAGACTGCTCGGTATCGGCATAACGAACGCCGATGTTACCGCGAACCGGAACACTTCCCAGGAACCCATCGATGTTGGCCTGAATGTAGAAGTTGTTGACCCGTTCTTCGACCAGCCATTCCGTGTCATCGGTTGCCCGTTCAAGGATGTAAGTCCCATCGGTGAGCAGGCTGGAAGGATCATAGGCAATGATCTCAAGGCCAAGATCATCAGTATCGGTTTGGCCGACAATGAGGTTGCTTGGGATTGCAAGCTCATTGTTCACAAAGCCAGCGCCAGCGCGCAAGAAGGTGCCGTTGTTATCGAACGTCTTCTCGCGGTCCGTGTAGAGCCAGCCGACAGTGATGTTGTCGATCAGCCCGCCGTTAAACTCATAAGACGCCTCAGCGCGCAATTGGTGCAGAGTGTCTTCAATTTCAGGCTCGCGAAGGAAGCCGACCTGTGTCCAGCCTCCCGGATCGGTCAACAGCACATTGGCCGGGTCGGTGTAATCGATCAGAGAATCGATCGTGTATTCGCCGTTCGGGTTGAAATCGAAAGCCAAAGTGTCCTGCGCGCCTGAGCGGGCAAAGCCGGTTCCTGCATAGCTCTCATAGTCGATATCGTCGCGATCAAGCGTCGAGAAACCATAATCGAGCATGAAGCCAAGGTTGTCGCTGGCGTTGAAATCGAGGTTGGCACCGATCGCGAAGATCTGTGTCTCGTTGCCCTCTGTGTCCGTGCGAAGGATTGGGACAACAGCGGAATAAGTCGCGGTGTCGGCGAAGGGGCCAGCGCCTGTTACGCTGTCAACCTGTGCGCCGCTCCAACTGGCGATCGGTGTTTCCGTCCCGCGGAAGATCCCGGCATCTTGCGTGTCGGTGAAGAAGCCGTCGAACATCAATGAGAAATCATCGTTCGGTTCAAACTGCAACGACCCCGCGATCGATGTGCGTTCGAACGTGCGGCTCACCGCGCCTTGGCGCGGGTTGTCGTTGGGGAAGATAACACCATCGGCGGTGCGGGTGATCTGGTTGGATTCTTCGCGCGTCTTCAACTCGCGAGAGATAAAGTGGGTGGGGTTAGACTGAACCGTCGCACCCAGTGACCAACCAACCGTGCCTTCTTCGTTCTGGTCGATATACGACGCGAAGAAACGATAGCCATCATCCGCGAAATCGGGGTTCCGCGATCCGCTGTCGTTGAGGACATAAGTCGCCGACGTGGTGAACTGCGTGTCGTTGAAATCGAGCGGGCGCACCGTGCGCAGATCAACCGCTCCGGCAATCCCGATCGCTGCGAGGCTGGCATCACCGGTTTTGTAGACGATGCCTTGCCCGATCAGCTCTGATGGGAACTGGTCGAATTCGATCCCGCGATTGTTGCCCGCCGAAACGACTTCACGCCCGTTCAGGAGTGCCAAGGAGAAGTCCGGACCAAGGCCGCGGATCGAAATTTGCTGCGAACGGCCGCGCACACGCTGGGCGGTCACGCCCGGCAGGCGAGCAAGCGAATCGGCGATTGAGAGGTCGGGAAGCTGCCCCAAATCCTCTGCCGAGATCACTTCGACGATAGAAGTGGCGTCTCGCTTGGTCTCAAGCGAGTTTTGGATGGCGCTGCGAATGCCGGTGACAACGATCTGATTGTCGTCCCCTTCCGCAGCATCAACATCATTGTCCTGAGCCATGGCCGGTGCGGCGGTGGCCATCATAGCAAGTCCCGTCGCTGTGCCGCACAGCAGACGAGCGTTAGCAGAAAAACGCTTCAATCCCATATCTAAACTCTCCCCGGTGCATCACGATATTGCCGTGTTTGCAGTTTTTTTCATAGCGAAGAAGCGGTCACAGGTAAATCAGCAATTCGGATTTTGCATCTATTTTCACCCAAACGAATTAATTATATTAAAAACAATAGATTATGTCTCATAATCCCGCAGATTGACCGTCTTGCGGTCGATCAGAGATCAAACTGTGGCAGTGTTGTCACACTCTTTCTGCCTTGCATTGCCGCGCCGGATAAAGTGGGGGAGGAGTGATCGGGTTGCCATCATAAAAATGCCGAGAATACAGGGCTTAAGGTGATGGAAATTGGCAAGAAGTGCATCTATCGCTACGCTGCCTGCATATTCCGAGGGGATAAAGAGGGCGCGTATGAGCATCGAAAATTGGTCAATTTCGCTTTCATCTGAGCGCTCTGAAGAATTTCCCTCAGAAAATCATAGAATTGCCGTGATAGATGACTTTCTGGACTCTCCAGAAGCGGTGATTGCTGAAGCTTCTTTGCAAAAGTTTGCAAAAATCACTCCTCAATATCCCGGCATCCGGTCTCCGCTTCCCAAGGAAGTGTCGGACGGTTGGACGCAGATGCTCGCCCCGATGCTCAATCAGACCTTTGTGAATGACGCAGAAGGTTGGGACGCCCAATTCTGGTTTTCGATTGTCACAACAAAGCCGGTTGACCTTATCCCGATGCAGCGCCTCCCGCATGTTGATGGGACCAATCCGCGCCAGCTCGCCATGATGCTGTATCTCGACCGGACGGACCATGGCGGCACGGGGTTTTTCAGGCATCGCACGACTGGTTTCGAATCTCTAACTGATGCGAATTTTCCGAAGTATCGCGCTGCGCTTGAAGACGATGTGCGCAAGGCAGGTATGCCTGCGGCTGAATACACCAGCACAGGCGAACCGCATTTCGAGCGGATTTATGCGAGCGAAGGGGCGTTCAATCAGGCGATCTTCTACCGGGGAAACATCCTGCATTCTGGCCTGATCAAAAACGACGCGGAATTGTCCAGCGATCCGGCAAAGGGGCGCTTGACGATCAACGCGTTCTTCAGGCCTATTGGTGGCAGCAGGTAACCGAGCAAGACATATGGCGATAAAGAAACTTGTGATTGTTGGAGGAGGCACGGCCGGTTGGATCACGGCGGCGGCATTCTCTCGGCTGCTTGGTAAGAGCCTGGATATCGAGTTGGTCGAATCCGATGCGATCGGCACTGTTGGAGTGGGTGAAGCGACCATCCCTCAGATCATCCGGCTCAATACGCTGCTTGGGTTGGATGAGCATGATTTCGTCAAACGCACAAACGGCACGTTCAAGCTGGGTATTGAGTTTGTGGATTGGGGCGCGGTGGGCTCGCGCTATCTCCACACATTCGGCGATGTGGGAATGAACTTGGCGAGCGTCCCCTTCCATCAATATTGGAAACGCGCATCAGGGGCCGGTCTGGAACAGGACTTATGGCATTATTCGCTTCACAAGCTGGCAGCGGATCAGAGCAAATTCGGCAAGCTTGATCGGGTGGGCAACACGCCAATGACCGGCCTTGCCTATGCCTATCATTTCGATGCTAGCCTCTACGCTGCCTATCTGCGCGCCTTTGCTGAAAGGCATGGGGTCAAGCGGACCGAAGGAATCGTGGAAGGGGTAATGCGCGGTGCGGAAAGTGGAGATATCACGGCCATCGCCCTCAACGAAGATCGCGAGGTTTCAGGCGACTTTTTCATCGATTGCACCGGTTTCCGTTCCATCCTTCTAGGCCAGGAATTGGGCGTTGCGTATCAGGATTGGTCCAAGTGGCTGCCCTGCAACAGCGCTCAAGCGGTGCCAAGCGAACGGCTGGAAACCCTCCTTCCTTACACTCGTGCGACCGCTAAAACTTCGGGCTGGCAATGGCGTATCCCTTTGCAGCATCGGACCGGCAACGGCCATGTCTATTGCTCCGACTTTATATCGGACGAAGAAGCGGGCGAAACCTTGCTGGCGGGTTTGGACACGAATCCTCTGGCCGATCCCCGCCCCATCCGTTTCACAACCGGAAGACGCGATCAGTTCTGGTCGCACAATTGCGCGGCGATCGGCCTATCGAGCGGATTTCTCGAGCCGCTGGAGTCTACGAGTATTCACCTCATCCAATCGCATGTCAGCCGCCTTATTCAACTTTTTCCAAGCAGCGCGAATGCTGAACAAGAGCGTCTCGAATACAACGCGCGCTGCGCGGCCGAATTTGAGCAGATCCGCGATTTTCTGGTCTTGCACTATCATCGGACTGACCGGGAGGATTCTGAGTTTTGGCGCTATTGCAAACATATGGATGTGCCCGAAAGCCTCTCTCACAAGATCGAGCTGTTTGCCTCGTCAGGCCGGGTGGGCCGCGACGCCGATGACCTGTTTAAAGAGGCAAGCTGGGTGCAGGTTATGGTAGGGCAAGGCATTGTGCCCATTGGCCATGATCCCATGGCAGGCGGCCTTTCTGATCCGCAGCTCGCCGAGTTTCTTGGCAATGTTCGCACATTGGTAGAACGGGCGGTCGGCGGATTGCCGACGCATGAGCAATATTTGCAAGCGCACTGCCAATCGGACGCCATGGCTGCCGCTTGAAGCCCAACGCGAAGGAAACCGGATGCTCAGAACACTGTTTAGTCTCGCACTTGTGAGTGCGGCGGTTCCCGCCGCGGCGCAGGTGGAAATCCAAGATCCGCATCTGCGCGACAAAGCGGGGCTTGATGCCTTGGTGGACAGCTATGTCGAAGATGGCCAGCTCCCGATGCTTTATGTCAGGATTGAAAACCGGGAGGGCGAAATTGTCTATGAGCGCGGGATCAACAATCCTGATCTTGTACCGGGCGAGCCTGTCAATGGGGAGAGCTGGCTGCGCATATGGTCGATGAGCAAGATTGTCACGATCAGCGCGGCGCTTGATATGATTGAAGAGGGCGTCTTGGCCTTCGATGATCCTGTCCAGAAGTACATACCGGAGTTTGCTGGGCTTCAGGTTGCGGTCTACCCGCCTCTTGCAAGCACGGCGACCACCCAAGAAGAGCTTGAAACAGAATTGGCGGAACAGCCCGCCTGTCCGGATCAAAGAGTGCTCACTGAGCGTGCAATGACCATCCGCGATTTGCTGAACCATACTGCGGGCTTCTATTATGGTATCGCGGCGCCGCACTGCATCGGTGACCTTGCAGGAGCGCAGCAATTGGCACAGGCCACTTCCAGCGACGATCTGATTGCCCGCATGGCGCAGCTTCCGCTGTTGCAGCAACCGGGCGAAGCCTATCTCTATGGCACCAACACCACGGTCCTTGGCCTTGCGATGGAGCGTGCGAGTGGCCAATCGCTTCAGGACATCGTGGCTGAGCGTGTGACGCGGCCGCTGGGTATCTCCAATTTGCGATATGGTTTGCCGGAAGATGCCTCGCTTTATCCGCGCTTCACCGGAGATGAAGACGGCTTGCGCATAGCCGATCCCGCAGAACTCGATATTTTTTCCAGTCCGCCGCCAGAATATGGTCCAACAAGTGAGCTGTATCTTGGCGGAGAAGGCATGGTGGCGACCAGCGCAGCTTATGCTGATTTCTTGCACATGCTTCTTGGCCGCGGTGAAGTTGACGGAACGCGCATCTTAGATGAGATGACGATTGAAGCGCTCAGCAGCCCTCACACGCAATTGGACAGCGAGTGGGGCCACAATGGCTGGAATCTATGGGTGAACAGCGGCCTGCTCGCGAGCGGAGAGCAGGGTGTCGGCGGTCTATGGATTGGCGGCGGGTATGAAGGCACCGCGTTCTGGGTCGATACGGAACGCGGTCTGGTTGGCCAGATCAACACCCAAGTGCACAACCGGCCTGAAGGCGCTGGAAACTCGGTTGAGGCCATCCGGGAAGCCTTTTATTCACGCCTTCGTTCAACAGACTGAGCGGGCCCAATCGTCGCGCGTCTGCAAAAACATTGAACCTTTTTCGGCCCGCCGCGCACTCATGGCGTGATAAGGGAATTTATGCCTATCCTGATAAAGCAGGTGGGCAATGAAAAGGGCATGAAATTCGTATGGGTTTGCTCCGCGAGCAAGGCGCTTCCGTGATGGAACGGGACGATCTTTTGATCGAGCAATTGCGGCTGGGTAATCTCGAAGTGTTTGAAGCCATGTACAAAGCGTACCGGCCAAAATTGAGGAGCTTTATTCGCGGCATCGTGCCCAACGAACAGGCCGTTGATGAAGTGTTTGACGATGTGATGATGGTCGTATGGAACAAGATCAAGGATTTTGAGGGGCGCAGCAAGCTCTCCACTTGGGTCTACGGGATCGCCTATCGCCGCGCCTTGAAAGAACGCAGCAAACGGACGGACGAACCGCCTGTGGAAGAGTTCGAGGAGGTTGCAGATGCCGACACTGATGCCCAGCAGCCTTTTGATGCAATCAGGGTCAAAAACCGGATCAAGGCGGCGCTAGAAAAACTGCCGGGCGATCAGGGATCGGTTGTCCGTTTGGCCTATTTTGAAGGGTTGAGTTACCGGGAGATTGGCGCGGTTCTCGATTGTCCGGAAGACACTGTAAAGACCAGAATGTTCCATGCTCGCAGAAAGCTGAAATCGGCTCTGGGCGGAACGCTGGCCGATTGGGTTTAGGAGCGCTGCGCCATGACCAAAGAAACCGACAAAAAACTGAATGAACGCGAACAGGTTGAAGCCTTGATGACATGGATTGATCGCAAACAGTTGACCGAGGCGGATCAATCGCTGGTGGCTGATGAGCTTGCGCGCTCACCCGACTTGCAGGATGAGCTCGCGTTGGAAAAGGCGCTGATCGGTGCTTTGGCGAAGGTTGAAGAGGATGAACAGGCTGCCGCTGATGCTTCGCATGATGCGGCGTGGCAGTCCTTCAAGTCGCGTCTGGAAGCGCAAGAGCGCGGCGATGGCCAAACTGAGCTTAGGCCCACACCGGCGCGCGCGGCTGGTGCAGGCCGTTCTAGCAGCTGGCGCAAACTGCGGATGCCGCAATCTTCGCTCGGCTGGCTGGCCACCGCACAGGCGGCCGCATTGGTGGCGATGGCGGTGTTTCTGATTCCCAGCCCATCGCCTGATCAGCCGGGAGAGTTTCAGACGCTGAGTTCAGGTGAAGAGCCTCAAGTTCCTTCTGGCAACGCTGTTCTGGTGTTCCAGCCGTCTGCAAGCGCGGCGTCTCTAAACAACGTTTTGGATGGCGCGGGCGCGCGGATTGTTGACGGTCCGATGGCCAATGGCGCTTATGTGATTTCGATTGATCCTGATGGGTTGGAAGATGCCATTGAAAGCCTGCGCGAAAGCGAAGACGTTGTCATGGTCGAAGCTTTGAGCGATGAGAGTCAGCCATGATTATGCGACTATTCAGCCTTGTTGCGGCTTGTTTGCTGCTGGCTTTCGATCACGCGGAGGTATCCGCACAACAACCGCAGGCAAGCGTCAGCCCCGCCGATGTGGCGGAAGCAGATGAGCGAAAAAAGGTGCTGGTGATGATCCGTCAGGCACCCAACCGGCTGAGGCCCGGCGCATCTTACGCGAGCGGTTATGGCAGCGCGCAGAGCAGAGCGGTGCGCGAAAGGCTGGGTCGCGAAATCGCCGACCAGTTTGGTTTTGAGTTTGTCGAGCTTTGGCCCATGCCGGTGCTAGGCCTCGATTGTTTTGTCCTAAGGTACAAGGATCAACAGACGGCTGAGCAAGCGGTGGCGATGCTGGAGGATCATCCGGCGGTGCAATGGGCAGAGCCCATGCAGGTCTATGAAACGCTTGCCCAAAGACGCAGCGGAAGTGTGGACCCCTTGGCGGCACTGGCTCCGGCGATCAAAGACTGGGATCTTGGCTGGGTTCACACTTCGTGGACCGGACGCAATGTCGATATTGCGGTAATTGATACGCAAGTCGATGCCAGCCATCCCGATCTTCGCGGACGGATAAGACTGTCGCGCAATTTTGCACCACAATCGCCAGCGCGTCCGGAGTTTCATGGCACTGAGGTGGCAGGCATCATCGCTGCGAATGCGCGAAACGGGATTGGTAGCATCGGCGTTGCACCGGGCGCGCGGATCATGGCCTTGAGGGCATGCTGGCAGCGCGGTGGGAGCCGCCGATCAGCGTGCACCAGCCTTAATCTGGCGCGGGCTGTGAACTTCGCGATTGAGCGGCGCGCCAATATCATCAATCTCAGCCTGGGTGGTCCGCCCAACCGATTGCTTTCGCGATTAATTGATACCGCAAGTGAGCGCGGGATTGCAGTTGTCGCCGCCTATAACCCAAGTCAGCCCAGAGGGGGCTTTCCCGCCTCCCATTCCGGCGTTATTGCCGTTTCGCAAGAGGGAGTGGCAAGTGGCAGAGGGTATGCCGCTCCGGGAATGGACATACCGACCACGCAGCCCGGAGGCGGATGGCACTTTGTTAGCGGAAGCTCCTATTCAGCGGCCCATGTTTCGGGCCTTTTGGCGCTCAATTACGAACGCTCACGAACGCGGCGCGGCGGCTGGCGCTCGCTCGCCCGTGCATCTGGCAACAGCCGCGAGATCGATATCGCTGCAACATTCCGTTGATGCACTGAGAGGCCTGGTCGGTTTGGGGAGGCGTCCCCGGTTAAATGCGTACTTTAGGGTCATCTGTTGGTCGCTGGCGTTGCTTTGCACCTTCGGCCTTAGCACGGCTCCAGCCCAAGCGCAGGTTAGCGCTACGGTGACCGTGCAGAACGACGATCGGTTTCGGGGGCGCTCGGTTAGCAGTGGCGAACCCGTGGCGATTGTTTCGATTGCCTATGATCTGGAAAACGGCGTCTACACCGGTGCATCGGTTGCAGGAACGACAAATGGGCCGGGCGTGGGCATCTTGCGCGGCAATGCGCAGATTGGATATGCGCGCCGTCTCTCCCGCACTGTCTCGGTTGATGGCGGACTGGTCTACAACGCCTATACCGACCGTTATAGCGGACCCAATTCGCAAGACTTTGCGGAAGTCTATGCCGGTGTGAGCGTTGGCAATATTGCTGTCTATGCATGGTATTCGCCTAGCTATCTCGATCAGAATCTCGAAACTCTGTATTTAGAAGCCAATGCGGTGCAGGAAATCGGCGCCGACATTCGCGCCAATGCCCGCGTGGGTCTGCTGACCCGGCTTTCAGGCGACAACACGTTCCGCGGGGCGAGCACGCGCTATGACGCGCAGGTGGGTCTTACCAAGGATTTTGACAGGCTTTCAGTCAGCGTCACTGTGGGCACGGCCGGATCTGGGCGCGGCGATTACTTCGCCGGGCCGTGGCAGGGTCGAGATTCAGTCGTTGTGGGCATTAGCCGCAGCTTTTGATGCGACGGTCGCACGCCCTTTAAACCCACGCGCAATTTTCTTTTAACTTTCTTTGAACCTTTCGGCGCCGCCCCGGCACTTACCCGTGTCTGAGTGGTCGGAAGCGCTTCCTCCTATGCGGGACTGCCACTCAGACATCTTGCAGTTTCAGATTTCGAGCGCCGAGTTTCACCGCGCTCTAACCGCAGAGGATGACGCAAATGAGTTCCCCTTTTCCTGGCAGCCGTGCCCCCGCACATTTTCGCCAAGCTAACCTTCGCAATGTCGCGCTTTACACTTCAGCATCGATGGTCGCTTTGTTGGTCGCTTCGCCAGCTGGCGCGCAGCAGGTCATCAACGATGGCGACAATGTGACGGTTACTTCAATTGAGGACGGCGATGTCATCTCTGCTGGGCCCGGCGTCACAAGCACAGTGGCTGATGCGCCAGTGGTTGTTGTCGCTGACAACAATGTGGTGGTCGACAATGCCGGCACGCTTGCCACAACCGGGATCACTCAGACCATTCAGGTCAACCAAGACACAACAGGCGCTGAGATCAACAATGCAGAAACCGGTCGGCTTGAAGGCGAATCCCGGGTCGTAAATTTTGATGGCAGCGATGCGACGCTGAACAATGATGGCGTCATTCTGGGCACTGGAAGCCAGCGCAACGGCGCGGTCTATGCCAACCGCACATCGAACAACATCGCGATCAATAACTCCGCGACGGGATTGATTGATGCAGGCGTCGAAGGCGCTGCCATCGCGATTGAAGTCGGCGGCGGTGGGATGCCGCGTGGCGGCTCCATCACCAATGCTGGCACCATTCAGGGCCGCGGCCAAGCCTCTGCCATGGGCGGCACGGCGGGCGATGGCATTCGCTTTTTCGGACCTGGCCTTGCACCTGAATATGTCTATTCCGGCGACATCACCAATTCGGGCTTGATCAATTCAGAAAGCACCCAAGGCACGGTGGCAGGCATTCGCTTTGCCAACCGCATCGGTTTCCAAGGCACGCTGACCAACGAAGAAGGCGGCGTGATTTCTGGAGCGCAAAATGGCCTCTATTTCGGCAATGACGCCGATCACACGGGCGGCGTGGTCGACAATCTTGGCACGATCTCATCTGGCAGCCGCGCGCTGAACATCGATGGCACGGGCCTTGTGATCAACAATGCAGGATCGATCCTGGGCACCGGCAACCAGCGCAACGGCACTGTCTATGCAGACAGCACCGCACAAGACTTTGAGCTCAACAACCTGGCCGATGGTGTGATCGATGCAGGGGAAGGCAATGAAGGCGCAGGCTTCTCCGTTGAACTGGCATCAGCAGAGACTGGCGGCAGCAATTTCAACATCACCAATGCAGGCACGATCCAAGGGCGCGGCAATGCCTCTGCTGGCTCGGCAGCAGCGGGCGATGGTTTGCGGTTTGAGCGCACCCGTGTTGACGGTGCGCTTGAAGGTTCCACCGATGGCTTGTTTGTCGGCAACATCACCAACTCTGGCACGATCGACAGCGAAGCTGCCAACGGCACAGCCGCGGGCATTCGCTTCGTCAATGGCGTGAGTTTTGAAGGTGTTCTCGACAATTCCGGCACGATCTCTGGCGTTCAGAATGGCCTTTACTTCGGCAACCCTACCCCTGCTGGCGGAGGCGATTTCAGCAATGCGATCGTCAACAACTCTGGCACGATTTCATCTGGCAGCCGCGCGCTGAACATTGATGGTATTGGCCTTACGGTAAACAACTCTGGCACTATTCTGGGCACCGGCGATCAGCGCAACGGCACCGTCTATGCAGACAGCACGGCGCAAGGTTTCACGCTGAACAACGAAGCAACCGGCGTGATTGATCTTGGTATGGGCAACGTCATCGACATCGCTCCACGCCAGTATGAAGGGGCCGGTTTTTCCGCTGAACTGAGCGCCGAAGGCAATGATTTTACCATCATCAATGCCGGTACTATCCAAGGGCGCGGACAAGCCTCTGCAGGCGCTGCGACCGCCGGTGATGGCCTGCGCTTCGAACGCACACGCGTTAACGGAATGCTCGATGGATCGACCACTGGTCTGTTCACTGGCACCATCACCAATTCGGGCACGATCGCCTCTGAAAGCGCCCAAGGCACCACCGCAGGCATCCGGTTCGTCAATGGTGTGTCCTTCCAGGGTACGCTGACAAATGAAGAAGGCGGGGTGATCTCTGGTGTCCAGAACGGCCTGTACTTTGGCAACCCTGTTCCCGCAGGCGGCGCTGACCACACGGGCGGTGTTGTCAATAACGCTGGTGTGATTTCATCAGACAGCCGTGCGCTCAACATTGATGGCACCGGGCTTGTCATCAACAACTCAGGTTCGATCCTCGGAACGGGCAACCAACGCAATGGCGCTGTTTATGCAGACAGCACTGCTCAAGACTTCGAACTCAACAACCTTGAAGACGGCGTAATCGACGCTGGCGAAGGCAATGAAGGTGCCGCTTTCTCAGTCGAGCTTTCTTCGGCGGATACCTCCGGCAATTCCTTCGACATCACCAACGCTGGCACAATCCAGGGCCGCGGGAACGCGTCTGCTGGGGCCACCACTGCTGGTGACGGCCTGCGCTTCGAGCGTACACGCGTTGACGGTGTTCTCGAAGGTTCAACAGACGGCCTGTTCGTTGGCAACATCACCAACAGTGGTCTTATCGACAGTGAAGCTGCCAACGGCACCGCTGCCGGTATCCGCTTCGTCAATGGCGTGAGCTTCCAAGGTGTTCTTGAAAACTCAGGCACAATCTCTGGAATCCAGAACGGCCTCTACTTCGGCAACCCTACCCCAGCAGGTGGTGGCGATTTCTCACAGGCGATCGTCAACAACCTTGCAGGCGGCGTGATCTCTTCTGGTAGCCGCGCTCTAAACATCGATGGCAATGGTCTCACCGTGAACAATGCAGGATCGATCCTGGGTACGGGCGACCAGCGCAATGGCACGGTTTATGCCGATAGCACTGCTCAGAACTTCACTCTCAACAATGAAGCCAATGGTGTTATCGACGCCGGGGAAGGCAACCAAGGCGCTGCGTTCTCTGTTGAGCTTTCCTCGGCTGAAACTGGCGGCAACGCATTCGACATCGTCAATTCAGGCACGATCCAGGGCCGCGGCACTGCAAGCGCAGGGTCAGCCCTCGCTGGCGACGGTCTTCGCTTTGAACGCACCCGTGTTGACGGAGCGCTTGATGCAACCACCGATGGTCTGTTTGTTGGCACAATCACCAACTCAGGTCTCATCGATAGCGAAGGCGACAGCGGCACCACCGCTGGTATCCGTTTCGTCAACGGGGTGAGCTTCCAAGGTGAGTTGAACAACTCGGGTACTATCTCGGGCGTCCAAAATGGCCTTTACTTCGGAAACCCGACTCCTGCTGGTGGAGGCGACTTTAGCCAAGCCATCGTCAACAACCTTGCAAGCGGCGTGATTTCCTCAGGCAGCCGCGCGCTGAACATTGATGGCATTGGGCTTGTCGTGAACAATTCCGGGTCGATCCTCGGCACCGGCAACCAGCGCAACGGCACGGTTTACGCTGACAGCACCGCCCAAGACTTTGAGCTGAACAACCTCGAAGGTGGTGTGATTGATGCTGGTATGGGCAATGAAGGCGCAGGCTTTTCCGTTGAACTCGCTTCAGCAGAGACTGGTGGCAGCAATTTCGACATCACCAATGCCGGGACGATCCAAGGTCGCGGCAACGCTTCTGCTGGAGCCGCTGGCGCGGGCGATGGTCTGCGTTTCGAGCGCACCCGGGTTGAAGGCGCTCTAGAAGGCTCAACCGATGGCTTGTTTGTTGGCAACATCACCAACTCTGGCACGATAGCTTCAGAGGCCGCAAACGGCACGGCAGGCGGTATCCGCTTCGTCAACGGGGTGAGCTTCCAAGGGGTGCTTGAGAACACAGGCACAATAACCGGTGTTCAAAACGGCCTGTACTTTGGCAACCCAACGCCTGCAGGCGGCGGTGACTTCTCACAAGCCATCGTCAACAACTCTGGCACAATCTCATCTGGCAGCCGAGCGCTTAACATCGACGGCAATGGCCTAACCGTGAACAACTTGGCCGGCGGTCAGATCCTTGGTCTGGGCAATCAGCGCAACGGCACTGTCTATGCAGACGGCACCGCTGATGACTTCACCTTCACCAATGGTGGCACTGTTGACGCTGGCGAGGGCAATGAAGGCTCTGGCTTTGGCGCAGAGATTGGCGGCGCTGCTGATGGAGTGAACACCTTCACTCTGACCAACACCGGCACCATTCAGGGCCGCGGCCAAGCTGCTGCAGGGACTAATGGAGCTGGCGACGGTGTGCGCATCGGTAACGTTGGCAACACTGGCGTCACAGATGCAGTGATCTCCAATTCGGGCACGATCAATTCTGAAAGCACGCAAATGACCACCGCTGGTCTTCGCGTCGTGAACGGCATCGATTTCCAAGGTGAAATCAACAACTCCGGCACGATCTCGGGCGGCAACCACGGTATCTACCTTGGCGCTGGCGATCACACGGGGGCAACTTTCACCAACTCCGGCACTTTGTCTGGCGGCGTGAATGCCTTCTTTGCCGGAAACGCCCTGTCGGCGGTGAACTTCACCAATGATGGCGGTACGCTTGTCGGTAACTTCGTTGGCACGGCCTTTGAGGACACACTGACGATCACCGGGGCCGGAAACACCATTCAGGGTGACATCCTGAACGGGGTGGCCGTTACGGCATCGGCGGACAGCACACTTGCGATTGTTGGTGAGCGCACGCTCGAAGGCAGCCTGACTTCCAATGGCACGCTGAACTTCGATCTGGGAGCTGACAGCCTTGCGGTAGATGGTGACACCGTGCTGGCAGCAGGCAGCATCGTGAATGTTGCGACCACTCAGGTTTCACAAGCGGATGTTGGATCGACAATCGATGTGCTCACGGAAACCGGCACATTCACCGATAACGGGGTGGTCGTGAACGTGATCGAAGATGACCTTTTGGTCGATTACACGGTCATCCTTGGATCGCTGCAGGTTGCAGTGTCGGCTGCTGATCTGGGGGCTGTCTCAGGTGATGCCAACGTCAACAGCTTTGGCTCTGCCATCACAAGCGCGGTCGCCAACAACCGCCTTCAGGCCGATGTGTTCAGCGCCTTGAACGCTGCCGCAACGCCGGGAGATTTTGAAACGCTTGCGCTTGGTTTGCTTCCCGCGATCAATGACGGTGTCGCTCGTGAGATTTACGAGAGCCAGCGACTGGCAAGCGGGCTTGTGCAAAATCGTCTGAACAGCAACCAGGGTCCAGGCCTCTGGGGCGAAGCGACCTATCGCGAAGCCGAACAGGATCCGACCAGCCTTAGTTCGCAAGGGTATCAGTCGGACGCTTTCGGCTTCACGCTCGGATTGGATGCACAGCTTGGTGATGCGGCAACGATTGGTGTCTTGTTCAACTATTCGGACATCGACGTAGTCAGCAACAGCCAGTTTGCAGCCCAAAGCAGTGCCGATGCGTTCCAGATCGGTGGCTATGCGGGGTTCGATTTGGGCCAAGCCTATGTCAATGCGGAAGTCGGTTACTCAACCAGCTCGGTCGAAAGCACCCGTTCTCCGATTGGCGTGTCTGGGTCGATCACCGGCGAAACTGATGTCGATGGCATCTATGCCAGCCTGAATGTTGGCTATGACATTAATGCAGGCGGCGTGCTGATCACTCCGAATGGCGGCATCCGCTATGCCGATTTGTCGCAAGACACCTTCACTGAAGAGGGCGGTCTTGGCCTTACACTTGATCGCGATAGCGCCGAATTCCTGGAGGCGCGCATCGGATTGCGGGTCGCAGGAAAGGCGGAAACGGGTGCGGTTCCCTATGCCAGCATCGACTATGCCCTTGATCTCAGCAGCGATCCCATCGCTGTAGCAGGATCATTCAACGGCGGAGCGGATACCTTCATCGTAAGCGCAGATGAAGCTGGCGAATCCCGCTTCGATATCGCTGCCGGTGTCGACTTCGTGAACGAAGAAGGTTTCTCCATCGGAGCAGAGTATCAAGGGCGCTTTGCCTCCGACTACCAATCGCATGGAGGCGGCCTGCGGGTTCGGTTCGCATTCTAATTCTAAGGGTCAACTTCGGTTGATCTGAAGAAGGGAGCCAGTCGAAGCCCGACCCCTTATTCGGCTGGCTCCCACTAACATCGTGGCGGCCAATCCTATCCTAGGATTGGCCGCCATTTCGTTTGAGCGGCGACTGAGGAGCGACGACAGACGGCCATTCCTGTTCGATGAACGGTGCTTTACCGAAATAAAACACCTTGTTAGCGTGCATCTCAATAGGAAGGGATCCAAAAGAAGGGGTCCCAAACCAGGGGACCACGCATGCTCGAATTGACCAATGTCAGCCACACCTACCCCAACGGGACACGCGCGCTGGATGATGTAACGCTGTCTATCCCAAAGGGCATGTATGGGCTGTTGGGTCCCAATGGAGCGGGCAAATCGACATTGATGCGCACCGTCGCGACGCTCCAGACCCCAAGCTCTGGCCAGATCAGCTTTGGCGATATTGATGTCCTGAAAAATCCAGAGCAATTGCGCGAGACACTTGGCTATTTGCCGCAGGATTTTGGCGTTTATCCGCGAGTTTCCGCTTATGACATGCTTGATCACATGGCGGTTCTCAAAGGCGTTGCGAACGCAAAAGAGCGCAAGGAGACAGTCGAAACGCTGCTGTCTCAGACCAATCTTTGGGATGTTCGCAAGAAAGCGATTGCTGGTTTTTCAGGCGGTATGCGCCAGCGTTTTGGCATTGCTCAGGCGCTGATCGGCAACCCCAATCTCATTATCGTTGATGAACCCACCGCTGGCCTTGATCCGGAAGAGCGCAACCGTTTCCTCAACCTACTTGCAGAGATTGGTGAGAATGTGGTGGTGATCCTTTCGACCCACATTGTCGAAGACGTTTCCGATCTGTGCCCACAAATGGCGGTCATCGTCCTAGGCCAGATTAAGCAACAAGGTGCACCCAAAGACCTTATCGAACAGGCCAAGGGCACCGTTTGGGCGAAGACGATTGAGCGCGTCGATCTGGAGCATGTGCGCGATCAGTATGAGGTGATCTCCACCCGATTGTTCGCGGGGCGCACGATTGTCCATATCCTTTCAGAAAGTGATCCGGGTAACGGCTTTGCCCATGTCGATGGCGGGCTCGAAGATGTGTACTTCTCCACGCTCGCCAAAACGCGCCGCGCTGCACCTGCTGCTGCGCAAGCAGCGTAAAAGGGGGCGGGGCGATGTTTGGTAAAATCACAGCTTTCGAACTGCGTTACCAGTTGCGCAATCCAGTTTTCTGGGTTGCGGTGGTGATTTTTTTTCTTCTGACATTTGGAGCAGCTGCCAGCGAGGACATCCAAATCGGGAGCGGCGGCAACATTCACGTCAATAGCCCGCTCGCGATCATTCAAACGCATATGGTGCTCACGATCTTTTTTATGTTCGTGTCTACCGCCTTTGTCGCCAATGTGATCGTGCGCGATGATGAAAGTGGCTTTGGGCCAATGGTTAGGTCCACCAGTGTGCGCAAATTCGACTATTTGCTGGGCCGCTTCACCGGCGCTTTCCTGGCGGCGGTGGTTGCGTTTGCTACGGTCCCGCTTGCCATTTGGCTCGGTTCGTTGATGCCGTGGGTGGATCCTGAAACTCTTGGTCCGAACCGGATCAGCTATTACGCGAGCGCGTTTTTTGTGTTCGCGCTGCCTGGTCTGTTCATGATGTCCGCGCTGTTTTTTGCGGTCGCGACCATGACGCGCTCGATGATGTACACATATGTCGCGGTCGTCGTGTTTTTGGTTTTGTGGACCGTCTTGCTTGCCGCCACACAGGGCCGGCCTGATCTTCAGGACACAACCTCTTTGTTCGAACCGTTTGGTTTGGGCGCGTTGGCGCTTGAGACGCGGTACTGGACTGCGGCAGAGGCCAACACGCAAGTTCCGGCGCTTGAAGGCAGGCTGCTGGCAAACCGGCTGATATGGATCGGCTTTTCCTTTGCGATGCTCGTGCTTGCTTACTTTAAGTTTAGCTTCACCGAAAAAGGCGTGTCGAAACGCAAGCTGAGTAAAGAGGCGAAAAAAGCCGCGAAACTCGCAGGCGTTACCCCGCAAGTGGTAGAGCAATTGCCCGCCCTGCAACCCGATAAGAGCGCTTGGGTGCGCCTTGTCACGCGCACGCGGTTTGAGATCGCTCAAGTGGTCAAACACCCGGCATTTTTCATCTTGCTGTTGGTCGGCCTGTTCAACACCAGCGGTGCATTGTTCCTTGGCAATCAGCTTTACGGCACGCCAGCACGCCCGCTGACCTTTGCTGTTATTCCGATCCTGCAGGGCGGCTTCACACTAATCCCGATCATCATCGCGGTCTATTATGCTGGCGAGCTTGTATGGCGTGATCGCGATCGCAAAATGCATGAAATCATCGATTCCACGCCGACGCCGGGGTGGAGCTATATGGTGCCAAAGACGATTGCGGTGGGCGTTGTCTTGATTGCCGCTCTGGCCGTCAGCGTTGTCTCATCAATGCTGATCCAATCGGCGAGAGGTGTAACGCCGGAGCTTGCTAAATATTTCAGCTGGTATCTGCTGCCTTTGACGGTCGACCTGCTGATCCTCGCGATCCTTGCCGTCTTCGTGCAGGCGCTGAGCCCTAACAAGTTCGTCGGATGGGGTGTTATGGTGGTCTATATCGTGGCCACCACGGTTCTTGCCAACCTTGGTTTCGAGCATCCTCTATACCTTTACGGCTCGACCGGATCGAACCCCATCTCTGACCTCAACGGCAACGCTGTGGGCAATGCTCTTGGGTGGTGGCTGCGGCTGTATTGGGGGGCTTTCGCGCTGATCCTTGCGGTGCTTGCCCATCTGTTGTGGCGGCGCGGGACGGAGACCGCTCTCAAACCACGCATGCAGCGTGTGCCCGCACGGTTGAGGTCACCTGCTGGCGCGATGCTGGGGGTGGGTGCGCTTGTCTTCGCAGGCTCGGGCGCGTTCATCTACAACCAGACCAATGTGGTCGAAGAATACCGCACAAGCGACGACAACGAAGCCGCGCTTGCAGCCTTTGAGAAGAAATATCTGCAATATGAAAGCGTTGTGCAGCCCGCGGTAACGGAGGTGGATTTCGACGTCGAGATTTGGCCCGATGAAACCCGGATGGAAGCCGAAGGCAGCTATACGATCGTCAACGACACCGATGAGGTGATCGAAACGCTGCATGTGCGTTTCGGTGACCCAAATCTGGAAGTGTTAGAAGTCGCGGTCGCGGGCGCTAAGCTCGACATGGATGATCCCGAATTCCAATATCAGATCTATCGTTTTGATGAGCCGTTCGCCCCCGGCGCCACAACGCAGCTGACGTTCAAATCGCAACGTTGGCAGCGTGGTTTCCGCCATAGCGGCAATGATACACGTTTGGTTAGGAACGGTACCTTCCTTAACAATTCAGAATTTGCTCCGCAAATCGGCATGAACCGTTCTGGCCTGCTGCAAGACCGGGCGACGCGGCGCAAATATGATCTGCCGGCAGAACTTCGTCCTGCGCCTTTGGGCGATGAGGCATCCCGGACAAGAAACTATGTCGGGGCGGACTGGGTAACGGCGGATATCACCATCACAACCGATGCAGGGCAAACGCCCATTGCGCCGGGTGTGCGGGTCTCTGACACCGTCGAAAATGGCAGGCGGACCGCGAAGTTCGTATCGGAAAGCCCGATCCTTTCATTCTTCTCGATCCAGTCAGCAGAGTATGAAATTGCCAAGCGCGATTCCAACGGCGTTGAGCTTCAGGTCTATTACCACACCACGCATGACACCAATGTCGAACGGATGCTCGATGCTCTGGACTCATCACTCAATTATTACCGCGCCAATTTCGGACCCTATCAGTTCCCCCATGCGCGGATTATCGAATTTCCGGGCTATGCCAGCTTCGCGCAGGCTTTTGCCGGGACAATGCCCTATTCTGAAAGCATTGGTTTTGTTGCGGACTATGCCGATGAGGGCGATATTGATGCGGTGACCTATGTGGTCGCGCATGAAGTCGCGCACCAATATTGGGCGCACCAGTTGATCAGCGCCGATCAACAAGGCGGCACAATGCTGGTGGAAACCATGGCGCAGTACTCAGCCTTGATGGTGATGAAAGAGGTGTATGGCGAAGATCAGATGCGCCGTTTCCTCAAGTTTGAGCTCGACACCTATCTGGCTGCGCGCGGCGGTGAAGCGATCGAGGAAGTCGCGCTCGAACGAGTGGAGAACCAAGGCTACATCCATTATCGTAAAGGTGCGGTGGTGATGTATCTGTTGCAGGATAGGCTTGGCGAAGATCGTGTGAATGTCATGCTGTCTGAGCTGCTCGACCGCTATCGGTTCCAAGGCCCTCCCTATGCCGTTTCTACCGATCTGGTCGAAGGCTTCATCTCGATCGCCCGCAATGATGAAGAGCGCCAGCTGGTCGAAGACCTGCTGCGCAAGGTCACGCTCTACGATCTGAAAGTCGAAGAAGCGGAAACGCGCGAGCTAGACGATGGCACTTGGGAAACGGTGATGACGGTGGAGGCGACCAAGCTTTATGCCGATGGTCAGGGCGCCGAAACCGAGGCGCCGCTCGAAGACCAGATCGAGGTTGGCCTGTTCACCGCGCGGCCTGGCCTTGGTGCCTTCGACACTGCCAACGTTCTTGTGATGGAACGGCGTCCTATCACCTCGGGCACTCAGGAGATCCGCGTGGTGACTGACCAAGAGCCATCGTTTGTGGGAATTGATCCTTACAACAAATATGTCGATCGGAACTCAGACGACAATATCATCGCATTGTAGTGTGAACCGGTGTCGACCAGCGGCGCGGCAAAGCCGTGGCCCATCGTCGTGCGCGGTAAGCCCTCGGCAAACCGGAAAGAAAGAGGAATATGGCGGAGACGGAGGTGGCAAGCCCGAAAGCCTAAGCAATTGATCCTGAATTCAAATTCCATTTCGCTAGTATTGCCGATCCCACAATTGCTCCCAAAGAGCGTACTTGATCACTTTGACCGGATGAGAAACTTAGTCCCGCTGCCCCATCTGAACCACACACACGATCATTACCCGTTATAATAGTGCCCTACACTGATCGAGCGAAGTTCGACTTTCGGATGCCTTTTTAGATGTCCCAAGAGGCGCCTCGTATATTTCTTGGCACGGGTCAGAGTCGTTTGTCTTTTTGACGCACTCTCAGATAGGCATAAAAACTCAGGGCAAGAACGCTGAAAACAATCGCCGTGATAAGGGCAATCTGTTCATGGCTGTGTTCCACCCCAGTCTCATGAGCAAATGCTGGCGTTGCGAGAAACGCGACCAAGACTATAGGAAGTTTGAGGTAATTCATTGATATTCCTTGTTTTTCTTACCTTTATTGGAGGTCGATCCGGGTGATGATGGCCGATTTTTACGGATTGCCAGATCATCGTTCATTGAACCGCTTCTGAAGCCCGCAAGATCAAGCGCCACATAGGTAAAGCCGCAGGCTTTGATCTTAGCATTGATCTCTTCTGCGTCGGCAAGCACTCGGGACAACTCATCAAGCGGCAATTCAAGCCTTGCGACCTTGCCATGATATCGCACTCTGCCTTGTGAGAAGCCGAATGAAGCCAGGACCATTTCAGCCTGCTCGATCATATTCAGCCGTTCAGAAGTCACTTCCACTCCATAGGGAAGCCGGCTGGCAAGGCAGGCCGCTTGCGGCTTCGCCCAATTTTGAAGATTGAGGTGCTTGGCAACCGCGCGAATGTCTTCTTTGCTAAACTGACATTCAATCAGAGGAGAGCGAACGGCGAACTCGCGTGCTGCGTTAAGACCTGGACGATAATCACCAAGATCATCAAGGTTTGAGCCGTTCAGAACCACATCGATCCCACGATCATCAGCCAGCTGTGCCAAGTCTTCATACAAGGTCGATTTGCAAAAATAGCAGCGGTTAGCCGGGTTCTTTGCGTAGTCAGGATTGCTGAGTTCATTGGTAATAATGACCAGATGATCAAGTCCCCAATCAGCCGTGATGGCTTTGGCAAGATCAAGATCATCACGCTTCAAACTCTGCGAACCAGACGTCACCGCAAGAGCGTGTCGGCCCAGTTGCTCTCCGGCTACAAAGGCCACCAATGAACTGTCGATGCCCCCTGACAGGGCCACAATGACAGACTTCATCGAACGGATGGTCCGGCGCAACTCTTCCAATTTTTGATGCTGGGCTGGCTTCATCATGAATGTGCCTTTGCCATAGACAAACGGTTGATCATCGAAGCTGAATAGGCTGCACCAAAGCCGTTATCGATGTTCACAACGGTCACACCTGACGCGCAGCTGTTGAGCATTCCCAAAAGGGCAGAAAGACCACCAAATGAGGCGCCGTAACCCACTGATGTAGGCACAGCGATGACGGGTTTGTCTACCAGCCCTCCAACTGCACTGGGCAAAGCCCCTTCCATCCCAGCAACCACAATCACCACCTGAGCGCTGCGAATTTCCTCAAGTTTTGAAAACAGACGGTGAATGCCTGCGACACCAACATCGCGAATGCGAAGCACCCGATTGCCATAAAACTCAAGTGTGACACAGGCCTCTTCTGCGACATATTGGTCTGACGTCCCCGCACTCACCACCGCAACACTTGTCTGCGAGGCAATCGGCGGTTTTTGCATGCATGTGACTATTCTTGCTTGCTCATGCCAAACACAATCTGGAAGAGCGTCAATCAACTGTTTTGCACTTTGATCTGACACTCTCGTCGCGAGAACGTTCTGGCCACTTGATGCCAAGGCTCCAAAGATATCGATCAATTGGTCAACGGTTTTGCCTGCTCCATAGACCACCTCAGCCGCACCGACCCTCGCTTCACGCGCGAGATCGACAGTGGTGTGGCCCAAGTCCTTTGCGTTCGCCGATTGGATCGCAGCCTCAGCCTCTGCTTGTGATATTTTGCCATCGGAATAGGCGGCCAAAATGTCTGAAATGTTCACGGGATGCGGTGCCTTCTCATTCATTCTTTGCACGCTAGCATCGCCTGCGAGATGGTGTGTTCAACCTTTGACCGGGCCTGCAGGTATGGAACGCCGGTTTTGTCGGCGGCTTTGCGGACCTCTTCGTATTCCGGTTTCCAACGCAGTTCACCGTTAGGTTGAGTGACGATCTTGGCTGTAATGGGGCCAAAATCGGTGTTGAACGTACGAATTTCGCGCTCCAACCGATGTTTCTCCACCGGCGAAACACGCAGCCCAATGGTGGTGCTGTTGTTGAAAATGAATTCAACCAGCTTGGCTTCATCGCGCCTTGCGCAAAGTACGGTAACCATGTGGGCTGAACGGTTTTTCTTCATCAAAATCGGCGTGATGAAAGCATCGCTGGCACCAATCTCAATCAGGCCGTCAAGCAATGGGGCGAAAGCTTCTGGCGACATATCGTCGATATTGGCTTTGATTTCTAAGTTCGACGGGGCCGATACGAGAGGTGCATCCTCCGTCACCTCAAACTCTACCAGCATTGCACGCAAGATGTTGGGAATGTCGAATTCGTGACAGCCAACGCCGATTCCGGTGGTTTGGAGGCGAAAGGCTAAGGTAGGCGCGTATTCGTCCACATTGGCCGCCAATATCGCTGCGCCGGTCGGCGTTGTCGCTTCGCCCTGCACACCTCCCAGCTTACACAAGGCCCCTTGAAGGATCTCGTTCACGGCCGGTGCCGGGACAGGCATTTTCCCATGGGCGCATTTCACAAAGCCTGATCCCAATTGCACCGGGCCCGACCAAACTTGGTCGACCTCAAGGTGGCTGAGGCAAATCGCAGCACCGACGACGTCGACAATTGAATCAATCGCGCCAACTTCGTGAAAGTGGACCCGTTCGACTGGTATATCGTGAATTTTCGCTTCGGCTTTAGCAATGCATTCAAAGATTGCTAAAGCCCTGGCCTTCACGTCATCGGACAAACGGCTGTCAGCGATCATCTTTTGGATGTCTGACCAGTGGCGGTGGTGATGATCCTCTTTGGTCAGATGGACGTTCACTCTGAGCCCATGGATGGACATCTTGTGGGCGGGTTCAAGCCTAAGCTCGAAACGATCATCAAGCCCGAGCTTGCTAAGCTCTTGCTTCACAAGGTCTAGGGGGACACCCAAGTCGAACATTGCGGCAAGGTGCATGTCGCCCGCAATACCGGCGCTGCAATCATAATAAAGTGCTCGCATTAGAGGCGCCTTGCATGATCTGAGACAATCTTATGAGGGTCTGTATGGACCATCATCGATTGACCAAATCGGGAAACTTGAGTAGTCGCTCAACTAGATCAAGGGGCTTGGTGATGTCAAATTCTCGCCCACCTCATTGAGGCAGATGGGAAAAGGGGGAGATCAATCATTAGGAACTATCACCATGAGACGGCTATCAGAGCGCCGATAATGGAGCGAGCGTTCAGCAAGAGAGCGAATGGTTCCTTCTCAAAACCCAATGCGATCGAGCCTAATCCGCATGTGCCATTCTTTATTTGCGCATGAAGGCTGTTATTTGTCCAAAGGTCGGCCCTAAAGGCTACGTTGAACTGCGCGATATTGAGCGGGTTAAACCGGGTGACGGGCAAGTCGTGGTTGAGACCAAAAGCTTTGCGATAAACTTCCCCGAAGTTCTCCAGATTGCCAATCTCTATCAGGTGCAACCGCCTACGCCGTTCATTCTTGGGATGGAGTATTCGGGTCTTGTCGTTGAAACCGGCCCCAATTGCCAGCATCTACGAGTGGGCGACCGTGTCGCTGGAATGCATGTTGGCGCCTTTGCCGAATATGCGACCGTTGATGAGTATGGCTGCTGGAAGATCCCAGATGCCCTCGACTTTGAGACCGCCTCAACTCTGTGCCTTGCCGGGGGGACCGCTTGTTACGGCCTGAAGGCCCGCGGTTCCTTGAAAAAGGGAGAGAGGCTGGCAGTGCTTGGCGCCTCTGGCGGGACCGGAAGCTTTGCGGTGCAATTGGGCAAAGCAATGGGAGCCCGCGTCATCGCCACTGGCTCAAGCCCGGCAAAATGCGATTATGTCGCCAGTCTTGGCGCAGACGAGGTGATAGACACCTCTCAATCAGACTTGGGCGAAGCGCTTAAGGCGCTGACTGATGGCGAAGGCGTGGATGTCATTTACGATGCGGTCGGCGGCAAATCGTTTGAGAGCGCTTGCAGAAGAATACGATGGAACGGCCGCATTCTTACAGTTGGCTATGCTTCCGGTACGATCCCAAAATACCCCGCCAACCTTGCCCTGATAAAAGGCGCAGCGTTGATCGGGGTCAATTGGGCACGCGCCTACCCCGCAGAACCGCAACTGGCTACACAACTCCTAGAAGACCTTTTTGCCATGGCTGTCGCCGGCCAGATCAATCCGCAAATCGGACATCGCTTTGGCCTATCGCAGATCGACGAAGCTTTGGATTTGATGCGCACACGCGGGGTGACCGGAAAAGTTGTCTTGAAGCCGGGCGAATAATCTCAAAGCGTCAATAGCCTTGGCTGTTCATCCCCGCAGTCTTGCGAAGCGGTCTTTCAGGACTTGAGCAATCGCCTCCGCGATCTGAGCGATACTGGGGGTTTCCTCTTGAGCCAAACATGTCAACAATTGATCAACTCCCAAGCGAACCTCTTCATTTGGGCCGGGCAAACATACGACAAGCGCCGTGCCCACTTGCCCGACGGCTATCCGCACGCCAGGTTTTGCGTGTCTTCCGTGCCCTTGCTTGAAACTCAATATATAAGGCGTTTCAGCGTTCGGTGCGAGACGCTGCAAAGCTTCGATTGTACAGTCTTTGCTTTCTGCACCCACGCCGCCCGTTGTGATCAAAAGCCCATAGCCCAACTGTTCACCGCCTTCGAGTAGGGCTGCAGTTATTGCATCTATATCGTCATTGAGTGTGGGGCCTGCCTTTGCTTTGAAACCAGCTTTGCCGAGGGTTTCGAGCAAGAAGGGCTTATTGGTATCCTCAATTTGACCGTTCACCACTTCATCACCGGTCGAAATGATCAATGCCCGCTTTGAAATAGTAGAGAGCACTTCGTTGGACATCTTGCTGGTCTGATTGACAATCTCGTCTTGCTGATCTGGGCTAAGTCCAATCCAACCCAAAATCCCGTCAGACTCCAGCCTGGAATCTGCATTCAAACTCACCCCTGGAAGCTCATTCAAATGGGCAAAAATCTGTTGCTGCTTTCCTGCAATCTGATCCGCCGTGATTGTCTCGGTTAGAATGTCCAATGCCAGCACATTTCCAATCGCATCGATGACGTAAACCTCATCCTCTTCGAGTTGCAGTACGCGGGCAACGGTCTTCGCTATATCGTCCAGATTGGCCCCGGTGAGAGATATCTGCGTAATCCGCACTTCGGTTTTTTCGAGCAGGTTGAAATCTATATGGGCCATTATTGGTTCGCCTTAACTTTCGTAATCGCCAAGCGCATGTCGAGCAGTGGTGCATCCACAATCGCCCTTCCCACATCGATAATATCGACGGGACTGCGCGACAATTGGGCGACCATTGCAAGAGTGATGCTGCCTCCAAAGGCCAGTTTCAAGCCTTGCCTAAGGCCTCTTGCCTCCAGTGCCGAGTGGACCGCTGCAATGTCTGATATCTCGCCTGTATCGATAAAGACCACATCCGCCCCCGTTTGCGCTGCTTCTATGGCGTCGTTCTCAACGCGGTCGAAAATACCCCCTACCTGAATGACGCGGGTGACAGATGGGATTTGCGATGTTGCTTTGAGAGTCTGGGAAATGCCGCCAAACATGCGAGTGTAATTCTTGTCGAGGTAGAGAAATGGCGGTTCAGCAATTCTGGGCAGCGCGCCTCCGGCAACAGCTGCCCGTCTAATCGGAAGCTTGAGATCGATCGGCATTTTTTTCCAGGCTCCTGATACCACCGTAAGCCGATCTTGTGAGGCATCGACAAACTGGCGAGCCGCAGTTGCGATACCTGAAGGTTTGGCAAGGATCCCGATGAGCCTATCCTCGGCAACAGCAATGGCCATTGGCGGACCTGTCAATTCGAGGATTGGATCACCAACAGCTACGCGCGCGCCGCCTTCGCATTGGGCTTCGCATTGCAGCCCGAGTTCCCTTGCCTTGGAAACGGCCACGTCAATGTCACAAACTATCCCATCTTGATCAGCAAGTATGCTGGCATGCACAATGCTGTTTGAGATTGAGGCAAAAATGTCCTCGCGCACATCATGGGTAAACACGCTGCGCCCTTATCCTAAAATGGCAGGTCGCAGAGCGGGATAATGTTTCAAAACGCTCAATTCAGTCCCCTTTGTGCGAGCCACTTGGGCAGATGGTGCTCATCCACAGCGCGAGAAACATCGGGCGCAATTTGGCAAAGGTAATCTGCCATTTCGGGGGTACAGTGAACAACACCGTAGGCCCCATCGAAGATGATGGCTTTTCTAGTGCCGCTTAGCGCATAGGCTTTGTCCATTGCGTCAGCCAGGCTGTCAGCAGATTGGACATTTGTATGGTGGATGATCCGCTTCATCGATCGTGCAGTCTTATCGCTTGACGCGATGATCGGTGTGTTTGGAAGCGGAAAGGCACTCTTCCAAGCATAGTTCATCACCACCGCTTTGACTGCGGGATTGCCAGACCAGGAATGATCGTAATCCAGGTCGAGATGATCAACATCGCCGAAGAAGAGATTGCAAGCCGTTGTGCCGCCAGCGTGCTGATAATGCAGCCATCGGTGTCCATCGAGAACGACGATGCACTCATCGATGGACTCCATCAGATGGATCATCTTGCCATAGTCATGAAGAAGCTGCTTCGACATTGCCTTGTCGAGGGCGAGCAAGTCGTTCTCGGCATCAACACCCATGATCCCGGATGGCGCGCTGCGGAGCATCACAACGCAGCAAAACTTTTTTTGTATGAAATCCGATTCATACAAGGCCCGAGGTACAATATTGGCGCTGGATGTCGGGAAATTGTTATGAAAAATGGCCCGTGTTTCGATCCGGGCGTAGCTCATTGTAAAGGCTTTGAGCGCCCGGCCGTTCAAGCGGTGAAAGTGGGTTTCGCGTGGATCATCATAATGACAGTAAATGAGATGCTGCGCTTTGTAGGCTTGGCCAATTCCGTAGAGCGTGCCGATCTCAGTCTCGATCTCAACACCTCTATCGTAGGGACCGAAACTAATGATCTTCTCAAAGTGCTGTTTCAACCCGAAAGTCTCAATAATCTCAGCGCTTTCGAGCTTGCTTGATCCGGCGCTGAAGGCAAGCCGGATTTTTGTGTTACCGGTCCGCTCAGATATGATCTCGCGCACCGCAACAAGCATCTTTGCGTAAGCCTCGCCCCCCATCATCGCAAACCCATGCTCTGAACACAGCAGATTGACAGTATCATTCACACCGATGCGGGAAAGATCGACCTGCTCCATTGCACGGCGTGTAGCAGGAGCAATCGCGTCTGCACTTTGACCCATTTCCATCAAGGGTTCGGGGACATCGGGAAACAGCTTGCGCACTGGCACTGCCACCATTCCTGGCAACTGCGCTGCACGCAGTTCAGGATGTTTGTAGCCAAAGATCGATTTGTGAAGCGGTGGTGGTTCGCGAGGTTCCAGATGTGCGGTCATGACGGCTTCCCTTCAATGTCAGCGAACAGCGGGACTTGAAGTCTGCCGCTTTTTAGCCGCTCCTTATTCTGTGCAAGACGATACTCAGGGTATTTTTGAGCGACTTCGTCGGAGATATTCCATATCCCCACCTCCAGACCGGTGTGCTTGGTGTAAACACGCCAGTCTTTGGGCTTGCGTTCCAAAGTGACCCCAGCCGCTTCGAAAAGCCGGATCGTTGGTGAAGAACACCAGATCGAACATACACCGCGAGCGCTGGTCATAATCGCGACATCTTCGGGAGAATTTGCCCCGCGGATGATCGCTGTTGCAACTTCCCCCGCCGTGGTCCCAGTGCACATGCATATGACCTCTTCGACAGGAAGATAGGCGGCCTGGCAAATTTTCGAGACGCGCGCCTGCTCGTCAGGACTCGTCGGCACTGCTAGTCCCCACCGGGCGTCTTGTTGCAGATACCGCGGGCGGATGGCTTCATGATCGCCGCAAGCCTCAATACACCGGTTGCATCCTGTGCATATGCTCTCATCAACCCGGGCCAGGCGATCAATCGTAACGATTGCTCCAGTCGGGCATACCTGATCACATTGTTTGCAACCGATGCACGCTTCATCGATCACATGTACAACTGAGCTTGTCTTATTTGGCATTGGCTAGTCTTTCGGTAACGGGCATCAACAGCGAATCAAACAATGCAGCCAACATAGCCAAGCTGCCCGGCCTTAAAGACCGCCTGCGTCCGGTTAACGCATTCCAATTGATCCATTGCTGCGTTGATATGGTATCGAACCGCTGCATGACTGACGCCCAATATCTGACTCGTTTCAGCGTCGGTTTTTCCTAAGGAAGCCCAATGCAAGCACTGCACCTGCCGCTTTGTAAGGGCGCAGTTCCTTGGTATCGGGGCGATATCACGCAAAACGGAACTATAGCCTGATACAAACCCACGTGCCATTGTGGCCAGATCGTTCATGCGCTCTTGAGGTGGAATGGAGTTTGGCTGCTTTTTGTTTGTATTTACAAAAAAGCACACAATTCCGATCCGA
Source organism: Erythrobacter sp. (assembly GCA_965262265.1). Classification (GTDB taxonomy): domain Bacteria; phylum Pseudomonadota; class Alphaproteobacteria; order Sphingomonadales; family Sphingomonadaceae; genus Erythrobacter. Next base: position 1,173,835 of record CBDHEW010000001.1, read on the forward strand.
CCAAATGCTTGATGGACAGGCACAAAGAAGCCCATCGAAAATTGGCTACCCCTGCCAAAGACACTCTTGAACGAGATGCTTCTAAGATGCGCGTTGGGTGTCGGTGTGTTTGCACCATTCGCGTCGACCCAGAAGGGCTCGCTTTCGCAGCGCGCAGCATGGGCAACAGGCGATGTTAAGCCCGCATGCGGGTGATCCCACCACTTCGTTTCAAGATCATCCCACCCAAAGTATGTTTCGTTGACCAAATTTCCTTCGTGATCGCGAATGAAGTCTCGAGATCTCAGATCGTGAAACGCAGCAACTGAAAAGCCTGCTCTGCGTGCAGCCTGCTCCAGAGCTTTCGCGGCATCTCGAATATCTTCAGGAGATGAAATCGTCACCTCACCAAGAGAAATTGGAGGCTTGGTGTCGTCGCCAACAGGCACGGATGGGCCGCTGACACCGCCCGCCTTCCTGAAGTTGAGTACCTGACTTTGCAATGCTACCTCCCTCAAGGGCCAATTGTGTGACCCGGCTCTTGGTTCAAACGAAATCGAACAGAACTGTGAAACGTCCCAGCACCTCTCGTGCAGCGCTTTCATCTTGTGTTTGGACTTTTGCGATTAGGCCGCGGCGCTTATCTTGCTCGACAGTTATCTTCGCACTCACATTCGCCTCTTCCAAAGCCATCGCAAGCACACGCTCAGTCGCAGAAATTCTGAGTGTCGGTTTGAAAATCTTGCCAACTGCAGTCACAGGCATGGCCTCAACACACTCGATATAGACCGGACTAGCTGCCCGTTCAGAGATATTGGCTTTCGCAAAAGTCAGGAGCTCTTCCGCGCTTGTCTCATGACCGGGTTTGAGTTGGACAAATGCAATAGGCAACTCGCCAGCATAGCTATCAGGTTGTCCGATTGCCGCGACGGCTTCAACACTGTCATGCTTTGCCAATGCGTTCTCGATGACCGATGCATCAATGTTGTGTCCGCCCCGAATTATCAGGTCCTTTTCCCGACCAGTCAGCCAAAAGAAGCCATCGGCATCAAGGCGCCCCAAATCGCCGGTGTCGAGCCAGCCCCCTTCCAAAATACCAGAGTTCGTTTCGCCCAAATATCCAGGAAAGACATGCTTGCCACGTATGACAACCGTGCCCACCTCATCGACACCACATTCTCGATGAATCTTTTGGCCGTCGAGTTGTGCAATTTTCACCTCCGTCCACGGCATTCGCACCCCAATAGAACCAATCTTCTTCTCCCCGAAGATTGGATTCATAGTTGCAGTAATAGTGCTTTCGGTAAGGCCATAGCCCTCCGTAAGCTGAAGGCCGGAATAGTCTTCGAACTTCCTAAATTGCTCTGGCGAAAGGGGCGCGGCCCCGCACAAGACCGTTCTTATAGAAGAAGTGTCTGCCCCCTCTTTGGGAATAGATGTCAGCGCCCCATAAATGGTCGGTACCGCGCTCATTATGTTGGGACGATAGCGATCGACTATTTCCCAGAATTTCGGGATTGTGCCAGGCGTTCTGAAACCAAACGGCGTCAACAAAAGCACAGTCAGTCCGGCAGCGAAGGCTGCGATCCCGGTTCCGATCACTGCGTTCACATGAAACATCGGGAGCGCCACCAAAACACGTTCTTTGGGAATTGAGTAGACCGTGCTCTTGAGCATGGCACATGTGAATATCTCGTTCAGATGGGTATGAGGGGCAAGCTTGGGGGTCCCTGTTGTCCCACCTGTGTGAAAAAGCGAGGCTAGGTCGTCTTCTTGGAAAACGCGGTTTGAAACCAAGCGCGCTCCATCTTGCTTCGCAGCCTGTTGCTGGAAAAGAATGATCGGCTTCCCACCAGGTGTTTCACTGGGCAAGGGGGTATCAGAGACTCTCAAAGATTGGGGCGCTTCTACGACAACAATCGCCTCGAGATCAGAGCAGGTGTCAGCCTGCTCCAGAAGGGCATCCCAGATATCAAGTCCATGGATCGGCGGCTGTGTTACAAGCACTTTGGTATGAGCATGGCGCATGATTTCCGCGACCGTCTCAGGCTCAAGAAATGGATTGATCGGGTTAACAATTCCCGTTGCTTCTGCCCCCCAAATCACTTCATGCGCTTCCAGAAAATTCAGCAGCACAACCGAAACAACGTCTGTTTTCGCAATGCCCAATGAATGGAACAAATTGGCCGATTGCGTCACCCTTTCAAACAATTGCTGATAGCTCAGAGTTTGGACTTCAGCGAGCGGCTCGACCGTCTCGACAAACTCAATAGCCGCGCGTTCTGGGTGCGATTGCGCTGCGGATTGGAGCACTTCATAAGAGCTCTTTGCAGTCACATATTCACGCCAATCGCGCTGCTCGATGGCAGAGATCGACGACAGGGATTCGAAGGGAATTGATGAATGCACGGCTGCTAAGTCCTTATAGAAGGGGGCGATCAACTCAGAAGTTGACGAGAAGGAAAGCTATAAGGAGCGGCACGTGCGCGATGCCGAACGCGGTAATGTTGCGCTCGATATTTATGGTTCTACCGAGGAACTGGACCGGGATAGGGGGGTATCCATTCTCATCATAAGGCTCACCGCCGAAGCGATCCATATTAAGCAATGTCGCCCAGAACCCGAGAAAGACTGCGAGCGCCAAAACCATAGAGAAATTGAGCGCGTAACCTGCATCGCCGGGATGCAGCCAAATCAGATAAAGCGAAAATGCCGCAAGCACCTGATATGACAGGCACTGCCAGACCACGTGGAACCTTGCATGCCCGGTCCAAAGCGGATTGGTAGCATGCGTTTTGTTGAAATCGGCGATCGAGGGAATGATGCCGAAAAAGAAGGTCACGACCGTCAGCAGAATTCTGGCCGTCAAATGCGTTTCGTATTGTAGTTCCATGATGCTCTAGCCTCTCCCAAAGCTTGTCTTTATCGCAACAGGCTACTATGTCTTAAACGAACGTTCAAGAAAGAACGAGAGCTCGCGGACACAAAACAACCGGTTCGCTATGCAGGAGAGCGAGAACCCGATGACTATTTACAATGAAATCATGCAGTTGAATGCCCAGTTCTCTTGGCTGATCGACCATAAAGATGGTGTCGGCGTGCCCGAGCTATTTGTCGAAGATGGCTGGTATGGCAATTCACAACGCAAGTTGCGCGGCCGCGCGGAGCTTAAAGCCTTTTACGATGCACGAAAGGCACGTGGACACCGTGTGTCCCGCCATATTTTCTCTCCACCGTTTGTCCATGAAGTGGGTGAGGATCGCGTCGAGTCCACTACAATGCTCACATTGTTCGCAGCAGACGGTGAAGGTCCGCATGCGCCAGAGGTCCACCTTGTGGTGGAATATCATGATACAGTGGTCAAAAAAGATGGCCGCTGGTTTTATGAGTCGAGGGAAACAGACATCCTGTTTGGGACACCGGATCTCTAAGCTATATTGACTAGGATCAGGGAGGCGACTCAACCGCAAAAAGTAATTTTCACTTAGGCTTGGCCAATTCATGCAAGGGAGAGGTGAGGTCCGGTGCTAGCGTTGCGTCTTGGGCATCGCTGAGGTTCACCCTCTCTTTTAGCTGTGCATAGGCACCGTTGTGAAACAGCAACGGAAAGAGATCTGGTATCAGCTCTTGATCAATCACTTCCCCTACAAAGATGATATGATCGCCCCCTTCATACTCATACGCCGTTTTGCATTCGAACCGCGCAGAGCAATGTTCGATTATCGGTGTGCCGTGCTTGCTCATCTTGCAATGAAGACCGTCAAACCGTCCCGGTTTGCTGCTAGCGAAGCGGTTCGATAAGGTGATCTGGTCTTCGGCCAAGATATGCACGGCGAAACGCCGTGAGGATTTGAAGACCTCGAGCGACCCACTTTCCTTGCGCAGCGCCCACGAGACAAGAGGCGGTGACAAGGACACAGAATTGAAGCTTGAGCAGGTCAAACCAACCGGCTCTCCATCGCCAGTCGCCGTGGTAACTACGGTCACACCTGTTGGGAAAGTCCCCAGTGCTTTTCTGAATGTGAGCGGATTCATCGATTTTGCAACCTTATTAACCTGCCGCTGGCTTTCCTACCTCGGCGTGAAGTGCAGCATCAGCCACCATCAACTGCAACATATGCCCAAAGTCACCCAGCATTTCTTTGATGCCGACTTCGTCAGGCTCAAGCTGCTGAGAGATGAAAATTCCGTCGAGCAATTGAAGGATCATACGGCTGAGGCGCGTAGCGACCTCCTCACGATAGGACGGGTCCCAAGAAGGATAACGGATCGCCAACGCATTGTGGAAATTTTGCCGTGATGACCGACGCACATTGCGCACAGTCGCAAGGATCTCCGGGTCCCCGGCTTTGCGTTCTGTTGCAACAATCAGCATGAGGCGAACAAACGTCGGCCCCCCTTGGAAAGCACCGGTCATGGCTTGGGAGGAGCTAACCAAGTCATCAAAGTCAAACTGACTATGCCCATCTTCTGGCATATTAGCCAATAGCCAACGATCTGCTGAGCTCTTCAGAACCTCTGCAAAAAGATGCTCTTTGGATTGGAATGCCCAATAGATCGATCCGGGCAAGACCTCTGCCTCTTTCGCAATTTTAGAGATTGAGGCAGCGGTATACCCGAATTCGCAGAACAGATCGGCCGCAACTCGCAAAATCTTCTCGCTTGTTTTGACCGGATCACTCTTATGCTCTGCTGCAGCTGATCTTGACATGAATTTCCAACTTTCAGTGCTGCCGGCTATTCGACAGTCACTTGGTTTACCAGGGTGCCGATGCCCTCAATTTCGATGCGCACATCGGCCTGTTCCTCGCAAAAATCCCACTCATTGAGGGCCGCATAAGGGCCGCCCTCTGCGGGTTTCATCGCGGTTCCCAGATGGATAACATCGCCAGGCTCAAGTGTCATGTAACGTGAGGCGTGGGCGATGACTTCCTCTACAGAAAATGTGAGGTTCGCAGTGGAATCGACAAACACCAACGTGTCGCCGCGGTAGGTGTGAATGGCCAGATTGTTGGGATCGTCGATCTCGTCGGCTGTCACAATGCATGGACCAAAAGCTCCAAAGGTGTCGCAGCCTTTGGAAATCGCGTGATAGGTTAGGTAAATCGAAAGCGGGTCTTCCGCCTCATCAACCTTACGCCATCCCACCTTCACGATATGGCGAAGATGGGCCGGGGCAAGCAGTTCGATACTGTCTTTCTCCTTGAGGCCCGGAGAGGTCACATCATTCATGATCGAATAGCCAAAGACATGCTCGAGGGCATCGCTTTCGGATATATCGCGACCACGCTTCCCAATGATCACAGCCATCTCGGGCTCTGCATGGGTAACCCCATAGTCCTGCCGCACCCGGATCGCCGTTTGATGGCCCGTCAAGCTAGAGCGCGGCTTTTGAAAGAACGCTGGCTTCTTGAAAGGGATAAACGCGTGTTCCTGCGCGATCTTATTGTTAAGTGCGACACCCAGAACCTTTCCCGGACGTCTTACAGGAGGTTCCCAGCTGACGTCGTCAGCCGGAATGGACGTCGGGCTCTGGTTGAGCCCTGAATTGAGCGCCTCAATGATTTCGGCGCCTTTAGATTGCGCTTCAATCAGATCTTCGATCGAAGCGGGCGCCTGCTCACCGAGAAGCTCGGCGACGTCAATCACATTTCCATCAGGGTCAAGGATACCGTAGCAGGGAACACCCCCGCTTGAATAACTAACAAATTTCATGGCTCGCCCTCAGAACAAGTTTGAATCAAGGTCGAGACCAAGAGCGTGACGCCCGAGCTTTTGACTGGCGACGTCATAGTCAGAATACGCGTGAGCACCTGTCATATTCACATCGCGCCAGTATTTCTGCATCTCATTCGAGCTAAACCAAGCACCGCCGCCAGACGCCACAAACAGCCTGTTCACTGCTTCAATTGACATTTTCGTCGCGTAAGCCTGATTGGTCCGCCACATCTCCATTTCATCTGGCAGCGGCAACTGACCCGACCGTGAGCGCGATGCAATTTCCCGCCAATCCTGAGCAAGGGACGCCTGTGCGGCACGAACCTGATGCATGGATTCAGCTAAGCGCATGTAAGCAGGTGCAGCCTGCCCGACCTTCGCACCTGTGTAAGCACGCACACGGCCCGAGACCTTCTTGCGGTAAACATCGAGGAACTTTTTCGCGACACCCACAGCGACAGCAGAGAAGCCGAAAGAGAAATACGGACTGAAAGCAGATTTGAAGATACCGCCATCATGGATTCCGTACCCCTTACTCGATCCAACATTTAGGCCAATCATGGATTCGATACGATGTTCCGGCACGAAGACATTATCAATTTTCAAGGTCTTGCTGCCGGTGCCGCGCAGACCGGCAGTGTGCCAATCGTCGATAATCTCGTAATCTTCTCGTGGGATCAGCGCGAGATGAGGGCCCATCTCTCCGCCCATGACAGGGTCGGGGCGCATAAAGCCAACCACTGCCCAGTCTGCGTGGTCACAGCCAGACGACCAACCCGCACGCGAAGTCAATTTGACCCCGCCATCGACAGCCTCAACCTTGCCCAAGGGGGCAACAGATGAAGATACCAGCGTGTCTTTGCTTGGGCCCCAAACTTCCTCTTGCGCCTCTTTGGAGAAGAGCGCGAGGCCGTGATTGTGTTGAGCCAGGAGCCCAAGGGCCCAAGCTGTTGATGGGCAGGCACCGGCAATGTCTACGATTGCGGGGCAATATTCGTCAGGAGACAATTCGAGGCCACCATGCGCCAAAGGCTGCAAAGCCCGGGTAAAGCCAGCTTCGATAAGCAGCTTCACATTCTCTTCGGGAACTTGCCTTGCTTCATCGCAAGCCATTGCGTTTGCTGCAATTGTCGGAAGAATTGCACGGACATTTTCGCGCATTTCAATTCCGCGTGCCTGCTGATCCTCGATGATCGGATGAAAATCGGCGCGAACGGGGTCCGATTCGGGGGCATTTGAATCCAGCATCATTTCTCTCCTGTTATTCCGCCTTTTCAGCAGCTCGCTTGCATCGCTTTTGACGGTGACTGCGGTAGCCTTTAGCCTAACTTGAGCGATCATTCAAGTGGGGTGTGCGGACGGCATCACGTGCTGATCGCACTCTTGATTGATTCTTCAAGAAAGTCTAGCGATGAATTCGAATCCAGCTGGGAAATGCGCCAGCATTGGTGTTCAGATAACTAGAAAGACCTTGAAAAGGTTGAGAAATATCCGGCCAAAAAGAGAGTTGGGCGGGATGGGAGCAAAGAGTTGGCTGCAAGCAATTGCAGCGGTTGGAGAGGAAACTGCAATGAAAAGTACATTGATGAATACGACTGCGCTTGTGGCTGCGGGAATCGCCGTTGGCCTTTCCAGCGCGGAAGCTAGAGCGCAGGCGACCAGTGCTGATGCGCCGCAAACAACTGGGGCGGAGGCGGATGCTAGGGATTCAAACGTCATCATTGTTACGGCGCAAAAGCGCGAGCAGTCTCTTCAGGAAGTCCCGCTTTCGATCACAGCATTGACTGGTGATGCACTCGCAGATCAGGGAATCCGCACGCTTCCAGATTTGGAAACAGCTGTCCCTGGTCTGATCACCACTAGTAGCCAACGCCCAAGCTCAGGCTCGACTGTGGTTATTCGCGGGATCGGGACAACCTCAATTGACGGTGGCCAGGAATCGTCCGTCGGTCTGTTTATTGACGGGGTCTATCGCAGTCGTGCAGCACAAGGCATCGGTGATTTGGTCGATCTCGAAGGCATCGAAGTCTTGCGAGGTCCACAAGGGACGCTGTTCGGGAAAAACACCTCATCGGGTGCAATTGTTGCGAGGACAAAAGATCCCGTATTCGATTTTGAGGGTTTTGCTCAGGCAACTGTCGGCAATTTCGATCTTTTTGGCGCGCAAGGCGCGCTGAACGTCCCGCTGGGTGAGGTGGCAGCATTCAGAGTGAGTGGCATTTACCAGAGACGTGACGGGTTTGTAGAGGATGTGGTCACTGGCGCAGATTACAACAATCTCGACCGCTGGGCCCTCAACGCCAAACTCCTGTTCGAACCGACGGACAACTTGAGTGTTTTGATCCGGGGCGACATCTCGGAGATCGATGAAAACTGTTGTGTTTTTGTAAGAGGCGGCGCACCACTAGACCCTGACCTTGCAGGCCTCATCGCTGGCCTTGCCGTCGCAGATGGCGGCGTAATTCTTGACCCGGCGCGTCCTGAGGATTTGCAGACTTCGCTTAATGCTGTCCCGATCTCGCAGGTTGATGACAAGGGGCTCTCGATCGATATCACTTGGGAAATCGGTGATGTGGAGCTCTTTTCGCAAACAAGTGTTCGAGATTACGATTCATTTAGCTTCGGCGATATCGACTTTGTCGGTTTCGACTTCCTTAATCAGTCAGTCGATTTTGGAAACGAGCAGTTCTCTCAGGAACTTAGGCTGACCGGGTCATTCGACTCCGTTTTGAAGGCGTGGATTGGCTTGTAGGCGTCTATTATGCCGAAGAGGACGTCGATTGGCGTGATGGTGTGCAATATGGTCAATCGGCGCCCATTTATTTCGGCGCATTGTTCCGCGATCCGACCTTGGGGGCTCTTTATGCCCCTAACGCGACAACAGATGGCAATGTTATGCAAATTGGACAGTCGGGTGAGACTTTCGCTGTCTTCACACACAATATCGTGGATTTCACTGATCGTCTGCAATTCGTATTTGGTCTGCGATACACCGAAGAGACCAAAGACGGGACCGGCACATTCAACGCAACATCAGGGCCCATAGCCCTTCCCTTTGCGGCTTTCCCACTTCCCCTCCGGCTTTCTAACGACTGGGCAGCTCGGTTTCAGGATGATGCGTTTTCGGGGACCGCTTCGATGCGTTACAGTTGGACCGACGATGTCAGCACCTATTTGTCGTACAGTCGCGGATTTAAATCGGGTGGCTTTTCCTTTGAGCGCGATGGAGGTGGCTCAGTGTTCTCGACAGATCCAACCACAGATCCGTCGTGTATAGCCAATGGCCCACCGATCAGCCCAGGCGGCGGAGGTTTGCCGCCGATTTTTGCTTGCGAAGGCCTTATACCGGAATTTGGCTCGGAAACCGTAGATTCCTTCGAACTTGGTTTGCGATCCGTTCTGGCGGATGGCGCGCTCACACTCAATGCGACAGCCTTCCATTCCAAGTACTCTGATTTTCAGGTCACTCAATTTACCGGTGTGGGTTTCGTGGTGACCAACGCAGGTTCTGTAACCAGCAAAGGCTTCGAGATTGAGGCAACTGGAGCACGCCGCTGGAAGGTTTGGATATTTCTGCCTCCGTTGCTTATGCAGATGTGGCATTTGGTTCGGGAGTTGACCTTGGCCCCACCGTTCCCAACCCTGAGGGGCAGCCACCGCGTGAGGCAGCAGAGTGGCAACCCGCCATTTCAGCCAATTACCGTGGGCCCATCAGCGCCAGTGCTGATATTTTCCTCTCAGCATCCTACAGTTATACCAGCGAGGTTGTAAGCGAGTTGCGTATTGTGCCGGGCACGACCGATACTCTCGACTTCATGGGAGGACTCGGTTTGATCACACTGGGTGGTGGTATTGAGTTGGACAACGGACTGGAATTGAGTGTCTTCTGCCGAAACTGCAGCGATGAACGGCATCCTGGTCTGCGAATCCCTGCGCCAGTTCAACCGACCGCATTTGATGAACTTCCGATCATGCCGCGCGAAGTTGGCGTCAGCATGAAGTTCAGCTTCTAATATGGGCGCTCAGGCCAGATTCAATGCTGAGTAACAAAGTGGTCTTTGGGCATTGGCGGGCGAGTTACCCGCTAATGCCTGAGCCGCACTTCTTGTGCTCTGCCAGGTCAAAGGCGTTTGTGACAAGTGGCCCGCAATTCGTTCTTGCTGAGATGATCGAGCCAGACTGAATGTCTGGCACTGGCAATTGATGGCATCGCTCAAGACACTTGGTGAATGTGCGGCCCCAAGCTCGGGCCCCGCGTCTTCCAAGGTCAATTAGCGCGGTTCGAATGGGACTACACTCAATCTCGCAACAATCTAGGCGGTGCACTTATTGCGCCCTTTAGTCAGACCCGTTGGGAGGGAAGATGGATATGTTTATCAAGAACATTTGGTACGTCGCTGCTTGGGATATAGAGGTCGAGGGCAGTGCGCCTATCGGCAGGATCGTTGCCGGGAACCTATCGTTCTTTGGAGGAATGAAGCGGGCGAATACAAGCCTTGCAAGACCGTTGCCCGCATCGCCATGCACCGCTTTCCATGGGGCGCGTCGAGGGCAATGAGATCCGCTGCATGTATCACGGAATGAAGTTTTCGCAGGGTGCAAATGCGTACACATCCCCGCCACCGATACAATTCCGGCTAATTCGGATGTCCGGCGCTTTCCTGTGATCGAGAAAGACAGCTGGATCTGGGTTTGGACCGGAGATCCCAAACTGGCCGATCCTGCTCTTATTCCTGATGCTTGGGGCCTAACCTCCGACAAATTCATCGCTAAGTCTGGTGCGATTGACTACCAAGCCGATTATCAATTGATCAACGACAATTTGGCCGACCTGTCGCACCTTGATTTCGTCCATGAAACGACCTTGGGCGCGGCAACCTTGTCACAGTGGTCAAATGACTTTCCCAAAGTCACATCACTGGAGAACGGATTGCGCATCCAAAGGTGGTTCCCGGCCGTGGCTAGTATGGGTGAGGGCAGCCCGAAGTTCGAGAGTTGGAACAGCTATGATTATCTGCTCCCCGGCCTGTTCTTGATGTCGGACGATCTCTATCCCGAAGGCACGGCCGCTGCGCTCAATTTCGCTCCTCCGCCAGAGCCGTCACCGCTCCGCCGGTATCAACAGCAAGCTGTGACACCCACCTTACCCGGCAAAAGCCGCTATATTTTTGCAACCGGTCTGCCCAAAACCGAAGAGCCAACAGATCAGGCCGTCATCGATCAATTTTTTGAAGTGGTGATGGAGGCATTTGCGGAAGATAAGGAAATGA
>CBDHEW010000002.1:0-34631 GCA_965262265.1 Erythrobacter sp.
GAACCCGGCACCGGCTGACCGAGAAACCAAGCGGCCAAAGCGCCCAGCAAAAAGGCGCAGCCCGCCACCAAAGCCGCTGCGCCCGCGCGCGGCATGTTGAGTGCATCCTTCGCCCAAGCGGTGGGTACTTCGAGCAACGCAATCGAACTCGTCAAAGCCGCGAAGAACACCATCACAAAGAAGAACAGACCGATAAAGGTGCCTCCGGGAATATCCTGAAAGGCCAGCGGGAGGCTCTGAAACATCAAGCCCGGACCATCAGCCGCTCCCAACCCCGCGGCAAAAACAATCGGAAAAATACAAAGACCCGCGATCAATGCGACCGCCGTGTCCGCTCCGGCAATGATCCCGCTTGTGCTGCCCAGCTTCACATCCCGCCCCACATACGCGCCATAGGTAATCATCCCAGCAACACCCAGTGAGAGCGAGAAGAATGCCTGCCCCACCGCTGCAAGCATCACTTGCGGCGTCAGCTTACTGGCATCAAATGTGAAGAGATAAGCAACTGCCTCACCAAAACCGTCTGTGAACGCGCCGTAGATCGTTATCGCCAGAAACAGCGCAAAGAACGCCGGCATAAGCCAAGTCGCCACCCATTCAATCCCGCGAGAAACCCCGCGCGAGACAAAGAAGAAAGTGATCGCAAAAAAGGCCGCGTGCAGCCCAACCATAAGTGCGTTGTTTCCAACCAGTTCGCCAAAGCGGCCCTGCACCACCTCAGGCTCTTGCCCGGCAAAAGCGGTGCCCCCAAAGATGTCCCCGGCAAACATAGCGATGTAATAGAGAACCCAACCCGCCCACGATGCAATAGAAGCTGACCACCATGAACGCGCCGAGCACGCCAAATTTAGCGAAGATATCCCAACTGGGAGAAAGACCGCTTTCCTTTGCCATTTTGCGGACGCTTGCCGGAGCGTTGGATTGACCGTGGCGCCCGATAATCACCTCTGACAGCAGAACGGGCAGGCCCATCACCACCACGCACAAAATGTAAAACAACACAAAAGCACCGCCGCCATTCGCCCCTGCTTCTGCCGGGAAGCGCCACATGTTCCCAAGGCCAACCGCTGAGCCAACTGCCGCTAAAATGAACGCGCTGCGCGAAGACCAGCCTTCGCGCGTTGAACCAACTGCTGCCATATCTGAATTTAATCCCTCTGCTGCGCGAAGTTCGGCGCAATCGCTTATGTCACCTTCCTGCAAGAAAATTACGCCCCCGCCAAGGGGGAATGCTTAGCAGTGCACATCAATGCCGACCTTTGCCTTTGCCAAAAGGCAGCGCTAGACACACGCGCATGTCTACGACCTTTCAGCTTGATACGAGCACGAGCCGCGCCACCCCCACCCCCAAGCCGCGCAAACGGCTCACGGTGCCGCGCATCCGTTCTCGCAAGAAAGACGGAGTGACAGAAGAACCGCTTGTAATGCTCACCGCCTACACTGCGCGACAGGCTCAGTTGCTCGATGCGCATTGTGATCTCTTGCTTGTCGGCGATTCCTTGGGGCAGGTCATCTATGGGCTCGATTCAACCATCCCCGTTTCGCTAGAGATGATGGCGAACCATGGCGCTGCTGTGGTCCGGGGAAGCTATCATTCGGTGGTGGTCGTCGATATGCCGTTTGGCTCTTATGAAGCGTCGAAGGAGCAGGCCTTTGAAAGCGCCTCTTTCCTGCTCAAACAAACCGGCGCAGCGGCGGTAAAGCTTGAAGGTGGAGAGGCGATGGCGGAGACCGTCGATTTCCTCAATTCGCGCGGCATTCCCGTGATGGGCCATGTTGGCCTCACACCGCAGGCGGTGAATGTGCTGGGCGGATATGCCGCGCGCGGGCGATCCGACAGCGAAGCAGACAAAATCGTAAGTGACGCGGTGGCGCTCGATAAAGCGGGCGCGTTCGGCATCGTCATCGAAGGGGTCGTCGAGCCCATCGCCATCGAAGCGACCAATGCCGTTTCATGCCCCACCATCGGCATCGGTGCCTCCGCCAAGTGCGATGGGCAGGTGCTGGTGACCGAAGATATGCTCGGCATGTTTGAGCGCGTTCCGCGCTTCGTGAAACGGTATGAGGACATTGCCAGCGTCATTGACAAGACGGTGGCCACTTATGCCGAAGAAGTCCGCGCGCGCAGCTTTCCCGGTGAAGAACAGACCTATCAACCGAAAAGCTAAGCCGGTTTTGACAGCAGGTTTGCCAGTGGGGCAGCGATCATCAGCTGCAACAAATGGTACAGCAGTAAAGGCGCGATGACGAAACCTGCCACCTCAGCGGGAAACAATATCGCGGCCAATGGAGCGCCGATGGCGACGCTTTTTTGGGCGCCAGCAAACAGGAAGGCTATGCGATCCTCTCTTGAGTAGGAGCACACCTTGGCCAGCGTCCAAGCGCCTCCGCTCGCTAGGACCAGATAAGCGATGATTAAGGCGATCAGGACCGCCCAGCCAGCAGAGCCAAACATTGTAGCCAGCCCCTGCTCCACTGCTCCTGAAAACGCGACATAAACCGCGATGCCGATTACGAACCGATCGATCCATGCGACCTGAGATTTGCGCTCCCGCAAGCCAGTCGATCGCCCATCCCTGCACCGCTTGGCCGATCACGAATGGAAGGATCAGAATCAATCCAATGCGGATGATGGTCTCATTGCCGACCGCAACCACCTCACTTCCGGCCAACCCCGCAAACAATGGCGCGGTGATAAAGACACCGGCAATGTTGATAAGCGCGGCTCCCACCACTGACAGCGCTACATTGCCGCCAGCAAGGCTCGTGTAAGAGGTCGCTGATTGGACTGTCGAAGGAAGAGTGCCAAGATAAAGGAACCCCAACGCGACCAGGGGCGGAAGAACCGGAGCAGCCAACGCTGAAAGCCCCATTCCCAAAAGCGGCATCGCTCCAAACACCCAAAGGAAAAGCGGCAAGAAGAAGCGCCAATTGGCGAGCCCGCGCGCGATCTCACCGCGGGCAATGCGCATTCCATTGACGAGGAACAGCACGAAGATTGCGATGTTGGAGACAAGCTGAGCGGTGCCGCGCGCCTCACCGCTCGCTGGCACCGCAATCGCGAGCAAAGTCGCAGCAATAAGCACCGCAATCATCGGGTCAGCAAAAAGGGAAAAGCGCGCTCGCATGATGCGCGCCCCTGCCCTGTCATATTTGCTTTGTCGAGCGTTAGCTCGGCAGGAAAGGCGGAGGCGCGAGCTCTGCCCCGCAACGCATCGAGCGCTTCGCCCTCATCCTCATTGCCAAGCGCACGGGCCGCTTGCGCTCTTAGGGAAAGAACCCGCAAATCATTGCCCGCACCCAATTCCAATGGCATTGTCCAACAGCACAGCCACGCGCAGCCAGTCCTCCTGCTGCGCGCTGGTTTGAGCCAACAGGAACAGCGCATCGGTGTTGTGCGGATCGCCTGCGATGTACCGGCTTAGCAACGCTTGTGCAGCGCGATCATCACCGTAAGCATTGTAAGAAGCGATGATCTTACGCGTGAGCGGCAAGCCGGCGGACCCTTGAGGCAACACCGTATCGCTCCAAAGCAAGTTCAGTGTTTCCATCGATAAATGCGGTGTCGCCAGCCAATGAATGAAAGTCTGCTGAATACGGCACGCGTTCTAGAAAGCCCTCAGCGGTACGCAACGCTGCTCCTGTTGAGCCTGCATCAGCAAAATCGCGCAATTGTGCGGTTGCATCAGGCAAAGGAGTGTCCCTTGCCCCGCCCCATCGAGCACAAACCGGTTTTGCGACCTTGCCGCTCTTGCACGCTCAATGAAGGGGATCGCCTTAGCGCGATCTCCTGAGCGTTCATAAGAGCGGCCCACCAGCATGACGAGATAGGGTGAAGCCTGTAGGAGCGAAGCACGAGCAGCGAAGCGATCAATCACCTCGCGATCGCGGCCACCCAGCCATAAAGCGCGCGCGTGTAGTTCATCGACCCGCATGTTTCCGGGTTGGCGCTGAGCTAACACCTCAAGAGTTTCGACAGCTGTGTCGTAATTGCCCTGTTGCATCTCGACCACCGCTGCAAGCATCATTGCTGCCGGAACGCCGCGCGCTGCTAGGCCGCTGCGGCTGAGCAGGTTGCTGGCCAGCACAGGATCTTCGCCCCTCGCCGCTAACACCGCCTGAAGGAAATGGGCTTGCGAATAGTCAGGCGCAAAATCGGTGAGATCGCGCACCACTTCAAGCATATCAGAATAGCGCCCAAGGTCGCCCAAAGTCGCGGCGTAATCACCCATAGCCTCGGGATTGCGCGGGTCTGGCTGCAATGGCGGCTTCGAACCCAGGGAAGCGATTCTGCAAGCCCGTTTGAATCGCGCACCAATTGCGCACGCAGCAGCAAAGCAGGCGCGTATTCAGGATCAAGTTCAAGCGCATAATCTGCCGCTTCAATGGCGATCAAATGCTCGCCTCCACGAAAGCGCAATCTTGCAATATCGACCCAAAGACCGGGATTTTCCCGGCTCCAGTTCACGCGCTTTATCATAGAACTGTCCTGCCTCTGGCAGATTGCCGCCTTCAATCGCGATACGCGCATCCTGAACCAATTCCAGGAAGGCATCACCGCCGGTCAGCGCAGATTTGCCGCTGACAGTATTGTCGGCAGAGCATCCGGCCAACGCAAAAGCGACGGCGAAAGGTATAAGCAACTTACGCATGAAGGTCATACTGCTTCAGGAGATCGTAAAGCGTCGGCCTGCTTATCCCGAGCAGTTTGGCCGTGCTAGAAATGTTGCCTTCGCTGCGGGCCAGTGCATGGCGAATAACGCGCCTGTCTGCCTCTTCGCGGGCTGCCTTCAAGTTGAGCACTTCAGCGGTTTCTTCGCCGTCTTGATCAAAGTCCAGATCATCGGCATTGACCAGTTTCCCATCTGCCATGATCACCGCACGTTTCACCCGGTTTTCCAACTCGCGAACATTTCCTGGCCAATCGTGCGTATCGATCGCCGTTAAAGCATCGGGTGCGAAACCGGTCACAGCCGGGTTCATCTCTTTGGCGAAACGCTTCAGAAAGGCCTTGCCCAGCAACACGGCATCACCATGGCGTTCGGCGAGGCTCGGAATACGGACAACGATCTCTGCGAGGCGATAGAACAGATCTTCGCGAAAGGTGCCCTCAGCAATCATGGATTCAAGGTTTTGATGGGTCGCGCAAACGATCCGTGTGTCGACCGAGATGGTTTTGCGACCACCGATCCTCTCAATTGTGCGCTCCTGCAGAAAACGCAGCAGCTTCACCTGCAAAGGCAGCGGAATGTCGCCAACCTCATCGAGGAAAAGCGTGCCGCCATTTGCGCTTTCAATCTTGCCTTCAGTGGTCTTAACCGCGCCGGTAAACGCGCCTTTTTCATGGCCGAAAAGCTCGCTTTCAAGGAGATTTTCGGGGATCGCAGCACAATTGATTGCAATAAACGGCTGCTCCGCTCGGTCGCTGGCATCATGCAGACCTTGTGCGAGCAATTCTTTGCCCGTCCCGCTCGCGCCGAGCAGCATCACTGAAACGCTGGTTGATGCCACCCTCTCTATCGTGCGCGCGACCTTTACCATTTCGGGTGCGCCCGTGATGAGGCGGCCCAAAACAGTCTTATCCTCGCTGGCATTGGCAACAAGACGGCGATTTTCTTTTTCGATGGTGTGGAGATTGAAAGCCCGCCGAACGATCAATCCCAACGCATCGATATCAACAGGCTTTTGATAGAAGTCATAGGCGCCGCGCTCGATCGCCTGCAAAGCACTTTCCCGCGCACCATGTCCGCTGGCAACGATTACCTTGGTGTCAGGCTTAAGCGCCATAATTGCATCAAGCACCGCAAACCCTTCGGTCGTGCCATCAGGATCAGGCGGTAACCCCAGATCGAGCGTCACCACCGCTGGCGCTTCGCTGCGCAAGGCCGCGATGGCGCTGTCGCGGTCGCCTGCAATCACGACCTCAAAATCCTCATAGGACCATTTGAGCTGCGCCTGCAGACCCTCATCATCCTCAATGACGAGCAAAGTGGGCTTCTTTTCAGCCATTATGCGGCCTCTTCCTTGTGGGATCTTTCTATCGGTTGACTGTGCTGTTCCAGCAGTTTTCTCGCCTCCAGCAGCGGCAATGTGACCGTAAAGCGCGTTCCAACGCCTTCGCGCGATTCCACAGAAACACGCCCGCCCATTGCCTTGATCATCTCACGCGCTTCAAATGCGCCAATTCCAAAACCATCCTGTTTTGACGATGCGAACGGCTTGAACAAACTGCTCCGGACGAATTCTGGAGACATCCCGTGGCCGGAATCGAGAACCTCAATCTGACCAGTAAGACCATCGCTTTGAACGCATAGGAAAACGGTCTCCCCAGAGTCACTCGCATCAACAGCATTCTGGACAAGGTGCAGCAAAGCCTGTTCAAGCGCTTCTGGATCGCCGAGCACATTCACAGGGTCGGAGCGGGTGACCTGAACTGGATGCACACCTTTGAAGCGCTGGCACACGCCGTTGGCTATCCCGGCCAGATCAATATCGCGGACCTGTGATGTTTGCCCTGAACCATAGCGATTGAGCCGCGCGAGCAGCGCATTGAGCTTGTCTGAAGAGTTGCGCAGGGTGACCAGCATATCGGCGCGGAATTCGGGATTATCGGCGTGCTTTTGAGCGTTGCCTGATAACAAGGACAGTTGGCTTGCGAGGTTCTTGATGTCGTGCATCACAAAAGCCATTCGACGGTTGAATTCGTCAAACCGGCTCGCATCCATCAAGGCCTGCTGCCCTGCCTGTTCAGCAAGATAGCTTGCAAGCTGCTGTCCAACGACCCGCAACAGGTCAAAATCTTCCCAATCCAACCGGCGTTCAATGCGGGGCCGAGCCAGCACAATAACGCCGACAAGCCTGTCAAAATGGATCAGTGGCACCAAAGCCCAGGCATCTTGAGCCTCAATCAACCACGCCGGTACGTGTTGCAGTTCTCCATGGTGATCAATCCCGGCGCGCGCTTCATCAAGGTCTAGAATATGCGTGTGCTGCTCTAACAGGCCAGAAAGCCCATAGGTTCCTGCAACCGCTGGCACTTCGATTGTCGGCCAGTTCCACCTCGATGTCAGCTCAAGCTGTGCCTCCTCATTCGGCATCAACAACAGGCCCGCAGGGCTCTCTGTGATGTCGGCAAGAGCTTTGACAGCGCGCTCGTGAAAGCTGGCGTTGGCGCTTGAACCGGTGCTGACTGTGCGGGTGAAGCGAAGCCATTCTTCGCGATAGTCATAACGGTGCTGGAACAAATGTTTGACGGCGGTCACACGAAGCCATCCGCGCAGCCGCTCGGATGGCAGCCAAACCAGCGCCGCAACGCAGGCGAGCACCAAAAACACGATTTGTGACGCACGTCCCACATCGCCGCCGATCAAAGCGAGCGACCGCGTCACCAAAACCATCAGCAACAGATACAGCCCGATGACCAGCAGCGACAAGGTTTGGAAAGTCACTGCGCGCGAGGGACGGAAGTGCAATCCTGCGCTTTTTGCATTTGCTCCAACCGCAAGCATCGCCGCCATGGCGCCGGCGACGATCCCGCGTAAGATTACAAGCGCGAGCGGATACTCACCACCCAGATAAGCTATGGTGTAAAGGTTCAGATCATAGGCAAAGATGCCTGCTAGCCCGATCCCGCTCCAACGGATGATCTGCCGCGATGACGCTGCAGCGCCCGCATACAGATTGTGCAACAGCATCAATGCGCCAATCGCAACCAGCATATTGAGCAGAGTTCCAACTTCGAAAATGACCTGCGCAACCTGCGGTATGCCTCCCGCTTGAACAGCGACGATCAACAGTACAGGCTGGAACAATTGAACCAGCGCCAACGCGATAATCACGGGGCGAATGGGCTTCAGGCTTTCATCCCGGCCATCGGCAGAAAACAGGCGAAAGATGACTGCAATGAGTGTCAAATTGCGCGCTGTTGCTGCGATCTCGACCGCTGCGGAACCTGGGGGATAGGCAATGGATGCAACACACCAGACCGCCATCGCTGCGCAGGCTGCCATCACAGCCCCGCGATCAGGCCGCTCACTGTCTCCAAATCGCATGACCCAAAGGCCCGCACCAGCGCTGAGCACGGCCGCCACCAAATAGCTCAAATGGCAAAGCAGCACAGTAAGCGAATCAAGACCGGCCAAAGGAGCCATTACCGCGCGCCCTCCGGCCACAAGATGACCCGAACGGTTTGCAAAAGGATCACAAGATCGAGAAACGGCGTGTAGTTTTTGGCGTAGTAGAGATCGTATTCGAGCTTTTTGCGGCTATCATCAATCGAAGCGCCATAGGGATAGTTGATTTGAGCCCACCCGGTAATGCCGGGCTTGACCATGTGCCGCTCTCCAAAGAATGGGATTTGCTCTTGGAGATCATCGACGAATTGCGGCACTTCGGGTCGCGGCCCAACAAAGCTCATCTCGCCTTTCAGAACACTCCAAGTCTGCGGCAGCTCATCAATTCGGACCTTGCGGATGAACTTGCCCACGCGCGTGATACGGCTGTCATTTTTCTCCGCCCATTTGGCCCCATCCTTTTCCGCATCTGTTCGCATTGAGCGCAGTTTGATGAGGTAAAAGGTCTCTCCAAATAGCCCCACGCGCTTTTGCTTGAAGAAGGCAGGCCCCTTACTGTCGAGCTTCACAATCACTGCAAAGACGGCGATCACCGGGAATGTCAGCGCCAACAGAATGATGCTCGCGACAATATCAAAGACCCGCTTCACAGCGCTTGAAAACATCCTGCCGCTGGAAAAGCCATCGGAGAAAATCAGCCAGCTGGGATTGACTGTATCAAGATCAACCCTGCCTGTTTCGCGCTCCAAGAAGCTGGAGAAATCGTTGACGTGCACACCCTTTGTCTTGATCCGCAACAGGTCATTGAGTGGCAGCGAATTGCGGCGTTCCTGCAAGGCAAGAACCACTTCACTGACGCCAAGATTCTCAACAAACCGGCCAAGGTCGTGGATGGCCTCACGCGGGATGGCTTCTTCGACAGCACGCTCAGGTTCGCTCATCGCGATATAGGAAACGATGGCAAAGCCTGTTTCGGGCTTGTCGCCCAGTTCACGCAGGCGCTGCGCTCTGTCCCCTGCCCCGAGAACCATAACTCTCCGACGAAAAGCGGAAGAGCCAAGGAAGCTATTCAGAAGCAATCGATCCGCGACCAGCACGAGAACAGCAAAACCCATCGAATACAGTAGAGTCGATCGCCAGAATGTGCTGCCCGGAAGAATCCAGTCAATCGTTGCAAGCGCGATAATGCCAAGGCTGATCGCCACCAACAAACGAGCACCGGCAAAACGCAGGCTGCGCAAGGCATAGGGCCCGTAGACCCCAACCGAAATCATTGCGAGCCACACAACCGCTGCAGAGCCGACAAGCGGTATCCATCGTGTCTCGATTGATCCGGGATCCATCCCGATTTGCGCCGCGCGCACCTGCCAGGCAAGCTCACTCGCCAGCATCAACAGCGCAAAATCCAACAGGCCGAGCAGCAATACGGCGTGGGGAATATAATGCTTGAACAAGCGGATCATTGCGCGCAGCAGACCTTCAAAAGGGTTCCGACGACAGTTTCGTCAAAATGCCTTCTAGGGCCGAGTGCTTAAGTGTCGGTAAACCTTACACCGAACTTTTAAATCCCGGGATTCGGGGCGCTTTTCGCGGTTAACAGCCCAATAACCGTCACAATGCTTTACGTTGGCGAGATATTCGCCAAACGCGCTGGTGCAGGTGTCAGGCAATCCGCTCTACCGCACCGTGGGCAACCAACGCCCAAAGGGACTGCGTCTTCAGGGGCGAGCGATACTCCGCGCGCCTCTGCCAATTCGCCAGCAAAGCGCGCTTCGATCCCCAAAACAACCGATCGGCGAGCCGAACAAGCCGCGCCATCGACTTCGATAGTGCGCGCCATTGTAAACCAATGCCTTTGCGCCCCGCCTCCATCGCCGAATGTCACCGCTTGGGTGAGCATAGTGCCGCGACTTTCAAACGCGGCATAGGGCGCCCACGCAGGCCAGCGGGCGCCATCCAGCGGATAAATGGCACCGCTGGCACCGGCGCTGAAATGCACCATCCTGCCTGTTCGCCCGAACCTTGCGGAGAAGAACGGAAGGCCGCGCTCTCCCACTCTTTGCAAGGTGGTGAGCCGTTCGGCCAGCTGGTCAAAACTGACCGCAAAGCGGCGCTGCAGGATAGCAAGGTCGTAACCCGTCTGTTCGCAAGCGCGCAGCAACCGCCTGTAAGGCATCAGCAGCGCCGCCGCGATGTAATCGGTCACGTGATCGCGCATACGCTGGCGTGCTTCGGAAGAGGAAAGGTTTGCTCCCTCCACCACCAACTCGATCTGCTCGCGCTGCTCTATAGTCGCGATTTGTCGTGCAATTTGGAAACGCCGCGCTGCCCCGCCCAGCATTTCTGAAAGCTGCAATTGGCGCGCGTGCAAATCAAGGCGGTGCACAAGACCGGGGATCACATCAGCTGGCAGAATACGCACGGACAACCGATGTTTCTCGCGCAGCCTCTCAGTCAAAGCGATACTGATATCGCCGCGCGAAAGTCGCAGCTCGTCGGATAAATCCTCTGCGGCATGGTCAAGATCGCCGAAATGGTTTTGCCACTTCTCCACCGCCTCACGGACTTCATTGATCGGATCATCGCCGCGCGCATTGCTGGGGTCCGAATTGTCGTAAAGCCTCGCAAACGCCGCTGCGGCTTGTGGAGCGGCGGCGAGAAACTCCTGCAATTCCTCTCGGTCGATACCAAGGTCAGCGAAGCGTTTGTCCGCCATCCGCCGCGCTAGCCCATCAATACCACCAATCGCTTCGTCCTCGCGAATCGTCCGAGGGTCGAAATCAAACCGCTCGATAACCTGAACGAGCACGCGCGCTGAAAGCGGGCGTTGGTTTCGTTCAATGAGATTGAGGTAGCTTGGCGATATTCCGAGCGACGCAGCCATAGCGGCCTGCGTGAGGCCTTCACGCTTGCGCAAACGGCGCAGCGAGGGGCCGGCGAGGAGAGCACTTTCTGACATGGGCGTCTTTGTAATATTATTTACAACATTACACAAGAATTTCCGCAATCAGCCCGATACTGACACGATATTTTGTGGATTTTCCTGTCATGATGCGCTGCAGCATGGCAATTAGAGGGCAGTCAAATTCTCCCCCTCTCAATTCAGGAGCCCCCATGACATACCAAAACACAATCACCCAAATGCAAGGTCTCATCGACAATGCAGGCCCAAGCTGGGGCGCAATCGACGCCGAAGCGACCGCGCGCATGGCGATCCAGAACCGTTTCCCCACCGGGCTTGATATCGCGAAGTACACAGCGAAAGTGATGCGCGCTGATATGGATGCATACGACGCTGACCCTGCAAACTACACACAATCGCTGGGCTGCTGGCACGGCTTTATCGCGCAGCAAAAGATGATCTCGATCAAAAAGCACTTTGGCTCCACCAAGCAGCGTTACCTCTACCTTTCAGGCTGGATGGTAGCGGCGCTCCGTAGTGAATTCGGTCCGCTCCCTGATCAATCGATGCATGAAAAGACAAGCGTTCCTGCGCTGATCGAAGAGCTCTACACCTTCCTCAAACAAGCCGATGCACGCGAACTCGGCATGATGTTCCGCGATCTCGATGCCGCACGCGAAGCCGGTGATGAGGTCAAAGCTCAGCAGATCCAGAACAATATCGACACATACGAAACCCATGTGGTTCCGATTATCGCTGATATCGATGCGGGATTCGGCAATGCCGAAGCGACTTACCTGCTTGCCAAGAAGATGATCGAAGCCGGTGCATGTGCGCTCCAAATCGAAAACCAGGTGTCTGACGAAAAGCAGTGCGGCCACCAGGACGGCAAGGTCACCGTTCCTCACGAAGACTTCCTTCAGAAGATCCGCGCCATCCGTCACGCCTTCCTTGAAATGGGCGTTGAAGACGGCGTGATTGTTGCCCGTACAGACTCGCTCGGCGCTGGCCTCACGAAACAGATCGCTTTCAGCCAAGAGCCGGGCGATTTGGGTGATCAGTATAACGCATTCCTAGATTGCGACGAAGTTGATCCCGCCAACATCACCAACGGCCAAGTGTTTATCAGCCGTGATGGCAAGCTGATGGCGCCGAAGCGTCTCCCATCGAACCTGTACCAGTTCCAAGCTGGCACTGGCGAAGATCGCTGCGTCCTCGATTGCATCACTTCGCTCCAGAATGGCGCTGACCTTCTGTGGATCGAAACCGAAAAGCCGCATGTTGAACAGATCGCTGGCATGGTCGACCGTGTTCGCGAAGTCATCCCGAATGCAAAGCTGGTCTACAACAACTCGCCAAGCTTCAACTGGACGCTCAACTTCCGTCAGCAAGTGTTTGACGCTTGGGAAGAAGCGGGCAAAGACGTTTCCGCATACGACCGCGCGGGCCTGATGAGCATCGACTATGATGGCACCGAACTTGCCGCAGAGGCCGATGAAAAGATTCGCACCTTCCAGGCTGACGCTTCGAAGCGCGCTGGTATCTTCCACCACCTCATCACACTGCCGACCTACCACACCGCGGCTCTTAGCACCGACAATCTCGCCAAAGAGTATTTCGGTGAGCAGGCCATGCTCGGCTACGTCAAGAACGTGCAGCGCGAAGAGATCCGTCAGGGTATCGCCTGCGTGAAGCACCAGAACATGGCTGGCAGCGACATTGGCGATGATCACAAGGAATACTTCGCCGGTGAAGCCGCGCTGAAAGCGGGCGGTAAGGACAACACTATGAACCAGTTTGCCGCCGCGTAAACGCGCCGGTGGGAACCAGTTCGCGACAGTCCAAGTCGCAGACAGTTGGAGAGGGGGGTTCTCGCGAGGATCAGATAAAGTCTGGCCTTGCGGGAACCCGACCAACCCTTCATTAGCTTTGTCACCATCACCCAAGTCCGTTCGCGGACAATCAGAGAGAAACGATGAGCGACACCGATACCCCAAAGACCGAACCTTCGCGCGCAAGGGCTCTGCTCTCGACAGCGGATATGAAGCTGCTGCGCCGTGCCCTTGAAAGCCATGCTCGCGGAACAGAAGACCGCGACGAACTTGCCAAGATCAACGCGCTGCACCACCGGCTCGGCACCTACGTGCCCGATCCGCAGTAGGACAGAACTCAGTTAACCAGTTCTCCTGGGGAGGAGAAGCGGCCGTCAGACGGGGCAACCTGTCTGGCGGCCGTTATTGCGTCGAGGCTCAGCCTATCGGATCAGAGTGACGCGAATAATCACGCCATATATCAAACCCTTCACGATCACCCTGCGCCACACGAGGGACTGATCGAAGGGACCAACCAGCCTTCAAAGCCCGTACCAAAGCACCAGCAGCACCGACAAAGTCAGCACCATAATCACCACCAGAGGAACGCCGGTACGGATATAATCGGAAAACTCGTATTTCCCTTCCGCCATGATCAGCATGTTGGTTTGGTAGGCAATGGGTGTCGCATAACACAGATTGCATCCGAACAGCACGGCGAGCACCAAAGGCTCTGCCGGGATGCCCAGCTGCGCTGCGATGCTGAAGGCGATGGGCGTGCCCACTGTCGCAGCGGTCGCGTTAGAGGCGAAATTGGTGATGAAAGTCACAAATGCCATGATCGCAGCGAGGACCAAAGCAGGCGGCAAATAGGCAAGCCCCAGCGATAAGGCTTCGCCCAACCACGCAGCAGCGCCGCTTTCATCGATCACCCGGCCTATCGCGATACTGGCCGCAACCAACACGATAACCTGGCCAGACAAAGCCCTCCCCACCCGGTCAAACTTCACACAGCCTGTGACAAACATCAGGATTGCGCCCACCAGCGCGCTGATCGCAATCGGGAATATGCCAACCGCAGCGGTGACGACCGAAAAGCCCATAATCGCTGTCGACAACAAGGCTTTAGAGCGGCGGGGAAGCTCCCGTGCGCCTTCTAGCATCAACAGGCTGTCTGCGCTGGCGAAGCCTTGCAGATCATCCTCCAGCCCCATAACCAGCAGCACATCGCCTTCTGCAATGCGCAGATCGCCGCCATCGGAATATTGGTTCTTTTCGCTGAACAACCGTTCTGGCCGGTGGATGCCCAGCACCGCGACGCTGTAGAGATCAGCGATGCCAGAGCTGGGAAGCGTGCGAGTGATAAGGCGCGAATCCGCCGTCACCGTCATCTCAACAACCATCACATCACGGCCCTGCGCGTTCGACATCCGCTTGATCCGGTCGAGCACCCAGCTTGGCGCAAGTTCGCCCTTCAGCGCGCGTGTCGCGTCTTCCAGCGCTTCGTGGCTGCCAGAGATATGGAGGCGCTGTTGCGGTTGGAGTGGGCCGGGCGGCGGGTTGTGAAAGGTGATGCCTTTGGGCAGTTTGTTTTGGATCAGCGCCAGCTCTGCGCCTGCGAGCACGGATTGATTGCCGACACGCAGACGGGTGTGAAACTGCCGCTCTGTCGCATCCGATTCTATCCGGTTGTCGTCCAGCAGGCGCGGCATCACCAGCCACATATATGGCAGCGCCACAAGGGCTGCGAGCAGCACGATCGGCGTAAAATCGAACACGCCGATCTCGCGCATTCCAAGGTCAACCGCGATCGAGACGACCAGAATGTTAGTCGATGTGCCGATTGTGGTGGCGAGCCCACCGATAAGCGAGGCGGCGTTGAGCGGCATCAATGTCTTGGATGTCGCCATTGCACCGCGCGTTGCCAGCGCCGCAAAAATTGGGATCATCAGCACAAGAACGGGCGTGTTGTTGACGAACATCGACAGGACGAGCGCGATGAGCAGCGAAAACAGCAAGCCCAATTGCAGATTGAACTTGAACACCCGCTCCAAAACACGCGCGGCAGGCTCCAGAGCGCCGGTGACCACCAGCCCTCTGCCCATAATCATCAGCGCGCAAATGGTGATCAGCGCATAATGGCCGAACCCTCCAAAGGCGAGCGCGATGCCGTCAAATTTGTCTGCACCTTCGAGCGGAAAGAAATAAAGACCAACCGCAATCACCGCGATGGTGAAAAGCGAGACGATCTCAATCGAGGCCCATGACCTGACAAAGGCCACGAACATCAAGACCGTAACGATCATAGCCGCAATGGCGTGATAAGAAGGAAGATCTATCATCGAACCCGTTTGCGCCTGATGTCCCAAAGCTGTGCCCGATTGGCAAGCGGTTTTAATGGGAGGGTGATGCGATTGGAAAAATTGGCGGCGAAGAGGAGTAAGTTAACGCCCCCAAAATAGCGGCCTCAAACTCAAGGGGTTTGCAAGGGCGACGACCCGCCCGCAGATGCCCTGTACCCTGAACTTGTTTCAGGGGGACGGATCAGCATCGAGGATAACACTAAAAATGGTGCCCCTGGCCGGACTCGAACCGGCACTCCCGTAGGAAAGCGATTTTGAATCGCTCGCGTCTACCAATTCCACCACAGGGGCACTGCGCCTAGCTGTAAGCCAACAGCGCGAAGCGCGGCTGTTAGCCTTAGGCTCGCCTCACTTCAAGCTGTTCACTAGCAATTTGTGCAATTTTGAATGCAAAGCATTGTTTGCAGCCAGCACTTGCGCGGAATGGATAGGGTTTGAACGGCCCTTGAAATCGCTCACAAAGCCGCCCGCCTCGCGCACCAACAAGCATCCGGCAGCCGTGTCCCAATCGCTAAGCCCGCTCTCCCAAAAGCCATCGAAGCGCCCTTGTGCAAGATATGCCATATCGAGCGAGGCCGCCCCAAACCGGCGGATACCGGCGACTTCCGGGCCAATGGCACCAAAAATCCGGCTCCATTCGGCAAAGTCGCCGTGACCTTGAAACGGGATACCTGTTGCGATCAGAGCATCGTTAAGGTTACCCCTCGCCGACACTCTTAGCCGCGCGTCTTGCAGCCAAGCGCCGCGTGTTTTCTCCGCCCAATAGGTCTCATCATTAATCGGGTTGTAGATCACTCCGGCAGTGACATCGCCCCAGCCCTTTCCGTCCAGACGCGGCTCTTGCACCGCGATGCTGATCGCGAAATGGGGGATGCCGTGGAGAAAGTTGCTCGTGCCATCCAACGGGTCGATGATCCAGCGCGGCTTGTCGGGTGCGCCTTCGATCACGCCCGCCTCTTCCAGCACAAAGCCCCAATCGGGCCGCGCATGGAGCAGCTCGTCATAGATCGTGCGCTCTGAACGCATATCGGCTTTGGAAACGAAGTCTGCAGGGCCCTTGCGGCTTACCTGCAAATGCTCAACCTCGCCAAAGTCTCGCCGCAATCGCCCACCGGCTTTGCGCGCCGCGCGCTCCATGACGCGGATAAGGCCTGAAAACATGGACATGAAGCTTAGCCCGCTTTGCCGACATAGGTTTGTTCGTACACATCAACCACGATCCGCGTGCCGCTTTCGATATGCGGGGGAACCATGATACGAACGCCATTGTCGAGCACCGCAGGCTTGTAGCTGGATGAGGCGGTCTGCCCTTTCACCACAGCGTCAGCCTCGACGATCTCGGCCTCAATCTGCTGGGGAAGCTGGACGCTAATCGGCTTCTCTTCCCACAGCTCCAGCATGACCTGCATCCCATCCTGCAGGAAGGGGCGCGCATCGCCGAGCAGATCGCTGGGCAGGTTGATCTGCTCATAGGTGTTCTGATCCATAAAGACGAGCATGTCGCCATCTTCATAGAGGAACTGATAATCGTTGGTGTCGAGCCGCACCTTCTCCACCGTGTCAGCACTGCGAAACCGAACATTGGTTTTCCGACCATCCTGCAGGTTCTTCATCTCAACCTGCATATAGGCCCCGCCTTTTCCCGGCTGGGTGTGCTGAATTTTGGCGACTTTCCAGATGCCGTTTTCATGTTCGATGATGTTGCCGGGGCGAATATCGACACCGCTGATTTTCATGGGAGATGACTTTCTGTAGATTGAAGGAGGCTGCACAATTCCGCGCTCGCCTGCATTCCGATCCGCGCCAATAGCCGCTCGCCCCGCCCTCGGCAAGCAGCGGCGCAAATTGTTGTATCGGACCGGAGCAAAGATGGTTAACCGATTGGGCATTGATCAAACGCGCTGCTATTGGACACGCGAAAGGCCACAAACCCCATGCGCACTCTTCATGTGATCTTGTTAACCCTCGGCGCCGCCGGGCTTGCATCTGTGCCCGCGATCAGCCGCGATGAGAATGAGGACGGCCGCATCCGCGATGATCTTCCTCCCGGAGGATCACTCCAAACCATGCCGCATGGCACCTATCAATGCGCGCTGCCGGGCGATGCAGGCGGAGCGGCGTTCAACGTGCAGGAAGCCGAGAATTTCCGCATCTTCACCGCCTCTCGCTATGAAAATGTCGAAGGCGCTGGCACTTACATTATGCGCGGTCGTGAACTGACCTTTACCGCAGGACCAAAGAAGGGCGAAATGTTCCGCCGCATTGGCGACAATCAGCTGCGCCAGTTGGACGATCAGGGCACCCGCACCGATTTGCTGTGCACCAGGCTAGGTTCCCGCTAAGCGGCCATCATTCACCCGTCAGCCAATAGTGATGGATGAAGTACACTTCGCGCAGCAAGAACGGCGCTTTGGTCGACCATGACCGGTAGCGGGAATAGGCCGATTTGCTCGCTACCGCGTCCAGCCCCAAATCATCCGCCATTTGCTGTGCCCTCCACAAATGCAGCGGGTCGGAGACGATAAGCGCGCTGCGATGCCCGTTCGATTGCATGACCTTTTGGGCTTCTATGAGATTTTGATGGGTGGTCCGGGACCGCTCTTCAATAAAGATGTCCGATGGCTTCACTCCCCTTGCCACCGCAAAATCTCTTGCGGCGACAGCTTCTGACAGCGTGTCTTCGGGCGAGCGCGCTCCAGTGAAGATCAACCCATCAACTGCCCCGCCGAAATACAGTTGGACGGCGTGCTCAATCCGCCCCTCAAACACGGGAGTGGGTGTGTCCCCTTCAACGGCTGCGCCCAGAACGATTGCGACATCGGCACTGTTAGAAGAGTCTCCTGGTGGGCCAAGCGCGATCAAGGTCGCGACCCCGCCAAGCCACAACAGCAAGGCACACAAGGCGCCCACAAACCACTTCATCGCATCTGCTTCGCAAAAGCCTCAATCGCGGCGACCTCATCTCCATTCCAAACAGCGCCGCACACTGCGAGGAAATCTGCCCCCGCCTCGATCAAAGGCCCGCAATTGTCAGGCGTGATCCCGCCAATAGCGACCATGGGAATCTCGAACAGCTTGACCCAGCGTTCAATCGTATCGGTGGTGGGACGCTCAGCGTCGCCCTTATCCTTGGTTTTTGAGTCGAAGAACGCACCGAAAGCGACATAATCGGCCCCCGCCTCTCCCGCTTCCATCGCGAGATGCATGGAGGCATGGCATGTCACTCCAATCTGCGCATCGCGGCCCAGCTCTTCGCGCGCCTCACGCGGGTCGCCATCGCCCTGCCCCAGATGCACGCCGTCGGCTTTCAATCGCTTTGTCAGAGGCACTGAGTCATTGACGATAAAGGCGACATCATGGGCCGCGCAGATCGCTTGGAGTGGCTCAGCCAGCCGAGCCATCTCGTGCTGGCCCTCCGTCCCCTCAAAACCCTTCACACGGAATTGGAAAGCGGTGACAAGGCCCTTGCCCGCCACCAAAGCGCGTTCGAGTCGGTCAGGAAAGGCGCCACCGACCTCAAGCGGGGAAATCAGATAAAGCTGTGTGTCTGTCATGCGCATCGCTTAGCGTTGCGCTTGCAGAACGCCAAGCGCCACCGCATCACTCAATCTCAAAGCCTTGATCCTTCATCGCCGCATCAAAAGAGGCGGCATCGTCAAACCGCAAGAAGACGCGCGATTTGCCTTTCTCAATCGGGTCTTTGAGTTCAAGGCAACGATTGGGATGCGCAATTGCGGCAAGATTGATAATGCCCTTTTGATCCAAAGCGCCCTGCTCCCATCCGGTTTTCACATGGGCGATATTAGCAAGCGGCAGCGTAAGGCTTTTCATCGATCCCAGCCTAAGGGTAAGAGCATCACCAACGAGTTCATGTGGCAGGCGCTTCATGGAGAGAATCCAAGACACCAGCCAAATCGCGCCGAGCGCAGAGATAATGGTGAGCGTCCAGCCGATCACAGGCCAGTTGAGCGCAACGAACAGATGCACCACCACAAGCTCAATCAGAGAAAGCGCAAAGAGCACCCACATCATCGGCGCAATGCCTTGGTGATAGGGAAACTGCTTACCCTCTCTCATGCGAAGAAGGGTTAGCCCGCCACACTCGCGCTGGCAATCTGATCGATGGCTTTGCCAAGCGCACCGTCAAACTCTTCGTCGCTTTGGCCTTTGCGCAGGTCTTGCAATAGCCCGCGTGAGAAGCTCGCAATCATACCCGGATTGTGCGCCAGATGCGCGCAGGCATCATCGGTGGAATAGCCGCCTGAAAGCGCGACCACACGCAGCACATTGGGGTGCTCGATTGCAGGCGTGTAATGGCCGGGCTTTGTAGGAATGGACAATTTCAGCATGACCTTGCGCCCTGCGGGCAGCGCATCGAGGCCCTTCAAGATCTCAGCCAGCAAGATGTCTTCGCCCTCGGCCCGGTCTTGTGCCGTGATATCAAATTCCGGCTCCAGCATCGGCATCAGGCCTGCATCGGCGATCTGGTGGCCGACCTCGAATTGCTGCGCGACGATAGCCGCTATCCCTTCCTCATTCGCCGATTTGATGACAGAGCGCATCTTGGTGCCAAACATGCCCTTGCCAACCGATTTTTCGAGCAGGGCGGGAAGCTTATCGAGTGGCTTCATCAGCTGCACGCCATTCGCTTCGTCGGCGAGGCCTTGGTCCACCTTGATAAAGGGCACGATGCCGCGGGTCTTCAGCGCGTCAGGTGTAGGAAGCCCGTCCACTTCGCCATCCATCGTCTTTTCAAACAGGATCGCGCCGATGACTTTGCCACTGGAGAAACAGGGCGAAGTGATCACCCGGCTGCGCATCGCGTGAATCTGCGCAAACATCTCTTCATCGCCTGACCATTCGCTGTCTTCAACGCCGTATCCGCGTAGCGCTTTGGGGGTAGAGCCGCCTGACTGATCAAGCGCTGCAATAAAGCCCTGGCCTTCAGCGATCTTGGCAGTCATTTGTTCGGTGTTCATGCGAGGGGTCCTTTAGCGTAATCCTGATGCTGCATACGTATGCAGGTTTGGCGCAGCCCATACCCAGCGGCACGGTGCCAAGCAAGCCGCGCGCAGCCTCATTTCTGTGAGAATTTGCGGATGATGCCGGTAAAGCTCAACACGGGTTTGCCATCGCCGGTGATCATGCCGCGCACAAAGATCGTTTTGCCGCCGCCGCGCGTGACTTCGCCGCGCGCTTCCATCAGCGCACCAGGACTGGCCGCGCCAAGAAAATCGCTCGACAAGTTCATGGTGACAGCGTTTGCACCCTCCAACTCATCGGTGGCTATGGCGAATAGGGCGAAGTCGGCAAAGGTCATCAGGCATCCGCCATGCATAAAGCCCGCACCGTTCATATGGCGGCTTTCGGCACGGAATGCGCTCAGATAGCTGCCATCCTCCTCGCGCCGCATAAAGAACGGGCCAGAGCGGGTTTCAAACGGGTCATGGTTCCAGTGATACCAGCCTGCAAACTCGCCCTCTTTGCATTCGACCGCGTTGTAATAGCCATAGTCGGAGGTCTGATCGGTCACCGCGCGGTCCTCATGCTGACAATGCCGCGACGCCGGGCAGCTTTTTGCCCTCCATCCATTCAAGGAAGGCGCCGCCTGCTGTCGAGATGTAGGTTACATCGCCTGTCACCCCGGCTTGAGCGAGCGCCGCCACGGTGTCCCCGCCGCCGGCAACACTGATCAGCGAACCTTCCAGCGTCAACGCCGCGACATGGCGGGCCAGCGCCATAGTGGCGGTGTCAAACGGTTCGGTTTCAAACGCACCCAATGGGCCGTTCCAAACCAGAGTGCGGCATGTCTTAAGCACATCGGCGAGCGCTTCGGTGGCGCTTGGGCCGATATCAAGGATCATCTCCTCCGCGCTAACTTCGTGGACGTTGCAGGTGCGCAAACTCGCAGGGTTGGCGGCGAATTCCTGTGCGACCACCACGTCATAAGGCAAGTGCACCGTACAGCCTGCGTGATCGGCTTCGTCCATGATCTTAGACGCGGTGTCGGTGAGATCATGCTCGCACAGGCTCTTACCGACATCGACGCCTCGTGCTGCGAGGAAGGTGTTGGCCATACCGCCACCGATAATCAGGTGCTGGACGCGGCCAACGAGGTTTTCGAGCACGGCCAGTTTGGTCGAAACCTTTGCGCCGCCGACAACCGCCGCCACCGGTGCTTCCGGATTGCCAAGCGCCGCGTCGAGTGCCTTCAACTCCTTCTCCATGGCGCGGCCAGCGTAGGATGGCAGGTGATGCGTGATCCCTTCCGTTGTCGCATGGGCGCGGTGCGCGGCGGAGAACGCATCATTGACGTAGAAATCACCATGAGCCGCAATGGACTTGGCAAAATCAGCGTCATTCGCTTCTTCCCCCGGCCAGAACCGAGTGTTGTCGAGCAGGCCAATATCGCCATCACGCAAGATGCCGATGGACTGTTCCACCACCGGCCCCGCGACTTCTGGAATGAACATCAGCTCTTTGCCCAGCACCCCTTCGACGTCGCCGACCACCATGCTGGTGGACAGCACGCTGGAGCGCTGACCAGCAGGCCTGCCGAAATGGGCGAGAAGCAGCACCTTCGCGCCTTTCTCGGACAGCTCTAGAATGGTGGGCTTAACAGCTTCCACGCGGGTCACATCGCTTGCGGACCCTTCCTTCATGGGCAGGTTCAAATCGACCCGCACAAGCGCAACCTTGCCAGCTACATCACCCAGTTCATCGAGTGTTTTGAATTTAGACATCAGAAGAGAGCCTCCGGCACATTCTAAGCAAAATCGAGAAAGAGAGGGACAGCGCCCAGGAATGCAACCACCGACGTAACGATCCCCAACACCCTTGACCGTGACCAGCCGCTCACACCAATCGCCGCGAGCAGCGCGAGCGATCCAATCGCAAAGCTCAACGACATAGTGACCTGCACAATCACAATCGAATTGCCGGCCATTTGCGGCGGCGCGTTGGGATGGCTGTTCGCGATCACGCCCACGCTCATATAGGCGGTGACGATGAAAGCCACTGCTGCGACTGCTGCCAGCCCAATCGCCCAGCGCACCACCCGTGATGGCTTCGCAAGGGTGAGCAGCGTCACAAACAAGGTCGCCGACACGCCCCCTAGGAACGCCCCCAAAAAACCGAACTGGCGCGCCAACGCAGCAAGGTATTCCGGGTGCAGTTCCGTGATGTTCATCGAAGCGTCTGGCTTACAAGAACGTTGCCATGACGCCGGCGGTGTCGATCATGCGGTTGGAAAAGCCCCATTCATTGTCATACCAGCTGACAACACGTGCCAGCTTGCCTTCCATCACCGATGTCTCGAGACTGTCCACGGTCGAACTAGCTGGATGGTGGTTGAAATCAGAGCTGACCAGCGGATCGCTTGTATAGTCCAGCACGCCCTTCATCGGGCCATCAGCCGCCGCCAGCAGCGCCGCATTAAGCTCTTCAGCAGAAGTATCCCGGCCCGGCTGGAACACCAGATCCACCAGCGATACATTGGGCGTTGGCACGCGGACCGATGATCCGTCCAGCTTGCCCGCGAGCTCTGGCAGAACCAAACCCACTGCGCGCGCGGCGCCCGTGGTGGTTGGGATCATGTTCTGCGCCCCGCCCCGTGCCCGGCGCATGTCGCCGTGCATCTGATCGAGCATACGCTGATCGTTGGTGTAAGAGTGGATCGTGGTCATAAAGCCGCGCTCAATCCCGACCGTATCGTTCAGCACTTTGGCCACTGGAGAGAGACAATTAGTGGTGCAGCTGGCGTTTGAGACGATCACATCATCCGCGCTCAGCACATCGTGGTTTACCCCATAGACGACCGTGGCCGAAACATTCTTGGCGGGCGCAGAAATCAGCACCCGCTTGGCGCCCGCTTTCAGATGCGGTTCTGCAGCCTCATGGCTTTGGAAGAAGCCTGTGCATTCCAAAACGATGTCAACGCCCTGTTCGCCATGTGGGAGATTGCCAGGATCGCGCTCGGAGGTGACGGCAATGCTCTTTCCATTCACGACGATCGCCCCATCCGCAACCTCAACGGTGCCGGGGAAACGGCCATGGGTGGAATCGTATTGGAAAAGCAGCGCGTTCGATTTGGTGTCTGCAAGATCGTTGATCGACACCAGTTCCAGATCGTGATTATCACGCTCTAGGATAGCGCGGGCGACAAGACGGCCGATGCGGCCAAAACCATTGATGGCAACTTTGGTAGCCATGAGAGGGAAACTCCTGAGTTTACGTGTTCAATTTGTCTTGGATTTGCGGGACAATCGCCTCGGCGGTTAAGCCGAAATGAGCAAACAGATCGCTGGCTGGCGCAGAACCGCCAAAACTGTCGATGCCGATATTGAGACCAGAGCGGCCTGTGTAACGCTCCCACCCCTGCGTCGCGCCTGCCTCGATTGAAACGATCAAAGCATCATCAGGCAAAAGATCGCTTTTGTACTCTTCATCCTGCGCGTCGAAGAGTTCGGTGCAGGGCATGGAGATCACATCAGCGCCCACGCCCGCCGTTTCCAATTGCTCGGCGCATTCCATTGCAAGCGCGACCTCGCTTCCGCTCGCGACAAGAACCACCTTGCGATCCGCCGCAGCGCTGCGCATCCGGTAGCCGCCTTTCGCGCAGGCGTTTTGCGCCATGGTCCATTCCGCATCGCACTCGCCGCGCAATTGCGGCAGGCCTTGGCGGGTCAGCGCGAGCACAGACGGTGTCTCAGCCGTCGATAGCGCGAGCGCCCAGCATTCCGCCGTCTCAATCGTATCGCAAGGGCGGAACGTGTTGAGGTTGGGGATCAGGCGGAGGCTCATCACCTGCTCAATCGGCTGGTGCGTTGGGCCATCTTCGCCCAGGCCAATGCTATCATGCGTCATCACATAGATCGCCTGCGTCTTCTGCAGAGCGGACAGCCGGATCGCGTTGCGGCAATAGTCAGAAAAGATCAGGAACGTTCCGCCATAGGGCACAACGCCGCCATGCAAAGCCATGCCGTTCATCGCGGCGGCCATGCCAAATTCGCGGATCCCGTAATAGACATAGCGCCCCGAATAATCATCTGCCGTCATCGGCAGTGTTGAAGGCGTTTTGGTGTTGTTCGAACCGGTTAAATCCGCCGAACCCCCGACCATCTGCGGCAAGGCTGCGGTGAGCGGGCCGAGCGCCATTTCGCTGGCCTTGCGCGTTGCGACCTTTTGCGGCTCTGCGGCGAGCGCGCGTATGTGACCTTCAATCGCGGTTGCAACGCTGTCTGCGGTGCCCGCCATTTGCCTTTCGAAGGATTCACGTTTGTCGGACGCCGCAAGCCGTTGTTCCCACGCCGCCTGCTCCGCTGCGCCGGCATCACCGGTGGCGCGCCAGTCTTTGAGTATGTCGGCAGGCACATTGAATGGCTCAGAACTCCATCCGAGATAGTCGCGCGCTGCCGCTACCTCATCAGTGCCGAGCGCTGCGCCATGGGTCGCGCTGGTGCCTTGTTTGTTCGGAGCGCCTTTTCCGATCACTGTTTTGCATGCGATCAAAGAGGGACGCGGATCGGCTTTCGCCTCTTCCAGAGCGCGATCAATATCGGCAAAGTCATGGCCATCGCAGCTGACGACATGCCAGCCTGTGGCTTCGTAACGGGCTTTCACATTCTCGCTGGTCGAAAGATCGGTAGTGCCGTCGATGGTGATCGCGTTGTCATCCCAAAGGACGTTGAGCTGGCCAAGGTTCAAGTGTCCGGCAAGCCCGATAGCCTCGTGGTTGATCCCTTCCATCAGACAACCATCGCCTGCAAGCACCCAAGTCCGGTGATCTACCAGATCAGCGCCGAACACCGCGTTGAGATGCCGCTCCGCCATCGCCATGCCGACTGCCATAGCGAGGCCTTGGCCAAGCGGTCCCGTGGTGCATTCCACACCTTCGAGCAGGAAATTTTCTGGATGGCCGGCACATGGGCTCCCCAATTGGCGGAAATTGCGGATTTCCTCCATCGTGGGCCTGGCATAGCCAGACAGGTGCAGTAGCGAATAAATCAACATCGAACCGTGCCCAGCGGACAGCACAAACCGATCACGGTCAGCCCAATCGGGACGCGCTGGATTGAACTTTAGGTGCTTTGAAAACAGCACTGCCGCCACGTCGGCCATGCCCATCGGCATTCCCGGGTGACCTGAATTGGCAGCTTGCACCGCGTCCATTGAAAGCGCGCGAATGGCGTTTGCCATGGGTTGGAGGCGGGCTGGATCAACTGTCATGGCGCTGGCGGCTCCTGCTGAAGCGCTTCTTTACTAGGCGCTTTTGTCGAGGGCTTTGGTTTTTGCCCAAAGGATCGATTCGTGCCTAGAATGAGGCGCGCAAACCCATTGCTGAGCGCTAGTGCAAGGTCAACACTCTCAAGGCCCGGCTCCACGATTGGCCATTTCGGATGAAGCGTTGCACATCACTTATCAACAGGTCTCACCAACGCTTTGCGAAAACATGAGAAGTTGGTATTTGCAATGCCGCTATGAGCGCTTCACGGATAGAGCAAGCCATGTCCCGCATCACCGCCGCGATGGAACGGATAGATGCTGCGCGCGCCGATGCGATCGGTGGAAATACTGTTCCGCCCGCTGCAGAACATGAGGCGAAAAACTCTGCCAAGATCATGTCGCTGATCAACACGCATGAAAAGCTACGCGAGGAAGTGGCTGATACTCTTGGGGAATTGGACGCTTTGATTGAGGAGCTTGAGGCGTGAGCCAGGTCTCAATCAAGGTTGGCCCGAAGACCTATTCAATCGCTTGCGGCCCCGGCGAAGAAGAGAAAGTTGCCAAGCTGGGCGCTGTTATCGACGAAAATTACGCAAAACTTGGAGATTCCCGCGCAGCGTTGGAAGCGCAGAATCTTATTTTCGCAGCATTGTTCATGGCCGATGAACTTGATGAGGTGCGAACCGCCCTCACCTCTGCCCGATTAGAAGTCGCCGAAGCGCGCCAGGAAGCCCAGCGCGCCAAAGATGACGCCGCCAATGCAAAGCGCGAGGCGGAAGCGCAAATCGAAGAAGACAAGGAAAAGTCCGGCGGCAAAAAGGCTGAGCTGCGTGCGGAGATTGAAACCTTACGCAAGGCAGAAGAGCGCGCGCGCAAGGACAACGCCACTCTCAAGGCCGATATCGCCGAATTGCAGGAACGCGCGCGTCACCAGCACGACCTGTTTGGCGGTCCTGCCGAAGATGCGGCCCTTTCCGAAGCGATGGCAGAAAAGCTCGAAGCTCTGGCTGCAAAGGCTGAGGCAACCGCGAGCAAGCTTGAAGGAACTGCCCAAGCCTCCTAGATCGCGTGGCGGCGGGGCTGCTCGGCACGAGCTATAGAAAATCCCTGGGGCTATAAGCAATCCACGGGAGCTGTCCCTGCCCTGGTCCACCAGTTCGGCTGTGGGACTGGGGTATACGGCGCCCACCTGACTCTTCGGCGTCAGTGGATTTCCAAGCAACGACCCATAGTGGTCCCGTCATCTCCTTTTGCACCGGCATGCACCGGTGCAAATCCCTCGCTCATTGCGATCCTACGGGCTGAGCAATGCAAGATGGCCAATTGATCCACGTGAACACCAAATCCACCCTTCGAAGAAATCTGCGCGCCGCGCGACGCCAGCATGTCGCTGCCCAGCCTGAAAGCATCAAGGCGCTCTTGTTCAACCGCCCGCCCGCGCCTTTGCTCGCGAAGATTGCACCTGACGCTGTTGTCGGTCTGTATCATTCAACGCCTGAAGAAGCGCCAACCGCTGGCTATGCGCGGTTCTTTCATGAGGCTGGCCATAGGGTCGCCCTCCCGCGCTTCGCTGACGAAGGCGCGCCAATGGCTTTCGGGGAACACAGCGATCCGCACAGCGAAAGCGATCTGGTAAGCGGCCCATTTGGCCTCAAACAACCAGACAGCACCGCTCAAAGCATCTTGCCCGATGTCTTGTTCGTACCTTTGATCGGGTTCACCACCGATCTGGATCGGCTTGGCCAGGGCGGCGGGCATTACGATCGCTGGCTCGCGGACCATCCCGGTCGCATAGCAATCGGGCTTGCATGGGACGCGCAATGCGTCAAAGCGCTCCCCATCGAGCCGCATGACATCAGGCTGGATGCCGTGGTGACACCAACGCGGATTTACGGATTGGACTGAAGGATAAAGCTGTGCGCGAAACCCCCACTTGGCGAATTCCGGTAGGCATTATCGGGCTGTTTGTGGCGCTGATGGTCTATGGTGTGCTGATCGCGGTCTATTTGGCGGATATTGTGCGCTTCTGGCCTGGCTGGGTGCAGACGATCCTATACGTCTTTCTGGGTCTGATATGGCTGTTGCCGCTCAAACGATTCCTTATCTGGATGGAGACGGGCCGGTGGAGCGCGCCTCCTTCCAGCGATGAGACTAGCGAGTAAGGTTGTAACGGTTGCGGTTGAAGAACCCGCCGCCCTGAAACCGCACATCCTTGGCCACTGAGAAGCTGCGATCTGCAATCCGATAGGTCATGCGAATATCAGCGGGCCGATTGTCATCGGAGCCTTCCCCCGCTGTAACCAACACAAGCGAGCCGTCTTCGCCGCGCGTGCGAGAAACAATGCGCAAACCGTTGATCGCCAGCCCATCTGCTCCGATAGTGATCGCATCATCGGCGTTCTTGTCCTCTTCACCAGGATAAAGGAATGCGTAGGGCACGCTGAGCCCCTCTGGCGCGCTGATATTCATCCTTACCGGTATGGTTGAGCGGTCCTCGCGCCCGTAATTGAGGTAATCGAGTTCTCCCGACCACCCATCTCCGGCAAGCGACGCAAAGTCAGCAGCGCTTGTGACGGTCTCTCCGCTCGCAAATGCCAGCGCGGCTTCAAGCGCAGGGTCGCGCCTTTCGCGGAACGCCTTAACCGTCAGTGGAGCCATCACTTCAGGCGAAATGCCAAAGCCTTCTTCAAAGCTGCTTACATTGTTGAGCACATGAAAGAATGGCAGCCGCATGCGCACACCGCTGTTGGGCAAGGTTAGCGTGAATTGTAGCCCAGCTGTCGGCCCTTCGGCGCTGCCGCCGGTCCTCTCTCCGATTGTGGTCGCCCTCCCCGTCTCGGTTACCCAGGTGACGAAATTGGTGCTGCCAGAAGAATTGGAGTTGCTGGTCAGGACGATCACCTCTCCATCAAACGCATATCGCGCAGGGTCTACTTCAGCCAGATCCTCTGAGACGAAGCCACGCAGCGCGTAAGTTCCATCGTCATTGCGCGAAAAACCTAAGGGATTGGGATCAAGCGCACGCGCATCCCACGTCCAGAGGTAGGGCCGGATTCCATCCAGATCGAGTGTTTTGGCCCGCATCTCGCGGATCGGGCGAAATGGTTCGTCAATGATGTTTGCAAGCAGTTCATAGGCTGGTCCTGAAGATCCGCCGCCATTTTTTCGCAGATCGATAATCAGAGTGCCTCGCCCTTCTTCACGAATAGCTCTGAAAATGGGATCGAAAATGTCGTCAGGATCAACCGGATCACGGTAATTTACGAAAGTGTCGACCCGGACATAGGCGACATCGTTGCCATATCGCTCAAACTGCACGGCGTCTTTAAAGTTCGCTTGCGATGCGTCACCCAGCGCTGACCAATTGGCAATATCCACGCGGGGTATATCAAGGTTGCGCGTGGCTCCATCAGCCGACTGAACTTCCAAAGTGGCGGTCTCAGAAACGTCCCAAAGCAGCGCACCAAAGTGGTCCACACCGCCCCCCATAAACTCCAGTGATTGCCCAATCTCACCAGCCCGCGACCATTCGGT
The DNA here is from genome assembly GCA_965262265.1 of Erythrobacter sp. Classification (GTDB taxonomy): domain Bacteria; phylum Pseudomonadota; class Alphaproteobacteria; order Sphingomonadales; family Sphingomonadaceae; genus Erythrobacter. Next base: position 28,907 of record CBDHEW010000002.1, read on the forward strand.
GTAGCCATCAACCGGGATATAGGGCGCAATATCAGCCATCACGTCGACCATGGGCCGCCCGTCGATCGAGACTATCTCATCGCCGAATTCCAAGCCCGTGCCCTCTCCCGCAACCTCCACCAAAGCGCGACCTTCAACCACTGTCCAACGCGCGGGCAAGTAGAGCGGCTTGCCTTGCCTCGCATCGCGCAAAGAACGCGGCAATTCAGCCTTGGTGTGATCGCAGCGTATGGCGACAAGTGCCTCTTCGGAGGCCAAATAAAATTCAGGCAGCGACAACCCGCCAGCTGCATCGGCTGCATCAATCACCGCCTGCCATTGCGCGTCCATTTCTGTCTGGCTCGCATAACGGGTGTAGCCGGGGTGCACGCGCTCGAACGCCTCTTTCGCAATGGCGATGTCTTCGCGCACCTGCTGCGGGGTGAGTTGACCATCCGCTGCAATGGCGGGCGGCATAACCGGCATTGCCTCGGGCCGGTCGCTGCACGCCGCCATAGAGAGCACACTGGTAGCGACAATGGCGCCTAATGATTTGAGATTGAAAACCGACATTGAAAACGATCCTCCTTAGATCTGGAGGCGCTTTGATCAGCGCGCACCATCTTTGTCGGCGCAGATTGGCCTATGGCCCGCATAATTTACGAATTGAGACGGCGATACTCGCTCGGGCTATGCCCGCTATGCAGTTTGAAAGCGCGGTTGAAACTCGCCTTTGATCCAAAGCCTGAGGCGAGCGCGATATCGAGCAGATTGGCATCTTCTTGCACCACCATACTTTTCGCATGATCGACCCGCAGCCCGTTGATAAAGCGTGTAAAGCTTAAATCCAGACCTTGGTTGAGCGCGCGTGAGACATAGGCCTGGTTCATCCCGAATCGTCGCGAAAGCGTTTGCAGCGAAAGCGAGCTTTCCAAATGCCAGCCATGTTCAATCACCATAGCTTTCAACCGCTCTCCCTCTTGCGCCCAATCACGCTCTTCAGCGGCCGCCTCTAGCAATTCCTCAACCGCTTCAGCGTCAGGCTCCAACATCTTCAAGTAAGGATGGCTGATCCGAGCCAACGCTTCGAGCGACAGCAGCATCACCAGGAACAGCATCGCAATATCCCACCAAAACTGCTCGAAGTAATTGATGTTGAGCGTGAATCCGAGAGCAAGCTCGATAACCCAAAGGATCGCGGCGAACAGCGTCAGCATAAGAAAATGCGATATCCATGTGGGCTGAAATGCATCCCCGTCTGACCGGTTCTCATCAAGCCAATTCAAGTAGCGCGCCCGGGTCTTCCAAATCTGCCAAAAACACCACAGCGTTATGCCCAGCGTCACTGCCGAGATTGCAGGCACCACATAAGGTTCATGGATTGCATCGTTGAATCGCCACTTTGAACGGTAGTCCCCCAAAGCCGAAAAGGCCCATAGTTGATACAGCCAATAGAATGCGCCCGGCAGCAGCAGGCTGTAATGGCTCACCGGAACATAACCGATCATCAATTGCCGCGCGTGGTAATATAGCAGCGGACCGAACAACAGTGAGACGTTAACGGGAAGAAAAGTTAGCCCCGGCCAGATATCATAAGCGCCAGCGAAACCGATTGTCATCGGCAAGGTGTCGACAGAAACCGCCGTGATGAAGGCCGCAAGCCAAGCAGCCGCGCGCCTCTCAATCCCGCGCGCCCACAGATACATTTGCGGGATCAAAGCGCTTAGCACCAAGAGTGCCATGGCGACGCTGCGCCAATTCATAATCAGAGTTTCGGGGCGGTCCATATGTCTCCAAGAGTGCTTTGCGGGTGCTAGGGAATGCGCGCAATAGGGACAGCGCGCAGCCCGTCGCCTCAATTTGCGCCAAGCGGTGCAAAATGCGATGAATTTATGAATTGAGACATGCTGCTATCGCCACATGAAACACTCTCAAGGGCCAGCGGCAATGTCAGGTTAAGCGTCTGCGAGCCATTTGCCCGCGTATCTTGGTTTTGAGATCACGGTCGGCTTAAAGGGGGGAGCTGCGACGATGACGACGGGTGAGGCTGAGCCAATTGGTCGGGTTGATATTAGCCGTCTGACCCGCGCTTGGAGCGCTTCGCACTTTGTCCGGCGTGTGTGCCAATTGTGCTGGTCCTTGCTGATCTTCATGCTTTTTGTAAGCCTGTTTTCGTTTGCGACCGACTTTCTGGTCTGGTTCATCGACGCCTCCACCGCGATAATCGAGCAATCCTCAGAGCCTTTGCCCGCCTTTACGGGCTTTGGCGCATTCGATGGCAGCATCGCACCACTGGACGTAGTCGGCCTAGCAATTGCGGCCATTGTTTTCGCATTCTTTGCCCAGCTTCGCACCCCGTGGTGGGTGCTGGCGCTGTGCGGGTTTGGGCTCGCGGTCAATCTTTACGCGGCGTATCTGAACACAATTGGGTACGGTTATGACTGGGCAGACAATCCGAGCACAGATATGCTCACAGCGCAAAGCTATGTCCCGTGGCTCTATCTGTCAGGCGTTGTCCTATTGCATGTATACTTGATCTGGCTCGCATTCACCGCGCGGGCAAGAGCCCAAAGTCTGGCGGATGAAGAGCGCCAATTGCTGCGCGAAACTGCCCGCGACGAAGACCAGTGGCAAAGCCTGATCAAACGCCTGGCCAACATTCCTGTCGCGCTACGCTACGCAAAAAACAAAGTGTGGACCGGGTTCCTGATGGTGATCGCCGGGATCGCGAATTTTTCGAACTTTTGGCGAATGATCATCGTGTTCATTTTCGTGTGCTTGATACCACCCGTCGCAGTCCAACTGTTTCCCAATGTCGGCGTTGTCATCAACGCGCTTTTGGAATTGCGCAATCTGGGGCGCGTCGCGGTAGATCTGACGATCGTTGCCATTGCGCTTGGCTTCTATCTTACGGTCATCATGGTGATCCCTTACTTCGTCGGCGTGGTCGCACGCTGGAGTGTGCGGCGCGCCGAAGAACAAATGCGCGTCTCTCTCCATGATATCCAGCATCAGGACAATCGCGCGCCGATCTTGTTTCTGCGCTCTTTCCTCAACGACACGGTGCCTTTACCGAAGGGCGCGTTCAACCCAGCACGCTGGATGTTCGATGGGGCCGGAGCTTTGGCTTCACTCGATATGCTGGTGCTGGATGAAGGCACACGCGTGGGCCCCACAGTCGCCTTGGGCAACCCTGATGACCCTGCTCCGCCTTATGGTGTGGCGCGCGGCTATTTTGACCATGCGACATGGAAAGACGCTGTGATGGGCCTTTGCGAACGGTCAGCTGCGATCATCATGGTTCTGGACGAAACCGAGGGTGTTGACTGGGAGATCGGCCATATCGCGGCCAAACGCTACACGGAAAAAACGCTGTTTCTGCTCGCGCCGGAAGATGTGGGTAAAGAACGCGGCTTTATGCTGCTCGGCACCGCCTTAGCGCGCGCAACCCGCCGCGACAAAGACGCGATGATCGCCATGCTCGCGAACATAAAGGACGCCCCTGTTTTTGGCTTCATGCTGGAAGGGGGTGAACCCCAATTGCTGACCAGTGACGCTCTAAGACAGTATGATTACCTAGTCACCGTGAGGCGGTTTTTGCGGACGCTTCCCGACAAAACGGACACAGTCACAATCGCGCCTGATGACCCATCGCTACAAGGTAAGGCCGCGCCCTTTCTCAATTCCACATCTTGAAGAAAGTGGCGCGAGTGACGAGACTTGAACTCGCGACCTCCGGCGTGACAGGCCGGCGCTCTAACCAACTGAGCTACACCCGCTTAAGCGCTTTGAACCGCTTGGGAGCGAGGCCATTAGGGCCAGCGCGATTGGCTGTCAACGCCCGCGCGGCTCATTTTGTGTCATTTTTCGAACATTACTCCGAAAGCAGCAGAACCGGCGTCTCAATCAGCTTTTTCATGTCCTGAATAAAGCTGGCCGCATCAAAACCATCAACCACACGGTGATCGCAGGAGATGGAAATGTTCATCAGCTTGCGCTTCTCTATGCGTTCAGCCCCATCGGCAGCCGGTGACGAACATGGGCCGCTCAATGATGCGGTTAGGACCGATAATGGCGACTTCGGGGCGGTTGATAACAGGGGTGGTCGCCACCCCGCCTAGGGGTCCGAGCGATGTCACCGTCAAAGTTGAGCCCGAAAGCTCTTCCGATTTGGCTGTACCATCGCGAGCTGCGGCAGCCAAGCGGCCAATCTCGCTTGCAAGCTGCCACAGATTGCGACTTTGCGCATCGCGGATCACCGGAACCATCAGGCCGTTGTCTGTCTGCGTCGCCATGCCAAGATGCACCGCTCCGTGGCGGGTGACGATCCCGGCTTCATCATCAAAGCGCGCATTGATCATCGGATAGTCCGGGATCAGCTTGCAGATGGCCGTGATAAGCAGCGGCAGCATGGTGAGTTTAGGCTTTGCACCGCGGGCGGAATTCAGGTCACCGCGCATCCGCTCAAGCTCGGTCACATCGCATTCTTCGACATAGGTGAAATGCGGGATGTTGCGCTTGGCCGCGCTCATATTCTGGGCGATGCGTTTCCTGAGGCCGATAACTTTGATCGGCTCGTCATCGCGCTGTTTGCCAGCCGGGGTGAAGCCGCCGCCCGCATTGTAAGCGAGGAATTGATCGAGATCGGCGTGGCGCACACGGCCATCGGCGGCAGGTTTTACCTCGCCAAGGGTCAATGCCGAGTTCATTGGCGCGTTTGCGAACCGCAGGGCTGGCGAGGACTTTGGCCACAACAACAGCACTTTCACCCACGGGTTGAGGCGCTGGGTTTGGCGCTTGCTTTGGCTGGGCCTTTGGCTCTGGGATTTGCTCCGGTTCTGGAGCGGGTTGCGGAGCAGGCGCCGGAGCGGGCGTTTGCGCCTCAGGCTCGACCTCCGCATCACCCTCGATCTTAATCACCAGCAGCATCGCGCCAACGCTGACGACATCGCCAACCTCGCCCGCCACTTCGATAACAGTGCCCGAAACCGGGCTTTCAATGTCGATTGTGGCTTTGTCCGTCATCACGTCAACCAGGTGCTGGTCTTCCGCGACATTGTCCCCGACCTTGACCTGCCATTCGACGATTTCCGCCTCGGCCACGCCTTCGCCCACATCGGGCATATTGAATGTGAACTTGCTCATAGTCGGATCAATCCTTGAGGATCTTGTCAATCGCCTCGCCAATGCGGACGGGACCTGGGAAATAGGCCCATTCGAGGCTGTGCGGATAGGGTGTGTCAAAACCAGTGACACGTTCAACGGGCGCTTCGAGGTGGTAGAAACAGCGCTCGGTGACGAGTGCAGACAATTCCGCGCCAAAGCCGCTGGTGCGAGTGGCTTCGTGAACGATCAGGCAGCGCCCTGTCTTCTCCACCGAGGCTTCAATTGCTTCAATATCAAGCGGGACGAGCGTTCGCAGATCGAGGATATCGGCCTCAATGCCTTTTTCCCGGCAAACCGCCTCTGCCACATGAACCATGGTGCCATAGGCAAGCACAGTGATCTGCTCACCTTCGGCCACATGGCGCGCTTTGCCGAGCGGGATCGAATAATACCCTTCAGGCACAACGCTGTCCGGATGATTCTTCCAAGGCTCTACAGGCTTATCGTAATAGCCTGAAAATGGGCCGTTATAGATGCGCTTCGGCTCAAAGAAGATCACCGGATCATTGTCATCGATGCAGCTGATCAACAGCCCCTTTGCGTCATAGGGCGTCGCCGGGATCACGGTCTTCAGACCCGC